>NZ_CP183879.1:990000-2255000 GCF_048572925.1 Peribacillus sp. B-H-3 | reverse complement strand
TGGGCCGTGTCTCAGTCCCAGTGTGGCCGATCACCCTCTCAGGTCGGCTACGCATCGTGGCCTTGGTGAGCCATTACCTCACCAACTAGCTAATGCGCCGCGGGCCCATCTGTAAGTGACAGCCGAAACCGTCTTTCCATCTTTCCTCATGCGAGGAAAGAACGTATCCGGTATTAGCTCCGGTTTCCCGAAGTTATCCCAGTCTTACAGGCAGGTTGCCCACGTGTTACTCACCCGTCCGCCGCTAACTTCAGGGAGAAAGCTCCCATCCATTCGCTCGACTTGCATGTATTAGGCACGCCGCCAGCGTTTGTCCTGAGCCAGGATCAAACTCTCCGAAGAAATGTTTGACTTGCTCATTTGCTTTTAGAGTGTATGCTCACTATTTTAAAACGTTGGCGCTTAGTTTTGTTCAGTTTTCAAAGAGCAATGTTTTAATCAACAATCTGCAAAAATCATTTGTTAATCAGTTATCGTTGACAGCTTTTTAACATTACTTGAATCTCCGGATAAAGTCAACTCTTTTTTTGTCTCTTATGAATCCTTTCGCAGAAAATGTTAATGCATAAAATTAAGGGTACAATAAATAGATAAACTGAGTTGATTTTGATGTTGAGCATTTAGAAAGGAGTCCTTTTGGTGAAAGAGTTTACTGAAAAGAGATATTGTAAAAACTGCAAAAAAGAAACCCTCCATTCATTAAGTGAAGACGCATTGGAAATCGTAGCGAAATGCACAGAATGTTCGTTTAAGGAAAAGATTGTCAAAACAATGTTTTAGTACCACATTATATATAGAGATAACATATTTGTGTTACACCTCTACTCTGTTATCTCTATTAATTCTAGACTGAAATCGCCAACCTCATTTTCCTTATATAAATTGGTAATGGATGTTGAATAATTAAGGATGGTAGCGGGAAATTCCATATCAAATTCCGGAACGCACACGTTAAAGTTAAGACCATATAGGAGTACAGTAATATCGTGATATTCACTGCTCGAAACTTTAAAGCTAAAACTTATTTTACTAAGTTCTTTTTCTCCTTTTTGATTTCCAGCCTTTTCTGCTTTAAAATTCTCAGCTTTAATATGCACATCATTTAAGATAATTTCAGTCATAGTTCCAAAACCTCCAATATAATTATTCTTTTAGTCTGGACCGATATCAAAAAACCCGCAATCAGCGGGTTTATAGGATTTTCGGTTTCAGCATGTGTTCATTTTTGACTTTCCTGTATTGCAGGAACATCGCAATCCTCCAGGGAACTATCATTGAATATGCCAGCAAAAAGAACATACCGCTAAGCTGGCCCACATCTATACTATAGCTCAGCACAAGTTTTGCAATGATTCTTACTACAACAAGGCCGGCCAAGATAAAAATAAATGCTTTTGAGCGCTGAAGGTATATCTGGTCAGCGCGAACTTCAAAGTTGGAGGTTCTTATCAGCAAAAATGAAAACAGCACCCCAAAAACGACCGCTTCCAATATTTCATTCTTTGTTAATCGAAATTCAGGTACAAGGTACATCAGTGCTCCCGTGCTCATAAATATAGGCGGTAAAATGATTTTTCTTATATTAGTTGGCTTTTTGGCCGCCTTCACCCTAATGACCAAAACCATGATCGCCATGACAATTGCAAATCCTGATGAAATATATAGCACCTATTATCATCCTTTTTTATAGGCTTTGTTTATCTTGCAGCAGATTTCCGCTTCATGTGCACACTTTTTGCGGAAGGCTTGTGCTCTATATTTTGCATATAAAGTGTGTAACGCCTTTTGCGCCAAATGCCATGAACCAAAATCAACATAAAGGGTTAAACAGAACCTCTTTATAAATAGTGTCTATGTTAATTATATAATAGATAATACAAGAAACAAAATAATTGTTTCTTGTATTCCAAGATATAATGAAAACCGATTAGTATTCTAAACGGTTTAATCCAGAACCCGGCTAATCGCTTCCACCACCCGGTTTTCATCGAACGGCTTTACAATAAAATCTTTTGCCCCTGCTTCTATAGCTTCAACTACCATTTTTTGCTGTCCCATAGCGGAACACATAATAACCTTGGCATCAGGAAACTCACTTTTAATTTCTTTTACAGCATCAAGTCCGCTCATTACCGGCATAGTGATGTCCATAGTGACCAGGTCAGGATGCAATTCACGATACAGATTTACAGCTTCTCTGCCATTTTCCCCTTCTCCGATAATTTCATGGTCTGCTTTAGTTAAAATATTGGATAAGGTGATTCTCATAAATTTTGCATCATCGACTATTAATATTCTGGCCATTGCCGGATCCTCCTTTAATACAACAAAAAACACAATCTATTATTTAGTGTAAAACTCGTATTATATACACATTTATTCGAAAGGCACGTTAGGCCCGCAATAAACCCAATGTTAAATATATCCGAATCAAGGAATATTTTCAATAAATTCCTCATTAGACTCCGCATGCCATACATAATTCAAAGATATCAGAATCCTTTAAAGCCTCCAAATATCATTGTGAAAACCATATATACCTTTGTCATCCAGTCAAAAAACAGTACAATACCCATCACGATCATGAGGTATCCCCCCGCTCGGACAATAGAACTGCTGTATTTTTTTATAAACTTCATCTTTCCGATAAAAAAGGAAAGAATAAAGAACGGAATGGCAAAGCCAAGAATGTAAGCAATCATGTAAATTAATGCAGAACCGGGATTACTTGTTGACATATAAATAACAGATCCTAAAATAGGTCCCGTGCATGGCGTCCATCCTGCAGCAAAAGCTAAACCAATTAGTGCAGAACCTATAAGTCCGCCTGGGCGGTTTTTAAACTCAAATCGCTTGTCTCTCATCAGAAAAGAGGGAGAAAAAACACCAATTATGACTAGTCCAAAAAAAATAATGATGATTGCCCCTACCTGGCGTATTAAATCTTTATATTGAGTGAAAAAATTACCAAGCATAGATGTCCCAAAACCAATTGCCAGAAAGACCAATGAAAAACCAATTAAAAAGAACAAGGTATGCAGAAAACTTCTTTTATGAAGCATAACATTTTGCGACTTTATCTCCCCGACACTCATTCCTGTAATATAAGAGAGAAAAGCTGGGTATAAAGGCAAGCAGCAAGGAGAAATAAAGCTTAAAACTCCAGCACCGAACGCAAGAAAAAAATTAACATCTGCCAAAATTCAGCCAACTCCTATTATTAGCAATATATTACTATTCTAACAAACGATAGACCAAAAGATAACTAACATTTTTAAAATATAGCATGACTGATTTTTTACTTTATAAATATTTTTATTTAAACAATTATATTTCTTATATATTTTATAATTTATCGATTAGAACCATTTGAATTAATTACCACAAAACATTATAATTGTAATAATCATACATTATTTACAATTACAATACATACTATGTCCCAAGATTTTCATTGGGTTTCAGAAAGGAAAAACAGCTGTGAACAAAAAAGAGTTCCTTGATTTAATTGAAGAAAAACGAACAGAGCTTATTTTCATCGTTTCTAAGAATGGTTTAAATTCAAATATTACACTTAAATACAGTCAGGAACTTGACCGGCTGCTAAATCAATATGACCAGACGTTTTTCAAAGCAAATGCAGTCTGATATTTTATAGAATTTAGGATAATTCCATGAATGCTTACAGGTTTTTATTTTTAAATATCAAAGTGCACCTACATAATTTATTCCTCTTCCCCACAAATGATTGCTTCATACCATCATTAAATATTTTTTTAATTAATTTTGCCTTCGTTCGTAATGAGTTTTTTTCTCTCTCTCAACCCTCCCCTTTATTCATTTTTTCTCCTCAGAAAGGTTTTGCAATCCAAAGGCTTCGTTAAAATATATTGTTAATTTTGCATTTTATATTATCTGAATGGATCCGCTCGGCTCAGGCAGGGAATCAGCGTTACAGGTTAGGGCCCTCCAGAACCCACAGGAAATTCCCTATTTATTGGAACATAAATTTTCTCATTCAGGAAAACTTATATATAATTCTATAATAATTGCTAGGAGTGAAGAAGTGAAAAATTTTATTGGCAGCCCACTACTTCTTGCAGCCATGGCTATTTTCTTATGCATAATCGTAGCGGGCTATTTTTTTCTTATGATCGGCGGGTACCCAAAAGGCCTGGTATCTGAAACAGCTTTATTTTGCGGAGTTCCTATCATAGTTTGCAGTTTATTTGGCTATATCAGTTATAAAGAAGCTAAAAAACAAAAAAAAATTTAGCAAATTCAACAGGCTATAAACGAGCTTTCTATTGCAGGAAGTAATTTACAGGAATACTCAAAGGCAAAAAATTGTTTTGATTAAAAATATGAGATATTATGTAAAAAAAAGATCAAGGGAGCTGCATGATTCATATGCAAACTTTTGGCACCAAAGAGACGAAAATCGATTATATTAAACGCGAAGGAAGCTATGGGTTAATATTTAACAACAAAAATGAAATCGCAATTATCCGGATACAGGATAGGTTTTTTTTGCCAGGAGGCGGAATTGAAGTAAACGAAACCCCTGTAGACGCTCTTAAAAGAGAGATTTTAGAGGAAATGGGCTACTCCATTATAATCGGTGAACATATTGGAAAAGCACAGCTTTATCATTATTCAACAAGGTATTCTGCACACTACTTGGGGGTTGGGAATTTCTTTTTGTGTGAATTAGGAGTGAAATTATGCGATCCTATTGAAAAAGACCATATCCTCGAATGGACAAATCCAAGAGATGCTGTAAAAGCATTAACACACGAACATCAAAGCTGGGCGGTTAAAAAGGCATCCGGTTTAAGGGCTGAATGAAAAGTGTTCTTTTTATCCATTCTCCCCTAGACCTTTCGGCTGTTAATTCACCTATTGTATCTGCAAAAAATTGTAAAAACTATATTAATGCCCCATAAAACATACCGATATATATTATAAATACCTTTGAAATGAGGATTTAGCAATGACTGTTCTTTTATTATGTGAAATGATTAAAACGCATAGAGGTAAAATGATTGAAGCAGGATTGAAATACGGATTGTCCTCTCCAGTTACTGTAAGAAAAAGCCAGGAACTTGATTACCTTCTTAATTTAAATACAAATATATCAAAGTGGAATAAACATACTTCTAATTCACATCAAGTTCCCTTACGCTAAATAACCTTTATCAAAAGAAATTATCGATTCAAAAGACTTTAACACAATCCAGTTATGAGCTGTCAGGTTTTCATTTCGTAAGCACTTTTAGTCCTCATATTATAAAACATCCATTGAATCAAATTAAAACAACAATCCTCCCCACTCTCAACTTCATTTACATTAGAAACCTTAGCATCTTGCCATAAAGTGACGAGCAATGGTAGCTGGTTTCAAGTTCGCCTGATGCTATACACTACTTTCATCCCGAAAAATGGAGTGAGTGCTTTATTGGATGCAAGAAAAAAACCGCCATTTCACTAGGATATAATCCGGGAAAGGCGGTTTTTTTGCTGAAGTAAAACAAGCATCTAAACAAATATTATTTTGTTTGCTGCTTGTTCATAGCACTCATCATTTGATTGATTTTTTTCTGGGAAGGTTTCATACCCATTTGCATCATCATCATTTTTAACATTTGTTCATTGATTGGCGTTAAAGGCTTTTGCTGTATCTTCTTTATCCATCCGAAACTATTTTTCTATGATGAAAAATATACCATATTTCTTGATGTTTGTCTATGATTGATTCATGTTAAGGAAGAAACTTGGTTTATCCTTCATCATTTAGAAATCCACTAACAACTCGCTCTGCTTCCTTCTTACTTACCTGTTTTCTTGTCTTTCTTGATACTACCTTTCACTGTTATGAACCTCCTAGATTCCCAACAGAAAAAAAACGTCCCCTTACTAGATAGAGAACGCTCACTTCATATGATTTAAACACGATTTTGAGTCGGAAAGTTCCGGTATATCTATTTTATAGAACCTTTGTATACAGTGATATTAAGTAATTATACAGTGAACCACCCCCTTACCTGTGGGCTTGCAGTATGACATTTAGTAGGGTGAAAGTCCATAAAAAGAAGTTTCGATTCGTTGTAGGCCGTTTCTCTGCATGGTGCTTAGTGGCTGTTTACTGTTAGTTATATTAGTCCCCTTTGTAATTTCCATTGTTTACCAGTAAAGGTTTTGAAAATATAGTGTGAATTTTCCAAGTAGCAACCCAGCCCTGTACGATTCCCATCCCCATAGGTAGGTACGGTACACCACTACCACGTCACAGTTAATCTGATATTTCCTTCTTTCCATTCCTTGTATGCTTGCTCAAATATTCTATTGTTATAGATGTTTTAGGTCTTCCAAGTTGTTACCTTGTGACTTTGCAGAAGCTATGCCTTCAGCTTGACGAGTATAAATTTTTGACAGTAGGGTTCCGAAATTCTAATCCTTCATCAATAATACCAAGATCTTTTAACCTTTTTATTACATCCTCCTGATTGATGGAACCTTTAACATTCTTTTTAAATATACCTAGGTCTACTCTACCCTCAGCGTCAAGAAATCCTTCAGCAACTAACTTATCACTAATAAAATTTCTAGCGCTTACATATGAATCGTATGCTTCGTATGCTTCTTCTCCACTAATATCTATACGCCCTTGATGTACTATTTGGTTCCTTAGCTTATATAGATTGTTATACCATGTATTAATTTTTCCTGGATTTTGAAAATTTAGATTGGTTTTTAAATACTTGGTTAAATGGTGTTCAATTACGTTCCTAAAGGGTATTTTTGATGCATCGGTAATAGTATTTTCGCTTTCACCATTTTTAGTTAAAATTAAGCGGTGTGTATTTCTTATAAAAATTTCAAATGAAGTTTGGAAATCTATTATTGCGTCCAAAAACTGTTCTTTATATATATGATTTTTTGCTGAACCAAAGAATTTATCGACTAGATAAATATCAGGAGCATCTTCATATGTCTTCATTGTACTAATAGCCTTTACTATTTCTTCTTTACTTAGGGTACCCTCGTTCCTGGTGATTTCTTCTGCTTGAGTGATATATAAATACAATTCATTTTCCACATTTATCAGGAGTAAAATAGGTAAATCAGCAATTGTTATATTGTAAATATGGTTTAACCCGGTAAATGCTCTTATAGTGTCTAGAAACCTGTTTATATAATGAAGAGAATCTAAGACCGTCATACGTAATAATTCGTCATGCTGTAAATTTTCTGTAATGTCTTTCTTAGGTAAGTAATTAATGGTTATTACAGTGGCCTCTTTTGTAAGAGGGGGCATTTCGCTTTCCTCTATATATGAAACTTGCTGGAAAGTATTAAATTCTATAAAAAAGTCAGCACTATGATATGAGCTACCTACTTTGTGGCTATCTAGAATAGGTAATTTAAATGGTAAATGTAGATCAAATTTTAGTTTCATATTCTCCCTCCCCAAATAGCTAGTAACTTAGTAAATAATACCATTTTCTATTTTATTAATACATTATTAATGTTTTTCAGATTAAGGATACAAGGTTGTCAACGTCGGTTTATTTTTCCCCATTGTCATCGGAATAAAAGTCCCCATTTATATCGGTTACTCAGTTACTTTGGCTGGGAACATTCCAGCCTTTTTCTTTTCTTTGAGGCGATAGGACTCTCCTTTGATATTAAAAGTGACAGAGTGATGAAGGAGTCGATCTAGAATCGCTGTAGCTAAAACATCATCCCCAAATACTTTTCCCCATTCAATAAATGATTTATTAGATGTTAAGATCATTGCCCCATTTTCATATCGTTTGGACACCACCTGAAAAAAGATATTGGCTGTTAGTTCATCAAATGGAAAATATCCTACCTCATCGATGAGGAGTAAATTGGGGCGGCTCCATTTGTTAACTAAGCGATGGAGAGTTCCTTTTGATTCTGCCTTTCGGCATTCTGATACCAATTCATCAGCCGTTAAAAATAACGCAGTGTATCCTTGTGTAATAGCTTCTACGGCAAAGGATATCGCTAAATGGGTTTTTCCTACACCTGGTGGACCTAATAGAATCCTATTTTCCCCGTTTGCGATGTACCTACAAGTCAAGGTTTCCTTCACACGCTGTTCACTTACACTAGGCTGAAACGTATACTCAAAATCATGGATGTTCTTCATGTAAGGAAGCTTGGCGCTCTTCATCCTCTTGGACAAGAGATTCCCCTGTCTAGCTTCAGTTTCTCTCAAAACAAGAGTGTGCAAAAAATCAAAATATGATACATTATTTCTAGAAGCGTTCTCTAAAAGATCATCTAATTGGTTGGCTATTTCCTGCCAACCAAGATTCTCTAGCTGCTCTTCGAGTTGGTTTTTCATATTGAATCACCTTCTTCCAGAGCAGCATAAGAAGCTAGAGAACGTGTTTCAACAATAGGAGTAGGGACATTTCCAGAATCTTTGGCCGCCAAACCAGTGGGATTCTGATGTTCCTGCTCTTTTCCTGTTTTGTGTAATCCTTCATAATGCTCTAGCTTCACATGAACACTCGTTTTACCCGTTAAAATAGGGTGTTGAGCCACGCACTCCTTCTCATCATAGATTTCAATTTGATGATCCAAGGTTACTTTAACCTTTACTTTGTGGCCCGCATACCGGAAAGGGACAGAATACTTTTTGCCTAAATAAGAGATGAAACAATCCCGGCTTACTTCACGTATCTCCCAATGACTAGTCGGGAAGAGGGGTTTTGTTCCCCAAGTCTGAAGAAACCTTTGTTCGTGTTGTAGGCGTTGAACCGGTGGTTCATTAGTTGTTTGATTCTTCTTTTGATTCGCTGTTTGATCAAGCCATATACGGATATCATGATTTAAGGCGTATATTGTAGGTTCATGTTTTCTTTGGAAGAAATTATTCTTTACATATAGAACCGTTCTTTCCACTTTCCCCTTGGTTTGTGGACGATGAGGTTTACATGCTTTTGGGATGATTCCATAATAGGCTAGAAAATCTTCAAACGTTCTATTAAATCGAATCTCTACTGGACTATGCTTCGTGACGACTGTTTTCATATTGTCATAGAGAATCTGTTCTGGTAGACCGTTAAAGTAAGCAAAGGCATTCATGTGGCATTTCATTAGTGTTTCTAATTTCATATCTGTTGTAAACTCCACATATTTCATTCTGGAATAACTTAAAACCATGATGAATGCATAAACTTTTTGAAGCTTACCATCTACTTCATACATACCTACATCCGCCCAATCCATCTGAGCTTGTTTTCCTGGTGCTGTTTCAAATCGTACAGTGGCTTGTTTTTTCGGTTGAACCCGATAGGGTTTTATAAACTCTCGGAGGATAGTTGTTTTCCCCTCGTATCCCATGGCTTGAATTTCCTCAAATAGAACCATGCAATTTGTCGTTCCTTCTTGAATTCTTTGAAGAAGATAAGGCTTAAATGTTTCTAATTTACTCTCCCTAACCTTACGCTTAGATGATTGAGGTAATTGATCTTGATTTATGTATTTACTTACTGTTTTACGATCAAACCCTGTCTCGTCAGCTATAGCTGTTTTTGTCCATCCTTTTTGATGTAATTCTCTTATCATAAAAAATTCCCCAGTCTTCAGCATCGTCTCATACACTCCAACCCTCTTAAGTGATGAGACAATTATCTGTTATTATTGGGGAATTTTAAACCGCTGATATTGGGTATTTTAGCACCGTTGATGACAAGGTTTTGTAATTCCTAGTTAACTAGCCCTTGAACCATAAATCTTCTCAGATTGTAAAACCAAGACTGATTCAGCTTTAGAGTGTACTTTAGCCGATACTTGCAATATTTCTTTTAATTATGACCTTAAACATAAAGCCTTGTTCAACTAACTCACTAAGATATTTGTATAGAAATCAAAATAATAAGAGTATTATCTTCTTAAACTAACCTGCCCATCATTAGTGAAATAACAAATAAGGTCGTAGAAGCAGCCAAACGATCTACCAACGTTAAACATGTCCAAAATTGAATTCACTTTAAAAATACCTTTAAAAAGAATTCCACTCCCAAACATATGACTCCCTGATTTTCCCCATAGGATTTTCAAAAAAAGAGCCAAAACCCTCATTCACCAAGGGTTTTGGCTCTATTACTGTTAGCGTTCCAGAAGAGATTCGAACTCCCGACCGACGCCTTAGCTTACTACTATGGCTTTCGCCACCAACTCTATATATACCGCTGTTTTTCTTCCGTTCAGTACAACGGTCACTTTTCGAACTTAGACCGTTTGACTTATATCCTATTATAAACTCTCATTATTTGTAATTCAAGGATCTATAGTTATGTTTAGCATTATCTGGGTAGCAGTGACCCGTTTAGTTTACAAATGAATATTCAAACATAAAGATATGGCAATAACACTCCGTCATGTTCAAATAAGTAAGGCGAATGTTAAAGCCAACATGTAGCATTTCCACCTATTAACTCTTATTTTAAAAGGAATAAAAATTAAAGCGGTTGCAAATAGCACCCGCTTTAATTTTGAGTTATCTATTTCTTCAAGCTAAATGCCTGAACAGAGCTAATAAAAAGTGTACTAAATTTCATTGTAATAACTTGCCTATTTGCTTTCCAGATGGATTTAATTTGGTACATATGGCTGTATACTATACGTGTTTCTAATGTAAAAAAAACACATTAATTATTAATAGCGACAGGTACTTCATAATCTGGCATTAAACCAATTACCATAGGAAAATCAACACCTTTGAATGGAGTAGCTAAACCTATGCACAAGAAAAGCTTGTTATGCTGTATATCAGGGACTGCATTTTTCAGTATTAAATCTTCCCACCGACAATCTTTAACAATGAAGTCACCAGCATTTGTGCGAGGGTTATCTAGATCATACAGTTCATGATTAAAACCCATTGTAATTCTAGTTTTACCATCGAATTGGGTCATACGGTGATAAAAACTATCAACTTCAAGTAAACACAAGCTTCTGCCACTATTTCCATTAACAGTGTTTTTAAAATCAATGTAATCCTCCGCATATCTATCTAGAAATACCATTAATTCTTCAACAGTTAAATGCCCTACTTTCTTAATTCTTGTTGTTATGAAATCTTCTGAGTGATTGGGGTATCTAAGATGCTTGGGAGCATAACCTTCGATGGCAATCTTATCGCCAACTTGGATAAATTCGTTGTCGAATGTCAGTTGCTCTTTCGTCCAAAAACGGTCTTCATCATGAGGGATAACATAAGGTTGGGGAATTGGGCGTATCCATGTGCCGTCGTTTTTCATTCCAGCAATGCAATATCGACCAAAAGCCTTTGTCACAGCAAGTACAGTTACTTCCATAGAGACAACTCCTCTTAATCAAATTAAGTGCGCTATGCTGATATCTCTACGATGTTCTTTAAGGTATTCTGCGAGTAATCTACGGTGACAATGATGAGGTTCATGTTCACTACACAATAAACAAATGGTTTTGTTTCCAAAAATTTCATCAATTCTTTCTTCTATTTTACGCTTTTTTAATAGTTTTATATACTCTTTTTCATATTTTTCCCAAGAAATTTGTTTTTTCTTGTAATCTTTTAGAATATCTTGAGTTGGGGCTAAGGACGGCTCATGAATATAATCGATATTATGTAGCTCCATAACGTATTCCAAATCATCCTTCTTAGAATACCCCGCCAATTGCGAGGTATTATTTAATCTTGTATCCACGAGTCTTTGTACATCGTTTACTTTTAAAAGATTGACGAATTGACGTAAATTTTTTTTTGAAAAACCAATTGTACAAACCTTACTCATAAGACCCCTCCTTGAAGATCGATAATTGTTCTGTTGTTATAGGATTTAACTCTTCTGCTACTACTCCAAAAGGCTTGAAAAATTCTCCAACCAGTTTCCTATGGCAAAATCTATGATCATTACAGAAGCATACTAAAACCACATTTTCTCCTATAAGTAATCGTTTGTATACTTCTCTTAATCCTTTTAGCTTTTCTTCGGTTTTTAATTCTTCTAAAAATCTCTTTTCGTATTTATCCCACCATTGATCGTAGGGTTTTCCTTTCCACTCCTTTACAAACGTTTGAAAGAGTTCTTTAGAGGGGGAAAGGTGCTTAACTAATAGGGTATTAGGCAAACGATGACCAGCCCTGGTAATCTGCCAAATCTCAGCTTTAATACCTAACTTCGATAAGCCTGATGGATTACTAGTATACAATTTCCCTTTAGCTTCTTTAAACTTAGACATACTGTACCCCCTCTCTTTTTCCTAAAGTTTAACATAACAATTTAATTGTACACTACTCTAAAACAGGTTATCACCTATTTCTTTAATATGCTACTACTTGTAGAACAGGCAGGATTCCCCACCCCTTATATCGAAATTTCATATGTAACTTTTTAGACATGATTTAAATTTGATATGGAGGCATATATCGAGATGAAGAAGTTCATAATGTAAGTTATAAACACTAAACGATATGCACGTTTGATACAAACAGAAACAGGAAATATCTGAAGATTAGCTGGTCTCCATTGCTATTGAATGTTAACCAAATATTAGTATGGAACATAAAGCCTAATAAAATCGATATATTATTAAGTTGATCAGATCATTGAAGAAGAATCATGTTTCAAATCGGAAGTGCAATTTGAGATATGCATCCATAGCATCATTGCAATAATCCAAAAAAATGGTGGATACAAGTAAGTTCTTGTAATCCACCACGGATATTATACAAGTGATTTTAATTTTTGAAACAGCAATTCTTTTCTTTCTTTGATGAACTCCTCAAAATTCACAAAACTCAAATCAACATTTGGAATGTAATGCTTTGTAAAATAATCATTTATTGTGGTATTGTCTGTGTAGGTTTCATTAATCCATTTCGCAAAATCTTTATCAGATTTTTCTATATTAGGTATTCCCTCTAACAACTGTAAATTTATGATTGAGTTAACATGTTCAAAGTAGAATTCTACCCTATCTTGGGAAAGCCCTTTTTTGGATAAGTTTCTTTTTGTGAATAAGCTCTTGGCAAAAATATGGTCTATATGGAATTTATTTCGAAAATCCAAACTTGGATAAAGTAAGGCTAGTATCGAATATGTATGCTTTTGACCATATTCATACGTTAATAAATTATAGATTTCATCTTCATTAAAGCTAAATGATTTAGTACCACCCTTAAATTCTTCAGCAATTTTCCCTAATGGAAATTGATTATAATTTTCAGAAATAATTTTCCTGATAGGTCTGATCACATTATCTGGTTGTCCACTAAAAACCTGTTTCAATAATGCTAATACTAGCCATTTCCTAACCAATTTACGGTCATCTTGATGGTTTTTAGATTGTACAAAGTTGTAAGGTATGCCTTTTCTTAATAAGTAGTAAGCTATAGGAATAATTGCATTATTTGATGTCAAGGTATCTTGGTTATATCCAAAACTTGAAATTAAATTTACTGATAACCGAATCGCTTCTTTTACATTATCCCAATTCTGTTCAATTTTTAGCATTGCGTCCTTATTAAAATTATCTACCTTAAAAGCAATATCTTTAAAATCACAAAGAACTAAACATGCCTTAAGAACAAAGTCTTTATTAAAGTTAAAGCCAGCTCCAATTTGATTGAGTTCATCAACAAATCTGGTAATTTCTTGCCTAGCATCTCGATTGCTCCATTGTGCAGTAGCAATCGATAACAGCAAATCAGAGTAACTGAGTTTTGTACCGCCACTATTTACACGAATAAAAATGTTTAATACCTTTTCCAAATTTTGCTCTTCTTCTAAAAAATAGTTAACATTGGGTGTTTCATTGATTGCTTGATAAAGTTTATGTAACGTTTCACTTGCAAATAATGCTTTTTCCTGTTCAATTGCACTCAGACCGTTTTTAATTAAATATTGGTGTATTTCAAAAGGATTAGTAATGTTTAGAATATCAGCTACCTTGAACCAATGAGCATCTTCATATTCAGCCTCAGCTTCTTCAATTGTTAAAAATCTAAAGTCATATATTGTATCAAAATCTTGTGAAGGTCCTAAAAGATCCACATACAGTTGTTGTTCTGGATAAGCTAAAGGATTTTCACGTCTCATTCTAGGTAATTTGTAAGCATAAGTACCCTTTAATGCTATATACATTGATGTCAGTCTTTGTTGTCCGTCTAATATGGCAATTATGTCTTCTTCACCATCTATACTTGCTAAAGGATTATGACGATTGTTTTTTTCATTGTAGTTTCTAATGAATTCATAAAACTGAAAGTCTTTACTTTTTTCTTTTTCAACATTCCAAAATAAAAATGAGCCTACAGGATAACCCTGCATTAACGAATCAAATAATTTCTCTATTTGGTATGTTCCCCACACAAATTCCCGTTGTATAGCTGGCAAAAGATATTTCTTTTTGTGAATATTTTCAACAACTTTTTTTATTGTTAACGGTGTCTGAAAAGCCATTTTTTTGTCCCTGCCTCTACTCTTAATAACTATTTATTCCAAATGATTATATCATAGTTTAATATAGATGAGTTTTTTCCATACTATTTGTCTTTGGTTCAAAGTCAATGTTTCTCGTATAGGATTTTCTGTGACGTGTAGATTAGGGTACATAGGGTGTATACACACAATGTACCCAATAAAAATGTGGGAAATACGCCCCCTTATATCAATCAAATTAAAGAAAGAGACCCCTATAGAGTCCCTTAGCTTGCTTCATATTCCTTTACCTTGCGATAGAATGTAGCCTTAGTCATATTTGATTTCTTCATTGCTTCAACTACAGTGATTTCTCCAGCTACTTTCCATTCCTTATAAGCCTGCCCTAATTCAGTGGTATCAGCTACAACAAGATGATATTAAGAGCATTTCTGTTATAGAAGCTTTCCACCTATATAGGAATTAAGCAAGTTGTTCTTACAAAAGATAAACCTGTAATTAGACTGTATGTTGCTACTCAATTACATCTCGAATATCAACAAGATACACATCATTTTCACAAACTAAAAACATTTTGTCCTTACGTCCAACTGCATAATAATATTTGATTTTTTCATTCTGTTCATTCACTGGTAGAAAACTCTTGGTTGTTTTTTTGTTTAATGAGTAAAGATGAAGTTTCCCTTTACCATTATATCCGTGTCCAAAAAGGATATGACCTTCCCAAATTGAAAAAGCATGGCTTCCTGCAATTGGTGACTTATCAAAAGCTTTATGTTTGAATATCTCATAATCAGTCTTATTATGTAACTCCAGTAAAGGGAAGTCCGAATAGTAATACAAATATACAGTTTCATTTGAGTAAACATTTAAAGAGTAACAGTCGTCAATAAAGGGAATTTCATTATTACTAGGAGTTTGGACAAATTTTATAAAATCAAATATTACCTCTCCATTTTTGTCAAAACAAAGTAATCCGCTTCCCCCAATAGTACCTCCATATATCCCTTCATCGAAATAACTAACCCAAATTTCGGCATTCTTGGTGGTTTGCACATCTGCTATTCCATCGCCCAAATGAAAGGAAGATATCAAATATTCACTTGCATTGTAAACAAAAGCATTATGTGCTTTTTTATCATCTACTCTGGAATTTACAAGCAGCCAATTCTCCCCTAATGGCTGAGCATAACGAAACTCCTTTTTTGAAGGGGGAACTACTATACACTGTACCCCCCATTCTGTAACATGGAAAATCGAATGATAGTATTTTCCACTTTCTTTAGTCGATGTTAACATTATCAAATTTCCATCATAGTCAATACAAAAATTAAGTTCGTCATGTTTTCCTGCTATATTATCAATGTTAAATTTATGAGTTACTTGTTGATGATTCACCACTTTTATCGCCTTCTTTGTTATGTTGAGTTTGGTCTTGCATTAAAATCCCTATACCTTAAAATGAAGTTTTTGTCTACTTCATCTTCCTCAACTGTTTCTGGATAGTAAAGGGTAATAACTTTCTCTCTTGGCACATCTTTGGGAACACGAAAAAAACGTGAATATAATTCCGTTCCCGTTTTTAAAGTTTCATCAAATAAATGAAAACAATCTAAAGCATCAACATATTTCCATTCTACAGTCTCTTCATACGGGTTGAGGTAATCATGTTCTTCATCTTTTGCTTTCTTTTCAGCAATAGAATAGGCGTGTTCAAAGGATTGTGCCTTAACAAGCATAATGCTTTCTTCATAAGTTTTGTGTGTATTAGTGTAATTTTTATCTATTGTTTCTGGATTTGGGTTTCCCGTGATGATACATTCATATAATAATTTTACAGCATACCATTCCCATCATTCCTTTTCAACTTTCCTGCAAAAGATATTCGAAAACAAAAAAAGGATTGCAGCGGTTTCATTCATTAGATTTCCTTTCTGCATCTGATACAATTAATAATATAAGCATTTTCATCGTTTCGGATTTTCTGTGACGTGTGGATTAGGGTACATAGGGTATATCCCCCATTTGAAGCGTGCAAAAGTGTGGAAAATACGCCCCCATACCTAACGCAAAAGAAAAGAGACTCCTTGGATAGGGGAGTCTCTTATAATTGCTTTGCTTCTAGTTCATTCTTTCTGTTAATCAGTGTTCGCTTCTTTATGCCAGTCATTGATTCAACTTCTTTGTATGTATGAGTCTTAAGCAATTCTAATGCATGTTTTGTTGCTTGGAGTGATTTCTAGGTATGTCAATGCCATGCCCTTGTAATCAACCCACTGGAAGTATCTTTAGTGTTAATGCAATGAAATAGACCTCCCACATGTTAAGTGGAAAGTCACAGTCGTATTAAAATCGTTTATTTTCATCTATAGGCTTAATATCACTATACCCATTTCCCAAATCCTTAATAACCATATTGTTCCTAAGATCAATTGATTTATTGGATTTAAGCCGCTCTATAAAGGATTTACCTTGATGTGGATTCGCTAGATATTTTCTAGATAACTCATTAGCTTCTCGAAACATCATAACTAACCTCCTTTATGAGTATTGTGATAGGACTGTTTCAACATGAGCGAACGCTTCTAACAAAGTATCATTTGCCATACTATATCTAGGTTGATTTTGAGTGTTTTCACTACTCTTAACACATTTCTTAACAGAAGTCAAGTATTTTCCTTGGTTTTCTTCAACTCTTACGGTAATAATTGAACTATCGTTCTCCAATGTCCATTCGAACGCACGTTCCTCTTCTATGATATCATATCTCCAATCCATTGTCTCATCTATTTTACTTAAATCATTGAGAATGGATAGGACATCTTCATATCGTTTATCTATATCTGTATGCAACATTTTGTTAATTATTCTACGAAGTTTAGCTGGAATCTGAGGAAGATAAGACTTCCTATTCGGAAATTCGCCCTTATGTATCTTTTTTATGAACTCTTCATTACTATTACAACTTGATTTTAGTAATTCAAATTGATTTTCGAAATCAGAATTTCCGTTACACATTCGATATAAAGTTAGTCCTGCTTGATAGATATCATCTTGTACTGTTTTACTTGTAGTAACATATGCTTGAGGTGATCTATGTGCTACATACTGTATCCCTTGATTTGCAAATCCATTAGCATCTAGATACATTGATAACCCAAAGTCCGTTAATAGAGCCTTGTTAGTATCATCTATTATCACATTAGTAGGCTTAATATCCAAATGAACAAGTCCCTTTATATGTATGAACAATAACCCAGAAAGAAAATCCAGTGAATATCTTATAAGTTCTCTAGTGGTTAAAAAACGTTCATTTAACAACGAGTTTAAAGATCCTTTTGCATAGTAAGGCATTGTAATATATACATTTTCATCATCTTCCGCAGAATAGTAAATGGGCATTATATGCGGATGTTTTGATGTATTCAATACTTTTGCTTCAGCAAAATAGTCCTCAACTGACTGTCGATCAAGAGACTCCTTAGTTATCTTCTTTAATATAAGCACCTGCTCTAATTGTGTATCCCTTGCAATCCAAACCTCTGAGTTTTTCCCCTCTACGTCACCAATTCTTTTCCATTTATCAAGAGAGAGGTGAGGTTTAACATGATTTATTTTGATCATTATTCCCCATCTCCAATCTGATAATTTGTTGCTGCTAACGCAGAAAAGACACACTCTCTATGTTTTTGATTTAAAGTGTCCCAAATATCAATACCTAAGATGTTGTTCTCACCCTTACAGCTTTCTTTAATAGTTGTACTATTATTGTTTACTCTTGCCGCAATTGAAGTGTATGTACCCGCAAAATAAGTTTTGATTGTGCTATCTGCAAATAACTCTTGAATAACCCCTTCAATATTCATTCTAAAAACACTCTTTGTTTGAGCTAAACCTTCAGTCGTTTTTAAGCCAGCATACTGAATGTCGTATTCACAAATTATTGAGAATAATGTTGTGCGAATAAAAGAAAGCTGTTTAGGAATATCATCATTTAAAGCTTTCGGTAGAACTAATTTTTGTAGTGAAAAGCTAAAGTTTACTCCATCATCTTCACGTTCTAAAATTACATAGTATATTTCAGAAGGTTCAACCCTTATACCAATAGATTTCATAATTGAAAATCCCCCCTAACTTGCCTATATTTTACCATATTATGAGAATGATAGGAGGCAGTAGTAGAATTTTGCTTTTTATGTATCCCTTTCGCACGCACAAGCTTTCTCATGTATTATGAAGACGCATCGAATCAACAACATTTGATGGTGTGTGGACAGACCTACTACACGTTGTTCCCTTTAGATCCCCTTGTTTTTCAGTGGAAATAACCTCCCTACCCATAAAAGAAAAAGGCTCCCTTAAGGAAGTCCCTTTAAACTCTCACTTTTTGATGCTCCTTGATTAACTTATCTAGTGTTGGTCTTGAAACACCCAATTCCATTGCAAGCTGAGATTTTGATACTTCTCTATTCATGTATCTTTGATATTGTTTGTCGAAGTCTGGGATTGATACTTCTTTTCGTCCTTTGTACTTTCCTGCTACTTTAGCTATAGCAATACCTTCACGTTGTCTTTCAAGCATGTTTTCACGTTCAAAGTCATTAATGGCACTAATCATCTTTAGCATCAATCTACCTGTTGCGGTTGAAGTATCAATATTCTCTTTAATGGATACTAATTGAACTCCTTTTGATTCTAATAGTTCAACTAGCTCTAACAAGTCCTTTGTGGATCGTGCTAATCGTGAAAAGTCTGCAACATAAATTGTATCGCCTTCTCGTGCAAAGTCTAACATCTCTTGTAACTTGGGTCTATCTGTATTCTTAGCAGACACCTTTTCTTGATACACCTTATCTATTCTGTACTGCTTCATCACATTAACTTGCCTTGCTTCATTCTGTTCAACTGTTGATACTCTGATATATGCTATGTTCATGTTCAACTTTCCTTCCGTATGTATCTATAAACCAACAATAGCATATTGTAAAAATAGGTTCAAAGACTTTATTTACAATTCGTAAATTAATAAGAGCTATAATTTCTGATTTACAACTTTCTGATGTTTAACAATTGTAAAGTTAAAGCACGCTCTAGATTTACAAACAACTTCCAAAACAACATGAAAAAAACAGCGATATCTATTCCTTGATATCGCTTAATGAGTTATATCCGTGTTATCGGTCATTGCTCTCGAACAACATTAGTTTATTACTACGTGTTTTATCACTTTATCGTACTAAAACATACCCATTATTTGAGTCGTATCGAACAAATACCGAATGCGTGTACGTGGATGAGTGTAGTTTCTGTATCACAACCAAGTAATCATTTGAAACTTACATAATGCCCTTTATTCAATTCTTCAAATTCAAGATGAATAAGGTACGAGAGAAAGTGAAAGGAGTCATCTTTATCACCAAAATAGACGAGATTCTAAGCGTATGATGTAGTGTAGTACTATATGGATTTACTTTCTTCCCACTAATGCAGTTAACACAATACAAAAAAGCGTTCCTGCTTTTACAGAAACGCTACCCGAAAGTTCAAGTAAAAATATTAACAACATAAAAAAGTGAAGTTAATTATTTCCCCCATTATAGAACAACCTTACTTACCAATGTCCTTTTCTTTTCTTCAAACAACTTCCATGTATATTCTAAGTATTTACTATTTAAAATATGTCCTTCTTTCATTGCCAGCATCTCTAAATGGTACTGATCGTCTTCTCCAAATATACAATGCACCTTTTGAGTTTCTGGATGAATCACATAATATAAATCATCGAATTGAGTATGACAATTCGGACACAACACAATTAGATTATTGCTATTATCGTCTCCTCGATGAACCTTGTTATACGGTTGAATATGATGAGCCTCAGAATAATACTCACCGTTAGATTTTCGTAATCTATAACCGCACAATTGACATTCATTATCATACTGGTTCCGTAGATATCGACTAATCTTACTATCTCGAACCATTCGTTGAATTGTTAATTTACTATTTTCAAGGTTTCTATTGTTATTCATGTCGTAATCTCCTATATCCTTTTGGTTAACGTCATTCAATTCTGAATAGAAGCCGACATTGACATCTACTGCTCTTTTTTTCTTAGGTAAGATTTCCTCAATGTTATAACGGTCGTACAATTCGTTCTTGTTTTCAGTACGAACTATCGATAAATATTCGTTAAACGCATGATCCAAGGCAGTATTCATTTCTTGTTCTAATAAGATTTGATAAAGACCTATTCCATTAGTGGAGATAAGTATGTAAAGCATCATACTGCGAGTAAGTAAACTTTGATGTACCTTCTTGTTCCCAAAAAGCACTTTGTTATCTCTTCGCTCAAAGCAATTAAACAACTTGTTTATCTTGTTATTATCCAATGGTTCATTTTCCATTACCAATAACGCATCGTCTGGATAAAGAAGTGTTTGGCGATAAGTCAAATATGTTTTTAAATACTTAACCGTTATATCGTTTAATGAAAGCCATTCAACTAAGTCAGAATTTTCTTCTGTTCGCCGAACATTTCTTATTCGCTGCTTTTCCAACACTATATCTGATAGTGTAAGTTTGATTACATCTTCTTGCTTAAACATATAAAAAAAAGAGAGAGAACAAATCAAAGGCAACATTTTTTCTTCATATTCATATTTATATGTTAATTGATCACTAAACAAAGTACGTATCTCGTTAGGTGTCAAAAACTCAACGCTATCTTCTTTCTCTTGTTCTTCAGAACCAAAAGTCGATTTTACATTATTTTGTAGCTGATAATAGTCAAGTTCTTCGATAAATTTTTCATCATACAAAAAATACAAAAATCGAAGCAAACTGGGACGCACATTATTAGATTTCCTTCTTAATAAGGAAAGTCTTTCACGACTAAAAATTTCACTATAGTTGTTTCTTTCAACTTTATCAATCACATTACTGTGAAAATAATCGTCAAGAATTACTTTATAACGTGTAAGTGTACTTGGTTGATACTGTGCCTTTTCAGTAGCAAATTCCATAAACCCAGACATGAGTATTTCATATTCTTCCAAATCAAACAATTTTGTCACCCCTTTAATAATTTTAGGGTTTTTACCCTAATATTGGAAGGTGTAATTTAACGAAATTTCACTTGCTGTGGTACGTACATCCTTTCCCAGCAATATTCCTTATTAGATAATGTATGTCAACTTCCTTCTGAGATAAGTGAGGATATATATTTAGAGGTTCAAAAAGCTCTTTATAACATAGGTTTAAGAGATAACGAGTTAGATGAGGCAATAGAAAATGCGATGAACAGTAGACTTTGTGATTTAGAAGATACAATTGATATTACAAAATACTTGGAAGTAAAAAAGTAAAATAGTGAAATTCTCAAACTAATAATATTCAGATTTTATTAGTTTGAGAATTAAATGGTATAAGTACTGCCCCCTTTTTCAACCGCCTGATTCAATATACAAAAAAGAGAGCCTGCGTTAAGAGCCTCCTCTCCTCACTTTTGACCGTCTCTAATCCTATGAAACACTTCAAGTGGATTGTTTTTAGTTAGATCCCTTGTAACAGGTTGTCCACCCTCGAAAAGCTTCTCCCATTTCTTCCTTTCTCGAATAGCTCGTTCCTGCATATCTAAATTCTGTTCTTCTGTACTCATACGACAATATCCAATAATCCTGTTCATCATTTAACCTCTTTCTATTTTCTCATACGTTTTATATACTTTATACAATAGAAGAGTTTATAGACAAATAAAACAAAAAAAGAGAGCATAAATGCTAATTTATACTCTCTCACCAAATAGTCTATAAAACGATGATTTAATAGACAGTTTTTATGCGTGTCTGCTGTTTCATTTCAAGACTCACAACATTAACTTCACATGTTATTATTAAAGAACCTAATTAATAGCTATGCAAGGAGTGATCGTATGAATGATAGTAAAGAGTATTGCCCTTACTGTAATGCTGCTTTACAAGGAGAACCTATTCCCAAAGAATTACAGAAGGCATATGGAACAAGTCATTTCACAAGAAAAATTGGAATCACAAGCGTTAAAGTGGATAGCATTCATAAATGGCAGTGTCCAGACTGTCAAAATAAGTGGGATAGGGTGTACCAATTAAAGTGAGTTTTTTCAAAATGCCAAAAGATAAGCCATAAATTTATTCTGATCTTAAGAATGCACAAAAAAAAACACCTAACTTAGTTTGGATGTCGAAGCATTTCCTTCACTAGTTCAACCGCATTTTCTTCAATTGGATGGTTTGTTCCAAGTTTTCCTTTGTTATTAGATATTCTTAAGTTATCGGTGCCGTTCCAAAAGGTCAATAGTGATTATGATACGCTCCATAATTGATTTTTACGCCTTATGTGACTATGCAAACCCTTATTCACCCGCTTCACAAAATACGTTGCAGAAATTGTACCTAATGAAACAACCAAGAGATCAGTGCCATACAACTCATTTCCCCATTTTTATCTCTTTCTAGTACCCCAATAGATACCATTTCATTTCCTAAAGCCGAGGCAAAACGATATTTCTTTTTATTCGCCTCGGTACTCTTATCAAAAACAAGCAGGAAAAAAAGGGTGTTTCTGATCATTTTTGCACCGCTAACATTCAACTCGGTTCGTTTTCGTATCGATGTAATTACACCGTTATGTGTGATTTGTGGAGGTAAATTGCCCCTACAGGCACTCAGAATCAATTTTAGGCACATCATTCTAAACCCGTGTACACAATTTCATTCACCAAACAAAAAAGCTCTAGCGACCATTTAAGGTGCTTCAGAGCCATCTGCTTCTATTTCCGTTTTCACGTAATCGACCAACATAGTAGATAGATCAATTTCATCTTTGTTATAGCTTAATTTACACTGCGCCAGCTTCTCATTTGTCTCTCTAACAATTAGTCTTACAATCTTGTTCATGAGATCTACTTCTTGTACTTGAAACGTTTCAAGAGTCTCTCGATCAATAGTTTCATCCGTATAATGTTTATGTACAAACCTATAAGCCACTGCCAGTTTCAATAATTCTTGTGAAGCAAAAGCACCTTTATCAATAATCATGTTGGACAGTTGTTCTTTATTAAACTCTGTAATAACATCTGAAAAATTCACTGTTTCTTTTCTAATAACGCCTTCTTCAAGATTCACTACGACCTTTTCTTTTGTTTTCTTTATTTCAATAAAAGGGAACTCATCAAAAGGTTTATCATCAAGACCCTTGAATCGTCGTATGAATTCAGATTGAGCCACAATTGAATACACTGGAATATAAAGTTCTTTCAACTGATCAAAAGCAAAATCCCGTTTAAATTTCTTTTCATTACTAAACCAATCAAACTTATCCTTCAAAACTTGAAATATGGTGTTAAAGACAACTGTAATGAAACCAGTTATTAAAGCCATATACACCAATTGTGAAAAACTTAATTTAGCCATACATAACCTCCAAGTAGACAATTATTATTCTTATTTAGTCAATTTCACTAGATTGTGAGTACAGTAGAGTTAACTCTGCAAATTTGAAGTGTACGTTTGAATCTTCTCATCATGGAACAGAGTGTCTCCACTGAGACACTTCATTCCAGACCTCGGAATAGAGTGTCGCTGAGATGACACTTCATTCCGCACAACTGGAACAGAGTGTCGCTGAGATGACACTTCGTGGTACTGTAATAAGAGAGACGAATTTAAAAAGAGACACGAATAGATAATAAGAGAGAGATGTTTGGCGCTCCCGAAGTTTAGGGAACATAAATCAACGATCGTGCTTACCTTCATTATAAATATTCACTTTCTAGCGGTTAGCTTCAAAGAATTCTTCAAACTCAAGTATAATCTCAGGGCAATAACGATTTATCATCAAAGATGAACACAAACTTACAATAGTTCTGCCAAGATAGCAAAAGGTATCATATCCAGAATGATGATACCTAAGTGGTGCAAGGAATTGTTTCTTTGTCTGTTCGTCAGTTACAATATTCTGGAGTGCTGAAAATCCATGGGTTTCTAATGAATAACCAGAATACAATAAAGGATGCGTGCCTTTAAATCTTGAAGCTAATTGAGTGAAACTACTTGCACTTCCAAAGAGGCTATACCACTTGGGAGGAAAATGTTTGTTGTTCCTTTCTAACTTTGCTTTTTCTTTATGCCATACTTTATTCACTGATTTCAATGGTTCTTTTGATAAAGAGGACTTGAATTTTACTATTTTTTCTTTCAGTTCCTCTATCGTGTATAAACCAGATATTTCGTCAGATTTAATAGCTTCTTTTGCCCATGCCAATTGTTCGTGCATGTAAGAAACATAGTATGCGTCTGCTCGATTTGCCAGTAAGTTCTCTTTTTCAAAAATGAATTGCATACCGACAGAAGTTTCGTACAATGTTCTAATTGTTGAGGTGGCTGCACTGTTTGAATCATGATCTAGAAGAATAAATAAGCCATCTGCTTGCTCTAATACCTTTCTATATAACGAGATAATGATAACATCATGATGTTTTAGATTTTCTTTACTAGCGGACAATTCTAGAATTTGTTGCCCAGCTTGTATAGCTTTACTCAATGAATTAAGGTTCGGATTCCCAGAAGCATCTTCGATATCTGTATTAAGAATTGCATCAAATAAACTCAAGCCTAATCCTCCTAATATGTAGTAATCTTGAATTCATTGCAAAAAGCGTTTCTGCCTATTACAGAAACGCACTTGTGTACTTTCCTATACACACATGGGTTCAAGATAGACACTTTATGGAGGCTAATTCCCACGCTAAGAAGAATTCTTCTACCGTTGAATACCTATCTTTTCTATCTTTCTCAACTGCCTTCAGTGCTACTTCGTAAAGTTCCTGACCTGCATCCCATTTTAAAATTGAATGGTCAAGTTCCCCGCCTAGCAATCCAAATGCGATTGCACCCATATTAAATACGTTAGTTCGTTCATCAATTTCAGCACCAAATTCAAACTCTTCGGGCGACATAAATCTGGAAGACCCCCATAATCTCCCCATAGTATTAATAAATGGTTTTTTCTTATAGAAATCAATATCACAAATCTTTGTTCGATTGTTCTCAAAATCATATAAAATACTACCATCATAAAAATCAATTGCTACATAATTTTGACTCCCCACATATACATGGAATTCTAAAATACATTTCAGTGATTCTAATCGATATTCAATAGGCAATTGTTTATATCGAAAAAATGGAGAATCGGGGTGTGTATATTTCTGGGGTGGAGGAAAAGACCAATGAGAATGAAGGCATTCCCCATCAAACCAATCAAACACTAGTGCATATCCTTCAGCAACTTGAAAATGGGTAACTAATGTTATCAAATGTTGATGCCTTAACTGTTCATATACAGGAATTGAATTCTTCAATCTTGCTACTGCATCAGCAGGCTCTCCCAAATACTCTAAAGTTTTTGCCCCCGCATACTTTACAAAACGTTTTACACCATCTTTTTCGATACCGAAACAGATATTTCCTGAGTCTTGTTCATCAAATACGCAAAACACTTTGCCAAGACTTCTAAGCCATTCAAAATCATGTTTTTCTTTTAGTTGAAATGAAACACTGTCTAAATTGATTACTTGCGTTCTAGCCATCTAAGACCTCCAATTATTATTCATCTAATTCATGAACCTTATTGAAGAATCCTCTTTTTTATCATTAGATTCTTTTCTTTCACAAACTTATTAAAATCACAGTATTATTAATTGCTGTGCAGCTGTGTCTTGAACTCTCCCCCTATGTTCAGACATTAGCTCCAAGATAAAAAAGGGGATAACTTTATCTGAGTCATCCCCTTTCTGCACTTATTCATAACACCCCTTGTTCAACTTAAGCACCCGTTCGTAATATAAGGTTAGCCAGATTTTTCTGGTTGACCTTTTTTCATATGGTCTTAATATAACGGTAGTCGGGGTAGAACGTCGCACCCGTGGGATTTAATCCCGTCAGCTAAACTGTTCACCCCCTACTTGTATAAGCATGTTTCAGGCTGGTTGGGACAACGATCCCGTTTAACAAGCGAACCTATGACATTACAAGAAGCCTTAGGGGATACCGACTAATATTGTATTTCTAGGAGGAGATAAAGTATGAATCCAGTCATTGGTCTGGACGTATCAAAAGGAGAAAGTCAGGTACAGGCATTTTTAGATAAGGGTAAACCATATCGTAAGAGCTTTAGTATTAAACACGATCTTGAAGGTTTAGGGAGTTTATTAGAATTCCTTCATGAGGTGGAGAGAGCAGCTGGCGGTTATCAACCTTCGGTTGTTTTAGAATCAACTGGGCACTACCATACTCCCGTTATTCAGTTTTTAGAGGAACAAAAATATGTTTTTATTATTGTTAATCCTCTTATCTCACACAGAGCTAAGAGCTCAAGCCTACGAAAGGTGAAAACAGATGCAATTGATGCTTATCACCTTTGTGAACTGTATTACAAAGAGGAGTTAGAGCCTTACAAGAAGCGTGGAATTCAACTCTTAAACCTTCGTAATCTAACAAGACAACAAGAGAGTATTGCAGAAATATCAGCGAAAACAAAGTTACAGCTGCATTCTCTGATCGATCAGGTATTTCCTGAGTATCGAGGGGTGTTTGGAAGCCTCTATTCAAAGGTATCGTTGCTTACTTTACTAGCATTCCCTACTTCAAAGGCAGTATTAAGTGTGAGTGATAAAGAGTTAACGGATAAAATAGCTTCATTATGTACAAGTCGTTCGGAGTCTTGGGCAAAGGAAAAGGCACAGAAGTTGCGAGAAGCAGCCCTTCGTAATCCTTTTCAAGACAATCTCTACCAAAGTCATATCTTTAACCTTGAGATCTTAGTTAAGATTGTTCTTCAATACCAAGAGCATCTATCCAAGATTGCGGATGAAATAGATGCTCTCGCTAAGGGAATTGAAGAATATGAGATCCTACAATCTATCCCTGGTATTGGAGAAAAAATCGCTGGAACGATTATTTCTGAAATCGGAGAGATAGATCGGTTTAATGATGCCAAGAAGTTAGTTGCATTCGCTGGAATAGATCCTAGTGTGTACTCTTCTGGAAAGTTTACTGCATCCGTAAATCGAATTACCAAACGTGGCTCATGTAGACTTCGCCATGCCCTGTATATGGCTGTTCAAAGTGGTATTCGGGATGCCCGTAAAAAGAAAACGACTGATGAAATCATTCCACGGAATAGAAGACTACGAGAGTTTTACGACAAGAAACGAGAAGAAGGAAAACCCTTCAGAGTAGCAATCATTGCCTGTGCAAATAAGCTCTTACATTGGATTTACGCATTATTAAAAAGTAGATCCACTTTCCAAGATATGTTTTAAAACCTATCTCTAACTAAATACGTCAAAACCTTCCAATAAGAGCATAAAGGAAGGTTATTTGGCATGAACATTTTTAGTATATCATGAGGTTATTAAACTTTTTATTGAAAAATGTTGACAAACTATTAGCTGGTTTACTTTAAGTACAATTCTTCACAATATTGCATTCAAAATAATAAAGTAGATTGATTTTTAATTAAGATAATAAGCCATTAATATGTCATCCCCATATGAACCATCTTCATATTTAATTTGATTTTTTTGTCTGCCTTCTTCTACAAAACCTAAACGCCTATATACTTTAATGGCTCTTTCATTGACTGAAACTACTCCTAAGCAAATCTTTTCTATACTTTTCTGTTTTTTAGCCCAACTAAAAAGAAATTCAATTAGTTTGGTACCAATACCTTGATTGGTATACTCTTCTCTAATCCCCATTCCCAATGACCCAGCGTGTTTTAAGCGTTCGTGTTCGTAACGGTTGAAGACCAGAAAGCCGACCACATTCCCTTCTACTTCAAAAACTATATAAAGATTGCTTTTCTCAAAACTTTTCCGTATTTTTTCTCTTTCCTTATTAACGTTACTCGGTATCTCATTTGGAGAAGATACAAAAAATTTGGATGTAGTTTTTGATAAAATAATTTCTTTTCTAATACCAATAATTGCTTCCGCATCAAATTCTTTCGCTAACCTTATCACTCAACCATCCCCTACCCTTTTTTTAAGTATACCAACGAAAGTACAAATGTGTTTCGTTAAGTGTACTTTTTCTTATTAAGCTAACCTGCCCGTTAGTGCCAATCGAGTAGAGGGAAAATAAGTCATTTATTTTCGCCCCTCTCACAACACCGTACGTACGGTTCGCGTATACGGCGTTTCAATTTATATCACAGTGTGTACTTTTAGATAATGTTCTAAAGCAGAGGGGACTCCCCTCTGCTTTAGTCTTTTGTTTGAGATTGCTCTTTGGACGACTTTTGATAATCCTATGAATCGGTAACCTTTTCGACAGTATGTTAATCCTTTCGCTTCTTCCTCCGGAATCCCTAGTTGAATAAGCGATTTGATTTGTTTCTTCGTTACTTTCCATTGCTTCCAGATGATGACCCTAATTCTAGAGCGAAGCTTTTGGTCTATTCGTTCAGTCACCTTTTTCATGTTTGCCACTCTGAAGTAGTTTACCCATCCAAGTATCACTTGTTTCAGTTTCAATATTCGGTAGTCTAGTGAAACACTCCAGCTCCGTTTTGTCAGTCGTCGAAGCTTCCTTTGAAACTTCTGTACCGAACTTGGATGAGGTTTCGCTTGATATCTCTTGTTAGTAATGTCGTAGTAATAGCCAAATCCTAAGAATTTTAATTCTTTTGGACGTGAGATTCTACTCTTCTCTACGTTGACTATAAGACCTAATTCCTCTTCAATAAATCTCACAATTGAGTTCATTATTCGGTTCGCTGCTTTTTCACTTTTCACAAAGATAAGGGCATCATCAGCGTATCTCACGAACCTCAGTCCTCTTATCTCTAGTTCCTTATCGAGTTCATTTAACATAATATTACTCAATAGTGGACTGAGGTTTCCTCCTTGCGGAGTACCGACAGGTGTGTCTTCATATTTTCCATTCACCATGACTCCACTGACTAAGTATTTTCTGATTAGCGAGATGACATCTCCGTCTTTTATTGTGTTGGAGATAATTCGCATGAGTTTATCGTGATGGACGGTATCGAAGAATCTTTCAAGGTCAATGTCGACTACCCAATCTTGACCGTCATTCAGAAATTCCAGGCTTTTCATTATCGCCATCTCACAACTTCTTTTTGGTCTGAAACCGTAACTGAATTCGCTGAACTGTTCTTCAAATATCGGGCTGAGAACTTGATGAATGGCTTGTTGAACGACTCTGTCCACTACTGTTGGTATTCCCAATTTGCGCATCTTTCCGTTTTCTTTTGGGATTTCCACTCTTAAGGCAGCTTGTGGTTGGTATTTTCTTGTTCTGATGCGCTGACGCAGTTCATCCTTATTCTCTTTCAGATATTGCTTTAGTTCGTCGACTGTCACTCCATCGATCCCACTTGTACCTTTATTTTTATAGACACGTAAGTAGGCTTCATTCATATTTTGATTTCTTAGAATCTGTTCTAAAAGTTCCACACTCGTTTCTCCTTCCCTCTCACGTAGTAAGTGATAGCTCCCTCTTGGTTATCCTTTGAGATACGCTCATACTTTTACCATTAACACATTCGGAGTTTTCGTCACTCACGCATTCGTGGTGTTGAAACACTATAAATTGTTCAGCCCTTCATGAAATAATTTCACTACTATGGCTTCTGCTGACTTCTTGCGACTAACCTTTTTCGACTGTACTTCTGTACATCCGCAAGACCTCCCAGGGTAAGACAACTATCTTTCCTCTTTTACTCGCCTGATTTACTCTACAAAGTTACGCACATCTTTTGGACTTTAACTTGCTTAGGAGTCTAATCCCTTTATAGAGCCTTAGTATCAGATTTCTGTTCGTCGAGTCAAGATTTTATTCCACGCTTCCTCCAGCCCTTACCTCACGATAAGTACCTTGCGCTTCCTTAGTGGTTGGTCGATGTGTACCCCCACAGTGGACTTTCACCACCTAGATAGTTGCCATGCCTGGCACACTAAGAAAAAGGTTGCTTAAGCAACCTCCCTTATTGAAGTGAAGCACCCGTTCGTAATATAAGGTTAGCCAGATTTTTCTGGTTGACCTTTTTTCATATGGTCTTAATATAACGGTAGTCGGGGTAGAACGTCGCACCCGTGGGATTTAATCCCGTCAGCTAAACTGTTCACCCCCTACTTGTATAAGCATGTTTCAGGCTGGTTGGGACAACGATCCCGTTTAACAAGCGAACCTATGACATTACAAGAAGCCTTAGGGGATACCGACTAATATTGTATTTCTAGGAGGAGATAAAGTATGAATCCAGTCATTGGTCTGGACGTATCAAAAGGAGAAAGTCAGGTACAGGCATTTTTAGATAAGGGTAAACCATATCGTAAGAGCTTTAGTATTAAACACGATCTTGAAGGTTTAGGGAGTTTATTAGAATTCCTTCATGAGGTGGAGAGAGCAGCTGGCGGTTATCAACCTTCGGTTGTTTTAGAATCAACTGGGCACTACCATACTCCCGTTATTCAGTTTTTAGAGGAACAAAAATATGTTTTTATTATTGTTAATCCTCTTATCTCACACAGAGCTAAGAGCTCAAGCCTACGAAAGGTGAAAACAGATGCAATTGATGCTTATCACCTTTGTGAACTGTATTACAAAGAGGAGTTAGAGCCTTACAAGAAGCGTGGAATTCAACTCTTAAACCTTCGTAATCTAACAAGACAACAAGAGAGTATTGCAGAAATATCAGCGAAAACAAAGTTACAGCTGCATTCTCTGATCGATCAGGTATTTCCTGAGTATCGAGGGGTGTTTGGAAGCCTCTATTCAAAGGTATCGTTGCTTACTTTACTAGCATTCCCTACTTCAAAGGCAGTATTAAGTGTGAGTGATAAAGAGTTAACGGATAAAATAGCTTCATTATGTACAAGTCGTTCGGAGTCTTGGGCAAAGGAAAAGGCACAGAAGTTGCGAGAAGCAGCCCTTCGTAATCCTTTTCAAGACAATCTCTACCAAAGTCATATCTTTAACCTTGAGATCTTAGTTAAGATTGTTCTTCAATACCAAGAGCATCTATCCAAGATTGCGGATGAAATAGATGCTCTCGCTAAGGGAATTGAAGAATATGAGATCCTACAATCTATCCCTGGTATTGGAGAAAAAATCGCTGGAACGATTATTTCTGAAATCGGAGAGATAGATCGGTTTAATGATGCCAAGAAGTTAGTTGCATTCGCTGGAATAGATCCTAGTGTGTACTCTTCTGGAAAGTTTACTGCATCCGTAAATCGAATTACCAAACGTGGCTCATGTAGACTTCGCCATGCCCTGTATATGGCTGTTCAAAGTGGTATTCGGGATGCCCGTAAAAAGAAAACGACTGATGAAATCATTCCACGGAATAGAAGACTACGAGAGTTTTACGACAAGAAACGAGAAGAAGGAAAACCCTTCAGAGTAGCAATCATTGCCTGTGCAAATAAGCTCTTACATTGGATTTACGCATTATTAAAAAGTAGATCCACTTTCCAAGATATGTTTTAAAACCTATCTCTAACTAAATACGTCAAAACCTTCCAATAAGAGCATAAAGGAAGGTTATTTGGCATGAACATTTTTAGTATATCATGAGGTTATTAAACTTTTTATTGAAAAATGTTGACAAACTATTAGCTGGTTTACTTTAAGTACAATTCTTCACAATATTGCATTCAAAATAATAAAGTAGATTGATTTTTAATTAAGATAATAAGCCATTAATATGTCATCCCCATATGAACCATCTTCATATTTAATTTGATTTTTTTGTCTGCCTTCTTCTACAAAACCTAAACGCCTATATACTTTAATGGCTCTTTCATTGACTGAAACTACTCCTAAGCAAATCTTTTCTATACTTTTCTGTTTTTTAGCCCAACTAAAAAGAAATTCAATTAGTTTGGTACCAATACCTTGATTGGTATACTCTTCTCTAATCCCCATTCCCAATGACCCAGCGTGTTTTAAGCGTTCGTGTTCGTAACGGTTGAAGACCAGAAAGCCGACCACATTCCCTTCTACTTCAAAAACTATATAAAGATTGCTTTTCTCAAAACTTTTCCGTATTTTTTCTCTTTCCTTATTAACGTTACTCGGTATCTCATTTGGAGAAGATACAAAAAATTTGGATGTAGTTTTTGATAAAATAATTTCTTTTCTAATACCAATAATTGCTTCCGCATCAAATTCTTTCGCTAACCTTATCACTCAACCATCCCCTACCCTTTTTTTAAGTATACCAACGAAAGTACAAATGTGTTTCGTTAAGTGTACTTTTTCTTATTAAGCTAACCTGCCCGTTAGTGCCAATCGAGTAGAGGGAAAATAAGTCATTTATTTTCGCCCCTCTCACAACACCGTACGTACGGTTCGCGTATACGGCGTTTCAATTTATATCACAGTGTGTACTTTTAGATAATGTTCTAAAGCAGAGGGGACTCCCCTCTGCTTTAGTCTTTTGTTTGAGATTGCTCTTTGGACGACTTTTGATAATCCTATGAATCGGTAACCTTTTCGACAGTATGTTAATCCTTTCGCTTCTTCCTCCGGAATCCCTAGTTGAATAAGCGATTTGATTTGTTTCTTCGTTACTTTCCATTGCTTCCAGATGATGACCCTAATTCTAGAGCGAAGCTTTTGGTCTATTCGTTCAGTCACCTTTTTCATGTTTGCCACTCTGAAGTAGTTTACCCATCCAAGTATCACTTGTTTCAGTTTCAATATTCGGTAGTCTAGTGAAACACTCCAGCTCCGTTTTGTCAGTCGTCGAAGCTTCCTTTGAAACTTCTGTACCGAACTTGGATGAGGTTTCGCTTGATATCTCTTGTTAGTAATGTCGTAGTAATAGCCAAATCCTAAGAATTTTAATTCTTTTGGACGTGAGATTCTACTCTTCTCTACGTTGACTATAAGACCTAATTCCTCTTCAATAAATCTCACAATTGAGTTCATTATTCGGTTCGCTGCTTTTTCACTTTTCACAAAGATAAGGGCATCATCAGCGTATCTCACGAACCTCAGTCCTCTTATCTCTAGTTCCTTATCGAGTTCATTTAACATAATATTACTCAATAGTGGACTGAGGTTTCCTCCTTGCGGAGTACCGACAGGTGTGTCTTCATATTTTCCATTCACCATGACTCCACTGACTAAGTATTTTCTGATTAGCGAGATGACATCTCCGTCTTTTATTGTGTTGGAGATAATTCGCATGAGTTTATCGTGATGGACGGTATCGAAGAATCTTTCAAGGTCAATGTCGACTACCCAATCTTGACCGTCATTCAGAAATTCCAGGCTTTTCATTATCGCCATCTCACAACTTCTTTTTGGTCTGAAACCGTAACTGAATTCGCTGAACTGTTCTTCAAATATCGGGCTGAGAACTTGATGAATGGCTTGTTGAACGACTCTGTCCACTACTGTTGGTATTCCCAATTTGCGCATCTTTCCGTTTTCTTTTGGGATTTCCACTCTTAAGGCAGCTTGTGGTTGGTATTTTCTTGTTCTGATGCGCTGACGCAGTTCATCCTTATTCTCTTTCAGATATTGCTTTAGTTCGTCGACTGTCACTCCATCGATCCCACTTGTACCTTTATTTTTATAGACACGTAAGTAGGCTTCATTCATATTTTGATTTCTTAGAATCTGTTCTAAAAGTTCCACACTCGTTTCTCCTTCCCTCTCACGTAGTAAGTGATAGCTCCCTCTTGGTTATCCTTTGAGATACGCTCATACTTTTACCATTAACACATTCGGAGTTTTCGTCACTCACGCATTCGTGGTGTTGAAACACTATAAATTGTTCAGCCCTTCATGAAATAATTTCACTACTATGGCTTCTGCTGACTTCTTGCGACTAACCTTTTTCGACTGTACTTCTGTACATCCGCAAGACCTCCCAGGGTAAGACAACTATCTTTCCTCTTTTACTCGCCTGATTTACTCTACAAAGTTACGCACATCTTTTGGACTTTAACTTGCTTAGGAGTCTAATCCCTTTATAGAGCCTTAGTATCAGATTTCTGTTCGTCGAGTCAAGATTTTATTCCACGCTTCCTCCAGCCCTTACCTCACGATAAGTACCTTGCGCTTCCTTAGTGGTTGGTCGATGTGTACCCCCACAGTGGACTTTCACCACCTAGATAGTTGCCATGCCTGGCACACTAAGAAAAAGGTTGCTTAAGCAACCTCCCTTATTGAAGTGAAGCACCCGTTCGTAATATAAGGTTAGCCAGATTTTTCTGGTTGACCTTTTTTCATATGGTCTTAATATAACGGTAGTCGGGGTAGAACGTCGCACCCGTGGGATTTAATCCCGTCAGCTAAACTGTTCACCCCCTACTTGTATAAGCATGTTTCAGGCTGGTTGGGACAACGATCCCGTTTAACAAGCGAACCTATGACATTACAAGAAGCCTTAGGGGATACCGACTAATATTGTATTTCTAGGAGGAGATAAAGTATGAATCCAGTCATTGGTCTGGACGTATCAAAAGGAGAAAGTCAGGTACAGGCATTTTTAGATAAGGGTAAACCATATCGTAAGAGCTTTAGTATTAAACACGATCTTGAAGGTTTAGGGAGTTTATTAGAATTCCTTCATGAGGTGGAGAGAGCAGCTGGCGGTTATCAACCTTCGGTTGTTTTAGAATCAACTGGGCACTACCATACTCCCGTTATTCAGTTTTTAGAGGAACAAAAATATGTTTTTATTATTGTTAATCCTCTTATCTCACACAGAGCTAAGAGCTCAAGCCTACGAAAGGTGAAAACAGATGCAATTGATGCTTATCACCTTTGTGAACTGTATTACAAAGAGGAGTTAGAGCCTTACAAGAAGCGTGGAATTCAACTCTTAAACCTTCGTAATCTAACAAGACAACAAGAGAGTATTGCAGAAATATCAGCGAAAACAAAGTTACAGCTGCATTCTCTGATCGATCAGGTATTTCCTGAGTATCGAGGGGTGTTTGGAAGCCTCTATTCAAAGGTATCGTTGCTTACTTTACTAGCATTCCCTACTTCAAAGGCAGTATTAAGTGTGAGTGATAAAGAGTTAACGGATAAAATAGCTTCATTATGTACAAGTCGTTCGGAGTCTTGGGCAAAGGAAAAGGCACAGAAGTTGCGAGAAGCAGCCCTTCGTAATCCTTTTCAAGACAATCTCTACCAAAGTCATATCTTTAACCTTGAGATCTTAGTTAAGATTGTTCTTCAATACCAAGAGCATCTATCCAAGATTGCGGATGAAATAGATGCTCTCGCTAAGGGAATTGAAGAATATGAGATCCTACAATCTATCCCTGGTATTGGAGAAAAAATCGCTGGAACGATTATTTCTGAAATCGGAGAGATAGATCGGTTTAATGATGCCAAGAAGTTAGTTGCATTCGCTGGAATAGATCCTAGTGTGTACTCTTCTGGAAAGTTTACTGCATCCGTAAATCGAATTACCAAACGTGGCTCATGTAGACTTCGCCATGCCCTGTATATGGCTGTTCAAAGTGGTATTCGGGATGCCCGTAAAAAGAAAACGACTGATGAAATCATTCCACGGAATAGAAGACTACGAGAGTTTTACGACAAGAAACGAGAAGAAGGAAAACCCTTCAGAGTAGCAATCATTGCCTGTGCAAATAAGCTCTTACATTGGATTTACGCATTATTAAAAAGTAGATCCACTTTCCAAGATATGTTTTAAAACCTATCTCTAACTAAATACGTCAAAACCTTCCAATAAGAGCATAAAGGAAGGTTATTTGGCATGAACATTTTTAGTATATCATGAGGTTATTAAACTTTTTATTGAAAAATGTTGACAAACTATTAGCTGGTTTAGTTGAACAAGACCGATAGGATTAACGCCTTTTAAAAATCTGATAAACACCTTCCTTCTTTACGAGAAAAACATCTTTATCTTCTTTAGAAGCATAAATAACCGTACCTTCATCCAAATAGTTAGACACAAAATCTTCTTTTAGGCGAGACTCTGTTGGCGGAACTTTCTTTTCTATCTTCCCAATTTCTTTGTCTATCGTATAGCTTTCTTGACTTTCATTTTCTACTGCATCGTAGTAATTCCCATTTATTCTCATCGTTGCGGCATAGGATTCAGATTCAGTTCTTGGAGAGCAGCCTGAAGACAATAATATAAAAGCTAAAAATCCAACTAAAATGTATTTCAATATTTTTACCCCCTTCATTTTGATACATATTGTAAGAATATAGATTAGACGAATATAGTTAAATAATATGACACCTCTTATTAAATAAAACTGCCCCGTTTGTTCATTAAGAACATTCATTACAGGAATGCTGCTCCTTTAGTTCAATAAAAAGGCTACCGATTTGGGCAGCCAGTTCTTAAATATAATCAAGCAAACGTTTCTTTTATTTCAATCTTAAAGTTCGGTTTGAAGGTAATTTCTACAATCATTAAAAACCTTTCTCTATCATCATCTAAAAATAACCGTATAGAAGATTCATCCTTTTTATCGGTAAGTATTTCGATTTTACTTACCGTTTGAAAATTATATCTTCCAATAACCATACTTCCCTCTTGTACTAATAACCCAAATTGATTATAAAACGGGCAAACGATAACCTCATATTTATGCTGATTAACCTTGAACCTGAAGGTTGATTCATTATATTCGAACAGTTCATCATCATCTTTCTTTACTGGAAGACATTCAAATAGAGAAATGAAATCAATTTCAGAAGGATAAGACTCCATAATAAAACCTTCTTTCATAAAGAAATGCACATACATTACTCACCTTCTACAAAGGAGAATGAAAATCCTTCTTTAACTAAACTGCCCCGTTAGCACAATAACAAAAAAAGGAACGCTGCAGCAATCCTCTTTCTTCAACTCTTGCCCCCGTTAGTGGAATACCAAAAACTACCTAACATATTGAAGAATTACCTGATATAATGCTATACAAAGTCCTAAAATACACGCTTTCATTTTAGATGGTTGGTTTCTTTTATTGCGATACAAGTATAAGAAAACTAATATAAAGCCCAACGGAATCCATAGCTGAAAGACACCTTCTTTTGTATGGCGAGAAAAAATTGGAGCAATGTAAGTGCTTATTAGAAAGTAAAAGAAAATCGTAAAACGTCTTGTTTCTAATTGCTTGCTCCACTTTACTAAAAAGAAAATAATAATTATTGCTATAATCGTAATGTGTAAAGGGGGTAGCACAATAGCAAAGTTCCCAAATTTGAATTCCATTCTGAATTTTCCTCCTTTTTTAGAGCGTATCACCATTTATAGTAAAATTTGGAGTGTTTTTATTTGAAGTCATATCTTCCTCGGTAAATATCATTTAACCATATTCCCTTTCCACTATCCTGCCCCGTTAGTGCCATAAGAAAAAGGCTGCCGCAGCAACCCCTGTTAATGAACTAAAGCACCCGTTTGTTTAAGTACATTTGTTCACAAAGTTTACTTGGAAATATAAAAAAGCTACCAACAGCAGCTGCTGATTACTTAGCTTACAACCGTAACTATTAAGCGTATTCTTCATTCAAAATTGAAAATATCTTTGTATCCCGAAACTCACCTTTAATAAATTCATTTTTTCTTAAGGTACCTTCGAAACACATTCCAACCTTCAACATTACTTTTTCAGAACCAATATTATCAATATCACATCTGCCTTGAATTCGATTCAGTTGAATTTTTTCAAAACCAAATTTAATTAGTTCTTGAAGAGCTTCAGTTGCAAGCCCTTTACCCCAGTAATTTTGATTTAATACATAACCTATTTCTGCGTTACTATGTTCATTAGACCAATCAATAAAAGAACAAGTACCGATTACTTTTCCACTTTCTTTTAAAACTATTGCTAAGTCCCCAGATTCGCCTTTCTCATAATTTTTCATGACTACATTAATAAAATTATTGAGTGTTTCCTCTTTTGATTTATTAACCTCCCATGTCATATGATGTGCCACTTTTGGGTCTGATGAGAACTCGAATATATCATCAAGGTCGTTTAAATTTACCTTTCTCAATACAAGACGGGCTGTTTCGAAAACAGGCATTTGTTTTAAAAATTCTTCTATTTTCATATCTTCCCACCCTTAAAAAAATACCGCTTTTATTTTATTTCGATTCTCTGTTTTCATTTTCCTTCTTCAACTATCCTTCCCCGTTAGTGCCATAAGAAAAAGGCTGCTTAAGCAACCTCTCTTATTGAAGTAGTCGAGTAGAAGGGAACCTCTCTACCTTACGGTAGATTGTGTTCCTCCCCCCTCACAGAACCGTGCTTGCGCTATTTACGCACACGGCTCCTCCAAATCATCATTCACAAAAGGTTAATTTTTGCTATCCTTAATAGTTTAGTTTACATTTATAATTTCTACCTCAGTGTGTAGTAAATGTGTCCCTAGTAAGGGTGATAACTTGGTAGCAGCCTTTCCTCCATCGGCATTACCCAACTTCATTGGTACTACGCTGCTATCCGACCCCCTACAACGGCATTTGGTTTCCTTGCTTATTATCACTTGTACACCATACTCTTCTATAAGAAGAGACCGGTAGGGTCTCCCGAGTTGCCATATCATATCAATGTCTGACGTGCCAAGGTCTCTGACTCCAGAGAGGTTTTATCCTTCTTGCCTTTAACGACGGATAAAATGTAGCTTTCTGCTGTGCTTAAGGCATCAGCCCTCTCGATTTACTAACATTATGGAGCTCAATCCCTTCAACCATATGGCTTTCGGCCCGCCATCTAACTGTCTACGCTTAAAGGCTAATGTTGCCAGTAGCCCTCCAAGACTCGCTACGAGTGAATGGCTAGTTCTTTCTCGACGGGAATCCCACCCGCTATATGATACGACCTAGGCTCGGCCGCACAAGCACCCGTTTGTTTAAGTACAATATTTCACAAACTTACTATCAGAAGTTAAAAAAGAATAGCATAAGCTGTTCTTGCCCTTACTAAGTCATCAAATGATAAATAAAATGATTACCTTTATAATGGCTTTTTTAAAATAAATCTAGGGAGAAATCCGTAATCCAATTCAGCTTGAAAATATGCTAATTTTCCAGGTATAAAGGATATAATTGAAGCCGCTTGATACCAAATTAATTGTTCTATTGCAGTCGATGTAGGCAGCTCTTTCCCATCAAAACTAGAATTACGAGACATTACATAGCAGCTATTACCGGCTCCTTGCTTTTTCATTATTTTTTCTATATCATCTGGGTCTGAATTTGGTTTGGGAATTTCAATCATAAGTTCCTTGCGAAAAGTAACTAGATAATTGTGGTTCAATCTATTTAATGCATTATCTCGTTTTTTAGGGGACGTTAATTCGAATAGCACTCTTTGTTGTATTCTTTTTTCAAAGAAAGATTTAACAATGATTTCTTCTATTTCTTTGTTCATTTATCCAACCACCCCTCTCTAAAATTTATATTTTTCAATCTTCCACTAAACTGCCCCGTTAGCTTAAGTACATTCTTTCACGATATATATAGCTTATTATAACAATTAATAATAGACGAGTTTTATTAATGGCATGGCATAATTGGTTATTTTCCAATTCTCAACTGGTGCTGTTTATACTTTTCTCGTTTTGCATCATCTGGGACGTGTGGCTGAGGGTACACAGGGTCTATCCCCCATTTGAAGCGTGCAAAAGTGTGGAAAATACGCCTCCCTATCTTCAACATAAAAAAAAGAGACTCCTTGGATGGTGGAGTCTCTTATAAACTAAAGTTATCTAGTTCATTATCTGTCTCTTCTTTATTGATGCCGATATACGTTAGTGTAATCTTTGGGTGTGAATGCACATGAGTGATGTGATTATAGAAAAAAGTTGCCCATCCCGATACACCAAATATTGAAGCTATAATCGCTATTATTAACTTAGCATCCAAAAAGTTATCCCCTTTGTGTGATTTTCCTTGTTTTCTCGGCTTTTTCAAACATCATAATTCTTTTTATGTATTAGTTTACATTCGTCTCGAAAACAGTAAGATAAATCCTATTCAACTGAATGAAGGTTAGACTTATTTCAATTCAGCTAACACTCTAACTTCATTAGAATATTATTGATACAGTCAGTCACCTAATAGACTTCAATATGCTGATTATTTGAGTCGTGTCGAACAATTATCGATCGTGTGTGTGTGGATGAGTGTGGTTTCAGTATTACCCAACATATAAACTCCACAACAGGCTTACGTAACGACCTTAGATTTGACACAAATAAAACGCCATCACGAGCAATAATGAGCGACAATAGGCATGTATGGAGAGTATATACAACACGGTAGCGGTAGAGTGTTGTAATTGTAAGTAATATCGACTGTGAAAGAATGTACTTAAGCAAACGGAGCAGTTTAGTTGTGCGAAATGTTTATAGCTTAAATTTGAGAATGGTCACATTACTCAGGTAAAGGTTAGACAGTTCCTTTCGGAACTGCAGGATTATATCGAAGAATCAAATAATCCATAAATCAGTAGTATCTGTTTTAATGACTAGTCCCTGTTGCGCACGGAGGCTTTCTATCATCTTTACAGTGAGTTCATCTAATTTAATAACGTCATATAGTATCTTCTTTTTGTAATCACTTACCGTTCCTCCCCATTATCATGTCCATAATCTCGTCATCTGTTTGTAGTGTATTTGTTGATATACCTAAGTTACCCCAACAATTTGAACAAAGACCTTTATACTTGATGTCTTCGACATCACTTATTTCCTTGCTACATTCCTTACAGTAATTATTGTCGTCCTTCCCTGCAAGGAAGGTATTTGTTCTTATAGTAAACTTATCTATACCCATCTTCTTCACTCCCCTCAATTCTAATTAGACTACTCCTATCTACCCTGCTGTTTGCAATCATCTACTGATTTCAACCTATTTCTACCATTCCCATTATAATCCATATGTACGATTTTATCCAATTATGTCAGTTTCTGCTATTATATCCCTCTTAATCTAGCTATAATGAAGGCGTTCAATACAATGCTAGAAAGGGATGGTGTATGAATCTTAAATAGAGAATTATCAGTGTCTTATCGGTCATTGCTTTGTTTTCGGACTATCGCCAAAAAAACATTTCCATTTATTCCTTTTCTGTATTAAAATTGAAAAATAAGGAGATAGAATTATGAAAAAATTCTTCATTTCTTTTATGATTGTCGTGTTAGCTTTTACTTTATGTGCTAAAAGCTCTTTTGCGTACAGTGAACGTAATTACAAGGATAAAAAAGGAACATATACGGTAGTAACTTATTCAAGCAGTGACTTAAAAGCAAAAATTAAACGTACTAAACACAGTATTAATTATTACAGTAGCCATACAAGCACTTTAATGGAATTGATAGCAGATTCAATAATAAGTTTTAAAGCCCCTGTTACAGGATTCTTTTTAGGATTTACTCATATATATGCACATGACGTAATGGTATCTGATTTAAAGAAAAAGAAATCTGATTACGCAAAATTATTAAAAGTAGCCAATTCTGGTAAACATGGAGTAAAAGTTAAAAGATATTACTTGAGAACTTATCAGACTGGTTTAGGTATGGTAGAAGATTATTACGGCAAGCAGATCGTTTATAAATATTAGAAAGGAGAAAACACCTTGAGAAATAAAACCCAAAAAACATTAGAATTTATTATTTTAGTTTTGAGTTTAGCGTTTGGTCTTTTTTTAAAAGACTATACTTATCTTATTATCGGAATAGTTTTATTTGCTGGCATAAGATTGTTTTACTACACTAAAAAAAAAGAACAAAAGAGCATAGTTAATGATTAAGAAGGGTCACAGGCTATTTGTTAGCCTGTGATTTTTTGTTACTTATAAATTCAGTGATAAAGAAAATCGCTATTCCTACGAGAAGGATAGTCAATGAATTGTGAATAAACTCTTTGTCATAAAGTTCGCATACGCCTTTAATGAAGAGAACTAATCCCCAGAATACAAAAGTTGCGAAATGACCATTGGCTACGGCTTTTCTATTGTAATTCCCCTTTTTCTTAAAAAACATGTTACTCCATCCTTACTTATTAAAACATGGGTTTTATTTACCTTTTTGAAAAATCTTTTCAGCTTGCCTCTACATATTCTACAATAGATAGTGTATGCAATTGAAATGTTTTCTGAGATTAATAAAGGTGATACACGCAAAGGATACAACCCTTAGATAAAAGTAAATTGATTTAATTACCTTTATTATACAGTTTTAAACTACCAATATAAATGAACACTAACCTAAATTTCATTATGTCTATTTCGAAGCGCTATATTTATTAGTTTGTAAAAGGACTTCTAGTATTTCGCTCCTATCCATTCAATTCTCCGATTCAAAGGGCAATAAGACTAGTCCCAGCATGTGACTATAATTAGACCCTTAGTATTAATTTAACTATTGATAAGGATTTAGTTCATGTGCCTTTTGCTTTATTACTTCACGTTGTTCGTCTGATAATTCTTGATCGCCAATTTTTAATAAGGTTTGTTTCATAAACCACTCATCAGAATCAAGTTGTCTAATAACTGTATGTCTATCGCACCATCTAGAATATACGTTATGGTCACGTACTTCGTCTGTATTCTTTTTAAATTGCCGCAATGTCAATTTGTATAACAGTTTGGCACTAAATAAGGTTGTAAAATAGGACGAAGCTGTTTTTTCATTTATGTTTGCATAGTGAGTAATATTCTCTATTGTTTCTGTTGAGTACTTGTCACCCTGACTTCCAATCAATGCTCTCGAAACAGTCATCAGATATAGCGATAACATATTAGTTAAATTGTGATTGGATTCAATTGTAAATAGTTTAACTGCATCTTCTATATAGACTGTTGTATACTTGAATCCGTAGTTAATTAACTCTTTGTCTATTTCATCATCATGAAATCTATTTACAAAGTCCTCGTTATAAACATCTTCATCATTAAAATTTACGAAGAACATTGTACTTCCTTTTAATTCTGTTGGTCTTATTTCTTTTGTCAAAGCAAAATCTAAATACATGCTAATAACATTTAGTTCGACAAGCTCTTTAAGTCCTTTCTTAAAAACCCTTTGGTTTTCGGTACGCTGCTGATAACCGACCATACCCAACAATCCGTGAATGCTTGTTTGTTGATATAGCCGAGTTTGATTTATGTTACGTCCCATCGCTAAAGACGTATAAATGATCTTGCTAATGTTTGAAATCCCATTATTACGAACAATTGCGTTCGGAATCATGATATATGGTTTATTTGTATTCTTTGTTGACAATTTATTATCTTCTTTCTCATGACACAGTTTCACTATAGATAATAGCAGTCATGTAATTCCCCCCTTTCATTTTAAATTCCAAAGACTCAAATTAGATGCGTCCCCCTCGGGGGGCGTATCATATCTCTCTTTAATCTAGTTTTTCTATTTAATGTTTTTCTTTATAACACCCCTATTCTGTGTAGGTTTTCAAGCACAATTTTCCTAGTTAACGAATATGTGTGTGCTTTTTTATACACAGATTTTTATATCTCTAAAATCCATGTACCTATACATACACATAAATTTTCTTATTGAACCTATCATATGCTCAATTCTCATGTAATCCTCGTATCAAACTATTGTCTATGGTTACTCCTTCTTAGCCAAAACAATAAATTTTCTCGTGATGCTGCAGGCAATGTTTATTCTACTTAACATTTGTTTTTTCTGATGATGAGTTTTTGCTTATCGAAATCCACCTTACAAATTAAGAGGTATCTTTATTTTTACCAATCAGAAATTGGGCTATTTTCGTTCTCGTCTCGAAATTTTTTCAACATCGTAATGTGTTTGTTTAGGAGCTATATCTCTTTTCCGATACATGAAAGGAACTATTTTATTTAACTATTTTTAATTTAGGTGGATTCTGCTTAATCTCACTTACTTCTCCGAATTCATCAAAGCTAACAGACATTGTTGGAATCATATCTATTCCTATTTGTTTGTCCATTTCTTTTGCTAATGTTGGGTTAGCGTCTCTCACCTTAAAAATATGCTTAGTCATGGAATCACGCAGATAATAATTTGAGTCATCTTCTATTCCTTCTACAAATACCGCATTTTCAAAATCCTCAATACTCACTTTTTCTGGCAAACTATTAATAACTTCTAATGTTTCCTTTTCTTTTCTAATGTTTATCAAGCTGAGAAAATCATTTAAATCCATAATAGGATCATATAAAAACATTTGTTCAATTAATGTATAGTAATCCAATATTTCAAACTTGAACGATGTTATTGTTAATAAATCCTCTCTTATCACGTCAATGTATGGAAAAATTTCTTTAACTACCATTGCATGCTGATGTTGCTGCAAATCATTATTTAATTCTTTCAAGCAAGAGAGCAAATGTCTGGAATACTTCTTATGCTCATATAGTTGACGATATAATTCTTTATGAAGTTTATGATACCGTTTAATCCATACAAAGATATTGTATTTTGAGTAGTGATCAACAAAATCAATTTCGTTAATGATTCCGTCAATGATTCTTCGTTCTTCCTCAGAAACTGTATTTTTCCCTTGTTTCATTGAATCAATACCATTACATATAAAACTACTAATATAGATCTTTGATTTTTGGTGAAGTTTTAACTCAAAAGTAAGCAGTTCTTGATAAGCAAATTTATAGAAACTAAAAGAGTTCTGAATGTGATTGTATGCTATTTGTTTTATGTTTTCATATTGTTGCTTAAGTTCAAAGATTGATCTAGTATTTGTCATTAGTAACATCCTCCAAATTAATTCCAATCCTATTGTTTAGTTTTTCCTTCTTCTTAGAATCATTTATTGTACTAAAATTTGATGAATCAGTTTTTTATTTTTTTTCATGGTTATCATTCGAAATTCTTATACAAATTTTTCATATTTATCTTATTGCTTCCGCTTCTAATACCACTCATCTCCCCCCAATTTGATTATTAATACTTCCATACCTATTTACTAACTGAATTCATTGTAGCACTTATATAATACAATGTAAATTAATATTGTAAAATTTTTTATTTACAATATTACACTTTCAAACCCAATTGCAGTATGTTATTATTTACATATACTTCATTTCATTTTGAAGGAGGGTAAAAATGAGTATTAATAATATCGGAAGAGACATAAAAGCATTACGAACCAAAAGGGGAATTGGATCTAGAGAGTTATCACGTTTGATTGGAAAGGCTGAAACATATATTTCACAATTAGAAAGGGGATTAATTAAGAAGCTAGACTATAATACCGCTTACGATATAATGAAGCATTTAGGATTTACAGAGAGTGGGATTGATGAATTTTTAGACAGCTTTTATCAGATTAAATCCCCAGAAAGGATAGAATCTGAATCAGAGGAAGTAGCTAACTGGGATGAAAAGAGAGCGGCTGAAATTGAAGAAATGTTGATTCAGGGACATGAAGAGATGGATACTGATCAAGAATATCCTAACGCCAAATCAAAAAATGGTAAGATAAACTTAGAAAGTCAATGGATGATGGATCTATATGAGAAGATGGAAGAAAAAAATGAAGAAATAAAAAAAGAACTTTCGTTTAATATAAACAAAAACATGCAGATCTTTGAACCTGTTATTGATAACCTATATAGCTTCTTAACATCAATGAGGGAAGATAGAGGTAATTTCGAATTCTTTGTTGGATTATTTGAAAATGATCTGAGTGTGCTAAAAGATGAAAGTAAAGGTGAAATTTTGAGAGCAGTGAAGGAAGAAATGGACAAGATGCATTCAAAATGAAATACATGGAAAATAGTTCCGTTTTACTTACTCTAACCAGAATAAGAGAACAGCCGTACATATGACTGCTTTCTTATTCTGGTTATATCTTTTCTATTCAAAATCTTATCTTATAAGGTTTAGTAGATGTATCAAACAAATAGTAAATCTCGACGTGCTTACTTAACACCACACCTTTAATCGTAAAGCTTTTTAATCAATTCCTCATTACCGATTCTATATCTCCATATAAACCCACCACTGGTTGATTGATTCCCATTACAACAGTTAGGGATATTTATATATTGCTTACCTAGTTGCTCTGCAATCTTACTTATACTAAACCTCCACTCCTTAATTAATACTCCATTTAAATCGTATTGAAGGATTGTTCTCCCTGTATTCCTTATAAATTGAATTCGTCCTTGCAAAGTATGTTTATCTGACTCATAAATCCATATAAAGTCTTTATATTTTTCTATCTGTCTATTTGCACAGTTGTATATACGAGCGGTTGAATAACCAAATTGCCTATAGGCTTCTTTAGCACTAATATGTCGAGCTATAAAATTCCCATCAAGGTCATATTGCAAAACGGGTTTATTTAATACTCTTTTTAATTTATTTTTAGTTGACTCTTTTAATTTCTTTCCCAAACAACTTCCTGCCACTTTTAAAATGTTAAATCCTATATTTCTATCATAAGGTTTCAATTCATCGAACCAGAATTGCTCTCTTTCTACTAGCATTTCTTTATCAATGATAGATTCCACTATTTCAAACTTGAAAGCTTCTTCACCATATTTGTTAAATGAATTTTGCAAATATGTATTCTCATGTTGGTTCTTCCTTAAATCATGAAGGTGAGTCGACCATCTCATACAAATATTTACTGCACTACCAATATAAAATTTTCCAGTATCTGTACAAGTAATTTTATAGATTCCACTTAAGGTATCGATCTCTTTCCATTTTATATTAAACAGACCATACCGCTCATTTATAGCGTATGAATTTCCTTCACAAATCTTACATCTTGATTTAAATCCGCTCTTAGCGGAAGAATCAACATAAAAATTTTCCCTTGTTTTAGGCATTATTTTTTTACACTTACTACATCTTTTTGTTTCTTTATCTGTTAATGACATTCTACTCATCTATCCCTTCAAACTGTATTATGTTGTCTCCAAAATAAACACTCTGTTTTCAAAAATTTTTAATAACTCGATTCATTAGGTAAGGTTTTAAAATTACCCTTAAAAGATAAGTCAGTTAGTAAATTGTTGTCATGTTTGAGGTTATTATGCCTGAGACTATAACAAAGATTGATTGATAGCAGATTTCATAAGTATTCCAGCTCTATAGATTGAAGAAAAGGTAACTAATGATGTTAAAAATACATCGCTCATTTAAATTCTAAATTCATAGCTTTCAAAAACTCATTCGTCACATATTTAACAATCTCTTTAACTTCCTCCTCCTTCTAATCACCCTCCAATGGTTACTAATTCGCACATAATTTGCCCTAGAGAGTTTTATAATAGTGTCCCTATACACCACTATTCTCTTGTCTTGTATTTCGAAAATTTTAATATCACCTATTTCTTCATCTAGATCAGCTAGCCAGATTTTCTTGTTTAGATTCATTTGTACATCATGAAAGGTAGCAAAGCGCTTATTATATAGCTGCCTGTATTCATCGAGAACAGATAATTGCATTAGATATTCTGGGTAAGCTGGTACTCTGTGATAGTAAGAGCGGTTAATTGTTGAAATCGGGTTAGATATAACAAATTTATCTTCGTAACTTAAGCTATGAGCGACATTAATTTTTCTTGGTATTAATTGAGTTCGAATTTGCTGAGTACTAAGAGTTCTCTTTTCCCCCCTCCTCCTTAGCCTTTTATTTTTCTTTTTTAATCGACTTTTTACATAGTCTGAATCAAAAAGAATTATCCCTTTAGTGATATTGTAATACTTAAGAAAAGAAACTAACTCTGCAAATGCCAATGCCTCAGCAATATTGTTATTAGATTCATCAACTACAACTCTTCTTCTTACAATACTCTTATCTTCAAATACAATTAAGAAAGCTAGAGAAGCTTTTTTGCCTTTAACTGAAGCATCTGTATAAGCCACAAAAATTGTTTTACTCACCTCCTAAGTAAGAATATAGAATAATTATCCTACAATTAACATATTAATATTATTTCATTATCATTGTCAACCATAATTCAGAAAATTAAAATTACTTAAAAACCCTGTAATTGCAAATCTTTCGCTTAATATTCCGCCTTCTTGTTTCTAAAACAAAAGTATTGCAATATAACTTACTTTCTTTTTTATTATCATAGGAAGTTTTTATTCCATCTTAAATATATAAGTTAATTTACACTCCATTTTTTCAGTTGTATGGTTAATATCATGAAATACCTCCTTCCCGCTCATTTATCCAATAAAAAAGAGCAGTCTTAAATGACCGCTCTCAAATCTAAGTATTAAAAAAACTCATTTTATAAAAAAGAACGAAGGTTACTTACTACTTCATCAACATCTAAATGCAAATACATGGTTGTGGTTGAAATTGAACTGTGGGATAAAGCTTTAGAGATCAGAGCGACATTCGCTCCTTTATCTAATAAAGACTTAGCAAATCCCCTTCTTAATGCATGTGGATTGATATTCTTTAATCCATACATCTTTGCGTACTTATTCAGCCGTTTTTGAATATTATTATGTGATGGTGAAGTTGTTATAGGATCACCATATTTAGTAATAAACAGTAAACTATTTTGCTTCCCATAGCCTTTTCTTATCACAGCATTCTGCTTTATCAGCACCTCTAGCAACTTCCTCAGAAAGTCATCAAATGGTAGCTTAAGTTGCTGATGATTTTTCATGATGCTACCTTCTAAATTAAGCACGTTGTTTTTAAAGTCTATTAGCCGTTCTTCAAGCTGACTTAAGGTATTTATACGAATACCTGTTTTAAACATCACTAGAACGGCTACAGCGTCTCTGAGCTGGACAAAATCACTTTAGTCTAGTAGCGAGAGAAGAACATTCACATCATACTCTGTCGCACCTTCTTTTACCTTTTGGTCAACTTTGATATTAATCGTTTTCCAGAACTTTATTTCAATCCATCCATTGTCAAAACACCGTGAAAGAAAAGCCTTTAAACATTTTAGACGGGTTAATTTGGTCTGATTACTTACATTCATGCTATCCAACCACTGATAAATGGTGTGGGCTGTAATTTCCGAAATGCATTGGACATTTGTTACACTTTGGAAACGCTCTACGTGTTGTACATAATCGCTTATTGTACGGCTTCTATTTCCACTCACCTTCATTTGCTTTGTAATCACTTCAAGAGCCTTTATAACGGTGACTGTGTCGCTTAAAGCAGGTTGATCAATCCTAGTTTTTGAAGCTGTAGGCATAGCAGTGGTTAATTCCCCTAATAGCCCTTTAACGTCAACATTTACGTCAAACAAACCTTTTCTTTTAGTCATACAAAAAAACCTCCCATATCGTTAGTAAGTCGAAATACGGTGTAATTTCTTACATGACCGTTATACTGACCGTTTCACTAAACGATATAAGAGGTTGATTTGACGGGATTTCGTACCCGATTTCTAGCGTCCCAGGAGAGATTCGAACTCCCGACCGACGCCTTAGAAGGACGTTGCTCGGTTAATAGAATTTACACTTACCCTCTTCTTCCTCTATTCATTCTAGGGTTACTTGAATAATTTGCTAAAATACTATGTTGTTCAAATCCTTCTTTTAAATCCTTTGCATATAAGTTAACATAATTTAAAGTAACATCTTGAGTGATTTGAGCTGTGTCTGAAGATTAGAAGGAATAAGCTCCTTTGCGAATAATCCAGTAATTAAAGGACTTGCTGTTTGCTTTTGAGGTAATTCCCAGCCTTTTTTTATAAAAATTGTTTTCATTGCGCTTTCAAATGCCTTTAATGCTTCCGTAACTGCTTCTTTATCTTTATTTTTAAAGTGTTCGTGAGCGTTCATAAACTCCTCTGAAGCTCCTTCAAACCCTTCTTCGAACAGAAGGTTGACAGCTGGTTCAACAGCTTCTCTATAAATGTAATCGGAATCCACACGAACAATTTTTCCATTGAGGTATTGGTAACCTATTCCGTGTTCTTGGAACCTTTTATTCAGCTCCTCAATTGCGTCGTCCGGTGTTTGAGTTATCCCTTTATCTCCCCAATTCCGACGGTCTTCCCTTACTAACGTATCTATTACTCTGAAAGTGAGTTCAATAATATAGAGTACTCTTTCGACTGATTGAATTATGCCCCTTTGAACTCAAACTAAGTAATCCATATTCTTTGCATAATGCCTTATGTATAAACTCCCAAGTCGCATTTGAAGATCTATCTGTATAATAAGATCCCCTAGTTACATAATGACCAATAGCGTCCCGCCAGATATGTATTATCTGTACTCTTAATGGTTGAGGTATTTCATCATGTTTAAAAATAGACTTTTGATTTTCGTTATTCCTTTTAGAGAAAATATCAAGAATCCCCAATGTTAATCCGCCCACCATTTTTGAATAATTATACCATTATTCTCCATAGTGACATTGTATAGGCATATAAATAGTGAGTGTGCTTATTTGTGAGAAAATGACTTTGTCTCTTAACATTATTTTGAAAAATACTTCCGTACAGGAGAATATTTGTTATAGTAAAGCATAACTAAGGAAACCTTCACAGGCAAAGGGTAACTTCCAAGAAGATTGTTCTTACTGTGACAGAATAGTATAAATAAAAACAAAAAAACAGGATACAAGGATTGTCCCCTGCTCCTGCTCGCACATTATCTTTTTAGATTCATCAATGGACTGCTTGCAACTGCTTTACCCAATAACTGTTCATCATTCATAGTATGCAGATAACGTTGGGTCACAGAAATGTCAGAATGACCTAGAAGGCGTGATAAAGAGTAAATATCTATATTTCCACTCGTTAAGCATTGGACAGCGTAGAAGTGCCTAAAACTATGTGGAGAGATGCGTTTTCCTTCTATTCCAGCTCTTTGCCCTGCTTTTTTGATTATATTATCTAAAGCCACATGTGAAATCCCTGTACCTGTGTAAGATAAAAAATAATTATTGGTTGTATCCACACCTTGAAAATATTCTTTTTTGATTCTCTCGTACTTAATCAATATTCGCTTTAAAGCAGGACTAATAAAAACAATTCTTTCTTTATTACCCTTGCCATTAACCAAGATAGATGTTTCTTTTACATTTTCGGTTAATAATCCTCTAATTTCCATTGCTCGAAGCCCACAATCAGCCAACATAGCAGTAACGGCTTTGTTCCTGACTTCCAGATAGCTCTTATAACTAAAAGCATCTATCATAGCTTTGACTTCCTTGATAGTAAAACCTTTTAAAACAAGTTTTGGCACTTTGGGCAATTCAACTTTCTTGGCTATATTTTCTTTCAAATATTCTTCTTGCTCAACCCAACTAAAGAATGCCTTTATCATCTTAAACATGGAAACGATGCTTTGTGCTTTTAATCCCTGCTGTTGCTTCAATCTTACATACGCTTTTAAGTCATGAATTGTAATAGATTCTAATTCAGTAATAGCTCTCTTATCCTTCAAATAAATCTTCAACTGCTTATACTCTTGGCGTTTATTTTTCATCGTCTTTTCTGTGTATCCTTTAGCTTGGCAGTGGTACATATACTCTTCTAAAACATCCTCAAATAACACAAAAAAACCACCCTTCATTGGTTTAGTTTCCAATAGAAAAAGTGGTTTCGGATTAGTTTGATGAAAGATACAGCTAGTATAGAATAAAAATTCCGATGTAAGATTCACTCTACATCGTATTATTAGAAAAACTTGTCCTATAATTGCCTTCAATCAAGTTATAAACCCTTGATAAATCAGGGTTTATTTTGTTTGCTGCTTGTTCATAGCACTCATCATTTGATTGATTTTTTTCTGGGAAGGTTTCATACCCATTTGCATCATCATCATTTTTAACATTTGTTCATTGATTGGCGGATTTTTCTTTAAGTAGTCCATCATGTATTTCCGAGCTATGAAAAATCCTAATGCTATTCCGGCGATTAATGCCAGAACACCAACTAGAATGTATACCCACATACTATTTCCTCCTTCATGTTGTCTATCATACAGTGTACTAGACCAAGGAATATTATACAATACTCCGAAGTAGAAAGTCCTCTATTTAGACAAATTTTCTCTCTTTTATCGGTTTTAGCCAGCCATATCGATTGTTATCGAAATCAAGCGCAAGAAAATTGGAATCGCATTTTCTAATGCATTCAAAAAAGGCTGTTTCTGCTTCAAAATTGCCGTCTGCTTTTAAAGCCAAATAATCGACATGAATGATCAGAGCTGCTTTACTGAAACCTCTTGTATTTTCTAAGAGATAAACACCATTCTGACTCATTATATTATTTTTTTCCGTTGTTTTATTCTTTATTTCTGACTGCAGCTGGTTTACTGGTATCGTTTTTGTTACATATTCGATTTGCTTTTGCAAAATACTCTTCTTCTCACCAGAGGCATTAGTATACTCCAAAAACAAATTGAAAAACATCTTCTCTCTGCCATAGAAATGATAGGCAAATTCATCTTCTATAAGATATATCCGATAATTTCTCAATACAACGCCTCCCAACAGCCTTTTTCTTATTATATCTGCTATTATCGGAAAGAAATGTTGTTATATGGTAAAAAAATTAAATAATTTTGTCGAAAGCATGATTCAATCACTATTGAGAGGTTTTTTATCAATGACTTTACACTAATAAATCGGAAACAGACTTAACCAGGGGCCTTCAGTTCTTCAAGGTAACTCACACGAATTCCTATTAAAAAAGAGAATACATATATTATGCATTCTCTTTTTCCATGCTGCGATGTTTAGTGCAGATTTTTTTTCATGCTTTTAATTTCTTTAATTTTGTCGGGCGTGACATCATTGCCCTCTGGATCTATCACTGTCACGTTTTCTAGGGTATCGGACATTGATTTTCTAAAAGTCTGTAGGTATTCACTTCGAAGCTTAGATTGCTCTTTTGCTTCCTCATTTGTTAAGCCTTCTGCTTTGGACTTCTTTGACAATTCATTAATACGGGCGATTTTTTCTTTCGACAGCATCGTCTCGCTCCTTCTTTTTCTGATACTGTCATGTTATATAAAATCATCGAAAAAAACAAGTTCTATGACTGATTTTCCATCCCTTTTTGATGCTCAAGATAACGGCGGTGGACCGTAGCCTTAGAAACTTTATAGCCAAATCCTCTTAAAGTTGCTGAAATTTCTTCAAAGGTCAGCCCATTCACCCTTAAACGCACAATTTCTTCAACCGGGACTTCCTTTTTCTCTCTGCCGGAAGGATTGCCATGGTTTTTCAGGTTTTTTTCCGGTCGGAACCCTTGTTCTACTGCCCGAAGCATGCCTCTTTTGATTTTTAGATTATGAAGTTTTCTCTGATACTCTTCAACAATGCCGACAATTTCTATAACCATGGCATCAGAATCCGATAATTCTATTTCACCTTCATGTGAAAGCGTGTAAATAGTAATCCCCTCTTTGATAAGCACATGAAAAAGAGCTATCTTTGCATTTCCTCTACCGAGCCGTGTTTCATCTTGTATCAATAAGGCATTTGCTTTCTTATCTTTAATTAAATCGAGAATTTCAAAAATCCCGTCTCTATTCAGCTCATATCCGCTCGCTTGCTCTTTGATAGTGGCACAGACTTCGAAATTTAATTTGTCCGCCAGCTTTAATAATTCTTCTTCCTGCCTGGCAAGAGATGATTCCTGTGAGGATTTTTCAGTGCTGACTCGGCAATAGATCATTGCATTCATTTTTACCCAACCTTTTTTATTGTTCACTTGCCAGGTTACTGACAAGTTCTCCTTTAGTTACTGGAATAATGAGATTGTCCCCCGGTTTAAGGCTGCTGGAGTATATATCATTATGTTTTTCTATCCAATCAATGAATTCAATTTTTGTCAAATCTTTTGTTTTATATTGATCAGCTATCTTCCATAGCGTGTCACCCGATTGCACAGTTACTGATTGATAGGATTGGTTGCCATCGTTAGTAAGATTCATAGAATAAATTAATGAAAGAACAAAAACTAAACCTGCTAATAATAAAGTATAAGAATGCTTTTTGACTAGGCTTCTCATAACAATCTTCCCTTCAAATCGAATATTTGTTCGCTGGTTATATCAACAGTATAATACGAACATGTGTTTTTAGTCAACAAAAATTCGAACTTATGTTTGTATCTCTTAAAACAGCATGTTATAATGAGACAAAGGATTTTGAGAAGAGGTGTGCGTATGACAAAACTTTCTAAACGACAGCAGGATATTTTAGAATTCATTAAAGATGAGGTCCGCAAGAAAGGATATCCGCCTTCCGTACGGGAAATTGGCGAAGCAGTCGGTTTGGCATCCAGCTCGACTGTCCACGGGCACTTATCACGCCTGGAAAGCAAGGGATTAATCCGCAGAGACCCAACTAAGCCAAGAGCTATTGAAATATTGGAAATGGAAGAAAGCAGCAGCATTCCAAGCAGCAAGGTTGTGAACGTTCCTCTCTTGGGAAAAGTAACAGCAGGATTGCCGATTACAGCTGTTGAAAATATTGAAGAATATTTTCCGCTTCCTGAAAGCATGGCCTCACATGATGAACAGGTATTTATGCTTGAAATTATGGGTGAAAGCATGATCGAAGCAGGAATACTAGATGGCGACTACGTTATCGTTAAACAGCAAAGCACTGCAAACAACGGGGATATCGTTGTTGCTATGACTGAAGAAAACGAAGCCACTGTTAAACGATTTTTTAAGGAAAAGGATTTTGTCCGTCTTCAGCCTGAAAATTCTTCGATGGACCCTATCATTTTGAGAAATGTAGCTATACTGGGGAAAGTCATTGGCCTTTATAGAAATATCCATTAAAGAGCGCATGTTATTGCGCTTTTTTTTAATATATGCTGATATATTCATAGATAGAATTTCCTTTTTATTAAAATAATTACTTCCTGCCCCAGTTTTTCTGCACATCATTTTCCTGATGGCATATTGGAAGATTTCAGGTTATTTACCTGGCATTTATATTAGCAAAAAAAAAACCACAGCCTTTAAGAGACGTGTGGTGCCTGCACTGTATTGTTAAAATGGCTTCAAGTGTTAATAATCTATTAAATTATTTTTAATTTTGATTAACCGATTATCTTGATTCCGTCTTGATCCTTGCTTTCTATTCCTTCATCAAATATCAGCCTCGTCCTGAAAAAGTGAGATGTTGTTTGATCCGAGGGTTCTATAGAGACCGGAAGCTTAAACATGAATGGAAGGTTATGAATACTTTCCGGTTCTATTATTCTTGATGTTAAAATGGTCGAAGATTCAATGATTTTCTGTTTTTTTTCATTTTTACTAACCTGGATAAAGCTGCATTCAATACGTTTGAGCTGCTGCTCTATCGTGCCTCCTTTGATTACAAATTCTCCATATACCAGCTCTTCCATCATATATGTGTTTTTTTCTAATACCAGATCAATATTTGCTGCACCAATACCTAACATAGACATATATTTTCTTAAGATCATGAACACCCATTCCTTTGTTTGTTTTTTTAACAAGTCTTATGTCGCTTTATTGATATTTAATTTTAAGTATTTATCCTCTACTCTTTTTTCTATTTTTTCTTTCAACACTTTATCTTTCATAAGTTCTCTTTTGTTTTTTTCCACTAATTCCCTCATGGAAATTTTCTTTTTTTTCATTTGGACACCCCTCTTTTATTTCTCTGAATGTCACCCTTAGGATTTAATCTGTTTTAGTTATTAACAACAGAAAAAGCCTTTACCATTATAATGGTAAAGGCTTTTTCTCATAAATAAAGACCTTTACCAAATTGGCAAAGGTCTCGCTAACAGCATCAAGCTGCCAGCAAAGCCGGGAATGAATTCCGTAATGACGACTTTGCTGTAAAAGCTACTCCCCTTCAGGAGAACGATTCATTTAATTATCTTAAGTTTACTATATTTAATAGTTAATGTCAATGTCATACCCAATGAATAACAGTTCTCTTTCAATCAGTCATAATCAGATTTCTGCCAAATAGGCAGGATGTTTAGTTAAGACTACTGATTTAAACGTTTATTAAATCAGCATCTCTAAGAAATCAGGTTTTTGATACTGCTAGAGTATTTAATCGAGCATGCCCAGCCGTTCAGCGCTGTAAAAAGAACCCGCAGCAGCCAAAGTGAATACTGTTTATGTGCTTTTAAGTTGTGCACGCTCAAGGATGTATCAATGTATATTTCTTAGAAATCAAATTTATCAGTCACATTTTCATTATTTTACATCACAAGAAAAAGACATTGATGACCCACGAATTATTAACATTATAACAGCCATGCCATTTTGGCAAAAAAAACCTTGACACCGAAAGCGCCATCGTCGTATTGGAATGATCACGCTGTCATCGATCGTAATATTCTTCTTCTTGGCCATCGGATTAACAATCTTAACGCATTCCTGGAGAACCGTTAGAAGCTCAATTTCATAATGGCTATCTTCAAGTTGCCCGTTTCGATGCGTGATAGATCCAGTACTTCATTAACCAACTCCAGCAAGTGTCTTCCTCCATTTAGTATTTCCTGTACAAAATCATACTGGGTACCCGTCAAGTCCTCTTCCAATTCTAAAATCTGGGCAAATCCCAGTATGTCATTCAGCGGCGTCCGGAGCTCATGGCTCATTTTTGATAGAAAGTCGAATCGCGCATTCGCTTGGGCCAACTTTCTTTCCTGCTCTTTTTGCAGTGTTATGTCCGTACATATCCCCACCACTTGAGCTACTGACCCTTGATTGGCCACAGGCCGGAGACGGGTGAGGTATTCTTTTCCGTGTATTTTGCATTCCACATACTCTCCATTCCAACCCATCTCACAATGATAACTTGAGCCAGATCAGGAGCATCCTTATACATGTCAAAAACGGTTTTTCCGGTAATCTCCTTGTCCCATGGATTTGGTCCAGCAAGACCCCTTGTGCAAACGAATAGACAAATTGTTGGTTTCTTTTTGAATATAAATATCATCACCTTGTCTTCACAATTTACCTTAGATACATACTCTCCCATGCGTACACCTCCCCCACGCCTGTTTTTAAGGGTTTTATCTTTGTAAGCGTTTTCTCAATCTCTTATAAAATTGCTTCTCTGGTTGTCTAATCCATATCATACCAAAGACCTATTTCATCATGGTCATTTCTAAGCCAGCATATAATAAATGGGTATATCAAAAAAAGCGCCTAAAAAGCACCTGAAATTTGGTAGTCGAGATCAATTCCGTGTGGATTACTCGTTTTGGATTAATCTGTCTTTTGCTCCAAAATTTTATGTGTAAACCTTATTAAAATTACAAACTTAGCGGTTCTATTTTCACCGAGTATTTCACATGAACCTTCATCTTTTCATATTTGTCCAGCCATACCCTTCGTGTCATTGGATGAACCAAGGGAGAGAGCGTATGGGCTCCCACTTCCAGCGGTTCTATCTTTAACCTTTGTGTTTCCTTTACAAGCCTCACGGTTTCCCGTTGAAAATAAGACTCGATATCGTGGATCAACCTATTCATTTCAGTTCGACTGAGTATGTTTCGGTGTCCTCGGTATTCATCAATTCTTCCCTTTAGCTTAACATGAATGGTTAACGTTTTGAATTGATCATCGACCTGCATATGAACCTTTGAGCGTACCTGACCCAAGGAAACATTGAGATGTGGGATGGGAAGATTCTTTAAATAGTGGTCATTGGCAATGAGCTGAAACATTTGGTCTTCCCTTTTGTTAAAGGAACCCACATACTTATTTTCATTAAATAAAGCAGTTCCTTCATACGTAAAATTATCTTTGTCTGCCTTAAATAACGGAAGCACTGGATCCGAATAAGGAGAGTAGACCTTTTCCATAAATTCATGCAAATTGACGATGCTCATTTCCCCTTGATTTCTTCTTTCATAATGCCGGAACATCCGGTAAAGGGAGTAATCCAGATTCTTCTCCACTTTGCTTTCACTTTCTAAAAAATCTTCAAAGCTTCCTCTGACCAATACAAGAAAAAGACGCGGAGATACATCAGGATCAGAGAGGATCGTATCAATTAACGAGATGATTTCTTTTTTTGCCAGTTTTTCATTAATGATCAGCATGCGAAGTTGGCCAAGCTTCAATTCCCGATAAAACTTCAGGTTAAATTCTTTTTTCCCCTGCTTTAATAAATCCACATTCAGTGTAAACAGCTTTTTTTTCTCATCAGTAACCGGAGGGACGAGGGTCGTTATTTTCATTTTGCCTCCTTCACCTTGATTCAGGGACCAAAACGTGACGGGAGCAATCTCCTCAACAGTATTGTCTTCAACAAAAGGTGATGAACAGCCTGATAAAACGAGGAGGATACAAAGGATGAACAAAAAAGACTTCATCTAAGACTGCCCCCTTTTCCATTTCATTGCAATGGCAAGTACTGAAGGAACCAAAAGGTAGGTTATTGCACCCAGCCATAGCTGAAGTGTTACCCATACATTTAATTCCTGTCCTTCCCTCCAGTACCAACCATTAATGACTAGCATACAAATAAAAACGGCAATAATACTTCCTAAAAAGCCCTTGCGATTCGTCTCGATGTTTATTCTCCCTGAAACGATTCTTATTGCTCCATACAAACATAATAAAAAAAGGGCAATCAAATAGAGAAAATAGATCATGTTTAGAGAAATTAATATAAGATCCACCCTTTCAAAAATGGGTGACTGCAGATAGCGGATCATGTTCACAACCGGGAAACTCATCTTCTCCAAGTATGTTGAACCATAATATAGAAGACAAGCCACAAACAGAAAAAGGTATTCAAAGACTGACAGTGCATTGCCTATACTCATTCCCCTTAAAATCTTTTCCTTAGGGCCGATCCAGGGGCCGAGGCAAACTAAATACTCAGGTCCAGAGAGGGCAGACCAAATCATCAACAGTCCATACCATGAAGGAAGTGAACTCGCCACAGGCACCAACGGATACAAATGATGAGTTTCGGCAATCGGCGGCAAAAAATATGGAATATAGACAAGAATCACCCATATCGTGGCAAGAAAACCGATGATGGACAAGCGAATCGTTTTCTCCATCCCTTGAAAAGCGATATAAAACCCGGATGCCATCAAGAAGAAAATAAGCCAGCTCGTCTTCATCGAGGGAAACATAAATTGGTGGACAATTTCGACATACCCCAAAGTGGTCACGATCACTTTAATTAAAATGAAAAAAAAACCCAGAAGTGCAAAGAATCGGACAAGCTTTTCGCTAAATAGTTGGACAAAGCCACGATAACCTAGAACAAAATAATTTGATGTTAAATATTTGGACAAAATCAAAAGATTGATCTGCGAAAGAAAACCCACTCCAAGGATCCCTACCATCATATAAGGATGGACCAAATGTTTGGGCAAAATTAATACATAGTACAGCATTTGCATCCGGTTCACCATGGCAAAGATATAACCGCTTCCCATAACAGCAGTTCTATCAAACAAGCGAAATCTGCTGCTCATTCGCTCCCCTCCCCTTTAGAAACCCGCCATTTTTTCACCGTCTTCAAATATTCCGGCCGCAGCTTTGCCCATGGCAATGGTGCGCGAACAAAAAGATCTTTCCAATCTCTCCAGTAAAGCGGTGCAACCGGTGCAAAAAATGGCTGTTTTAAGGAAGAAAGACCATTCAGATGAGCGAGCAGAAGAATCAATCCAAAGGCAATCCCCAAGATCCCCAGAAATGATGCAAGAATAAGAATCAAAAATTGAAGAACGGTAGTTGCTTTTGTGACTAAATAATTCGGCACTAAAAATGATGCAATCGCCGAGATTCCCACGAGAACAATCAACACATTGCTGGCAAATCCCGCTTCGACAGCAGCTTGTCCGATAACAATACCACCAATAACTCCAATAGTCTGACTCGTTTTTGTCGGCATCCGTAAACTCGCTTCTTTAATAATTTCAATGATAACCAACATGATCACTGATTCCCAAAATGGGGTGAATGGCAGTTTGGTCCGTGATTCCGTGAGTACATACAGAATCTGGAGCGGAATCATCTGATAATGATGAGTGGTTAATGCGACATAAAGAGGAATCAAAGTGATCGCTATAAAAAAACTAAAATAACGAAGGGTCCGTAAAAAACTCGCAATCACCCAGCGATGAACATAATCTTCAGGAGATTGAAACAGATGAAAAAAGGTAATGGGGGCGATGAGTGCAAAAGGTGTATCATTTAGCAAAATAATGATCTTGCCAAGCCCCAGTGAAAAGGCGCATGAGTCCGGCCGATCCGTCTGCATAAACTGTGGAAACAAACTGTGCGTATGATCTTCCATAAAAGCGGAAAGATTGGAGGCCTCCAAAATCAAGTCAAAGTTAACTTTAGAGATATTTTTCCGTGCAATTTCGACGATATCCGGATTGGCAATTCCTTCAATATACAGCATCTGAACCTGGGTTTTGGTATTCGAACCTGCCTGGAATTTTTCTGCTTTTAGCTCAGTAACAGGCAGACGCCGCCGAATCATGAACATATTCTGCTCAATCCTTTCCGTAAAGCTGTCTTTTGGCCCGTACATTATTGTCTCAACTTCTGAATTTTCGATTGCTCGGCTGAGCGAATTCTCCAGTTTTACCTCCCACCATTCATTATTCTCTTGATCATGGATGAGAACAGCACCAAACATCATGTGTTCTTTGGCTTCTTCTATTGAATGGATTCTTAAAACGCTACAGGTGGATATACCCTGAATAAACGGCTGATCCTTGGTCAGGAGAAGTGGCTGAATAACCGCCTCGTTCAGTCTCTCCTTGTCAATTAGCGTTTGTATGTAAACAAGCGAAAAAGAAGCACCGTTGTTTGTTTTCCTCTGTTCGATTTCAGCATCATCCATTTTTGCTGTTACATTTTTTAATAATTCAAGTGTCACATCTTCATGCGTAATCCTGTTCTTCTCTTCATTTTTTTTCTGAATGGCTGCTGCCCTTTTCTTTTTACGGAACATCAATACATACCACCTGACCGAATACCTTAATAATAGCTTCTGCATTTATTATGTTCAGGGGAATAGATTTTAACCAAAGAATAAGCAAGTGTTCCGTCAATGTTTTTTGCCAAGCACAAGAAAAACTGCATTCAAATCGGATGAGGGGGATGAATTTTATGCTGCCAATGGAAAAATATTTCGGTAAGTTTGAACTCGTTCATTCATTTTATGGGGCTATGCCTACAGGCGTTACCGAGTCAGAAACCGGGCGTATTTTCGTGTGCTTTCCGAAATGGGGAGATGACGTAAAATTTACGGTGGCGGAAATTGCAGGGGACCAATTGCAGCCCTATCCAAATTTAGAAACAAATTTGGCTAACCCGGCAAACGATGCTATGTCATTTATCAGTGTCCAAAGTGTAGTGGCCGATGGAAGGGGAACACTTTGGGTATTGGATACAGCAGCACCCAATTTTTCTGAACCAATTAAAGGGGGGGCAAAACTGGTCGCTGTTGATTTAAAAACAAATACAATCAGAAATGTGTATACCTTTACAGAAGAAGTAATCCTGCCAACCACATATTTGAATGATGTTCGCTTTGATTTTCGCGTAGGAAAAGCCGGTTATGCCTATATTACAGATTCATCCTCCAAAGGCCCAGGAGGGATCATTGTTGTGGATTTAGATACCGGAAAAGCATTCAGACGGTTAAGTGGAACCCCACCTACATCACCCGATTCCTATCTTATGCCAAAAGTAGAAGGTAACATACTGATGAACCGAAATATAGACGGCTCCATTTCTCCCTTCCAACTGGCGTCTGATGGTATCGCGATATCTGCAGATGGTAAGACATTATTTTTTTGTCCATTAACTAGCCGTCATCTGTTCTCCATTTCAACAAAAGCCCTGAGAGACAGAACAATACCGGAGAAGGACTTACTTTTCCGTGTGGAGTATAGGGGAGAAAAAGGGGCATCTGACGGAATGATCACCGGAGCGAAAGGAAACGTCTATGCAGGGGATTATGAAAACAACAGCATACGAAAGATCATGCCGAACGGAAACATGGAAACCATTGCACATGACCCGCGGATTTTATGGCCGGATACGTTTTCGATTGGTCCGGATCAATACCTATATATTATTGTGAACCAATTACACCGGCAGGCCCGGTTTCATTATGGAAGGGATCTGCGAGAAAAGCCGTATAGTTTGCTTCGCATACACATAGATGAATTGCCTGCTCCTGCATACTGACAATAAATAAGGAACAGTTTATTCGATAAACTGTTCCTTACATGATCTATAGTGTTGGCAAATCCAAAGCAGTCTTCATATTTGTCAAGTTCAATTGGATTTGCTCGTTCGTATCCCAAGCGTGATACCATCCCTTTTCCACTATATAACCGGAAACTTGTTCATGCATCTCAATAGCTTCATCCAGATGCCGAGTTAACATTTCTTTGACTTCAGGTGTTCCGGCTTCCGTAACAGCCATGGCGTAATTTCTAATTCCACTTTTTGCCGCAATCAATAAGTCCATCGCAACAATCTGGTCGGAAAGTGCATCCATTCCTGTTAAGTTTTCAATGATTGAATTCAATTGTACTCAGCTCCTAACGATTGCTTTGCATTAGATAAAACAGAGGTATATTCTTCTAACTGTCTGGTGGAAAGATCAATGTCTTGCTGCATAATTTCCTTTAGCCTTGAGTCACTAACCAGCGCTTTCATTGTTTTAGATTTGGTTAAACAATTTGTTTTAAAAGCAGCCATTTCTTGAACCTCAAGAACTTCGTGTAAGGCATAGTTCATTTTTCAATCCTCCTTCCTCAAGGTTTCAAGACGACTTTTATACAATCATCCGTTTTGGTGTCAAAAATCTCATAGCCACGCTTTGCTTCACTGAGCGGCAGGACATGGCTGACCACATCTCCCGGATCAATCTTTCCTGTAGAAACCAGTTCAAACATATAAGGCATATAGTGAATAACAGGTGCTTGTCCTGAGCGAATATTTACATTGCGGTTCATAATATCTCCAAATGGAAAACCGTTATATTTCCCCGCATAAACGCCGGTTACCTGGATATTGCCACCTTTTCGGACGGCCTGGGTCGCCATGATAAATGCACCCAATGCACCACTGTGAAGTTTTAATCCGCTGGCAAGAAACTCCATATCGGTCATTTTTCCGTCCATACCAACAGCATCAATGACTACATCCGCACCGCCCTTAGTGATTTCCTTCAAGTATTCTCCACAATTTTTATGATCTTCAAAGTTCACAATTTCAACTTTGTTTGTCCGTTTTGCATGCTGCAAGCGGTAATTCACATAATCGACTGCAATCACCCGCTTCGCCCCTTTTAGCCAGCAAAACTTTTGTGCAAAAAGTCCCACGGGACCGCATCCCAAAACGATAACGGTATCCCCGCCCTTTACGCCCGCATTATCAACACTCCAAAAACCAGTGGTCATCGCATCCGCAATAACCGCTAACTTTTCATCAGGTTCCTCGCAGGTCTCCGGGATTTTAAAATGAGTAAAGTTGGCAAAAGGAACTCTCAAATATTCCGCTTGCCCGCCTGGGTAACCGCCAGTTGTTCCGGAATATCCGAAATAGGCTCCCATATCTCCATTATCATTTGAATTGTCGCATTGACTTTCCAAATTGTCTTTACAGAAACGGCATTCACCGCATGCGATGTTAAATGGAATGATTACGCGGTCTCCCTTTTTTACTTTAGTCACTTCAGGACCAACCTCTTCAACGATTCCCATCGGTTCATGTCCAATGACATAGTTCTCTTGCAGGTTAGGGATCATACCATGAATTAAATGCAAATCAGAACCACATATCGCTGTACTGGTTACTTTGATAATCATGTCATCTGGTTTTTCAATCTTAGGGGCTGGCACTTCTTTCACAACAACATTTTTTATCCCTTGATACGTTACCGCCTTCATACTATATAACCTCCAGTGTTAATGTTCATCAGGTGTCCGATCGAACATGCCCTTTCGATTGGTTTCAACGGGAAACAGGTTCATTTTGCCAATCTTAATCGTATTGTTGGCCGAAAGCTGATCCAATTGATACTGTTCTGTTAGTTCGTAAGGATGGAACCATTTTTTTTCAATCATCAAATCAGATATTTCCTGATGCATCGCAATGCCCTGCATCAATTGTTTTCTTAATGCAGCTCGAACATCAGGTGATGCGGATTCGGTTAATGCTACAGCTATGTTGCGAACGCCTTCCTTGGCACGAAGAAGAAAGTCCATGGCAAAAGTGGTGTCTGCTAGTTCAGGCATATGCAGCGAGTTTATCGGGTCCAAATAATCATTATTCAATGAATGGTTCCTTCCTTTCCATTAATGATGGGGGTTGGGCGATTTTGAGGAACAGGAGCTTGAAAAGGTGCTCTTTCATAGATGGACTGCAATTCAGTCAGATCTTGTATCGATTGTGTAACATCTTTTTTCATTAAATTCCTAAGATCATCATCAAAGGCCAGTCCTTGCATTAATTTAGACTTGGCGATACAAAGCGTTTTAAAGTTAATGGCCTCATGTAAATCCAATGACTCATGGGCAGCCAATTTTTGTTGGCTCATTTTGATTTCCCTCCTTTTTTATCCTTAATACAGTTGTATTGTTCCACACATAGGATTAAGTATGCTAAAAATATTTCTTACAAAGACCAATTTTTTATAAGGAGAGTAAATTCAACCTGAAAAACCGCTTTATCTCCTGAAACATAAAGATAAAGTGAATTTTTCATTTTTTGACTAAATCACATTATTAGTATTATTTTGATTTCATCCAGGTTTATAATCATAGAAAAAAGAGATGAAAAGTTTCAGGTGGTTACAATGAGAAAATGGTTATTACAATTACGATAGAAAAAAAACATGTTTCCGGGAGAAGTCGTATCCGCTGCTTTTATCGACAGGAGCTATTACTCCCAAATTGAATCAGGAAAAAGGATCCAAGCCCAGAAATCTCCAGAAGACTGACTAAGCTTTGATACGGCACGGCTTTACTCGAACTATATTATTGAGCCTTTTAATGAAGTTCTATCCTCCTCAGCTGTATCCATTGCCCACTGCGATTTGCAGCTGCGGTACATATGGACCTTTAATCCTCTTCTGATTACGATGCGCCCAATTTTATACTGGAAAGAGTGATGATGAATTAATCGACCATTCAGGCTCCAATAAGAATAAGAGACCAAAAAATTGCTCTCTTGAATGACTTATTCTCTTAACACATCTGTTAGCATTACTAAAGTGAATTATGTTTGGCTTGTTAAATAAATTAAATCCATTAAATATTGGTGGTCAAAATGTGGTCAGTTAGCATTTTGACAATAAAACTGACCACCAAAACAACAAACAAAAACCCCTTAACACAAATTGGTGTCAAGGGGTTTAGGTATTAATACATGCTCATATACTGTTCGCGTTCCCATGGGTGCACTTGAGTGCGGAACATATCCCATTCAATTTCTTTTGCTTCGATGAAATGTTCAAGCAAGTGTTCACCAAGAGCGGAACAAATCACTTCATCTTCTTTCAGCTTTTCAAGTGCTGCATAAAGAGTAGCTGGAAGGTCGATGATCCCTACTTCTTCACGCTCTTCTTTTGTCATCACATAGATATTGCGGTCTACTGGGGCTGGCGGTGTTAATTGGTTTTTAATACCGTCCAGGCCTGCTTTAAGAAGTACAGCCAGTGCGAGGTATGGGTTTGCAGCCGGATCGACACTTCTTACTTCAACACGTGTGCTGATTCCGCGAGAAGCTGGAATACGGATTAGCGGACTGCGGTTTTTAGCTGACCACGCTACATAACATGGTGCTTCATATCCAGGCACAAGCCGCTTAAATGAATTTACTGTAGGGTTGGTTACCGCAGTAAAGTTTGGAGCATGCTTGATGATTCCTGCTATAAATTGCTCTGCAGTTTCACTTAACTCCAGTTTTCCACTTTTATCATAAAAAGCATTTTCTTTCTCTCTGAATAAAGAAACGTTGCAGTGCATACCAGATCCATTTACACCAAATAAAGGCTTAGGCATAAAGGTTGCATGCAATCCGTGTTTGCGTGCAATGGTTTTTACCACAAGCTTGAACGTTTGGATGTTGTCGCAAGCAGTAATGGCATCCGCATATTTGAAGTCAATTTCATGCTGTCCAGGTGCCACTTCATGGTGTGAAGCTTCAATTTCAAAGCCCATTTCTTCAAGCTCAAGCACGATATCACGACGGCAATTTTCACCAAGATCTGTAGGCGCTAAATCAAAGTATCCGCCTTTATCATTCAGTTCCAGAGTAGGTTCGCCGGATGCATCGAGTTTGAATAAGAAGAATTCCGGTTCTGGTCCAAGATTGAAGCTTGTGAATCCTAAATCTCTTGCTTCAGCAAGAATTCTTTTTAGATTTGCACGGGGATCACCCTCAAAAGGTGTGCCATCTGTATTATAAATATCACAGATCAAGCGTGCCACTTTACCTTTTTCAGATGTCCAAGGGAAGATTACCCATGTATCCAAATCAGGATATAAGTACATGTCAGATTCCTCAATACGGACAAATCCTTCGATAGAAGATCCATCAAACATCATTTTATTGTCCAGAGCTTTTTCTAATTGGCTGACAGGAATTTCAACATTTTTAATCGTTCCCAATATATCCGTAAATTGCAGACGGATATATTTTACATTTTCCTCTTTTGCCAAGCGGCTAATGTCTTCACGTGTAAACTTTGCCATTGTCAAATTCCTCCTCAAGTCATATAAAGTAAGATTTATTTAAATTAATGAAAAAAACGGGACATATCGCCTTGCCTGAGGCTTGTGCGGTATTTGCCGCCGTGAGTCAGTTCTGCTCTAAGGAGTTTCCTTAATTCTTCATCACTTAAATCGCGCTTTGGTTTTTCATCTTGATTGATCATTTCTTTTTGAAACTGGGCTTCTTCTTTAACTGCGAATATTTTTTTAATTCCTGCAAGATTGACACCTTGCTCTAATAGTTCCTTAATTTCCAGGAGCCTGTCGATATCATTTAGCGAAAAAAGACGGCGGTTTCCTTCTGTTCTGTCAGGAGTGATTAATTGGTGCTCTTCATAATACCGAATTTGGCGCGCAGACAACTCCGTCAGCTGCATGACAACTCCGATTGAAAATAGAGGCATAGAACGCCGAATGCTGTTGCCGCTCATATTTCGGATCCTCCTTGATATTCTTCATATAGATATCATATTATATGTAAGAAAAAATGTCAAAGAAATGTTATGTTTTCTAACATGAGTTTTAAATTATGTTTCGAAGTATTTTCCTTAAAAAGATTAAACACCGGCAAGGGGCCGATGTTTAATCTTTTTATTCCGGATTATGTTTCTTCATTTATTTTTCGATATTCAGCAGATTTTTTTCGATTAAGAAATCTGCAGCTGTGAGTACAGCAATTTTCACATGTGAGTATGTTAGTCCTCCCTGAACATAAGCCACATAAGGAGGCCTTATTGGACCATCTGCAGATAGTTCTATGCTTGCACCCTGAATGAAGGTGCCTGCAGCCATAATAACATCATTTTCGTAACCTGGCATATAGCTGGGATATGGCGTAACATGGGAATTAACAGGCGAAGCAAATTGTACAGCCTGGCAAAAGGCAACCATTTTGTCTTTATCATCAAATTGCACAGACTGTATCAGGTCCGTCCTTTTGGCATCCCATTTAGGATAAGTATTCATCCCCAGTTTTTCAAGAAGCGCTGAGGTAAACATAGCCCCTGTCAAAGCCTGTTCAACCACATGGGGAGCAAGAAAGAAGCCCTGATACATTTCCTGAAGGCTGTATAAGGATGCTCCTGCCTCAGCACCTATTCCAGGGGAGGTAAGACGGTAAGAACAGGCCTCCACCCATTTCTTTTTCCCGACAATATACCCTCCAGTCTTGGCAAGGCCGCCTCCGGGATTTTTGATAAGAGAACCAGCCATCAAATCTGCTCCAACATGGCAGGGCTCCATTTCTTCCACAAACTCCCCGTAACAGTTATCTACAAATACCACAAGATCTGGATTAATGTTTTTAACAAAATCAATCATTTCTTTGATTTCGCTGATAGTGAACGAGGGCCTTGTAGCATAGCCCTTGGACCTTTGAATTCCAATCATTTTGGTTTTTGGAGTTATTGCTTTCCTGACTTCCTCATAATCCACTTTACCTTCTTCATTTAAAAGAACAGTATTATATTCGATATGAAATTCCTTCAGCGATCCAGTTCCATTACCCCTTATACCCACAATTTCCTCTAAAGTATCGTAAGGTTTACCGGTAATATATAGAAGCTCGTCTCCCGGCCTAAGAACACCGAAGAGACAAATGGAAATAGCATGTGTTCCAGAGATGATCTGTGGCCTTACAAGCCCTGCTTCTCCTCCGAAAACTTCTCCATATATTTCTTCAAGTGTGTCTCTGCCCGCGTCATCATATCCATATCCTGTTGAAGGGATAAAATGAGAATCACTTACTTTGTGCTTTTGAAAGCTTTGCAGCACCCGAAACTGATTGGATTCAGCTCTATTGGCCGCTTCATGCTTCAAGGGAGCTATTTTTCCTTCCATTTCATCTGCCAGGTTTTGCAGGATGCTTCCGTTTTTCAGATGTTGATACATGATGTTTCTCCTTTATTTTGCATATTTCTCCAGCTGGCCGGTCAAAGGATGGTCTTTTAGGCTATAGCCTTTGCATTCATATTGTTCGTCTTCTTCATGAAACAAAAGAGAGCGCAGGATACTTTCATTCTTCAGCTGTGATAAAAGTCTTCCTTCGCTAGAAGGCAGGTAAACATGATAAGGCTCCATCTGGCCGATCACGGTTTCTTCAATGGATGACAGTACTGATTTTAAATCATTTTGATCAAATGCGCTAATCACCAATGATGTTTCTTTGGAAAGCGGCATGAAATCAGGATGCTGCTGATCACGTTTATTATAAATGGTAATCTGCGGGATATTATGAACCTCTAAATCAGCAAGAAGATAATTTACTGTTTTTTCATGATTAAAATAGTCCGGGCTTGATGAATCCACTACATGCAGCAGGACATCCGCTTCTTTCACTTCTTCAAGTGTAGAACGGAATGCAGCGATTAAAGATGTTGGCAGGTCCTGAATGAAACCGACTGTATCCGTCATCAGTATGTTGAATCCGCTTGGAAGGACTGCCTTTCTTGTCATAGGATCAAGTGTGGCAAATAATAAATTCTCCTCAAAAGATCCCGCTTCTGTCAGGCGGTTGAACAAGGTGGACTTTCCTGCATTGGTGTAGCCCACAATCGCTGCCTGAAAAGCCTTATTGCGTTTTCTTCTTTCACGGTATCTTTCCCTGTGCTTCACAACTGTACTGAGCTGGTTTTTGATATCATCAATTTTCCCTCTGATATGTCTTCTATCGCTTTCAAGTTTTGTTTCCCCTGGCCCTCTTGTCCCAATTCCCCCTCCGAGTCTTGACAAAGATACACCCTGGCCTGCAAGCCTTGGCAGCAGATATTGCAGCTGTGCAAGCTCCACCTGAAGCTTTCCTTCTTTAGAGCGGGCTCTTTGTGCAAAGATATCCAGGATCAGCTGGGTACGGTCTATGATTCTTGCTTGAAGTTCTTTGGATAAATTCCGGATTTGACTTGGAGATAATTCGTCATTGAAAATAAAAAGATCGGGCTCCATTTCTTCTTCCAGATTTGCTAATTCTTCAACTTTGCCCTTACCTATATATGTAGATGGATGAATGCGGTCTCTTTTTTGAGTGACTATTGCCAGCACTTCACCATTTGCAGTCTTTGTTAATGAAGATAATTCCTCCAGTGAATAGTGATATCGGTCATCATCCTCATTTGTTTGGCACCCTATTAAAATTACCTTTTCATATTCTCTTTTTTCCAAGCGAGGCACCTCTTCCTTTTTGCTTTTCTTCATCATACCAAAAAAATACATCAACACAAAATTCAAGCATACTGCTTGGAAAAACAACTTGTTAAGTTTTTTTTATCCTATTTTAATGTGCGCTTGTGAACGAAAAAATTCACCAAAAGCATTGTAAATCTTTCTGAACATGCTAAAATCTTATTTGGCTAAAAAATTATGAAGATTACATCGAGGTACTACTATGACTTGGGAAGTTTTAAGTATAATTGGCACGATAGCTTTTGCAATTAGCGGTGCTGTAATCGCTATGGAAGAAGAATATGATATCTTGGGGGTCTATACCCTTGGGATAGTGACCGCTTTTGGAGGCGGTGCGATCCGTAACTTATTGATCGGTGTTCCTGTTTCTGCCCTGTGGAATCAAAGCATGTACTTCACCATCGCTTTTTTAACAATAACGGCCGTTTTTCTGTTTCCCTCAAATCTGCTTAAACATTGGAACAGATGGGGGAATTTAACGGATGCAATCGGATTATCCGCATTTGCAATCCAGGGAGCACTTTTCGCTGTCCGGATGCAACACCCAATCAGCGCAGTTATTGTTGCTGCTGTACTTACAGGCAGCGGGGGCGGAATTGTACGCGACTTGCTCGCTGGGAGAAAACCGCTTGTATTCAAGGAAGAAATCTATGCAGTATGGGCCATTTTGATCGGCGCAGTTATCGGAATGGGATTTGCCCAAAGTGCATGGCAGCTATATGCCCTTTTCATATTAGTAACCCTGTTAAGAGTATGTTCGTATATATACAAATGGAAACTGCCGAATAAACAACTGAAGTCCCTTGCCAAATAAATGGCGCCCCGCTCCCCTAAAAGCATTTCTCTTGAGGCGCACACAGAGCACGGTGCTTTCGACTGATTAATCCAACAGTGAAAGCACCTTATTTAGTATGGTGATTAAAAAGGCGTAAACAAAGTTTTTCATCAACAGCACAGCACATACATCATCACATAAAGAGTCATTTCCTTAATCCAATTTTTCCTGCCGTGAAAATGTTAGATGCCCCACTCGGAAACCTCGTTTCATTAATGTGCAGAAGGCTCTGGCTGCCCGGGTCAGAAAATACCTTTTGCCATTACAAAGACCTTCCTTATTCTTCATCCTCCGGAAAGACCAAATCCTGGCTTCTCAATGTCAGCAAATCATTGCGCTCATATGAGTCTTCCATGAGAAGTCTCATAGATTGGACACGGATTGATTTTTCCAGGACATTGCGGATATACCTTCCATTTGAAAAAGATGTCAGGCTGCGGTAGGATTTTATCACATAGAGGTGCTCCCTTAATTTGCGTTCTGCATCACCGTTCATTATATATTCTCTTTCACTGAGCATAAGCCGGGAAATTTCAAGCAGCTGATCCACAGAATAATCCGGGAAATCCACCACGAGCGGAAAACGTGAATGAAGGCCAGGATTTAAGGTTAGAAAGTAATCCATTTCCCTTGAGTACCCTGCTAAGATTAAAATAAATTCATGCTGCCGGTCTTCCATATGCTTTACGAGAGTATCAATTGCCTCTTTTCCAAAATCCTTTTCTCCGCCCCGCCCCAGTGAATATGCTTCATCAATAAATAAAATCCCGCCCAGCGCCTTTTTAATTAAATCCCGGGTTTTTTGTGCAGTATGCCCGATATATTCCCCAACAAGATCTGCCCGCTCTGCTTCAATTAAATGCCCTTTGCTCAGCACATCCATTTTTTGAAAAAGCTTTCCTATTAACCTTGCCACAGTGGTTTTCCCTGTGCCGGGGTTTCCCTTAAACATCATATGAAGTGCCTGCCGCCCAGCCTTCAGCCCCCGCTCTTCTCTCTTTTTGTTCACATAAATCCAGGCGTACACTTCCTTAATCATCCGCTTCATTTCTTCCATGCCGACAAGAGCGCCCATCTCTTCTTCAATCTCTTTTAAAGCAATATGCTGAACCGGAAAATCCTTTTCCTGTATTTCCCTGACCGGCGGCTCTTTTATTTGAGTTCTTCTCTTTTCACCGCTTAAAACAATATTTATTTGCCCGTTATTTTTCATCCGGATAGGCTGATCCAAATCTTTCACCTCTTTATAAACCGTTTTCTTCCTCTGCCGCCATATTTCCAATGCCCTCTTCGCTCAAATTAATGAGGAATCAAAGTAGCATTTCATGTTTTCAAGACAAAAGCGGACAATATTCTCTCTTTGTTTATGTACATGAATGCATTTCCGACATATTTTGTCATGATTTACACGGGTTTTTAAGGAGAATGTCATTTCCTGCGCTTTCCCAAGAAATATTTCCTTCATTTATATATATTCTTTAGGGATTGATAACAGTATATTTTGTTTGAAAAACAATTGGTTTTTGAGGAGTCATACAATGTGTCAGTGAATATTAAATTATTTGATCTGCCAAAAAGTATCCTTAGACATAAAAAAAGACAGGTAACAAAACCTGTCTTTTTTATGTCATTATTCTTTAGCTTCAAAGTCAATCTGAACGTTACGCTGTGGCGCAAATGTGGAAATTGCGTGCTTGAATACTAATTGCTGCTTTCCTTCAGATTCGAATAGTACCGTAAAGTTATCAAATCCCTTTATTTGGCCTCTAATTTGGAATCCGTTTAATAAAAACACGGTAACAAAGATACCGTCTTTTCTTAATGAGTTTAAAAATTGATCCTGAATATTTACGGATTGCTTCATGTTAAATCCTCCTCTTTTCTCTCTATCTTTTATTAATTCGCTTTTATTGATAGCTTTCCTGCAACAAATGCTGTTATTTCCTCTATTTTTTTCGGCAGATTTTCCTGATCTGTCATATCAAACCAATCAACATCCATTTTATTTCGGAACCAAGTAAGCTGCCGTTTAGCATAGCGCCTTGAATTTTGTTTTAAAGCATCTACAGCTTCTTCCAGCGTGCATGTCCCTTCAAAATATCCAAACAGCTCTTTATATCCGATTGCCTGAGTGGATTGGCAGTTTTTCAGTCCGTCATCGAAAAAGCGGCGAGCTTCTTCCTCAAGGCCATTCTCCAACATCATTTCCACTCTATCATTAATCCGGCTGTACAGCTTTTCACGGTCCATGATTAAACCAATTATGGCTGTATCATATTTCAGTTCAAATTCCTGTTTCTTTAACTGATCACTCATTGTTTGGCCGGTGCATTGATGAATTTCCAAAGCCCGGATTACTCTCCGTATATTGTTTGGATGTATTTTTTCGGCACTTTCAGGATCTATTGCCAGGAGCTTTTCATAAACAAAATCATTTCCTTTTTCGGCAGCTGCATCTTCAAGCTCTTTTCGGTAAGCAGGATTTTGCGGTGCCTCAGAAAACTGGTAGTCATACAGTACTGACTGGATATATAAACCAGTCCCCCCTGTAATAATTGGTATTTTATCCCTACTATGGATATCGCGAATTATTTCTGAAGCTATTTCTTGAAAATCAGCTGCACTAAAAGGTTCTTCAGGTTCTTTGATATCGAGGAGATGGTGCGGGATACCCTCTTTTTCCTCCTCTGTAATTTTGGCGGTACCAATATCCATACTCTTATAAATTTGCATGGAGTCACCGCTGATTATTTCCCCATTAAAGCGGCGGGCAAGTTCTATGCTTAATTTTGTTTTGCCTACCGCCGTCGGTCCAATGATCACTATAAGCTTTGATTTTTCATGTACCAACACCGTCACTGCCTTATTTTATTTTTCCCTATCTTACCATAATTTTCGCATCAGTTAAACTTCTAATCATTATGGATGATCAATTTAAGATTTATTCCTGAAAATAAATTTTTATTTATTGTTCTTTTTACATATCCCATACCATTTATCCGGCAAATCACCTTGACAGGACAAAATATGATGTTTATCGATAGTAGTAAATTGAATAATGGCACTCTACACTTTCCCCAGGGAGAGGTACGTAGAGGATGTATGAAAACTCCTCATTTGATTGTTGATCTCGATATAAATTGGCATATCAATGCTGAATTGATACATACAGAAATAAAGAAAGCAGCACCGCGTAAAGCGTAAAAAATCCGGACAGGTTATTCTGGTTTCAAAGGTATATTCGAACAAAATAAAATGAAACAGGAAGGTTTAAAACAATAATCTGGAACAATAATTGGTGTAATGCCGCTGAAATCTTACATTAGATAGCTGTCCAACTTGGATGTTTTATACAAATGTGAGATTAAGGAGGAAAAGAATACCTTGGTTTATCAAGTTCTCTATCGGGGTCAAGGTTAATCGAATAGCTTTTCTTCCTTGGCAGAATGAACCTAAACTCATGAATGTTAAATGCAGAAAGTGCTTCATTCATTTATCACAGAATGAATAATAGGAGCCAGGCTGTTATGCGGGAAAATCAGTTAAAATATCACTTAATCTGTTTAGCCAGCTCTATAGGCTCCAGTTTAGACATTTCACCATTTTCTCATTTTGTCTAATCTTTTTTCACCTCTGTTACTTTGATGTTCAATTCTTCCAGTGTGTCCTGAATGAACTTCAGCTTTTTATTGTAGTGGCGATATGATAAATAAGCCGCTATTGCCTTAATTGTAAAAAACACAACAGCGGCAATAGAAATCAGGAAATAATTATGAGCCAATGAACTTAAATACTGATTGATATGTGTCATTTTCTACACCCTTAGTTTTTTTCATAGTATCTCCCTGTCTTACTATCGGTATTCTTCAGACAGTATCAGCTTCATTTAACATATACCTTTCCGGTTTAAAATCAGACATTCCCTCTTTTTCCCGAAAAGGCGGTAAAGACTAAGCAAACGATAAACGCAACAGCTGATACAATAAGTGCAGCAAGTAAACCTATGACTGCCATGAATGTATCATCACCTGGGTATACTGGTTTTAAATGACACTCTTTATAAATAATCAGTGCAGAAACAAGGACATAAAAGCTGCTGCCTATAAGCCCCATTTTTAATTGATTTCTCCTTGTCCCATCAAATGACTTACCTATAGAAAACCAGGCTAATATGCTCACATAAACGGCAAACCCCATCACAGCAATATGGAAATAAGGAATTTGAATGAAGATAAGAGAATAAAAAAGAAGAACCGCTGAACTGAAAAGCAGTGCGTTTACGGCAAATAAAAACAATCCGCTCAGCCAAGGTCCTTGAAACCAACTTTGCCTGCTCAGCAGGCAAATGGCATTATCCGTAAATGAATTTTTCAACAGCAGATTATTTCTAAAAATAGTATTCATGCAAACTATCATCAGACCCATTAGGAGAATAAGTGAAAATGACAAACTGGCCCCTCCTATTTTCAAAAAAATTGTTATTATATTACATTTTACCATATAATTGAAATAACGATTTAATTAAATGGGTATGACCTTACAATAAGCGCCTCTTCTGTTTTTAATCCATTGCACTTTCTTAAAGTGTTAATTGCGCTGTGTCTAACTTGATATCGTCTATCAGAGAGAAATGGTAAAATATGTGTACAGTCTTCTAAGCCTTTTTTTTCAATAACCTCCAAAATGTTAGATAATTTGTCTTTATTATTTTCACTTTTAAGCTGTTTGATTAAGTTTTCCAAAAGCATCCATCCTCCTTAGATAATATTTTAGAGAATCAAATCATCAAATGCACTTTTTATTTGTTTAAGCAATTGCCTTAACCGTGCAATATAGGTGAATAAATTTCTCGCTGCATACTAGTAGATAAAGAGCAACTTCTGAAAGATACTCCCATAGGCGGTTACTTCGTTAATGGTCATCTGGATATTCTCTATAAAAAATCACAAGTAGGTGGAATTATGTTTATCGGTATCCAAACGCTTCCTTTGATATATATAGACAACAATACTAATCATACCTTGGAGAACATTTCCGTTACCTTTGACGGGGACAAGGGAAAAATCCCCTCAATTAAGACAATAAAACCTGGAGAAAGGAAACAAATTGCTCTATACAACATGAATGTCAAAGGCATAACACAACTTTTTTTAATGCACTATAATAAAAAGTTGAAAATAACGGAGAGACAATATGTTTTCGAGAATTTCACTAAGGATTTTCGCGGTACCATTTTAGTTGAAATTGAGGGAATCAAACATGATGGCAGGTTTGATATAACAGTAGTTGAAAATTACTCTTTAAATTAAGGCTCTTTTCTTAAAGATTGTTGTTTTTTTAATTTGTTATGTGAGGCGTTCCGATTGTCAAGTCAGGTTGATTGGAGCGTAAGGTGCGAGACTCCTGCGGGATAAACAGAACAGGTGAGACCCCGCAGGCGCAGCCGAGGAGGCTCACCGCCTGCCCCGCGGAAAGCGAGCATCCTGGAGCGGAAATCAACCACCTTGTTTCATAGCAACAAAGTTTACGAAAACAGCCTAAATTAAAGCAGTTATCAATAAGCTAATTCCATCTTGTAAAATATATAATCCCTCACTGCTCCATTATAGTCTCCGATAAAGCTAAAGTGATGAATAGTTAATTAAGAAAAGAAATATTTCATAGAAAGAAAGACAATACAATAATTAGTTTCATTGTTACAGAGAGGATGCATCTGAATGTTAAATGTTCTAAAGGAACAATACACTTTTATCAGTTCAACAAGACAAGTATTATTTATGTTTTAGAAGATATTCCGTTGCATAAGCTGCATGAATCAGTACCGGACTTCGGGCACTCGTCTATTATTAGAACCCACATTCATGTGGCCGACTGCTACTTAAGCTGGTTTGGGAGATTTGCTCTTAAACAGTCTGATTTTAAGTTCACTGCTGATAATGAAATCGAACATTACAATGTAAAGAAAGTTAGAGAGAGATTTGAGTTAGTAGATGAAGTAGTACAACAGTTTTTAGAGGAATTTAATTCCCGCTATTTCGATAAAATAGCCAGCCAGGTGAAGTGGCAGAAAGAACCATGGAGTACGACTCCTCTTTGGCTTCTAACTCATACTGAAACACATGAATTTCATCATAAGGGACAAATAGTATCGATGGCTCGTCATTTAGGTTACAATCCTCCTGATACAGACCTTGTTTAACTAATATAGAAAAACCGATCTTACTGATAAGGTCGGTTCTTTGCACTTCCTGAGATGGTCAATGTAAACTAAAACAAAGATTTATTTATAGAACTTCAAGATTTTATCGATGTTCTCTTTGTTCAGCATTGCTCTCTATCATTGATTTAAGTTCTTTATCCTCAGTAAAATCATTATCATCAGTGTCATGACTGCTAGTATCTATTAATGCCAATTCACCTTCATAAATATCTTAATTATTTAACAAAGTTTTCTTTAGTTCTTGGGTTTTAGGATATGTAGCATCTTTTTTAGTTCATTCTTCTTTCACGTTGTTAATATCATCTTTTAATTTCACCATCTAAAAAACCATTATCAAGATTTTACCAGCTGCTTATTAAAATTGACTGGTCCGCTTCACTTAGGTATTTGGTCATTTTATTATGAAGTGGAATGTAATCATTTAAATACTTTCTGTACTTTTCCATCTCAGCGGATTGCTTAGATGATTGGATCAGGTGTTTGGTTAACAATGTCCCTAAGACAGTAATAACTGCCGTTGTAGCGGCACGATAGAAACGGTAGTGTGATCGCCCGGAAAGCAGGAACAGGTCGTGTTAAAGCCGAGGAAATTGATACTGTGATAGGTACGTATATTCCACCCGTCTGCTTTATTATGTACGGATACAGCAACGAATTACAGAAAATTTGCCAAGATGAAGGAAGTACAATACGAATCGGTCAATGAGCGACAGAAACAGCGTGTAAAGAAAGGGATTGATCACATTCAGCACATCAATAACTTCCATAATCGCTTGAAGTGTTGGATGGAGTTTATTAAAGGGGTGGCAACAAATATTTGGATATTTACCTCTACTGGTTCCGTTGGCTTGAACTTGGCAAGATATTGGCATTTGAAAATCGAGTGGAGCAAATGCTTATTTCAGCGTGTCAAAAATCCAATCATACAACGGTTGAAATGATTAGATGTGCATAAAAAACAACTTCTAAAAAAGGTCGATTTCAAGTGATAAAATCAATCTAACATATAGTTATTTCACCTTTGGTTATTTCGCCATTTTGGTCATTAACATAGTCAATTCCATTCTCGCAGTTATCATTATTTTCCCATTTAACAATATACTCATTACCCTTGTGACTAACTGATATTATTTCAACCTTACCAATGTGTTTAGTGTGGTCTTTTAACGCAATTGATTTTGCTTCTTCTTCTGAAATTTTCGGTTCCGAGAAGTTGTTACAACCACTCATTACCAAAATTAATAATAGAAAAAATGCTAAAACTATTTGCTTCATAAAATTCCACCACCATATTCATTTGACGCTAACACTATTATTAAAGTTTCAAACAACACTTTTTATATTACTAATTAAGCAGATTATTATTACCAAAGTTAGTTATAAAAGCAACAATCCTTTAGAAAACAGCCTTTAGTTTTGAAAAAGAGTTTGTCATTTTCTTTGATTGAACCGTATTTCACACTTTGACTCACCCAATTATCTAATGAAGAAGGCGTAAGGCCATATTTCCGAATCAGATTCTTTCTTAGTTTTCAATTTTAGTAAAGCTGAACGATCTGTAGCTAGAATACCGCAGTAAATGTTTGGAGTTCTTTTTTAGTATCGCAGTTTCTCTTCTAGTTTACCAGCTACTATACTTATGATTACCACGCTTAAAATTCTTTGTGAATAATTCTTTCATCCGCTAACAGCCGTAACCTTATAACTCTTCAACCTTTCTTATCCTTGGAAAAATCTCCTCCTGTAACATTCTTTCCCCCATCTTAACACAAAGGTTTTTGTGAAGGTTTACTTAAAGGAAATAATATCCCAGGGCATCTGAATTTTAAACATTCGCACGCTTTTAGTTCATTAGTTTACGAAAAGAAAACATTAATAAACACCATCTAATAACGGATGGTGTTTAAACTGTATTATTGCCGTTTAAAATAAGTAATTACGGTTTGATGCCTCTTTTCACTTATTGGCAACTCACCTTTTTTCCATTACTGCAAAGTAATTTTCTTCACTATCTGCAAAGTTAAATACTCTGCCAGAAGGCATATTCACAATTTCTCCAACTATGATATTTTTATTTGAAAAGTCACTATGTAATTGCTCGAGGTTTTCCGCAAAAAACATCAAAGATGGTGTACCAAGATTTAATTCAGGCGACATTTTAGCAATTAATTCCTTATTGTGCAGAACGATACTTGTTCCCGCATCTCTTGGAGCAATTTCAATCCATCTCATTCCCTGACCATTATTTTCATCGGAAATTACAATAAATCCTATTTTTTTCGTCCAAAAATCCACGGCTTCATCTTGGTTATCTACATACAGCATTATTTTACCGACTTTATTAATCATTTATTTCCCTCCTTATCCAATTTCTTTATATTATATCATGTTACACAATTTAATTTCAGCAATATTCAACTAAGTTAACGCGTCATACCCTTAGCGCCATCCCACTCTTTTTTGTGCAGGTGAAACTTATATTTTTTATCAATCTACTTTCAAATCTTATATTAAAATCAGCTGTTCATTATGGAAGCAACTATAATGATGCAAAACGAAACTGCTCACAGATAGGAAAGGGATTGCGGTTCTGTTTCACCATTCTATAAGCCGGCTTGGATGTTGTGATAATCTGATAGTGCAAAAAAAGGCGGCCCTTAATGAAGTATTTAGTTCGAAGCTTTTATCAAGTAGTTTCGGATTTGAATTGTTTCAATAAAGTGGCACGCAGACTTTCAGATAAAGCATCAACCGATAATACTTTTTCAAGTTTCTCTTTATTAAACCTGTCAAAAAATTTTACGTTATTAACCAGGGATACTGAAACTTGTCCTGGATGTGGTTCAAGGAGTACCAAATCATCGTTTGGTGTGACCAGCCCTTCTTTCAATACTCTTAAAAGAAATCCGGTATAGCCAGTATCTCTCATTCGGATAACCATATCCGAAACCTGATACTTTGCTGCGAGTTTATAACAGGGATTTCTTGGTTCGGAAACCTGAATAACGGCTTCACCAAAAGCAAAAATATCTCCTATATGAGCATTAACCTCTTTTAATCCTTCTACAGTTAAATTTTCGCCAAATAAGGCTGTATCACTAAAATGAAAAACCTCACTCCAATAGGAATAGTGATCATAAGGATATAAACATAAGGCTTTATCCTCTCCGCCATGATCTTTATAGGCTTGTTCATCACTGCTTAACCCTGTTTTACTTAAAAAAATGGGTTCTTGGACAGATTTCTTTCTGATGGCCGATTCAAATGTTCTGTTGCCATATGTTAGTGTTTCGACTTTTCCTATATTTAATGATTTGACTTGATATTTTAAAAACTCCATCTGAATACTCCCTATATTAAAATTCAACAATGTGCAGAGTTTCATTTTTATTTAAGATTCGCCAGTTCACGTGTATTGGTCCTGAAACTGAATAATAACAAAATAAATGCTGCTATAAAGGGATAGATAGGAGAATCCATTTAAAGGGAAAACACACTCTGACATGGGCTTTTTGTTCGTACATAATAAATTCAGCTGCTATATCATTTTGGGACTTACAGGTGGTTATACGCTTATACATAATGTTTAAAGTGAAAAAGAGCCTTTCACTTGGCTCTTTTCTTTTGCATTTTATTTTAACACATGGAAACATTCTGGACTATTCTCTGAACTAATGCACTTATAATTTCATTTATCCGGCAAAGAAATAACATGCGTTCCCACTTCTAAATGACTTTTTTCAATGAATTTGCCTTTTTCTCTAATATAGGTATATAGTTCTATTACTATTATAATAGTTAAATCTACCACTTCAAAAAATATTCAGCATTAGGGTTCTATTAAACATTGGAGTTTTTCAAAGTGGCTTATATACGTATTAACTTAAAGTAAGTATCCGCCGGTAGAACCGGCGGTTTTAATTTCGCCCTAGAAGGGAACTTTACCAACAAAGCCCCTAAAGGGACCTCTAAATTGACCGTCAACCGTTTACTATCTTTGAATGGATCAACATATTCTCGTTTGCTCATATTGTCTCACAAACAATCCTCTACTTCTTGCTCTCGAATATATTTTGCTATTGTCTTTTCGTTTAAGCCAACCGTACTTACATAATAGCCTTTTGCCTAAATTGTACGATTGCCATGATTATATTTTAAGTTTTCATGTCTATCGTGAATCATTAAAGAGCTTTTACCTTTTAAATATCCCATAAAATACGATACGGACATTTTTGGGTGTATTTTAACTCACTGTGTATATAGTCTGGCATTGTATATGCTTCGATAATTTCTACATCCTTTATATCACATAACCTACCTTCTTAATATGGCACCTATATCTCCTCTTAATTTCCCATATACAATCTTCCTTCTATACTTTGGAATAAATACAATATGGTACTTAGCTTTATCCCGTTAAAAAAGCAGATTCTATCATCTTCCATTAAAGGATCCTTTGTTGATCCTTTTGAAAAAGCTAGATTTAATAACTAGAAAACTATATTATTATTATTATTATTATTGAGATAATTATAATAATTCAAATGGGAAGGAGAGTTATCCATGACACAAGATGTAAGTCATAATTATTATAAAGAATTAATTGATTTTCAAGATGTAGAAGGGTTCGAAGCTCAAATTCGAAGTTTACTTGATGCTCCTATTGAATCCGTATCTGACCTAAAAAAGTGGTTGAAAGATGAAAAGGATTTAATGAATAACATCTCGGAGGTAATGACAGGTCACGAAGTCGACTTCTACCGAAACACAGAGGATGCTGACATCAAGTCAACTTATCTTCACGATCAGCAAATCATCCAACCACTATTAATGAAATATGAAGCAAAACTGAATGAGAAATGTTGTGATTCTCCTTATATACATCAATTAGATGGAAACCGTTACGGCTTAATACGACGCGTTCGTGAGTCCAAAGTTAAACTGTTCAGAGAAGAAAACATTCCATTATTTGTAAAAGAGCAAGAGCTCTGTACTAAGTATAGTGAGATTATGGGGGGGCTAACAGTTGAATGGGAGGGGGAGGAAAAGCCTTTTCCGTTTATCCAATCCCAACTCGATCATTTAGACAGAGCCGTGCGAGAAAAAGCATATTACGCAATGATGTCAGCCCATCGTCAAATTAAGCCCGATATGGACGCGATCATGGACGAGCTCATTCAACTACGCCATCAAATTGCTTTAAATGCAGGCTTTGAAAATTATCGTGATTATATATTCGTGGCCAAAAATCGTGAGTATAGTATCCAAGATTGTTATGACTTTCATGAAAATGTAGAGAAACATATTATTCCAGCTTGGAATCGACTCGCAGATGTCTTTAAGACCAAGCTTGGTGTCGATACCTATCGCCCATGGGATAACACCGCCAAATTGATGAAAAACTCACCATATTCCGAGGTGTCTACTCTTATGGATGGCGTTTCTGAGATGTTAGGAAAGACTGACCCATATTTTGCAGACCGTTTCGATTACATGAGAGAGCATGGGTTACTAGATCTTGGAGATCGGAAAGGAAAAAGCCCAGGTGGTTTCTGTACCTCCTTACCAGTTTCAAGGGATACCTTTGTTTTTGCGAACTTTAGTCCATCCTTTTTCTCTCTTATCGCATTAATTCATGAAATGGGCCATGCGGTGAATGAGTACCTCGAGTTTTCCGAGCACGGTCCTATTGAAAGCTACCAACGTCGAATGGAAGTTGGTGAACTGTATTCTCATGGGATGGAATTGCTCTTATTGGACAAGCTAGATCGTTTTTATCCAGAAGAAGAAGATTTTAAGAGCGCACAGCGTGAAGAGTTGAGGCGGGCATTTACAATGTTATTTGGCCCATTGTCACAGGACCTCTTCCAGCATTGGATGTATACGAATCCTCAACACACTGCCAAAGAGCGTGATGAAAAATTCTTTGAAATCTCAAAACGCTATGGCTTAAATCCTGTCGATACTTCTGGGCTCGAGGATGAAATTGGGATGATCTGGGCAGGCACCCTTCATTATTTCCAAGTACCTTTCTATAATATTGAATACTCCATTTCGATGCTTGGTGCTCTACAAATACTTGAAAATTATCGGAACAACCCAGAGCAAGCAGTCGAATCCTTTAAAAAAGGTGCAGGTGCAGACTACAATCAATCCATCGCAGCTATTTATAAAGAAACTGGGGTCCATTTTGATTTTACAGAGCCGACCGTTAAGCGAATGGGTGAATTTCTAGAAAAAGTCATTCAAGACATTTAGTAACAGAGTGGGAACACGGTGACAGTTCTTAGTAGAGGACAATCGAAAGTTTTCCGCGCAAAAAGGTACAAATGGTGGTTTTTTCCAGTTGTACCTTTTTCTTTACAGTCAAAAGATCTGCTACGATATTTTCAATTGCCCTAGAAGAATGAAGTCGCGTCCCTAGCCTATGGGGTTTCAATATTTTGATCTTCCATGTTTTTTTCTTTTGTTTTTGCTTTCACTTCTTCCATAAATAGTCTTAAATTTCGTAGAAAAACACATTTGGGTACAACTTCCCCTCCTCATTGAATTGGCTTTTTTAGTTATAATGTTTGATATAGTTAAGGGATTGTCTTCTGTAACAGGTCCTTTTGGTAGCTTATCAATTTCATTTTTTTCCAAATGTTTATGATGAAGTCCAATGGCTTTCTCACTCATATAATTATTTTTTGATCAGTTTCAGTCTACAACGTAATATCTGAGTAAGTTACTCCACAATCGGGGACTCGATTGTTAAACAAAAATTCAGGTGACTAATCATTTGATTCTATTACCAAACACAAAAAGAGTTCACCAATGAACTCCTTTTGTGTGAATTTTGCTATTATTTTTTCAGTCCTAACTTCGAGACACAATCCACGTGGCTTGAGAGGATAGAATGAATGTCTTTAAAACTGTCCGTTCTCGGAAACATATCCATGTCATTTTTGGCACTATCGGTAGGCGGGAACATATCGACTCCTACATGAACCAACACCGATTTTAGACAGTTTAAAAACATTATATTTTGCTTCTTTTTTAAACCTACTCAATAGTTTTAAATCTTCATTACTTATTATTATACGCATCAGATGTCAAAGAAATGGCCTCTTTAAACCTGTTATTTTCAATGGGCACACACTACCGACTAAAACCAAGTTGCTAACTCAATAAATAAAAAAACATTTCATTTTAGAGGATTCTTCCAAAACCCCGAAAATGAAATGCTAAAATCTGTCTTTAATTAAAGGGAGGCAATACGTTTACGATCATTTGCTGTTAGATCAAAGTCAAAAATATCTAAACTTTGTGCTTGGCGATCTTTATTATGAGACTTAGGAATGACGATAACATCACGCTCAATTTGGTAACGTAATACAACTTGTGCGTATGTCTTTCCGTACTGGTTACCAATTTCTTCTAGAACCTTCTTAGCATTTTCATCGATTCCGCCTAATGGAGACCATGCTACAGTTGCGATATCATTACCTTTATTATAAGCAATTAATTCTTCATTCCATTTTCCAATGTGAGATTCAATCTGGTTAACAGCAGGTTTAATTTTGCCATTTACAAGAATTAAATCAAGATGTTCTTTTTCAAAGTTCGAAACACCTATTGTTCTAAACACACCGCGGTTATAGTAGTCTTCTAAAATATTCCAAGTCTCCAAAATTTCATCATTATTATCCCATGGGAAATGGATTAGGAATAAATCAATATAGTCAGTTTGTAATTTCTCTAAACTTTTTTCAATTTCAGCATGCACCCAGTCTGCACCACCGAAACCTCCATATGTATTTAACTTTGTAGTGATAAAGAAATCTTCACGTGGTAGAGAGGATTTTTGTAACCCTTTTCCGAGAACTTCTTCATTGTTATAAACTTGAGCAATGTCAAAATGACGGTAGCCATTTTCAATTGCCCAGTCGATCTCTTGAGTGTCTCCTCTTAAGGCACCTGAGTATTGGTTTCCCTCTTTACCGTAAGTATTTGCGCCACTACCAACAATTGGAATTTCAACATCATTATTTAATTTAAAATTTTTCATCTTAATTCCTCCTATGCTGTATTTCTTAACTTACCTTACCTTTACTAGAAAAAAGAATCAATCAATATGACTAAAGCAGATGGCAGTCCGAGAATCCATTATAGATTATCGGAAACCTCTGCTAATTATTTACTCAATTCCAGCAACGCACAGCACTCAACATGTGCAGAGTGTATGTGGCAACAAAAGGTGCTGGTGGGTTTAATTATATATAGGCTCGGTTCCTATTTTAGTGGAATCGAGCCTATTCTTCGAATGTTAGCTTATTCAACTAGAGCACATTTATCTTTTATTTTGCCTCAAGGCTTCTATAGTATTCTTTCAACATCTCTTTCTCCAGTACACTCCAATACGGAATAAGTAATCTTTTAAATCACGAATCTATTTAATAATTACTGTAAATAATAATTCAGAAGACTATTGATAGAGTTATTTATTTCATTTATGTTAGGATTTTCTACTTTCGCATCGTTAATGCTATATTTCCTTTTTAGTTGAATAATTCTTTCTATACTTTCATTTAATCTTTGTTCGGAAATTTCCCCATTTTCAACAGCAGTTTTTAAAGAGGAGGTAATCTTTACAACATTATTATATTCATGTCCTACTAAAATAATATCGCTTCCTGCCTTTACAGATTCTACCGCTGCTTTGCCAATATCAAAATGTTCCGTAATGGCCCCCATTGTCATATCATCCGTTATGATGACTCCCGTGAAACTAAGTTGTTTTCTAAGAAGATTCGTCATGACAACTTTTGACATGGACGCTGGATTGTTTTTATCCAATTCAGGCAATAAGATATGGGCGACCATCACAACATCTGCTCCTTGATCAATCGCACGTTCAAACGGAATTAACTCTAGTTCTTTAAGTTCCTTAAGGCTTTTATTTACAATTGGGAGTTCCAGGTGGGAATCAACCGATGTATCTCCATGTCCAGGAAAATGCTTAATTGTAGGGATGACGTTTTGCGACTGAATCCCTTTCATCGTTTGAATCCCAAGTTTACTTACGATTTCCGGATTGTTCCCAAATGATCGATCCCCGATTACTGGGTTATTTGGATTGCTGTTAATATCAAGAACAGGTGCAAAATCGAGATTTAAACCAAATTCTTTTAATTCATGCCCTAAAAGTGTTCCCACTTTATAAGAAAACTCGGGATTATTTACCTGTCCAATCTGTTTATTTGGAGGAAAGTTAACAAGTCCACCCGGCAATCTTGTCACACGTCCCCCCTCTTGGTCAACGCCTAATAAAAGCGGTAGACTCGAACTATTTCCAGCTTTCAGTTGATTCACAAGTTGAACGGCTTGTGCAGGGGTTTCAAAATTATTTTCGTAAGAAATAATTCCTCCGACGTGGAATTGGCTTATTAATTTTTTTGCGTTTGCATCCATTGTAGTCCCGGAAATCCCAGCAAGAATCATTTGCCCAATTTTATCTTCTAAGCTCATTTTAGAAATCACTTCTGAAATGGTTTGATTTTCTAGTTGATTCGGTTTTTTTTCAACTTGTGCTTGTTGATTTGGTTTCTTTTCAATCTGTGTATAGAGTGAAATATGGTCAACTTTAGGATTTGGCTCCTGTTCTGTTTTTACTGGTAAAACCCATAATAAATCAGTAGAAGTGTTTTCATGATAGACAAGGATTATTTGGTCATGCGTTGAATCTTTATAGTATCGAATGGCATCGGGTTCTCCACCCGTTTTCTTAATTTCATTTAAAGAGATATTTTGTAGTTCGGAATCATATGACCGTATATCATTTACAGTCTGATCGGCATAGCCGATTGTAGAATGATGATTTTTGTATTCCTCATACCTGCCTTTAGCAGTTTTCGAAATATGGTCTGATTTTCCCCACTCTTTGTTTACTTCCTTCCATTCTGTTTTACCGGAAACAAAGGGAATATTCGGAACCTTACCTTCCTTAGATAAGGAAAAAGTTTCTTCTACTAATTTCTCAAGACTTGAAATCTGATCCTTCTTCGAATCCACTATTTTTTTACCGGAAGGATTAGTTATAATTGGGCTCTCTTTAGCTGGCGCCTGTTCGCTATGAATTAGTTTGATTGCATAATAAACGCCAATGATTAACGCAACTATTAAAAGTAGAGTCGTAAAAATAAGTAGTTTATTTCGAGAATTTCTTTGTCTTTTCATACTCCTCTTCCCCTTTACCTAAACACCAAATACTTTGTCATTCTCTTACTTCTACTTAACAATTAATCTATAATGTGATAACGCCCTTTTGGTATTATTAATGGAGTATCTGAAATTGGATCTGAAATTACAACACAATCCAAATCAAAAACCCTTTTTACCAGGTCGCTTGTAAGGACTTCAGAGGGTTTTCCTTTTGCTACAAGCTTTCCACTCTTAACGGCAATAAGATGATCTGCATAACGCGCTGATAAATTAATATCATGCAATACCATCACAATGGTTGTACCGTGTTTACGATTTAAACTGGTCAGCAAATCTAATATTTCCAATTGATATGTAATATCTAAGAAAGTCGTAGGTTCATCTAGAAATAAAATATCTGTTTGCTGAGCAAGTGCCATAGCAATCCAAACGCGTTGTCTTTGACCTCCGGAAAGCTCCTCAATATCATGATTCGCATATTCTATAATGTTCATAAACTCCATTGCTTCTTCAACAGCTTCATAATCCTTTTTCGACCATCCACTAAATAATGATTGATGAGGAAACCTTCCCCTGCCCACTAAATCCGCTACCGTAATCCCCTCAGGTATAACAGGTGACTGAGGCAAAAGCCCCATAATACGCGCCAATTGCTTGGGAGGGTATTGGTTTATCGCTTTCCCATTTAGCGTGACATCACCTTCTGTAGGCTTGATAAGTTTGGCCATTGTTTTCAGTAGGGTAGATTTTCCGCAACCATTTGCTCCAATAATGACACTAATTTTATTCTTTGGAATTTCAAGGTCAATTCCATGAATAATCGTTTTATGGTCATACCCAGAATAAAGATTATGAATCCGAAAATCATGTGTGCTGCTCATTACAATTCTCCTTTTCGGTTCATTCGGATTAGTAAATATATCAAATAGGGTGCTCCGAATATACCCGAGATAACTCCCACTGGATATCTATATTCAAAGGCAAATTGTCCAATTATATCTGCAAATAATACAATAATAGCACCCACAAAACCTGCCGGGAGAATATTTTGTGCACTAACACCGACTAATCGATTGGCAATCGGGCCAGCTAAAAAAGATATAAAGGCAATCGGGCCTGTGGTAGCTGTAGCAACGGCAATCATAATTACGGAACTAACGATTAATATCATCCGCATTTTATCTGTATGAACCCCAAGTGATGTTGCCGTTTGTTCACCCAACTCCAACATGCTTAACTGTTTACCAAGTATTAACAAGATCGGAGTGAATATCACGACAACTATGATCAAAGGGGATACTTCACTCATTTTTGAACCGTTTAAACTACCGCTTAACCATCTAAGCGCTCCAGCAATGTCTTGTTGGCCACTTTTAAGGATTAAATACGAAATCGCCGCATCCAACATCGCTTGCATACCAATCCCGATAATAATGATACGACCAACCGAAAATGTGCGGCCGCGAGATAAAAAATACATAATAATTACAGTAGTTATCCCCCCTATGACAGAGGCAACGGATACAACCGTATTGCTTGAGTGTAATACTGTTATACAGAATACAGCGGCCACACTGGAGCCGGATGTTATACCTAGTATATTCGGATTAGCTAAAGGATTTCGGAACATTGTTTGAAAAATATAACCTGCTGCTCCAAAGGAAAATCCTGCAAACAATCCCGTAATCATTCGAGGCAAGCGTATCATATTCACTGCAAAATTAGCGCCTACTATTTCTTCTCCCATTAATGAGCGCAAGACCACATTCACTGGATAAATGGTGTTTCCAAAGTAGAGCATGGCACAGCAAAGTATGATAGTTAAAATGATTAGTAATGAGGTAACAAAAAGCCAGCGCCTCCTTCTTTGGCGCCTGCCTTTAATAATAAAATTCCTTTCAACAGATTGATTTCTCATAAAGACCTCACCTTCGACTTCTTAGCGAGTAATATGAGGATTGGCGCACCAATAAATGCAGTAATAATTCCTACTTCAAGTTCTCCAGGGCTTCCAACTAATCTGCCAACTACATCAGAAGTTGTTAAGATAATGGCTCCTGCTAAGCCTGACAAAGGAATTAAAAAACGCAGATCTGATCCAATCAGTAAACGTATAGCATGAGTTGCCAAAAGTCCAATAAATCCAATCGGACCCGCTAAAGCAGTCGTTACGCCACATAAAATAACGCCTCCACAAATGGCTACTCCTCGAAGCAAATTTGGCCGTACACCAAGACCTGTTGCAACATCATCCCCCAATGCGAGTGCATTTAATGCCGGCCCAGTAAAAATCGCGATTAATATGCCTATAATCAAAAATGGGACAAATGTTTTAATAGAGTCCCAGTTTCCTGCTCCAACACTGCCTACCTGCCAAAACCTAAATTGATCCATGACATTTGAACGAGGAAGCATTACTGCTACTACTAATGAGGATAATATAGCACTGGTTGCAGCACCTGCTAAAACAAGTTTAAGGGGCGTAGCACCGCCACTCCCCATCGAACCAATTCCAAATACAAATATCGCGATAATAAATGCTCCCAAAATTGCAAGCCAAATATATTGATTTGCCGAACTAATGTTAAAAAAGGCTATCCCGCAAACTACAAATAAAGAGGCTCCTGTATTCACCCCTAATATACTTGGATCCGCAATAGGATTTTGGGTGACAGATTGCATTAGAGCACCTGACACACCTAATGCAGCACCACACATCATACTAAAAATAGTTCTTAGAATTCTTTGTCTAACAACATTGGCTTCAAGGGACTGATTTGATGGATGGAATAAACCATCCATCAAATCTGCCCAGCCAATCATCCGAGAACCAAATGCAAGTGAAGCCAATATACACAAGCCAAGTAAAATAATCAGAGATATGATAACTCTTGTAAAATTACGTGGAATATACAGCTTCTTTTTTTCTGTCATAGTTAACTTGTTCATTTTACTTCAGCTTTTTCGCAACATCTGAGATTAAAGATAAGTATTTATCAATTGTATATTGAATCGATAATGGGCTTGGAGTACCAGCGGCTGCAAGCGGAGTGTTGTCTTCAATAATTACAACTGAACCATTTTTAATTGCAGGTACTTTCCCAAGAATCGGATCAGTTTGAAGTGCTTTTAATGTATTATCATCACCATATGCAATAAACATTTCCACATCATTAAGAGCATCTGCATTTTCAGCACTTAACTCGATATAGAAACTATTTGGATCTTTAATTTGTTTTTTTATGCTTGCCGGATACTCCATACCTAACTCTTTAAGGAAGCCACCACGTGGATCTGCTGGTGTATAAATGTAAAATTTAGATAAATCTTTAGCATTAAACATAGCGAATGCAGCTTTTTTACCTTTAATTTCAGGATATTTTTTTATCTTATCTTGAATTAAGTTTTCTGTATCAGCAATGAGTTTGTTACCTTCCTTTTCCATACCCATGCCCATTGAGTTATATTTAATCTGGTCACGCCATGTTGTTGTCCATGGTGCAGTTGGATATGCAACAACTGGTGCAATTTGCGATAATGTTTCATAATCTTCCGCTGTAATACCTGAATAAGCAGCTAGAATTACATCTGGTTTTGCATCTGCGATCGCTTCAAAATCCAACCCATCAGTATCGTGAAAAATGTTAGGATCCTTTGTTCCAAGTTCATTTAATTTTTCTTTTGTCCATGGTAATAAACCACTATCATCTTGAACACCATAGTTGGCAGCTGAGAATCCTACAGGTACTACACCTAGTGCTAAAGCAACGTCTTGGTTTGCCCATTGAATGGTAACAATTCTTTTCGGTTTGCTTTTAATAACAGTCTCGCCAAAAGCATTTTTTATCCTAATCGGATATTTTGAATTAGAATCTTTTGAAGTTGCTGACTCTTTTTCTTCTTTCTCACCTTTTGAAGATTGGCTAGAACAGCCTGCTAATGCAAAAACAGCCATAATTGCTAGCACTACCATTAGTAAATATGATTTTTTGATAAACATATGTAACCCTACCTGTCTATTATTATTTGATATGTATCAGTATATTGTAAATTTCCATCACACTATATTGATAACGATTATCATTATCAATATAAGCTGATTTTTATAAGCCGTCAATTACTATTTTATTAATAGGCTACCTGGATTAAGCATTAAAATGCACTTCTTTAAAAAGCGCTTTATTCTTCTCTTTAAATTTATCATTATGCGAAGATACCATTGCGTAGGGGTCTGCTTGAGGATCGATATACATTTTAGCGTTATTGACCGCAAGCACTGCATCTTGAAAAGTACCAATTAACAAACCCACTTTGTCGTCATAAGAAATAATGTCGCCCGCACCAAAAATTCCCGGAACCGATGTTTTACATTGTCCTTGACCAACTAAATAGTAATCACTTTTTCGCAATGGCTGAATATCATCAGAAAACGTTAATGACACTTCACGATTATAGCCATGACAAATTAGAACTTCATCAACCTGTATTTGATTATTCTCTCCATTTTGAGATATGATAACCTGTTCAATATCTGTTTTATTTTCATTGGATACAAGGGTCTGAAGTTCCGCATTAAGTATAATTTGCGCACCATGTTCTTTTAGTTTTTCTACCTGTGATTCATGAGCATTTAATTGTTCCTTGCGATAAATAACAACAACTTCTTTTGCAACGGATAATAGTTCTACCGCCCAGTCAATCGCTCCATTTCCACCACCTGATACAAGGACTTTTTTATTTCGGAAACATTCCAATCCTAATATCGTATAATGCAAGTTCGTTATTTCATATGTTTCTGCGCCTTTAATGTCAAGCTTAATCGGGCTTAAAATGCCTCCACCTACAGCTACAATGATTGTTTTTGAATAATGGACTTCCCCCGACTCCGTTATTATGACAAAAATTCCGCCTTGTTTCTTGACTTGTTCCACTTTAGTATTTAAACATATTGTTGGTAAAAAAGCGTTTGCTTGATTGATTAAATTTTGTACAAATAGTTGCGCTTTTATTGGCGGCAGCCCTCCAACATCCCATAAAACCTTCTCAGGATAAGTATTCACCTTGCCGCCTAGAACAGATTGTACTTCTATAATTTTAGTTTTCATATTTCGTAAACCACTATAAAAAGCACTATAAAGGCCTGCAGGTCCTCCACCAACTATCGTTACATCAAATAATTCCATATTATCCTCCTTGATTACCAACATAATCTCCACACTGATAATGATTCTCAATATATAAATTATAACGATAATGATAATCAATTTCAAGATAATTATAACAAATATTACAATTATAAATAATTGGATTTTTGGCATCATTTTGATTTTCCAATGCGTAGAGCGACCTATTTTCTGAAGACCTCTCAGGGATAAATAACGAAATTGAAAGCATCGTTGTACGCGAATAAGTAGAATTCAGATCTGAAATAATGAAGAAAATCCAACAAATAGAACATGTTATGAATACAAAAACTGCAGATGAAAACATCAAAACGCCTTTTGGCTATTTATATCAGCTACATTGACATACCTTTTCCCAAAGGATATTTACTAATCGTAAGGTAATCACAAATATGCTACTTGATGATCCATACAAATTGGTAATTTTCCTAACTAAAAAGCAGCATTATAAAATGTAAAAATATAATGGAGGTGAAGCCATGTCAGTTGTTAAAGCTACAGGTGCAAATATTAACATCTTGGCCAGATTGCTTAGGGACGAAGCTGAGAGAGAAGGAATTCAGGGTATGTTACTCGTTGGAAACGTAGGTATTAACAGGTAAAAGCAAATTGTTTAGAATTTAAAGGGATTTTTACTATCCGGGAAATGGTGTTTCAACTTCATGCATTTGAAGCAGTTAATTTAGTCATCGTAGATTCTCCTCTAATATAGTATCTGTAGTCTACTTGACCTTAATTTTTTATCTTCCCTTTGAATTTATCTTTGTTTTATTCTAACTCCTCCTTTCTTTAGCCTTATAAAATTTGTATTATGATCCATATAATTCTCCCTTACTTTTTATTAACATTAATACTGATTTAATGTAGAGCATTACTTGGGTTTACAAAATGCAAAAAAAATCCGGCTGCTATCGATCAGATAGCAGCCGGATTTCTTACATGTAATTAATTGCGGATGAGGTAATCGAATGCGCCTAAAGCTGCAGTCGCACCTGATCCCATCGAAATAATGATCTGCTTATAAGCACTGTCTGTACAGTCGCCTGCAGCAAACACTCCATCTATGTTTGTAGCGCCTTGCTTATCAACAACAATTTCACCGAAGCGAGTGAGTTCAACGGCATCGCCTAGCCAGTCGGTATTTGGCACAAGGCCAATCTGTACAAACACACCTTCTAATTCAACTCGCTGAACGGTTCCTGTATCCCGCTCAATGTAGGAAATACCGTTTACTTTATCAGTTCCGGTAATCTCTTTTATTTGAACATTTTTTAGAACAGTTACATTAGGCAGGCTGTAAAGTCGTTCTTGCAGTACGGCGTCAGCCTTCAGTTCTGGCATAAATTCAAGAACAGTTACATGTTTCACGATGCCTGCAAGGTCAATTGCCGCTTCAATGCCGGAATTCCCCCCGCCGATGACTGCCACATGCTTACCTTCAAAAAGCGGACCATCGCAATGTGGACAATATGCTACACCTTTATTCTTGAACTCTTCTTCACCTGGTACGCCAACTTTACGCCAGCGGGCACCCGTTGAAAGGATTACGGTTTTACTCTTTAGGACAGCGCCGTTTTCTAGTTCAAGTTCGACGAGATCCTTCTTTTCTAACCGCTTCGCACGCTGCAAATTCAAGATATCAATGCCATACTCTTTAACATGTTCCTCAAGGCTTGCGACAAGCTTAGGACCTTCAGTATATTTTGTACTTATAAAGTTCTCAATGCCCAAGGTGTCCATAACTTGACCGCCAAAACGTTCAGCAACAATGCCTGTACGAATGCCTTTGCGGGCTGCATAGATTGCTGCACTAGCACCGGCAGGACCGCCTCCAACAACCAGCACATCGTATGGATCCTTATCAGCAAGCTCCCCTGCATCAGGGCCATTTCCCATCTTCGCAAGGATTTCCTCAAGCGTCATACGCCCGCTGCCGAATGATTCTCCATTCAGGAAAACAGTTGGCACAGCCATGATGTCTTTGCTTTCAACTTCATCCTTAAATACAGCACCGTCAATCATGGTATGGCTAATGCCAGGATTGAGAATGCTCATTAAGTTTAATGCCTGTACAACATCAGGGCAGTTGTGGCAGCTCAGACTGATATACGATTCAAAGTGATATTCGCCCTTAATGTTTTTAACTTGATCCATTACCTTCTGATCAATCTTAGGGGGTCTGCCGCTTACTTGAAGCAGTGCCAGCACTAATGAAGTAAATTCATGTCCTAAAGGAATACCAGCAAAGGTAACACCAGTGTCTTCGCCAATACGGTTTACGCTAAAGCTCGGTGTTCTCTCAAGCTGTGTTTTCTCTATTTTAATGTTGTTTGACATATTAGCCAATTCATCTGCTAAGGCCAGCATGTCGCTGGATACCGCATCGGATCCAGTGTTGACTTTTAGCAGGATATGCCTTCCAGCAATTCAAGATATTGGGCTAACTGTGCTTTTATATCTGCATCTAGTAACATTGATCTAAGCTCCTTAAATTTTTCCAACAAGGTCAAGGCTTGGCTTTAGTGTTGCATCTCCTTCTTGCCATTTAGCCGGACAAACTTCACCCGGATTGTTGCGGACATACTGTGCTGCCTTAATCTTGTTAACAAGAGTGCTTGCGTCACGGCCAATGCCGTCTGCATTAATTTCAACTGTTTGAATGATGCCGTCTGGATCGATGATAAAAGTACCGCGATCAGCAAGGCCTTCCTCTTCGTTCAATACATCGAAGTTGCGGGAAACCTTTTGTGAAGGATCGCCGATCATAATATATTTAATTTTGCCGATAGCTTCTGAGTGATCGTGCCATGCTTTATGGGTAAAGTGTGTATCCGTTGATACGGAATATACTTCCACGCCAAGTTCTTTCAGAGTTGCATATTCGTTTTGCAGGTCTTCTAATTCAGTAGGGCATACGAATGTAAAATCTGCAGGGTAAAAGCAAACTACACTCCATTTTCCTTTCAAGTTACCTTCCGTAACATCAATAAAATCTCCGTTATGAAAAGCTTTTGCTGCGAATGGTCTTACTTCTGTTCCAATTAATGACATAGTGAATTGCCTCCTAGATGTTTTAATATTTATAATCAATTAGATTATAATAATTATAATTAGATATTCATTATTATATAAAATCTGTTGTGTTGTCAATTAGATTGCTTAATTTAACGCACTTAGTTTTTAATAGCTGAAATATGAGTGTTTTTGCAGTATAGAATCACCGTCGTTTACTTCAAACGCCTGTAATTCTTCTAAATGTATAGCATTCACATTTACTTTTGACGGTAAAACATTTTTAGATATAAAACATTAAGGAGCCTAAATGAGAATAATGTATAAGACCAATTTTAATTTTATCATTAATGAATTTTATTTTGAATGTAGGTTTTTCAATAAACAAAGGGCATACACGATTCTATAGAGCCTTCATGTCAAATCAAATTTAGTTTAAATAGTATGCTCTCACAAATTAAGCACACAAGGAGAAAAGCAACAAAACTAAAGGAGTTATATATCGCCTCTAAATTTATCATCCGATAATTCCGCAACATTCTTGCTCGATACAAGGAAATAACTGTACAGAACTGATCACATTGGATAATCCAATTTTTCATATTAGAATGGATATTTTTTCACTCTCATTCCTGTTCCCTCTATTTTCAAATCCACCTTTACCTGTATCTCAGCTTTTGAAAAAAGCACCGCCCATTTCCCTTGAACCTCCTTCCATTTTCTTAAATCCGATTTCCTTAATGACTCACCAAACCCGAATACATCACATTGATACTGCTGAGCAAACGCTATTCCTTGCTGTATTATCTTTTCATACTCAAAGTCAAAACTGGGACATTCACCCTGATTTTCTCATCTCTTTCAAAAAAAAGACGGCAATATGTGAGTATTCATTTTCTCTGGAGAATTTTTTCTGTAGATTTTCTTGCCGCTTCACTTATTGTTTTGCCCTTTGAACTGAAAACAATTACCGGCAGTGCCCTACCAGCAGAAGCAGATTTTGATTTTTCAGTAGGGTCGATTATTTGAAATGTCACATCATAAAGATTCTTTTTGGAATCAAAGTCAATCCCCATGCCCACAATGACCGCGGTCCTATTTAATACCTTATAACTCGTACACCCACTCAACAGGAGGCTACCAATCATTAAAAGAATGAAGATGCTTCTTATCACAGAGATTCCCTCGCTCATGTTTCTTTTTTTTTCTATTTCTGACTGAGGGGCAGAGTACCCTTTATGTTGCTAAACAACATGTATTATATACTCGGTAAATGGTACACTTGTTCTCAGTTGCTACAGATTCATGAGTTTTCAATTTCAAAAACATGTAGTATTCACAATACTGATTTTCAAATATTAAGTGATAATTCATTTGGCCTTACTGGAACACAAATTTTTCGATTTACAGGAATGCGGTAAATTAATTTTATTTGTAAATCATAATAAGTAGAGTTGAAAAGTGTAAAAAAATTGATGACTTCTGCGGATAAAGGTTTGATATGAATATACTCTTTACATTAGGCTCTTTTCGTAAAGATTGTTGCTTTTAACATAAGACAAGGTTAAATTTACTTTTTATGGTATTATATTTACAGTAGCTTATTCAGCAAACGAGCAGGATTGTAGAACAAGAGTTTTATGTTTTGATACCAAGAAGCCTCTTTCCTCCGCTTGGTTTAGGGATTTCTACTCTTCTTACTGGTTGAGGCTTGTATTTTCCTTCTTTTATAAGCTTTATTAAGTCTGTTCCATTTTCTATTAAGTAAAGGCGAGTAGCTTCTATATCTTTCACATCGACTCCTGCTGCTCCTTTGTTTCATTTAACCTTCTTAAAAGCTTGGTTCAGATTATCCTCGTCCGTAATTTGGTCAATGATTGTAAGTTGTGATTTCATATTGTTCCCACGTTCTCAAGGTTGCACGAGGTTAACTCCACACTTTATGGAGGAATCCTGTTTTCCGCACGTTCTTCCTGTCATAAAGTCATAAGTTGGCTGTGTCTTTGTTTCCTCGCAAATCGCTCTAACGTGGTCGCTCCTTTCGTTCCGTCCTTTCCAATCCTGCGGATTGGTACTATAACATCTGCTGACTTCTCTTAGTTCAGTTACTTATCGCTAAGCAAGTTCTTAAAATAAGGTTTCTAAGAGACCTCCTAGGGTAAGTCCATCCACTTTCCCCTCATCTATCTGCCACATTTATTCCTGCTCCATCTGGGGATATTTAGGACTTCGTTTTGTTTTGCAAACTCGTCCTGGAGCAGAAACCTCGAATGTGATTCGTGTACCTCAGACCGAGGGTTTGCCTAGAGCTTCCTTCAGATTCCACGTCACCATGGACACCCATGCCTTCGGCTAATGGTTCACATATCCCAACGCCCATAACGGACTTTCACCGTCTATTTGATGAAAATGCCTGGCACACAAATAATCCCCAATACTTGCATGTATTGGGGATTGTGCGTAACCTACCCTGCCACCCAAACTTGTGTAGGTTACATTCTGTTTTATAGCCTCCATTGGCTAACGGGCACTAAAAGGCCTACTTATAATCATAAAAGATTTTACCTTGTATAATAAGTTCATGTTTATGTTCAACATCAAAAAGGCTGCCAGTCAGTCAGTTTTCCCTGACATTCTGGACAGCCTTCTTGGTTCTTACCTATTAATCAATAAGGATCAGCTTCATGGCTTTTCTTTACGGCATCTTCTGTTGCTTCGTTCGCAGCTAATGAACCTTGGCCATATTTCGATTGGCCAGCTTCACGTCCTGGAATATTGTTTTCCGTCTTCGATTCTTATATTTCTTTCATTTTCATTTCGATACCTTCCTGCACACGGCGGCCATAGTCTTCATCGGCTTGTGTGAAGTGCTCAATCATGGCATCCTGAATTCGTTTGTCACATACCGCAATTATTTAAGAATCTCATTTACTTATGATACGGCTCACCTTAACGCATATAAGTCCTTAATGTTTCGTGATAATAAAGTTGTTTAAATCATATTAAAGTCGTTTGAAAAATAATAAATTCATTTAAAACTAAACGTCAGTTATGCTATTCAACAATCGGGCCAGATTGTGGAACAACACCAAGATATTTAGGTTATACTTTAGAATGTATTGTAAAATTTTGAGGTGTTTAATGTACAAGCAGGTTTAAGAAGGAATTTTCAATGCAGAACTGCTATAGTCGAAAGGTTTTGAGGCGAAATGGAACATTTTGAAAATGTGATTCAAACAAATGCTAAGTACCATGAGTTAGATGCAAATGCGAATATTATCTATAAATTTGTTATGAATTACAATGATTATATAAAAACAGCTCGTGATTATGGTACAGGGGAAATCATTAATATGGTTGAAGTACATACTCTTACTCTTATTGAAGAGAATCCAGGAATCACTGTTACTGAGGTAGCATTGGAGTGGAATCGTACAAAAGGTGCTGTATCACAGATTATTACCAAACTAGAAAAGCGAGATTTGATAATACGAAAAAAAGAAGCTGGAAATGCCAAGAACGTACATTTGTATGTTACTGATAAGGGAAAACTTCTAAGTATAGCACATAAGGATTATGATATTAAAGAACTCACTCGGGCTGATAAAACATTGCGTAATAGTTTTACTACTGAAGAAATTAATGTTTTTTATAAAGTTATGCAAAAGTATACTGAGTTGTTGGATATGCGTGATGTAGAAAAAAATGAGAAGTAATCATACATAAATTAAGCTTTATTGACAAATTATTGTTTAGAACCTAAACTATTAATGTTTAAGTTCTAAACATTTTTTGTTTTAGCCCATAAAATCATTACTAATAATGTTTTTAGGTCAATCCAGTTAGGAAAGGTGTTAATAAGATGATTTCTTTAAGAAATGTTCAAACTACAGATTTGGAACAGCTGTTATTAATTGAGAATGAAGGCTTTTCAATAGAAGAAGCTGCCACAAAAGAAGCGTTTGTGGAGAGGATTCAGTTGATAGCTGATACCTTTATTGTGGCAGAAAAGGAGGGGGAGATACTTGGTTATATTAATGGCCCTATTATTAATCAACCTTATATAACGGATAATCTTTTTAAGGAAATCAAAGAGAATCCGAAAAGAGGGGGATATCAGAGTATTTTAGGGTTAGCAGTGTCCAAACAGGCTAGAAATCAAGGAATTGCAAAGATTTTAATTGAGAAAATGGAAGAGCTTGTAGAAGAAAATGAAAGAGAAGGAATCACTTTAACATGTAAACAAGAATTAGTTTCTTTTTATGAAAGGTTTGGATTTGTTAACCATGGTATGTCTGAATCAAAACATGGTGGAGTAAACTGGTATAACATGGTCAAATTAAGAAAAGGGATGAAATGATTCTTTATTCCGTAATCGGGCGCTTTAATTGAATAAGAATCACAGAAATGATCAAACTTTTTTATAAAAGACTGATTCAATTGAATATATTAAGGGCTTGTTTTGATCAATCGTTTTTCAAAACAAGCTCTTTCCTTTTGTTCGTTTATCAAGGTTATTAGCCTCAAATTAATCAAACTTTGTTTTAAAGCCACAAAATATTTGAGGAATTGGCTTTTTTAGTTTGAAACTTCTCTAAGTATACAAAATTCCCAGACAATGTTTGTAGAACCCTTTCTAACGTCATTTTCGAGGATAAAAAAACGACAAAACAATTTAAATCAAAAGGGGAAATATGTATTCTTTTTCGGTGTACCAAACTTACAACTTTTAGTTATATTAATGGGAATCCGTTTTGGAAGGAACTTAGTTTTCTATGGTAAAATTAACTTACTTTATATAAATTTGGCGGTGTTTATATGCAATATGAACGGTTAAGTGATTTTGCTGGAAAAGGTCCTTATCTTTTGTTTGACTTTCCTTTGTATAACAAAGGAAAAATTAATACATCTGCTGAAACAACAGAGGATATGGAGATTTTAGACTACAACGAAGATGTTATACCCAATATCGTTAACCACATACATTTTTTAGAAAACAAAGACGTTAGATACTTAAAAACATTAGTCACACAGGATAAAAATTTCTATTACTATTGCCCTTTTTGTAAAAGAGAACTTCAAATCATTCACAAGGGTTATGAATTAGAAAATGAACTTCCAGAATCATTACTTACAACTTATTCGTATATGTTCAGCATGTCAGATGAATTTGAGGAATATGATGAAGATGCAGCAAAGCTTTCTGTAAAGAGATTTAAAGAGCTTATAGATCAAATATTTGACGAAAATAGAGTTCTGCAAATGAATTTAGAATGTACTTCAAAAGATAAACATAAATTTTATGTAATATTTCAATTGTCTGAAGATAATTATTTAATGAAGACTGGACAATATCCGTCAATTCTAGATTTTGATAATTCTTTAAAGGAATATAAGAAAGTTCTAAAAGACAAGAGTGTAACTAAAGAATTAACCAATGCCGAAATTTTAAAAACACATAATATGGGTGTGGGAGCCTTTCTATATTTGCGTAGGATTTTCGAGAAATTGATTTTTGAACAATTTGAACAAGCCAAACCTGAAAATAATATAGATGAACAAGCATTCAATGAAGCTAAGACTCAAGATAAAGTAAAAATATTACACGAAAAGGGTTTTGTTCCTACTTACTTGGCTGAAATAAATCCTTTTATTTACGCTATCTTAAGTAAAAGTGTTCATCAGTTAAGTGAAACAGAATGTAATTTGCATTATGATACTCTTAGAGAGGCTATATTAAAAATCCTAGAAGAAAAAGTGGAGATGGAGCGAAAAGAAAAATTGAAGAAAGTTACAAAAAATGATTTAAATAAAATACATACAAAATTATCCTAGTAGTCCATCAACTTGCTTAGAGAAGGAGGCGTTAGTGAAAAAATTTAGGAATTATAGGGTCTAAGCCGTATTTAGTTATTCCATTATCGGGCGCGATTGTTGTATAACCTTTAGATTTAAACGACTTTTTTGTTTTATTTTTGGTATAGAAAAAGTGTTTTACATGAAAATTAAACAACTTTATTTAACACCGCCCATATTTACGGACGGTGTTATGAGAGTTTATAGCACTGAAATTAAACAACTTTATTGTCACCGATCACTTAAGATTATGCTGTTCCCAAGTGAAAGTAAAAAGAGCAAAGGAAATGTATCTCCTCGGCTCTTATAATTAAACATATTTGTTTTTACTGGTTATTTTTCGTTTTCACAGTCACTTCAAAGCCATCAAAAGAGGTTCTAGCCGTTTACGGCACGCTTTGTATATGCCGTATTATGCGGTATAAGAAGCTCCAGGAACAAGAAGCTAAAAGAGTATTATGATCGAAAACGAAATGAAGGAAAGCCTTCAAAAGTAGCGATGATACTTGTGTCAATAAGCTTTTACACTGGATTATATGCAATTCCTAGACTTGGCTTAATGAACAAGAAAAAAGCAGCTTATGAAAAACTTTCCAATTGGTATTTGAAGGGTTATTTGGTGTGTCTTCAAAAAGTATAACACGGAAGAAAATATACTTTAATAAAAGTTCTTGACTCCTATTAGCTAGTTTAGTTGAAGAACGAGTCGGCCACAGGCAACACCCTTATGGAGGTGGCTGTTTTCAGCATTAAAGTTGTCCAATTTTTAATACCAAAAATGAATGACAAATTCATTTTAGTAACTGGGGCAAGTTCTCTTAATGAGGTCTTTTTTTACGACTTCTGAACATTTCAACTGTGGTGTAATTAAATTTGGGACACGAACTTAAAAGTATTCATTAACAATTAACACGTTCTTCCTTACTTTTACTTATTTTTCACTATTAAAATCTAACAAAGTAAATTATAAAACTTAAATTATCAACTCTTAAATGTAGACATTTTATTAATTCATTAATTAATGTCTGGGATGACTAATATTTATTCTATCGAGGTAAATCATAAAATATATACAGTTTATGATTTACCTATTTATAAGCATGTATTTTCATAAGCATCTATTTGCCTTTCTTCAACTTCGTAAATCTGCATTACAGAACCAAAGATATTTTTAAGATTGAAATTTACGTAGGAAGCATCATTTTTTCCCTAAAATCCATGCAAATAATTAAAACTAGTCTAAAATAGACTAGTTTTAATTATTATCTAACCTTTACAGAGACCAGCTTCACCCCTGCTTTTTTAGCTTGGGTGACGGCCTTTTTTAATTTCTCCGATACAGCTTTATTCTGTTTTTTATTCGTCATTATCTTTCATCCTTCCTCACTTCAAATAGGTATTACCCAATATCTCCAACATTCTAGGAAAATATACATTAAGGAAGCACCTCCCCCCTCTTCTCTCTACTTATCTAAAAAACAAGGAAAAGTGGAAAAGTGACCATGATTTAATCCTCAAATTAAAGCAACGAGGGAGGCAGGGAAGAAGAAGGTAAAGAAGCAAACAACATCTTTTCATTTTAAAAAATTATTTCCAGATTATATTAAAGAAACAATCCTTTTCTTAATACGACAATCTTTGTTTTTCATCTGGATATAGGGCTTCTCATACAATAAAAGACGGGTCCTCAATTTCAAGACGCCGAAGAGGGCAGCTATAAATAGCCGCCCTCCGGTAATTCTGCTCCTGCAATTGTTATTTTTTATTCAGCCAAATCTTCATTTTTTCCAGGCTTTCCGTATAAGGCCGTTTAATTAAACTTCTTTCATAATCCATTAATAGCACGATGGGCTATGGACACGTCATTGCCAATAAATATGGAGTACTTTTTTCCTCCAGACGTAATCTTTTTATTCAATAACCCATGTAAAATTACTCCATCCTGGAGATTAGTATTTGAACCTATATAAAATGGGGTTCCCTCATCTGCGCGTATACTTACATTTGGGGTTACATAAACATTATTTTTAATAGTTACCCCTCCTATGACACTGGAAAACTGACTAATAAATGCTGTTTTATCAATTTTGGGATATTGTGGAACAGGATTAAATGAAGTAATGGGGCTAGGGCTTATAAAGGGTTCAAAGCAGCACTATGAAGGATATGACGAAGATAAATTAAAATCATTTTTTTCTCCCATATAATTACCTTTCTTTCAATATAATTTATTATTACAATATGTAAAAATCCTATTTATGAATGGACAATCTATAAAAATAGGGAGCCTTGTTTTCTATGTTCTCCAAAAAACGATCTGCAGGTGCACATTCTAAAGCCTTGCAAACCCCTCTAAAGCTGATAATCGAATTGCTTTAGCCTTTTTATTGAAAGGTTATCCGTCATTATTCCCTTCTCCGGAAGTTCCGCTTATTTTACGTTTAGCCACCATCACAACATTATTGCCATGTTTCACCTCATGCAAAGCTCGTGAATCACTCCTATTGCAAACGTCCTATTCTGCAATCAATCGATTGAACGATATTTGCCGTCTTCTTTTTATCTTAATTCAGCTATGCCATTTTATTGCATAATAAGGCTTCAATGGCGTATATAAGTAAGGATAGATAAAGAGTAAAGTTGAAGGGGCGAGTGAAATGTTTTGGACTGTACGTTACTGGTTCAGGCCGCAACTAGAAATTAACCGCTTTTCTTTTGTCCAAAATAATTCATCGCCCATCAGGATACTCATCATCGCATCTGTTTTCAGCTGTTTTGCAGCAATATTTCAATCTGCTGGCGGTTTTTTTCCGGGGATAGGATATGGTATAAGTCCATTTGCTACATTACCCATTTTCATTTCAATTGTAATTTCAATAAAACATGGTTTTCTCTCATATTTTTCGGCTATCTTGTTACTGCTGCTTTTGCAGCCTAGTGAACTAATAGTCTTCACTTTCACTACTGGACTGCTGGGAATTACACTTGGATTAACATTCAAAGTTTTTAAACAAAGATTCCTTAGAGTGTCTTTTTCTGCAGTATCGTTACTATGCGGTATTCTGATTCTTATTTGCTTATTTAAATTCCCTATACTTGGTCCCGCTGTTACAATACTCAACTACGAAGCAATCCTAGTAATATTGGTTTCAAGTTTTTTATATTGCTGGGCGTGGGCAGAATTCGGCCTATTCATACTAAACCGATTGATGATTTACCTACCGGCTAAAAAACATAACAAATGATTCATGTCATTACCGATACCAGGCCTCCGATCAAGCCCCCCGTTTTTTGTGCAATGTTTTTAAGTATTGCTCTATTTATTCAAAAAAAGCCGTCGATAGACAATCTCTTTATCTCTATAAGTCCGCTGTTTGGGTATCAGACTCCCCGCACTAAATTTTGTACTGAATGAAACAGTTCTAATCATATTCTTTTAAGTAAAAAGGAGTGTAGAGTTTGTTGCTAAAAACTAAGGTTAGTTTACGGCCCATTGTAAGTAAGATAAATTTACCCACTGTTTTGAAAACAACTATACTTCCAGGTGACTCAGTTGAAACATTATTTATTGCAACCCAGGCAGGAGAGATCTTTTGCATAGCCAACGGTGTAATAAAGACTTTCTTAGATATTCGTCCGCGTATCATAAAACTAGGTGCTTCTGGCGGATATGATGAGCGGGGGCTGCTCGGGCTCGCATTTCATCCCCAATTTTATTATAACGGTCTGTTTTATCTGCATTATTCCCTTACTGGAACACAGGGTCCAGGAGCTCTTTCTGAACGCTTCAAGCCTAACCCGTGTGATTCCGGAACTTTAAACCTTAGGTGGATAAACAGAGAAACTCGATATGATCATATCGATACCGTTGAAGAATGGATTCTACCGACAAACGGTCACCCTCAGAAACGACGAACATTACTTAACTTAAGAAGACCCTTTTTAAATCATAATGGTGTCAATAGCTTAAACTTTTCACCTGAAACAGGACAACTTGTATTAACAACCGGAGATGGCGGATCAGGCTTTGATCCATTTAATTTAAGCCAGAATGATAATGAAATTGCTGGTAAAATAATCGAAATTGATGTATATAAGAATACATTTATCAATAACCCACCAGCAGTCACGCGCTTTACTGAACTTCCCAAAGCTGTTCAGGAAACGCTCACCGTAATTGCCAAAGGCGTTCGAAATATACCTGGCATTTCATTTCAAAGGTTTTATAATCAGTATATCAAATATGCAGGAAATGTCGGCCAGGATTCCACAGAATCGATTTTTTCATTCGTTCATAATAAATCGCTGCCGGTTACTCAGCTTATTCAAACTTCTAAATATTCACCTGACCAGGAAGGATTAATTAACTTTGGCTGGCGGGGATGGGAAGGCGCCTTTCCTACTTCGATCATAAGGGGCTGCTCTGAAAGTCCAAATTTGAATGAGATAACAATTGCTTATTACGATGAAGCAGCAAAAATTTCAGTAATGCGCCTTCAGCCTTTAACCAGTTATTTCCACAAAGATTCCCGGCCTGACAAGTTTGGAGGAACTGCACTTACAGGAGTCCAGCCTTATATGGGGAATGAAATCCCCGCTTTAACTGGGAGCGTTGTGTTTACCGATCTTGCCCGGCACGGAGAATCCCAAGCCTCAGTGAGAGGTGTTTTAGCTTATAGCAGAGTAAGAACAGATGGTAAATTAAATGATTTTAGTGTTATTGAAACCGATTATGATTTTGGTTCTCAATCAGCGTATTATGTTAGTCTGGGAACGAATTTGAATCAAACGAAACTATATTTAGGAGTGTATGGATCTATGAAAGTGACTGATTATAACCAAGGAACTATTTTTGAAATTGTTCCATAATTAAAATTGTTTTATTGCTGTAACAGGCTCTAAAAGCAGCTGGACTAAAGGCTCAACTCTCCTTTAAATAGTATTTTCCTAATCATTCTATGCATTTTATGGCTGACTTTTTATTTTAGGGATCGGGCTTGTATACCCGGCCCCACACTCTAGTGTAAGCAGTATTCTTTTATAATTTGACGATGCAAATAAAAAGAGCCCCTCACCAGCCCTTAATAAAGTGATTATATGTGTAATGACAGTTGCTCACCATTTGCGCAATAATGTTTTAATACCAGAAGAATGCCTTTCTCTTCTTACGAAAAAGTGCCTCAAAACCATCATCATGCTTCTGCATAAATATAGCTGTAAAGCATATATCTCACCTGTTAATGCGCTGACTAAATCAAAGCACCACAAGAAGAATCACCCATCAATTCCACTCCGCCTGAATCGCTTAATTAAACCGCTTCTTCTGCTGAGTAGTTGGCCTAAAAGCCGCCTTCCATAAGAACGAATATATGCGTTTGGTAACCGATCATATAATTGATTTAAATGAAATTAGAAGTCAAATCAGGCCGATTGTCACTATGCCAAGCTGAATACGAGAATCGTTCCTCATTAGTTCAGGATTCCTGCCTAAGCAAAGATCTTAAGGCTCACGCACCTCCCGCTTCAATCACTAAGGCAAAATCATCTTAAGCATTAACAGAACCACTAAAAATTCAATGAACTATTGTACAAACAAATATTGCCGCTTTACAAGTCAGCACCACTGGTTAAACTGCTGTTAATTAGTAGACTAAGTGCGGATTTTGAATTTTTTCTTAGAAAAAACGGAACAAAACCTACAATAGTTGATTCTTTTTAACATAGTTTGTTATAATTAAGTGTTTTTAAAATCATTGAGGGGGAACATTATTTATATGTCAGTAGAAGTAGGCAGCAAGGTACAAGGAAAAGTTACAGGAATCACTAATTTTGGAGCATTTATTGAACTTCCGGGAGGATCGACCGGACTTGTTCATATCAGCGAGGTAGCAGACAGCTATGTTAAAGATGTAAATGATCACCTAAAAGTGGGCGACCTGATTGAAGTAAAAGTTATTAGTGAAAAAGAAGGAAAAATTGCTCTTTCCATCAAAAAGGCAATTGACAGGCCTGAAGGGCAAAAGCCATCTTATTCACAGCGTCCGCCTCGCCAGGCAAGACCTGATAGCCGTTCAAAAGGAAATTTCAAGCCAAAAGAAAATTTCGAAGATAAAATGGCCCGTTTTTTAAAAACCAGTGAAGAAAATCTATCCTCCCTCAAACGCAACACTGAGACAAAACGTGGCGGAAGAGGCGGAAGACGCGGATAACTGCTGCTCTTTCCAGCAAATCCTATAGCATCACCTATAGATAAAGGCAAGCCTGGTTTATGCCAGGCTTGCCTTCTTTGTTTTTTCTAAATTTTTTCACATAACCCTTTTAAACATCTTTTCCATATCATAAATCGAGTATTGAATAATAATCGGCCTTCCGTGCGGGCATGTGAAAGGATCCGCCGTCTTTCGCAGCTGGTCAAGCAGGGCTTGTATTTCATCATTGCGCAAATGGCGGTTCGCTTTAATGGAGCCTTTGCAGCTCATGAGAATGGCTGCTGCTTCCCTTAGCATTTTAACATCCACTTTCTTCATGGAAAGCAGCTGTTCGATCATTTCCTCCATGATTCCTTTTTCATTTCCTTTCGGAAACCACTGAGGGTGAGCACGGACGATGTAAGAGTTGTAGCCGAACTCCTCCAAAAAGACTCCTACCTTTTCCAGTTCTTCCTTATTCTCATTGATCCGGATGCACTCATCTGTTGAGTATTCAAGAGTTATTGGTATGAGCATGTCTTGCAGCTCTTTTTCAACAGTGCCCACCTTTTCGGAGAAATACTCATATTTGATTCTCTCCTGGGCAGCATGCTGGTCAATAATGTAGAGGCCTTTTTCATTTTGTGCAAAGATATATGTGCCATGCATCTGGCCAATTGGATACATAGGAGGCACCCGTTCTGCTGTTTCCTGGTATACATATTCTTCCTGTTCCATTGTTGTTGTCATAAATGCCTCGGCCGTCTGGAAAATATGCTCATCCGGTTTTTCAGCCTCAATGACTCGAGTTTGATCTTCGCGGAAGGAAGACAATTCCCCGGAGTATCCGCTGGGATCTTCGTCGCGATGGATTTGTTCATTTAATTCCTCAATGCCTGTAAAGCCGGAAAAAGAGTGCTCGCTTGGTTGTTCTTTAACAAGCGCTTCCTTTAAAAGCTCCGACTGTTTTTTTGCCTCCTGGAGCACTTGTTTTCCCTGCTGTACGGCATGCTCCAAATCCAGTGAAGTTTGCTCTGAAACTGGTTTTTCCTTTTTAGGAGGAACAAAGCCGCTTGGAATTAAAGATACCTTTTTAAATACACCCTTAATCATATCGGTAACCAGCTGATCCAATTCAGCTTCCTTACTCAGCCGCACCTCCATTTTTGATGGGTGGACATTTACATCAACAAGAATGGGGTCCATTTCTATTGATAATAGAACAATAGGAAATCGGCCTATTGGCAAAAGGGTATGATAGCCGTTCATTATGGACTTGGCCAATGCATAGTTTTTAATGAATCTGCCGTTGATCATCGTAGATATATAGTTTCTCGAAGCCCTGGTAATTTCCGGGAGGGCCACATAGCCTGAAATTTTGAAATCGAGAGAGCTTCCTTCAACAGGGATCATTTTCTTTGCGATATTCATGCCGTAGATACTGGCAAGCACCTGGCGGACATCTCCATTACCGGTTGTATGCAGGAGTTTTTTTTCATTGTGTGTCAGCTTGAAAGATACCTCCGGATGAGATAATGCCAGCCGATTCACAACATCGGTAATATTACCTAGTTCAGTATGAATGGTTTTCATATATTTTAAGCGTGCAGGTGTATTATAAAATAAGCTTGATACAGTGATATCTGTACCTTTTCTGCTTGAAGAAGCTTCTAGCTCCCTGACAGACCCGCCCTCTAGGAAAATTCGTGTTCCCGGACCTTCTCCTGTGCTGCTTTTTAATTCAAAATGAGAAACAGAGGCAATGCTCGGCAGTGCTTCTCCCCTGAATCCAAGTGTCCGTATCCTGAATAAATCATTTTCATCCTTTATTTTGCTTGTTGCATGGCGCCTGAACGCCTTTTCCACATCATCAGGCAGGATTCCGTCACCATTATCAATGATCCTGATTTTAGCCAGTCCTGCCTCTTCTAATTCTATTTCCACGATGGAGCTATTGGCGTCAATTGCATTCTCTGCAAGCTCTTTTACTACAGATGCAGGACGCTCTACAACTTCTCCTGCAGCTATTTTATTTGATAATGCTTCGTCAAGCTGCAATATTTTGCCCATAACACTCGCCTCGTTTCTTTATTATTCCTGTTATTTTAATTTTTTTTGGAGCCTGTACATCTCATTTAATGCTTCAAGCGGCGTCATTTCAAGAAGGTTTAGTCCTTTTAATTCTTCAAGGACGTTTTTCTCTTTGGGGGAAGCTGACTTTTTTACAGCTGCTGTTTCAGCTGTAAAAAAGGATAGCTGGGCATCACTTTCTATAGAGCTTGCTTCATGCACGGTTTCTGCCTCAGGATTATCCTTATTTTTTTCAATAAAAGATTCTTTTTCGAGCTTCTCTAAAATTTCATTTGCCCGCTGGATAAGAGAAGGTGGCAGTTCTGCCAGCTTCGCCACATGGATGCCGTAGCTTTTATCTGCAGACCCTTCTTTTATTTTATGAAGGAATACCACATGTCCGTTTTGCTCCACTGCGCTGACATGGATATTCTCAAGACGTCCGAGTTCTTTCGACAGTACCGTCAATTCATGGTAATGCGTTGAAAATAGTGTTTTTGCGCCAATTTTATCATGAATATGTTCAATGATTGCCTGTGCAAGAGCCATACCGTCATAGGTAGAGGTTCCCCGGCCTATTTCATCAAATAATATCAAACTGTTTTCTGTCGCATTGTTTATTGCGTTTTTAGCTTCAAGCATTTCGACCATGAAGGTGCTCTGCCCTGAAATTAAGTCATCTGCTGCTCCAATCCGGGTAAAGACTTTATCAAATATAGGCAATGTTGCTTCACTCGCTGAAACAAAGCAGCCAATCTGAGCCAATATGGATGTTAAAGCAATCTGCCGCATATATGTGCTCTTACCTGACATGTTAGGGCCAGTGATCAGCAATAATTCTCTTTCTGAATTCATGCGGCAATCATTCGGTACGTACTCCTGGGATTGAAGTACTTTTTCTACTACAGGATGGCGGCCGTCCTTGATCATGATGGTCCTGTCCTGTGAAAAATCCGGCTTTACGTAGTGCCTTTCTTCGCTAATGGTTGCAAAGCATTGCAGAACATCAAGTTCACTTACCTTTTTAGCTATTGCCTGCAGCCGCGGAATGTGTGATTTGATTTCTTCCCTGATTTGAAGAAATAAGTCATATTCAAGGCCCGTGCTTTTTTCTTCCGCCTGCAGAATCAGCGCTTCCTTCTCTTTAAGCTCTGGTGTGATGAAACGCTCTGCGTTTGTCAGTGTCTGTTTGCGTTCATATCTTCCTTCTTCAAGCAGGTGCAAGTTAGCTCTTGTCACTTCTATATAATAGCCAAAAACACGATTATATCCAATTTTAAGAGACCTGATCCCTGTCCTTTCACGCTCTTCCCGTTCAAGGCTTGCAATCCAGGTTTTCCCGTTGCGGCTGGCATCCCGGTATTCATCAAGCTCCCCGTGATATCCGTCTTGTATAATGTTTCCTTCCTTTACAGAAAGAGGCGGATTTTCCGCAAGAGACTTTTGAAGCAAACTTGTGACATCTTCACATGGATCAAGCTTTTCAGAAAGAAGCTTCATATCCACGTTCTTCAGGGAAGATAGAATTTCCTTCAAGGCAGGAAGCTGCATTAAAGAGCGTTTCAGCTGTATTAAGTCCCTGGCATTAACATTTCCAAAAGCTACCCGTCCGGCAAGGCGTTCTAAATCATAAACTTCCTTAAGCCGTTCGCGGATATCCTGGCGTTCAAAATAATTATTTTTCAAAGTTTCTACGAGTGACTGCCGTTTCTCGATTTGACTTTTATTAATGAGCGGCCTGTCGATCCATTGTTTAAGAAGCCTGCCGCCCATTGAAGTTTTCGTTTCATCGAGCAGCCACAATAACGATCCTTTCTTCCCTTTTGAACGGATTGTTTCAGTAAGCTCCAGGTTCCGTTTTGAATAATAATCGATTTTCATATAATGATTGCTTTCATAGCTCAATACCGGCTGCAGGTGATCCAGCGCTCGTTTTTGCGTGCGAAACAGATAATGAAACAGGCGGGAAACAGCCAAACGGTGTCTTGTGTCTTCAAGTCTTCCAATCAAATGCTGAAATTGCATGCTTTCTGCTGTTTCATCTTCATACGAAAGAGCGGGAATTCCTCTTTCCTGCCATTTTTTTTGCCAGTCAGGATTAAAACCGTTTGCCACCACAACTTCTTTAGCGCCTAATATGGCAAGCTCATTAAAAACATCTTCAAAAGTGCCGCTGATGATTGTTGCCCTGCTTTCTCCTGTGGACAAATCGTTATAGGCAAAACCAAATGTCCCGTCTTCAAAGTCAGAAACAGCAGCGATATAATTATTTTCCTTCTCATCCAGGCCTTTTCCATCCATTTTTGTTCCCGGAGTAATGAGCTGAACAACTTCGCGCCTGACCATCCCCTTGGTTTTCTTGGGGTCTTCTACCTGTTCGCAAATGGCAACTTTATAGCCTTTTTCTATTAATATATCTATATAGCCAGCAGCCGCATGATAAGGAATACCGCACATCGGAATTCTTTCTTCTGTGCCTCCTTCACGGCTGGTTAAGGTGATTTCAAGTTCCTGTGATGCTGATAGGGCGTCTTCAAAGAACATTTCATAAAAATCACCCAGACGGAAAAATAAAAAGGCATCCTGATAATCTGCCTTGATTTTTAAATATTGCTGAATCATGGGAGTATATCCTGTCATATTGCCAAAACCTTCCTAACCAAAAATTAAAGATTCTTCTCGCATTCATTATATCATATCCCCCTTTTCCGGCATTACTTTTGAAAAAGGTTATAATATGTTCCAGTCAAAAAAAACAAACCGGATGATATAGGATAATCATCCGGCAACCTTAGATAAATCTCAGTATTTATTCATCCTCAAAATCACCCAGGAAATTTGGATCTAAATCGTCAAAATCATCTTCTAAATCACTGCCCCAGTCATCATCACAGCCATCTGGATTAACGGCGACACAAACCTTTGTTTCTCCGATGACTTCCACAAAGAATTCCCTTTCGACGTGTACAATCACTTTCTGTCCACAAGGCGAAATGCAGGCTTCTATACAATTTGGCTGTTGTACGGCTTTAGCAATGACATCTTGATCGTCATTGCAATCAGGATCGCGGTATTTCAAAGATATGACATCTTTATAATGAACCTTTTCAGTTACGACTTCTGTTTTTGTATTATCACTATAAGAATACCAAACATTTATTTCGTAGCTGCCGCTTATTTCCACTTTTTTGCCGACTTTATGTGCCTCATACTTGTGATTTATGATCCAACAACCGAGAATGCTAGAAGGATGATGAGCCGGGCAAATGATGTGCTGGGACTTAGTGAATTTGCGTCCCTTTGCCACCACCGCTTTTGTAATTATCTCTCTGTAATGTGACATGCTAGCGAACCCTCCTCATTCAGTTTCCATTCATCCTATGCAGGTTAAAAGTCTAATGTGCGAATAAGTTTTAAATAGAAACTGGTGGTTTTATATTGTTTATCTATCTCATTTTATGCTAGCCCATATGGTTATGTGTCATGATTGCGGCAAGGTCTGCAAAGGTTTAAATGATTTCCTGAGGAAGTTTTTAAAAAATAAACAAACAAGCAATGATTCTTTTTTCTATATGACTTTTTTAACTGCCTGTGGATTTCTGTCCCAGGTGCATGGATCCTTGGAAGCCCACGCCGATCCACCTGCGGGGTCTCGCCTGCGGGCATTAATCTCCAGGAGTCAAACATCTTTATACAAGAAAAACCCCCTTCACGTAAATGAAGGGGGTTTCTTGTTTTATTACATGCAGCTGCTTCCGCCTGCATTCGTGCGTGATCCTGTTTCACCGCGCAATTTATCTCCATCAGTACTTTCAATGATCAGATCAGTGACTGTATTTGAAACTTGTGAAGCCACCATTTGCAATAGATCGTTCACATCAACCTGTGATTGCTTAAATTCCTGTACAATCGGCAGCTCATCAAGTTCTTTTTCTAGTGCATCGATTTTTTCCTGCACCTGCCTGTAAGCTTGTTCTTTCCCATAATGCTGGAAATTCACTGCCTGTTTTTGCAGGCTTTTAATGCTTGCAATCATTTCGCGGACTTTTTGATTTTCATTAATTTGAGCTTCAGCACGTTTGAAAAAATCCACTTCTTCCGTTTCTGAAATCATTTGTGCAAGGTCTGCTGCTCTTTGAAGAATATCATCTTTTGAGAACTTTACCATTATTTCACCTCTGAAGCCGCTGCTTCTTCAACCATATCCCCGTTCAATGACCATGTTTTGGCTTTAGTGATTTTCACTTTAACAATTTGGCCAATCGCAGATTTAGGTCCAATAAAGTTAACGAGCTTATTTTTTGTTGTATATCCCGCTAATACTTCGGGGTTATTTTTGCTTTCGCCCTCAACAAGCACTTCAACTACCTGGCCTTCATACTCTTTCATTTTTAAGGCGGAGGTTTCATTTACAAGCGCATTTAAAAGCTGTAGACGCTCTTTCTTCACTTCCATTGGTACATTGTCCTGCATCTTGGCAGCCGGTGTGCCTTCGCGCGGCGAATAAATAAAGGTATATGCTGCGTCAAAACCCACTTCTTTATACAATGAAAGTGTTTCTTGAAATTGCTCATCCGTTTCGTTTGGATATCCAACTATGATATCGGTTGTAAGGGTAGCGTTAGGAATGGATGCTTTAATTTTTGCAGCAAGCTCTAGGTATTGCTCGCGGGTATACTTGCGGGCCATTATTTTTAGAATTTCCGTGCTGCCTGACTGGACAGGGAGGTGAATATGTTCAACAAGATTTCCGCCTTTTGCAAGTACTTCTATCAAGTGATCATCAAAATCCCTAGGATGGCTTGTTGTAAAACGCACCCTTGGTATATCGATTTTTCGGATTTCATCCATTAAATCGCCAAGACCGAATCTGATGTCCTCAAGATCCTTGCCATATGCATTTACATTTTGGCCGAGAAGGGTGATTTCTTTATATCCCTGTGCAGCAAGATGGCGGACCTCAGCGATGATTTCTTCGGGCCGCCGGCTTCTTTCCTTCCCCCGGGTATAAGGAACAATGCAATAGGTGCAGAATTTATCGCAGCCATACATGATGTTGACCCATGCTTTTGTTTTTCCTTTACGGACCTTTGGAAGGTTTTCAATAACATCGCCTTCCTTCGACCATACTTCGATGACCATTTCTTTAGACATATAAGCATCATGGAGGATATTGGGCAATCGATGGATATTATGGGTGCCAAATATCATATCAACAAATCCATGCTTTGAAAGAATCCGATTTACAACCGATTCCTCCTGTGACATGCATCCGCATACTCCCAAGAGCAAATCAGGTTTTTCGCTTTTCAGCGATTTCAAGTGGCCAAGCTCGCCAAAAACCTTATTTTCTGCATTTTCACGTATGGCACACGTGTTAAGCAGGATGACATTGGCGTCTTCCACTGTGTCTGTTGCTTCATATCCAAGGGCCATAAAGATGCCGGCCATCACTTCGGTATCATGTTCATTCATCTGGCAGCCATATGTACGTATAAAGAACTTTCTTCCTTCACCCATAGCCCTGAACTCTTCAGGAATGGCAAAGGCATCATATTTTACTTCTTCTTTTCCCCGTTTCTTTGCTTCCTTTAAGGAAGGAGGAACGTAAACCGCTTGAAAGTATTGGCTGTAATCCTTCACGGATTTTTTGTCCGCTGAATTGTCCGCCTTTACTTGCTGTGTTTCCAAACGCTGTTTTTCGTTCATGGAATATCCCTTCTTTCACTATATAAAAAATTGCATAAGATAAGTTTTTCGCTTACAACTTACCATTTTAAACTAAATAATCTCTTACAACAATATTTTATAATGTTTGCAGAGGGATGAATCCATTTTCAAACACGCCTCTCGACTGAAATTTCCAAGTAGCTTCCGCAGATGGATCAGGAAAAAGGGGACATTGCTGCCCCGCGTTTTCACTTTATGATCCCAAGCTCTTTTCCTGCTGTTTCGAATGCAGAAAGCGCTTGTTTAAGCTCTGATTCAGAGTGCTGGGCGGTAACAATCGTCCGGACACGCGCCAGCCCTTTAGCTACAGTTGGAAACGCGATTCCCTGGGCAAAAACACCGTACTGAAGCAGCAGATCTGAAAATTGATGCGACAATGCTTCATCCCCGACTATGACTGGAGTGATTGGCGTTTCGCTGTCTCCAATGTTGAATCCCAATTCCTTTAATCCGGCTTTAAAGAACCTGGTATTTTCCCATAGCCGGTCAATCAGCTGGGGTTCTTCCAAAAGAACATCAATGGCTTCTATACAAGCCATTGTGACTGCAGGAGGATGTGATGTACTGAATAAAAAAGGGCGGCCTTTGTGAATCAGGTAATCAATTAGAGTTCTGGAGCTTGCAACATACCCGCCAAGTACACCGATTGCCTTGCTTAGTGTGCCCACCTGAATATGCACCCTCCCGTCAAGGCCAAAGTGGTTAACCGTTCCGCGGCCGTTCTTGCCAAGCACACCAGAAGCATGTGCATCATCAACCATGACAAGCGCATCGTACTTTTCTGCTAATTCCACGATTTCAGGAAGTGGTGCTATGTTTCCATCCATGGAAAAAACACCATCCGTTACAATCAGCCTTTTTCTGTAATCTTTTGATTCCCTGAGGGCTGATTCAAGGGATTTCATATCCACATGTTTATATACTTTGCGCCCTGATTTAGTCAGGCGGATTCCATCAATGATGGATGCATGATTTAACTCATCCGATATCACGACATCTTCAGGCGTTAATATCGCTGAGAGAACGCCCTGATTTGTGGTGAACCCTGACTGAAAAACAAGGCTTGCCTCTGTATGCTTGAATTTCGCTAATTTTTCTTCAAGTTCCTCGTGCATTGAGAAAGTGCCTGCAATCGTCCGGACAGATCCTGTGCCTGCGCCGAACTCTTCAACAGCTTTCAAGGCAGCCTTTTTAAGGCGCGGATGATTGGTAAGGCCAAGATAGTTGTTTGAGGACAATTGGATAACCTCTTTTCCATTGACCACAACTTTTGAACCCTGATCAGATTCAATCGGAACAAGCTTCCTGAAAGTTCCCTCTTTTTTCATTGCATCCAGTTCATTCTGTAAGTATTCAAAGCCCTTCATAATAATCCTCCTTTTAAATCTTCATTTTTTACACGCAGGTAAAAATCAATATGCTTATGGTGTCAGCACTACTTTCCCGCATTCGCCCTTTATCATTAATTCAAAGCCCTTTTCAAACTCTTCCAGCGGGAGGTGATGGGTAATTACAGGCGTCACATCTACTTGGCCTGACGCAAGAAGGCCGGAAACCTGCTGCCATGTCTGAAACATTTTTCTGCCGGTAATTCCCTGTACAGTAAGGCCCTTGAATACTATGTCATCTGTTATGTTAATTTCTACTGGCTTGACAGGCAAACTTAAAATGGATACCCTGCCGCCATTTGTCGCCATCTTAAGGCCTTGATTGATGGCTGCAGGATGCCCGCTCATCTCACAAACCACATCCACTCCGTTACCATCAGTAAGATTATATGCCTGTTCAAGCGGGTCTTCCTGTCCTGAGTTAACTGTATAATCGGCACCCATATCTCTAGCAAGCTTAAGACGGTAATCGTTTAGATCAAAAGCAATAACCTTAGCCGCACCCGCGGCCTTCGCAACACCCGCAGCCATGATGCCTATGGGTCCGCACCCGATGACTGCAACAGTTTTACCGGTTACTTCGCCAGCGAGGACTGTGTGTACTGCATTTCCCATCGGCTCCTGAATAGAGGCAACATCCAATGGCATCTCCGCAGGATTTTTCCATAAGTTACCCGCAGGAAGAGCCACATACTCTGCAAAACACCCTTGTGTATCCACACCGATTATTTTGGTATTTTTACAGATATGCCCTTGGCCGGTCAAACATTGTGGACAAGTCCCGCAGACAATATGTGTTTCTGCTGACACATAATCCCCTATTTTCACACTTGTTACCTTGTCTCCAATCTCCACTACTTCTCCAGAAAATTCATGGCCAAAAACATAGGGAGGATTTACCCTGCCCTGTGACCATGCATCCCATGAATAGATATGTACATCTGTACCGCAAATAGACGTTGCTTTTACTTTGATTAGTACTTCAGTTTCATTTATGGCAGGTATATCGACTATTCTGAGCTCTGCTCCAAATCCTCTGCGATGTTTTACAAGCGCTTTCATTTTTCCGTTCAATATGTACACTCTCCCCTTAAAGCACATGTTATTTTCTAAGTATAATAGTATTTTAGCATTAAAGAAAAATAGTTGTAAATACCACTGTCCTTCTTGAGTGGACATGTGGCTTTAAGCGGGACATTTTTTTAATAATTGGCACCATTTAAAATTTATGATGACATTTGCATCATGGTGATAATATCTCAAGTAATTCATTTTTAAGGCTCTTTTCTTAAAGATTGCAGTTTTTTAACAAGTTCTGTGAGGCGAACCCACTGTTAAATCGGGTTGATTGGAGCGTAAGGTGCGAAAATCCTGCAGGATTAGGAACAGCTAAGGAGCTCAGCCCGCCCACAGAAAGCGAGCATCCTGGAGAGAAAACAGCCCTTTTAAAAAAGCAAATTGATCATCCATCAATGCTGCCTGTTTTTTAGGATGACAGTTTCCCGCACCGCTTGTCCTTTTTTGCGTAAGATAGTATGAACATATTTCTCATGGGGAGGAGACAAGCATGACAGGAAATCTGCAAATACAAACAACACAGGCAGCCAAGGCAGATGCTATCATTTCAATAATGATAATGTGAGCAACAGCTCAGATAGCCGCAGAACTAACAGGAATGACTTTTGGACTAATTTAATGATGTGCCCGGTGCCATCGTAATAAACACCGTCATCACTGATGGCTGTTTGCAGGATAGCGGTATTATGGCAAAAGGGTTATTTTCACAATGTGAAAATAACCCTTTATTTCTCTACATAAATTCAGAAGCAAGTTTATCAAAAATTTCCTGGCTTACTGTCAGGCTGGATGCAGAAAGCGGCTTTTCTCCATAACCCGGTATCATTTCCTGATAAGACGGGCGCTCTTTATTCTGGTAAATCAGCCCGGTAATCAGGCCGTCCTTTTCCATGATTGTTTTCATGGCCATTTCCCTGTCTGATGGGTCATACCCTTCAATTGTTCCAAGTTTGGTAATATTCTCTTTAAACCAGTCATAGGTGTTAATTTTATTATATGTCACACAAGGGCTGAAGACATTAATGAAAGAAAAGCCTTTGTGCTTTATCCCTTCTTCAATCAGGGCTGTCAGATCCTTTAAATCTGTTGAAAAACTTTGGGCTGCAAAAGTTGCACCGGCTGAAAGCGCAAGCTCCATAGGAGAAATCGCCTGCTCTATGGATCCCTGCGGAGTTGATTTTGTTTTAAACCCGGCTGATGACCGCGGGGATGTTTGTCCTTTGGTTAATCCATATATCTGGTTGTCCATTACAATATACGTGATGTCTATATTCCGGCGGATGGCATGGACAGTGTGCCCCATCCCTATTGCGAAACCATCGCCGTCTCCTCCCGATGCGATGACCGTCAGATCCCGGTTGGCCATTTTCACTCCCTGCGCGATAGGAAGGGACCGGCCATGAATTCCATGAAAACCATAAGATTTTATATATCCAGATATACGGCCGGAGCAGCCGATTCCTGATACAATTGCCAGCTTTTCAGGTTCCAGGCCTGCATTTGCTGCTGCCCGCTGTATGGCTGCCTGGACGGAAAAATCGCCGCATCCCGGGCACCAGTTAGGTTTTACATTATTGCGAAACTCCTTAAAAGTAGCCATATCATAACAGCTCCTTGCATTGTGAATGAATTTCATGCGGCAGGAATGGATTGCCGTCATATTTCAGGATATTTCTGATTTTTTCTATGTGGCCGGCATTCATTTTTATTAGATTGGAGAGCTGTCCTGTAGCATTATTTTCAATCACTGCAATCCTGTCAGAGGTTTGCATAAGGGGCAAAAGCTCATCAGCAGGAAACGGGTGTATTAAACGTATATGAGCATGATTTGCTTTAATGCCGTCAGCTTCCAGTCTTTCCATTGCCTCTTCAATGGCTCCTCTTGTAGAATTGAAACCTACAAGAAGGATGTCTGCCTTTTTATGCTTGGCATTTTTCACTACCGGCTCAGAAATGGAAAGATTTTTTATTTTCTTCATTCTTTTTTCCATTTGCAGCTTGCGATTGGCTGCCGACTCAGACGGTTTTCCAGTTTCATCATGCTCTACCCCTGTTATATGGTGAATTCCATTCTTTGTCCCAGGAAGAACACGAGGTGATATGCCATCGGCCGTCAGCTCAAAGCGTTTGAAATATTCATTTGTCCCCAAGTCAGGGAGATCTTCTGCCAAAAGCTTGCCCCTCCGGATTTCTACCTTGCTGCTGTCAAGGGGCTGTACCGTTTGTTTACCGAGAGATAGCTGCAAATCTGAAAGCACTATAACTGGACATTGATATTCCTCCGCAAGGTTCATTGCTTCTGCTGTATCATAAAATGCTTCTTCTACAGTACTTGGCGCAATAACAATCTTCGGAATTTCCCCGTGCGTGCCATATATCATTGCCATCAAGTCAGATTGCTCCTGCTTTGTGGGCAATCCTGTCGATGGACCTCCCCTTTGGGTATCTACTATAACCAGCGGGGTTTCTGTCATGCCTGATAGTCCAATGGCTTCCATTTTTAATGAAAGTCCAGGACCGGCTGAAGCCGTAATTGAGCGGACACCTCCATAGCCAGCACCAATTGCCATCGTGGCAGCAGCAATTTCATCTTCAGTCTGGATTACGGTTCCTCCAAATGCCGGAAGTTTTTTAATTAAATATTCCATAATTTCTGACGCTGGCGTAATGGGATAAGCAGCCATAAACCGGCACCCGCCTGCAAGTGCGCCAAGAGCAATGGCATCGTTTCCAATCATGAACAGGCGTTTTTGCCCATCCGCTTTTTGAAGCACCATGGATACTGGTTTCCCTGCAATCAATCTCTTCATAGATTCATAGCCTGATTGAATGGCATCCATATTTTTTTGGACAATCTGTTCGCCTTTTCTTCCGAAGATCTCCTGTACCACTTCCCTGAAAACAATCGTGTCCATTTCCAAAACAGCACATGTAGCACCTATGGCCACCATATTTTTCATTAGAGAAGTTCCAAGCTCAGAAGCAATATCCGTAAATGGCACAGCAGGCGCAAATTTTGCATCAGCAATGATAATGCCGCCATCATGCAGTTCTTTATAATTCACATCAATCGTTTCCTGGTCAAAAGCTACAAGAATATCTAAATCATCTGAAACAGATCTAGTTTGCTTAGTGCTTACACGAATCTTATTGTTTGTATGGCCACCTTTTATCCGGGAAGAAAAATGGCGGTACCCATACAAATAATAGCCCAAGCGATTCAGGGCAATACAGAATATTTCTCCAGTGCTTTCTATGCCTTCGCCTTGCTGTCCTCCAACTTTCCAGGAAAGCTGATTGATCATGCGCTACACCCCTTAGAATAGTAATCTGCTCAACTAGCACCCCACATTAAAAACAGCATTATTATGTATAAAAATACCGTTCTTTCTTTATAGAGAAAGGTGTACTAAATGCTTCCATTCTAGCGTTTAACATAAAAAAATGCAACTCGGACATATGGAAAAAATTAGATATTATAGAATAGAAAATGAATGAATATTACATGTTTCTGCATTATTTTTCAAAAAAGAATCGAATGCCTGGTTTATTTGTAGAAATTTTCCGAAAAATTACTCCAAATAATTTTTTCTGCAAGGGCAGCTGGGTAAAACTTGCCCAGTTCATTGATCAGCCTGCTGTAATCCCTATAAGAAGCCAAATAAGCGACAGTGCAGTCTATGCCATCAAAGTCAGAGCCAAGGCCAATATTGTTTTCCCCGCCAAGACTGCAAATATAGTCTATATGATTCAATATATCTTTTATAGCGGCTTCTGTACCTGCCGTCAAAAACTGAGGAACAAAAGTAATTCCAATCATGCTGTTTCTTTTAATCATGGCTTTGATCTGCTCATCTCTTAAATTCCTCGGGTGAGGGCATAGGCGATATACATTGGAATGAGAAGCAATTACGTGATCTGCCACATCAATTACATCCCAAAATGCATGCTCAGATAAATGCGAAACGTCACAGGTTATCGAGTTTTCATTCAAAACGCGCACTGCTTGCTTTCCAAAATCTGATAAACCTGCCCCTCTTTCTTCCATGGCTCCATCTGCAAGAAGATTGGAAAAGTTCCATGTCAATCCAACTGATGAAACCCCAAGTCTCAGGAGTGTCTGAAGCTTCAATACATCATTGCCGACACAGTCGCAGCCTTCCAGGGTCAAAATTGCTCCTATTTGCCCTTCTCTTAAAAGATCGATATCATGTTTGGATTGTACGAAAATGATATCTTTCTTTGACAAAATACGTTCATGGAATAATTGAACCTGTGATAAAGCAGCCATAAACTTCATATCCGGATGGACGTTTTCTGGTATATAAATAGCAAAGCATTGAACTTTACCTGCATCCTTTAAAGCCCCATATGATAATTGAAGCAATTCGCTATCAAAAGAAAGTGACGGATTGTTAAACATCTTCATAAGCACATCACAATGTGCATCAAATATATTCACGAATAAACCCCTTTTGGCTCCTATAATATATAATGATATCATAAAAAACAACCTGCTTGCACAGGCTGCAAACAGGCTTATTAAAGAATCATATTATCTCGGTTCAATAATCAATTTAATAGCCGTCCGTTCTTCTCCATCAATCAAAATATCTGTAAAGGCAGGAATACAAATCAAGTCTACTCCACTAGGTGCGACAAACCCTCTTGCGATCGCTACTGCCTTGACGGCTTGATTTAACGCACCAGCTCCAATGGCCTGGATTTCTGCCGCTCCTCTTTCTCTAAGAACACCAGCAAGTGCGCCTGCTACAGAATTAGGATTAGATTTTGCTGAAACCTTTAATATTTCCATTCCTAGTCCTCCTTGTTTTCCCACCTTTTTCACGCTTGTTCAAAAGGTATAACTCTTTTCATTGATACTATATTCATCATTTAAAAACAGTATGACACGTCACAGAAAATAACTTGTCACACTATCATGGAAAGAGCCTGGAAAAGCGGCGGCGCCAAATGGGCCAAACTTGAAGATAGGTTCATTGGCTCCTATGCACAACGGGAAAAAAGGAAGGAAGCTTAATGATAAAATGGATGATCCTCATTAATTAAAATCGTATCTATTTTTCTGGATTTACCGGTTTTTTCATCTATGTCAATTAACACCGCACTTAGTACCGTTCTCCCGGTTTTCGGTACTTCGAAGCGGACTGGAAGACTTGTTAAAAACCTGTGGATGACAGCTTCTTTTTCCATTCCCAAAATACCGTCATATGGTCCGGTCATTCCTGCATCTGACAAATAAGCTGTCCCGCCTGGAAGAATCCGCTGATCAGCTGTCTGCACATGCGTATGAGTGCCAATCACAGCTGAAACTTGTCCATCCAAAAACCAGCCCATTGCCTGTTTTTCGCTTGTAGCTTCTCCGTGAAAGTCTACAAAAATGATAGGCGTCCTTTTTCTCGCCTCAGCAGCAAGTTCTTCCGCTTTACGAAACGGACAATCCAACGCCGGCATAAACGTCCTGGCTTGGAGATTAATAATGGCAATTTCATACTGATTAAGTTTAAGAAACTTTAATCCTTCACCTGGCGTTTCCTCAGGAAAATTGGCTGGCCTGACAAGGTATTTGGCATCATCAATAAACTCAAATATTTCACGGTTATCCCATGCATGATTTCCTAATGTCACTGCCTGTGCACCCCATCCGAGGAATTCACGATATATTTTTTCAGTAATGCCGCGTCCTCCAGCAGCATTTTCACCATTCACAATAGTGATATGCGGCTTGAATTTTTCCTTCATTTTCGGCAGGTATTCCTTCAGCATATCTCTGCCTGGAGAGCCCACGACATCACCAACAAAAAGCAATTTCATATTTAGTAGTCCCTTTCTCTTTTACATGTAAGTTTTTGCTGTACATCTCTCTCATTGTATCATAATATCCGCCAGCCTTTCAGGGAACGTGGCAATTGATATATACCGCAGAAAAAAAATAAACAAAGCGGAGAATCTCCGCTTTGTTTATTTTGCGTATTCCACAGCCCTGGTTTCCCTGATGACTGTGACTTTAATATGTCCCGGATAATCCAATTCCTCTTCAATCCGTTTCCGGATATCCCTTGCAAGACGATGCGCTTCTAAATCATCGATTTGTTCAGGTTTGACCATAATCCTTACCTCACGGCCAGCTTGGATAGCGAATGACTTCTCGACTCCATCATAGGATTCAGAGATTTCCTCCAGCTTTTCAAGTCTGCGGATGTAATTTTCCAGTGTTTCACTGCGTGCTCCAGGCCTTGCGGCAGAAAGAGCGTCAGCGGCAGCTACTAGAACGGCTATGACTGAGGTTGGCTCAGTATCGCCATGATGGGAAGCAATGCTGTTAATCACTACTGGGTGTTCTTTATACTTAGTAGCAAGTTCAACGCCAATTTCCACGTGGCTTCCTTCCACTTCATGGTCAATTGCCTTTCCGATATCATGCAGCAAACCTGCGCGGCGGGCAAGGGTTTCATCTTCACCCAGCTCGGCAGCTAATAAACCTGACAATTGGGCAACCTCAATAGAATGCTTCAGAACGTTTTGTCCATAGCTTGTACGGAATTTCAATCGTCCTAGAATTTTAATGAGATCCGGATGGAGCCCGTGAACACCAACTTCAAAAGTGGTTTGTTCACCAATTTCACGTATATGCTCATCCACTTCACGCCTGGACTTGTCTACCATTTCTTCAATGCGGGCAGGGTGAATGCGTCCATCCTGCACCAGTTTTTCCAGTGCCAATCGAGCAGTTTCGCGCCTGATCGGGTCGAATCCGGATAAAATAACTGCTTCAGGAGTATCATCAATAATTAAATCAATGCCTGTCAGTGTTTCTAACGTACGGATATTTCGCCCTTCGCGGCCGATAATACGGCCCTTCATTTCATCATTTGGCAAATTCACGACAGAAACGGTGGTTTCTGCTACGTGATCAGCCGCACAACGCTGAATAGCCAGAGAAAGAACTTCCTTCGCTTTTTTATCGGATTCCTCTTTGGCGCGATTTTCACTTTCTTTAATCATAAGTGCAATATCATGTGCCAGTTCATTCTCAGTACGATCAATAATAATCGACTTCGCTTCTTCGCGTGTTAAGCTCGATACACGCTCCAGCTCTGTTTGCTGCTTACGAACCATCTCGTCCACTTTGCTTTCCATCTCTTCAATATGCTGTTGTCTTTGGTTCAGAGAATCTTCTTTCTTTTCCAAAAGGTTTTCACGTTTATCTAACGTATCATCTTTACGGTCAAGGTTCTCTTCTTTTTGCAATAATCGATTTTCCTGTTTTTGCAATTCAGTCCTTCGTTCCCGAACTTCACGTTCAGAATCAGAACGAAGCTTGTGAATTTCGTCTTTTGCTTCCAATAAGGCTTCCTTTTTCAAGGCGTCCGCTTCACGTTTAGCATCCTCAAGGATTTGTTCTGCAGAGCCTCTAGCCCCTGCTATTTTGTTTTCAGACTTTGTTTTATGCACAAAATAGCCAACAACTGCACCGACGAATAGGCCAAGCAAAATGGAGATGATTGTTATGGGTTCCATCGTTTCACCTCCCTTGCTATGAACTTTTTTTTACATCATTAATTTGAACTGTCAGCAAGTACATTGTACATAACTTCAATACACAGCACTTGGCTTTTTAAAGTATCAGTTTGAAAAAATGTAAAATATACATGTTAATTGTATAGTTGAGAAATTTTATTGTCAAGGGGTTGACCTTACTGTTTATGAATATTCAGAAGGATGAAACATTTTCTCTGCATGATCTCTGTCTTAACAGGCAACCATGCTGTATATTTACAAATGTCAAAGCATCACTTGCAAGCAGGCAAATGCTCCGTTATGCCAGAAAACCCAAATTGGCAGCCTCCTTCTGTCCCAGGCTTTAACCCTCATTCCTGTATATCTAAAAGTATAAAAAAAGAGGCCAAGCATTATGCTTAGCCCCCCTATTTTCAATCTTCCAATTCTAATCCGTTTTGGTCATCTTCTTCTGCTTCAGTAAAATGTTCTCCATCGAGGCTATAATGATCCCTGATTTTCTTAACAACTTCCTGCTGAAGGGGCTTGTTTTCTTTCAAGAACAATTTTGCATTCTCTCGTCCTTGGCCAAGACGCTCATCATTGTATGAATACCATGATCCGCTTTTTTGTACAATATCAAGATCAGAGCCCATATCAATGATTTCACCTTCACGGGAAATACCTTCACCATACATAATATCAACTTCTGCCTGGCGGAATGGAGGGGCAACCTTATTCTTTACAACTTTTATTTTTGTCTTATTTCCCACTACATCATTGCCCTGTTTTAGCTGTTCAGCACGTCTTACTTCAAGACGGACTGTGGAATAGAATTTTAGAGCACGTCCCCCCGGAGTCGTTTCGGGATTTCCGAACATCACACCGATTTTTTCACGGATCTGGTTTATGAAAATAGCAATCGTATTGGATTTGTTTATCGCACCAGAAAGCTTTCTTAGACCCTGGGACATCAATCTTGCCTGGAGACCCACATGGGAGTCTCCCATTTCTCCTTCAATCTCTGCTTTAGGAACTAGGGCTGCAACAGAGTCAATAACAATGATATCCACAGCGCCGCTTCGCACTAGTGCTTCTGCAATTTCCAATGCCTGCTCGCCGGTATCCGGCTGGGAAAGCAGCAGCTCATCTATATTAACGCCTAATTTTTGGGAATACGCCGGGTCTAAAGCATGTTCAGCATCAATGAACGCTGCCTGTCCCCCATTTGCCTGTACTTCTGCAATAGCATGCAGTGCAACTGTTGTTTTACCTGAACTTTCCGGGCCATAGATTTCAATTACTCGGCCGCGGGGATAACCGCCAACTCCGAGCGCTACATCCAGTGCAAGCGAGCCGCTGGATATAGTGGATATTCTCCGGTCTGACTGTTCTCCTAATTTCATGATTGAACCTTTGCCGAATTGTTTTTCAATTTGTTTTAAAGCCATTTCTAATGCCGCTTGACGATCTCCCACTAAAGTTCCTCCTCTATAATCTATCAGCCGGATATCCAGCCAAAATTCATTCTATTTAAATGTAAGCATTTCCTGATGTATTTGTTGTTCTTCCGCCTGCTAATCAGGCACCGTCTTTTGTTTCCGGGGCAGTGTTATCAGTGATGCTGCTATCTTGAATCAAGCTTTTGAACAATTGCAGCTCATCTCATAACCTATCTCTACTATATACTTTTTTCTTTCATTTGCCAAGCAAAAAAACGAACATTCATTCGTTTTTTTTATCTCTAAGAATAAAAGCAAAATAACGTTTTGGCCTGGGGAACATTTGATTTCCAAAACATAAATGAAAGAAAAATATCCTTTTTCCTCAAAATCTGTTTATTCGATTGCCCCCCTTTATGAACACCAAAGATAGCCGGCAAAAACACATTGCTCAGATAAGATCTTTTAAACGGCGAATCAGAAAGCGGCATCCATATTTCACGCTTCTCATCCGGATCTGAGCCCGGCTGCCTGAAAGATTCAACCGTTCAATAATTGGTTTCTTATCACCAATTGAAATTCCTATAAAAACCGTACCAACAGGCTTTCCTTCTTGTTCGTCAGGCCCAGCCACACCAGTAAAGCTGATGCCCACGTCCGCATCCATCATCGTCCTGATATTTACGGCCATTTCCCCGGCGCATTCCATGCTGACAACTCCATGTGAAGAAATGGTTTCTGGAGTGATCTTCAGCACTTTCTCTTTCACTTCTGTTGAATAGGCAACCACACCGCCCTTGAAAATTTTCCCTGCTCCTGGAATGGTTGTAAGCTGTTCCTGAAACATGCCGCCAGTAAGGCTTTCAGCTGATGCAATTGTAAGTCCTCTTGCAGTCATTTCCTTAACCAGCTCTTTAATAAGCGAGGTATCTCCCTCGCCATAGTAATACTTGCCAACCCGTTCCATAATGCTCTTTTCAGCCTGCTGGATTAGCTCAGCGCATTTTTCCCTGGATTCGTTTTTAGCTGTGATTCTTAATGTAACTTCTCCATCAGAGGCAAGAGGCGCAATTGTCGGATTGCCTTGTCCATCCAGTAAATCAGCAATTCTTGTCTCAAGCAGAGCTTCACCGATTCCGAAAAAGCGAAGAACCTTTGATTCAATAATTTCATGTTTATCAAGTTTGCCCATCAAGCTTTTATGGCCGTATGAAACGAACATTGGATTCATTTCTTTCGGGGGTCCGGGGAGAAGCATATATGATTTCCCATTGGAATCCAGCACCATTCCCGGCGCCATGCCGTGATCATTGGGCAAAACCTCCGAGCCTTCTAGTATGAGTGCTTGCTTTTTATTATTTTCGGTCATTTCACGCCCAGTTTTTTGAAAATAGGCTTTAATGGAAGCTAATGCCGCCTCATCATAGACAAGTTTTTTCCCTAAATGCTTTGAAATTGTTTCTTTTGTCAAATCGTCTTTTGTCGGCCCCAGCCCTCCTGTGAAAACAATTAAGTTTGCTCTTTTTTCTGCTGCTTCAATAGCCGATTTCAGCCGTCCGGCATTGTCTCCTGCAACAGTATGGTAAAAAACGTTGATTCCCATTTCTGCAAATTGCCTGGATAGAAATTGCCCATTTGTATTTGCGATTTGCCCTAAAAGCAGCTCAGATCCCACTGCAATGATTTCTGCATCCATTAAAAGAACCTCCCGATTATAATCATTCACACCATATATTTACCTAAAGTATGGCGAGGTAAACAATTACCGCTTATCTCACCGGCTTTAAAACGGCCTAAGGACCGAGAATGCCAGAAGCAGTCCTGGTTTCTCGGTCCCCTTAAAATGCCGCTTTCGTTTAAGGCAGCTTATTTGGAGTTTTTGAAAACTTCCTTGTTTTTAACAAAATAATCCAGCCCGGACCAAACAGTGAAGATCAGGGCAATCCAGAGCATAATTTCAGCAAAAGGAAATGAAATGAATTCAAAAGGGAAATTGTGCAGCAATAATGCCGCAATAGCAATGATCTGAGTCCATGTCTTTACTTTGCCAAGCATATTGGCTGCCACAACTTCTCCGGTTCCGGCAAGAATCAGGCGCAGCCCTGTAACCGCAAATTCACGGCTGATGATAATGATGACAATCCATGATAAGTGTTCTGCCAGATTAAGGTCAACCAGAATAATCAGTGCTGCAGAAACCAAAAGCTTATCAGCAAGAGGATCCAGAAATTTCCCGAAGTTAGTAACAAGATTCAGCTTTCGTGCATAATAACCGTCTATCCAGTCAGTAGCCGATGCAACGATGAATATGATTGCCCCGATCAAGTGTGTAACCGGCAGCGTAAAATCTCCAAGTGAAACAGAGCCCCAAGAGAATGGAACTAACATGATAATCATAAATACAGGTATTAAAAAAATTCTTGAGATAGTAATTTTATTAGGCAGATTCACAGTTTTACCCTCCAAATATGTGCTTACAATTAGTATGTTTTACTGTTGATAAATATTTCATGAGGAAATACAGAAAAAAAACAGCAAAAAATTGGCAATCAACCAATTTCAGCAGTTTACCTTACATGCCCCCATTAAACAATGAAGTGAAAAATAGTCACCTTAAAGATGACTATTTCGACTTATCAAACTGGATTGTGATAGTTTGAGTGACCATTTTTGAAGGAGAAATCGCATATTCCAGTTTTTCATCATTTACAGATATCTCAGTATCACTAGCATTACCAATTATAATGACTGCTTCTGCTTCATTTGAAAAATCGATATCCTTGCTTTCATTTTTCTTCAGAATGCCCTGGAAAAACAGTTTTCCAGTTCCATTTTTGACTCCTACCCAGGTTTGCCCTTTAGATGCTACCTTAAGCTTAAAGCTCTTGGCATTTTTGAGGGTATAGGTGGAATTCTTGCCGCTTATGCTGGTTTTCGTTAATGCTTGAACCGGTTTTTCGGCAGCAGGCTTCTCCGTTTTTGTGTTTTTATCTTCCTGTTTTGCGGCAGTTCCTTTTTTCTGATCATTTTTTTTCAGAGGCGAGTTTTTGTTTTCATTATAGTCCACAGATTGACTTGTCTTGTTTTCGTTTTTTTTGGTTTTTTCGTCAGAATTGTTCACATATTTAGATATTAACACCCAAATGAGGATGCATGCTCCAATAACAAAAACTGCTGCCAAAATCCTTGGAAAAAGCTCCATGAATTTTGATGTTCCAGGTGAAATGGTTTTTCTCGATTGCACTCTTGAAAGCTGCTCCGGCAATTCATCATGATGGACTGCAGGCACATCATTCTTGTATTCCTCGAAAATACCTTCTGGATCCAGCCCGACCGCTTCACAATACTGCTTAATAAATGCGCGGACATAAAACTTGCCAGGCATCATATCATAGTTTCCTTCTTCAATGCCTATCAGGTACCTTTTCTGGATTTTAGTGGCTTCCTGCAAATCATCCAGACTCATTCCTTTTGCTTCTCTTGCTTCTTTAAGCCTATTTCCTAATTCCGTCAAATAAAACACCTACCATTTTAAAAATCAAATGAACCAAAATCAGAGTCTGAAAATCGCCCATTTTGTTCAACTGCTTCATATGTAATTTCCTCTTCAGGATTATTCCTAAGTTCAATAATGTAATCAAAATCATCCAGTTTATATTCGGTATTCTGTACAAATACATCAGGATGTTCAATCACCTTTACAGCATTCAATCGCATGATTTCCCTCACAAGCTGCCAGTGCCTTTCGTTGGCTCTTCTTGTAGAAACGATGCCATCTAGGATAAATAGATTATCATTATTGTATTCATCTTCAATCAGCTGACTGCGAATGGTCTGTTTTAATAATGTCGAAGAAACAAACAGCCACCTTTTATTTGCACAGACACTCGATGCTACAATTGATTCTGTTTTTCCGACCCGGGGCATCCCTCTGATTCCTATTAGCTTATGGCCTTCTTGCTTAAACAGCTCTGCCATAAAATCTACAAGCAATCCAAGCTCATCCCTGACAAAGCGGAAAGTATTCTTTTCATCGGCATCTCTTTGGATATATCGTCCATGCCTGACTGCCAGCCTGTCACGCAGTTTGGGTTCTCTAAGCTTTATCACCTTGATTGTATCCATGGTTAAAAGAATGGACTCAAACCTCTCGATATTCCTTTGGTCTTCAGCGTATAAGAGCATCCCTCGCCTGCCTTCATCCACTCCGTTAATCGTTACAATATTTATGGACAGCATTCCAAGCAATGAAGAAATATCGCCTAATAAACCAGGGCGGTTCACTTGTATTTCGTATTCAAAATACCACTCTTTAGTCTCCATTAAACCAACTCCCAATGCCAGGATCAATCCTCTTATAGTAAACCGGGCACAAAGTGCGCTCCAGCAGTCCGGACGGGTTCCCCCTATAAAAGTATATCATTCTAGTCTAGCTTCTATAATATAGCATTTTACAGCAAGTTAAAAGGGAAAACCTTTCTAAAAAGCAATTCATTTTCAGGTTTTAGCATAAACAAGAATAAGCTGAAAAAAAACACTGTTCATTACAGGATAATATAGGGGTACATGGAAATAAAATGAATAATTTACATGAATTAATCCTTTGCTTTTAAATTTCTGATACAATGATGTTTTACGGCAAAAGGAAGTTTGGAAAATACAGCACAAAAAGAGCCGGGAGCAAGGCTGTTGCAGCACTTGTTCCCGGCTTCATTTTTCTTACTGGCCAGTTCCATTATTTTCAACTAATCTGACCATCATGGAAGCAATAGCATGTTTTTCATCTTCGTTTGCCACAGACCACAGATCTGCTAAAACACGCTCTTGTTCGTTTTTAGGGTCTACTTGCTTGGCAAGATAATCCCCGATTTCAAATGCCAATTGATTGACTGATTCTTGTTCAAGACCTTGTTTTTGTCCTTGATTTAATCTGTCGCCTAAAAAGTTTTTCCATTGATCCCAATTTTCCAGTACAGACATTTGTGATCATCCTTTCCTTCGTGTAGTACAGAGTTATTGTGTGAAGGAAAGTGATATATTATTCACCTGCTAAAAAAAAAATTATGTATACCAGCCGCCATTCACTCCAAGTATTTGTCCGGTAATGTAGGATGCTTTTTGGGAAAGCAAAAAAGAAACAGCCTCTGCCACTTCATCAGGAAGGCCAATTCTTCCCATTGGAACGCGTTCTTTTATTGACTCAAGTTCATCCAGTGAAAATGTTTCCATCATAGAAGTGGAAATTGCTCCAGGTGCCACTGCATTCACCCTTATTCCATTTAAGGATAATTCTTTGCTTAAGGCTTTCACAAAAGCATTTTGTCCTCCTTTAACCATCGAGTATAGTGCCTCGCACGAAGCACCGGTTTGTCCCCAAATGGAGGTTATCGCCACAATGGAAGCAGACTCCTGATTGAACAGCTTTGGCAGCAGTTCCCTTGTGAGCTCATAGGGACTCGTTATGTTCAGCTGGACCATTTGCCTGACCGTTTCATGGTCAGCCTCGGAAATCAGGCCATAATGGCTCATTCCGCTGTTTAAAACAACTGAGTGAAGACTGAAGATGTTTTGAGCAAGTATTTTATACCCATTCGGTTCCCCCAAGTCGGCCTGCACAGGAATTAGTTCTATATCGAGGTGGTGAAGTTCTTTAGCAAGCTGCTCTGCGCCCTGCCGATTTTTATTATAATGTAAATAAAGAGAATAGCCTTCGTGTGCAAGTTTTGTTGAAATTGCCCTGCCAATTCCTCCGCTTGCTCCTGTCACAAGAACAAATCTTTTTTCCATTTACTCTCCCCCGTCTTCTTTTATTAAATCTGTTGTTTTCCGCCCTGTATAACACTGTAGTATCCCGCATTATTGCTGCTCCCCGGGAGGCAAGTGTATTTCACCTCATTCAACAATCATCAAATTCTTCTTCCTATACCCGCCAGTAAAATAAGAATGGACTCAAGCCCTTTTATATGCTAAAAGGGCTTTTAATATTATCCAGTTATTCTTTACTTAGGCAGGACCTGGCAAACGGTTATTCTGTCTTCATCAATTAATTCAGCTGCCGTTTTTTGGATATCTTTGAAGGATATTTCTTCAAGGGCAGGAACCACATCAAACAAGTTCATATCATTAAAAGCATAGCGTGTAAATTGATTCGCTATATATTCAGGCGAATTCAAGGAACGGAGAAAAGATCCTATTTTCTTTTTAATCGTCCTGCTTAAGCTATCCTCGCTAATGCCCTTCCCTGATTTAGCGCTTAACAAAATAGTCCTGAGTTTTTCGGTCAATTGCTCAGGCTGTTCTGTGTCTCCGCCTACCAATGCGAAGCCAAAACCTTGCTCCTGGGTATAATCATAAGAAAAGCTTTGATCAATCAGCCCTTCATTATACAGCTCCTCATGCAGGGGAGAGCTTTTTCCGAAAAGCATTTCCAAAAGAAGATTGGCTGCTAATTCAGCTTTCAGCATTTCTTTTCCTGACTGATTTACATTTACCGCTTTTACACCGACCATTACCTTAGGGGTCTGGACGTTCATTCTGATGGTCTGGCTCTTTTTGTCAGCTTCAGGGGGTTCTTCCTCAAACTTCCTCTGAATATTAGGCTGATCTTTATAATCCTTGCTTAATTGATTATTTCTGATATCTTCCATAAGCTTCCCTGCGTCTACTGGTCCGACTATAAACAGCAGCATGTTGCTGGGATGATAAAATGTGCCATAGCATTCATACAGGAGTTCTTTTGTAATGTCAGCAATGGAAGCAACCGTGCCTGCAATATCAATTTTAACCGGATGGTGCTTATACATATTCTCAATGCACCCGAAATACAGGCGCCAATCAGGATTATCGTCATACATATTAATTTCCTGCCCGATGATGCCTTTTTCTTTTTCGACGGTCTTATCCGAAAAATAAGGTTCCTGTACAAAATCCACCAGTGTTTTTAGATTCTTTTCAAAATCTGATGTACTGGAAAACAGGTAAGCAGTCCTTGTGAAAGAAGTGAATGCATTTGCAGAAGCGCCCTGCTTGCTGAACTGCTGAAAAACATCTCCATCTTCTTTTTCAAAAAGCTTATGCTCAAGGAAATGGGCAATGCCATCCGGTACCTTCAAGAATTCATTTTTGCCAAGCGGCATGAAATGATTATCTACAGATCCATACTTAGTGGTAAAGGTTGCATATGACTTATTAAAACCTTTTTTAGGCAATATGTACACTTCGAGGCCATTTTCCATTTTTTCATGAAACAACTCTTCCTCGAGCTGTTCAAATGTAATCTTCTCCATCATGCCTCCACCTCTTTTCCTGTTAAGAAATATACAGTATCAAGCTCGATTTTTTTTGCAATTGAAAGAACTTCTTCCTTCGTAGTCTGTTCTGTTTTCTCCAGCCAGTCGTCCAGCGAAATATCCGTTCCTGCCACAATATTATGGTAGAGTATTTCCACAAGGCCTCTCGCAACATCAATTGTCTCAAGGAGCTGGTTTTTCACTACAGCTTTTGTCTGGGATAACTCTTCATCCGAGAAATTTCCTTCTTTCATTTCTTTCATTTGTTCATGGATGATTCTCATCGCCTGATCGTAATTTTCATTTTCAATCCCTGACATCACAATCAATAGGCCTTTGTGGCTTTCAACCCTTGATGAAGCATAATAGGCAAGGCTTGCTTTCTCCCTGACATTGATAAATAGCTTGGAATGTGAAAAACCGCCGAAAATGCCGTTAAATAGCTGAAGTGCATAATATTCAGGGTCTCCGTACAAAACATTGGTTCTGTAGCCAACATTCAGCTTTCCCTGTTTAATATCCTGTGTTTCAATCACTTCATTCGCTTCTCCAGGATGCTTCTGTACGCTTTTATTTGAAACAGAAGTCCTTTCTTCGAGCTTTATATAGGTTTTAATTAATTGCTCTGTACGATCTTCTTGTATGTCACCTATTACATAAATATCAATTTGATCATTTTTTAACGCTTGAACATAATATGTGTATAAAGAATCGGGAGTCATGCTTTCAAGATCGTCCATTTTGCCGGAAGCATCCAGGGCATAGGGTTCATTCTTGCACATTTCTTCTACAAGTCTTGTAGCTGCATAGCGCATTTTATCATCGTAAACAGAAGAAATACGCTGTTTAAGCGATCTTTTTTCATTTGTAAAAGCCTCAGAAGCAAAAGACTCTCCATCTTTTTTTGGATGAAATATCACTTCCGATAAAAGTGCAATCGCCTTCTCAAGCAGCGGTTCAGAATCACTGAGGAATTTTTCATTGGCGATTTCAATCGTAAAACTGATTATATGATTTTCCCCTTTTTTTGCAGTATCTACATAAAAACTAGCTCCGTACAATTCATCCAGATACGACCTGAAAGAAGGAGTTGTTGGATACTTATGAGAGCTGTTCTGCAGTATATAAGGCAGCAAGGCGCGCTTTGTAACCGTCTCTGCTTCAAGAGGCGCCTTCATTTTAAAAACAATGGTATTCGTTTTATATTTATCTGTTGGTACGATGTGAAGTGTGCAGCCAGGTATTTTCCTGATAAGATCTGAAGCAATTGCCATCAAATCGTCCTCCTTTTCTATATTAAAGCCATTTTGTGTTAGTGTTAGCAGTTACACTGCTTTTAAACATCTACTTCAAATATACATGGCAAAGGAAATTTCATGCAAGCTGGAAGAATTTTATTCGCTTTCAGTTTACATAATATTATTATATTTTTATCTTTCGGAAAAAAACTGTTTCCATAAACTTTATTGCTATGGAAGATGGCAGTTGAATTTCGCTCCAGGATACTCGCATCAGCCTGATTTAATAATGGAATGGGCATCACAGAACACTTTAAAAAACCAAAATATATAAGAAAAGGAGTCAAAAAAAGAACCCGGCATCTGCCAGGTTCTTTAGTGATGGAACATTATCTTTTTCCTTTAATATATGGCTGGCCGGATGCCTTTGGAGCATCTGCCCGTCCGATGAATCCTGTAAGTGCGATAATGGTCAGCACATATGGGGCAATGAGCAGGTAAACCGGCGGAATATCTTTGAAAAACGGCAAGCTCGCTCCGACAACACTCAAGCTTTGCGCTAATCCGAAGAATAGTCCAGCTCCCATTGCGCCAAGCGGATGCCATTTTCCGAATATCATGGCAGCCAGCGCCATAAAGCCCTGTCCATTGATGGTTGAGTGGCTGAAGTCATTTGTTACTGTCAATGCGTGAACGGCACCGCCGATTCCGCCAAGAGCGCCAGATAGCATGACGCCTAAATACCTGATTTTAAAAACGCTGACTCCCATAGTATCTGCTGCCATTGGATGTTCACCCACTGCACGGATACGCAGTCCCACTGGAGTTTTATAGATAATATACCATACAGCGATAGCAAGCAAAATTGCAATATAAGACACATAATAACCGTCTGAGAAAAAGATTTTTCCGATAACCGGTATATCACTCAATACAGGAATATCAACTTTATTAAAAGTAGCCTGAATTACATCTGTCTGGCCTTTCCCATAAATCAGCTTTACAAGGAACAGTGTTAATCCTACGGCAAGCAAGTTGATGGCGACACCGCTGACTGTCTGGTCGGCACGGAAGGTTATGGTAGCCACAGCGTGAAGAAGGGAAAAAATCATGGCTGCAACCATGGCAACAATTACTGAAATCCATGGTGTCCAGCTTCCCAGCTGATCTGCGAACGTTAAATCAAATACGATACTGACAAATGCGCCAATGACCATTAATCCTTCCAGCCCGATGTTGACTACACCGGTCCGTTCTGAGAAAACGCCGCCTAGCGCAGTGAAGATAAGTGGAGCTGCAAGAGCGATCATAGCTGGTACGATAATTTGCAGAATTTGATAAAAATCCACTTATTTCACCCCCTTCTTGGAAAAACGATTTATTATCAAGCGAATGAAATAGCTTGAAGCAACAAAAAAGATAATTAAAGCTATTACTATATCAACTATTTCATTTGGAACATTTGCTGCAAGCGGCATATTCAGCGCCCCAGTCTTCAATCCTCCAAATAGCATGGCTGCGAGCACCACGCCAATGGCTGTATTGCCTCCGAGAAGTGCAACGGCTATGCCGTCAAAGCCTACCCCTGTAAAACCGTTTTTGATGGCAGCGTATCCGAACGTTCCAAGTCCCTCCATGGAGCCGGCAAGCCCTGCAAACGCCCCAGAGATAACCATCGACATGATAATGTTGCGGTTTACGCTCATTCCTGCGTATTCAGAAGCATGCTGGTTAAATCCTACAGCTTTTAATTCAAATCCTGTTGTTGTTTTCTCAAGAATAAACCACATCACTATGGCGCATATAATCGCAATGACAATACCCCAATGCAGCCTTGAAAAATCCGTTATTCCCTGAAGGAAGCCAGAACTTAGGGATGCGCTGTTATGAATAGGATCCGTTTGGTCTTTCTTGTCTGTCAGAACGTTGGCAATCAAGTAATTGGTCAGATGCAGGGCAGTATAATTCAGCATGATGGTCACAATAACCTCATGGACCCTAAACCTTGCTTTTAATAGTCCGGGAATGAATGCCCATAAAGCACCTGCGAGCGCACCTGCAAGCAGGGCAAGCGGCAAATGGATCACCTTGGGCAGGTCGAATGCGAGTCCCACCCATACTGAAGCGAACCAGCCAACAATCAGCTGACCTTCAACCCCGATATTGAATAGTCCTGTTCTAAAAGCAAAAGCAACAGCCAGACCAGACAAAATATAAGGAGTAATCTGCCGGATGGATTCCCCGACATAATAGCTTTCACCAAAAATTCCTTGAAGCATTGCCGAATAGCCCGCAATAGGATCATATCCGCTGACAAGCATGATTATGGCACCTGCAATAAGGCCAAGCAATACAGAGATAACCGGAATTGATAAGTTTAATAGTTTCTTAGACATGTGACGCCCCACCTGCTTCCATTCTCTTGCTTCCTGCCATCAGTAAGCCCAGTTCCTGCTCTGTTGTTTCCTTTGGATTGACGATGGCTACTATTTCACCTTCATAAATTACTGCTATTCGATCACTTACATTCATGATTTCATCAAGCTCGAAGGAAATAAGCAAAACAGCCTTGCCCTGGTCCCGCTGCTCAATCAAACGTTTATGGATAAATTCTATGGCTCCGACATCAAGACCCCTTGTCGGCTGTGCTGCAATCAAAAGATCCGGATTCCGGTCCACTTCACGGCCGATTATCGCTTTTTGCTGATTGCCTCCTGAAAGGGCTCTTGCCGGTGTATATTCACTTGGAGTTCTGACATCATACTCACTGATCAATGCCCTGGCTTTTTCATAAATCTTGTTGTATTTCAGAATGCCTCCTTTTGAGAAAGGTTGATCCTTGTATGACTGTAATACGATATTTTCTCCAATGGAATAATCCAGTACTAGCCCATGTTTATGCCGATCCTGAGGAATATGTCCTACTCCCGAGTGAGTTATTTTTCTTGGAGACTGATTTTGGATTTCTTTTCCGTCGATTTTTACCGTTCCAGATTCGGATTTTTTAAGACCGGTAATCGCCTCGATAAGTTCTGACTGCCCGTTGCCATCTACACCAGCAATACCGACAATTTCACCGGCTCTCACAGAAAGATTCAAATTTTTAACTGCATAAACTCCCCGCGAGTCTTTTACATTAAGGCTTGATATTTCCAGCACCTGGCCTGCCGGATTTGCTTCACTTTTTTCTGTTTTGAATACAACATCCCGCCCAACCATAAGGCTTGCCAGGGCATCCGGATCTGTTTCACTTACATTAACCGTGCCAATCCCCTGACCTTTGCGGATGACTGTAACCCGATCACATACTTCCATTATCTCTTTAAGTTTATGGGTAATAAGAATAATAGATTTCCCCTCTTGGACAAGAGCTTTCATGATAGCCATTAACTCTTTTATTTCCTGAGGAGTCAGGACCGCTGTAGGTTCATCGAAAATCAGAATCTCCGCCCCTCTGTAAAGGGTTTTCAAGATTTCAACTCTCTGCTGCATGCCGACAGATATATCTGAAATCTTAGCTTCCGGATTGACACTCAGGCCGTAGCGTTCAGATAAGCCGTGAACTTCTTTATTGGCAGTCTTTAAATTAATCTTCCCTGCTTTAGAAGGCTCTTTTCCAAGAATGATATTTTCTGTTACTGTAAAAGGATCAACTAGCATAAAATGCTGATGCACCATCCCAATTCCCAATTCATTCGCAATATTCGGGTTTGTGATTTTTACTGGCTTTCCTTTAACCTTTATTTCTCCCCTTTCAGGCTGATATAGCCCAAAAAGGACGTTCATAAGGGTAGATTTACCTGCTCCATTTTCCCCAAGGAGAGCATGGATTTCACCCTTTTTTACCTGCAGCGTGACATTGTCGTTGGCTACGATTCCCGGAAATTCCTTTCGGATATTAAGCATCTCAATTACATATTCCAATTATAATCAGCTCCTAAAAAGATGAGTGCCATTCATTAGATTGCCAGTGAAGCCTGAAATTTTTGAAAGTTCAAATGAAAAACCATAATCTTTTATAGTCTTTCATTTGAATTTTCTGGTTTTACAGTTAAGAAGAAGGAATAAAAGGCTTTTCAGCTTATTTATTCCTTCCATGAAAATTAATAACCCATTGATTTTAATTCTGCGCGTGTTGCAGGAATCTTCACACTTCCTGCTTTAACTTTCTTAGTCCACTCATCCAAAGCTGTCTTAGCTTCAGGAGAGATGTTGGAATCAGGGACACTGATTGCATTTTCGTTCAATCCATATTCGATGACTTTTCCGCCAGGGAATTGACCATCTTTAGATTTCTTGGCAAGATCTTGAACAGCAATATCAACACGCTTAACCATTGAAGTTAATGTAACGTTGTAGTCTTTGCCGTCAGCTGTCAGCTTGCCTTCTTCTGTTTGGTCACGGTCTACACCGATTACCCAAACATCTTTGGATGGATCTTTTTTCTTAAGTTCTTTAGCAGCAGTGAATACTCCAGTGCCAGTTCCGCCAGCAGCATGATAAATGATATCTATTCCAGAAGTGTACATGCTTGTTGCAATTGTTTTGCCCACATCAGGCTTAGCGAAATCTCCTGCATATTGCACTTTAACATCAATGCTCTTGTCAACAGATTTAACACCGGCAATGAAACCAACCTCAAACTTGTTGATTAGTTCGCCGTCTACTCCGCCAATAAAACCGATTTTCTTTGTTTTAGTCGATTTGGCTGCAACTACACCCGCAAGGAATGAACCTTCTTGCTCTTTAAAAGTGATGCTCGCAACATTTGGTTTATTTACAACAGAGTCAACGATTGCAAATTTGGAATCCTTGCGCTGATCAGCAATCTTTGTTACGTCTGGAGCCAGCTTATAGCCAATTCCGAAAATCAAATCAAACTTATTGCGGACAAGGGTATTAAGGTTTGTAGTGTAATCCGCATCTGATTTTGATTGCGCATAATCAAAACCGCTTGTACCTTTTTGCAGGTTGTTGTCTTTGCCGAATGCCTGAAGACCTTCCCAAGCGGATTGGTTAAAGGACTTATCATCCACGCCACCGGTATCCGTTACCATAGCCACAGTAAAGTTGTCTTTCTTGGAATCACCGTTTTTGCTTGAATTGTCATCGCTTTTGCCGCATGCACCTAACAGTGTACCAGCAGCCAGTACCAATGATAGTGCTAAGCCCATTTTACGCTTTTTCAAGGTTTGTACCCCCTACGGAATGATAGTTGATTTAGTAGAAATGTTCTGAATTTAAAATCTGTTGGCGTTTTCAAGTCTCTTCAAAAATTATATTCTTTTCCTGAGAACATGAAAACTGAACATATCCGCCTTAAAGTAGTTTACGGAATAAAGAATCGGCTCTTCATTTTCATCATAATGCATTTGTTTTAATACAAGCAATGCTGCTTCAGGGTCGCATTCAAGAATTGGTGAAATCTTCTCGTGATAGCCTATAGGCTCAATTTTTGCGACTGCATGTGATATTTTCCGGCTTGCTTCCTGTTCCAGGATATCAAAGAGCGATTCGTCCTGGTGTGAAAAAGCTTCCGGCAATATGCTTTCCGGTATCTTATCAATGCAATAAACAACCGGTTCGCCGTTTGCAGTCCTTACCCTTTCTATTAAAACGATAGAATCTTCTGGTGAACATGAAAAGCGCCGTAAATCTTCTTCTGCCGGACTTTGTGTGATAGAACTTAAGAAAATAGTCCCAGGCTTCATGCCTGCTTGTTTAATCATGTTTGTTACACTGTTAAGCTGTTCTATGCCAGATGAAAACATCGGCTGTGCATTAACAAAGGTTCCAACTCCGTGGCGGCGTATTATGACATTCTCTTCTTCGAGAATGCGCAGCGCCTCACGCAAAGTAGCCCTGCTTACTCCCAGCTCTTTGGCAAGATCAAATTCAGAAGGCAATTTTTCTTTTTCTTTATAAATTCCATCTTCTATGTCTTGTTTAAGCCGGTCAATGACTTGCAAATACAAATGCCGATTATCTGACTTGATAGACATGCAGGTTCCTCCAACTATAATTCTTAAGACATCAGACATCTGATGTTCAATCATTCCTACTAATCGAAAATTACTATAACATTTTTTCAAATATAAATAAATAGAGATTTGAAATTAATCAAAAAAAATAGTATAGGCGAAATAATCAGTTAATTGTGAAGCCCATAATTTGAAAACACCTTTAAAAACCTTGACATATCTACACTTCCGCTGGATATGGTGCTTTCGTTTTGTACTTGTGTATGCTATTATTTATAAAGTATTTTTTTCGTACCATGGGTTTGTTTTATAATAAAGCAGGTCTTATGGTCCATGCTTACAACTTAATCAAGTGAGAGGATGTTTATATGCTAACAATTATTTCCTATACTTCCGAGCCCCTGATCGATCCTTTTGGTATCCTTACAGGACAGCGCTATGAGTTTTTCCTTGATATTGAGGTTCCTGAGGATGATGAGCTTTATAGCGAAAAGGGCTTATATATCAGGGTATTATATACCATCGAAGAAACCCGTGAAGGAATCCTGAAGTATGATATTCATGAAAAGGAATCGGAAGAGCTTTTGGACTTTGATTTAGAAGAGGAAGAAGTGAAATTGCTAGAAAACTTCTGTAAAGAACACCTCTCATAAATACTTCTGTTCTTAGCGATTAGGTCATGAAAAACCCTAAAAACAGCAGATATACGATCTGCTGTTTTTAGGGTTTTTTTGTTATGATAAATGAGCTTCATTTCCCGTCTCTCTTGGTGCCAATACAGTACGGGGCTTTGAGCCTTCATACGGCCCGACAATCCCTCTGGCTTCCATTTCATCAATCAGTCTTGCAGCACGGGTATAACCAATCCTGAACCTCCGCTGAAGCATAGATACAGAAGCTGTCTGCATCTCTACAATCAGGCTGACTGCTTCATCGTAAAGAGCATCTTCCGCCTCGCCAGTTGCTGTTTCAGGAATATCATCAGGAATCATTTCTTCATTGTACTGTGCTTTTTGCTGTGAAATGACGTAATTCACTACATCCTCAACTTCATGATCCGATAAAAATGCACCTTGAACACGAACTGGCTTTGACTCGCCGACTGGCAAAAACAGCATATCTCCTCTTCCAAGGAGCTTTTCAGCTCCTCCCATATCCAGAATTGTCCTGGAATCTGTCATGGAAGAAACACTGAATGCAATTCTTGAAGGAATATTCGCTTTGATGATTCCTGTGATAACATCGACTGAAGGGCGCTGGGTAGCGATGATCAGATGGATCCCTGCTGCCCGTGCCATCTGGGCTAGCCGTGTAATAGCATCTTCCACATCAGAAGATGCAACCATCATTAAATCAGCAAGTTCATCAACAATCACGACTATATACGGCAGAAGGGGCTGCTGTGCATCTTCCTCGCTATTCTGTCTGACTACATATTCATTATAACCCTCGATATTACGCGTTCCTGTATGTGAAAACAGTTCATAGCGGCGTTCCATTTCACTTACGACTTTTTTAAGAGCCTGTGATGCTTTTTTGGGATCAGTGACAACAGGAGCCAATAAATGCGGTATGCCATTATATACATTAAGCTCTACCATTTTGGGATCGATCATCATCATTTTCACTTCATGAGGCTTAGCCCTCATTAAAATGCTCGTTATAATTCCATTGATGCAGACTGATTTACCGCTTCCTGTTGAACCTGCAACAAGCAAGTGGGGCATCTTGTTCAGCTCTGCCATGACCGCTTCTCCAGAAATATTCCTGCCCAGTCCTATCTGCAGCTTTGCATCAGGTTTATTGTTTTCTTTTGATTCAAGCACTTCCCTTAAAGATACCATAGCAATCTCAGAATTTGGCACCTCAATGCCAATTGCAGACTTGCCTGGAATCGGTGCTTCGATACGGATATCCTTTGCAGCAAGTGCAAGCGCAAGGTCATCCGATAAGCTGACGATTTTGCTTACCTTGACACCGACGTCTGGATGCACTTCATATTTGGTAACAGCCGGCCCTAAATGAACCTGTGTCACCTTCGCTTTTACCCCGAAACTTTTAAAAGTGCTTTCAAGTTTTGCCGCATTATCATGAATTAGCTGATATTCACCGCTTTGATCCGTTTTTTTCGGATGATTTAAAAGTGAAAGTGCTGGAAGATTATATTTTTTATTTTCAACTTCCGTAAAATTAATGGCTGGAACGATATCGTAACTTTCAGATTTCCCGTCTTTTCCTGAAGGGCCTGCATTTTCTTGATTTGCTGCATCTGCTAAAGAAGCAGCGTCCTTTTCAGCAGGCTCTGTTCCTTCCCCGTAAGCTTTTTCTGCAAAGTTAGAAATGAGTCTCCGGGAAGGCAGTACCTCTTCTTCTTCTACTTCTGGAAGATTGACTTCAGGCAAAGGATTATTTTCTGATTTTTTTTCTTTCTTCGTTTGTTTTTCCTGCTGTTCCTGCTTCTTATTTTCCTTTTTTTCCTGATTCCAAGTCTTCATATCTTCCCTGAAGGCTCCCCACTGTGAAGTAATAAAAACAGCACAGTAACGGATCAATTTCCCCAGGGTTTCTCCAAAAGACTTGCCAGTCAGAAGGATCACGCCAATTATGATGAAGATTACAGCGACTATTGTAGAACCTGCCTGGTCAAAAAGAAAATAGGAAGATGCAAACAAGATGGCTCCGATCATTCCTCCCCCAAGATCCGGCGGGGTGCTTGTTTGACCGTTAACTTCCATCCAGAAAAGCTCCCATGTATTAGCAATTACGCTTGGCTTTTTAAACGGTCCCCCTTCAGCAAGCAATCTGAAGAGATGTACATGCGTTAACAGAAGAATGCTGCAGATGATAAAGTAAATTCCAACCAGCTGTCTTTTTAAAAACAGCGGAGCTGACCTTTTGATCATTAAATAAAGGCTGACAGCAATCATCCCAAGCAAAAACAGGATATACCACTCACCCATAAAAAATCTTACTAAAAAGACAATGCTCCTTCCAACGGCCCCGAGCTTTGCGATTGCGATCGCAGTAAGACCTAATATAGCCAAACCTATCAATTCATATTTTAGGGTGCCTTTTAATGTCTCTGTACTTTTTTTCTTTTTCCTTTTTTTCTTTTTCGCCATTTTTACCACCTGACTTTTCATGCAATATGTATTCAATATCCATTGAAAGAATACCGGCATCTTGGTTCAATTTGTCGTAAGCATTCTCTATAAATAACGAAGAAAGCAGCCTTGCCGGCTGCTTTATATTATTTCTTTCAGTATATCATAATTTGCATGGCTTGGACCTTTTTTCTAATTATTAAACCCTTGCAAAACAGGCAAATAAGACCCTGGCTGAATGGCAGGAACGAGATAATGCGCAGGATCGGTGCTTATGATCCTCTGAACACGAAAGCTCGTCGGACTCTGCTGTTCAATTAATATCGGAATGCCCTCATACGAATAGTTGTGGATATTGTGGAAAGCCTCCGCGGCATGCGGAAAGACCTGTTCCGGCGGCAGAATGGTATATAAGGTCATTGCAGAATTCCTTCATCGCCATTTTCAGAAGATGGCCTTGAGGCGTCAATCAGCTCATTCAGCTTTTTCATGGCCTGGCCGATTCCGCCCACATCATCCATCAAACCAAATTCAACTGCATCATGGCCGATGACATTCGTCCCGATATCTCTTGTTAAATTGCCTTTTGCAAACATAAGGTCCTTAAATTGTTCTTCACTCACTTGAGAATGCTTTGTTACAAATCTGATGACCCTCTCCTGCATCTTATCCAGATATTCGAAGGTTGCAGGCACACCAATGACCATTCCAGTCAGTCTGATTGGATGGATTGTCATTGTCGCTGTTTCGGCAATAAAAGAATAATCGCAGGATACAGCTATCGGCACCCCGATAGAATGTCCGCCTCCTAGCACGATTGATACAGTCGGCTTTGATAATGAAGCAAGCATCTCAGATATAGCCAATCCTGCCTCCACATCCCCTCCGACCGTATTCAATATAACCAGGAGCCCTTCAATCTTTGGATTTTGTTCTATTGCTACGATTTGAGGAATAACATGTTCATATTTAGTTGTTTTATTTTGTGGAGGCAGCTGGATATGTCCCTCGATTTGTCCGACGATCGTCAAACAATGAATGCTTGAATCCTGTGACATATGGGGCACGTTCGTCTGCCCAAGCTGCTGGATTTTTTCAATTAATGTAGAATTCTTGGCTTCTTCAGGTTTATTTGGCTGCGGTACATTCTCCATTACAAAACTCCTTCCGTCTGCGTATACAATCATATTATTGTCTCAAAATAGTGAGTTCATTCGCAGTCCGGCCAAGGAAAATGAATGATATTTTGCAAAAAGGCAGCAAAACACATAATAAAACACTTTGTAAATCAGGCATTAAAAAAGCCCTGATTGCAATTTAGTGCAATCAGGGTCAACTTTACTGTAATATCAAATTTCCATGATGATCGGCAGGATCATTGGACGCCTTTTGGTTTTTTCGTATAAGAAGGAATTCAGTGAATCCCTCATGTCCTGTTTTAGTGAGGACCAGTCAAAAGGCTGTTTTGTTCCGGTTTTCTTCACGATTTCATTGACGAGGGAAGTAGCTTCATCCATCAGTTTTTCAGACTCCCTCACATATACAAATCCGCGTGAAATAATTTCCGGTCCTGCAGCAATTGACTTATCAGACTTATTGAGAGTAACGACGACTATCAGAGTGCCATCCTGTGAAAGCAATCTGCGGTCACGAAGGACGATATTCCCTACATCCCCGACTCCGCTGCCATCTATTAAAATATTGCCTGCGGAAACCTTGCCGGCAAGGCGGATTTGTTCCGAATTAATTTCAACGATATCCCCTTTATCGGCAATGATAATATTTTCCCTGTCAAGGCCTGCTGCCGCGCCCACTTTTTCATGTGCATATAAATGGCGGTATTCACCATGTACAGGAATAAGGAATTTAGGTTTCATCAAATTCAGCATCATTTTCAATTCTTCCTGGCTGCCATGGCCGGTAACATGAACCTTATATCGGCTTGAAACAACATTTGCACCCACCCTGTAAAGAAGATCAATCGTTTTGGCAAGATTGATTTCTCCTCCTTTTAGCGGAGAAGCGGCAATTAAGACGGTGTCTCCTTCAGAAATTGCCACCTGCCTGTGTGACTGCCTGGCCATTTTTTGCAGGGCCTCTATAGGTTCCCCTTGATGTCCCGTGGAGAGAATGACTACTTTATTAGATTCGTAGGAAGAAAGCTCTGAAACAGGAATGATTGCATCTTCTTCTACCTTTAAATATCCCAAATCAAGCGCAGTATTATACACTCTATGAAGGCTCTTCCCAACCACTGCGACCTTTCTTCCGCTTTTTGCAGCAGCATTAAAAACATGCTGAATACGATTCACATTCGATGCAAAGCATGCAACAATGATTCTGCCGCGGGCATTTTCAAATGCATCTGCCATATCTTTTGCAACAATCGCCTCAGAAGGTGTATATCCAGGTTTCTCTGCTCCTGTACTATCAGAAAGAAGGCAGAGAACCCCTTTTTCTCCAAGTGCCGCCATTTTGCCAATCTCAGGCTTGTAAAGCTCTGATGCAGCTTGGTCAAATTTAAAATCACCGGTATAAACAATGGCTCCTTCAGAGGTGTGAATGGCGATTCCCACTGAGTCAGGAATACTGTGATTCGTTCTGAAAAAGGAAATATCAGCCTCTGGAAAATTCAGTACGGTATCAGAATCCACCTCAATAAAGTCTGTTTTTCCTTTATAATCATCTTCCTTTAATTTAGCTTTAACTAAGGCAATTGTAAGTCTCGTGCCAAATACCGGCACCTTTAAATATTTAAGGATATAGGCGAGCGCACCCATATGATCTTCATGTCCATGACTGATGAATATTCCTTTCAGCCTGCTTTTGTTTTCCATAACATAAGAAATATCCGGTATCACAGCATCAATCCCCAGCATTTCCTCCTCAGGGATCATCAAGCCTGAATCTAAAAGAAATAAATCCTCATTAACTTCAACAATATACATATTTTTGCCAAGCTCCCCCTGTCCTCCAAGGGAAATGACCTTTATGCCGTTGTTATCTTTATCTTTAACCAATCTAATATCCTCCTTAAAAATCTGGCCGTTCAATATCCAATTGAATTTATTATACATGATGTAAAAAAAACAATACAATACTTAACCTTTTTAAGGAGTATTGACAAAAATTTTCTAAATTGCTGGCACATTTATTCATGCATTTTATGTATGTAGTAATGTATTTAAACTCACTTATTCCAGCTATGGTTTACTATTCCGTATTTTATAACCTAACTTTTATGCCTCTAAACCTGACAGCGCTTACTTGAGCATTTTCCTCTGCGGGTCCCCGGCCAACTATATATTTATTCTTCATATGAATGAGATGAATGAGAATAATGCCAATCACTATATATCAGATGACAGAAGATGAGGCGGGCGCAGCCTATACGTTAGACGGTTGCGAAAACTATGTATAGTAAAAGTATAAAGAAAAGACTTATGATTTGAAAGAATTATTTTATAATTCCATTTATGGTTGAACCGCTATAAGGATTTATTATAAAGGCTGTTTTCGTCAACTTTGTTACTATGAAACAAGGGGGCTGATGCCTGCTCCAGGATGCTCGCTTCCGCAGGGCGGGCGGTGAGCAGGAGTCCGGCCTCTTGCACTCCAATCAAACTGACTTAACAATGGAACACATAAAAAACAACAATCTTTACGAAAAGAGCCATTATAAAACAAGCCAATCAAAGATGACTGGCTTGTTTTTTCTTGCTGATTATTTAATTAAAGCATTCAATGCTGCCCGTTCCTGCTCAGTTAATGGCAGAATAGGAAGCCTGACAGAGCCGACATCCATGCCTTTGATCTGCAGTGCAGTCTTAACAGGGGCCGGGCTCGGTGCTGCAAATAAGCCCTTCATAACAGGCTGTAATTTTTGATGCTTCACAGCTGCCTCTTTTATGTTACCGGATAAGTATGCTTCGATCATCTCCTGCATTTCATTCCCGATTATATGCGAGGCTACAGAAACTATGCCGGCTCCTCCAATAGAAAGAACTGGTATCGTCAATCCGTCATCCCCGCTGTATAAAGAAAAGTCATCACTTGTTCCGGCGATGATTTCTGTCATGGCATTTAAATCCCCGCTTGCTTCTTTTACAGCTACAATATTATTGATTTCAGCAAGCCTGATTACAGTTTCAGGAGCAATATTCACAGATGCTCTTCCAGGAATATTGTAAATCATGACAGGAAGCAAAGTACTGTCTGCAATGGCCTTGAAGTGCTGATACAGGCCTTCCTGATTTGTCCTGTTATAATATGGTGCCACAAGCATAACAGCGTCTGCGCCATTTTGCTCAGCCTTTTTAGTGAATTCAATTGAAGCGTAGGTATTATTGCTGCCTGTTCCCATGATGACAGGCACCCTTTTATCTGCTATTTCTGCTACATGGCGAAGCAGAGCGATCTTTTCTTCTGATGACAGTGTTGGGGATTCTCCGGTTGTACCGCAAATAACAAGTGAATCTGTACCATTTTCAATCAGGTAATTTACCAGCTTTGTTGTCTTGTTAAAATCAATGTTCCCATTCTTATCAAATGGAGTTACCATTGCTGTGGAGACTCTTCCAAAATTTATCATAATATACACCCCATATTTAATTCCACAAATTAATCAGTAATTTTATATTCTGCAATCTCTTTATGAAGCTCGAAAGCATCATGCAGAGAATTCACCGCTTCTACTAAATCATTTTCCTTTACCAAAACCCAGATAGTTGTATGGCTGTCTGCAGATTGCAGAATGCCGATTCCCTTTTCAGACAAGGCCGTTACAATTTTAGAGGCAACACCCGGAACACCGTTTATTCCTGCGCCGACTACAGATACTTTTGCGCAATTTTCCTGCACAATCGGCTCGTGCCCCATTTCGGCCAATATTTTTATGGCATGCCCGGTCATGTCCTCTGAAACGGTGTAAACTACGCCCATAGGCGATATATTGATAAAGTCAACACTAATGGAGGCTTTGGCCATAGCCTGGAAAACTTCTGCCTGTAAATTGTATTGATTTTTTTTTGCCAATACCTTTATTTGGGTAATTTTAGAAACATGTGCAATTCCCGTTACAAGCCTCTCGCGGATATCACTTCCGCGTCGGTCCTTGTTGATGCTGGTCACAAGTGTACCTATTCCGTCTGTATAGGTGGACCTTATTCTTATTGGAACCTTTGCTCCCATGGCAATTTCCACTGCACGGGGATGAATGACCTTTGCACCCTGGTACGCGAGGTTGCATACCTCATTATATGTGACTACAGAAAGTGGGCGTGCATGCTCAGCGATCCTTGGATCCGCCGTCATTATTCCTTCTACATCTGTAAAAATATCAACCCATTCTGCACCCAGAGCCGCTCCGATTGCAGCTGCAGATGTATCGCTTCCTCCGCGTCCAATGGTCGTTATGTCGCCGTTTTTTGCAGCACCCTGAAAACCTGCTACAACAACAGCATCATGATCTTCAAGCTCTTTCAGCAGACGATCGCATTTCATTTCCATGATTTTAGCATTCGTGTGATCATTATTTGTCCTGAAACCTGCCTGCCCTCCAGTAAGAGAAGAAGCTTTTATTCCATTTTCTAGAAGCATATTAGTAAATACAACCGAAGAAATCGTTTCACCAACAGATAGCAGCAGATCTTGCTCTCTTTTAGTAATGAGGGAATGTGAGCCTTTTACAAGAGACAGAAGCGTATCCGTAGCATAAGGATCTCCGCTTCTGCCCATGGCAGAAACAACCACAATGACCTTATACCCTTCTTCAAGAGCTTTTTCAATATGGCGTTTTGCATGAAGTCTGCTTTCTTCGTCGCGGACAGATGTCCCGCCGAATTTCTGTACGATGATTTTCATATTAACACCTCAAATGTAAGCCAGCTCTCCTAAAAGGAAAGCCGGCAGTCCTAATCATTATTTATTTTATATCCACTAATCCAAGCTTTAGCAAGCTTTCTGCAATTTGAACGGAATTCCAGGCAGCTCCTTTTAATAGATTATCTGAAACAACCCATAAATGGAAACCTTTCTCCTCATCCAAATCTTTCCTGATCCTGCCTACGAACACTTCATTCTTCCCGACTGCAGCTTGCGGCATCGGGTACACCTGATTTGCTGGATCGTCCTGCAGAATGATGCCGTCTGCTTCTTTTAAAAGACCCTGTATATCAGGCACAGAAGCTCCAGATTGGCCAATTTCAATATAAACAGATTCAGAATGTCCAGTTTCTACTGGAAGGCGTACGCAAGTAGCTGAAACAGGAAGATCAGGCATATGCATGATTTTTTTGGTTTCATTGATCATTTTCATCTCTTCAAATGTATAGCCATTTTCCTGGAACTTATCTATCTGAGGTATTACATTGAATGCAATCTGATAATGATGTTTATCTCCCTTTACAGGAAGGATTGCAGGTTTTGCCTCTTCTCCTTCAAGAATGGCTCGTGACTGCTCCTTCAGCTCAGAAATAGCTGCTGCCCCGGCACCGGAAACTGCCTGGTAAGTAGACACAATGACTTTATTCAGCCCGAACTGCTTTCTGATTGGTTCAAGAGCAACTACCATTTGGATGGTTGAACAATTGGGATTGGCAATAATTCCATTATGGTTCTTGAGATCTTCTTCATTAACCTCAGGAACAACCAATGGCACATTCTGGTCCATCCTGTAAGCACTAGTATTGTCAATCACGATGGCGCCGCGCTTAACTGCTTCAGGGGCAAACAATTTGGAGATGTTTCCTCCTGCACTGAACAATGCAATGTCGATTCCTTCAAAGCTTTCCGGCTTTGCTTCCTGAACTTCTATCTCCATGCCCTTAAAAAGCACCTTTGTGCCGGCAGAACGGGCTGAAGAAAGCAGTGTAAGGTTTTTGATAGGCAGATTTCTGTTTTCAAGAGTTTTCAGCATTTGCTGTCCGACTGCCCCTGTTGCTCCAACAACCGCGATATTCAATCCTTTTGTTTCAAACATTGGTCCATACCCCTTTTCAAAAATTAAGCAGCATCATCTGTTTAATGGATAATCTTTAATTTCACTTCACGGCATAGCATAGGCAATCCGCCCAGCTTTGCTATGGAACATATCATGTATTAATCGGTACGTATATTTATTTTTCTTTCTAAGAATACCATTTATTTTAACATACTCACATTCTAAATAAACAGATTTGTGCTAAATTATCTGGAGCATCAGGCGACCGGCATTAGATAGCGCTTTAATTTCCGTCTTTAAATCTTTCAACGATAACAGGCTGGATCTGCTCTCCATTAATGGCTGCCACAATTGTATCTCTGATCATACTCATTCTTGCCACCATGGAATTTGGTTTATTCAGGGGGTCATCCTGGCCGTAAGGAACAAAGTAAATATCCTTTGCAGCCATAAGTCTCATAAGATTCACTCCATTAAGGCCGAGGGCATCATTTGTAGAGATTCCGACAACAACCGGACGGTGATTTCTTATTGTAGCTTTTGCAGCCATAAGTACTGGTGAATCGGTAAGTGCATTGGCCATTTTGCTCATTGAGTTTCCTGTCAGCGGAGCGATCACCATGCAGTCAAGAGGCATTTTGGGGCCAAGCGGCTCTGCTTTGACAATTGTATCCACAACATGATGGCCTGTCAGCTTTTCGATTCGCTCTATCCAATCCTCCCCCTTGCCAAAGCGCGTTTCTGTATGCTGGACGGTACTTGTCACAACCGGCACCACTTCTGCACCTTCATTTACTAATTTCTCAATTTCCGGAAAAACAATGTCATACGTGCAGTGAGAACCTGTCAACCCAAATCCTATTCTCTTGCCTTGTAGGCTCATGTCGTTTTCCCCTTTCTTTTTTTAATATCGTCTCTTATAAGCTGCGACAAAGCATTTGCGAGTATCTTCCCGGCTGTTTTAGGAGCAACGATACCCGGAAGGCTTGGAGCAAGCAGGGCTTTAATGCCCCGTTTTTCTGCGTAGCGGAAATCTGTCCCCCCTGGTTTTGAGGCCAAATCGATAATAAGCGTGTGAACAGGCATATTGGCTAATACAGAGGCTGTTATGATAGGGTAAGGGATGGTATTGATACATATATCAACATCACTCACTGCTTTTGGAAGCTCGTTTAAGTGAAAAGGCGATGCAGCCATCTCTGTGATTCTTGCAAGATCTTCGCTTTTTCTCGCCCCTACCTTCACCTTGGCTCCAAGTGACTGAAATGACCTGGCGACACTCATTCCGACGCGTCCAAGGCCCAGGACAACCACATTTGAACCATGTATCGTATAATCAGTATGTTGAATCGCCATCATAATTGTTCCTTCTACTGTGGGAATGGAATTATAGATGGCTACATCATCTCTTTCAAAAAGCTGTACAAGGCGACGATTGGATTTTTTTATAATAGAATTGAGATAATCATTGCTAATTCCTGAATAAATGGTGCAATGTGGAGGTGTTTTCATCAGCGTTTCTTCGTTTACGAATACATCTTCACTTGAAAAGATGGTTTCAACTTTGCCATCTGCATTCGTTCCGCGGATAGGAAGTATTATAGAATCAATTTCAGAGAGATCGACATCTTCCAATTTTTCTTTAACAGCCCCTGTAAATGCATGATCAAGCTGTTCAAAACCAATCAGCCAAAGCTTTGCATCGAGCTCCGTAAGCTTCCTGATAACTTCCAGCTGCCTCGCATCTCCGCCTATCACCGCAATCTGCACACCTGTGAGCATCAAACATCACCTTCTTTTATAGACTGCTCTCTTCAATTTCAATCACTGCTTCATTCCCAACATATTATGTGTTTTCTAAACAATAGGTGAAGAAATACATAAAGTTGCCTTCAAAAGCAAAATAAAAAAGCTGCGGGCATGCAGCTTTTTTTGCACATTCTTATCAAATTTCAGTAAATGTTACACTTGCGGTTTTTCACTCAGTAAAGCTTTCATTTTCAGCTATATCTATGATAATCATATCTGCGCCAATTTTCCTAATATGGCTCCATGGCACTCTCACTTCATTGCCGTTTTTACGGAGGCCGAACCACTTTACTGAGGGTATAATAAGAGCAGTAATTTGCCCTTTCTCATCTATCTCTAAGTCTGTCTGGCCAAGCACGCCCAATCTTTCCGCTCTCTTGATATCTACAATTTCCTTACCGCTTAATTCACTTAGCCTCATGCCGCGCCTCCTTAATAGGTCCTTATTACACTATATCGGGATGCCCGGCCGCTTAGAAGCAAAGAAGCAGGAGAACTGAAAAAAAACCTTGCATATAGTTCATTTTTAAAGGGATTTACTATCTGCCAGACCACGGGTAATATTGGCGTGTGCCTTGTTTAAAGTTGATGAGAAGGAAATTCCACGGCTTGGCCAGCATCAAAAAAAAGACCCATTTGGCATCTCTCCACTCATGGGCAATGCACAAAACAGGTCTCTTTTTTTATTTGGCTGTCCAGTCTTCCAGCGGACTGACGAGGGAAATCGAATAATGATCAGTGAAAAGTTTTCTGCCAAGGGTGTTTACACTGTCTTCAGTCACTTCATCAATCATATCAATGATATCATCAAGTGAACGGTGCCTTTCAAGAAGCAGCTCGTTCTTTCCGTTTCTGCTCATTCTGCTGTTCGTGCTTTCAAGGCTTAGCATTAAGCTCCCTTTAAGTTGTTCTTTGCTGTTATTCAGCTCTTTTTGGGTGATTCCTTCACTTTTTAATGTTTCCAATGTTTCCTTGATGGTTTCATATAAGTTATCAAGCTGATTAGCCCCTGTTCCTCCGTAGATGGTAACCATTCCGCTGTCCTGGTATCCGGAGTGATATGAGTAGATTGAATACGCAAGGCCCCTCATTTCCCTGACTTCCTGGAATAGCCTGCTGCTCATGCTTCCGCCGAGGATATTATTTAAAACAATAAGGCTGTATGTATCGCTGTGCCCGATTTTTAAGCCTTCAAAGCCAAGGCACAGGTGAGCTTGTTCTGTTTCTTTTTTGCGTACTAGCTTATTTTGGTGAAAGCTGGGTTTAACTAGCTCTGGACGGGTTTTTCCGCCTTCATATGAACCAAAGTAGCCTTCCGCTTCTTTAACAAGGCTTTCATTTACATTTCCGGCAATCGAAACAACCACTTTATCCGGGGTATACATGTCATGTACATAAGCATTCAATGTTTCCGCTGTAAAAGTTTCCAACGTGCTTTCTGTACCTAAGATGGGGTAACCCAAAGGATGATTTTCATAAATAGCCTGGCTGAGCAGATCATGAACGATATCATCAGGTGTATCTTCGTACATTTTAATTTCTTCATAGACAACGCTTTTTTCTTTCTTCAATTCTTCTTCATCAAATATTGAATTAAAGAACATATCAGACAGAATTTCCAGAGCGAAGCTTGCGTGTGTATCAAGCACCTTTGCGTAATAGCAGGTATATTCTTTGGAAGTGAATGCATTTACCTGGCCGCCAATACTGTCAAAGGATTCAGCTATTTCCCTGGCAGTACGCTTAGTCGTCCCTTTAAACGTCATATGCTCAAGAAAGTGAGAAATTCCATTTAATTCTGGAGTTTCATTGCGTGATCCCGTTTTAATCCAAATCCCGATGGCAACTGAACGGACAGTCGGAATATTTTCTAGAACAACCCTTACACCGTTTTGACAAGTATATTTCTTAATCAACTAACATTCCTCCCTAATCTGTGGTGAACTGAAACGCTGAAGCGCCTTGTAAGACCGCGAAGCAAATAGGGATTGGACCATGAAGGCGCTTTTTGCCTTCAAGGGGCAATCATCTTTTGCACAGCGGGCTAGGCGCTGAAGAAAGACTTTCATACAAAAACTTGTATAAATGAAACATTAATTTTATGGAAACATTTTTCAATGCATCATTCTTTTTTCGCTTAGTGCTTCTGTGACTGTTACAAGATGCAGATTCTTCTTTTTAATTTGTTTAATTAATGTATCTAAAGATCTTGCTGATGATTCTGTCGGGTGCATCAATATAAAAGCACCTGGATGCACTTTTGACATTACCCGCTGTATAAGTATTTCCGGACTGGGCTTTTGCCAGTCTATTGTATCTACACTCCACATGATTGTTCCCATTTTTAGAGAGTTGGCAATTGAAACAGTTTCATCACGGAAACTTCCGCTCGGCGGAGCAAACCATGTGCATTTTTTGTTTGTGACAGCTTCGATGATTTCATTAGTTTTTTGCATCTCTTCTTTGGATGCAGCCGAAGAAATAGTTTTCATATTAGGATGGGAATATGAATGGTTGCCAATTTCATGGCCGCCTTCTTGAATCATTTTTGCCAGTTCCGGATTATTTTTAGTCCATTTGCCTTCCAGGAAAAAGGTGGCTTTCACTTGATTTTTCTTCAATACAGCAAGCATATCCTGTAAATACTCATTACCCCAAGCGACATTTATTAAAAAGGATACAACTGGTTTATCCGGGTGCGCCCGGTAGATTGGCTCTGCTTTTAAATCCTGCAAATGCTTTTTTGGTGCAACTTGAGAATATATCAGCTTTTTTTCATCAAACACTCCATCTTTTTTCATCACATGATAAGAAGCTGTAATGTTGACTTTTAATCCATTGTAGCCAGGCACACTCTTCCATACAGGATCAATTCTTGCATCCTGGGGAGGAGCCTCATATCCGGCTGCTTTGCTTTCTATTTCTTCAAGAAGACTGTCCTTTTGTTTAAGAACGGATGCTGAATCTCCTTTTAATTCAAAAAGATACTCATTAGTATAAGGATTTTGCACTAATAACCATGATATACCTGCAATGGCAGTTATCGCAACTATATGCTTCCACTTATTGCCCATTTTCATGCCTCCTTCTTACAAAATGTATGAAGGCATCGGACAAGGTAGAACGTTTGCGACTGCGGAAAAAAGCGAAAAGGCAGGCCAATTCACAAGGAACCGCCTGCCTTTTCATGTATCATCCCTATTAAGCCTGTGGATTGTTTGCCGCTTCTTTCTGTTCTTTCAAAACAGCTTTACGGGATAGGTTCACTCTGCCTTGCTTATCGATTTCAGTTACTTTTACAAGGATTTCGTCTCCAATGGCTACAACGTCTTCCACTTTTCCGACTCTTTCTTCTGCAAGTTCAGAAATATGGACTAGACCGTCTTTGCCATTAAAGATTTCAACAAATGCGCCGAATTTTTCAATCCTTTTCACTTTACCAAGGTACAATTCTCCTACAACTACTTCACGGACAATATCTTCAATTATTTTCTTCGCCTTTTGGTTCATATCATCATTAATTGAAGAAATGAAGACAGTTCCATCTTGTTCTATATCGATTTTCACGCCAGTTTCTTCAATGATCTTATTGATTTGTTTACCGCTTGGCCCAATAACATCCCTGATTTTATCTGGATTAATAGACATAGTAAGAATTTTTGGAGCATATTTAGAAAGTTCTACCCTAGGCTGGTTAAGTGTGGCAAGCATGGAATCAAGGATATGCATGCGGCCTCTTTTAGCCTGCTGCAGAGCTTCTTCAAGGATAGTCTTTGAAAGTCCTTCAATTTTAATATCCATCTGAAGGGCTGTTACACCTTTGGCAGTTCCTGCCACCTTAAAGTCCATATCTCCAAGGTGATCCTCCATTCCCTGGATATCTGTCAAGATTGTGTAATGCTCACCGGATTTGACAAGTCCCATTGCAATTCCTGCTACAGGCGCCTTAAGCGGCACCCCGGCATCCATCATCGCCAATGTGCTTGCACATATGCTGGCCTGTGAAGTGGAACCATTGGATTCAAGAACCTCGGAAACAAGGCGGACTGTGTAAGGGAAGTCTTTGTCATTTGGAATGACTGGTTCCAATGCTCTTTCGCCAAGTGCCCCATGACCAATCTCACGGCGGCCCGGCCCTCTTAATGGACCTGTTTCGCCGACACTAAAGTGCGGGAAATTATAATGGTGCATAAAGCGTTTGGATTCTTCAGTTCCCAGTCCATCAAGAATTTGTACATCACCGAGTGCCCCAAGCGTACAAATTGATAATGCCTGAGTCTGCCCGCGTGTGAATAAACCTGATCCGTGAGTCCTTGGAAGCAAGCCCACTTCCGAAGAGAGAGGCCTGATTTCATCAGGATTCCGGCCATCCGGACGAACTTTTTCTTCTGTAATTAAGCGTCGAACTTCGCTTTTCACTAGTTTATTTAGTATTTCTTTTATTTGTTTCATTTTTTCTTCATCTGTATCTTGTTCTTCATATTTTGCAAGAACACTGTCTTTCACTGCCTTAATTGCATCTTCTCTGGCATGCTTTTCCTGAACCTGCACTGCCTGATTAAGGTCTTGTCCGCAAAGGTCTTTAATTTCTTTTTCCAAAATGGAATCTACTTGATACAGCTTAACTTTAATTTTTTCTTTTCCAATTTCAGCTGCAATCATTTCCTGGAATTCAATCAGCTTGATAATGGCATCATGTCCATACATAATTGCTTCAAGCATCGTTTCTTCCGGAACTTCATCTGCTCCCGCTTCAACCATATTGATGGCATCTTTTGTTCCGGCAACTGTCAGATTGATATCGCTTTTTTCCAGCTCTTCAACTGTTGGATTAATGATGAATTCATTATTGATTCTTCCTACCACTACACCGGCAATGGGGCCTTCAAATGGAATATCGGAAACACATAAAGCCAAAGAAGAACCAAACATTGCAGCCATTTCAGACGAGCAATCCTGATCAACACTCATGACCATGCTGATAATCTGGACATCATTTCTGAATCCATCTGCAAATAGCGGTCGGATAGGCCTGTCTATTAAACGGGATGCAAGGATTGCTTTTTCGCTAGGCCTTCCTTCCCTTTTAATGAAGCCTCCAGGGATTTTTCCGACAGCGTACAGCCTTTCCTCGTAGTTGACTGTCAAAGGAAAAAAGTCTACGTTTTTCGGTTCTTTAGAAGCAGTCACTGTACTTAGCACAGCCGTCTCTCCGTATCTTACGAGAACTGCGCCATTTGCCTGCTTGGCTAATTGGCCGATCTCAACCGTTAGTTTCCTCCCGGCCCAATCATATGAATAGGTGTGTTTTTCCTGTCCCATCTTTCAATAAAACCCCTCTCTGAATCGTCGCTTTAGAGGCTTGGTATTAGTACCTAACCTAATTATTACATCATATATATGTCAAAGTAGAATAACTAAAGTAAACTAAACTCATCCTTATTATGCACGAAAAAAACAAGCATTAACAGCAAAATGGATTAATTAAGAAAAAATCTGCAATTTTTTCTGCAATATGCATCCTGCACACTTGCCCAAGCTTAAAATAGCTTTCATTATGTATGATTAATGATGCAGGGCATCATTTGGATGGTTATTAAAAAACCCGGCTGTCAGCCGAGTCCTTAAGGACGATGGCAATAGCCTGTATCATTTATGCGCCCGACATACTTCTTTAAAAATCGTTTTATTAACATCAAAAAAGCGGGAAGGTTTCCCGCTTTTTTTTGAGTGATTATCGACGTAAGCCCAATCTTGTAATAAGCTCACGGTAACGAGCTACATCCTTGTTGCGAAGGTATGCAAGAAGGTTACGGCGTTTACCTACCATTTTAAGAAGACCGCGACGTGAATGGTGGTCTTTTTTATGAACACGCAAGTGCTCGTTCAAGTTGTTGATGTCTTCAGTAAGAACTGCGATCTGTACTTCTGGTGAACCAGTGTCAGTGTCATGAGTTCTGTACTCAGCGATAATTTCGTTTTTGCGTTCTTGTGTTAATGCCATTTTGTTTTCCCTCCTAAAATTGCTGTAGAATCCCCAATCACCGAGCTAGCGTCGGAGACACGACTAGCCAAGCAATGGTTGCTTTCATACAAACATTAGAATACACCTTTTTATTTGTTATTGCAAGTTTATTATTCAATCTCTTTGAAGTATTCCTCTGCTTGTATTTTATCTATGGCAATTTGTTTGACAAGCTCTTCAAGACCGGAGAACTTTTTTTCGCTCCTCAGCCTTTTATTCCATTGGATTTCTGCGGTTTCTCCGTAGATTTCTCCTGAATAATCGAGGATATGGACTTCAACCGAAGGTACTTCCGGTTTTTCTTTATGAAAAGTGGGTTTATAGCCGACATTGCAGATACCCTTGTGCCAGATTCCCCGGATTTTCATTTGCACTGCATAGACCCCTGTTGCAGGAAATATATAATCATCTTTCAAATCCATGTTTGCAGTGGGAAAACCGAGCTGGCGTCCCCTTTTTTCCCCATGAATGACAATTCCGCGAGTCATATAGTATCTACCGGTAAGATGCCTGTATTCCAAAAAGTCCCCATCAGCCAGACATTTGCGGATTCTTGTAGAACTTACTTTTTCATCTTCAAGCTTCTGCTTTTCAACGATTGTCTGGGTAAAACGGCCGCGGCAATGGAGAGGAAGGGTTTCCATAGTTCCTTCACCGAATTTTCCATACGAATAATCAAAGCCTGCCACCACATGGCGGACATTAATGTTTATTAAATATTGATCAACGAATTCCTGTGGAAGCAGTGCTGCAAACTCCTCCGTAAAATGAACAATAAAAAGATAATCCACACCCATCTCTTCAATAATGGAAACTTTATCCTGAAGGGGAGTAATATATCGAATATGCTGAATTTTTTTTCCCAGTACTTCAGAAGGATGCGGGTCGAAAGTCATTACAGCTGACTTCATATTCAATTGATGGGCAATATCCTTCACTGCTGAAATTACCTTTTGGTGTCCTTTATGTATCCCGTCAAAAAATCCGAGGGCAATGGCAAGCTGCGGAAACTGATCGGGAGTAAATTCATGAGGATGCTCTATTACGATTACTTTCACGTTAAAATCTCCTCTTTCTACGGGCAAAACTTTCTTTTATATTTGCGCCAGTACTTTAACAGGCTTAATGAGACCTTCTTTTTGCGGATGGATTTCATAAATGGCCAATGCCTTTTGGTTCTGGTTAACCATAACGAAAGGCGTGCCTTTTTCGGCAGGCAGATTATCAGGCTGCTCTAAAACAGCTCCGTTTATCACTTTCTTTGCTACTGTATCACTAATGTGATATTTGGGCAAATGTAATAATCCCCGCTCAATCGGCTGCAGGAATGCATAGTTTTCATTTTGCGCTGCCTGTTCGACTTCATCGAATGTGAGGCAATCCTCCAGAGTAAATCCTGCTGATTCTATTCTTACGAGATCTGACATGTGGGCAGGATATCCCACTCTCTCTCCGATGGTAACTGCAAGCGTTCTTATATATGTTCCTTTGCTGCAGCTGACGCGGAATTTAAAAGAAGGATTATCGCCCGTAAAAAAATCACGGTCATCAAGCAGTTCAATGCAATGAATCATCACATTTCGCGATGGCCGTTCTATAGTAATGCCAGCTCTCGCATATTCGTATAGTTTCTTGCCATTTACCTTAACAGCTGAATACATTGGAGGAGTCTGTTCAATCATTCCTGTAAGAGATTGAAGAACATCCAATATTTCGCGCCGCTGAATGATCCTGTCAACCTTTACTTCCTCGACAACTTCTCCGCCTGCATCTTCTGTAGTTGTAGAAAATCCCAGGGTTACTTCCCCCACATATGCTTTTCCAGCATCAGTTATGTATTCAGCCACCTTTGTCGCCTTGCCAATGCAAATCGGCAGCACACCTGTCACATCAGGATCTAATGTTCCTGTGTGCCCGACTTTCTTTGTTTTAAGGATCTTCCTCAATTTAAATACACAATCATGGGATGTCATGCCTTTTGGCTTTAATAATGGCAATATGCCTTCCATACTGTTCTTCACTCTCCTTGGTCTGCAGTTTACATGCAGAAAAAAAGGATAGACAAAGCATGTCTATCCCCAGTATTCTGCAATTTTGTCCCCTTAGAATGAAAAATACGGCCAGGAAGGGAAAATCCCATTCCTAACCGATAAACAGAGTTATTCTTCATCCTTTTGTGCCGGTTTATCTTCAGAATGGATCTGGTGAATTAGTGTTTCAATTCTGTTTCCATAATCAATCGATTCATCAAACTCAAAAGAAATTTCAGGAGTTTTGCGCAGACGGATTCTCTGCCCTATTTCGGAACGGATGAACCCTTTAGCCTTTGCAAGTCCTTTTAGTGTATTTTCTCTTTGCTCGGCATCTCCTAAAACGGATATATAAACAGTTGCCTGCTGCAGGTCACCTGTTACAGAAACATCCGTTACAGTCACGAAACCGACGCGCGGATCCTTAATTTTCCGGCCGATAATCTCACTAAGTTCTTTTTTCATTTGTTCGCCTACACGGTTTGAACGAAGGCTCATAAAAATCACCTCGCTAACTTAAAGCCATTCTATATCTGTTATTGTTCGCTCTAATTCCGGAAATGAATCAAGAAATTGCAGGGCATTCTGCAATTCCCTCTCAGTCGACTTCCGGGATGAGGTAACTGTCACCAGGGCTATGCTTGTACGCTGCCACAAATCCTGATGATCGACCTCTGCCGCTGAGATATTGTATTTTTGTTTGAGCCGTGTCAGCACCCGCTGCAGCACGGCTCTTTTTTCTTTCAATGAATGTGCATTGTAGATGAGACATTCGCAAACTGCCGATCCAATGATCAAGCGCGTTTAATCTCTTCCATTACGTATGCTTCAATAACGTCGCCTTCTTTAATGTCATTGAAATTCTTAATGGTAATTCCGCACTCATAGTTTTGGGCTACTTCTTTTACATCATCTTTAAAACGCTTCAGTGTATCAAGTTCGCCTTCAAAAATAACTACACCCTGACGGATCAAGCGGATTCCGCTGTCTCTTGTGATTTTGCCGTCGGTGACATAGGAACCTGCAATCGTACCGACTTTTGATACTTTGAAAGTAGTCCTGACTTCTGCCTGGCCAATGATTTTTTCTTCGAATTCAGGGTCAAGCATACCCTTCATAGCCGATTCAATTTCTTCAATCGCTTTGTAGATGATTCTATGAAGCCTTACATCCACGTTTTCTGACTCGGCAGCACGCTTCGCATTGACATCAGGGCGGACATTAAATCCGATGACGATTGCGTTCGAAGCAGTGGCAAGGATAATATCAGATTCAGTGATGGCACCAACGCCAGCATGAATGATCTTAACTTTTGCCCCTTCTACTTCAATTTTTTGAAGAGATGCAGCGACAGCTTCAGCAGAGCCTTGAACGTCTGCTTTAATGATGATGTTTAATTCTTTTATTTCCCCTTGTTTCATTTGTTCAAACAAGTTATCGAGAGTAACACGGGATTTTTCGTTCCGCTGTGAAGCAAGCTGTCTTTGAGCACGTGTCTCGCCGACCTGGCGTGCTGTTCTCTCATCTTCAAACACGATAAAGCGGTCCCCGGCTTGTGGCACTTCATTCAATCCAGTAATTTCAACAGGTGTTGAAGGGCCCGCGTCCTTAACACGGCGTCCAAGATCATTGACCATGGCACGAACACGTCCAAATGAGTTCCCCACTACAATCGGATCTCCAATTTTTAATGTTCCGTTTTGTACAAGCAATGTAGCAACCGTTCCGCGCCCTTTATCAAGACGGGCTTCAATAACCGTTCCAATTGCTTTTCTGTTAGGATTTGCCTTATGTTCTTCCACTTCACTTACTAGCAGGATCATTTCAAGCAGACTGTCAATTCCTTCGCCTTGTTTAGCTGAAATTGGAACAAATATAGTATCTCCGCCCCAAGCTTCCGGAACTAGTGCATGTTCTGTCAGCTCCTGCATAACACGGTCTGGATTAGCGCCGGGCTTATCCATTTTATTTACTGCAACGATAATCGGAACCTCAGCGGCTTTAGCATGGTTTATCGCTTCAACTGTTTGAGGCATCACACCATCATCAGCAGCTACAACTAGTATAGTTATATCAGTTATTTGTGCACCACGGGCACGCATTGTTGTAAAAGCGGCATGTCCCGGGGTATCCAGGAATGTGATTTTTTTGCCGTGAACTTCGACTTGATAAGCACCGATATGCTGAGTGATGCCGCCTGCTTCGCCTTCAGTAACCTTTGTGTTGCGGATGGAATCCAGCAAAGTTGTTTTACCATGGTCAACATGGCCCATGATTGTAACAACAGATGGACGCTCGGCAAGGTTTTCAGCGGAATCCTCTGTCACAAGGGACTCAAGATCGGTAAGATCGACCAGCACTTCTTCTTCAACTTCAACTCCATATTCGCCTGCAATCATTTCAATGGCATCTTTTTCAAGCGATTGATTGATTGTAGCCATAACACCAAGCATAAATAGCTTCTTGATGATTTCAGAAGGTTCACGGTGAAGCTTTTTAGCAAGCTCCTGAACTGTCAAAGACTCAGTAAAGGTGATTTTCTTTGGAAGTTCTTTTTCTTTCCTTTTTTGAACAGGAGCAGCCTGTGGTGAATGTGAAGGCTTATGCTTATTGTTCCTGTTGCGGTTGTTGTTATTATTGTTTCTTCCCTTATTAAAGACCTTTGTTTCTTTCTTCTGGTTTTCCTGCGCTGTTTTTTTGCCTGCTGCAGGCTTTGGAATGACTTTTTTCTTAAGCTTTTCTTTGTTGACAACACTATTTTGGTTGTCATTTGCTTCTTCTTCATAGCTTTTAAGCGTAGAAGAAGATTGTGGTTTAATGCTGGCCGCAGGATTGGACTGCTTTTTTTCTTCTGTTTGTGGTTTTAAGGAATTATTGAGCTTATTTACAGTTGAATCGTCTAATGCTGTCATATGGTTTGATACCTCTATATTCATTTCTTTAAGTTTATTTATTACGTCCTTGCTGGAAACATTCTTTTGTTTTGCATATTCATATACACGCAATTTGGTCATACGTTCACCCCCGTAAAATTTAATCGAGCAACGTTTGAAGTTTTCTTGCAAAACCTTCATCCAGGACCGCAACGGCAACTCTTGCTTCCTTGCCTATTGCCTGACCCAGCAAAGACCGATTTTCGACTCTTTTTAAAGGAACCTGATAATGTAGGCATTTATCAGATATTTTTTTTTCTGTATTTAAAGAGGCGTCTGCAGCTAACAAGATTAATTTAGCTCCTCCGCTCCTTATCTCTTTTACAACTAACTCTTCTCCGGAGATTAGTTTACGCGCTCGATTTGCCAAACCTAGTAGCGACATCCACTGTTGTTGCTTCATGATGTTAGTGTTTCTCCTTATCCGCTAGTTCTATCAATTGTTCATAAATGGAAGGATCGATTGCCGCACTTAGATGATTTGCAAGCACATTCTTCTTTTGAGCGAGCTTAATTATATCACGGTCAAGCGATAAATAAGCTCCCCTCCCTGATTTCTTGCCGGTCGGGTCAATGCTCACTTCGCCTTCTTTTGACCTTACGATGCGAATCAGCTCTTTTTTTGGCTTCATTTCCCCGGAAGCGACGCATTTGCGCATAGGGATTTTTTTAGGGCTGCCCATTTTCGATCACCTCTGCCTTAATCGTTCTCCCCGATTAAATTATCATCACTGTCGTCTTCTTCGTAGCTGTCTCTGCTCAAAAGAAACTCCTGCTCTTCAACAGGATAAATTCCTGCTTCCCTGGCGTCTGTTTCACTTTTGATATCAATTTTCCAGCCTGTAAGCTTTGCTGCCAATCTTGCATTCTGGCCGCGTTTTCCAATTGCAAGGGAAAGCTGGTAATCCGGTACGATCACAGTAGTTGCCTTTTCCTCTTCATTCACAAGAACTTCAAGAACCTTCGAAGGGCTTAGTGCATTAGCAACGAAGACTACAGGATCTTCAGACCATTTTACAATATCAATTTTTTCGCCTTTTAATTCATTTACAATTGCCTGTACCCGCTGCCCTTTTTGTCCAACACAAGACCCAACAGGATCCACTTCGGCATTGTCAGAGTGTACGGAGATCTTCGAGCGGTCTCCCGCCTCGCGTGCAACCGATTTGATTTCAACCGTTCCATCGAAAATCTCGGGAACTTCAATTTCAAATAGCCTTTTCAATAACCCAGGATGTGTTCTGGAGACGAAGATCTGAGGCCCTTTTGAGGTTTTCTCGACTTTAGTGATAAATACCTTAATGCGGTCATGCGGTTTATATTGCTCATTGGGCATCTGCTCATTCAAAGGCAAAAGCGCTTCGATTTTACCAAGGCTTACATAAATAAATCTGGAATCCTGGCGCTGCACTATGCCTGTCATGATATCTTCTTCCCTGTCGATGAACTCAGAGTAAATAATGCCTCTTTCAGCTTCCCTCACTCTTTGAGTGACAACCTGCTTTGCCGTCTGTGCAGCAATTCGGCCGAAGTCCTTAGGCGTTACTTCCATCTCAACAACATCTTCTATCTGATAGCTTGGATTGATGCCTTTTGCTTCGTCCAATGAAATTTCAAGACGCGGATCAAAAACCTGATCCACTACATCTTTCCTTGCAAACACTCTCATTGTACCTTTATCAAGGTTTAAATCAATCCGTACATTTTGGGCCTGGTTAAAATTACGGCGGTACGCTGAAATGAGCGCTGCCTCTATTGCTTCAATTAAAACATCCTTAGAAATGCCTTTTTCTTTTTCCAGGATATATAGAGCATCCAACAACTCACTGCTCATGGTAGATCCCCCTTCGATTATTCATCTCACCACAGGCCTTGATTATGAAAAAGTAATAGCAAGCCTTGCTTTTGCTACCTTTTCATAAGGAATGACCACGGTTTTCTTTCTTGTCTTGATTCTGATTTCAACAGTTACTTCTTTTCCGTCAAATCCGGTAAGAATGCCTTCAAATTCTTTTTCATCTAAAATTGGCTCATATGTTTTTATGTAGACATTCTTTCCAATTGCTTTTTCAAAATCTTTTTCTTTTTTTAACGGACGTTCAGCCCCGGGAGACGAAACCTCAAGAAAATAATTTTGTGTAATCGGATCTGTTTCATCCAGCTTCTCGCCAAGCTTTTCACTGACATTTCCGCAGTCCTCAATATCCACACCGGTTTCTTTATCGATGTACACACGCAAAAACCAGCTTTTTCCTTCTTTTACGTATTCCACTTCTACAAGTTCAAGATTCAGCTCTTCTAGAATAGGCAATACCAGTTCTTCTACAATTTCCGTTACTTTTTTGCTCATTTGTTTCCTCCATACATGTTCGTAGTGCGTTCTTTGTAATGGATTAGAAAAAATTTTTAGTCAATTACAACACGAAAGAGTGGGTTTCCCCACTCTTGCCATTGGTTCTTCGTAGTATTTCCAATAAAAATATACCATAATCAAGTTTTTTATGCAAACACTGTGTCTCGTGCTGTGATTGCCATCCCTCTAAAACAGGGACAGCTGATTTTGTTCCGGAAGAGCTTCCAGGCAGCCCTGGTTATCAAGAAATTCCAGAATTGTTTTGGAAACCTTTCCTCTTTGCTGAAGGTCTTCTTTAGAAAGAAATTCTCCTTCCCCACGCGCCTTTACTATATTAATGGCCGCATTCGTACCCAATCCAGGTATGGAATTAAAAGGGGGAATAAGCGTATTATTTTCAATAATGAATTCATCTGCGCTCGATTTATATAAATCAACCTTTGTAAATGAAAAGCCCCTTTCACACATTTCGAGTGCAAGCTCAAGCACGGTAAGGGTATTTTTTTCTTTGGTGGAAGCTTCAAGGCCTTTCGCATTGATCTCTTCTATTTTAGTACGGATTGATTGTGATCCGCGTGACATGGCTTCAATTTCAAAGTCTTCGGCACGGACTGTAAAATAGGCTGCATAATATAAAAGAGGCAAATGTACTTTGAAGTACGCAATTCTTACAGCCATTAATACATATGCGGCAGCATGCGCCTTCGGGAACATATATTTGATCTTTTTGCAGGAATCAATATACCATTCCGGCACTTCATTTTGACGCATTTCTGCTTCAAATTCCTCGCTAAGCCCTTTTCCTTTACGGACTGACTCCATGATTTTGAAAGCAAGCGAAGGATCCAGTCCCTGATAAATTAAATACACCATAATATCATCACGGCAGCCGATTACTTCACTCAAGTTACATATTTTATTGTGGATCAATTCCTGGGCATTTCCAAGCCACACATCCGTGCCATGTGAAAGACCTGATATCTGTACCAGCTCTGAAAAGGTCGTCGGTTTTGTATCTTCAAGCATCTGGCGGACAAAACGTGTACCGAATTCCGGTATTCCAAGCGTTCCGGTTTTACACATAATCTGATCCTCTGTAACTCCAAGTGACTCGGTGCCGCTGAAAATCTTCATGACCTCAGGATCATCTGTCGGAATTGTCTTAGGATCAATGCCGCTTAAGTCCTGGAGCATACGGATTACTGTTGGATCATCATGTCCGAGAATATCCAGCTTCAGGACATTATCATGAATGGAATGAAAATCAAAATGAGTTGTTCTCCATTCCGAATTTTTGTCGTCCGCCGGAAATTGAATAGGCGAAAAATCATAAATGTCCATATAATCAGGCACAACGATAATACCGCCTGGATGCTGGCCTGTAGTCCGCTTAACGCCGGTACATCCCGCTACAAGCCTGTCCACCTCTGCACCCCTCAGGTGAAGGTTATTATCTCCAGCATACCCTTTTACATATCCATATGCTGTTTTTTCTGCCACCGTTCCGATTGTCCCTGCACGGAAGACATAATCTTCCCCGAACAGCACCTTGGTATAGTTATGGGCCTTGGGCTGATATTCCCCTGAGAAATTCAAGTCGATATCCGGTACTTTGTCGCCTTTAAAACCGAGGAACGTTTCAAAAGGGATATCATGTCCGTCTTTTTTATAAGGAATGCCGCAGTCAGGACATAGTTTATCAGGCAAGTCGAATCCAGATCCCACAGAGCCGTCATCAAAGAACTCTGACTTTTTGCACTTAGAGCATACATAATGCGGAGGAAGCGGGTTGACTTCTGTAATCTCTGTCATTGTCGCCACAAATGAAGAGCCCACGGATCCCCTGGAACCGACCAGGTATCCATCATCCAGCGATTTTTTAACAAGCTTATGGGAAATCAGGTAGATAACAGCAAATCCATGGCCTATTATGCTCTTAAGCTCTTTTTCAAGCCTCGCTTCCACAATTTCAGGAAGTTCGTCGCCATATATGCTTTTGGCCATGCTATAGCTCATTTCCCTCATCTCATCTTCTGCGCCTTCGATTTTCGGGGTATACAGTTCATCCTTTATCGGTTTTATATCATCGATCATGTCTGCAATCTTATTTGTATTTTCGACTACTATTTCCTTAGCTTTAGCGTCTCCTAAAAACTGAAACGCTCTAAGCATTTCATCGGTTGTCCTGAAATGCACATCCGGCAGTTTGTGGCGGTTCAGAGGATTGGCTCCCCCTTGTGAATTGACCAGGATTTTCCGGTAAATTTTATCATTCGGTTCCAGGTAATGTACATTCCCTGTTGCCACGACCGGCTTATCCAGCCGTTCACCAAGCTTGATGATATTGGAAATGATACCTTCCAGAGATTTTTCATCCCGCACATATTCCAGCTCGATCATATGCTGATAAACTGCTTTGGGCATCACTTCTATATAATCGTAGAACTCCGCAATATCCACCACTTCTTCAAAATCCTTTTGCATCATTCCCTCAAAGACTTCACCTTTATCGCAACCTGATCCTACCAATATGCCTTCACGCAATTTTTGGAGCTGTGAGCGCGGAATTCGCGGAACTCTGTAAAAGTAATTCAAATGGGCCATGGAAATCAGCTTAAACAGATTTTTCAATCCATCCTGTGTTTGGGCCAGCAGGGTACAGTGATATGGGCGGGACCTTTGATAAGCGTTACCCTGACCCATGTTATCATTGAACTGGTCATGGAATGCAATTCCTTTTTCCTGTGCATCTTTAAGCATTTTCAGCAGGAGGTAGCCAGTAGCTTCTGCATCATAAATCGCCCTGTGATGCTGTGTCAGCTCTATATCAAACTTTTTTGCTAACGTGTTAAGTCTATGATTCTTGAATTCCGGATACAGAAAACGAGCCAGTTCAAGAGTATCAATGACTGGATTTTCAGCCTTAGGATATCCGATTTTTTTATAGCCCACATTCAGAAACCCCATATCAAAACTCGCATTATGGGCTACCAGGATGGCATCTCCTGCCCAATCTCTAAATTTCTGCAGGACTTCTGACGGATCCGGTGCGTTTTCTACAAGATCATCTGTTATGCCCGTCAAATCGATGGTCGTATTAGACAGCGGATGGTGGGGGTTGGCAAAGGATTCAAAACGGTCAATGATTTCCCCGTCTTTCATTTTAACTGCAGCCAATTCGATGACTGTGTCATACACAGCTGATAAGCCTGTTGTCTCAAAGTCAAAAACCACATACGTATCCTCTGCCAGTTCGCGGTGTGCACTATTATAAGCAATAGGCACACCATCATCTACAAGGTTGGCCTCGACTCCATAAAGGATTTTTATATCATTTTTCTTGCCTGCGCTAAAAGCTTCAGGGAACGCCTGGGCACCGGCATGATCGGTAATAGCAATAGCCTTGTGCCCCCACTTTTTAGCCTGGGCCACCAGGGCAGCGACTGGTGTAACTGCATCCATTTGGCTCATTGGGCCATGGAGATGGAGCTCGACCCTCTTTTGTCCTTCAGGAGCCTGATCAATGCGTCCTGCACGTGATATTTCATTGATATCATTCGCAATCATAACAAGGTCCCGGACAAATGTATCATTCTGGATGCTGCCTTGTGCACGCACCCACATTCCTTTTTTGACACGGGCAAGAATGGCAGCATCTTCTTTGTCTCTGGAAAACATCTTTACGAGTATAGAACTTGTATAATCAGTTACTTTAAAAGTCAGAAGAGTCCGTCCGCTTCTTAGCTCTCTTGTTTCCGCATCGAATACAAAGCCTTCTATTGCAATTCGGCGCTCTTCATCAATAATTTGCTCTATACTTCTGAAATCTGCATCTTCCTTAATCGTATAGCCGATTTTAACCGGCCCTTCATATGCAGCATCATCTTTGCCTTTTTCACTATTTTGCTTTTGCATTTCCGTTAACGCAGCCAACCCTTTGGCTTCATCCTCTTTTTGCTTTTCAGCAAGGAATTTCTGATAGTCCTCATTTTCTGCAGCAGATGTAACCTCTGCTTCCAGTGAAAGCGGAGGGAAACCCAGTGTTTGATAAATATTTGAAATGATGCCAGAATACTTCCTTTTAAGCTGGCCTGCTTCAGCTTCATTTCTGGCCCGGACAATCAGCCTGTTGCCTATCACTTTGGGTTCCTGCTCATTTAATAAAGTCAATAATGCCGGTGAGATGCCGTCTAACTCCTCCAGGCAATTTTTCCAGTATTCCTTTATCAGTTCCTCTGAGGGTTGAGGATTCAGGACATGGAAAGAATATGTTACATTCGCAATATGTGCAAATGTACTTTTCAGCTGTATAGAAAAACGAGTGTGTATGCTGCATGGAATAAGTTTTTCCATCTGAAAGATAAAGTGCCATGTTTTAGACACTCTGTCTATGGAAAGCCTCTCTATTTCCGCCTGGTAAAAATGCTGAACAAAAGCATCTTCAGTAAGCCCCATTTGCTGGAGCAATAGTTGGAATCTTTCTCTTCCGCTATTTGGGCCCTGAGCCATCTTCTCACTCCCCATCATATATATTTTAAATGCCTGTATTAGGCTTGTTTTTATGCTTCAGCTATATTTCCCGCGTGTGAGCGCAATATCTGCCCTCAAATTTCATTACACAACAGTGGTTATTATATCATACCACCCCTTATATTACAGACAGATTATTTCAGGTAAAAGCAGAAGAAAAAGGCACACTCATTTAAGAATGATGCCTTTATATTTGTGCAGTTTTTAGTTTTGACCGGAGCTGGTCACGCCATAAGTTCCTGCAATTTAGCAGAGATCTCATCCAGCTTGAGCTCCAGGACTTCACCTGTTTTCCGGATTTTCATTTCAATGATACCTTCAGAGGCTTTTTTCCCGACCGTGATTCTGACAGGAACTCCTATCAGATCTGAATCGGCGAACTTGACTCCAGGCCGCTCCTGGCGGTCATCCATTAACACGTCAAAGCCCTCTTTTTTCAAGCTGGTGTAAATATCTCCAGCTAATTCTGATTGCGTGCTGTCCTTCATATTGACAGGGATTACGTGAACCTGGTAAGGAGCTAAATCTGCTGGCCAGACGAGTCCGCTTTCATCATTATACTGCTCGGCTACTGCTGCAAGAGTACGGGAAACTCCAATTCCATAGCAGCCCATGATCATTGGCTGTGAACGACCATTTTCATCAAGGAAGGCTGCTCCCATCGCTTCGCTGTATCTGGTACCAAGTTTAAAGACATGTCCAACTTCGATGCCTTTTGCGAACTTAATGATTCCATTGCCATCCGGTGATGCATCACCCTCCTGTATAAAGCGCAGATCTTCGTATCTTGATACAGTAAAATCACGGCCGGCGTTCACGTTTGTGAAATGGTAATCTTCTTCATTTGCACCGCATACAGCATTAGCCATGCTAATTACTGCCTGATCTGCAATAATTTCGATGTCTTTTGAAACAGAAACCGGACCTAATGAACCTGCAGAAGACCCGAGCAATTCCTTTGTCAATCCCGGATCAGCCAATTCAACAACCGAAGCAGAATATAAATTTTTCAGTTTAATATCATTTACTTCATGATCTCCTCTGACTAAAACGAGCACGAATTTGTCATCCACTTTAAAGAGCAGAGATTTGATGCATTTTTTTTGATCAAGCCCAAGGAATCCAGAAACTTCTTCAATCGTTTTCTGGCCGGGAGTATGCACTTTTTCCATCTCCGCCTGCGCTTCATCGCTTTGTTTATAATTGCCGGTTACAGGCGCCATTTCGATGTTTGCTGCATAATCTGAGCTATCGGAATAAGCAATTGTGTCTTCCCCGACATCTGAAAGAACCATGAATTCGTGAGTATCTTTACCGCCCATCGCGCCGGAATCAGCAATTACTGCACGGAAATCCAGTCCGCAGCGGCGGAATATTGCAGAATATGCATTGAATATTTTTTTATATACTTCATCGAGGCTTTCCTGGTTTGAATGAAAGGAGTATGCATCTTTCATGATGAACTCGCGTCCGCGCAGCAAACCAAAACGAGGTCTTTTTTCATCCCGGAATTTTGTCTGGATCTGATACAAGGTAAGCGGCAGCCTCTTATATGACTTCACTTCATCACGGATCAAGCTTGTGATAACTTCTTCATGTGTAGCCCCCAATGCAAATTCCCGGTCATTCCGGTCCCTTAAGCGCATTAATTCAGGACCGTATGTATACCACCTGCCCGACTCCTGCCAAAACTCAGCCTGCTGAAGCGCCGGCATAAGCAATTCAACGGCACCAGCCTCTTCCATTTCCTCTCTGACGATTGATTCAATTTTTTGAAGGACCTTTATTCCAAGAGGCATAAAACTGTAGACGCCGCTTGAATTTTGTCTCATATAGCCCGCTCTAAGCAGCAGCTGATGGCTTTTTATTTCTGCATCCGACGGAGTTTCCCTCAATGTCGGAATCAATGTATTACTTTGTTTCATGTTTCGTGCACTCCTCAATTGAAAAAATTATGATTCATTAAACAGTCATTTATTTCATTATTTCTAGTGTGAATATATTTGTGAATAAGCCCTATAGCTTTATCATCTTAAAAAGACCAAAAGCGCTATAAAATAGCGCTTAATAGCCCGCATATCTTTATATAGATTATACATGACGCCGTAAAGAGAAACCAAGCAATTTAGCAGAGTATTTATCTAATTATCTGAGCATGCACGTGAAAATTAAAGGAAAAATCTCTGGATATCATTCCAGGTGACCACAATCATCAGAAGCATCAGCAGTGCAAAGCCTATAAAATGCACCAGCCCTTCTTTCTGGCGGTCTATCGGTTTTCCTCTTAATGCTTCAACTAAGAAGAATAGCAAACGCCCGCCATCTAATGCCGGAAGCGGCAGAAGGTTCATGATCCCTAAATTGATGCTTAAAATTCCGCCCCACTTCATCAGGTTGAAAACACCTGATTTGGCCACTTCTTCTGTAGATTTGTATATTCCGACAGGGCCGGAAAGCATATCTATTTTAAAATGCCCGCTGACAAGCTTGCCCAGCATAAAGAAAATTTGCTTAGTCCATTCATAAGTTTCCGTAAAACCCAGTTTGAATGCTTTGACAGGAGACTTTTCAATAGGCGGATATACACCGATTACACCCATTTTCTGCCCGTCCCGTTCAACTTCTTTCGGGGTGACCGGAACCTCCAATGTCTTCCCATTCCGCTCAACAACGAACTCAATCTCTTTTCCCGGGTTTTTCTGAATGCTTTTTTGAACATCATTCCAGCTTGAAACTTCACTTCCGTCAATAGACTGTACTTCATCGCCTTGTTTTAGACCTGAGGAAATGGCCGTCCCATCCTTGGTTAATTCCCCGAGCTTAGCCTTATCGACAGCAACGCCTTGAAACAAACCAATAATCATAAAAATGACTATAGCCAGGATAAAGTTCATCATTGGTCCCGCAAATATGGTAATGGCACGGTTTCCAAGTGATTTGGAAGCAAACTGCCTGTTATAGGGAGCAATTTGATTTTCAATCCCATCTTCCACAATAACGGCTTCAGGATGCACGGGAAAAGTCTTCAGCTCTCCTTCGCTTTCCTCATAGCCGCTGATAAACAGCTTATGGTCAAGGTCCAGTGCCTCTACCTCTATGATATGAATATCTGAGTATTTATCTTTATTGTTTGTCACAATCTTTGAAACAAGATTTTCTTTATCAAAAATCAGGCCCACCCGAAAACCCGGTTTAATTTCTATATTTTCCGCATCTTCACCGGCCATTCTCACATATCCGCCAATCGGCAGCAGCCGAATGGTATATACCGTCTCGTTTCGCTTAAAAGTTAACACCTTTGGTCCAAACCCTATTGCGAACTCCCGGCATAAGATGCCTGCCCGCTTAGCAAAGTATAAGTGGCCAAGTTCATGAAAGAAGACGAGCGCCCCAAAAATTATTATGAAGGCAATTACGGTTTGCAGTGTTTGCACGTGAACATCACCTCGAAATTAATAGTTTTTTGACATATTGCCGTGTATGCAGGTCCACTTCCTGGATAATGGATAATTCCGGATTGTCGATTGTCTGGTGATTATTCAGCGCTTTTTCAATCAATTTCTCTATTTCAAGGAATGAAATATCTCCATTAAGAAAACGCGCCACTGCTTCTTCATTAGCTGCATTTAAAACAGTCGGCATTGTTCCGCCTATTTTACCTGCTTCATATGCAAATTGCAAACAAGGAAAACGCCCAAAATCCATCTCTTCAAAATGCAGCTTTCCGATGCTTGCAAGATCAAGCCTGTTTTTCGAGGCAAGCGGCAGCCTGTCCGGATAGGTGAGGGCATATTGTATCGGCACTCGCATATCTGGCGTGCCAAGCTGTGCAATCACACTTGAATCATGATATTCAACCATTGAATGGATAATGCTTTCTTTATGCAGCAGCACATCGATTTTTTCGTAGGGCAGACCGAAAAGCCAGTGCGCTTCTATTACTTCTAGCCCCTTATTCATCATTGTTGCAGAATCGATTGTGATCTTGGCGCCCATAGACCAGTTAGGATGATTCAGCGCATCCTCTACACTGACATCTTTAAGCTCTTCCCTTGTCCGGTCACGGAAACTGCCGCCTGAAGCGGTAATTATGAGACGTTCGATGTTTTTTTCTTTTTCGCCCTGCAGTGCCTGGAAAATGGCAGAGTGCTCACTGTCGACCGGAAGCAAGCTGACTCCTGCCTTACGAGCTTCCTCCATAACCAGGTGACCAGCTGTTACAAGTGTTTCTTTATTGGCAATCGCGATGTCTTTTTTTGCTTTGATGGCTTTAAGAGTCGGGGCTAAGCCTACACTGCCGATCACGGCATTCACAAGCACAGTCGCTTTTTCGTAAACAGCTGCTTCTTCTAGTCCAGTGTCACCATAAACAAACCTTATATCACCTGAGGGAAACTCTGTTTTAAGGGTTTCACAATCTTCTTTCGTTTGTACAGAAACCAACTCGGGTTTGAATTCATTGATGAATTTCCGTGTCAGGCATATATTTCTGCCTGCAGACATCGACACTATCCGAAACTGATTGGAATGTGAACGCACGACATCCGCGGTCTGCTTCCCAATCGAACCTGTTGCACCTAAAAGACTAATATATTTCATGTGTATTCAACTCCAATTTGCTTGCAGCTTTTAAACCATTAAACTCCAAGGGCTTTTTTAAAATGTTACTGTTAGGCTTGCCTGCTGTTTCCGCATTAAGTTTAAGAATCCCAGGGACAGATTCAGTCTAAAGGGCTCTATACAGGGCAGCAATGTCCCTGAAAAGACTTTAAAATAAATTCAGTATCTGGAGGATTGGCAAAATAAAAATTAAACTGTCAAGCCTGTCCAATATTCCACCATGGCCCGGCAGCAGCCTTCCTGAATCCTTTACGCCATAATGCCTTTTATACGCTGATTGAACAAGATCTCCCAATTGGCCAAAAACTGATATAAGAATGCTAATCAGCAGTAATTTAACAGCCGAGTGTTCGAGATCAGAAAAGAAGTAAAATAAAATGGCGACAATCAAGGCACAGACAATTCCGCCTATAAATCCCTCAATGGTCTTATTGGGGCTGATTTCCGGCCACAGCTTGCGTTTGCCCATTGCCTTTCCAAAAAAGTAGGCGCCAGAATCAGTCGCCCAGATGGTAAAAAGGGCATAAAATAAGTAATACAGTCCGTCTGTGCCCTCCTGCCGGGTCTCAAACATATAATAAAAGCCCATACCTACATAAAGGACAGAAATGGACAGAAATCCAGCATCATCAAAAGTAAATGAATTCTTCGTCACAACAGTATATATCAGGTAAATCAGCACACCCAAAAGGAAAATCTGAAGCTTATGCTGATAAATATAACCAAACATTCCCCCGTGCTGTTCTGGCACCAGCGCTGCCCATAATAAAATAAATGACAGCAGGGATGAAAAAGAACTTAATGGCATCTTTTTCATTTTCAGCAATTCATACAAACCAATTGTCGCCATCAGGTAAATCAACAGTAAAAATGGCAGGTTCCCCAATATAACCAAGGGGATAAATATGGCTGCAGCAATAACAGCCGTAATAATACGTTGTTTCATTAGTTCAATTTTCCTCGCCTTCTAAATTAGACACCGCCAAACCTTCTTGACCGTTTCTGGTAGACTTCCACGGCCTCGAGCAGGTCCTCTTCCTTAAAATCAGGCCATAATACATCAGTAAACCAGAATTCGGAATAAGCAAGCTGCCATAACATGAAGTTGCTTAGCCTTATCTCTCCGCTTGTACGTATCAGCAGGTCCGGATCCTGCAAATTGCCTGTCATTAAATAACTGGAGAAATCCTCTTCAGTAATATCACCATTTAATAATCCGCTTTTTTTGTCATCAATGATTTTCTTCACTGCCCCGAGGATTTCCGAACGGCTTCCATAATTCAATGCGAAATTTAAAATCAGACCGGTATTATGTTTTGTTTTCTCCATTGCCGTTTCAACTGCCCTTATTGTATGCGGAGGAAGGTACGACTTATCCCCAATCATCTCCACTTTAACATTTTCAGATACAAGTTCAGGCAAAAATGATCCTAAAAATTCTTCCGGCAGTTTCATCAGGAACTCCACTTCACTTTTAGGTCGTTTCCAGTTTTCCGTAGAAAACGCATAAACAGTCAATGTTCCAATACCCAGCTTATTGGCAAGCCTCGTAATTCTTCTTACCACTTTCATTCCTTCATGATGCCCCGCTACTCTAGGAAGAGCGCGTTTTTTCGCCCAGCGGCCATTCCCATCCATAATAATCGCAATATGGAAGGGCACCGCATTTTTTTTTATATCCTGAATCCTTTTATTCAGATCCGAAGAAGCATCTTTATTGAACAAACGCTTCCATAATGAATACATACTTTTGTCCCCCATCAGGTTGTACTCTATCTTTTATTTTAAAAAATTTTCGCCTGTATGACTGAAAATCATGCAAGGCCTCCTCAATTCCTATGTATAGCAAAGAATCAATCCTATCATAACAAAAAACAGACGCTTCTCCTATTATTATTATGAAAAATTGAGTAAGATAGACGGTTTTAAAGACAAGGGTAAAAAATTATATCCCTGAAATCTGGTTATGTCTGTTAAAAATACTGCCAAAAAGCCTTGTCTGCAGTAAAAAAAGGGGCTGCCATATGGAGATTTGTGCGAAAAAGTCAAAACTCAGGCAGATTGAATAACTAATAACAGACATTAATTATTCACGCATAAGTGCTAAGACTCCACAAAACTCACTGATGGCCGGCCCCTTTTTACTGTTAACAAGTATTACAAATTCGTTATACTTCCAGGATTTCTTTTTCTTTATCTTTTGTAATATCCTCAATTTTGCTGATATGGCTGTCTGTCATCTTTTGGATATCATCTGAATAGCCTCTTAAATCATCTTCAGTTATTTCGCCATTCTTCTCAAGCTTTTTCAAATCATCATTTGAATCGCGGCGAATATTCCGGATGGCAATTTTTGCTTCTTCCGATTCTTTTCTGACAACCTTTACAAGTTCCTTGCGGCGCTCTTCTGTTAAAGCAGGAATTGCAATTCTAATGATAGAGCCGTCATTTGATGGATTCAGGCCTAAGTCTGATTTCAGAATCGCTTTTTCAATATCGCCAAGGATGGTTTTATCATATGGCTGAATGACTAAAAGGCGCGCTTCAGGAACGGATACTCCGGCAACCTGATTGATTGGAGTAGGCGCACCGTAATAATCCACAGTTATTTTATCCAGCAGGGATGAACTTGCCCTGCCAGCACGGATGCTTGCCAATTCCCTTGAATATGAACTGATTGCTTTTTCCATTCTCGACTTTGAATTTTCCAGAATTTGTTTTGGCATTTTATTTCCCCCTGACTATAGTTCCAAGCGTTTCGCCTAAAACTGCTTTTTTAATATTGCCCTTTTCCATAAGCGAAAATACAATTAATGGAATATCATTATCCATGCACAGTGAAGATGCAGTAGAATCCATAACTTCCAATCCTTCTTTAAGCACATCCAAATAAGAAAGCTCATCATACTTAACAGCATCTTTATCTTTTACTGGATCTGCATTATAAACACCGTCGACATTGTTTTTAGCCATCAGAATTACGTCTGCTTCAATTTCAGCTGCACGCAAAGCTGCGGTAGTGTCTGTAGAGAAGTAAGGATTTCCTGTACCGGCCGCAAAAATAACGACCCGATTTTTCTCAAGATGTCTGATTGCACGGCGTCTGATATAAGGTTCTGCCACTTGTCTCATCTCTATTGAAGTTTGAACGCGTGTTTCAATACCAAGCTGCTCAAGGCTATCCTGCAGGGCCAAGGAATTCATAACGGTAGCAAGCATTCCCATATAGTCCGCATTGGCCCGGTCCATGCCCATTTCGCTTCCAATTTTGCCGCGCCAGATGTTTCCGCCCCCTACTACGACAGCAACTTCCACATCCAAAAGTGCAACTTCTTTAACTTGTTCAGCTATAGATTTAATTATTGAAGGATTGATGCCAAAGCCTTCTTCACCGGCTAATGCTTCACCGCTTAGTTTTAATACGACACGTTTATATTTCGCGCTGCTCATGAGAACCTCCAACTATGTAATCTTGAATTCATCTTGTTTTCCAATTCAACTCTCAGGTATTCATAATGGTTCAAAAATAGGGAACACAATTGTGCTCCCTATTTATCATTTCAGATGTTTTTAAATTAGTCTTTTTTAACTTGGCTCATTACTTCTTCAGCAAAGTTATCTTGACGCTTTTCGATTCCTTCTCCAACTTCGTAGCGGACAAAGCTCTTTACAGCAGCGCCTTTTGATTTTACAAATTCGCCAACCTTTTGGTCAGGGTTTTTAACGAAAGACTGATCCACAACACAAATTTCTTCATAGAATTTGCCGATGCGCCCTTCAACCATTTTAGCAACGATTTTTTCTGGTTTTCCTTCATTTAATGCCTGCTGAGTAAGAACTTCGCGCTCGCGTTCGATTTCAGTAGAATCAACTTGGTCACGGGACACATATTTAGGTCTTAATGCAGCGATATGCATGGAAACATCTTTAGCAGCATCAGAGTCAGTTGTTCCTTCAAGAACAGTCAATACTCCGATTCTTCCGCCCATATGCAAGTAAGCGCCGAAAGCGTCATTGTCGCCCTTAGCTACTACTTCAAAACGGCGCAGGTTTAATCTTTCACCAATTTTTGCAACTGCAGCATTGATATGGTCAGCAACGGTAGCTCCATTATCCATTGTCTGCTCAAGAGCTTCTTCAACAGTGGCTGGTTTCTTTGCAAGCAAATGCTGAGCAAGTTCTTTAACAAGAACCTGGAAGCCTTCATTTTTTGCAACGAAGTCTGTTTCGGAGTTCACTTCAAGGATAACTGCTTCATTTCCTTCTGTAACGATGTAAGCAGATCCTTCTGCAGCGATACGGTCAGATTTGTTAGCTGCTTTCGCAATGCCTTTTTCACGAAGGAAATCGATTGCTTTTTCCATGTCTCCTTCTGTTGCCTGTAAAGCTTTTTTGCAGTCCATCATGCCTGCGCCTGTTTTTTCACGCAATTCTTTAACTTGCTGTGCAGTGATTGCCATTGATAATATCCTCCTCATAATTGTATGTATTGGTTTTTTGTATTCTGTTTTCATTGTGACAGAATATTGCCGGCTTTTCCAATTGGATCCCGGAAAAGATTATTTTTCCATGCCTGCGGGCAAAAACATGCCCAAGCGCCGCGAATACTGAAGTGCCTATGGCATTTTTCAGTATCCCGCTTGGAAAATTTCAAAAAAAAGTGATAAAAGGCATTATCCTCTTATCACCTTTTCGCTAAGCATTAAGCAGTTGTTGTTTCAGTAGCTGTTTCTTCGCCTTGTTTAGCTTCCAAAATAGCATCAGCCATTTTGCCAGTTAACAATTTGACAGCACGGATTGCATCATCATTTGCAGGAATAACATGATCGATTTCATCTGGATCACAGTTTGTATCAACAATTCCAACAAGAGGAATGTTCAATTTATGTGCTTCAGCAACCGCAATGCGCTCTTTGCGTGGATCAATGATGAAGATTGCATCTGGAATGCCCTTCATATCTTTAATTCCGCCTAAGAATTTTTCAAGGCGTTCTAATTCTTTTTTAAGTTGGATAACTTCTTTTTTAGGAAGCACTTCGAAAGTTCCGTTTTCTTCCATCTTTTCGATATCTTTAAGACGGGCAATACGCTTTTGGATTGTTTCAAAGTTTGTTAAAGTTCCGCCTAACCAGCGCTGGTTCACATAGTACATGCCAGAACGGATTGCTTCTTCCTTAACTGATTCCTGAGCTTGCTTTTTAGTTCCGACGAAAAGGATTGTTCCGCCATTAGCTGCTACTTCTTTAACGAAGTTGTATGCTTCTTCAACCTTTTTAACTGTTTTTTGAAGGTCGATGATGTAGATGCCGTTACGCTCAGTGAAGATATACTTCTTCATTTTCGGGTTCCAGCGACGTGTTTGGTGTCCGAAATGCACACCAGCTTCAAGCAATTGTTTCATAGAAATGACTGACATTATAGTTCCTCCTAAATGGTTTTGTTTTTCCTCCGTCCCGATCATTTTCATACAGAAACTGTCAAACAGCACCATCTGCATGAATCACGAAAACGTGTGTATTAACACCAAAACATAATATAGCATAACCTCGTGACACAATCAAGCCATTTCATCCATTATGTCCTAAATTTTAATAAAAGTTCGATTTCAGTTTTTCCTTTTTTCAGTTTCCGGGCAATATCATCTGTATCCATTCCAGATGTATAAAGAGCAAACACTTCATCGGACAATGTTGGCTGTACTTCATTCTTTCCAGCCAGCTTTGAAAGGAGTTCATCTTTAAAGCTGTTTGTCTCCGCAGAAACAGCAGGAGGCCTACTATCCAGTGAATTTCCTTGTTCCATTGAAACTGCAGGATTTTCAATTCCTTCTATTTCTAATATATCTTCAGGGCCGGCTTGCGGGATGGCATCATCCTGATCTTCCATCCTGCCCTTTTGCGGATTATTTTTATACGCTCTAAGAGCTTTCTTTTTATGAATATTGCCTCCCTTAATTTTTAAGGCTGCAGGCATATCTGGCTCTAAGAGGGGGCTCTCGTCTGGTGCTGTTTTTCCCTTTATACCGGCTTTGGCTTTTTTATCCTCAGCAGAGCCGGCAGGTATTTCCCCGCTTTGACTTTTTTTATTAAAGCTATGTAAAAACGCCTCATTTTCTTCTTTCACTTCCATTAAATAAGCGGATAATAAATTTTCCATTTCTTCCATCGTATTTGCATGCTTCTTTTCTGCATGCATGAGGCGGTTTTGTCTTAAAAATAAAATAATGACTGCGAAAATGGTAACGATATTCAATAAAAATAGCAAAAAAATAAAAAACACAAGCATATAATCCCTCTTATCCGCTGTAATCTATACTTCTTCCTTTGATGGTGCGTGGAACGAACAGACTTTAAAGGCCACGGACTATCGGGATGACTTTCTCACAGGGTGAAGCCGTATTTCCCTTCCGCCTATTTTACATCGCCTTCCTTTTGATTTCCGGCTGTTCCTGCAGCTTGGCCTGCATCCAGGGACGCCCGGAAGAGCTTTTTGAGTCATAGATTTACTCACCTTGTCCAGCGAGCTTACTTATAAGCATCAGCAGAATCATAGTTCTGCAGGCTTTCAGTTTGATGGCACTATCTATATTAGCTTAAATTCATTATTTAATATCCTTCATCGTCGCCCTCAGCTTATAAATTGCCCTTGAATGAATTTGGGAGATTCTTGATGTTGATAAATTCATGACTTGTCCTATTTCTGTCAATGTAAGTTCCTCTTTGTAAAAAAGCTGCAGAACCAGCTGTTCTTTCTCATTAAGAGACTCAATGACTTTGGCAAGTTCACTGTAGAGTTCCTGCTTCATCAGATTTTCCTCAGGCAGCAGCGCCTTATCATCTTTAATATGAAAATGGCTTTCTTTTTCTTCCTGCTCTTGAGGATTTTCATCCATTGATAATACATTGGCAAAAAAGTTCTCGTTTAAGGCTGTATAGACCTCATCTTCTGTGATATTCAAACTGCAGGCAATTTCTTTTGGAGTTGCATTTCTCATGAGCGTTTGTTCCAGTTTTTCTGCGGCTGCTTCAATTTTTTTCGCTTTATCGCGAGCGCTTCTGGACAGCCAATCCTCTTTGCGGAGACCATCAAGAATGGCCCCTCTTATCCGAAATGATGCATATGTGTCGAATTTCAGATCCCTGTTTGGATCAAAACGCTCCAAAGCATCAAAAAGACCCATCATCCCAAGACTTCTAATGTCATCACGGCTGACACTTTTAGGCAAGCTGACAGATATCCTCTGAACGTGAAATGAAACCAAAGGGAGGTATTTTTTCACCAGCTGATCCCCAGCATCAGGGTCATGGCTCTCGATCCAATTTTTCCAGTGTATTTGCTCTTCTAGGGTAGACAATTGAGACATCGGACTCCTCCTAACGCTGTATGCATAATGGTAAAAAAATGATTTGAACTGATATTTTGCTTCTCCATTATCTGGGATGCCGAAATGCCAGGTCCGAACAAAAATGTTTCAATATAACTATTATAACAAAAACAGAGAATCAGTCATATAACCTGTATACCCTACCAATGGTCTATATTTTCAAAAAAACCGCAGGGCATAGCTCCAATTCATGCATAATTTTGGACTGCAGGCCATTTCTTTTCCTTCGGAGCCTAAACAGATTAAAGGATGAAAGTGCCGGCACCTTTCTTAATGCTCCCGAAAATGTCTTAAAAAACCTTCCTCCTTTTGTATAGGCCGATAATTGGCCAGAAAAAAAACAGCAAAGCTGCACTCTGCTGAATTTCTTATTTTCTTATGTATGAGCGTTTAAAACCCATTATCATGGACGAAGAATGAATCAGTTAAATCAGCTTGGATCGGCATCGTTATTCCTTGTAGCAACCGCTAAATATTTTTCGCAGCTTTATTTACCGTGCGTATATTCAGCATGCTTGTTTTGGGATTGAATTCAATGGTCCGCCCGCAGCTTCCCCCGATATCTTCTGAAATCAGCTGGATGCCCAGTGACTGCAGCTCATGCTTTACTGCCTCGACGTTTCTCGGTCCGATGCGCATTAAATCTTTGCCTGATGTGAATTGAAACATTTGTGCCCCTCCCGCCATTTTCGCTTTTAAAAACGGCTCCCTTGCTCCTGCCTCAATAAGTCTTTGTACAAGCTCAACAATAGCCGTATCAGCAAATTTGGCAACATTGATCTGACCGGCCTTTGACAAAGAAGAATGAGGCAGCATGACATGAGCCAAACCTGCAATCTCCTTTAAAGGGTCATAAATGACAACTCCAACACATGAGCCAAGCCCGGAAGTACGGATTACTTCCGCGGTCCTTGCGATCCCCATGTCTGCGATTCCAACTTTAATAATCATTGCTGCATCAGTCATGATGACCAGCCCCCAAGGAAGCAAAAATGGTTTCAAAAGCATCCGAATCAGGAAGGAACAAAAAATGGCCATTAACATATTCATTGGAAGTTTCTGCTTCATGAAGAGCTGTATCGATGGCAATGACATAATCGCTTGACTGGGAAATTTCCAAAATCCCGCAGCCAATCTGGGCGCCAGCCATATCTATGCATAGCTCAGGTACTGTAGGATAAAGATCCAATCCAGTAAAATTTGACAGGGCAGACAGATAGGAGCCTGACAGAATATTGCCAGCCTCTTGAAGAGCTGAAAGACCCAGATCTGAAAATGGATCAGAACAAAGGTCTCCATGTTCTTTGGTCATTTGCCGGATAAAGTATTCAGCCTGGCCAAGCGGAAGCACAAAAAATATGCTTCCATGTGCATCTCCCTCGATTCTGAGAAAGACACTGGCTACAACGGCCTCTGCTCCGCCTGATAATTCCATCGTTTCTGCCAGTGAGAGTATCCTTACCTGCGGAACCTTCATTTCTATCTTTTTATCCAGCAGTGCAGAAAGGGAGGTTGCCGCATTCCCTGCACCAATATTTCCTATTTCTTTCAAAATATCAAGATGCAGAGCCGTAATGTTTTCAATAAATGACATGACTATCCTTCTTTTCCTGCTAAATCTGCATGTTCCTCAGGGTTAAGGATCTTTTCCATATTCAAAAGAATCAGAAGCCTCTTTTCAATTTTTGCCACTCCGCTAATATATTCAGCTTCAATTGCACCTACTACTTCAGGCGGCGGTTCTATGCTGTTTACCGGCACATCCAGCACATCATTGGCTGAATCTGTGATCAGTCCGATTTCAATATCACCCAGGGTAACAATGATAATTCTCGTCCTGTCTGTGTATGGACGTTCTTCAAGTCCAAATCTGGCACGCAAATCAATGATAGGAGTAATGACACCCCTTAGGTTAATAACACCCTTCACAAAAGGAACCGTTTTAGGGACACGTGTGATGTGCAGGACTTTTTCAATACCGCGGACATGGCTGACAGGTATTGCGTATTCTTTATCTTCAATTTGAAATACGATGATTTTAACATCTTCGGCTGCTGTAAGATTTGACAACATATAACCTCCTCATTTATGGACGGATTTTCATCCACCGGCCTCTGTATCAGATAGAAAAAATTCTCGTTCAACCACTCAGCCTTTTTTTATTCAACTTATTTTTTTGGCCGCTAAAGCGCATTGCTGATTGTGGATTATCTCGGCTCCTTCGGGATTTGCGTTGCCTGCGTCACTAAAATCCAGTGATGAAATCAGCAGGCAAGCTTAAAAGGGCTTATTTTATAAGAGCGTTGCAGTCGATAATCAATGCAACTTGACCATCTCCAAGTATAGTAGCACCGGAAATTGCGAAAACAGAAGTAAGATAATTGCCGAGTGTTTTTAACACAATTTCCTGCTGTCCAATAAATGTATCAACAACAAGTCCAGCCATTTTATCCCCTTTTCTGACAATCACAACTGAATAGAACTCTTCTTCTTCCATATACACAGGAACATCAAAGACATCTTTTAAGAAAAGAAGCGGCAGTACTTTCCCTCTGAAATCAATCACTTGCTGATTATGTGCATTCATAATATCTTCTTTTTTGATTATGGCTGTTTCTATAATTGAAGAAAGCGGGATCGCAAATTTTTCTTGTTGTATTTCAATCAGCATAACCGAGATGATGGATAGTGTAAGCGGCAGCTGAATCAGGAATGTAGAACCTTGTCCTGGTGAAGAATCAATAGATACAGAGCCTCCCAGCGATTCTATCTTATTTTTGACAACATCCAGACCAACTCCCCGGCCTGAAACATCGGATATGACTTCAGCTGTTGAAAAACCAGAAGCAAAAATAAGCTCATACACCTGTTTATCTGTTAATATAGCTGCATTTTGTTCAGAAATTATTCCATTGCTGATCGCTTTTTTAATAACCCGTTCTTTATTAATGCCAGCACCATCATCTTTAAGCTCGATGAAAACGTGGTTGCCGCTGTGAAACGCTTTAAGAATGACAGTACCTTCTTCACTTTTCCCTTGAGATTTTCGGATTTCGGGAGTTTCAATGCCATGATCTAGAGCATTTCTTATCAGATGAACAAGCGGATCTCCAATTTCGTCTATTACGGTCCGCTCAAGTTCTGTTTCAGAACCGATCACTTCAAGATTGATTTTTTTATTAAGATCCCGCGCCAGCTGCCGCACCATTTTGGGAAAACGGTTAAATACTGTTTCAACAGGAACCATACGCATATTTAAAATAATATTCTGGAGATCTCCTGTCACCCGTGACATTCTTTCTACCGTTTCATTTAATTCCTGGTTGTTTAGCTCTTTTGATATTTGTTCAAGCCTTCCCCTGTCTATAACCAGTTCTTCAAATAAATTCAGCAGAATATCCAGCCTTTCAATATTGACTCGGATTGTTTTAGATCCATGCTGTTTACCTTGAGTCTGTTTTTGTTTTTCGGGCTCTTGGACTTTGGCATCCCCTGTGTTTTCAGGAGCGTTCTCTAGGGATTGCTGCACTTGCTGATTTGGTTGTCTCTGAGTTTCTTTGCGCAATTCTTCAAGATCAATCGCATGGATTTCAACATGCTCAACCTCTGAAACCTTCATGACTTTCTTTTTAAGATCCTCTTTATTTTCTTTTGAAATTACAGTTACCGTGAATGAGTGATCAAATTGTTCCTCTTCTAATTGTTCAGCAGATGGATTGGATTGAATGACTTCGCCTATTTTCTCAAGAACCTCAAAAACCATGAATACCCTGGCTGCTTTTAATAGGCAATCTTCACGCAGGCTTATAGTAATTTCGTAATTGGAAAACCCCTGCTCCTGGGATTGCTGCAGCACAGTCAATTCAAACTCATCATACTCACTTTTGCTTAACGTTTCTTTTTCTGCAAGCATTAAACCTGCCGCCACTTCCCCGCTGGCAGATGCCGCTAAAGGAGACTGGCCGTCTTCTATCAATTGCAGTTTTTTGACAACGTCTGCAACATCCCGTTTACCGTCTCCTCCTTCAGCAATCGACATGACCATTGCTTCAAGGTCATCCACCGCCAAAAAAATCACATCGAATATTTCGGAGTTGAGGCTTATTTTCTGGTTTCGGATTCCATCCAGCACATTTTCCATTTTATGTGTCAAGTTAGCCAGGTCCTCGTATCCCATCGTTGCCGACATGCCTTTTAATGTGTGTGCTGAGCGGAAGATTTCATTAACGATCAATAAATCTTGTGGAGACTTCTCTAATTCGAGAAGCTGTTCACTGCATGTTTGCAGGTGCTCCTTGCTTTCTTCAATAAAAACTTCCAAATACTGATTCATATCCATAGAAATCCGCTCTCCTCAATTAGCAATAGCTGACTATCGCTTTTGCTATATTTTCAACATTCTCTACTGAATCGATTAAGTTCGTACTGATGGCTGCTTTTGGCATTCCAAAAACAATGGAGGTTTGCTGTGACTCAGCAATCGCCTTGACCATGCCATTTTCATTCATGCTGACAAGTCCTTTTGCACCGTCAGAGCCCATGCCTGTCATGATGACGGCAATTTTGGCATAATCCTGCAGCTCGCCTGCTGATTCAAACAAAACATCCACAGAAGGTCTATGGCCGTTTCTCTGCTCTGATTGTTCCAGTACTGCGGCAAGGCTTGTCCCAATTTTTTTCATTTTGAGATGAAAGCCTCCAGGAGCGATATATGCGGTGCCATTTTTAATGATCTCACCGTCTTCTGCTTCTTTGACTTCTATTTCGCAAAGTGAGTTAAGCCTTTTCGCGAGTGATTTGGTAAATCCGGGCGGCATATGCTGAACAATGATAATAGGAGACTCAATATTTTTAGGAATCCTTGTCAAAACTTCCTGAAGAGCCCTGGGTCCCCCCGTAGAAGTACCGATAACAATGATTTTTTTTCCTTCTTTCTCCCATAGTGATTGTTCCGGAACCATCTTTCGGACCAGAACTTTCTCCCTATATTCATTGCATGTAAGCACCCGTTTTTCAACATCATCTGTACTTTTCCGCAGATTCTGGATATTGGTTTTGCTAGCGGCCACTATCTTTTCAATTAAATCACTTTTGATTTTATGCAGATCAAGCGATATCATCCCGGAAGGCTTTGCAATAAAATCAAAGGCGCCGTTTTCCATCGCAGACAGGGTATTTTCAGCTCCAGCACTGGTAGAGCTTGAAAGCATGATAACTGGAACGGGGCATTCCGCCATAATCTGCTTAAGGGCGCACAGCCCATTCATAACCGGCATTTCAATGTCCATAGTTACGACATCAGGCTGATATTGTTTAATTTTTCTTATAGCATCTTTGCCGTTCCGGGCGATCCCGGTAATTTCAATTCTGCTGTCTTCATTCAAAAATTCGGAGATAAGCTTTCTCATAAAAGCGGAATCTTCTACAATTAAAACCTTAATTTTAGACATTATTAAGGCCTACCTCCCTAACAAGTATCTTTTTACATTCTGCATGAAGCCCTTGCTTTTCGGATCAGTGAAATGGGGGGCTTTATTGATAAATCTAGTTGTAATATCGGTAAGAGATCGTGAAACATTAGCATTTGGAGCAAAAATCATGAATGGAACCTGTTTAGCCACAGCTTTAGATACGGTTTTGTCATCCGGCAAAATGCCGAGCGGGTTAATTTCTTTATTAAGGAACCTTTTTACGGCATTTTGTACCCTTGCAATGGTGTCCATCCCCTCTTTTCTGTTATCTGCCCTGTTGCAGACCAGGTGAAATGGCATGGAATCATTCAGCAAATAAATATATTTCATAACCGAATAAGCATCCATCACAGAGGTGGGTTCAGGGGTTGTAATAATAATCAGCTCTTCAACACATAATAAAAATTTAGCCGAATCTTCACTCAGGCCGGCTCCCATGTCAAACAGGATAAAGTCATACTCTTCGAGAATACTATTGAATTCCTGTGAAAACCGGCCAAACATCTCTTCTTTTAAAGAAAATAAATGTAATAGTCCTGTTCCGCCTGCAATAATAGAAATATTTTCATAGCCGTTTGATATGATTTCTTTTAGCTTCATTTCTCTTTCGAAAAAATCAAGAATCGTATATTGCGGATGTTTCCCCATCAGGATATCTATGTTCCCCATACCGATATCCATATCGAATACCAGCACCTTATACCCTTTATTGGAGAGTGCGATGGAGAAATTCAAGGAAAAATTAGATTTGCCCACACCGCCCTTTCCGCTGATGACAGCAAGAGTTTTAGCCAATTTCCCATCATTCCGGCTATTGAGCATCATCCTCAGGCTTTCAGCTTGATCCTTCATATTTTTTCTCTCCAAAAACAGTTTCTATGATATTTTCCGGTGTTGCTTTCTCAATGTCATCAGGAACATTTTGTCCATTTGTTATATACGCCGCACCTATTTGCTGATGAATCAAAAAATTAAGCATTGCTCCATATGTGGCCGTTTCATCCGCTTTTGTGAAAATCAGCTGCTTGATTGGTATGGCTGAGAACTGTTTATATATATCTTCCATATCTTTTTGTTTAGATGTCAGTGACAAAACAAGATAGGATTCAGTATCATAAGAAAAATCGATAATGTCCTTTAAGTCGCTAACATATTGGGCATTTCTGAAATTTCTGCCTGCCGTATCAATAAATACCGCATCATAATGCGAAAACCTCTCGGCGGCTTTCCTGAAATCCTCCAGATTATAGGCAACCTCAATAGGGACATTCAGGATCTTTGCATATGTTTTCAACTGGTCAATCGCTGCAATCCGGTATGTATCCGTAGTAATAAAGGCCACTTTTTTATTTTGCTTCAAAATGCATTCAGCAGCTATTTTTGCCAATGTAGTAGTTTTGCCGACTCCTGTAGGGCCGACTATCGTAATATATTTTTTTTCAAAGTTACTGGCATCAAACGCGCCTGAGGGCATTTTATCAAGAAGTGCCTCTTTCATATACTGATTCAGCTTTTCTTCTGGGATGCCACCACCAGCTTCCTGCCACCTGTGCACCAGTTTCTCCATGACTTCAGCAAGAATGGCTTCATCCACTTCCTGTCTGCAAAGAGCATCCCATATTTCCCTTAAAGGCTGCGGGAAATTTTTTTGAGAATCTTTGGATTGCATTTTTAGAATCAGAGATTTTAAATTCGCTAATTCCTTCACCACATCGGGCTGCGGCTGCTGAGGTGCCAAAGGCTTTGCTGCCATGCTGTCATCAGCTTTTGGAGCAGCCGGCTGTTTTCTCTCTTTTTGCTTTCTTGCTTGAAGGCTGCTGCTATCGGGATCAGCAGCAGCTATTACTTCGATGCTTCTTTTTTTAAATAAGCCAAGAAATCCGCCGGAAAATAGCGGTTTTGAATTTAAGATGACTGCGTCCGACCCGAGCTCTTCTCTTATTTGCTTCATGGCTTCTGACATAGAAGACGCCGTATACTTTTTTACCTTCACCCTATGTTCACCACCCCAACACTTTGTACTTCAATATTTGATTCCAGCTCATTATAAGAAAGAATCGGAACCTGCGGAAAATATCTTTCTGTTAATTGCCTTACATACATACGGACAGCTGGAGAACAGAGGACTATGGGAGATTGCTCCATGAGTGCCAGCTCTTCAAGCTTCGAAGAAATGGATTCCAGTATTTCCTGGGAATCGTTCGGATCCAACGAAAGGTAATTGCCATGCTCTGTCTGCTGAACGGCATCTGCAATCGTTTTTTCCACTCTGCCAGATAGAGTGATAACTTTCAGGCTTTCTTCTCCTGAAGACAGCTCGTTCGTAATTTGCCTTGCTAAATTCTGGCGGACATATTCAGTGAGCAAATCGGTATCAGAAGACATCTTACCGTAATCTGCCAGCGTTTCAAAAATTACAGGAAGATTCCGTATTGATATCTTTTCGCGGAGCAATTTACCAAGCACCTTTTGCACTTCACCAATGGTTAATGGATTAGGTGTCACCTCATCCACTAGAATAGGTGCTGTTTCATGCAAGTGATCGATCAGCTGCTTCGTTTCCTGCCTGCCCAATAATTCATGCGCATTTGCTTTAATGACTTCGGTAATATGCGTGGAAACCACACTGGGGGGATCCACCACTGTATATCCCATCATTTCTGCATGCTCTTTCACATCTTCTGCAATCCATTTGGCCGGCAATCCGAAAGATGGCTCAATCGTATCTATGCCATCTATGGAATCATCTTCAATGCCTGGGCTCATGGCAAGGTAATGATCCAGTAAAAGTTCCCCGCGGGCCATTTCATTACCTTTGATCTTCAGACGGTATTCATTGGGATTCAATTGAATATTGTCCCGGATTCTGACAACAGGTATGACAAGACCCATTTCAATGGCCAGCTGCCTTCGGATCATCACCACCCGGTCAAGAAGATCTCCGCCCTGATTTGCATCAGCAAGAGGAATCAGACCGTAGCCAAATTCAAACTCAATCGGATCAACACTCAGAAGATTGACAACACTTTCAGGGCTTTTCATTTCTTCTGTATCAATTTCTTCTTCCATTTCCTGCAGTTCCAATTCGTTAGGCATGGGTTTCTTTTTAATAGTGTAGCCTGCAAATGCAAGCAATCCCGCGATAGGTATAGTCAATAAATCAGTGATAGGCGTAAATAGCCCGAGAAGAAAGATGGTAGCTGCTGTCACATAAAGCATGGTTGGATAAGCAAGCAGCTGTGATGTGATATCAGAGCCCAGATTTCCTTTTGAGGCAGCTCTTGTTACAACTATACCCGTTGCCGTTGAAATCAGGAGGGCCGGAACCTGGCTGACAATTCCGTCCCCGACTGTAAGGAGTGAGAAGTGGGATGCGGCTTCACTGAAACCCATTCCCTGCTGCAAAATCCCAATGACCATTCCAAAAATCAGGTTTATCAGGACAATTATGATTCCTGCAATAGCATCACCTTTGACAAACTTGCTGGCTCCGTCCATGGAACCGTAAAAGTCTGCTTCCATTCCTACCTTTTCCCGCCGCTCACGTGCTTCAGCTTCTGAAATCATTCCTGCATTCAAATCCGCATCAATGCTCATTTGCTTACCTGGCATTGCATCTAAAGTAAAACGGGCTGCAACCTCGGATACACGCTCAGATCCTTTTGTGATTACGATAAACTGGATAATTATCAAGATAAGGAATACAACAAGTCCGACAAGAACATTTCCGCCAACAACAAAGGTTCCAAACGTTTCAACTACTCCCCCGGCATCCCCTTTAGTTAAAATAGAACGGGTAGTCGAAACATTCAGCCCAAGCCTGAATAGCGTAAGCAGCAATAACAGTGAAGGGAAAATGGAGAATTCAAGCGGCTCCTTCATATTCATAGTGGTAAGAATAACAAGAAGTGCAAGAGAAATATTTAATAAAATCAATATACTTAACAACCATGTTGGCAGGGGTATGATCAGCATGGCAACAATCATTATGACACTTATCAATACCGTTAAATCTCTTGCTGACATATTACTTTTCTCTCCTAACTGATTTTACTGCGTATTTATATCAAGTGTTCAAGGCATTTAAAGCCTTTCCAATTTTATATCTTGCCTTTTGTCTTATATACAAAAGCCAGAATTTCAGCAACTGCTTTGAAGAATTCTTCAGGAATCGCCTGGCCTATTTCAGTCTGATCATAAAGTGCCCTTGCGAGTGGCCGATTTTCCATCATAATGATGTCATTTTCTTTTGCAACAAGTTTTATTTTCTGGGCGATAAAGTCAGCACCTTTTGCGATTACAAAGGGTGCATCCAGTTTATCTTCATCATATTTAAGGGCTATGGCAAAATGTGTAGGGTTTGTGATGACCACATCTGCTTTCGGCACTTCCTGCATCATTCGCTGCATGGCCATTTCCCTTTGCTTTTGTTTGATTTTCGACTTAATTAAGGGATCGCCCTCTATATTTTTATATTCGTCCTTGATATCCTGCTTGGACATCCGAATATTTTTTTCGAAGTCAAATTTTTGATACATGTAATCCAAAAGAGACAAAAACAGCAAAGCACCTGTTGCATACAGGCCCACTTTTACCGTGATATCGGCAAGAGTGATCATGGCCGTCCCTGCACTTTTTTGAGAAAGTGTCATGATTTCATCCATTCGCTGCCAGATAACAAAAAAGGTCACCAGGCCCACGAATGATATTTTTAAAATGGATTTTAAAAGTTCGACGATTGCCCTAAGAGAAAATATTCGTTTAAAACCCTTTATTGGGTCTATTTTATCGAGTTTGAATTGAATGCTTTCTGTGGAAAATAAGAATCCTACCTGCATAAAATTGGCTGCTACCGCTGCAGCTAATGCTGCTCCAAGAATGGGGGCCAGTATAAGGGCCATTTTTTTCAGTATATGGACAAGCATGGCCTGGGTATTTTCTTCTGTCAGCTTATAAAGCATAAAATCTTTTTGAAACGATTCCTTCATAAGTCCTAAAAACTGATCTTTCATATAAGTGCCTGAAAATAACAGAACCAGAAAAACAGCAAGCAAAACGGCAGCTGTATTGATATCCTGGCTTTTTGCCACCTGCCCTTTTCTTTTGGCATCTTCTCTCTTTTTTGGTGTAGCCTTTTCAGTTTTTTCCCCTGCGAAAAATTGCAGATCCAAACGAAGCCAGATTAAATCCATCCTATGTTCCTCCCATGAGCTTCATCAGCCCTCTCATGGTAATGAGCAAATACCCAAAAAGATGCTGCACAGCCATCATCATCATGCCCATTACAGCGATAAGAACGAGAAACCCTGCTGCGATCTTAACTGGTATCCCCACTACGAAAATATTTAACTGCGGGACAGTCCGTGCGACAATTCCAAGCCCCACGTCTACCAGAAACAAACTCCCCACAACAGGTACGGACATCTGAAAGGCAATAATGAAAGTCTGGTTAAAAGCCTTAACCATATACAGCATAAGATTTTCGCTGCCAAATGGAATGAACATTTTGTCTATCGGGATAAACTGATAGCTGTAAAATATGCCATCCATCAATAGGTGGTGGCCGTCTGATCCTAATAAAAATAACAGAGCGATGGTATATAAGTATTGGCCAGTGAGCGGACTTTGGGTTCCGGTCTGGGGATCAATTACATTGGCAATGCTAAAGCCAAGCTGAAAATCAATGAATCCGCCTGCAATCTGTACGGCGGAAAGTATCATATAGGCTGCGAAACCAATCATCAGACCTACTAGCATTTCTTTCAATATAAGCAGGAAATAGGCTGAATCTAGTTCAAGAATGGGTGCCTTAATTGAATAGTACATAATCCAGGAAAGAAAAAAACTGAGGCCTATCCGATGTGAACTGGGCACAGTACGGTATGAGAAAAACGGCATGGTCACAAAAAATGAAGACACACGCACGAACACTAATAAAAATGCAGGAAAATAAGGCAATATATTTTGCATGATTAACCTACAAACTGATTCAGATTGCTGAATATTTCATTGGCATATGACAGCATATGGCTCAGCATCCACGGGCCGAGCAGAATCAAACCCAGCAGCACCGCTACAATTTTCGGGACAAACGCAAGGGTCTGCTCCTGGATTTGTGTGGTCGCCTGGAATATGCTCACAAGAAGGCCTACACCAAGAGCAATCAGTATGAGCGGCCCGCAAACAATCAGGATGGTATATACGCCTTGCTTGGCGACTTGAACAACAAAATCGGGACTCATATTCTTCACCTGCTTTACTAAAAGCTTTGTAATAAGGATTTCACAACTAAATACCAGCCGTCCACCAGCACAAATAGAAGTATCTTAAATGGAAGGGAAATCATCACCGGCGGCAGCATCATCATTCCCATTGACATCAGCACACTCGCAATTACCATATCAATGACAAGAAAGGGAATAAATATCATGAAGCCTATTTGAAAGGCTGTTTTAATTTCACTTATTGCATATGCAGGAACCATGGCTGTCAATGGGATATCCTGAATGGTTTTTGGTTTGCTTATTTTTGCATAATCCAGGAATAAAGCAAGATCTTTTTGCCTGGTATGGGCGCTCATGAATTCTTTGAATGGCACGGACGCACGGTCATATGCCTGTTCTAGATTAATTTTCTCCTCAAACAATGGAGTGAGGGCCTTTTCATTAACCTGCTGAAAGGTGGGGGCCATAATGAAAAATGTTAAAAAAAGCGCAAGTCCTACAATTACCTGATTGGGAGGCATTTGCTGAGTTGCAAGCGAAGTTCTAACAAAACTCAGCACGATAATAATCCTCGTAAAGCAGGTCATCAAAATCAGGATGCTTGGCGCAAGCGACAGCACAGTAAGCATAAGGACTAGCTTGACGGAAGTAGAGACATTTCCGGGATCGCTGCTGTTAAAAAACTCCATGAACTGATTCACTCTGTGTCTCTTCCCTTCTTTTCCATTTCCTTAAAAGTCTTTTTTCTGCTTTCAGACATTTCTGCGAGCTGTTCTTTCAGCCGCAACGAAAAGCTTGATTCGCCCGAACCTTCATTTTTTTTGCTGCCCATCTTCTTTTTCAGCTTTGAAAGAATATCAGCCGGCTGAAGCAAATGATCCATTCTGCCATTGTAATTATCAAGGATTTCCTGATACTCGGCTTGATCATCTATTTCCTTCAGCAGCTGTATGTTTTCGCCCACACCCACAACAAGCATCCTGCCCCCCACCTTGATGAGCTGGACAGAGCGGTTTGAGCCAAGGCTTGCACCGCCTAGATTTTCGATAAAGTTTGCTTTTTGATATGCCTTGCTTTTTTTATTCATAAACCTCAGCAGCAGATAAAGAAGTGCCACTACAAATATCGTAGCGAGGATTACCCGTAAAAAGTCCATGAATGTTAATCCGGCACTTCCCGCTGAGAGGTTTGCAGATTCTTTTGCTGTTTCTTTTTTGCTGTTTCCCTGATCGTCATTGGGCTTGGCATAAGCATCTTTTACACTTTTATCAAGAGAAGAGGCATGTGCAAAATCAGCCGATGTAATAGGAGCAGCAAAAAGAAGCAGCAAAGCAAAAGTTATTTTTGTTATGAACGCCAAGTTGTGACACCTCTTATGAGTTAGCTTAATGTTTTATTAATAGCCTCTAATACACGGTCAGCCTGGAATGGTTTAACGATGAAGTCTTTTGCGCCGGCCTGGATGGCATCGATTACCATCGCCTGCTGCCCCATGGCGGAGCACATGATGACCTTGGCATTAGGATTTAGTTTTTTTATTTCCTTCAAGGCAGAAATGCCATCCATTTCAGGCATTGTAATATCCATTGTTACAAGGTCCGGCTGTGTTTCACGGTATTTTTCCACTGCCTGTGCCCCATCCGCTGCTTCTCCTACAATTTCAAAACCATTTTTTGATAAAATATCCTTAATCATCATTCTCATGAAAGCTGCATCATCAACAATCAATATTTTGTGTGCCATTTCAATTTCCCCCCTGATTATCTAAGTTTTTTTAAACGATCTGTTTGGCTGACTATATCTGTAACTCTTACTCCGAAGTTTTCATCAATGACAACTACTTCTCCTTTGGCTATCAGGCGGCTGTTAACCAGGATATCAACCGGTTCTCCTGCCAGCTTATCAAGTTCAATGATGGATCCTGAAGATAATTCAAGAATTTCCTTTACTGAACGATTAGTTCTTCCAAGCTCCACCGTTACCTGTAAGGGTATGTCCAATAGCATGTTAAGGTTTTTCGTTTCCGTCTCCTGCAAAGGATATGGCTGGAATTCTGAAAAACTTGCCGGCTGGACATTCACTTTCTGATTGGTATCTTGATATGGTGATCCCAAATGCTGAGGATTTCCAGGGTTATGGTGCACCGGAGCAGAAGCCTGTGTTTGCTGCTGTGTATATCCTCCATATGCATGGTCATTTCCATTATAGGATTGTCCGTGCTGATGTTCATTGGAAATCCGGCTCTCCTGGACAGCCTCTGTATGGGAAGATGCAGAAGGAGCCTGCTGTGTTTCTTTAGCATGATTCTGTTCAGGTACCGCTGGCGAACCATTGGACACGAATGCATCATCGCTCTGAGGATTCAGCAATTGGTCTACAAGACTTTTTGCAAAATGCAAAGGAAGAAGCTGCATGATCGATGAATCAATCAATTCCCCCACTTTTAGTCTGAAGGAAATTTTGGCCAGATAATCTTCCTGGGGAATGGTCTCTTCTCCTTGTCCTTCTTCAATATTCAAAATATCAATTGTTGGCGGCGAAATGTCGACCTTTTTACTGAAAATGGTTGACATGGAAGTCGCCGCAGACCCCATCATCTGGTTGAAGGCTTCCTGTACGGCGCTCAGCTGAATTTCCCCAAGAAGATCTGCCGGTTCGATTCCATTCCCGCCCAACATTAAATCGGCAATAATGGCTGCATCGCTTTGTTTAATAACAAGAAGGTTCACACCTGAAAATCCTTCTGTGTAATTTACCTGTATGGCTACATAAGGCTGAGGAAATTCCTCTGAAATCCTGTTTCTCTCGATTAAGGTAACAGATGGAGTCGTTATTTCAACCTTTTGATTTAATAAAGTTGACAAAGCTGTGGCGGAGCTTCCAAAAGATATATTTCCAACTTCGCCAAGGGCATCTTGTTCCATCGAAGTTAAAAAGTCTTCTACATTCGGAGCTGCTGTTTCGCTGATATCATCCGTCCCTCTTAAGAGGGCATCAATTTCGTCCTGCGAAAGCATTTCATCACTCACCATCTTCGTCTCCCCCCTTCAAAGTATCTAATATTTGGATGGCTATTTTTTTGCCGGCTTTGCCTGGCTGCCCTGTGAATTTCGGGACTTGGCCTACCATGATGGTTAATGGTGCATCAATGGACTGATTCAGTTCGATAATGTCTCCAGTATCTAAGTGGAGAAAATCATTGATTGAGATATCAGTTAATCCAAGCTCGGCGATAATTGGCAGTTCGGCATGTTTCACCCGATTTTCCAAGGTTTCAATTTCTTCAGGCAATCTTTCCTTCTTAGATGTCTGCATCCAATAATGAACAGATAACTTTGGAATGATCGGTTCCAGGACAACGTGCGGTATGCAGATATTAATCATCCCGCTTGTTTCGCCAATCTGGGTATTTAACGAAATGACTACTACCGTTTCATTCGGGGAAACCATTTGCAGAAATTGAGGGTTTACCTCAAAGTCGGTAAGGATCGGTTCTATTACTGAAACGCCTGCCCAGGCTTCCTGAAGATTTTCAAATCCTTTTTCGAAAAGATTGGACATGATTCTTGTTTCAATCTCTGTCAGGTTATCAACCTTATTCACACTTGCTCCACGTCCGCCAAGCACCCGGTCCATCATGGCATAGGCAATATTCGGATTTACCTCCATAAGGATTCTTCCATCTAACGGCGGCACCTCATAAACATTTAATATCGTCATTTTCGGGATTGACCGGATAAATTCTTCATAAGGTATCTGATCAGCCGAAGCCACGGTAATTTGGACATATGTGCGTAGCTGGGCGGAAAAGTATGTGGTCAAAAGCCTTGCAAAGTTTTCATGGATTCTTGTCAGGCTTCGGATTTGATCTTTGGAAAAGCGCAATGCCCTCTTAAAATCATAAACTTTTACTTTTTTCTCTGACTCTTCTTTTTTCAATTCATCCGCATCCATTTCCCCAGTGGAAAGTGCGGAGAGAAGAGCATCTATTTCGTTTTGCGAAAGTACTTCACCAGACATAACATCACCTCCAAAGTATCCTAGATTGCTGTTTTAGGCTAATATCCTTTATTGAAGGATAGAGGAGGTTATGTAAACCTGTACAATGTGTCCTTCTTTCATAAGAGCATTGACCTTTGTTTTCAGTTGTTCTTCAAATTTAATCTTACCGGCTTTGCCTTTTAATGCCTCGGGTTTCATATCTGATAACTCAGTGATAATGATGTTTTTTACCTGAAATGTCCTTTGCTCAAGCTCCTTTTTGGCACTGGTGCTGTCTGTTTGGATGGTAAACGACATTTTAATGAAATCCCCGCTTCCAAGGTTGGTCGTGATTTCAGGAATATCAACAGATGATTTTACAATTTCTTCGATGGATGGATCCTTTTTTTCTCCGTTTCCATTGAATTTTGTAATGGCCACCACAGCAAGCACCCCGACTAATGTGATGGACACCAGTATAATCACCATTATTGTTACAAGCTTATTTTTCATTATTCATTATCCTCCAGGTCATGACGAAATCCGAGAACATTTACGGCTTGATAAAAGGCAATGATCGAACGTGTAATTTCATCTTCCGGCTCACTGACTATAATCTTCTTTCCATTTGTGAATGTAATGGTCGTATCCGGGTGCGATTCAACCGTTTCTATATAAAGTGCATTGACCGTAAAACTTTTTCCGTTTAATCTCGTTACTTTAATAATTTTTATAGGGAGCTAAAGAACAAAAATCTCAAGCTCCCTCCCTCCCTTACCTTATCGTTTTAGATTAACAAGCTCTTCAAGGATCTGGTCAGATGTTGTTATAATGCGTGTATTAGCCTGGAATCCGCGCTGCGCCACAATCATGTCAGTGAATTCTTCAGAAAGGTCGACATTGGACATTTCGAGCATGCCTGATTCAATTGTCCCAAAACCAGGTTTTCCAGGTACATCCAATTGTGCTGTTCCAGAGTTTTTTGTTTCAGCAAATAGATTATTTCCCGTTTTAGAAAGACCGCCTGGATTAGAGAATTTAGCCAATTCAATTTGCGGAGGAGTTGTCACTAAATTACCGCCGGCAGTATATGAGACCTTTCCGTCCTTGCCGATGGATATATCAGTGGCTGTTTGAGGGATATTTATTTTTTGGTTTCCAGTTTGCTGAAGATAGTATCCATCACTGTTAACTAAATCTCCATTTGTATCTAAATAGAAATTTCCTGCTCTAGAATAATAGCTATTGGTTCCGTCACTCACTTTAAAATACCCATCACCTGAAATGGCAAGATCAAGCGTTCTTCCTGTAGTCTGCATGCTTCCTTGTGTATCGATGGTATCGATTGCAGACATCTGTGCTCCCAATCCAACCTGCTTAGTATTGATTCCTCCCCTGGATGCTGAAGGCCCGGTTGCACCCTGCATTGTCTGGCTGACCATGTCCTTAAAGACGGTCCTTCCCTTTTTAAAACCGTAGGTGTTGACATTGGCAATATTATTGCCGATTACATCTAATTTTGTCTGGAAGTTTTTCATTCCGCTGATTCCCGAGTACATTGAACGAAGCATGTGTACGTTCCCCTTTCTTTATGGCTGCTTCTGTCAATCCGCAGCCCAGGCCCCCTTTTCAGGTCCAGCCTTATCGATCTAAGATGATCGTTCCGTTTATATTGGTGAATATCTGGGATGATGCTTCATCCCTGTCCATGGCAGTGATCACTGTATTATTTTTGGCGCTTATCACAAGTGCCGCATCCTTTGTCAGCACAAGAGATTCAGTCACGCCTTTTTTTCTTGCTTCCTTCACACTTGTTTCTATTTTTCCCCAGAGGCTTTGGTCGATTTGTATATTTCTTTGATTGAGTCTAAGCTGGGCATGCTTTGAGATGGAAAGCTTATCATTCCCTTTGGCCGCCTGCTCCAGATGGCCTGCAAATCCTGCCTGTGCGTTTTTTTTAACGCCTGCACCATTTGAAGGGAATACAATCGGGTTTTGTGTTACCGGCCTAAAAACTGGTTTTTCCATAAGACCGCCCCTTTATGAACCTGCTATTTTAATAATTTGGTCTGCACTTAATTTCGTGCCTGCTGCATCATTCAGTTCAAATAATGTTTTGCCGTCCTTCATGGAAACGGATTTCACAGAGGCAGTGGTTTCATTTTGGCTGCTGTCTAGCCATGTGACGGATTTCCCGATCAGCTCACTTGCAGAAAACAGGTTATTTCCTGTGCTGGCTGCAGTATCATTCACTTGGGAAATGTTGGCTGGCTCAAGCTTGGTGCCATCATCCAGGATGAAATATACACTGTCATCCTTAAATTGAAGTGAAGCTACTCTTCCGCTTCCAGTATCAAAGGATTGTTCAGCATTTGAATCTGCATTATCCGCAAGTTTGTGCCAGGTTACATTTTTTCCGACAAAAGAGTTATAAGCAATCATCTTATTCTGCTGCTCCGTCTGGACAAATTTATCAATGCTTGATGTCATATTTGTGATTTGTTCCAATGTTGAAAATTGTGCCATCTGGGCAATGAAATCTTTATCCTGCATCGGATTTGTCGGATCCTGGTTTTGCAGCTGAGTCATCAGCAATTTCAGGAAATCGTCTTTTCCGAGAGTATCTCCGGTCTTTCTTACCTGCTTGTTTTGATAGCTTGACAGCAGCAGCGATGTATCTATCGATGCCATAATTTCACCTACACTTTCATATTTAGAAGCACTTCAGCAAACCGGTCACTGAAAGGGTCGCGGTCTTCATCGGCATCCTCTTTAACTTGTTCCTGTCTTTGTCTCTCCTGGTGCCCTGGGCTGTCTCCTTGTCTTGAAAAAAACCTTTCCTGCGAAAAGCTGCCTGCAGTTTGCGAAATTTCTATTTTTTCCAGCTGGAGATTTTGGCTGGACAGTGCCTGTTTTACACTTTGCAATTGTGTTTCCAGCATATCCTTTGCCTTGGCTGTAGAAGCAACTATTTTTGCGGTCATAACCGAATCCTTCTGCATGATCTCAATTTTCAATGATCCCAGATTTTCCGGATTTAATTTTATTAGCAGTTTTTGCATGCCGCCGGGTCCGGTTAATTGAGCTTTGCTCAATATGGTTTCAAACGCTTTAATAAATTGCTCCTGATTGACCGGCTGTCCGTTTTTCTCCGTTTTCAAAACAAATTGCTCTAATTTACTAATTTGAAGGTGCAGTGAATTAACTGAACGGGGCAGCATGTCGGCATCGCCAGCTTTTTCCTGCGTTCCAGTTTTTGTGTTTTTTTCTGTTAATGTGTTTGAGTCCCCAATAATCCGGGAATAAGCATTTTTGAGGATGTCTAAAGGCTTATCTGCCTTACTATCCAAGGCTGTTAGCAAGGTGGATGAAAAGCTTTTTCCTTTAGGCAAAGAATCATTTTCCGCAAGATTTTGAAGTGTTCCTGAAATTTTCTCAAGAAAGCTCTTCAATTGATTGCTTAATTCAGCATCTTTATGGGTCATATCCTGATAAGGAGTTATGAGCACCTGTATTTTTGCCGCCTTTAATACTTCAGCTGCACCCTTTAGATCGATTTTCTTCCATTCCTCAGGCTTTAGCTTAGATAAATCCTGAAGAAGAGTGAGCAGCTGCAGGATACTCCCGGCAAAACCGTTATCCTCATTTGAAGTACCTGAATTGTCTTTACTATCTTCTTTTAGGGAGTCTGTCTTGCCGCCAAGAAGCTTTGTTATTGTTTCGACCTCATCTTCACTGCTGTCCTTTAATAGCGAATTTATTAGGCCGGATAGTGCAGGACTTCCCGGATTCACTGATAGATCTTCCGGCAATGGGCTATTGTTTTCACCTGCTTTACTGCTGTCCATCTGCAGGAATGAAAGAATATTTTTTATCGCTTTCAGCTGGCTCTGTCCTTGGCTGCTATTCCCTTTAACGGACTGATCATTTCCATTTAAAGATATAGCCGCTTCTAGTACAGAACCGAACGTGCCCAAGGTTTGGGAGGCGTCTATGGCTCCATCCGCTTTCTGGGCCAATTGAACCTGCTGGTTTCCCTTTGCTGGCAGAATACTTTCAATATTTATGTTTCTCACCTCCTTTAAAATAGTTCTTGACTTATGGAGTTTGCTGCTGATTGAAATCAGTCAATTTTTTTGTCAGGCGCGCTGCATCTGCAGGCTGCATTTGTTCCATGATTGCAGCTAATGACGCCGCTTTTATTTTGCTTAGAATCTTCACTGCATTATCATCTGGCATCTTAGTTAAAATGGGGGCCGCTTTTTTTGGTGCCATTGTTTCATAAGTTGTGATAATGTCTTTCATTGCCCTTTTGTTATCAGCTTGTGCGGCATTCAAGTCTTTTATCTCGTTTTCAAGCTGCTGCTTTTCAGCACTGTTCCGCTGGATTTCCTGATCTTTGCTGTCAATAATATTTTCAAGTTTAGTAACTTCCGCTGTTTTGCTTTTTATACCAGCTTCTAATTGTGCAAGCTTCTTCTTTGAATCAGCACTGCCCTCTTTTGCCGCCTTGCTGTTCTTATCGCTGCTGTTCGTCATTTTAGAAATGAACGGGATATTATCAGCCAGGGATTTTGAAGCATGCAATACATTAACCCCGGCAAACGAAAGCACAATTAAGGCAATCGTGATGGTAAATAAAAGCGGGATCAGCACGACAAAAAGAAACCATTGAAGCCTATTGTATTTTTTTTCTTCTTTATCCATGCATTTGCTCCTTGAAGTCTCCTAGTAGTCCTTATTCATGAACTGCCTGATCGAAATTTCGTCCATATTCTTGTTTTCGTCTGCTTTTAAGATATCCAGGAATTTGATAAAATCAGTTTCTTTCATTTTTTCATACTTCTTAACTTCCATATTCTTCTGCATCAAGCTCTCCTGCTGTCTGATCATTCTTTCTCTGGCTTGGAGCACTTGAAGCTGGGAATGTTCGATTATTTTCTCGAGATTATCCATAAAAGACTGATTATGCCTGATTTCCTGTACCGAAAGCCCTTTATTAAGTTTTTCTTCCTGGAATTTCTGCAAATCTTCTTTTTTCTTCAGCAATTTATACAGCTTTTCTGCAGCCTCTTCGAATTCCTTCAAAGCACCATGATATCTTGCCAAGGCATCTTCTTTTTCCTTTTCCCTGATGGTCAGAATTTTGTCAAATTTGTATTTATAAATCATTCAATCTACTCCATATCCATCAAATTCAAAAGAGTCAGGATGCTTTCATCCTTGGACATTTTTTCATGTGTTCCCTGTTTTAAAAAAGAAATGATTCCCGGCTGTTTTATAATTGCTTCATCGATGTCTTTAGAAGAGCCTCTTTTATAGGCACCAATGTTTATTAAGTCTTCGGACTCTATATAAGTAGATAAAGAGGATCTGAGTCTTTCCGCCGACTCTTTATGTTCCTGGCCGACAATCCCATTCATGACCCTGCTTATGCTTTTCAGAACATTAATTGCAGGAAACTGGCCTTTATTGGCTAATTGGCGGTCCAAAACAAAGTGCCCGTCGAGAATTCCTCTTACTGCATCGGCGATAGGTTCATTCATATCATCTCCGTCAACCAAGACGGTGTAAAACGCTGTGATCGATCCCTGTTTGTTCGTTCCGGTCCTTTCTAAAAGCCTCGGCAATATCGAAAAAACAGAAGGAGTATACCCTTTGGTAGTCGGAGGCTCGCCAATGGCCAGTCCAATTTCCCGCTGGGCCATGGCAACCCGGGTGACAGAATCCATCATCAGCATGACATTCATCCCCTTATCGCGAAAATACTCAGCGATAGCTGTAGCAGTCAATGCCCCTTTAATCCTCATTAATGCAGGCTGGTCCGATGTAGCCACTACAACAATGGATTTCGCAAGTCCTTCAGGGCCAAGATCCTTTTCAATAAATTCCCTGACTTCTCTCCCTCGCTCACCGATCAGCCCGATTACATTTAAATCGGCATTCGTATTTCTTGCGACCATGCCGAGCAAAGTGCTTTTCCCTACTCCGCTTCCTGCAAAAATCCCCACACGCTGTCCCTTGCCGACAGTCAGCAGGCTATCAATCATTCTGACACCTACATCAATGGGTTCATTTATGGGCGGCCTTTCCATAGGGTTAGGAGGATCCCTGTCTATGGGCACTGATGCAAGCCCTTTAGGAAGTGCTGAGCCATCCAAAGGATTTCCCAATGAATCTACCACCTGTCCGATAAGCCCTGAACCGACCTTAACCTGAAGTGAATGTGAGGACGCTTCTACCATGCATCCCGGAGAGATATCACTGATGGCATCATACGGCATCAGTATCACCATTTCTTCCCGAAAACCGACCACTTCTGCTTGGATAATTCTTTTCTTGCCCTTTATTCCGGCATGAATATAGCAAACATCGCCTACTGAACTTTCAGGACCCTGTGATTCGATCATTAGCCCCACAACCCGTTTAACCCTTCCATAATGTTTAACCGCAGGACAATCGTCAATCAAAGGAAGCAGATCACAAGCCTTCATTATCATTCCCCTTCCAGCATATCCGCGAGTTTTTGTTTGATTACCTCCAGCTGTGTATCAATGCTGGCATCGATGCGCCCGTTCTGGGATTCTATGATACAGCTGCCTTCATTCAAATCATGATCAGGGTAGACATAGAAATCAGTTTCTTTTGGAAATATGCTTAGCAGCTCTTCTTTTCGGGATAAAATGAATTCATAATGTGCCGGGTGGACATGAAGCTGGATATCTCTATATTCCCTTGCATTTTTAATCGCTTTTTTTACTGCAGAAAAGAAATACTCCGAATCGGTTTCCATTGCTTTGCCGATAATTTTTTCAGCCACGGAAATGCCCAGCTCCAGAATGATTTTTTCTGAAGATTCAATATGCTGCTGATAATCTCTTTTTGAAGCTTCAACTACCGTTTTGGCAAACTCAATGGACTGAGACATTTCCCCGTAGCCTCTTTGCCTTCCAGACTCCAGTCCTTCCTGGTAGCCTTGGTCATATGCCTGCTGAATATATTGCTGTTTCTCAGTTTGTTCCCAGAAATCTTTTTGTGCCTGCGCTTCCTGGATTAATTCATTGGCCCTGTTCCTTGCCCCGTTCAGTATTTCTTCCGCTTCATGCCTTGCCTGTTCAGCTGCATGGGTATGGGAGGCTTCAAGAGGATCATCCATGTCTTCTTCAGCATGTAAAAATGAACTGAATTCACGGATTTTTATAGTCTTATTACCTGCTTTTTCTGCTGCCGCGTGATAAGACTTAATGATCCTAGACAATAATATCATCTCCTCCGCCGCGGGCTACGACAATTTCCCCTGACTCTTCAAGCCTTCGTATAACAGCCACAATCCGTGACTGGGCCTCTTCCACATCCCTAAGGCGCACAGGACCCATATATTCCATTTCTTCCTGGAAGGTATCCACCATGCGTTTAGACATATTCTTGAAGACAATCTCTTTGACTTCTTCGCTTGCCACTTTAAGCGCCAGCTTTAAATCCTCATTATCCGAATCCCGTACAACTCTCTGAATGGCTCTGCCATCAAGCGTAACAATGTCCTCAAAAACAAACATCCTTTTCTTGATTTCTTCTGCAAGCTCAGGATCCTGTATTTCAAGGGCATCAAGAATAGTCCGCTCTGTAGAACGGTCGACACCGTTCAATACATCCACTACCGCTTCCACACCGCCTGTTTGAGTGTAATCCTGTGTAACGGTTGCTGAAAGCTTTCTTTCCAGGATTTGTTCGACCTCATTGATTATTTCAGGAGATGTGCTGTCCATCAGTGCAATTCTCCTAGCGATATCCGCCTGAACCTCCTGCGGCAGTTCTGATAGGATCTGCCCTGCCTGCGCAGGGTCAAGATAGGATAGTATCAGCGCAATGGTTTGCGGATGTTCATTTTGTATAAAGTTCAATATTTGGGCAGGATCCGCTTTCCTTGCAAAATCAAATGGCCGCACCTGCAGCGAAGAGGTAAGCCGGTTGATAATGGCTGCTGCCTGATCTGTGCCAAGCGCCTTTTCAAGGACTTGCTTGGCATATCCGATCCCCCCCTGTGAAATGTAATCCTGTGCAAGGGCAATATTATGGAACTCATCCATAATTTCTTCTTTTTCCTGTGAATCTACTTTTCTTACTCCAGAAATCTCAAGTGTCAGCCGCTCAATTTCTTCCTCAGACAAATGCTTGTATACAGAAGCAGATACATCCGGTCCTAGGGAAATGAGCAGGATAGCTGCTTTTTGCTTTCCTGTAAGTCCGCCTTTTTTCTTTCTTTCGCTCAATTCATATCCTCCCTAATCTTCTGCAATCCAGCTTCTTAATAATTTAGCAAACTCATCTGGCTTTTCTTTGGCCAGTTTTTCAAGTTGTTTTCTTTTTAATCCAGCTTCGGTTTCTATTTCATCATTGAGGTCTGGCATATTTTGGATGGTTACTTCTTCTTCCAGTATCTCCTCATATTCCGTACTTCGTCTTGACCGGATAAATAAGATCAGCAGAATAATGACTGCAAGCAGCAATACGCCTCCTGCTATATAGACCCACAATGGAATAGAAGTTTGTGCAGGCTGGGTAAAGGTGGTCTTGCCATTGAAAGGCTGGACAGTAACCGCAATTTTATTTGCAATGTCCTGGTTGGTTAATGGCTGTGCATTAGCCCCTTTATCAATGGATGTGCGCACAATAGTCCCAAGCATCTTCGTAATATCGCTAACACGCGCCTGCGGCAGAGATGAAGGCTTATTTGGCTTTGGAGGCTCCACCATTACCTGAATCCCTAAATCTCTTACTTTATATGGACTTTCAACTATTTGTTTTTTTATTCTGTTGACTTCATTATTGATCGTTTCTTCTTTTCGTTCATAATCCCCATTGCCGTCTGTTCCCGAAACATAATTGGATGCAAGTGAATCCCCAGGGTTTGAACCGGACGGCACCCCGCCTGCAGCACCTTTTCCTGTATACGTTTCATTAATTCTTTTTGCAGAGATGGCAATACCAGCCATGTTCGCTTTATCAACAGGTGTAACCAGGTTTTCTTCTCTTTTCTCCTGAGTGAAGTCAATATCTGCCGTTACAGAAACGACAACCTTATTCTGGCCCATTAATGTTCCGAGCATGGTTTGAACTTGTCTTTGAATATCGCGTTCTATGCCCTTTTTCACTTCCTGCTGTGTGGCAAAAGTTGCACCTGCACTCGTATCGCTGTCGCTTTTCAAGTCAAAATACTCAAAGTTTTGATTCATGATGACGATATTATCTGTAGGAAGGTTTGGAACACTTTTTGAAACCAAATGATACAGCGCCTTGATCTGGCTATCCTCAAATTGATATCCAGGCTTTGTGTTAAGAACAATGGAAGCAGAAGCCTGTTCTTCATTGTCACTTACAAAAACGCCTTTTTCAGGAAGGGTGATCATGACCTTTGCATCATCCACTCCATCAATATTTTTTATTAAATCTGAAAGCTCTGTTTGCATGGCATCCAATTTGAGTACACCAAATTCATTTTCTGTCATGCCCATTCCGGCATTTTGTCCGAAAAATGAATAGTCGATGCTTCCGGACTTTGGAATACCCTCAGCAGCCAGCTCAACCTTCAGCGTATCCACACTGTCATCAGGCACCATGATTGTCTTTCCGCCATCTGCAATTTGCGACTGTATTCCTTTGCCATCCAGATTTGCTTTTATATTTCCTGTCTCTGATGGTGATAAATTGCTGTATAACGGAACAAGTGTAGTTCTTGAAGTCAGGAATACGGTTAGCGCAATAATAAGGGCCACTAATCCAAGAATGCCAAAAAAGATTGTTTTCTGCTTTTTGGTGCTCCCGGACCAGTAACCAGTAATTCTATTTTTAAAGTTTAATAATGCTTCATTCATTTCAATCCCCCGGTTAATCTCTTTGAATTTATGACAGGACAATGATTTCTGTCCTGCACATCGTTTCCTGGAACTTGAGAGGTTTCAAAATGAAGCTATATATTCATTCTCATCATTTCCTGATATGATTCTACCACTTTATTTCGTACCTCAAGTGCTGCCTGCATGGTAATGTTCGCCTGCTGGGAAGCGATCATTACCTGGTGCAGATCAACGTTTCCGCCATTGGCAAGCTTTTGAGTCAATGTATCCGAATTCACCTGTGCTTCGTTTACTTTTTCAATAGAATCCTTCAGTACGGAAGCAAAACTTTTTTGAGATTCATATGGTGTTGCGGACTGGGCTTTAGCACTTGTATTTCCCGCAGCAAAAATACTGTTGCCCGGGTTCAGGTTTATTCCCTGCATTCTATCATTCTCCTGTCTGTATGCATATAAAGGGCTGGCACCTGCATTTGTAATTATCTTGGATCATATCAGCAGCCCCACCGTAATTATTTACTTCCCGATTTCTAGGGCCTTCATCAGCATGCCTTTAGAAGCGTTAAAAACTGTAACATTTGCTTCATAAGACCTTGTGGCGCTTATCAGGTCCGTCATTTCCCTTAATGGATCGACATTCGGCATTTCAACATATCCATTTGCATTGGCATCCGGATTTTCAGGATCATACACAAGTTTAAATGGCGTTTGATCTTCTGCAATCTTCGTTACTTCCATGCCCCCGCCTGCACCTTGCCCGTTTTGTCCGGCTGCTGCGTTCAAAAAGCTTGAAAATTGGGTTTCCTTCGGCTGAATGACAGCCATTTTCCTTCTGTACGGCTCCCACTTTCCATTTACAAAATTTGCTCTTGATGTATCGGCATTGGCCATATTTGAAGAGATAATATCCATTCTTAGCCTTTGTCCTGTAAGAGCCGAAGCTGTTGTATTTAAGCTTTGAAACATTCCCATTACTTACCGCCCCTTATTATTGTTTGAAGCGATTGGAACTTCCCGCTGATTAAATCAGATGCAGCGTCATAATAGATCTGGTTGGATGCTAAATCACTCATTTCCTTATCTATGTCCACACTATTTCCGTTGCTGTTGTACTGAACATTCTGCCTTGTTATCACACCCTGGCTTGATTGCGCCCCTGAAAAATCAAAATGTCTGTTATCCGTCCTATATGCTTTAATAGATGAATCCAACGCATCCTGAAACGACCCTTTCGTTACATCTTCCGCTTTATAATTGGGAGTATCTGCATTTGCGATGTTCTGTGAAAGCACTTTTTGTTTTAAACTGGAATAATCCAGGGCGCTTTCCAGCGACTGAAATGTATTTGAAAATAATTTCATTTCTTTCACCTCATATGGAAAGGAATTTTAAATATCTCATTTCGTAACAAAAAAAACATAATATAGTAACTATTGTAATGAAATCCAACCGTTCTGTCTATGAAGTATCGACAAAACTTCGTAAGATAAAAGGCCTATTTTTGTCGATAAATGTTAATTAATACCTTTAAAACCCAATATTTACAATAACATTTCCTTTATTTTTCCTGTTAAGTAGCCCTTTTTTCCCCCTTCGACAAAATTCTTTCTAATTTCCCTGCACCTTTTACTATATATCGAACATCACAGAGTTCTTCTTCTAATGCTTTTTGCTTATTTTTTTGACAATAAATAATATTACAATATATTTACTGAAATGATAAGGATATTTATGTAATATTTTTTTTTTTTTTGCCGGGAGGCAGGGAAGCATTTACTCAGCATTCTCATCCCGATTCTGACAGGGTTTCGACTGCAATGCCAATCTCAAATTTCAAAGGTATTTATCCTCAAAATGATGTTTGGGCAAAAAAAAAACAGCCCGAGGGCTGTTTTTTAATGATTTTTCAATTTTTCAAGCTCAACAAGGAATTTATCATTTAATACTTTGATATATGTCCCTTTCATTCCTAGTGAACGAGACTCGATAACACCCGCACTTTCAAGCTTCCTTAGTGCGTTCACAATTACAGAGCGGGTGATTCCTACTCTGTCAGCAATTTTTGAAGCGACTAAAAGGCCTTCATTTCCTTTCAATTCTTCAAAGATATGCTCAATTGCTTCCAACTCACTGTATGAAAGCGAGCTGATTGCCATTTGGACAACTGCTTTGCTTCTCGCTTCTTCTTCAATCTCTTCCGCTTTTTCGCGAAGGATTTCCATGCCGACTACAGTTGCGCCATATTCAGCAAGAATTAAGTCATCATCATGGAATTTTTCTTCAAGCCTTGCAAGAATCAGTGTACCAAGTCTTTCGCCTCCGCCAATAATCGGGACAATTGTTGTCAGGCCGCTTGCGAATAACTCCTTATTTTCCACAGGGAATGCCGTATATTCGCTGTTTACATCCAAGTTGGAAGATGTGGACTGGATATTGAAAAGATTTTTAGTATATTCTTCAGGAAATTGTCTGTCTTCAAGCATCTGTACCATGCGTTCGTTCTCAATCTGCTGATTGATCGCAAAGCCTAATAGCTTTCCGCGTCTGCTTACAACAAACACATTTGATTCGATTACTTCACTGAGGCTTTCAGCCATTTCCTTAAAATTAACTGGCTGGCCGGCTGCATTCTGCAGCATGCTATTGATTTTTCTTGTTTTACCTAATAAATTCATTTAATTGTTCCTCCTAGAAATCCTTGTTTCATGTACCGCTCTTATATAATCGCTAATCTTGGTGTGTTTACTGATAAAGAGAAACAGGCATTCTTTGTGACTGTACCCTATGTTTATAAAGTGAAACTTGTCATCCTATAGTATGAACTGGCTTAAATCTTTATTGCGGGAAATGGAGCCTAGCTTATCTTCCACATATTTAGGCGTGATGGTTACTTTTTGCATGGAAATTTCAGGGGCTTCAAACGATAAATCCTCTAAAAGCCTTTCCATGATGGTATGCAGCCGTCTGGCGCCAATATTGTCTGTATTCTGATTCACTTCAAAGGCTACTTCTGCAATCTTAAGAATAGCATCGTCAGAAAATTCAATTTCTATACCTTCTGTTTCCAATAATGCTATATATTGTTTGATAAGGGCATTGTCGGGTTCGTGAAGGATGCGGACAAAGTCATCCACTGTCAATTTTGCAAGCTCCACCCTGATTGGAAATCTTCCCTGCAGTTCAGGAATCAAATCTGAGGGCTTCGCAATATGAAATGCTCCTGCTGCCATAAACAATACATGATCTGTTTTAACAGAACCGTATTTCGTGACTACGGTAGAGCCTTCTACAATTGGCAGGATATCACGCTGAACGCCTTCTCGTGAAACATCAGCTGATGAACCTCCTGATTGTTTGCTTGCAATCTTATCAATTTCATCGATAAAAATAATGCCTGTTTGCTCAGCACGGAAAACGGCTTCCTGTGTGACCTCATCCATATCAATCAGCTTGCCCGCTTCTTCATTTGTCAGAACCGTCCTTGCTTCGCTTACCTTTAATTTGCGCTTCTTTTTCTTTTTAGGCATCAGGCTTCCGAGGGCATCCTGCATGTTCATACCCATCTGCTCCATGCCGGATCCTTGAAGCATATCAAACATAGAAGCCTGCTGTTCCTCAACTTCTACGGTAATCAGCTCATTTTCGAGTTCGCCTTTTGCCAGCTTCTCAGATATCACTCTTCGCTTTTCATGCAGTGAGCTGTCTTCAGCACTGAAATCAGACTGCTGCTGGGAACTTTCATTATTCCCTCCAAAGAAGACTTCTAGAGGGTTTTTAAAATTTGCCTGTTTTTTAGAAGAAGGAACAAGCAATTCTATAAGGCGTCGGTTTGCATTTTCTTCAGCACGTTCCTTAACGTTTGCCTTTTTCTCTTCTTTAACGAGCCGGATCGATGTTTCCATAAGGTCGCGGACCATAGATTCAACGTCCCTGCCTACATATCCGACTTCCGTAAACTTTGTTGCTTCAACCTTTATAAATGGGGCACCTACCAGCTTAGCCATCCTGCGGGCAATTTCCGTCTTTCCTACGCCCGTAGGCCCGATCATCAGGATATTCTTTGGAACTACTTCATCCCTGAGCTCTTCCTGCAGAAGGGTCCGCCTGTAACGGTTTCTCAAAGCAACAGCAACTGCGCGTTTAGCATCCCGCTGTCCAACAATATATTGATCAAGCTTTTCAACAATTTGCCTAGGCGTTAAATCCGTTTTGTTTGCCATTATGAAACAGCTCCTCTCTTACAGCTCTTCAACGATAATGTTTGTATTTGTAAATACACAGATCTCTGAAGCAATTTGCAGGGCGGATTGCGCAATTTCTTTTGCGGTCAGTGTTTCTCCCGAGAACCGTTTTAATGCCCTCCCTGCAGAAAGGGCATAATTGCCGCCCGATCCGATTGCAAGGATGCCATCATCAGGTTCAATGACCTCACCAGTCCCCGAAACAAGCAGAAGATCCTTTTCATCCATGACAATCAGCATAGCCTCAAGCTTCCTCAAAATATTATCACTGCGCCATTGCTTCGCCAGTTCCACTGCTGCACGCTGAAGATTGCCGTTATACTCTTCAAGCTTAGACTCAAACATGTCAAACAAAGTAAAAGCATCAGCAACTGAGCCTGCAAATCCAGCGAGGACTTTCCCATGAAAGATCCTTCTGACTTTTCTTGCGGTATGCTTCATAACAACCGAATTTCCTAATGTTACTTGTCCGTCTCCCGACATAGCGCTTTGGCCTTTATGCTTGACTGCAAATATCGTTGTTGCATGAAATTCACCCATAAAAATTCTCCTTTTTTATCCCGCATTAATAATCCCCGATTTAAAACATGAAAGTTATCAGAGAAGCTTTGCGGGGAGTAATCGTCAAATCCCTATTTGTTCAACTGGCGTCCAGAGGAAACTAAGATAAATTTGCTGCTGGACGAAGCCTCCCTTTATGCTCTCGGATGTGATGCGTTATATACTTTCCGCAATTGCTCTTTGGTAACATGAGTATAAATTTGAGTGGAAGATATTTTGGAATGGCCCAAAAGCTCCTGCACTGTCCTTAAATCTGCACCATTGTTAAGCAAATGTGTTGCAAAAGAATGTCTGAGCATATGCGGATGAAGCTTTCCTTCACCTGCCGCTTTTTTAATGACGCCATTCAGGATATAACGCAGCCCCCTGGCAGTAAGGGGGTCCCCACGAAAATTCACTAACAGGTAAGGATGGGTTTTCGCTTTGGATGACATGAGTTCCGGCCTTGAATTCTGTATGTACTTAGTAAGAGCCTCTGAAGCAAAGCTGCCGATTGGAACATAACGGTCTTTTTTTCCTTTTCCATGCACCAGGACAGTCCCCATCGAAAAATCCAGATCCAGGAGTTTTATATCACAGCATTCGCTCACACGGATTCCTGTGGCATAAAGAAGCTCCAGCAAGGCAGCATCTCTCAGGCCTAAAGGCGTCTTTTGATCGATTGCTTGAAACAGCTGGTTCATTTCTTCTTCATACAGAAACCTTGGGAGCCTTTGTTCTTTTTTAGGAAGAGAAACAAGGGCAAAGGGATTCTCCCCTGCAATTCCTTCACGCATTAAGAATTTGTAAAAGCTTCTTAAGCAGGAGGTCTTACGGGCAACCGTCTTTTTGGAAAGGCCTTTTTCATACATCATGGTCAAATATAGCCTGGCATCAGAATATTGTACGGATAACAAGGATTTTATACCTTGTTCATTCATGAACAAGGTATATTCACCGATGTCTCTCGTGTAATTTTCAATTGTATAGTGTGAACTGTTTTTCTCAATTTGGAGATATTCAATAAACATTTTTACACATTGATCTATTTCAGCCATGCAAACACCCCACAAAGGCTACTAAATAGTAACATAATTTAAAACCGCAGGCAAATAATTTTACAAATTTTTCATAAAGTTCTGAATTGTTTCCAGTGCCCGCTGTGCATGCTGTTCATTTCTTTCTTTTTTTCCTCTGATTTTTTGTTCCAATTCAGGGAAAAGCCCGAAGTTGGCATTCATCGGCTGGAAGCTTTTTGCGTTTGTCGATGTAATATATTTTGCCATGCTGCCCATTGCGGTTTCCGCCGGAAAAATTACCGGTTCCTCGCCAAGGGCCATTCTTGCAGCATTGATTCCTGCAACCAGCCCAGAAGCAGCAGATTCAACATAGCCTTCCACACCTGTCATTTGGCCCGCAAAGAATAAATCTTCGCGATTGGCAAACTGGTAAGTTGGCTTAAGCACTTTAGGGGAATTTATGAACGTATTTCTGTGCATAACGCCATAACGTACGATTTCAGCATTCTCAAGTCCCGGGATAAGCTGAAGCACTTCTTTTTGCGGTCCCCATTTAAGGTGTGTCTGAAAACCGACAATATTATAAAGTGTTCCTGCAGCATCATCCTGGCGCAATTGAACCACTGCATATGGTCTCTTCCCTGTTTTCGGGTCTTCTAACCCAACTGGTTTAAGAGGGCCGAACAGCATGGTCTTTTTGCCTCTAGAAGCCATTACCTCAATCGGCATGCAGCCTTCGAAGAATATTTCCTTTTCGAATTCCTTCAGCGGAACGGTTTCTGCAGCAATCAATGCTTCGTAAAACCGGTCAAATTCTTCTTCAGTCATCGGGCAATTCAAATATGCCGCTTCCCCTTTATCATACCGTGACTTTAAATATACCTTATTCATATCAATGCTGTCTTTTTCAAGAATCGGTGCAGCAGCATCATAAAAGTATAAATACTCTTCATCCATGATTTCTGCAAGTTTTTCTGAAAGTGCTTTACTTGTTAAAGGTCCGCTCGCAATGATTGTCGGCCCTTGGGGTATTTCTGTCATTTCTTCATTAATTACAGTTACGTTTGGATGGTTTTTAACCAGCTCCGTTACTCTTCCTGCAAATTCATGCCGATCTACTGCAAGTGCACCGCCGGCTGGAACCGCACAGGCATCAGCAGAAGAAATAATGATAGAGTCAAGGTAACGCATTTCTTCCTTTAATACACCGACTGCATTTGTCAGAGTGTTGGCTCTCAATGAATTACTGCAGACTAATTCAGCAAATTTTTCAGTATGATGGGCAGGTGTCTGTTTTACCGGCCTCATTTCATATAAATTAACCTTTACTCCCCGTTTGGCAAGCTGCCATGCTGCTTCGCTTCCGGCAAGTCCTGCCCCGATTACATTAACGATAGCTTCTTTCATTTTACGAACCTCCATGCAAAGATATGATAAAACAGGAACATTTACAAATTTTTTATAGTTTTAGTTCAATTCAGAAAGTAAAATACATCAGCAGGCAAAGATGAATTATATAGCTTTTTTCAACACCTTGTCCACTGGATTCGTTCAATTTGGTGCCAATTCTTAAAAATAACAGGTTTACGCCTCAGATTCGCCTGTTAAAATCCAAAAATGCCAATTCTGCCCTTTATGTAAATCAACAGGAAAAAGGCGAGCTCTCGCTCCCCTTTTTTTATCAAGCCTGCGGCGATTCTTTGTAGTCACATTGCATACATTGTACCTGTACGCCTTTTTTGAGTTTTTTCTCGACAAGCGTGCCTTCGCATTTAGGACAGGATCTGGAAGCGGCTTATCCCAGGAAATAAATTCACAGCTTGGATATCTGTCACAGCCATAAAATATCCTGCGTTTTTTACTTTTTCTTTCAATGATATTTCCCTCATGGCACAGCGGGCATTTCACTCCAATTTCTTTGACGATTGCCTTTGTATTCCTGCAATCAGGAAAATTGCTGCACGCCATGAATTTTCCGTAGCGCCCCATTTTAAATACCATCGGATGGCCGCATTCTTCACAATCTTCGCCTGCAGGTTCATCCTTGATTTCAACCTTTTCCATTTCAGCCTCAGCTTTGGCAAGGTGTGTTTCAAAATCCCGGTAAAATTCATCAATCACTTTAATCCATTGGGTGTTTCCTTCTTCGACACTATCGAATTCCTGTTCCATTTTCGCAGTGAATTCTGCATCTAATATATCAGGGAAAAATTCTAAAATCAATTCCAGGACAATTTCACCAAGCTCAGTAGGAATGAAACGTTTATTATCCAGACTGACATAGCCTCTTTTTTGAATGGTATCCAGTGTCGGAGCATAAGTGGATGGCCTGCCTATACCAAGTTCCTCCATCGTTTTAACCAGCCTTGCTTCCGTATAGCGGGGCGGCGGCTGGGTATAATGCTGCTTTGGCTCAATGTCTTTTGAGAAGACCTTGTCTCCTTTTTTCAGATCGGGAAGCAGATTATCTTTTTCTTCTACTCCATCATCCGTGCCTTCAACATATACCTTCATAAAGCCAGGAAACTTTATCTTAGAGCCATTAGCCCTGAACCGTACTTCTTCATTCTGCAGATCTACACTCATTGTATCCATTACAGCCGGGGCCATTTGGCTTGAAACAAAACGCTCCCAGATGAGTTTGTACAGTCTGAATTGATCCCTGGATAAATATTCCTTCAGCGAAGCAGGCTCTTTTAGCGTGCTTGTCGGCCTGACTGCCTCATGGGCATCCTGTGCATTACTTTGCTTATTTTCCTTTTTCTGATTGCTTCCAATGAATTCAGGGCCATATGTTGTTTCGATATAGCTCCTGGATTCCTGTTTCGCCACATCAGAAATTCTGGTTGAATCTGTTCTCATATATGTAATGAGACCGACCGTTCCTTCTTTTCCAAGCTCAATTCCTTCGTAAAGCTGCTGTGCAAGCATCATCGTCTTTTTAGCCCGGAAGTTCAATTTCCTTGCAGCTTCCTGCTGAAGTGAAGATGTAGTAAATGGCGAAGCAGGATTCCGTTTACGTTCTTTTTTAGACACATCAGAAACAGTAAAATCATTTCCTTTTAGCTTATCCAGGACATTATTTACATCATCCACAGAATTCAGGGAAATACGTTCGCCATCAAGGCTGAAAAAGGAACCTTCAAACTGTTCATTTCCCTTCGCAAATTCCGATTTGATCGTCCAGTATTCTTCTGGAATAAAGGCAGTGATTTCTTTTTCCCTGTCAATGATCATCCTGACTGCAACAGATTGCACGCGGCCTGCGCTTAGCCCTTTTTTTACTTTTTTCCAGAGAAGAGGGCTTATATTATATCCTACAAGACGGTCAAGAACCCTTCTCGCCTGCTGGGCATCAACAAGATTCATATTGATGGGGCGGGGTGATTTAAAGGATTCTTTAATGGCATCCTTTGTTATTTCATTGAAAACCACCCGGCAGTCCGAGTTAACATCCACATCAAGACTGTGGGCGAGATGCCAGGCAATTGCTTCACCTTCTCTGTCGGGGTCAGCTGCGAGATAAATCTTTTTAGCCTTTTTTGCAGCGGTTTTCAATTCTTTCAAAACAGGTCCTTTTCCCCGTATTGTTATATATTTAGGTTCAAATTCATGTTCAACGTCAACACCCATTTGGCTTTTCGGCAAATCCCGTATATGCCCCATGGAAGCTTTCACTTTATATTTTTTTCCAAGATATTTTTCAATGGTCTTCGCCTTGGCCGGCGACTCCACGATTACTAAGTATTCTGACATCCAAAAAGTCCTCCTCAAGAGGTAATATAAATCTTCACTATTATTAATCATAAAAATTTCATTTGTCAATGTTTCTTTATATAAAGAAAAAGATTTTACCGCTTATTGGCTTTGCGTAATCCATTTTTCCAGGCAGCTTTACTTTCATTTTGTGTAAAAAAAGTTTCTTCTATTATATAGTTTCTATCTATGCCATTGTACGGACATAGTATATTGATTTCAAGCTGCCGCAAAAAATGTGCCTGTTGCAAAACTTATAACAGTTTTATAATAATTTCAACCCTTTTAACTTATATTCCTATGATTTTTGTAAAATTTTTATAATTCCCTCATTAATTGGGAGACTATGGAACGAATACAGCAGCAAGGCAATTTAAAATTCTTCTTCAATATCCGAGCTTGACTGCACCAGCTTCGCGCCTTCTTTAATTAAAAAATTTGTACCTTCTGATTCTTTGCTGGTGATGTTGCCTGGGAGTGCAAAGACCTCCCTTCCCTGCTCAAGGGCACATTGTGCTGTAATCAGAGAACCGCTTTTTATCTTGGCCTCAACCACAAATACACCTCTCGACAGTCCGCTGATGATTCTGTTTCTCACGGCAAACATCCATGGTTCAGGCCTCCTTGAAGGAGGAATCTCTGAAATCAGGGCACCTTTTTTCATAATTTCAATACCCAGAGGGATATTATTTTTCGGGTAAATGTGAAAATGTCCTCCCCCTAATACACCGATTGTTTTCCCGTTTTCCTTTAGTGCAATCTTATGGGAAATTTCATCAATACCTGCGGCTAAACCGCTGATAATAACAAAATTCTTCTTCATAAGAGGAGGAAGCAGCGTATTTAAAGCCTCTGCACCGTATTGTGAAGGCTTTCGGGCGCCTACTACACCTAAACCGTTCGCGCTGTTTAATAAGCAGCTGTCACCCTTTAAATAAAGAACCCATGGCGGGTCAAAAATTTGTTTAAGCAGTTCCGGATAGTCAGAATCTATAATCGTTAGAGCGGAAATGCCGTTATTTTCATATTGTTTCAATAGTTTTTGAATATTAATTGAATGGAGGTCACAGTAGAACTCAGTCAATTTGTTTGGGGGAAGGGGGAGGAATTGCTTCCATTCATCGAGCGTTCTGGTGAAAATACTCTGAAGGGACGGATCGATGCTGATTATTTTTTTAATTGTTTTCCAGCCTGCACCGCGGCAATGATGCAAATGGATCAGTTTTTGATTAATATCCATGAAGGTCACTCCTTATATGGGGGATTTTCGGGGATAAGACTGATAAAAGATAAAACAAACGAAGGCTTAGTGCTTCTATGCCAAATATACCATGAAAGTATGTTTAGCAGCTTTAAATGTGTAAAAATCGCCCCCCTGTTTACTGGGGGACGATTTTTAAATTAATGTGTTTTGCAAGTTTCGTAGATGCCTTGTTCTTTTAATACTGAAATAAGTGTTTCACCCATTACGGATGGTGTTTCAGCCACTTTGATTCCGCATTCATTCATAACACGGATCTTTTCATCAGCCGTTCCTTTTCCGCCGGAAATGATAGCGCCTGCATGGCCCATGCGCTTGCCAGCTGGAGCAGTCCTTCCGCCGATGAATCCTACAACAGGCTTCGTCATGTTTTCTTTAACCCATTGTGCAGCTTCTTCCTCAGCTGTTCCGCCGATTTCTCCGATCATGATAACAGCGTGTGTCTCAGGATCTTCATTGAAGGCTTTTAGCACGTCGATAAAATCCGTTCCATTAACAGGATCTCCGCCAATGCCTACCGCAGAAGACTGTCCTACCCCTGCCTGTGACAATTGGTGAACAGCTTCGTATGTTAAAGTTCCAGAACGGGATACTACGCCCACATGGCCTTTAGTATGGATATACCCAGGCATTATGCCGATTTTGCATTCACCCGGAGTGATGACACCCGGACAGTTTGGTCCAACCAAACGTGTTTTCTTGCCTTCCATATAGCGCTTTACTTTTACCATATCAAGAACTGGGATGTGTTCAGTTATGCATATGGCCAAATCAAGTTCCGCATCAACAGCTTCAAGGATTGCATCTGCCGCGAAAGGTGCGGGCACATAAATAACAGAAGCATTTGCGCCTGTTTGTTTCACTGCCTCAGCGACTGTGTTATATACCGGTACGCCTTCAGCTTCTGTGCCGCCTTTGCCTGGTGTTACGCCGGCAACTATCTGTGTTCCGTATTCAAGCATTTGTTTTGTATGAAATAAAGCCGTTGAACCGGTGATGCCTTGAACAATGACTTTAGTGTCCTTATTAATAAATACGCTCATTTATTGGTTCCCCCTGACTGTTATCCTACAAGTGATACGATTTTTTGCGCACCGTCTGCCATTGATTCTGCAGCGGTGATATTCAATCCGGATTCTTTTAAAATCTGTTTTCCAAGCTCAACATTGGTACCCTCTAGGCGCACTACAAGAGGAACTTCGAGACCAAGCTGCTTGGCTGCTTCAACAACGCCGGTGGCAATGATGTCGCACTTCATGATTCCGCCGAAAATATTAACAAAGATCCCTTTAACATTTTTATCAGAAAGGATAATTTTAAAGGCCTCTGTCACTTTTTCTGCTGTAGCGCCGCCGCCAACATCAAGGAAGTTAGCAGGATCTCCGCTGTAATGCTTGATAATGTCCATAGTGGCCATTGCTAGGCCCGCTCCATTTACCATACATCCGATATTTCCGTCAAGGGAGATATAGCTGAGGTCATATTTGGAAGCTTCAATCTCTTTTGGATCTTCTTCTTCCAAATCGCGGTACGCTATAATATCCTTATGGCGGAATAAAGCGTTATCATCAAAGTTCAGCTTAGCATCAAGCGCCATAACATTACCGTCTCCTGTAACAACAAGCGGATTGATTTCAGCGATTGAGCAGTCTTTTTCAATAAAAGCTGTATATAATCCGGTCATGAATTTGACCGCTTTATTAATCAGTTCTTTAGGGATGTTGATATTAAAGGCAATTCTTCTTGCCTGGAAGCCGGTTAATCCGACAATCGGATCGATATATTCCTTAAAGATTTTCTCGGGCGTTTTTTCTGCCACTTCTTCAATTTCAGTTCCGCCTTCTTCGGATGCCATAAGCACAACCTGGGAAGTAGCACGGTCAAGCACAAGGCCAACGTAATATTCTTTCTTGATATCGCAGCCTTCTTCAATTAGTAAACGCTTAACTTCTTTGCCTTCAGGACCTGTTTGGTGTGTAACAAGCGTTTTCCCCAGAATTTCCTGTGCATATGTACGTGCTTCATCAAGATTCTTCGCTACCTTGACTCCGCCAGCTTTACCGCGGCCTCCCGCATGGATTTGAGCCTTAACGACAACAACATTTGTTCCTAGTTCCTGAGCTGCCTCCACTGCTTCTTCAACAGTAAATGCAACACGGCCATTGGGAACAGATACCCCGTATTGTCTGAGGATCTCTTTTCCTTGATACTCATGGATATTCATCTTTCATCCTCCTTGTCAACTAAAAAAGCATTCTTAAAATAAACTGCATGTTCGTATTAAACTAGTATTTGCATCAGCATATGCAAATAATGCTGAATTGCAAAATTAGACTGCGCTATTATTGTATAGAAAGTATAATTAGTTGTCTACTATAACCTATCAAAATATTAAAACTTGTCGAAGAAATCTTTATTGTTTGGCCAATAATATAAAAGCTTGCCCTCCTCCTACAAAGCGCAGCAGAGGCAAATCTTCCTCGACTACCTCCCCGATAACATTTATACAAGAATCTGCCGGAAGGTCCCGTTTAGTTATCTGCAGCTCACCCTGATACCTCCCATAAAGCCGGTTATCAATGGTGATGCTTCCTTTTTTTCTCTCAGCAGGGGATACAGGCTCTATAACCAGCTTTTTTTCCGCAGCATAAATTCTTGTATTTTGCGAACGTACTGCATCCCTGGCAGAATCTGCCCGGTTAATATGGTCAAGGGAGAGAATTTCCCTTGTTTCGGGTGCATCCGAATAAATGCGGCAGCGCAAAGGAATCTGATTTTTTTCATAAATGGAGAATTTATTAAGCGTCTCTTCTTTAAGAGTTAAATCACCAATGAATATTTTATCAGCAAAACATTCATGTTTCAGTTCTAAGAAGGCTTCAAACGGATCCGCTCCACGGTGCTTTTCCATGCTCGGAAGTCCTTTGAAAATTGGCCCTCTCTGTACTCCGTCTCCGGGTACGAATGCCATAACGGTAAATCCCTTCTCCTTGAGCCATTTGTTCCTGCTTGTAAAATCTTCCTTCCCAAGACCAGTTTCAGGCCTCGGATAATAGTTATGCCATGCCTCTGCCATGCTGAAATCCATGGTGCAGTCTTTTAATTCCTGATAAAGTCTATCATCAATCGTACTGGCATTAAGGGCAATTTTCATCATTTTTGAAAGGCGGGCTATCACTTTAGGTTCTACCCCGTAATCCATGCGCAAGCCGGTTATCCCCCATTGCAAAAGATCAGGCAGACTCTCATAAGTAAGGTTCAAATTGTCTAGCGTGACAGGTGAGATATCGGCTACAAGCTCCATGCCGCTTTCCATTGCCTGCCTTCCCAATTCCTTAAGCAATGCCAAATGCTGTACGGCATCATCCTCTGGTATATGGAGCGATGTAAAAATGGAACGGAACCCCGACTTTGACATGTCTCTTATAAATTTCTCCTGGTTATTCTCACTTTGCCTTCCGAGATAAACAGATATCCCAAGCATGTAAACCATCTCCTTTTTATGTATTGCCCCCCCCCGCTGAAAGTACAATGATCTAAATAGCCCCTGTATTTAAGCATATGGAGCATGTGAAGATTTCAGCAAACAAAAAGGAGAGAAAATTCTCTCCTTCTCTCCTTCCGTATCACTTAATATTTTTTGCCATGCTTTCTTTAAATCCAAAAAGATAAGTGAAAATGAAACCGCCTAAATAAGCGATAATGATGCCGATTATATATTGCAGATATTTATCCTGAATCAGCGGAATAAGAGATAAACCAGATACCCCCATGCCCACAGAAGCTGTTCCTGCAAATGCCTGGAAAGCACCTCCGACAGCACCTCCGAGGCAGGCTGTCAAAAATGGTCTGCCTAGCGGAAGTGTAACTCCGTATAAAAGCGGTTCTCCTATTCCTAAGAATCCTACCGGCAGGGCGCCTTTGATGACATTTCTGAGTTTTCTGTTTTTTGTTTTTGTAAATACAGCAATCGCTGCACCCACCTGTCCTGCTCCGGCCATGGAAAGTATTGGAAGCAGAGGAGTGGCTCCCGTGCTTGTAATGAACTCCGCATGGATTGGCGTAAGTCCCTGGTGAAGCCCGACCATAACAAGAGGAAGGAAGGTTCCTGCTAAAATTGCTCCTGCGAAGATGCCGCCAATGTCAAGGATGCCTTTTATTCCTGTTGTGATGCCCGTTGACAAATAGCCTGCCAAAGGCTGGATTGCTATAAGTGTTAAGAATCCTACAAATAAGACCGTAATCAGCGGTGTAATAATAATGTCTACAGAATTTGGCACAATCTTTCTGATTCTTTTTTCTGTTGCGCTCATAAGCCATGCTGCGAAAATAACAGCAAATAATCCGCCTCTTCCAGGGACAAGTGCTTCATGAAACAAGGTTATTGTTGCAAGTGCAGGGTTGAAAACAAATATACCGGCAATTGCACCGAGAGCAGGGGTGCCCCCAAACTCTTTAGCGGTATTCCAGCCTACCAGAACTCCCAGGTAGGCAAATATCCCTCCGCCCATAAAGAGAAGAAGCTGCAGGATGATATTATTTTTATCTGCCCCTGCATTCAGGCAAAAGTTAGCAATCCCGTTTATAATGCCCGATGCAACAAGGGCTGGAATAAGCGGTATAAAAATATTTCCAATCTTGCGGAGCAAATTTTTGAAAGGTGTGTTATTTTTTGCTTTAATATCACTGTGTACCCTTTCTGCGGTGCCTTCATCAATTTCTTCATGTTCACCAAGGCTTAAGCCTGTCAGGCTGCACATTTCTGCTGCAACTTTGTTTACTGTACCGGGGCCGACTACAATTTGAAGGGTTTGGTCTTCAATTACCCCCATGACTCCATCAATAGCCTTCAGACCTCCGATATCGGCGAGCCCATCGTTTTTAAGATCCAGCCTTAGCCTTGTCATACAATGAGCTATCCGGCTGATATTTGCTTTTCCGCCAACTTTTTCATAAATTTCCTCAGCCAGCCTCTGTTCTTTCTTCATACTTTTCCCCCCTGTCTCCCTTTTGCAGAACAAGCTTGCATCCTGTCCTTAGATATATATTCTTCATTGGCAATTTCATGTATCAGCTGTCTTGTCAGGCCGTTTAAAGCGCTTTTCGGATAAAACCCTCTGCTTCAGATAGCCTCTTTATGGCCTCGTCATATGTACAGTTTGTCAAAATCATGACAATGGCCGTTTTAACATGGCCCCCTGCTTCCTTATAGTATCGTTCGGCTGTTTCATAATCAGTTTCCGCTGCCTGCATGATAATTCTTTTGGCACGCTCCACAAGCTTTTGATTTGTTGGCTGTACATCTACCATCAGATTTTTATATACCTTCCCGATGCCAATCATTGCAGCTGTGGAAATCATATTCAATATCATCTTCTGGGCTGTCCCTGCCTTCAATCTCGTCGACCCTGTCAGTATTTCACTGCCGGTATCCGCCTCTACGGCAATATCCGCATACTTTGAGATTTCTGCATGTTTATTGCAGGAAATACTGCCGGAAACTGCTCCTCTGCTTTTCGCAAATTTCAGTCCGCCTATCACATAAGGAGTCCTGCCGCTTGCTGCAATTCCGACAACAACATCGTTTGCGTTTAGAGATAATGCTGTTAAATCCCTTTTTGCAAGCTCTTCTGAGTCCTCCGCTCCTTCAACAGCTGTCATGATGGCCTTTTCCCCGCCGGCAATCAGTCCATGGACCATGGAACTTACAGTGCCGAAAGTTGGCGGGCACTCCGCCGCGTCCAGAATGCCGAGGCGCCCTGAAGTTCCTGCTCCTAAATAAATAAGCCTTCCGCCTTTTTTAAAAGCTTCCACAGTATGCTTGACAATTTGTTCAATCTGCGGCAATTCACTGTGGATGGCGGCTGGGACCGACCTGTCTTCTTCATTCATCACTTGAAGAACTTCCCTTACCGTCATTTCATCCAGATTCATCGTGTTCTTGTTGCGGTTTTCTGTGGACAGTCTTTCAAGCACCGAATCACCTCTCTCATAATGTTTGCGCTTTCATTATAACGCATTGAGAAATTATAAATCAATATTTCTATTAAAATATATGAATTATAATTTCAGAAAATACATTCTGCCTTCCTTATTTTCTCTTTGACAGCATTTCCTTGGATTTATGAATGGATGGATAAATCTCTTTCCCTATTTCATGAAAAAGACTTAAATATAATGCGTCAATAATATTAAGCTGTGCCATTCTTGATGCAATGCTCCCCACTCTCTGTTCTTCCTCAACATCAGGTATGCACAGCTTGATATCAGCCATCTTATATAAAGGACTTTTTCTTAACGCTGTGATGGCTGCCATCACAACTCCCTGTTCTTTGGCATACTGCGCAAGCTCAATGCTTTCCTTTGTTTTACCGGAAGTGCTGATGATAACAAGCAAGTCCCCCTGTTTCATCATGGACAGCTGCGATACAGCATAGTGAAAATCAGAAGAGGCAGTAGCATTCAGGCCTAATTTCATGAATTTGTATTGAGCATCAATGGCAGGTGGAAACGAACCTCCCACACCAAAAAAGGCAATTTTATTTGCAGATTTCAAATGTGATGCGGCCTGTTCGAACTCTTTTTTATCCAGTGTATGGATGGATAATTCTATAGCGGCTTTATTCAGGTAGGTCACCTTCTGAAACAGGCTGAGAGGGGTGTCCTCTGTTTCAAAAAGGGCAAAATGATTGATATTTTCGTCACCTATTGTATTCTCTTTTGCCAGCATGATCTTCAGCATTTTGAAATTTCCCGCACCTATCGTTTTACAGAACCTTACGACGCTGGCTTCGCTTGAATCGCTTTGTTTTGCCAGTTCTTTAGTGGTCATGGTTGGTATAAAACCTGGATGATCCAGAATATATCCTGCTACTTTTCCTTCTGCATCAGTAAACAGCGAGAGATTTTTCCTGATTTTTGCAAGAATACTAATTTCATTCATAATCCTGTTCTCCTTTTTGCATTCAGCAATCTATTCATATTGTATCATTTGAGTTCAATTATAGTGCATGAAAAAAATCACCCTGTTAAGAGTGATTTTTCATTTGTGAATCAATTTTATAAATAAAAGCAAATACTTCAGCTACAGCCTGATAGAGTTCTTCTGGTATTGCCGTATTGATATCCAGCTTTCCCAGCAGTTCGACCAATGAAGGATCTTCTTGAACAGGGATGTTGAATTCCTTGGCCTTTTCAAAAATATTCTCCGCTGTCTTTCCCTTGCCCTTTGCCACTATGACAGGCGCGCTGTTTTTTTCCGTATCATATTTCAGCGCAATTGCTTCTTTTCTATTTTCCTTGGTCATACCCGCATATCCAATCCTTTATATGGTATTTCCGCACCCTGCCCGAATGAACTGCTGCTCGGACCTTGTTCGCTTTTGCTCCATGCTGAAAACTTTATAGCGGATAACTGATAGTTCAAGTTTTCTATTTTTTCTTTAAGCAGAGAAATAAATGCCCCTGAAAGCTGTTCAATTTCCCGATGCTGTTCGTTCATAACCGTGATTTTTATTACCCGGTTCTGGACTTTCATGTCGATAACCGTTTCCTTAAGTTGCTGTAAATCCAGGTAAAACAAAATTCTGCAATAATCCGGGTCAATGCTTCCATCTTCTTTTTTGCGTCCGCTCCATTGAATGCTCACATCTGTCTGAAAACCAGGAAGGGCAACTGGAAGCTGCATGTACACATTTTGGAGCGGCCCGTTTTCCTGTGATAGTATTTGCTGTGCTGTGATTTTATTTATTAATAGAGCTGCCGTATCCTTCACTTCTTTTGGATGATCTTCCTTTACCAGCTGTAAAAGCAAAGATTTCAGCGAAAGAGGATGATCCCCGAAGGATTGCCTGCCCGTTTCTTCAGGCTGTACTAAAAAATGTTCATGATTCAGCCCAAGCAGCTTTGCGGCGTCCTTCAAAAACCTCGGCGCAGAAACTTGAGAACTATCAATTTCTGATAATGCGTTTTCCGCCAGGCTGCTTAATAACAGAAGTTCATTCTTTGGTAGAATATTATCTGCAGTTTTTCCTTTCATTGCCTTCATCAGTAAGTTTGCTGCCTCTTCAACTGCTCCTTCTGCTGAGTCTGTTCCTGCATCTGCGTTCAAAAGCGACAAAAGCAAAGCGCCTTTAGCCGGAAATCCCTTTGCTAAAGGCTCATTTTTCTCAAACAGGTTTTGGACAGCCTGCAGCAGTTTTCTAGGCAGCCCGCCAGTTTCCATATCTGCATTCACCCATTTTACAGGGAGCGAATGATCAGCAGTAATCTTTTCTCCCTTAGCTGCTGCCCCTGCATCAAAAGCGGTATTCACTAAGCTGATAAACCTTTCTAAAACAGGCTTTGATGCTTCCTGGTTACCCGCATTTACTGATTTCGCCTGAGTCAGCATGTTTTGGGCCTCTTTCAAGAAAGGCAAAATCCCGACTGATTCAGCTTGTGCCTGAAGTCTGGGATTCATGAGCAAATTCCCAATCACTTCATGCTCCGATTTATCTATAGATATCAGCCCGGTTTTTTGCAGAATAGAAAATGCGGCTTTATTTTCGTCCTCTGATGACCGCGGGTCCATCCAGCTTGCGATAATTGGAGGGAGCGGGTCTTTCAACAGACGCTCTTTGGCAGTATACATCATTGAAGTGATTAGAGAGCGCGTCTTTAATGACGTTTCCGTATGGCTTCCTTCCAGCTGTGTTAAAAGTTCACTTAATACTTTATGAATCGGCTCTCCCTTGCTGTGGGCTAACAGAGCCTGAAATACGTCTTTCACAAAAGGAAGTCCTGAAGTATGCATCGTTTTTATTGCTGTAAAAGCTTCGCCTTCATTTTCCGCAGTTTTCATCCAGCTTAAGATCTGCTCAAAAGAATCCTTTGTAACAGGAAGCTGATTTTTGAGCATAAACCCTGCAAGATCGATTGATTCCCTGCCTGCCGGAGAGGACAATAGTTTCAATAGCTGTTCTGCCGAGCCACTGCCCCCTCCAGCTGAATTGGATTTACCCGTATCAATGACCTTTAGATGTACCATACCCTGATCAGGCTGCACCTGCAGTAAATAGCTGCTGCCTGCCTTCAGCGGTACATCAAGTGAGGCAATGATCTTTTGTGATCCAATTTGCACTTCTGCCGTTTGGTTCGGAAAAATCTTATTCACCTTTCCCAAGAATATCTGGCCGCTCTTAAACCCTGGTTTCTGTTCGGGAGTGTTTGGCAAAATCGTTTTCATAGATATAAAGGCTGGCTTCATTATCCTATCACCTTTTTACAGTTTTTTCGGCTATCTCCTTTACTGGTGCAAAGCTTCTGCGATGCCATGGGGTCAGGCCATATGTATGCAAGGCTTCTAAATGTCTCTTGGTTCCATAGCCCATATGCTGTTCAAATCCATATTGAGGGAATTCAATGCTATATTCCTTCATTAGCTTATCCCTGGTTACCTTTGCTATAACCGAAGCGGCTGCAATTGAAATGCTTTTCGAGTCTCCTTTTACAATGGAAAACTGCGGAATATCAATCTCCAGTTCCATCGCATCTATTAGCAGATGATCAGGAACAGAGGATAAATTCAAGATCGCTTCATTCATTGCTTTCTTTGATGCCTGGTAAATATTCAAGGAGTCGATTTCATCACTATGTATGATTCCTACACCAATTGACTCGGCTTCATTTTGTATAACAGTAAAAAATTCCTCGCGTTTTGCTTCAGAGAGTTTTTTGGAATCATTCAATCCTGCCAGGTAAAAATCAGGTTTTAGAATAACAGCACAAGCGACGACCGGCCCGCAAAGAGGGCCTCTTCCTGCTTCATCAATACCGCAGAGTGCCGAGAAGCCTTCCTTCTTCAATGCTTGTTCATAAGAAGACATGCTTTGGAACAATTCCTTTTCTTCTTTCAGCTTTGTCAGCTGCTTATCCCATTTTTTTATTAAATCTTTAACGCCTTTTCTTTCATCCAGTCTGCATTCAGCAAGAAAGGCATCCTTTGGATTATGAATACTTTTTAATTTGTAAGCTATTTCCTTCATTTTTAATGCTGCTGTCAATTTCATCACCTATCATTTTAATTATCGGCCAAGTCTTCCTTATTTTCAGTTTTTCATAGGAAATAGCCGGCAGATACTATGCTAAACTCAAAAAAAACGGGGTTTTAGAAATAATGATACAGTACTCATTATCTAAATCCCGTTATTTTATACTCATTCTTTTTCTGTCTGTAAATCTGAAGGTTTTTCGAGAGTCAGCGGCCCCATCTTTTCAGAGCGGATTTCTCTGACAATCAGTTCTGCTGTTTTGTCATAATCAACCAGTCCGCCTCCTGCTAAGCAGCCCCGGAATGTTCCAATGGCATCAAATAGCTCGACAGGTTCTTCTGGCAGGGCTTCGAGGTTGTAACGGCTTTTCAGGCGTTCAGGATATTCTTTTTCCAAAAAACGCAATCCATATAATGAGATATCATGAAGATTTAAAAGGGTATCTTTAATGGCACCTGTTAAAGCAAGCTTTAAGCCCACTTCCTGATCCTCAAATTTCGGCCATAATATCCCTGGAGTGTCCAGCAGTTCAAGCTCTTTTCCAAACTTGATCCACTGCTGGGCTTTCGTCACTCCCGGAACGTTTCCTGTTCTGGCAATATTTTTTTTTGCAAGCCGGTTTATAAGTGTCGATTTTCCCGCATTCGGAATCCCGACAATCATGGCTCTTATTGCCCTTGGCTTTATTCCTTTTGCCTTCATCCTGTCATATTTCGCTTTCAAAAGTTCCTTTGATACAGCAGTAATTTGAGCTAAACCGCTTCCTGACTGAGAGTTAATTGCGAGCGCAGTTACTCCCTGCTCCTTGTAATAATCCAGCCATTGCCTGGTTTTTGCCTGATCTGCCATATCTGATTTGTTTAACAAGATAAGTCTTGGTTTATGCTGGATTATTTCATCTATCATCGGATTTCTTGAAGAAGCCGGAATTCTGGCATCGACCAGCTCATATACAATATCAATAAGTTTAAGTTTTTCCGTTACTTCTCTTCTCGCTTTGGCCATATGGCCCGGGAACCACTGTATTGTCAACTGGATCCACCTCTCTTGCTATTTTTTCAGCTAAATCGTTTTAATACTCTAAAACGATACTGCCTCTGCACTATATGGGATAGTTCGAAGGGCTTGCATTACTGTTTCATCAATTGCTTCTTATCTTGTACGAGAAAAAACACTTTATACGTGTTTCAGATTATATTCAGTCATTCAAGATAGCCTGTTATTCATGATGCCTTGAATAATATGTATTCCTCATTAAAAAAAGGAGCCTGCAAAACAAGCTCCTTTTAACTCTTTTAGTTTAGGCAATCTTAGATATCTTAGCGGCGAATCTCTTTAATACGAGCTTTTTTACCGCGAAGTTCACGAAGATAGTATAGTTTAGCACGACGTACTTTACCATGGCGAATCACTTCTAGGTTAGCGATTTTTGGTGTGTGTACAGGGAATGCACGCTCAACTCCGACACCGTAAGAAACCTTACGTACTGTGAAAGTTTCGCTGACTCCGCCGCCGCGGCGTTTGATTACAACACCTTCGAATAACTGGATACGTTCGCGAGTTCCTTCGATAACCTTTACGTGTACACGTACAGTGTCACCAGGACGGAATTCTGGAAGATCAGTGCGAAGCTGTTCTTTTGTGATTTCTTGAATAATGTTTTGCATGTTTTTTGCTCCTCCCAAAATGCTCTTGCCAATCCATTAATGATTGCAGCGGAACATCGTTATTAGACTTAGGCATCTTGCCAAGTCACGAAACTTATCATAACATACTGCAGAGCCTGTTGCAATAGCTATTCATCCTCTCCTTGAATTTCCTTCAGCAGTTTTCGCTCTGAATCATTCAAAGGGTAACTTTCAAGCAAGTCAGGCCTTCTATTATAGGTTCTTCTCAATGATTCCTTCAGGCGCCATTCTTCTATTTTTTTATGATTTCCTGATGTCAGTGTTTCAGGAACAATCATACCGCGGAAATCCGCCGGCCTTGTATAATGCGGATGTTCCAGCAATCCAGATGAATAAGAGTCTTTGACAGGAGAATCCTCGTTGCCCAGAACCCCGGGCAGAAGGCGAACGACACTGTCTATAATCACCATTGCACCCAGTTCGCCGCCGGTAAGCACATAATCGCCGATTGAGATTTCATCTGTGACCAGATGCTCCCTTATCCGTTCATCATATCCTTCATAATGGCCGCATACCAGGATTAGATGTTCTTCCTTCGCCAGCTCCTCCGCCTTTGTTTGAGTGTAGCGCTCTCCCTGGGGGCATAGAAGGACCACCCTGGGCTTTTTGCCAGCCTGGCTAGTCAAGGCATCGACAGCATCAAAGATCGGCTGAGGCTTCAGCACCATCCCTGCTCCGCCGCCGTATGGGTAATCATCAACAGTATGATGCTTATTGTCTGCAAAATCCCTGAAGTTTGTAACATGATAGCTTACGGCATTTTTCTCTGCAGCCTTCTTTAAGATGGAGGAGTGCAGGACACCTGAGAACATTTCTGGAAAAATGGAAAGTACATCTATTTTCATCAGTCCAAAAGCCCTTCCATTGGTGTAATGACTATTTTTTGATTAGCAATATCCACTTCTTTAACAATCTGCGGGATATACGGAATTAAGACATCTTTTCCCGTCTTAGGTTTGATGACCCAAACATCATTTGCACCCGGAGTCAATATTTCTGTTATTTTCCCGATTTCTTCGCCAGTGTCTGTGAACACCTCACAGCCGATGATTTCATGAAAATAAAACTCCCCTTCTTCCAATGTGCCCAGCTGTGACTCAGGGACTTTAAGGATTCCGCCTTTAAAGACTTCTACCTGATTAACGTTGCTGTAACCTTCAAAGGTTAATAAATCAAAGTTTTTATGAACCCGGTGATGCTCGATAGTTAATTGGATGGGCTCACTTTTATGATCCATGTATAAATAAAGGATGTTGCCTTTTTGATAGCGCTCTTCGGAAAAGTCAGTTTTGGAAATAACACGTATTTCTCCTCTGATGCCGTGAGTATTCACGATTTTCCCTACATTAAACATTTTTTCCATGTCTTCACCTCTAACGTATTTCTGAGACAACTCCGTCTTTGACAACAATCGTTTTTGTCCCAATTGTTTCATCCCAATCTGCACCTATTTCTACTTCTATAATGCTTTGAACTTCTCTCTCCTTCAGCTCGCTTCCAATCGGGAGGATATCCAATTGTTCAATTTGAAATTCAACCAGTTTTATTTTTTCCTGGCGCTGATTGATTTCCTTTTCAAAATGAGAACGAAGGGTTGCAGGCTGGAGCGGCCTTGTTTTTTCAAGTTTCTTTAATTCAAACCGCAGCTGCTCAGCTTCTTTCTGAAGCTGCAGCCTTTTTGTTTTATACTTTTCAAGGAGCTTGTTCTTGCTGGACTCTGTTAAAACCTGATTGACAATCACATTTTGGAGAATTTTCACTCCAGCGCCTCCTTTAATGGTATTTTTCAGCATCGGCAACAAGGGTATGTATAAATATTTTGAAAGCCTGTCCCCATATCAGGACCTGATTTGCAGCAGCTGCCAAAGCAGTTTGTTTCATCCATTTTAAAATATGCAGACGGCTTATTAGAAGAGTTTAGATGTGAATAATTTAAATCAGAGAGAGTTCGTTTGGCCGTTTACCATTTGCCTTTAATACATGAATCAGGCAAGCCTGTCCTTCATGTATGCTTCACTGCTGTACGGGGATACAGACTGTTACGCTGCCTGCTTGCATTGAGGAAAAGAAGATTTATATAGCGAAAAAAGGAAGGGTGTAAGCCCTCCCTTATTCGGAAATCTCCAAATAGATTTTCTTATGCTGTGAGATCCTGCTGCATATACCACAGTCCGAATCGCCTTTGCAACGCGTCCCTGTTTCCCGATGACCTTGCCCATATCCTCTTTGTTTACAAAAAGAGTATACACGACACGGTCTTCTTCTTCCCGTGAAGTAATGTTTACTTCATCAGGATAATCTACGAGAGCAGAAACAATCGTTTCAATTAATTCTTTCATGAATTAAAACCTTTACTTGCTGTTTTTTGCATTGTGGAATTTTTCCATAATGCCTTGGTTAGAGAAAAGGTTGCGGACTGTATCAGATGGTTTTGCTCCATCTTGCATCCATTTAAGAGCAAGCTCTTCATTAATTTCAACCTTTGCCGGCTGAGTTACAGGATTGTAAGTTCCTACAACCTCGATGTAACGGCCGTCACGCGGTGAACGAGAATCTGCAACTACGATACGATAGAAAGGAGTCTTTTTTGCTCCCATACGTTTTAAACGAATTTTTACTGCCATTTTAAATAAGCACCTCCGAATAGTTTCACACAAGATAGTATAATATCAAATGTATGGTATGTTTGTAAAGGTTTTTTTCTTAACAGTCATAAAATACCTTAGCGGCCGGCCTAAAAGAGGCCAATCTGCCAGTTCAAAGTCCAAAATAAGACTAAGAAATCCTTTACATGAACGGGAATTTAAAACCTTTTTTCTTCCCTTTTTGCATGTTTGTAACCTGTTTCATCATTTTTTTCATTTCTTCAAATTGCTTTAAGAGACGGTTTACTTCCTGAATGCTTGTGCCGCTTCCTTTCGCAATCCGTTTTTTGCGCCCTGCATTGATAATCTCAGGATGCTCTTTTTCATTTTTGTTCATTGAGCGGATAATTGCCTCAACATGGCCGATCTGTTTTTCGTCAATGTTCAGATTATCCATGCCCTTAATCTTATTTGCACCAGGAAGCATCTTAATCAGGTCATCTAAGGGTCCCATGTTGCGGACCTGGCCCAGCTGCTCCAGGAAGTCATCAAAAGAAAATGTTGCGGTCCTCATTTTTTTCTCGAGTTCTTTTGCTTTTTCTTCATCAACGTTTGCCTGGGCTTTTTCAATTAGGGATAGCACATCGCCCATTCCAAGAATCCTTGAAGCCATTCTATCAGGGTGGAATGCTTCAAGCGCATCCAGCTTTTCGCCCATACCCACAAATTTAATAGGAGTATTGGTGACAGCACGGATGGACAGTGCGGCTCCGCCGCGGGTGTCTCCATCAAGTTTTGTCAGTACCACGCCAGTCAGGCCAAGCTGTTCATTGAAGCTTTGGGCAACATTGACAGCATCCTGCCCAGTCATGGCATCTACCACAAGGAAAATTTCATCAGGTTTTGAAAGCTCTTTAATATCTTTCAGTTCATCCATGAGCTTTTCATCCACATGCAAGCGGCCTGCAGTATCAATCAGAACATAGTCATGATGCTCTTCCTTTGCTTTTTGGATGGCTTGTTTCGCAATCTCCACTGGACTTACCTGATCACCAAGAGAAAATACAGGCATACTCAATTGTTTTCCCAGCGTTTCAAGCTGCTTAATCGCCGCCGGACGATAAATATCCGCTGCAACAAGCAATGGCTTACGGTTGTGTTTTTTCCTGAGAAGATTTGCAAGCTTTCCGGTTGTTGTGGTTTTTCCGGCACCCTGGAGGCCTACCATCATAATGACAGTCGGCGGCCGGCTGGACGCAGCAATCTTGCTCTGCTCCCCACCCATTAGCTCTGACAGTTCTTCCTGAACAACCTTAATTACCTGTTGACCGGGGGTTAAGCTTTTTAGCACTTCCTGACCTACTGCACGTTCACTGACGCGCTTCACAAAATCCTTCACGACTTTAAAGTTAACATCCGCTTCAAGAAGCGCCAGACGCACTTCACGCATCATTTCTTTTACGTCAGCTTCATTCACTTTACCTTTTCCGCGGATTTTTTGCATGGTGCTTTGCAGTCGGTCGGCCAATCCTTCAAATGCCATTATTGCCGCCTCCTAATCTAACTTCTCAAGCTTTGAGAGCGCAGATAAAAGATCATCTTTTGAAAAGGAATCCTTTTCAGCCGACGCCTTCAGTTCAGCAATCCACTCGTTCAGCTCTTGAAATTTTTGGAATAACAACAGCTTTGCTTCATACTCCTCAAGCATTGCCTCTGTTCTTTTTATATTATCATAAACTGCCTGTCTGCTGATTTCGTATTCTTCGGCAATTTCGCCAAGAGAGTAATCATCCAGATAGTAGAGGGACATATAGCTCTTTTGTTTTTCTGTTAACAACGATTGATAAAAATCAAACAGGTAATTTACACGCGTTGTTTTTTCGAGCATTTGCAGACCCTCCCAGCTGTTAAGTGAAAACACTTTACAAGAATATAGTGTACATTGTTCAAATAGTCCTGTCAAGGGTGAACATATCTGTCTTAATGAAAGGAGTTTTAATAGTCCGTAGTTTTAATTTACCTATCCGTTCCAGGCATCCTAGAACAAATCGTATGCCGGGGCGGCGGGAACTTGCTGTCATAGAATCAGCAAGCTGCGAGAAGGAAAAAATTTATCACTATAAAGAAAACCGGAAGGGGGCCCCTTCCGGTTTTCTTCAGCTGCTATTCTTCTTCGTCAATTAAATTCGAGAATAGTCCATACACATATTTTTCAGCGTCAAACGGCTGCAGGTCGTCCATGCCTTCACCAAGTCCAACGAATTTCACAGGTATGGCAAGTTCTTTACGGATGGCAAGGACTATTCCTCCCTTTGCAGTCCCGTCAAGCTTTGTCAGCACTATTCCAGATACATTTGTGGCTTCTTTAAAGGTTTTTGCCTGTACTAAAGCATTTTGGCCGGTTGTTGCATCTAAAACAAGCAGCACTTCATGCGGAGCTCCAGGCACTTCCCTTTCAATGACACGCTTGACCTTTTCAAGCTCATTCATTAAATTAACTTTGTTTTGAAGCCGGCCAGCCGTATCACAAATCAAAATATCTGCCTTGCGGGCCTTTGCCGATCTTATGGCATCAAACATGACAGCAGCAGGATCGGAGCCTTCGCCTTGTTTAATCACTTCAACTCCTGAGCGTTCTCCCCAGACTTCAAGCTGTTCGATGGCCCCCGCACGGAAGGTATCACCGGCTGCTAGCAGGACAGATTTACCTTCCTCCTTGAATTTATGTGCCATTTTCCCGATTGTCGTAGTCTTCCCTACACCATTGACACCCACAAACAAAATGACAGTTAATTCATTTTCCTTGATGTTCAGAGCGGACAAAACCGGCTCATCACCTTGGTAAATGGAAACAAGCTTTTCAGAAATAACCGATTGTACTTCTTTGGTATCAGAAATATTCTGGCGTTTAACTTCCATTTTCAGCTCATCAATCAATTCCATGACAGTATCAAAACCAACATCTGCACTGATCAGGATTTCTTCGAGCTCCTCAAAGAAATCTTCATCCACTTTTCTGTAGCGGGCTACAAGGTCATTCACTCTTCCAGTGAACGAATCTCTGGTTTTTGTAAGACCCTGCTTAAACTTGTCAGATACAGAATCAGTCTGATTCGTAAATTTTTCTTTCAGTTTTTTAAAAAAACTCATTTAAACACTTCCTTTCGAATGATCATTTGCATCGTTTAAAAAGGTGCGTATTCCTCTGTCTCTTCCATACGTACAGATACAAGTTTGGATACGCCAGATTCCTGCATGGTAATTCCATAAAGGACATCTGCTTCTTCCATTGTGCCTTTTCGATGGGTAATTACAATAAATTGCGTATCGCTGCTGAATTGCTTGAGATATTGGCTAAACCTAATTACATTGGCCTCATCCAGTGCAGCTTCCACTTCATCGAGAATACAGAAAGGAACAGGGCGGACTTTTAGAATGGAAAAGAGCAGGGCAATGGCCGTCAATGCCCTTTCGCCTCCTGACAGCAGACCAAGATTCTGCAGTTTTTTCCCCGGGGGCTGCGCAATGATGTCTACCCCTGTCTTAAGCAGGTCACTTGGGTCTGTCAGCTTAAGCTCCGCTTTCCCTCCTCCGAATAACGCTTTAAAAACGTGTTCGAATTCTGATCGGATGGCAAAAAATGTATCCGCAAAACGCCGTTTCATTTCATCGTCCATTTCTTCAATCACCTGGAATAACGTATCTTTTGCCTGTTGAAGATCATCTTTTTGAGCGACTAAAAATTGGTACCTTTCTGATACTCTCTCATATTCCTCGATGGCTCCAAGATTCACGGTGCCCAATTCCTCGATGCTAAGCTTAATTAATTTCACCTGTTTTCTTGCATCATCAGGGGCTATGGCAAGCGGGTATTTTTCCTTGGCAGCCTCAAAGGCCATAAAGTACTCTTCACTCAACTGATTTAAGAGATTTTCAAGTTCAACATCCAGCCTGTTTAGTTTGACTTCCTCATCCTTCACCACTTCAGCCATACCCTTATGCAGCCTTTTTAATTCCCTGGTTTCAAGCTCGATATCATCAAGAAATTCCTGCCGGCTTTTTCGTTCTTCCCTTATTGATGTGATATGCTCAAGTGTTTCATTCTTCGTCTGGAGGCATTTTCTCGCTGACTCCTCTAATTTTTCCGCACCGCTTGAACTGTCAGTCATGGCATTTGCGAGCATGGATAAATCCTCTTTATGTTCAAGTGTTTTTTCCGTTATTTCAGCCAGTTCATGCTGGATACGGCTGTATTTTTCATGCTGATGCTGCAGCTGTTCCTTCTTGGATGCCAGCTTCACCTTCAGCTCGCTGGTCTCCTCCGCCAGGCTTTCTTTTGTTTCCTGCTGTATTTTCCTTTTTTCTGTCAACTCGGCAATTTTTATGTCAAGTCTCTGAATTTCAACTCCGGAGCTCTTGAGCAATTCCTCAAGTTCATCAAGCCGCAAAGCTTTTTCATGATAGTCCTCATCTGCCGCTTTTTTATCAAGGTCATAGAGATGAAGTCTTTCGTTGACATTCTTTTCCAGCAGCTCAACTTCCCGCATCTGGCCATTCAATGACTGTTCCTCAAGACGCAGCTGTTCCCCTTCTGCTCGAATGCCATCAATTTTCGTTTCCAGTAAAGCAACATCTGATTTAAGCTGCTTAACATGCTGTTCAAGCTTATTTGTTTTCTCTTCCATTCCGGAAAGCTTGTTTTTAAGCTCTTCCAGTTCTGCTTTTCTGGAAAGAAGTGAAGATGTTTTCTGTTTGAGGGCTCCTCCCGTCATGGAACCGCCCGGGTTAACAATATCACCGTCTGTAGTCACAAATCGATATTTATGGCCAACGAGCTTCGCTAATTCATTCGCACCTTTTAGATCACTTGCGATAATTACAGAGCCAAGAAGGTTAGCAGCTATTGCTTGGTATTGTTTTTCATAAGAAATTAATTCAGCTGCCGTCCCCATAAAGGAAGGATGGCCCTTCATTAGATTATATTGTGATAAAGGCACTTCCCTCGATTTAATAACAGAAAGAGGCATGAATGTTGCCCGTCCATACGAATTTTTCTTCAGGAATGTGATTGCTTGCCTTGCATGCACTTCGTTTTCGACAACAATATGCTGCATGGCCCCGCCAAGCGCCGTTTCAATTGCCAGCTGATATTCCTTTGGAACGGTAATAAGCTCCGCAACAGCTCCCTTAATTCCTTGCAGCGTGTGCTTTCCTGCTTTCAGAACTTCTTTAACACCTTGAAAGAAGCCCGCATAATCATCTTCCATTTCCTCAAGCAGTTCTTTTCTTGACCTGGATTGCTGCAGATATTGATATGCCTGGTAGAGGGTGGTTTCCTGTTTTTGATAAGCCGCTTTAGCTCCTTCAAGCTTTCTTTGGCCATCTCTGAATATATGCACATGCTCTTCGATTTTTTTTACAGTTTCGGAGCGAGAGGCACTTAGAAGCGATTTTTTCTCTTCAATAGCGGATCTTTCCTCAAGAAATTTCGCATTGTTTTCATCAAGTATACTGCCTCTTTGAATCCCCTTCGATATTTGCTGTTCGAGATACTGCTTTTCATTTTTTGCAGATGCCTGTTTATTCAGCCAGTCGATGTAATCGCTCTTCAGCATTTCAATGGTTTCTTCGATATTAGCATTAAAAAGACTCAGGTCATTTTGCATGGCCCGAAGCCTGCCTTGGAGCTCCTGTACTTCACGTTCGAGAACCTGCAGTGCTGCACCTTCCCGCTTTTTTTCATCATTTAACGAAATAATCTTTCGGCTTCCCTCTTCAATGGACTTTTCAAGCTGTCCTTTGTTATGGAAGGCGTTCTTTTTGCGTTCCTTTAATACCTCTTTCCGGCCTTCAAGCTTTTCCAGCTCTTCACTAGCAGCAAGCAAAACACCTTGGTAATGATCACTTGATGCATCAAGGTCTGAAATTTTGCCGCGGATTTCTTCAATCATTTTTTCTTTTTTATAAAGCTCCGCTGACATTTTCCCTTCAGATTCGCTATGTTCAGCAAAACCCTTTGAAAGCTTTTCCCATTTTTGATGCAAACTTTCTATTTCATAAACCGTTAACGCAATTTCAATTTTTTCAAGTTCTGACTTTTTTTCCAGATATTCCTTCGCCAGAGAGGATTGGATTTTTAAAGGCTCCACTTGGCTTTCCAGTTCAAATAAAATATCATTTACGCGGTTTAGGTTCTCCTGGGTCTCTGAGAGTTTATTCTCCGCTTTTCTTTTTCTGGTTTTATATTTCAGCACACCTGCAGCTTCCTCAAAGATCACTCTTCTTTCTTCTGCCTTGCTGCTTAAAATTTCTTCAACTTTTCCCTGGCTGATGATTGAAAAAGCTTCCCTTCCGAGACCTGAATCCATGAATAAATCGATAATATCCTTCAGGCGGCAAGGCTGTTTGTTGATCAGGAATTCACTTTCTCCTGAACGATATACTCTTCTCGTGACACTGACTTCCTGGAAATCAATCGGCAGGGAATTCGTCTCATTATCCAAAGTGAGAGTAACTTCAGCAAAGTTCAGTGCTTTTCTTGAATCGCTGCCCGCAAAAATAATATCTTCCATTTTTACTCCGCGGAGAGACCTGGCGGATTGCTCGCCCAATACCCAGCGTATGCTATCTGTGATATTGCTTTTTCCGCTTCCATTTGGCCCGACTACAGCTGTAACTCCCTGGACAAATTCCACGGCAATTCTTTCTGCAAACGATTTAAATCCGACAATATCCAGCCGTTTGAGGAACATGGTTTTTCCCCCTCTATGTTCAACCTGCGATGTTGATCATTTCTATAATTTTTCTTTAAGTATTTTTAAAGCCAATTGTGCTGCCTGCTGTTCTGCTTCTTTCTTGGAACGGCCGATCCCGGTCCCTAATTCTTCACCATTTAATCTCACCTGGGAAACAAACTCCCTATTATGGGCAGGGCCTTTTTCCTGTGAAATTCTGTACTCCAGAATTCCGCTGCCATCTCTTTGGACCAGCTCCTGCAATTGGCTTTTATAATCCATCACATGAGAAAAAGCACCCTCGTCAATCTTAGGAAACACAACTCTTTCTAAAAACACAAGAACGGAATCCAGACCTAAATCCAGAAATAATGCACCTACGAACGCTTCAAATACATCAGCAAGAAGCGCAGGCCGTTCTCTTCCCCCTGTCATTTCTTCACCTTTGCCAAGAAGGACAAGGTCTCCAAATGATAGCTGCGCCGCAAAATCAACAAGAGATGGCTCACAAACAATCGCTGCACGCAATTTGGTAAGTTCCCCCTCGCTCATCAGCGGGTATTTTTTAAAAAGGTACTTTGAAATGGTCAGTTCCAATACGGCGTCTCCTAAAAATTCAAGCCTTTCATTGTCTTCATAAGGCTTGCGGCGATGCTCATTCACATAAGATGAATGTGTAAACGCTTGTTTCAGCAATTTTTCATCATGAAAATGAAAGCCTGAGCTCTGCTGAAATTGTTTGAACTTATTTTCCTTGATTGATGGCTTACGTTCATTTGCATTCTTTCTCATGTAACCAATCCTCCACTAAAGCTCAAAAATCACTTGCATATTGCGGCACCATGGCAAAGCCAGCACCGCTGTATGTTACTATCATACATTAATTCTTTACATAAGAGAAAGCCCCGTTATAAAACGGAGCTTTCTGCCAAGAGATCATTTAATTACATAGTGCTTTTTATGTAATTCACAGCATCTCCAACTGTGACAATTTTCTCTGCATCTTCATCGGAAATTTCCATGCCGAATTCATCTTCAAGCTCCATGACCAATTCCACTACATCAAGGGAGTCAGCACCAAGATCATCTTTGAATGAAGCTTCAAGTTTCACTTCTGCTTCTTCAACATTTAAACGATCGATAACGATCTTTTTAACGCGTTCTACTACATCTGCCACTGCATTCACCTCCCCTCAAGCCATTATAGAGTATTTTAGCTAAATAATAAATCCTTTATTTTAAGAAAAGCATGTGCTTAGCCATTTGAACCACTCACAATGAGAAAAATCAGTTACATAACCATTCCGCCATCAACATGCAAAGTCTGACCTGTCATGTATCCGCTGGCATCAGAAGCAAGAAAAGCGGTCACTGCTGCAACATCCTTTGGATCGCCGAAACGTGACAGCGGGATTTGCGCAAGCATTGAATTTTTCACTTCCTCTGTCAGCTTATCCGTCATATCCGTTGATATAAAGCCTGGAGCTACAGCATTTACTGTTATTCCACGCGACGCCAGTTCCTTGGCAGCAGACTTCGTCAGTCCGATTACTCCTGCTTTAGCTGCTACATAGTTAGCTTGTCCCGGATTCCCGCTGACACCCACAATAGATGCAATATTGATGATCCGGCCGCTGCGCTGCTTCATCATCTGGCGCGTAACTGCTTTTGTACAAAGGAAAACACCTTTTAAATTCGTGTTGATCACATCGTCCCATTCTGTTTCCTTCATTCTCATCAATAAGTTGTCGCGGGTAATTCCTGCATTATTAATCAGGATATCCAATGAACCAAAGCTATCAATCACATGTTTAGTCATAGCCGTAACAGCATCAGCATCTGCTACATCGCACTGAACTGAAAATGCCTGCCTGCCCAATGACCGGATTTCTTCGACAACTTCATTTGCTTTGGCTTCGCTTCCCGCAAAATTCACTGCAACATCTGCTCCCTGCCTGGCCATTTCAAGGGCGATTTCACGGCCAATGCCTCTTGACGCTCCAGTAACCAGTACTTTTTTTCCTTCAAGCAACATATTAATTCCCCCTCAAAGCCTGTACAGTGTTTTGCAGGCTTTCCTGATCGGATACCGAGTAAACGGAAGCCTTCCTGTCAATTTTCTTAATAAGCCCGCTTAATACTTTTCCGGGCCCCACTTCAACAAATGTATCGACACCCAGTGAAAGAAGGGTGTTTACACTATCTTCCCAGAGGACCGGGGAATAAAGCTGTTCAATGAGTTTTTCTTTTATTTCTTCAGGTTTATGTATTGGCTGTGCGGTAACATTTGAGATGACCGGAACTGCTGCATCATTGACAGAAATTGAATCCAAAACTTCCTGAAGGCGTGCAGCTGCAGGCTTCATCAGCTCAGAATGGAACGGTCCGCTCACTACTAGAGGAATGGCGCGTTTTGCTCCTTTTTCCTTTGCAAGCTCCCCTGCCAATCTGACACCTTCCGTACTGCCTGAAATGACAATCTGGCCAGGGCAATTAATATTTGCCAGCTGCACAGGTTCGCCCTTGGAAGAAATCTCTGCAGTTACCTCTGAAAGCAGCCCGCGTTCCATTCCCAGGATAGCTGCCATAGATCCTGTGCCATTCGGTACAGCATCTTCCATGAATTCTCCGCGCTGGCGGACAGTAGTGACCGCATCCTCAAAGCTTATTGCTCCCGAAGCAGCAAGAGCAGAATATTCCCCAAGACTATGTCCAGCTGTATAATCAGGTTTTATTCCAGCCTCGCTTAAAGCCTGAAATAGGGCATAGCTGGTTGTCACTAAAGCCGGCTGTGCATTAACAGTCAGTGTAAGTTCTTCCTGCGGCCCATTAAAAATCAGCCGGGACAGAGGAGCACTAAGTGCTTCATCCGCTTTTTGGAATATTTTCTTAGCCTGTTCATCCTTCTCGAATAAATCCTGGCCCATGCCAACGATTTGCGATCCCTGTCCGGGAAATACAAATGCAATTTTACCCATATCTCTAGCTCCTTATCTTCTTTTAGTTTACTTCAATCACCTTGCTGATGGTTTTGACCATCTCATTCCCGACCATATCACGCGTCTGGCGGATGCTGTTATAAAAAGCGTTGGCATCTGATGAGCCATGCGCTTTAATGACCGGTGCCTTTAAACCGAACAAAGCCGCCCCGCCATATTCAGAGTAATCCATCTGATTTTTCAATTCTTTCAATTGGGGTTTCAGGACTCCTGCAGCAAGTTTGCTCTTAAAGCTGGCAGTCAATGCGGTTTTTAACATAGAAAAGACAGACAATGCCGTTCCTTCTATCGTTTTCAAAACCATATTCCCCGTAAATCCATCGGTTACAACAACATCAGCAGCACCTTGAAGCAAATCCCTCGATTCAACATTTCCGATAAAATGAATCCCGGATTCTTTCAAGAGCCCATATGCCTGCTTAGTCAGTTCATTTCCTTTTTTCTCTTCTGTTCCTATATTCAAAAGTCCCACTCTCGGTTTTTCGATATTCCTGACCTTTTGCGCATATATCGAGCCCATGATTGCATATTGAACAAGATGTTCAGGGCGCGCATCAGCATTTGCCCCGGCATCAAGGAGAACAAAGCCGCTGCCGTCTATGGTTGGAAGTGTAGGGGCTAATGCTGGCCGCTCTATCCCCTCGATGCGGCCGACCACAAATAATCCGGAAGCCATTAAGGCCCCAGTATTTCCAGCCGAAATGCATGCATCCGCTTTTCCGTCTGCAACATGCTGTGCTGCAAGAACCATAGAGCTGTTCTTCTTGCGGCGAACTGCCCGGACAGGTTCATCCGTGCTTAAAATCTTTTCCTCGGTATGCAGGACACTGATCCTTGGATGTGCATTTAAATATTGATTGATTTCTGGTTCATTTCCAACCAGCAGGATTTCTATATCGGAAAACTCCTGTACAGCCTTCATCGCGCCAAGTACAGTTTCCTTGGGCGCATGATCTCCGCCCATGGCATCAATTGCTATTTTCATCTTTCTTCATCCTTTTCCTGGTGATGAGAACGGAACATTTCGAACTCCCCTTTAAAAACCAGTTCGTTTCCGACAAAGCTATTCACTTCGACCGTTGTCCTGTCTCCTGAGTGTTCCAGATCTTTCACAGCCGCCTTTGCTATGACTCTTTCATTTTCTTTCACGGAACGTGTAAATAAAATAGTAGCCTTTGCGGTTAGCGCCAGTTCATCATTAATGACCGCAACAGCAAGCGAATTGGCCTGGGCAAACAAATGATGCCCCCTTGCAATTTTATTGCGTTTAAAAACATGCTCTTGTCCTATATCCAATATAGATATCGCATGCCGATCGAGATTTATATCAATCACGTCCCCGATGACCTCATCCAATGGCAAAGACCGGATTTCGTCGCTGAATCTTTTCTCGGCCACGTTTTTTATTCTTTCCCGCAGCTCTGGAATAGATAATTCCAGACGATCCAGCCTTACAGTCTGGACGCTCACCGAAAATTTCTCAGCCAGCTCCTCATCCGTGATAAAAGGATTTTCATTAATCGTTTCGATTAAAAGCTGCTGGCGTTCCTTCTTATTTCTTCGCATTGAAGGTCACCATCCACAGTATTAAGACTAGGTACTAATAGTAGTATATAGATAAAAAAAGCAGAATGCAAGATACGACATCCTGCATTCTGCCTTAATAAAGCCGTATGCCTCCTGATTAACTAAAGCTTTCTGTGAGACTATCAGTCTAACTTTTCCCCTTTTAATACACCGGTATCTTCAAGATGCTTTCTTAAGGAACCGTATTCCGGATCATGCCAAAAGCTGTCTGAGCTAATCAGTTTCGCCGCATCATTTCTGGCCACCTCAAGCGTTCTGTAATCATGAACCATATCTGCTACTTTAAACTCAGGCACGCCGCTTTGTTTTTTTCCAAAAAAGTCACCAGGCCCCCGAAGCTCGAGGTCTTTTTCAGATAGGACAAAGCCATCATTGGTTTCGGACATGATTTTCATTCTTTCTTTGCCTGTTTCCGTTTTAGGATCCGCAAGCAATATACAATAGGACTGGTCAGATCCGCGGCCGACTCTTCCTCTAAGCTGATGGAGCTGTGCCAGACCGAATCGCTCTGCATCATAGATGACCATTACAGTTGCATTGGGAACATTGACACCGACTTCAACCACGGTGGTAGAAACGAGGATTTGAACTTCATTTTGGCTGAATTCGTTCATGACCGCATCTTTTTCAGCAGCAGGCAAGCGGCCATGCATAAGGCCTACCCTATACCTCGGTACGAAATATTGGTTGAGCATGGAATGGACATCAAGCACATTTTGCAAATCAAGCTTTTCTGATTCCTCAATTAAGGGGCAAATCACATAAGCCTGGCGCCCCTGCTTTAATTCTTTTTCAACAAATGAAAGGATCCTGTCAAGCATATCGTGTTTAGCCCAATAGGTTTCAATAACTTTGCGCCCTGCAGGCATCTCATCGATTGTTGAAACGTCCATTTCGCCAAATGCTGTAATCGCAAGTGTTCTTGGGATAGGAGTTGCCGTCATGAAAAGCACATCAGGTGTTTCCCCCTTTTCCCTGAGCACTTTGCGCTGCTGGACACCAAAGCGGTGCTGTTCATCTGTAATCACAAGGCCAAGTTTTGAAAAATTCACTTCATCCTGTATCAGTGCATGGGTGCCGATCAGAATATCCAATTCGCCGCAAGCCAGGGAACTTAAAAGCTCCCGCCGCTTTTTGCCCTTGACTGAACTTGTAAGCATCGCTGTCCTGATGCCAGAAGGCGCCAGCATGTTATTCAAAGAACGCGCGTGCTGCTCAGCCAGTATCTCAGTAGGAACCATTAATGCACCTTGATAGCCCGCAGAAACGGCTGCAAATAGAGCAATGGCGGCCACTGCCGTCTTTCCAGAACCAACATCGCCCTGCAGCAGCCTGTTCATTCTGTATGGAGACTTTAAATCAGAGAGTATTTCATTTACCACCCGTTTTTGTGCTCCGGTCAATGAAAAAGGAAGGGATTCAATAAAGTTTTTAACATTTTTAAGATTGTAATTCTGCTGAATCCCTTTAGATTGCTCCCGCTGAATTTTGCGGATGGCCTGCATTTTAAGCTGGAAGAGCAAAAACTCTTCATATACAAATCTTCTTCTTGCCTGTTTAACATCACTTGCCGACAAAGGAAAATGCATGGAATGCAGAGCATCCCCCCTTGGCATCAGCCGGTATTGCTCGACTATCTGCTTGGGCAGGTTTTCCTGCACCTGCTTTCCATACTCTGCAAACGCCTTTGTAATATAACGGCGAAGAGCTTTTACCGTAATATTCCCATGTACCGAATAGACCGGTTCATATTCTTTTTCTTTTTGGTAAGGGCCAAGCTGGCACTCGCTTCCCGTAATTGTCTGCCGATTGCGGTCCCATTTCCCGGTAACTGTGACGATATCATTGATATGCATCTTGTTCTTAAGATAAGGCTGATTAAAATATATGACCGTAACAAGGATCCTGCCAACCAGAAGCTTGATTGTCAGCCTTGATTTTTTCCTGCCGAAATAACTTAACAGTGGCTCACTATGGAGTTTTCCTTCAACAGTCACTTTTTCATCATGCTCTGCTGCCTCAAGATCCTTCAAGCGATAATCTTCATATCGGAAAGGAAGATAATCCAGCAGGTCAGCCACCTTAAAAACATTCATTTCGTTTAATGCAGCAGCCGTTTCTTCTCCAATTCCCTTTATTAAGGTAATGGGGTCATTCATTGATTTGCTCACTTCTTATTTAGCGGAAGACCATAAATCCGTGCCTCAATTTCACGGCCGGTCGGTGTTGCCGCCAACCCTCCCTGTGCAGTTTCCCGCAGTGCCACGGGCATTGTCTGTCCAATTTTGTACATGGCATCAATAACCTCATCGCATGGAATTCTGCTGGTAATACCGGCTAATGCCATATCTGCTGCAACCATGGCATTGGCTGCTCCCATTGCATTTCTTTTCACGCAAGGAACTTCAACCAAACCGGCTACAGGATCGCATACAAGGCCCAGCATATTTTTCAGTGTAATGGCCATAGCCTCCGCACTTTGTGCAGGAGATCCCCCTGCCATTTCCACAATTGCAGCCGCGGCCATTCCGGAAGCAGAGCCTACCTCCGCCTGGCACCCTCCTGCCGCTCCTGAAATGGATGCATTATTGGCCACTACAAAGCCGAATGCTCCTGCAGCAAATAAAAATTCGATCTTCTGCTCACGTGTAGGATTAAGCTTCCTTTGGATGGCAAATAATGTGCCAGGCACTACTCCTGCAGAACCTGCAGTCGGTGTGGCGCAGATCGTTCCCATTGCAGCATTTACTTCATTGGTTGCAACAGCCTTGCTTACAGCGTCCAAAAGCAGCTCACCTGAAAGAAAGTTCCCTTTTTTTATATACTCCTGAAGAAGTACTGCGTCACCTCCAGTCAGTCCAGAATGGGACTGTACACCCTGAAGGCCTCTTTCAACTGCCTTTTCCATGACATCCAGGTTGGTTTCCATAAGTTCGATCACTTGTTCCCGGGATCTGCCCGTTACTTCCATTTCCTGTTCAATCATGATAGCGGATATTTTTTTATTCTGAGATTGAGCCAGTTCTACCAGCTCAGCGACATTACGAAACAATTTTATTGTCCTCCCCATCATTTGCATGCAAACGTTTTCATATTTTTTAACCTATCAATCTGAAACCCTCGCAACCTGTGTAATATCAGGTACTTCTGCTATTTCCTGCAATATATGATTTTCAATATTATGATCAACTTCAATGGTCATTAATGCCATTTTGCCCTTTTCTTTGCGGGATACATCCATCTTCCCAATATTGATCTGATGCTTGGCCAGTATATTGGACACATTTGCAATCGCTCCGAAACGGTCATTATGGACAACCAGGATCGCGGGATGGTGGCCGGAAAGATTAAGCTGGAAGCCATTCAATTCAATGATTTCAATCTTTCCCCCTCCGATGGATATTCCGACAAGCTCCAATTCGCCTGCATCGTCGCCCATCACAATTTTCGCTGTGTTAGGGTGGTCCATCACTGCATCTTCTTCATGGAATTTTACTTTCATGCCATTTCCTTTTGCCAGGGTCAGCGATTCTTTTATACGTTCATCATAGGTATCAAAATCCAGAAGTCCGCCGACAATCGCAACATCTGTCCCATGCCCTTTGTAGGTTTTTGCAAAAGAGCCGTAAAATGATATCTCTGCCCATTTTGGTTCCCTGCCGAATAAGTTCCTGGCTACCCTTCCAATTCTGGCTGCACCTGCAGTATGGGAACTTGATGGCCCGATCATCACTGGTCCTATTATATCAAAAACACTTTTATATTTCATATTCTGCCTCCTCAATAGAGTCCTGGGATTCCTGATGTAAGCTGGGAATATTCGGCCTCATGCACAATAAAACTGCATAGCCTCCAGGCATATGCAGTTCTATTTTACTTCTTTCCCCGTTAAAGGAGCAAATCATTTCTAAAGCTGGCGCATGGAATTTTACTTTTGTGTTCCTTGGACGGCTTCTTTTCTCCAGAAATTCTCTTATTCAATCGAGAATATAAAAGGATATAACGGCTGTTTTCCATTATGCAATTCTATTTCTACGTCTTCAAACATTTCGCTGCAATAAGCCGCAAGCTCGCTGACTTCTTCCTGAGACGCTTCTTCACCGGACAAAATGGTCAGAATTTCGGAATCTTCGTCAATCAAACGTGAAAGCAAATCCTTAGCGGCATCTAATTTATTCTTGCTTTTTACTATTATTTTACCTTCTTCAAGACCCATGAAATCTCCTTTTTCGATTTCAAGTCCATCTATGCTGGTGTCCCGCACAGCATACGTCACTTGCCCAGTTTTCACATGGGCCAGAGCTTCTGCCATAGCACTCTCGTTTTCTTCAGTCCCCCTGGAAGAATTGAATGCCAGAAGTGCCGAGAGGCCCTGTGGAACAGTTTTGGAAGGAATGACTATTACATTTTCCTTAACTACTTCAGCCGCCTGCTGGGCAGCCATTATGATGTTCTTATTATTGGGCAGAATGATGACATTTTCGGCATTTGCCTCTTCAATGGCCTTCACAATATCTTCAGTGCTCGGATTCATAGTCTGGCCGCCTTCAATCACGGAATCTGCACCGATACTTTTGAATAATTCACTGATTCCCAAACCCATGGCAACGGAGACAATGCCGTATTTTTCTTTTTCTTTAGGCTTGTTCTCTGTCTGAAGGGCAGCATGAGTTTCGCCGACTAATCCGGAATGCTGCTCTCTCATGTTATCGATTTTCAGTTTAATCAGGCTTCCGTACTGCTGTCCGTAATTCAGCACAGAACCAGGCTTTTCGGAGTGAATATGTATTTTCACAATTTCATCATCAGAAATCACCAGAAGAGAATCGCCATACTCACTTAAATCCAATTTAAATTTATCTTCATCAAAAGGATGTTCGGCTGTTTTATCTTTTTCCAGTCTGAGCATGAATTCTGTGCAATATCCGTAAACAATGTCCTCTGTATTCATATGCCCTTGGACATTCATATGGTGCTCGGCGCTTACGAGTTCATCCATTGTAGGAAAACTTAATGTTTCAGGAAGCTTCTCGCCTTTCAATTCTGCAAGAAACCCTTCATATACCAGGAGAAGGCCCTGGCCCCCGCTGTCAACAACTCCCACTTCTTTAAGAACTGGAAGGAGATCCGGGGTGCGGTCCAAGGACGCCCTTGCTTCCTTTGTTATTTCCTCCATAACGGAAATGATGTCTGTGTACTGTTTTGCCGCAGCCAGGCCAGCTTTTGCTGCATCCTTGGCTACTGTAAGGATTGTTCCCTCCACAGGCTTCATGACAGCTTTATAGGCCGTTTCAACACCATCTTGAAAAGCTTTGGCAAATTCCGTACTGCTTATGGATGCTTTTGCTTCAATAGATTTGGAAAATCCGCGAAACAGCTGGGAGAGGATGACTCCTGAATTGCCGCGAGCCCCCATCAGCAGGCCTCTTGATAAAGAAACTCCGACTTTCCCGATATGTTCTTGAACATTATTTTTTACTTCCTTCGCTCCGGAAGTCATTGATAAATTCATATTCGTTCCGGTATCTCCATCCGGAACCGGGAAAACATTCAGTGCATCAACCATTTTTGCATTGGCAGCCAAATGGTTGGCACCCTGAATAATCATTTCCGCAAAATGTTGTCCGTTTAAATTCGTAATAGACACTAACTTTCCTCCTAACTAAAGGTTCGTCACGCGGACTCCCTGTACAAAAATATTTACAGAGTCCACAGCTAACCCTACCGTCTTGTCCAGGGTGTATTTTACTTTCGATTGTACATTATGCGCAATCTCGGAAATCTTGGTTCCATAGCTTACGATGATAAACATATCGATATGCACTTGGCCATTTTCCTGACGGACGATTACACCTTTAGTGAAGTTTTCTCTTCTCAGGATTTCTGTAATACCATCCTTTAACTGTTTCTTGGATGCCATTCCGACTATTCCGTAGCAATCCACAGCCGCGCCGCCTGCTACAGTGGCAATGACATCTGTTGATATATCAATTTGCCCAAATTTCGTTTGTAATTCGATTGACATAATACGTTCCCCCTCCCAAAACTCTTATTAGCTATAAAACATTTTACTATAATGTCAGGTCATTTAAAAGCTATTGTCTTACGGTACTATTATAAATCAATCCCCCTAAGTCTATGTCAAGGTATTTTTCTTGAAAGTAATGCACAGAAGTATTGCATTATCGTTTTAGGTATGGTAAATTATTAAAGTATTTCTAAAGACTTAAGATTGATTGTAACTTAAGCTTGCTGTAGTTAGGAGGGAATTTAACATGGCACGTCAATGTGTAATCACAGGAAGAAAAACTCGTTCTGGTAACAAACGCTCACACGCAATGAACGCTAACAAGCGTACTTGGGGCGCTAATCTTCAAAAGGTGCGTATTTTAGTTGATGGCAAACCTAAACGTGTATACGTTTCTGCAAGAGCTCTTAAATCAGGCAAAGTAGAACGCGTATAATGTACAGGCATCCTTCCAGAAAGGGTGCCTTTTTTCTATTTTGTTACTCTTCCTGTTTGTCCGCTCCTTTTCCTCATCCTGTGCCTCCTCTCCTTGCCGGCCCAGTGAAACAAGATAAAACCCGCCTCCGGCCTTTCTCAATCCTTCTTTAGTTTATAGAGCATTTAATTTACTGAAGCATCAAAAAATAGCACCCCCCGCAGAGGATGCTATAGCAGTTTTGCAGTATGTCAGCCTTTTTTAAACGCTCCAAGCATGGCCCTTACCAGGCCTCCCAGCACCTTTGGCAGCTTAATTGTATAAAACTTCATAATGCCCCTCCTCTGTAAACCGCTTCTTTTTACAAGCGAATCTGCATTTTACGAGATAAGCCAAAATAGGGATATAGGAAATAAAATAAGTCCGTATCCTCATTCAAGCGTGAATTTTAATCACTGCTTCTTATCACCAATAATATGCCCTCAGAAAAGGAAAGATGACCAATATCAGAAATTAGTTCATTGCTGACACAAAGAGTAGAGCCTCTCTTTACACGGCGGTTTTCGAGCGGATACTTAAAGCCTTGAAGCGTTAACCCTTCAATACAGCTTGCCGCCGGGATAAAGGAAATGTATTTTTTTTCGGGATCACGGCCGATTTGATATGTTCCCGGTGTTTTAACCGTGATTGTATTTTGTTTATCTGCAATGTATATGGAAATAGAGTTATGCAGCGGAAGGATTGATTCTTTAAGCAGAAGCTGCATGTTTCCGAAAAAGTGGTCCAGCCGCCCTCCTGTTGCCCCCAAAATATAAATTTCTTCTGGTTTTTGCCGGATTGCCCATTGAAAGGCAAGCTCCAGGTCCGACTCATTTTTCTCTGAAGGATATACCTTCAGATTTTCGAGTTTCTGCTGGATGTTTTCCAGTTCTCCTTCAGTTACAGAATCAAAGTCACCAAATGCCGCATCAGGAACAATCCCGCTTTCGAGCAGATGATGCACACCTCTGTCTGCCCCAACCCACACGTCCGCCTTATTTTTATAAGGAAGAAGATCAGGCAATAAATGAACAGGTCCTCCTGCCAGCATGCAAATAATCATGTTAAACCTCCCTTTTTTATATATTAAGCTCTGTTATTTTTGCCTATTGTTTCCCGCTTCAGCCGCCGCCTTTACAAATCATCATAAAGTCTCGTTAATATGTAACTGAGCCTATAACAAAAAAGCCGCCTTTAAGCAGAATATGGCAGGCAAGTGATGCCTATAAACCATTACATGCTTAAAGTCCGGCTTTCTTGCGATTAGCTGCGGAGTTTTCCGATGGCAGCTTTCCGGTCTTCCTGATTAAAAACAGCCGATCCCGCAACTAAGACAGTTGCTCCATGTTCGACACATAGCCTTGCCGTTTCCTCATTCACACCGCCATCGACTTCAATGTCAATTGCAGCTCCTTTTTCCTCGGCCAATGCTTTGACTTCAGAAATTTTAGGCAATACAGATTCAATGAACTTTTGGCCTCCAAAGCCAGGATTCACTGTCATCAGCAATACCATATCAATGTCATTGATAACATGCTGTATAGTCGAAACCGGAGTAGCCGGGTTCAAGACCACTCCCGCCTTCACTCCATGAGATTTAATCAATTGGATAGTGCGGTGCAGATGTCTGCAGCACTCTACATGCACAGTCAGAATATCTGCGCCTGCCTTCGCGAAAGCTTCAATGTATGAATCAGGGTCTTCAATCATTAAATGAACATCCAGAGGCAGTTTGGTAACTGGACGGATTGCATCAACAATCAGCGGGCCAATTGTAATATTTGGAACAAATTTTCCATCCATTACATCAACATGAATAAAGTCCGCTCCTCCTTTTTCGACATCCGTGATTTCTGCCCCCAATTTTGCAAAATCTGCTGATAAGATTGATGGTGCGATTTTAACCATTATTAGTACCTCGGCTTTCTGTCTTTTATTTCTTCTAAAAACTGCAGATAATGATTGTACCTGTATTGAGGTATTTCTCCGCTTTCTACAGCTTCTTTTACTGCACACTTTGGTTCTTTGTCATGAAGGCATCCGCGGAACTTGCAGCGCTCGCCTGTCTGATAGATTTCAGGAAAACAATATGAAAGCCTTTCAGCCTCCATCTCCAGGAAATCAAGCGAACTGAAACCTGGCGTATCCGCCACAAGTCCAGAACCTACATGGATCAGTTCAACATGCCGGGTTGTGTGCTTTCCCCGGCCAAGATGTGATGAGATATCATTTGTCTTAAGTTTGAGTTCGGGCTTCATGGCATTCAGCAAGGATGATTTCCCTACGCCGGACTGCCCTGCAAAAACACTGGTTTTACCCTGCAAATACGGCTGCAGCTTTTCAATCCCTTCGTTTGTTTTTGAAGAAGTAGTGATCACTGCATATCCAGTTTTTTTATAATCGGCGATATATTTTTCAATTTCTTGTATCTTGGACTCCTGCAGCAAGTCCATTTTGCTGATACAAATAATCGGCTCAACTTCATTATCTTCTATCAGGGCCAAAAAACGGTCCAGCAGTGCCGTGCTGAAGTCAGGCTCGACCGCAGAAAATACAAGGATGGCCTGATCTATATTGGCTATTGGCGGCCGTACCAGCTCATTTTTCCGGTCTTTCACTTCTAAAATATAGCCGTCCGTGGGGTTTTCAGCCTGATAGACAACTGAGTCGCCAACAAGCGGATTCACTTTATTCAGACGGAATACTCCCCTGCCTCGGCATTGAATCACATTCTCGCCGTCCAGCACATAGTAAAAACCGCTTAGTGCTTTTATAATTTTGCCCTCCGGCATAGCCTCACTCCTTTTTTAAAATCAATCTTCCGGATATGGTACCGGTTCGTCCAAGATGACCTGATCGTCTCTCATTACTTTGATTTCTGCTTTATCGTTAAAAGGAATTGTAAGCTCAATCGTTCTTTTGGCAGGACGGGTGATTGAAAAGCTATCTGCCGGCTCCTTCATGGTTCTTGTCAGGTCACTTATATAAATTTTCACCAGCTGGGATTTCCCTTCGGTATCTGGTTCATAGTCGATAGAAATTTCTTTGCTGACCGTTTTAGGTGGCGGTTCCTTAGCCCCTTTTGAAAGTACAACACTGACTGTGCTGCCTTTTTCAATCCCCGTGCCGGCAGAAGGGGACTGGGATATGACCAAACCTTCAGAAATGGCATCATTATACTCTGCTTTATCTGAATTGATGGTAATACCCGTTTCTGCTTCATAATCATCCAGGCTCGCTTTACTGTACTTTGTTAAATCTCGTAAAGTTATTTTTTCCGGACCCTTGCTTACTGTAAAATCAAACACTGTATCCGAAGGCACAATTTTCAATCCGGCTCCAGGATATTGCGAAAGGATGGTACCTGCATCGCTGTCATCATATTCTTCTGTGATGTTTATATCTTTGATACCCATCTTTTTAAGGCTGGATCTTACATCATCGATATCCATGTCCGTATAATCCGTGACATCGGTCTTTTCCCTGCCAGTACTTTGGTAGATATTCACTTCTGTTCCTTCTTTGACTACCTGGCCTTCTGCCGGATCTGTCTTGATTACCTTTCCATCTTGAACATTTTCATCTTCAAGCTTTATAGTGTTTCCTATTGCCAATCCCTTATCGAGCAAAAGAGTCATGGCATCATCAAGATTTTCATTTTTAACACTTGGAATCTTGATTTCTTTTGCAGCAAACAGGTTAGGGAATACTGTAAGGGACATTACTCCGAGCAAGGCTAATACCACAAAAGTAGTGATTAGAATAACAGGTAGCCTTTTCCGTCTTTTCTTGATTTTCTTTTTCTTCTTGCTGTTTAGCTTTTTTCCTTCAGGTTTGGCCGCGGGCTCTGGTTCCTTGGCCACTGCCTGTTTATCCCCAGGATCCGCAGCATTCTCATGTCCCCTGACAATTGTTTCATCATAATTGGAAATGCTGTCTTGGGTTATGATCGGGATAGCTTTGGTAGCATCATCATCCATTGGGATGATGAAGGGCTTTTCATTCTGCCTCTCGGGGTCCAGGGCACTTCTGATGTCCTCTTCCATTGCATCTACACTTTCATAGCGGTAATAGGAGTCTTTGGCAGTGGCTTTTAAAATAATATTTTCTACACTTTGCGGGATTGCCGGATTCCAGCGCTTTGGCGACGGGGTTTCTGATTGAAGATGTTTAAGGGCAATAGAAACAGCAGATTCCCCGGAAAACGGCAGCCTTCCAGTCAGAAGTTCAAACATAACAATCCCAAGGGAGTAAATATCAGACTTTTTATTAGCCATTCCTCCTCTGGCCTGTTCTGGAGAAAGGTAATGGACTGATCCCAGAACAGCATTTGTCTGGGTGATATTTGTGGAACTGAGTGCCATGGCTATGCCAAAGTCCGTGATTTTCACGGTTCCCTGTTCATCAATAAGAATGTTTTGCGGCTTAATATCCCGGTGGATAATCCCATTATGATGGGCATGTGAAATGGCTGCGGTAATTTGTTTCATAATATCCAGCGCTTTTCTTATCGGAACAGGATAATGCTTTTGTATGTATTGCTTTAATGTCAGGCCATTAACATATTCCATCACGATATAGTAGATATCGTCTTCTTCCCCGACGTCATATATACTCACAATATTAGGGTGGGCAAGGCTAGTTGCAGATTGGGCTTCACGATTAAAACGTTTGATGAATTCTTCATCATTGTTAAAATCCATGCGCAGAATTTTTAATGCCACCTCGCGTTCAAGGATCATATCCCTTGCCAGGTACACATTGGCCATTCCTCCGCCGCCAACCATATCCAACAGCTTGTAGCGGCCATTAATTCTTTTACCGATCAGCATACCACTCACCCGCTTTCGCTTTCATTCGAAAATTCAACAAGCACTAGGGTGATATTGTCTTCTCCGCCATTCTGATTGGCCTGGCCGATCAAAGAATCCGCTTTATCCTGGAGCTGCTTTTCTCTCAGCACAATATTTTTCATATCATCTGCATTTAGTTTATTGGACAGGCCGTCAGAGCATAATAAAAGCATGCTGCCCCGATTCATGTAAATGGTCGTTATATCAATCTCTACATATAATTCTGTTCCCAAAGCGCGCAATAAAACATTCTTCCGCGGATGATGCTCTGCATCTTCCCTCGAAATCTGCCCAGAACGGACAAGCTCATTAACCAAAGAATGATCTTCAGTAACCTGCCTGAATTCGCTTCCGTCAAATAAATAGCATCTGCTGTCACCTATATTGGCGATCGTAATAAAAGCTTCCGTACATATGGCAGCAACAATGGTTGTACCCATGCCCTGGCATTCCGTGTTCTTTTCCGAATGCTCAAACAGCAGTTTGTTCACTTTGACTATGTGGTCGCGAAACCAATCCTCTGCATCATCCGGAGATAGAATGTCAACAGACTGCGACCAGCTTTTGCTCATAAATTCAATCGTCATTTCACTGGCAACATCACCGGCACGGTGGCCGCCCATGCCATCTGCAACGATGGCCAGGCGGACGCCTTGCGGATTAAGAAAGATACCGCCATTATCTTCATTATGCTGGCGGACCTTTCCTCTGTCTGTCATAAATATTGCCTTCATAGGTTCACCTCGTCTCTTCTTTTCGCTCCTTAGCGCGAAGCTGGCCGCATGCAGCGTCAATATCCGAGCCTTGTTCCCTACGGATCGTAACGTTGACACCATGGTTTTTCAGCGTTTTTTCAAAAAGGAAAATTTGTTCCCGAGGTGTTCTCACATAGTTGCGTTCCGGCACATAGTTAACCGGGATTAAATTCACATGGCACTTAATGCCTTTAATCAGCCTTGCAAGCTCTTCTGCATGCTCTACCTGATCGTTTTCACCGCCAAACAGGCCGTATTCAAAGCTGATTCTTCTGCCTGTCTTTTCTGTATAATATTTCACAGCTTCGATAAGATCTGGAAGCTTATAGGCACGGTTGATCGGCATAAGCTTGCTTCTAAGCTCCGAATTTGGGGCATGCAGGGAAATGGCAAAGTTAATCTGCATTTCTTCATCCGCAAACTTATAAATTTTTGGGATGATTCCGCTCGTTGAAACCGTGATATGGCGGGCACCGATATTCAATCCTTTTTCGTGATTAATATTTTTAAGGAATGAAAGCATATGGTCATAATTGTCAAACGGTTCACCTATACCCATTATAACGACAGAACTTACTCTTTCTCCAGCTTCATCAAGCGCCTGCTGTACTTTTACGACTTGTGCGACGATTTCTCCTGCTTCAAGATTCCGTTTTAATCCTCCAAGCGTGGAAGCACAGAATGTACAGCCAATCCGGCACCCTACCTGTGTCGTGACACAAACCGAATTACCATATTCATGGCGCATTAAAACTGTTTCAATGGAATATCCGTCATGGAGTTCGAATAAAAACTTGATTGTGCCATCATTTGATGTTTGCTGTATTAAAGTATTTAGAGTTGTTATGGAAAAGCTATCCTCTAATTTGTCGCGCAGCCCTTTATTTAAATTGGACATTTCTTCAAAGCTTCCGACTCTTTTTTTGTAAAGCCAGTCATATACCTGTTCTGCCCTGAATGGCTTTTCACCGTTTCCTGAAAGCCACTCCCTTAACTGATGCAGCTCAAGTGAATAGATGGAAGGCTTCTCCTGAGATTTTTCTTCTTTATTTCTTGCTGTTAACACTTCTGCCATTTACTGTACCTTCTTTCTAAAGCTGGCAATGAAAAAGCCATCGCCGCCAAAATCCTGAGGCAAGACCTGGATTTTATGATTAACTGCGAATGGTTTAATTCCATCCGGCATTCTGTCCTTCAATTCCGTATCCATTTCAAAATCGGGATTAGCCGCCAAAAATGCTTCTGCGACTTCATCATTTTCTTCCCTATCTACTGTGCATGTGCTGTAAATCAGCCTTCCTCCCTTTTTGAGGAGCGGTGCAGCTGCCTCGAGAAGGTTTTGCTGAATAACGGACAGCCTCATTATATCATCTTTTGATTTTGTATACTTTACATCAGGCTTTCTGCGCATGACACCAAGTCCTGAACATGGAGCATCAACAAGGATCCGGTCAAATCCTTCCTTATTAAAAACTTCCTGCACTTTCCTGCTGTCATATGCCAAAACTTTGATATTCTTTAGACCCAGCCGTTCTGATTGCTCTTTGATCAGCTTCACTTTATGTTCATGGAGATCAAGAGCAGTAACCTGACCAGTCGACAAACCTTCCGCAATATGAGTCGTTTTGCCTCCAGGTGCCGCACAGCAATCAAGGACCATATCATTGCCGCTTGCTCCCAGTGCATATGCAGCCATCATGGAGCTTTCATCCTGAATGGAAAGTAGACCCATTGAATAGCTTTCCGAATGAGCAAGATTTCCGCTAAGGGAATGTATTGCTTCAGGAATGATGGTACTTCTCTCAACCTGAAACCCTTCTTCTGTTAATGCGCTGATCAGCTCATCCCTGGTAATTTTTTTCGTATTTACCCTTGCTGTCTGTACTGGGGGAATCAGGTTCAGCTCGCACATTTCTTCTGTTCTTTCTTTCCCAAGCTGTCCAATCCAGCGTTCAACAAGCCATTGGGGGGTGCTTGTTGAAATGGATATCTTTTTTGCTTCGTCTTCAATATCTTCCAATGAAGGAACGCCATTTCGCTGAATGTTTCTCAGCACTCCATTTACCATAGAGGAAATCCCCTTATGGCCGCGCTTCTTGGCAATTTCAACTGCTTCGAAAATAATCGCATGATCAGGGACCTTATCTAGGTAGACGGTTTGATACAATGACAGTCTCAGCAGATTGATGACCCAGGAAAGTGTTTTCTTTTGGTTCTTGATAAACGGCTGCAAATAATAATCCAGTGTCATTTTCCTCTGTATGGTGCCATAGGCAATTTCCGTAAGCAGTGCGCTGTCTGCTTGGGACAGCTTATTTTTATTAATGACAGTGTTCAGCAATAAGTTACTGTATGCCTGATTTTTTTCAACTGATTCTATAACATCCAATGCTATTTCACGGACATTTTTCTTATATTGACTCATTCTCTTCTCCTAACTTCAATCCGGCTGTAATAAACGAACCGGCACCGCGCAAGTAATCTTTTGCACTCATTCTTTTCTTCCCGGACGGCTGCAGTTCCGTGATCAATACGGCAGTCTTATTTCCGGTTGCTACTAAAATCCCATTATCTTCAATTGAAATAATTTCACCTGGAGCTTTTTCTTTGTCAGTATGCAGTTTTGCCGCTTCCCAGATTTTTAAAACTTCCCCGTTCATCAAAGTGTAAGCGATTGGCCAAGGATTCAACCCGCGGATTTGATTATAAATATCTTCACCTGAATGATCCCATTTTATTTTCTCATCAGCCCGCTTTATATTTGGTGCAAATGTAGCCTCTTCATCATTTTGTTTAATTGGAGACAATTCTCCCTTGATGAGTTTAGGAATGGTTTCAGATAGTAAATCAGCTCCTGCAGCACTTAGCTTTTCATGCAGCGTACCTACATTATCATTTTCCTCAATTTCCACTACAGCTTTAGTCAGAATATCTCCGGCATCCAATTTTTTTGCCATATACATGATAGTTATGCCGGTTTTTTCTTTCCCCTGGAGGATTGCGTAATGAATTGGAGCTCCTCCTCTTAGTTCCGGAAGCAGTGAGGCATGTACATTGATGCAGCCTATTTTCGGGGAATCAAGAAGTTCATTAGGAAGAATCTGTCCAAAAGCCGCTGTAACGATTAAATCCGGTTTTAATGAGATTATTTTATCCAATTCTTCTTTAACGCGGATTTTTTCCGGCTGAAATACAGGAATTCCGTGTTTTTCTGCTTCGATTTTGACTGGCGGCGGAGTAAGAACCCTTTTTCTTCCAACCGGGCGGTCAGGCTGAGTGACAACCCCGATCACTTCATATCCATCCGTGATAAGCCGCTGAAGGACTGGCACCGAAAAATCAGGCGTTCCCATAAAAACGATTTTTGTCATTCTTCTTCATATCCTTCCAATTCTTCTTGTGTTAAATAATGTGTAATTTTGCTTGTAAATAAAATGCCATTTAAATGGTCAATTTCATGCTGGATCGCCCTTGCCAGGAAATCCTCTGCTTCGATTTCGTAATGCCGGCCTTTTCTGTCCTGTGCCTGAACCTTTATTTTGTAAGCTCGTTTTACTTCTCCATAAATCTCGGGGAAACTAAGGCATCCTTCAGGTCCGGTTTGCTCTCCATCCTGTTCGACAATAACAGGGTTTATTAATTCTATTACACCTGATTCGTCATCAAGATCGACTACAGCAATCATTTTCCTCAAGCCGATTTGCGGAGCAGCCAGCCCCACCCCATCAGCTTCAATCATCGTTTCGTGCATATTATTTAGCAGCATGGCCAAATTTCGGTCAAAATTCGTAACTTTATCACACTTTTGTTCCAGAATTTTATCCGGAAACATAACAATCGGTAGTATAGCCAATATAAAATAAACCTCCTATATAAAAACAGCAAACGTTCTCCGCTTAAAAACAACCCGATTTTAACTAATCAGCCGGCTTCCGTAAAAAAACAGGCAGCCGGCAGGAAACTGAAGTCTCAACAACTAGAAACCATTATAAGCTAAAAAACAAAATTCTTCATCCTAAAAAAGCGTAAGTGCCTGTTTAGCCTCGACCAGCATAAGGCACGGAAGAATAGAAGGCGCAATTTGACTTCAATTCTTGCGTGACTTATGACCTCGAGAGGCTAGGCACTGAAGCTGGATTTCATAAAAAGCGTAAGTTCCTGAATAGCAGAACAAAGACTAAGTACGCCGCGTCCTGCGGCAACGTCTTCGTGACCCCCATCCCGGGGGCCCTCAACCAGCATAAGGCACGGAAGAATAGAAGGCGCACTTTGACTTCAAAGGCCAAAACTCTTTCAAGGAACGCTCCTTTTGCCAAAAGACAAGCCTTCCTGATAACCGTTTTTCAGGAAGGCTTTAATTATTATTATAATGGGCCGGGCTAAAGAATGGCATTCATGCTTATTTTTTAGTTCATTCTGTTTACATCATGATTTGAGGTTTTAAGTCAATTGAAATCTGAAGGTGATGCTGTGATGTTTCCTGCTGGTAGTGCTCCAGAATGGTTCTCATGAGTTTGGGCAGCATCGGTTCCCTTTTGTATTTTATCAGACATTGATAGCGATATCTATTGTTAATCCGGGTAATTGGAGACGCAACCGGCCCAAGAATGATTGATTTGCTGCTCAAACCTGAACTTAGATACTTTGTGATTTTTTCGGTAGTGGACACGGCTTTCATTAAATCCTCATGAGAAACCGTAACAAGTGCTACATAGTAATATGGCGGATAATGATTTTGTCTCCTGATCATCATTTCCCGCTCATAGAAAGCATCATAATTCTGTGTGCCTGATAATTCAATGCTGTAGTGTTCAGGAGTGTAGGTCTGGATGATAACTTCCCCTTCTAATTCATGCCGCCCTGCTCTGCCGCTAACCTGGGTCAGCAGCTGGAACGTTTTTTCAGAAGAACGGAAATCCGGCAAATGAAGCATGGTATCTGCCGAGAGCACACCCACAAGTGTAATATTGGGAAAATCGAGCCCCTTGGCAATCATTTGCGTTCCGAGGAGGATATCTGCCTTTCCCTCTCCAAACGCCGTAAGCAGGCGTTCATGTGAACCTTTTCTGCTTGTTGTATCAACATCCATCCGGATTACCCTCGCTTGGGGTAAAAGCTTTACCAGCTCCTCCTCCACCTTTTGGGTACCTGTACCAAAAAATCGGATATGGTCGCTGCTGCATTCTGGACAAATAGACGGCATGCCTTCTTCATGTCCGCAGTAGTGGCACTTAAGGGAGTCATTAAAGCGGTGATAGGTCAGCGATATGTCACAGTTGGGACAGTTCAGTACGATGCCGCAGCTCCGGCACATAACAAAAGAAGAGTGGCCCCTTTTATTTAAGAGCAGTACCATTTGTTCTCCCTTTTCCACACGATCTTTCATCTTCTCAAAAAGAATTTCTGAAAACATAGACCTGTTTCCTGAACGGAGTTCTTCTCTCATATCCACAATCTGGACAGAAGGCATGGCATGATTGTTCATCCTCTTAGTTAGCGTCAAAAGGGTATACACTCCTTTTTGCCCCCGTGCAAAGGATTCCAGTGCAGGAGTCGCACTGCCTAAGATAACCGGGCACTTATGGGAAAGAGCCCTTTCAATTGCAGCATCCCTGGCATGGTATCTTGGAGTTTCCTCCTGTTTATAGCTTGATTCATGTTCTTCATCTATTATGACAATCCCTAAATTTTCAAATGGAGCAAAAACAGCAGAACGTGCGCCTACAACAACCTTAACTTCCTTGCGGTGGATTTTTCTCCACTCATCATATTTTTCTCCCGCAGACAGCCCGCTGTGCATGACCGCCACCTGTTCACCGAAACGTTCCTTAAAACGCTTGACTGTTTGGGGAGTCAGGGATATTTCCGGAACAAGCATAATTGCTTCTTTTCCTTTTTGCAAAACCGAATCAATAGCCTGGAGGTAAATTTCCGTTTTGCCGCTTCCAGTCACGCCATACAAAAGGAATACTTCATGTTTTTCAGCTTCGATAGCCGAAACCACCGGCTTCAGTGCTTCTGCTTGTTCATCTGTCAGGTCAAAAGGCTTTGTTCTTTCGAATATCCTGTCTTGATAAGGGTTGCGGTAAATTTCTTCTTCTGTTTCAGCAAGGATTTTCTTATCTTCAAGCGCCTTAATGGTGCTTGTGGAGGCATTAGTTTTTTCCGTAAGCTCCTTTAAGCTGATTTTCCCATGGCTGCTGATGAAAAACCTGACAACAGCCCGCTGTTTTTTTGAATTCTGCGATAGCGTTTTATCAAATTCCTCCAGCTCTTCAGGAGAAAGGATCGGCTCGATATAACGGGCCGTTTTTTTATTAGTCCTGTTTTTCACATGGTAAACCAGCTCCAGATTTCCTTTTTGAACTTCTTCCTGGAGCAATGCCATATGATTGCTGTTTAATGCTTCATTCCATTCTATAGAGCCGTTTCGATCAAGCAATTGCTTGATGACAGGATGCAGAGTTTCTTGTTTGCCTGGAGGAGCCTGGAGCACTTTTTCATACTTTGCTTTCATTGCTGCCGGAAGCATGGATTGCAGGGCAGATATCTTAAAGCACATCGTTTCCTCCGTAAGCCAGTCTCCAAGACTCAAAAGTTCCTCATTCAAAACAGGCTCAAGATCCATAGGTTCTTTTATTTCCCTCAGCTTCCCAAACTCACTGGCGGATTTTAGGGCAGTAACGAACCCCTGGACCATCCGCGGGCCAAAAGGGACAATAACCCTCATCCCTGGCCTGATCGCATCGATCCATTTATCAGGAATCCGGTAATCGAATTCCCGGTCTGTCTGTTTAGCAGGAACATCAACGATAACCGAGGCTATATTCATGAATCATCAGTCCTTTTTGAGCAGATGGACAGCTTCGTTAAGAATATTTAAGGCCGCATCCCTTTTGCTCATCTTAGGGAGCTCCAAGCTTGTGCCATCTTTTTTATATATGGTGATAATATTCGTATCCGTTCCAAATCCCGCTCCATCTAGGGATACATTATTGGCAATAATCATGTCTGCATTTTTTCTTTCCAGTTTACCGCGCGCATAATTTTCTACGTTTTCTGTTTCAGCGGCAAAGCCTATCAGAATCTGTCCAGACTTTTCCCTGCCTAATTCCTGCAGGATATCTCTGGTCCGTTTCAGCCTAAGCACATGCTCGCCAGTCTGTTTCTTCATTTTTTGCGCATGATACTCTTCCGGTGTGTAATCCGCTACAGCTGCTGTTTTTATGACAGCGTCACAATCCTTAAATGCACGCATGACTTCCTGGTACATATCTTCAGCAGATTCGACAGAAATAAAGCTCACACCAGCTGGAGGAGACAGGGAAACCGGGCCGGAAATCAGCAAAACCTCCGCTCCCATTTCAATTGCCTGCTCGGCAAGGGCATACCCCATCTTCCCGGATGATTGATTTGTAAGATATCGGACCGGATCAATATGTTCTCTTGTGGGGCCTGCGGTAATGATAAACTTTTTCCCGCTGAGGGGTTTACTGATTTTTACCGGATTGAAATGCTTTTCGATATTGCTGATAATTTTTTCCGGTTCCTCAAGTCTGCCCTTTCCAACATACCCGCAGGCAAGATAGCCTTCGGAGGGTTCGATAAACCGGCAGCCATAATCATGAAGCTGTAAAATATTTTTTTGAACAGCAGGTTTGCTATACATATTTACATTCATGGCAGGAGCAATCCAAACAGGAGAGCTAGAAGCCAAAATTGTTGTCGTTACCATATCATCAGCAATTCCGTTTGCAAGCTTTCCGATTACATTTGCCGTAGCAGGAGCCACAACAATGAGATCCGCCCAGTCAGCGAGATCAATATGTGCAATAACTTCCGGATTTTTCTCGTCAAATGTATCTGTGAACACATCATTTCTCGACAGAGCCAAGAAGGTCAGCGGGGCAACAAACTTGCACGCTGATTCACTCATAATGACCTTCACCTTTGCACCTGCCTGAGTAAGTTTACTAGTTAAAGCAGCTGCCTTAAATACAGCAATGCCTCCTGTAACACACAAGAGTATTTTCTTATCTGTAAGCATCTAATATCCCCCAACTACTCTCTTTTTCCTTCATTATGAAGGAACCCGGCAAAAAAATCACGTTTTAGCGGTTTAGACATTTGCCTCTTTTTTTTGCTGGCTCCTGCCTTATTACGGCAAATGAAAAGGGCAGACAGCCGGCCAAAATTGAATGCAAAGCCTTTTGCAAAGCTTCAATTCAATTAGGATCCGGTGTCAAACCCTTTAAAATGAATAAGATCGACTATGTGATGAATATTCGGAAATAAATCAGTTAACTAATTATTGCTCTTCAAACTGGTTTTTGTAAGTAAGTTCGCCAGTATGGATTTCTTCCAGCGCTTTGCCAACTGGCTTAAAGCTCACCGGCTTTTCAATCCTGCAGTCATTCTTGATCTGCATGACCCTTGCACGTTTGGCAGCCACAGAAACCAGGGAGTATTTAGAATCAATTTTTTCCAGCAATGAATCGATAGATGGATATAACATATTATTCAGCCTCCAGCATTTTTTTATATCGTAATGAAACTCTTTCCCTGCGGCAATGTTCAGCAATAACAATAGCATTGATCCGATTGCACGCAAGCTCCACTTGATCATTTTCCACTACATAATCATATAAGTCCATTAACTCAATTTCTTCCTTCGCAGCAGTCATTCTGCGGTGTATCAGATCGTCTGACTCTGTTCCGCGGGTGACTATGCGGTTTTTGAGTTCCGACAAACTTGGTGGGGCAAGGAAAATGAACAAGCCTTCAGGGAATTTTTCCCTAACCTGCCTTGCTCCCTGTACTTCAATTTCCAGGAAAACATCTTTTCCGGCGTCCAGAGTCTCTCTTACATAATCAACAGGGGTGCCGTAATAATTACCCACAAACTCAGCATACTCCAAAAGCTTCCCTTGATCCAGCAGGGCCTCAAATTCCTCCCTTGTCTTAAAGAAATAATCAATTCCGTCCACTTCCCCTTCACGAGGAAGCCTTGTTGTCATTGAAATTGAATATTCAAAGGCAGTATCCGGCTGTGAAAAAATTTCTTTTCGCACAGTACCTTTTCCGACTCCCGAAGGACCGGATAAAACGATTAGTAACCCTTTTTCTCTCATTTCTTTATTTACCCCTCTTCCACACTGTCATCCCGGTCATGAAGACGGGCTGCAACTGTCTCTGGCTGAACGGCAGATAAAATAACATGATCAGAATCAGTTATAATAACCGCCCTTGTCCTTCTTCCATATGTAGCATCTATTAAAGATCCCCTGTCACGGGCATCCTGTATGATCCTCTTTATCGGAGCAGATTCCGGACTCACGATTGAAACAATCCGGTTTGCGGAAACAATGTTTCCAAAACCGATATTTATGAGCTTGATAGACATTTTTGTCCCCCATCCATATTCTATTGTGACCATGTTACAATTATCATAATCAAACTACTCGATATTTTGAACCTGTTCTTTCATTTTTTCAAGAAAACTTTTCAATTCCACAACATTTTGCGCAATAGCTGCATCAGAGGATTTCGAACCAATTGTGTTGACTTCCCGATTCATTTCCTGAACCAAAAAATCAAGCTTTCTTCCCACCGGCTCCTTCTCATTCAGCGTGCCGGAAAATTGGGCAAGATGGCTTTCAAGCCTTGTAATTTCTTCATTAATGTCTGAACGGTCAGAAAATATTGCCACTTCGGTCAGCAGCCTGCCTTCCTCAATTAAATTTCCTGAGAGTTCCATCATCCTGTCTGCCAGCCGTTTTTTATAATGCTGCGCAACAGCAGGGGCGTAATCCTTTAAACCTTGCAAACGATGTGCAAACTTCTTGAGGTGCATTCCAAGATCTTTGGCAAGGGCTTTTCCTTCTTGAACCCTCATCTTGCAGAGAGCATCGAGAGCAGACGAAAAAGCATCCATTAAAAGAGGTTCAATGGCATCGGGATCATGTGCCGTTTCCATGATGGCAAACATGCCTTCAATTTGAAGCAAATCTGAAGTGGAAGCTGAAGAAGTTAACTGGAATTTGCGGCTTGCCTCATCCATCAGCGTAAAATATTGCTCTGCAAGTCCCCAATCAAGCTCCAGCGTTTTATGAGACATGCCTGCACCATCTATAGAAATCATGATTTCGGCCCTGCCTCTCCGTATGTATTCATTCGCTTTTTTCTTTAGCTTTTCTTCAAGCATCAAAATTTGCCGCGGCATCCGGATATTATATTCGCAAAATCGATGGTTCACAGTCTTTATTTCTGCTGCCACCTTCACAGAGCTATTTTCCGCTATGCCTCTGCCGTATCCTGTCATACTGATAACCATGTGGAGGCACATCCTTCAATGACTGTCTTAATGGATCCTGTAAGCTCTAAAACTTTACTTAAATAAACGCAATCTATTATGAGTGCATATCATTAAAATCATTATAAAATAAAAAGGTAATAGAGGCGGACTCTACTACCTTGACAATTATATCATATTTCACTTTGTTTTTCTTACTAAAAAAGATCCAGCAAGCAAAAAAGTTGGAATGGATGCCATGCCGAGGATTAATAGCCAGTCTCTAGGAACAATGGGAACAGTATGAAATATCGTCTGAAGCGGCTGATAATATATGACAGGCAATACCAAAACCAGTGAAGACAGAACTGCACCTACCAAATAAGGATTGCCAAAGGGGTTTCTTGAAAAAATGGAAACCTCACTGCGGCAGTCAAATACATGGATGAGCTGAGCCAGTACCAATGTTGTAAAAGCAACAGTCTGTGCATATGGCAGCCGGTCCGGATGTGCTTTATACACGACCATAAAAGCAATCAATGTGGATAGGCCGATTAAAAACCCCCGTGAAATAATTTTCCAGCCCAGCCCTCTTGCAAAAACGCCTTCGCTCTGGCTGCGCGGACCTCGTTTCATCACATTACCCTCTGCCTTATCAAGTCCCAATGCCATTGCAGGAAGTCCATCTGTCACTAAATTCACCCAAAGAATCTGGATAGGAATCAAGGGAAGCGGCAATGCACACAGCATGGCAAAAAACATAACCAGGATTTCCCCTACATTTGAAGCAAGCAGGTATCGGATGAACTTACGGATATTTTCATAGATATTTCTTCCTTCTTTAATTGCTGATTTGATGGTGGCAAAATTGTCGTCAAGCAAAATCAGCGAGGAAGCTTCTTTTGCAACGTCTGTTCCTGTGATGCCCATTGAAATTCCAATGTCTGCTGACTTAATGGCAGGCGCATCATTTACCCCATCCCCTGTCATGGCGACAACATGGCCTTTATTTTGGAGAGCTTTAACAATTTTCAGTTTATGTTCTGGAGAAACCCTGGCAAAAACGGCAACGTCTTCCACCGCATTTTCCAGTTCTTCTATAGACATATTTGAAAGCATCCTTCCCTCCATGACCTTTTCCTTTCCGCGCAATATCCCAAGCTGCCTTGCAATCGCCTTTGCAGTAGCAGCATGATCTCCTGTTATCATTACCGTTCTGATTCCAGCTTCCCGGCACTCCTTTACGGCCTGCTTTACCTCTGGCCTCGGCGGATCTATCATCCCTTGCAGCCCCATGAAAATCAGGTCTTTCTCTGCTTCTGATTCGTCAAGCAGTACTGTGCCGGAAGAAATCGGCTTATATCCTACAGCAATAGTCCTCAGAGCTTGTTCTGCCAAGCCGTCAACTGCCTTTTGTACATGCTGGATGCTGTCTCTTGTTAGGTACTGTGTTTTATCATCCCATAATACCGATTCACATTGAGATATAAGCACATCAGGGGCTCCTTTGGCCACAACGAAATGCTTGCCGGCCTCATCGCTCACTACAACACTCATCATTTTTCTTGTTGAATCAAACGGAAATTCTTTTATAATCCTGAATTTTTCGTTTAACTGTTTTCTGTTTAACCCGGCCTTCATGGCTGCGACCAGAAGTGCTCCCTCAGTGGGATCACCATCCATGATGTATTTTTCATCTTTTGCAAGAAGCTCTGCGTTATTGCAAAGCATGCCGAATGTAAGCAATTGCCTCAATGATTTTTCATCTTTCAGCGATATCTTTTTTCCTTCATGAAAGAATTCTCCTTGAGGCTCATATCCAGTCCCGCTGACATTCCAGGTCGTACCGCCGCTCCATAAATGAGTCACAGTCATTTTATTTTGGGTCATAGTCCCTGTTTTATCCGAACAAATGACAGAAGCGCAGCCGAGGGTTTCGACAGCTGGCAGCTTGCGCACGATTGCCTTCTTTTTTATCAGGCGCTGCACACCAAGAGATAAAGCTACTGTCACTATGGCCGGAAGACCTTCAGGAATGGCAGCAACTGCAAGCGACACACCCGCAAGGAACATAGTATAAAGGTTATTGCCCTGAATTACGCCTGTAACTACTACAATCAGAGTCAGAAACAAGGCTGTAACGATTAAGATCTTGCCAAGCTGCTCTAGCCTTCGCTGCAAAGGAGTAACCACCGTTTCTGCAGAATGCAGCAGGTCTGCAATTTTTCCCATGGCCGTATTCATGCCAATTCCAATAACAATACCTGTACCGCTTCCCCGGGTGACCATGGTTCCCATGAAGGCCATATTTTCCTCATCACCAATACCATCGGGTTCATGTCCGATTGGTTCATGTGTCTTGACAGCAGGCAGAGATTCTCCTGTTAGAGCAGATTCCTCAATCTCCAGGCTCGATGATTCTATAATTCTCAAATCAGCACCAATACGGTCACCGCTGGAAAACTTAAAAACATCACCGACAACCGCTTCTCTCGAAGGGACTTTCCTCCATTCACCGCCCCGCAGAACCTGTATCTGCGGTGCCGCCATGTCTTTTAAAGCTTCAAGCGATTTCTCTGCCCTTCTTTCCTGAAAAAAGCCCAAAATACCATTTACGAAGACGATCGCAATAATTGCAATGGCATCGATATATTCTCCGAGCAGTCCGGATATCAAGGTTGCTGCCAGCAAAACGATTACCATAAAATCTTTAAACTGCGCAAAGAACAGTAAAAGTGCCGATTGTTTTTCACCCTCGTGAAGTTCGTTATAACCCTTATCCTGCTGCCTCTTTTTAACTTCTTCATCTGTCAGCCCCAGCTCTCTATTTGTCTGCAGGGCGGCCTCGACTTCTTTTGCATTCATTTCCCGGAACTTCATTCAGTATCACACATCCTCCACTTAGAATGAAAACGGCGGCCCATTTCCTTTAGCAGCCATAAAATTCAAACACACCTTCACTGAACCAATGAAACATCCATCACGTCTCTTCTTCCATGCATATTCAGACTCGTCCCAAAAAATGATATAATTATCCGAAAAGCGTAAGCGCCTTGAATAGCTCGCGAAGCAAATAGAGATTTGGCCATCGGAGGCGTTCTTTGCCTTCGGAGGACAAATCGTCTTTTGCACAGCGAGCTAGGCGCTGCAGCTGGATATACGAAAAGCGTAAGCGCCTGGGAATTGGCAAAAATAAAGCATCTTATAGCGAAAGTTGCCCGCTTCAATGTTAAGATGGAAGGTAACCTTATATTTATTATGCAAGTACTAGAGTAAAGGAAGTATGATATATGTCTTTTGATGGCTTATTTACCAAAGCAATGACTGAGGAAATTTCCTCACTTTTAACAGGCGGCAGAATCAATAAAATTAATCAGCCGTATAAAAATGAACTTGTTTTTATCGTCCGTGCGGGCGGGAAAAACCATAAGCTTCTCCTCTCCGCACATCCAAGCTATGCCAGGGTTCAGGTGACACAGGAGAGCTATGAGAATCCTAAAGAGCCGCCTATGTTCTGCATGCTTTTAAGAAAGCACCTTGAAGGGTACACAATAGAAAATATCTATCAGTCCGGCCTGGACAGAATCATTATTATTGAGGTAAAAGGAAGAAATGAACTTGGCGATATTTCTCAGAAGAAATTAATTGTGGAAATCATGGGGCGGCACAGCAATATCATCCTTGTTGACCAAGAGAGAAATATGATCCTTGACAGCGTTAAACACGTGTCATACGCTGTCAACAGTTACCGGGCTGTCCTGCCGGGCCAAACGTACCTGGCTCCGCCGCCGCAGGAGAAAATCAATCCTCTTACTTCCAATGAGGAAGAACTTTCAAGAGTGCTTGACTTCAATGCCGGAAAGCTTGATCGCCAGCTTGTTGACCATTATGCCGGTGTCTCTCCATTATTTGCAAAGGAAGTAATCAGCCGCGCAGGATTAGCGAACCGGTCAACAGTTCCTGCCGCATTTTTTTCACTGATTAATATTCTTAAAGGGAAGGAATATTCCCCTTCATTAATAAGTGATGAAAATAAAGAGTCCTTTTATATGATTCCGCTTGAACATATTGGGCATAATACGCGAACCTTCCCTACTTTAAGCGAGCTATTGGACCGTTATTATTTTGGAAAAGCTGAGAGGGACAGGGTCAAGCAGCAGGGGAATGATTTAGAGCGTTTTATCTCAAATGAAATCGACAAAAATCAGAAAAAAATAGGAAAACTGCAAAAGACACTGAAGGATAGTGAACGCGGCGAACAATATCAATTGTTTGGCGAGCTTTTGACAGCGAATCTATTCCAGATTAAACGCGGCATGAAAGAGGTTGAAGTGGTTAATTATTATACCGAAGATAGCCAGACGGTAAAAATCCCTTTAAGTCCACAAAAGTCACCTTCTGAAAATGCCCAAAAATACTTTTCCAGATACCAAAAAGCAAAGAATTCTGTAGGATTCGTGCTGGATCAAATAGAAAAGGCTGAAACAGAAGTTGCTTACTTCGAAACCCTTTATCAGCAGCTTCAATCCGCTTCGCCGCGGGATATTGAAGAAATAAGGGAAGAGCTTCAGGAAGAAGGTTACATCCGCCAGAAGCAAAGAAAAGGAATGAAAAAACCGGCAAATAGCAAGCCGCAGCTTGAAACCTACTATTCTTCTGAAGGAGATCCCATATTTGTCGGTAAAAACAATAAGCAAAATGACTATCTGACAAATAAGTTTGCCAGAAGAGATGAATTGTGGTTCCATACTAAGGATATTCCAGGCTCCCATGTTGTCATCCGCAGCGAGGAACCAAGCGAACAAACAATCAAGGAAGCAGCTGCTTTGGCAGCCTACTTCAGCAAGGCAAAAGATTCTGGTTCTGTCCCGGTGGATTTCACAAAAGTCCGCTATGTAAAAAAACCAAATGGATCAAAACCGGGTTTTGTCATTTATGATAACCAGCAGACGGTTTACGTCACACCACAAGCTGACTTGGTCATCTCTCTAAAAGAAAACCGCTCTGTTAAATAAAGGCTATTTCGTAAACTTTGTTGCTGCGGAACAAAGTGGCTGTTTTTATTAAAGGGTTCGCTTCTCAGAACTCATTAATAAAAACAGCCATCTTTAAAAAAAGAGCCTAAATAAAGCATCCATGGTTTTCTTCGCCATGCCCTGGACTTCTTTTATGACTTTCAAGTGATTATAGTTTGCCAGCCGCTAAAAGCTTGCCCACGCACCGGGGGCAAGCTTGTTTGTGCTTTACACGCTGAGCCAGGCTTTATCAGCAGGGTCCTTCTTCCATTGACGAAGTTTTTCCAGATCTCCTTTTGCAATATATCCAGATTCACTTGCTGCTTGAATTAAAGATGTATAATCACAAAGCGAATAAGTTTTGATTTGCTCTTTTTCAAACCTCTCAATACCGCTGGATAATTCATAGGTAAATATTGAAGCAACTCCAGCTATTACACAGCCAGCTTCCTGCAGTGCTTTAACAGCCGTTATGGAGCTTCCGCCCGTTGAGATCAAATCCTCCACGACGACTGCTTTCTGTCCTGGATTGACCCTTCCTTCAATTTGGTTTTGTTTTCCGTGCCCCTTTGCCTTTGAACGAACATAGCACATCGGCAGATCCATAAGGGTGCTGACCCATGCAGCATGCGGAATCCCTGCTGTAGCCGTACCTGCTATCAATTCTGTTCCAGGGAAATGCTGAAGAATTAATTCCTTCAAGCCCAGCGCGATTTCATTGCGTACTTCCGGATACGACATTGTCAGGCGATTATCGCAATATATAGGAGATTTAATCCCGGAAGACCATGTAAACGGTTCATGCGGTTTGAGGCTGACTGCACCAATGTCTAATAAATGCTCTGCTATTTTCCTTTTCATACCCTTGTCCCCTTCCAAGCTTTAAGAATAGATTCATATGCTAGGGCAGGATCAGCCGAACCCGTAATTGCCCTGCCGCACACAATGGCATCTGCACCAGCCAATCTTGCCTGCTCCGGTGTAGCCACTCTATTTTGGTCGTGAATATCATTTTCTTGCACCCTGATTCCAGGAGCAACCGTGAAAAAACCTGTACCGAGTTGTTCATGGATGCTTTTGACTTCATGTATTGAGCAAACTGCACCATCAAGTCCTGAATCGCTGACAAGCCTTGCATAGTGCAAAACAGAGGCATCAAGTGTTTCTTTTATCAGCTGTTCATTTTGCATTTGCAATTGAGAAGTGCTAGTTAACTGTGTAACGCCGATGCACATGGGACGCTTCTTTCCGGCAGCCGTTCCTGCATCAAGGCCCTCAAGCGCTGACTCCATCATTCTCTTGCCTCCTGCTGCATGCACGTTGACAATATCCGGTTCAAGCGAAGCAAGACCCTTCATTGCAGATTTAACGGTATTAGGAATATCATGCAATTTCAAATCCAGAAAAACCTTATGTCCAAGTTCCTTCAATGTATATATGATGGACGGTCCGTTTTGATAAAAAAGCTCCATCCCTATTTTTAAAAAGAGCTCGGAATCTTTAAAATTCGATAGAAATTTTTTCGCTTTTTTTGCGTCGGGAAAATCAAGCGCGATGATAAGCGGGTTCTCCATGTCTTTTCCAGCTCCTTCCCCTGCATTCAGAAATGTGATCAAACCCAAGTTCTTCGAGAAGCACAGGCAGTTTTTTAATGATTTCCGGGCATATAAATGGATCGGTAAAGTTCGCTGTGCCGACTGCTACAGCACTTGCACCTGCGTAAAAAAACTCAATTACATCTTCTGCGGACGAAATTCCGCCCATGCCAATAATCGGGAGATCCACCTGCTGGCTTACTTCATAAATCATCCGAAGCGCCACCGGCTTGATTGCAGGGCCTGAAAGACCCCCGGTTTTGTTTGCCAGTACCGGTTTTGCCGTTTTTATGTCCAGGCGCATCCCCAATAGTGTATTGATCATGGTTAATCCGTCGGCTCCTCCGTCTTCCGCTGCTTTAGCCATTTCTGTGATATTTGTTACATTTGGGGACAGCTTTACATAGACAGGAACCTCAGATACTTCTTTTACTGCTTTTGTGACTGTTTTAGCCACTTCCGGATTCGTTCCGAAAGCAATGCCGCCTTCCCTCACATTCGGGCAGGAGATATTCAGCTCCAGCGCTTTCACATTTTGTGATTTGCTGATTTCCCTTGCGACTGTGATGTAGTCTTCAATCCGCGAGCCGGCTATATTCGCCACGATGGGCAGGTCATAACGGGTCAGCCATTTTAGCTCTTCATTTATAACCTTTTCAAGTCCTGGATTTTGCAGGCCTATAGCATTCAGCATTCCGGAAGGAGTTTCTGCGACCCTCGGGGTTTCATTTCCAAACCTGGGCTCGGGTGTTGCTGCCTTGATCATGATAGCCCCAAGTTCGTTTAAGTCGTATAGCCCGCTGAATTCCCTGCCAAATCCAAAACATCCGGATGCAGGCATGACAGGATTTTTCAGCTGCAGGCCTGGCAATTCAGTGTATAGCCTGTTCATAAAATCACCTCTCCTGCGCGAAAAACTGGACCATCGCTGCAAACTTTTCTATAACCCGTTCCATCATTATCATCACCAGTACGGCAGACGCATGCAAAGCACGCCCCAATTCCGCATCCCATCCGTTCCTCAAGTGACAGATACAAATTTTTATCTTCATATCTTTTTGCCAGTTCCTTCAGCATAAGGGTTGGCCCGCAAGAGAAGATGAACTTAAAATCACCGGCAATACTGTCCATAATATCAGTGACAAAGCCTTTCTTTCCGTATGTTCCATCTGCGGTTGCTATACGCGTTTCACCGAGTGTTGCAAATTGTCTTTCATAGAAAACAGCTTTTTTCGTCTGGAAACCCAATGTGTGAAGAACATTTGCACCGCGTTTTTTCAGCCTCCAGGAAAGTTCGTACAAAGGCGGCACACCGATTCCGCCTCCTGCAATAAGCACATTATCGCCAGCCTTGACTTTTTCAACCGGAAAGCCATTTCCTAGCGGGCCAAGCACGTCCACTGAATCATTTTCCTTTTTCTCCGACAAAAGTGATGTACCTTTCCCGTCTGCCCGATATATCATAGTAAACTGATTTTCTTTGCTGTTAATGGAACAAATGCTGATGGGCCTTCTTAAGAGCGGCTCGCTTCCTGGCCCGGTTTTCACATGCACAAACTGCCCAGGCTGCTTCATTTCAGAGACAAGTCCGCCCTGAAGTGTCAATTCGAATATGTTTTCAGCGATTTCTATCTGCTTGGCAATTTTCATTTTTTCTTTTTTAATCACGAAGTAATCATCTCCCGGATATTATCGGTCTTTTCCATAGCTTCTGCTGAAAAATTCATTGATTCAATAACCCGGAGAATTGCTGCAGCTGTATCAAGGGATGTTAAACATGGAATGCCATTTTCTACAGATTCACGCCTGATTCTAAAACCATCACGTTCTGGCTGTTTTCCCTTTGTCAGAGTATTGACAATAAGCTGTGCCTCGCCGCTGCGGATTACATCCAGCAGGCTTCTCTCCCCTTCGCCAATTTTCCCTACAGTCGAAACCGGTATAGAAGCTGTTGTTAATAGAGCCGCCGTCCCGCTTGTTGCCAGCAGCTTATATCCGATATTATGAAATCGGCGTGCAAGCTTCAAAGCTTCCTGTTTGTCCTTGTCCGCCACTGTCAGAAGAACAGATCCATGCTCTTTTATCTTGATTCCCGATGCTACAAGTCCCTTATATAAAGCCTTCTCAAGTGTATGGTCCTTACCCATCACTTCTCCGGTAGATTTCATTTCAGGCCCAAGCGTAATGTCAACTCTTCTTAACTTGGCAAAAGAAAACACAGGAACTTTTACATAAACTCCTTTTTTCTCAGCGATAAGGCCATCAGGCCATCCAAGTTTTTCGAGGCTGCTTCCCAAAATAACCTTTGTTGCAAGATTGGCCATCGGTACATTTGTAATCTTGCTCAAAAAGGGAACGGTCCGGCTGGATCTCGGATTTACCTCTATTACATAGACTTCATTATTGCTGATCACATATTGGATGTTTAATAAACCGATAATATTCAAGCCTTTGGCAAGGCGCGTGGTGTATTCTGCAATTCTTTCTTTTTGTTCTTTCGTAAGGCTCTGCGGGGGATATACTGCAATCGAGTCGCCCGAATGCACTCCCGCCCTCTCTATATGTTCCATGATGCCTGGGATTACCACGGTTTCCCCATCCGAAATGGCGTCTACTTCAATTTCTTTGCCTGTTAAATAACGGTCAATAAGCACTGGATGCTTTGGATTCACCTTAACCGCATTCTTCATATAGTGAAGCAGTTCATCTTGTTTATAAACGATTTCCATGGCCCTTCCGCCGAGCACATATGAGGGCCTTACCAAAACTGGATAACCGATATCATCTGCGATGGCTGCCGCTTCTTCTGCTGAAAAAGCTGTTTTCCCTTTTGGCTGGGGAATTCCAAGCTCTGTTAATGCCTGCTCGAATTTATTCCTGTTTTCTGCACGGTCAAGGTCTTCAAGGGAGGTCCCGAGAATCCTGACTCCCCTTTCCGCCAGCTGTGCAGCCAGATTAATCGCTGTCTGGCCCCCAAATTGCACAACAACACCAATCGGTTTTTCCAGATCGACAATATGCATGACATCTTCTATTGTCAGGGGTTCAAAATACAGCTTGTCTGAAATGCTGAAATCCGTTGAAACCGTTTCAGGATTATTGTTGATGATAATCGCTTCATAGCCAGCCTCTTTAATAGCCCGGACTGAGTGCACGGTTGCATAATCAAATTCCACCCCCTGGCCGATCCTGATCGGACCTGATCCAAGGACAACGACACTCTCCCTATCAGTGACTGCAGACTCGTTTTCTTCTTCATACGTTCCGTAGAAATAAGGAGTTTCTGATTCAAACTCTGCTGCACACGTATCCACCATCTTGAACACAGGAACAATTCCTTCCTCACTTCGCCAGGCGTAGATTTCTTTTTCATTTGCATTCCATAGTGAAGCAAGTTTTTTATCGGAATATCCTAATCTCTTTGCTTTGCAGGCTGTTTCTTTATCAAATGGAGAAGAAGCAGCTTCTTTTTCAAACGATATAATTTTTTTCAGTTTATGAAGGAAAAATAAATCAATCATACTCCATTCATGGATGGTTTCTATGCTTATTCCGCTGCGTATTGCTTCCCCTATATAAAACAGGCGTTCATCCCCTGCTTTGCGGATACGTTTTTCCAGCATGGCGGCTTCAAATCCGCCTGGCAGCTCCAGATGGTGCAATCCTGCCTCAAGCGATCGAACCGCTTTTAGAATCGATTCCTCAAATGTACGTCCAATGGCCATAACCTCCCCGGTCGCTTTCATTTGAGTGCCCAGCCTGCGGTTAGCCGATTCAAATTTATCAAAAGGCCAGCGCGGGATTTTTGTTACCACATAGTCGAGTGCGGGCTCAAAGCTTGCATAGGTTTTACCCGTAACAGGATTCATCATTTCGTCAAGCGTAAGCCCGACTGCAATTTTCGCAGCAAGTTTGGCTATCGGATAGCCGGTTGCTTTTGAAGCCAGCGCAGATGAACGGCTTACTCTCGGGTTTACCTCTATCACATAATATTGATAGCTATCGGGATCCAGGGCCAGCTGTACATTACAGCCTCCTTCAATTTTCAGCGCACGGATAATTTTAAGTGATGCATTTCTTAACATTTGATGCTCTCTGTCGCTTAGAGTCTGGCTTGGGGCTGCAACGATTGAATCCCCGGTATGGATTCCGACCGGATCGAAGTTTTCCATGTTGCAAACGACAATGGCATTATCCTTTGAATCTCTCATGACTTCATATTCGATTTCCTTGAAGCCTGCAATGCTCTTCTCAATCAGACATTGTGAAACAGGGCTGTTTTTCAGTCCGCCTGCTACGATTTCTTCTAGCTCCTTTTCATTTTCACAAATGCCGCCGCCGGTTCCTCCAAGCGTGAATGCCGGCCGGACAATGATGGGAAAGCCTATCTTTTCGACAAAATTCTTTGCTTCCTGAATGGAATGGATGATGTCGCTGTCAGGGACCGGTTCACCCAGCTCATTCATCAAGGACCTGAATAGATCTCTGTCCTCCGCCTTTTCAATGGCAGAGAGCTTTGTGCCGATAACTTTAACACCGCATTCCTCGAGAATCCCTGAATTAGCAAGCTCAACTGCCATATTCAAGCCTGTCTGTCCTCCCAAAGTCGGAAGCAGCACATCAGGCCGTTCTTTACGGATAATTCTAGAGACGAATTCAAGTGTAATCGGCTCTATGTAAACAGCATCCGCCATTTCGCTGTCCGTCATGATGGTAGCCGGATTGGAGTTGATCAGTATCACCCTGTATCCTTCTTCTTTTAACGCAATGCAGGCTTGGGTCCCGGCATAATCGAATTCTGCCGCCTGGCCGATTACAATCGGCCCTGATCCAATTACTAGAATGCTTTTTATGTCTGTTCGTTTCGGCATATTCATTCCCCCTCTTTCTGAGCTGCTTGCATCATGCTAAGAAATTCATCAAATAAATAGTTGGCATCTTCTGGTCCTGGTGAAGCCTCAGGATGATACTGGACAGTGAATGCAGAAAAACGTTTATGTTTTAATCCCTCTATTGTGCTGTCATTCAATCCGATATGGGTGATTTCAAGCTCTTTGCCTTCAACTGATCTTTCCTGGACTGTATAGCCATGGTTTTGGGAAGTAAGGGAAACCTTTCCTGTTTTTAAGTCTTTGACAGGATGATTCGCCCCTCTATGCCCAAACTTCATTTTTTCTGTATCCGCGCCATTTGCAAGTGCAAAAAGCTGATGGCCAAGACATATTCCAAATAGCGGCACCTTTTGCTGAATGTTTTTAATCATATGGATTGCCTCTGGAACATCTTTTGGATCTCCAGGTCCATTAGAAAGCATCACTCCATCGGGGCTTAAGCTTAGTACTTCCTCAGGTGATGCATTATATGGAACGACAACCACATCACAGTCCCTGTTATTTAGTTCCCGGAGGATTCCATGCTTCATGCCAAAGTCAACAAGAACCACCCGTTTTCCCCTGCCAGGACTAGGATATGCCGTCTTTACGGATACCTTTTTCACCTGGTCGGCTGAAATCACCGAAGCTTTCAGCTGCTGAAGTGCTTCTTCTGCATTCCGCCCTTCGTTTGAGAAAATGCCTTTTAGAGTTCCATGCTTCCGGATAATCCTTGTGAGCTTTCTTGTATCGATGCCGCTGATGCCTGGAATATTCTTCTGCTTCATATATTCATCCAGTGACAGCTCGCTTCTCCAATTCGAGGGGAAATCCTCAGCTTCCCGTACCACTAAACCGGCAACCGCAGGGGATATCGATTCAAAATCGTCGCGGTTAATTCCGTAATTCCCAATTAAAGGATAGGTTAATGTGACAATCTGTCCGCAGTATGACGGATCTGACAAGATTTCCTGATAGCCTGTCATGCTTGTATTGAATACAACCTCGCCGAATCTTTCTGAATCACTTCCGAATGCTTCACCTGTAAAAATGGTTCCATCTTCTAAGATAAGCTGCCGTTTCATCATTTTCCCCCTCCAAGTTCCCATGCTGTTATACCTTCTGAAATAGTCATAACCGGCCACCCACTGCACATCTTCCCAATGAATGGGGTGTTTTTTCCTTTGGAAAGGAAATCCTCGCTCCTGATTTCTTTTTTGTATTCAAGGTCAATCAGCACAATGTCTGCCAGCGAGCCTTCTTCAAGCGTGCCATATGGAAGTGAAAAACTCCCGGCAGGTTTTACGGTCAGGAAATCAATTAGCTCACCAAGGGTGATTACACCTGTTTTAACCAGATTGGTATAAAGAAGCGGAAAAGCTGTCTCCAGGCCAGTAATGCCAAAAGGCGCGAGAAGAATGCCTTCTGCTTTTTCTTCAGCTGTGTGCGGAGCATGGTCTGTAGCAATAAAGTCAATGGTACCGTCAAGCAGCCCCTCGAGCAGAGCCTGCTGGTCTTCCCTTCCTCTAAGGGGAGGGTTCATTTTATAGTTAGGATCAAGTCCGGGAATATCTTCTTCACATAACAGCAGATGGTGGGGAGTCACTTCAGCAGTAACCCGGATTCCTGCCCTTTTTGCATCACGGACCGTCCTTACCGATTCCTTTGTGCTGATGTGGCACACATGGTAATGGCAGCCGGCTTTTTCCGCCAGTAAAACATCTCTTGCAATATGTACACTTTCACATACAGAAGGAATACCGGGAATGTCGTATTCAGCTGAGAATGCTCCTTCATGGACTGCACCATTATTAATCAATGAATGCTCTTCACAATGGGCAACAATGGACATGCCAAGTTCCCCAGCCTTCTTCATAGCCCTGAGCATCATTCCCGCTTCCTGGATGCCTACACCATCATCTGTGAAGGCAAACGCCCCTGCATTCTTCAATTCTTCAAAATCCGTAAGCTCTTTCCCGGCTTCACGTACCGTAATGGACGCGTACGGCAGCACCCTGACTGCAGCCGTTTCTTCAATTTTTTTTGCCAGCTTTTCCAAATGCTCCGCATTGTCTGGCACCGGTCTTGTATTTGGCATGGCAGCCACTGTTGTAAAACCTCCTCTTGCAGCTGCGAGCGTACCTGTAGCAATTGTTTCTTTTTTCTCCCCCCCAGGCTCCCTTAAGTGCACATGAAGGTCGATAAACCCCGGTGAAATAAACAGTCCTTCTGCATTTATTATTTCAGAGCCCTCAACAGGAAGATCGCGGCCAATTTTTGAGATCAATTTTCCATCTATTTCGATATCTGTTTTCACCAGGTTATGATTTTCATCAAGCCATACTCCATTTTTGATCAGTTTTTTCATTGTTAGATCTCCCTTCGTTTCGCTCTAATAGTGTCCTTAAAACAGCCATTCTGATAAATACTCCATTTGCCATTTGCTTAAATATCCGGGAACGGCTGCATTCAACTAAGTCATTGTCTATTTCTACTCCTCTATTGACAGGGGCAGGGTGCATAATGATTGCACCTTTTTTCATGCTGGACTCTCTCTTTTTGGTGAGCCCATATTGCTGCAGGTAATTCTCCTTCACAAGAAATGATGGACTTTGATGCCTTTCATGCTGGATTCTCAGCAGCATGACCACGTCGGAAGTTTCTATCGCTTCCTCTATTTCAACATAACTGCTCGCACGATCATCATTAAACCATTCCTTAGGCCCGGAAAAAACTACCTCTGAGCCTAATCGTTTGAGTGCCTCTGCATTTGACCCCGCAACCCGGCTATGTGCAGCGTCTCCAATGATTGAAATCTTCAAGTCTTTAAAACCATGAAACTCTTGTTTGATTGTCATTAAATCCAATAGAGATTGTGTTGGATGATGTCCGCAGCCATCTCCGGCATTGATGATCGAAAGCTTGAGCCTGTCTGCCAGTTCATCAAAGTAATGATCCTGTTCATGCCTGATGACCAGAGCTTGTATGCCAATCGCTTCCAGCGTCCTTGCTGTATCGTACAGAGATTCTCCCTTTAACATACTCGAAGAACCTGCTTCAAAAGGAATTATATCTAGCCCAAGCTTCCTTTCCGCTGCTTCGAAGCTGATTTTCGTCCTTGTGCTGGGCTCAAAAAAAAGATTGCTAATCATCGTCTGGTGTTCCGGCCTCCACTCATCACCTCTTGAAAAACCTTCTGCCAAACTGATGATTTCTTTCATTTCATCAGTGGTTAAGGCATTCATCGTTAATAAATCTTTCATCCAAAACACTCCCCTTTACGCTTTATCTCAAAAAAAAGCCCTGCCATCAAGGCAGGGTGCATATAATAAAAGCTCAAGGCTGTGATGCAGTGAAACTGCGCACAGTATGGACTTTTATTGCTACACCCTTATCAGCCTCTCTGGACTTCCTTTAAAAGGTGAATCTCTGTATTTGTTATTTCAAGTCTATTTCATTCATCCTATACACACATTAAATCAGGAAACTGAGCGGCTGCCCTTTTCATCTAGTTCTGCATCCTCAAAAACTTTAACTTCCTTATCTTTTCCCGGGAGAATAAGGTTAAGCACAATTCCAATCAGTGCTGCCAAGGCCATCCCGGAAAGAGAGACGTCTTTATTGAGCTTTATAAATGCTCCTCCTACCCCAACAACCAGGATGACCGAAGAAATCATTAAATTGCGTTTACTTTCAAAATCTGTCTTATGATCTACAAGCATTCTTAATCCGCTAGATGCAATGATGCCGAACAGCAGGATGGAGATGCCTCCCATAACCGCCTGCGGGATGGAGCTGATGACAGCCGATATTTTCCCTACAAATCCAAAGATGACAGCCGTTACAGCAGCGCCTCCAATCACGTAGACACTGAAAGCCCTTGTAATGGCCAAAACTCCGATATTCTCGCCATAAGATGTCAGCGGCGGCCCCCCTATCAATGAGCCAATTATGATCCCTGCCCCGTCACCCATGATCGAACGGTGAAGACCCGGTTTTTTAATAAAATCCCTGCCGACTACCTTGCTTAATACCATTTGATGTCCAAGATGTTCAGAAAGAGTAACAATGGTCACCGGGAGCATGATGAACACTACCTGCCAGGAAAAATGCGGCGTGTATGTCCCAAAAGGAATCATGAAATCCGGGACTTGAAACCAATGTGCGGTCTTTATTCCGGAAAAATCCACTATTCCTGCAATAACAGAAGAGGCATAGCCGGTAATTATTCCGATTAGGATGGGGATAATCCCAAAAAATCCTTTGAAGAATACAGAGCTTAAAATGGTCACGGCCAGTGTTATAAGTGCAATGGCTATATGTGTTTTGCTGTAAATCAATTCATTTGCCGGTGCACCGAAATTTTTATACATTGCCATATTCACTGCAGTTCCCGCAAGACTGAGTCCGATTACGATAATGACCGGTCCCACTACTATTGGCGGGAGAAGCTTCATCAGCCAGCGCAGGCCGGCTTTTTTTATAATGAGGGCAATTAGTCCGTATACAAGGCCCGCTGCAAAACAGCCAATCATAGCCGATTCCGGTCCGCCGGCAGCCTTGGCCGTTATTATCGGGGATATGAATGCGAATGAAGATCCCAGATAGGCAGGTATTTGGCCCTTTGTAATCAGCAGATAAGAAAGGGTACCCAGCCCGCTTGATATTAGGGCAATACCTGGGCTAAGCCCCACTAGAAACGGCACAAGCACCGTTGCTCCAAACATTGCGAATAAGTGCTGCAGGCTTAAGGTAACCCACTGTCCTGCTTTAGGCACATCCCGTACATCAAGAACGGCCGTTTTTTTCTTTTCTTCCATCATGAAATCCCCCTTATTTTTCAGAAATGAGCCGTTATCTTACAGCCACGGCAGGCATCGGCTTTCATTTTTTATTAAAATTGCCAATGACCTTGCCGGGCTATGGTCTGCCCGTATTATTGCATGAAAAAGACCCTCTTTGTATACAAAGAGGGTCCTGCAGACATGCCGGCCCCTCCGGCATTGTCTGTTTCTCCCCTTTGTCAGCCTCTCTGGACTGCTCGTTAAAAGGGTATACTATTCATTTTCAAAAATGCTTACCTGGTCTGTTGCATCTATTTCCTTTAAAGCGACCATGATTTTTTCAGTTTGTGATGTCGGGACATTTTTCCCCACATAATCAGCTCTGATCGGCAATTCACGATGGCCTCTGTCTATAAGGACTGCCAGCTGTATTTGTGATGGCCTCCCGATATCCACTAGAGCATCCATGGCTGCTCTTACTGTCCTTCCAGTATATAACACATCGTCAATCACGATTACTTTCTTTTCAGAGATATCGGCCGGAATATCCGAGCCTTTCACCAGCGGATTTCCATCTTCTGTCTTCTTCGTTAAATCATCGCGGTATAAGGTAATATCCAGTTCGCCGACAGCAATTTCTTTCCCCTCAATTTCGTAAATTCTTGAGGCAAGTCTATTTGCCAGGAATATCCCGCGAGTCTTTATCCCAATGAGGATGCTGTCTTCTATGCCTTTATTTCTTTCGATTATTTCGTGCGCAATCCGGGTCAGCGCTCTGCGAATCGCCTGTTCATCCAGCACTATGGCTTTTTCCTTCATAGCATGTCGCCCCACTTTTAGATTCTTTTAGTTTTTTAGTACCGCAAATGTCCCAGGGCACAAATAAAAATCCCCATGCCTGAGAGGGCATGGGGATTTATGTCTGGTTATGCTTTAGCATAACCAGACAATCCGTTTTCCTTGCCAGTCTCTCTGGACTGTTTTAAAGGGTCATATAAGTTATTCTTATATTATATTTTTAATCCCATTTTGTCAATTGCTTTTTGAAACGTAATCCAGGACTTCCAAAAATTCTTTCGGAAGCGGGGCTTCAAATTCCATATATTCCTTTGTTCTTGGGTGCACAAAACCAAGAAGCCCGGCATGAAGAGCCTGCCCGTTAATATCCAGGGTCTTCCTTAAGCCATATTTAGGATCTCCTGCAAGCGGAAAGCCGATGTACTTCATATGCACACGGATTTGGTGTGTTCTTCCTGTTTCAAGCTGGCATTCAACATGTGTAAAAGAATTAAATCTTTCGATAACCCTGAAATGTGTGACAGCATGCTTTGAGTTTTCTTCTGTTACCGTCATGCTCTGCCTGTCTTTTTTATCACGGCCAATCGGTGCATCAATTGTTCCGTAGTCATGAGGAATCACTCCATGGACAATCGCCTGGTACTTTCTTGTAACCGTTTTGTCAACAAGCTGCTGAACAAGGTTTTCGTGAGCCATATCATTCTTGGCGACCATAAGCAATCCAGATGTATCCTTGTCAATTCGATGAACAATGCCAGGACGCATGACACCATTGATTCCAGATAAATCGGTACAATGCGCCATCAGGCCATTGACTAATGTCCCTGTTGTATGGCCAGGCGCAGGATGGACAACCATACCGCTTGGTTTGTTCACGACAAGAACATCCGCATCTTCATAATAAATCTCAAGATTCATTTCTTCAGGCAGAACATCAAGCTCCACAAGATCAGGAATCGTGACAGTGATTTCATCTCCAGGTGAGCCTTTATAGTTGGTCTTGACGGCTGATCCGTTAACTGTCACATGTCCTTCCTTTATCCATTGCTGTACCTGTGTTCTCGACCATTCTCCATTTAAAGAGGACAGCACCTTATCAATTCTTTCATTTTTCTGGTTGTCATCCAGGATGTACGTATATTTATCCATTCTTTTTCTCCTTTGAAAGCTTCTCTTCCAGAAGCATGAAAATAACAAGTAAAATAACCCCTATGCAAAGGGCTGAATCGGCAATATTGAATACCGGAAAATTATACCCAAAAATATAGGTGTGAATAAAATCGACTACCTCTTTACGGGCTGCCCGGTCAATGAAGTTGCCAATTGCCCCTCCAAGCATCAGTCCTAGTGATGCACCCAGTAAAGCGCTCTTTTTTCCCATCTTTTGAATATAGTAAATCAATCCAGCAATCACAGCAAGGGTAATCAGATAGAAGAACCACATTTGCCCCTGCAGAATCCCCCATGCTGCACCGCGGTTTCTGTGTGAAGTGATATAGAAAAAATTCCGGATAATTTCAATGCTGTCTCCATAATTCATTTTTTTCACAATGAGCCATTTTGTCGCCTGATCAAGCGCTATAACAAAAAGGGCCAGTAAGTAATATGGCACAGACAATCCCCCAAACTAAAAAAAGTCTCTATTCTTCTTTTTGAATTGTAGCATACTCTCTGTACATTGCCTAATGAAGATTTCCTGCAAACTCGATTTCCCATTTTCAAAAGGCTTGCAAGCCGGCTTTATTACATAAAAAGGGGCACGAGCTAAGCCGTGCCCCTCTTCTATGCTTTTTTTTATCACTGCTGAGGTTCGTAGTAATCTTTGATGACAGAAGCACATCTTGGGCAAAGTGTAGGATACTCCTCAACCTGGCCCACTTCCTCTGTAACATTCCAGCAGCGTTCACATGTTTCACCTTCGGCTTTTGTCACTGTGATTGTTGCATGCTCCAGACTTAATGCGCCTTCTGGTGCTTTTTCGATGTCGCTTACTTCAAATGCAGAAACGATGAAAAGCTGTTCAAAGCTTTCTTCGATGCTGTTAAGCAGTTGCTTGGTTTTTTCATTCACATAAACTGCAACTTTTGCATTCAGTGATTTTCCGATGATCTTTTTATTGCGGGCTTCTTCGAGTGCTTTTAGCACATCATTGCGAAGATCCATGAAGGCGCTCCATTTTTCTTCAAGTGCTTCTGCATTTTCCAAAGTTCCGCCCTCAGGCATTAATGTCAGCTGGACGCTTTCTTCTTCAGCTCCAGGGATATAAGCCCAGACTTCATCTGCTGTATGAGGGAGAATTGGAGAAACCAGCTTGGCAAGGCTGACAAGGACTTCGTAAAGAACTGTCTGAATCGCCTTCCGTTCTGTTCCGTCTGGTGCCTCACAATATAAAATGTCTTTTGCATAATCCAAGTAAAAAGCGCTCAAATCCAGTGTACAGAAGTTATTCACCAAATGATAGATGTTGGCAAATTCGTAATTTTCATAGCCTTGCTTCACTGATGAAATCAGTTTATTTAATTTAACCAGCATATACTGGTCAACTTCCTTAAGGCTTTGCGCATCCACTTTATCAGTTTCAGGATTGAAGTCATCGAGATTTCCTAAAAGGAAGCGGAAGGTATTGCGGATTTTGCGGTATACCTCAGCTACTTGCTTTAAAATTGGATCAGAAACACGGACATCTGCCTGGTAATCAACAGAAGCAACCCATAAGCGAAGGATATCAGCACCAAGCTGGTTCATTACCTTCTCGGGAACCACTACATTGCCGATTGATTTGCTCATCTTCCTTCCCTCTCCGTCAAGTGCAAAACCGTGGCTTAAAACACCTTTGTATGGAGCTTTACCGGTAACAGCAACAGAAGTGGAAAGGGATGAGTTAAACCAGCCTCTGTATTGGTCAGAGCCTTCCAGGTAGAGGTCAGCTGGACGCTTTAGATCGCTTCTTTCTTCAAGAACAGCTTGATGTGAAGATCCCGAATCAAACCAGACATCCATAATATCGGTTTCTTTAGTGAATTCTCCATTAGGGCTGCCGCTGTGAGTGAATCCTTCAGGAAGCAAATCTTTCGCATCACGCTCAAACCAGACATTGGAGCCATGCTCTCTGAACAAGCTTGAGATATGATCAATTGTTTCTTCAGTAATGATAGGGTCGCCATTTTCCGCATAAAATACTGGAATCGGCACTCCCCATGCGCGCTGACGAGAAATACACCAGTCTCCCCGGTCACGGACCATATTATAAAGGCGGGTTTCCCCCCATGCAGGTACCCATTTAGTATCTTTAACAGCCTGGAGAAGTTCGTCCCGGAAATCTTTAATGGAAGCAAACCATTGCGCTGTTGCCCGGAAGATTGTCGGCTTTTTTGTACGCCAATCATGCGGATAAGAGTGTGTAATAAACTCAAGCTTCAATAACGCACCCGTTTCTTCGAGCTTTTCAGTAATCGGCTTGTTGGCTGCATCATAGAATAAACCTGCAAATTCACCTGCTTCTTCTGTCATGTATCCTTTTTCATCAACCGGACAAAGTACATCCAGACCATATCTCTGACCTACTATAAAGTCATCTTCACCATGTCCAGGTGCAGTATGCACACAACCTGTTCCTGCATCTGTCGTTACGTGTTCACCCAGCATGACAAGCGATTCACGTCCGTATAGAGGATGCTTAGCAATCACTCTTTCAAGGTCTTTTCCTTTTACAGTCTTGATGATTTGAGGATTCTCCCATGGAATCGTCTGTGAAACATTTTCCAGCAAAGCCTCTGCAACAAGGAATTTTTCTTCTCCCACCTGAACCACAACGTAATTCAATTCAGGGTGTACCGAAATGCCAAGATTGGCAGGGATGGTCCAAGGAGTAGTAGTCCAAATAACAATTTTTGTTCCTTCGTCAACCGCTCCTTTGCCGTCAGTAACCTCGAAAGCTACATATATCGAAGCAGATTTCTTATCCTGATATTCGATTTCAGCTTCTGCAAGTGCAGATTCACTTGAAGGAGACCAATAAACTGGCTTGCGGCCTTTATATATATACCCCTTATTCGCCATTTCACCGAAGACCTTGATTTGCTGTGCCTCATATTCAGGCTTCAAAGTGACATAAGGATTGTTCCAGTCGCCCCGCACTCCAAGGCGCTTGAATTGCTCCCGCTGATTGTCGATTTGCTGGTATGCATACTCTTCACATAATCTGCGGAACTCAGCCACTGTCATTTCTTTTCGTTTAACACCTTTTTTAGTCAGCGCTGTTTCAATTGGCAGACCGTGTGTATCCCATCCGGGAACATACGGGGCATTATAACCGCTCATGGACTTAAAGCGGACGATGAAATCTTTAAGCACCTTGTTCAGTGCATGGCCCATGTGGATATCACCGTTTGCATATGGAGGGCCGTCATGAAGGATAAACATCGGACGGTCTTTTGTTTTTTCCTGAACCTTACCGTATATATCCATTTCTTTCCATGATTCTTGCATTTCTGGTTCTCTTTTCGGCAGATTGCCGCGCATCGGAAATTCTGTTTTAGGCATCAATAATGTATTTTTGAATTCCATAATTATTCCTCCATCCTGATTATAAACTCTGTGAAACACATACGAAAATTAGCGCAGCACGCAAAAAAAGCCCTCTCATCCCTATGAAAATAGGGACGAGAAAGCTTACTTCCCGCGGTACCACCCTGGTTAGATATAAGCAGGCTAATTGCTTCCTGGCCATACATCCTCTCTAGCATTCGTAACGTGAATGTGACGCCTTGTTTACTTATGCCTTAAGGCAGGTTCGACTTGGAACTCCAGGGTGATCTTCGAATTCTCTTCTATATGTCAGGCTTTCACTATCCCTGTTTCGCTGGTTATAGAATTCAGAGAAATCTACTGTCCCTTTCAACGTGTCGTTTCTTAATTGTGTTGTAAAAAATTATATGCGAAAACATGGCATTCAGTCAAGTTTTCCTCTACATTTCCTCTTCTTTGGTTAACTCTGCAGCATCTGTCTGGTATTCCATCAGGTGATCCCAATCATCATTATCCAGCAAATCAAGCTGTGCAGCAACAAGCATTTTGAATCTTGTACGGAATACTTTAGACTGTTTTTTCAGTTCCTCTATATCCATTGCAATTTTCCTTGCTTTGGTCAGGGAATCATTTACAATCCTGTCCGCATTTTTTTCTGCTTCTTTTATGATGAGCTTAGCTTCTTTCTGCGCGTTCCTTTTCAGCTCTTCCGCTGCTTCCTGCGCTACGATGATTGATTTATTCAAAGTCCCTTCAATACTTGTAAAGTGGCCTAGGCGGTCATGGACTTCGTTAAGTTTATCCTCGAGTTCTCTTTTCTCCCTCAGGATAATCTCGTAATCTTTTATAATCTGATCTAGAAATTCATTAACTTCATCTTCATCATACCCGCGGAATCCTTTATTGAATTCCTTATTATGTATATCTATCGGGGTTAAGGGCATAGGGCACCTCCAAAACAATTTCTCTTCCTTAGACAGAAGCGATTTATAAGGATAACTTCATTCATCTACTATTCTACGTTTCGACAAAAGCTTTGTAAATCCTTCTTATGTGTCATTTATTTTTGGCGGCCCACCAGGATTCGCCATTTATCTTTTTTAGTTTTTCCTTCAACCGACAATATCCTTACACGGCCGAATCCCCTTGCTGAAAGGGTATCTCCCTCCTCACAAAGGACCGATGTATTTTCGGTTTCTTTAAAATTGACTTTCACTTTTCCTGAAGAAATAAGAACCTGTGCCTTTTGTCTTGAGAGATTTATAACAGAAGACAGAACGGCATCGAGCCGCATTGAACTGACTGTCACCATTTGCTCCTGCCAGTTTTCCTGCAAGTCCAATATTTGGTCCATAGATATTTTTTGAATGGAGACCGATGATTTTCCAATTCTTTCAAGGTTCATTTCCAGATAGTGATTGATTTCCTGTGCAGCAAGAAATTGCACAGTTTCTCCCATAATGAGGATATCTCCAAATTTTTCTCTTTTTAAGCCAATGGACATCAGTGTACCCAAAATTTGCCTGTGTTCCAGGGTAACGAATTTCGCAGGATAATGAACGGCATACAAGGATACCTGAAAGTCATCTTCACTTGGAATCAGGTATTCGGGATATATCAGCGCTCTTTTTCTCTCTGCATTTATATTGCCTCCAAAAAACTGCAGGCGTGCCTCATCATCCTTGCCTAAAAGTGAAGCAAGGATATGCTGCTGTCTTGGATCAAGGAAATCCGTCAGCTTTGGAGAATAAGCAGATTTAACATACTCAGCCCATCCAAGCGCTGTATCGATAAAGTCCTTTTCCTCCGGCCTGAAATGCTGATAAATACTCATCGAAGAACCTTTCCCCCATTGTGAATAACATCTATTTTCTGCTTACAGAACCCAATTAAACAGCTGCAGAAGTCCGCCTCTGGCAAATTGGAGGACGAGCAAGGCTACAATCGGTGAAATATCAATCATGCCGATTGGAGGAATGAATCTTTTGAACGGCTCCAGGTAGGGCTCACATATTTTCGATAAAAATCGTCCTACCCAAGTTTCATAGGCCCTTGGGAACCATGACATCAAAATGAAGATGACAAGTGCCATGGAATAGAACTCAAATGCATAGTAAATAATTCGCAGCAATAATCCCATTATGATTTACCACCTCGCTTCTTCATACTCCTCTTCTAATGCAAATCCCGTAATATTTCCCGATACATCGACATTATCAGGGGTACAAAGAAATATATCTGTTCCTATTTTCTGTATATCGCCGCTGATGGCATAAACCGTGCCGCTTAAAAAGTCGACAATCCGTTTTGCCTGATCATGCTGGATCCTCTGCAGGTTTACCACGACAGCACGCCTGTTTTTTAAATGGTCAGCCACTTCCTGTGCTTCCGCATAGGCCCTCGGCTCTAATAAAACGACCTTTGATGATTTCTGGATACTTTGGAGGCTCACTACATTCTGGCCTGAAGAATGGTTTTGATTCGGCTGTTTGGATGATTTTTGTATTCTCGGTTCCTCCATTTCTTCTTCAACCACTTCTTCTCTATACTCATATTCGTCTTCCAAAGCGAAAAAAGATTTGAATTTCGACATCATTGACATAATTTGCTGACCTCCTTAAGAATCTTCGCCAACTAAAGCGGTTCCTATACGAATCATCGTAGCTCCCTCTTCAATGGCTATTTCAAAGTCATTCGACATTCCCATGGACAGTTCCAGACAAGGTGCATGTGCAAGCTTCTCTGAAATGATTTCAGCCTGCAGATCCTTCAGTTTCCTGAAGCAGCTTCTTATAAAGACATCATCATCTGTCAGAGGTGCCATTGTCATCAGGCCTGCAACAATGATTCGGTCATGAATTTGAAGCTCCTTTATAAACGGCATCACTTCTTCCGGCTTCAAGCCGTGTTTGGATTCTTCACCGGAAACATTGACTTGGACCAGGCACCTGATGGGCTTTGATGATCTCTTTTGTATCTCGGCAGCAAGTGATGTCCTGTCAAGTGAATGAATATAATCTGCTATATCTATAATGCTTTTAACTTTTCTGGTTTGAAGAGAACCAATATAGTGCCATACTGGCTTGTCCTTTAATACGCTGTACTTGTTCAATAACTCTTCGTCCCTGTTTTCACCTAAATGCAGGATTCCTGCCTCGAATGCTTCCTCAGCCCGAGGGATGGAGACATATTTGGTGACGGCTATAATCTGGATATCCCTTCTGCTGCGTCCGCTCCGTTCACAGGCACCCAATATCTTTTTTTCAATATATGCAAGCTTATCCTTCACTTTCAATGTTTGACTAATCCTCCTTCCAGCCGATAAAACTCATCAATCGCCCCGTTTTCCCATTATCCCGTCGATGGGAGAAAAACAGGTCGCTGTCACAGCTGGTACAGTATGAAGATACTTCTATTTGGCTTCCCGGTACACCGGCCTTCATCAAGATGATTTTATTAAGTTCCTTCAAATCAAGCTTGTATTGGCCTTCACTGATTAAATTATATGGCTTTTCGTCATTTTCTTCTAGCAATTTCTGCACTTTATCCAGAACTCTGCTATCTACCTTGTAGCAGTCCTTACATATGGACGGCCCGATTGCAGCAAATATATCTTCAGGAGAAATGCCTTCTTCCATCCAGGCCTCTGCCATGTTCTTTGCAATCCCGCCGACTGTGCCCTTCCAGCCTGCATGTGCAGCCCCGATCATTCCATGTTTAGGCGCAATGAAGTAAAGGGGCACACAGTCCGCAAAGCAAAGGGTCAAAAGGATATTTTTGTCCCGCGTAAAAAAACCGTCTGTCCTTTTAAAGCTTGATTCATATTCAGCAGCTCCCTTGCCTGCATCCTCTTGCTTGGCCTTTATCAAATCTGTTTCATGTGTCTGCTCTGCACCAATCCAGCGGGATAAAGGAAAATCGATCTGCCGGGCCAGGATGCGCCGGTTGGCGGCTGTGTCCTCCGCATCCTCTCCAACATGAAACCCCATATTCAGACTTTGGAAATGGCCTTTGCCTGCACCGCCGTTTTTTGTCGTAAAGCCAGCAATTAAACCCGGATGCTGGCTATTCCATGATTCTATTGTAAAGCTTTGCTGATTTTTTAATTGAAAGGGTTCATGCATCCTATTCTACCTCTTTATTTTTTCTATAGTGTAACATATGATGGGTGGCAGCACCCTATAAAAAGACAAATTTCCGCTAAGAATGGATGCTTTCTTTGAATGTATTATGATAATCGACAAGAATGACATCTGCGCCGATTTTCTTAATCTTCCTCCAAGGAATAATTAAGTCCTGCTCTTTCCCGAAAAGACCCATTAATTTTCCGGCATTGGACACAATAATAGCCTCTATCGCCCCTGTGTCGACATTAATTTCAAGGTCAGACATATTGCCCAGCTTCTTGCCGTCTGAAATATTGACAATATCCTTTATTTGAAAATCAGAAATCCTTACCAAATGCAATCAGCTCCCCCATGATACTTTTATAATATATATGTAAGGATTGACCTGACAATGTGGGTTAAAAAAATTTTAAAACACTAAAAACCTGATTTTCTATATAAGCCAAAAAAAACTGCCGCAAAGCAGATAAGGCAGGAAACAGGTTTGAAGATATCCTGAACATGCCCCATATGCTTCGACAACAGTTTATTGCTGAATATTTTTATTCATTTGCTTTATAGCCGCCTTCTCCAAACGGGAGACCTGGGCCTGGGATATGCCGATTTCATCAGCCACTTCCATCTGTGTTTTGCCCTGAAAAAATCGTTTGCGCAGTATCATTTTTTCGCGCTCATTTAACCTTCTCATGCCTTCATTCAAAGCTATTTCATCAATCCAATTACTGTCCCTGTTTTTCTCATCACTTAACTGATCGAGCACATAAATGGGATCTCCCCCGTCATTGTAAATCGGTTCAAACAGGGAAACAGGGTCTTGAATGGCATCCAGTGCAAAAACGATTTCCTCATGAGACACGTCAAGCTCTTTTGCTATTTCTTCTGCTGTTGGTTCTCTTAGTGTCTGGCTCATGAGTTTTTCCTTGACCTGAAGTGCTTTATAAGCGATATCCCTCAAAGAGCGCGACACCCGGATAGGGTTATTATCCCGAAGATACCTTCTTATTTCTCCAATGATCATCGGTACGGCATAAGTGGAGAATTTGACATTTTGCCCTAAATCAAAGTTATCAATTGATTTCATTAATCCTATACAGCCCACCTGAAATAGATCATCTACAAATTCTCCCCGATTATTAAAGCGCTGAATGACGCTTAATACGAGTCTAAGATTTCCGTTTACCAGTTTTTCTCTTGCTGAGATGTCGCCATCTTGCATTTCTCTAAAGAGTTTTCTCATTTCATCATTTTTTAAAACCGGTAATTTAGATGTATCAACACCGCAGATTTCCACTTTATTACGAGACAAATTATTCCCTCCTCACAGGAGCTGCTGTACAAAAATCAGTATTTCCGCGGGAAGGAAAAATATGCACATGCCGATATAACAATATTTCTTCGTTCAGGTAAACTCTTGGACAAACCATTGATAATTATAGCTTTGAGAACATAAAATTTTTATCCTGCAGTAACGGGCAGCAGCCCCCTGCCCGAAGACTTTCGTTATTGCTGCAAGAAAAAAACTTCCCTGAGGAAGTTTCACACTATACCATCTTATTAAATTCCTTTCTTAGCCTTTTGATAATCCGCTTCTCGAGCCTAGAGATATAGGATTGGGAGATGCCAAGCATATCTGCCACATCCTTTTGGGTTTTCTCCTCGCCTCCTGCCAGCCCAAAACGCAGCTCCATGATTTGCTTTTCCCTGTCTGACAGCTGAGTAAGTGCTTTAGTAAGCAGCTTTCTGTCCACGTTTGCTTCGAGATCTTTCGTAATAATGTCCTCATCCGTTCCCAGTACATCGGAAAGAAGCAGCTCATTTCCATCCCAGTCAATATTAAGAGGTTCATCGAATGAAACCTCCGAACGGATTTTATTATTTCTGCGCAGGTACATTAGAATTTCATTTTCAATGCATCGGGAGGCATATGTAGCTAATTTGATTTTCTTTTCCGGGTTAAATGTATTAACCGCTTTAATCAGTCCAATTGTTCCGATGCTGATGAGATCCTCAATATTTATTCCAGTGTTTTCAAACTTCCTAGCAATATAAACAACGAGCCTGAGATTACGTTCAATCAGCATGGCTCTTGCTGTTTCATCCCCCTTGGGCAGCTTGTGTATCAAAATTGCCTCTTCCTCTTTTGTAAGGGGCGGAGGCAATGCCTCGCTTCCCCCTATGTAAAATATTTCATCTGTTTTCAGACCAAGTTTCATCAGCAGCTTATACCAATAATACGTAATACGAAGGATGATTTTTTTCAAAATGATTCTCCCTTCTATTTCGATCTGGAATCGAGTATAAATATTTATTATGCCAGCAGGTCAAGAGACATTTTGGATAGGTATGCCGGTCAGCATCTTCGGGTGGATAATACACTGGTAGCTTCCGTCTGAAGAAAGTTCCTGAAAAGCAAAAGACACCAGGCCATTTTTGCACTGAAATGTTTTATCTCCTTGGACAATTTTTATTTCATCCGGTTTAACGGCAATCAATAGCTGATGATCCTTCCCAACCACCTTGGCAGGTATGATTTTTATCCTGTCTTCCCATGAATAAGAAATTAGCGCCTGGTGTTCAAAAAAACCCTGCGGATTTCGAAACAGTTCAAGCATATCTGCAGGCAGCCTGCTTTCTAAGTCTGTCAGGGAAACAATCATGACAGGCGCCCTGGAAATCGGATCATACAATTGATTTCCGCTATCAATCAAGCCCCTTAGACTGCAGTGGAAGTCCTTGATTTTAATCGAAACTTCCGCCATTTGCTCGTATGCAATCTGCGACATCTCAATGTTCCCGATGGCACGCTTAGAAAACTGCCATGCGAGCGGAAAGCCAAATACCACAAACATCCAGCTCATAGGGTCCCCAAATCTATTAATGCCCTGGTATCTCTCAGGATGCACTGATAAAATATGCGACTGAAAGAAATAGTGCAGTCCAAGCAGTATACCTCCTGAAAGAAACGTTACAAGATAAAGAGTCATAAGTGCTTTAAGCAAGACATTGAACCTGTTAAAGCCAAATACAGCAAGTACCATAAAAACGGAAAACAAAAGCTTCATATAAACTTTATCCGCAAGCAGGTGAAACGGGGTAAATGCCAAAATGATGATCAATGATCCAATCAGCCCCCCAAGGCCAATTCTCCAGGGGGCAGGCCTTTTTTTCAAAAGGACGGCTGACCAATATAAGAGAAGGCAGTCAAAGAACCAATTCAACAGCCAGATAACGTCTAAATATAACGCCAGATTTACCCCCTCCTTAATTAACTGCCTGCTTTTTGTTTCATTTGAACAAAGTATAACCCAGCTCCTCCATTGAAGTGTGTCACTTTTTGTACAGGAAACATAAGAGTTTTTTACACATTTTTTCATTTTTTGTTGAAAGGACACTATTAAAATACTTATATTCATAGCCCGTCCATTTTATGTCTGGCCATTAATCATGATTACCCAGCAGAGACAGGCAAGAACCTGCATTGCTATGAAACAATGATAATCACACTGATAAGCGGCAAGAAAAATAATTCCTGACATGCAAAAAAGCCATCCCTTTAATTTCAAGGAATGGCTTTTATTTTAAAAATTATCTTCTTCTGTTTCTGTTTCGAAGGAAGGTTGGAATGTCCAAAGCTTCCTCTGCCTGATTTTGATTGTTGTTTCTTGCAGGCTGTTCAGTCTGCTCTTTTCTTTCTGGCTCTCTTTTCATGGTTCCAGCAGGTCTTGATTGCTGCTGCCCGAAAGAAGGGCGCATAGCATTTGGCCTTGCTTGCACTTCCACTTCATTAAAGCCTGTGGCAATAACAGTGACAACGATTTCGTCCTTCAGGTTTTCATTAATGACCGATCCGAAAATCATATTAACATCCTGATCCGAAGCTGTTGCAACGATATCTGCTGCCTCCTGAACCTCAAACAGGCTCAGATTGGTTCCGCCCGTAATATTCATTAATACGCCTTGCGCCCCATCGATAGAGGTTTCCAAAAGTGGGCTTGAGATTGCCTTCTTTGCTGCTTCCGCCGCGCGGTTTTCTCCTGATGAGATACCGATGCCCATCAGAGCAGATCCCTTATTGCTCATAATGGTTTTTACATCAGCAAAATCCAGGTTGATTAAACCGGGAACAGCTATCAGGTCAGAGATGCCCTGAACACCTTGGCGGAGAACATTATCCGCCTCACGGAATGCTTCGAGCATTGGAGTGCTTTTATCAACAATCTCAAGAAGCCGGTCATTCGGAATGACAATCAGTGTATCTACTGATTCCTTCATGGAAGAAATTCCGCCTTGTGCCTGTGTGGAGCGTTTGCGTCCTTCAAATGTAAAAGGACGTGTTACAACGCCAACAGTCAATGCTCCCAGATCTTTAGCGATTTGCGCAATGACTGGAGCAGCTCCTGTTCCAGTTCCTCCGCCCATTCCTGCAGTTACAAAGACCATATCTGCTCCGCGGAGAGCTTCTTCAATTTGTTCCTTGCTTTCTTCAGCCGCCTTTTTCCCTACTTCAGGATTTGCGCCTGCACCGAGGCCCCTGGTCAGCTTTCCGCCGATTTGCATTTTAATTTCTGCTTTTGATAGATTGAGAGCCTGGGCATCCGTATTGACTGAAATGAATTCTACTCCCTGTACGCCGTGCTCGATCATCCGGTTAACTGCGTTATTTCCTCCGCCGCCTACCCCAATGACTTTTATTGTAGCTAATTGCTCTAAATTAGAATCAAACTCTAGCATGACAATCCTCCTATTTTGACGAAATCCCGTATATCCGTATTTATTCGATATTATTCAAAAAAGTAACCTAGTATTTTTTTGAACTTAGATTCACCTTTTTCTGCCTGTTTCTTTTCAGTCCGCTCCTTTGGTGGCTGCGGCTGCTGCTTCTGGGGACGGGCTTCATTTTTTTCATAAACGGCCCCTCCCGCTGCAACAGGAGTTTTTGAGGTGTTTTTTTGCATTCTTGCTTTTTTGCATGCGAATTTGATCAGACCGACTGCTGTTGTATACTGCGGCTCCCGGACCCCGATATAGTTTGGCTCAGCAGTCCGTACCCGGTTTTGGAAAACATACTGTGCAAGCTCCAGGACCCCAGGCATTTTCACCACACCGCCTGTCAGCACAAAACCTCCGGGAACATCCTGATAGCCAAGCCGGCTTAGGTCCTCTTGGATAAGATCAAATATTTCAGTCATCCTCGCTTCAATGATTTCAGAAATCATAAGCTGGTTGCAAGGCTGCTGCTGGTCACTTCCGATAATTGGAATATTGAACACTTCATCCTCTGCGGCATCATCATAAAATGCATGTCCATGTTTAATTTTGATTTTCTCTGCATCTTCAGTAGTCGTGCGGAGTACGATGGAAAGATCCTTGGTGATGGTTTCTCCGCCTATCGGGATGACAGAGGCATATCTAAGGTAACCCTGTTCAAAGATAGACAGAGTAGTAGAACCTCCGCCAATATCCACTAGCGCTACACCCAATTCCTTTTCGTCCTTTGAAAGGACAAGTGAACCTGCTGCAAGCGGCTGAAGTGCTATGTCTGTAATTTCCAATCCAGCTTTCTCAACACATCTTAACGAATTATGTAGTATAGTCCGCAATCCGGTAATCAATATTCCCCGCATTTCCAGGCGCACGCCGATCATGCCTCTTGGATCACTGATTTCATCCAGTTCATCAACTTTGTAATGAATAGGCAATACATCTATGATTTCCCTATCGGAAGGGATGGTCACCAGTTCTGCCGCTTCTCTAACACGCTGAACATCATGTTCTGTTATTTCTTTATTTTCGCTTGATACAGCCACTACCCCATGGCAAGGCTCAAGCAATACATGGTTTCCGCTTATTCCGACAACTACGTTTTTAATTTCCATTCCTATCATTCTTTCGGCCTGTTCCACTGCACGCTGAATGGATTGCACCGTTTCATCTATATCAACGATTGAACCCTTTTTTAAACCATCAGATTTAACATTGCCTACTCCAATTATGTTTAACGAGTCATTGACCATTTCCCCAATGATAACTTTTACACTGGATGTACCGATGTCAAGACTTACATAAATTTCACTGCTGCTCATTCCATGGCACCTCCTTCATTATTGAACGTTTTCAGCTGATTATATACCGGTTCTTTTTTATATTAAAATACTTATAGAGTAAAGGATAGTATACTTGTCTGCAAATTACTACCAAAAATATAAAAAAAGGAGCTGACTGTTCTTGCCTTTTGGCTTTTCAAGCCTTTTTTCTCTTGTTAAGGGCAAGCTATTCCTGCCTTTTCAATTGTTATACATTACTTTATTATTCGTCACTCAGTGTCTATTCCCTTTTAAAATTTCAACTTTTTATGATTTTTATAATAGTTTTATGAAACAGCAATAGAATTCTAATATGGGAACTAAGGATTCCATCTCCCTCCGTGCTATGCGGGAGGCTACATACAAGTCTACACCAAGAAGTAAGCCTAGAAAAGCTAAACTTGCCCTTTCCAGGATAAAGAAATATGCTTTGCAAAACTTTCCTGCTGATTTCATCAGGTGGAAGGGCCTTTCGCAGAGCCTCCCCGCTCCCAGGCTTCCGAAGGTTCCGCCTGCAGACGCTGTTCCGCCATGAGCAAAGGGTCTTCCGCTTCATGAGCAAAGGGCAGCTTCCCCCAAGTAGTATAGCCAAGTTTTAATCATAGTGACTAAGCTATATAACCCTAGTTTCCGCTGCTATCATTCTCGCTTCCATCAGTCTGTCCTGGAGTTTTATAGGCCTTGAAGAAAGAACCAACTTCAAGGTCAATAACTCCCTTGACGTTTTTATTCAACTGGCTGACAATTGCGGGATAATGTACCATTTTATCTGAAAGCGTTGGGCTTGTCGCACTAACTTCAAAACCGTCATTCATAAACATTGTAATATGGTATTCATCAGTTTTCGTCGGGTCATCATGGATTTCCGATATGGAATTCCTGATTTCCTGCGGAAGCTTTTCGAGCTCCGACAGCAGTTTATTCAAAGCTTTCCCCTCAGAAAAATCTATAAGAACAGGCGCATATACAGGGATCTCCTTCTTTTTTAACGGTGTCAGGATCTTGCCGTTCTCCATGACAGGATAAAATAAATGATCCTTCGAAATGTATGCAATGCGTTCATATTCGGTAACATTGATTTTCACGGTGTTCGGGAAAAGGGAAGAAATCTTCACTGTATCTATTTCCGGATACTTCTTTATTAGGGCAATGGTACTTTTTTTATCTATATTCCATATGCTTGTATCATTTGACAGCTTGCTTGACTTTATGATCTTCTCTGAAGCAATATAGCGATTGCCATCAACTTTAATGGTTCGAATATGGCTTAAAGGAGAAAGAAAATATAATATGCAGGCGACGAGAATGAAAAAAGCAGCAAGCAGCAAAATCAGCCTTCTATTTGCTTTTCTTTTTCTCAGTTGTTTAAGCTTGGGGATGCGGTCTTCAATGGAAATAATTTTCCCGTTCTCCATCCCTCTCACCTCTTCCTGAAACCAATAGACTCTTTTTATCAACCGGCTTGTCTTGTTAAGAAATCCGAACAGAAAATGCCTGAAAACCAGGGTTTTCCAGGTAAATTATAACATATGTTAAAAAGTGAAAATATGGATTTTTCTATTTCCGGCCGATAATTTCAACTTCTGTTTCCATTTCCACTCCGTATTTCTCAAGCACTGTATCCTTTACGTGCTGAATAAGAGCCAGCACATCTTCAGCACGGCCATTGCCAGCATTTACGATGAAATTTCCATGCATTTCCGATATTTGCGCACCTCCGATAGAATGCCCTTTTAGTCCGGCCTCCTGGACCAAGCGGCCTGCATGATGGGGAAGCGGATTTCTGAAAATGCTTCCTGCGCAGGGAAGATTATATGGCTGGGTATCTTTGCGGTAATTTTTATTCTGCTGCATCCTTTCGGTGATTACTTCTTTATTTCCTTCAGTTAATTCAAAGACAGCTTGGATGACAATGCCTGGTCTTTTTTTCTGAAGAACCGATGTGCGGTAGGAAAACTCCATTTCCTCGCGATTAAGCCAGGAAAAAGTGCCATCTTCAAATAAAACGTATGCCTTTTTCAGGATATTGGAAATATCCGAGCCATGGGCTCCTGCATTCATATAAACGGCCCCGCCGACTGAACCGGGAATACCGCTCGCAAATTCAAGGCCAGCCAATCCTTTTTTGCTGATCTGTACAGAAAGGCTGACAAGCGAAAATCCAGCGCCCACGGTAATTTCGGTCCCGTTTATCTCTAGAGAATCCAGGCCTTTTCCAAGCTTGATAACTGCTCCTTCTATTCCTTCGTCAGAGACAAGCAGATTAGAGCCCCTTCCGATTGCACGCCATTTCATATGATGTTCCTTAATGACCTTCATGGCATTTTCAAGACTTTCAACGGATGACGGCTCGATAAATAAATCCGCAGGGCCGCCAATTTTCATTGTTGTATGGTTAGAAAGCGGTTCGTTTTCAAGTACCTTTCCAACCTGCATTTCCTTTAGCTGTTCAGCTGCTTCTCTCATTGTAATCCTCCTGCAATTGTCTCAAATAATTTTATCGTATTCCACATTGCTTCCATGGGTTCATCTTTTCCTTTTAGACCCTGCTTTGCGGAAGCATGCTCCTTTTCACTGCCGGTTTCATTTTTGCACCCTGCAATTAAAGCTGCCCGCTGATCCGGCCATTGTTCAAAGGCCAGCGGGATTTTCCTCTGCGACTCCTGGATTTTTATGAGCGGACATTTTAACATATCATTAATGCAGTTGTCAGTGTTAATTATATGTATATAAAGGATAGGACCGCCCGCAGTCTTTCTTCAGCCCATGTATTAAAATCAGTCAAAAGGTAAAATATCCAGCATCCTCCTGCCAGTGCTTTAATGCAACGCCAGACCATTTTTATAAAGCAGGCAGCCTTGAATAAAGATATGCACTGAAGGCTTTACCCTCTTATACTATAGTCTAAACAATGCTCTAATGCCAATAAATACTTATAAAATCCGTTTTAAACTTACATGGTAAAAATGGTTATTTTTTATACAAATCCGACCTAATTCTCATAAAAGATGAAAAAAAAGCTCCGCTCATATAACGGAACTTCTAAGTGTGTCAATATCGGGAATATCGGCTTATATTAAGTAAAACGCCGATGGCCATCAGCATTAAAGTCAATGATGAACCTCCATAGCTTAAAAACGGAAGTGTGATGCCTGTTACGGGCATCAGCCCTGTTACAACACCGATATTTATCATTACCTGGATGGCAACCATGGCAATAATCCCTACAGCAACCAGGCTTCCATATAGATCGGGTGCCCCCAGCGCAATTCTTATGCCTCTCCAGAGCAGAAGTGCAAACAGCAGGATAACCAGGGAGCCTCCGATGAACCCCAATTCTTCTGAGAGTATGGCAAAGATAAAATCTGTCTGCGGTTCAGGAAGATAGAAGAATTTTTGCCTGCTCTGGCCGAGCCCGAGTCCGAACAGACCGCCAGGACCGATGGCATAGAGCGATTGGATAATTTGGAACCCGCTGCCAAGGGAATCCTGCCACGGATCCAGGAAGGAAGTAATACGTTTCATCCGGTAAGGCGCTGACAAAACCAGTCCCACAAAGCCAGTAAGGCCCAGCAGACCCAAAACACCAAAGTGGCTTACTCTCGCACCAGAAATAAAAATCATGACGATGCATGTTCCAACCATCACTGTACCTGTCCCAAGATCAGGCTGCAGCATAATCAGCCCAAAAGCAGTAAATACAAGGGCTAATGCGGGAAGCAGGCCTTTTCTGAATGATGTAATCAGCTTTTGTCTTTCAGAAAGAAACTTTGCCAAAAAGGCTATCATTGCAAGCTTCATGAATTCTGAAGGCTGGATGGAAAATGCCCCGACCCCTATCCAGCTCCGTGATCCGTTCCTAGCGACCCCTATGCCTGGTATCAGCACCACCAAAAGCAATACAAAACAAATAATAATTAATGCTTTAGACCAGGTCCTCCATGTCCAATAATCCACATTCATAATAAAAAACATGGCAATGACGCCAACAAAAGCAAAAAGCATTTGCCTTTTGGCAAAATAAAAGGAGTCATCAAATTTATAAGCTGCCCATATTGCAGAGGCACTGTAAACCATGATTAGCCCTATTGCCAAAAGACTTAATGTAACAATGATCAAAATCAGATCTGGATTGGATTTTTTTATGGGCACAAGTTAACACCTCTAGGAAGATATTAGAGCTGAAATCATGAGCTTTTGGCGGTTTCATAAGAGAAAACCGAATATCAGGACTGCAGTCTGATAAGCCAAAAAAAAAGCGATACATAAAATTATCGCTTTTTCCTCTAGGATGCCGAATGGAAGGATTCTTCCTTATGCTAAGCTCAGGTAATGCTTGTATGAAAAAGCTCTTAGTTAAGCTTATGCACGGCCTCCATAAACATGTCTCCTCTTTGTTCAAAAGTTTTATATTGATCCCAGCTTGCACAAGCCGGGGAGAGAAGAATGATATCGCCTTCGTCTGATAAATCGAAAGCGGCCGGCACTGCCTTTTCTACATTATCGACACGTTTTATAATAGATATTCCTGCTTCTTTAGCAGCACGCTCAATTTTCACGGCCGTCTCTCCAAAAGTAACCAGCGCCTTGACATGTTTAAGAGCGGGTATTAATTCATCAAACTCATTGCCCCGGTCCAGTCCCCCAGCAAGCAATACCACAGGATCCTTGAAAGAACCCAGTGCCTTTGATGCCGCCAGGATATTTGTTGCCTTTGAATCATTGTAAAACTTTCTTTTCTGGATGGTTTCCACATACTGAAGACGGTGCCTCACACCATGGAATGTGCTGAGTACGCCTGCAATTGCCTCATTGGAAGCTCCACTTAGCTTAACAGCAGAGACGGCAGCGAGGATGTTTTCAAGGTTATGCTTTCCGGGCAATGCGATTTGGGAGAGAGCAATAATTTTTTCTCCTCTGAAATACATATATTCATCCTCAATATATGCCCCATTCTCGTGCTTATTTACCGCAGAAAACGGCACAAGCTCTGCATTAGACCTTGCAGCCATAGCAGCAACCTCTTCCTGGTCGGCATTGTAAATGAAATAATCTTCACTTGTCTGATTTCTAGTAATATTTTCTTTCGCCTGCGCGTACTCGCTCCTTGAAGTATGATAATCCAGATGAGCATCATATAGATTTGTCATGATGGCAATATGAGGTTTAAATTCCAATATGCCCATTAACTGGAAAGATGAAAGTTCGATGACAATCGTGTTGTTTTTCATCGCCTTTTCCGCGACCCCGGAAGCCACTGTTCCGATGTTCCCTGCAATTAGAGGAAGTTTATTGCCTTCCCTTAGCATTTCAAAAATCAAGGTCGTTGTGGTAGTTTTGCCATTTGTTCCCGTAATACCCACAAAGGGAGCATCGCTTATTTGGTAAGCCAATTCAACTTCGGTAATGACAGGGATCCCTCGTTGGATAGCTCCCTGGATCAGGGGGTTTCGGTAAGGGATTCCGGGATTTTTCACGATCATTTCAAAACCTTCATCCAAAAGTTCTATAGGATGGCTTCCGCAAATTACCTTAATTCCCTGCTCAAGCAGACCCTGTGCCTCAGGATTTTCAGATAATGGCTTCATATCATTTACCGTTACAAATGCGCCGAGCTTATGCAGGAGGGAGGCAGCGGTAACCCCGCTCTTTGCCAGCCCCAGGACTAATATTTTTTTCTGAGAATATTTAGCTGTCTCTTTCAATTACAACCACACCTTCAAGTAGATTCCGAGTATTGCACAAAGCAGGCCTACAGACCAGAATGTTACTACGACTCTCCATTCCGACCAGCCAACAAGTTCATAATGATGATGCAAGGGACTCATTTTAAAAATACGCTTTCCTGTTGTTTTAAAAGATGCCACCTGAAGAATAACTGAGAGTGTTTCAATTACGAATACCAGGCCGATGATAATTAGCAGGAGCTCCATCCTTGTAAGAATGGCGATTGCTGCAATAGCCCCTCCCAATGCAAGAGATCCAGTGTCGCCCATGAATACTTTTGCAGGGTGTGCGTTAAATACCAGAAAACCCAGCACAGCGCCCACTACAGCAAGCGAAAAGACTGCTATATCATATTGAGACTGATTCCAGGCAAGCACTGCAAATGCCCCAAAAGCTATTGCAGAGGTTCCTGAAACAAGGCCATCAAGGCCATCTGTCAGGTTAACTGCATTAGAAAATCCTACAAGCCAGAAAATGATGATAAATAAATAAAACCAGCCTACATGTATGGAAAGATCTGTTCCAGGGATGGCTATCTCCGGAATAAAATGGCTTGTATTCTTGTATACGAAATAAAAAATAACAGATATGATAATCTGTCCAGCCAATTTTTGTTTTGATGTTAATCCAAGATTTCTTTTCATGACTACCTTGATGAAGTCATCCAGAAAGCCAAGCAGGCCAAAACCAAGCATCACCATCAATAAAAGGTACATTTCAACAGATGGCTTAAAAAATTTAAGCGTGATGGCCAATGTTGCTATCGTGACAGACAGCAATATCACCAGGCCGCCCATAGTCGGTGTTCCAGATTTTTTCTGATGTGACTTAGGCCCTTCCTCACGGATGCTTTGTCCAAATTTAAGTCTTCTCAGAAACGGTATAAACACAGGAGATAGAATTACCGTTATTATAAAACCTGCTAATATTGTATAAAAAATCACTTGTTCCTGCATGCCTTACTACCTCATTCCTAACTCATTAAAGTACTGATTTTGTATCGTGCCGATCTCTTCATCTTTTCCAGGATATGTTACCGGAGTTTTTTTCAGAATGCAATTTTCCTTAGATTTGAACAGAAAGCATTTTTAAATATTAACTGTCAATAAACTGAAACATCAATTCGCTTTCAGTATTGCCTTTTTTGCCGCTTCGCGATCATCAAAGTCCAGTACTTGATTGCCGATCAGCTGATAAGTTTCATGGCCTTTTCCTGCAATAAGGATTACATCGCCTTCTGCTGCCTTCGAAACCGCAAAATCTATAGCGCTTTGGCGATCCGCAATAATTGTGTACTTTTCTCCCTTTACCCCTGCTTCCATGTCTCTCAGAATTTGCAGCGGATCCTCGCTTCTCGGATTATCTGAAGTGAAGATAGGGTCTGTGGCCAGCCTGCAGGCAATTTGCGCCATGATTGGCCTTTTCGTTTTGTCGCGGTCCCCTCCGCACCCTACAATCACATACACTTTCTTTTTTGCAAACTCCAAAATGGTTTTCAAAACATTTTCAAGGCTGTCCGGGGTGTGTGCATAATCCACAATTACCAAATATTCCTGTCCAGCCTGCACAAGTTCAAATCGGCCGGAAACCCCTTTGATTTCTTCTATTGATGAAATGATGCTACCTGGGGATATTCCGGCGTATAAAGCTGCACCTGCAGCTGCAAGCACATTATAAACACTGAATTTACCGACAAGCTGGAGATGGACTTCTCTAGAAATACCAGGTGCCTCCAGGGTAAACGAAGTCCCTTTGGAAGTGATGCTGATATTCTTTGCCATAATATCCGCTTTCTGATCGATCCCATATGTAATCACATGTGCAGGAGTGGCTTTGATGAAATCAAGAGCTGCATCATCATCAGCATTGATAACCGCAAACTTTGGCCTGTTTTCCAAATAAGCATTTCCAAGCTGTGAGAAGAAAAGAGACTTGGCATGTTTGTAGTTCTCCATCGTTCCATGAAAATCCAGGTGATCTTGTGTAAGATTCGTAAAAACAGCAATATCAAAATCACAGCCATGGACCCGTCCCAGTTCAAGGGCATGTGAAGATACTTCCATGATTGCTGTATCTACAGATGACTCTGCCATTTCATGAAAAGTCTGCTGCAGGGTGACGCTGTCAGGTGTAGTATTTTTTGTATTGTATACCTTGCTCCCGACTTTTGTATACATTGTTCCAATCAATCCAGTTTTTTGCTTATCATCGTGAAAGATCTTTTCCAGCAAGTGAGAGGTTGTTGTTTTGCCATTTGTGCCTGTAATGCCAATCAAACGGATTTTTTGGGTCGGATGCTCATAAAAAGCATCTGCCAAAACAGACATAGCTCTTTGTGTATCCCGTACTGCAATGACCGGCACATCTAAAGGAAGAGGTTTTTCAGACAAAATGGCGGCTGCTCCATTTTCAACGGCAGATTGTGCATAATCATGGCCGTCTACGGTGTATCCTTTGATACAAACAAACAAGCTTCCTGTCCTGACTTTCCGGTGGTCGTTTTCTATTGAAGTGATAGTTGGATTATCACCTTCGAATACTGATAAAGAGTGTAAATAAGAAAGTAACTTGTGAAGCTTCATTTTTCCATCCCTTTCAACCTGTTTAGAGCTATTAATTATAAAGGAGGAGAGCAGTGCGTGTCGAGGACTATCTGTAACCAATATTATGCCTCTGCTCCATCTCCTCCGTAAACAAAGCGGCTGATTAGCTACAGCCGCTTCAAATCATCCTTGTATTATTTTATACTTATTCTCCGCTTTCGCCAAGATATATTCGTATAGTTGATCCTTCTTTCACCTTTACACCGGCATCTGGAGCCTGTTTTATGACTTTATCCCCAGTTCCTGCAATATCGAGCTGAAGGTTCACATCCTGTGTCTGCAGATCCTTTTTGCTCATTCCCACGATATTAGGCACTTTAATCATCACAGGATCAAGCCAGGTTGTTTCTTTTTCAATCTGCTGTTTCCTGGGTTTCACCCCTAACGCCCTCAGTGAATCATCCATGATGTTCCCTACGATCGGAGCTGCAATCACTCCGCCGAATTTTACCGCGGCTTTTGGATTGTCAATAGCAAGGTACACGACAATTTCAGGCTTATCTGCTGGAGCAAAACCCATGAATGACACGATGTAGTTATTTTCCAGGTACTTTCCGTTTTGCGCCTTTTGCGCAGTTCCAGTTTTACCGCCAACCCTATAAGACTCCACAAAAGCTTTTTTTCCGCTTCCCTTTGCGACTACAGATTCCAGCGCATTACGGATTTCAGCGGACGTTTTAGCGGAAATGACCTTCCTTTTTGCCTGCGGCTTTTTTTCCATCAAGACCTTGCCAGTTTTGGGATCAATCAGTTCCTTGGCAATGTATGGCGTATACAAGGTACCGCCATTGACTGCTGCAGACACAGCTGCTACCTGCTGTATGGGTGTTACAGAAACTCCTTGTCCAAATGCCGTCGTAGCCTGTTCCACTGGCCCCACTCTATCCATATTGAACATAATCCCCTTGGATTCCCCTTGAAGATTTATTCCGGTTTTCTCTCCAAAACCAAAATTATGGATATACTCGAACAATTTATCTTTGCCCAAACGATTCCCCATCTCAACGAATCCCGGGTTGCAGGAATTTTCTACAACTTCCAGAAAAGTCTGGTCTCCATGCCCTCCCCTTTTCCAGCAATGCAGATTGGCCCCCCCGACTTCCACATGACCGGAATCATAAAAATGCTCATTTGTCAGGTTTACTTTTTTCTCTTCTATTGCGGCAGCAAGGGTAATAATTTTAAATGTAGAACCTGGCTCATACGCACTCCAAACAGGCAGGTTCCGATTATAAACCTCTGGTTTGACCTTTTGGAAATTATCAGGGTCAAAGGTTGGCCTGCTTGACATAGCTAATATTTCCCCCGTATTCGGATTCATCGCTATACCCACTATGCCATCTGGGTCATAAGTCGCTTGGGCATTATCCAGTTCCCTTTCCATAATGGTTTGGATTTTGCTGTCAATTGTCAGTTTTAGATTATCTCCATCCTCGGGCGCTTTATAATCATCCGCCATGTTTTTCATTCTTTTCCCTTTAGCATCCGAGTAGAACTTCACATACCCCTTTTTGCCGCTAAGCTCTTTATCATAGGAGAGCTCGATACCCATTAACCCTTGATTATCCGATCCTGCGAACCCAAGCACATGTGATAAATATTCCCCAAAAGGGTAATGCCGTTTTGAATCTTCGGCTATATATACACCCTTTAACCCGAGAGCCTTGATTTGTTTTGCTTTTTCATGGGAGATTTTCCTGCCATCAGGTATAATTACGCTCATTTCTGATTTCGTAATTAACTTATACACACTCTCTGTATTGGCATCAAGAATGGATGCAAGCTTCTTGCTGGTATCCTCGGCATTTTCAACTTGTCTAGGAATAACAAAGACAGTCGGTGCTGAGATATTTGTCGCAAGTTTCACTCCATTTCTGTCCAGTATTTCACCCCTTTTGGGCTCAAACGGTATATTTCTGCTCCACGAATCCTTTGCGAGGCTTGTCAGCTTGTCTCCCAGATAAAATTGGACAATGCCCAGGCGAATATCAATGATTAAAAAAACAGCAAGCCCCACCACTAATGCAATAGCCAGTCTTTTTCTGACAGTTACGTTTGAAACGCGCAAAAAAGACACCTCCAATATCAGCTTGTACAACTATATGCTTGTTTGGATGCAGGCATTACACAAAAATATCAATGCTTCAAAAAACAGATAAGCATATACCTTTAATCAAAAAAGAAAGGCCCCGGCACGGAAGATACCTTCCGTGCCGGGGCCTTTCATGCACAAGACTGTAAAAATCAGTCATGTACTTCATCTTTCTTTTTTTCTGTTTTCAGCATATTAATATCACTTGGTTTCTTAAGGTTTACAATGCAGTAGGTTCCCTCTTTTATTACTTTTCCAGCTTTAAGGTTCTGGCTGCTGACATACCCCGTTCCAGAGGCATTTAGATCAAGTCCCGCAATACTTGCGACCTTCATTACGTCACGAAGAGACCATCCTGTCATATCAGGCGCTGTCATGCTTCCTTCTGTCCTTAAAATCACTTTCTCACCCTCAAGCAGCATACTGCCTGGTTTAGGGGATTGATCGATGACCATCTTCCCTTTGCCCACAACTACTGCGTCATATCCTTTATTGGTTAAATCAGCTTTAGCCGAGCTGGTTGTTTGGTCACGGTAATCGCCTATTTTCTCTGCCGTTTCATCTTTAAGATTTGACGGCTTGATATTCAGGTACTGCAGGCTGTTTTGCATGACCGGATCAAAAATTTCCGACAAGGGATCTGAGCCCACTTCGTTTCCGGCAAGCTGCGGCTGTTTTACAGCCACATACATGACAAGCTGAGGATCCTTTTTCGGTGCCATTCCCATAAATGAGAAAACATAATTGTTTTTGCCATGCAAATAGGCTCCGCCAGGACCGGACATTTGTGCTGTTCCGGTTTTTCCGGCAACTTCGTATCCATCAATTTTATATTTTTGCCCTGTTCCGTGTTTCGCTGTGATGACTGTTCCGAGATACTCGCGGACCTTCTTTGCCGTTTCAGCAGAAATTGGCTCGCCTGCCACAGACGGCTTCGTTTTTTCTATTACCTTTTTAGTATCCGGGCTAGAAATCGATTTAATAACATATGGTTTCATCATTTTCCCATTATTGGCCACAGCTGAGACCGCTTGGATCTGCTGAATCGGGGTTATTGCAGAAGCCTGTCCAAATGCTGTGGACGCCTTGTCCCGCTTCCACTTATATTGAATCTTGCTATTTGCTTCATAGGGGAGATCGATGCCTGTTTTCTTATCGAGCCCGAACTTGGTGAGATAATCCCTCAATCTGTCAGGACCCAATTTATCCATGCCAAGTGTCGCAAATCCTACATTGGAGGAACGCTGCACTGCCTCAAGGAAGGTCATGGTTTTCCCCTTTGGTATACCGCTGTGATCTTTTATCGGAATCGATCCGGGCACTTTATAGCTGCCAGAGGTATATGTACCGTTTGGATCAAAAACATTTTCCTGCACAGCAGCTGCAAGCGTGAATATCTTCATGGTTGAACCCGGTTCAAATGCTTCCTCTATTGATAGGTTATGCCAGGTATCCGCAAGCCCTTCCCTTGTTTGCGGGTGGAAGGTCGGACGCTGGCTCATCGCCACGATTTCCCCCGTTTTCGGATTAGAGACTATCGCAATGATATCCTTTGGATTATATTTTTTCTGTACTTTAGTAAGTGAGTCCTCAAGGAAGGTCTGAATTTTTTTATCGATTGTCAAAGTGACATTTTTTCCGTTTTTTGGAGGTGTAACATGCTGTTTGCTGTTTGGCAGCAGCACTCCCCAGGAATCGCTGTTATAAGTGATTTTTCCGTTTTTCTCTTTCAGATAATCATTCAAATATTTTTCTATGCCGAGTCTTCCGGCTGTTTTTCCTGTATCAGGATCCTTCTCTACAAAACCGATTAAATGAGAGGCAAATACTCCATTGGGATAAAAGCGCTTATTATCCCTGGCAAAGTAAATGCCGGGAAGCGCGAGCTTTTCAATTTTTTGCTTCACATCATTGGATAAATCCTTGCCGGCAGACCCTAATTCTACTTCAAACGCGCCTTTTTTGGTCAGCCTTTCATAAATAGCTTCCTTGTCCATCTTAATATACTTAGAAAGCTTTTCTGCCGTTCCTTCAGGATCTACCACATTGTTCGGTTTATTCTTATTCAATGTCACAGATTTGTCCAACACGGCCTTAAGTGTGAAAGATGACGTGTCTTCAGCGATTACCTCGCCTTTTGAATCCAGGATCCTCCCTCTTTCAGCTTCTATCGGATGCACCTTTTTATATTTTTTTTCTATTTTAGCTGCCAGAACCTGGCCTCCTGCTTTCCCGGTGGCTTCAATATAAACAAAACGGAATATTAATATAAAAAAGAGCAGGCCGAATATTAGAAATAATATCGCAGCTCCGCTCTTCATATTTTTTTGTTTCATCTGCATTATTTCTGCACAACCTTCACATTTTTCTCGTTCAGCTTTAGTCCGAGTTCTGCAGCTTTTTTCCAGATCCGTTCGTATGTGCTAAGCTCTCCAACTTGCACTTTCAGGTCATTATTCGTTTTCACCTGTTCATCTATTTTTGCTTCCGCTTGCTGGATGTCCTTATTGGTTTGATAAATGGCAGATTGGTTGGTGATGATTTTCACACCTGCAAAGGCAATCATTAAGCCTAACGCACACAATAATATAACTTCCCCAAAACTGATTTTGGCTTTCCGGACCGCCACGACCTGGCTTACTGGCCGCTGTTGCTGCTGTTCATATTGCTGTTCCTGAATTTTTTTTGCAATTGAGCTCACTGTCTACTCCCCCTCACAGAATATATTTATTTTATAGTTTTTCAGCTATCCTTAATTTCGCCGATCGTGACCGGTTATTTCCCTCAAGTTCCTCCTCAGACGGAAGCAGGGGTTTTCTGGTAATTAATTTCAATGGAGGCTTGAACTCCTCAGGTATGACCGGCAAGCCGTGCGGAAGCTCCGGCAAATCGCTTGCGCTTTTAAATACAGTCTTACAGATCCGGTCCTCAAGTGAATGGAAGGTGATGACCGATATCCTTCCCCCGGGATTCAAAAGCTCTATCGATTGCTTAAGTGAATTCTCAAAAACGCCAAGTTCATCATTTACAGCAATTCTGATAGCCTGAAAAATCCTTTTGGCAGGATGTCCGCCCTTTCTTCTGGCTGGTGCCGGTATTCCATCTTTAATAAGTTCTACTAGTTCAAAGGTCGTTTCAATAGGCTTCTTTTCCCTGGCAGCTTCGATTTTTCTTGCTATCTGCTTAGAAAATTTTTCTTCTCCATATTGAAAGAAAATCCTTGTCAAATCCTGAAATGACCATTCATTAACAACCCGGTAAGCAGAGATGTCTGAGTTCTGATCCATCCTCATGTCAAGCGGGGCATCATGATGATAGCTAAAGCCCCTCTCTGGCGTATCGAGCTGCGGAGAGGAAACACCTAAATCATAGAGGATTCCATCAACTTTATGTACTCCCCGGCTGTTTAGCTCTTCACTGATATGTTCAAAATTGCTTTGAATAAGGGTCACTCTGTCTCCGTAGCCGGCCAGTTTTTCAGCAGCATGATTTATTGCTGTAATATCCTGGTCAAATGCATATAGCTTTCCATTTGCTGATAGCTGCGATAACAGGTATTCACTGTGTCCTGCACCTCCGAGTGTACAATCTACATACACACCGTCAGGCTTAATATCTAAACCGTCCACAGTTTCCTTAAGCAGTACTGTTTTATGCTGAAACATTTTATACATCCTTCCAACCGATAATTGAAGCTGCTCTTCCCTGTACAGAATCAGATATCAAAACCTATCATGTTTTCTGCTATTTCAGCGAAAGAGTCTTCTGAAGTTGTAAAATAGTCTTCCCAAAGAGACTTGCTCCAAATCTCAATTCGATTGGAAACTCCGAGAATTACACACTCTTTTTCTAATTGACCGTAAGTAGTAAGCGGTGCGGGAATATTAATGCGCCCCTGTTTATCCAATTCGCATTCCGTAGCTCCTGAAAAGAAAAAACGGGTAAAAGCGCGGGCATCTTTTTTAGTAAGAGGCAAAGCTTTCAATTTTTCTTCAAGCAGTTTCCATTCGTCCATTGGATAGCCAAATAAACATTGATCAAGTCCCCGTGTTAAAACAAACTCTTCACCGAGGCTTTCTCTGAACTTAACCGGAACGATGATTCGTCCCTTCGTATCAATGTTATGATGGTATTCGCCCATGAACATGCCACTGCCCCCACTTTCTTATATCAATGTACCACAATCCCCCACTTTTCACCACTTGTTTTTACTTTCGTTAAAAGGGAAAGTAATTCCTGCTTTTGCAATTGCTTTTTCCTGAGGATGACTGTTCCAGTACATGTATAAATTTACAGTAACTGCACCTTAAATTCCGTTTTTCAGGCACACAAAAAGACAGGCACATGGCCTGTCTGACTAACTTATATAAAAATGACTTTATGCTGATTATTGAATTCATACGGCAGCTCCATGATTTCTTTAATGAAGTCAGGTCCGTATTTATTTAAGTAATAAAAGATGTTCCAGATTCTTTCCTGCGGAGAGCCAAGTGGAAATAGCGAATTGGTTATCCGCTGATATTTATTTACACTTACAGAATGATTTCTTCTGGTACTGTCAACGATTTTCCCATAAATGAAATCCAGCTGCCTCTCCAGATAAAGGCGGTTCTTCTCCAGCAAAGGAGCAAGACCTCTATCGATTTCTATGGCTTTTTCAGAAAGAAGATGATGGTTTTCTGCAAGCTGTTTTTTCGTTAATTTATACTGAAGCCAAGCTTCATCATCTTTTACGGACTCAAGAAAGGCGGCCATGGATGCTTCTGCACCCTCCGTCAGGACCGTTTCCAAGTCCAGGCCGGTATCTTTCATATCAGTCCAAATGCCTCTTTCAAGGATGGTAATATTCAAGCGCGGCATGATCAAAGGCATTTTCATGGAGAATAAATCAAAAACACGCTTCAGCTCTGCCCAGTAAGCAATTTCTCCAGGTCCTGAAATAAATGCCAGCACCGGAAGAAGCATTTCCTGCATGAGTGGCCTAGTCACTACATTATTGCTTAATTTCTCAGGCTCATTTTCCGCTATCGATAAAAGTTCGCCATAACTGAAGGATACCTCGCCGTTTTTACCATAAAAAGTGTCTCCATCAAATTCCAGCAGTGTTCTTTCCTTCTTGTCCCTGTCGTAATAAAACAGGTTTGCCGCGCTTGCATCCATTTCAATCGCCCGGTTATACCCCTGCTCCTGCATAAAAGACTGCTGCGACAGAACTGCTTCTGTTATGTTCCTGGTGTTTGTTATGATTTGCCCAAAATACTCCGACTCAATTTTCCGCAATGAAGGGTCACCAGCATCTATCATTAATAATCCATATTCCGAAAACCACTCATGAATTAAAGCTGCAAAAAAATCAGCAAAAGTATTTGACTGTTGCAGAATACCCTTCATATCGGCAAGCAATTTATTTGTAAAATCCGTTTCGCCATATGTTTCGACGATTTCCTCCATCCAGGCATAAGCTGTATCTAAATCCAGCTCAACATCCGTTACTGCAGATTTAAAGGGATGATATAGCGGATACGTTTTCTTTTCAGGCTTTTGATTTTTCAGTGTATATACATGGTTCACTTCAGCAAGGTCATGGTCTTCCCCCGCAATCCAGAATAAAGGAATAACACGCGCATTGATCTCCTTTTCCTGTTCTGCGGCAAGCTTTATGATGGATATCACTTTATGAATTGTATAAAGCGGACCTGACAGAAGTCCAGCCTGCTGCCCGCCGACAACCACTACGGAAGTTTCATTCTTAAGATCTTCTATATTACGTGCGGCTTTATCGCTCAGCGGAAAGCGCGCCATATATTGCTGTATGTAAGTCGCCAGTTCCATCCTGCAAAAAGAGCGATTCATAAGCTCATTATATCTGCGACTAAAAGAGCCCTTGCTTGAAACGCTATAATGAAAGTAATCCTCAAGCGTCAAATTCCCCTCCAGGTAATCTGAAGCAAAACGATTTAAAGATGGTAAAGCGAGATCTTTCATCTCCATTTTTGTTCTCCCTTTCTCTGCTACTGCAATTCTTTTTAGAGTATATCATCCTGACTCGGGAAAACAAAAAAACTTGCCCAATAAATCCATTTATTATCGCAATATATTAGGCGCTCTGCACTAAATGTGAATGCAGCCCTTGCAACTTTCATGACGCAAGCGTCCATGATACGCGATATAAAATTCCGATTACAGTCAAAATAATATAACAGAAAAAGAAAAAGGCGAAATTCACTCTCCAAAACCCTTTGAGTACTTTACTGAAGATAATTTCTCCCTTCGCTTTATAGTGGATAACCGTAACAAGGAGGGCAATTCCAAGCATGAACAGAAGCAAAATCAGAAAAAACGATTTATGCCAGATTGCTATAATAAGAAAGTGAACAGACACAATAAATAAAAACGTACTGACATCCATGGCCAGATGCACAGAACGCCGATGGTTTTTAGTCACTTGTTTAGCAAACACAAACGCAGCTATATATCCGACGAAAGGAACCGTTATAAGTGCTGCTGCCACTGCAGAAATAATTGATATCATATAAGGCCCTCCCCGGCTTCCTTTCCTTTTATCATATGCAAGAGAGCCGCTGCCAGTGGAATTTCCTTCTTATTAGCCTTTGCCTCGGCTACTGCATATCCTAAGATCGAGTCAATTTCAGTACTACGCCCGTTTTCCAGGTCGCTTAACATTGAAGAAGTATTCTCCGAAGTATTTCGGCAAATTTGCGTTATACGCTCAAAATGACTTTGCGGCTCCTTCAGCTCCAGTACCTTAGAGATTTCATGGAACAGAGCTTTAAATACTTGATAATAATATGGATTTTCTATCAGCGCTCCGTTTTTTACACCAAGAATGCCAGTCAATGGATTAATTACGCAATTTGCGGCAAGCTTCTCTATCAGCATTTCACGGTAGTCTTCTTCCAAGACAAAAGGAAAATCATTGTTTTTATGATATGAAAAAGGAAGCAGAGCAAGGTCTCCGGAAAAAGCGGCAATGCGGGTTTTTCCCATTCCTGTATGTTCGACGGAATTTCCGCTTTGTTTGAATGCTCCGTGCTCTACAGCTCCTACAAATATAGAGTCTGATGACAGGTTTTTCAGCAAATCAATATGAGCATATCCATTTTGCAGAAACAGCAGGGGTATAACAATGTCCCCTATTGATGAAAGTATGTCTTTTAATTGATATTGTTTTACAGCAACAATAAGCATTTCTTCACGTTTTACTTGTTCGCTCATCCTGCTTGCAGACATTTTTTTCACGGTACGCCTGTTTTGCGAAACAAGCAGCAGCCCTTCCCTGTTTATCAGTTCCGCCTGTTCCTGCGTGCGTGTATATATGGTGATTTCGTGGTCGTCATTCAAATAAGCAGCAAAAAGCAGTCCGACTGCACCGCCGCCAATAATCCCTATTTTCATAATTACCTGCCTTATTCCTGATTTTTTACATTAATAATATCAAAGTATCCGCTACAACAAAAAATTTCAGCGAAATTTTTGCTATATAGTTAAATACGCCATAAGCAAGGCTCTTTCCTTTTTTAAAGAATTATTTGAAGAAATATACTATAATAAGTGAATAAAGTGTCTTTAAAAGGTATGTCTTATGAATTCTGCGGTGTATAAGTAAGCGCTTAAGCTGCCGAGGAAAATGCCCGGCTTCGCGTTAAAGGAAGACACATCCATTGTGCTATAAGGGGGATCATTGCATGGAATATAAAATAGAACGTCTGCTGGTCAATTATAAAACATTAGAGGAATTTAAAAAGTTTAAAGAATACGGTTTGCAGGAGCTGTCCATGCTGGGGGATCTGGAGGACAACATCATTGAAAACAACAGTCAATCTCCTTTTTACGGGATCTACTTCGGAGACAAATTGGTAGCGCGTATGAGTTTATATGAAAGAAAAGCGAAATTTGACCGTTATTTTGAGCCTAAGCAGGATTATCTAGAGCTTTGGAAGCTTGAAGTGCTTCCTGAATACCAGAAAAAAGGCTACGGAAATGCTTTGGTTGAATATGCAAAAAGTTTTGGACTGCCTATTAAAACCAGCCCTCGCGTAAAATCAGAAAATTTCTGGAACAAAATGAATTTTAAACACGCAGAATATGATATGGAAAGAGACCTGGGAGAAAATCCTTTGCTCTGGCATCCAAACGGCGCCGCTGAATGACTGCAGGAAAAATAAAAGAAAGCGTTACTGTACACGCTTTCTTTTATTATCTTAAATGAAATTAATGCGATAATAGAATATTGATACAGCAAATTACAGCTTATATTGTATAATCTTACTTGTTGACTCTCTCAAGATTACCGTTTTTATCCATCTGGAATTTAACCTTCGGAATCTTTTTATCTTCCTCTAGAACAATTAGCTTCCTGGCTCTTTCCATGATAGACAGCAGGGCGTGATAATCTTCTTCAACGGACTCCATCTTTTCCTTAAGGATCCTATTTTCCTCCGCCAAGGCTTCAATCTGTTTTCCCAGTTTTTCATTTTCCAAAGTATATTGTTCCTTTTCCTTGCTATGGAGCTTGTAAACTTCTTCTAATCTTGTAAGGTATTTCATTACTTCCCCGAAGGATAGGGAGATCCAAATGAAAGGCTTTCTTCAGGGGCAATGGAAATCGCTGCATCTTCTCCACAAAGGAGTATTTCCGTCTCCTTGGCTATAACCTTATTTTCTTTACGCTGTTTTTTTGCCAGCTCAATGCCCGATTTGTATTGTTTTCTAACAAAAGAATTCCACCGGAACCCGCAGGCTGCCGCTGTCCTGGATAACAGCACTCCCACTTCTTCAAACGCCTTAAGCTGTGTGCTGCTCTCGCGTATATGTCTCAGCACTACCTCTGCTAACAATAAATCTTCATCCTGGGTCCACGCATCTTGTCTGGCAATTGACATTTCTTCCCCTCCATAGCAGGTTTTTATTTCATACATATGCTCCTGCTAGAAAAGATAGAAGAGAAAGCTAGATGGTTCATGAATTATTTTTTTTATTAAGAAAGCTCTCTACCGCTATGTGATGTGCATCTGCTTCCCAAAGCACGGCACAATTATTGATTTCCTCCTTCATTCTTTCTTTAAGCCCGTTCTGCTGCATCCTGCTGACTAGCATTTTTTTATAAGATTTCAGCACATTGAGTTCTCTTTCCAAGATAGGCTCAATCATATCGTCAGCATCTTGAAGGCTGCTGACGATATAATCGATAAAACCAAGTTCATTTCCTTGTTCACATGAAAAAATCCCAGATGTCATTAATAACTCCATAGCTGCCTGAGGAGGAATCTTCTCCAGCAATAGGGATGCACCGCCCCATCCCGTGGTTATGCCAAGAGTTCCCTGAATAAAGCCAAACGAAACTCCCTTTTTTGCATATCTGAAATCACATGCTGCTGCAAGTTCACAGCCGCCTCCAAAAGCATTTCCATTTAAAAAGGCTATGGTCGGTTTCGGTAAAACCGCCAGCTTGTATACAATCTCCCCCATTCTCGCAAGCATGCCCAAAGCTTCTGATTCAGTGTGAAGCACACTGAATTCCTTAATGTCTCCTCCTGAACAGAAGGATTTTTCCCCGCTGCCTGTTAATATCACAGCTTTTACCGTTTCATCCGCCCGAGCTTCTTCGAGCGCCAATTCAAAGCCTTCCATAACCGCTGTATTGACGGCATTTCTCTTGTCTGGCCGATTAATAGTTATCTTCATGCAACCGCCTTCATTTTTTTCAATCCTGACCGCTTCTTCCATTTCCATCCTCCTGACTATTAATTGAACGTAATAACCGGTATGTAAAAAAGCACAGAGAGCATGTCTCTGTGCTTTGAGCCAATTAAGGCTTTGGTACATAAAGAAAAGCGGATGCTATCTTTATGCAGCTGTAAAATTAGTTATTCACAACTTCTTTTCCTTTGTAGGTACCGCATTCCTTACATACACGGTGTGAAAGTTTCATTTCACCGCAGTTTGGGCATGCTACCATACCTGGAACTTGAAGCTTGAAGTGTGTACGGCGCTGTCTTTTAACAGTCTTGGACGTTCTTCTAGCAGGTACAGCCATTATTCCCACCTCCTTAAAAATAAGTGAAAAGACTATGAAGACAAAACGAATTCCGTCTTCCTGATTCCATTACGATTCCTTATTGCTGTCAAAAAAGTTGGCAAGCTTTGCTAATCTTGGATCTAGCTTTTGTTTGCTTTCTTCTTCCGAAACGACAGCCCAATCTTTTCCTGACTGGGGAGCAGCTTCTTCTGAATTGACATCCTCACAAAAAACCTGCATGGGAATTTCGAGCAATACATTTTCTGTTATTACCGGTATTAGATCTACAACGTCACCCTCCACAACAGTTACTTCTTCACCTTCGAAGGTTTCACCGTGTGCGTTAAACAAAAAGGTTTCAATTGTATCAATATCAATCGGATATTTTACATCTACCAGTGTACGGGAGCAAGGCAATATTAATTCTCCAGAAAGATGCAAATGGAAAGTAACTCTCCCCGAACTGAGGTCAGCTCTTCCTGTTACTTTTATCGGAGAAACTCCGCGAACCTGCGGATCCCTCTCCATGATTCCAGTAACGTCCGCATATTCATCAATCTGAAAATTTTTATCCCGATATTTTTGAAGTTGACTAATTGTCCATTTCAAATGAATCACCTCAAGGCAACAAAGGTAATTATAGCTGTCATTCTACCGTTTGTCAATATTTTTTCTTTACACTATAATGTAGTCATTATAACCATTTTAACTTTAAGCCATTCATGCATTTTGCGGCATTTCCGGCGCAAAAGACGCCAGTCCTTTATGGCATAGTGCGCCATTTCAGGCCCTGCCCTATTTGCTTCACAGGCTGATCAGCCGATCCGTTTTTCTTTGGGCCAAGTACTATTTTAGCATGAAGTTGAAAAAATACAAATTAATTCAGGTGAGGTGAAAGTTATGAGGGCTGTTGGTGTAGTTGTAGAGCACAATCCTTTCCATAATGGGCATGCATTTCATATCGCTCAGAGCAGGAAGAAATCAGGCGCTGATATTGTTGCAGCTGTCATGAGCGGGCCGTTTTTGCAGCGGGGGGAACCTTCTTTGGTTTCAAAGTGGGCAAGGGCGGAAATGGCTTTATCAGGAGGTGCTGATCTGGTTATAGAGCTTCCTTTTGCTTTTGCTCCGCATAGTGCTGAAATCTTCGCAAGAGGGTCTATCAGCATATTGGAAGCTTTGAAATGCGAGACTTTTTGTTTCGGAAGTGAGGAAGGGAAAATAGAGCCATTCCTTCAGGCATATCATTTTTTGAAAGAAAATCAGGTTCTTTTTGATGATTCACTAAAAAAATTCATAAAAGAGGGAAACAGTTATCCAAAGGCAGCTTCACTTGTTTTCAGTACGCTTTCAAAGGGCGGACAGTATCTCGATTTGACGAAGCCGAATAATATCCTTGGTTATGAATATGTCAAAGCTGCCCTTTCAAATGGTTTTTCCATAAAGCCTGTTACCATTCAGCGGATTGGAGCGGATTACCATGAAACCGAGCTTATCTCAGGCCATATTGCGAGTGCAACCGGCATAAGGAAGGCTTTGTCGGAAAACTGCCAGGACCTTTCAGGAATTAGGGATTACATCCCCCTCTCAACGAAAGCAATTCTAGAAACTTACATGAAGACTTATCATTCCTTTCACACCTGGGAACATTACTGGCCGCTCCTGAAATATAAAATTGTGTCTTCCTCTCCTTCTCAATTGGCAGAAATTTATGAAGTGGAAGAAGGCATAGAGCATAGGATGAAAGATGCAGCATTATCGTCCTCTAACTTCCAGGAATTTATGGGCCGCATGAAAACAAAGCGCTATACATGGACAAGGATTCAAAGGATTCTCATTCATGTGCTTGCAGGAACTCCGAGGCAATACCGGCTCGAAGACGGGCAAACGCCTCAATATTTACGGCTGCTTGGCATGACAGCCAGGGGAAGAAACTATTTAAGCGAAGTTAAAAAATCCCTGCCTCTTCCTTTAATTTCAAAACTCTCGTCATATGATGACAAGAATATACTTCCAGATATAAAAGCCTCCAATATATATGCAATGGGGCTTAAACCATCCGCTCAAAGCATCCTTATAAAAAGAGAATATGAAGCTCCAGTCATGCTGCCGTGAATAAACGCACTAAAAAAGCTTAAACATTCTGCAAGGCAGATTGTTTAAGCTTTTTAAATTTCCGGAAAGGAACGATATCAGGATTTCTTCGCTTTTAGTTTCTCCAAATAGTTTAATGCGTCATCGAAAGAGTCAACTGGCACAATTTTCATTTTTGTTTTGATATCCTTCGCAGCCGCTAAAGCATCCCGGTAATTTGAGTGGAGCCTTCCTTTTTCATTAGGAGCAAAGAAAATCTGTGCACCGGTTTCATCTGCCGCTACGATTTTTTGCTGAATCCCGCCTATCGGACCCACTGACCCGTCCTCTGACATTGTGCCTGTTCCGGCTATTTGATAGCCTTTTGTAAGGTCGCCTTTCGTCAGCTGATTATAAATTTCCAAAGTAAACATCAGCCCTGCTGATGGCCCGCCGATTTGATCGGTATTTATGGAAACAGCTGGAGTGGTTTCCGGTTTCTTATCATCATCCAATGCAATTCCTATTCCAGCCCTTTTCGGATCTTCTTTAAAGGTTTTCAGAGGCAGCACTGCTGTTTTTTCGGAGTTCCCTCTTTCATATACAAGGGTGATTTTGTCGCCTGCTTTCTTTTTCCCTACATAATCCATGAATTCTTTTGATGAATGAAACTTCAGGTTATCAACTTGTACAATTTGATCCCCTGCATGCAATTTGCCATAAGCAGGCATGCCCTTTACTGCCTCAAGCACATATACCCCTAAATACTTAAAGGAAATTGGCTTATGCGCCTTTTCATAGGCTACCTTGATTGCGCTATTTTTTGAACCATCCATCATGTGCAGCTGTGTGACATTGTATTCCTCATCCGTTTGGCTTTCGTCCCGAATGGCCCTTTCAGGATACAACTCCTGATACTTGCTCATTTTCGCAATAATATACGAATAAATATTGGCTCTTCCCATTCTTACAGTTGTCAGCATGAAGCTTCCTTTTGCTTCATCTCCACCCTGAACTTTCACAATCGGCTCTAACTCTTTTGCCATTCCAGGTTTAGTTACATAGTAAGGCAGGTAATAAAACGCGGATGCACAAAGAATGATAATAGCAGCCAGGAAAGAGCGAAAAAAAACTTTACGGCTCATTTATAGCAGACTCCTTCCAAGTTTCAATGCATTTCTTAATTTCTTTTACATGTTTTTTTGCTTCTTCTTCTCCAATAGTAATTATTTCAAGAATATTTGTAAATGATTTTGAATTGTATTTTCCGGCATCCGGCCGGATCATGACATCAGATGCCACTTTTCTGTTTTCCGCGAGCTCACGCTGCATAATATCAAGGCTTTGCATGATTACATCATAAATGGATGCTATTTCCGCCTCCTGCTTAAAATGCGACACATCAACACCTATAACAATGTCAGCTCCCATGCTTTTTGCTACCGAAACCGGAACCCGGTCTGCCACCCCTCCGTCCACCAGCAGCCTGTCACCAATTTTTTCCGGAACAAAGATTCCCGGAATCGAAATACTCGCCCTGACAGCTTCAGCAATCGGCCCCTTATCAAATATAACCTTTTCTCCTGTCTTAATATCTGTGGCCACAACTGATACAGGTATTTCGGTGTCTTCGAGATTTTTCCCGTATGTAAACATCCTGATAAACTCCTTGATCCGCTTGCCGGAAATAAAGCCCATCTTGGGAATTGTAAAATCCAGATAATACTTCCGCTTAAAGGTCTTCGCAAGCTGATACAGCCTTTCAATATCAGGACCTGCCCCGTAAAATGCCCCAACAAGAGCCCCCATGCTGCTTCCTGCTATCACATGGACAGGTATGCCCTCTTCTTCCAGAATTTTAATGACCCCTGCATGAGCGAAGCCCCTCGCTCCTCCAGAGCCAAGCGCAAGGCCGATTTTGGGCTCTCTCAAGGCCGTCCCTCCTTTGATTCACGTTCATATCATTCCTTTAAAGTTATGGTCTTAAAATGAATTCTATGTGCATATTGTGTAGGACAGGGCCAAGATTATTTTTGCATCCGTGCAATTTTTGAACAATTATAAAAGGCATGGGCCATCCATAAGACATACCATCCAATTTATGTTTTCATGCATATTCCCTTCTGGAGGAGGCTAAGAAGTTTTGTTTAAGTCAAAGATCAAATCTCTTACATTAGCTGCTTTCATTACAACAATTGCAGGGGCACTCATCACCTTTCCGCAAGAATCCTTTGAAGCTTCCATCAGGGGATTGAATATGTGGTGGGAAATAGTTTTTCCCTCCTTGCTTCCTTTTTTTATTATTTCAGAAATGCTCATTGGTTTTGGCGTAGTTAAATTTATTGGCGTTCTGCTCGAGCCGATGATGAGACCTTTATTCAGAGTTCCTGGGATAGGAGGATTTGTATTGGCAATGGGAATGGCTTCAGGATTTCCCTCTGGCGCCAGATTCACAGCAAGGATGCGCCAGGAAAACCAGATCAGCAGAATAGAGGCAGAAAGATTAGTATCCTTTACTAACTCCTCAAATCCTCTTTTTATATTTGGTGCCGTGTCTGTAGGATTTTTTCATAATTCCAATCTCGGAATCATCCTGGCTATATCCCATTATGTCAGCAATATTTGTGTAGGACTTATTATGCGTTTTTATGGTAAAGAGGATGTGCCAAAAAAAACTGTAAAATATAAATCTATTTCCATTAAACATGCGTTAAGGCAAATGCATATTACCAGGCTCCAGGAAAAGAGACCGCTTGGCAAACTTCTTGGCGATGCCGTGATTTCGTCCATTCATAGCCTGCTTTTAATTGGCGGATTTATCATTTTGTTTTCTGTGATCAACAAATTGCTTTATCATATGAATATCACGGATTTACTGGCAAAAGGAGTAGAATTTTTATTATCTTTTATCGGGTTTCCTGAAACATTGAGCACTCCGTATATTGCAGGTTTGTTTGAAATCACCCTTGGTTCTCAAATGACAAGCGGGGCGGCAAATGCTTCGTTAATGCAGCAGGCAGTCATAACAAGCTTTATATTGGCATTCAGCGGCTTCAGTGTACAAGCACAGGTGGCCAGTATCCTTGCAGAGACAGATATCCGTTTTTTTCCATTTTTTGCAGGAAGGATCCTTCAGGGATTTATAGCGGCCTTTATTACTTTTCTTGTCTGGAAACCGGTTTACGAACGCTTAAGCTATATGAGCAAACCTACCAATGCTCATCCCGTATTCGGAATCAATGATGGCGGATTCACCATTTCCATCTATCACATCGTGGTACAGTGGGGGCCTCTTTTTACCATCCTCTGTTTAATTCTGTATATTTTCATATCATCTGCTAAGATGAATCAGCAGAAGAAATAGCGCGGAGTACTTATGATGGATACTGGCACAAAAAATAGGATGCAGTGGCATCCTATTTTTTTTGTGCAGAATTAAATTTTTCATGAAGGGCATCTTTCACAATGGCCGGAACCAATTCTGAAATGTCCCCCCCATATTTGGCAACTTCTTTTACAATGCTTGAGCTAAGGAAGGAATACTGATTATTTGTCATTATGAAAAATGTTTCAATCTTTTCATTCAGCAATCTGTTCATTGATGTACCCTGCATTTCGTATTCGAAATCCGAAATGGCTCTCAGCCCCCTGATTATAGCATCCGCTTTTATACTTTTTGCATAATCAACCAGGAGCCCCTGAAATGAATCCACTTTAACATTCGGAATATGCTCCGTTGCTTTTTGGATAAGCGCCAGCCGGTCCTCAATCGAAAAAAGAGAGTTCTTTGCTGAGTTATTCAGTACGACCACATATACCTCTTCAAAAACTTTAGCGCTTCTTTGGATAATATCTAGATGGCCGAATGTAATCGGATCAAAACTACCTGGACATACTGCAATTTTAGACATTGTTTGAGTCCCCCTGTCCGCCTTCCCCATTTTCAAAGCGGTATATGGATACAGCAATCATTCCATAAATTTCTTTTTTCCATTTTATGAAACCGCTGACTTTTTCCGGCAGCACTACATCGCTGCCATGCTCACAGACTATAAAACCATCATAACTAAGCAAATTCCCAGCATATATGGACTCCAGCAGATCTAACAGCCTTTGTTTTTTATATGGAGGATCCAGTAAAATGAGCTTAAAGGAAAGCTCTCTTTTCATCAATGCCTTGATGGCCCTCTCTGCATCATTTTTATATACTTCTGCTTTTTCAGTAAAACTGCATGCTTGCAAATTGGCTTTGACCGTCTGCAGAGCCTTATATTCCCGGTCGATAAATATTGTCTTATCGATTCCCCTGCTTAAAGACTCGATCCCCAGTCCGCCGCTGCCTGCAAATAAATCCAAGGATAGTCCGCCGTCGAAATACGGGCCAATCATATTAAATATCGATTCTTTCACTTTATCTGTTGTTGGACGGGTACTAGTACCTGGTACTGCTTTTAATGGCCTTCCTTTACAACTTCCGGAAACGACCCTCATATTCTCACCACATTTTTTGACAAATTTCTACCACTACCTATCCTATCATATTCGAATATGTGAGCCAATACATTTTAAAGCATGAACTGCCAGCCAGTCGATCCTGCATTAGTTTTCACTAACTTTCAATATATAAACTGACTTTTGAATATGATGTTTAGTATTGCAGGCTTTACTACCTGTAAATGCCATCAGCAGCATGACAAGACATCCCTCTGGAAAAATTCTTTGTTTTTGAATAAAAAAGGAATAATCGGCCATAATGTATTGTAACAACATCACTGTTTCAGGTGTTGTTGCCAACCGCGGAGAAGACTTACGTTTCCCCATAAGCTCTTCCTCCGGTTTCTCCTCTCCCTTTGCCTTCTTTCCTTTTATAAAGGATATAGAAGGACCTGCAGTAATTTCTGCAGGTTTTTTTATTGGCTGTTTTTGTAAACTTTGCTGCTATGGATATGGGCGGTTGGTTCCACAATGGGATCGCCTCATAGAACTCATTAAAAAATAACAATTTTTAAGAAAAGAGCTTTTGGAACTGTCCGGCAAAGGATCTTTGAACCATCATGCCTTCTAATTCGCGTATGAACATGATAAAGTAAAAGAGAGTATGTTTTAATAGGAGAGATGCAATTGATACAGCGTTTTATTGAGCTTGGAACAGGATATTCAGATATATACGAACTTATAGAAATAGGCAGGTCAAATCAGCACCGTATCCTGCGCTTGCTTGCTCTGCATACAGAAATGGAAGGCAAACAGGTAATATCCCCGGTTATTGTGCTGCATCCGGCACAGCCCGGGAATTTTCAGCCATTATACATATGCAGGGAGGGGATTCCGAGCCCCCGCCAAAAGCCTAATAAACGGTATGGACTATTTGAGGAATTAGCAAAGGAACTCGGCAAATCCATTATTGAACTGGAAGTTAAGCCATCAAATTTGTATAGTGAAAAAGAGCTATATTTTCAGCATTTAATAGGGATATTACGAATGAATAAATATTTGCCTCCAATGAGCTGAAACCTCTCGGGCGCATACGGTTTGAACAGCCCTGTCTTAGAAGGCCATTCACGCTGCATATTCAGGGAACATGCATAATAAAAAAGCTGACTCGCATAAAAGAGTCAGCTTTCTTTAAATACCCATCTTATAATCATATTCCTTCGCTTTATCTGGTTTTGAATTTTCATATTCCAATTTCAAAAATGGTTTATAGGACAGATCAACTTTTTTTACGAAGGAATAAGACTTCAGCTTTTCTGCTAAGGCTTCTACATCATCCATATTTGTATAAATCACCACATATTTAAGTTTTTTTGATACAAAATGGATATTTCCGAATTTCCTGAGCATCTTTGCTTGTTTTAATGTATGTAAATACACGATAATACCTTGTCTCGCTCCAAACATAATATACTGACTCCCTTATTCAAGGTTTTCATTAAGTGTAGCACAGCGCAAACTTTTCTTTCAACTAGAAAAGTTTATCCGTACAGAAGATTCGGAAAAAATATGGGTAAGAAAGGATGTTGATCAATGGAACTGGAGCAGATATGGAATTCTTTTATACACTATCTCGCTAAGGAAGAAGGCGTCCATAAAGTGTGGCACAAGAAGATTGCAGGGCTGCCATTTTTATATATCCAACATTCAGAAGATTCGTTTTCTTCCGATTCGCTTTCACACCTGATAAAGAAAGCATCTGCCAAGTCCATGCGGGGCAAACGGCTCCACAGTATCACGATCTTCGTGCGCAAGGAAACGGGCCTAAGTGTCTTCAGGCACCGGTTTTACGTTCCTCAGCAGAAAATGTTTTGCTGCGGAAATTTATGTGATGATTGCATCTTGTACAGAAATGACGGCTAACTGATTCATCATATTATGGCACAAAAAAAGCCTGTTTCCAGGCTCTTTCATGCTAGGCCGAGCAGGAACAGCTTCCTCCCGAACCGCAGCCCCCGCCGCAGCTTGACTGTGATTCAAAAAAAGGATTTCCTGAAGGAACCTTAATGTTAAACGAAACGGCTTGGCCTATTTTAAGGCTCATTTCATCCAGTATCCCCTGCAGCTCTGTTTCAGCTCTTTTGAATTCTGCAATGGTTGGATGAAGATCCATATCACGCTTAGAGTGCCTGATTTCAAGATTCACCCGTTTATATTCAGGATGATATTTCCCGAATCTCTGCACCTCTTCATACAAATCTTTAAGAGAAGAAAATTCCCTGATTTTCCGCTGCGCTTCACTGTCATTACGCATATTATATAAGCTTTGAAAATAATTTTCCCCTAGCTCTGATTGTATAACCATTTGCGCCAATTCATCGGCGCTTTGCAAAATGTCCGCTCTTTCAATAGTAGCAAGCATAAACTAGCTCACCTCCACCACTATCTTAACATTATTGGCAAAGTTATACCATTCCTTTGATTAAATGCTAGAATGAATATGTACAAAAAACTCCTTTGATAACCCTGTTGCCATGTGTGCCATATCCACTACTTCCATCTTTATTTTATGTTTTCCGGAAGGAATATCTTTAATGATAAAAGCAGCAGTTTTCATATCTCTCACCTTTTTTTCATCAAGATAAACGGCAACTTCAGCCTGTTTTTTTTCTCCGGATGCACTGAAGCTATAATTTTTCATATATACTTCGGCGTAAATGCTGCTTCCCTTTAGATAATAGTGAATTTTAAAATCATCGCTATTAATTTCAGTAATCCCTGCTTGTGCAGCTGCTTGGCTGTTTGGTGACAATCCGATGGTTTGCAAAAGCGGCTGGGAAATATGGCTGCATGCTGCATAAATCAGCAGCATGATTATGGAGCATCTGATAGGTTTCATTCTTTTACCCTCCTTTGCAATATTCTCTGCAAAAAAAAGCAAAATACACATCATTTGTGAAAATTCTCTGCCCTTTCCATAAAGGCTAGCTGTTTCCAGGTGTATTCATAGCCTGAAACATGGACATCATCATCGAGGCAATTTGGACTCCATCTGAAAATTTGGAAATGCGATGCGGAATGGATTTTTTAAAGAAATATGTGGCTTCTGTTTCCATGCTTGCAAGCAGCTGCGGATTCCTCATGAGTTTTCTGTACCAAATCGGCTGCAGGCGGAGATAGTTTTTTAAGTCCTCGCTTTTTTCTATAACGCTGTAAATGTCTTGTCTCAAAGAATCACCCTCTTTCTAATCCTTTCTAAATTGAAACGGATTGGGACGTGCATTTTCTCTTTTTGGTTCTTCTGATTTACTTTGCTCTCCCTGAAAAGAAGAAATGACCCCCTGGATTGCACCAAGAGCCTGATTTGCATTTGAAATATATTTTTGGATCTGGGTTATATCCATCCCTTTAAAAACATTAAGCAAGTTTCCCATCAAATCCGATTTCTCGTCGTTGGATGCTTCTTTTTTAACATTATTTCCTTCTTGATATTTTTCCCACTGCTCATTTCCTTCACCTAATAAATACCATTCTTCAAACAAAGCCTGCCAGGTATATTTGCCCTGTCTTACTTCCGTTCTTAGCTTCGGATGATTTTGGACAAATCGCCTGAACTGTTCTACGGATGGACGGCGTTTATTGGCCATTTTTTTCACCTCGCTTTAAGACATTTGCCTATCTACAGAGTATGCAAAAATGTAAAAATTGTGCATTCGCTGTACAAGCCGGCATGCAAATAAATATAATAATGTATAAGATATGGAGGGGTATTCATGGCAGATCAATTATCAGTGCAGTTTCAGGAACTCGCAAAAACATCAAACGAGGAAGAGCTAAGGGTTTTGTCCTTATTATTGAAGGGACTTAAAGAAAGAAAAACACAAAATGGAACGTACATCTCAAAGCTTCTGCAATTAAGCAGCGAGCTGGGAGAAAACGGCTTAACCATGTCTATGCCCATCACCAGCCTGATTCATAATAATCTTGGCATTGTACACGGGGGAGTGATTGCCACTTTAGCAGACACTGCAATGGGCACCCTAGCAAACACTGTGCTTCCGGAAGGAAAATCCGCGGTAACAGCAGAGATACAGATTCATTATCTCCATCCCGCAAATGGAAATAGCCTGATATGCAAAGCTGACTTCATTCACAAAGGAACCAAAACCATGGTGCTTGAAGGAAAGGTATACCTGGAAAACGGCACATTATGCGCTCATTCCACAGCCACTTTTTTCATGATAGCTGCAGAACCAGTTTAAAGGAATATAACGCTTGCGGCATAGCTCCTCTTTTTAATGGGCTGCTGCAGGCGTAATGCAAAAGATAGGCATCTTCCTGAACCAGTGCGGTCATCTCCACTCCCCGGAATGTTACCTGATTATACCTGGATAACATGCGTGTTAACCGTTTTCTTATATGGCTCTCACAAGCTGGCTTTGCTTTCAGAAAAACAGGATAAAAAAAGGAGCCCCAGGATCCTGCCCGGGACTTCCTTAATCACTATTTAGCAATAAAATTCTGGGTGTAATAGTTATGATAAACTCCTACGCCAATATCAGTGAACTCGCCGCTTAGGAGAGCTTCACGGTGCCCCTTGCTGTTCAGCCAGCCCTCCATCGCTTCAATGGCATCTATATAATGGGCAGCGATGTTTTCACCAGCAGCCCGATAAGTAACATCACCCTTTTGCAGCCTTTCTGTTAAATCTCCCTTGGTCGGAGACGTATGTGAAAAATAATCGCCTATCGACATATCATTGCTGTGAAGAAAAGCAACCTCTGCAATTTGTTCATCCCATCTGAGTTCTGAAAGCTTAAAACGGTCCCTCATGACATTGGTAATATCAAAAATTTGTTTTTTATTTCCCAGTTCGACTTTTTTCCACTCTTCATCAGTGAGTTCCTTATTTTTCAGGAGTGTACCGTGATAAGTCATTTCATAAGGGCTGATTTTAAGCAAAGCATCTTCATTTAAAAAACGGATGCTCGATACCGTACCGGTAAACTTATCAAGATAAAGCTGAGCATAAACGTTTCCCATTTTAACAAGAGGCCGCATATTCATATCTTCCTCCGATAGTTCAAATCGGTATGAACTGCCTTTTTCATTAATATTAACCGAAGTCTCGAAAAAAAGGCTTGAATATAATTCATCTATCGGCTGTCCGATTTTAAATGGCATCACGTTTACCCTATTACCGAGCCCATATGCAGATATGACCTTACCATTCTCCACTGCCAGCTGAAAATAATGCTTTCTTTCCTTATTATAAATCCACCACTCATACCCAAACGCAGAAAGATCGACCCTCGTAGGTTTGCCGTATGTTTTCAGTGCATGGGATGCCGGCTTACCTATAATTGAGGCAATTCCCTCACGAGGCTGCTTTAAACTCCCGCTTTCTTCATGTTTATTTTTTTCCTTGATAGTTTGACTGTCTTCTTTGGGATTCACATCATTTTTTCCGTATAGAACGGGGTTTTTCCCGTTGTCATTTCCAATATTGAGATATATGCCTATCAAAAAAAACAAAATCACTAAAATGAAAATTTTTGCAAGTGTACGCAGAGGATTCCTCCTCCTCTCTTTCTCTTAATGGAATCAGGGTTACAAACTTAGAGGATATAAGAAGCACCGCAATAAATGCTGTAATAGTTGTCCTAGAAAAAAGCTTAGTGGTGATTTTTATTAACGCATTCAAAATGCAGGCTTATTTTTGCTGAACGGCTTAGGAAATAAAGGAATTCCAATAACAGGCCACATTCACCCACTCAGCATCAAATTGCCTGACACAAAAGGTTTTTTTTATTATAGCATTGTTTTTTTATGAATAATATAAATCATACTTATAAACATCGTGGTGAATATTAAGATTTCATGAAGGAACTCCTGCCGCTTTTTCAATAACATCAATAACAAACGATGAACTAATTGCAACTTAGCTAATTTCATACTATTATAAAAATATAGAACAATCTGTAACTGAAAACATTTTTGGGAATTTATATATTTTATTCATATAGTATTCCGTAATTTGTTTTGTCAATTCTATCAATTCAATTTCATATTTTAGACTTCTGCCGAAGGAAATTTTCCTGAGTACTATGATTCCCTCGGCTTCAGAGCACCAGCCCCTAGCAAATTATTTATCAGTATGAAATTGATAATTTTCGACTATTAGGAGGGTAAATGAAGTGAAATTTGAAAGTTATGGTTTTAATCAATTAACAGCAGAGTTAAATAGGCTAGATGATGTAATGAACAGCCACGGTTTAGTGAGGGCTGAGCAATGGGATTATGAAAGAGTGAATTATGACCGGAAATTCGAATTACAGGAAGGCGTTTTTTACCTTCGTGTCCAAGGCTACTCTGTTGAAGGAGACGTAGGCTCTCAAAAAGCTGTTATTAAACTATTGGTTCCTTTGTTAGGCAAGCACTATTACCCTCATGGCCTGGAGTATGGAGAAGGAGAGCACTTTCCCGCTTCACTTATCAAGCAATGTGAAAAAACCCTTGCTGCGGTAAAGGCTGAACTGGATGAGTTTAACGGACTATAATAGCTCGGCTAAAACATGGAGAATATCCATGTTTTTTCATTAGAAAGCAAAGCAAAAAAAGCCTGGTCAACAAGACCAAGCTTTTTTTAAGCTGCGTTTACATATTGCCCAGTATGGCTTTTATGACAGATGTTGTATCTCCGCCTTTGTAAAAAACATATAAAAGCAGATAAACAGCTACTCCAGTAATGGCTGTAAAAAACCAGATGATGCTGGTAACCGGTCCAATTTTCCTGTGTTTAGCAAATTTCTTGTTATATGCAAGTGTCAGGGTCACAATCCCAAAAACTCCTCCAGTGGTCGCGAGGGTAATATGGAAGATTAAAAAAATTGTATAATATACTTTAATATTATCCGGACCGCCAAAGGCAGTATTTCCGATGAAAACTGTGCGGGTTGCATAAATCAAAAAGAAAATAAGCGCAAATACAGCACCAGTGACCATTGCTTTTTTATGCGCTTCAATGTTGCGCTGCTTAATCAGGTACCAGCCGATCGCAATCATGATTGCACTCAGTACGATAAAAGCGGTGCTGATTGTAGGGAGAATTGGTAAAGACATAGGATAGTTAAACGCCCTCTCTATTTATATTCATCTTATTCATTTTATAAAACGTTTTGTTAAAATTCAATATAATACTCCCTTTCGTAACAGAACGCTCACTTTTTCGCAAAAAAAGGGGCACCCCGCATCAAGCAGAATGCCGTATTTTCATTTCATAAAGTTAAGATCTAAAACAGGATCAATTTTTTTAGATTCTCCATTTTCCTGCCGGTACCAGGAAAAGAAAATGTACCCTAACAAAATGCCATACACAATTTCCTGAATAATTTTCATAAGGACCCCTCCGAGCTGCTGATCCTCAAGCAGGGGCAGTCCATTGAAAAGCTCAGGTCCGCTTAACTGAATCCCTGATAAAGCAGACGATGGAACGCAAAGCTCCATGGCACTCGACCACGCTTGCGGATTGGAAAAAGTATGGTAAATCGGATGATCCGCAAAAATGATAAGTGCACAAGCAGGTGTCAGCAAAATGGCACTGCCGAAAATATATCCGACTTTCTTTAACCCTGATAGACTTTGTCTTTCTGGCAGTGTATTCAATAATGGAAACCACATGAATATGGCGGCAATAAACAGGACTATTGTATACGTGCTGTGCAGCCACATGTTCACCTTGATAAAGTCAAATATCAAAGGAATGTGATAGAAAGAAAAAAGTCCGTTAAAAACAATCAGAGCAATCAAAGGAATCGTAAAGAAATTAAAAATAGTATTCAAGCCTTTTATGGCAATCAGCCATCTAAAAAGCCAGGCGGGAATGCTGATAATGAATAAAGGAGCAATCACGAGATAAAGAATAGCCATCTGTGACATATGGACACTGAACATAATATGCCCAAGCAGGTCAACCGGCGACCCTTTTATTATATACAGCAGCAGCATCGTTACAGCAAAAATCAGGTTTTGTCTGGCAGGAACGGGTGCGTTCCCTGTGAATACATATCTATATTTCGTGACCAATAACAAATATCCAGCAGTTAATATGATTAAAGATGCAAAAAAGTATGGACTCCATAAGGCCTGAAAACCAAATATATCAATTGACACACAATCCCCCCTTTAGCACATTTGCTGTCAGTCCCTTTTACCCGTTTAGTAAGGCGCTGTTATCAGTGATATATATAGAAAAACCGGCTTAATTTCAGCCGATTTCCCTAATAAAATCAAATCCAGACAATAGTCAGGAACGTTAGTATGGCAATGGACCCCACCGCTAACCCTGCATAAATAAAAATGGTTATCGTTTCATGGCCCTTATGCTTCATATGCATGAAATAATACAATTGAAATATTACCTGTACAACAGCCAGAAGCAAAATAAATGGCTTAGTGAACCAATGTGAAAAACCGTCATACTTCACTGCGAAAAAAGCGATTAGAGTAAGGAATATCATGAGCGTAAAAGTTATAAGCTGATGCTTCATTTCCTCAGCATTTTTTTTGCGGCGATACGTTAAATTCACATTAGGGTTAGCTGAATTTGATTGATCATTCGCCATCAGTTTATCCCACCATTCCCATTAGATATACAACCGTAAAGATAAATACCCATACTACATCAATAAAATGCCAATACAGGCTTGCAATATAAAATTTAGGCGCATTATATAAATTGAGTCCTCTTTTTGCATTTCTCAGCATCAAGGATAAAAACCACATTAATCCAAAGGCAACATGGCCTCCATGAAATCCTACAAGGGTATAGAAGGCTGATCCAAATGCACTGCTTGTAAACGTATGATGGAATTCATGAACATAGTGATTAAATTCGTACACTTCGAGTCCGAGGAATCCAAAGCCGAGCAAAACTGTTACCACAAGCCAGGATTGCATTTTACTGAAATCCCGGTTCTTCATATGAAAAATTGCATAAACGCTAGTCAAAGAGCTTGTAAGCAGAAGCATTGTGGCAATAAATGTTAAAGGCAATTCAAATAAATCTTTTGCAAGGGCAGCACCATCATTCGGAACTTTGTCCTTCAAAGCAAGATAAGTGGCGAATAAGGAAGCAAATAATACAGTCTCGCCGCCTAGAAACAGCCAAAATCCCAAAAACTTATTTTTTCCTTCAAGAGTGGCTTTTTCTGGAGCAGCAGGCCAGGTTATGTCAGTGAATTTTTCATCTGCATGCATTATGCCTTTACCCCCTTATCTTCATCCTCTAGCAAATCCTCTTTATGAATATGGAAACCATGGTCATCGATTACTGACCGGAGAAGCATGGATCCAAATGTAATTGCAAGGCCAAGGATAATTACAGGTATGGCCCAAGTTGCTTTATCAGCATGATACATCGCACCGAAAGCTGCAACAAACAGACCAAGTGAAGTGGTCACAGGCAGAATGGATGAATTAGGCATATGGATATCACCAAGCGGCTCTGCAGGTGTATAAGTATTCTTCCCTTCCATTTTTTCAATCCAAAAGGCATCCAGTCCGCGGACAAGCGGCGTTTGTTTGAAATTATAAAATGGAGGCGGTGAAGGAATGGACCATTCAAGCGTGCGCCCATCTCCCCAAGGGTCATTTCCTACTTTTTCATTTTTAACGGACGTCATAACAATATTAACAAGCATTACCAGTACTCCGATTGCCATTAAAAATGCTCCAACTGTACTTATCATATTGGCCGTCTCGAAACCCTGGCCGGGCAGATAGGTAAACACACGGCGAGGCATTCCCATGAGTCCTAAAAAATGCTGAACAAAGAATGTCAAGTGGAAACCAATCAGGAAAAACCAGAACGAAATTTTCCCGAGAGCTTCGTTTAAAATTGTTCCGAACATTTTTGGCCAGTAAAAGGTTATTCCAGCAAGCAAGCCTAAAACTACTCCGCCTACAATTACATAATGGAAATGTGCCACGACAAAATAGCTGTCATGATACTGATAATCTGCTGGAGCAGCGGCAAGCATGATGCCTGTTACTCCCCCCATTGTAAAAGTAGGAATAAATGAGACGGCGTAAAGCATTGGCGTTGTAAATTTTACGCTGCCGCCCCACATGGTAAAGATCCAGTTGAAGATTTTGATGCCTGTAGGGACGGCAATGGCCATTGTTGCAACCGCAAATATGGCATTCGCAATCGGGCCAAGTCCTACCGTAAACATATGGTGAGCCCATACCATGAAACCAAGGAAACCAATTAAAACGGTAGCGAATACCATTGAGGAATATCCGAATAATCTTTTCCTTGAGAATGTTGCGAATATTTCCGAGAAAATACCAAATGCAGGCAGAATGAGAATATATACTTCAGGATGGCCGAATATCCAGAAAAGATGCTCCCAGATTATCGTATTCCCTCCAGCTGCTACTTCAAAAAAATTAGCCCCGAACATCCGGTCGAACATCATTAGCGTTAACCCTACTGTCAAAGGAGGGAAAGCAAAAAGAATTAACGCCGAAACCACGAATGTCGACCAGGTCAAAAGCGGCATCCGCATATAAGTCATGCCTGGTGCACGCATGTTAATGATGGTAACGAGAAAATTGACTCCCGCAATTAATGTTCCAAATCCCGAGATCTGCAGTCCGAGTATATAAAAATCGACTCCATGTCCAGGAGAGTTCATGGCGAGGGATGCATATGAAGTCCATCCTGCATCCGGCGCTTTTCCAAAAAACCAGGATAGGTTCAAGAAAACGCCTCCAAAGAAGAACAGCCAAAACCCAAGCGAATTCACATATGGAAATGCGACATCCCTCGCACCTATCTGCAGAGGAACAACTGCATTCATCATCGCAAAAATCAGCGGCATGGCCGCAAGGAAAATCATTGTCGTGCCGTGCATCGTTATAATTTCATTATATAAGCCTGCACTTACGAAGTCATTATTCGGCACTGCAAGCTGAATTCTTATAAACATTGCTTCCAGTCCGCCGACTACAAAGAACAGTCCGCCTGTAATAAGGTATAATATGGCGATTTTCTTATGGTCAACTGTTGTAAGGAAATCCCAAATCGTTGCGCCAAATCCTTTTTTCTTAGCGTGCGTACTCACAATCCAACCCCCTATTCGATCAATATTCCCCTATTGTGCTTCCACTTTCAGACCCATTAAATATGCAGAGAGTGCATCCAGCTGCTGATCTGTAAGCTTTCCATATTTTCCGGTCATTTTATTGCCCGGTTTATACTCTTCAGGATTCTGAAGCCATTTTTTCAGATTTTCTTCATTATGCTTTAAGACACCAGCAATCCGTTCCCGCTCCCCAAAGTTAGCTAGGTTTGGCGCCTGGCGTGCTTTTTCCGGCCTTGCATCTGTAGGGGTAACCGCATGGCAGCCAATACAGGATTTGTTAAACACTGCTTCGCCCTCTTTTGCAAGATCTCCAACAGCAGCCGGTTTTTTAACCGCTTTCATATCTGCTGCCCACTGATTAAAGTCTGCCTTTGATTTAGTCTTTACCTTAAAATCCATAAGTGCATGGGATGGACCGCAAAGTTCAGCACATTTACCATAGAACATGTTGCCGACGTCCTCGGATTTCTTCGGATCAAACTCCAGCCAGAATTTATTTACTCCCTCAACATTGGTATCCATTTTACCTCCTACTGCAGGAATCCAAAATGAATGCTTCACATCGGAAGCCTTTAAATTGAAGTAAACCTTTTGGCCAGTCGGGACGACAAGCTCCTGACTGGTGACAATCCCTAAATCAGGATATTCAAATTCCCACCAGTATAAGTTGGCCCTTACATTCACTACAAGGGCATCCTTCGTCTTCCCTGCTTTATCTTTCTTTTCCATGGCTTTTGTATCCGCAAAGTCAAACGTGCTTATAACAGTAGGAACAGCCAGGACGATTAAAAGGATAATAGGAATAACAGTCCAAATGATTTCAAGTTTGTGATTCCCTTCAACCTGCCTGGGAATTGTTTCATCCCCTTTTCTGCGGCGGAAGCGCACCATTACAATAGCGAAAAGTACAATAACAGCAACAATTACCAGTACCATGATCATCGTGCTCAGGATCATCAGGTCATACTGTTTTTTCGCTACTTCTCCAGCTGGCGTTAATGCAGACAGGTAAGGCTTTCCGCACCCGGATAGAATTAGCGCCAAAATTGCAAAAATTGAAAACAGACGCCATTTTTGCAGCTTTTTTTTCATAGCTTTAGAAACCCCTCTTTCGTCAAAATTTCACACATTCTAAAGATGTGAATGGTTAATAAAATTCTCTCTATATAAATTCTGCAAACCAGAAAGAATCCCCAAAAAAAGGATAGGAATCAAGCTTCATTATGTATGCCGGTACAAAAGATGATGTTCTGTTATGTATTAAACTATCCGGCAATTCAAAAAGCTGCCGGATAGTCATTTAATTATATTACGGTGACAATAACCATAGCAACATACAAAATGGTCATATAATTCAAGGAGTAGACAAACATTAGCCTGGCCCATTTTAAATCGTCTTTCATTTTATAACCGTAAAGGCCAAGTGCAAGCCATCCGGCCGTCAGTACTGAAGCCAGGATGACAAGCGGAAGGCCCAGTGAGGTAAGAAAGAAAGGAACAGCAACAAGGCATGCGACCCACAAGACAATAGACCGTTTCGTTGCTTTGAACCCTTTGATGACTGGAAGCATGGGAATGCCTGCCGCCCGGTATTCTTCCACACGTTTCATTGCCAATGCATAAAAGTGGGGAGGCTGCCAGAGAAACATAATCATAAATAGCACCCACGCCATTGTATCAAGACCCGGATCCACAGCTGCCCACCCGATAAGCGGAGGAACGGCACCGGAGATGCTGCCTACAATCGTATTTGAAACATAACGCCGCTTAGAAATCATTGTATAAAGCACTACATATGAAAAAACACCGATAAAGCCGATGATTGCAGCAGTCATATTCGTTAAGCCAAGTAAAAACAGCCCTAGTGCGATTAGTATGAGACTAAGTGTCAAAACTTTAGCAGGACTGACTTTTCCTGTTACAGTTGGCCTGTTTTTGGTTCTTTCCATCAAATGATCGATATCGCGGTCATAAAAATTATTTAAGCTGCATGATCCCGCAATGATTAGTGCTGAACCAGCCAGGACGAAGAAAACTGTGTCGAGATTAGTTAAAAAATGCATGCCTGAAAAATGAAGAGCCAGCCATAAGCCCGTAAAAGTCGTAATCATATTGGAATTTACTATTCCAACTTTGATAAGCGCCGTAAAGTCTTTCCAGGCACTTGTTTCTGGAATAAGGGATGCTTCGCCGTTTTTTATGTCAGCTTCTGTCAGTGCCCTGTTTGACATATATGTTCCTCCTTTGAATATTTCAGCAAACACAAAAAAACGTCTTTTGCTTATTTTTGCATTTGCAATCAAGGAAGTGTCAACAAAGAATCAGCTTCATTCCTTTATCACTGTCAACGAAATCCTAATATAATATATTTTATTTCTATATCATTATTTTACCACGAATAAAAGTTTAAGTATCCTTCTTGAGTCTATTAAATCATACTTTCATCCAATTTTGTGGATTTTTTTTGTATAATTTTTGACCAAATTGTGTCTCAATCTCTATATTTTCAAGAATCTCCTGCTATTAAAAATCCCTGAATGCCAAGCGGACAGGGTGCTGAAATCCCTTTCCCGTAAATATACCTCCTTCTTAACCCGGCATCGTCCCGCAGGTACTTCCTACACATGGAATTTGAATTACCTGCTGCTATACGATCCCTTTCTCCCCTATTAGTTTTATCAGCTGCACACTGCATTTTCAATCATCCAGCTTATAAGAGCGTTTACATTTTTTATTTACAATTCTGCAAAAAAGAGGTAAGTTGAATAATATCGAAAAAGTTTAATTATTGAGTTTTTTTGAAATAATTCTTTTCTTTTATGCTATGATTAACCAATAAAGGCCAACATGAACAGGCAAAGCGACTTCAATGAATGCTTATCGTTCTAATAGCAAACTTAGAATTAAAGAGGTGAGACTGGGTGTATCGGGCATTAAAGTGGTTTGCGGTATTAACGACAATAGGAATGCTTTTAATATTGCTGGGCGGCGCTCTTGTAACTAAAACTGACTCAGGCATGGGCTGCGGACGTTCCTGGCCTCTTTGTGAAGGAAGGTTTGTCCCTTCGGATATTACTCCTGCTCTCTTGATTGAACTGGCACACCGCCTTATTTCCGGTTCAGTGGGATTCATGGTTTTAATACTTTCGGTCTGGTCCTGGAAAAGCATTGGCCATATCAGGGAAACAAAGCTTCTGTCTCTTATGTCTTTCATTTTTTTGGCAGTACAGGCACTGATTGGTGCAGGAGCTGTGCTTTGGGGGCAATCCAGTTTTATAATGGCCCTTCATTTTGGGATTTCCTTAATATCCTTTGCCTCAGTGCTCCTGCTGACTCTTCTTATTTTTGAGGTGGACAAAAAATTCGATGCAAAAAAACTGATCGTCGATAAAACGATGAAATTCCATATATACGGACTGATGATTTATACATATTTTGTAGTTTATACAGGGGCACTTGTCAGGCACACGAAATCTAGCCTGGTGTGTAAAGACTGGCCTTTGTGCGTAAACAGCAGCCCCTCGCTCCCAGGCAACCTTTACGAATGGGTCCAAATGGGGCATAGGGCTGCTGCCGGATTAATTTTTATCTGGGCTGGCATTGCTGCCTACACTGCCATAAGCAAATACAGACATCAAAAAGTGATATATTGGGGCTGGATAACAGCTTTTTCCTTAATTACTTTCCAGGCACTTGCTGGCATTCTGATTATCATTACGAAGCTTAACCTAATCGTTTCCCTTGCACATGTAGTATTCATTTCCTGCTTCTTTGGCGTATTGAGCTATTTGCTGCTTATAACAAGCCGGAGCAAGAAAAACAGTTTTTCTGCCCAGTCACAGATTGCCGCCAAAAATCAGGCAGTACATCTCCAGCCTCCGCAAAAGGGGAATATTATATAGCTAAGATTTTATATAGCTGAAGCAGGTCCGGCTCATGGCGGTACTTCATACGGGCAGAACAGAAAAAAGGCATCTCTATGAGATAGCCTTTTTTCTGTTTCTTTGGAAAGGCAAGCTTTAAAGTCTGTACTCTTTCCACTTATTTATTTCTCGATTTCAATGAGCAAATCTCCTGTGCTGATACCTTCACCGTCTTTAACATGTATTTCTTTAATGGTTCCTGAAAAAGGAGCCTGTACAGTGGTTTCCATCTTCATGGCTTCAGTAATTATCAAATGGTCGCCTTGTTTCACCTTTTCTCCCTTTTCAGCAACGACACGCAATACTGTTCCTGGCATTGTTGCCCCAATGTGAGATGCATCCTTGGGATTTGCTTTCATTTTACTTTGGACTGATGATTTAATGCTCTCATCCTTAATGACGACCTCGCGGGATTGGCCGTTCAGTTCGAAATAAATGGCCCTGGTTCCGTCCGCCTCTGCCTGGCCGATAGATACCAGTTTCACGATCAGCGTCTTTCCAGTTTCAATTTCAACCTCAATTTCTTCTCCAAGCCTCATTCCATATAAAAAGGTAAGAGTGTCCAGGTTTGAAACATCCCCAAACTGTTCAATTGTTTTCACATAATCAAGAAAAACCTTTGGATATAAGGCATATGCCAGCGCATCAAAGCTTGTGACAGGCCTGTTGATTTCCCTGTATAGTTCTTCTTTAAGACTATCGAAATCGACATCCTCCAGAAGCTCTCCCGGCCTTACTGAAATTGGCTTCCTGTCTTTCAATATGGCCTGCTGCAGTTCCTTCGGAAAGCCTCCGCTAGGCTGGCCAAGATATCCTTCGAACAGTTCAATAACTGAATCTGGAAAATCAATCGATTTTCCTCTTGCTATAACAGCTTCCTCATCCAAATCGTTTTGTACCATGAAAAGCGCCATATCTCCTACCACTTTTGAAGACGGTGTAACTTTTACAATATCGCCAAACATGGCATTGACTCTTTGGTACATCTCTTTTACTTCATTCCAGCGTTCACCCAAACCGACTGCTTTTGCCTGCTGCTGCAAGTTGCTGTACTGGCCTCCCGGCATTTCATGCTTGTAGATTTCTGTATGGGGAGCCACCATGCCGCTTTCAAAATCCTTGTAATACTCCCTGACACCTGCCCAGTATCCAGATAATCCTTCAAGGGAGTCAATATCAAGCTTAGGCTGCCTTTTTGTGCCTTCAAGGGCATAATACAAAGTCTGGGAACTTGGCTGTGAAGTCAGCCCTGCCATGGAGCCAATGGCTGTATCGACAATATCCACACCTGCTTCTATTGCCTTTGCATACATGTAGATCCCATTTCCGCTCGTATCATGTGTATGCAAATGGATAGGGATATCAATGGTATCCTTTAATTCAGAGATCAGGCGATAAGCAGCCTCAGGCTTTAGCAGCCCTGCCATATCTTTTATCCCAAGGATATGTGCTCCCTGATTTTCCAGTTCTTTTGCCAAATTTTTATAGTAATCAATATCATACTTTCTTCTGGATGGATCATTTATATCACCTGTATAGCAAATCGCGGCTTCTGCCACTTTTCCGGAACTGCGGACTGAATCAATCGCAACTTCCATTCCTTTAACGAAATTAAGGCTGTCGAAGATCCGGAATACGTCAATTCCTGCGGAAGCAGATTTATCCACAAACTCTTTAATTACGTTGTCAGGATAATTTTTATATCCGACTGCATTGGATGCACGCAGAAGCATTTGAAATAAAACATTTGGCGCCTTTTCACGCATCCGGAGCAGCCTGTCCCAAGGATCTTCCTTAAGGAAACGGTAAGCGACATCAAATGTTGCCCCTCCCCACATTTCCAGGGAAAATAAATGAGGCAAAAGCTTGGCAGTAGGTTCCGCTATTTGAAGCAGATCCCTTGTCCTGACCCTTGTTGCAAGAAGAGACTGATGGGCATCACGGAATGTGGTATCGGTTATGAGGACTTCATTCTGCCCTTTGATCCAATTTGCAAGACCTTCTGGACCCATAGCTTCAAGAATCTGTTTGGTTCCGCTTTGAATGTCCTTGTTTGTTTTCAGCCCGCTGATATCCACTTTGTCAAAAACAGGTTTTTTCTTTTTTTCAATTCCCGGAAATCCATTTACTGTGACGTTCCCTATATAACTGAGCATTTTTGTGCCCCGGTCTTTTCTTTTAGGAAAAACAAATAGCTCCGGAGTATCATCAATAAAGGAAGTATCGTATTCTCCCTTTTTGAATTTCTCATGTTTGATGACGTTCTCTAAAAATGGGATGTTTGTTTTGATGCCTCTTATCCTGAATTCCTTTAAATTCCTGACCATCTTGGCAGCCGCTTTTTCAAAGGTCATGCCGTGTGTTGACAGCTTAACAAGCAAAGAATCATAGAAAGGTGTTATGACCGCTCCCTGAAAGGCGTTGCCGGCATCAAGTCGTACCCCAAAACCTCCGCCTGACCTGTAGGCCATGATTTTCCCGGTATCAGGCATAAAGTTATTTAAGGGATCTTCCGTTGTGACACGGGACTGAATGGCAAAGCCATGTGTTTGTATATCTTCCTGCGCAGGAATGGCGGTTGTCGAGTCGTGAAGCTCAAATCCTTCCGCTATTAAAATCTGTGACTGAACAATATCAATGCCTGTCACCATTTCAGTAATGGTATGTTCAACCTGAACCCTTGGATTGACTTCAATAAAATAAAATTCATCATTTGCCACCAGGAATTCGACGGTACCTGCATTGATGTAATTTACATTTTTCATTAAATTTACAGCCGCTTCACAAATACGTGCCCGCAATTCCGCAGAAATGGATACAGACGGAGCTACCTCGACAACCTTTTGATGCCGTCTCTGCACAGAACAATCCCGCTCATGCAGATGTACGATATTTCCATACTTGTCACCCAGAATCTGAACCTCTATATGCTTTGGATGCTGAATGAATTTTTCGGCATACACTTCATCATTGCCGAAAGCGGCCTTCGCTTCTGACTTTGCTCGCTCATATGCCTCCTGCAGTTCTCCGGCATTATTGACGATCCTCATGCCGCGGCCGCCGCCGCCCAATGATGCTTTAATAATAATAGGAAAACCATTTTTTTCTCCAAATTCTGCTACATCACCCAAACTTTCAATGGGCCCGTCACTTCCGGGAATAACTGGGATCTCAGCCTGTACAGCCTGGTACCTTGCTTTTACCTTATCGCCGAACATGTCCAAATGCCTTGTTTCAGGACCAATGAATATAATCCCTTCTTCTTCGCAGCGTCTTGCAAAATCAATATTCTCCGATAGGAATCCGTATCCAGGGTGAATGGCATCTACACCGCTTCTTTTTGCAATTTCAATAATGCCTTCAATATCTAAATAAGCATCGATTGGCTTCTTTCCTTCGCCGACTATATACGCTTCATCAGCTTTAAAACGGTGATAAGAGCCAGAGTCCTCTTTGGAATAGATGGCAACTGTCCGAATATTCAGCTCGGTACATGCCCTGAAAATCCTGATTGCGATTTCTCCACGGTTTGCAGCAAGGATTTTTGTAATACGACTTTTTTTCATACTAGCACCTACTTTTATGTATTTTAGCTGAATTGCTTATTTCATATTTGCCAGGGGGACACAGCAGAAAGGCCCTTACAAAAAGCTGATACTGACACCCTTCAAATATTGCAATATGAAATGGACATGAATATATTGAAAAAAAGAACGGAGAACAATCTCGGTCTTTTACTTCACAATTTAAATGGAAACTAACCCTTTATGTTTCGAAAAATCACCTTGGGAGATTTCCATGAAACTCCCTGTTAAGATAATCCAATTATTTAAATATAATATTTATAGGGAATAAACAGAAAATAATAAATATAATAGAGCATCCTTTAAAAATAATACTTAAACAATAATACGAAAATATTCTGAATACAGCAACTTTTTTATCATTATATATAAAAAAACCATTTACTGAAATAAAAATATTTGTTTACAGCATAAAACGGGTAATAAAAAAACTCAAAGAATCTGTTCGATTACTTTGAGTTTATTATCCTGCAGGTTTATTTTCGCAAGGAAGCCTCATGTAAAGCTGATAATTCTCTTTCGAGTTCTTCTAATAAAGCTTTTCCCTCTGAACCATCCACAAGTCCCAGACGGACAGCAAAATCTATTTCACGGGACAAGCCGAACATTTGAGTATCGAGAACCTCTTCATAAAGAGGACATTGAGGCATAGTAAGATTGTCCATTTGTACTTTAATTAGCTTCAGAATCTTGTCAGCATCTGCTTTTAACAAAGCATAGGCTTTTTCTTGATGATTAACAAGCATTTCAGATGCCATAATAAATCCCCCCGCTCAAAAAGCGATTAAATCTTATCTATAAATTTTACCCTTACTTTTATGAAAAAGCAAGGAACTTATAAGTTTACAAGGGCTCCGTTTTACTGGAGGAGTCACTCAAGAATCCTGCCTCTTATTTACCTGACAGTAACTTTGCTTCACACAAAAAGGAAACTGCAGGGATTTTCATTTTCAAACTGATCCACGTTTTTCATTTCTTCAATTGTGACAATTTCATGATTTTTGCTTATACTTATACTTGAAACAGCCAAGAAAGGAATTGATTGAAATGGAATCCATCGTTTTTATTAATGGAAAAGTAAAATATCAGATTACCCTTGATCCCGGCGTCTGGATTTTTGATGACCGAAAGATTGAGATAGATACATATTTTTCAGAGGAAAAAACAGAACGAAGCGGCGATGAAGAATACACAGCAACTGCTGCAAGGCATTGGCAAAAGGAAATACAGGAAGGGGCCACTCTCCCCCCAACTTTAAAAACCGAAAGAAAATTTGAGAAACAAAGACTTTTATCCGGCACATTTGTAATTCCCTTTCATCCATTCTTAAAAAATGCCGAGCCTGAAGAAAACGCTTCCGGAGTTACCGTTACAGCAGGCGGCAAAGAGCATCACTTCACCATGGAAGAAGCCAGTAATTTCCTGCTTGGTTTCTCCATAGATGGCAAACCTATCAAAGATGGCGGGCCTTTATATATTTATTTTGGAGATGGCACCAACCGGAATCAGCCAATAAGAGATGTTATCTCATTTACAGTGAAATAAACTTAATTTCTTTGACACTCTGAACAGCTCCATCACTGCTATCAATGCAGGATTTAACTTTTAGACAAACGGCGGCAAAGAAACCGATTTCTTTGCCGCTTGCATGGTGAACAGCTTTATATATTTTAATAATATACAGACTAAAGCAGTGTCGCAGCCAATTGGGCAAGTCCTGACCTTTCTCCTTTGATCAATTTCACATGCCCCGAAATTTTTTGATCTTTAAATTTTTCAACTACATATGCCAGCCCATTATTATATTCATCCAGATATGGATGGTCAATCTGCTCGGGGTCTCCCATCAGTACAATTTTACTGCGGTCCCCTACCCTGGTTAGGATTGTTTTCACTTCATGCTTGGTTAAATTCTGGGCTTCATCAATAATAATAAATTGATCCGGGATGCTTCGCCCCCTGATATATGTCAGCGCCTCGACCTCTATTGAACTCATCCCCGCAAGGATTGCGTCCAGTTCCCCAGGCTTTTTAGTGTTGAACAAATACTCCAGATTATCAAAAATCGGCTGCATCCAGGGTCTCAGCTTTTCTTCTTTTTCACCAGGCAGGTAGCCGATATCCTTTCCTACAGGCACTATCGGACGGGCAACAAGCAGCTTTTTATAGTGCCCCAAATCTTCCGTTTGCATAAGCCCTGCTGCAAGTGCCATGAGTGTCTTGCCAGTACCTGCTTTTCCAATCAATGTCACCAAAGGCAAGTCAGACCTCAGCAAGACCTCCATTGCCATTATTTGCTGTACATTCCTTGGTTTTATTCCCCAGACATGCTCGCTGTCAAAGATCAGTTTTTTCACTTTTTTTGCCGTCCAGTCCATTATTCCCACTGCGGAAGATGATCCGCCGAGTTCGTCCTTCAGCAATATGAATTGGTTGGGATAGAAGGTTTGATTCGAGTATTTGGCTATGTCCAGGTTACCCTGGACATAAAATGCATTCAATGCTTCAAGTGAAAGAAATAACTCCTGAAACCCGCTGTAAATATGGTCCATCTCCACAACACGGTCATTTAAAAAATCCTGGGCATGCAGCCCAATTGCATCTGCTTTTACCCGGACCAGTGTATCTTTGCTGACTAATATGACAGTTTTTCCGTTTTCCTTGCTTTCCTCTTCAAGCGATAAATTTTTGGCAACTGCCAGAATCCTGTTATCATTTGTTTTTTCTATGAAAATTTCCTGCAGTTCATGAAAAGAACGATGGTTTAATTCTATTCTGATAGTCCCCCCATTGTGCAGAGGCACACTTTTATGAAGTTTTCCTTTTTCGCGGAAGCCATCAATTAATTTTGATACCTGCCGCGCATTTCTTCCTATTTCATCCATATATCTTTTTTTCGAATCCAATTCTTCAAGAACAACTGCCGGGATGACTACCTCGTTATCTTCAAATAAAAAAATGGAATAGGGATCCTGCAGCAAGACATTGGTATCTAAAACATATATTTTGTCCAATAATGAAGCCTCCCGCCTAATCAATTTCAGATGTCTCAATTTCCATCCTGTTCACAGGTGTATATGCAAAGGACGAGACTATTGATAAAATATATGTCGGTTCCGGGCAAGATAGAAGAAGAATTGTATGGTATACGGAAATAGGACTATTTTTGCCAAGTCTCCATTCAAGATGATGGCAGCAGCAAATGTTGCAGGACTGCATAAAAAGCAGCAGAAAAGCTGGCATCAGCTAACTTCAGCCGCGCATTCCGGGCAGTGAAGGCTTTTGGATATCCAAATATTCATCAGCTGATAAACATGTTATACTTAAGGTGGATGTCCACAAATATTCATCACTGCTTTTTAAAAAACAGCCTAGCAAATCAGCGTCATTACTGCCAGGGAAAGAGGAAAAAGATATGAAAGTACAATGTGTAATTTGCGACAAAATTGAATCAATACCTGATTACTCCCCAGAAGCAAAAAAATTACGGAACCGCCCTATACATACTTATATGTGTGAAGAATGCCACTCACGAATAGAAGAAAGAACACAGAAGCGCATTGAGACAGGGAACTTCCGGCTGTACCGCTCTGTTACTCCCGAAGATGAATGGTAAAGTGGTGCAGTATGGCATTATGGCCGGCCTTGTTTCCGGCTTTTTTCTTGGATTTTTAATGAAAGCTCTCGAAAATGCCGCAAATGAAAATATCTATCAGCTTCTTCTCGATACGAAATTCATTCCTGTAATTGGAAAAATCCGCTGGAGCGAAATGACCCAATTCCTATTCCATCTCCTGCTGTCTGCCATACTTGGCATTCTTTATTTTTTTATTTTAAATCATTGGAAAATCCGCTCATTACAAGGAAAGTATGTAATTTCTCTTCTTATGATCATTCCCTTAATTTTTTCATATTTCCCTTTAACATCGCTTTCTTCCCTTCCAGAACCTCAGACTGATAATATGGCAGCATTCGGTTTATGGGCAATCTCCCACCTTTTATATGCATGCTTATTGCCTATTCTGGCTTCTTTTAAACAGAATAACTAAAAACCCGTACAGAAGAGGGTGGTTACCCCCAAAAGTTAGAGTTTTATTATGCAGCTGATTGGCTAGATTGAGTTCGGTATTCGACTGGACTCAATCCAGCTAATTTTGTTTTTGATCGTTCATTGTTATACCAGTGGATATATTCTTCTATTCCACTTTTTAATTCTTCATAACTTACTAGTTTTTCCCCATAATACATTTCTTGCTTTAAAATGCCAAAGAAATTCTCCATCGAAGCGTTGTCTGCGCAGGTTGCTTTACGTGACATACTTTGAAATATTTTATTCTCTTTTAACGTCCTCACCCATTTGTTGTGTTGATAGTGCCAGCCTTGATCGGAATGGATCGTGGTGCGATAGGTCGCATGATTCTTTAGTACCTCTAATGTTTCTTTCAAAGGTTTCATGACAAGATCTAACGTTGGACGTTTCCCTATTTCAAACGCAACAATTTCTCCGTTATAAAGGTCAAGAATCGGATTTACATATAATTTCTCTCCGCCTAGACATTTGAATTCTGTAATATCGGTGACTAATTTTTGAAGAGGGACAGGTGTGCTAAAACGGCGAGATAATCGATTTTTCGCTACTCTTCCAATCGTCCCCTTATAGGAATTATAAGTACGAGATTTTCGCATGAATTTCACACATTTTAATCCTAGCTCCCGCATAATACGATAGACTTTTTTATGATTGACAAGGTGTCCTAGTTTCTTTAATTCCGTAGAAATACGTTTATAACCGTAGCGTTCATAAAACTTTTTAAATAGGTGTGCAATGAGTTCTTTTAATTTTATATCCGGGTCTTCTTTACCAAAACTTTTCACATGATAGTGATAAGTTGCTTCTGGAATTCCTACAACAAAGAGAATATCTTTTAATCGAAATCCTTCTTCTTTAAGTTCGAATGCCATCTTAGTTTGTGCTTTTCGTGAAAGGCGTTCGGATTCTCGCGAAAAGCTTTTAGCTTTTTTAGATACGCATTCTCCAGTCTTAGTAGTTCATTCTCACGTTCTAACTCTTCTTCTCGTGTTCCCTTTTTTTCTTCTTTTTTCTTCTGATTATTGGGTTTCTTAGACATAGAAGGCCGCCCCTTTGATTTTAGTTTCAGGCCTTCTACTCCCTGTTCTTGAAATGTTTTCATCCAGCGTCTAGTCAAGGAAGGGTGGTTCAAATTGAATTGAACAGCAGTTTCTAAATAAGAAGTACCTGTACGTAACATAAATTGTATCGTATCTAATTTAAATTGAACAGAATACTCCTTCTTCGTCTTTCTTCGTTTTAATCCTTCCATCCCCTGAGATTTATAGACTTTTACCCATTCCACGATTGGTGTCTGGCTGCCCATATTATATTTTTTTGCCAATGATTTATAGCCAAGATTTCCATCTAAATACTCGGTGACAAGCTTTATTTTAAATTCTTCACTATATTTAGCCATAAAAACACCCCCGAAAGTTAGATTTTTTCACTCTAACTTTCGGGGGTCGGTACCGAGGCCTGTACGGGTTTTTTAGTTATTCTTCATTATAATTTTTGTATTTATCTGGCTCTGCCTCAATTTGTTCAAGCAATGCATCAATTAATTCTATTGAAAATCGCTGCCGTTTTTTTTCACCGCCTGCTAACAAATCAACAAAATAAAACGGTCCATTTTTCTCCAGATTGATAACTGATGCATCGTGATCTTCCTTCAGCCTGGCTTCAAAAAACTCCTTTGTTTCTTGAGCAGCCATGTCATCCGGTCTTGCGTCATAAACCACTTTAATGGTCAGCCAATTATAAAGAGCATCTTGCAGGGACTGCATGATTATGCCTGCTCTTCTTTTTTATGATTGCGCAGCCGGAACCGGTAAATGCCTAGAACAAGTGCTGCTATTACAAGGCCCTCTCCCATTGGCAGAAAAACACCCAAAAAGGAAAGAAGTGTACATCCAAGAGCCATTACCGCATAAATGACAGCATTTTTTAACAGTGGCAGCTTTTTGGCAAACCCCAGCTGATATACGATTATACAAAGGGCTAAAATCGTCAGATACAAAAACCACATCCCTGTTTTAGGAAATTCGTCAACTCTGTACAATGCTGCAAAAAACGACAAATGCTCATGGACACCCATGCTTCTTCCTCCCTTTAAACGTGCGTATTAGGCTTCAGCCATTTTTTTCTTTTTAGCAAACTTTTCGCGTTCGTTTTTATCAAGGATTTTTTTGCGAAGGCGGATTGATTCTGGCGTTACTTCGCAATATTCATCGTCATTCAAATATTCAAGTGATTCTTCAAGTGACATAATTTTAGGTTTTTTCATAGAAGTTGTCTGGTCTTTATTTGCAGAACGCATATTGGTCATTTGTTTTGCCTTTACAATATTAACCGTCAAGTCGCTCTCACGGTTATGTTCGCCGACAATCATTCCTTCATAAATGTCAGTGCCAGGCTCAATAAAGATCACGCCGCGGTCTTCAACCTGCATGGTACCATATTGAGTCGTTTTTCCTGTTTCCATGGAAACAAGAACACCCTGCCTTCTTCCGCCAACCTGGCCAGCTTGCATAGGCTGATAGCTGTCAAATGTATGGTTCATGATTCCGTAGCCTCTTGTGATTGTAAGGAATTCTGTTGAGTAACCGATTAGTCCGCGTGCAGGCACGTTGAAGATCAGGCGGACCTGGCCGCTTCCATTATTGATCATATCCAGCAATTCACCTTTGCGGGCGCCGATAGACTCCATGATGGCTCCTGTATGTTCTTCAGGAACGTCAATTTGAACTCTTTCTACCGGTTCACAGCGTACACCGTCAATAACACGTACAATAACTTCAGGTTTAGATACTTGAAGTTCATAGCCTTCACGTCTCATGTTTTCAATAAGAATGGAAAGGTGAAGCTCTCCGCGTCCAGAAACAATCCATACATCAGGTGAATCTGTATTTTCAACACGTAAGCTTACATCCGTCTGCAATTGAACCTTTAATCTTTCCTCGATTTTACGGGCCGTTACAAATTTTCCTTCTCGTCCTGCAAACGGGCTATTGTTAACAAGGAAAGTCATTTGAAGGGTTGGCTCATCAATTCGAAGAACTGGCAGTGCTTCCTGATGTTCAACAGGAGTGACGGTTTCTCCGACATTTATGTCTTCCATTCCTGAAACTGCAATCAAGTCGCCTGCAAATGCTTCTTCAATTTCAACCTTTTTTAAACCGCTGAAGCCGAAAATTTTTGTAACACGGAATTGCTTCACGCTGCCATCAAGTTTCATAAGAGCAACCTGCTGTCCTACATGCATTTTACCGCGGAAAACACGGCCAACTCCGATACGCCCAACATAGTCATTGTAGTCAAGAAGAGCAACCTGGAATTGAAGCGGCTCATCGCTGTTATCAACTGGAGCAGGAATATTTGCGATAATTGCTTTAAACAGTGAAGACATATCCTCTTCTTGTTTTGATGGATCTGGATCCGGGCTTGAAGTACCTTGAATGGCTGAAGCATAAATAACCGGGAATTCAAGCTGTTCTTCTTCTGCACCCAATTCGATGAAGAGATCCAATACTTCATCGATTACTTCTTCCGGACGTGCAGAGTCTTTATCGATTTTATTTACAACAACAATTGGCGTAAGTTTTTGTTCTAAAGCTTTCTTAAGAACAAAACGGGTCTGCGGCATGCAGCCTTCATAGGCATCAACAACCAATAGAACGCCGTCTACCATTTTCATGATACGTTCCACTTCTCCGCCAAAGTCAGCATGTCCTGGAGTATCCAGGATATTGATTCTTGTATCTTTATATTGAACAGCTGTATTTTTCGCAAGAATGGTGATTCCCCGTTCTCTTTCAAGATCGTTAGAATCCATAGCGCGTTCTTCTACATGTTCATTCGCACGAAAAGTACCTGATTGCTTCAAAAGTTCGTCAACCAAAGTTGTTTTACCATGGTCAACGTGGGCAATAATTGCTATATTTCGAATATCATTACGAGATTTCAAAAAATTCACTCCTAAAAGTAGTTAGTTTAAATGTTATTATCGTACCATTAACTTACATATTATATCACAAACATAGTAGAAACCAAGCAAGAAATTTTGTACAATATAATTAATATCCAATTAACCACACTAATGAGGTGAGAAAATGAATATAAAATGGAATTTCCTTTTGTTAGCTCTTCTGGCTGTCGCAAGTATCAGCTGGATAGGCATTTCTATCGCCGAACAAAGCATTGCAGGGGTAATCATCAGTATTTTCGCCCTATTTATTATTATGGGCTATGGCTTTACATTAAAAAAGAAAATGCGGAAAAAAGGCAAATTATAAGCAGCTGCCATTGAGACCTAACCGCTTGACTGGCTCCTTTTTTAAAAAATATATGTAAACGCTTTTCGTTTTCCGGTTAAATGCAACTAATTTCAACATTGCCAAAGGCTGCCGTAATCAGCGGCAGCCCTAGGTATTCTTTATGGTCCTTTGATTTACAGGTTTGAAAGATATTTTTCAGATATAAGCTGATGCAGGCCGGGTTTTGAAACAAAAAGCGAGTTTCCTTTTAAGTAATCAAGCTTTTCCCCAGTCATGGTGGTTACTTCTCCGCCAACCTCTTCTATTAAGATGGCTCCTCCGGCAAAGTCCCAAGGTGCAAGCCTCATCGACATGTAGGCATCAAGTCTCCCAGCAGCTACAAATGCCATTTCCAGTGCAGCTGATCCGTATGAACGGGTCCCCCTGACATCCCTTACAAGCGGTGCCAAAATTGCTGGATCAATCTTCTTATTTTCAGTCACCCAGGTAGCGTTTAAGGATAAAATGGCCTCATTTACCGGAACAGCTTTTAGCGGAGGAAGCTTCACGTCATTCATGAATGCTCCTTCTCCTCTGATTGTATGATAAAGTTCATCATGGACAACATCATATACAAGCCCTATTTTACCCTTTCCATTTTCAAGTATTCCAATGGAAATCGCAAAGTTCCTTTGCTGATGTACAAAGTTCATTGTGCCGTCAATCGGATCGATTACCCAGACAAAACCTGTAAGATCGCTCACATCACTGCACATTCCCTCTTCGCCGAGTATTTGGTGGCCGGGAAATGTTTCTGTGATTTTTTCAAGAAAAAATTGTTCGGTTTCTTTATCCATATTCGTCACTAAGTCATTGGGATTCGATTTGGTAGAAATGTTCAATTTGTGTTCAAAAGAAGATTTTATACGTTCTCCAGCTTCTTTTATCCAGGTTTTTGCATATGTATCAATTTCTTTTAAGTTTGCCATTATTTAAGCCTCCGCCTGATTTGATTAACAAGCCATGTACGTTTATCTTTTAGAATTATTCAGCTTTTATCCCGTGTTATTTCTGGGATTAATCGAGCGCCTCTGCATCAAATGCTACCTAAAGATTATAGGAAAGGCCATTGGTCTTCAAGTTTTTCTTCCCAGCATCTTGAAAAAACACCTTAATAAAGAATATAAAAGACGGACACATCCAGAATGTAATCAGAGTGTCCGCCATCTAATGAAATTTTTCATCAATATATCTTTTCATCTTAAGATAATTTTCTCCTTCATTTGGCGGGCATCGAGGTTCGTGTTTAAAGAGCTTTAAGCCTTAACAGTTCAAGACGGATTCTTTCAAGTTTTTGTTTGCATTGGCTTTTCTTTTGTTCATTTTCTTCGCCAATTGCTTCAAAAAGTGTGGCTAATTCATAATCCATTTCCATTCTTAAAACAGCTGTTCTATGTTTTTCAACTTCCTTGGATTTTAAGGACTGATTCATTACTTGTTTCATGATTGTCGTACTCCCTTCAATAATTGACTAAATTTTCTGATATATTTTTATTTTATAGTATGATTTCTTCAGCAGAATCGCAACAAAATTGTGCTCTTTACCTTCATGGAAATTAAGTTCCGCAAAGGATTGTATACTTTCTCTTTTCTTCCTCTCTATGCTACAATATGCAACAGATGAAATAAGCAGGAGGATAATAATGAATATATCTGGATTTACTGCAGCCGATTATAATGTATTTAAAATAGATGGACTGGATCCAAGAATGGAAGCACTAAAGAATCGGATACAGCCAAAGCTTCGCCAATTGGGCGACTATTTTTCGAAAGAGCTGACTGAACTGACCGGAGATGAAATGTTTCCCCATGTTGCGAAGCATATGAGGAGAACCATTAACCCCCCAAACGACACATGGGTTGCTATTTCACGAAACAGCCGGGGCTACAAAATGATGCCTCACTTTCAGATTGGATTGTGGGGAACCCATATGTTTGTATGGTTTTCCGTCATTTACGAAGCTCCTGATAAAGCACAATACGGATTGACACTTGAGAATAATGCCGAAACGATCAAAGACTCCATTCCCGGACACTTTGTATGGTCCATTGATCACACAAAACCGGATGTGATCCCTCATTCCAGTCTCTCCCTTGATGATATGAAATCCATGTTTCAAAGGCTGCAGACTGTTAAAAAGGCTGAAATACTGTGCGGCATCCAGATTTCACGCGAAGATGCCGTTTCACTTTCAGATCAGTCATTTATTAAACGCATTCAAGAGTCATTTGAAGTTTTAATACCCTTATATAAATTATATTAAACAACAAACTAACACCCTATATCTATAAAAGCAGCTAAAAAGGGGCCGGCTTAAAGCCCCCCCTTATGAGCTGCTCACTGCCTTGCCCCAGCCATTTTTGCCGCAGAAATGAGGCGGCTGATTTCTTCATATTCGCCCCTTTCCAGACAATCAATTATCTTGCTGCCAACGATTACACCATCACAATATTTTGACAGCTCCTTTACTTGTTCAGCACTGGAAATGCCAAATCCCGCCAGAACAGGCACCCCGCTTGCTTTTTTCACTTTTTCGAGATAAGGTCCTGCATCCAATCCGAAGTCATTCCGCACTCCTGTTGTTCCCTTTACGGTAACCGCATAAAGGAAACCCTCAGCCCTTTCTGCTATTTTCTTAATTCGTTGTTCCGTGCTCGTAAGCGTAACAAGTCTAATCAGCACTATGCCCGCTTCCTTTAAAGGGCCCGAAATAATCTCTTCTTCTTCAATCGGCAAATCAGGAACTATGCAGCCATCCACTCCAGCTGATTTGCAGTCATTTACAAAACGTTTTGCACCGTAAACAAGAATGGAATTCATATAAGCCATCAGAATAACCGGTATTCGGATTTCTCCCTTGATTTCTTTCAATTTGTCCAGAATTTTTTTTAATGTGGTTCCCTCCTGTAAAGCTCGGATACCAGCCCGCTGGATAACTGGCCCATCTGCTACAGGATCTGAAAAAGGTATGCCTAATTCGACTGCGTCAGCACCTTCTGCTTCAAAAAACCGCAAATGGGATTTCAGCTTCTCCAAACCCCCGTCCCCTGCCATAATATAAGGGATAAATGCTTTATCTCCTTTTTGCTGCACGGCCATCATTGATTTTGCAACACGATTATTATTCATTTTCTTTTCCCCCTAAAGCAGCATGGATTTGTTCAACATCTTTGTCTCCTCTTCCTGATAAACAGACCACTATACCTTCCTCCTTCTTCATGGAGGACGCAAGCTGAAGGGCATGAGAGATGGCATGGGCACTTTCCAATGCTGGAATGATGCCTTCTTTTTTAGACAGGATCATGAAAGCTTCAAGTGCTTCCTCGTCTGTAACAGATGTATATGAAACCCTGTCTATATCTTTTAAATAACAATGCTCCGGTCCTACACCTGGATAATCCAAGCCTGCTGATATGGAGTGTGCTTCCTGAATTTGTCCATCTTCATTTTGCAAAACATACATCAATGAACCATGAAGCACACCCTTTGTTCCTTTAGTCAGTGATGCAGCATGAAGGCCAGAATCCAGTCCGTTCCCGGCAGCTTCTACTCCTATCAGCTTCACATCGGCATCCTCTATAAAAGGGTAAAACATCCCCATTGAATTGCTTCCCCCTCCGATGCAGGCGACAATTGCATCCGGAAGCCTTCCTTCCTGGCTAAGATATTGTGTCTTAGTTTCATTGCCGATTACACTTTGAAAATCCCTTACTATAACTGGGAAAGGATGAGGACCAAGCACAGAACCCATTATGTAATGGGTGTCTTCAACATTCGCTACCCAATATCTTAATGCCTCGTTGACTGCATCTTTCAGCGTGGCGCTTCCTCCATCAACAGGAATAACTTTTGCTCCAAGGAGCTCCATCCGGAATACATTCAGTTTTTGCCTTTTAACATCCTCTCTCCCCATAAAAATGATGCATTCAAGATCAAGCAAGGCACAAACAGTCGCTGTTGCCACCCCATGCTGCCCGGCGCCAGTCTCGGCAACCATCTTCTTCTTGCCCATTTTAAGGGCAAGAAGCGCCTGTCCGATTGTATTATTGATTTTGTGTGCACCTGTATGATTTAAATCTTCACGCTTCAAATATATTTTTGCCCCTCCTGCCAGTTCAGTCAGGTTTTTTGCAAAATAAAGCGGATTTTCCCTGCCGATATATTGCTTAAGGTAATAATTCAATTCTCTTTGAAATTCCACGTCCCTTTTCGCTTCTTCATAAACCTCTTCTAGTTCCTTAACTGCTGCCATTAGTGTTTCAGGCACAAAACGTCCCCCGAATGCTCCATAATGTCCATTGTTGTCAGGCTGTATATATGTTTTCATTTGATGATCTCCTCTCCGCTTCCTCTTTTTGCGTTTCTAATAAATGCTCTAATTTTCCCGATATCCTTAACCCCATCTGTCTCTACACCGCTTGATACATCCACGGCATAAGGCCTTACTGTTATAATGGCTTCTTCAACATTTTCCGGTGTCAGCCCCCCTGCAAGGAAGAGTTCGCTTAAAGGAAAATCACTCATGGTTAATCTCTTCCAGTCCAGAGTCTCCTTAGCTGCTGATTTGGGGCGGTCCAGCAAAAAATAGCTTGCCGGGTAACCACTGACACCGCTGAAATTATACTCAGAGTTCAGAGATATTGCCTTTATTACCGGAAAGGGAAGAGAATCGGCAAATTCTGCGGTTTCCTCTCCGTGGAGCTGAACATAATCAAGGCCAGCTAAATAGTATGTCTCTACAATTTCTTCGTAAGGCTGATTCATGAAAACCCCGATTTTTTTAACACTGCTATCAATTTTCGAAATAATTCTTCCTGCATCCAACGGGGAAATATGGCGCTTTCCTTCTGCAAAAATGAAACCTAGATAATCCGCGCCTGCCAAGACTGCTGCCTGTGCAGCTTCAAAAGTTCTAATGCCGCAAATCTTGACTTTCATAACTATCACTCCTTCAAAAACTGACTTGGAAACTGCTCATTATGTTTTTTAAATCGCCCGATTTCATCAGCGTTTCACCTACAAGTATTCCTTTTGCTCCTGCTTCCTTGACTCTTTTCACATCATCTTCTGACTTTATCCCGCTTTCGGAGATGATGATTTTGCCTGAAGAACTTAGCTCCTTCGCGAGTTTTTCGGTTATCCCCAAATCCACTTGAAAGGTTTTTAGATTCCGATTGTTGATTCCGATTAACTCAGGATCAATGAGCATGGCCCTTTCCAGTTCTTCCTCGTCATGAACTTCTGTCAGTACTTCCAGATTTTTAGATTTTGCATATAGATATAATTCCTTTAATCTCTCTATAGGAAGGGCGGCGGCAATCAGAAGGATTAGATTTGCTCCCGCAGCCTTTGCCCTGTCAATCTGAATTTCATCAATAATGAAATCCTTGCATAGTACAGGCACTTGGACAGCCGCTCTAACATTTTTCAGGTCTTCAATCGACCCTTTAAAAAATGTTGGATCTGTAAGCACTGAAATTGCAGATGCCCCGTACCTTTCATATTTTTTTGCCTGCTCAGCTGGATTTGCATCGCTTTTTATATCCCCCTTTGATGGAGATGCCCTTTTAATTTCTGCGATTATTGAAACTGTTTGAGAGGATTGCAGCCTTTTAATTAAAGACTTGTTTTCTGGCTTTTCATCTATCTGATACACGATGCCGGATTGTTTCAATAATGCGACTTCAATCTTTTTTTGCTCGATGATTTTCAATAAAATATTTTCCATTTATATGACCGCCTTATTTTTCTGACTGTAGGCAATAAGCATTTGCAGCTTCTCAAGCGCCGCTCCGCTTCGTATGCTTTCTCTCGCCTGCTGAATTCCCCCGGTAATTGAATTTGCTCTCCCATTTGCATATATGCCTATCCCTGCGTTCAGCAAGACTGTATCGAGACAGGGCCCCTTTACACCGTGCAGAACGCTCAGAAGGATTTCACTATTCTCCTTTGAGCCACCTCCCCGGATAGCTTCATTGGAATATACCGGAAGTCCGACCTCTTCAGGATGGACGGTAAAGGAGGTCATTCTTCCATTTTCAAGTAAAACCAGGCTGTTCTCGCCTTGCAGGCTGGCTTCATCCATATTGCCTGCTCCTGTAAGCACCACCGCTCTTTTTCTTCCCAGTTTATTTAGAACAGATGCCATAAGTCCAAGCAGATCCTTGCGGTAAACACCCAGAAGCTGTGAATCGAGATTGACAGGATTCGTTAGCGGGCCAATGATATTAAAGACCGTGGAAACCTTAAGCTCTCTTCTTATTTTCATTATCCGCCTAGTTTTCGGCTGTATAGAGGGAGCAAACAAAAAGGTAATGCCTGCTTCCTCCAATAGCTCCTCTATTTGACCAGTTCCCAGTTCCAGGTTTACTCCGAGCTCTTCCAGGACATCTGCACTTCCCGTTTTACTTGAAACACTGCGGTTTCCGTGTTTGGCAATCTTAATTCCGGCACCAGCGAGTACAAAAGCAGATGCTGTGCTGATATTGAAGCTTTGTGACCCGTCCCCTCCTGTACCGCAATTATCCATAATATTTTCTTGAGAGGTTTTAATTTTGACTGCATGCTGCCTGAGCACCTTCACAAGGCTTGCAATTTCTTCAGCAGTTTCTCCCTTCGATTTCAAAGCGATTAAAAAAGCAGCAATTTCGCTTTCGCTGATTTCATCTGAAAAAAGCGATTGGGCAGCTAGCATCATTTCTTCCTCATTCAGCGGATTTTGGCTTGATAGCTTTTCAAGATACTGTTTCAAAATGATTCTCCTCCCTTGCTTGCATGATGAATTTATGAAGCATGCTTTTTCCCGTTTTTGTGCCTATGGATTCAGGATGAAACTGAAGCCCGAATACTGGAAAATCCACATGCCTGATCGCCATGATTTCACCATCATCAGCAGCATAGGCTGACACAGTTAAGTCTGCAGGCATACTTTTTTCATCAATCACCAAAGAGTGATATCTCATTACTGAAACATCCGTATCCTGCTGTTTAAACAAGTCAGTGCCATCATGTTTAATGAAGGATGCTTTTCCATGAATGATTCTTTTTGCCTCTACAACTCTTGCGCCAAATGCCGCGCCAATCGCCTGATGGCCAAGGCAAATTCCCAAAATCGGGATTATTTTATGAAAGTGCTGAATTAATTCAATGCAGATACCGGCATTTTCAGGCCGGCCGGGCCCTGGAGAAATCACGATGGCCTGCGGTTTCAGCGCTTCAATTTCATTCAGTGTTATGCAATCATTTCTTCTTACAAGAATATCAGGCTCAAATTCACCTAAATATTGAAATAGGTTAAAAGTGAAAGAATCATAATTATCAATCAGTAAAATCATGAACGGTACACCTCCATTAAAGCTTTTGCTTTATTTTTCGTTTCCTCATATTCCTTTTCCGGGTCTGAATCATATACAATACCTGCACCCGCCTGTATAAATGCTCTGTTATCCTTCACTACCATCGTCCTGATAGCAAGGGCCATATCCAAATTTCCGCCGAATCCGATATAGCCGATTGAACCCGCGTATACGCCTCTTTTACGGTTTTCAAAAGTATTGATAAGCTGCATGGCCCGAATCTTTGGTGCTCCGGATACCGTTCCAGCCGGCAAACAGGCTATCAATGCCTTAAGGCTGCTTGTGCCTTCCTTTAATTGGCCCTTAACCTTTGAAGCAATATGCATCACATGCTGAAATCTTTCTATGGTCATCTCAGATGCAAGTGATACAGAACCTATCTTGCTGACCTTTCCCACATCATTTCTAGCAAGATCAACCAGCATCCTGTGCTCTGCGAGTTCTTTTTCGTCATTCAGCAGCTCAATCTCAAGCTCCAAATCCTCTTTCTCTGTTTTCCCTCTTGGCCTTGTTCCGGCTATGGGATTGGCAGTCACTTCCTTTCCTCTCACACTGATCAGGCTTTCAGGAGAGGATCCCAATATTGTGTAATCCTTGAACTCGATATAAAACATATATGGAGATGGATTAGAAAGCCTCAAGCGGCGGTATGCCCTGAACGGGTTTCCGTGAAACGCTGCCTCAAAGCGCTGAGAAAGCACAACCTGAAATACCTCTCCAGCCACAATCGCCTTTTTGGCCATTTTGACCATATTTGTAAATTGTTCTTTAGAATAGTTAGATTCAAAGTTCAGATCTTCCAAGGATTCATCTTCCATTTTAGGAAGAGGCCTACTAAGCACTTCTTTCATCTCCCTGAACCTGTTGAGGCTATTTTCATCCCGTGTTACTAAATGGATGACTTGAAGGATGTGATCAAAAATATACATTTCATTGTATAAAAGGAAATGAGCATCTGGCATTTGTAGGTCATCCAAAGGCTGCTGAGCGCCAATATCTTCATATTGGCGGATGGAATCATATCCCAAATATCCAACGGCCCCTCCCGTAAAGGGGAGCTCCGGAACAGCTTTCGATTCCATTTCATCAGCTATATGTTTCTCTAGAAAGTCAATCATTGTTTCTCTTCTCAAATCCTGATGATGTTTTTTATGATCAGAAATTCGCAGTTCCCCTCCAAACGATGCTGCCTCGCAAAATGGATTGCAGCCGATATAAGAATACCTGCCATGATCGTGATGCGCCTGAGAACTTTCCAGCAGAAATTTATTATTACCTTCCAGCTTTTGGAAAATCGAGACAGGTGTATGGATATCTCCGTCAACAGTTTCTATCTTAAAAGGATTTTTTTGTGTCGAATTATCAGTTTTCATTTTCTCCCGCCTTTTCTACATTCAAATGATCTTACTCAATGGAAATGGTAATCTAAAATGAAACAAAAAAAGTCCTCTGCAAACACAAAATAGTGTTTGCAGAGGACGATTAATTACCGCGGTGCCACCTCAGGTTGGAAAGCTAAAAGCCTTCCCTCTTTTCAGGCACAGGAAAAATTCCGATACCCTATCCTTTTAACGGCGGAAACCGGGTTCCTCTACTTTCACTTTCAAGGAACCTCTCATAAGCCCATTCATTTTGCCATATCACACCGGGTCTCACCATAACCGGCTCTCTGTTGTGCATCTGACAAAATTACTCCTCTTATTCTGCGATTTATCTATTATACATATTCCGGGTCCGTCCAATGAGCTTCAACAAATCCATGTTTTAAAAAACGCAAAAAGGGCCCTCATCCAAAAGGACGAGGAACCCGTGGTACCACCTTTAATTAGCTAAAAAAGCTCACTTTACAGCATCATGATTAAATGCCTGTCTCGGGTAACGATGAGACGGTCCGCCAAAGCCTACTTCCGCTGCCGGTTTCAGTTTGGAGCTCAGAAGCCCATTCGCTTAACCATTCACACCGGTTTGCACCAGCCACCGGCTCTCTTCAGTGAATGAAGTAAGGTACTCTTCTTCTTCAACGCTTTGCATCTAGTTTTCTTGTTTTTAATATTAAAGCTATTCGCCCCGATTTGTCAATAGTTTTTTTAAAAAAATATTACACTTTAATGGATATGTAGCCGTCTGTTGTCATTTCTTTCGCTTTTTTTATGACCAGATACGCTGAATATCCGCTGTTTTCCTGAAATTCATCTGTAATTCTTTTTTCATCTGCCTTACCTGGTACGATTTGTTTAAATCTGCGGTAGGAGCCCATAAACTGTTCTTTTTGTACTTTCCCTTCGTAGGCTTTTTCCACAAATTCAAAAAATTTAATTACATCAATAATTTCCTCAGTACTCCAGCCGCTGTCCATCGGATATGAGTAATTCATGCTGTCACCTGCTATTCTTTATTTTTAAGCTTTGATAAACCTGCCCGCTGATTTCTGCTTCCGCACTAGACCCAATCAAAAAGCAAAGGCTGTTTAAAATGCGGAAGACCATTTCAGCTGCCGACCCAATTGTACGCTTCTGCTTGTTCATTAAAATTTTATCAGTTTCTTTCCCTGTCTGCCTCATATTTAATCATTTGTAGCGGATTTAAAGCAATCCATTTACCTGTCAAGCCTAAAACATCAGCTTATTTTTTATTATCTTGCCCATTTCCTTCTTATTTCTTCCGATTCTAATATCATTCTTTCAATAAGTTCTGCGGAAGATGGAATATCACGGATAAGCCCCATCACCTGTCCAGCCCATGCATATCCATCTTCTATTTGGCCCTCATAAATGAAACGGCGATTCGCTTCACCGCTGATATAGTTTTTCAGCCGCTCATATCCTCCATTCTCCTTCTCAATGCCGAGGATCTTACCTGTCCAGGTATTTGAAAGAGCTCTGCCTGGAGCTCCTAGGGACCTCTTAATAACCACTGTGTCATATTCGCTGCCATGAACCAGTGCATTTTTATAGGCCTCATGGGCATGGACGCACTCTTTAGTCGCAATAAACCTGGTGCCCATTTCTATGCCCTCCGCTCCGAGTGAAAGTGCCGCCATTAGTCCCCTTCCATCACCAATACCTCCTGATGCGATAACAGGAATAGAAACGGCATCAACAACCTTAGGAATAAGCACAGCAAAACCAATATCATCCCTTCCAAGATGGCCTCCGCCTTCCTGGCCGACTGCCATGACAGCATCGGCGCCAGATTCTTCAGCTTTAACTGCCTGTCTTCTTGATGCTACAAGAACGAGGGTTTTGACACCAGTGCCCTTCAAATGACTCAGGAAAGGGGCAGGATTTCCCCCAGTGACTGAAATAGCAGGAACTCCTTCACTTAACGCTGCTTCCAGGAAATGCTCATAGCTTCTGCCGTGCTGTCCAATGGCAAAATTCACACCAAAAGGGCTTGAAGTCTTAGATTTTGTTTTGCGGATTTCTTCCCTGAGCTCTTCTGGCGAATCAAGGGACATAGCTGTTACCTGACCTAAACCTCCTGCATTTGAAACTGCTGAGGCAAGTTCAGAATAAGCCAGGTGTGCAAGACCTCCCTGCACGATCGGGTATTTTATGCCAAGAATCTCCGTCACTCTAGTTTTCCAGTTCATTCCGCTCCCCCTTCATCCTTTATTCCACTTAATTCATCATATAAAATCAGTTTATAGAATTTAATCCAGAAACTCTAGAGAAAAATACCTCTCGCATAAATATTCATAATTCGGTTATATAAAACCGACGTTGCTCAAAAAAAAGAATCGCTAGGCAAAGTTCTTTATCCATGCTATAATTCTTCTTGTTTTACGCGAAAATTTCTTATAAAGAGGTGTCATAAAGAATTGTCACAGTATGAAACACCCTTATTTACAGGCCTGATTAATCATGCAAAAAAAAATCCAATTCAATTTCACATTCCAGGCCATAAAAAAGGACAGGGAATTGACTTAGAATTCCGCAATTTCATTGGAGAAAATGCCTTGTCCATCGACTTAATCAATATTGCACCTTTAGACGATCTGCACCAGCCTAAAGGAATTATAAAACAAGCACAAGATCTTGCTGCAGAAGCTTTCGGAGCAGATCATACGTTCTTTTCCGTTCAAGGAACAAGCGGTGCCATCATGACAATGGTCATGGCTGTCTGCGGACCTGGGGATAAAATCATCGTTCCCCGGAATGTTCATAAGTCTGTTATGTCGGCTATTGTATTTTCAGGCGCTGTTCCAATCTTCATCCATCCTGAAATTGATAAAGAGCTTGGCATTTCACATGGAATTACAACTGAATCGGTAGAGAAGGCACTTGAGCAAAATCCTGACGCAAAAGGCCTCCTTGTCATTAATCCGACGTATTTCGGGGTTTCTGCTGACTTAAAGAAGATTGTTGAAATTGCCCATTCCTACAGTGTGCCAGTATTAGTGGATGAGGCACATGGCGTTCATATCCATTTCCATGAAGGATTGCCGATGTCTGCCATGCAGGCAGGAGCCGATATGGCAGCTACCAGTGTTCATAAACTAGGCGGCTCCCTGACTCAAAGTTCTGTTTTGAATGTAAAAGAGGGGCTGGTTTCACCCAATCATGTACAATCTATTTTAAGCATGCTTACAACAACCTCTACATCCTACATCTTGCTGGCATCATTGGATGTTGCCCGGAAACGCCTTGCAACAGAAGGCAGGGAGTTAATTGACAAAGCCATCAAACTTGCAGACCATATCCGCCTAGAAGTAAATACAATCCCGAAACTGACTTGTATCGGCAGAGAAATACTCGGAAGCAAGGCTACCTTTGACTATGACCCGACAAAGCTGATCATATCTGTGAAAGAGTTGGGCATATCAGGTTATGATGTAGAAAAATGGCTTCGCGAGAAACATAATATCGAGGTGGAACTGTCGGATTTATACAATATCCTTTGCCTTGTCACAACAGGCGACACAGAAACCGAAGCCGAAATTTTAATCAGTGCCCTTAGGGATTTGGCTGAGGAATTCAATCAATATCAAGGAGAGAACCAGGAAATTTCGGAAGTAATGCTTCCTGATATCCCTTTGCTTGCCCTTACTCCAAGAGATGCATTTTATGCTTCAACAGAGGTAGTTCCAATTGAAGAATCCGCAGGCAGAATTATCGCGGAATTCATCATGGTGTATCCGCCAGGAATACCCATTTTCATTCCTGGCGAAATTATTACCGAAGAAAATATTGCCTATATAAAGAAAAATATCGAAGTGGGCTTGCCTGTCCAAGGTCCCGAAGACAGTGAACTTAAAAACCTCCGGGTCATTAAAGAACGTAAAGCAATCATATAAATTGCTGTTTTCGTAAACTTTGCTGATATGGAACAAGGTGGCTCATTTCAGTTCCAGGATGCTCGCTTTTCGCAGGATTAGCGGGTGTCTCTCATCGCAATATTTAAGTAAAGGCCTATCATTAAAAGCACGACCCATGCTGCACTAAAGAAAGCCGCCCAACCCGGGCGGCTTTCTTTGGTTTGCTTACTTACTCCATCTCTTTTTCTATATCATACTGGCAGGTACCGCAATGTGAATACAAAACACTGACCTTTTCGTCTTCATAATGCTCAATCGTATTGTTGCAGGTTTGGCAAATGATTGTTCCCATATTTACAGTCTCCCTTCAAGTTGTCTAAAAAATGAAAGCGTTTTATCCTTCTATTTATCTATAATAATATAACACATTTAAAATATCAAGCTTAATTGTATGTCACATTTATTTTTTTTAGTGATTATTTTTATTTATTCTGCATATCATGAATAGGCCTGTTTTATGACAAACTCTTCTATATCTCATTAGCAAAAAGGTGTAAAATGATAACGTATACATTAAAATCGTCTGCCCTGTTGAACATCCTGCCCATTTCCCATCTAGACACATGACTTCGATCACCAAAGTGCAGAAAACAAAACCCCATTTCCTCTCACTTGCCCCTGAATTAAAGTTTAATTTGAAGACAGAAAGGAGAATGTATCTTGCCTGAAAGTGCATTTATCAAACTGGTTCCGCAATCAAACAGACAAAGTATCACCTTAGAGGAAGTGAAAGACCTTTTCCGCTATTATAAATCCCTTAGGGAAAAAACAGGAAAGCAAATAGACTGGGATTATCAGAACTCAGCATTTCCATATAAAATGGAAGTGGTCGATCAATCACAAGAAAAATGGATCAGGTTTGTTTCAAATCAAGACCGCTATAATGGGATGCTGGCAGGAATTAATACTGAAAAAATAGAAGATAAAACAGGAACAGAAAGATTTCAACCTTATATTCAAATTAAACTAGTACCTGCTTCCACTTACGGAGATAAAGGCAAAGCCAATGAATACTGCAGGTTTATTGCTAAAAAATTAAATGCTGAACTTCACCTCTTCAATAAAAGAATTATGTATTTTTATCCGCGCAAATAATTAATTCGCTATTTTGTTTTTAACCAATTAGTTTCCACACAAAAAAAGAACCGTCTCAATAATTGTGCATTGAAACGGTTCTTTTCTTACCTTTTGGATTTCTTCTGCGTATTGACAGCATGAAATTGTCCAATCCGCCTAAAGAGTTTCGATCAGAGCAGGGTCAATGATATCATAGCCCATTGCCTGATAGCCCTGTACAATGTCCTTGATTGCTTCGCTAGTCCATTTTCTGTCATGCATAAGCAAATTGGCGCCGCTGGTTAAATACGGTGTTGTGAGCATGATTTTGGTTATGGCAGCCTTACTTTGATATTCTTTCACCCAGTCGTATCCAAATGACCAGTTCATTAAAATCATTTTTTGCTGTGCAGCAATTTTCTTCGAATAGTCTGTATTCTGGCCAAATGGAGCCCGGAAAAATTTTGGCTGTTCACCCGTAATGGATTTAACAAGATTATTCAATTTAACTATTTCATCTTTCTGTTTCGCTTCTGGCAGATCTTTTAACCCAGTATGATGGTAAGTATGATTGCCGATCATAAAGCCCATATCATGAATGGCTTTCAGCTTTTTCCTGCCTTCTGCACTTTCAAGGAAATGGCCGTTCACAAAAAAGATTGCTTTAACATGAAGAGACTGAAGAGTTTTGGCTATATCCAATGCATACTTGTCGGGAGAATCATCAAACGTCAGCAAAATGGCTTTTGGATTGGCCTTTGTAATCGGCTTAAGCGACCATGTAGCCGGATTCAGGCGGTATTGAGGAACTGGTTTTTCAGCAGTCTGCACCAATTGCGCCATAGTATCCTTGCTGTTTTCTTTTTTCTTAATGTCATTTCGGTCTGTGTCTTTTTCATTTTTTTGTACAGATTGGGCTGTTTGCCCGCCAGTCCCCTTTTCTGTGTCCGGCTGTTTGGCATCCTGCTGGCCGCACCCACTTAATATTAAAAAGAGTGCTGCAATACTTAAAGCTAACTTCTTCAATGTCTGGCCTCCCTGTTCCAAAATTGCCTGTCCTTCCCCTTTGCATCTTCCTGCAGAAGGTTCATAATATATTTCCATATTACCTATACTTACACAGAACAGGCTAATTTTGCAAATGGCAAGCCCAAATTAGGAGTAGGGCATGACAATTTTTAGTAAAATCTGCACAGCACCGTAGAAAAACAAACTGATTCCTGTTATAAGGATTGTTTTTTTATTAGACTTAAGAATCGAATTGCCAACATAAATCGCAAGATAGGAAAAAATAAGAAACATCAGTATTTTAAATAACAGTTTATCATCCACAGATAGCCATTCTACAACTGTATAACCGCTCCATACTATGAGCTGAAAGAGGAATACTACATAATTTTTCAAGGTATCACCCTCGCTAAAGTAAAAATGCAAAGCTTTAAATGCTATAGTGCATCTTATAAGTCCCTACCAGGTAATTTCCTAGCCTAATTGTTCAGCTATATCATGTTTTTCTACATTTTCCTGCTTGTACCTCTATTTTTGCAGTTGTGTATCATTTAAATGACACGGCGTTTTAGACAGATTTTCATGTTAAAATTAATTTATTCCAAATCAGCAGCTAAGTTATCATATTTCTCCAGGTGATAAACTATCATTTTGTGATTACCTTAAACAAAACTCTTACAGGGATGAGAAGCTCCCTTTATCTGAAAATAACTATCGTATTAGAAAGGGGTTTATCATGAAAAATAAATTATTGTTACTGATTTTTCTTCCATGTTCTTTCCTGATTCTTTCCTCTTGCACTCCAGGCCAAAATCCTTCTGCACACTCCTTGCCTAAGTATAAAGATAAGATTGTATTACTTTCTAATGAATCTAATTATATGTCTGAAAATGCATATTATGATGCCCTTTTGGAATTTATCAGCAAACATCCGGCACAATCTGGAAAACTTAAGAAATTGAATTTTGAAAATCATAAAAAAGACTGTAAAACCCTCAACATAAAAGAAGCTCCTGCATTAGTCATTCTTTCCAAAAACGGTAAAGTTCTCAACCGGATATCCGGAACAAATGTCACAAAACAGGCTATAATGAAAGCTATCCAAAAAACCCTATAGAGTAAAGAATTAGCGTATTAAGCAGACTAATCGGGGTTCAGCTGCTGCTTGCTATTACCCGCCTATACTATAATTTGCTGTCTGTCAATGAAGGATATATATCGGTATAAACACAAAAAAATGCGCCTGCAAACAGCAGACGCATTTTTTTATGTTTATTTATTTTACGATATGGATTGGCATACCAAGTGCAACCTCAGCTGCCTCCATTGTAATTTCTCCCAAAGTCGGATGCGCATGAATGGTCATAGCGATGTCTTCTGCAGTCATGCCAGCTTCAATTGCCAATCCCAGCTCCGCAATCATATCAGAAGCTCCAGCTCCGGCGATTTGCGCGCCGATTACCAGTCCATCTTCTTTGCGTGTAACAAGCTTCATAAAGCCTTCTGCACTGTTTAATGAAAGAGCTCTTCCATTAGCTGCAAACGGGAATTTTGATCCAATAGCATCGATTCCTGCATCTTTAGCTTCTTTTTCAGTATAGCCTACAGAAGCAAGCTCCGGTTCAGAAAATACAACAGCCGGAATTGCCAGGTAATCAATTTCAGAAGCATGTCCTGAAATTGCTTCTGCAGCAATCTTGCCTTCGTAGGAAGCTTTATGCGCTAGAGGAGGTCCTGTAACGATATCACCGATTGCATAGATGTTTTTGATGTTTGTACGGCACTGCTCATCTATTTCAATCAGTCCGCGATCAGAAACCTTGATCCCAAGCTGCTCTAGTCCCATTTCTGCGGTATTCGGGCGTCGGCCGACTGTTACCAGCACATAGTCAGCTTCCACTTTCTTTTCTTCACCTTTAACTTCATAAGTGACAATTACGCCATTTTCTGTTTCTTCCACACTCTTGGCACTTGCTTTTGTAACAATTTCTGCACCCTTTTTCTTAAGGTTGCGTTTTACGAGAGATGACATTTGCTTTTCAAATGAAGCCAGGATTTCATCCAGTCCCTCTAAAATAGTAATTTTAGTTCCAAGGTTGGCATATGCTCCGCCGAGCTCTGTTCCAATATATCCTCCGCCGATTACAACCATTGATGTAGGAACTTCTTCAAGTGCAAGAGCACCTGTAGAGTTCAGAACGCGCTTTGAATATTTGAAAGCAGGGAGTTCAATCGGAGTAGAGCCAGTAGCAATGATTGCATTTTTAAATGTGTATGTTTGTGCAGAATCGTCATTGATTACACGAATACTGTTTTCATCCACAAAATATGCTTCTCCACGAACGATATCTACTTTATTGCCTTTCAGAAGAGTTTCCACTCCACCGGTAAGCTTATTAACAACGCTTGCTTTCCAGGTTTGTACCTTGGAAAAATCAAGTTTCACATTTTCAGCTGTTATCCCCATCTCATCTGAATGCTGTGCTTGCTCAAAACGATGTCCTGCAGAAATTAAGGCTTTTGAAGGAATGCAGCCTACATTCAAACAAACTCCGCCAATCGAACCTTTTTCAACAATTGTTACTTTTTGTCCAAGCTGGGCTGCACGGATTGCCGCAACATATCCGCCGGGACCTGCACCAATGACTAAAGTATCTGTTTCAATCGGAAAATCTCCTACTACCATTTTTTACGCCTCCATTAACAAAAGTTCTGGGTCGTTAAGCAATCTTTTTATATGATTAAGAGCATTTTGTGCTGTAGCACCATCGATAATCCGGTGATCGAAGCTAAGAGATAAAGCCAATACCGGAGCAGCAACAATTTCACCGTCACGGACAACCGGTTTTTCCGCAATGCGGCCGATTCCAAGAATGGCTACTTCTGGATGATTGATTACAGGAGTGAACCATTGTCCGCCTGCAGAACCAATATTGGTAATTGTGCAAGAAGCGCCTTTCATTTCATCTGGTGCCAATTTTCCTTCACGGGCTTTAGCTGCCAGTTCATTAATTTCATTTGAGACAGCAAATGTAGATTTGCGGTCTGCATCTTTTACTACAGGAACCAGAAGGCCTTTTTCAGTGTCTGCTGCAATTCCTATATTATAGTAATGCTTATGGACGATTTCGCTTGAAGCATCATCAATAGATGTATTAAGTGCAGGAAATTCACGCAATGCACTGGTTAAAGCTTTGACCACATAAGGAAGGAATGTTAATTTTATTCCCTTTTGAGCAGCAATTTCTTTGAACTTCTTGCGATGCGCAACAAGTTTGTCTACGTCCACTTCATCCATAAGCGTCACATGTGGAGCCGTTTGTTTAGAATGAACCATAGCTTTAGCAATTGCTTTTCTGATTCCGCTCATTTTTTCCCTGGTTTCAGGATATTGGCCTTCAGGGATTGCTGCTGCAGCTTTTGCAGGAGCTTTTTCCTCTTTAGCTGTTTCCTGGACAGGCAGTTCTGTCTGAGCTTGTTCTGCTCCGCCATTTGCGAAAGCATCAATGTCGCTCTTCATAACCCGTCCATTATCACCGGTTCCGGAAACCTGGCGGATATCTATTCCTTGTTCTCTTGCATATTTGCGTACGGAAGGCATGGCAATTACACGGCGGTTAGGGTCAGCATCCGCCTGCGGCTGCGCTCCTGCACCAGTGGTTTCTGTTTCTTCCTGCTTAGAAGCCTCTTTCTTATCCACTTCCTGGCCAGCTTCACCAGTAGATTGAACTTGTGCTTCCGTGCTTGATTTTCCTTCTTCTTCATCGTGATGGCCTTTAAATTGAAGGTTTTCGTATCCTGGTGCATCGAAAGTTACCAGAATGTCGCCAACTGTGGCAACCGTGCCTTCTTCTACAAGGACTTCTTCAACTGTTCCATCAACTGGAGATGGTATTTCCACAACAGCTTTGTCATTTTGAACTTCACAAAGCACATCGTCTTCTTGAATCTTATCTCCCGGTTTTATGAACCATTTTACTATTTCACCCTCGTGAATACCTTCACCGATATCTGGGAGTCTAAATTGGAATGACAATGAATTCACCCTCCTATTTTTTAAATCAACTATCGCAGCCAGAACAAAGCTATTACCTGTCGTCTAATAGCTTTTGCCGCAGACTTTAAGAAAAATGAACTGCTTAAGGGAAAAACCCGTAAGCAGACATCTTTGTTTATTAGAAATTCAGAACTTTTTTAGCTGTTTCAATTACATCTTTATAGTTTGGAAGCCAAACAGGCTCTGCCTGTGAAAATGGATAAATCGTATCTGCTGCAGCCACCCGGAGAACCGGTGCTTCAAGGCTTAAGATAGCGCGCTCATTTATTTCTGCCACAACATTTGCTGCCACACCTGCTTGTTTTTGGGCTTCCTGCACAACGATTGCACGGCCTGTTTTTTCCACAGAAGCAATGATTGTTTCAATATCAAGCGGAGCAATCGTGCGAAGGTCAACAACTTCAACTGAAAAACCTTCTTTTTCAAGCTCTTCTGCCGCTTTTAGAGACTCATGAACCATAGCTCCGTAAGTGATGATGGAAATATCTTTACCTTCACGTTTTACATCAGCTTTGCCAAGAGGAATGGTGTATTCTTCTTCTGGCACCTCTTCACGGAAGGCACGGTATAATTTTAAATGTTCCAGATAAATGACCGGGTCATTATCACGGATAGCAGAGATAAGAAGCCCTTTTGCATCATAAGGTGTTGAAGGAACAACTACCTTCAATCCAGGTGATTGAGTCATCAGCCCTTCCAGGCTGTCTGAGTGCATTTCCGGAGTATGGACCCCTCCTCCAAATGGAGAACGGACAGTAATCGGCATATTGTAGCGGCCGCCTGAACGGTAGCGCATACGTGCCATTTGTCCTGCAACTGAATCCATTACTTCAAAAACAAAACCAAAGAACTGGATTTCAGGAACCGGACGGAAGCCTTGAAGCGCCAGACCGATTGATAGTCCGCCAATACCGGATTCAGCAAGCGGTGTATCAAATACACGGTCCTCGCCGAATTCTTTATGCAAACCTTCTGTTGCACGGAAAACTCCGCCGTTGACACCGACATCTTCCCCGAACACAAGAACGTTTTCATTATTGCGCAATTCTGTGCGAAGTGCATCAGTAATCGCTTGTATCATTGTCATTTGAGCCATGGCTTACTTCGACTCCTTTTCTTTATAAATTTCATATTGTTCTTTTAAGTTAACAGGCATTTCTTCGTACATGATTTTCATCAGATCTGTCACTTTTTGTTTTGGAGTTTCATCAGCAATCTTAATTGCTGCCTTGATATCTTCTTTTGCTTTATCAATTGTCTCGTTTTCCATCTGCTCGTTCCAGATTCCTTTTCCTTCCAGGAATTTACGGAAGCGCACTAGCGGATCCTTAAGTTCCCATTCATTGTCAAGGTCTGAGGTACGGTAGCGAGTCGGATCATCGCCTGCCATGGTATGCGGGCCGTAACGGTATGTCAATGTTTCGATAAGCGTAGGGCCTTCGCCATTGACAGCGCGTTCACGAGCCTCTTTAACAGCCGTATAAACAGCAAGAGGATCCATTCCGTCTACCTGGATGCCCGGAATACCTGCAGCAACTGCTTTTTGGGCCATTGTTTTTGAAGCAGATTGTCTTTCCACTGGAGTTGAAATCGCAAAACGGTTATTTTGAACGATAAAGATAGCTGGCGCACTAAAAGCTCCCGCAAAGTTCATGCCTTCATAAAAATCACCCTGTGAAGTACCGCCGTCTCCTGTATATGTAACCGCAACTGCTTTTGCACCGCGTTTTTTCAAGCCAAGCGCTACACCGGCAGCTTGTACAAACTGTGCTCCGATGATAATTTGAGGAGATATCACGTTAACTCCCTCTGGGATCTGGTTTCCTTTGAAATGACCGCGTGAGAAAAGGAACGCCTGGGCAAGCGGAAGGCCATGCCAAATGAGCTGCGGCACATCACGATATCCAGGAAGAATGAAGTCTTCCTTCTCCAATGCATACTGAGATGCTAGCTGTGAAGCCTCTTGTCCGGCAGTCGGAGCATAAAATCCAAGCCTTCCCTGTCTGTTTAAGGAAATGGAACGCTGATCAAGAATACGTGTATACACCATACGCTTCATTAATTCCTGAAGCTGTTCATCTGTTAAATCAGGCATAGCATCTTTATTGACTACTTCGCCTTCTTCGTTCAGTATCTGTAAGGTTTGAAACTGTTCTTCAACAACATCGAGTTGTTTTTTGACATCAAATTTAGCCTGTTTCGTTTTGGAAGCCATCTGTGCCACCTCATCCTTTCAATAAAAGGGTTAAATTTATCTATAAAGCATTATCGATCTGCTCAGGTATCAAAATCCAGATCATTATATGTTTCCCTATACCTTTGTCCGTAAACACGAAGATTTTTTACCTTCTGCAAATTAATACTGTACCAATATTTTTTTTACTAAAATTGATACAATGCTTTATTCCATGTTTAGTTTACAGTAATCAATATTAATCCGTCAATGAGTTAGAATCTTTTATTCACCATGATTATTTTTATTGCTTTTTCATCCTCGTTACCTTTTTACAGACATCTGTTATAGTTTTAATTTTACTACTGTACTATAAAAACCTCAAAAGGTAAGCCTTTTCATTTTAAAATCCCTATTTCCTGTATAAGACAGCCAGTAGTTATTTATTTAAACAAAGGCTGCTCTGTTAATTTGGCCTGCGGATTTTTGTTAGGGACTTCAGCCTCCATTCAGCAAAATGAAGAAATTACAAATGCACTATAGCCTGCATCTAATGTGGCATGAATAGAAAAATAAGCTATTCGGTGTATATATTCGTTCGCATCCAAACTTGAGCATTTTTGCTATGTTTTATTCTAGAGCGAACAAATTCAGCATTGCCCTATTCACGAAAACACCTGTATTTGACTTAGCCTAAACAAAGAGCCTGTTAATAAGAGGCTATTTTTTTATACTTTGCTGATATGGAACATGGTGGCTGATTTCTGCTCCAGGATGCTCCTTCAATCAACCCCGGTTAACACTGGATTACCTCACAGAACACATTAAAAACAATCTATAGGAAAAAGCCTAAAAAAAAACTGGCCGCTGCACCAGTTTTTTTATTTTGATTCACTTTTTAATTCAGCCTGTTTATAAAAAGACTTTTTTTCTTTATTGTATTGATCTGTAAGGCTATTGAAATGTTTGTTCTCGGCCATCACCTTGTCATAGGACTGATTAATTTTATCAATCTGGGTCTGCAGTTCATCCATCTTCAGATCCTTTTTCTTAAAAAGCTGATACAGTTCCTTATTGTCTGCTAGGCTCTGTTTGTAAAGATGGTATAGCTTTTCATGGGCCTTATAGCGCTGATCCATCGTCTTTTGCATGTTTACTGCGGTTTTTTTCACATCGTTTTTATCAATGTCGCTGATTTCGCCGTCCATTTTTTTGAATTCATCCTGCGATGAAAGGATGCTCTTCCGCTCTTTTTCAACCAGCTGTTCACGTTTTTTAATATTCTCAATCGCTTTGTCGGATAAGGAAACAATCTGATCGTACTGAGGCATCCCCAATTTGATAATTTGCTGATAATAGGCATTTTCCTGTTTTTCAAGTTCAGTGATCGGTTTTTGCTGTTTTTCAAATGCCTTCTCTTGGTTGACGGTTTTTTGCAGCGTTTCCTGAATTTGCTCTTCAGGCGATGAACTTCCAAAACACCCGGATAAACCTGCTGTCAGTCCGATGATGAACAATACGTTAAGATACTTTAACACTAGTAGAACCCCCATTTTTCTAAGTATTCGTTTTTTTCCTGAACAGGCAAAGGAGTGCCGCCTGCTTTTGCCTAAAGGTTTTTCATACTGCTCTCCAGAAAGTCTCCTAATCGTTTCCAGTGTGCATGAGGAAAATCTCCTGCACCAAACCCTGCGAACCGCATAGGCTGTAGTAAATCATTCCAGGTGGATGATAAAAAAAGATAAAGCGGAGGTTTCACCTATGTATTATGGAGGTTATGGAAGCGAATGCTGCACACCGATTCCTTCTTACAGCTATTCCCCTTGCTATCCGGCAATTCCTGCAGGGGGCTGCGGTTTTGGAAAAGGCTTTGCCTTAATTATCGTCCTGTTCATTTTGCTTATCATTGTCGGTGCGTGCTTATGTAATTAATAAATACTATATAAGGCAAAAAGTGCTCACATTCATCACTCCAATATTCCTTTACCCTTTTCTACAAGAAACTAAAACAAGTGATTTGTATTTGTTGTACATGAATTGCACTGAGGGCGAGCGTTCAGCAAGCCCTCTTTATTTAAGGCTGCTTTTAAAATGTGCATTTACCTTTTCAGGACATTTTTGATAGACTTTTATTATACATATAAATAGAGGTGAAAATCGTGATTACCATGAAAGATATCGTCAGGGAGGGCCATCCTTCATTGAGACTGCCTGCAAAGGATGTTTCTTTACCAGCATCAGAAGAGGATAAAAATATCCTGAAGAGTTTAATGGAATATGTCCAAAACAGCCAGGATCCGGAAATGGCTGAAAAATACGGACTGAGGCCAGGAATCGGGCTGGCAGCACCGCAGATTAACATTACAAAGAAAATGATAGCCGTACATGTCCGGGATAAGAAAGGAAATCTGTTCAGCCACGCTCTCTTTAATCCAAAAATCATCAGCCACTCTTTAGAAAAATCTTACCTGACAGCTGGCGAGGGATGCCTTTCGGTTGACCGCGTCGTTCCCGGCTTTGTCCCGCGCCATTCCAGGGTAACAATCAAAGGAACGAAAATGGATGGAGAAGAAGTAAAACTGCGGCTAAGAGGACTGCCGGCTATCGTATTTCAGCATGAAATCGATCACCTTAATGGTATCATGTTTTATGATCATATCAATGAGAAAGATCCATTTGAAATCGAATCCGGTGCTGTTCCAATTGAACGCTGAATAAGAGGCTGGCAGTGCAAATCGGCTCACTGCCGGCCTCTTACTTTTTATATCTAACCTAATTAAGTGCAATCGCACTTTGCTATAGGCAGGCAATTGCAGACCGTGCGTCCTTCAATTGCCCCACATAGTTTATATCAGCTTCAGATGCTTCAATCCATAAAGGATGCCATCATCATCCACATCTTTTGTTACAAAATCTGCATGCTTCTTTACTTCTTCAAGAGCATTTCCCATCGCAACTCCATGGCCGACAGCCTGAAGCATTTCAATATCATTCAGACCATCCCCGAACGCATATACATCATCCAGTTCGAATCCTATTTTGTCCATGAGTATTTTGATTCCCTCTGCTTTAGATCCGCCTGCGGGCAGCACATCCAAGCATAATTCATGCCATCTGATGAATCTGAATTTATCATAATGGCCTATGTATTGATGTTCTTCTTCTTCTGAGCAAAACAATAAAGACTGATATATTTCTTTATCTTTATAAAAATCTGCATCCTGTTCGGGATGAGGGAATTTAAGTGTCCCCATTGCCTCTTTCACTCTGCCATTATTTTGAACAGTTGACTTCATTGTCTGCTCATTCATGAATACAAAAGCAGTATCCTGTTTGCCTGCATGGTTTTTTAACTTTTCTACTTCTTCAGGTGATAAAGGATTTTGGTAGATAACATTATTCTCAAAAACAACATATTGCCCATTAAAACTGACAAATGTATCAATACCCAGCTCCTCCCTTAAGGCTTTAAACATAAAAGGAGCTCTCCCAGTTGAAATGGCGACAAACACTCCATTTTCCTGAAGGGTTTTAATAGCCTTTTTTGCCGATGCGGGGAGTGATTTCTCATGATCAAGCAGCGTACCATCTATATCAAAAAAAACAATTTTCATCAGGTTCCACATCCATTCTTTTCAGTACAGCATTCATTATAATTTATTGATATGTTCCCATTTAATACTCACTTTAGGAAATAAGTCAAGAAAACAGGGGTAAATTTTCAGGGAGATTTATGTAAGCAATTCCCAGACTTCAAACTGCAAGTTCTTAAGGTTTTTTCGCATACTAAAGGAAGTGACTGACTAAAGGATATGTTCATTAGCGCAGAACAGACTTTCGGTATTTTACGTTTTGTGCAGAAAGATATATTTACATTATCCAATATTCCTTTACAATAATAGATAAGGGGAGCGTGATCACCTTGTTAAAAAGGCTGCGAAAAAAACTGCTTAAACAATGGAATGATCTAATAAGAAAAAAATCAATTGCCTGATGTTCATATCGTGCAATGATTCTTCTCCCGCCTGATCTGGCATATGGAATCCAGAACGGGCAAATGGCCCTCCCACAATTCAGGCAGGGCTTCTTCTATATGAAAATTCAAATGAATATCCTTACATATTCCTCCTGGAAGCGTACTGTCTTGAGGAAAATGACCGATAAGGTTTGGTTTCTGGATGAACTGTTGGTATAATTCTTTTTATACAGGTTTTATCAATTATAATTATGTACATAATAGGCTTCAAAAACCAAAAAGCAAATACTGGTTTAAAGAAGGCTCTATGAATTTTAGCATGATGTTGTAAAACATGAAAAAATTGTTGTTTTTATATATAATGAAAAAAGCAATTAAAAAAGAATAGGAGAGAGATTCGATGACTTTTAAAGTTTACTACCAAGTAAATGCAACAGAAGTCCCGGTGCGGGAAAATACAAAAACAATTTATGTGGAAGGCGAGTCGGAACGGGATGTCCGTTTAAAACTCAAATCAGAACCATATAATATTGAATTCGTTCAAGCAGTACAAGGCGCTTATTATGATTATGAAAAAGAACATAATGAAGATTTTAAAGTATTGGAGCTAGGATAATTTATGAAATTTGTAAAAAATGATCAAACAGCCGTCTTCGCTTTAGGCGGACTGGGAGAAATCGGTAAAAACACTTACGCTGTACAATTCCAGGATGAAATCATCATCATCGATGCGGGAATAAAATTTCCTGAAGACGAACTTCTTGGCATCGATTATGTTATTCCTGATTACAGCTACTTAGTTAAAAATGAAGATAAAATCAAAGGCCTTTTCATCACACATGGCCATGAAGATCATATCGGCGGGATTCCTTACTTCCTTAAACAGCTGAACGTCCCTGTTTATGGCGGGAAATTGGCTTTGGGACTTCTTCGGAATAAGCTTGAAGAACATGGACTGCTGCGCCAGACAAAATTAATTGAAATCCAGGAAGATGATGTAATCAAGTTCAGAAAAACATCTGTAACGTTTTTCCGCACAACACACAGCATTCCTGATTCTTATGGAATTGTAGTAAAAACACCGCCTGGGCAAATTGTCCACACAGGCGACTTCAAATTCGATTTCACTCCAGTCGGCGAGCCTGCCAATTTGACAAAAATGGCTGAAATCGGAAGAGACGGAGTTCTTTGCCTGCTTTCAGACAGTACGAATAGTGAAGTCCCTCACTTTACCATGTCTGAAAGACGCGTCGGCGAGAGCATTGATGATATTTTCCGGAAGGTTGACGGAAGAATCATTTTTGCAACATTCGCTTCAAACATCCACCGTCTGCAGCAGGTTACAGAAGCTGCTGTAGCAAACGGGCGGAAGGTTGCTGTTTTCGGCCGGAGCATGGAAGCAGCCATCAATATAGGGCTTGAACTGGGATATATCAGTGCACCTAAGGATACTTTCATTGATACTCACCAGCTTAACAGAATGCCTGCCAATAAGGTTGCGATCTTGTGTACAGGAAGCCAGGGAGAACCTATGGCCGCCCTTTCGAGGATAGCAAACGGAACACATCGCCAGATTCAGATTATTCCTGGGGATACTGTTGTATTTTCATCTTCTCCTATACCAGGCAACAATATCAGCGTTTCCAGAACAATCAACATGCTTTACCGCGCTGGTGCTGAAGTCATTTCCGGACCGCTTAACAATATCCATACTTCTGGACACGGCGGACAGGAAGAACAGAAATTAATGATTCGTTTAATGAAACCAAAATTCTTTATGCCGATTCACGGTGAATACCGGATGCAGAAACTTCATAGCCAGCATGCGATTGACTGCGGAGTTCCTGCTGAAAATTGCTTTATCATGGATAATGGCGAAGTGCTGGCACTCAGTGAAAATACTGCCCAGGTTGCCGGCAAAATCCCTTCAGGCTCTGTCTATATTGATGGAAGCGGCATTGGCGATATAGGCAATATCGTTTTGCGCGACCGCCGCATCTTATCTGAAGAAGGTCTTGTCGTAGTGGTCGTCAGCATTAATATGAAAGAATTCAAAATCTCTGCAGGACCGGACATTATTTCAAGAGGCTTTGTTTATATGAGAGAATCCGGTGATCTGATAAGTGATGCCCAGTCCCTAATCACAAAGCATCTCAATAAAGTGATGGAAAGAAAGACTAATCAGTGGTCAGAAATCAAGAATGAAATCACTGATACACTTTCACCGTTCCTTTATGAGAAAACAAAACGCCGCCCGATGATCCTGCCGATTATCATGGAAGTATAATAGCCATTAAAAAAACCGTTCCTAAGGAACGGTTTTTTTGTGCACAATCATTGAATGACTTTTCTTTCAAACCTGCTGATATCATCGTCTGCACCAATGACGATGAGGATATCCCCATTTTGAAAGATATCAGTGGCAAGCGGAGAAACAATGATTTCCTTCCCTCTTTTAATAGCGACAATGTTGATGCCAAACCTTGCACGAATATCTAAATCAATAACAGATTTTCCTGTCATTTTACCGCTGGCTGCAATCTCAGCAATAGAATGCTCATCAGACAGCTCTAAATAATCCAGGACATTGTTTGAAACAATATTATGGGCAATTCTTCTTCCCATATCCCGCTCAGGGTGTACAACACGATCAGCACCTATTTTCAGCAGTACTCTTTCGTGGTAATCATTTTGAGCTTTGACTGTTATATTTTCCACTCCCAATTCCTTTAGCATGAGAGTTGTAAGAATACTGGATTGAATATTATCCCCAATCGCTACGATAACATGATCGAAGTTCCGGATGCCAAGGCTTTTCAGAACATTTTCATCTGTCGAATCACCGATTACCGCATGGGAAGCCACCAGGGCAAATTCATTGACCCTTTCTTCATTTGTATCTATGGCCAGGACCTCCATGCCTTCTTCAGCCAATGTCCTGACTATACTTCCCCCAAATCTCCCTAAACCAATTACAGCAAATTCCTTTTTCACTAAAATTCCTCCTGAACACATCATCAAATTCCGCCTTCATGCAGAAACATCCCTCCCGAAGGCTCTCCTTATGACCCAGTATGTCTTGACAGGCGCCATGCAGGAAAATGTATGTACCCTGCTGCCCTGCCTTCATGGCCAGTCATGCGCTTGTATTACTCTAGTTTATCACATTGTTTTTTTTCTAGCAGGGACGAAAAAATTGTACCATATTAATATTCAAAAAAAGCCAGCTTCTCCTTCCAGATGGAAGTAGATTGCTGACCGCTTTTCTTTCATTATCCTTTTTATACAGCTTGCTGCATATTGAACTGCGCTTTAACAAGATGATAATATTCTCCCTTTAGGTTCATCAGTTCTTCATGGCTGCCTTCCTCCAGGATTTCTCCATGGTTCAGCACGAATATTTTATTCGCTTCCCTAATAGTTGATAATCTGTGTGCGATGATGATTGAGGTTCTTCCCTTAAGCAGGGTTTTAAGTGCTTCTTGTATTTTCATTTCCGTTTCAGTATCAATGCTCGCAGTTGCCTCATCGAGAATCAGAATCTTAGGATCTGCAAGAAGGGCCCGAGAAAAGGAAAGAAGCTGCCTTTCCCCTACAGACAGGATATTCCCCCTCTCCTCTACCTCTGTTTCATATCCATTCGGCAAAGATTGGATGAATATATCGGCTCCAACAGCCCGGGCTGCATTTTTCACTTCTTCGTCGGTTGCGTCAGGGCGTCCAAAACGAATGTTTTCCATAATGGTACCCGAAAAGATAAATGTATCCTGCAGCACAATGCTGATATTTCCCCTAAGGCTTGTTAGGGACATGTTTTTTAAATCAATACCGTCTATTTTAACTTCTCCTGCGGTCGGATCATAAAAGCGGCTGATCAAATTTGCAATCGTGGTTTTTCCGGATCCTGTATGGCCTACAAGCGCTACAGTGCTTCCAGCTTCCATCTCGAGTGAAATCCCCTTTAATGCTTTTCGGGCGCCGTTATAGGCAAATTCTACCGAATCAAAAATGATATGGCCTTTCATATCATCATGTTTAACAGAATCAGGATGCTCATCAATTAAAGGCTTTTCATCTAAATATTCAAAAATCCTTTCTGAAGAAGCCATCCCGACCAGCAGCTGGTTATATACCTGCCCCATTCGCGAAATGGGATCCCAAAACATTCCCAGATAAAATGAGAAGGAAACAAATTCGCCAAGTGACAGGGAGCTCCCCCGGATTAGATGTGATCCATACCAAATTAATACAGCTGTCCCAAGTGCATTTGTAGCTTCAACTAGAGGCCTGAATACTGCATTTTTTCTGGCAGCGCTACTCCAGCTCTCAAAGTTTTCTGCATTGATCCCGTCAAAAAAGTTCATGTTCTCTTTTTCTTGGGTGAATGACTGTGTAATCCTGATTCCCTGTATGCTTTCATTTAAATGGGAATTCAATTTCGACTGTTTTAAACGGACCAGCTGCCAGCTTCTCCTGATTTTTTTGCGGAGACTGGTTGAAATAAAGAACATAATAGGCAGAATGATCATGATGGCCAGTGTCAACGAAGGACTTAATGTAAATAAAATAACAATAATGCCCGCAAGCAAAACCATATCCATCAAAAGATTAATGACCCCGTTTGTAAACAGCTCCTGAAGAGAGTTAATATCATTCATGATTCTCACCAGGATTGACCCTGCAGAGCGCTGATCAAAAAAACGATGCGATAGGCTCTGCACATGTGTGAATAAATCCTTCCTTAAATCATAAATAACATTTTGCCCAAGCTCGTTCATCCACTTTATCCGAAAAATATTTGCAGCATATGCAATAAGATACAAACAGGCAATAATACCGATATACATGAAAAGATGGTTCGTGTTTTTTTCCTTTATGGCCCCTCCAAGTGTATACACTCCAATAAGAGCTGGAATAACTAGCTTTATCGCTGTTGTCAGCAAGACGGAAAAAATGGCCAGAGGCAGAAGCTTCTTGCTGTACGGCTTCATATAACTGAATAATCTAAGCATTTGTTTCCAATTAAAGGGTTTCTCAATGACTTGGTCATTAGAGTACTGAAAACGCTCTGATGAAGTTCTTTTAGATTTTGCCTGTTTCATATTCAACCTCCTATCTATTCAATCCATTATGATTGCAGTATCAAATCTCTGTCTTTGAATTGAATATCATATATTCTCCCATATGCTCCATGGGACTTTATTAATTCATCATGGGTGCCTCTTTCAGCGACTTTTCCATTTTCCAGGACCAGTATCTCATCTGCATGCTTTAAGGAAGAAATACGGTGTGCAATGATAAATGTCGTCCTTCCTCTCATGACTTCACTGAAAGCATTTTGTATTTTGTATTCGGTTTCCATATCAACAGCGCTTGTTGCATCATCAAGTATGAGTATGCTTGGATTTATACAGATGGCTCTGGCGATGGCAATTCTCTGTTTCTGACCGCCAGACAGCCCCATCCCCCTCTCCCCGAGAAGGGTATCATACTGATCAGGAAGTTCCATAATGAATTCATGTGCCTGTGCCCTTTTTGCGGCATCGATGATTTCTTCCATGGATGCTTCCGGTTTACCATAGGCTATATTTGATTTGATGGTTGAAGAAAAAAGGAAGGATTCCTGCATGACAAATCCGATATTCTTTCTAAGGGTTTGGAGTGAATAATCCCTAATGTCTTTTCCATCAATCAGAATACTTCCGTCTGTCGGTATATAAAATCGTGTAATCAGCTGTGTGATTGAAGTTTTCCCGCTGCCAGTGGCACCGATCAGGCCTATTACCTTGCCCGGTTCTGCTTTAAAGGAAATATCATACAGGGCTTCTTCATCATCTTCGGTATATTGAAGGCTGACATTCTGGAATTCTATTGAGCCAAGTAGCCGCTCCATTTCAATGGCATCTTCTCTTTCCTCAATATGCTGTGTTTCCTCAAGTATCTCCAGCAGTCTTTCTCCGGATGCCTTAGACTGGGAAAACATATTCACAACAAAGCCAAGGTTCACAATCGGCCAAATAATAAACCAGACCAGGCTGTAGAAGGCAACAAGTTCTCCTGGAGTCAAGGTGCCATGGATAACAAGATAACCTCCATAAGAAAGCAAAGCTACTACTGAGATGTTTCCCAAAAGCTCCATCACTGGAAAATACTTCGCCCATATTCCAGAAGTAAGCAGACTGTTTTGCTTATATTCCCCGTTGGAGCTGTTAAATTTCCCGATTTCAAAGTCTTCTCTCGAAAGTGATTTTACCGTATTGATACCGCTGATGTTTTCCTGTACATTGGTATTCAATTTTCCGAATGACTTTCTGATTTTCCTGAAAGCCGGATGCACGGCTTTATCAAATTTGTATACGGCTGCCGCCAAAAATGGAAGTGTGCTAAGCGTCACAAATGTAAGAGGAACAGAATAGTAAAACATAACTCCGCAGCAAATCAAAACCATCAATATAAAGCGTATGAGCTCTGAAAAGCCGTAAGAAAGGAAAAACCGGAAGCCCTCAACATCTGCTGTCAGCCTCGACATCAAATCTCCCGTCTTTGCATTATCATAATAGCGAAACGGCAGGTACTGCAGTTTTTCATATAGAGAATTTCTCAGCTTATAAACCGAATGAATCCCGAATAAATCACCTGTATACTGATTAACAAAGGTGGCTCCGCCTTTGATGACCATGATGGCTACAAACCCCAGTGAAAGATATGGAACCATATAATATTTCTTCTCATTTACAACTTTATCAATGGTCAGCTGCAGAAAAACCGGATAAACAACGGTAACTCCCGTAATGATCAGCAAAAAAGCAAGGGAGACAAAAAAATATTTTTTGTATGGCCAATAAAAATCTTTTAGTTTTTTAAAAGTCTCCAATTTTCACTTCCCCTTTCTAGTTCCAAAAAAATCAAAATATGTATTTTTATAAACAGACACCTTACTAAATATATCGAGTTTCGAAATAAATTTCCAGCTATTTTTAATAATATTTTTTATTTTTTTAAAATTCGAATAAAATAAACTATCCCCTAAATTGTCCAAGAGTCAAATATGATTTGGGTGTATAAAAAAGACTGTTTTCATATACTTTGCAGCTATGGGCGGCTGCTTTCCATGTGGCTGGAGTGACGGTGAGACATGCTCACCTGCGGGGTCTAACATGCCCCGCCCGCATGAGCCTCGCCCCTTGACTCCAATCAACCCGTTTAACAATGGCATCGCCTAACAGAACTCAAATACTTTAATCTTTAAAAAAGAGCAAAAAAAAAGACTAAACCCTCATCTGTCGATGAGACGGGGTTTAGTCTATCTTTAAGTTAAACTGTTTTTTCATTTTCATCCAATACGCGGTTTACACGTTTTTCGAGCATTTTCATTCCGCTTCCGCCTGCCTGAAAATGACGCAGCTTGCCTTCTTTATCAAACACATAATAAGCAGGAACATATTGATTTTCAAATGCATCATTCAGTTTTAGTTCACTGTCCACATAAATAGGCTGGGTAATGCCATGCTCTTTGGCAACCTCTTTAATTTCTTCAAGATCCAGGTCTTTTTCTGATCGCGGCATATGAACTGCCACTACATTCAGCTTATCCTTGAATTCGTCTCTAAACTGATTGACCTGCGGCATCGCTTCTTTGCATAAATGGCAGCTTACAGACCAAAAATGGATCAGAGTCGGTTTATTGCCTACAAGATCTTCCTTAGTTACCTCATTGTTCACCCACGCTGTTGCGCCGCTTAATTCCGGCATTAATTCGCGCAATTTCAAAACAATGCACCTCCACTTGTTTGAATAAAAGCACTATCAAGATGATGCCTATCTAAAAAGGCCTAACTGCAAAGTTAGGCCCTGCAAATAAATTAAAGTGTTTTTTGTCCAGGTCTCCAGTTGGCTGGGCATAATCCGCCAGTCTGCAGAGCTTGAAGCACGCGAAGTGTTTCATCTACATCACGGCCAATATTGTTATGGTTGACTACTTGATATTGGAGCTCGCCTTCAGGGTTAATGATGAACAAGCCGCGAAGTGCAACGCCTTCTTCTTCAATCAGCACGCCGTATTCACGGGAAAGCTGGTGGTTAGTGTCAGCAGCCAGGGCATATTTAAGATCGCCAAGTCCGTTTTCTGTACGGTCAGTGTTAATCCATGCAAGATGAGTATGAATAGTGTCAGTAGAAACACCAATTACTTCAGCGTCCAAATCTTCGAACTCGTCAAAGCGATCAGACATAGCAGTAATTTCTGTTGGACATACGAATGTAAAGTCCATTGGATAGAAAAATAAAACTGTCCATTTATCGTTTTTCATATTTTCTTCAAGGCTTACTTTTCCAAACTCTTTATTAGGCATAACAGCATCCAGTTCAAAGCGCGGAGCCTGTTTTCCTACCATGCGTTCTGGCATAATAATCCCTCCAATTAAGTAATTAAATGAGAATGCAACATTATATTCTCATTTTTTCTGCACAAAATCCATTATAGACAAGCTCATTCTTGCCGTCAATTAAAACGATTTTAGATAAAGAGTAATTATTAATAATAACTCCCGCTTCCACTATCATTTCCTTTATGCTGTTTTCTGATTCCTTCCTGCTATAACCAAGTTTTATAAGCAGAGCAGCGTAAGATATAAATAGGTAAATGGCGGCTAAAGCGATGAAGTTTTTTTCATTTTCAGTTAAAATAGGAATGTCTCAAGAAAGTTTATCATGAACATATTGGGGAATATAATGAAGTGCTTTAACTGACGAACACAGAAAGGAAGATTACATGAAACTGCATGAATTCACGCTCCCTAATGACGTCCAGGATATCAGTTACTGGAACGATTTATTCATAAAAGGCGGCATGATTTTTTTAAAAATCCTCATTATCTATTTCATTTATCTGATTGTCAGGTCACTTTCAAGAAGAATAATCAAAACCAGTTTTTCAAGAATCCGCACTCGCGAAAAGGTGTCTCCAGGACGGTCCAAAACCCTCGAAAGCCTTTCAGGCAACGTCATAAGCTATATTCTTGTCTTTGTGCTCCTTGTTACCATTTTTCAGGTTCTCGGGATTCCTGCAACCTCTATCTTGGCAGGAGCCGGTGTTGTCGGGCTTGCTGTTGGTTTTGGGGCACAGGGACTTGTCAGTGATGTTGTAACTGGATTTTTTCTATTATTGGAACGCCAGCTTGATGTAGGGGATTACGTAACAATAGGCACTTTTTCAGGAGTCGTTGAACAGCTCGGACTTAAAACCACCATCATCCGCGGCATGGACGGAACTCTCCATTATCTTCCCAACCGGCAGATAACCAGCTTAAGCAATCATTCTAGAGGCAATATGAGTGCGTTAGTTGATATTTCTTTTCCTGCCGATAAGGAAGTAGAGCCTCTCATAAAGCTTCTGCAGGAAGCATGCAGCAGAGTTGCTGAAGCACAGTCTCAGAATATCATCGAGGGCCCGAGTGTTCTTGGCGTGCAGTCCTTTGATTCATCCAATGTCGTAATCCGCATCCTCGCAAAAACGATAAACGGCGAACAGGCAGATGTTGAACGGTCATTAAGAAAAACGATAAAAGCACAGCTTGAAGAACAAAAAAGACTGGAATCAAGTGCAGAAGCGTAAAAATGCAAAGAAAAAGAAAAGGGTCTGCTGCAAATGCCCTTTTCTTTTTCTTTGCATGCATTTCTTACATTCTATTTGCTTTGAAGCTTATATAAGAAATCAGCAATGGTATCGCTGTGCCGATTGCCTCTTCATCCGGATTTAGCATGGAGTGATGCAAGCCATAAGCAGAGCCTGCACCAAGCCAGAACATAAAACCGGGTATCTCCTTCACCATATAGCCAAAGTCCTCGCCGGTCATCGCCTCGGTGCATTCAATGACCTTTGCACTTGAGTGTTTTTCGGCAAACTCCATGAATTCCCTTGTCAGCTTTTCCTCATTGTACACCTGATAATACATACTTCCATAATCGATTGAAGCTTCACATTCAAAGCCAATTTCGATTCCTTTGACAAGTGCTTCAATCCGGCTTTTGACCTTAAGCATGGAATCGGCATTAAGCGTCCGTATTGTACCTTCCAGACGGGCATTTTCAGCAATGACGTTCTGAACGGTGCCTCCTGTTATCTTGCCAATTGTAATGACCGCAGAATCAAGCGGGTTGATATTTCTCGACACAATAGTCTGCAGCTGGCCGACTAGTGAGCAGGCACCAACTACCATATCCTTTGTTTCATGGGGATATGCCGCATGGCCGCCCTTTCCTTTTAAGTCAATAAACAGCTCTGACGTGTTTGCAAAAAGCAGGCCCGCTTTGACGGCGATAGTGCCCGCAGGGTATTCGGGTGCTATATGAAGCCCAAGGATCTGATCGGGACGCCACTTTCGCATAGCTTCTGTCTTAAGCATGGGCTCAGCACCGCCAGGCCCTTCTTCTGCTGGCTGGAATATAAAGAGCAGGTTGTCCTCTGCAGGATGATGTGCAAAATGAGTCAGTACGCCAAGCGCTATGCTCATGTGCAAATCATGGCCGCAGGCATGCATCCTTCCTTCATGCCGTGATGCATAAGGCAGCCCTGTTTCTTCTTTAATGGGAAGTCCATCCATATCTGCCCGATATCCGATGGTCTTACGGGGGCTGGTGCCTTTAATTCTAACGAAAATGCCTGTTTTCCATGTTTCTGTTTCAAGATTATCTTGCGGAAGAGTTTTTATATAATCTAATAAAAATTGCTGTGTTTTAAATTCCTTAAAACCCAATTCCGGTATTTGATGAAGTTCTCTGCGTATCTCGATGAACGGATTGATTTGTTCCATTTTCACTGCCTCCTAAGCACAAAAGCGCGGATAAAGCAGTCCGCGCTTTTGTGGGATGTATATAGATTTATTAAAGCTGGCGAAGCTCCTGCATGATTTCTGTTTTCGACTTGGTTTTTTCATCAATTTCTTTAATGACCTTCGCTGGAGTTCCGGCTGCAACCGTATATGGAGGCACATCTTTTGTTACAATGGCTCCTGCAGCGACTACAGCTCCTTTGCCGATTGTTACTCCTTCAAGAACAACTGCATTTGCTCCAATCAGCACGTCATCTTCAACAACAACGGGCTTTGCGGAAGGAGGCTCAATAACACCTGCAAGGACTGCGCCGGCTCCGATATGGCAGTTCTTTCCTACCGTTGCTCTTCCGCCTAGAATGGCGTTCATATCAATCATGGTTCCTTCACCGATCACTGATCCGATATTAATGGAAGCTCCCATCATGATGACTGCATTATCGCCGATTTCAACCTGGTCGCGGATGATTGCGCCCGGTTCAATTCTTGCCTTGATTCCCTTCAGGTTAAGCAATGGGATAGCAGAATTTCTGCGGTCATTTTCTACTACGAAATCCTCAATTTTATTATTTCCCTCAAGGATTGGGCCTAAAATGTCCCATTCACCGAACACCACTCCGGTGCTGCCGGTAATGAATGTCTTGGAAGAATCCCCGAAATCGACACCTTCTAGATCACCTTTTACATATACCTTTACTGGTGTTGATTTTTTACTGTTTTGTATGAATGAGATAATCTCATTTGCGTCCATCATTTTCATGCTTATAGTCCTCCTGTATGTATCATTTTTCAGATTTAAATTTACCAAACTACAGTATTTAAAACAAGTTATTGCATACCTAAAGCTGAAAAATAAATTTCCCGGGGAAACCTGCCACCCCCATGATAATGAAATTATATTTCCTGCATCTGAATATGCTCTTTGACAATTTCAGTGAATGCCTGTACCTGCTTCAGCCCAAAAGCAGATTCATATCCGCAAAGCCAGGTATCTCTTTGGATGGAATGTTTTTGATCATTGCTGAGCGGGATTTTATATACATTCTCGTCTTTATTATGCAGAGTAATGGCAGGCAGGATGGCATAGCCGATTCCATTGAACACCATTTGTTTACAGGTTTCAATCTGGTCGACGACAATTGTATTTTTGGGAGTGGTCTGGAATTGTCTGTGCCACCAGTCCTGAATTTCCTGATAATAATTGGAATCGCTTTTAAATTGAATAAATGGCCGTTCTGTTTCCAGAACCTGGCTTAATTCATTCATTTCGGTATCGACCAGATAAAGCTTATCTGTGAAAAGGTGCTTTTTTACCCCTTTCCAGTCAGGGGCACCCCTGATGATTCCTATATGGACCTGCCCTTCATATAATGATTTTAGGATTTCGCTGCTCCAGCCAGTAATAAGTGATATTTTCGCATAAGGGTACTTTTGAACGAATTTTTTCAAAACCTGCGGCAGCCAGTTTTGACCCACGATTGTTGCACAAGCTATTTTTAGCGTGCCATACACTTCATGATCCATGGACTGTATATCTTCCCTTACCTTTTCTTCTTTTTCAATTACTTCATTCGCGAAACGAATCACTGCCTCGCCTGCAGGAGTAAGGGACAGCCCCTTTTGGGAGCGGAGAAACAATTTCTTCCCCCAATCATTTTCAATGTTCTGCAGTCTTTGAGAAAGTGCTGGCTGTGAAACAAATAAACGCTCAGCAGCTTTTCTCATATTCATTTCCTGCGCTAAAACGGACAGAAGCTGAAATTCTGTAAATAACATAACCGTTCGCACCTCCAATGATAACTAAATCTTATGTCTTTGATTAATTTTATCAGAATTTAATTATCAACTTAAACGGCATATAATACAAGAGAAAAAGAAAGGAAGCGAGCGAAATGACAATTGTTTTATTGATCGTGATTGGATTTACAGCTACTTTTATTGGCACACTTGCCGGAAGCGGCGGATTAATCGGCATGCCATCGCTGCTGCTTATCGGAATTCCGATACATTCTGTTATAGCATCCGCTAAGTTCTCAAACATGTTTTCTTCGTTTTCAAGTTTTTATGTTTTGTTAAAGCAAAGAGAGCTGACATTAAAAGATGTACTCACCCTGATTCCTTTTGCCTTGACTGGGGGATTGACAGGCGGAATGCTTGCGAATTCTTTCAGCGAAAAAACAATGAATATTATGGCTGTTATTCTCCTATGCATGGCGTTTACAATCAGTTTTTTTAAAAAACCGAAACAAAAAGGCGGTGATTGGTATATCCCTAAAAAAGCATATCCTGCCCTTTTTGGGATAAGTGTATATGATGGAATGTTTGGCCCTGGACAGGCGACCCTGCTGATGTACACATTTTTAAACAATGGTGCAAGCTACCTGAAGGCCTTGGCATTTACCCGCTTTCAGACCTTCATCAGCTGCGGGGCAGCATTTCTGTCTTATCTGTATGCCGGTAATTTCGAATGGGATGTCGCTATATATTATGCGATAGGGTCTATCGCTGGTGCCCAGCTGGCAGTACGGGCGGCAAGAAAAATTTCTGCAAATCATCTAAAAAAGATTTTGCACGCCGTAACTATTGCCCTTATCTTGCAGCTGATTTATCGCCTTTTCCTTTAAAATTAATCAATCTTATGGCTCTTTGGCAGGAGTAGCAGCAAGGCAAGGCTGACAGCAGCGAATAAAAGGACGATCAAATAAACATGGTGAAGTGAAATTGTCAGCCCCTCCTGTAGGATATGTCTCAGTTTGTACGGGATCTGCAGGCGTTCTTTGGCGTTTAACAAAGAATTAGCATCATCAATCGTCAGGGACTTGCGATCACTGTGCTGATGCAGATATGTTTGCAGAGTTCCATTCATGATGCCGCCTAACAGGGCTGCACCGACAGTATTGCCGAGGTTTCTCATAAAAAGATTAGAAGCAGTTGCAATGCCCCGACGCTCCCATTCTACTGTATTTTGAATGAGGACGATAAAGGATGTGGAGGTTAGCCCCATCCCGATTCCAATAAGAAATGTGCCAGATGCAGCCAGCAGCGGTCCAAAGGAAGCCTTCATCAGTACAAGGATTGCACTGCCGGCAATTAAGGAAACCCCGCCAATAATGGAAGTAAATTTAAATCCTATTTTCGCTAAAAGTCTCCCGGAAAGAGCCGAAGCAATGGGCCACCCAATGGACATGGAGGTTAAAGTAAAACCCGCCACAGTAGGAGACTTTTCCATCACGCCTTGTACGAAAGCCGGCAGGTAGCTGGATAATCCAATAATCATAATACCCGTAGTCAGAGATACGAGATTTGCCAGCAGGATGGATTTTTCTTTCCAAATTTCAAACGGCATCATGGGTTCAGGAAAGTTTCGTTCTTGCCTGACAAATAAAAACAGGGCGAGCAGCGCGAATGCCCCGAGACTAATAATCTTCCAGGATCCCCATTGCCAATGAACTCCGCCTTCTACCAGAATGATCATGACAGCGGAAATGCCGGCTGTCAGCAATGCGGCTCCGCCATAATCAATTTCTGGTTTTTTCTTACTAACATTTTCATGCAGAAACAAAACAAGTCCGATCATGGATAAAATACCCAGGGGAATGTTAATCCAAAATACGAGCCTCCACGTCAGCGCCTGGACAAGAAGGCCTCCCAGTGCTGGTCCCATGACGGCTGAAATTCCCCACACACTTGATAGGTACCCCTGTACTTTCGCACGTTCTTTCTTTTCATAAATATCTCCAATGATGGTGGAAGCAACCGGGGCGACCGCTCCAGCCCCGAAACCCTGGATGAATCTATATATAATCAGCTGATTCATCGTATGAGCAAATCCGCATAATATCGAACCTATTAAGAACACAATGATTCCAAAAATCAGAATCGGCTTTCTTCCAAATAAATCTGACAGCTTGCCATAAATCAGCACGGTAACAGCATTCATCAATAGATACGATGAAAACACCCAGCTATAAAGAGAAAAACCTCCGAGATCGCTCACAATGGCAGGCATTGCTGTAGAAACGATGGTTCCCTCGATTGCATTCATGAACATAGCAAGCATAACAGCTGCAAGAACAAAGCTGCGTCTTGTTTGCTTGTTTTCTTTTACGGATTTATAAAATGCCCACCCCAACGTATGAGTCCCTCCTTACATAATTTTAATTTTTAAACAATGACGGGCTGGAATGATAATGCGTGAATCCAGCGGAACCGCCGGCTGCAGAAGGTGTGGCTCTGAGCAAATAAATAAAACCAGCCCCCAACCGGGAGCTGTTTCCTGAATAGCTGGCTATTCTCGTTAATGACACTTATACAAAGCGGAACTCCTGCCGGCAAAAGTCTGAACCCATTCTCATTATGTGTCACTTAATGCGTATTCTCTTTAAAATGGCCCTGCGTGTCAGGATTCCTTCAAATACACCCTCATCGTTTTCAACGCATACAAAAGGATGATCTATTAACAATTCCAGTCCCTTGCTGACTTTGTCGTCTATATGAAGCCTTGGAATGTCTCTATTGATAATTTCTGAAACCTTTTTATTTTCAAGTTCTTCAAATTCAATTCTCTGAAGTCCCATGATTGCATCCAAAATTACAGGTGTGCTGATCAGACCATGCAGCTTGTACATTGGATCTAATACGGGAATCGCTGTATATCCGCTTCTGGTTAAAACGAGCAGAGCATGCTCCAGATTATTGGCCACTTGCACATGTGCTACCCTTTCTGAAGAAATCATAAGGTCTTTAACACTTGAGTCCAATAAATCCCCATCATGTGTACCAATCATTTTAAAATCCCCTTACCTATATGTCTTTGTTTTTATCTTTACGCTATATAAGTGTACCATAGGCAGGGGAAACTTTCTTCTGGCAATACCTGATTTATTTATTCATTTAACTGTCTTCTTTACCCTTTATCTGTTTTAATATTTCTCAATTCATACCCGCACTGGCTGCATTGATAAATGACATTTTGATTGGACTGAGCGGTCAATACATGTTCTATCTCCCTTTCACTTCTGCACTCTGGACATCTGACAACAGGTGAATTCATAAACTTCCCTCCCTATTACTCGTTTTTGCAGGCAGTAATCCCCCATTATAGGTTCGTTAGTCTCCAGGGAGACTAACCGCCAGATTTTTTCTGCTAACCATCGGCGCCTGAATGACAGGCCATCCGCTGTATTCAATTTATAGGATGCGGTTTTCCATCACATCACATACATATATTTGCCTTGGAACTGGCAAGAAGAGTCAGTTGTTATATTAACCTGAAGAACGGTCAGGCGGCAGCTGAAAAAGTCTTTTAAGTTCAGCCTTTTGGTACATTGGCCGGCCGATTTCCTCTCCAGCGGGAACATAAAAAGCCGTACTTATTCCCACCAGCGGAATGGTGGTTACCCCCAAAAGTTAGAGTTTTATTATGCAGCTGATTGGCTAGATTGAGTTCGATATTCGACTGGACTCAATCCAGCTAATTTTGTTTTTGATCGTTCATTGTTATACCAGTGGATATATTCTTCTATTCGACTTTTTAATTCTTCATAACTTACTAGTTTTCCCCCATTATACATTTCTGCTTTAAAATGCCAAAGAAATTCTCCATCGAAGCGTTGTCTGCGCAGGTTGCTTTACGTCACATGCTTTGAAATATTTAATTTTCTTTTAACGTCCTGACCCATTTGTTGTGCTGATAATGCCAGCCTTGATCGGAATGGATAGTGGTGCGATAGGTCGCATGATTTTTTAGTACCTCTAATGTTTCTTTCAAAGGTTTCATGACAAGATCTATCGTTGGACGTTTCCCCATTTCAAACGCGACAATTTCTCCGTTATAAAGGTCAAGAATCGGATTTAAATATAATTTCTCTCTGACTAATTTTTGAAGAGGGACAGGTGTGCTAAAACGGCGAGATAATCGATTTTTCGCTACCTTTCCAATCGTCCCCTTATAGGAATTATAAGTACGAGATTTTCGCATGAATTTCACACATTTTAATCCTAGCTCCCGCATAATACGATAGACTTTTTTATGATTGATAAGATGTTCTAATTTCTTTAATTCCTCCGTTATACGTATATAACCGTAGCGTTCATAAAATTTTTAAAATAGGTGTGCAATGAGTTCTTTTAATTTGGTATCCGGGTCATATTTGTTAAAATTTTTCACATGATAGTGATAAGTTGCTTCCGGTATTCCCATAACAAAGAGAATATCTTTTAATCGAAATCCTCCTTCTTTAAGTTCGAATGCCATCTTGGTTTGTGCTTTTCGTGAAAGGCGTTCGGATTCTCGCGAAAAGCTCTCAGCTTTTTTAGATACGCATTCTCCAGTCTTAGTAGTTCATTCTCACGTTCTAACTCTTCTTCTCGTGTTCCCTTTTTTTCTTCCTTTTTCTTCTGATTATTGGGTTTCTTAGACATAGAAGGCCGCCCCTTTGATTTTAGTTTCATGCCTTCTACTCCCTGTTCTTGAAATGTTTTCATCCAGCGTTTAGTCAAGGAAGGGTTGTTCAAATTAAATTGAACAGCTGTTTCTAAATAAGAAGCACCTGTAAGTAACATAAATTGTATCGTATCTAATTTAAATTGAACAGAATACTTCTTCTTCGTCTTTCTTCGTTTTAATCCTTCCATCCCCTGAGATTTATAGACTTTTACCCATTCCACGATTGGTGTCTGGCTGCCCATATTATATTTTTTTTGCCAATGATTTATAGCCAAGATTTCCATCTAAATACCGGTGACAAGCTTTATTTTAAATTCTTCACTATATTTAGCCATAAAAACACCCCCGAAAGTTAGATTTTTCACTCTAACTTTCGAGGGTCGGTACCAATAAGTACGGCTTTTAGTATTGAGGCCTGCTATAACATCAAAAAATCCATAGGGCAGCTTTTTAATTAAGCCTGCAGCAAATCGAAAATTTCGATTGTAATCATATCAATATTATCAAATTGATATTTAGATGACTTGCTTTTTTCATTAAATACTTCCAATTCAAACATTTCTGTTTTGCTGAAATATGTAACCTGGCAAATTTTCACTCCATCTATTTCAAAAAAACGCTGAGCAGATTCAGTTTCCTTCGCTTGCTCCTGTAAACTTTTTAATCTGGTAAGAATGCCCTGTAATTGAGACATACTCCCTCTCCTTTCTGAATAAAACCTTATCGATAGGTTTCACTATATCATATATTTCTATCCAATAACCACAACGAATTAAATTCAGAATTATTCAAAACGTTTTATTTACATGGCCATAGTATCAGCATAAAATAAGGAAGAGATTTTGTACATTAAAAATTATAGTCACTTTTCTTAAAGATTGTGTTATTTAATGAGTTCTGTGAGGCAATTCCTTTGTTAATAGGTTTGATTGGAGCGTAAGATGCGAGACTCCCGCTTAGATTGTCGGGAAAGGCGGGAACCTGCAGGCGCAGTTCCATAGCAACAAAAGTTTACGAAAAACATCCAAATTAAAAGAAGGTGATGGATTTTGTCGAATATTAATAAGATTGATGATAGAATCACTCTGATAGATGGATATGATTTAAACATTCCAAACAGGACAGGCACTTATGTAATAAGAGAAAAAAAGCTGGCACTCGTTGAAACTTCAGCAAGCCCATCAGTTCCCCGCATATTGGAGGGCTTAACTGACATCGGCATATCTCCTTTAGACATTGCCTATATAATTATTACCCACATTCATCTGGACCATTCAGGAGGTCTCGGTCTTTTTCTCAAATACTGTCCAAAAGCCAAAGTCATCGTACATAAAAAAGGAGCCCGCCATCTTGAGGATCCTGCACGACTGATTGAAAGTGCAAAAGGTGTTTATAAAGGCGAATTCAGTAAATTGTTCGAACCCATACTGCCAATTCCCCATGACGCTATCTTAATTAAAGATGATAAAGAAACTCTTCAGCTTTCAGAATCCTGCACATTGACATTTTATGACACACCAGGGCACGCCAGCCATCACTTGAGCATACATGATTCGGTTTCCAATGGAATGTTCACTGGAGACACGGCAGGTATATTTTATAGCGAATTACAGGAATTGAATATTGAATTTTACCTTCCTTCCACGTCGCCTAACCAGTTTAATCCCGATGCAATGCTTATGGCTCTTCAGTTATATGAACGTCTGGGAATTAAAAAAATTTACTTTGGGCATTTCGGAAACTCCAATCATCCATTACATGTGTATGCCCAAATAAAACATTGGCTTCCTTTATTCCTTTCTGCAGCAGAAACATCTTACTCCTCTGATAAAAGCATGGATGAGCAGGCTTCACAAACAGCAGCTGTGCTGTATCGCCAAATAAGCACCCATCTTCATGAAAAGGGAGTTCCTGCTTCACATCGGGTATTTGATATTCTTAAACTGGACTTAAAAGTAAGCGCACTGGGAATGGCAGATTACTTTATCAAGATCAGCGGCGGTCAAAAAAGTACGATTTCACATGTTCAAGATTAAGCCATGGCAGTTTAAATCTTAAATAAACAGCAAACTTGGACATTTACAGACTGTATTCTTTTAAAATACACAAAATCGCTATATACTATATATACGATGAAACTTGGAGGTAATCATGAACGACATTATCCTGTTTACGCAGCCTGACTGCCCTCCCTGTAAGATTATGAAGATGTTTTTACAGGAAAATCAAATTTCTTTTAAAGAAAAAAATATTAAAGAAGATGCTGCCAGCATGAAAGAGCTGACAAAAAAATACGGCTCTTATTCTACACCGACTATTGTGATAAACGGCCAGGCAATAATCGGCTTTGAGATCGATAAAATTAAAGAGACACTCTCCCTGTCCTAAATAAATAAGGCTCCTTTCTTACAGATTGTTTTATGTGTTCTGTGTGACGATTCCATTGTTAAGTCAGGTTGATTGGAGCGTAAGGAGCGAGACTTCTGCTTAGATTAGCGGAAAGCGAGCATCCTGGACCGGAAATCTGCCACCTTGTTCCATAGCAACAAAGTATACGAAAACAGCCAAATAAACAAGCAATCCCCCTATCATTTGCGGGGGATTGCTTGTTTATTTGGCTGCTGCCGGCAACTTTCTGCTATTAATGGAAATAGCGCTGACCTTCCATTTTCCTGAAATTTTCTCCATCTTTACAGTTTCATAATGCGGGGCATATGATACAGGCCCTTCACCTGCCTGCATTTTTTCCTGCACATATTTTATGCTCCGTTTCTGGTTTTCAATTACCTTTGTTTTAGTTCCATAGTTAAAGAAAGGAATATAATATGCGGCATTATCCGAGCCTAATGCTGCATATCCCCCTTTTACCTTTACTACATTTTCCTTCATGAATTTTTTAATAACATCTTCTGTAAAATAACCTTGCAGAATATCATGAATTTCTTTTTTTGTTCTTGGTTTTTCACTGATGGAAACTTGTTTTTTAAAAGCTTCCTGCACGATTCTAAAGGTATTGTTATTATGTACCTTGCCCTTTGCCTCCGCACTGCTGAAAGATAATGCCATTGCAATCAGAGCGGCCGTAAAAAGTAAAAAGTATTTTTTCAACAAAATCACTCCCCGTATAGATTCGCTATATGCATTGTACTTTGTTCTTATTCATTCAATACCCCTTCCCTGCAGCAGAAAACCGAATTGGAGCTGGAAAAATGATGAAAAAAAAGACTCCGTATTGAAGTCTTTTTTTGAAGAATTCGTTTGTCCCTTTAACCGGCAGCAGTCTCCAAATCCAGGTAACCTCAATCAGTTAACAAAGTTATTTAAAAGAAAAATACATGATAAGCAAGCCCATCAGAAGAAAAAAAACAATAAAGGCAATAAAAACCGGATTGCGGAAATAAGGGTGGCTTTGAACCTTTTCATTTACAGATCCATCATATTGATTCACTGCTTTTTGTGTTCTGGCGATTACAAGGGTGTAATAAATCGAATACACGATAATCCCCGCTGCCGCGATGCATAAAATCCAAATAAACATGCTCAAGCGCATTTCCTCTCCATTCATTTCTTTTGGTTAGAATGGCACCTTTTTATGGCTTTTATTCCGCATACAGCTTTTTTACAAAAGTTCCTCATTTTCATATAAATATTCATATGATAAGTCCAAAAATAAATAATGGCTGCCATCTAAAGGATAAGAAAATGTCCTGATCGTTTCACCTGTTTCAATATCGCTGTACAAATCAGATAATATTCCTTTTTTTTCATTTCTCATCCTGATTATATTCTCTAAAAAATACGGCCTCCAGCTCCAGTTTTTTTCAAGATACTCTTCCTGAACTGTCCATGATCCATCTTTTTTCAAAAAGTTAGCTGATTTCTGGTATCCTTCTTCATTGCAAATATATAGGCGGAAACACATTGACTCAAGCTTGGCAGTCAGAGACTTTAATAAACTTTCATATGTATTGAATTTTTTTTGTTTAGATAGGAGCAGCTGAATATCTTCATTTATTTTCATCGTTTTTTGATAAACAATCTCAAGCTTCCTCATTTCAAAAGAAATATATCGCTGGCTCTCTTCTTTTATTTTTTCTTTCAACAAATCTTTAGGTATAAATGAAGAACCGGGCAGTGCCAGGTAGCCTCCCTGATAATACCTTCCTCCATTTTTTAGAGCGAATCTGAGCTGATAGTCTCTGTCTATACTTTCAAACAAAAGATTTGCCCCGATTTTCCTTGCAAGTATCCCTAATGAATAAAGAGTGATCTGCAGGGCATCACTGCCGGATTTCTTTAGCTCTTCAAGGCTCACAACAAGAATTTGGGGTGAAATAAGCGCAAACCTGTCAAGCAGCCTTTCTTCACCAATATGCTTAAGAGATATTTTAATTCCATAGGTTTTATAATAGGTTAGCACGTGCAAAAAAGAGTCAAACGCTTCTGTATGCTCCCTGTCAGTTAATTGCAGGACAACCCTTGAATATTGGGCAGGAGCCAGGCGGTTTTTTATAATTTCCAAAAAAGATTCACCATGGTCGCTCATAAGCTGGCCAGGGTCCCGGTTAATGAAAATCAAAAATTCTTCCTTCTCTGCCGCGATTATGTCCAGAGCTTTTTCGAGCAAATGGTTAGCCACTTCGTTTCTGTATTCTTCTGGTATGCTTTTGTCTTGAAAAAATGGATCAAGGCTTTGATAATCAGTGCCATGCTGGTAGCTGCCAAGTATTTCATAACCGCAAACCATATGCTCATCAGCACTGAAAACAGGCTGAAAAAAAGGCTGTATCCGCTCAGGATGGGTAATTATTTCATCTGCATCCATGATGTGCTCCCCCTTTTTTTAAGTACATTATGAAAAAATTATATCACTTGGGAGCCCGTATGGGTTACTAAATCATTTACATATTTGATCAGATAAAACTTCCATTAGAGCGGGTTTCCCTGCTGATAGCAAGCAGAATCAATCGGGCTTTTACGACAAAAAACCATGTTCTACATTTGAACATGGTTTTTTCAGCTCTTATGTTTATGCTGTTGTTAACTTTGCTGCTATGGAACATGGTGGCTGATTTCCGCTCCGGGATGCTCGCTATCCTCGGGCACCTTACGCTCCAAACAAACCGATTAACAATGAGATCGCCTCACTGAAAACATTAAAAACAACACTCTAAAAGAGCTTATGGTTAAAACGGAAAAAATAATGGAATAGTGAAAATCATGATAATCCCGATTAATATTTGGAGCAATATGCCAATCAGAGCGAAATCTTTAAGCCTGTATTCGCCTGCGGTCATGACCAGTGCATTGGTAGGAGATGCAACAGGCGTTGTAAATGCCATGCTCGCAGCTACAGCAACAGACATCAAAATCGGATCGGGGCTATAGTGCATATTAATCGCACATGTAAAGGCAATAGGCGCAATTATAATGGCGGTAGCAGCATTTGACACGAATTGACCCAAAAGCATCGTCAATAAATAAAAACCTGCCAAAACGCCGTATGGACCAAGATCACCTAGGGATTTTTCCAGCCAGGTGCTGATCATTAATAATCCGCCTGTCTTTTCCAAGGCCCCAGAAAGCGGGATCAAGGCTCCAATAAGGATTACCGACTCCCATTGCACTCTCTGATAGGCTTCTTCAATGGACCTTACACAGCCTGTTACAATCATTAGAAATGCGGCTGAAAGAACGGCAATTGTCGGCGAGATAATATCAATGGATAAAAAGAGAATCATGAGCCCGGTAATAACAGCAGCCATTAACGCCTTTCTAGCCGAGTAAGGGCTCCTTTCACTTTCTTCTGGGGCACTCCCAATTACGATAATATCCTGTAAATCAGCAGATATCCTTTCTATATTTTCCCATCTTCCATGAATGAGAAGTGCATCTCCAGGATTGAGCTGTTCATTTCCTGCGTCAGCCTGAATATATTCTCCCTTCCGGTTAATGGCAAGAACACTGCACTGATATTTTTCCCTAAAATGGATATCACGCAATGTCTGGTTTTCATAATCTGAATTCGGCATGATCAAAATTTCTGTCAGTCCGAATTCACTGCTGGCAAAATGGCTTTTTATCTGCTCTGTATTAAAATGCTTTAACTCTAGTTCATAGTCTTTTGCGAGACGGCATACATCATTCTCTGCACCAAAAACTAAAATAATATCTTCAGGATGGAAGATTTCATCTGCACTTGCAGACAAAGTATCCTCTTTTAATGAGGCATCGGAACCTGACTTTTCTTCATTGTCCCTTTTGATTTCAATCACGGTGATTTCATACTTTTCTGGAAGCTTCAGGTCGGAAAGTCTTTCTCCAACCAGGTCTGAATGTGCAGGGATATGAAGATAATGCAGCCTGTCATAAATTTTATACATGCCAGCAAGCTCTCCAGCTGAAAGCCCTTTTATCCCGCTTCCGGCAGGTGCAGACCGGTCAGGAAGCAGTTTTCTTCCTGCTGCAAGCATAAATAAAAGCCCTGCTGCAAGGATAATTAATCCAATCGGCGTAAAATCAAAAAATTTAAATCCGTCAAAACCATTTTTCTTCAGTACAGCATCCACAATCAAGTTTGGAGGTGTCCCGATCAATGTCAGAACTCCGCCCATGCTGCTTGCATAGGCAATGGGAATCAAAAACCGCGACGGACTGGCTTTCTGCTTTATCGCCATGCTCATGACAATCGGAAGCAAAATGGCCACGATTCCTGTTCCGCTTAATAATCCGCTTAATATGGCAGTGGTAATCATACTAATGATAAGAAGTCTAAGCCTGCTTCCCTTGCTCATTTTGATTACCTGTGAGCCAATTACTTCAGTCAGTCCTGTATTAAAAATTCCTGCACCAACGATATAAAGGCCGGCTATCATGATTACCACAGAATTCGAAAATCCGGATAAAACTTCGTCAGGCGTCAATATACGTGTTAAACCCAGCGCCAACAAGGAGGCTAAGGCAATTAAATCGGCTCTGAATTTTCCATGGATAAGGAAAACCAATGTAAAAAAAAGTATAATCATTGTTAAAAACAATGGCAGAGTCATCATTCTGTTACCCCCGTATAGGTGTTCATCAATAAAGCAAGAATGAAATCTTCCTGTAAAGATTGCACTCCTTTTTCTATCTATTTTTCTGGTTCGTTTCAATCATATTAAAAAAATACTATATTCTGCTTATTATGCACATAGTTTGTTATTATCAGGAAAACAGCATATAAAAGATAGGCTGATAATAAATTAACCTATTTTTCTATATTTTTTCATCAAAAGCACACCTGTCCTCGTCGCGGGCATTGAAAATGCTAAGCATCAAAAAGGGTGAAACCTTTTTTTCTGCCAAAAGCTCTTTTGATCTGAGGTGCGAGGTTTAATACTGAAGGAAAAACCTGGATCTCATTTCTCCCAAAATACTTTATGAGCTGCAATTGTACAGATTTGCCTTTTTTCATCGCCGGAACTGAAATTCCCATGCTATGGAGACAATATGAAAATCACGCACGCCCGTATTTTATATAGTACCGTTATTTATGATTTCAACAAGCAGTATTGTTAGTAATTATATTATCAAAAGCATCTATATGCTTTCCCAATATTTTTTTTGTTTATTTGTCTGGATAAAGAGCTTTTGCAACATTCTATTTGCACTTTATATAAATTATATCATTCTACAAGCATTCTAAGTACATCTTTCATATTTTACCTTAAACTTCTATCTTTTAGTTAAAATATGTTTTACTTCACCTGATTTTCACAAGGCCCTTTAAAACCATACCATTACAGCAATGCTGCAGCAAGCTGCCAAAAATACCGTTTCCTCTTCGTCCCGGAAATCTCCTTGCACCCGTATCCTTCTCTGCTGCCTTGTATGGTAAATAAGTCCGAAAAAAAGAATAAGGCAGTTCATTTCAGGGTTTCCTGCCTGCACAGATTACTTTTCCCTAAAACATATAATACAGGCTCCAAATAAACAAAACACCATACACTGTAAGGAATAAGAGAAAAAGGAGGTTAACCTATGCAACAGCAATTTTATCCATCAAATCATATAAACATTCCTTATTCCTTTTACTCGCGCAATGGACAATATCAGGATCAAAGATTTTTTCCCCTGCTGCCATTTGTAGCAGGACTTGCCATTGGGCCATTATTATTCCGCCCTTTTGCACGTCCATTTTATCCGCCTTACCCGCCAATACAGCCAGGCTATCCATTCCCTCCATATCCTGCTTATCCTCCTTACCCAGGATATCCGCCTGTTTACGGCAGCCAGGCAGGCGTGACAGAAAATATTAACATTTATAATCAGCAAAGGTAAACGAGGCCAAATATTTTTCGCTTCAGTAATTTTTCCCGCGGGCCGGCAGGGATGCTCTCCGCCGCACACCTGTGTCTCCCTGCCACTTTTCCCGCACAACCGCTGCAATCAGAATTTGGTCAAACCTTCGAGGCTTTAACAGAGCCACCTGAAAAAAGTGAAACTTTCCATCAAGTTTCACCTTTGCTGTGCAAGAAATGCATTTCCTGCCTGCCATATTTTTATCCTCAGCAGGGCAATTGATAAGACCCGGCCTTTTTTTCCTGTATTCTTTTATTTTCCTTCTTTTTTGGAAATGGTATAATATGTACTGCATGCTAAAAGCTACTTTAGGAAAGGAGTTTCCCTATGAACCAGAATAAAGGGCAAACTGACGACAATGATCATGCGGAGGCCAATTCTCTTGCCCAGGCTATCTTCATAATAAATAAACATGCAAAAACTGCACCGGAGCCAAAACTGCTATATGAATTGAAGCGCCTTTCTTTAAACAAACTCCTTAGTGAGGGAAAGGCAAAAAAAATGGGTCTGCATTTCTCTGATCATCCAAAATTTTCAGCACAGCAGTCGGATGTTATTATCAGCTGCGGAGAATATATTTTTCACCTGCCCCCGACAAGGGAAGACTTAAAGACTTTGCCTCATTTAGGCAGCAGGTCGCAATCTGTCAGAAATCCCAAAACCGTCCTTTCCTTAAATCGGGCAAAACAAATACTTCAGGCTTATATAGGACAAGCCGCCTGCAATGCCCTAAATAAAAAAGACCACCACAAACGCCCTGCCGGCCAAAAGACAAATCCAAAAAAATCATTTCAAAACACCTTCCCCTCCTCATTTTTAGGAAAGGGATTTAAGTATTAAAGCACCGGGATCCCTTTTCTGCATCTCCTAGCAATCAATACTTCTAAAACGATTTCATTTGCTTACAAATCAAAAACGCCCAAAGAACAAATATGTCCTTTGGGCGTTTTTGATTTTCCTTTTCTCCAGGAGGGGCAAATTACAGGATTAACTGATCAATAAGGCCAATCAATTCTGCAATTTCCGGCTTGCTCACTTGTGCATCTGCTCCAACCATGTTTCCTTTATGCAATAAATCATCGGTAATGAGTGAAGAAAATATGATAACAGGCAAGTTTTTCAGCTTGCTGCTTTCCTTAATTCTTTTGGTAAAATGATGTCCGTCCATTTGCGGCATCTCAACATCTGTCAAAACCAATTGTACACTTGTTTCAATGTCCCCTCCTGTTGAAACTATTTCCTCCAGATATGATAGCGCATCCTGGCCATTTTCAAAGAAGTCAATATTATGAAAGCCCGCTTCGCTTAGCGTATCCTGCAAGAGCTTTCGCAATAATGCCGAATCCTCTGCAACAACAATCTTTTTATTAGATCGTTCACGGGTTCCCAGCTTTCTCACCTGCTGAATGTTAATTCCAGACTCCGGATTGATGTCAACCACAATTTTTTCAAAATCCAGGAGAAGGATCATTTCACCATTTAACTTAATGACTCCGATAATCTGGCTGTCCAGCCCCTGATACATATTAGAAGGCTTTTCAATCTGATTCCAGGAAATCCTATGTATCTGTGTCACATTATGTACATGAAAAACAATCTTCTGTTTATTAAATTCCGCCACAATAAATTTATCTTGCGCGGGGTTATCTGAGCCTTTAAATCCGAGAGCTCTTGCCACATCAATTATAGGCAAAACTTCGCCTCTTAGTTCAATGATTCCCTCAACATGATCATGCGCATGGGGAATTTCAGTAATGCTTACCGGATTGATAATTTCCTTTACTTTTATAACATTAATCCCGAATTTATTTTTTCCTATGGAAAATTCAACGATTTCCAGTTCATTTGTTCCGCTTTCAAGAAGAATTCCTTTATTGCTTTCCATATCTCCCTCGCCTTTCCTGCAGCTAAATCTCGTTATAGGCTGTTGTCAGCTGCGGTATTCCATTTAATCTGTTTTATGAATTTCTTGGTTCTCTATATTAATGTCGGCAATCTTCTGTATTTGTTTAATGCCGCAGAAAAAGCAGACTGCATATGCAATCTGCTTTATATTCTACCTGCGGCCCTTAATGATTTGTTCTTGATGATGCAAATCATGCGAAGCAAAATCAGTCAAGTATTCTCTTAGAGTCAGGCTGTGTTCCCCAATATAAAAAAGCACATCCAGCATATCATCAGATTGCCTGTTAACAAATTCTTTCATATCCTCTCTTATCTCGAGGAGATTATTTAATAGTTCTTCTTTTGAAATACCGCTCGCAGCAAACTTTTCTGCTTCATTATTAAACTCTTGAAAATCAGGATACGGACTAAGCTTCGCATTCTTTTCAATGAATGGAAACCGTTCATGAAGGGAAAATGTATCCCAGAAATAAATGTGGCTGATAATGGCTGCAGGCGGCCATTTCCCTTCCGCAACCGGTGTTATCCATTCCGTTTCACACATTTCCTTTAAGCTTTGGAGCCACTCGGAATATTTCGTATAATGATCTGCAATCTCGTTTCTTTCCACAAGATCCCTCCTTTTTCCGCCTATGGCCCTGCAGCTGCCTAATATGATGTCAATTCCGGGATTTTACTACAACCGTTCCGGCAATTAAGTCATGCAGGGACTGCTTTTTTTCAGTAAAAGCTGCCATAATGTAGCCAATATAAAAAATGCCAGATAAATACATAGCAAAAAGCCGGCCGAAAGCTCTCCAAAAAGAAATTCTATTCCCTTGCAGATCAGTCACCTTCAGGCCTACTATCTTCTTGCCGAGTGTCGCCTGCCACTTAGAGGAATGCATCCAAGAAAAGTATAAAGTGACTGTGATAAACGTAATAAGGAATAATATGATCATTCCAATTATTATGGCTGCTGAATCGGAATCTGAAAGTGCTTCATCAGAAAATCCGCCTGCCGCCCCCACTATTACCATCGTACAGACAAAATAAATGGCATAAAGCGGAATGCCGACAATGATCCCGTCAATCAGATATGCAGCTGCGCGAATCCAAAACCCTGCATACTCTTTCTTTTCTTCATGCTTCGTCAGTTCTGCAAATTCCATGGTCCACCTCCAGAATATGATTGATATGTAAATCTATGAAAATATACCACGTCAAATTATAGCAAATTTTTACAAAAAACCGCAACACCTATCTAAACTATTGAACGCACGAGTGCATAAATAACAGAAAAAAGCAGGAATATATTCATCCCTGCTTCTACCTGCATTATCTTCTGTTTAGACCTTTTTTTCTTTTTCTTCTTCCAGATCCAAGCCATCCTCTTTTCACGAAATACAAAAACATGCAGAGTGCAATTCCAAGCATAACGGCCCATACGATATAATAGCCATAATGCCAATTCAGTTCTGGCATATTTTTAAAATTCATTCCATAAACTCCTGCAATAAATGTCAGGGGCATGAATATGGTCGTAATCACAGTCAATGTCATCATGGTGGTATTCATGTTATTAGAGTTCAGCGACAAATAGCTGTCTCTGATGTCTGATGAAAAATCCCGGTAGGATTCAAGCATTTCAGCAAGCTTCAGCAGATGATCATGCACATCATTGAAATAAAGATGCTGCTCTTTCAAATAGTTCAGCCGTTCAGAATGAGTCATCCTGTACAGCATATCTCTCATCGGCAGAATCGTCTTTCTTAATTTTGACAAATCTGCCCGAAGATCAAATAATTGATCCATCAGTTCACTGACCGTATCGTTCTTGGTGTTGTCTTCTATTTCATTTAACTCTGTTTCCATTTTATATACAGGGGGGAAATATTCATCCACCGTTTTATCAATTAATGAATGCATCAAGAAAAACGGGCCCCTTTTCAGGCTTTTGCTGTCCTGCATGCTTTTCCAGGTAGCTTCAAGTTCCGGAACAGGTTCCTTATGAAACGTTACAATAAAATTTTCCCCGACGAACATATCCAATTCTACTGCACTAAGCTCTTTCTGCTCAAGAGAATGCAGGACCAGAAACTGATAATCTTCATAAAAATCCATTTTAGGGCGCTGATTGAAATTATCCATACAATCCTCAATGGCTAAAGGGTGAAAATGATAGAAATCTGACAGCATTTTCATTTCCTGCTCATCAGGATTATAAAAATCCGCCCAGTGCCACTGAATATTATTTTCTTTTACATCTTCCAATGATGACCCAAAAACGGGTTCATGATCATTTCCGATTCTGCATATTCGTATCACTATATCATATCCTCAGTAAAAAATTTGCTCATGCTCTAAGTATTCATACCAATGCCTACTTAATTATAGACAAAAATAATCCTTATGAAAAGCTGTGTATATATCAATGGTATTCATATAATGTAAAGTGTTAAAATGAATGAAAGAAAAGGAGGCACTACTAGCATATGGAACATATACTCAATCCTCTTGTTAAAAAAATAGAGATTTCCGGAATCAGAAAATTTTACAATATGGTGGCCCACATTGAAGGCACTCTTTCATTAACACTTGGCCAGCCTGACTTTCCGACTCCAGCGCATATTAAAGAGGCCGCTAAGCTTGCCATCGACCAGGATTTTACTGTTTATACACATAATGCCGGGTTCATTGAGCTAAGAGAAGCCGCCTCACAATATGTACGAAAGAAATATAATTTGAAGTACAATGCAGACGACGAAATAATTGTCACAGCCGGTGCCAGCGAAGCCATTGACATTGCCTTTAGGACGATGCTTAGCCCTGGCTCTGAAGTCATCCTTCCGGGACCTGTTTACCCTGGATATGAACCCCTCATTACAATGTGCGGCGCAAGCCCCGTATATGCAGATACAAGGTCCAGCGGCTTCCGGCTGACTGCGGAAATCATCCAGTCGTACATAACAGAAAACACCCGCTGCATTGTCCTTCCCTATCCGTCCAATCCAACCGGTGTAACGTTAAGCAGGGAAGAGCTGCATTCAATCGCAGAACTTGTAAAAGGCCGTGATATATTCATTCTTGCTGATGAAATATACAGTGAGCTGGTTTATGAACAAAAACACTCCTCAATAGCGGAGTTCCTGAAGGATCAGACCATTCTCCTTAACGGATTATCCAAATCCCATTCCATGACAGGCTGGAGAATTGGATTTTTATTCGCGCCTGCTTCCATTTGCCGGCATATCTTAAAGGTCCACCAATATAATGTCGCCTGCGCCTCTTCAGTTTCCCAAAAAGCTGCGATTGCCGCGCTGACAGAAGGCTTTAATGATGCATTGCCTATGAAAGAAGAATACTCTAAAAGACGGGAATTTGTATTCCAACGTTTGCGTGACATGGACCTTGAAATCGTTAAGCCAGACGGTGCCTTTTACTTTTTTGTCAAAATCCCGGCAAGTTACGATACTTCATTGGCTTTTTGTCTTGAACTTGTTGAAAAAGCAAAAGTCGCAGTCGTTCCTGGGGATGCCTTTTCTCCGATGGGTGAAGGATATTTCCGTGTATCCTTCGCCTATTCATTAGAAACGTTAAAAACTGCTCTGGACCGAATGGAAAATTTCCTTTTGAAATAAAACCAGTTACAGGAAATCAAGCTTTATAATAGAAAAAGCATGTGCCTTGGGGCAGCATGCTTTTTCTTTTCATTCGAACCCTCTGCTTTGAATAAGCCGCCCATGATTACCTCAAAAATCATTTCCAGTACTTATATAATGCCTGTGTACCGCTGTTTTCCTCTCCATTACGCGAAAGCTCTTCATAAAGTGATTCTGCAAGAGAAAGGCCGGGAACTTCCATGTCCATCCTTTTTGCTTCCTCTAAAGCAATTTTCATATCTTTAATAAAATGCTTAATGAAAAATCCAGGTTCAAAATCGCCCTTCACCATTCTAGGTGCGAGGTTAGACAATGACCAGCTTCCTGCAGCTCCTGTGGAAATGCTTTTTAACACAGTTTCCGGATTAAGCCCTGCCTTTTTTGCATAAACAATTGCTTCCGTGACTCCAATCATATTGGAAGCAATGGCAATCTGATTGCACATTTTTGTATGCTGCCCTGAGCCCGCAGGTCCCTGATACACAACATTTGTGCCAAGCAAATCAAAAATATGCTTCATCTCCCTGAAGTCTTCTTCATCACCGCCAGCCATGATAGCCAACTTTGCATCCCGTGCCCCAATATCTCCTCCCGAAACAGGTGCATCGAGTGCTTTCAGCCCTTTACTCTTTGCCGCATGATAAATCTTTTCAGCAAGCGATGGAGTCGAAGTGGTCATGTCAATCAGATAAGTGCCTTCCTTGGCATTTTCGACGACTCCGTTTTTACCTAAGTAAACCTCTTCTACATCTTGAGGATACCCAACTATAGAAATAATCACTTCTGTCTTTTTGGCAAGTTCTCCTGGAGACCCAGCCCATTTTGCGCCTTTTGCGAGAAGCTCCTCGGCTTTCTCCTTGCTCCTGTTATAAACGAACAGTTCAAACCCTGCGTCCAGCAGGTGGCGCGCCATGCTTTTCCCCATAACTCCAGTTCCAATAAACCCTATTGCTGTAATTTTTTTATCCAAACCCATAATGCCAGCTCCTATACCAATAGTTATATTTTTTCATTGCAGAAATCATGATGTTAAATGGATTTCACCATACCGCCATCCACTAAGAATGCCTGTCCGGTCATATAGGTATTTGCCCCTGATGCTAAGAAAGCGGCAAACCTCGCGAACTCCTCCGGCTCCCCGTAGCGTCCCAGCGGAATGGAGGATAGCATGGTTTGTTTCATTTCTTCAGCGCTGATTCCCTTTTTATCTCCATTGATCTTATCAAGCTGTGCAACCCGGTCTGTCGCAATCCTTCCCGGCCCTACAGTATTGATAAGGATTTCATATGGGGCAAGCTCTGCTGCCAGCGTCTTGGACAAGCCCACAATTCCTGTACGGAAGGTATTCGACAGTGCCATTCCCTGCAGGGGTTCCTTGATGGAAGATGAAGCTATATTGACAATTTTCCCTCCATTCCTCTTCAGATGCGGCAGGCTCTCCCTTATGATTCGTATGTAACTCAATAAATTCAGCTCGAACGCATTTTGCCAGTCTTCATCTGATAATTCCTCAAACGATCCTGCAGGGGGACCGCCGGCATTATTAACTAAAATATCCAATCCTCCAAACTCAGATACAGCAGCCTTCACCATCGCTCTGATATCTACAGCTTTGGTGATGTCAGTTTTAATATAAGCTGCCCTGCCATATCCCAGCCTATTGAGATCTTCAGCAAGCTTGGCAAGTTTTTCACCATTTCTGCCTGTCAGCATCACATTTGCTCCCTCTTTTAGCAGTTCCTCTGCAATTGCTTTCCCCAGCCCCTGGCTTGAAGCAACAACAAGAGCAGTTTTATTAGTTACTTGTAAATCCATCTTTCACCCGCCCCTTTCATGAATTTGAATTTTTCTTTATTATTATACTTCTTATTTTGTCCGCAGTGAAAAATCTGCACTTCTCTTTTTGCTGTGACAAAAAAAAGAACCGATGGAGATAAAACTCCATCGGTTTAAAAAGGGGGAAATGAGAATGTCAGCTGCTTAATGTTAGCAAAACAACTGTGCTTGCTCTTTATATACCCTTTTTAGGAAAGGATAAACATTTATTTAAAGAATATTTTAAGATTTTATTAATCCTTTTTAACTCTTCAGGTGCTCACTTTTCCCGGGGATCCATGAGCCCGCTGCCTTTTTTGCAGCAAGCCAAAATCGGCATTATTGTGTTACAGCTTCAGTTACTGCAGCTTTAACGCTGTCATTTGTATCCATACCGAGAACGGATTGTGCAAGTTTTTCCATATCAGATTTGTTAAGCTTGGAGATCAATGACCTTGCTTTAAGAATGGAAGTTGCACTCATGGAGAACTCATCCAGCCCTAAACCAAGCAATACAGGAATTGCAATTTCATCCCCGGCCATTTCTCCGCACATTCCCGCCCACTTTCCTTCTTTATGGGCAGCATCAATAACCATTTTAACAAGGCGCAAAATTGCAGGGTTGTATGGCTGATACAAATAAGAAACTTGTTCATTCATACGGTCTGCTGCCATTGTATACTGAATCAGGTCATTTGTTCCGATGCTGAAAAAGTCAACTTCTTTTGCAAAGGTGTCAGCCATAACAGCTGTTGATGGAATTTCCACCATGATTCCGACTTCAATTGTTTCGGATACCTTTACACCGCTGTCTGTAAGCTTTTGTTTTTCTTCTTCAAGGATAGCTTTTGCATCGCGGAACTCTCCAAGAGTTGCAATCATCGGGAACATGATCTTCAGGTTGCCGAACTGGCTTGCACGAAGCAATGCACGAAGCTGAATCCGGAAAATCTCCTGTTCGTCCAGGCACAGACGGATGGCCCGATACCCAAGGAATGGATTCATTTCTTTCGGAAGATTCAGGTATGGAAGTTCCTTATCGCCGCCGATATCTAGTGTACGGACGACAACTGGCTTTCCGTCCATACCTTCAAGTACAGCTTTGTATGCCTCAAACTGTTCTTCTTCAGTCGGCATTTGGTCTCTGCCCATATATAAGAATTCAGTCCGGTATAAACCTACACCTTCGCCGCCATTGTTTACAACGCCGGTTAAATCCTTAGGGGTTCCAATGTTTGCCACTAGCTCAACATGGTGGCCATCAGCAGAAACTGTTTTTTCATTCACCAGTTTTGCCCATTCAGCCTTTTGTTTTTCATATGCTTCCATTTCGGATTCATATCTTTTAACAAGCTCTGGAGTCGGATTGATATGTACTTCGCCATTCAAGCCGTCAACAATGATCAGGTCTCCATTTTCGATAATATCCGTTGCTTCTTTTGTTCCTACGACTGCCGGAATTTCCATGGAACGTGCCATAATGGCAGAATGAGAAGTTCTGCCGCCGATATCCGTTGTAAAAGCCTTCACATATTGGCGGTTTAATTGCGCAGTATCGGATGGAGTCAAATCTTTTGCAATGACGATGACTTCTTCCTGGATCATGCTCGGATTCGGAATCTGGACTTGAAGGAGATGCGAAAGAATCCGCTTTGTAACGTCGCGGATATCTGCAGCACGTTCTCTCATGTACTCATTATCCATTTGTTCGAACATGGTTACGAACATATCTGCAGTTTCTTTTAAAGCAAACTCTGCATTAATGCTCTCGCTCTTAATTTTATCTTCGATTGGAGAAATAAGCTCCGGATCGCTAACCACAAGCAGATGCGCATCAAAAATGGCGGCTTTGTCTGCTCCCAAGTCAATTTCAGCTTTGTCGCGGATGCTTTGCAATTCTGTTTTTGAGGTTTCAACAGCAGTTCTGAAACGGCTTACTTCTTCATCTGCACTATCAATTGATTGTTTTTTTACCGTAAGATCAGGCTCAATTAATCGATAGGCTTTAGCGATAGCAATGCCGTTAGATGCGGCTATGCCATTCAATAGTGTTGACATTACTCAGCCAAACCTTCTTTTTTCAAAGTTTCTTCAAGAGTATTTAGTGCATCCTGTTCGTCGCTGCCTTCTGCTGAAATTGTGATGTCTGAATCTTTGCCTACACCAAGGGACATAACACCCATGATGGATTTAAGGTTTACTTTTTTGCCTTTATACTCAAGGTGGATTTCAGAATCATATTTGCCTGCTGCCTGTACTAGCAAAGTTGCCGGGCGTGCATGAATACCTGTTTCTGCAATTACATGAAATGTTTTTTCTACCATTCTAATCAATCTCCCTTTTATTTGTATGGTTTAATGCATTTTTCATTTACTGAACAACATGAATTTCTGTTATATGTAGCTTTCCCGCCTTTAGAGATTCTATGTTATAAAGTAAACAGTGTGCCTATGGAAATGAAAGCATTTCCATAGTTTGCGGAACTATAAAATAATACTTATCATTCATCAGAATAGCATTCCTTTGGCTTTCATACAATCATTAGGCTCACTTTTCATGATAAAAAGAGTACACAATATTCAACCTAAAATCAACTAATTTGCAGCAAAAAGCAATCATAAGATAATTCAGAAAACAACTCCTGTGAAAATAGTTCTGTTATATACCCAGCGTCAGCAAAGTGTGGCATTTTCTAAAAGCCCAAAAAAATTCCTCTTTTTTATTCTCTTTCCCTTTTCAATAAGTTACTATAATTTTACACATATCAGTTTCACTATTCCCAAACACACAGCATTTCGGGTATATGGAAATTGATCAGGCGGCCTTGGCCTGACTTTATCTGGAGGTGGACCATGAAATATAATAGAGAAGAATCCTTCCGTTTTAACTTCAATCCCCCGTTTCCGGGGTACTTTACCATAACTAAGATGAATGGACTGGAAGGCATGAGCAGGATGGGGGAAATGGAAATTCTGGATATCAGTCCGGGCGGAGTTAAGTTTCAATCACTTCTGGAACTGCCCGTTAATCAGGACATAGCGTTTTCCCTTTCATTTACTTTGAATGAAGAAAATGAACTAATCCTTCCAGGCAGCATCATTTGGAAGCAAAAGAAATTGAATCACTATCATTATGGATTCGATATTGCCGAAGATGCAGAGAAAAAAGATATTATCATTCAGGAATTAAAAAAATTCCGTAAGAGCCGTTTATGAAAGAGATAAACCCGGCTCTTTTTTTATGAAATCGTAAATACTCAGAATTATCAGCCTTCCATTAAAAAACTTGCTTTCTTCTTGTTTCATCCTGCAAAAAGTTATTAAAAAACAATGTTTTGTCTATTTTCACCCCATAACGCTGTCTATTTATCCTTTTTACCTTTTAGCCATTGCCGGGAAAGCATAATAAAGTTATTTCACCCGGGAATAACCGAAGAGTGCACTCTTCAAAAAGGCAAAAACATGGATGACTTTACAGCACTTTGCAACCAATATACTCCAATGATTCACAGCATTATCCGACAGTTATCAATCTACAAAAATAAAGAAGACTATTTTCAAATCGGCCTCATTGCACTGTGGGAGGCAGAAGAAAAATTTTCTGCAGAAAAAGGCTCCTTCCTGAGCTTTGCTTATTCAATGGTAAAAGGGCGTATACTTAATGAATTAAAAAAAGAGGCCAGGTTTGACTCCCGCTTTACACCAGCCAGCGATGATCTGTTAAATGAAGTTAGCGCAGTTTTTCATGATCGTCCGCTTGAAGAAGAGATTTTATTAACCTACTGCGAATCTCTTACAGCGAAGCAGGCAGCATGGGTTCTGCTTTCATTTAAAGATAATCTTACAATCCAGGAGATTGCAAAAGTTACAGGCTCCTCAGCCAGCGCCGTTAAATCATGGAGAAAATCAGCATTGAACAAGATAAAAGCGGACTTATCAAACTAAAAAAGATCTGCGGCTTACGATCTTCCATAAATGCCCATTAATCCATCAGCCAGTGATTTGACTGAAGTTATAACCAGTAAAAAAAGCCGTCCACCGCCGGGACCCGAAAGTGATTTTGGAAATTAATCACAAACGGTCACGGCCTGGACAGGCTGTTATTATTTCTTAAGTATTTTTCCGTTGACTATTTTTACACCATAAGATATCGATTGAAGATTGCGCCAAACATTTTTCTTTGCAGAAGAACTTTGGGCAATGATTTTATCCTTCTTGATATAATATGGAGAAAAACTCATATAGATGGATGATTTACTCAAATGCAAATGAAGCAGACCTGTTTGGGCAGCTGCCCCTGTTACATAATCAGGAAACAGGAAGTTCCCCAAAGAGTATGCAATTGGCTTGCCTTTATAATATTCGAACCCCTGCAGGACATGCGGATGGCTTCCTATTACACCATCAGCACCTGAGTTGATCATTTTCTTAGCCCATTCTCTTTGATAGGGCTCTGGCTTCTTATTTTTTTCAACACCCCAATGAATGTAAACAAAGACATAATCAGCAGATTTCTTTTCTCTTTTAATCACTGAATCTATGACATTGATATCATACCCGCTGGCAATACCTGGCCGTTTAGCTTGTGCCATCCAGCTCGTATCAGGCAGTACCCTTGAAAAAGCTAAAAACTTAACCTTGGCTCCATGCATGACTTGTGTGTATGCACGATAAGCTTCCTTAGAGCTATTACCGGCTCCAATATAGGGAAGATGATACTTTTTAAGATTGTTCATAGTATCTGACAGGCCTGCCCTTTTATAATCCATTGAATGATTATTTGCCAGAGAAACCAAGTCAAAACCCGAATTTTTTAAGCCTGTTAATGCTTTGGGATCAGACTTAAACGTATATTGCTTAACATTTTTATCTTTTCTTGTTGTAATTGCTGTTTCTAAATTTGCAAGAGCAAAACTGCTTTGTGTAACCTCATTTTTCACTTGCTGAAAAGGATAAGATGCACCCTTTTTATTAATAGTGGTTTTGACCGACCAATCCATCATGACATCGCCTGCAAAAGTAATTCTCGTGCTTTGGTTCACTGTCTTTGCCTGTGATTGAGCTGGCAGGTATCCAAACATCAGCATCATCACTAAGCTTGCTGCTGTCAACTTACTGAAAGAAAAAGCCATTCTGTATTCCCCCTTTAAACTATTACAATTGTAATATAAGGAAATACTGAATAATGTCGAACTTTGTCAGGGGGTTATTTTTAATTTTTTTTGCAATGCTGACCCTTACATCTGCTTTAGCTGCGCGGACTTTCCGTATATTCGTATATTACCTCGCCATTATGCTGTGCAGTACCTCTGAAATGCTTAAAATCATCACGCTTGACCAACACATTGCGAAAATCCATGAATTGCTCTTTGCTTACTTTATAGTTGTCAATCTCATTACTTGCGAGCTTTTCCAATATCTCTTGTACTTGGGTTTTATCCAATTCCTTTTGCCTCCCGGTCATAAAATGTATTTTCTATTTTACCATCATACTTTACTCTAGTCTTTCACTCAATTGGCCCTCAAGGACTTAAGGAAATTATTGTGATATTTTCAACTTTTTTCTTTACGTATTCTTTAAAATAGTGCAAACTGTAAAGTGAAATATTAGAATTTTCTGTGCATAGGCTCCCATCGCACACTGTGAATGATTACATAATTCGATTTATTTATGCCCTTCAGGCTTTAATGCAGCAGGACATGAAAGCAAAAAAAGTTTTGATATTTTTGGGACAATACCAATTTTTATCTTCGCTATTCTTAAAAATGAAAATGGAATGGAAAAGGATGGTTTATATGAAAAAGGCAGACGTAGGAAATATAATTGAGTTTCGCGATGGCTTAAAGGGAATCGTAGAAAAAGTGAATGAAAACTCTGTCATCGTTGATGTAACTTATATGGACAACTACCGTGATTATGAATTGGAGCAAAAAACTGTAGTGAACCATAAGAATTACAGAATCATACAAGCTCAGCAATGATAATATTCCAAGAGAACGTTTCGGAACTGAAACGTTCTTTCTTTTTTAAATCATATACTATTATAATAGAAAGATAAGCTGGACATTTTTGCAGGATTTATCATAATTTGTAACTAGCCCCTGTCAAATTTCGTCTATAATGACATAAGCAGGTTTCACGCTGATTGAATCAGCATTTACTTTTCTCTCAACGCTGGAACCAACTACACGAGGAGGAGAATCAATGAACAGATTACAGGCCATTCTAGCAGGCGCTTCGATCACACTAGCATTAACAGGATGCGGAACGGCAGAAAGCGGCAGCGGAAACATCCAGAAAAAGGAAGACAACACAAATGCCTCAACTGCTGCAAACACTCCTAGTGATAAACAAGGGCAAAAAAAGACAGATGCATCTAACCAAACAGAATCAAAAGCAACCCCGGCCAAGCAAAGCGATACTGAGAGCAAAGCAGACAGTGCAAACCCTTCAGTGAGGGTAATGGAAAAAAATCTTTCCTACTCTGTAAACGGTGCGGAAAAGAAAAATACGGCCTTTCTTAAAAGAAGCGAAAATCAGCATTTCAGTATGTATGTACTTCCTGGATTTGTGTTAACTGCCGAGGAGCCAATGAAGGATTCTTTATTTGTAAAAGGCAAAGATGATATTTTTATGCGAATAGAAATTCTCCCTGCTGATGCAGATTGGGCAGATATTGAAAATAATACAAAATTGCAGCTGAAAAGTGTTTCAGAAAACATCAAGGAAGTAAGCGATCCAAGCCTTTCCATTCCTAATGCGAAAGTGCTTGAAGCTAATAACGGCCATGATATAGTCACCGGGATTATCATTAAAGATGAGAAAAACCCTGTCAGGCTTACTCTGTTTACTACGAAGGATAATGATCAGCGAAAAGCTTTTATAGAAATGGGAAAAACCATTTTAAAGGATCAAAAAAAATAGGACCTCCACTGCCTCATCTGCAAGCATCACAGCAGATGAGGTTATTTATTCAGCCTCTTGATCCATATCAGCAGCAAGAAACTCATGCTGATGTATCCAAATAGAGGATACAAATACCCCAGCAGGACTCCATACTTCAGTTTGCCTGCAGTAAAAGCCAGCAGAAAAATCCCTCCAATGATGACTATTCCCGGAATTTTCACGTATGCTCCAATCTGCCTCTGCAGTCCAAAAATATTTCCAATAACCGAAGTAAAGATCTCTCCGTATATTACCAGGATAAAAACCCAATAAAGATTGGATGCCACCGTTTTCATTAACTCTGCAGAAGGTATTTCATAAGTCGTCAGATTCGGAAGTGTCACAAGAGCGAAATGGCCAGAAAGCAGAATGATTGTCAAAAAAATGCCTCCTAAAACAGCTCCATGCTTTATGACCTTTTCATCGCCAATTTCAAAAGCTACAGGTACCAGAACTGCTTGCGACAGCGCCAAATTAAAAGCTGTATATGTGAGCGGAGAAATTATGGCTCCAAAGGTTAATCCTTGGTCCGGCACAGTCAAAAAGGATGCAGCAAAATGGCCATTATTAATGGTCAGAATGCACAGCAGCACACTAAAAAAAATCATAATAGGTACCACAAAAGAATTTATAGCAAATAACCCCTTCAGGCCGAACATCAAAACAAGCGAAGCTAAAATAATGGTCACTGCCACGCCAGCAAGTTTAGAAAAGCCAAGTTGTTCCTCAAAAACTGCACCTGACCCTGAAATCATTACAGCTGTTACACCAATCAGCATCATAATGAATATGACATTCACAAAGGAAGAAAGCTTTTTTCCAAATAAAAAAAGATTAAATTCTTCAAATGTAGCAGCCCCCGCCCGCGAGGAAAGAATCATCATTTTCGAGCCTGTAAAAATAAAAATATAGCCTGCTATTAATATCCCTATAAACCCATAAAAACCAAATCGGGTAAAAAATTCAACGATTTCTTTTCCAGTTGCAAATCCGGCACCAACAATAGTGCCGACATATACAGCCGCAATCTGAAAAGCACCTGTCCACCTAGAAACCATGCCTCCCCCTCCTTCCTGACATGTATATGCGCAACATCAGCCATTAAGACAAGCATCAGGCAACTTTCCTTGTTCTTCCATTATCCGCTCATTTTCAAAGTAAAGGCAAAAGCTTCTGCTAGCTATTAAATTACAGGGGGACAACAAAAAAAGCTGTTCAAAAGAATGATCTTCTGAACAGCTTTTCCCTGATATTCCTTTAGCCTCTGTTAATCTTTTCAGCCGGTTTCTTGTCCATGTGCCGCCTTCCCGCCTGAGGTCCCGCTATACATTGACTGTATTCGTCATACAGGGTTAACAGTGCTTGTTTTTAAAGAGATTGATCTTCTACAGAAGACAGATATTCATCGATTACATCAACAACCGATTTTACTGTGCCCTCTTTAAAAGGAGATTGCAGATTGGACGCTTCAATAAGGCCAAGAAATGACTTGCTTCCGCCCATTTCACACAGTGCGGCATAATCCTTCCATGCTTCTTCCCTGTTTTCTCTTGAGCGCTTCCAGAACTGGAAAGCACATATTTGTGCAAGTGTATAGTCAATATAATAAAATGGCGAGTTAAATATATGGCCCTGGCGATGCCAGTATCCGCCTTGCTCTAAGTAAGAATTATCTCCATAATCGCGATGTGGAAGATACTTCTTCTCAATGCTTCTCCAAGCCTGCTTTCTTTCCTCAGGAGAGGCATCCGGATTTTCATAGACGAAATGCTGAAATTCATCGACAGCTACTCCATACGGCAAGAATGTAAGCGCTCCGCTTAAATGGCTGAATTTGTATTTTTCCGTATCTTCTTCAAAGAACAGCTCCATCCATGGCCATGTAAAGAATTCCATGCTCATTGAGTGAATTTCACAGGCTTCATATGTAGGCCAGTTGTATTCCGGAATTTCAAAGCCGCGGCTTCTGAAAACCTGGAATGCATGGCCTGCTTCATGGGTAAGTACATCTATGTCCCCTGATGTCCCATTGAAATTTGAAAAAATGAAGGGAGCTTTGTAGTTTTCAATGTAGGTGCAATAGCCTCCGCCAGCTTTGCCTTTCTTTGCAACAAGATCCATCAGCCCATTACTGATCATAAATTCAAAAAATTCCTTTGTTTCCTTTGATAAATCACTGTACATTTTCTGGCCGTTTTCAATAATCCAATCTGGGTTGCCCTTTGGAACTGCATTGCCGGATTTGAATTCAAACCCTTCATCATAATATTTCAGTTCGTCAACAGAAATTCTGCTGCGCTGGCGTTCCTTGAGTTTTGTAACAAGAGGTACTATATATTCCTGTACCTGTTTGCGGAAATCGGCAACCATTTCAGCATTATAATCTGTCCGTGCCATCCGGTAATAGCCAAGTTCAACGAAGTTTTTATAACCAAGCTTGCAGGCGATTTCATGGCGGACCTTGACAAGCCTGTCAAAAATCCCATCAAGCTTTTCTTCATGTTCAACCATGAATTCGCTGTGGGCCTGGCTCGCTTTTTTTCTCACTTCCCGATCTGATGATTCAGCGAAGGGAGCAAGCTGTGCCAGTGTCCTCTCTTCCCCCTCGAAATTAATTTTCGCAGATGCAATTAATTGAGTATACTCCGTAGAAAGCTTATTTTCTTTTTGAAGAAGCGGAATGATATCTGGAGAAAAGGTCTTCAGCTGGGCATCGGCCAATGCAAAAAGCTGTGTGCCCCATTTTTCTTCCAGCTGGCTGCGGAAATTAGAAGAAACCAGCTCCTTATAATACTGTGAAACCAATTCTTCGATTTCCGGGGCAATTTCATCCAGATAATCATTTTCTGCTTTATAAAATTCATCATTTGTATCGATTGAATGCCTTATGTAACAAATATTGAACATTGTGCCTACATCATTTCTTATTGCATTGATCTCTTTCATGGCTTCGCTTTGGCTTTTTTCATCTGCAGCTGATTTGAAGCGATCCAAAGCTGCAGTAAAGGCTGTTTTTATTTCCGTCATGTCAGGCCGTTTATATTCATATTGATCAAATTTCAAAATGACACTTCCTTTACATACATTTATTTTACCTATATACAGGAAAATTTTACACTTAAATAATATTCGCTAGCCCAACTGGAATTCCTGCCTGCGGAAGAGGAATTTTTTTGCGAGCTTCCATATCTCGCCGCATTCAAAAAAGGCTATCTTCTAAACTTTGTTGCTTTGGAACAAGGTGATTGTTATCCGCTCCTGGATGCTCGCTTTTCGCGGGAATCTCGCACCGTACGCTCCAATCAACCGATTAACAAGGAGATCGCTTCACAGAACTCATTAAAAACAATAAACAGCAATCTTTAAAAAAAGAACCTGAAGAAAAGAGCCAAAAAAGAAACACCTCACAAAGTAAGGTGCTCTTGAAGGGCATTAATTGTCTAATGCTTTATAACCTATTTTTTTCACCAGTTCAATAACTGTTTCTTTTTCTTCTGCAGTCAATACATTCATAATTTCATCTATTCTGCTTTCGTGTTCAGGAAAAATAGATTCTACGAACTCTTTTCCTTTTTCGGTTATTTGCGCGAAGGTGACGCGGCGGTCCTCTTTGCACGCTACCCTTCTCAAATAATCTTTTTGTTCGAGCTTATCGACTACATATGTGATACTTCCGCTTGCCAATAGGATTTTTCCGCCAATTTGCTGAAGCGGCTGATCTCCTTTATGATAAAGAAGCTCCAATACAGCGAATTCTGTAGGATTTAAACCTTGTTCGGCAATATATTTATTTACCACATCATTAATGGACCTGTTAGCCCGCGACAAAACAATAAATAGCTTTAAGGATTGCTGAATACTTTCATTCATTCCTTTTCCCAACCTTTTAAACATATTTAATTCATATATCTCGAATTAAAAATTATTATATTCAATTATTTTTTTTTTGTCAATTTCCAGCATAGGTTTATCTATTGTTTCATAAAACGATTTGTTATACTAGTGAAAAAAATGAAAAGTAGTGAAAAAATGAAAAAAAGGCAAAATCATGCATTATATATTTTATTCGTCGTCTTGCCGATGATCTTTTTGATGATTATTTATTGGTTCCATCTTGAAAAAAAAGGTGAATTAAAATATAAACTAAAGTCAGAGTGGGTCGGCTCCATACACCATCAATACATTGATCAGGTTATTAAAGAAACCAGGGAAAATCTGCAGATGCTTGCATTAAGCGGGTCATCCTTTATATCTGACAAAGAAAAAATGATGGCTTTGCTTAGTAAAGCTTCAAAAACAGACCCAAGATATGGTGCTATGTTTTTGCTGAATCTAAACGGTACTGCGATGGCAGGTTCTGAACCTGGCGAGGACGGAAAAAAAGTCCTGACTGAAAACTATAGGCGCACGGCACTTCTCACCAAAAGCACAGTTGTAGAAGATGAACGCGAGCATATAGGCGGATACGATTATTTTTCTGTGTCTGCACCTATCCTGAATGAGGAACGTGAAGTTGAAGGATTTGTTTTAGCGCGAATCAGGCTGGATTACATGGAAAATGTCATGAAAATCCTTACCCCTGACTACTCTGTGAAATTGCAGAATAAATCCGGAGGAAGCCTGATCAGAATTAATCCGCAAAGCACACTTTCACCTGGAGCCTGGACGGAAGGTACACTTGATGAGGTACCATGGAGACTCTCCGTAAAACCTGACAAAAATATTCCAGTTGTAGATTATAGGGCTTTCTTTTATTTTGCAATATTTGGGCTCATCATTACACATATCCTTTTTCTAACGGTTAAGTATCTTCTATTGAGAAGAGAAGCTAAAAAGCAAAAATCGATGATGGAAGCACAAAAATTAGAGGTTGTCGGAATGCTTGCTGCAAGTACTGCCCATGAAATCAAAAACCCGCTGACCGGCATTAAAGGACTTGTCCAGCTTCTGGAGGAGAAATATAAAGATAAACAGGATGAACTGTATTTCTCGGTCATAAAAAACGAGATTCAGAGGATAAATTCTATCGTAAGTGAATTCCTGATTTTAGGAAAGCCTACCGCCCAGCATCTATCAAGCATAGATCTTTGCCTTATTTTAGAAGAGCTTGAACCTCTTATTCAATCTGAATCCCGCTTATATAATGTTGATTTCAGCCTCAATATGCCAGAGAAGCCTGTCATAGTTCTTTGTACACGAGACCAGCTGAAGCAGGTAATTTTAAATATTGCAAAAAACGGGTGTGAAGCCATGGCGGAAGGGGGAACCCTTGCCATCACTGTATATTACAGGGAAAAAGAAACAGTGATTGAAATTGCTGACACAGGCATTGGCATGACCGAAAAACAGCTCGGAAAGGTGTTTGATCCTTTTTATACGAATAAAGATACTGGAACAGGGCTTGGGCTGTACGTTTGCAAGAGGATCATTGAACTCTTTAATGGGTCAATCATCCTTTCAAGCCAGGAGACTAAGGGAACTAAAGCTGAAATCATTCTGCCTTCCTCTGATATAAATTAGGTATTATATCGGGGAATTCCAGGACAAACCCCGATTTAAAGTTTGCCCATTCTTGCCTGGGGCCATGACAAGCAAAATATTTTACTCATAAGGAGTCTTTTTAATGTCAAGTGTTTCTCTTAAACTTCAAAATCAAAATGCCGATGCAACGGTTTTTAGAATCCTGATTATCATGGGTATTTGCCATTTATTAAATGATACTCTTCAAGCCGTTGTACCTGCAATGTTTCCAATATTGGAACACTCAATGTCCTTAAGCTATACCCAGCTTGGCTATATAGCCTTTGCGCTAAATATTACAGCTTCCATCATGCAGCCCGCTGTAGGCTGGTACAGCGATTTAAAACCGCTTCCCTTTGCTTTGCCAATCGGGCTTTCCAGCACACTCGCGGGCATTATTCTACTTGCCATTTCCCCAAGCTATGGAATCATCCTGTTTTCTGTTTTCCTGATTGGGATCGGCTCTGCTATTTTCCATCCTGAAGGCTCCCGCGTGGCTTATATGGCAGCAGGAACAAAGAGGGGTCTTGCTCAATCCATCTATCAGGTCGGCGGCAATACCGGACAGGCGCTTGCTCCCCTTATTACCGCTATTGTCCTGGTGCCATTCGGGCAAAAAGGGGCATTATGGTTTGCTCCTGTTGCCCTTTGCGCAGTTATCATGCTGTTCTATATTGCCGTATGGTATGGGCGGAAGCTGAAATCACCGGTTCACCATGCAAAAGGCAAAGCAGGTTCAAAAGCAGTGTTCAATAAAAAAGTTGCCCAAGCTTTAACCTTTATCCTTCTGTTTATTTTTGCTAGATCCTGGTATATATCATGCATGACAAATTACTATTCTTTTTTTCTGATAAAGCATAATGGCTTCTCCGTTAGTGAAGCACAGCTCTATATTTTCGCTTTCCTTGCTGCCGGTGCGCTTGGAACCTTCTTCGGCGGCCCGCTTGCAGATCGTTTCGGAATGAAGAACATTATTTTATATTCATTGGCAGGATGTGCGCCTTTCACTATATTGCTGCCTTTTCTTCCATCATGGGCTTCTTTTGTTCTTTTATTGGCCAGCGGATTTATTATTATGACAAGCTTTTCTGTCACAGTTGTTTACGCGCAGGAGCTGGTGCCGGGTAAAGTGGGAACGATGGCAGGACTGACCGTGGGACTTGCTTTCGGCATGGGGGCCATAGGCTCGGTTGCACTAGGTGCACTGGCAGATTCAATCGGCATTGCTGCCACTATTAAATATGTAGGATTTTTGCCGCTTCTGGGCCTTATTAGTCTGCTCCTTCCATCGGATAAAACATTGAAAGATTGGCAAAATCCGCATCACGAATAAAGCTAAACAGCAAATTTCAATGCCATTTTTTATGATGCTGCATCCTGATGAGCGGTTATATTTGGGCTGAAGTTGAGTATTTATTGGAAGATGGAGAGCCGGCGGCCTGAATTTTAGTTCGGAGATGTTCATTAAGACCTGTCTGCACCTGTTGCATCCTTGTGAAGGCGGGTGCAGACAGGTCTTAATGCTTTATGTATATTTCTGCCTGCTTTTTTTAGCACTACTCCCCCTATCCCCTGCCATTCCTTATTCCCCATCGTTTTCCCGGGAAAGAGTGTCATGCATTCACCTCTGTATTGAAATCATAACTTTCAAATTTACTCAGCAAAAAATCCGAGTGGTATTGTAATTGCAGATACTCATTGATCAGACCGTCAAGTTCCTGGCTGCAACGAATGGTCTTTTCGGCAGTCATGCCGTAAACATCCGCTATCCTGATCATTTCCATCCGCTTAACTGTAATCTCAGAGCAAATTGCTGTTTCATTTCTGCATATCATGACTTAACCTACATCCTTTCTCACTTTTTAAAAAATAATCACTTAAGGATTATTACAAAATTTTCTTTAGATGTAAATAGGTTAGCAGAACATGACAAAACCTATCATTTTACGCCAATATTCCAATGTAAGAATTCATTTTTTTACAAGATTATACAGGTTTTTAATTTTCTTAAGAGTGGTATCATAATTGAAAAAAGAGGGTGGAAATATGCTGCGCAAATGGTTTTTCAGGAAAGTTGCTTATACGCTTTTCAGTAAGCAGGCGAAGCGTTATGCGGGAAATAAAGGAAGCACGAAGGGGCTTCTGGCAAACGCAGAAAGAAAGGCAGCTTCAAACCAGCTTTCTTTTAAAAATTTGTGGACAAAACTGCATACCATGCTTTCCTTATTGAAGGCATGGTCGAACGGTTCTTACCGCAAGGTGCCATACCGTTCCCTGATTATGATATTAATTTCTGTCATTTACTTTGTATCGCCGATAGATGTCATCCCTGATTTTTTGATAGGATTTGGTTTGATTGATGACGCTGCAGTTATGGCTTTTGTTTTATCTCAGATTGATAAAGATCTGGTATTGTTTGAACAATGGCAAAGTGAAAAACAGCTTGCGATTACAGTTAAATAGAAATACAAAAAAACGCATTTCCTCAGCCTCTCAGGCACGTGAAATGCGTTTTTTCAGTGAATATCCTGCATATTATTAAGAAAGTGCAAGGCACCTTGGCGAATCAATCAATTTATCTGGTAACCCAATTTTTATTTTCCAGGGTCAATAATCTATCTTTAATATCTGTTTTGCTTCCTGCATACCCGGTAAGCTGCCCCTTCTTGCCAACAACCCGGTGGCAGGGCACAAGAATTGGGTAAGGATTAGCCTTACTGGCCTGGCCGATGGCGCGGACAGCTTTTGGCCTGTTTATTTCATAGGCAATTTCACTGTATGACTTAGTTTCTCCGTATGGAATCTCCTTCATCCTATTCCATACCTGCTTCTGGAATTCAGTTCCCTTCTCGCGGAGAGGAATCGTAAACTCTTTATTCACACCTGAAAAATATCCGTCCAGCCAAATTCTTAATTCCTTAAAAACCTCATGTTCATCCATTTGGACTGGCCGGCAGACTGAAGCCTGCTTTTCAAAATCCACCGGATTATATGTCATGTGCACCATGGCTTCTTCATCCGCCAGTAAGTATAACTTGCCGATTTCCGGCCTTTCATATTGGCTGTAATAGTATTTCATTATCTTGGCTCCTTCTGGCTCCGGTCCATAGGCAGAAATAAATGGAAGGCTGTCCCTTTTCCTTCCTCACTTTCAACCTCGACCCATCCTCTATGCTCCTCTACAATTTTATAACTGACCATCAATCCAAGTCCAGTTCCTCTTTCTTTTGTCGTATAAAAGGGCTCTCCTAATTTTCTTATCTTTTCTTCTGAAATTCCTATTCCCTGGTCAGCAATCGTTATTTTTATATGCCTGTCACCTTCCCTGCTGGTTTCCACCCTGACAATTCCTCCATCAGGCATAACCTCCAGGGCATTTTTGATTATATTAATAAAGACCTGTTTTAATTGGTTGCCTTCACAATAAATCATCAAATCAGCTTCCTGGTAATTCACCTCAAACTGAATATTTAACATCAGGGCCTGTGCCGTGAGAAGTTCCAGTGTTTCCTTCATGATTGAATTAATATTCTGCCTGAAATATTTCACAGCCTGCGGCTTGGCAAGAACCAAAAATTCCGTAATAATCGTTTCTATGCGCTGCAGCTCTGATGTGATCACATTGAAATAATTTGAAAAATCCTCCTTGACGCTTCCCTGCAGCAGCTGTATGAACCCTTTAAGTGCAGTCATGGGATTTCTGATTTCATGGGCAATACCCGCGGCAAGCTCGCCTACCACATTCAGTGTATCGGACTTCTTTAGCTGCTCCTGCATTTCCAGACTTTTTGTGATGTCTCTGAAAATGGTCAGGTGAAGGCCTGAATATAGATTTTTCCTTGTGGAAAACTCAATATATTTGGTGCTTCCTTCCTCGAATATAACAGGAATGACAGAAGTGAACGAACCTTTTTTTAGAACCTGGTCAATATGCTCATTGAGAAGGACTGCGTTTTCAGGAACACTTTCGAGCAGCTTATTCACGTTCATGGATAAAAACTTTTCCTTGTTAAATCCCAGTATATTGCAGCCTGTTTCATTAATATCTGCAAAACCCTTCAAATTCCAGATAATCATTCCATCGAGAGATCCCTCAAAAATTTTACGGAATTTTTTTTCACTTTTCCTAAGCTCCATTTCTATTCGCCATCGCTCGCTTACATTCCTGAAAATCGTTATATTGTACCCTTCACTGGAATGCATTTTTGCGGTAAGCTCCAACAGCTTCAGCTGGCCGTTCGGCATTTTATAAAAAAGCTCTTCACGTACGGCCCCATACCTATTAAAAGAATCAATCATATTATAAAATCGTTCATCCTTTTGGGCTACATACTCTGTAATAAGGCAGCCAATAAGACTTTCCCTGTTTGACTCGAAAATTCTGCATGCAGAATCATTCACCCTGAATATGGTCCCGTTCTGATCCCAAAAGACAATGGCGTCCATTGTCTGTTCAAATAATTCTGAAAATATCCTTTCGCTGTCCATCAGCTTTTGCTCAATCAGGCTTTTCTCGGTAATATCATTTAGAATGCACATATAAAAGCCGTTGAAAATGTTTGCCGTTGATGAAAAATCCACTTTAAGCTCTGCCGCATACGACTTTATTTCCATAACTCCCGACGAGGATCCTTCTGCCTGAACCTGTTTGAAGCATGCCTCCCATATTCCCAGGGAACTTTCCGATATGAAATCAGTAATATTCCTGCCGACTACTTCTGATTTATCCAATTTCAGACTTTGGCAGAACGGGGTATTGCTATCTATGATGATTCCCGAGCGATCATAAATGACAATGCTGTCTATCGCCTGATTGAAAACATCGAGGAACATTTGCATGCTCATCATTTTTTCCCGTTCAAGTGATCGTTCCAGCGTAATATCCTTTAATTTAAATATAGTATGGCATATGGAATTATACGTATATCCAGTGAACTCAATATGTTTGATTTCTCCATCCAGCAGCTGAATGAGCCATTCGTCCTCCACAATTCCATCTTTTTCAATTTTCTCTTCCTGCAGCTGCAGAATATGGGAAGGAACAACTTTTAAAAAATGGGTGATTTTCATAGTTTGCAGTTTTTCTTTTGGAGTATTTAAAAGAACACAGGCTGATTGGTTGCCATATAGAATATCCCTCTCCTGATTAACGATAATAAATGGATCAAATATTTTATCAGAAAGCAGCTTGCATTGTTCAAGCTGCGATTTCAGCTTTGAAATTTCCTTTTTATAAGCTGCAATTTCAGCTAACTCTGTTTCCATCATACTTTCCCCTCCGAAGCATCCACTTACCACCAATATTCTACATATCCGCCTTATTTTCCTATCTGTCTGACAAAAATAGTAAAAATGCATTAGACTCAATCATTTTCTGTATGAATGACCAATATGCTTTAAATTCTTTCATCCTTCCTTATTTTTCCTGGATAAAAGGAGATTAAGTAGGATCAAGTCCGGGTAAAGTTTAATGAAATTACCCCGTTTTCCTACTAAATAAAAACGGAGGCAGCCATGACAAAACGAAATTACTTTTTTGATAATGCTAAATTCATTTTGATGGCCATTGTTGTTTTCGGCCATTTGCTGAAATCATATATCCATGAAAGCGAGGAAATTTACGCTCTTTATAAAACTATTTACACTTTTCATATGCCAGCATTTATCCTGGTTTCAGGCTTTTTTGCAAAAGGGTTTTATAAAAAGGGATATCTATCTAAAATCACAAAAAAATTAATACTGCCTTACCTGATCTTCCAGACAATTTATACGGTATTTTATTATTTTCTTTACAGCAAATCAGACTTTAAGATGGATTTGCTTGATCCGCAATGGGCCATGTGGTTTCTTATCAGTTTATTCTGCTGGAATCTGATGCTTCTTGTTTTTGCAAAGCTAAAGCCTGCTGCAGGGATTGGCATAGCCATTCTGGCTGCCCTCTTGATTGGTTATGCAGACACTGTCTCCAATTATCTGAGCTTATCCAGGACCTTTGTTTTCTTTCCTATGTATCTGATTGGATACCATCTCTCGAAAGAGCAAATAAAGAAGCTTTTTTCTGTAAAATGGCGAATTACGGCTTTTATCATCATCACTGTTGTTTTTTCCGGATTTTACCGGCATCCGGATATAAGCGATAAATGGCTTCTTGGTTCTAAGCCTTACGCTGAGCTTGGCAATCCCGATATATTATCCATGTTTACCAGACTAGGGGTTTACACAGTTTCCATGATCATGGTTTTCAGTTTTCTTGCTTTTGTTCCCCGCGGAAAACACTTCTTTTCAAGATGGGGGGCACAGACTCTTTATGTCTATCTGCTTCATGGTTTTTTTGTCCGGATATTTCGCGAAAGCCGGATCCATACTTATTTTACCAGCACTGAAAGCTTTTTCATGCTTGCAGGCTTTGCCCTGCTGATCACCATCTTATTATCCAGCCAAATTATCGAATCTTTGGCACAGCCAATCATTGAATTGAAAATATCAAAATTCAAAAAGCTGTTTTATATTGTATTGAAACGTGTAAAGGCAATTAAAAGCCGCTCTCAAAATCATTCTTCAAGCTTGCGCTAAAAAGCAGGGGACAAAATTAATTAGTTCAGATAATGTGGAGTAAACCGTAATTCTCAGTTTATTTCACATTCAAATCATAGCAATAAAATAACAAATAAAAACGCTTGGGGTCGGTACCATCCAAGCGTTTTTATTAGGTTTAGTATATTGCCCTTTACGGAAATCCCTTTCTAATTTAAGAAATTTGCTTCGTGTTTGAGTATTCCACAATAAACAAGGTCTATATATTCTTCGTCCTATTTAACGTGTTCTCTTAGAATACCTTCTTTCTTCATCCCCATTTTCTCTATAACTCTGCCTGAAGCTTGGTTTGAATGAAAGAAGCGTGCAAACACTTTATTGTATCCCTTTTCAATAAAAGCAAATTCAAGTATAATTTTTGCCGCCTAAGTAGCATAGCCATTTCCCCAATATTCTTCTCCAATCCAATATGCAAGCTCTCCATTATTAAACTTTTGATGATTTGACAATGCTATTGCTCCGTATAACTTTCCCGTAGTCTTATCTGTAATAGCAAGTTCAAAACACTTATCATCATTAAAGTTATCAAGATATTTTTCATCCAAGAGAGAGCGCTTTTTATGAATACGGATATGGCAGGTATAAAGTGTTTTTATAAAGATTGTAATTATTACATATTTTAACAACCTCAGGTGCATCCGTTTTACTATAAATCTTTATTTCACCCCATTGTAAATGATTATATTAAAACTATTCAAACTATTGAACTTGTTTTTCCTTTTCCTTAAAAAAAGTCCGCTTGAAAGACAAGCGAACTATCTATCGTAGATATATTACATCGTTCAAATCAAACAATTTATCGGTTATACCTAACCGTTGTGCAGGTGTAGGTTCTTTGCCATCGGCTGATTTGCAGGTTGTTTCTCCAAAAAAACTGAACTGCCTAACAATATTATTCCCTGCTTTTTTAATCGATCTTCCAGCTCTTCAACAATGCTCTTATTGCGGATTCAAGTTCATCCAGAGGTATTCCTCCAAAACCTAAGATAACTTTAGGGGGGGCTACCGGTCTTTCTATGCTATAGAGCGAAAGAGGATATACCCGGATTTGAGATTTCCGTGCTTCTTCTATGAGTGTTTCTTCATCCAGACCATTCTCTATGACCAGCACGATGTGCAAACCAGAATTGGCTCCGATAACCCTGATTTTTTTATCATATTCCTTTAACACAGTAACAACCGCTTCAAGCTTGCTTCGATACACCTTCCTCATCCGGTTTAGGTGTTTTTCGAATTCTCCCGCTTCCATGAATTGAGCAAGCGTCTGCTGATTAATGCGGGAAACAGTAGAATGATAAAAAGAAAGCTTATCCTGATAACGGTCCATAAGGCTTTGCGGCAGTATCATATAGCTGATGCGGATCGAGGGCATCAGCGATTTTGAAAAAGACCCCAAAAAAATGATATTATCCCCTTTATCTATGCTTTGAAGAGAAGGTATCGACTTTCCGCTATACCGGAATTCACTGTCATAATCATCTTCAATAATATATCGTTCATCGCTTGCAGAAGCCCAGTTCAGAAGCTTCATCCTGCGGTTAATAGACAAAATCGTACCATATGGAAAGTGGTGGGATGGAGTCACGTACACAACCTGGACCCCTGATTGTTCAATCTGCTCCACATTCACTCCTTCTTCATCAATTTCAAGAGGATTCACTGTTTTTCCGTAGCTTTTCAGTATTTGGTAAATGAGATGGTACCCTGGATCTTCCACCCCGTAAGAGGTATTCTCTTCCAATAACAAAACAAGCTGCTGCAGCAGAATTTCAACACCCGCGCCAATAATGATTTGTTCAGGTGTGCAGACCACTCCTCTTGATCCATACAGATATGCAGCAATTTGCTGCCTGAGCCCGCTTTCCCCGCGATGATCTCCCATCAGCAGGAGCTTTTCGTTTTTTTCGTCTATCATATCCCTCGAATATTTTCTCCAGACCCTAAAAGGAAACGACTTTGTATCAATCTGGCTTGGATGAAAATCATATTTTATGACTTCCTTCTTCCTTTCAGATTTAATGTCATTCTGGTATCCCGCCTGGCGCAAGTATTCCAGGTCTTCTGATGCCATTACGTAATATCCTTTCCGCGCCCTTACCTCAAGGAACCCTTCTGAAACCAATTGGCCATATGCGGATTCTACCGTATTCTGGCTGATTTGAAGATGATCTGAGAGCTTGCGTTTAGAAGGCAGCTTGGTGTTAAATTCCAGGCGCCCTTCTGCAATTTCATTTTTTACATACAAATATAATTGTTCATAAAGCGGTATTTCACTTGTTCGGTTTAATTGACATGAAAGCATATTCAAATCACTATTCGCTCCTTATATCTGACCCCATTGATTTTAACAAAACTGACACTTTTAATACAGTCATTTTCTTTTTATACTAGTAGATATTATAAGAATTAACAAACTATTCTTACATAAAGGATGCTGATGATGATGGAAAGAACATTAGGAACTGAAGCTGTAAAAAGAGGGATGGCCAGCATGCAAAAAGGCGGCGTCATTATGGATGTTATTAATGCTGAGCAAGCTAAAATTGCCGAGGCATCGGGAGCGGTTGCAGTCATGGCTTTAGAACGTGTTCCATCTGATATCCGGGCAGCAGGCGGAGTCGCGAGAATGGCTGATCCGCGTATTGTAGAAGAAGTTATGAATGCCGTCACGATTCCTGTAATGGCGAAAGCAAGAATCGGCCATATCGTTGAAGCCCGCATTCTTGAAGCGATGGGTGTGGATTATATAGATGAAAGTGAAGTTCTTACTCCTGCAGATGAAGAGTATCACTTGCTTAAGAGCACCTATACCGTTCCATTTGTCTGCGGCTGCCGTGACTTAGGAGAAGCTGCGCGCCGCATTGGAGAAGGGGCATCTATGCTGCGCACAAAAGGAGAACCAGGGACAGGCAATATTGTAGAAGCTGTGCGCCATATGAGAAAAGTTAATGCCCAGGTGCGCAAATTGGCCAGCATGAATGATGATGAAATCATGACAGAAGCCAAGCTGCTTGGTGCCCCTTTTGAAATTTTAAAACAAATTAAGGAAGAAGGCCGTCTTCCTGTTGTTAACTTTGCAGCAGGAGGTATTGCAACGCCTGCTGATGCTGCCCTTATGATGGAATTGGGAGCGGACGGAGTTTTTGTAGGATCTGGAATCTTCAAATCTGATCATCCTGAAAAATTTGCAAAAGCCATTGTCCAGGCAACCACCCACTATACTGATTATAGTTTGATTGCAGATCTTTCAAAAGAACTTGGAACAGCCATGAAGGGGCTTGATATTTCTAAACTTCAGCCTTCTGACCGCATGCAGGAGCGCGGCTGGTAATATGCTGACAATAGGTATATTAGGCTTGCAGGGTGCAGTAGCAGAACATATGAAACAAATTCAGGGAGCCGGGTTAAATGCTGTTGTCATAAAAAAAGCAGAACAGCTTAAGGAAATCGCTGGGCTGATCATTCCAGGCGGTGAAAGCACCGCCATTAAGAAGCTTATGGATCAGTATGGTTTTATCGAGCCGATTAAGCAATTTTCTGAAGAAAAAAAGCCCATTTTTGGTACTTGTGCAGGAATGGTACTGGTCGCCAAACAATTATCAGATTCCGAAGACGCCCATCTAAATCTTATGGATATTTCAGTCAAGCGCAATGCATTTGGCCGGCAGCGCGACAGTTTCGAAATACCGCTTGATGTTAAAGGCCTGCCCGAACCCTTCCCTGCTGTCTTCATTCGTGCCCCGTATGCTGAAAAAGCAGGCAGTGATGTTGAAGTTTTAGCATCATTGAATGATAAAATTGTTGCGGCAAGGCAGAATCATATTCTAGTCAGTGCCTTTCATCCAGAGCTTACAAATGACGGCCGTTTTATTGAACTGTTTATTGAAATGGTAAGGGATGCAAATAAAAATCCAATCAGTTAAAAGCAAATGACCCTCGCTTATTCAAGTGAGGGTCATTTGCTGGCTTATGATCAGTAATATTTGACTCCCCGCTTCCATCATCTTAATTAACTTGTTCCCCAGATTGTTATTTTCATCTGTTCAAATGACTATACTATGGTAAAATAAAATGTTAGTAATGGATGGAGTATTCCTTCCCGAAAGGAGAACGCGTAAACACGCTGTAAACATATGAATATAATCCTTAGTACCCTAAATGCAAAATATATCCACACAAGCCTGTCAATCCGTTATCTGAAAGCATATGCAGAACCCGACTTTGTCGTTAAGCTTGCTGAATATACCATAAAAGACCCAATCATGAATATTGTAGGCGATCTTTATTCAAAAAAACCTGATGTAGTCGGATTCAGCTGCTACATTTGGAATATCGAGGAAACGATCGAGGTCATTCAGACCCTAAAGAAAATTAATCCGGCAATAACCATTATTTTGGGCGGTCCGGAGGTTACTTACGATGTTTCACATTGGCTTGACCGGATACCTGAAGCTGACTTTATCGTTATTGGCGAAGGCGAATCAACGTTTAAAGAACTTCTGGCTGAACTTAAAGGAGAACGAAAGCAATTCGGCAAAATTGGCGGAATTGCATATCGGGAGAATGATAAAAAGATTATCCATCCTCAAATTTCAAAACTGGATTTAAAGGAATTGCCATCACCCTACCGATTTGCAGAAGATCAGCAGCATCTTTCAAAAAGGGTGACTTATATCGAAACAAGCAGGGGCTGCCCTTTCAACTGTCAATTTTGTTTATCATCCATAGAAGTTGGAGTAAGATATTTCGACCGTGAAAAAATCAAGAATGATATTCGCTATCTTATGGAAAATGGCGCCAAAACGATTAAGTTTGTCGACAGAACCTTTAACATCAGCAGAAGCTATGCCATGGAAATGTTCCAATTTTTAATAGATGAACATCTTCCCGGCACGGTCTTTCAATTTGAAATAACTGCGGATATCATGAGACCTGAGGTTATTCAATTTCTGAATGACCATGCACCAGCTGGATTATTCCGCTTTGAAATTGGGGTACAATCCACCAATGACCCTACCAATGAATTGGTAAAACGCAAACAAAACTTCGAAAAGCTGACCAGAACTGTTACGATGGTAAAGGAAGGCCAAAAAATCGATCAGCATCTTGATTTGATTGCAGGGCTTCCAGAAGAGGATTATTCAACATTCCGAAAAACATTTAATGATGTATTTGAATTAAGGCCGGAAGAACTTCAGCTGGGATTCCTCAAGATGCTCAGGGGCACCGGTCTCAAGCTGAGGGCCAGCGATCATCAGTATATATATAGTGATTATTCACCCTACGAAATACTTGGCAATAATGTTCTTTCATTCGATGATATTGTCAGGATTAAACAAGTTGAGGATGTTTTGGAAAAATACTGGAATGATCATCGGATGAACCAGACAATCGAATTCCTTGTGACACGCGTTTTCGATTCTGCTTTTGACTTCTTCCAGGAGTTTGGAACATACTGGGACCAGCAGGGCTGGTCAAGGATCGGGCATCAGTTGGAGGATTTATTCCGCAGGCTTCACCAGTTCCTTCAGGACAAAAAGATCGCTGAACTGGATATTGCTGTCGGATTTATGAAATACGATTATTTCAACACTCAAAAATACAAGCCAAGAAAACCCTGGTGGGAACAATCCTTTGAAAAGGCCGAGAGAACGGCGATTTACGAAACAATTCTGCAGAATGGGGCAATTCTTGGTGAAGGCTACCAGAATCTTCAATTGAATGAAAAGGATTTATATAAACATACCATGCTTGAGGAAATACCATTTGATCTGAATGAATACCTGAAAAAAGGAAGTATTGTACGGGCGCGGGGTATCATGCTATCCTACTTTGATCCTTCAGGGATAGGGTCTTCCATTTTTTCATATACAGAAGAAAAAACACTGCAGGCAAATAAGTAAGCTGCTTCATTCAGAAAATGGCCAGATACCCTCTGGCCATTTTCTTTATTTACTTTTCTTTTTGGTGCTGCCGGACAGAAGGACGTCAAAAATTTTTGCGGCATTCATATCTCCATTAAATTCTTCACCAAATTCTTCACGTACATTATTTGCCTGTTCTTTTTCTTGTGACTTCTTTTTTTCAGACCCCATTTATATCCTTCCTTTTCTCCCTTGCTTTGAATTTCGATTTGCACCCTTCATTGGATTTTCATCAGCTGCAAATTCATTAGAAAACTCATCTGTACCCTGGTTTTTCTTAGGTGTTTTACTTGCCTTTACGGCACCGTCAACATTTGCCTTTCTTTTCATGGCTCGCATATCCCCTTTGCAGAATATAATGATTGAACCCCCGCAGTCATCTCCGTTAATTCTGATTGCAGCAGGAGTCCTTCTATTAGTGTTTGATATTTCATGTATTCTATCCTGCCATACGGTCCCAAAGAAAATACACCAAGCAAAAAGGCGGAGCCTCCTTACATGATGTATTTTTGTGATTGCAGCAAACTGCCTAAGCAGTCCTTTGGCTCTTTTCTTCAAGACTGTAGTTATTAATGAGTTCTGTTAGGCGATCCCACTGTTAAATCGGGCATCCTGGAGCGGAAATCAACTGCATGTTACATTGCAGCAAAGTTTATGAAAACAGCTATTATTTTACGCTCACAGGAACCACAGCTTCCCCTACTGCCTGAATAAGTTCATCAGGCATTGGAAAAAACACCGATGCCGGATCCATGCTTACGGCTTTGATTGTATCTCTGACATTTTCATAGCTGATATGATAATCAGAGAAATCTCTTGGCAGCCCTGATTTAAACTGCAACAGGCGAATCTTTTCAATGACCTTTTCTAAAGCCGCCTCATGATCAAGATGGCGGATGCCGATTCCTAATGCTTCCCCAAGTTCCATTACTTTCGGCAGATATAAATGTGGAATCCTTTCCATCACAACAGGCAGGAAAACACCATTAGCAAGTCCATGAGGAATACGGAACATGGCACCATATGCATGCGCAAAGTTGTGGACCGGGATGGCTTGCAGCGCAAAGCTGAAAGCCGTTATTCCCATGTTGCTTGCCTGCAGCATGGCCATTCTCGCATCGAGGTTTTCTCCATCATTAACGGCAAGCAGCAGGTTCTTTTCAATAAGGCGGATGGCATGGAGAGCCTGTGCATCGGTAAAATGGGTGGCATATGGCGATGCTAGGGCCTCAATGGCGTGTGTAAGTGCATCAAATCCTGTAAAAGCTGTTATGAACGGCGGAAGCTTCACTGTTAGATCCGGATCTAAAATAGCCATGTCAGCATTGATGAAAGGGTTGATAATATTGGTTTTCATTTTAATTTCTTCATTATAAATTACAGCTATGGGAGAGACTTCAGAGCCTGTTCCTGCAGTAGTTGGTATCGCAATATGCGGGATGGACATGAAATTCGCCTGAGGGAATGATTCGAATAAAAGGCCGCCCGGGATAGCTTCTTTGATATCGGAAAGGCCTTTATGCAGCGAATATTTCACTCCCTTGACGGTATCAAGAACACTTCCTCCGCCTACTGCTAATAAAGCATCTGCCCCTTTCTCCCTGGCAAAACGCGCTGCGGCATTCACACATTGGCTTTCTGCGTCCTGTGAGATATCTAAATAGATGCCTGCAAGTTCAGGACCTGTCCCATACTGTGACAAATCGAATATTTCCGAAACTTTATCCACAATGCCTGCTTTTTCTAATCCTCTGTCACTGAATAAAACTACTTTTTTTGCTCCAAGGCCCTGAAACAGGCCAGGTACAAGTGCACGGGTATTGGAGCCGCTGTAAATGGCTGTCCGCAGCATGAAAGAAGAATACGTATTGTTTAACATCATCTCACCCCTCGTCAGTTTCTGAAAATAATAAACCATACCAGCTTTTATGCTCAATCTCAGGCACCATCGAAGTATGGACATGCTTTAACTGTGTATATGCGTCTAAAGAATGCTTTCCCATTTCCCTGCCAATGCCGCTTTGCTTGTATCCGCCAAAAGGAGCATCATTGCGGAGCATATGCCAATCGTTGATCCAGACAACACCTGCCTGCAGTTCTCTTGCAGCTTTGTAAGCCTTATTAACATCCTTTGTCCATACACCGGCTGCCAATCCATAAATAGTATCATTGGCCATCTTTATTGCCTCGTCCACTGAAGAGTAGCGGATGACTGTAAGAACTGGCCCGAATATTTCTTCCTGCGCAATTTTCATATCGTTGGTAACATCCGTAAAGATGGTCGGTTCAATGAAGTGTCCGCCTTCGCAGCCCGGCACAGACCATTCCTTTCCGCCGCAGACAAGCCTCGCTCCCTCCCTTTTTCCCTCTTCGATATACGCCAATATGGATTCTTTTTGTTTTTTTGAAATGACCGGCCCCATATCCGTGCGGCTGTCTAGAGGATTACCTGGTTTAAGCTTCGAAGCAAGCTGGACAAGCTTCTCAACAATAATGTCATGAAGATGGTCCGGAACAAATAGGCGGGTTCCTGATTCGCATAATTGGCCAGAGTGCAAAAATACCCCAAATAAACTTCCAGGAATTGCAATGTCCAGTTCTGCATCTTCGAGAATGATATTGGGTGATTTTCCTCCAAGCTCGAGAGTCGTATGTTTTATCGTCCCTGCAGCGAGCGCCATGATTTTCCTGCCGACTTCTGTAGAGCCGGTAAATGCAATTTTGTCCACCTTAGGATGGCTCACAAGGGCTTCGCCTACTTCTGATCCCGAGCCTGTTACAACATTAAGTACTCCATCAGGCAATTCTGCTGATAAAATTTCTGCCAGTTTAAGCGTTGAAAGGGGGGTATAACTGGCAGGTTTTATCACCACTGTATTTCCCATTGCAAGAGCAGGTGCTATTTTCCAGCATGCGATGAGCATGGGCATGTTCCATGGAGTAATGGCCGCACAAACACCAATCGGCTCCCTCCATATAAAATTATGGGCCGGTCCTGGAAAAGGCGGGCTTGGCAATGTTTCAGAAAAAGGATATTGCAGAACAAAATTAGCCAGAGTCTGAAATAAATCCGCCATTTGCAAAATATCATTAGATCCGATTCGGCGGATTGTGCCTCCCGAACTTATAGATTCCAGATAGGCCAGTTCCTCTGCATTGGCTATGATTTGCCTGGCCAGGCTATGAAGGACATTGGAGCGCTCTTTGGGCTTCATCATTTTCCAATCGGAATGGTCAAAAGCCTCTCTTGCTGCAGTAACCGCTTTGTCAACATCCTCTTTTGTTCCCTTTGCGACCCTTGCTGCAACTTCTCCATTCGCAGGATTAAAAACATCAAAGAATTCTTGATTTCCTGATTGCTCCCATTTTCCATTGATGAATAAGGGAAAAGTCATTACATCTGCGTTAACTGCCACTATTCATTCCTCCTCATCTTCCTTAAAATACGCCTAACTCATTTTCCTGCACCCTGAAGATTTCTTCGGCTTTTTTCCCTCTTGCCCTTGAGAGGATCTCCATTCGGACAGAGAGCTGCTTCATGGTGAAATTCATTGTGTCTTCCGTCGAGTTGCCGAATGTACTCACGTTTTGGCTGAATCCTTCCTGATTAAGCTTTATTGCTAATGGAGTTAATTCCTCCATCTTGCCGGCAATACACTCATACAGATGCGGATGCTCACTGATCAGGCGCTGAAGCAGAAAGGTTCCGTAGCCGATATGCCTTGATTCATCTTTTTGCAAATAAGAAATCCCTTTTAGCAGTCCCGGCATGATTCCGGCTTTTTCCAAAGATTGATAAAAAGAAAAATATCCCGTTTCTGCCAGAACACCTTCTACAAACATGTTATAAACAGTTGAAGCTTCGGCAATGGCTTCTGGAGATGAATCCGTAATCAGCCGTTCCATAGCCTGCGGCAGTATTTCTCCAAAGATTTTGTGATAGGTTTCTGAATGGAACAGCGATAAATCATCGTATTCTCCCAGAGTATTAAGAACCAGCCTGAAAAACTCAGTATGCTTCGCTTCTTCATATAAAAAAGTCGTTAAGTACATTTCCTCTTCCAGTCGCCCTTCTTTAGCAATGACAAACATAAGCGGAAGCAGATCAAGTGTTACTGCTTCTTCTCCCGCTTGAAATTGCGAGATCAGCCTCAATATCTCATTTTTCTGTTCCTTGTTTAAGGTTCGCCAATCCTCTTTATCCTGTGAAAAGTCTATGTCAGAAGGATTCCAGATGCCAAACCTCTTTGCTTTTTGATAAAGGCGGTATGGAAATGAATCCTCCTGCAATCCTCTGTTGCTAGTGGTGATCATCCTTCTTTTTTCATTCATTCTGCTTCCTCCTTCCATTCAAACCATTAAACACGCTAATTATTGTAAGGGCTTACATATTATTGTACGATGAATGTGACCAACCTTAAATATCTGAAAATATAGGGGTGAAAAAAGTCGAATGCTGGATAATAAAGTAAGTAATTATTTGAAAGAAGTTTCGTCCATTCATGATTTAAAAAAACGAACAGAACTGATTGTACGGGGTGCCTTGCTTTTTTTTCCATTCGAACGAGCTTCAATCTTTACTTTCTCTCTATTAAATTATATCGGCGAAGGAATTTTTCAGGTGGAAAATAACCAAGTAAACAATATGGATTGGATTAAAGAGGACATACGCTCAATTCCGTCCGTTTATCTTGCTGTTATGAACAATGAGCCTCTCTTTATTGACACCCGGAAAAACAGAAGTTCTTTTCCTGAAAAGTATATCCGGCAATTTGATTTAACCTCCCTGGCTATTGTCCCGATCAGCAGAATTAACATTGTGGTAGGATGTGTATTCATGGACAGATATACAGGAGATGCCCCTATTTTAAACATGTATATTAAGCAGCTGTACATGTATTTTCAGCATGCAGCCGAAAACATCAAAGCCTCTGCTCATACCACTTTGCTACTCAGCAGAAGGGAAACAGAAGTCCTTCAGCATCTTGCCGATGGTTATTCACTAAAAGAGATGGCTTCCTTCATGAAAATCAGCGAGTTCACGGTTAGGGATTACTTTTCATCAGTGAACAGAAAATTAGGGGTGAAACACAGGTCTCAAGCCGTCGCTGAGGGATTCAGAAAGGGAATTTTAAAGTGAGGAGCTGCAAAGATGAATTTGGGGATTTCACGTTTTGAGGGACGAATTTAAATAAAGCGAAAGCCTGCAGATCCAATGTGAAACCTGCAGGCTTTCGTTTATTTTATGCTTAATATCAGCTTGCCTTTTGTCAGGCGTGATTGCAGGTCTTTATGTACCTTTGCAGCCTGATCGAGAGGATACACTCCGCCAATAGATAATTTCAGCCTGCCATCATTCACATAGGCAAACAATTCATTAATGCTTGATTGAAGAAGCTCAGGCTTTTTCATAATTTGCGGCAGAAAAAACCCCATTACGGATTGATTTCTTCGCATCAGTATTTGAGGATTCATTTTATATTGCTCTCCGCTGGCATTTCCGTAAACAATAATCCTGCCGAATGGTGCCAGGCATCTTAGTGTCTTTTTGAATACGCTGCCTCCAGCCATTTCCAGGGCCACATCGACGCCTTTCTCTGCTGCCTCTAAAACCCTCTCTTCCCATCCTTCCTCCGTATAGTCAATAAGCACATCCGCTCCCATATCCTCTGCAAGCTTTAATTTTTCAGGCGAACTTGCGGTTGCGATAACCTTGCCCGCCCCGAATATTTTTGCCAGCTGGACGGCAAGGAGACCGACACCTCCTGCAGCTGCATGTATAAGGACTGTTTCTCCCTTCTGCACACGTCCCATTGTTTTAAGGATATGGTAAGCACTTAACCCCTGAAGCGGTATCGAGGCCGCAGTCTGATAATCCATATCATCCGGGATTGGAATGACAGAGGCTGCATGAACCCGGACATATTCCGAATAGCCGCCTGAATCCACAAGGCACACTACCCTGGTTCCAGGCTTCAAATCACTGCTTACACTGGCTCCCGCTTCCGATATGATGCCTGCCGTTTCCGCTCCTGGTATAAAAGGAAGCGGAGTTGGCACGACGTACTGGCCTTCTCTTCTTGCGGTATCCGCATAATTCACTCCAGACGCATGTATTTCAATGAGGACTTCATCTGGAGCAGGCACGGGTTTTTCCATATCAATCAGCTCTAGCACATCCGGTCCGCCATACTTACTAATTTGAATAGCTTTCATAAAACACCTCTTTGTCCTTATTTGCCCTTAAACACAGGTTTTCTTTTTTCCTTAAAAGCACAAATGCCCTCTAAATGATCTTCTGTAGCAATCATTAAAGTCTGGGTCAGCCTTTCTTGCTCTAACATTTCTTCTAGACTTGACGTATATGACTGATGTATCAGCTGTTTCATCTTTGCGTAGGCTATTCCAGGACCTTGCGCCAATTTCACAGCGAGATTTGCTGCTGCTTCCTTCAATTGTCCTGCAGGCACAACTGAGTGCAGTATTCCAAGTTCATAAAGCCGATGGGCTGCCATAGGCTCACCGCTGAAGAAGAGCTGCTTAGCAAGGTAAGGCCCTGTAAGGCGGGGCAGAAAATATGATCCTCCTCCGTCAGAAACAAGCCCTACCTGTGAAAAGCTCATAGCAAATTTACTGCCTTCTTCGGCTACAATCAAATCGCAGGCAAGTGCCAGGTTGAATCCCGCTCCAGCAGCATATCCATGAACTGCTGCAATAATGGGGACCTTTGAATTCTGTATGGCAGCAATGCACTGATTAAGCTTGCCAATATGCTCATATGTCTCCAGTGCTGTGGCCTGCCCCATCGTTTTCACATCTCCGCCTGCAGAAAAAGACCTGCCTGCTCCTGATACAATCATAACTTTCACTTCCGTACTTTCCTGTGCATCACTAATTGCCTGTGACAAACCAGATATCATATCAGGGCTGAATGAATTCAGGCTCTCCGGACGATTCAGTGTGACATGCATCAGGCCATCCTTAATATTCACTACGATATCTTCATTTTCCACCAATTTCCCCTCCTCTTACATGATCAGCCAGCCGCCGTCCACCAAAATATCGCTGCCCGTCATATAGGATGCTTCATTGGAAGCGGCAAAAGCTATGACATTGGCAATTTCCTCAGGTTTGGCAACCCGCTTTAAAGCTGTATTCCTCTTAATTGATTTCTGAAAATGCTCATTCAAAAGGCCCTCTTCAGTAAGAGGAGTTTCAACGAATCCCGGTGAAATTGAATTGACGCGGATGCCAGCAGGAGCAAGTTCAAATGCGAGCGATTTCGTTAAATTCATAACACCTGCTTTAGCTGCGCTGTAGTGCGGGATATTAGCCCCAGCCTGGTGGGCGGATAACGAAGCCACATTCACTATAGCCCTGTTTTTCCAGGGTGTGCCGCTTTTTTCTGCAGACTCGTACATTAATCTGCCAAGATGCTTAGATACCAGAAAAACACTTTTTAAATTCACATTTTGAACCATGTCCCACTCTCTCTCTGTGGTCTCAAGAATGCTTGTCTGCTTGGATCCTCCCGCATTATTGATTAAAATCTGCAAATCCCCAAATTCTTCTTTAATATAATTCGTTAAGGAAAGAATATCTTTTTCATCTGTCACATCAGCACAGAAAATCTCAGCTTTCCTTTCTTTTCCATCGTTTATTTCATGTGCTGTTTCCTCGAGCGTCTGCCTCGTCCTGCCTGTCAGAATCACCCTGGCACCTTCACTCGCAAGCCTTAATGCAGCAGCTTTGCCAATACCAGTACCTGCTCCTGTAACCAATGCAATTGATTGCTGAAATCTCATCATAATCATCCTTAGCAGCTTAGTATTTTTTTGTTTATAAAGAAGGAGCCTGTATATATAGAGACAGGTTTTCCCTCAGCACTTCCGGAAGCTTTTCGCTTTTTTGCTCATCAAAATTAAAATACACCATAACCGCTTTTCCCTTCGCGATCAGCTGCTTTGTTTGAGAACAAAGAATGTCATGTGAAATCTCAAAACTTTTATTCCCTATTTCCGTTACATACGTGGTAATGGTCAGCAGCTGGTTAAAGTAGCCCTGGTTAATAAAATCACAATGGGCAGATGCTAATATGAAATTCCAATTGTTCGCATCCATTTTGTAGCCTAAGCTTTCAAAAAACTTGATTCTTGCTTCTTCAAGATATATAAAATAGCTTGTGTTATTTACATGACCGAGTGCATCTGTTTCACAAAATCTTACATTCACCTCTATATCCCGCATACTTCCTCCCCCTTGGCACTTTTCCTGCTTATTTACATTAAGCGAGGACGGCGTATCGCCGATATCCCTATATAGCACACAATCTCCGCTTAACACCTTTTGAGTTTTAATCCGCTTAAACTGTCAGCAAGCTCCACACTGATTTGAAAACCATGTTATTTCAGCCGATTTTATTTTGCTGCCGATTCTTTTGCACCGTACTCGTACCATCCCTTACCGGTTTTTCTTCCCAAATGCCCCTGTGCCATCTTTTCCTCCAAGCATGCAAATGGTTTGTCTTCTGGCCGCCCCGTTTCTGCATATCTTTGCTGCATAACAAAATAGCCCACATCTATTCCTGAAAGGTCCATTAATTCAAAAGGCCCAATCGGGTGGTTCAGAGCCGTCCTGCAAATAAGGTCAATGTCCTTGAAATCGGCAATTCCTTCTTCATATAAATAAACGGCTTCCCTTTGAAGTGCGCCAAGTATGCGGTTTGCAACGAACCCGGATATTTCTTTTTGAAGAAGAACGCCAGTCTTATTCATTTTTTTAGTCACTTCCATGGCGGCATCAGCTGTTTCTTTAGATGTTTTTTCACTCATGACCACTTCCACGCAATCCATGATAAGCGGAGGAAAAAAGAAATGCATATTCACTGCTTTATCCGGCCTGCCTGTTGCTTCAGCCAGCAGACTATTAACAATAGTAGAGCTGTTTGTAGCGAGTATGGCATCTGGAGGGGCCAGTTTGTCCAGCTCGGCAAAAACGGCCTTTTTAACATCCAGCTTTTCAACTACTGCTTCAATCACCATGTCCGCCTTTTCTGCAGCCTTTTCCATGCTTGTTGAGTATTGCAGGCGATGAAACGCTGCCATTTTTTCATCTTCCTTTATCTTCCCTTTTGCCGCCCATTTATCTAAAATGCTGTGCAGCTTTTCATCAGCACTTTTCAAGGCTTTTTCTTCTACATCCTGAAGAATCGTCTCGTATCCCGCAAGTGCCGACAGCATGGCAATCTGATGGCCCATCTGCCCTGCCCCGATCACAGAAATTCTTTCGATTTTTTTCATCGTTTCTCCTCCTTCTGCATACATCCAGTGTTTCTAAAATGACATTGTCAATCAGGATGGCAGCACCATCAGCAGGCAAGATAATCAACTACAAAAATCACCTGCTTATTTGTGACTGTGCTTCCTCCCTTAATGCCCTTCTCAGAATTTTTCCAACATTCGTTTTTGGCAGCTCTTTTCTGAATTCAATAAAATGCGGAACTTTATAAGCAGCCAGATTTTCGCGGCAAAAATGACTGATTTCATCTTCTGAAACCGTTTTTCCATCTTTAAGTACGATGATTGCTTTTACGCTTTCCCCTCTATATTTATCTGGAATTCCTATAACCACAGCTTCCTTGACAGAGGGATGTTCATAAATGACTTCCTCTACGTCTCTTGGATAAATGTTATAGCCGCTCGCTATGATCAGATCTTTCTTACGATCGACAATATATAAGTAACCCTCTTCATCCATCTTCGCTATATCACCTGTATACAGCCATCCATCCTTAAGGGCAGCGGCTGTTTCCTGTGGCATATTCCAATATCCCTTCATAATTTGAGGGCCTTTTACAATCAATTCTCCCAGCTCTCCAGCCTCCACTTCATCTGTGCCAGCTGCCAAATCGACAATTTTATATTGTGTGGACGGAACTCCTATGCCTACGCTCCCTGGTTTTCGCTTGGCAAACATCGGATTGCAATGTGTTACAGGAGATGCTTCAGACAATCCATACCCTTCCAAAATTTTAGAGCCGGTTTTCTTTTCGTATTCTCTCAGAAGCTCCAAAGGCATCGGTGCGCTTCCGCTATTGCAGACCCTGATTGAATTTATCCCGAATTCCTCAGCATTCGGGTGGCTGTTAATAGCCACATACATCGTCGGCACTCCCGGGAAAATGGTCGGCTGTTCCTGCTTGATTGTATGTAATACTTCTTCGAGCTGAAAGCGCGGAAGCATGATTGAGTCACCTGCTGTGTATACAGCAAAGTTCATGGCAGAGCTCATGCCAAACACATGAAATAATGGGATGACTGTCAAAAATCTTTCTTTGCCCAATTCTATTTCCTGCTTGAAAAATTCATAGGACTGGATAACATTGGCCAGTATATTTCTATGAGTGAGCATTGCTCCCTTAGAGAGCCCTGTAGTTCCGCCCGTGTATTGCAGAACGGCAATGTCATGTTCTGTATCAATTTCGGGCACAGCAGGCTGTCCGTTCCCCATTTTTAAAAAAGCCTCAAAGGTGATGTCTTCCTCAGCCAATTTGGCAGGAGCACCAAGTGATACAGCGACGGCCTTCTTAATTGCCGTACGCGGCTGCACTTCTTTTACCCTTTGATAAAAATCATCTAGCACGACAATCATCTCGGCTCCAGAGTCATTAAGAATATACTCAAGTTCACGGGTTACAGACATGGGATTCACCTGTGTAATGATGCCGCCTGCCGAAAGAATTCCATAATAGGCTATGACATACTGAGGGCAGTTCGGCAGCATGATTGCAACCCTGTCTCCTTTTTTGATTCCCTGTGTCTGCAGAGCCTCTGCAAAGGAGAGCGCTGCATGATTTAATTCCTGGTAGTTAATTTTGCTGCCGTAAAAAGTAATTGCATGGTTATGGGGAAATTGCTGTGCTGTTTCTTGAAGGATTTGGGGCAGAGTTTTGTCAGGTATTTCAATTTCTTTGCTGATTGATTCAGGATATACGGACAGCCACACTTTTTCTTTCATCAAGTTCCCTCCAATATCTTCATTCAATGAAATTCAAGGTAAAAAAGTGTTCCGGGCAAAAATGCCAGTGTTATTAAACGTTTTTTTATTAAGACATCAGCGCAATTATGAATGCGTTTACAAATAAAAACTCCTCCTCCCATACCCAAGCCGCAACGGCAAAACAGGCAAAATTGCAACTAACCAACCGGTCAGTATTAAGTTAAGTATACGTCTTTCTCTATATATTTCAACTATTTAACCGAAAATTCAAAAAACATTATTTATTTTGAGGGTAATGATAATGGAAGATTTTACATTACTTTTTAAAAGTAAATTTCCTGCTGTTAATTGAGCACATCTTATCGGCATTTGCAATTATAACCTATGCTTCCATTACAAAATGCCTGCCGCTATAGATAAAAAGAAAAATCCCGCCCATACTAAATTTACAGCCGTAGGATGGCTGTTAAAGAAATTATAAAGGGGGATCATTCTAATGGCGAATAGCAGAAATAAACTGCTGGTTCCAGGGATCGAGCAGGCTTTAGATCAAATCAAGTATGAAATTGCCCAGGAATTCGGCGTAACATTAGGATCAGACACCGTATCACGCTCCAATGGATCTGTGGGCGGAGAAATCACCAAACGTCTGGTGCAGCAAGCACAGGCTCAGCTTAATAGAGATTAATGCATAAAAATTGAATACATGATGGAATTTCCCATGATATATAAGCAAGCATTTGCTTTAGCTATTACAGGGTCCGGCTATGCCGGGTCCTTGCCTTTATTTCTTTTATTGATTTGCATTTTCCCCTTATTATTAGAGTGGTTCCAGTGATGATGCCCCCTGGATTTTTTCCATTTTTCTTTATTGTTGTGACGAGTGTGATATGAATGGGTAGGTTCGTGCTTATAATGCTGTCTTGGCTTGAATGTATGTTGATGATTTCTTTTTTTATCACCTGCTGTTATTGGTCTCGTTCGCTTTAAAAACGCAGTATGCTTTTTGGATCGTGGTTCAGCATGATTTATTTTCCGGTGTTTAATACCCGATTTTTGTGAAATAGTTGTGCTTGTTCTCTTTTTTAATATTTGTGGATACACAGCCTGTTTAGAGGTCTTCGTCTTTATTTTCTTTAATGGTTTTTGAACTTGTTTTGGAACTGTGTGATGTATGCTTTTTGTTCCGTTTGTATTCCGACTTTTAATTGGTTCACCCTGTTTCCTTTTGCTTTTTGCTTTTTCCTTTTCACTCTCTATTAACCTGCCTGTTGAAATGCCCTGTTTTTTTGCTTGCTTTCTGTCTTTCTCTGTAGCCGCGATTACCTTCATTTTAGTATCAGGTACTTCAGTATCCTTAGATACCTCATCCAATTCTTTATCTAAACGTTTATCAAGCTCTTTATTTCTATTAAGAATGGTAGTAGAAACAACAATCTGTTTATTATCCGAAAAATATCCAAGTCGGTTGGTGGTCCTGATAATCTGGCTGGTTATTATTTTTACATCAGCGTCTTTCCAGTCAGGAAGTTTACTGATAACCTTTTTCCCATCAGGATTTAGTCCATTTAAATTTATGACATGCAAATGATCATCCAGTGCAAGCTCAATGCTTGGATTCACATCGAAAGTCATGTAGGCTGAAACCCTGCTCCCAGCATTTCCGGGAAAAAAGATACATGTAATTAAAAGAATGGCTATAATGGCAAAAGATGAGGTTTTGAAAAATGAAAAGGAAAAGGGGAAATGCTTGTTATCGCGTTTAACTGGCGTAAAAATCATTTCCTCTCCAACTTCATATGCACGCTTTTCGCGCAATGTACGCAAAAATTCGCCATCAGGGGTCAATACTGTGATGAAACGTTGATCTATTGATAAAATTATTCCCTTTTTCATTTATCAATTGCCCCTTTCAAGTAATCTCCAAGATATAAAAAATCTTCATTCAATATAATCAGCATAGCAATAATAAAGATTCGATTCCTCTCAATTGTTTTTCTGCTGACCTTAACCACTTTTTCCAGTTGCTTGATTGGAAGGCGTTTACTCTTATAGACCGCATCAACTAACCCCGGATCCTCCATTAGTGTGTGAGCTATGCCAATCGCTCCCTTCCTGGCATCAGAATGTTTAGGTGAATTTTTGACAAGATCAGAAAAAGAAATATTAAAGGCCCTTAACCGCTCCTGAAACAGAGAGATTTCTTCTTTTCGTTTTTTTGAATCATTTTGTTTATCAAACTCCTGCATTGATTTTTCTGATTCTATGAAGGACTGGCTATATTCATCATCATCTGCCGTTACATCTATAAGCAGCTCATTATTTTTTGATTGGCTCCTGAGATAATCAATGACTCTTCTTTTCACAAGTGTATCTGCAAATGACAGCAGGGAACTGCCTTTTTCAGGAGTAAATTTATCTATGGCTTCATTAAAAGCAATCATGCCTATGCTAAACTCATCATCTGACTCGCTTATGTATCGTTTACAAACGGCTGAAACTGCTTTGGCAATGAATGGCTTAAAGGATTGAATAACTTCGTTTCGAAGGAGGATATCTCCTTCTTGTATTTTTTTTACGGTAATCTCTAATGAGCGTTCTTTTTTAAATGCCGCAAATAACATGCCAAGCATCTTCTCACCCCGTTCCTGTTTTCGCCTGCAAGACGCCAACATATCCATTCTTAGGGTCATGAAGCGTGAATAAAAGTACCAAAAGAACCATTTTCGCTATTTTGTTTGTTGTTTCATAGACCTTTTTTACCATCATCTGAAAATTCACTTCAGAAACCGGCTAATTCTTTTTGGGAAGCCGGGGGGCTAAGCCTTGTAAAGCAAATGGTTTTTACCCATCAGAAGGCATTTTTTTGCAGAGCAACAAAAAAACCCGGATTAAGAATGGCTCTTATCCGGGTTTCCCTTTATGCTTCTTGAGTACCGCTGTCTTTTTCCTTGGAAAATATATATCCCCCGGCAGCAATTCCGATTAAAACAATCCAGAAAACCAGTTTCCAGCCTAATGATTCCGGGAAATGCTTATCAAGTATTCCTATTGACGGATGTGCAAGTGTAAAAACCGCCAGTTTCATACCGACCCAGCCAACAATATAGAAGGCTGCTGTTTCAAGAGATGGCCTTTTTTTAAGTAATTTCACAAAAGAATTGGCAGCAAATCGGATTATGATAAGACCAGCCATCCCTCCGAGGAACATAATGGTGAATTGCCCCCCGTCAATTCCGCCCACTTTCATCCAGCCGAGTTCCGGAAGGGTTATGGCAAGTGCCACTGCTGCGAGCATTGAATCCACAGCAAAAGCTATATCAGCAATTTCAACCTTCAATACAGTAAGCCAAAATCCCGATTTTTTCTTTTCTTTGGATATTTTCTTCTGATTTTCAGCGGGATTCCTGCTGAATATATGCTTGCCGGCGATAAAAAACAGGTAGGCAGCCCCAATCGCCTGAACCTGCCAAACATCTGCCAGGTAAGAAATTAGAAACAAACTTAGGAACCGGAAAATAAATGCTCCAAGCAAACCATAAAAAAGTGCCTTTTTCTGCTGATCAGAAGGAAGGTGTTTGACCATCACAGCCATAACCACAGCATTATCAGCTGCCAAAATCCCTTCAAGGCCGACAAGTATCAAAAGTACCCATCCGTATTCCATTAGTAATGTAGCATCCATAACCCAGCCTCCGATATAAGAATTTTTCCTTTTCCCTATCAGTATTGGCACTTCGGTCCGGATAAAATAAAAAGACCTCTGCCATCATAGGCAAAGGTCTTGCTGAACATGAAATCATGTCAACAAAGCCGATGGATATTGCATCCACGAATTGACGACTTTGTTTTAGGGCGAACCCTAACGCTACTCCCCTTTGAAAGGAAATCAGTATTAATTTATTTATATTATATATAAAATCAGGAATAATGGCAATCATTTTTTTACTCAAATTCCGTTTTCAGTTTCCCAAAAATTGTCTCCCGGGGAAATTCACGTATCCAAACAGAAGGGCACACCCAAATTCCGGAAATAAATCAGGTATTCTGGTTTAACATTCAATAAATAGTCATTTATTATTGATTTACTTCTTGAAAAAAGATTAGAATTCTATTATCATTATACGCTTTTTCAGTTACTATAGAAGAAAGCGTTCCATGCAATGCGTACGCAAAATCAGAGGTGAAGCACAATTGAAAAGAATACTAAAAGCTTATGATTACCCCATGTTCATAGCTGTTGTGTTACTCTGCTTATTTGGATTAGTGATGGTATACAGTTCAAGTATGATAACAGCAGTGGCCCGTTATGGACAAACTATGGATTATTTTTATCAAAAACAAAAACTAGCCATGATCTTCTCATTCATTGTAATGATTGCAGCCATGATTTTTCCTTATAAGGCGTATCAAAATAAAAAATTCCTTATGATTATGATGCTTGGCATGTCATTATTCCTGGTTCTGGTTACACTTGTTGGACACACAGCCGGAAATGCAACCAGCTGGATTAAATTCGGATCTACCTCCATTCAGCCTGCCGAATTCTCCAAACTGGCAATGATTATTTATTTATCGGCCATATACGGAAAAAGGCAGGACAGGATCAATAACATCGATAAAGCCGTCATCCCTCCTATTGTCTTTCTGGTTTTAATTTGTTTTTTGATCATTCTTCAGCCTGACTACGGAAGCGCGATGATCATTCTTGCGATTTCCGGTACCATCATACTTTCTTCAGGGATGTCATGGAAGAGCCTTGGTAAGCTGGGTGTGCTGGGTACTGGCATCGCCGGGATATTTGCTCTCGGTATGCTTGTAACCGGGAACCTTTCTTCCGTTCTTTCGAAAGAGAGGCTTTCAAGGTTTAACGGGTTATCCAATCCTTTTGGGGCAGGAAAAGCAGGGGATGATGGATATCAGCTTGCCAATTCTCTTTTAGCGATAGGATCAGGAGGGCTTAAAGGGGTCGGACTTGGAAACAGTACTCAAAAATACGGATATCTTCCTGAGTCTCATACAGATTTTATCATGTCTGTCATTGCGGAAGAATTAGGTATATTTGGCGTTTTATTTGTTTTGTTAACGCTTGGATTTATTGTTTTGAGAGGCTTCACTTTATCAGCACGATGCAAAGACCCCTTTGGCAGCCTGCTGCTGATCGGCATTTCATCAATGATTGGAATTCAAGTGTGCATTAACATAGGCGGTGTGACTGGATTGATTCCAATAACCGGTATTACACTTCCATTTATCAGTTATGGAGGCTCTTCACTTTTGCTGCTTATGCTGTCGATCGGCATTCTGCAAAATGTAGTCATGCGGATGAATTTGCTTCAGCAAAAAACAGAAGTGCAGCAAATCATTCCATTCGATCAATAATAGAAACCTCCGACTTACTGTACTTTTATAGCAGGATCGAACAGAAGGCAGGCGGATTATCCGCCTGCCTTCTGTTTTTATGTATGAAACTAGGGATTTACACCATGCTGCTGCTGAATATCTCCGGTTCGCTTTGCGGCCTGCCTAAAAAATATCCTTGCGCAAGATTCATGCCAATATCCCTGCAAAATGCCAGCTCTTCCTGTCTTTCTATCCCTTCTGCAAGCACGGCTATATCGAGTTCTTTTGAAATCCTCACTAATTCTCTTAAATATTCTTGATTTTCAGCATCTTGGTCACAATACATTATTTTTGACCGGTCCACTTTCACATAATCCGGAACGAGCCTAATTAGTACATCCAACGTTGAATGTCCGCTTCCAAAGTCATCAAGCGCCACTTGGATGCCCTCTCTTTTATACACTCTGAAAATCTCCTTAAGATGATCGATATCAATAATTTTTTCGGTTTCAACGACCTCAAAAACCAAATCATCAGGATTGACATTATACTTTTTAACGTTGTGAAAAGTATGTTTCAAACAGAATTCAGGATTATAAATGGTGGAAGGCAAAAAATTAATAAAGCTCTTAATGCCATCCTGTATTTTTGCAGAACGTGTCCGTATTGCTGTTTCCCTCGCTTTTTGATCTAAAAGGCTATGCATTCCGGCATTATGGGCAACTTCAAATAAATCACCAGGAGATATTCTTCCTTTTGGATCGCGCAATAGAGATTCATAGGCAAATACACGATCATCCTTCAATGATATAATAGGCTGAAAAAAGCTTGTAAAGTCTGTAGACTGAATCATATCTACAATTTTATAATTCTGAATTCTCACAGCTATTTCACCAAGAGGATACACGGGGAAATATTGATTTAAAGATGGCATGATATTGCCTTCAAGAATCTCCTCCCCTATGGAAGACAGCAATGTTTCCACCAACTCAATTAATTTTGCTTCACTGCTGAATGAAATGGCATATCCCTTTCGAAAAGGCATTGCCTGAGAAAATATCCTGGGTATCTCCCTGCTTCCCTTCACATATAAATATCCTGTGTTAAGTAAATTAAATGTAACTCCGCAGCTTGCACATCCGTATTCCATAATATTCTCCTTCTTACTTATTTATCTATTTATATTTTACAGATGATCCTGGTATATTGCCAGAAAAGCAGTTACTTTATTCCTATATCCTGTTAAATTTTTGTTATCACATGCTAAAGGCCCAGGACTTTTTTTAATATTTACTGAATGATTGCCAGCTTACCGGCACAATAGTATTTTCTGCTTTCATACCCCATCATCTGGTCTATGAATAGATAAATCTCCCGGCAGCAGGATTTTGTCCAGCGCTTAAGGCTCGAAAAATCGGTTTTTACCCCATACTTTTCGATGATTCTATTTAAGAATTTACTGCCAGGCTAAGCAGGATAGTCAAGCAGAGCCTGCGTATTTTCACGCAGGCTCAAAGGAGGTTTATTTGAAACGCAGAAGATCTCCATAAATGATTTCATCCGATAAATCAAGTTCCTGATGCACCGTATCCTGATAAGGCTCGCAGGACTTGCTTTCCAGTTCTTCACCCGACCTGGCATTATAGCAGATATTATCCTGATAAATCAGATTGTCGGCAGCAAACCCGCCATTACGGAAGATCACAGGATGTTTGGGATCTCTTGAAAAGAGATTTTGCCCGAACGAGATATGCCTGCTGTCATCAATCCCCAGCAGATCCAGCAGGGTCGGCCTGATATCCACCTCTCCTCCCAGCGTGGAAATAGTCTTTTCTTCCTGGCCGGGAATATGGATGATGAGCGGTACCTGGCGATATTTCGTGTGATTGGCCGGTATATCCTTTTCATCTAATAATGTGCTCAGGGCTTCTTCGTATTTTTCAGAAATCCCGTAATGATCTCCGTATAAAACGAAAATTGTATTTTTGTACATTCCATTCTTTTTCAGTTCCAGAAAAAAACGTCTCAGTGCCTCATCTTCATACCGGACAGTAGTAATATATCTATTCACGACACCTTCATCGGTATTTGCTGCTGATATCATCTGGTCTTCTTCATTCAGCAAAAAAGGAAAATGATTGGTCAATGTTATCATCTTCGCATAGTAGGGCTGAGGCAGGCTTTTCAGGTATGAAATGCTTTGCTCAAAAAAAGGAATATCCTTGATGCCATAGTTTATTGAATTTTCCTCGGTCACTGTAAAATCTTTTTTTGAGAAAAAACGGTTGTATCCCAGGTGATCATACATGTTCTCCCTATTCCAGAAGCTTGCATCATTTCCGTGAAAAACCGCAGAATAATAGTTTCCATGCTGTTTTAATATTTTTGGCAGACTATTAAAGGTATTTTTCGGCCTCCTGACAAAAACTGATCCCCCTGAGAGCGGATAAAGGCTGTTATCAACCATGAATTCTGCATCCGATGTTTTTCCCTGTGCAGTCTGATCATATATGGAATTAAAATAATAGCTTTTTTTCACTAGCTTATTGAGAAAGGGGGTGATCTCCTTTCCGTCTACTTTCCGGTTAATCACGAAATTTTGGGTCGATTCCATGCTGATTAACACGATATTTTTCCCTTTGGCGATCCCGAATTTGCCTGAATGCTTTTGTTTATGTAATGACACATATTGGTTTATGGCAGCAGTATCAGATTTATCTGCAAGCGCCTGGTCAAGCGGGGGCCGAAGCGCCATAGCAATATCATACAAGTGATAATTGTATGGCCCTATTGTTTTTACCATCTGGCTGCGGTTATAGGCAGCAGAGAACAGACGTGAGGACTGAAAAAGCCCCAAACCTGCTACAAGCAGGACAAGAGCAGTGCCTGCAGCAATATAGCGTTTCCTGATGATAGCTGGGATCACAAGCCTCTGCCTGTCCCAGCGCCTTGATAGCCAGGCGATTACAAAGATATCGGCAAACAAAAACAAATCCCAGGCCTTTACCAGTTCAAATGTGCTTGGGCCAATGCCTCCCACATTTTTGAACTGAAAGATAACCGATACCGTAACAAAATCAATATAAAACCGGTAATAAAGCAAATCTGCATACAAAAGCCCTGTTATCAAAACCATTATGACAATCAGGAGGACCCTGTTCAGCCTTCTCCCAAAATAAAAACTCAGTCCCAGCATCAGCAAAAGTGAACCAGCAGGATTAATCATTAAAAGAAGCACATCGAGCCAGGATACAATGCTGAAATCAAATCCGATAAATGACACGATGACCGTTTTCAGCCAAAGAAGAAGGAAAGCGATAAGCACCAGTTTTTCAGGAGGCAGATTTATTCTTCCTTTCACCATATCACTGATTCTTCCCTCTGATTACAGCATAGCTGCTTCAGCTCTGCAACCATGCGTAATGCTGCTTCACGAGTCTGTTCCCCCATAAATGCTGCCTGGACCCAATTTTTTTCAAGCAAATATTCGCTTTCATAGCTTAATAGAATACCTTTTTCAGAAAGCCTATCCCCCACTTCCCGGGAGGAGAGGTATGATGGGATAGCAATTGTAATGATGCCCGAAGAGTAATGGGAGTTCCCTAAAACTTCAAGGCCGGCTGACTGTAATTGATTCCTGGTAAAGTCAGATAACCGTTTCTTTTCCGTAATATTAAGTGAATGTAAGGAAGCCTTGAGTGCTTTTACCAAATTAGAAGAATGAGTGAAAGGCACACTGTCCTTTTCCTGATACAATCCCAGATCCAGATACCGTGGCAGATTGGGATTTGGCTGTATTGATTCTCTATGAAGAACAATTGCGAGTCCAGGAAATGAGCCCAGTCCTTTTCCGCTGACCGCTGAAGCCAGATAACACTTCGATAGATTGACAGGTACCGTCCCAAGAGAGCTGCAGGCATCCACACATAGCTCTACACCGTATGCATCGCAGATCTTCTGGATGGCTTCTAAATCATACAAATAACCTGTAGATGTTTCACAATGGACTGTCCATAGCCAGCCGATATCTGGATTAGTTTGCAAAAAATCGCTAATTTCTTCATGGGAAATCGGCATGTTCCACTCTTTTTCCAGATAATCGAAATTCAATTGAAATCTCATAGCATGGTCTTTGAGCCTGCAGCCAAATTCTCCATTAGACAAGATAAGCCCTTTCTTGTTCAGAGAAGAAATCTGGGCAGCCACAAGATCATTAGCGAGTGTACCTGTCCCCACTGTAATTTCTGCAAAATTTGCTTGAAAAAAATTGCCCAGCAGATCCTTCACTTCCTGGAGGTCACTGTGAAAGCTGTTTGCCCGGTGGGAAACAGCAGGCATGGAGAAGGCTTTCTTTATTTCCTCCCCAACTGGAACAGGACCTGGGAGGAAGCTGTACTGTCTTGTTTCCTGCTGTTTCCGCTCCATCATCCGTTTATAGGCTTTGGTGGAGTTTTCAAATTTTTCCTTAGTGAGATACATGGGCTGGAATTTGGCGTCTCCTGTTCCCGTCATGCTTCCAAAAGCAACAAAGCCCATTCGTTTATACAGCGGAATCTGCTTTTCCACACCGGAGATAAGTGCCATATTATATTGGTTCTCAAGACAATGAGATACCAGTAAATCTGTCATTTTATAAAACACATAGCTTTTACGGTATTCATTCTTGACTGAAAGCAGCCTAACTTCACACGGCTTCGATCCTTGAGGTAAATATTCATCAAGATTCCCAAGTTTTTCATCAAGGGAGAATGGCCGATTTGCCCTGATGGCGATCATTCCGATAACCATATTTCCGTGTTTGGCTATCACATAGGTATTTTCTTTATGAAAACGGTCAACGAGACTGGATTGCCCGTTCCTTTGATGCTGGGGAATTTCTTCAACGAAAGTTTGATAGTTCATTTCGTTAATTTGCTCAAATTCATCCTGTTCGGATGCAATTTTGTAGATGAACGAAGAAGATTTCATATTGGTCACTCCTTATGTAGTAGCTGGGGTTATTTGATGAAGCTTCAGTATATGCGCTGCTATTACGAAAATAGTTAGGATAAGCAGCCCTATGGTATATGATATGGGTTTTCCTGTTATATAAGATGTAACTGGAATGCTCAGCAGGGAAACCAAACCTGGAACGGTGAATTTTTTCAGCAGCAAGTAGCAGACTGCCATCAAAACACCTATAACGGGAATGGCTGCAGGCACCAGAAAAAGTACCGATGCCAGCAAAACAGCAACACCCTTTCCTCCATGAAAACGAAGCTGAGCCGGCCAGATATGGCCTAATAATAGAAAAGCAGCACACAGGATATTTACAAATGGCCCGTCATGTGATGCTGAACTGGCAATGGTAAGCATGACAAGGGTTTTTCCTGCATCAATCAGCAATGCAGCTAAAAAGCCAAACTTGCCAAGCTGCCTGCCAGCATTTCTTGCACCGGCATTTCCGCTTCCAAGCTGGCGGATATCTTTTCCGGAGGCAAGCTTCGTCACATAATAGGCGCCGTTTATACTGCCGAAAAGATAGGATAATATAATCAGCACAATAATGATTAACATATTCTTCTGTGTGCCCCTTTATTTAGAATAAGATTATGAATATTCCTTCATTTATCATTGTAACGCAAAGACAGGACTTTAAAAAGATTCATTCTTCCATTTTCTCACAGGAAGATAATCTTTGCCGAATCATCAAGCCTGCTACTGGCTGAATACTGCCTAAATAAAGGTTGATGAAAAGAGCTTTTTTGCCGCAAGGGTACCGACCCCCGAAAGTTAGAGTAAAAAATCTAACTATCAGGGGTGTTTTTATGGCTAAATTACTAAATTTAGTGAAGAATTTAAAATAAACAATTAAATTTGAACAACCCTTCCTTGACTAAACGCTGGATGAAAACATTTCAAGAACAGGGAGTAGAAGGCATGAAACTAAAATCAAAGGGGCGGCCTTCTATGTCTAAGAAACCCAATAATCAGAAGAAAAAGGAAGAAAAAAAGGGAACACGAGAAGAAGAGTTAGAACGTGAGAATGAACTACTAAGACTGGAGAATGCGTATCTAAAAAAGCTGAGAGCTTTTCGCGAGAATCCGAACGCCTTTCACGAAAAGCACAAACCAAGATGGCATTCGAACTTAGGAGGATTTCGATTAAAAGATATTCTCTTTGTTATGGGAATACCGGAAGCAACTTATCACTATCATGTGAAAAATTTTAACAAATATGACCCGGATACCAAATTAAAAGAACTCATTGCACACCTATTTTAAAAATTTTATGAACGCTACGGTTATATACGTATAACGGAGGAATTAAAGAAATTAGAACATCTTATCAATCATAAAAAAGTCTATCGTATTATGCGGGAGCTAGGATTAAAATGTGTGAAATTCATGCGAAAATCTCTCACCTATAATTCCTATAAGGGGACGATTGGAAAGGTAGCGAAAAATCAATGATCACGCCTTTTTAGCACATCTATTCCTCTACAAAAATTAGTAACCGACATTACCGAATTCAAATGTCCAGGCGGAGAGAAATTATATTTAAACCCGATTCTTGGCCTTTATAACGGAGAAATTGTTGAGTTTGAAATGAGGAAACGACCAACGTTAGATCTTGTCATGAAACCTTTGAAAGAAACATTAGAGGTACTAAAGAATCATGCGACCTATCGCACCATTATCCATTCCGATCAAGGCTGGCATTATCAGCACAACCACTGGGTCAGGACGTTAAAAGAAAATAAAATATTTCAAAACATGTCACGTAAAGCAACCTGTGCAGACAACGCTTCGATGGAGAATTTCTTTGGCATTTTAAAGCAAGAAATGGATTATGGGGAAAAACTAGTAGGTTATGAAGAATTAAAAAGTCGAATAGAAGAATATATCCACTGGTATAACAATGAACGATCTAAAACAAAATTAGCTGGATTGAGTCCAGTCAATTACCGAACTCAATCCAGCCAATCAGCTGCATAATAAAACTCTAACTTTTGGGGATAACCACCTTGTCTGTGCGGTTTTGTTTTGGCCTTATTTAAGATCCATCGGATTAAATAGCTTTACATCCGGATTTTTATCATTGAACCATCGAAGAGCAAACTCATTTTCAAATAAAAATGCATATTTGCCATAACGATCTTTCACAAGTACGCTTCTTGAGCTGTGAAGATTTTCATCTAATTTTTCATCCTCTGCCCAGCGTGTGATTTTACTGCCCATTCTCTCCATAATCACTTCAACATTATATTCATTTTTCATCCTGTGCTCAAAAACCTCGAATTGAAGCTGCCCGACTGCACCTAAAAGATATTCCTCCATTCTTACTGTCTTGAACAGCTGAATGGCCCCTTCCTGTACAAGCTGGTTAATTCCCTTGTGGAAATGCTTTTGCTTCATGACATTTTTGGCTGTAACCCGCACAAACAGCTCTGGTGTAAATTGCGGGAGCCTCTCAAACTGATACATATCCTTGCTTGTCGTGATTGTATCGCCAATTTGATAGTTACCTGTATCATATAAACCGATAATATCGCCGCCAACTGCTTCATTTACCGTATTTCTGTCATCTGCCAGGAATTGGGTAGATGAAGACAAATTGATTGGTTTGCCCGTCCGGCTTAAAAAGACACTCATCCCTCTTTCGAATTTACCTGAACAAATCCTCAAAAAGGCAATCCTATCACGGTGTTTAGGATTCATATTCGCCTGAATCTTAAAAATAAAACCGGAAAACTCATTGCCAACTGGGTTTACTTCTCCGGCTGATGATGTACGGGGCTGAGGCGCCGGGGCAAATTGAAGGTAAGCATCTAAAAATGTCTGTACCCCAAAAGCTGTCAGCGCACTTCCGAAAAACACAGGGCTAAGCTTGCCGCTTGCGATGCTTTCTTCAGAAAACTGGTTTCCTGCTTCAGTAAGAAGCATAATTTCCTCCAGTGTCTGTTCATATAAAGGAGAATCTTTCAAAGCATGGCCGCCTGCCAGCTCTCCATCCTCATTCAGCGGCAGAAAGCGGTCTTCCCCTTCTGTCTTAAATTGTTCAATTCTATTATTGAACCGGTCATAAATTCCTACAAAATCTTTACCCATCCCGATCGGCCAATTCATCGGATAAGATTCTATTCCAAGTACTTCCTCAAGCTCAGAAAGCAATTCAAGCGGTGTTTTACCCTGGCGGTCCATTTTATTGATAAACGTGAAAATGGGGATGCCCCTCATCCGGCAAACCTTGAATAATTTAATTGTCTGATCTTCAATACCCTTTGCCGAATCGATAATCATAACCGCACTATCCACTGCCATAAGAGTACGGTACGTATCTTCACTGAAGTCCTGGTGGCCAGGGGTATCAAGAATATTGACCCGGAAATCATCATAGTCAAATTGCATAACGGAGGATGTTACCGAAATTCCGCGCTGTTTCTCAATTTCCATCCAGTCACTTGTCGCATATTTTCCTGTTTTTCTTGCCTTTACTGTTCCAGCATCACGGATTGCACCGCCAAATAACAGCAATTTCTCAGTCAGTGTCGTTTTACCGGCATCAGGGTGAGAAATGATGGCAAAGGTCCGCCTTGACTGAACCTCATCTTTTAAAGTAGTCATGTATCATAATCCTTTCCTCGTTCAATTTGCCTATTTTATTTGTAATGCCCTCTATGGGCCTAATATTCCTTTACATTGGAATGCAACCTTTCCTTCTCTTTTTCAAAAAATGCATAACATCCCAAATCCTGTTAGCATCCTTATATGTAGCCTGCTGATGCAAATTTTTATACACATAAAAAAATATATCATAATTGCTTATTCCTTGGCTACATGCCCATCAAAATGTAAACCTTGCCAAGTATCATTCATTGCCTGCCATTATATGCAGAAACATGTATCTCAGTTCGTTTACCTCTCAAACTGAATGCCGCTGCAGCCGGTTTTTGGGCAAAATAAAAAGACGCTCAGTAAGCGCCTTTTATTTTACCATATTTGCCTGCTGCATGTTTTTTACTCTTTTCCTGTTCCTTAAATACTTGCCTGCCTGGCTGATTATAAGCGGTGCCGCTGCAATGATCATTTTTTTAAAAATTCCTTTTGCCATGCTTTATCACCCTTTCTTACTCTTCATTTACCCGTAAGACTAAAAAAGAAACATTATGATAATGTGAAGAGAAGAATTGTGAATGGTTAAGGCTGATTCAGATGAGACTGAAACAAAATCAGTTTTTCTCTAGTTTCCTCGGAAAACTCACCAAGCTTCTGTCTGTCAGGTTTTTTCTTTTTCGCTTCTGCAATTAAAGGATACAGACTTTGTTCAATGTTTTTATAATCCTGCGGATATTTTTTCTCTACCAGCTTCTCTATCTTGTCCCATTTTCTTTCTGCTTCAGCGCCCATACTATTGATTTCCGCATCGCTTGACAGCTTCATTTTTTTTATCATGCTCTCAATTAGAGACAAAACCTTCACAGATCCGGATTTTAGTTCTTTTGCTGTATGTACGTCTGAATCATTCACGCTGTCTTTTTGTGCTGCCTTCACACTCGGCTCCCGGACAGGGTGCAAAGCATCATTTTTCCCTCCCGCCCCGAAGCCAGCCATCAAGACCATGCATAGTACAAGAAAAGGTATAAATTTATTAAGTTTCAACATTTCAATAGAGCCTCCTTTTCCGAAGAGTTTCTCCTATTAAATAAAAAATAAACCTTTAAATAAAATTTCAAATTATAGGGTTTAAATTTAATCGATGCGGGTAAAAAAACGACAAAGCCAACTTATATCTTTTTGGCTTGCTTATTATACCTTGTTGATTTTAAGACTTACATGGAAGCTGCTTGCGCTATTCCTGTGTAAAGTGCAGTGGAAACAGCAAAGAAATTTGCAGTGTTATTTACAGATGTATATTCCATTAAAAACTGGAGATTATATGGAATGAGTTTTCACCGTCACATTTGTTGTTATTTTTCAAATATTGAATTATAATTTTATTAACTGATGTTCTTCCAGAAATTCCTTAAATTCATACATTATCAAACATCTGCATCCTTACTTAGCGGGTGTTTGATAATGTGTGAATTTCCACTTCACATTCACAAATGGGAAGCTGGAATTGCATATTAATTTTTGTTTATTTTTAGGAGGATTTTTCAATGGTAACAGGTAAAGTAAAATGGTTTAACAGTGAAAAAGGTTTTGGATTTATTGAAGTTCCAGGCGGAGACGATGTATTTGTACATTTTTCTGCTATCCAGGGTGAAGGCTTCAAGAGCCTTGATGAAGGCCAGGAAGTTGAATTCGAAATTGAAGAAGGCAACCGCGGACCTCAAGCTAAAAACGTCGTGAAATTATAATTTAGGGAATTAAACCTAAGAGGATGCAGCTCCTGCAAGCAGCATCCTCTTCATTTTTTTCTTCCAGCAGCTGCTCCCCTATTAATCTGCTTTTTTAATTTAATCGAAAAAGCTTCTATACTCCACACCTCATTTCACAAAAAAATATAGCATCTGCACATAATTCTGTTTAAGAAATTCTGTGCGGGGAATTATTAAATTATACGTAAACCAAAAAAGGAGATGTTCAGTATGAAACCACTATACACAGCGGCTGTAACAACTGAAGGAGGAAGAGATGGCCATGTTAAATCAGAGGATGGCATTCTTGACTTTGATGTAAGAACCCCTAAAGAAATGGGCGGATCCGGAGAAAATGCAACTAATCCTGAACAGCTTTTTGCTGCGGGATATTCCGCTTGCTTTGGAAGCGCCCTTAACCTTGTACTCAGCAAAGCACGAAAAAAAACTGATTCATCCGTTACAGCAAATGTAACTATCGGCAAAGATGAAGCAGACGGAGGCTTTAAGCTTGCGGTAAGACTGGATGTATCACTTCCCGATCTTGAGCGGGAAGAAGCTAAATCCTTCATGGAAAAAGCGCATGAAGTTTGTCCATATTCAAAAGCGACACGAAACAATATCGATGTAACATTAATTCTTGTGTAATTTTTATACTAATAATATAAGAAAGGCATGATGAGCACAGCTCATCATGCCTTTCTTATGTCAGCCTGCTTTCTTATGGATTCCATCTTTCAATCGATCTGGCAGAGCAATGAGGGTTTCATTCACCATATCCAGTTTTGCTTCAATTCTATGAAGCAAATACAGGGTTACGATAATAGGAAATCCTACATCGCTTACAAATGGAAGAAGCTGATCCATTTTTTAAACACCACACTTCCCTGCAAAAAATTAACACCCGCTGCTGCTGCAATTATGGAAGCAGCTTATGGGAATTTTTAATTCATTTCATAATCATCAACGTTTCGCTCTACTACACGGGCTCCTTTTTTGCTGATGTAATCTCCTGTGCGTGAAGTAAAAACATTTAATGTAATAATTTGATCCATTGCTTGCTTGACCTTAGCCAAATCAACAGGCTCTTTCGGGTCATCGATGGAAAGCACAGCCGTTTTGCCCTGCAGAGTGGCAAACAGCAATTCGAGAGTTTTAGCCATTTAATATCCCTCCTATTATTTTATTCATGCAGACTTGCAGCATCTTCACGGACAACCTCCTGAAGCGGATAAACCTGCAGGCTGGCTATCAGTTTTGCAGCTGAAAACAGCTCAGCAGCTGCCGACTGGGTTTTGATATTTGTATACGATTTTCTTTTCAGCACAGCTTCTCCCTTTTCATTCATGCCTGTGTCAAAGCTTAATTTAAGTGTGCTCGAGTAAAGGACTCCATTTGCCATCATCTCACCTCCTTTCAAACTTTATATATACTTAAATGGAGGAAAAGCAGCATGAAGTATAAATAATGATGAATTTGATTTATCAAATTGTATCTACTATGATAAAGTGACACTTCCATCAGCGGGTTACTTCACTCTTTATGTTCAGATAATCAAATTGGCGGCTGTCCCCTTCTTTAGCTTAGATTTTATAGCTGGTATATTCCGGCAAACGAATACAGGAAAAATGTTTTTCATCCATACACAAACGAGGGATTATGATGGACTGGATTATAACTGGAGCTGTCGGTATTGCGCTCTTTTTTGGACTGCTTTGCAAGATCAAGAATGGCAGCCGCATTCAGAACAAAAACCGCCCTCTAAAAATAGGGCACAGGGGAGCATCCGGTTATTGCCCTGAAAATACAATATCCGCTTTTGACAGAGCTGTACAAATGGGTGCTGATTTCATTGAAATTGATATTCAGCTCAGCAAAGATGGAACCATAATCGTCTGCCACGACTACACACTGAAACGGACAACTGAACATGAAGGAAAAGTCAGCGATTTTTCTGCTCAGGAATTAAAAGGTTTTGATGCAGGAAGCTGGTTTGACCCTGCTTTTAAACATGAAAGAATACCAACCCTTGCGGAGGTATTAGACAAATATTTGCACCATGCCGGATTGCTCATTGAAATAAAACACCCCGGCATGCATGAAGGCATTGAAAACAAGCTTGCAGAAGAACTTATCATGCGCAATGTACAAAGAAGCCCCAAAATCATGATTCATTCTTTTAGCATTGATTCCATGAAAAAAGTACATCAGCTATTGCCGGACATACAGGCGGGAGTTCTTTTTAAATATACGCCACGAGGAATTCCAGAAAAAACCTTAGCTGAAATATCCGAATTTGCGAGCTTTGTGAATCCTAAATGGCTAATGATCAATAAAAAGCTTATTAAGCGCATAAGAAGTCATAATATGTTTGTATTTACCTGGACAGTCAATAGAAAAAGGTATATCAAAAAATTCAGCCGTCTTGGTATTAACGGCATAACAACAGATTTTCCCGATTACTTTTAAAAAAACCCGCAGTAATTTTCCATGCATATAAAAACAGCTGCCAGATAAAGCCTGCAGCTGTTTTTATATGGTGATATCCATTATGTTGTTAATCAGTAAAATTAAAAAACACTGATGATCTGTTTTTAAACGGCTGTCAGGAACATTTAAAGGAACGGATTTCTTTCGCATCTATTCCATAATAGGTCCATTGTCTCGAATTAGGTTTCCACCGGTAACCCGCTACAGAACTGCTTCCAATGTATGTCGGGTAGTACCAGAAGGAGCGCCCGCCTCGAAGCCATATATACGTATATCTATATAAACAGCCGCGAAGCGATCCGGGATCTACTGCCTTCACTTGGGGGCTCTGGGCTTCATATGGTATATGGACCGGAGGCGGCCCTAGAGGCGGGCTTCCTCCCTCCCCTCCTCCCGTTTGCGGAGGATGCTGTGGCCCCGAAGGATTCTGAGAGTGGCCTGGGGGAAAGATAGATCCAGGCGGGGGAAATTGCGGAAATCCAGATGGAGGAAATCTTTCTTGAAAAGTACTGTAGGGTTCTTTTTTTAAATACTGGCCATAGTACCATGGGTGCTGCGGGTTATAACCGTTCATGGGCATCACACTCCAAATATCAGCTTTAAATATAACTATGAAGATTGATTTATATAGATGCATGCCCACACATCCATTTGGATAAATAAAGCCAATATGAAATTCACACCCCCGAAAACATGTTTTACAGTATCTCTGGAAATCATATACTACTATTAGGACAGGCTGCAGAATTCCATTAATTTTTTTTTATTTTCGGGACAAAAACTGTTATAGTGGTAAATATGATTCATGGAAAAATGAATCAGGCAGAACGTACACCATCAAACATGCTGCCTTACAGCTTATTGATACGACATTATACAATAAATGAGGGTTTCCTATGTGGGAATTAATGCTTGAAATAGACTATAATACCCTTCGCAGCGCAATGTGGGCTGGCTATATGCTAACCTTCCTGCTCCCTTTTGCGGCTGTATATATTATCAATAAAAAGGACTCGGTTTCTTTTAAAAAGTATGATTATCTTCTTCGTACACAGCAGTGGAAGCAGGCAAATCTTGTTTCTTTCCAGTTTAACAGGCTGGGCCTGCAGCGCTTTTTCACTTATGTAAGAAGAAAAGAATCTCCTGATGATTCAGATGGACCCAGCTTTCCTTCTCTCTTGAAATGAATGTAAAACAATTTGAGGAGGAAAGAAATTGAAAAAAATAGTACTTGCTTTAACTGCATTAACATTATTATTTGCTTTATCAGGGTGCCAGGCAACTTCTGGGGGAAGCGGAGTTTTTCATAATCTGCTTGTTAATCCGATGACTAAAATGCTTGAATTCAACGCCAGTCTTTTTCATGGAAATTTCGGAATCAGCATTATCATGATGACTTTTATCATCAGGCTGGTATTAATGCCGCTTACAATGAAACAATATAAAACGCAGAATCAAATGAAGGGGAAAATGGCCCTTTTAAAGCCAGAAATGGATGCCATCCAAAAGAAAATCAAAGAAACAAAAGATCCCGCGAAACAAAAGGAGCTTCAGCAGGAAATGATGGGGCTTTATCAAAAGCATGGCGTTAATCCGCTGAACATGGGCTGTTTGCCGATTTTGATTCAAATGCCAATACTTATGGGATTCTATTATGCAATTAAAGGGTCACATGAGATAGCGACACATAACTTCCTTTGGTACAATCTTGGGCAGGCCAGCCATATCATGGCAATTATTGCCGGCATCATCTATTACCTGCAATTCCGTGTTTCCCTGCAGCAGATGCCAGCGGAACAGCAAAATACCATGAAATTCATGGGCCTTCTTTCACCAGTAATGATATTGTTTGTTTCATTTACTGCACCAGCGGCATTGCCGTTATACTGGTCAGTAGGAGGACTATTCCTGATTATCCAGACCATGGTCTTGAAACGCATCTACAAAAAAGATGAATTGCCGCAGCCTGGCAAACAAACTTCTATAGACAAAAACTAATAAAATATTCACAAAAAGGTCCGGCTAACACGCCGGACCTTTTCCTTACCGCTTATACGATGATTGTTTCATGGTTCCTTGCAAAAACTCCTTCACATACGCGAAATCTGTGTAAAATAACAAAAGCAGATCACCTGGCACCGATATCTCCCAGGCTTTCTTGAATGCCTCAAGCTCTTTCGGGACAATGAGAGTCTGATTTTCATCCATACTGCATTCCAGGGCAGTTTCCTTTAGGATTGACGCCACTTCAAAAGGCTTTCTTCCTCTCAGGTCATCATCTTCTTTAATGATAAAAATATCCGAATGATCCGCTGTGATTTTTGCCATTTTTTTCAAATCTTCATCTTTCCTGTCTCCAGGCCCCGCAATTACTGATATGACACGCTTTTTATCAAATACGGCAATCGTATCAAAAATGGCTTTTAACCCTGCGGTATTATGGGCATAATCCACAAGAACTTTCCTGCCTCTGATTTCCTGATAATTAAATCTCCCTTTGGATAAGACAGAATCAGGAATAAACGATTTAGCCTTTTTTCTTAATTCCTCCAAAGAAATCCCTTGCGAATGAGCTGCTGCAAGCGCCTGCAGAACATTAGAAATATTGTGCTTGGCCGAACCATTGATTGTTATTGGAATATCCCGGCAATCCAGGAACATGTTTAATTCGTTGCCATCATGATAAACCACCCAGGAGTCATGATTTAAGAACCAGGCTTTTTTTCCGTTTTTGATGGCGTTTTGAATATAGCGGCTATGCTCCTGAATCGAAGTATAAATGACTTCTCCTTTGGAGTATGGAGCCATTGTTGCAACCTGTTCATCATCAGCATTTAATATACAGTAGCCTTCTTCATGGACTACCTCAGGAATAAGCCTTTTAAGCTTTACGAGCTGTTCAAATGTATCTATTGCGTCGCTCCCTAAATGATCTTCTGCCACATTGGTCACAATCCCTACTTCACAATCCCTAAAAGCCAGCCCTTCACGAAGTATGCCTCCTCTTGCTGTTTCAAGGACTGCAAAATCGGCCATGGGATGATTAAGAACCTGTCTTGCACTGATAGGTCCGCTGCAATCTCCTTGATGAAGGCACTGCTGACCGATAAAAACGCCATCAGAATTGGCCATTCCCACTGCTATGCCTTCTTTGGAAAGAAAGTGATGGACGAGGCGGGCGGTAGTCGTTTTTCCATTTGTTCCCGTTATTGAGATAATGGGAATGGCAGCTTCCCTTCTGTCTGAAAACAGATAGTCAACGATTGTTTTGCCAACGTCCCTCATTTTCCCCTCAGAGGGATATAGATGCATCCGTATTCCAGGTGCTGCATTGATTTCAATAATTGCCATTTCGTTTATATTCACCGGTTTAGAGATGTCCTTGCAAATTAAATCAATTCCGGCTATGTCAAGACCGATAGCTTTCGCTGCAGATATAGCCATTTTAGCTATTGAAGGGTGCACCTGCTCGGTGACATCACTCGCTCTCCCCCCTGTAGAAAGATTGGCATTTCCTGCAACTGCAATGATCTTGCCCTTTTCCGGTATGCTTTCCACTGTCAAATCGAATTTCTCAAGATAACAGGAGACCGAATGATTAAGCGGGATTTTTGACATAGGTTTTTCATGTCCATCTCCTCTAAGCGGGTTCAGGTTTTCTTCCTCAATTAAATTGCGGATGGAGTCTTTTCCATTGCCGATGATAAATGGAGCCGTACGCATGCTGGCAGCAGCAAGCTTATCATCAACAACCAGCAGACGATAATCATTGCCTTCAAAATATCGTTCTAAAATATAGGTATCTTCATGCTTGTCCAGGCAGTTCACCACATTAAAAAGTTCATCCTTATTTTTTATATTTGTAATGACTCCCTGCCCCTGTCTTCCATTTAAAGGCTTGATGACCAAAGGAAAACCAAGTCTGTCTGCAGTATGAAATATTTCGCTCATAGAAGCGACAACTTCTCCGTGCGGAACTGGAATCCCGCATGCCTTTATGGTTTCTTTTGTCAGCTGCTTATTGCAGGAAGTTTCAACTGCTATGTTTGAGGTTTGGCTGCTAATGGTGGCTTGCATGAATTTCTGCTTGGAGCCTGTGCCCAATCTAAGCATACTTTCCGTGCCGACTCTCTGAACGGGTATTTTAGCAGCAAGTGCTGCTTCGTAGATTGCCTCTGTACTCGGCCCAAGCTTATTTTTATAAAAAAGGGCTGCTGTCTTTTCTATATAGCCATTAACCGGGATATTTTTTTCATTCGCAAGTATGCTTTTAATGATTTCAACGGCTGCTTCAAAGGCAAATAATCCTGATTTCTCTTCCTTATAGCTATAAGTAATATAGTAAATGCCAGGTTGGTCCCCTGTCAGTGTTTTGCCTCTTTTAACATCAATGCCTGCAGAAACCTGTATTTCAATAGCCATGTGTTCAAGAATATGCCCCATCCATGTGCCTTTTGCAAGCCTCTCTGCAAACCCTCCTTCGTATCCCGGAGAGCAAGTGTGCTTCTTCAGGCCCGGAAGCAGCTTCAGCAGGGTTTCTGTAAAACCAGGGATAGAATCAGAAGGCCGGTATTCCAGCTCTTCAATATCACATTCGATGAAAATTGAAGGTGAATAGGTAAAATAATTTGGCCCCTTCAAGTATTTTACACAGTTGATCTTCATTCTTTTATCCCCTTTTGGTGTATTAGCTTTCTTTTTATCAAATCGAATTGAAATCCCTTTGTTAACGCAGTTACTTGAAATTGAGAAACGGTCAGTTCTTCGCTGCCGTTTTCAGAGATATTGACGTCTATAAAATCACTGTTAATTCCATCCATCACCAGTACCTGATGCTGGCCGAATACTTCAAATTTTTCTTTATCAATTAAAATGGCCGTGTTTTCATCGATGCCAATCCCTATGGTATCTTTGTTTTGGGCAATAGCACTTAATAAACGGTCAAATCTCCCTCTTTGAGAAAAATGCTGATCAATGAGAATGGTGTCCAGGAAACCGAACCCTTCCCCAAGCTTTACCTTCAATTTATTGTCTGTTAATTTCATATCCGCAGAGAGAATCATTTGTTTTGCCATAATGCTGGCCCCTGCTGATGTCCCGGCAAGCACCATGCCCCTTCTCCAGTTGTCTGTTAGAGATTGATGAAGTTTTGTTCCTCCAATCAAGTCAGTTAAACGGCTTTGGTCGCCCCCGGAAATAAAAACGGCTGACATAGACGAAATTAGATCGGCAATCATTTTATCCTCTGCTTGTTCCCTGGATTCCACGTGAATAACTTCTATTTTTTCGGCTCCTAATTTTTTAAAGGTTTTAATGTATTCTTCACTAACCTCTACTGGAATTTTGCTTGCTGTTGGCAGGATGCCTACTTTGCCATCTTTTCCACCAGCTAATTCAATGAATTTTGTTAAAATTTCTGCGTCAGAACATTTTTCTTCGGCCCCGCCGATAATTAGTAATTCTCCAACATTCATTTTTGATTGCTCACCTTTGCTTTTGGAATTGTTAGAAATCCTGGATTGCCTTTTCAGCAAAAGACACAAGATTAAAAATGCATACTTTGTAGTATGCAAAAATTGTCAGGCTTTCATTCATATAAAATTATTTTTGCATCAGCAAATGTCATTTCCCCAACTTTGGGGGTACTTGTAGCGCTGATTAATCTGTGTCCGAAAGATTATGAAGTGCGCTGAAAACTAGCTGGTTAATAATAAAGGCGCTTTTCTTAAAGATTTTTATTTCTCAATGAGTTCTCTGAGCCGATCCCTTGTTAAATTGGAGCGGAAATCAGCCGTCTTGTTCCCTAGCAGTAAAGTTTACGAAAACAGCCATAATAAAAGAAGGTTTAGACTTTTTCTTTTAGAGGAAAAGTAACACTATGTTACTAAAGAGGAGTGGTAAAATGGATCAGCAGGAATTAAAGGAGAAAATCTTAAAAATTCTTGAAGAAAATAAAGTTGGAGTACTATCTTCTATACAAAATGACCGGCCTCACGCGAGATATATGACGTTTTTTAATGACGGCACTACTCTTTATACCGCTACAAACGGTGAAACAGAAAAAGTGAATGAAATTGAAAGCAACCCGTATGTGCATGTTTTGCTTGGATATGATGGTGAAGGTTTTGGGGATTCGTATGTTGAAGTCAGCGGCACTTCCCAAGTAAAGGATTCTCCTGAATTGAAAAAGCAAATGTGGAATGACCATCTCAAACCATGGTTTGACGGTCCGGAAGATCCAAATTATGTAATACTTGAAATTATTCCAGACAGCATTCTGCTTATGAACAACAAAGGCGAAGGCCCAAAAAAGCTTGAATTATAACAGCCAGGATAATTTTAAGGAGGATGTTTTATGGAAGAAAATAAGAAAAAAGATAATGATTCAATAGAACAGGAAAAGAAAAAGGAAAACGGGCAGGATATCGATCCCCAAAGAGATACTGATAAACCAAAGCATTAATAGTCAAAACAAAAGCGGCACCCTGAAAAGGGGCCGCTTTTGCTATGGAGTTACGCAAGCGGGGAATGCAAATAATGGTAAAGCAGCCCTGCAGTATGGATTAATGCTTTAATATGTGTTCTTTCAAACGCGTGGGAGGCATCAATGCCAGGTCCGATAAGGCCATGGACAACATCATGGCCCGCACTAATGGCAGCTGAGGCATCTGATCCATAATAAGGATAAATATCCACTCTGTAATCCACTTCATTCGCTTTTGCAAGTGAAACTAAATGCTGCCTCAATCTATAATTGTAAGGACCAGACGAATCCTTGGCACAGATTGAAACGCTGTACTCATCGGTGGTTTGCCCTTCTCCGATTGCCCCCATGTCTACCGCAAGGTATTCTATTGTCTCACCAGGGATATTCGAGTTTCCTCCATAGCCGATTTCTTCATTATTAGAAATTAAGAAATGTGTGGTATACGGCAATGCGGCTCCTTCTTTATTAATTACATCTATTAAATGCATCAGGATGCCGACACTAGCTTTATCATCTAAGTGCCTGGATTTCAAAAAGCCATGATCCGTTTCTTCAACACGGGGATCAAAGGAAACAAAATCTCCTACAGATATCCCAAGTTTCTCTGTTTCATCCTTGGTTTTGACATTTGCATCAATCCGGACTTCAATGGTCTTATCATCCCTTTTTGCATCTCCAGCATTTTTATAAACATGAACCGATGTCTGATCAATCAGTATAGTTCCAGTGAAAATCCTGCCGTCTGCTGTATGGATGCTGCAGTACTCTCCTTCCACTGAATTCCAGCGGAAACCGCCGATCATAGTCAGCCTTAAACGGCCATTTCCTTTAATTTCTTTAACCATGGCACCCAGCGTATCTACGTGGGCTGTTAAAAGTCTGTGCTTGCTGTCATCTTGCCCTTTAATGCTCGCAAGCAAGGCACCCTTATTCGTAATCTGTGCGGGTATGCCCTTTTCTTGCATGAATGAAGCAACATGTGAAATGGCAGCTTCCGTATACCCGGATGGACTTGGAATTTCAACTAAATCTTTTATGTATGAAACAATATCTTTTTCATTAATTAGCCCGGTCAGCTTAATCTCCCCCTAATACTTTGAATATTTCTATTATATATCTCTTTTTCAATTTTTAAAAAGAGAAAAATCATGCTCCCTTCTTATTTAAGGCAAGAATCATAATGCTAAGCGAAAATAATAACTGAGATGCTTTTGAACCTAAAAAGGCTCCATCCTCGCCTGAGGATGGAGCTCTCTTCACTGTCTGCTAAAAAAGATAAACCATAAAAGGAAGAGCAATCATGATAGCGGAAGGTATTGCATAAAGCAAGCCGTTTTCCAGGTTCGCTTTACTGCTCCAACGATGCTTCCATTTAGTGTATATAGGGTTTCGCTTTTGATACCATTCTCCATAACTCATGTTTTTTTACTCCTTTTTAGGATCACTTCAGATCAGCTGATTCTGGCATGCTTATTAAGCAGTTCTTTCATCATTTCCAAAAAAGAAATTCTCTTTTCATCTGGATAGGCCACTATATCAGCCAGGATTTCATGTTCATAAGGGGAAAGAGTTCTGCCAAGGCCTTCGGTAAACATCCTTTCAAGCTCTCTCTTTGTCTCATTCGGATTAATGATTTCCATTTATATCTACTCCTTCAAGGAACATTTATCTATATATATCCGCTATTTACCAAAATGAAACGTTTACAATCCTTATGAATAAGCTCTCCCTGCTGGCTAAACCGCTTATGACTAAAATGATTACTTTACAAGGAAAAAGGCGGCCAGGTTAGATAACCTGCCGCCCTTTTATGGAACTATTATTTTTCCGGTGATTCAGAAGTTACAGATACATCATACCAGTCATCCACTTCGCCGCCGAGCATTTTAGCACCTTTAACACGCTTGTTAAAGCCAGCTAAAGTATAGCGGAACAATGTTGGAATTACTGGAGCTTCTTCATCGATAAGCTCCTGCCATTTGTTATAAACATCTGTACGGTAACTTTCGTCAAATGCTTTTGGCGAGATGCCCTCTTTTAACAGCTTATCGTTTTCATCATTAACCCAGCGAGTATAGTTGAACGGCGCTTCTTTTGCCCAGATTCCTGATGGATCTGGATCCGAGCCGGTGCCCCATGCAGCTGAGTAGATGTCCACTTTTGGATCATCCTTTTTCAGCTTATCATAGAAAGAGTTGAATTCATGAAGGCGTCCGTCAAGAAGCTGAACATTCAGGCCAACATCCTTCCAGGATTGGATATAGAATTTTGCCAATGGCTCGGAAATGTCGCTTCCGCTCATAGATGCAAAATTCAGCTTGAATTCCTTGCCATTCGGATCCTCACGGAAGCCGTCCTTGTTTGTATCCTTGTAGCCTGCTTCATCAAGAAGCTTTTTCGCTTTATCTTTGTTATATGTGAAGCCTTTTACATCTTTGTCATAATATTTCGGGAAGGAAGGAGGCACAACCGTTGTTGCAGGGAACCGAAGCCCTTTAAACAATTTCTCCCCAACCGTCTTATTATCAAGTGCAAAGCCCATTGCCTGGCGAAGGCGCTTGTCCTTGAATTTATTATTAGGATCCATCACATTGACGCCTTTTTTCGCATCATAATGGCCCATTTTGAATCCAATGTAAGAATAAGCCAAATCTACCGTTCCTAGGATTTCAACATTTTTAAGTTTTTTAGCTTGATCATACTGTTCAACTGGAAGCTGGCCGACAGCATCAAGGTCGCCTTTTTGAAGAGAAGCAGTTGCAATCTGCGGATTTACCACCCTGAGGACAACGCCCTTCATTTTCGGCTTGCCTTTCCAGTAATCATTGTTGGCCTCAAATGTTACAGACTCTCCCTGCACGATGCTTTTCACTTTGTATGGTCCAAATCCAATCGGCTTTTTGCGGATCTGATCAGAAGAAACAATTTTATCAACAGGAATTCCTGCTAAGTACTTTTTCGGCAGCGGAGTTGCCCATAAACCTGTCAGCATGGAAGCATTAGCCTCCGTAAAAGTAATGGAAATGGTATGAGGATCCGTAATTTTTATTCCTGAAATTTTCTTCGCTTTTCCTGCATGATAGGCTGCCATTCCTTCAACCATGCTCATTTGAGTATCATAGCGGGCTCCGGCATATTTCGGGCTGCCGATTACTTCATAAGCGTATTCAAGATCTTCAGCTGTTACAGGATCTCCATTATGCCATTTTACATTATCCTTGATTTTTAATGTAATAGTTTTGTTATCATTCGATAGCTTATAGGTTGCTGCTCCTGACTGATCATAAATAAAGTTATCGTCATATCCAAGCAGGCTTTCATCGAAGAATTTCAATACTTCCCAGTCTGGCTGCCCTTCATAAAATGCTCTGTTTAAGATCCCTTCAAAAGGGGTATCTGAAACAAGTCCATAATTGAAAATACCTTCTGAAACATCTGCTTTAGTATTGGATGATTTAGTTTTGAATGCCGAAGTATCGACTTTTGCATTTTCTTTTCCGTTTGTCTTTGAATCGCCGCCTGATGAACAAGCTGACAGCAGAAGTGCAGATACTGCCATGGCGCTTAATACTTTACTGTAAGTTTTTAATTTCATTGTGATTCACTCCCCTTTAATTAACCTCTTCTTTGTCTTGCATCAGCTGAGCGCTTAAGCGCTTCGCCAATAAAATTTATACTCAACATAAGCACTAATATAATGCCTGATGCAGGTACCCAGATCCACCATTTATTTTCCAGAACATCCGGATTTGTTGCATATGCCACCAGTGTTCCAAGGCTCGGCGTGCTTTCCGGAAGACCGAAGCCCAGGAATGTCAGGCCCGATTCAATGCCTATATTGCCAGCTAAATTAAGTGTAAAGTTCACGATAATAAGAGAACTGACGTTAGGCAGAATTTGAAACAGGATAATTTTCCAGTTCGGCGTGCCAAGTGTCTGGGAGGCATGAACATAATCCAATTCCCTTTCTGCCAGTACCTTCGAACGGATCAGCCTTGCTTTTCCTGTCCAGTAAAAAGCAGAAATAGTTAAGATAAACGCAAAAATACTGAATTTTGGGATAATCGTTACGATAACGATAACGAGCATTAAAAACGGAAGGATGATAATAAAATCAATGACCCTCATAATGATTCCGTCAATAATTCCGCCAAAATAGCCTGCAATCAATCCTACAGCAAGACCCACAATAGCTGTTATGGTCGTAATGCAAAGGCTGATTGTAAAGGAGTTCCTTGTACCTATAATAAGCTGTCCAAAGATATCCCTGCCGCCATAATCTGTGCCAAGCAAATGCTCAGCAGACGGAGGCATATAAATGGACAGGAAATCCACTTTGACTATTTTATTAACATCCATAACAATAGAAGTGCCATATACAGCAATCAGGATGAGGCCTAGAATGATTATGGAGGCTATAGCAAGCTTGTCTCTTTTTAATTCCCTGAGTATGACCCTGAAGCCTGAGGGACTCTTTTCTTTAACAATTACAGGTTTTGCTGATTCAACTTTCATCTCCATGTATATTCACCTTCTTCCTATTCAATGCGTATTCGCGGATCAACCGCACTTAATATAATGTCTGAAAGAAGAGTGCCAAGCAGTGTGGCAAAGCTAGTCATGATAACCAGAGCATTAACTACGCTAAAGTCACGCAGCAGAACCGACTTAACAAATAACTGTCCAATACCAGGATAGCCAAAGATAGATTCTACGAAAATGGAGCCGACAACTATACCAGTAATCTCGTATCCCATAAAAGCAGCAATAGGAAGCAGCGAGTTTCTTAAAATATGGCGGTTGTACACTTTCGAATTAGGAATCCCTTTTGAACGTGCAGTTCTTACAAAGTCCTTAATCTTCGTGTCAATAATTTCATTTCTTAAATATTGTACAGTGGTCACTGTAGCAATGAGTGCACCGCTTAGCGTCGGCAAAATCAGATGATACACTTTGCTCATAAAGTAGCCAAAGGTTCCAGGTACAGCCTGTGGATCCACCGTTCCGCCAGTCGGAAACCATTCTAGTTTAAACCCAAACACAAACAATACGATTAATGCGAAAATGAATATCGGTGTTGCATAGCCTATATAGTTATAACCGGTAATCAGCTTATCGACCCACGAATCATTGTGCCTTCCGCTCAGAATGCCAAGCGGAATTGCAATGAGATATGTAAGTATAAGTGTAGCGATGCCAAGATAGATTGTATTCCATATCCGGTCGCCTATGACATCAAGCACAGGGGTTTTATGCGTATAGGATACTCCCCAGTCGCCATGCGAAATATTTTTGATCCAATGAACATACTGAACTGGTACAGGATCATCAAGTCCCATTTGCTTTCGGATTTCTTCTATTCTCTTGGCATCTGCCTTCGGATCCATTTGCTTTCCTGTCAGGGCATCTCCCGGCATAGCTTTAGCCATTAGGAATATAATAATGCTCAAAATAAACAGCTGAGGAATCATGATCAATAATCGTCTTAAAATAAACTTCCACATGTCTTCTTCGCCCCCTATGGTAATGCCACTCTATGTGTGCTGGAAATAGATTTTAAGTCATAGGCCCTGCCATTATCATCAAAATAGGAGGAATATGAGCGTTTAAATTCTTCATTAACTGTTTGCCTCATAAGTGCCCTTTTCTCGCGTACCTCCGGCTGAATTTCAGGAATTGCAGCAATCAGCCTCTGAGTGTATATATGCTGAGGGTTTTCATATATTTCCTGGCTGGTTCCTTCTTCTACCAGACGGCCGCGGTACATGACTCCCATCCTGTCACACATATGCCTGATTACCCCCAGGTCATGGCCGACAAAAAGATACGTTAAGTTAAATTCTTTCTGCAGATCCTGAAGAAAATTCAGCACTTGGGCCTGTACAGATACATCCAGCGCAGAAACAGGTTCATCTGCAATAATAAGCTTTGGCTTCAGGGATAAAGACCGGGCAATCCCAATCCTCTGTCTTTGCCCGCCGGAAAATTCATGAGGATATTTATAGATGGATTCCGGATTCAGCCCTACTTTGTCCAGGAAACTCTGGACAACCTTTTTTTCTTCACCTGGAGACATTCTCTCAAAATTCCGAAGAGGTTCAGCGATTATATCCAGAACTCTTTTTTTAGGGTTCAAAGAAGAGTAAGGATCCTGGAAGATCATTTGTATATCTTTTCGGAAAGGCTTGATTTCCCTTCGGTTCAACTTTGCCAAATCCTTGCCGTCAAACAGAATTTGTCCTGAAGTCACTTTTTCGAGCTTCACAATTGCTTTGCCTGTTGTAGACTTACCGCTTCCGGATTCACCGACCAATCCGTATGTTTCCCCTTGCTGCAGTTCAAAGGATACACCATCAACGGCCCTTACATAGTCAACAACTCTCCTGAAAAAGCCCCCTTTTATCGGAAAGTGAACTTTTAAATCATTTACTTTGAGTAAGGTCATGTGCTATCTCTTCTCCTTCTTCACCCTGAAAATGAAAATGTTTATAGCAAGTGCAGCGTACCCAGTGATCTTTATCCACCTCGTGCAGCTGAGGAGATTCTTCATGAGCATAATCAGGAATCCATGAAATTCTTTCTTTAAACCGGCAGCCTTTCCGGTCCATATTTGCAAGTGATGGAACAATGCCATCAATCACATGCAAACGGTCTTTATTCGTTGTGGCAGAAGGAATAGAGTTCAAAAGGGAGCGTGTATATGGATGAAGGGGCTTATTGAAAATATCATTCACTGAACCAGTTTCAACCACCTGGCCGGCATACATGACGACAATCCTGTCTGCAACTTCAGCAACAACGCTTAAATCATGTGTGATTAGAATGATTCCCATCTGTGTTTTCTCCTGGATGGACTTCAGCAAATCCAGAATTTGTGCCTGAATGGTTACATCAAGGGCCGTTGTTGGCTCATCAGCAATAACCAAGGCCGGGCTGCATGCAATTGCAATGGAAATCATCGCACGCTGCCTCATCCCGCCGGAAAGCTCATGAGGGTACTGTTTATACGTACGCTCTGGATAGGGAATGCCCACTTGTGCCAGCAGCTCAAGAGTCCTTCCTTTCTTCTGCTCCTTCGTCAAATCGGTATGAAAATCCAGGTTCTCCTCTATCTGCTTGCCGATCGTCATCAGAGGATTAAGAGCTGTAAGCGGCTCCTGGAAAATCATCCCGAGATCCTTCCCCCTGATTTTATTCATGTGCGATTCATTCAATGGAATAATATTGGTTTCTTTATATTTAATAGCTCCGTCAAATTTGGTGCGTTTTTGATTATGAAGCTTCATTATGGATAGTGCCAATGCACTTTTTCCACAGCCTGACTCTCCTACTACAGCCACAATTTCATTTTCATAAACTGTAAATGAAACTCCGTCTACAGCAGCGTGATAATCATCACCAATTTGGAACGATGTTGTTAGGTTTTCTAGCTGAAGAATTGGTTTTCCCATTGAAGTCCCCCCTAACTTTTACTTTTTTAATAAAATAATAAATTTTCTGATAATTAATCTGAGTGTAAACAATTTTTAATAAATATTCAATAGTTTTATAAAAAAATTAGAAAATTATCAATATTCTATATATAATAGATATAATTACCATATATATAGATAATTAATGTATTGAAATAGGATTCCAAAATTGATCCGACAGCGAAATGCTTGTTACGGCAGTTTTCTGATAAAATTAAATATTCAGATATTATATTGCGGTAAAATCTTTTTATTTTCTTTTTCCAGTCACTTTTTCAAATAATATTATTTGAATAAACATAAATTTAGTTGCCGCTAGGAATATATTAACTTACTTTTTACAAATATTGCAATACTTTAATAAATCTTTCAATTCAATTAATTTGTAAAAACTCTAATTTTTTTTAATTCCATTCTTATTTTTCTTATATTCAGAATATGATTCTAATAACAACTCGCCACTTCACCATCCTTTTTCTCATCTCAAAAAAACCAAAAAATCAACAGATAAAGGATAAATTCAGATTAACTCTGTGCATTTTTCATAAGGCTGTTTTCGTAAACTTGCTGCTATGGAACAAGGGGGCTGATTTAACACTGGGTTCATCTCACAGAACTCATTAAAAAACAACAATTTATAAGAAAAGAGCTCTACATAAATAGCAGGCCCGGAACCCCGGGCCTGCTTTCACAGTGTTTCTTTGAATATTTGTAAAAACAATTGATTTCTTTTCTGCTGTTCTTCTTTGGAGGAAAGGTCATACTTTTTCAATAAATGAAATACCTCATTAAGCTGTTCCTGGCCAGATTCCATTGCAGTAAACTGCTTAAGCCCGTTTAAAACATCTTCTGGCAAAAATTTTCGCTGCTGTTCAATTTTTAGATATATATCTGCTTCACTATGATTCATTTTGCATTCGCTCATTTTAATTTCCCTCCATACAAATTTATTCCTTCAATACTGAAATAAGATTAGTCCAAAAATGATAAAAATGAAACTTATCTGCATTTGTTTCGTATTAATAAATAGTACTGTTAAAGCTCTATGCTGAGCAGAGCTTAATAGATATAATTCTTTTTCGAGGTGAAATCATGTATACACAGACTGCTCCTAATTATATGCCATCCGTGCTACGCTCTTTTGCATTATCACTGGCCGTTTCCGTTATTGGAATGGCAGCGGGGATGTACATTCCGCAGGCGCTGTTTCTCCCTCTTGCCCTTCTTGAAGCGGCCATGCTAATCGGCGCCTTTATTATGAGGAAGAAAAAATCCATAGGTTATACTTTCCTTTATCTGTTCACTTTTATCTCTGGCATTACAACCTATCCGATTATTGCCTATTATATTGCTGAATCTGGAGCTAATGTGGTATTAATGGCCGGAGTTACTGCTACTGCGGTTTTTGGAGGATTGGCACTTTATGCTTCAGCCACTAAACGTGACCTTTCTTTTCTCGGCGGATTTTTATTTGCTGCCCTTCTTGCTTTAGTGGTACTGGGCATTTTCAATATTTTTTCTCCACTTAGCTCAATGGCCATGCTGGTCTATTCTTTTATTGGAATATTAGTATTCAGCGGTTATGTTTTATTTGATATCAACAGAATGAAACACTACGGAGTAAGTGCCGAAGAAGTGCCGCTGATGGCTTTGAATCTGTATCTGGATTTCATTAATCTCTTCATAAATATCCTTCGTTTCTTTGGGATCCTCTCAAACGACGATTAAGGGACAGCTTGAATAGTTTCACTGAACATTAAACATGCAAAAAACACGAAAAAACCAGCTTTCGGGGAAGCTGGTTTTTTTGTGTTTACCAGGGCAGGTCCACGCCAAACGTGCTTGCAATATCCTGGGTATCTTTTCTTCTGTTTTTTCGCAGTTCAGCACGCGATTTGGCTGTCTGATAGAGGCTTTTCTCCATTTCTGTCTGCGGAACAACTTTTGGAACAGGTTGCGGCTTGCCGTCTTTATCAATCGCAACGAATGTTAGAAACGACATTGCACAAAGATTCCGTTCTCCAGAAAGCAGATCTTCAGCCACAACCTTTACGACAATTTCCATGGAAGACCTTCCTGTGTAAGTGACAAAGGATTCAAGACAAACGGCATTTCCTTCAAGAATAGGATGCATAAAATCCACGGAATCTGTAGATGCTGTAACAACAGAATTCCTGGCATGGCGCATTGCAGAAATTGCCGCCACATCATCTATGTAAGCCATTAATTTGCCTCCGAACATTGTCCCGATGTTATTTGTATCAGGGGGAAGCACCATACTGGTTTTAATCACCAGTGAATCACGGCAATACTTGATTTCTTCCATATTTTCGATCTCCTTTTTCAACGTGAATTTTTCTTTATTTACATTATACTAAAGTAATTTACCTATGCCAAATAAAGGCTAATATAACTCTATTTTCACCTTATTGGTAAAATTTATTTAAAAATCATTTTCTTAGTATATTTTATAAACCTTCAATTTTTCTCTCCAAATAATCGCCAGGCTTTTCTTACAAGGCTGTTTTCAAAAACTTTGCTGCTATGGAACGAGGGGGTGATTCCCGTTCCAGGATGCTCGCTTTCCACGTGGCGGGCGGTGAGCCAGCAGGAGTCGCGCACCTTACGCTCCAATCAACCCGATTTTACATTAGGATCGACCCACAGAACTCATTAAAAACCAACAATCCCTAAGAGAAGAGCCTATTATAAACAATCTAATAGATTCTTGATTTGGTTTCTTCTATTTGCTGAAGATGGCGCTGTTCATGAAGGCCGACAAACCGTGTCCATTGTTTTAAGCTTAAGTCTCCAAAAAGCGGGTGCCTGAATGATTTTTGGTTCAAATCTTCTTCACTGGCGGTTCCTGTCACTTTAATAAACTCCATTCTTGATTGTTCAAGCTTCTTTTTCATTTCATCCAGAGAAATATCGGCATCCTCAGGAATGACAAAAGGAGGAGCATCCACTTTTGTTGAACGGTCTGTTGTCATTTCTATCTGTTTAGGGGAAACTTCCTTTTTCTCATTGCCTGCAAGTGAAACTGCAAACGACTTGGTTACAGACCGTTCCATCAAGTATAAATGCTCAAGAATCTGCATAATGCTCCATCCTCCGCCTTCTGGCACTGCATTCAATTTTGACAGCGGTAAATTTTCAACACTTTCCAAAACCGATTTTCTGATAGCATCATTTTCGTTCATTTATATCTCCTCCATTTGCAGCTTTTTTAAAATACACAGCTTTAAACAAAACTGACATGCTATAGCGGCTTGCTCAGCAAAATACTTCCCTTAGGCGTCTGGCTTTTTTCATCCGGTTCAAGCGTGATGGCAATGGTATCCCACTTATGGCTGTTGAATGAATTTAGCTTAAATACGACTCCTCCTTCACCAGATTCGTTTGGCACAAAGGAACCGGCACGATATGGCTTTCCTTTTTCCAAAAGCCAAACCTGATAAACTTCTTTTCCTTTCATTTTATCCAGCTTATCAGCATGCACCACCAATTTTAAACTTTTAACTTTATTCAACCCACCTGATTATAACAGTTTTTATTAGACAGTTTTTTGTAATAGTTTTGCAGATAGCCTATCAAAATTTGACTCAGCCAATATAACGATTTAAATTGAATTTCAGATGCATATAAACAGATATTTCTTTGAAATTTTTTACCGAATAAGAATAAGGAGGGAACAAGTTGGCAGGCCATATTCCTTTTAGCCATAGCGGCCGCAGTGCAGCAAGTGCAGCTCCTTCTAAAGGAAGCATTTGGAGTATGCTCATGCAAATGTTCCGGAGGGTGCAGTCCAAATGGATTTACTTAATCGGCATTGCTCTTAGCATGCTTTCTATATCATGCCTGGAGTTTGTCATTCCGCAGATGACTCAGTACACAATCGACAAACTTATTCCAGGCAAGCAATTTCACCAATTGATCATAATAGCCGTCTCTATACTTGGCGCAGCCATATTGCTCGGTATCTTGAATTACTTTAACACCTATATGGTATCTGTAATTGGCCAGCATGCAATCTTAAATCTGAGAAACCATATGTACCGTCATATACAGACACTTGATATGAAGTTTTTTGATAAAAACAGAACCGGTGACATCATGTCCCGCATCACAAACGACGTTAATATTCTTCAGCAGCTGATATCATCCAGCATGCTTGGGGTATTCACAGATATTGTTACATTCTTCGCCATTGCCGTTTATATGCTTTTTATAAATTGGAAGCTTACGGTTGTTTTATTGCTGACATTTCCGTTCATGATATATTTCACCCGTTCATTTGGAAAGAAAATCAGAAGGTCTTTTCGGACTGTGCAGGATTCGGTTGCAGATGTCAGCAATCAGCTGCAGGATTCCATATCCGGAATAAGGCTGATTCAATCCTTTACAAACGAAGAACATGAGTCAGCGCGCTTTGGAGAAAAAAACAAAGAAAACATGTCAGCAAACCTTAAGTCAGTTCGTCTAAGGGCATTGCTTGGTCCTATCATCGACTTATTTAATAATATCGGACTGATTGCCGTCATTGTAATTGGGGCATGGCAGGTGATGAACGGCCATTTTACAATAGGGTCCATTGTGGCTTTTATGGCCTATTTAAGGCTGCTTCAAAGCCCGGTGCGTAATTTCAGCCGAGTGATAAGCACTGTTCAGCAATCCGCTGCGGCATATGAAAGAATTACAGAGATACTTGAAACCAAACCTGTCATTTTTGATAAAAAACAGGCAATAGAACTTCCGCCGCTTAAAGAAGGCATCGAGTTCAAAAATGTCCATTTTTCTTATGATGAGAATGTTCCTGTTATTAAAAACCTCAATCTTAAGATCCCAAAGGGGCAGCTCACTGCACTTGCTGGTTCCTCAGGTGCCGGAAAATCTACTATTGCCAGTTTACTTGTAAGGTTTTATGATCCCATACAGGGGTGCATTCAAATAGATGGTTATGACCTTAGAGATGTTACTTTAAAATCACTCAGGGGCCAAATAGGGATAGTTTCTCAGGATATCTTTTTGTTCAATGGAACCATCAGAGAAAATATCGCCTATGGAAACATTTCAGCAAGCGACCAGGAAATAATGGATGCAGCAATGGCCGCCAATGCACATGAATTCATTATGGCATTCCCCAAAGGCTATGATTCTCAAGTCGGGGAAAGGGGTGTGAAACTATCTGGAGGGCAAAAACAGAGAATTGCCATCAGCAGGGCCTTATTGAGAAGCCCAGAAATCATTATTTTAGATGAAGCGACCGCCTCTCTTGATACAGAGTCCGAGCATTTAATCCAGGAGGCTTTGTCACACCTTTTGATAAACCGGACAAGCATTGTAATTGCACACAGGCTATCAACGATAAAAATGGCTGACCAAATTATTGTCATTGAAGATGGGCAAGTCGCCGAGTCCGGGACTCACAGCCAATTGCTGGAAGCAGGCGGCAGATACAAAACATTGCATAATCTGCAATTTCCAGAAGACACAAAGAAAGAACAGGGCATATAAGAAAACAATAAATAAATGCCTGGCCCATTGCAGTGACAAGTCGGCATTGCTTCCGGGAGCCAGCTGCTTACACTTTTTTAAACTCCAAAATGCAAACAAGCACATGCCGACATTTGGCATGTGCTTATTATTTATCCTAAAAACGCTGTACTTCAAGGATTTTTTTTGTTATTAAATCGTATCCTTTTTTATTCGGATGAAGAGAATCACTAAAGTATTTACTTTTTTCTATGTGTTTAAAGCAATCATTTGTTGGTACATACTTCATTTTAGTATGTTTATTCGTTTCTGCCAAAATGGAATGGTTCCAGTCATCAATTTGCTTTTCAATTGAATGGTTGGCGGGATACGGGTTATAAAGCCCCAGTACCAATATTGGAGCCTGCTTATTTTCTTTCCTCAATATGCTCAGTATTTGATGTAAATGCTGTATGTATACTGGCTTTTCTTTGCGTATATTGTTCACATGCAAAGGAGAAAGGTCCCCGCCATTGCTGTTCAGTAAATCGTTCGTCCCGATGAAAACAATCATACTTTCTGCTTCTTTTAATTTTGTCCTGATTTTTAAATCATCCAGCTGTTTTAAAACACCATCTGTTTCCTGCCCATATACACCGTAATTCCAAACATGAATATTTTCTTTCGAATTTGTGGAGTTAACCTTGTCCTCAAGCCTGCCTACATATCCTTCTTCCTCCCTGTCTCCATATCCATATGTAAGAGAATCGCCAAATGCCATCAGCACCCGCTCGTTTTTCCCTTTATTAAAAAAATGCACCTGCCATATCAAACATAAAATCGAGAGAAGCAGAAGCCCCCATGCCATTACTTTCATGATAATCTCCTTTTAAGTTTGTCTAAGATGTTTTCATGGTCATATACCCGATTCTCAAAGAAACAACACCGATTAATCACTGAAAAACAAAAACCATTCCTCAAGCTGTTAAATATTAACTGGCACACAAAACAAAAACTCATGTATGATAAAAAAAGCGCAAGCGCCTGTTCAGCCTGCGAAGCAAATAGGGATTTGACCCTCGAAGGCGCTCTTTGCCTTGATAATCATCTTACAAGAATTCATACTTCAGACAACCGATATCGGAACAAAGAAAGGCACGGGAACAATTATGACTAAATCCATTTTTTTTAAAGAAGCTGCATTAGAAGACCTTCCTGCAATTGTTGATATTTACAATTCGACCATAGCTTCCCGCATGGTTACAGCAGATACCTCACCTATATCAGTTGAATCCAGGATTTCCTGGTTCCATGAGCATTCAATGAATAAAAGGCCATTGTTTTTAATTATGTCAGAGCAAGAAATAGCCGGCTGGTTAAGTTTTCAATCCTTTTATGGAAGACCTGCTTATGAAAGTACAGCTGAGCTCAGCATTTATATGGACAGCCGTTTTAGGGGGATGGGCATTGGAAGGCTATGCCTCGAAAAAGCAATAGAAATATCTCCTCAGTTAGGCATTAAAAATCTTCTTGGCTTCATTTTCGGCCATAATCTGCCCAGCCTGAAGCTGTTTTCTAAATTCGGATTTGAACAGTGGGGGCATCTTCCGGGAGTTGCAGTACTGGACGATGAAGAAAGAGATTTAATAATACTCGGAAAAAAAATAGCAGTACCAGCCAAAACGAACATAATTTGACTGGCTTTATTGATTTTGAGCTACCTATTTCTTTTTTGGCATACATATATCATTTCCTTGCTGTCTCCGTTTAAAGGGGTTTTATCCCATGAACCATAGCTGTGGAGGATGGAGAATCCGCTGCTATATAATAAACGCTCCATTTCCTGAGGGAATACATATCTTAAGGAAATGCTGTCTTCTTCTGTTTCTTCAGGAGACTGAACGGTTTTTGCCATGACTCTCTTTGAAGTGGATGTTAATACCTGTGTTTGATGATCATAACTTTCCATGATATGCTCTCTGATTTCCCTGTCATTTTGATCTTTGTAAACAGATATTGAATTTTCCCCGTTCTGCAGTTCAGACATGACAGGAAATCTTGTTCCAAATATAAAAATGCCGTCTTTATCAAGATGCTTTCTAACACGTTTAAGGAGCCTTTCCTGTATGGCATTTGTCAGGAAGTGCTGAAAAGAATTCCCTGTCATGTATATGAAAGGGCTTTTAACAGGAAGTGACAAATCGGTGCAGTTCTGCAGATGCCAGCTAATTACTTGTTGGTTCCTTACTGCCTTTTGCATGGCCCGCTGAAGCATCCCTTCATGTAAATCCACTCCCAATATTGTAAATCCCTCATTTGCCAGCGGAATCGTAATTCTCCCAGTTCCACAGGCTAAATCAATGATCGGCCCCCCTTTTTTCTTTGCCCATTCCAGCAGCAAAGGCAGATCTTTCAGATAACTTCCATATTCCTCATCATATTTTTCTGGGTTTGCATATTTTTCAAAGTTAGTTAAAAAAATCTCCCTGTCTGTATATGAAGCCATCTTTTTCTCCTTTCTGAAGGTGTGCATAGCCGTGTTTATGATTTCGTTCTCTTCCTCCAACTCACGCCCTTTTTTCACAGTTGTTCCTAATCTTTGTTAATTCAACAGCTCTATTACTTGCCTTTTGATTCCGTTCCAAAACAGTGAAGCCGAGGGACGTTCGTCGTGCCTCCTCAAAGATGGGCTCCTGTGGTGTCTCGCCTGCAGCGCTAATCCTCAGTCAGCAGTCAAGCGTCTTCCACTATTTTTCATATAAACCTAGGGTGAAAATCGTATAATAGAATCCAAATAATTAGAAAGAAAGCTAATAGAAACAATAATATAAGCACTTGAGGTGCGTGCCTTCGATTTGGAGTACATAAATAAAGTATTGGGATGATAAATAAACCTATTTCAAGACTGTAAAAGAATAATAAGAATGTTCTGGTTTCTCAGGGTTATAGTATTTTTCTACAGGCAACATAACAGGAACCGCGGTTCCTATAAACCATATTAGGAACAGAAATACCAGCACTATTAATTTCGTTTTATATTTTATGATTATGGCCCTCACTTTTACTTATAAGGCAGCTTAAAATAGTTCGTTAAATTTCAACCAGATTCCTCTAAACTGACGAAAATTAACTAAATATATTCATTTTACTTTATATGTAATTACTGAGTGCTGGAAAATATAAAACAGAATCTATCAAACTACTTAAGTCAGGATTTTGAGATATAATAATTTTCAATTTTAATGGTAGAACTTTTTCCCGCCATTGTTTATAGGCGAAGCTATCTTGATAAATACAAATTAAAGTCCATATCCCGTAACGCTCAAACAGCCCCATGTGAAGTAAAGCTTACAATCCGCGACTTATATCAGTAACGTCTCTTTCATGTAAAAAAATCAAGGACACTGACTAGTCAGCGTCCAGAGTGACTGCTCATATCAAACTAAAAAAGCAGCCATTTGTTTTCAACTAAAGCAACCTTATATTCCTCTTAAAAATTTACTTATAGCCTCCGGATCATTAATAAACAAGGGATGGAATTTCTCAGTTTGATTTTAATTTTTTTATTATTATCCCTTTTCAGCTCTGGCTACTTCTGCTATTGTCGGCAATGCTGTGATTGCTCCTATTTTTGTACAAGTTAGACCACCGACTTTGTTAGCAAAGGAAACCATTTCTTTTAGTTTTGAATAATCATAAAAGAGATTAGAAAGGTTTTCTTCATTTGAAATTTGGTGTAACATTGCACCTGTAAAGGCATCTCCTGCTCCGGTTGAATCAATTGACTTTAAAGGGATACTGGGAATAATGGACTGCTGATTGCCATTTGAAAGAAGCGTCCCATTTTGCCCCAATGTGACTGTAATAACTTTGGCACCTAGTCTATGTAAATAGGATACACCCTCTTTTAAATTATGAACTCCTGTAATAATTTTAAGCTCATCCTCGCTGACTTTTACTAAATCTGCCTTAGAAATGGCCCTTTTAGTTAATTCTACAAAATTCTTTTCTCGGTCTCCCCATAGATTCCCTCTAAAGTTGGGATCAAATGATAAAAATATGCCTTTCTCTCTTGCCATATCTATCATAGTAAAATAGGTTTCTAACGCTGTACCTCCAAGCATGGCAGTTGCAATCCGAAATGTAAAACTTTTGCTGACATTACTTTTTCAAGATTCAATTCATCTAACTTTAATTGTTCATCCGCCCCGCGATAAAAGACAAAATCTCTTTCTCCATTGGCTTCAAGCGAGACGAACGCCATTGTTGTTTTAAGGTGTGCGTCTCTTGAAACCATCGTTGTATCAACTTTCAAATCTTTCATCACTTCAATTAAAAAGGTGCCAAATGGATCATTTCCTACTTTACCAACTAAAGCTGCATTTCCACCTAGTTTTGCAATGGCAGCTGTAACATTTGCCGGAGCACCCCCTGCTTGCTTCATAAAGTTAAAGCCTGCAATTAAATTCACATCGATATCTGTACAAAAGAAATCAATCAGTAACTCCCCCACACAAACGACTAAATTATCTCTTTTCATTTAACATCCTCACTTCCACAATTATATTTCATCACATCTAAGACATTATCTATATTTCCCACTGTACCGCCTCGATTTCTGCTGTACCTTCTTCCGCAAAAAACTGAATACCCTGGCTATCTTTTCTTGGAAATAACCGCGAGGTAAAAACGATTTCTCCCTCATTAATAAACACTTCAATCGAGGAATTATCCATGAAAATGTGTAAACGTATGTTGTTTTTGGAATAATCCTTTTGGCGAACGGATCCGTATTCCTGTGCAAATTTAGTGCCAGAGTCAGTACGGTCAAGCACTACCTTTTGATTTTTTGCATCAAGATAAATTAATGTTTCTTCTCCTTTACCAACACGTAATTTCATTCCTGCTCTCCTTGCGTTACCCAGTTCAATGTTTACGATCATTTCGTATGATTCTCCTGACAGCAAACCCGGATTTCTCAATTCATTACTGAGCATCATTACTGACCGGGATTCCGTTTTGCGCATTTCCTTTAGTTCACGAACAGGCCGCTGACAAAGAAGATTGTCCTTGATCATAACCTCTCTTGGTATGGTCAGACAATGAGCCCAGCCTTCTGTATCGGTTGGATACTCTATATCCGGCAGTCCCATCCAGCCCACCATCAGACGCCTCCCGTCAGGAGATAAGGTCGTTTGGGGTGCATAAAAGTCAAAACCAGCATCGAGTTCCTGAAAGTCGCCATGAAGAAACTGGCCATTTTCGAGGTTTAAAGGCTTTCCTACCCAGACTCCCGATTGAAAAATATTCTGAAATGAATCACCTTCAGGCTGCAGACCCTGAGGGGAAAATAATAGGACTCCATGATTTTCGATTGTAAAATAATCAGGACATTCCCACATATAGCCAAACTCTCTTGCTTTCGTGCGAATCTCACCAAGCCATGACCATTGAATCAGATCGCTTGATTCGTAAAGAAGAACACAGCCAGTTAAATCCTCACGCTGCGCCCCTACGACCATATAGAACTTGCCTTTTTCCTCCCACACTTTAGGGTCCCGAAAATGCTCGGTGTATCCCTTGGGCTGTTTCTCTATGATAGGTTTATTCAATTTGGTGATTTTCCCTAATTCATCCATAACCGCTAAGCATTGAGAAGAATGGCGGTTCCATTCATCATCACGGCTATTTCCAGTATAAAATAAATGAAGAGAATCATTATGCACATACCCGCTGCCAGAATAAATCCCATGGCTTTCAAAAGAAAATTCCGGTTCTAACGCTCCACCTTTGTTTTCCCAATTCACTAAATCCGATGATTCTGTATGAAACCAGTGTTTCATTCCATGTACCGCTCCAAATGGAAACCATTGATAAAATAAATGATATCTCCCGTTATACCAAACAAATCCGTTTGGATCATTCAGTAAACCATGCATAGGCTGGATATGATAATTTTGCCGCCATATACTAGCAGATACTAACCTTTCCAGTTCCATCCGTTCTTTCGCAGTCATACTTTTATAAAGACGATAGCGTGCTTCTTTTGTCCATTCCATAGATTTTGCCCTCCTAAACTGCAAAAAAAACGAGTCGCTAAAAGCAGCTCGTTTTTTAGCAGGTGGTTATGCCATTGCTATTGATTAGCAATTAATACCTTCATTTAAATGTGTTCAAATAAAATTACAGGAAAAATTTTTAATATGTGTCTTTATTTAATTTTTTTGATTTAGACAGGAGAATTGTAATCAAAAATGATGAAATAAGAGAAATGCTGATTGCGACTAAAAAGTTTATAACATCCCCAGCTTGGACAGTGACAAATCCAATAATACCCGCTGGTCCAGGTGCAACATTTGTGATGTGAGTAAACGCTGCATAGCCGCCTCCCAATGCAGAACCAATCATAGCAGCGTAAAAAGGATATTTCAATTTCAGGTTCACACCGAACATTGCTGGTTCTGTTATCCCTAATAAAGCAGATATGCCTGAAGATACCGCAATACTTTTCATTTTTTTATCTTTTGTAAGCAGCAAGGCGGCAAATGTCGCTCCTCCTTGGGCAACATTGTTACTTGCTACAAGTGCAAGCAGGAATGAACCACCGGATGCAATTAACTGGATATCAACAGGGAGCAGACTATGGTGCATACCTGTCAATGTCAGGGGGGCCATAATTAATCCAAAAATTGCCCCGCCAAAAATGCCCAATGTATCGTATAACCATACCAAACCATCAGCTAATAAGTTCCCGGCTGATCTCATAATACCGCCAACAACAGTAAAAGTAAGAAAACCTGTTATAAAAACCGACAATAAAGGTGTTAATAAATTATCGAGTGCAGAGGGAATAATCTTACGTAAACTCTTTTCGGTCCATGCCAAAATAAACGATGCTGCAAGTACTGGGAATACTGTTCCCTGATATCCTACTTTTTCAATGGTTAGGCCAAAAATTTTCCAAACCGGCACAGTATTTTTGAGAATGGCATCTCCATAGCCATACGCATTTAACAAATCAGGATGTACCATGATCATTCCGATTACTGCTCCTAAATAAGGGTTTCCGCCAAACATTTTTGTTGCTGAAAAACCAATTAAAATAGGCAGAAAGACAAAAGCGGCATTTGCAAAGATATTGATCATGTTTGCAAAGTCAGTCATTTGCGGATAAATATCAAGTAAAGATTTGCCTGCTACAAACAATCCTTTTGACGTTAACACATTGTTTAGACCCATCAAGAGACCAGCAGCTACAAGAGCAGGGATAATGGGAACAAAGATATCTGACAAAAGTTTCACTAGCTTTTGAATCGCATTCATTTTATTGTCTGCGTCCTTTTTTACCTCTGTCTTACTCGATTCAGTAATATTAGCCAGTTTAATTAATGAATGATAAACCTCATTTACAGTACCGGCACCGATAATAATCTGATATTGACCTGAATTACTAAATTGACCCTTTACTAATTCGACTTCTGATAACTCTTCCGTCCTTACAATGGATTCATCTTTTAAGACTAAACGGAGCCGCGTTGCGCAATGTGCAGCGCTTACTATATTTTCAGGCCCTCCAATAATGTCCAGAATCTGTTGGGCTGTTTGATTTATTTTATTGCTCATCATATTCAACCTTTCATTCGCTTATTTCATAGATGATGGCCTCGTAGGGCCGTAACTTGATGTTTGAAATATCCAAACTGGAGTCTTGATAATTACCTATTAGAATTTGGACTTTTAAATGGCTCTCCATTGAATAGGAAAACTCATTTTCTTGTTCATAAAAGTTACAGACAATAAGGAGTTTCTTATCCTCTAGTATCCGTTCATACGCATACACACTCTCATCCATAGGATTGAGAAGTTTATAAGTGCCATGCACAAGAGTTTGATTGAATTTTCTCATCTTAATTAGTTTTTGATAATAATAATATATTGAATTCGAATCAGAGATAGCGTTTTCAACATTGATATACGTGTAATTCGGATTCACTTTCATCCATGGTTTTTCTGTTGAAAAACCTGCATATTCCTCGTTAGACCACTGCATCGGAGTTCTGGCATTGTCTCTTGCTTTCATATAAAGCGATTTCATTATTTCTGCTTCACTAAAACCAGCATTAATCCGTTCTTTGTAAATATTTTGGGTTTCAATATCTATATAATCCTCAATCGATTGAAAAGCAGCATTGGTCATGCCGATTTCTTCACCTTGATATATATAGGGCGTACCTTTCATTCCGTGTAACAGGGTTGCTAACATTTTCGCTGACTCGACCCGGTATTCACGGTCATTCCCCCACCTGGAAACAATCCGGGGCAAATCGTGATTATTCCAAAACAAGCTATTCCACCCGTCTTGGTCTAAAGCATATTGCCATTTACTTAACACATGCTTTAACTCTCTTAATTCTAACTTCTTTAAATCCCATCTCTGCTTTCCCGGTAACTTATCCAATTGCATATGTTCAAATTGAAATACCATATTCAATTCGTTTCTTTTGGGATCAGAGTATAAGGTAGCATTTTCTGTTGTGGCTCCCCATGTTTCTCCTACTGTAAGCAGGTCTCGGCTTCCAAAAGTGTTCCTATACATTTCCTGCAGATAATCATGCAGCTTGGGACCGTTTTCTTTTATTAGATTGTCGGGTTCTTTCCCTATCAAATCAATGACATCCATACGGAAACCACTTATCCCCTTATCTATCCAGAAATTCATCATGTCCCATATATCATTTCTCATTTTTTCATTTTCCCAATTCAGATCAGGCTGCTGCTTGCTATAAAAATGTAAATAATATTGGTTTGTATTTTCATCGTACTCCCAGGCTGACCCGCCAAAGTTTGACTTTAGTTCATTAGGCTCCTGACTATTAACCGGATTCCGCCAAATATAATAATCCCGATAACGATTATCTTTTGATTTTTTTGCTTCTAAGAACCAAGGATGCTGATCTGAAGTATGGTTTACTACTAAATCCATAATGATTTTTATGCCTCGGTTTTTACTTTCAGCTAGCAATTTATTCATATCTTCCATTGTTCCATATTCAGATAAAACAGAATAATAATCACTGATATCGTATCCATTGTCTATATTGGGTGATTCATAAACCGGGCTAAGCCAAATAACATCTATACCTAAATTTTTCAAGTAATCTAATTTCAGTATAATCCCTTGTAAGTCACCTATCCCATCACCGGTGCTATCATAAAAGCTGCGAGGATACACCTGATAAATAACACTTTGATGCCACCACTTTTGTTGAGTTTCTGTCATTTTCATCCCCCTTTTGTACTGCGCTTTCATATTTAGTATAATGAATCAATAGTTTTACTTCTTGCACTTTTTTCAAAAAAAATAACACTATTTTCACATTAGGGGATTCATAATGAATAAATCTCATTTAAAAGAAAACTCGATTCACGGCACTCCATTCTTCCCATTGCATGTGTACAGTAAGGTTAGAGACAGGGACTACCATGTAGGCTACCATTGGCATGATGAATTAGAATTTATTTTCGTAGAAGATGGGGTAATGGAAATTACAATTAATTCAAAAGTTGTAAATGTTACAAAGGGACAATTTATTTTTATAAACTCTGGCGACTTTCATCAAGTTACCGCAAAGGGACCATCTATCCATCATGCTATCGTATTTCATCCGCAGATATTGAACTTTGGCTATCCCGATAAATCCCAAACTTCCATTATTACTCCTATTACTAATGGGACTTTCCGTTTCCCGGCTTACACTCAAATTGAAGCAGAACTAAATAAATTAATAGCAGATAGGTTAATAAACATTATTTCAATAAATAAAAATGAATCAGCAATATCCGCATTGCATATTAAAATCATCTTATTGGAAATTATAATGGCACTCTTTGATAGAAATCTTTTCTCAGAACTGCAGACAAATGCAAAAGAAAAACAGGAAAATATAAAAAAAGTGATTACCTATATCCAAAGTCACTATTTCAAAAAGATAACACTTGAAGAATTGGCCTCTATTTTAGATATGAATAAAAACTATTTCTCAAAATATTTTCATGAATCAGTTGGCAAAACGCCCATTGCATATATCAATGAATATCGATGTGAAAAAGCAGCTGAGTTACTAAAGAACAGTAATTTTAAAGTTTTGGACATTTCCTTCATGGTTGGTTTTGAAAATTTCAGTTACTTCATTCGGAAATTCAAGGAGCATAAGCGTTATTCCCCCACCCATTATAAAAAGATATTTCATAGTGGCCAGAAATTAAAATAAATAAGCTGACTCCTCGTCTTTCTTTTTTGTGGCAGAGGGGCAAAACGGGGTTCATACCTTCAAGCTTCGAGGAATCGTGGACTGCGGGAGCATTAAAAGGGATCCTAAAATCATCATTTTTATATGCAGAATTCGGCTTTTAATTAGGCTCTTTTCTTAAATTTTGGCTCTTTTCGCTCCTAAAGGGTGTTAAAATACTACTTTGGGAGGTGGAATGCAATGTTGGAAGATGTTTATGCAAACTTTACTGATTTATCGAAACAAGACCAAATTAAGCTTTTTAATCGCTTAAAAACAGAATTTTTCTCTAACGAAGAAGATGAAATAAAAGATGCATACACTTCATTAGAGAAGTTCGATTTAGCGAAGGGCTTGGCTGTGTATTGTGGAAGTATTAAGGTAAAGCGAAACGGCAAGTATCGAGGGAGACAGCGTTACTTCTGCCGCGATTGCAGTAAGTCATTCAACGATTTAACTAATACTCCAATCTCTGGTTCACGTTATCTTGGGAAATGGGCTAAATATTTTCATATGATGTTTGAAGGTTACACGTTACCAAGAATAGCTAAGGAGCTTAAAATTCACATATCAACTTGTTTCTTTTGGAGACATAAGATTTTATTTGCATTGAGGTCTCTTGGATTTCAAGGTTTAAAGGGGATAGTCGAGAGTGATGAGACCTTTTTTAAAGAGTCCTTCAAAGGACGTAAAGTTGAAAGTAGAGAACCTAAAGAGGTGGTGGAAAAGACCCTAAAAGAGGTATAAGTGGTCTAAAAATCGCGGTTGTTGTTGCACAAGACCGAAATGGTCAAGTAGTTGTTAAAAAAGCTGGTCGTGGTCGTGTCCGAGCAGAAGAAATTGATGCTGTAATTGGGGAATATATAGACCCCTCTGCTTTGTTATGCACAGATACAGCAACTAACTATAAAAAATTTGCTTTAGTTAAAGGGCTAAAACGTGAAACAATTAATGTCAGTAAAGAAGGTTATGTCAAAAAAGGCATATACCATGTTCAGCATGTCAATAATTTTCATAAACGTCTAGGAGATTGGATGGATATGTTTCAAGGAGTTGCCACTAAATATCTCGACAACTACTTATATTGGTTCAAATTTATTGAACAGAATAAGAAGTTACCTACTAAAGATAGAGTTAATGGTATGATGTTAGGTTCCTGTCAAAAGCCTAATTACATTACAGTTCAATATTTACGAAAAGTCTAAGTATAGTTGAATTGGAACAAAAAAGCCATATCGATGATATGACTTTTAAAGGTTTCGTAAACAACTAAACCAGGCGTCAGTTTACCTATGACCATCTTTTCTTGCTTGTATATAACCATAATATGCACAGGTACCATTTTTGATAAGTCCTTGACTTCGAAACCACACTTTTCATAGAAATTGAAATTGTTAGAAGAGGTATGAGCAAACCAATCACTTTGAGGAAGCTTTTGAACACAAAGTTCCACTAGTTTTTTACCAATACCTTTCCCACGATATTCTGATAATACCACCAAATCCATAATGTTAGCAGCCATTATTTGGTCTGAAATAACCCTAACCATTCCAATCATTTTGTTATTATCCCAAACAGTGAATGCCCAAGTTGAGTTTTTGAAAATTAATGAAAACTTTTCTTTCTGCCAAGATGGAGTATTCTTCGCCCAACCAGCATCTTCAAAAAGGGCTTCAACATAGTCAGCTGGAATTCCTTCAGTACCTTCCCTAATCACCAAGCCATTAAAGTATTGATACATATCTAGTTACCTCCTTATTTATTAATGTTTATATACTATATAATGGAAGTTATTCCCTTTAAATTTTTAACACTTTTTATTGAACTATCATGCAATTAGTTGAATAACGATTACAAATTACAAATATCAATATATTTCATTTTATAAAAGCAACAAACTTTACGAAAAGAGCCTAAATTTTTAATGAGTTCTGTGTGGCGATCCCATCGTTAAATCTTATTAATTGGAGCATATGGTGCGAGACTTCTGCGGGAAGGTGAGATCCCTCAGGCGCAGCGAGAATGCTCACCGCCCGCCCCGCGGAAAGCGAGCATCCTGGAGCGGAAATCAACCACTTGTTCAATAGCAATAAAGTTTACGAAAACAGCCTTTAATTATAAATGTATAAAAAGATAAGGCTATACCAAAATAATCCCTTCTGCCAAGCAACCGGGGTGATTAATGCAGGGTTTGCTGAGCCCAAAACCTCCTTTCCTCAGGTCTAGATTAATTCTCTGCAAAGAAAACTAGAAAAAGTTAGGCCGCAGTATTACTAATCATTCATTCTATAAATTAAAACAAAACATAAAAAAGCAGCGTTGTTGGCAACGCCGCTTAAGTAAATTCCGCTCAATTTTAATTGGTGAACATTTTCGCCGCCATTGTTCCTATAAGCGAAGCTATCGCAACAGCAGCAAACAAAATACTATAACCCATAACGCTCCACCCGTCTCCTGTGAAGTGAGATGCTATTGCTGCAATTAAGGATAAAGCTGTTAAGATCAAACCTGGCAGTGTATACGTTTTTTTTGATGGATTTTTTTTTAATAAATATGACGCTAAAGCTGCAATAACAATCATTAAAATAACGGTTATAATGATAAAGTTTTTAATTTCCCCCACCCCTTTCAATGCATTATATTTTTCACATCATTTTAAAGTGTAAAATTAAAAAAATATAAATCATGCAAAAAGCAGGAATTTTTATAAATATCCGCACTTTGAATGATTTATACACTTAGCAATTTTTGGGCTTAAGAGGCCCGCTGCAAACCCGCGTAAAGCGAAGCATCTTTTCCTTTCAATCAACCTGCAATTTAACAAAGGTTTTTCGTTAAAGGCTTCTTCAGCTACTCCCCTGTATATGAAGCTATCTTTTTCTCCTTTTATTCCCACGCCCGTGAATTGCGTTACACATTTACGGTTTCTTTCATATATTTATCAGTTAAAAGGACTGAGTTTAACAGGGAGTCTAATTCCTGGCTGGCTTTAATGGTTTCTTGACTGGTAAATCCCCATACACCTGCAATCCTGATCATTTCCTGGCGTTTTTTTTCAATAAGTGCATCCACAGCTTCCATACAAATCATCCCCCTGCTTCCTTTCATTAATTTAGGTAATTTTACCATTCATCAATATTTCAAAATTATCCAAAATAAGATTTTCATACAATATCAGCCTCTCCACAACTAAACTAATAGGAAATACAGACTATATCAGGGCATAAAGCCTACAGAAACGAAATACACTGCTGACTTATCCCTAAATACATCCTTCTTTATAATTAGGTATTTAACTATAAAATCCTTCTTTAGGTTAATTGGGAAAAAACATACATTCCCTTATAATATATTAAAGGTATTAATGTGAAAGAGAGTGATATCATGCAAATTGGTTCTCTTATCAAATATTACCGGACGAAAGAAGGCCTTACACAAAACGAGTTGTCAGAAGGAATTTGCTCGATACCTCATTTAAGTAAAATCGAAAACAATTCAAAAGAGGCTAATGCTGAAACCCTAGCTTTGCTTTTACAGAAATTGGGCAAGAATGTGAAGGATATCGAAAAAAACGAACAAATAATCAAACATATTCTTGATCAGCTGATAGAGAATATCCATTTCTACCAAACAGAAAATGCACAGGCAGATTATGATACTCTTCAAGATAAACTAGAACTGATTCCTCACACAGACTATCTTTATCTTTATGAACTATATAAGTTCAGATATTGCCTTTTTACCTATCAAATTCAAGAAAGTGAAAATCAGAAAAAATGGCTTCAAAAACATAAAAAAAATTTTTCCCAACATGAAATGTACTTATATAATTGCTACAGCGCCATATATTTAATAGTGAAAAGGAAATTATCAGAAGCTGATTCACTTTTGATGAGCCTTATTCATAATCCACATGGAGAACTCTTTCTTAGTGCAGAAGTATATTATCATCTTGCTATGGTTAAGGGCTACCTTAATCAGCCAGGCCAGGCCATATTTTATGCGAGGAAGGCCCTTCAGCTTTACACGAATCACTTTAACCTCAGAAGAATGCTTCATACACACATGATTTTAGGAATCAACTATGCCCAATCAGATATATACGCTGAAGCAATGGAATGCTATAAACATTTGCTGAGAAATACAGAAATACTTGGCGATAAAGAACTGGTTCCCCAGATTTATCATAACTTTGCCGATTTAAGAAAAAAAATGGGGAATCAGGAAGAAGCAATTATTCTATACAGAAAAAGCCTAAGCCTGCAAAATCAGCAGCATCCCAATTATTTGGTCAGCGTGTATTCATTGGCTGAAACTTTTTATTCAGCCGGGGAGAATGAACTTGCTTTAAAGTATTTTAAGAAAGCATCGGCTTTGGCTAAGTGCATAAACAATCAGGAATACAGCCTTCTCTCTGCTTTCTACCTGTATTTGCTTCATAAGCAAAAGGATACAGCTTATGTTCATCTCGAAGAAAAAGTGCTTCCCTTTCTCCAAGCCAAGGAAAACAAGCAAGATTTTCATTATTATTCAAAAATGCTTGCCAGGTATTATCATGAATCAGGGAAATATGAGCCTGCCATTTATCATTTTATTCAAAGTGAATAGGGGGAAAAGAATATGAGAAAGCTAGTGTTTGCCCTTGCAATTTCCGTATTGAGTTTATCGTTTTCCGGTACAGCGGGACTGACCCATGCAGCAGAGTCTTCTTCCATATCTGCACATCCCATTTGGCCGCCTCTCTAGAATGAACTGCTTTTGTACCGAAACCATGAATCAGCCGGACAGCATAATCCATGTCCGGCTGATTTTTTTTGCTGTAATGCACAAACTGCTGAATGCTTTTTGGCTGGCACTTATTTTTCATACTTTGCTTTTTCTTTGAAGCCAGATCCGGAATATTTAGCAGCTAAAGGAAATCCTCTTATAAGGCTTTTATATAATAAGTTCCTTGCCGGTAATATAATCTTATTCATAAAGCCTCCCTTAACCTTCCCCCATAGCCCTTTTACCGGAACTTCAGCATAATATTTTCCGATTTCTTCCCTGCCTCCATTAAATAACTCAACCCCCAGTTTTAATGCTTCTTTGCTGAAAGAAATGCCGACAGTATAAAATAATAATCCCTTCAACGCGCTGGCTTGATATGTGAGACCCAATACGCCATTGCCTTCTTCTTCTTCAAATAAGGAATTTCCCTTCTTTCCATCTATATGGCTTCTGCTATTGACCGTCATATTTCCTGTGTTTTCTCTGTATTTCCCTGCAATCTGCTTCTCTTTTTCAATACTATTCCTTTGGGTGGGATGATGATCAAGGATGGAGGCGGACTTATCAGAAATCACAGGCTCCTGAATGCCTGCTGCATGTTTATCATATACGGGGAGTTTATTCACAGCTTTTCGGCGGTTTGCGGGATCATCGGTTCCGTTTTTCTGATAATTGCCTGTAGTGGGGACATTAAAGTGCGGAACTGAATTTGAATTATGTTGTTCTGTAATTGGTTTACTTTGAGTAATACCGTTATTCTGCGTATTGCCAGAACTTATTTTGTGCAAATCTGGATTGTAAAATGGTCGGGCATTATTTAATTCATCTTCTGTTTGATTGGCAAACTGTTTGTTAAGCAGGGTGAATTCAACATGATTTTGTATGTTGAATGTGTTGGATGCATATACAGAGGATGTGGCAATGGCAGTTCCTAAAATAGAACCAGCAAAAACTTTCCCAACTTTTTTCCTCATTACATTCCCTCCTACTATTTAAGTTCGACCATATAGTATAGATGAGCCCTCCTTTCTTAAATCTATTTTACTATCTTTTTAATAGAAAGAATATTGGGAAAAATTAAGGCGGATTTGTTTATTTTTACTATTTTCTCAAAGTTTTTCAGCATATATTCTTTTAAATCCTATGTATGTATTTGGGAAAATCCATTCATTGCGAGGGAATATTACAATACTATTAAAATAATTATTTTTCGCCTGCTGATTTCTGCTTCGCCAGACTCCGTGCGCAGTTCCATCCCGCCGCAAAGCTTCTTAACCAAATACTATGAATGTTAAATTGATGTACCTATCATTATATGGTTTATATCTCTTTGGAATAAAAGTGCCCTCTTTGGCTGCAAGAGGGCACTTTCAGCAAACTAATGCAAAATGTTTGCGTTTACATGATGAATTCTTTTTTTTTGAGAACGGAATCCAGTTCAGCTTCCAATATATTTAAGGAAGCATCATACAAATGCTTTTCGTCAGAGGTTTTGAATACTCCCTGGGCCAGCAGCTGCTCAATCAGCCATGTTTTCCTGTTTTCATTTATAGGGACAGTTTCTTTCATTCTAAATTTTCCTTTCATATGCTGGTAAATGTGCTGCAAAGCTTAGTAAGCGCTGCTCTTTGAAGGTAGACGGCTTGCTTGGAATTCAAAAAGGGGCAAGCCTTTCACTTATAAGCTTTATATAAATAAGCAGCACCAAAGTTTATATACCTTTTATTGCTTCATTCTAAACATCTTTACTGCACATTATAAAACGAAACTTCCCGCAGATGCAATTCAACCCAGATTCAGCATTTAAATGTCTGATAACAGCAGGCATTCCGGGCTTAAGGCTGCCTGCCTATCCTTTTGCCAGTTCAGTATTTTTTGTTTCTTTGCCAAATATCAGTACGACTGCCGCACCGGCAAAGACAGAAATGGTAAAAATCGTGAAAATTGCTGACACAGATACTTCTCTTTCAAGCAGATAGCCGGCTGTAAGCGGGCCTAAAATACCGCCTATCCTTCCAAAGGAAGCAGCCATCCCTGATCCGGTTCCTCTAAACGATGTAGGATATTGTTCTGGTGTATAAGCATACATGGCTCCCCAAGCTCCAAGATTGAAGAAAGAAAGGAAAATTCCTGACGTAATCAAAGAAGGCAAATTTGCTGCATGGCCAAAAAAGTATGCACTAGCAGCCGTGCCTAAAAGGTATGTAACTAAAACAAACTTCCGTCCCGCCTTTTCAATAAGCCAGGCTGCCGTAAAGTATCCAGGAAGCTGGGCAAGAGTCATAATCAGGACATATTCAAAGCTTTTGATTAAGCTGAAGCCTTTCAGCACCATTACGCTTGGAAGCCATAAAAACATTCCATAATAAGAAAAGACAACACAGAACCAAAGTATCCATAATACAAGGGTCTGGCGCAAATATTCTTTTCCCCACACCTTCCTCATGTTTTGCATAACGGATGATTTCTGCTGTGGTTCCAGGCTTTCGTACCGCGGTGAATCAGGTAAACTCCAGCGCAGATATAAGGTATACAGTGCAGGAATGGCACTAAGAATAAGCGCAATTCTCCAGCCGTAATGAGGAATGACAAAATAGGAAATCAATGCTGCCGCAATCCATCCGATTGCCCAAAAGCTTTCAAGCAAGACGACGACTCTTCCTCTCTGGTGAGCGGGAACAATTTCAGAAACCAATGTGGAAGCAACCGGAAGTTCCCCTCCAAGTCCCATTCCAATAAAAAACCTTAAAATTAAAAACACAGCAAGTGTAGTTGCAGCTGCTGATAAACCGCTGCCAATAGAGAAAAACAATAATGTAATAATAAAGATATTCTTACGTCCAGCTTTATCAGAAAGAGACCCAAACAACAATGCTCCAACTGCCATGCCAATAGAATTGACACTTCCTATCCAGCCCATTTGCCCTGCTGTTAAGCCCCACTCTTCCTTCAGAGCCACTATAATAAAAGACAGCATTCCCACATCCATTGCATCAAACAGCCAGCCTAATCCTGCAACAGCAAGCAGTCTTTTTTCCGAAATCTTCTTCTTTTCCATAAAACCCTCCCAATGACGGATCATTTATCTTGTTTCAGGTATATTTACATTAAACCTGCTTCCCTTATTCTACCTGCACTTATTATTTTATACCATAAAGCTTTTTTGAAGTTTTAAAAAAACAATGAAAGCTCCCGTCCGTAAAGGGTTATTGCCAGTTAAGGCTGTTAAACCCCTAAACTATAAATTCATATCTCCCTTTATAAAACGGTCAACAACGCCAAGTCACTATTTGTCACTATTTAGTGATAGCTTTTTTCAAATTCCTAAAAAAATTCAGAATGAAGATCATATTACGAAGGGGACGCAGGTGCCATAAAGTTCACAAAAACGTCACTTATGGAAAATTTTTTTAGCAGATATAATTACATGTATTCACAAGGAGAAAGGATGTTTTCATTTGCCTAGTACTAAAAAAGAAGGTATTATATTTGGGCTATTTATGTGTTTTGGAATGGTTCTGATAATGTCAGTTTATAACACAATTTTACATGGTTTATCACCGTTTTCAGCGGGACGGGCACTGATCCAATTTGCCGTAACGTTGATTGTCGCTTTTATAGCAGAATCATTAGTGGAGCCGAACCATCTGCTTTAACATCTTAACGGGCAGTAAGCGTGTGATTTGGGTTGTCATCAGCTGTTTAATTTTGCTGCGTCTAAATTTCTTAACATCCAGTCTTTTTTATACTAATAAACCTGAACAAAAGAACATAAAAGGCACTGAGCGGCTTCCAAAAAACAGCCTGTGTATTCCAATCCTGGATTACACGGCTGTTTTTGAAAGGTTGCCGATTAATATATATAATGCTATTTTTTGACCATTAAATACATAAAATACGGTGCACCTATTACTGTTACGATGATACCTGCCGGAATTCCGCTGGGATCTAAGATAACTCTTCCAACAGTATCAGCAGCTAAAAGCAGGTTTGCTCCTATTAAGGCAGCAATTGGCAGGAATGTCTGATGCCTGGGCCCGACAAGTCCCCTGGCGATATGAGGTGTGAGGTGCCATGAGACCTATAAAGGCAATGCCTCCGCTTACAGAAACGGATGCTGACGCAAGGGCAACAGAAATAAAAATCAGCACCACTCTTTCCTTTTCTACACGGACACCAAGCCCAACAGATATATGTTCATTTAAACTCAAGGTATTTAATACATTTGATTTAATAAAAACGTAAGGCAAGCACCTGCTAAATGATGATTAATAGCTTATAAGCTGAGCATACTAAGAAACATACATTTCAGCTGGGAGGTTTCTTTTATGGGAAAAAGTGAAGACATGCTGTCGTTATTTGCATTAGGCGGAGTGAATGAAATTGGAAAAAATATGTATGTTCTTCAATATTCCGATGACATCATCGTGATTGACTGCGGCTCTAAATTTCCTGATGAAACATTGCCGGGAATTGATCTGATTATTCCCGATATTACATACTTGCAGGAAAATAAAGAAAAAATCCGCGGAATGATTGTTACTCATGGACACGAAGACCATATAGGCGGAATTCCCTACTTTCTCAAAAAATTAAACATCCCTATATATGCCACTTTCTTTACTCTGGGATTAATTGAATTGAAATTGAAAGAACATAAAATTCTTAGAGAAAGCAAGTTAATCCAGATTCGTTCAGATTCCGTTTTTCAATTAGGCAAGATCGGCCTCCGTTTTTTCAACACAAATCACAGCATACCTGATTGCCTCGGAATTGTTTTTGATACACCTGAAGGCACAGTGGTCCATACGGGCGATTTCAAGTTTGACCTGACGCCAACAAATAACCAATTTCCCGATTTTCATAAAATGGCTAAAATCGGGAGTGACGGAGTATTGGCTTTATTGTCTGAAAGCACAAACGCTGAACGTCCCGGCTCTACCCCTTCTGAACGGGTGGTAGGCACGCATATCGAGGAATCTTTTTTAAGAGCCGAAAATAAAGTAATCATTTCGACCTTTGCCTCCAATGTAAGCAGGCTTCAGCAGATAGCGGATGCTGCACATAAGACCGGACGCAAGCTTGCATTGCTTGGGAGGAGCATGGTGAACGTCGTTTCCGTTGCAATGGAACGCGGTTATTTAGACATCCCGGAAAATATGCTGATTGATGCCAATCAAGTGAATGACTTCGAACCTGAAAAAGTGTGCATTCTTTGTACGGGAAGCCAGGGAGAACCCATGGCCGCTCTATCACGCCTGTCTTCATCAAATTTCAGGGATGTCTCCATCCTCCCTGGCGATACCGTGATATTTGCATCCTCCCCTATACCAGGGAATGAACGCGATGTTTCTAAAATCATCGATAACCTTTTTCAGCTTGGAGCCAATGTAATCTATGGCTCCGGTTCCTCGACAGGAATGCATGTTTCTGGACATGCTTATCAGGAAGAATTAAAGATGATGCTCACGTTAATGAAGCCTAAATACTTCATCCCTGTTCACGGAGAATTCAGGATGCTGCATCACCACAGCATGCTGGCAGAGGCTGTTGGGGTTAATAAAGAAAATACCTTTATTATCAGCAATGGTGAAGTCGTCGATATTGAAAACGGGGAAGCCCGGCAAATACGGAAAGTGCCTGCAGGGAATATCTTTGTAGACGGTGTGGGAATTGGGGATGTTGGTGACATTGTACTGAGAGACCGCAAACTTCTCTCCGAAGATGGAATGCTTGTAATCGTGGTCACGCTCAGCAAGTCAGAAAGAAGGATTATATCCGGCCCTGATGTCATTTCTCGCGGATTTGTTTTTGCTCGTGACTCGGAGGAGCTTTTAAGCGAAGTGAACAGACTGGTGAAGATAACAGTCAAGGATCTCCAAAAAGCCAAAGTTTATCAGTGGAATGCCATGAAACAAAGCATCAGAAAGACCATTGGGCAGTACCTATACGAGCAAACCAAAAGAAAGCCGATGATTCTTCCTATTATTATTGAAGTATAAAATTTTTTTAAGAAAATCAAAATGAGGGTGCATGGAGATGGCAATTTTCCCGCACCTTTTTTAATTAAATACTTTTGTGATATAAAATATTAAAAACAAAAATTCGTTTTTGCTAATTTCTATAAAAATCATGCATTTGCCTAAAAAATTGTTATAAAAGTTTCCCTTCACCTACTTCATATTCACAACCAGCCCTTCACTCTCTCGAATCTATCCCTGCTTAACGCTGCCCTTTTCCACTTAGCGAGATATTGAACGATCTCCGCCCTTTCCCCTGTCCAAGTTGTATATGTCTGGGGCTCTGTCTAAAAATCCCTGTACCCTGGACATTAATAATTCTAAAAAAATTTATGCTTCTAGCTGCTTAAAAATATACCCATCTCACTTTGTCAGGCATTAGAAAGGAAGGCAGGTCATAAAATGTACAAGTTGTAACTTATGGAGGTGTTCATGTCCCCTTGAGTATCAGCATACTAATCAGTTACATACTTTTAGGATTAACTTTAGCAGCGCCAATTGGTCCGGTTAATTCAGCACGCCTTGATAAGGGAATCAAAAACGGCTTTTGGCATGCTTGGTTTGTTGGTGCGGGATCAATGGTAGCAGACGCGGTTTTTATGCTGCTTGTTTATTTAGGCATGGTTCAGTTCCTGTCCATACCCATCGTCCAAATTTTCTTGTGGTTATTTGGAGGATTTATCCATATATATACCGGGACAGAAAGTATTTTTAAGGCTAACTCCATTACCCTCTCACTAAGCAGAAAAAAAGAATCCTATTTTCAAGTGCTTTTTAACAGGTTTTATCATGTCTATCACCAGTCCATTATCTATCTTATTTTGGCTTGGAATTTACGGATCAGTTTTGGCCAAAACAGCACAAGTAAATGGAAACGGCAAACTATTAATTTATAGTTCAATGATTTTTGCCGGGTTAACTTTGTGGGATATATTCGTTGCTGCACTGACCACTGGCTTCAGGAAGTTTTTAAATACCACAAGCCTTAAAGCCATATCTATTATCAGTGGCATATCGCTGATCGGGTTTGGAGTTTACTTTGGTTCCCAAGGAATAGCAGCTTTGGCGGGGTGACATGTCCATTTATTAACCATAGAACAAGAATTAGCTCAATCCGAAGTTGGGGGATGTCAATGTTTATAGCAATTGAGAAAACGGTGCTTATTATGGCTTTTTTACGGCTCATCTCTGGAAGTATTGAAATATCGGCCGCCATCCTTATGTACAAGCTGAATGATATTGAGAAAGCACTTATGGTAAACAGCTCTCTATCGTTAATCGGGCCAATTGTTTTAATACTCACGACCACGATAGGCCTGATTGGGATTTCCGAAAAACTTTCTCTTGTTAAAATCGTCTGTATATTTTTGGGTGTTACTCTTATCTTAATAGGTGTAAAAAGTAAATAGCAGGATAAAATTCGGAGCATCCAGCGGTTGTCCTAATTTATCCTGCTGTAAGGGACATGTCGCATCCTCTTCAATAAAATCCAATGTGTCTTTATCATCCCGGATTTAAGATTCTTCAGCAGTCTTTTTCTTTCCTTGAATTTTATTTTTCACAACCGCTACACAGGCAATCAGCACGACCACACCCAAGCTCACAAACAAGCCCGGCCGGATATCTTTTTCCAGAGCCGTCCCGCTGATGGCTGCAAGCATCAGGGCCAGCCCGATGAAAGCCATTACTTTTGCTATGACCTTCATTTTTAGGATTTTCAGTGAAGATATAATTATGAACAGCCAATTATACAGAATCAGAATACCTGCTGCCGTTGTAATATATTCGTATATTTTTCCCGGCAATAAAAGTGCAGTAATAATAGAAGCAAGCAGCCCTATTGCTGCAAGTCCTAAGGATGGCAGAGGCAAATCCTTCATTTTCCTTATTTTTTTACCAAAAAAAGAAGGGGCATCCCCATCCTCCGCCATCGTAGCCAGCAAAGTTGTAACACCGAAAAGTGAAGCGGTCATCGTTGAAAAACCTGCAATAATGATAGCTCCATTAAATACATGAGGAAAAAAGGCAAGGTGGAAATTTTCCAGCGCTTTAACAAACGGACTTTCCTTGTCATTGAATCCTTCATATGAAACCATGCTTACCGCTAATACCAAAGAAATGACATATATGATAGTGAGCAGAATCAGCATGACAATCCCCGATTTCGGGGCTTCTTCCTTCTTTTTCAGCTGCATTGCCATAAGGCCGATTACTTCAATGCCTCCAAATGCGTAAAATGCATAAATGAGTGAAGCCCAAAATCCTTTAAACCCTTCAGGAAAGATTTCATGAGACTTTTTCGGAAAGTGTATAGAGCTTCCATCTCCATGAATCCATCCGAATATAGCAGCTGCCGCAATAACAATAAACATAAAAATGGCAGCCGTTTTGACGACGGCAAGAATCCCCTCAACTTTATCAAACCCTTTTGTGCCGAGAAGCACCACTCCAATCGATGCCACTGCATAACCAGCGGCGAAAACCCAAAGAGGCACCTGATGGAACCAAAACTTTGAAAGGATAGAAAGTGCAGTCAGCTGACTCCCGATAATGAGGATATTAGAACTCCAGTAGTTCCAGCCGCAGCTAAAACCTGCCCAATTTCCATAAGCAGTTTTCGCATAATAACAAAAAGATCCTTCATGCGGGTCATCGGAAGTCATTTTTGCAAGCACATTAAAAACGATGTAGGTGCCAATTGCAGCTAAGATAAAGGAAAAAACAATAGAAGGGCCAGTTGTTTTTATCCCTATGCTTGACCCGAGGAAATAACCGGTACCAATTGTACACCCAATTCCCATTAAAGACAGCTGCCACCATTTCATTTGCCCTTTACTTGAAGTGGCTGGTTTACTTCCTCCTGTTACACACCCTGATTGACTCATGAAACCCCTCCTGTTCATCATTAATGGAACCCTCTATTTTATACTTTCACAAACGCGCTGTAACTTTAAGCTTTGCAGTTAAAAAACCATTAATGTTGGATATCACCTTAATTCAAATTCTCCACTGCATGGAACTCACCTAACATTCTTATTATTATGAAATGCAGAGGATTTAATTATTCACCCAAGTCCATCACCCTTCATTTATTTAGACTCTTTTCTTAAAGATTTTTTTTAATGAGTACTGTGAGGCGATCCCATTGTTAATCGTTTGATCGAAGCGTAAGGTGCGAGACTCCTGCTTAGATTAGCGGAAATCAGCCACCTTGTTCCATAGCAGCAAAGTTTACGAAAACAGCATTTATTTAAAAGAAGAACATCATTGAGCACTTCTAGCTAACTCTAAAAATAAAACCCCGGCGATATGCCAGGGTCATTTGTTTGGCTGAATATTGGTTTTGGTTTAAAGTCCAGCTCGCTATCCTATTGCACGGAAATATGGTATAACTTCCCCGCCTGTCCGGAATAATAAATGGGTAACTTAATACTGGCTTGGAGGGATATGATGTATTACTACAAAGAGGAATTGATTAATCCTATTGTTGCAGATAAACCAGATCCTGCAGCAGCTAAAGTTCTTCAGGAAACGCTAGGCGGCCGGTTTGGTGAAATGCGGACCATGAACCAGTTCTTCTTCCAAAGCAGCAACTTCCGTGGAAAAGATCTGCAATACCGGGATCTTCTTAAAGGAATTTTTCTGGAAGAGATCGCTCATGTTGAACTTGTACAGCATACCATCAATGCCTTGCTCGATGATTCTGGGTCACAAATTCCCGGGAATTCCGGAATTGATGGAGCTCCATTTGACGAAGCCATTAAGCATGCCCTGCCGCACCACTATATTATGGGCGGTTCTGTAGCAGAAGATGCGAATGGAAACCCTTGGCTAGGCTCTTATGTATACAGCCACGGAAATCTAATTGCTGATTTGCTGGATAATTTGGTACTGGAATCCACTGGCGTTTTACAAAAATCCAGAATTTATGAAATGAGCTCAAATAAAACACTGAGAGAGACAATTGCTTTCTTGATAGTGAGGGACAATGCCCACCAAAATGCTTTTGCTAAAGCTTTGGAAACATTAGGAGTCGATTGGGCTAAACTTTTCCCTGTCCCTAACTATGATATTAACAAATATCCGGAGTGTAAAAAGTATGTTGATATGGGCTTCCATAATGTACAATTTAACTTCAGATTAGATCAAACAAGGATTGCCGAAATTTTTTCAGGGCAAACTCCAAGCCGAAATGGCGGAGAGCTTTCCGTGGTACAGCCTCCAAATGGCTTTCCGGTTCCGCAGCTTCCTGAAAGACCCAACATGCATAGCCCTGGCATTTCAGACATGGGACGATAAATTATTCCGACTGCTTCAATTAAAAAAACCCGGATAAAGGAATGTTAACACCTTTATCCGGGGTTATTTATTTATTTATTTATTTATTTAGAAACACGCTGTTTGATATCATCAAGGTCATGGTGAAGTTCAGGAGATGGTATTGCCGGATTAGGAATTTGCCCTTTCGCTACCGGGTTTGCCACATACACAAAATCACCGGATTTATCAGGGGCTGTTCCCTGAGCCCAAAGGCCCTCAGAGGATTCTTCACCTTCTGACAGGTTCCAGAATTCATATGCTTCCTGCTGTGATTCCATTTCCGCTTCCGGCGGGAATGAGGCTGGCACGACAACACCATTTTTCTCTTCCAGTTCAGCTATCGCAGCCATCCATTGATACTGGTGATACCGGTCGCGGGCAAGCATTTTACGGAAAGTGGCACGAACTCCCTCATCTTTGGTCATATGATATAATCGGGCAACTTGAAGGCGGCCCTGGCTTTCCGCATGCAGGTTTGAACGCATGTCCGCTAATAAATTTCCGCTTGCCACAATATATCCCCCGTTCCAGGGAATACCATTTGAATTGGTCGGCAGCCCTCCAAGTCCGCTTACTAGAAGATGCTGCGGATTGATGCCTCCCATAATCGCTGCAATAGCAGGATCCTTAGCTGCTTCCGCCTGATCTGCTGGTGTTGCACCGTCAAGCAATTGACTGATTAAAGAGCACAGCATTTCTACATGGCCAATTTCCTCAGTCCCGATATCCATAAGCATATCTTTGTACTTCTCTTCACCCCTGCAGTTAAATCCCTGAAAGAGGTACTGCATCATGACTGTCATTTCTCCAAATTGTCCGCCCAATACTTCTTGAATCTGACGGGCAAGCATCGGATCCGGACGATCAACTTTCACTTCAAATTGTAATTCTTTTTGATGTCGAAACATAGGTTATGAATCCTCCTTTAGTTTTATAATTCATATACTTTCTACCCCTGGATTATTTTTCCAAACTCTTATTTTTAAAAAAAGGCTGTTTTCGTAAACTTTGTTGCTATGGAACAAGGTGGTTGATTTCCGCTCCAGGATGCTCGCTTTCCGCGGGGCGGGCGGTGAGCCCGCAGGAGTCTCGCACCTTACGCTCCAATCAACCTGACTTAACAATGGAATCGCCTCACAGAACACATTAAAAAACAATAATCTTTAAGAAAAGAGCCAAAAAACACAAAAAAGAATACAGCTATAAAAACCATGACACCTTTCTTCTTCATCATCTTTTCATAGTTTTTTACATATCCTCTTCAGCCTGGTCCCTGCAGGGTCTCTCCTGTAACAAAAATCCTTCAGGAGTAAAGCAAATGCTCTTCACACAACAAAATGCAAGACATCAGCAATACACTAACAGAGCCAATAGAAATTACAGAGAAAACAAAAAAGCAATCTCCCGTAGATTGCTCTTTCGTTTGAATTATTCAGCATTAAGATACCGTACGTAAGCTAAGGATTTTGAAGTTTCATCTGCAAAGGAAGTCAATGTCCCGGCTGAAACAATATAAAGTTCATGCATGGCCCTCGTGCAAGCTGTATAAAACAGCTTCCGTTCTGATTCTCTATTATATATAGCTTCTGAACCGTTATAAATGATCACGGCATCAAATTCTATTCCCTTTGCAAGGTAAGAAGGAATGACAACGATTCCTTCCTCAAACTCCCCCCTGCCTTGTCTGATAAGTTTAAGAGGGATGCTGTCTTTTAATTCCTGATAAGCCTGAATACTTTCTCCCTCGGTCCTGCAAATAACAGCAATGGACTCATGGCCTCTTTCCCGGAGACTGGCAGCTGCCTTAATTACCGCTTCTTTATGCTGGGATTGCCGGCATATAATAATTTCCGGTTTTACTCCCGGCCGGTTAAATGGCGATATGTTCTCTCCATCAATAAGCAGGGATTTTGTAAATTCAACAATTTCACGAGTGGACCGGTAGCTTTTTGTTAATTCAATCTTCCTGGTTTCTTCCTGCTGAAATAATTCAGAGAGAATATCCATGCCGAATTCATTTCCATGAGCAAAAATGGTCTGGCTGCTGTCCCCCAGAACAGTCATTTTACTATTCGGAAAAACCTTCTTTATGAAAGCGAATTGAAAAGGAGAGTAATCCTGTGCCTCATCAATAAATACATGCCGGATTCCTGTATTTTTCCTTCCTCCTTCAAGGCCTTCTTTTAAAAATAACAATGGTGTTGCGTCTTCATAATATAATTCATTTCCATCCAGCATCCTTAAAGTACTTAAACAAATTTCATCCCACGTCTCAGTAAATAAAGAAGGATTTCCCCAAAAACTCAATTTATCAAGAAATAGCTGTTTATAAATAGAAACAACATCCAAAAAGCCAAGAGTTTTGATTTGACGATAGATGGGCTTGAAGCTTTTCTTCACGATATACGAAGATAAAATGGCTTCCTCCCGTTTACTATCCGAAAAATCATCATTATCATCGCCATTTTTGAGCTTTAAAGCCTTTCTGTAGCTTTTTAAATAATCTTCTTTATCTAAATACTGCATTTCTTCTTCAACCCACGATTGCTTTCTTTCATTTATTTCCATTTTCCGGACTTGGCGGAGCAGTTTTTCAGACAGCAATGCCAGCCTGTTTGGGATGGGAATTGATTGTCCATCCCTATAAAACAGCTCTTTAAGTTCCTCCTTAGATATAAGCACGCTGCCTCTAAATATAATATCCTTAAAAAGCATTCCATCCTTCTTAAGAAATAATAGATATTCTTCTATTATTTTCAAGAACGCTAAAGAAGATTTAAAGGATATATTCTGCAGTCTGGACAGATATCCAGGATCTTCAGATGTGGCAAGCACATATTCCATTTGGGAAAACAAGCTTTCCATCTTTAAATCTTCCTGGAGAAATTGCAGCAAATACTGTTCGAAAGTTGTCTGCTGCATATTTTCTTCCCCAAGTTCAGGAAGCACATTAGACACATAGCTGTTAAAAAGTGCGTTAGGGGAAAAGAGCAAAATCTGATCTGCATTCATATTGTTTCTGTCACGGTATAGCAAAAAGGCAATCCGCTGAAGGGCAGAAGATGTCTTTCCGCTGCCCGCTGAACCTTGAACAATAAGCAGCTTGCTCCTTTCATCCCGGATGATCAAGTTTTGTTCTTTTTGGATGGTCGCAACGATGCTTTTCATTTGGCTGTCAGCCTGGCTGCCTAGTACCTCTTTTAATAACTCATCTCCAATTGTGATACCGGCATCGAACATACTGATGATTTTGCCTTCTTTGATAATATATTGCCTCTTCAGCGTTAATGTACCTTCCATCCTCCCTGCAGGAGCATCGTAATGAGCAGGACCCAGCAGATAGTCATAATACACGCTGGATATTGGTGCACGCCAATCATGGACCAGAAAAGAGTCTGACTCATCGTCATAAAACGAACCTATCCCGATATACACTTGATCTGTCTCTGTTTCTCCAGCTTCCATAAAATCTATTCTTCCAAAGTAAGTGGAGTATTTGAGCTTTTTAAGCAATTTCAGCTGTTTTCTTGAATGATCCTGCCGCCGCTCTCTCTCAGATAATAGCTCTGTCTGCTGACGTATGCTGATATATGTTTCTGCAAGATCGTCAGGGTTATCAAGATTCACTGTGACATCATCCCAGAAGGTTTTTCTCAAGCCCGAAATATCAGTTCCTGCTTCACCTATCTGCTGCATAAACACCGCTGTCGAGATATTGATTCTATGAACAACATCACTCACCCGTTTTTGCTCTTGCTGTATTTCTTCTTCCCAATTCCTCATAGCAGCCTCCTGATCAACCAATTATTTTTAATTGACAACGTCATTCATTATGTGTATAATATAAAGTAGGGTAATTATAATTAATTCATACGGAATATTTAAACCTCATTTTATGCTACCACAATCCCTACGCAGATTCAACATCTGTATTTTTTTATGCCTTGATTTCCTCTTCAAGATTTAACGAACGCGAAATTTCATTGTTTTTGTCGGTAATTAATAATTGAATATTCATTTAATTTTCGATATGATATTCCTGAAGGATGATGTAACCGCTTTCAAATGATGCAATTACACCAATTAATGAGGAGGGTATTCATGGCAAATCTTACGCTGGAAATTAGCGAAAAATTGCAGAAATTCCTGCAAGGCCCGAAAAAACTTTTTATTAACGGGGAATTTGTTGAAAGTGCTTCTAATAAGACTTTCTCCACTCCAAACCCAGCAACAGGCGAAAAACTTGCCGACGTATACGAAGGAGACCAGGCTGATATCGATATGGCCGTCAAAGCCGCAAGAAAGGCATTTGATGAAGGCAAATGGTCAAGAATGAGTGCTGCCAAGAGAAGCCATCTGATGTACAAGCTTGCTGATTTGATGGAGCAGAACAAACAGGAATTGGCCCAATTGGAGACCCTTGATAACGGAAAGCCTATCGGCGAGACAACAAATGCAGATATCCCGCTTGCTGTTGAGCATATGAGATATTATGCCGGCTGGGCTACGAAAATCGTCGGCCAGACCATTCCTGTGAGCGGAAATTACTTTAACTATACCCGGCATGAAGCGGTTGGTGTTGTCGGACAGATCATTCCATGGAACTTCCCTCTTCTTATGGCAATGTGGAAGCTTGGTGCCGCACTTGCAACAGGATGTACAGTTGTATTGAAACCCGCCGAGCAGACTCCGCTGTCAGCTCTTTATTTAGCCGAACTGATAAATGAAGCAGGCTTCCCTCCAGGCGTAGTGAATATTGTTCCCGGATTCGGTGAAACTGCAGGACAATCCCTTGTAAACCATCCGCTTGTTGATAAAATCGCCTTTACCGGATCAACTGAAGTCGGAAAATCGATTATGAAATCTGCAGCATATACATTGAAGCGTGTAACACTTGAACTGGGTGGAAAATCTCCAAATATCATACTTCCTGATGCGGATTTCTCAAAAGCAATCCCAGGAGCATTGAATGGGGTTATGTTTAACCAGGGCCAGGTTTGCTGTGCCGGCTCACGTGTATTTATCCAAAAGAAACACTATGACAATGTGGTTGCTGATATGGTCAGTCATGCTAAAAACATCAAACAGGGCGCCGGACTTGATCCGAATACACAGATTGGCCCGCTGGTCTCGCAGGAACAGCAGGACCGTGTACTTGGCTATATCGAAAAAGGCTTAAATGAAGGTGCTGAAGTGCTTGTGGGCGGCAGCAAGCCCCAGGATGACGGTTACTTCGTTTCTCCAACAATCTTTGCGGCGGTCAATGACGAAATGTCCATTGCAAAGGAAGAAATATTTGGTCCGGTCATCGCTGCACTTCCATACGAAGACCTTGATGAAGTGATTAATCGCGCTAATGCAAGCGAATATGGACTGGCTGCCGGCCTGTGGACAAGAGACATTTCTAATGCTCACTATGTTGCCAGCAAGCTGCGCGCAGGAACTGTCTGGGTCAACTGCTATAACGCTTTTGATGCAGCCTCTCCTTTCGGCGGGTATAAACAATCAGGCATGGGCCGCGAAATGGGTTCGTATGCACTCAATAATTATACAGAAGTTAAAAGCGTCTGGGTAAATCTTGGCAGATAATAGTCTCAAAGAGGCTGATTCAAAAATCAGCCTCCTTGTTCCGCAGCAGCAAAGTTTACGAAAAACAGCCAATTTTAAGAGAGAAGCCAAAGAATGTTTCTTTGGCTCTTTCTCATGGTATTGCGCATCATAAGTCAGCCATACGATTTACCGCTTGGGGTAAGCGGGTATCTTGCTGTCTTTCCCCTTCCTATAGTGAAAATTTTCAGAGTAAATAGTATCTTTTTTATAGAACAATAAGTACAATAAATGTAGATAATGATAAAGGAGAATGAACAATGAGCAACTTTCAGACTAATTTAGAAAAATACGCAGAGCTTGCCGTTAAAGTTGGCGTAAACGTCCAAGAAGGGCAAACCCTTGTTATCAATACTATGCTTGAAGGAGCCGAGCTTGTAAGGGAAATCGTAAAAAAAGCCTACAAAGCAGGAGCGCGCAATGTCATTGTTAACTGGAATGATGATATTGTCGGACGCACAAAATATGAACTGGCTCCTGACGATGTTTTCAGCGAATATCCGGAGTATAGAGCCAAAGAAACAATAGAATTAGCTGAAAATGGTGCGGCCTTTTTATCGGTCATCTCATCAAGCCCTGATCTGCTGAAAGGCATTCAATCAGAAAGAATTGCTAATTTCCAAAAAGCAGCAGGAACAGCCCTAAAGAAATACCGTCAATATATGCAGTCAGACAAGGTTAGCTGGTCAATTGTTGCCGTACCTTCTCAGGCATGGGCAGATAAAGTTTTCCCTGAGGATGCTGCAGAAACTAGAATACATAAGCTTTGGGACGCCATCTTTAAAGCAACCCGCATCGATGCGGAAAATCCAGTAGATGCATGGAAAGTCCATGACAGCAGCCTCCATGAAAAAGTGGAATATTTAAATGAAAAACGCTATACAAAACTTCATTACCGCGCACCAGGAACTGATTTGACCATTGAGCTCCCGTCTAAGCATCTATGGGTAGGTGCCGGCAGCATCAATGAAAAAGGCCATGAATTCATGGCTAACATGCCAACTGAGGAAGTATTCACAGTTCCTTTGAAAACTGGTGTAAATGGTACGGTTTCCAGCACAAAACCGCTTAGCTATGGCGGAAACATTATTGATAACTTCTCTGTAACCTTTAAGGATGGACGAATCACAGAAGTGAAGGCAGAAGAAGGTGAGGAAATCTTAAAGCAGCTTGTCGAAACGGATGAGGGTTCACATTATCTTGGAGAAGTTGCACTTGTACCCTTCAATTCGCCAATTTCCCAATCAAATATTTTATTTTACAACACACTATTTGACGAAAATGCCTCAAACCATTTAGCAATCGGAAGCGCATATGCTTTTTGCATTGAGGGCGGCAAAAAAATGAGCCAAAAGGAATTGGAAGAAAACGGGCTGAACGAAAGCCTTACACATGTAGACTTCATGATCGGCTCAGATCAAATGGATATTGATGGAATTAAAGAAGATGGAACCTCAGAGCCTGTATTCAGAAACGGCGACTGGGCTTTTTAATAGTAGTATTGCAAAAACGCCTGGATTTCACTATCCAGGCGTTTTATATATTAAACTTTGACTTTTTTCTTAAAGATTGCTGTTTTTTAATGAGTTCTGTGAGGCAATCCCATTGTTAAATCGGGTGATTGGAGCGGAAATCAACCACCAGTTCCATAGCGGCAAAGTTTGCGAAAACAGCCTAAACTTTAGAAAACCAGTTTCTTTTGCCCGAAATAATTCAAAATGGTATATAACCCCATGCCTATTATCACGGCAAGATTTTCCTCAAAATGTTGGGGAATGGCTGGAAGATGTCCCAAAGCCAGATGAACAGCTCTTAAGCCAAGGCCGTATGCAATAAAATAGCAGGCTAATATAACAAGGATAAATCTTAATACACTCCCTGCTTGATTTTTGGTGCTATTAAAAGTAAATTTCCTGTTTAATACATAGCTTACTGCCGCACCAATAATATTGCCCATTAAAGTGGATGTCCAATAGGAAAAATGAAGCAAATTCATGAATGTAAAGATAATAGCCAACCCTATGAGTGTATTAATCATTCCAACCGCCAAAAAACGGATAAAAGAGCCTGAGAGCAGTTTCACCATTCTTCTGTAACAGGCGGGTTATTAAAGGAATTATTGGATTGCCGGCCAGCTGAAGACGGTGTATATAAATCCGTTTCAATGGCATAAACCGGCCTTTTTTTCACTTCTTTAAATATCTTCCCGACATACTCCCCAATAATGCCTATCCCTATTAGCTGCAGTCCTCCAATCAGCCAGACTGACATCATGAGCGACGACCAGCCAGTTACAGAATGATCCAGCAGTTTAACAATTAAACTATAGACTCCTGCCAATAAACTGATGAAAAAGGCCAGAAAGCCGACTGCAGTCACAAGCCTGATAGGCGCGATACTAAAGGATGTTATGCCATCCAGGGCAAATGCGATCATTTTTTTCAGAGGATATTTAGATTCCCCTGCCATCCGCTCTTTGCGGGCATACGCAACCTCTGTTGCAGGAAACCCGATTAAAGGAATGATTCCCCGCAGGAAAATATTCGTCTCTTTGTATTTCAGCAATTCTTCCAAGGCTCTTTTGCTCATCAGGCGGAAATCAGCATGATTAGGCACCAGGCTGATACCTATTTTGTTCATAAAGCGATAATACCCGACAGCAGTGTTTCGTTTAAAGAACGTATCTGTGCTTCTGTCATTTCTCACGCCATATACGATATCATATCCTTGCCAATATTTTTCTACAAAGCTATGAATGACATTCACATCATCCTGAAGGTCTGCATCAATTGAAATGACGCAGTCAGAAAGCTTGCTTGCCGTCGCTAATCCTGCCAAAAGCGCATTTTGATGGCCTGCATTGTGTGCAAGCTTCAGTCCTTTTACATATTCATTATTTTCCGCTTCCTGCTCAATAAGCTTCCAAGTGTTATCCTTGCTGCCATCATCGACAAATAGTAGCTTGCTTTCTTCGGAAATAAGCTTATCACTTATCAGTGTTTCCATTACAGATGTAAGCTGCGTTGCTGTCGACTGGAAAACTTCTTCCTCATTATAGCAAGGCACTACAATCGTTAATACGGGATAGTGCAAAATCAATGACCTCCTTTGGTACATATAAACTCTACTTAACTTTATATAAATAAATCTTCCATGCTGAACGGCTTGAATTGAATGACTTTAGGAAATGAAGGCCATCTTCTTCGGCATTTAAGATAGGAACTGCGGACATAATGTAACGTCCTCCCATTTTTTTAAATACTGCCGTATTGAGCTGCAGGTTATGGATTTTCTTTTTGCTGTCTTTACGATAATCGTATTTTTTCCCAAGCTCTGCCACAAAGATATAGCACCTTCCCCCCCACGTATCAAAATATTTTTTTTCTTTTTTATTTTTGTTCAGCTCTTTTGATATAATTTTGCGGAACTGATGCTTGTATGATAATGGATAAAAATTGTTATACGTATCAAGTGTGTAAAAACCGTTATATTGTGAAATAGAAGGATGTATGCCAATGCTAGCGACTCTATAGGATGATTGTGGTTTCCCTATGTAGTTCTTTATGTCCCTGAATTGTTCCTCAGCATAAAATTCCCTGAAAGATGGCTGATGAACGACGCGGTAGTATAACTCCGGATTGGCCAGGAATAATAGTGCAATTTGCAGGATCAGGAAAATCTTCACCAACTGTTTTGCAGCCATGCCCTTTTTCCATAAGATATAAGCACCTGACCCGAACATCATATAAATGATCATCGGCCTCAAAAAATGAAAACGGGCAAAGTTGAATGTATTTAAGAGTCCAACCTTTTCCTTCAATGGCTCCCATCCTTTAAAAAACCAAAAAGCATACCAGATGGACAGTACTCCATTCAAAATAAACAGACGGACGAATTGCTTTTCCTGTTTCCATAATCCCTGTCTTGCAATGAACCAAATCACAATGAAAGACAAAGGCACAATAATAAGTGTATGCAGGGTCATGACATGGGTATGTCCAAGAAAGTAATTTTTGACTGCAAGACGAATGGTATGCCAGAACCCAAGAGTGGAACTGACAAATTCGTTCCTGCTTGTCGGAGCTTCAGGAATCACAAGAGAATATACAAGCCTGTATTCAATCAATAAGAATAACAGAGTCATATACATAATGCCTGCCAAAAACTTTGCATTTATATCTCTCTTCACAGCCAGGTCACGCAGCCATAGCAAGCCCATTGCCGCCAGAAAAAAGAAAAATCCCAATACAAAACTAGAGTAAAGAGGCAGCAATGTGAGTGTCAGCCAATCCTTCCAGCTTCCTTCCCGTTTCCTAATATTCAGGAATGCCCATAAAGCAAGCGGCTGTCCCAGCGTGCTCAGCATGCCTGAGGGCCAGAAGGGCGTTAAAGCAAATGCCAATGAAACGCCAATTGTAATCGGATAAGCATCCTGGTCTTTAATAAAGTGCCTTTTTAAAAGCAGGTACATGCCTATGAAGGCAATTATCCTGGTAAGGGCCTGGCTCAATGAATATGCAGTCATTGGATCAAACAAATTATGAAGCCACTGTATACCGCTGAATTCTGTTCCAAAGGCATTGCGCGGCAATCCATTTATTATTTGAGGAATTACTGCATCTACAGGACCGAACAGTTCTCCGCTGTTTCGAAGAACCTTATACCAGGCAATGTTTGAATCCAAATTATCATGAACCCTCATATGGGCATCCTGACCCAAAAAGAACATGGGTGAAAGAAAGAGAATAATCAGTGCAAAAGCCCCATAAAGAAAAATTCGTTCTTTGCTTGCAAACTTATTTTGATTCATTATCCAATTTCCTAACTATTAATTTTGGTATTGCTTAGATTCTTCCAGTATCTCTCTCATTTTTTCCAAAATCGGTGTTCTTAAACCCGGATCCTTCACAGCTAATGACATAGTTGTCAAAATATAATCCAGTTTTTCGCCCACATCATATCTTTCACCTTCAAATTGATACGCATAGACAGATTGGAAGGCGTTTAACCTTTCAATAGCATCCGTCAGCTGGATTTCTCCGCCTTTGCCGGCTTCCTGGCTTTCAAGCAGCCCGAATATCTCCGGAGTCAATACATATCTGCCAATAATGCCTAGATCAGATGGCGCTTCTTCAACAGAAGGTTTTTCAACAAAGTTTTTGACCTTATACAATAATCCTTCATTTGTTTCAGGATCTATAATTCCATACCTTGAAACAGATTGAAGCGGCACCTGTTTAACGCCCACTACAGAAGAGTTAAGCTGATCATATTGTTCTATAAGCTGCTGAAGGCACGGCGTTTTAGCCTCAGTGATATCATCACCCAAAAGCACTGCAAAAGGCTCGTCGCCAATAAATGACTTTGCGCACAGGATAGCATGGCCCAGACCTTTTGGTTCCTTTTGCCTGATATAGTGGATATTGATCAATTCACTCGCTTTTTCCACTTCTTTTAAAAGTGCATCATTTCCTTTTTTGCGCAGAAATTGCTCAAGGCCCGGATCATGATCAAAATAATCCTCAATGGCTCTTTTTCCTCTGCCCGTCACAATGATGATATCTTCAATGCCAGACTCGATGGCTTCTTCTACAATATATTGAATGGTCGGCTTATTCACGATTGGAAGCATTTCCTTGGGCATAGCCTTTGTAATCGGCAAAAATCTTGTTCCAAGTCCTGCTGCAGGTATAATTGCTTTTCTGATTTTTTTCATCTTTTTTTCTCCTTATATACAACTATTTTTTTATTTATAGGCTTCGTTTATCTTCCCTGCTGATTTCCGCTTCAGCACCCTGCTTACCGCCCACAGCTTTTAAGCCTATACGGTTTACGCACCTTCCGGCTCAATCACACCAGCCAAAATCAGCATAGGACTCAACAGCCCATTAAATCATTTCGTCTATCTTCTCCGCTTTTCATTCCTTTTGGCCTTCACTTCCTTAAAACCCGCGTGACTTAAATTGATAGACAAATGCATGCTACTTCGCACGCCTCTCCATCTCATGACTATATCGTATTGCGCCACAAGGCTATTTACCCTTTATAAGCACCGGCATAACTCTGCGAATTGTCCTTCGAAACGGCCAGTCTGCTGACATAGGACCAAAGAACCACTTGATAGTCCTTCAGAATAAAAATCCGCAATACCTTCAGGCTAAATGGCATTCTTTTGAAATTAAGCTTTTGGCTGTACTTCCCCTGGTATCGGCGCCGAAAGAGTTGTATATATTTTACATTTTTGTAAATAAAATGAATCGTTTCTTATTGTACTATATTCTGTATATGAAATCCTTTTTTGTATTCTTTAACTTTAAGAATTACAGGTAACAGGCTTTCATCACCACCGAAAGAATCCTGCATTTCCGGCTATTTGATAACCTGCTTTTTAGCTGTGAGACCGATAGACGGCCTCTCATAACAGAAACCCTGAATTCTCAAGCTTGTCCAAACAATGATTAACATGGAAACACCAGACCCTGATGTGCCGTCTATAATGCCGAATAGACCAGAGAGGTCATTATCTGGTTCACATACTCAGTGTACACGATAATGAATATGTAATGATGCGACTTTTTGAGCAATTTTTCCATATTCTCTGTATTCTCCAGCTCCATTCCAAATAAGAAGCCGTATTGTTTTCTGTTTGTTCTTTAGCGATTTATTCCTGCAGATAATCACTGAAATCAAGAAGGGGAAATAATTTTTGGGATTTCCTGTCTTACTATAATAGTATCCATTCAGCTTTGAAAATATTTTTTTCCTTTAATACTGATTCAGAATAGAATTTTAATGATCTTAAGTAAATGTACCAATTGAGCCTTAATTATCTATGAAAATCACATTAAAATTTAATTAAAACAATACTAATTTGAATATAGCGGCATACCGCTTGCGAAACAGATGACTCTGCTGTTTTACTTTTTAGGTTTTAATCAAGCCTGGAAGTATTTTAAAAGGCTGTTTTCGTATACTTTGCTGCTATGAAACAAGGTGGTTGATTTCCGCTCCAGGATCCTCGCTTTCCGCGGGGCAGGCGGTGAGCCTCCTCGGCTGCGCCTGCTAATCTAAGCAGGAGTCTCGCACCTTACGCTCTAATCAACCTGACTTGACAATGGGAACGCCTCACATAACAAATAAACAACAATCTTTAAAAAGACAAAAAGAGCTGCCCGTGTATGGTCAGCTCTCCTGTTTTGGATCTGCAGGATAGATTAACGGCAGAATCACTTCAACCTCTGTCCCTTTTCCTTCCTCGCTGCTTATGTTTATTTCTCCTTTATGCTGGATTACAATATTCTTTGCAATCGCTAAGCCAAGGCCCGTTCCCCCAGTTTCCCGGCTTCTTGCTTTATCCACCCGGTAAAACCTTTCAAATATCTTTTTAAGTTCATCAGCGGGTATCCCGATTCCAGTGTCCCTCACCCGGATAACGGCATGCTCCTCATAACCTTCAATAAAAACATCAATTTTTTCCGTGCTGTATTTTATAGCGTTATCAAGCAGGATAATGATGACTTGTTTAATTTTCAATTCATCTGCCAGAATAATGGTTTGGGAATCATTATAATGAAGCAGAATTTCTCTTTTATAGGCTCCTTTTAACTGTTTCAAGATACTTTGGCACAATGCTGTAATGTGGACTTGTTTGATGTCCAGTGCATTCTCATTTTCAGTATTCGCCAAGTCGAGAAAATTTTCTGTCATTTTTTGAATCCGTGTAGCTTCAGAAAGTATGGAATCTATCGCTTCATCTGTAATTTCCTTATTCTGCATGCCTCTCCTTCTAAGAAGGTTTGCATAACTTTTAATAACTGTCAGGGGCGTTTTAATTTCATGCGATGCGTCTGAAATGAATTGCTTTTGTTTTTCTATATTATCTTCTAATCTCATGATCATCCTATTGAATGTATCTGCCATGTTCTGCAAATCATCTTTCGTTTTGTTTTGCATAACGATTTTTTGGGGAATTCCGCTTTGTTCAATATCCTCCATGGTTTTAACCATATTGGTGATGGGACGTATAATGATATTTGATAAAAACACACCGCCAAATAAAGAAAGAATGGCAGCCAGGACCGTACAGGTGATGAGGATGGAAATGAGAATGTCTTTTCTTACTTCCAGTCCCAATAACCTTTCTCCAATTTCAAGTGTCCCCGTCACTTTTTGCTTATCATGAATGGGGACTCTTACAATCAGAACCTGTTCTTCTCCTTCTTTTTCATGCATCACCCGCCGCTGGGTGCTCACCTTTTCACTGTATTTTGCCCCTATTTCTGCCAGATGCTTATCGTTTGCAACCTGACTCAGGATTTTCGGGCCAGGCTGAACAATTCTGATAAACGAGTGATTGGTTAAGAAAGGGTTCATTTTATCTTTAGTCTGCAGGGGCGTATCCAGGACATTAATTTCTTTAATAATGGAATCCGCTTTTTGAAGAACAGTTTCCTGCTCCATATTTACGGTGATTTTCATGAATGAAAATAGCACAACCGCATTGATGGCGATTAAAATACACATCAGCCATGCTGTTGTCATAAGATTGATCTTTGTTGTGATCTTCAAGGTTAATTCTCCTTTACCGTATACCCGACACCGCGAACGGTCTGAATAAGCGCTGGAGATGCAAAGCATTCATCGATCTTTTTTCTCAAATGCCTGATATAGACATCAATGACATTAGTTTCTCCTTCATATTCATACCCCCAGACATTGATGAGGATATTTTCACGAGTGACTATTTTATTTTTATTGCTGATTAAATAAACGAGAAGATCATATTCCTTCGGAGTCAGGATAATCTGGGTACCTTCCCGTATTACCTCACGGGTCTCCAAATGAATTTTAAGATCTGCTATATGCAGGACCATGCTTCCGTCTTCATTGATGCTTCCATTTTTATCATAAGCATAATGGCGGATACAGGAACGGACTCTTGCAAGCAATTCTTCAATCTCGAAAGGCTTTGTTATATAATCATTGGCACCCTGATCCAAACCAAGAACTTTATCCATCGTTAAATTCCTTGCTGTTAACAGGATGACCGGAACATGATTATTTTCTTTTCTCAGTCTTCTCAAAACCTCAATGCCGCTCAGTTCAGGCAGCATGATATCCAATATAATTAAATCAGGATTAAAATCATATGCTGCCTGCAGACCAGACTTGCCATCATATTCAACAGCCGCCTCGTATCCCTCATATTCCAGTTCTATTTTCAATACCTTGGCTATTTGCATTTCATCCTCAACAACCAATATCTTCTTCTTCATTTTCCTCACCTCTGCTGCAGCTGCTGATTTCACCATTTTTCAGATATAGCTCTTATATGCAATCTCTTATTATTAATGTAGCACTGAACGCTGAATATCATGAAATTTTAATTCTATTTTAATCATATTTTCATCAGGATATCTGCATAAGATCTGAAAATAGCCCGCTTCCCCATATTGAGCAGACTTTATAAATGCTGTTGCTATTAATCCTAATTGGCCACTATCCACTGTAAGCTTAAACAGGAACATAAAAAATTGACGCCTGTAAGGCATCATTTTATATTTCGCCCTATCGCATTATGAGCCTGCTATATAAAACTTTGTAATAGCGAGATATTCACGGAGATAAGTTTTCAGTATGATTACCTTCGGTGTTTTTGCTGGAAGTCCTGTTACTTGAAGACCTTGTTTTTCAGCCATTAAACCTGCCCGATAAATATGAAAATCGTTTGAAACCAAGATGCCTCTTGCTTTCGGATCAGGCAGCAGCTTTTTGGAGTAAGCTAAATTTTGATAGGTGCTGACTGACTTGTCTTCCATAGTGATCCTGGAAGCTTCAATGCCAAGTGCAGTGAGCTCCCTCCTCATGCATTCTGCCTCAGAAATCGTTTCGCCAGGACCCTTTCCTCCAGATACGATTACAAAGGTATCTTTATTTTCCCGCAAATAACGGGCAGCAGAGTGAATTCTGTTTTTGAGAGCGAGGGACGGAATCGTTCCATTTACTCTCGCTCCCAGCACGACTAGGTACGATGCATCTTTTGGTACAGCCACGGTGCTGGCCTGATATATTTTCACTTGGAGGAATATCAGATATATAAGACAAATAGCAGCAAATGCCAGCATCACTTTCTTCCTTCTTTTCATCGGCGTTCCCTATCCTTTAATCAATTATTCCGTTTGCCAAAATTATGCATCATAAGCTAGTATGCTGCAATCCGGCTGATTGGCGAATGAAAGGTTTTTTCCGCTTAAATCTTGATGATAATGGACTTAACCTTTATCATAATACTAATGAATCATTTTCACTAAATGATATTACTTTTTATTAGGAGAAAACGTAATGGAATCTGAGTTAAAGTATATCGGCAAAAAAATTGTTGAGAATCAGCTAAAATTGGCAAAAAACCTGGGTTCACTTCAGGGTAGTGAGTATAGCGAGCGTTTAAAGTACAGCGACGCTTCCAAGGAACAGCTTATTGAGTGGAGATCAATGCTTATATCCTATTTAGGGGCGTCTCTGTACGGCAACAAACAAGAGATAGAGAAAAAGGTAAAGGACTGGGCCAGGATGATTGGAGAATATTCAATCCGAAATCACGTTCCCCTTGTTGATACACTAAGAGCTCTAACCTATTATCGTTCCGTCATTTGGGATGCTTTTACTGAGGAGTTGGAGAAACGTCAATTCGCAGCCATTACTATGCTTGATGTAAGCAAAAAAATCGATCCGCTGCTTGATTCCATCACCGAAATTTTTGGCGATGGATTTGAGAAACATAATAAAAATCTAATGAATATAGCATACTCCGCTCTTGAAGAGCTATCAGTACCTATTGTACCAGTTTATGATAACACCGCAATCGTGCCGGTCATCGGCGAAATTGATCCTGACCGTGCAAAATTAATCATGGATATTACATTGCGGGAAAGTACAAAGTTAAACCTGAAAGTTTTGATTATAGACCTTTCCGGTGTCCCGATGATTGATGAGACAGCTACCCATAAAATAGCAGAAATAATCAATGCGCTCAAACTTACGGGAGTTGAAGCCATTTTGACGGGAATCCGCCCTAGAATCGCCCAAACTATCATCAGGCTGGGCCTTGATTTTCAATCGTTCAATATCAGGGGAAGCCTCAGACAGATATTAAATGAACTGCAAGCACGGTAAGTGACAGAAGCATACCCCTGGCTGCATAAATTTAAGGACCATTCCTTCCCTTTAAGGCTCCGGCAATTGCCGGAGCCTTAATTGAATATAAAACCTTATAGCGGCAAGATACCAATGAGTTAAGCCTCCCGTTCAGGCACATGATATCACTGCCGATATACAGCTTCATCAATATGAAGTTGATACATAAAAACTGTCATTCCTTGCTTGTCTCATTTCTTTGTATGCATGATTCTCCAGCAGTGAATCAATTAAGCAGGCAATATCCTTTTCTTTAACATTCAGCTCCTTATTATAGGCAGCCAGCTGTTTATTAAAAATGGACATCTTCTTATCATTGCCGATCACTTTAGCCAGCTGGCTTTCAATAGGCTGATCATGCATGAATTCAAAAGCAAGGCCCCTGTCTTTCAAAAACTTCAGATTAACCTCTTCCTGGCCGGGAAGTGCAGAATGGATAAATATTGGGATTTTTTTTCGGATCACTTCACTGATGGTCACTCCACCAGGCTTTGTAATGATCGCATCTGCTTCATTGTATAAGATATTCATTGCGCTTCTGGACGTAATATAAGAAATAGGGGTTATATGCGGCAGTTTCCATGACTGGATCTGTTTCAGTAATTTTTGATTGTTTCCGCATAATACCCGATAATCAAAGTCCCCGGCATTTTTTACATCTTGAAGCAAATTCATAATGTCCCCTAACCCGCTGTTGCCTCCGCAAATCAGGACCTTTTTCCGATTTCCCCCGTCCTTTGGCAGCCCATCCTTTTTCTTTAGCAAAAATTCACTGTGTACAGGTATACCTGTTATAAAGATGTTTTTTTTCGGAACCTTAAACTTATTCATTAAGGATAGCTGCACCTGTTTATTTGGAACAAAGTGGGCATCAATGGCCTCTTTACCCCACATATCATTCATAAAGAAATCTGTATATACATTGACAACAGGGATGCTAAGCTTGCCGTCAGCTTTTAACTGGCTGAGCAGCAGAGATGGAAAGCCATGGGTGCAGATGATTAAATCCGGCTTTTCCTCAGCCACCAATTGATTCATTTTTTTCATGAAAAGATGTTTATAAAACTTGAGAAGGGCCGTTTCTTTGGAATCGGCATTCACATACTTGCCGTATACCCATTGATACGATCCCGGTGTATATCGGATCCATTTTAAATAAAGATTCGTGACTATGGCTTCCAGGATCCCGCTTGTGTAACTGATAAAATCTATTTTTTTTATCTCAACATCTTTTTTTTGCTGTTGTATCATATTTGCAACGGCCTCTGCTACCTGGTGATGGCCAGATGGCATTCTCAACAATGGCATGATAAGAATTTTTTTCATAGTTTTCCCTCCCAGCGAGAGTACACTTACATTTTAATGTATTTTATATTATGGGCCACTTTATGCGCCATTCTTTTTCTTAAACCATTTATACAGCAGCAGGATTGCCACAAATGCTGCAGCGAGCAGCGGTATATAAGCGACATGTATTTTATCACCAAGAAAAAAGCCAAGTGTCACAAATGTAATTACCCAAATGGCACTTCCGGCAGCTGACAGAACGAGGAAAAACGGAAAGGAAAACCGGCTTGTCCCAGCCATATATGGATTCAGCTGCCTTAAACCCGGCAGATAAAAACCAATCAGCAGTGAATATTTTCCACTCTTTCGGAACTTGCTTTCAACTTTTTCCCAGCGCTCAGGTGTCACTTTAATATATCTCCCGAACCTGCTGATAAAAGATTGTCCAAGTGTCCTGCCGATCCAATAAGCAGTAATCATTCCGCTTACCGCACCAATGGCTGCAGCGGATGCACTTAATGAATAGTTCAATTGATGTGCCCCGCACAGCATTCCGAGAAACACCATAAAACTTTCTTCCGGCGCAGGTATGCCAACGATGCCGCAAAAAAGGATAAGCAGGATGATCCAGTAACCATACACCTGCAAATAAGGCATAATTTGTTCAATGCTCATTCTTGATTCCTGCTGTCCCTTTATTTCCGTTAATCAGCGAATTCATCGGAAGAAACCGAAAACCTTGCTGTTTTAACAGAGGAATGCTATGATTCAATGCCTTCAGCATGACAGCCGGAGCTTCAGGATCAGCGCCCTTCGTATCTCCGTTATCATGCAATAGGATGATCGTCCCATCAGAGGCACTTCCAATGATCCGCTTCATAAGATCATTTTCATGCTGTATTTTCCAGTCTCCTGAGATTGAAGACCACAAAATCTTCTTGTATCGCCTAGAAAGCAGTAACGTAAAAAGGTTAAAATGTCCCCATGGCGGCCTGTAATATACCGGTTCCTTATTTGTTATAATTTCAATGATCTTCGAGCATTCCTGAATCTCTTTTTTGAGCTGATGCGGAAGCAGCATCCAGCTGCTTACATGCCGATAATGATGGATGCCGATTTCATGTCCTTCATCTCTCATTCGCCTTACAAGCGCCGGATACCTTTTGGCAAGCTCACCAACTACAAAAAAAACAGCTTTAATATCATATTTTTTTAAAAGATCCAATAATTGGGGTGTATAAACAGGGTGCGGTCCATCATCAAATGTAAGACATATGCCCTTATCCCTTAATCCTCGCTTATATATTCCAAGTGAAAACACTCTTATGATAATAGTTGAAAGCGGACCATATGCCAGAATGGCCAATACGAGTAAAATCAGCAAAAGAAAAAAAATCACATGTGTCCTCGCTTTCTTTGGCAATCTACATGCTGCCAAAAAAATAATCCTTGCTTATAATTTCAGCCTAAAAGCTGCATTAGTTAAATAATAGTTTATTTTTTACAAATATGGAAATGGTTTTTTCGGTACTAGCTGTGTTTCCCTTTTTGACGCTTGCCGGTTAACTGTTATAAGTGTAGAGAAGTACTGTGAATATCAAATGAAAATAACATTAAAATTGCATTAAAAAACATTAGAATTGGATTTTTCAGTTCCATAATAGGCAGTAATTGCATTTCGGGGAAAGAAACTGAAGCAATGTACACAGCAGAATATACATGCAGAAAAACGAAGCGGGTATACCCCTTTTCATGACGGAATGAAGGCAAAAGTACTATGCAATAAAAAATAAAGAAAAGGAGCGTTCACTCCTTTTCTTTATTTAAAGGATAACATCATTTCTTCATAAATATACCTGCCAATCTGAGAAATGATTCTCCTTCCATCTTCCTCATTTTCCAAGCTGTCCGTTAATACAGCTGCATATACGGTTACATCTCCCCGGGTAATTATGGCGGAATCATGTTCTGCTCCCGGAATTGCTCCATTTTTACTGGCAACTGTCACTTCATTCAAATTCATCATTGCAGGCAGCTTGCTGATCAGCTGCTGCTTTTCCATAATGCGGAGAATATGCTGCCTGCTCTCTCCAGAAAGAAAACTTCCCTGATGGATACTGCGTAAACAGGTCACCATGTCATCTGCACAAGTATAGTTATCAAAGCCGTTTCCAATGGCATCGAAATCCATCATGTACCTGCCAAGTACGGACTTTTTCAAATTGAGCGAGGCAATTGTTTGATGAATGCAATTTATGCCCAATTTCCTGATCAGTATATTCGTTGCTGTATTATCCGATACGATAATCATTAGTGTCAGCATATCTTCTATCGTGAAACCTGATTTGCTTAATGCTTGAAGGACACCCGAGCCGCCAGCAAGATCACTGTCTGATATCTCGATACGCTCATTAAGATGGATCTTGCCTTCTTCTATTTGGCGAAAACCTTCCATTATAATTGGAATCTTAATCAAGCTTGCTGCTTGAAAACCTTCAGAAGCATCTTTCTGAATGAACTGATCTTCGCTTTCTATTTTATAGCTGATCCTGCCAGGGAATTCTGCAATATACGATTTGATTTTCTTTTGCAGGTTTGATAAATCCATTTAAGTGATTTCCTCCTATTTAAAGGCAAGGGCTTTACTGCTCTGATTCCCGTCACGCATTATATCCGGATTATACAGATGACAAGAAACAAAATGTCCCGGCTCTTTTTCCTGCCATATTGGCTTATGGTGAGCACAGGCATCCATGGCAAAAGAACAGCGTGTTCTGAAAACACATCCGCTCGGAGGATTAACCGGACTTGGCAGTTCCCCTTTCAGAATGATCCGTTCCCGTTTATCCTCAATATCCGGGTCAGGAATCGGAATCGCGGACAAAAGTGCCTGGGTATAGGGATGGAGAGGTTTGCTGTACAACTCGCTGCTTGTTGTAAGCTCAACAATATGGCCCAGGTACATCACAGCAATGCGAGAACTTATTTGTTTGACCATCGACAGGTCATGGGCAATAAATAAATATGTAAGCCCCTTTTCCTTCTGAAGGCGTTTCAGCAGGTTGACCACTTGTGCCTGCACAGATACATCAAGGGCAGAAATCGGTTCATCCGCTATGATGAATTCAGGATTCAAGGCGAGTGCACGGGCGATGCCGATCCTTTGTCTCTGTCCGCCGCTGAATTCATGAGGATAACGGTTTGAGTGGTCCCGGTTTAGCCCCACATCCTCCAGCAGCTGATAAACCCGGTTCATCCTATCCTTCTTAGACGAAAATAAACCATGCACCTCCATCGGTTCAGAAATAATCTCACTGACTGTTGATCTCGGATTTAATGAGGCATAAGGATCCTGAAAAATCATTTGCATATTTTTATGAAAATTCAATTTTTCTTTTCCCTTCAGAGAATGAATATCTTTTCCATGAAAAAGAACCTCACCATCTGTTTTATTATAAAGTCCCATAATCGTTCTTCCTGCCGTGGATTTCCCGCAGCCTGATTCCCCTACTATTCCAAAGGTTTCACCTTTATTAACAGAAAAGGAAATTCCATCAACTGCTTTAAGAGATTCCCCTTTTGCAAATGAAAAATGCTTCTTCAGGTTATTCACTTCTAATAGTTTTTCCATGATTATGCCCTCGTCTCCTGCCAATAACGGCTTGCTGTGCAAAGCTCTTTTTCATAAATTGTTCCGGCTATAGGTATGATTTCTATGTCTTTCCCCGTTTTTGGCGAATGAAGCAATTTGCCATCTCCATAATAAATTCCTACATGATGCAAATCTCCTTGGCCTTCGTTATAGGCAAAAAACAGCAAATCTCCTGGCTGAATATGATCCAGCGCTACTTTCTTTCCCTTTAGAGCCTGTTCTCCGGCATCCCTTGGAATCAGGTAACCATTCATTTTGCACATCGTATAGCTGAAACCTGAACAGTCAAAGCCAAAGCTGCTCATTCCTCCCCATAAATAAGGAAGACCAAGGAATTGCTTGCCGGAATCCACGATATCCTGGCCGCTGCCTTTTTCATTACTCTGAAAATCTTCTATTATATCTATATCTTCTTGTCTAAAAAAACCATATCCATCTGGTGTCCTTACTTTTACATAGTCCTTTTGAACTTCAGCTGCCGGCAGGGCCGTTCCATAGCTTAGCTGAAGCAAGGGCTGGCGATTTTTTTCATCTAAAAGCCACGCCTTCTTCTTTCTGATTGCAGCATGCTGAGTATGCTGTTCCCAGTTCTCCGTTAGTGATGTCAAATGTTTTTTTGGTATCCAGCCAGGATAGCCTCTCCCGTCCTTATTTGATTGCTGATCAGGTATACAGACCTCTGCCCAGTCTTCATTTTCATTAATCACCAGCACTTTTTGTCCATATAATGCCTGTGATTGAAGGAGATTGGCATTGCATAATTCCAGCCTCTGTTCAAACGACATTTTGTTCAGCCAAGACTCCATCTTCATGGGCTGTGAAAGAGCATCTTCGTCTATTTCTCTCGGCGATCCGGAAGAAGTCCATACATTTGCTACCGGCACATTGACAATCATTTCAGCCTGCACTTTCAATACCTTTTCCTCCTTCTGTGTATACCGCGCTTATTCCAAGACCAGGGGCATCTGGAAGGGAAATTCTGCGCCCATTATAAACAATGCCCCCTTCAACTAAATCCCTTGCAAGCATAAGCGGGGCATCAAAATCAAATCGGGTGATATTTTTTTTGCTTGCGGCAAAATGCGCGGCCGCTGTCAGCCCGAGTTTGGTTTCAATCATGCTGCCTGCCATGCACTCCACTCCGCATGCTTCTGCCAGGTTATTAATAATTTGTGCCTGATAAATGCCTCCTGCTTTCATGAGTTTGATATTGATCAAATCAGCACTGCGCGTTTTCAATACCTCAAAAGCCTGCTTTGGAGTAAAGATGCTTTCATCTGCCATGATTTTTGTTTCTACAGAATCTGTTACCTGCTTTAAACCCTCAATATCATGAGCCTTCACGGGCTGCTCCACAAGTTCAATATCCAAGCCGCGGTCTTCCAATGTCCTTATCGTCCGGATGGCTTCCTTCGGTGTCCAGCCCTGATTGGCATCAAGGCGGATTTTAATATCCTTGCCTATACGGCTGCGGATTTCTGTGATTCTGTCTATATCAAGAGCTGCCTGATCTTTGCCGACCTTTATTTTCAGAACATTAAAGCCCCGTTTAATATATGAAACCGCATCTTCGCCCATCTCTTCAGGACCATTCACACTGACCGTATAATCTGTTTCTATTTCTTTTCTGTATCCGCCCAGAAACTGGTAGAGAGGCAGTTTGCAATATTGCGAAAGGCAGTCATAAATAGCCATGTCTGCTGCGGCCTTAGCACTGGAATTCCCAGTAAGCACTGTTTTCATTTCCTGGAAAATAGATTCATAGTGCAGAAGATTTTTATTTAACAGCATCGGCTTTAAGACTTTGTGGATGGAAGATTCTATGCTGTCCATGCTTTCACCTGTTATGACAAGGGTTGGCGGCGCTTCGCCCCATCCTGATATGCCATTATCACAGGTCAATTTCATATATACGGATTCTGCAATTTCCACCGTCCGGAGAGCTGTCTTGAATGGTTTAATTAATGGGACGGATACTCGAAAAGTTTCGATGTTAATAATATTCAAGCTGGTCACTCCTTATAGAACGCCGCTTTCTATGGCTAATTTTTTTTCATCTGCATCAATGACAGCATAAGCTCCGAGAGGAACTGATACATTCGGCGAACAGTGCCCGATCTTGAATCCTTTGATTGCCGGGACATTTGCCAAAGCGATATAATGATCGATCACTTCATCAAGTGTTAAACTTTGTTCCCTTTCCGGTTCACATTGGTTAAAATCGCCGACTGCAATGCCTGCCGCCTCTCTCAGTTTCCCGCTCATCAGCAATTGATTAAGCATCCTGTCTACATTGCGCGGCTCTTCGTTGATATCCTCAATTAATAAAATCTTTCCTTTAACATCCACTTCATAATGTGTGCCAAGAGTGCTGCACAAGAGAGTCAGATTCCCTCCTGTAAGCTGTCCCCGGGCTTTTCCTGAAATCATAGATGTTAATGGCGAAATATCTTCTGTATATGTAAAATCTTCATGCACAAATAATTGGGAAAATAATCGTTTTGTAAGCGGATCCTCATCTTCCTTGCCTATATCCGAGCTAAGCATAGGCCCATGAAAAGTCACCAAGCCTGTCTGCTGATTTATGGCATTGTGCAAAAAGGTAATATCACTGTATCCCCAGAATATTTTAGGGTTTTCTTTAATGATATTAAAATCTATTCCTGCAGCTATCCTGCCTGTGCCGTACCCTCCACAGGCACAAAAGATGGCTTTAATTTCACGATCCAAAAACATATCATGAAAATCCTGGAGCCTTTCTTCATCAGAACCAGCCAAATATCCATTTAGCCTTTCAACATGCTGCCCTATTTTTACTTTCAGCCCCAGCTCCTCCAGGAAATACAGAGATTTCTTCAGATTTTCAGGATTGGGGGGGCTGGCAGGAGCAATGACCCCCACTGTATCTCCTTTTTGCAGACGGTTAGGCTTTATTGGCATGGTAAAATCTCCTTTCATCATCTTGTATGTTATCTCCTAAGATTTATATGCGGTTTGCGGGATAGTTTTTCTGATTCCAGGAGATCTTTTCCCCCATTGAGCAAAAGGGAGTGTCCGAGGAAACACTCCCTTTTCAAAGAATAAGCGGAAGCTATGGCGACTTGCATAGATAGCTTATGACCTTACTTTTTGTCTGCCCATTTCAATTCGAGATAACCTACTGGATGATGCACAACTCCTGTAACAGATTTATTCAGCAAGTACACTTGATTATAGAAATGGATAGGAATAATCGGCATGTCCTGGAAGAGCACTTTTTCAGCTTTATACATCAACTCAAAACGCTTAGTTTCATCTCCCTCACTTTTTGCTTCCTTGATTAATTGGTCATATTCCTTATTGCTCCAGCCTGTGCGATTCATGGAATGCCCGGTCTGGAAATTTTCAAGGAAGTTGATCGGATCTGCATAATCCGCAAGGAAAGAGGATCTGGACAGCTGCAATTTGATTGCTTTTTGCTCTGTGGTGAACACGTTCGCTTCCATATTGGCAAGATTTACATCGACATTCAGATTTTTCTTGAACATGCCTTGAAGTGCTTCAGCGATTTTCTTATGAACATCATCCGTACTATAAGTTAAGGTGACCTGCGGAAGCTTAGAGTAGCCTTCTTCCTGCATTCCTTTCTTTAACAGCTCCTTCGCCTGCTTAGGATCTGTTTTGACCAGATCGCCATTTGTTTCACGGAAGTCTTTCCCGGAAGGATCTTTAAAGCCGTAAGAAACAAACCCATACGCTTCTTTTTCTTTATTCTTGGTCACATAATCGACCATTTCCTTTTGATCTACAGCCATGGCGAAGGCTTTGCGGATGTTTGCATTTTGAAACGGTTCTTTTGTAAGATTGAACCTGTAAAAATATTCGCCTGCCTGGTCCTCGATGTGAAGCTGAGGATCTTTAAAGAGACTTTCGGCCAGATCTGAAGGAACATCTGACTTATCAAGATCGCCCTTTTTAAACATCTGATATTCGGTATTTGTGTCATCTACCATGGCCCAGTGCACTTTATCCAGCTTCACGTTTTTGGCATCCCAGTATTTATCATTTTTCTTCATTGTCATTTCACTGTCATGTGTCCAGCCGGTTAAGTTAAAGGGGCCATTGCCCACAAAGGACTTGGCTTCAGCAAACCATTTAGGATTTTCCTTAGCCACTTTTTCATCTACCGGGAAGAAGGCTGGATTGGCAATAACACTTAAAAAGTAGGCTTGCGCACTTGCCAGTGTTACTTCAAAGGTTTGGTCATCCTTTGCTGTAACCTTTACATCATCTGCAGAACCCTTGCCGGTATTATATGCCTCGGCTCCTTCTATGAAATAACCAAGGAATGCAGCTGATGAGCCTGTCTTAGGATCCAGCAGGCGTTTCCAGGCATAAACAAAGTCTCCTGCTTTCACTTTATCCCCATTTGACCATTTGGCATCAGGACGGAGATGAAAGGTATAGGTTTTTCCATCGTTAGAAATATCCCAGGATTTTGCCGCTGCAGGTGCCGGCTTGTTGTCTTTTCCTAAACGGGTCAGGCCTTCCATAATGTTATTCAGCGCATTCCATGAAACAGCATCAAAGCCTATCGCCGGATCAAACGAAGTCGGTTCTGATCCATTATTCAGGTTGAGCACTTTTTCCCCGCCTTTTTTGCTCCCTCCATCCGCTTCTGAGCCTGCATCCTTTGTTGCAGTACATGCACCAAGTGCTAATGTCAGAGTTGCAGCCATAAAAATCGTTCCTAGTTTCTTCATAATTGTTCCCCCTTAATTTTTTAGCTCTGTTAATCTTGTCTGCAGATATCCGGTGCAAGTGCCAGAAATCAGCTATTGGCCAAATCAGCTTAAAGTTTTAACAGAGCAAATTTTTAAAGCTATACTTATATCCGCAAAGGCTGGGAGCCGCGCGGACAGTGATGCCTTCTATTAGGTAATCATTATGGAGCGGCAGGCAGCATGTTTCGGGCACGCTCATCCTGCAGCCAGCAATCCACTTCATGATTTTGGGAAAGTGCTGTTTTCAGCGGGTACACCCTGTCGCAAACCTCCATGGTGTATTCGCATCTTGCGGCAAACGGGCACCCTTTTGGAGGCGAAAATAAATCTGGCGGAGACCCGGAAATAGGAAATAGTTCCGCATCTTCTTTATCCAGCCGCGGAACCGAACGCAAGAGGCCTCTTGTGTATGGATGCTGCGGCTTGTAAAAAATATCACGCCTAGATCCTGTCTCCACTATTTTCCCTGCATACATGACCGCAATCCGGTCTGCTACCTGCGCTACCACGCCTAAATCATGAGTAATCAAAATAATGGAAACCCCAGTCTTTTTTTGTATATCCTTAAACAGCTCCAGTATCTGGGCCTGTATGGTAACATCAAGAGCTGTTGTCGGCTCATCGGCAATCAGGATTTCAGGATTGCACACCAAGGCAATGGCAATCATGATCCGCTGCCTCATTCCTCCGCTAAATTGATGGGGATATTGCTTAAGCCGGGATTCAGGTCCAGGAATGCCTACAAGAGAAAGCATTTCAACCGCCTTTTCCCTTGCTTTTCCTCTGGATATATTTTCATGCTGCAAAATGCCTTCTATGATTTGTTCCCCAATTGTCAATGTAGGATTCAGTGCCGTCATGGGATCCTGAAAAATCATCGAAATATCTGCCCCCCTGACCTTCCGCATTTCTTTTTCCCTGGTTTTTGCCAAGTTCCTGCCGTTAAACAGGATTTCCCCTCCCGTTATCCTGCCGGGGGGATTTGGAATCAATCCCATTATGCTCTGTGAAGTTACGCTTTTCCCGCAGCCCGATTCCCCGACGATGGCCAGCGTTTCTCCCCTGAACAAATCAAAGGTTACACCTCGTACTGCTTCGACTTGACCGCCGTAAGTATCAAATTTCACCTCAAGGTTTTTTACTTTCAATACTTTTTCCATCCTGCTCACCTCCTTAGCTTAGGATCAAATGCATCCTGCAAGCCGTCTCCGAGTACATTAAAAGCGAACATTGTCGCTGAAATAAAGAATGCCGGGAAGAAAAGAAGCCACCAATTCCCTGTTAAAATGGCTGACAATGCATCATTTGCCATCATGCCCCAGCTTGTGTTCGGCGGCTGTATGCCAAGTCCAAGAAAACTTAGAAACGCTTCTGCAAAAATGGCGGACGGGATGGTCAGCGTCATTTGGACAATGATTGGCCCCATTGTGTTTGGAAGCAGGTTTTTCTTTATAATCCGGGATGTTTTCGTTCCAAACGTCTTTGAAGCAAGCACAAATTCGTAGTTCTTAATCTGCAGGACCTGCCCGCGGACAATCCGGGCCATACCAATCCAGCCTGTAATCGAAAGGGCCGCGATGATGGTAAAAAGCCCAGGCCCCAGCACAACCATAACCAGTATGACAACAAGCAGATAAGGCAGTCCGTATAATACTTCAATGATTCTCATCATGAAATTGTCTGTTCTTCCGCCTTTATATCCTGAAAATCCGCCATACGCAACACCAATAACAAGATCCACAAGAGCAGCTGCAGCCCCGACGAACAATGATACCCTGGCACCGATCCATGTTCTGTTAAATACATCTCTGCCAAATGCATCTGTGCCAAACCAGTAATCACTGGACGGTGGCAGATTTTGTTTTCTCAAATTTTCCGCATGGTGCGGAAGCAGCGGACCGAAAATCGCCATAATCACAAGAAAAACCAGGAAAAGCAGGCCCCCGACAGCAAGTTTATTTTTCAAAAGCCTGCGAAATGAATCCTGCCAATACGAGAGACTTGGCCTGACCACTTCTTCCGCCTGATGTGCATCTTTACTTTTTGGCCGGAACCATTCATCAGGAATGTCCGGCGCTCTATGGGATTCATTCATTTTGTGAAGTTCCATTTAATTGCCATCCTTTCTGTGCAGCTTGATCCGGGGATCTAAAATGCCATATGCAATATCCACCAAAAACAGCATGACAATTAAAATACAGCTGTAAAAGACCGTTGTACCCATGATGACGGGATAATCACGATTGCCGATGCTGTCGACAAAGTATTTTCCCATGCCAGGAATGGCAAAAATCTTTTCAATGACAAAGGTTCCTGTCAAGATGCTTGCCGCGAGAGTCCCAAGCACTGTAATTACTGGAAGCAATGCATTGCGGAGCGCATGCTTAATGACAATTTTAAGAGGTGAAAGCCCCTTTGCCCTGGCAGTCCTGATATAATCCTGCGTTAAAACCTCCAGCATGCTTGTCCGTGTTAATCTTGCAATAATCGCCATTGGCGCTGTTGCAAGCGCAAGGATCGGCAAAACCATGTGCATGGGGCTTTGCCAGGTAGATACAGGGAAAATCGGCCAGGTTATTGCCAGCTGCTGAATCAATAGAGTTGCCAGCACGAAATTGGGAATGGAAATCCCAAGCACTGCAATGGCCATGGCTGCATAATCGATTATCCCGTTATGGCGCAGTGCTGCAGCTATGCCAAGAATCAATCCTGAAAAAACAGCCACAATAAGGGTCCACATGCCTAATTCAAAGGAAATGGGAAAGCCCCTCCCGAGCATATCGTTTACTGTCTGTGAAGGTTTTTTTATGGATGGGCCGAAGTCTAAAACCGCAAGCGATTTTAAATAGGCACCATATTGGACATAAAGTGGATCATCTAAATGGTAAAAAGCTTTCAAGTTTTTTTGGACAGCTTCATTTGTAGCTCTTTCTTCATTAAATGGCGACCCCGGGATAGAATGCATAAGAAAAAAAGTCATGGTTACTATCAGCCAAAGAGTCACAATCATGGAAACAAGCCTTTTGATTATGTATGATTTCATCTAAAAGCTCCCCTTAACAAAATGTAGTTCTCATCGCTAATTCTGTCATGACAAGCATAGCCTGGTAAGCTTCAAGGATATCCTTCGACTGAAAACGGACAGTTGCAGTGCCGGGGACGATTTCCGTGCCTGGCATCAGGTTCGCCCATTCGGCTTCACCGTAATTAGAAAATTCAATGGATAGCAGAGGGCGATCCGGCGGAGAAAGCGGTTTCACTTTATCTTTGTTTTTTATCGCATATGCCGTTTTTTCGCGGAGAAGTCCAGCCGCCTTCGCAGGAGTCAATGATTTTACCGCTGACCGGGAAATACTTTCTTTTACTGTAACAGTTGTGATATTTGGAATCAGCTGTTCAGCTTCAAATGCGGCCCTGTCATCTCCAGCCGACATGATTACTGGGACATCGTAATATCCGGCGACATATGCGTTAAATCCCAATTCACCAACTGGTGTATCATTAATAAAGAAATTCCTCACTCCAAAAATCATGCTATGGGACATAACCCCCTTCATTGCTGCACGTGCATGATACCCCACAAACATGGCTCCCGTATATGTATCATCGAGTCCCTGAACCATGGAAAACGGCTTTACATCTCCTGTAATCAACTGTGTTTCAGGATGGAGCCTTTCGATAAGCAAATTGTTCATCTTAGAGTGGCTGTCATTGACGACCACCTCATTTGCGCCTTCTTCAAAAGCAGCAGAAACTACACTATTTGCTTCATCCGTCATAATGAGCCGGCTTCGTTCATAATTGTGCTGAGAAGAGTCAACATGAGTATGGTCGGCTAGACCAGTGATTCCCTCCATATCGACAGACACATATAACTTCATCCCCAAATCCACTCTCCTTTTAAAATGTTATAATTTTCTTAAAATTATAAATTATAATACTATTTCTTGCAAACCAAATCTGGCTCTATTAATAGCATTAGCCTACAGAAAAAGCTGCTAACATGGGGTTTTTTCTTTCAGATAAAAAATTTCCAATCCCTGTCTTCATTACTTTATTATCTCGAAATAAAAATTGGTATCGCTTACATACCCTTTCGAACCAACAAAACCTATAAGAAAAAACTGAATTGCGCTTTCTTCTGCATGAAGCAAAAGGCTGTTTTCATAAACTTTGCTGCTATGTAACAAGGCGGTTAATTTCCTCTCCAGGATGCTCCAATCAAACCGGTTAACAATGGGCTCGCTTCACAGAACTCATTAAAAAACATTCATTAAGAAAAATTTCCAAACAAAAAAAAGAGCTGCCTTCCAGAGAAGGCGCTCCTTGTTCAATTCTTTCTTTCATTTTGTTTTTTGATGATTGGAAAACGCTTTTTCTCAGTGGTATCAATCTGTGTAATTTCTCCATCATGAACCGTAATCAGGATGGAGCCGAATTCCAATTCTTTAAGACTTGAAAGAATATATTTTATTTTTGATTCATCCATTTTCACGGCTCCCCCTTATGTATATACACACTTTTCACTCATTAGCCCATCACCTGCAGGTCCCCCGGGCAAGCATAAATCTGTTTTGTTCCTGATACTCCTAACCTGATTTCAGTCGGAATTCCTTCACGATTCAGCATTTGCAAAAGCCATGACTGAGCTTTACAGAGCAAAAAATAAACCCCTTCATATTTAAAGAAGAGGTTTATGCCTTAATAAGGTCTCTTCTTATCTCCCAGACTCACGCCTGCTGGAGTTGGCACAGTATTCTCCATGAATCTGCTGCCGAGGCTTCAAAGGGCCAGTCCCTCCACCTCTCTGGATAAGCTTTCAATGTAATATATTCAATTATCATCTTAATATTTACAATACTTATCAAAAAACTTGGTTTTTTAGATATTTACAGAATAAATCCGCAGCTGATTTTTGTCAATTTAAATTCACGGAAAAATCAGCTTTTTTCTTCGTTATTAATATTTTACAATCATGATAGTAAAATTCATATTACACATTTTTTCCCATCTTCCTCAAATATAAAGCAAATTCCCTTTAATTACCCATTAACTCTTTAGTGATTTATCTGTTTATCACTTTACCAAACTAAAATATTATTATATACTACTAAAGTAATAAAACATGTACTTATCTTTTTCCTTATTAACATATAAATGAACTCAGCAGAAAGGTCGATTATTATGCAAAATAAAAAATGGGGAATGTGGGTATTGGCTACATTCGTTATTGGAAATATGGTTGGCGGCGGGGTTTTTATGCTGCCCTCGAATCTGGCACAGCAATCAAGTTCCTTGGGATCTTCAATAGCCTGGGGCATTACAGGAATTGGCGTATTTTTAATTGCTTTAGTTTTTGGGAATCTGGCAATCAGAAAACCTGAACTAAAGGCAGGGCCCCAAAGCTATGCACAAGCTTTGTTTTCATCTTCCCCCAGAGCCGGAAGGGCAGCGGGGTACAGTATGGCATGGGGATATTGGGCGGCAAACTGGGCGGCCACTGCTTCTGTCATTATATCCTTCGCAGGTTATCTATCTGCATTCTTTCCAATTATGCAAAGCACTAAGCCGCTATTTGACCTGGGATCATCTACTATAGAACTGGGTAAGTTCATCACCTTTATGGTTTGCACAGTCATGTTATGGGGCATTCAAGCCATTTTGGCAAAAAACTTTAACAGCGCCGGCACAATGAATCTTACTACAACCATTGCCAAGGTGCTCGGCTTTGCGCTTTTCATTATCGTGACAGTTTTCATTTTTGATGCAGCCAACCTTGGAAACGGCAAGGCATTCATTGATGCAAAAGGCAATGTTCTCTCTCTGGGAAGCCAAGTGAATCATGCAGCAATCTCAACGCTCTGGGCATTCATCGGCATAGAATCAGCAGTTATGCTGTCAAACAGGGCCAAATCACAGCATGATGTTAAAAAAGCAACCATTATTGGCCTTATCGTCTCTTTAGTTATTTATGTAGGCATTACACTTCTCACGATGGGAGCATTGCCTCATGACCAATTAAGCCACTCTGAAAAGCCGTTAGTTGATGCACTAGAGGCAGCAATGGGACATCAGGGAGCCACCGTAATGGCAATCCTTGCACTTATTTCCCTTCTAGGTTCAACGATTGGCTGGATCGTTGTCAGCTCGGAGGTTCCCTATCAGGCTGCCAAGGATAAATTATTTCCTGCTTTTTTTGCCAAAACAAATAAAAAAGGAAGTCCAATCCGTTCTTTGACCTTAACCAATATCATGACACAGGTTTTCTTGTTCACTACCATTTCCGGCACAATAGGAAAAGCCTATAATTTTGTCATAGTCGTGGCTACACTAGCCTATCTGATTCCGTATCTGGTTTCTGCCATTTACCAGCTAAAACTTGTTATTACTGGCGAAACATATGAAACCATCAAAGGTTCACGCAAGCTGGACGGATTGATTACGATCCTTGCCCTTATTTATTCTCTATGGGTAATCAAATCAGGCACTGCAGATTTAAAAACATTTTGTTTAGGTATCGGGCTTTTTGTTTTCGGACTTATTCTCTATCCGGTCTTAATGAGAAAGCCTAAAACGAAATTGAATTAGCACTGTCATCCATTACAAAAATGCTCTGGGCTTTCATGCCAGGGCGTTTTTTTATGACATAAATTCACACTGCCCCATTTTGTGCCGTTTTGTTTGACGTTTTACTTAAAACCTTCTTTTATCTACCTTATGTTCTAAAACGTATCTTGCCTGTTTTTCAGCAAAAAAAAATGAATCTCCTCTTCATAAGGAGATTCATTTTCTATATAATCATTCGGTAATGTAGGCAATTATGCCTTCATCATCATCGAGGACGAGTTCAATACCGGCATACGGGTTTCTTTGCAGCTCCTGATCAAGCCATAAACGAAGGGCTTCTATTAAGTTTACGGTAATGAGCACCTGCTTTCTCCCGCCTGTATAAACTTCAGCAGAAAAGCCATAATCATCGTCATACATAAGCTCTACTTCCACTTCTTCAGGTGCAATCCCCTTCTTATCAGCAATATAAAGACAGACTGCATTAATGATATCCTGTTCTTCAGCTTTTATCTTCTCCATGAATCTCTGTCCTCTGGACGGCGATTTCTTCTGAAAAGGCTAAAGATTTTGCTGATGATCATAATAATGACCAGTATGGCTATTACATTGACTAATAGGCCGAAAATGGCTCCAAAGCCTCCCAAATGCCCAAGTAAGCCTCCAAACAGCATGCCTGCCAGACCGCCAAACAGCATGCCTCTCACAAAGCCGCCTTTGCGGAAGGAATTGCTTTTGCTTGGTGAATTGTACGATTTATTATTTCTCTGATAATTTGAACGGTTATTATTCTGGAAATTTGAGCGATTGCTGTTAAAGGATCCCTTGCCGGATTTATACGATTTGGCACTTACGGTATGGCTGTGATCAACAAATACAGAAGCACCGGCCGGGCTGAACACTAGAGTAAGGGTAAGCATCGCAGCCAATATTTTTTTTATCATTTTTATTCCTCCATGATTGTTTTCTGACTTAGCTTGAGATGAAGAAGAATGTTTGTACAATATAATATTATCGCACCTTTCCTCTATCTTATATACGGATAAAAGCATACAAAGTTTCATTTCAGTACGAAATAGTTTATTTTGAATAATATTCCCCATTCAACATTTTCCAAAACGCATATCATCTAAAAATAGACTTCGTATTTTCATTTGGCTGTTTTCGTAAACTTTGCGGCTATTGAACTAGGGTTGATTTCCGCTCCAGGATGCTCGCTTTCCGCGGGGCGGGCAGTTAGCATCCACAGCAATGCATGCGGGGTCTCACCTTCCCGCTAATCCCAAAGGAGTCTCGCACCTTACGCTCCAATCAACCCGGTTTAACAACGGGATCGCCTCACGGAACATATAAAAAACAACAATCTTTAAGAAAAGAGCCCTTTATTTGTAGTTGAGGTTTTTCCAACCTTCCATAATTAAGGATTCTCCCGAAGCTCTATTACCACAGGAATAGCAAAAAAGCACGGGCTCCCCAGGAAGGCAGCTCGTGCTTTTTTTAAATAATTATCTGATTCGGACTACACGTCCGTTAAACTTCTGCTTCCAGTAGCCGCTTGTCATATCAGCAACTGCTACACCAGTAGAGCTTTGTGCTCCGATAAATTTCCCGTTACCCACATAAATGCCAACATGTCCATCAGTTTTGTACGTATTGAAGAATACAAGGTCTCCAGGCTGCATGTCAGAAGATGAAACCTGGCTGCCCATGTTTTTCAGGGTATCCGTGCTTACAGAGCCTCTTGCTCCAAGGGAGATTCCTGCCTGCTCATATGCCCAGTGAACAAAGCTTGAACAATCGAATCTGCCATTGGCAATATCGCTATCGCTTCTTCCGCCGCCAAAAACATAAACGGAATTTCCGATATAACGGTAGCCGGCAGTCACCGGATTGCCGCCTCCGCTTATGACATGTACAGAATCAGCGGAGCTGCCTGCCGGGCTGGCATCAGATGCAGGTGCAGATTGAGATTGAGTTGGAGAAGATTGTGCTTGCGAGCGGCTTTGCTCACTCATTCTTTTTTCCATCTCTTTTTTGCGGGCCTGTGCTTCAGCTGCCGCACGCAGTCTCGCTGCCTCTAGTTCCGCTTGGCGCTTACGTTCCTGTTCCATTTGCTTTTGAATGGAGAATTCCTGTGCAGCAAGCTTGCTGTCGGTTTTTTCAAGGCCTTTTTTCAGTGCTTGTGTTTCTGTTTCTTTCTTTTTAAGATCAGCTTTAAGAATCAGGCTTTCCTTTTTCTGATCCTGGATTTGAGCGATCATTCCTTCGAATTCAACCTTTGTACTGGTTAATTCAGCAAGCTTCTTTTCAACCGCCGCTTCTTTTTCCTTTAATTCTTTTTTATCCGCTTCATGCTGCTTAAGGATATCCTGGTCAGCTTCGACGATAGTAGCAACTGCACCTACACGATCAACGAAATCCCTAAAGCTTGAGGAACCCAGAATAACACTCAGGTAATCCACATCTCCGCCGCTTTCCTGGAAAGAAAGTGCACGCTGTTTTAATACATCATTCCGTTTTGCAATTCTATCATTCAGCTTTGTTATATCAGATTTTAAGCCATCTACTTCGATTTGTGTTTGGGCAATCTTTTCTTTTGTTTCTTCAATTTTCGCATTGTTGTCCGCAATAGCCTGATCGATCCGCTTAATCTGCGCATTTAGTTTTGTCTGGCTTTCTTGAAGATTAGTAATCTTTTTAACGGCAGCAGAAATATTTGTCTGCACTTGTGACCGTTTTCCGCTGATTTGGGCTTTTTGGCCCTGTAGCTGGTGAATAGATGAAGCTTGTACAGCAGGAATGGAAAAGACGCTTCCCAAACCAAGTACTATTGTCGTATTAATCGCAATTAATCTTTTCTTCAACACGTTATTCCCCCTGAGTTTCTATAGGCCAAAATGCAAATTTTCTCTCTGATTAACGCTGGAGGACTGCACATCCAACTTTGAAACCAAGAGCCATTTTACAGCCATTTTTTTAGTTTATTAGAATTAAGCTATCTTTTCTTAAATGAAGGCTCTATTAATCTTGCAAATCTGATTCTTCTTCAGGGACTCACTTTCCCTGCAGCCACACACCCTAATTATGCTTTAACAGCGCCTGGATGAAAGAAACAGCTTTAGAAAGTAATTTTTTTGTGAATATATAATCCAGGATTCTAGGTGACAGCTTTCCTATGTATTTTCTAAGGCGAAAGTAAGCCAAAAAGCCAAATTCATCCTATTTTCGACCCAAAAGTAGTATACCATCAAATTTTGTCAATTAAGTAATAAAACTATTACATTTATATTACAAACATTACATTAAACGTCATTCTTCTAAAAAAACAAAAAAAATCCAAGGCCAGCTCTTCTTCAAGCGCACCTTGGAATTCCGTTTATTGTTCTTTAACATAGCCCACTTTTTCAACCAGCTCTTGACCTTGCTTCCCTTGCATCCATTTTAGAAAGGGCCGGATTTCCGGATTAGGATTATCGCGCAATGAAATGGCATAAAGATTGGCGGTAAATGGGTATGTTCCATTTGAAATGTTTGCTGTATTTGGATCGATTCCGTTTATGGAAAGAAATTTAATCTTTTTGCTGCTGTTCATCCGAGAAGCGAAATATCGAAAAGAAAACCCAATGCTATTGTCATAGTCTCTATAATCGGCAACCTGTTCAATAATGCCTCCCATGCCTTCAGGGATATCTTCTTTAAGCGGTTCCTTTAAATTGTCCTTGCCGACTATTTTTTCCAGTATTGTCTGGCTTCCTGAATTTTCCGGCCTCTGAAAAGCGAGTATTGTCCTGTCTTTGCCTCCAAGGGTTTTCCAATTCGTAATTCCGCCGGTATAGATGTCTTTAATTTCCGCTGAGGTCAAGCCTTTTACAGGGTTTTCTTTGTTAACAAAAAAAACGAAGGCCTCTTTGCCAATGGGGGTCATAACTAATTCCTTATGTTTCTTTTTAGCAAGCTTAATTTGTCCCATTGATGGCTCTGCTCCAAAATAAATATCTGCTTCTCCGTCCACAAGCCGCTCAAACGCATAAATAGTATTATTAAAGCTCACTATTTCTTTGTCTTGGTCAATATTGCCAATATTCCTGTATGTGGCCTGTGCAAATGCAGAGTATACAGGAAATGCTGCCTCTGCCCCGTCGAGCACAGGCATATTTTTTTTATCTTTTATTGTAAACAAACTTTCCCCTTCAAGCTTCGGCAATATATTATCTCCATTTGTTACCTCATATGGAGTCAAATCTGTACTCGAATAGCCGTCTCCATACTCCATTCCATAAGAAGGAAGCACCGTTAGGCTTCTATGCCACAGGACGGCACCTCCTGCAGCAAATATTAAAATAATTGCTGCAGGCCATGGCAGTATTTTCTTCAGCTGAATGGAGGAAGGGTCTTCTCTTCGTCTTTCGCTGAAAAAGAATCCGGCAGTAAAGGCCAGTTCATAGGAAAGCGGCCCATACAAATAAAGCGGTCCATCCCCAATGAAAGCAGCTATGAAATGAACTAGGATGAACGGAAGCTGTAAAAGTCCATAAATATCCCAAGCACCATGCCCATAAAAGCCGCCGCTGATAAATATGAACAAACTCCAGCATGCAGCTGTAAATAAGATGGCAATGATGCATGGCAGGAACCTGCTTTTGAAATCAGCATGCAAATGTTTCTCATTTCCAGCCATAATGCCTGCTGCTGCACCGCCCGCTATCAAAGTAACCAGAATGACCACTGCTTCATTTTGGATGATTCCTGTCATCAAAATCACAAGTGCTGCCAGTGATACACAGAAAGGAACAAATCCTAAATAAATCAGAAAAAACTTTATGGCATCTTTCAAAATCATCACCCTTTGCATACTTTTTATAATTTTAGTGTAATATTACACTAAAATTATAAAACTTTCAATCTTTTCCAGAAATAAATATGATATTGCCCATAATCTGGTCCGGTGCTGAGAGACCACCATTTATAATCTTTCAGCATGGATATTAAAAGTAAAAAACACACTGCCTCAGCTGCGGACAATGTGTTTTAACTATGTTATTGATATCAGCAGATATAAATTAATGGCTTTGGAGCTCCTGCACTATGGCAGCTGCTTTTTCTTTGAACATCTGTGCTAAGTATTCCGCTGCAGTCAGGTACAAAAGGCCATTTCCCTCTACTTTTGGGGAATTGCCGAGAGGTACAGTTCTTTTGATTAATTGTGCGTACAACTCAGGCACCGTCAGTTTTCTTTCAAAGCTTTTATTTGCATAATCCTTAACGAGTGCCATTGCCCCTGACACATGCGGAGTAGCCATAGAGGTTCCGCTGAGTGTGGCATACTTCCCATCCTTATAGGTGGATAGTATTTCCTCCCCAGGGGCCACTAGGTCGATTTCATTGTTGGAGTTTGAAAAATCCGAAGAGCGCCGTTCAAGGTTTACTGCTCCGACACTGATTACTTCGTTGTAGCATCCGGGATAATCCAGTTCGTCTGTTACATCTTTTCCGTCTCCATCATTCCCTGCTGCACACACAACCAGGATATTATTATCCACTGCCTTTTTTATGGCATCATGCAATTCAGGAAGATCTTCAGGCCCTCCCAGGCTCATGGAAATAATGTCTGCTTTTTGTTCAATCGCATAGTGAATGCCATTTATGATCCATTCGTATTGGCCCGATCCATTTTTATCGAGAACTTTAACAATCAGCAATTTGGCACCTGGAGCGACCCCGACGACCCCTGCGTTATTTTCAGCGGCAGCCATCGTGCCTGCCACATGTGTTCCATGGCCATTATAATCTTTGTAAATATCAGGATTGCTTTGATCATCCCCGGTAAAATTCTTTCCGCCAATAATCTGCTCTTTTAAATCAGGATGGGTGATGTCGCATCCAGTATCTAAAATGGCAATGGTTATCCCGCCGCCCTTTGTCTTATCCCATACTTTAGGGGCCTGGATAAGCTCCACACCTTTTGGAATCTCAGAGGCTGTTTCGGTCTCCGCAATCACCTGATATGGATATAAACGCATTTTTCTCTCCATCTACATTCCCTCCCGGATAAAGTAAAATTGAAGGCAATTCCTGATGCAAGACTATTTTAACAATTCAGTAAATGACAAAACAGCTACCTTTGGAGGATTTTTCATAGAAAAGTATGTGAGTTGAACAGCAAATGGCCTGTGCAGGTGATGGATTGTTTCTGATAATCTGTTTTTAATCCGCCATTAGCAGCATATTCCCTTCCCTTCCTCAGGCTGGTTTCGATCTGAACATAGAGGCCATAAATATATGGTTTTATTGCTTGTCACCTTTAGCAGGTCAAGGGTAAATAGATTGCCTGAAGAAAAGTCCGTGCTTTAAGCCTCCATAATAAAGGAGCCGTTCCCATGGAATCGGCTCCTTTATTGTTTATGTTTATTCTATAGCCTGAACGGGGTTATTTTTGAGTGACTTTACGTAAAGCAAACTAAACACAAAGCTGAGCACACCCGCTGCGGTTAATATGATTCCTAATATCTCCATGTGTCCCGCCGTTATTTCTTTCCCAAATACAAGACCAAGCACAACAGAAGAAAATATGGACCCTAAATATCTGCAGGTCTGAAAAAGCCCTGAAGCCGTTCCAACAAGCTCACGGGGACTTGCTTCAAGCATCGCTGCCTGAAGAGCAACATTTCCAAGCCCATAACTGATTCCCAGCAGGGACAAAATCAAGCCCATAATTATAACAGGGACATGTATAAAGAAGATACTCATGATAACGGCTCCAAGCACCATTAAAACAGCACCTGTCACAATAGGCTGCTTGGCTCCTGACTTGTCGGCCCATTTCCCTGTAATGGGAGAAATGAAAATGCTGACTCCTGCCATGAAAAGCATCAGCAGTCCGCTTTTTTGCACACTGAAATGCATTTCATCCTGAAAATAGCTTGGCAGGCCAAAGAATAGGCAATAGTTAAAAACATTCAGCAAAATATACTGTAAATACACCCATGAAAGATCAGGATGTGACTTAAAGATCCTGATATTAATAAAAGGATCTTTTACCCTTAACTCTCTCCAGACAAATAATAAAATAAAAGCAAGGCCTGCAGCTCCTGCGCCGTAATGAACCGAGGTTCCAAGTGACAGCAGAAACCATAATAAACAAATAAGACCTGCTGAAAACAGAAGAATGCCCCAAATATCTAAAAGATGAAGAATTTCCTTAAAAGAAGTCCGTTCTTTTTTAGAATCATCGGGAAACAGTTTCCATCCCAGCACAAAGCTGATGACGATAAAAGGAAAATTGACTAAAAAGATGGCTGGCCATCCCCCCCACACAATCAGAAATCCGCCCGCAGTCGGGCCAATGGCTGTCATTGCGGAAGCAAAAATAGACAATACTGCTAATGCAGAGGCTTGCCGTTCCTGAATGTTGTTTCTCAAAAGCGCCATCCCAGAAGGATAAATCGCACTGCTTCCGACAGATTGAAAAAGCCTCAATAATAGCAAAACCATAAAGGTTGGAGCAAATGGGGCGCCAATAGCCGAAACAGCTACCAACAGCAGCCCGAATAAGAAGATTTTCTTTCTGCCGGCCAAATCTCCCAGTTTGCCTGTTATGGGCTGTGCAACAGCACTTGCCAGATAAAAGGAAGATATCAGCCAGGATACCGTACTGAAAGTGAGATGAAAATCCTTTTGTATACTGTGAAGGGCCAATGAAATCATCGATGAATTCAGCGGATTGAGCATGGTGCCTGTTGCCACTGCTGTCAGAAACAGAAAGCGGCCATTTTTGCCGCCGCGCATCATTTCACCTGTGACAGAAATTCTTCAGTCGTACGAAGCTGCCCGATCCGGGGGAAAATATATGTCAGTGATGCTTCGTGTTCTTCCTTTGTGAAGGTAGTCATGGCATCTGTTATGAAGATTTGATTATAGCCATGCTGGAATGCTTCCCTTGCTGTACTTTCCACTCCAATATTAGTAGCAATCCCGCAGAGAACAATCGTATCGATTCCTCTTCTTCTAAGCTGGATATCCAAATCAGTTCCGAAAAATGCACCCCACTGGCGTTTGGTTACAATATGATCATTTGGACCAACCTCCATTGATGGGTCAAATTCCGCCCAATCAGATGGCCGTTCCATGGCTCCTGAAGCAGCCTGATCTGTTTTAGGAACTAGAGCGTCCTTTCCATCAAGAAAATCCACCCGCACAAAGCTGATAAAACCTTGATTTTCCCTGAACTTATCGATTAACTTTTTTGATTGTACAACAACTTCACTTCCGCCGGGCAAACCCGTAATTCCTTTTTGCAGGTCGATAATAACTAGTGCTGTCTTTTTAAAGTCTAACTGTAATGATTGCATTGTGTACCTCCAGATGTTTTTAATTTTGTTCGAGCTTTTTCCTGTCTGCAATTTTTCTGTTTAATCGTGTCAGCAGCTCAGCAAAAATATCTTTTTCTTCAGAAGTCCATTCAAATAAAATCTCCTGGTAAGCCTCTTTCCGGTCTTGTTTCGCAGCAAGAAGTGCCTCTTTTCCGCTTTCTGTGATGGATAATGCGCTGACTCTTGCATCTTTTTCGTCTTTTCCTCTTATTACAAATCCCTTATTTTCAAGCGGTGCAACCTGTCTGCTGACTGTTGAAATGTCCAGCTGCAGCAGGAGTGAAAGAGCACGAAATGATGCAGGCCCGTTCTGCATAAGTCCGTGGAGCAAGATATATCCCGAACGGTCCAGGCTGTCTTTTTTTCCATCTAAAGTTCGCTTAAAGTCTGCCCTGCGAAGAAGCATGGCAATTTCATGCTCAATAACCTCCAAAGATTCTTTCCCGGTATTACTTCCATTGTTTCCACTCATTTGTTATCTCCTTATCCGGAGTTTTTCATACGATTGTATTATACAACCATTCATTTGTATGATACAACTATTTAATAACAAAGATAAGGAGCCTAGTAGGAAAGGCTCCTTAAGGATGGTTTTATTCTTGCACAGCAGCTATAACGAAAAGCAGTTCCCCGTTAATCCTTTTGGTAAAGGCCATTTTCCATAATATATTGATAGCATGCTTCAGGCATGAGATATCGGGGTTCCCCGCCCATGGAAAATTCATCGCGGATATATGAGGAGGAAATCTCCATGGATAACCCCTTATCAATTAAATGAAAGGTACTGCCATTATCGTAATTTCTTAGCAGCGGACTTTTTGATATGACTTTGAGCATATCGATGCCGTCCCTGGCCATAACAATAAATTTATGGTTGGCGATCAGTTCTTCTCTATGCTTCCACCGTTTATAAACAGGAACCTCCTGATCATCGATATCCTGTAATAAGTCTGCTCCCATGATGAAGAAAATGTCATCTTTTGGGTAATGCTTTTTAAAATATTCCATCGTGTAAAAGGTGTATTGTTTCCCTGTTCCCGCATGTTCATTAATTTCATAATCGCTCGCTTCAAATATCGGGTTATCTTTAATCCCCAGCTGCAGCATATTCCACCTGTGTTCATTGTCCGTTTTCATTTCTTTATCAGCTCTCCGGCTTGAGCAAGGCAGAAAAACCACTTTATCCAGCTTCGCACGGTGAGCAATTGTTGATGCCGTCCACAGATGAACATTCGTTATTGGATCAAAGGATGACCCGTAAATGCCGATTTTTGCCATCATGCCGCTCCTCCCCGAACAAATCTCCTAAGCCTTTTATCTGCCCGTATTTATTTTTTCTTCGATTTTCTGCTTTACTTCTTCAATATTTTTCATTTTGTTCTCCCAGCATTTCAGGCTCAAATCTACCGGATATTTCTCCGGGTGCAGAGCACGTTTGTATTCTTCCCATAAAAACTGGAGATTTTCTTCCAAAGACTTTTGGATATCAGCCAATTGAGGCTCCTCGTAAACCAATTCACCATCTGCAAAGATGGGGTGGTGAAGCTCGATGGCGTCAAAATTCGTAACAAACTTGCTTATATAGGTATGGACCGGATCAAACATCTTCAGTCTTTCTTCTTCTGAAGGATTTTCATCGTCCATGGCTATATAATCTCCTTCAGATTTCCCGCTGCTTTTATTAACAATCCGGTACACTCTTTTTAGCCCTGGAGTGGATACTTTTTCCGGATTCCCTGATATTTTTATTGTATCAAGCATTTCACCGTTTTCAGCTTCAATGGATACAAGCTTATACACGGCTCCCAATGCAGCCTGGTCATATGCCGTAATCAATTTCGTGCCTATTCCCCAGATATCGATTGCTGCTCCCTGGGCTTTTAAGTTGATGATCGTGTATTCATCCAGATCATTCGATGCGCTAATTTTTGTATTTTTAAATCCTGCTTCATCAAGCATTCTTCTCGCTTCTTTTGATAAATAAGCCAAATCGCCGCTGTCCAGTCTGATGCCAATAAAGTTGATTTGATCTCCGAGCTCTTTTGCAACAGCAATCGCAGCTGGGACACCGGATCTTAATGTGTCATATGTATCCACAAGGAACACACAATCTTTATGCCTTTCTGCATATTTTCTGAAAGCGGTATATTCATCACGATAGGCCTGCACCAATGCGTGGGCATGAGTGCCTGACACAGGTATGCCGAACAATTTCCCAGCCCTTACATTGCTTGTAGAAGAAAAGCCCCCAATATAGGCAGCCCTTGTACCCCAAATCGCCGCATCCATCTCCTGCGCGCGCCTGGTGCCAAATTCCATCGCTGTCTGATCTCCAACCACCTGCTTAATTCTTGAAGCTTTTGTGGCTATTAATGTCTGGTAATTTATGATATTGAGCAAAGCCGTTTCAATGAGCTGGGCCTGTGCAAGCGGCGCCTCCACCCTCATCAGCGGCACATTGCCAAATACAACTTCGCCTTCGCGCATCGACTTGACAGATCCTGTGAAGGTCAGATCTTTCAAATACGAAAGAAAATCCTCCTTATATCCCAAATCCCGCAAATACCGGATGTCACTGTCACTGAATTTAAAATTCTTTAAATAGCTTATTGCCTTTTCAAGACCGGCAAAAACGGCATAGCCGTTGCCAAAGGGAAGCTTCCGGAAAAACAGTTCAAAAACCGCCTTTTTATCGTGAATACCGTCATTCCAGTATGTTTCAGCCATATTAATCTGATATAAATCGGTATGCAAAGCCAAACTATCATCACTATACAAATTGTTCATAGCAGTCCCTCCGGATTAGATAATTTTTGCGCCTAGAGAATGTTCGAAATGATCAAGTGCCCATACATGGCCCTTTTGATTAAAGCTCGCCACAGCTTCTTTATGGATAATAATAGTATAACCCCGATTGTATGCATCTATCGCTGTATGAAGGACACAGATATCCGTACAAACTCCAACTAAATGAAGCTCCGTAATTTCCCGTGCCCTAAGCTTTAAATCAAGATCTGTCCCTGCGAAAGCCGAATACCTGGTTTTATCCATATAATAAAGGTTTTCAGCATCCCTGTTCCTTTTATACAGATCATTTAAACTTCCAAACAGCTCCCTGCCCTTTGTTCCTTCAAGGTTATGAGGCGGAAATAGCTTTGTTTCCGGATGGAGCTCGTCATTTTCCCTGTGAAGATCAATAGCCAAAACGACAAAATCTCCATTTGCCAGAAACTCTTCTGTCAGCGCAGAAATTTTCTGTTCAATCTTCTCAGCTGGTTCCCCGGCAGGAAGCGCCCCATTTACAAAGTCAATTGTATAATCAATATTTATCAATGCTCTTTTTGCCATCAATTTATCTCCCCTTGACCGAACTTATTTGTAAATGCTTTTTACTGGTTCATAATCATTAAAGCGGTAAAGCTTTGTTTTATATTTTGAATTTCTTTGAGTGGTTTTGCTGCTTCCATCCTGGTTGATCACATTTTCTATAAAAGGAAGCTTTGGAGCCTTTCTCCAGAAAAACGGCTCTGACTTAACCACTTCATCCAGGACGTCCTCTGCTGCACATAAAAGAACGCTGCGCAATTCTGATAATGTAAATTCTTCCTGCAAAAACCTGCCTGCCAAAGTGGTCTGCACCATATCGAGCTTGATGCGGCTTAGGGCATCCTCAATAACCTGTTTGTGATCAAAGGCTAGCGGAAGCTTTAAAGCTTCTTCCACATCAAACAAATTGACCTCAGCTGCATCATCTCCTGCTTTTCGATTGCTGAGGAGATGCTCAGGGAGGGCTGCATAATGGGCATTTGTTATCATCCAGCCCCGCGGGTCGCGTCCTTCCTTGTCATAAACCGCATAATGTTTTAAATGAAGATGCAATACACCGGTTTCTTCAGCAAGCTCCCTTGCAGCAGCTTCCAATGCTGTTTCATCAGGGTTCACAAAGCCTCCGGGCAGCGCCCATTTCCCGCCTTCAATATTCGGTTTTCCTTCATTATTTGTAAGCGCCCTTTTAATAAGCATAATTTTAAGTTTGCGCCCATACTCTGCATGTTCATCACTTGCAATAGTAAAGATGGCGATGTCGCTTGTGTAGCCATCAGGTGTGCGGTACTTTTTCACATCATATTCCTTTAATGCATCAGCATGGTGAATATATTCTTTATCCATTTATTACGGCATCTCCAAACGTCTAATATTAATGATTAACTAATTGTTAATCGTATTATATACCATGCTGCCAAAATCAGCAATCCTTAAAATTAATTATTCTGATTTTTAATTCAATTTTCCTGCTCTACATTCAGCATAGTGCAAAAACCAACACTGGACTTTAAAAGCCCGAATATAAAAAAGCGGCTATAACCCTTTATTAAAGAGTTATAGCCATTTTACCGGGTTCTAAATCCTGACAGGTAAATCTCCTTCATTCTTCTTGTTATGTGCTTTTTGAGTCTTTATTCCCGTTAAATACGTTTGTATGATTACATCAAGCGTTGTATTGACTTTAAGCGGCAGGCCGAATCCTCCCAATTGTTCAAGTGATGCAAAACCATGAAGAATACTCCGAAGTCCCCTTACCATATGCAGCGCCTGGTCTTCATCCAATTCCAGGTAAGACATTTTTTCGAGAATCAGTTCAACCAGGCTGCTGCCCGCTTTTTGATATTCTAAATCGTTTACATCTGGAGCCTGAAGTGTGGATTGATATAAACCTGGTTTTTGCCTGGCGAAATTTACGTAAGCCCTGGCGATGCTTGTAACTGACTCATCACCGCTTTTACCTTTTGCAGCCTCCGAGACATCTGCATAAAGGTGACGGAGAGCGTGAATGGCCATTTTATTCTGCAGGCTTTTTAAGCTTGCGATATGGTTATATAGCGAAGGTGTCTTTACTCCAAGCCTTCTTGCCAGTGTAGCCATCGTGACATTCTCCGTGCCTTTTTTTTCAGCAAGTTCGACTGCTGCCAAAATAACGGAGCTTTCGTCAAGCCCTGCTCGTGGTGACATATACATTCTCCTTTCAGTGTTTCCGTGCAGCTTCTATGGCCCGCCTCATGGCTACAGCCGGTGCCGGCAAAAACCTGCCATGCCCTACGGCAAGTATTGCAGGATCATAGGCTGTTAGTTTCTCTGCACTTTCAATCGAAACCTGTTTATTCCACGTCCCCATGGCAGGAAACGGGAACAATGGACGTACCTTGCCAGATACTGCTATACCGCCTCTTATCTGAAGAGCATCTCCTGCTATTAATGTCCTGTTTCTGGTATCCAGGAAAGACATGGAACCAGGGGTATGGCCTGGTGTTGAAATACAAAGCAGCGATCCCGCCCTGTCTCCATCCTTTAATGTAAAGTCTTCGCGGGTTTTCAGGCTTTTCGGAACCCCGCCGCGAATCGGTGTATCCGGCTCAGTTTTATCAAGCGAAACATCTCCTCTAAGCAGCCGGGCATCCCGTTCAGAAATATAAACGGGAACATCTTGTAATGTCTGTTTTAAGTTATCGAGTGCACCGACATGATCGCCATGTGCATGTGTTAAAAGAATGCGGGTAATCGGCTTTCCTATTTTACCCGCAGCCTCGAGAATCGCTTTTGCACTGTACGGCAGTGCTGCATCAATTAAAGTAAGCCCATCCTCTTCCTCAACAAGGTAGCAGTTTACAGGAAAAACTCCCGGCAGAAATGTGAGCTGATACAAGGACTGCATGTGAGTCATTTTCATTAATATCCCCCCAAATTAATAAAACTAATGCCATTAGTTTAATGATAACTAATAGCATTAGTTTTTTCAATGACTTTCCACATTTTTTGGTATCAGTGTAAATATAAAAGTCCCAAAATCTGCAGTTATGCTGCCAGTATTACATTCGCCCTGAAATTTTTTGCTTTCTTTTATTTACGCCCTCAAATATGGATAAATTCACCTTTAATGGTACTATTATTATTGGAGCGTATTCAGCAAAAAGCAGACATCAAGATTTCAATTTAAACAATGGTGGTGGAATTTTATGGAGTTTATGATTGAAAAGCTAAGGGGGTTCAGCCCCCAATTAGGGCATCTTGTCTCACAAATGAACTATGCAAGAAAAACAACTTTAGAAGCTGTTTATGGATTAACTACCTCAGAATTAGACTTTTTACCGATCAAGAATGGTAATAGTATCGGAGGACTTTTATTACATATGGCCGCTGTTGAAAAGGGATTTCAAATTGAGATTTTTGAGGGCAGAAAGCCGAATGAACAAGAGATGGAAGAATGGGGTGCACCATACAGCCTCGGAGAACAAGGCAGAAACTGCATTAAAGGAAATACCTTAGAATACTATATTGCTAAACTTGAGGAAGTTAGAAATAGAACGTTGAGGGAATTTACTGAACTAAATGATAATTGGCTGTATGAAAATAGACTATGGGATAACCACCCCTCTAATAACTATTTTATCTGGTTTCACGTATTTGAAGATGAAATTAATCATAGAGGCCAAATAAGATTCATTAGAAAAATGCTGCCTCAAAATGAATAACTTTACCTGCAGCAGTTTACACATCTTTTTCACACAAAAAAGAGCCTGCGTTCCATTCAGAACACAAGCCCTTCTCTGCAGAAATATTAACGATTGATTAATCAGTGATTATGGGAGTGAGCATTTCCATCTTTTGAAGGATTGGTAATTTCAAAACCTTCCTGAGGGACATAAAAGTACTTAATCCAGACGCCATCAAGAAATTCTTCGCGGCTGTCCAAAAGAATGTCGATATCTTTGTCGGTTTTAACGATTTCATCATGCTCTTTTGGCGTATCAAGCTCGATGTCATAGTGTGCATGGTCGCCGTGCATATGAGAAATCACGACACGGATCATTTTTCCGCCTTCTGCTTCCTTGCTCGCAAGAATTGTATTTAATACTTTAGCTGCATTACGGTTAATTTTAACGTTCATAAGTACACCGCTTTCTTAATAAGTAATATCCGTCCTTAAAAGGCCGCTTCTTTTTTTATACTCCTTCTATTATAGGATGTCTATTTTTTTGCCTGTTATTAGACCAATCCGGCATCATTTATCTTTTTGTCAATTCAACAGGCTGTTTTTGTAAACTTTGCTGCTATGGAACAAGGTGGTTGATTTAACAATAGGATCGCCTCCCAAAACTCATTAAAAGACAACAATCTTTAAGAAAAGAGCCATTCAAAAAAAGATTTTCAAATATGTTTCTGCCAAGTTATTTAGGGGAAAAGATGTATCAAAAAAGGAGAATGATATTTTATGGGAGAGATCATGAAAAATAAAGTGGCGCTAATTACAGGCGCAAGTTCTGGAATCGGCAGGGCAGCTGCATTGAAGCTTGCCGAAAATGGGGCAAAAATCATCCTGGTGGATATAAAAGAAGACAATGCTGTAGAAGTAAAAAAAGAGGTTGAAGCGCTAGGAGCAGAAGCAATTATTATCGAAGCGGATGTTTCCGTGCCAGAGCAGATGGAACATGCTTTCCACCGCACTAGCGAGGAATTTGGAACAATTGACTTTGTATTTGCGAATGCCGGCATCAATGGCGTCATCGCCCCTATTGAAGATATTACGGCAGAGGATTTCGATACAACGATACATACCAATTTGAGAGGAACTTTCCTTACCCTTAAATATGCCATTCCTTATATGAAGGAAAACGGGGGAAGTATCGCGATCACAAGCTCTATCAACGGAAACCGGACATTCCGCAACTTTGGCTTTTCTGCCTACAGCACATCAAAGGCAGGACAGGTTGCTTTTGGAAAAATGGCCGCCCTTGAATTGGCTAAATACAAAATACGGGTCAATATCATTTGTCCTGGAGCAATTGACACAAATATTGACAGCAATACGTTTCCTGAGGATGAAAGCCTCAAGAAAATCAAAATTCCGATTGAATACCCAGAAGGCAGCCAGCCACTGGAAAATAAGTCAGGCACTCCAGAGCAGGTGGGCGATTTAGTCCTTTTCCTTGCTTCCAGCATGTCTTCGCATATTACCGGCACAAAGGTATATATCGATGGTGCTGAATCTCTTCTATAAGCGGATTTATATGCACGAAAAAAGGAAGCTTCTCTTGAAGCTTCCTTTTTTCGTTATTTTTTGGTTACAAGCTTTAGCGGAGCAGGTATCATTTTCTCAACTTTTTTGCCTTTCAAGACATCTCTTCCGGCTTTCACCGCAAGCTGTCCGATCAGTACAGGCTGCTGAGCGACAGTCGCTTCCATCTTGCCTGCTTTGATGCTGTTTAATGCATCTTCATTTCCGTCAAAGCCAATGACCATAATATTTTTCCCTGAACTATTAATGGCCTCAATTGCACCCAAAGCCATTTCATCATTATGGGCGAATACCGCTTTTATGTCCGGATGTGCCTGAATCAGGTTTTCCATGACATTCAAGCCCTTGGTCCGGTCGAAGTCTGCTGACTGCTTTGCAGTGACTTTTAAGTTCTTATCAGCAATATTGTGGAAGCCTTTTCCTCTTTCACGAGTAGCTGAAGCCCCTGGTACACCTTCGAGTTCAGCTACTTTGGCATTTTCCCCAAGCTTTTCAACTAGATACTTTCCTGCCATTTCTCCGCCCTTAATATTATCGGAGGCAACAAGAGTTTTAACCTTTCCTTTATCAGCGGAACGGTCTAGTGTAATGACCGGGATGCCAATATTATTGGCAGACTGCACCGCTGCCGATATAGCAGCAGAGTCAGTCGGATTAATCAGCAATATGTCGGAGCCCTGCTGAATTAAATCCTCTACATCGCTCACCTGCTTGGCAGAGTCGTTTTGCGCATCGACTACCTTAACCTGCATGCCAAGCGCTTTTGCTTCTTTTATGACCCCATTCTTCAAATCAACGAAAAACGGGTTGTTTAATGTGGATACAGACAGACCTATTTTAACATCCTTAAGATTCTTTTTTTCAGCAGGCTTTGCCCAGCCTGGCGGTTCCAATGAGCAGGCACTTAAAAGCATAAGTGTTAAAGAAACAATCAAAACCAGTAATTTTTTCATAAAAGCCCCTCCTTATGCTGATTTCTTGCGGTCCAGTAATACCGCAATGATGATAACAATTCCTTTGACTACCATTTGATAGAAGGAAGATACACCAAGAAGATTCAAGCCGTTATTTAACGTTCCGATGATCAAGGCACCAATCAGTGTGCCGAATATCCTTCCCTTACCGCCTGACAGGCTTGTACCGCCCAATACAACCGCAGCGATTGCATCAAGCTCATAAGATGTACCTGCAGTGGGCTGCGCTGAATTCAGGCGTGAAGTCAGGATGGCTCCTGCCAACGCGGCAAGCATACCTGACAGGCCATAAATCATAACCTTAACACGCGGAACTTTTATTCCTGAAATCAAAGCGGCCTTTTCATTTCCTCCGATGGCATAGGTTTTCCGGCCAAAAGGAGTTTTTTGAAGGACGATGAATAAAACAGCAAATGCCAAAATCATGGTGATGGCCGGCACCGGGATGCCAAGGAAATATCCGCGGCCAAATAACTGAAACAAATAGTTATCTCCTAAGCCTGTAATCGGATTTCCGTCTGTATAAACAAGGGTTAGACCCCTGAAAGCTGTCATTGTTGCAAGAGTTGCGATAAATGGTGCCATTTTCCCTTTGGTAATAAGAATTCCGTTGACCATTCCCATAATTCCGCCAAGAACGCAGCCGATGATGATCGCAAGGATCGGATCAAGGCCCGCTACAATCATTCCTGCGCTTAATGAACTTGACAGCGCAAGGATGGCGCCGACGGAAAGGTCAATGCCGCCTGTAAGAATGACAAAGGTCATGCCAAAGGCGATTAGCGCATTGATGGCAACTTGCCTTAATAGATTAAGAATATTTAATGGTTCTAGAAAGCTCGGATTTAATATGGATACAATGATTAGCAGGATTAGCAATCCAAGCAGCGGCCCAAGCTTTTGAGTCATCGAAGAGACAAAATTGGGTCTAGCTGCTGCAGCACCTTCATTAATAGATTTCATCTCACTGGCCTCCTGTTGCGAATGTCATAATTTTTTCTTGCGTGGCTTCATTTTTAGATAATTCACCGGTAATTTTCCCTTCATGGACCACCAGGATCCGGTCACTCATGCCGAGAACTTCGGGCAGTTCAGAGGATACCATGATGATGGCTACTCCGCGTTCGGTCAGTTCATTGATGAGCTGATAAATTTCCCGCTTCGCTCCTACATCCACCCCTCTGGTAGGCTCGTCCAGGATAAGCAGCTTCGGTCCGATGCCGACCCATTTGGCGATTACCACTTTCTGCTGATTTCCCCCGGATAATGTTCCGGCACTATTTTCAGCGCTTTCTGTTTTGACAGTCAGCCGCTTAATCAGCATGTTAACGAAATCACTTTCATTTTTTCCATTAATGATTCCTTTAGGGGCAAAGCTGTAAAGAGAAGGCAAAACGACATTTTCCCTAATGGAAAAATCCAATATCAGCCCTTCATCTTTTCTGTCTTCCGTGATGAAGCCCATGCCAAGCTTAACTGCCTGATCTGGAGATTTGATCGCCGTTTTTTTGCCATTCATCCAGATTTCTCCGCCGTCAAGAGACTCAAGGCCGAAGATGGCACGCATGATTTCCGTCCGGCCCGCTCCCATCAACCCTGAGAAACCGACAACCTCTCCCGCACGGACTGTAAAACTGATATCACGGAATTGGCCATTTTTTGTTATGTTTTTCACCTGCAGAACGTCTTCGCCGGGTTTTGTTTGCCGTTCAGGAAAACGGTCTGTCAATTCCCGCCCCACCATCTTTCTCACAACTTCATCAAAATGGGTGTCCGGAATAGATTTTGTATCAACTGTCCTTCCATCACGCATAATGGTAATGCGGTCACAGATGGCGAATATTTCTTCCATTCTATGAGATATATAGACGATCGAAACTCCCTGGTTTTTAAGTGAAGCGATTACTTCAAAGAGCTTGCCGATTTCCCTTTCTGTAAGGGCTGCAGTCGGCTCATCCATGATAATGACCTTGCTGTCTGTCATTAAAGCTTTGGCAATTTCAATCATCTGCTGCTCACCGACCGAACAGCTTCCCGCTTCCTTATCTAGTGGAATGGACACAGCCAGTCTTTCAAACTGCTTTTGTGCGAGCGCTCTCATTTCCTTTATTTTTAAAAAGCCGAGCGGCGATTTCAGTTCCTTTCCGATGAACAGGTTGTCCAGAACCGTCATATCAGGCCAGACATTCATCTCCTGATGGATGAAGGTGATGCCGCTTTTCTCGGCTTCTTTCGGATTGGCAAAAAGCGTTTCCTTCCCGTCAATTTCAATGGTACCCCCATCAAGGGAGTGAAGGCCTGTAAGCAGATTCATAAGTGTTGATTTACCGGCTCCATTTTCACCCATTAAAGCATGCACTTCACCATGCTCCAATTCAAAATCGACTCCTGTTAAAACGCGGTTGGCTCCAAATGCTTTATAAATGTTCTTCATAGAAATCTGCATGTTATTCACCTCTTTTTTTAGAAAAATACACCAGAATGCAGGATGCAATTCGCATACGGAGTCATTTCGCCTGTTCGGATTACCGCCTTTGCCTGCTTAGTTTTTTGTTTAAATTCCTCGTGGGAAACCTGTTCCATCTCGATATCTCCAAAGGAGTTCTTTATAAATTCAAGGGTATCAGGATTACCTTCGGCGATTTCTTGTGCCAGCGTAATCTTTTCGATCACCATATCATCTGAAACGGCTTTGACAGTTTCTATAAAAGAAGGCGTTCCCGGCACGAGGGCCAGGTCGATCCTCAAAACACCCTCAGGTATAGGAAGGCCCGCATCAGCGATTACGATTGTATCTGTATGCCCCAGGTCTGAAAGGACCTTTGAAATATGGCTGTTTAACATTCCATGCCGCTTCATTTTATAGACTCCTCTCTACTTCAGCTCTTGTTGGCATTCCGCCCTGGGCACCAAATTTTGTAACAGAAAGCGATGCCGCTCTGTTAGCAAACTGTATGCTTTGTTCCATACTCTTTCCTTCTGCAAGTGCAACAGCAAAGGCTGCATTGAATGTATCTCCTGCACCTGTAGTGTCTACAGCTTCTACTTTATAAGAAGGAACAAGCTTTTCCTTTTCTCCATCATGATAGCGCACACCGTTTTTCCCCTCTGTAATCAGGAGCTTATTCGGAAACTTTTCCAAGCTTGTGTGCATATCGATCCCTTCAAAAAGAACCGATGCCTCAAGCTCGTTGGGAGTCAGATAGGCTGCCTTTTTTATCACTTCCTTGCTGATTGGCCTGGACGGAGCGGGATTCAGTAAAAGAGGAACACCGCTTTCAAAGCAAAGTCCGCTGACATATTCAACCGTTTCTTCAGGAATTTCCTGCTGAATCAGCACGATATCAGAGTGTTTGATTACATCTGCCGCCTTTTCAACATATTCCGGCGTCACAAAGTCATTGGCGCCCTTCACAACGATAATGCTGTTGTCTCCATCGGCAAGAGTAATATGAGCTGTGCCGCTTTCAGTATCTGTAACCGGTTCCACATAATCCACATGAACATTGTTGTTTTTTAAGTTTCCAAGGATTTCTGCTCCAAATGCATCATCCCCGACACTGCCGATCATGTGCACGTCTGCTCCAAGTCTTGCTGCAGCAACCGCCTGATTAGCTCCCTTTCCTCCGGGAACCGTTTTAAATGAATGTCCTAAAATCGTTTCTCCTGCTTCTGGTCGTTTAGGGGCAGTGACCACCAAGTCCATGGATGCACTGCCAATTACCGTAATTTTAGCCATTGTCATCAACCTTTCTCGTTGTTTGCCTTTCAATGAAGCTGACAGGAAGCTGGATGTTCTTCTCAGCTACATGCTCATTATTGATTAGCCGAATCAGAAGCTTTGCCGCTTCTTTTCCCATTTCATATGCAGGCTGCCTGATCGTTGACAGAGGAGGAAACAGCAGGCTCGAAAGCGGAATATCATCAAATCCGATAATTTGAAGATCTTCCGGAATTGCTTTTCCAATCCTCAATGCTTCGTGCAAGATTGCAGCAGCTGCTGCATCATTGCTGGCGATAACACCATCTGTATCCGGGAAGTCCTTAAAAAGGATTTTGGCCGATTTCTCTCCTTCTGCAAAAGAAAAAGATGAGGTGGCCATCACATTAAAGTTCACATCTGAAACACAAAGCTCCTCGATGGCTCCCTTAAATCTGTCCTGCGCCGTCTGCAGTTCACCTGGCCCTTTAAGCAGGGTGATTCTTTTGCAGCCCCTTTTCACCATTTCCCTTGCGGCAATTTTCCCGCCTTCCATTCCATTGGCAAAAACCGATGGATGGTCGTTCGATGTTCTGTCGAGGAACACAACCGGCAGGGAGAGATTATTATAATGATCTCTTTTCGTATGGTTCGTGGCCGAGATGATACCGATTACATTATTCTGTATAAAGGTGTCGATATAATCAAGCTCTTTGCTCGGCTTTTCATCTGCATTTCCGATAATCAGCCGAAAGTCCTTGGCCTGCATCTCATCTTCTACTCCCCTGGCAAGTTCAGGAAAAAACGGATTTCGGATATCCGGAAGCAGCAAACCTATTAATCTGGACTTTTTTTTATATAGTGATCTCGCAACTTCATTCGGTTTATAATTTAACTCACGTATTGCTTCATTTACCAAAACTCTAGTATCTTCATGCACATATCCGTTATTATTCAAAACTCTCGAAACTGTCGCTACTGAAACACCCGCTTCACGGGCCACATCCTTAATCGTAGCCAGAAATCTCACCTCAAATATGTAACCGATTACACATAGAGTATCATACTCTTTTTTATTTTACAACAGATAAGTTGCATCTTAGAAAAAAACTCCCAGCGAACCTGTTACAACATTTAGATCTGTACATGCAATAATAGCCGTATCAATCGTTTGAGCCAATTTTGAATGAAGTTCATCCCATAATTGACGGGCCTTATCGATTTGACCTTGTTTAATCTGTATTATTATTTCATTCACGCAGGTTTGCCAACTATCGTCATGTAAAAACTCATAGCCTTCTCTGATTAAAGCTTCTTGAAATATTGCAGACTAAACTGTTGGGGAAGTAGCTAAAAGGGCTACCTTTTTTGAGTTGTTTGGTATCTTCTTTATTGTTTCATCGACCATATTTAATAAAGGCACTGACACCAACTTTTTTAGCTGATTAAAATATATATGTGCGGTATTATATGGAATTGCAATAAAATCAACACCTGTTTTTTCAAGTTTTCTGACCCCCTCGATAATTGCCATTTCCATGTCCGCATGATTGAGAGGTTTATCCATGTAAAAAGGCATCGGACATGAATAAATCATCTTGTGCGGGAAATCAATGTCATTGACAGCTCCATATCAATCCCTCTGTTACTAATTATTATTTTTAAAGTCGTTTATATTTTAAGTAAACCCTAAATCTGCTGTATTCGTAAATCGCAGCTATGGAACAGGGGGCGATTTACGCTCTAGGATGCTCGCTCCAATAAATCTGACTTAACGGTGATATCCGCACCTGCAGTAAAAGTCTTTCACTGGCTTCTCTTTAAACATTATTTCTGCGGCCTGCGCAGCCAACACCTTTACTTTACTTATTGACTATAAAAAAGTGTTTATTACGTAATTAAAACCAACAGATACCGATGCTGCTGTCAGTTTTCAGTGTATGAGAATTTCAGCAGCAGTTCTTTTAAAAATGCATCAGCGGCAGCGGAAAGAAAATGATGCTTTTTCCACACAATATTTAAACCTGATTCAAGCCTTGGCTTTAGCGGCCTGAAACAAAGGCTACTATTAGTAGATGTATTTACTATTTTATCAAGTGTTATCGCATACCCAATGCCCTCTTCAACCATAATAGCGGCATTATATGCAAGATTGTATGTAGTGACGATATTTAATTTATGAAACTCTTCGCCAAACCAATCTGCAAATTCATTTTGTGAAAATGTCTGTTTCATTGCCTGTCGTGAGCAATCAGCGGAACCTTTAATAAATCCTCAGCTTGAATTCTTTCTTTAACGGCAAGAGGGCTGTCTTTTCTCATAACAACGCCCCAAACATCTTTAGCAGGGATCCCAATATAATTATATTTTGAAATATTAGCTGGTTGAATTAAAACACCAAAGTCAAGCATCCCCCTGTCAAGCCGTTCCGTTATATCTTCTTCGTTTCCACTGTAAAGATGATATCGTATATTGGGATAACGCAACTGTACAACTTTTGCTACTCGTGCAATATGCTTTATTGCTTCTGTTTCCCCGCCGCCTATATAAACATCTCCGCCTATTGTTTCTTCCATAGAACTAAATTCTGTCTCTAATTTATCGACCATATTAACGATTTCTTCTGCCCTATTTCGCAGAAGCATCCCCTCATCTGTAAGAATGACACTGTGACTGCTCCGGATAAATAGTTTTTTACCTAACTCTAGTTCAAGGTCTTTTAATTGTCTCGACAAGGTTGGCTGTGTCACATGCAAAAAATCAGCCGCCTTTGTGATGCTTCCTTCTCTAGCAACCGTAAGAAAATATCGCAAAACTCGAAATTCCATATAATCAACTCCTTTAACAAGTTTTAGTGTATACGTTCAAGAAATGCTTATCAAGCATATCAAGATATAAGATATAAGTATTTTTTATATTAAGGAGAACCATCTAAAATAGATACCAAAGAAGTTTATTTGATAGCTGACCTCGCGGAAAGCAAGCATCCTGAAGGAGAACTCAACACCTTGTTCCATAGCAGCAAAGGTTACGAAAACACCCTTGTTATTTAGTGGTGACTTTACACTCTTCATCCACTTAATAAGCCTTTATAGGATGCAGCAGCTTTGAAACAACTAGAAGATACTTTTTAGAAAGAGGGAAATTCATTTTATGTCTAAACAAAACACGTTACTTATAATTGTATTAACTTTGGGGGCTTTCGGCATTATAAATACTGAAATGGGGGTTATAGGGTTATTACCTTACATTGCTGATCACTTTCATATTAGTGTATCGAAGGCCGGTTGGCTGGTAAGTCTCTTTGCCCTTACTGTGTCGATATCTGGTCCAACTATGCCGTTATTATTTTCAGGAGTAAATCGTAAAAAGGCAATGTTACTTGTACTTGGTATATTCGTTTTAGGTAATATTGTCTCTATCTTTACATCTAACTTTGCAATTGCCATTATTGCTCGTGTGATTCCTGCCATATTTCATCCCATCTATTTTTCAGCAGCTTTTACTATGGCTGCTAACTCAGTCAGCAAGGAAGAAGCTCCTAAAGCTGTTTCAAAAGTTTTCATTGGAATATCTGCAGGTATGGTAATAGGTGTGCCTATCGCAAGCTTTCTTGCAAGTACAGTTTCGTTTCAAATATCAATGACATTTTTCGCTATCACTAATGCTATCGTATTTATAGCTACATGGGCATTTTTCCCTTCTATGCCAGTTAAAGAAAAACTTACCTACGGAGCACAGTTAAGCGTATTAAAAAGGCAAGTTACTTGGCTTTCCATTGTTGCTGTCCTATTACTCAATTCAGCAGTATTTGGAGTGTATAGTTATCTTGCTGAGTATCTTAAAACCGTTACAGATATTTCTGGAAAATTAATCAGCTTCATTTTAATCCTATTCGGTGCGGCAAATATTATTGGGAACATTTTGGCAGGGAAGCTACTTTCAAAATATGCCATCAAAACTGTAACAGTTTTTCCTTTTGCATTGGGAGCGGTTTACATTATTTTATTCTTCACAGGTCAGTTCACTTGGCCTATGGCAATCATGACTTTAGTTTGGGGAATACTTGCTGGTATAGGTACGAATATTAATCAATATTGGATTTCATCTGCAGCTCCAGAAGCTCCTGATTTTGCCAATGGATTATTTTTATCATCCGTTAACCTAGGAACAACTATTGGTACAGCAGCAGGCGGATTATTTATATCAGTAATGGGGACACAATACGTCATACTAGTGGGAATACTGTCAGTAGTATTAAGTGTAGGATTTATTTTACTGAGAAACTACATGCATCGTCCTATAAACAACCTTTAAAATAAGGAACACATTCAATCTTTCGGGATCCCTATTTAGGATCCCATTTTTCTTTTCTTTTAATTACAATACCTTTAACTTTGAACAATTTAAAGGTTATTATTTTTCACCTCTCCAAACCACTCATCAGCAATATCGCCAGCTGTTTTAATATCATCATTTGTATATACTAAATCATACTTGTACTCAGCTTTGAAATTGCCACTCTTAACATCGTATATTAATTTCATCTCAGTTGGCATGTCTCTTTCGTATTCTTTGCAAACCATTTTGATATTTTCGATGTCTTCATTCAAAACATCTAATACCATAAACTGACGTTTTGAAGAAACGTCATATCTCTCGTCCTCATCGTGTAACAGGATCGACGCCTTCTGTCGCCCTGATGTAGTCGTAATATCCGTTCATTTCGCCGGTAAAGGTCTTCGCTGTATCCCAGGCTTTTTCATATCGAAGTAAATTAAAATAAATAGCACATTATTTCAGTTTTTCTCCTGGATTATTGTGAATAAGAGTATCTGACGAAATAATGTGCTCGTTTACAGCTCTACCCCACCAAAAACAAAACCTTAGAGAATGTTAATATCTCTAAGGTTTTTATAATTTATTCCTTTGTTAGGGGTGTAATAAAACAATTATCTATTGAAACTCTATTTAAAAAATCCAATGCTTCTTGAGTTACAACTAACTCACCTTTTGGTGATAAACAGAAATGATGTCCTGACCAATTTTTGAAGTTCTCTCCTTCTACTTCAATTTTACCGAGCGGAATAAATCTGCTGAATGCAGGAATTTCTTTATTTGGATACATTTCTTTAAATTCATCAGACGTTGTAATCAAACACTCTTCAAGTTTGTAATCTATAAAATCACTATTCTCTAATTCTGTATCAAGTACACTTGATACAATAAAGGCTGGTGTTGACTCTAATAGGTCATCTCCTAGCCATCCTTCAAATTCATAATGCAAATATTTTACCTTTCCTAATATACCCTCTGTTGCAATAACATCATCTGTTCCATAAATGGTATATTCACCATGACCACCTGATACTTCTGGTTCTAAAAAATATAATATCATTAGTTACTTCTTCCTCCCACATACTTCCCTTTTCACTGGCGGATTAAAATTTTCACCATATTTTTTATCTAACTCTATCATATAATTTATTACTTCTTCTTTTGTAGGATTTGGATTATTTCTATATAACCTATTCCAATCCCTTCTTATTTTTGATAAATGCATATCATTGTTTACTTCTTTTGGTACCCTCTCAGGTTTTCTAAAGCATGTATTTCATCAAGTGAAAATAAATTAGGATGTCTTTTTAAAATTTGTTGCTCTATTGCATGATGAACCACAACACTACCCTTAAGGTCAGGATATTCATTAAAGAATGTTTAGCCAATAAAAGAATAAGTAATAGTAACTGTTACGATAACGCTGTAACGAAATCAGAATATCTTTATCTATGGAATTCCACAGTGTGGATTATTTTAAGCTTGAACTTGATAAGTATATAAATTACTACAATAACAAACGTATTAAGGCAAATCTAAAAGGCATGAGCCCGGTACAATACCGAATTCATGCCCAATAAGTTGCCTAATGAAATAACTGTGTCTAATTTTATGGGGTCCCTTCATTACCTAAAATCTCATTCTTCCTTATCATTACGTTGGAATCAGCCTTTAAAAGTAAAACAAGCGTGCTTGAATTGCTAGATAATTATACCTCTTTTGTTTTTTGGAATTGTTTCATTATCTATTTCTCAATAGATTCATTAATAATAAAAGTCTTTATTGAAGTTAAATCCACCTTTTTATCAGCATCTTTTGGATAATTTTCTTCAAGAAAGTGTAATAAATTATCTGACAGGCTATTATTCTCATATACCTTTTCAAAATTTGTTATGAAACTTTCAACAGTGTCATAATCAACACTTTCAATAGTCTGGGGGAGATATTTTTCTTTTTCATATTGATACGCCTCCCAAATTGTATATGCCAAAGCATTTCCTAAACAATTTACGGTCACACTTCTACCAATGGTATGGGAGAGACCACCGCAGCAGGGACTTATCAGGAAACAAGCTGACAGAAGAACAAAAGCAGCAAAGCCTAGCCCAGGCATTCAGCATACTTGGATTTGATATAATCTATCTAATTGCTCTTCATTCATCTAACCTTCTCCCTCCCGGTTCATTATCAAATCGTCTGATTTCCCATTCATCATCACCAATTTTATACTTAATATCAAATTTTTCTGGACGTTGTGAATTGCCATTATAGTTTGGGGTTATCTTCACTTTTACTTCATCACCCTGTTTAAGTGCCTCTGCCCAGTCTTTTGGAGAGCTGTGAAGCCTTTGGTGGTTTTATAGTCCTCCAGGGCATGATCGGCGGCAGTGAGTGCTTTGGCCGTTTTGTAGATGGCCCTTCCGCCCTTGGCTGCTCTTCCGGCCCAGCCTACTACTGGGATGAATCCGGCTGCTGCCATAGCCGCGACCGCAGCAGGCTGAGCTGGGGTCAGTTTTTCATGTGTAACAGGTCAACACCTTCTGTCGCCCTGATGTAGTCGTAATATCCAGTAATTTCGCCGGTTAGGACTTGTTATTTCCCAGGCTTTTTTGTATAGAAATATTTAAAATAAATTACACATTATTTTGGGATTTCACCTGGATTATGGTGGAAAATAATATTTGAACTTATGTGCTCCTTTACACTATACTGTCAAGTGCTCAAAACCTTGAATGTCATAGCCATACTACTTCAACTCTCTTTTGTATCAAAATTCACAATATCTGACCGCCATAATCGGCTTGTGTTGAGCACAACCACATAATCAATTTGCTGCGTAGAGGTGAGCCACCTGTAAGCCCACATCTTCATTCAGTTTGGCACCACAGAGTAAAAAAGCACTCATTGCCTTTAGTCGACAATCAAGTGCTTTAAGTTCATGTATTTCTAAATATCATAAATTTGGGATTTTTGTGGTAACAGTATGACACCTTTTATACGTCGTGACAACGACTACGTTAAAACTCACGAGTTTGTACGAGTTCGTTAGTTTAATATACATTCCATGTGTTTATATTCATCACCCATTAAAATGTTATCTCGCCTAAGCTCGTACTTTGTATTCTCTTCTATATTGCACGTAGTACTCTATAATGGGACAACCATTATGGAGTATGTATTTCCAAGCACCTTATATCTATAACTCTAGTAGAAATTACTTTTGTGCATTAATATATTCTCTAATTAGTTTTACATCACTTTCTCTCTTTTCATCAGGTGAAATTCCTAACTTTTTATACTTCCATATAATTAATCTCTCATAATGATTATAATTATTTTCTTCTTCTAATAAAGTGTAATCAAATTCAACATCAAACTTACCAGTAGAATATAACTCAAATGTTAAATTGGTCCAAGGTTCCTGCTTATTTCTTTTTAATTCTTCCCATAACTCTCTGAAGATACTATCAAGAAGATTTAATTGACGATCAGTCTCGTCTTCATCAATCACTTCCATATCTTCAATATCTAAACTGTATATCGGTTCCTGCTTATTTTTTGGATAGTAGAAAAATACCGTCGAATCACTATATTCATCAACTTCTGAATATACCATTACTTTTTCCCATGGTTCTGGAATAATACTGTTTAACTGCATAGCTACTTTTTGATAAATACTTTCCAAGTTCTCTGTATTCATTTACTCTCCTCCATATACATTTTTCAAACTAGCTTTAAATATTTCTCCATCAATTCTATATTTTATGTTAAAGCTAACGGGCCTTAATATAACTTCCCTCTTATCTCTCAAAGCTTTTGCCCAAGCAGATTCCAATTTTTTATAAGCACTTACATTAACATTACCATTCATTGCAACTATATTATCAATAAGCGGTGATTCATTAAATTGCGTACCGATTAAGTGTCCACCATGATTTCCTTGAGTACTAAGAGCTTTAACTCGGTTTTCCCCTCCAGCTGCTAACTGATGCTTACTATTACGTTCTCCCATCTCTAACGTTAATTCTCCAGAAGCTCTCTCAACTCTTCCTAGTTCATCTGTTTGAATATAGATATCCATTCGTTTCATATTTTACATTAGGTTTCAATTTAAATTCATCTAAAAAATGACTACCATCTCTAAGTGCATTATCAATACCATTTACCCTATTATTTGCCGTACTATTACTACCACCACTCAACTCCCGGTCAACTTTCTTCTTCGCAAGCTTCTCCCCTAGACCCTACTTTACTTCACTGAGGGTTTTGGTTTCGAGGGCAAGGACTTTAGGTTGAACGGGATGTGTGCGGGCTTTCTGCTGATGAATTTCCCTGCTGCCCCAAGTCCGAGTATGCTGAATGCCTGGGCAGGCTTTGCTGCTTTTGTTCTTCTGTCAGCTTGTTTCACAGGAAGTCTCTTCCTGTGATGCCCTCTCCCATGCCATTGGCGGCGGCAAGCGCATAGAGTCCTTTTTCCGTTTTTTGGAGAGCTGTGAAGCCTTTGGTGGTTTTATAGGCAGCCAGGGCGTGATCGGCGGCGTTCAGGACTTTGGCCGTTCTGTAGATGGCCACTCCGCCTTTTGCTGCTCGGCCGGCCCAGCCTACTACTGGGATGAATCCGGCTGCTGCCATGGCTGCGGCGGCACGCTGGGCTGTGGTCAGTTTTTCATGTGTAATAGGATCAACGCCTTCTGTCGCCCTAATGTAGTCGTAATATCCGGTTATTTCGCCGGTAAAGGTCTTCGCTGTGTCCCAGGCTTTTTCGTACGGAAATAATTTAAAAATAAATAGCACATTATTTCAGATTATCTCCTAGATTACAGTTAAAAAGAGTATCAAAGAATGTGCTTGTTAACACAACAACCTTTTTCCATATTGAGTCATTCCCGTTACAGTAATTACAATTTATGTAACACTTTTTAAACGAATAGCGAGAAATATACGACCATCTTTAGTAAAAATAAAACTTAAATTTTAAAAAGCCAGAGCATATATTATAAAATTTCTTACTTTACCCATTGTTTAGCGCTACGAGCTTAACTATTTATATAATAAGAAAAAACCTTGAAAGGCATTTAGCCAATCAAGGAATAAGTAATAGTAATTGTAACTGGTACGATAACGCTGTAATAGAAAGATTCTTTGCTATGGAATCGAAATTTCTTTATCTAAGGAATCCGACTGTGTGGATCACTTTAGGCAGGCTTAAAATAATTTTATAAACTCTTTTCTTTTTATTAGAATTGCATTATTTGTACAGCTGTATTCCTGAAGAATTAATTCCATTCTCTTAATTTCATCGATTGTGAGAAAAGCTGTTTCAACTGCACTGTTTAAAAGGATAGTGATACTATCGGGATTGATACCTTCCAGAGATTGTGGCAAATATTTTGCTTTTTCTTTTTTATAAGCTTCCCAAGATGTATAAGCAACAGCATCCACAAGCAATGACCATAGTCTAGCAATATTCAAATCTTCTTCTTCTTCAGCAAATTCCGAGATTCCAGTATAGTCGGCATTATCAATAAGCTCATATAGTTCATCCCCCGTTACAGCATGGGACTCGGCCCATAACCAACATTTGTCCAATGCTTCTCTCCCTTCTGGATATCTTTCATCATCTTTACTAATTACAGAAAATACTCTTTCAGCAACTGTTAAAACAAAGCTCACTTTTACTTCACTTTGTAAATTATCAATTAATTTATTTTCCATGAGTTCCTCCTTATATTTATTCGATAATCTTCCCATCTTTTAAAACGAAAGAGATCAGACCATTGGTTTTAACACCCTCATCAATCTCTGATGTTACAACTATTGTTAGGTTGGGGTATTTCTTGCTAGCTTGATAAAATATCCCGCTCTTTTCAATCGGATAAGTTTTCAGCAATCCTTTACTGCACTTATTACAAACACCTCTCGGATTAGATTGGTGGATTCTTAATGCTCCTGCAATATCACTAGGTTCGATTCCTGCTTTTTTAACAGCAGAATCAAATTCGTTTAAAACCCCTTCTTCAGCATGCCTTGTGAACTGTGCTAACTTAGGGTTTTTCAAATGATTATATGGGGCTTTAATTTCCCTATCTGGTAAGATTTCATCTAATGAAGGCAACCCTGCTTCTTTCCGTACTTCTGGAGATCCTCCTTCAAAAGTTAAATCTTCAAGTCCTTTTATATCTGTTCTACCCATAGCAATTGTATTAGTCTCTGGAACATTCCACTTTTTCCGTAAAGCATCCAAATCTTCTTTGCCGACTGAGATCTTACCTTTACCCGTACCCTCACTACCACCACTCAACTCTTTATTAACCTGCTTCTGTTCCTTCTTCTTCGCAAGTTTCTCCCCAAGACCGCTTTTCACTTCACTGAGAGTTTTAGTTTCGATGGCGAGAACTTTAGGCTGGATAGGGCCGTTTGTGGCCATTTTCAGTACTTTTGCGCCCACTGGGACATCGACTTTCCCGATTTGTTTGCCGATTTCCCGGAGTGTGTTTTGGGCATTTTTTGCTGTGGCTTGGGCGTATTGTTTGCTGTAGGTGTTGAACGGGATATGTGCAGGCTTTCCGCCGATGAATTTGCTGGCTGCTCCAAATCCGAGTATGCTGAATGCCTGGTTCAGGCTTTGCTGCTTTTGTTCTTCTGTCAAGCTTGTTTTCTAAGAAATCTCTTCCTGTGATGCCCTCTCCCATGCCATTGGCTGCGGTAAGTGCATAGAGGCCTTTTTCAGTTTTCTGGAGAGCGGCGAAGCCTTTGGTGGTTTTATAGGCATCCAGGGCATGATCGTCGGCATTAAGGACTTTGGCCGTTTTGTAGATGGCCATTCCGCCCTTTGCTGCTCGTCAAGCCCATCCTACTACAGGAATGAATCCGGCTGCTGCCATCGCAGCACGCTGGGCTGCGGTAAGCTTCTGATGTGTAACAGGATCGACGCCTTCTGTCGCCCTGATAAAATCGTAATATCCGGTTATTTCGCCGGTAAAGGTCTTAGCTGTGTCCCAGGCTTTTTCATAAGGAAATAATTTAAAAATAAATAGTATATTATTTCAGATTATCTCCTGGATTACAGTGAAAAAGAGCATCAAAGAATGTTCTTGTTAACACAACAACCTTTTTACATATTGAGTCATTCTCCCGTTACAGTAATTACAATTTATGTAACACTTGAATAGCAAGAATTCTACGACCGTCTTTAGTAAAAAAAGGGCATATTAAATACAATCTCTTACTTTACCCATTGTTTAGCACCACGAGCTTAACTATTTATATAATAAGAAAAAACCTTGAAAGGCATTTAGCCAATCAAGGAATAATTATTAGTTATAGTAACTGTAACGATAACTCTGTAATAGAAAGATTCTTTGGCACTATGAAATCAGAATTTCTTTATCTATGGAATTCGACAGTGGATCATTTTAAGCTAGAACTAGATAAGTATATAAATTACGGCAATAACAAAACGTATTAAGGCAAAACTGTGTCTAACTTTATTGAATCACTTTACAGTCAACTGCTTTAAATTTTATTGCAACCCTTTTAAAAAGTTGATAATATCGTCTTTCTTTAACGAATTATTGCTATCCATTAAATAATTCATGAACTCTTTAGCCACGATTTTATTTATTAATTTTATGTCATAAAAACCATCTAGAAACTGCTGTAATATACTTTCGTCTACATTTTCTATTGGTGCAGGTAAATATTCTTCATTATCAAACTGATAAGCTCTCCAATTAGTAAAAGATATTGCATCTACAATGCAACCCCAAACTAATTCTTTTAATGGATCATTCTCATCTTGCATTTGCATAAATAACCCCGTGAATTCCGTCCCATCGTCTAATAGGTAATAGATTTCATCTCCAGAATATCGCTTATTTTCTAGCCACTCCCAGCAAACTTTCATAGCGCTATTTATGTCCTTATATGCTGAAGAAGAAATTAACAAATCAACAACTGTTTCACTTAACCCTAACAAAAATGCAACTTGTCTATCCGATTCCAATTTTTCAAATATATCTATCATAATATATCCCTCATTTACTCAACTAATTTTCCATTCAGTAAAATAAAATTTTCCTTTCCCGAAACCCTTATGCCATCTTTGACTTCAGTTGTAACTTTAATTGTTAAATTAGGATATTTTTTTGTTAACTGCATAAATATCCCAGCCTCTTTATTCGGATTAGTCATACCTTGAGTACAAATCGAGCATACACCTCTTGGGTTTGACTGATGAACTACTAAAGTTCCTTCCACCTCATTTGGATTGACCCCTAATTTTTTGATAGCCATATCAAATTCATTAATAACTCCTTCTTCAGCGTGCTTCATAAATTGTATATGTCGTGGATTACTTCCATCATAAGGAGCTCTTATTTCTCTATTAGGCATTATATCATCTAAATCAGGCAATCCAGCTTCTCTACGAACTTTTATTGAACTCCCTTCAAAAATCTTCTCCTCCAGTCCTGAAATGTCCGTTTTTCCAACAGCTATAGTATGAGTCTCAGGTACATTTAGTTTTTGACGTAAAACATTTAAATCTGCCTTTCCGACTTCTGTTTTACTTAAATGCGTACCCCGACCCTCACTACCACCACTCAACTCCTTATTAACCTGCTTCTGCTTCTTCGCAAGCTTCTCCCCAAGACCCTGCTTTACTTCGCTGAGAGTTTTGGTTTCGATGGCGAGGACTTTTGGCTGGATGGGACCGTTCCCTGCCATTTTAAGTACTTTTGCGCCCACTGGGACATCGACTTTTCCGATTTGTTTGCCGATTTCCCTGATTGTGTTTTGGGCATTTTTTGCTGTGGCTTGGGCGTATTGTTTGCTGTAGGTGTTAAATGGGATGTTTGCTGGCTTTCCGCCGATGAATTTGCTTGCAGCCCCAAGTCCGAGTATGCTGAATGCCTGAATCAGGCTTTGCTGCTTTTGTTCTTCTGTCAGTTTGTTTCCTAAAAAGTCCCTGCCTGTGATACCCTCTCCCATGCCATTGGCAGCGGCGAGCGCATAGATGCCTTTTTCAGTCTTTTGGAGAGCGGCGAAGCCTTTGGTGGTTTTATAGGCATCCAGGGCATGATCGGCGGCATTAAGGACTTTGGCCGTTCTGTAGATGGCCACTCCGCCCTTGGCCGCTCTTCCGGCCCATCCTACTATTGGAATGAATCCGGCTAACGCCATAGCCCCGGCCGCAGTACGCTGGGCTGTGGTCAGTTTCGCATGTGTACGAGGGTCAACGCCTTCTGTCGCCCTGATATAGTCGTAATATCCGGTGATTTCGCCGGTAAAGGTCTTTGTTGTGTCCCAGGCTTTTTCATACCATGGGCGATTCTCCTGTTCCTCGAGCTCTTTTGCCTGTTTCCTGGCCTTAGCCTGGTCCTTTTTAAATGTCAGATAATCACTGTTCGCTTTTTTCACATCATCCATCTGTTTGTACACGTCACTGTTTTTATAGGCCTTGCTGTCAAAGTACATGGGCGAGATCTTACCGCCCTTGCTGCTTGACTGCATAATGGTGCCCATTTGTGTGATCAGGTAAATTTCCTGCGTCTCTGTGACCGCATATTCAGTCAGCAGACTGGCATCGAACTTATTGACTGCTTTAATGGTGTTGTTTCTTTTTTTTATCCGCTTTTTCAATTTCATCTTCAAAGGTTTCTTTCGAAAATACCTGTAAAGATAGAATATCATCTATTGTATGAAAAATCTTCTTCAAATCGTCCTGCTGGGCCGTTACGATTTCCTTTGACTTTTTCAGTCCGTTTGAAACCTCGTCCTCGAGAAAAGGTTCCATGACGACGGTGTCTCCTGAGAGCTTGGCATCCTCAGCAGAGCCGCTGACTCCATTGAAAAAGGCGATGTTGGCCTTAATCAGCCCGAGCCAGGCATCCGCAAGAACTCCTTGCGCCCCATAAAATCCCTTAATCGATTTTGCGCCATTTCCCTTAAGTTCATCATCCATTTTTACAATGGCTTCGAATTCTTTTTTGAGCGCGGTGATTTGCTTTTCAAGATCTTCATATTGCTTGGCGCGTTCATTCATGGCCGCTATCAGTGTGCTATGTTCGTAAATTTTGGCATTTGCCATTGTATCAGGCCCTTCCCTATTTATTTCTTGATCATCGCCTCGTCCTGATGCTTCATTAAATCAGCGTCTGCTTTTGTATCCTCGATATTTTTTTGGATGATGGAATAAAACCTTTGACCAATTATGCTATACTTCCATCCCATGACTGGTGAAATCAAGTTTAGTACTGCCAGGAGAATGTTCAGCAGGAGCATGCAGTGTTAAAGTTTCTAATTTTGTCTTTTTTAACAGCTGACTGATTACACTCACATGCTTCAGCTTTATCTCCAGCTCCATTTACATACCTTATTGCTCAAGTCTTTTAAAAAGGCTGTTTTCGTAAACTTTGTTGCTATGGAACAAGGGGTTGATTTCCGCTCCAGGATGCTCGCTTTCCGTGGGGCGGGCGGTGAGCCTCCTCAGCTGCGCTTGCGGGGTCTCACCTTCCCGCTAATCCCACAGGAGTCTCGCACCTTACACTCCAATCAACCCGGTTTAACAACGGGATCGCTTCACAGAAAATATTAAAAAACAACAATCTTTCAGAAAAGAGCCTTTAAAAAATAGCCGACATTCTCTAAAATCTTCTCCCTTTGGTCCGTGAATAATTGAACATACCTAAACGGTTATCTTATATTAATAGAGCAAAAACACATTCAATTTTTCCCATATTTTACATTATAGGGTACATAGTTGTTTAAATTAATAGGAAATTCGGCTTCTTTTCAAGGGTTCAATCCGGGTAAATAGTCGCATTAAAAAAAAAACACCTTTCCTCAAAAGGGAAAAGTGTTCATCTGATATCCTATCCATCTCTTTTTCTTTTTGCATCAGCTTTCTTACGTTTATCTACGGAAGCAAGCTCAAAACCCAGGCGTGAATTACCCTAGATTAGGGCAAGCTTAGCAGTCTCCTTGGAGTTGAATTTTTACCACCTGGAATCCAATTTTCCTTACCACGATTACGTCTCAAATCTGATAAAAAAACACAAAAGCTGCCAAAGGCAGCCATATGTTCTTTAACTAGCCATAAAACAGACTAAAATAGCTCTCACGGCTCTCTTTAAACCCGCGTTCAATTTCTCCCAATTCTTTGTCTTGAAATATCCTATAATTATATGGATCTTACAAATAAAAAAACAGTCTCTATATGAACAGAGGACTGCTTATATCTTCCAGGTATCCAGAGCCGTTTTGACACTTGAAAATGTTATTAAAGAAGAAAAATCGATACCGCTCTGCACCATACTCTGAGCTAACTCGGGCCTGAGCCCCGTTACAAGCATTTGAATACCCAATAGTCTTAATATGTCATTCATACGAAACACGAAGGCCGTAACTTCTATATCTATTGTATAAATCCCTGAGCAATCCAGGATTAGACAATTAATGCCCATGTTTCCTATTTTGGGTACCGTGTATTTCAGTAAGTGCTCGGTTCGATCAAGGTCCATGGACCCGATTAAAGGTAGAACTGCCACACCGTTTCTGAGTGGCACCACAGGTGAAGCAAGTTCGATTACTTCATTCTTTATTTGTTTGTGCTTGACGTCGTTATAATGTTCATAAGCAAGTATCGAATCTGCTAAGCTAATATCCAACACATAATTGAATCGACCAATGATAAAAAAACATTCCTTTATGGAAAGGTTCATCTCTTCCATAAGGCTCATGATTTTTTTTTGAAAGAAAAGCCTGAAATTCGGATAGGGTGAGACTAAACTTGATATTTTATCCAACATATATGTTTGTTCTTCAACAAATACTTTATGCCATTTGTTGAACTCTTCAACAACGAGCTGCTCCGAGTCAATCTCAATGGCTTTACCTAGGAAAGTTACAAACTCTTTCTGGTATTTAACGGTTGTATCTATTACTTCTTTGGGAACATCAAAAGGCAATACGCTCAAACTGTATTCAGTAAGCTCCCTAGCTATTACTATGGCTTGATCTATTAATACTTTACTGAATTCGATTTTTTTGGTCATTATTTTCTCCTTATACTGAAAAAATTCCGTATGTCTCTCATTATAAAGGTGCTTTATGAAAAAGGAAACAAATATTCGGGGATTTCAAGTTACTTTAGGAGAACCGCGTATTAGCTGTGATTATTAGTACAATTCATCATTTGTAAAATAAAAATAAGTTTAAACATTCAGGTCTATCTTGGGGTATATTAAGGTTTCGAAACACGAAACATTTCCAATCAAACGATTATTAGAGGATTACTATGGATGTAGATGTGATAATGATGTTACCTAGGAACAAATACATGACGAAGTTAAATAACATTTCAACAGTTGTAACACTTGATTTTGACACGCTAAAATAAGCATTTGCTCCACTAGTTTTTCAAATGCTAGATTTTTCCCTAATCAAGCCCTTGGATGGCTTTTTCGGCTATATCTTTATTTTCTAAGCCCTGCACCGTGGCAAGCTATCCAAAACTAATATGCTAAGGCGCATTCACAATTTGTGTCCATTGTAGCCATCCAAACCTTTTCCTTTGATATGAATCCGCATGATCCGAACCCTCAGTCAAAGAGACAATCGGTACGGGCAAAACTAACTGCGCTTGCAGTAAGTTAAAGAGGGTAGAATGGCTGCTATCCTCTTTAAATCTATTTCAACCTCTATAAATACTAGTGAACACTTAATTTAATGAAACTACTTGAAACGTCAGGCCTTGAGAAGAAATAGTACTTGATTACTGAATTTTCATACAGTACATTAAGAGAAGACTATTTTTAGGAGGAACGTCCGTGAACATTATTTTTTTCTCTCCACACTTTCCTCAAAATAGCACCTATTTTTGTAGTCATTTAAAGAATAACGGTGCAAACGTCCTGGGGATTGGTGATACTCCTTATGAGTCGCTAAGCGATTCTCTAAAGGAAGCTCTAACAGATTACATGCAAATTAAGCATATGGAAGAATACAATGAGGTTCTGAAAGCTGTTGGCTATTTCACTCACAAGTTTGGAAAAATAGATCGTTTTGAATCTCTTAATGATCACTGGCTTGAGCTCGAAGCAAAAATTCGAACGGATTTTAATATTTATGGTACAAAATTAGAATTCGTGTACGATGTTATTCACAAATCGAAAATGAAGAAGTTCTTTGAAAAATGCGATGTCGCTATGATTCGCAGCGTCAAGGATATAACGTATCCACAAGCAGCTGAGTTTATTAAAACTGTTGGATACCCTATCGTGATTAAGCCTGATTTAGGTTCAGGGGCGAGCATGACCTCTAAGATAAATAATGATACCGAACTAAACCAATTTTTCGAACAGAAACCAGCCGAAGTCAATTTTATTGCAGAAGAATTCATTGAAGGAAATGTATTAACCTATGACGGCTTAATTGACCGTGACGGCGTAGTCCAATTTGATGCGACTCACTTATTTGATCAAAGTATTATGACGGTCGTTAATACGAATGACCATTTGCATTACTATTGTCTAAAAGATGTTCCGACTAAAGTTAGACAAGCTGGCCAAAGTATTTTAAGGGCTTTTGACATTACCGAACGCTTTTTCCACATTGAATTATTTGAGTCTAAGAAAAATGGGAAACTCTACGCACTTGAAGTCAATATGAGGCCTCCTGGTGCTTGGATGACAGACGCCATTAATTATTCATATAATAGTGATATTTATAAAGAATGGGCCAATATGGTGGTTCATAACCATGTGAAGGTCCCTAAAGAAGGGACATACTTTACTGCATACGCAAGCCGTAAAGATCATAAGCACTATGTTCACAGCCACGAAGATATAGTGTCTACCTATTCAGCTTACATCGTTTACCATAATCGAATTGAAGATATTTTTAGTCAGGCCATGGGAAATTACGCTTATCAATTTCGAGCAGATACCTTTGAGAAGGCTCAATCAATTGTCTCTTATGTTCAAGAAGAAATGAGGACTTAACATGCATATCTCCTATCATAAGGAATGGAGCTTTTCATTAAATAGAGACATGGAATACAAAGTGTATGGGCATCGTGGCAAACCCATAGTAGCATTCCCAACGTCTTTAGGCAGATTTTTTCAATATGAAGACTTCGGAATGATTGAAGAGCTGAGTGACTACATTGAAGAGGGTCGCATTCAAGTGTGGGCTTGTGACGGCATTGATGAAGAAACCTTTTTTGCTCATCATTCTGATATCCGTTCTCGGATTACCCGTCATAAGGAATATGATCAATACATAGCTGAAGAACTTGTTCCATCAATTTTACAAACAAGCAAAAGGAACAATAATGGAGTTGATCAAAAGATTTGGATAACAGGCTGTTCCATGGGCGCATTTCACAGTGCCAATTTCTTCTTTCGTCATCCATTTGCTTTTGATGGATTACTTGCGCTCAGCGGTGTTTATTCCACAACTTATTTCTTTGGGAACCATATGGATGATGATGTCTATTTCCACTCACCTCTTTCCTACTTGAATGATATGCATGATGAGAATTATTTACAATCATATAGACAAAGCAGACTGGTCATTTGTACCGGTCAAGGTGAGTACGAAGAAGAAATGATTAAGGAAACCCATCAACTAAAAACGATTTTGGAACAAAAGAAAATCCCAGCCCGAATAGAATTTTGGGGACATGATTCCCATCACGACTGGGATTGGTGGAGGAAACAATTTCGCTTTTATATAAGTGAGTGGATGTAAGTAAACTAGTTGTGTTTAGAATTGGAATCATGGAAATTCTGCAATATTTCTTACGGGAATTTCCCCATTCAAAGGCTTTCTCTTTAGGAACACCTAGAGAGACAAGTCTTTTCGTTATCGTCCTTGGATTCTTCCATTCTTTCCATTCTTTACATATAAAAAGGAGCATTCAGCGGGTCAGTTAATCCTTCTTCGAACCAGCAAATGGAAAGCTTTATGGATATTTGCCCATTACCGCAAATATCCGATTTCCATTAAACTTACACGGTAAAGCTCTGTGAAAGCTTTTGAATCTGCTCAATGCTTCCCTGCTGGTTTTTTGCATTTTCTTGTGCTTCTTTGATGGCCAGTGAAACTTCTGACACGTTCTCAAGGATTTCTTCGGCACCTGATGCTGCTTGCTGAGAGGTGGAGGATACCATTTGAATGGCTGAATTTACTTCTTGTATGGCATTCGCCATTTCGTCTGAAGATTGAGCAATTCCATTAGACATCTGGCTTATATATTCTGCGTCTTTTTCATATTGAACACCGATGTGAACCATTTTTTCAAGATCCGGTTTTACCTTTTTATCCATATACTCCAAAATGTCTTTTGCATTGATGGTGAGATTTGTAAATGCTGTCTGCACCTGTCCAGTCACATTGCGGATGTTTTCCACTGATTTAGTGGACTGTTCAGCGAGCTTGCGTATTTCTTCCGCTACTACAGAAAATCCCTTACCGGCATCTCCTGCTCTTGCTGCCTCTATGGAAGCATTCAAAGCCAGCAAATTGGTCTGTCCGGCAATGCTGCCAATGGTATCTGCCAGAATTTTTATTTCTTCCACAACTTTCACTTCATTTATTGCCTTTGTTATTTTATCTTCATGACTTGTATAAATATTGTAGGAAGCAAGGGCAGAGTTTTTGGCATCTTCTCTTACCTGGGAGGCTCTTGATTTGATTTCCTCAGCGATGCTTCCTCCCTCATTTGCTTTTACAGCTAATTGCCTTGTTGATGATTCAATACTTTCCGCAGAAGCCCCTAATTGCTGAGTGGCTGCACTTAATTCGATTGAACCCTCTGTCATTTCCTTCGTGGTTTCTTTAATATCCTGCATAATATATATGAGTTCTGTCATGATTGCAGTCAGTTCATCAGAATTACCATCTGCTTGTTCAATTCTTTTTTTCAGATCAGCTATAAAATGCCTGACTGTATTTCCTGCATCATGCAGGGAGCGAATCAGAGAACCATCATAGCCTTCCGTATCTGTGACTCCTGTTAAATTCCCTGCTTCCAGTGCTTTTGCATATTCTTTCACTTTATTCAGGTTATTTGCCAGGATTACAGAAATCCAGGTGCCCAGCCCAATGATAGCTGCTGCACTGATTATTAATAGGGTTATTTCAATATGCCGGTTTTTGAATAATGTGCTGAGAAGTATACATATCCCTAAAATAACTGAAGGCATCATGATTATTTTATACGGGCTCGCTTCCGCTATTTTCGCTGTTTTTTTGCCTGCCAAGTTTTTCACTCCTTAATATTTAAACAATAATGCGCAAGATACGGAGCCTGCGCCGACTGACCAGAAAATGACATAATCTCCCCTTTGAATCCCGCCATTGCTTATGGCACGTTCAAAAGCCATGAAGGGGCTGGCAGCGCCAGTATAGCCATATTCAGTCCCTGTTATAGGGAATTTTTCTATACTTTCATTCAGTGCTTCCTGTATTTTATAGATATTCTTCCGGGAAAGCTGGGATAAGCAGTAGGCAGAAATATCTGCAGCTTTTAAATGGTTTCTATCTAATAAAGTGCCGATTAGCTCCAAGGTGGATTCAAATGCCCGGTCATTGTTGACATTTTCCCATTGAACCCTTTTTTCAAAATCACTTGTCTGTTCATCATACATGTTAGATATCCCACAGGCGGGAAATACAATCCGCTCCAGCGACTCTGTATTTACACTAAAAACCGAATCTATAAAGCCGCTTTTGCTATTTTCGTTTTTTTCTAAGATGATAGCACTGGCACCATCTCCAAAGCTTGCATATGTAACTGCTTCTTCACGCCTGCTGTATCTGTGCATCAGTTCAGAGCCGACAATCAATGCACGCTGTATGTGGGGGCTTGATAACATATTCCGGCTTACCTGCTCTGCCGCAGTGATCATGCCGACACATGCTGTATTCATGTCATACACAACCGCTTCTCTTTTTCCGCCAATCGCATGATGGACCGCAACTGAATTCGGCGGCCACAGGTACTCAGGTGTACCAGAAACAAAAACAATCATATCCATGTCCTGTCCGGTCATGCCCGCTTTTTCAAGGACTATTTTAGACGCTTTAACCGCCATCGTTAATGCATTTTCAGAATCATCTGCCACAAATCTATTTTCTCTGCCAAGAGCATCCAGCAAACGGGTAATATCGGAACCCTGCTTGTTAAAATGATTGATATAATATTGATTATTTACAGCTTTTTTGGGGTGGTATACAGATACTTCCTTCAGTACGATGCTGGCTGACATTATATTTGCTCTCCTTTATTTATTAAGTGATTGTTTGAGACTGGCCGTATTCAGCCGCTTGAAAGGTGTCTCGTTTACTGGCTCACGGAAATGCTTAATGCATCCTGCCGGCTATCCACAAATTGGCCGGTAAATCCTGTATTCTTGGCTATTCTTTTCAGCTGCAAACGCGGTGTTACATGTAACGGCTTTACCATTAGTATTTTTTTGAAGCCCAGACTCATATACAAAGCATAGCTTTGCTCCAGGACAGGCAGTATCGAGTGCTTGAATGTCCTCAATTCGGATGAATCCACAATTAACGTGAAATCTTTCACATGCAATTTTGCAGTTTCTTGTTTTAATAAATCAACAAAGTTGGAAGCTTTATCTGTTTCAGCAAAACCGCCCAGTGTAATAATGAATGCCTTCGCTTTTTGATTGGTCTCAAATAACGCCATGGATCAACTATCCTCTCTTTACATATCTATACAATACGGTGACCATTTCTTTATCGGCTTAATTTTTATTATTTAAAGCTGATAAAGCATATCATTTTTCTAAATAAATATTTTTAAAAATTGGAATTTGGCAGAAAAGTCCTTAAACAGAGGAATTCATCAGGAGAAGAAGTTATATACAAAAACGGCAGGCACCCCTTTTAGTGCCTGCCGTTTGGTGAATAGATTTATATTGCTACATCGTTTTACTGTGTTTCTTCTGCTGATGCGTCTTAGCTGTTGCTAATTTTTTATTCTCTTCCAAAACCTCTTTGGGAAGTTACATGGTTTTTTTCATCATTCTCTAAAAGACCATTCTCTCTTTTTCCCTCGCCATCAAATCCATCCTTATTATCTGTGTCCGGGTTTGGGGCATAACCATATTCTCTTTCACTTTTATCTTTATCATCTGTTCCATCCAGGTTATTTCCGTAATCTGTGCCGAGGCTGTCATTACCGCGCCGGGCACCGGCCGTATCATGGAACTGTTCTTTGTTCATGCCATTGATGTTATCTGTTACCAAGCTGTTTTGTAATTTGCCTGTTCTCGGATTATTGTAAGTTGCCGTATCCTCACTATCATCCAATCCCGAAGTTTGAGAGTTATTTATGCGGCCTGCCGTTCTTTTACCATCTGTTTGGAAATCATCCACACACTTTGTTCTCAAACCATCTGGTGAGGCTGTTTCCGTGCTGTCATTCAACGAGCCTGTACCCGCAGTATTTACATTGCCTGTTCCGAAACCATTTACAGTGCCAGCTTCCGCGCTGTCATTTCGAATAGCTGATCTCACTACTGCATCATTGACTGCATCAATATCCACTGCCAGAAGGAATTTTCCGTCTTTAAGATCAGCAGAATACGCGTCAAGTTCATTTCTTGGAATATTCAGGTCCGCAAATTTATCACTTTCTTCTCCTGGAGTGTCATCCATAACAAAGTATTCTTTTAATCTATCCCAAAAAGATCCATGCTGTTTCCCATCATCAGCAGAACTTGTCACAACTGTGCCTGTTTGGTCTTCTACATAATCGGTATCTTCTCTATTCGTAATAACCGATATGTTTCCGGCATCATATCCTTTTGAAGTCAAGCCTTCAATTGCATTAACTGTCTCTTCAGATGATTCATAAACTCCAACAATACTTTTTGCCATGATAACTTCCTCCCTTTAAAAAATTGAATTTCCATAGTCGTTATTGACTGTCTAGGATATTTATACCCATGCTTTATCATGATAAACAGGAAGGGTATGATTCCCATCATCTTCCAGCACATCATGATTTCTTTTAATAGAAAACTAAAATACGACTGATTTTCCCCGCAAAAAAAGGGCACCCGCTTGGATGACCCGCCTTAAAAGATGAATGATTCAACGAACAAATTCAAATTTTAATAATCTGAAAGACCAAAATAATTCTTTGCTATCTCAGCAAATTCCTTATCATCTACTTCCTTTTTTTCAGATCTTCCATCCGCCCATTCGGTAAACAAACTTTCCGTTAAAGTTGCGTTTCCTCTATCAGTCAGCATGGTGATCAGTTTTTTTTTGTTAAAAGGAGATTCCGGATGCTCCAGTATGATTTTTTGAACTTCATTCAAATCAGTTATATCATGCACCGCTTCAGCAGAATGAAAGGCATACCCCTTTTTCCACTCTGTATCTTTATCCCTCAGTTTCATATAAAAAATATAATTGCCCTGATCACTTTCTTCTTTTTTTACGGAAAATTCCCCATTCGCAGATGCAGCCGTCTCTCCAGTCAATGGAACAGGCCTTAATGGCAGATTTCCGCCGAATCCGGTATCTGCAAGGTATACCTGTCCCCTATATGTGATCAGATTGGCCACATGGGTCTTGCCGATCGTATTCCACCGCTTATTCTGCTGATCAAATATCACCCCTCGAACAAGAGTAATATCAAACCCGTTTTGTGCTAAAAAGAAATTAAGGAGTGCATTCAGTTCATAGCAAAGCCCGCCTTCATTTTTTAAAAGCAATTTATTTATTAAATTTTCTTTCGAAATGTTAGTTGTCTTCTTTCCGATAATGCATAAATTTTCAAATGGAATCGTTTTCGCCATTTTTTCAAGAATGATATCCAGGTTTTCAAAAGTGATTTCTTCATTTTCAGGGTAACCAATTCTTTTGCGAAATAATGTATTTAAGGTGCTCATTCATTCCTCCTCCATTCTGGCCATGATACACTCCTTACAGCCAATTTCATTATATCTTTATAGAAAACAGGACTGAACTGTATAGAGGGCAGGCAAGCTTGTTCATTAAGGCCTTACTGTCCTTATGGGTATATAATACTTTTAAAATTATTATATACGCGGGGTATCCATAGGAAAATTCAAACTGAAATAGAATGTACGCAAGAATAAATAAATAAATTTATTCGAAGAACAAGTATTGCAGTTTCTGTTCCAATTATCCCCTCAATAATTCCTGATACTATCTTATTTTCTATGACTTGAGTATTTTCTTTTAAGCGATTTCAGCATAGTCCCCAAAATCCTCAACCATGTAAATAAAGCTAATTTAGACTCCCTAATGCTGGACACTCAGGACTAATCAAATTGGACTGTCTTAGACTTCAATTGAATAGTGTTTCCTGCAGATGGAATTCTTCTTTGTTCTTGTTTTAGAGCTATGTGATAAAATAAATATTACTCATCTATTATTCTTCTAGAATACATGTTAGGGTTGCTTTCAACAGAAGTTGCCAAAACCATAGCCATAAATTAGTTATTATCGTTAATGGAGTTATCAATCTGACTGTCGGAATAAATATCATGATAAGTAGGTTATTTTTACAATAATAGATAAATCAGTAACTTTTTTATGCCGTCATCAACATCCGCTGCTTTATTTACTAGAAATCACTCCTTGATAAACTACAAGAGGTACCAATAGTGATTTCTTTCCGCTTAAAAAACAAACAAAAACTATAAATTGATTTGTGGGTAATTAGTTTTCGTATTTGCCTTTGATTTACTTTTTATTAGTTATGATCTTCTCTATATTGATTGCTTCTTTTCTTTTTAAAATTAGTTTATGCTGTGTCATTATCTTTGTTTACCTCATTTAATCTTTCTTTTTTCAATATTGTTTCATTATGTTCATGCTCAATATACTTTTCAATGATTTTAATACCGTTAAGTTCCTATTAAGTAGAATTCGTCACAGCATTAATATTAATACTTAGAGAGTTTTCAACATTAAGAGGTTTTGATACAAATTTCAGAAAATATAAATGTGATCTCAACATTACATCTATTGCCGTTTCAAACGTTCACTTGCAATGGGCTGTACAGGAAATGGATAAGATGGGCATATTCTACTTATATGAGGTGGTCCAGTAAATAAATAATTGGGATTTTATTTATTCAATGTGCTTCTCTTGTCAAGTGATTTCTTCCTTGACCTTAATAATCTCCTAGTTATTTATAACCTCTGGTTGTTTTCAAAAAATTGCTTTAATGCTTTCTCTAAGACCATCGATTTACTTATCCTACTTACCTCAGAATAATTATCGATTTGTTTGAATATTTGTTGATCTAATCTAAAAGTAACTTCCACGTTCTGATTATTCTTACCTAATTGTTCACTATTCTTATCTTGTTGCCATTGAGAAATCATTTGGCGCAGTGTTTGTATTTCTTTGGCATTAAGTTTTAAAGCTTCTGAATCACTAATTTTATTTTTTGCTTCTTTAGAATTTTCCTTTATTAGATTTTTTTTGTGATCTAGAGTTTCAATTACTTCGTTCACTTCATCTTGATAACCCTGGATTTCTTTTGTTAAAGCGGAACTATTAATCTCACTTTTTTCCAATTTATCAAAGGATCGAACACCCTTTTCTGAATAATCCGACACTTCATCAAGTAAAGCTTTCCTATTTTTTTTTGTCCATAATTTAAAAGAACCATCATAATTGTAGCCATTATTTTTTAAGAGTACCTTTAGTTCTTGCCTATTCACTCCAAATTCCACTTCTGTCTTCAGGAAAGATTTTACATTATTAAGGAAGGAAACTACCTCATTTAGATCTAAATCTTTATTGGTGGAGGTGTTTTTTTCGTCGACTATATCTTTATTTAAATAATTATTTTGACCTTTTTTATTAAGAGGCTGTTTAGTTTTTTCTTTTATAGTAAGAGTCCATCGTTTTGTTACTTTGTCATAAACATATCCTTCATTCTCTAAACGAAATTGTAAGTTACTTACAAACGGGGCACGAAGTTTTCTATTAACCGCAAATTCTTTAGATATATCATAAAGTGTTAGTCCGTTATTTAATTTCTCCACAATTTTTTCTAATTTAACTTTTTTATCTTTCATACCGTCTTTAAAGAGAGGATCATAATTATGTTCCTCAAGTGTAATACCTTTAGTATTTTGTTCTTTTGAACCCTCAATTTCAACTTCAAACTTTTTTTCAGCTTTGCACTGCTGATCTTGGTCACAGTTTTCCTTTTTCCTATACCTTTTTAAGTCAACTTCTCGCTTACTTATCTCAGCAAATAATTCTAATCCTTGTTCACTGAACAGCCTCCCAAAGTCAATAGTACGGAACATGGGGATAGCTTGAATGAACTTATTTGCCAATCCTCGATCTACCTGTATAAAATGCTTTTCCAATATAAACTGTTTAGACGCTAAATTAAAGTAATAGGTTGGATTGATACGTAGTATTGTACTAACCTGATTGTTTGTGTAATATTTTGCTTCATTAATCATAATCTGTTCCAATATTCCGGTATCCAAATCCCTACAAACGGTCATTCCTTCAATAGTTGTCTCAGTTGTCAAATCTCCCACTTTTGTTTCTAACGTCCACACTTTTTTAAAGTGTGCCTCTCTAAGCGTTTCCTTCAACTCTTCTACGTCTGTTTTTAATAATTCAGCTGCATTTTGAAGACTATAATTTTTGGCGTTAAGTAAGTGGACAATCTTTAAAACATTTGAAGGTATACTAGACTTGTTTCCCATATCGATATATGTCCAACGTCTTTTGTAATTATATTTTTTTAATATTTCCTTCAAATCATTTGTAGTTAAACTTAATTGTTCTGCCTTGAAATGTAAACTATTACCAGAATATAACGTGTATGGAACTCCAGAAATTTGTTCAAAAGAAATATTACCCTTTACTAATTCTTGCTGTATTTCTTTCAACCATTTTTTTGACTCTAAGTCAAAATGGTACCCTTCTTTTTCTAGATGCTCTTTTATAAATATCGGTTCTATTTTATATATTGGTGCTAAATATTCAAAAGTTTCTCCCCCGTTAAGTTTAGCTACGATCTCCTGAAGTTTGTTTTGAACAAGTAACTCTCTCTCCTTGAGATGAGAATTTACAATGTCTAGGATATCCATCTGTACTACCCCTTTTACAATATTTACATTTTAAAGATTTTTAAAATGATAACATGTCTGCAATTCCTTTTAGATTTCGATCCTTGTCATTCACTTCATTGTCCATACTCAAAATAAAATCAAAAAATGATGTTAAAGCGAGTTTTGGATTATCTGTCAGTAGTTTAAAAAGAATTTCAAAACCACCTGCTGCATATTCCTCAAATATTTGTATCTTTTTATCAAATGTTTCTGGATCATCACTAAGAATGGCGATATCCCCAGTTTGTGTTAAAGCAATTGCATCAATTATTGTCTCGTCCGTCTCTAAAGTAAACACGCTCCATGGAATTCCTTCTGCAGAACTTGTAAACTTTGTTCTTTTTTGTTCCATGAATCCAATTGTGCCTGCTGCCATAAAAATATCCTTATAGGTTGAAAAGATCCCAAATTCTTCGGAATCTATTAATTTTTTATATCGTTCCTCTTGATCTTTAGGACGTTTAATCCTTCTCTTAGACATTTGTATTAAACTCCTCTACTGCTTCGGTAAATTCGTAAGGTCGCTCTTTATTTTGTCGTGGATCATTATATATAAGTTTATATTCTTTTCCAATGTAGTCGGCCAATTGTTCACTTACCTCTCCTTTCCATTGAGAAGTTGAAACAATTACAATAACTTGATCAGATAATTTATGAATTCCTTTTGCGATTCTTTCTCTATGATCTGAGTCTAAAGCCCCAAATGGAGAATCCATTACAAGAGGATAAATACCTCCTTCATCAAAATCAGCCTTTTGATCTTTATAATGTTCGCGAGCGATATCAACTATTGCACCTATGAAAGACAAACTTGTAATTTGTCTTTCCCCTTGAGATAATCCAACTATATTATTGTTGTCATTGAGGACATTCAGTTCATAATTATCGGCTAGTTGGATATGATAACCTTTCCTTAAAAACTGCGTATAAACTTTTGTTATTCGATCTTGTAACTGTGATTTTACTTGTCTTTCTCGCACTTGTAGGATCTCTTGCATCACACTTTCGAGCTTTTGTAATGCCTCCATCCGCTTTTGTGTTAATAATCCCTTTTCTTCCAGAGCTTGATATTTTTTTTCTTCATTGGTTTTTTCATTGATACTTTTTTTTATTCTTTCAAGATCACTTTCAATAACTCCTATACGTCGTTCTACTGAACTTTTTTTTTCAATCAGTTTTAATCTCTTATTTTCTAACTCTACTATCTCTTCTGATTCTTTCCCTGCTAGTTTCAAACTTATTTCATCAAGTTCTTCTGATAATTTTTTCTGTATTAGAATTTCATTAAGTTCACTTTTCTTCTTCGATTTTAAGTCAGTAATTAAATTTAATCTTCGTTCCTTAACAAGTTTTAAATTGCCTGTTAAATCATATATTTTATTTTGAAAGTTGTTAACATTTAATTTCTCCTTTAATTGGAGGAGATGTTCAAAATGTGTTGAACCTGATGATAAGTAACTACCACAAATACATTGACCTTTAGAAATAAGCTCATCAATAAAAAGGCTACTAACGCCAGTAAATGTATCTACATTCACGTTGTTTTTAATAATTGAGTCGGCTTTTTGTATAGCTGAATAACTAAATGCAAGATACCCCAATTTACTCATCTTTTCCTGCATTTGTCTTCTTATATCACTAATCCTTTTTTGAACGTCTAAAAAATCTGCTTGTTTAATATCTCTTTGAGCTTGTAATTGCTTAGCTCCTTCAATTTGTTTTAAACGCGTCTCCACCTCAACGATCTGTTTGTCTAAGATCGTCAAGTTCTCTTTTTGAAGAATTTCTTGTTTTCTAAGATCCTCACGTTGTCCTTCCAGCTTATCAAGTTCTTCTATTAAGGTAATAATTTGTAAATTCCCAAATTTTTTTAACTCGTTACGAAATCTAACCCTTGCTTTCTCAGTGTGTATAATGGCCCTCTCTAAGATTTCAAGCCCCATAATATTTTTGATTGCTTTTTTTACGTCTTCAGTTCCACTGTCTTTGGATAAATTATCAATTCTTTCACCATCAAAAAAGAAATAGGTTCTTAAATCTTCAGGAAGAATCCTGTTTAACTCTACTGTTGGATTATTAACCGATTTAAATAAACCACCTTTTTCAATATAATCTACTTTTACTTCTGGCTCGAAATATAATACTTTTCCATTTGTAGATCTTGCCCTAACTTTTCGAGTAACGGTGTAATCTTTACCACTATCAAGGAAATTTATTGTAACTGAACCTTCTACTTCATCTTCACCAGCACCCGCGATTGCATGTTCATTAATGATATTAGACTCATTTGGAAGATTAAGTAATCCATAAAAACACCAGCTAAAAGCATTAAGAAGAGCAGTTTTACCAGAACCATTTTCGCCGTGTATAACTGTAACATTTCTTGTAGCTGATTTAGAAAACTCGATTGTCTGTTCTTGATAATACTGTCTGAAGTTTTTCAACTTTATATATTGAATTAGCATTATTCTTTAATCCTTTCTTTTACTATATTAATAATATCACTTATAATCGTTGTACCTTGTAGATTTTTTAAGTGTAGTATTGCTTTTTCTGCTTGTAATATTTCTTTAAGAATTAGAGCACTTGAATCCGGTAACTCTGCTAGTAATGATTCTATTTTTTCTCTGTCGTTACTCATAATAAAAACCTCCCCTCGATCATCTCTACATTTCCAATAAATTATATGCATGCTTTATTTCGTTTAATATTTGGTGTGCTAGAGGTCCATTTAAAGCAAGATCAGCAAATTCACAAAACCTTTTTAGCTCGCGTTTAATCATATTTCTTTCCGTATTAAACACTGAAGTGTCAATAAACTTAATTTCATCTAATTTTCTTGGAACCACTATAAAATCATGAATATATGAATATTTCTTATTTGGGTGTTTTCTTAGAACTCTGCCTCTCCGTTGAATAAATTCACGAGGATTTGTACTACTTGCTAATATAAAAGCTCTTTTTGTAGCAGGTACATCAACGCCTTCGTCTAAACACTTAATGGCAACAAGTGTTTGCAATTCTCCTGACTCAAATTTCTCTAATAGTTTCTTTCTTACGTTTGCATCCTCCCGGGAGGTAAATGTATGCACTTTCATATTTAAGCCAGTTCCTAGTAATTTTACAACAGCATCTATTTGCTTTTCTCCATCCACATTACTATCACCACAATAAACTATATTATGACTCTCGTCTTTCTGCTCTTGCATGATTTCTTTTAATTTCCCAATTTTATTCCTAGCATGATTTATAATCCTGGCCCGTTCAATTAATAAACCTTCTAATGATTTATTATCCCCGATAGTATTATCATCTTTTGGATACATTTTTACTATTTTTCTTGTAATCTCAAAATAATTTTCAGCCTCATCTTCGTCTAATGTAATGATGTGTGGGTAATAGTAATATTCCGTAAGAAATTGTCCAATTGCATGATTTAATCCAAATTCAAATACGACCTTCCCTCCGAAATAATTTAGTAATTTGGAAGTACCTTCATCGTCAAACCAGCGATTAGGAGTCGCCGACAACGCGAGCCTATAAGGAAAATTTTCATTTAAATACATTCTACCTTTTTCAGCACCTAAATGATGAGCCTCGTCCGCTATAAAGGCGACTTCTCCCTTTATATTTCTACTCATCTCTTGCATAGCCTGAGTTGCAAAAGTAGCATTCGTTGTAATTAAGCAAAAGTGATTCAACACTCCAGAGTTATATGCAGCTACATAATTAGCTAGATCCTCTTGCCATACACTTCTGGAGCGATAGGCAATAACTGGAGACATATTAAACAAATTAATATCTTTTACCCACTGGTCAACTAAATGCATATACGGACAGACTATTATCACTGCCAGGCGCTTAGTTACTTCTGCTAATTTAGCAATTGCTGCTAAAGCAGTGATTGTTTTACCAGTACCTGTGGCCATTTCTAGTAAACCCTGACAATCGTTACGAAACCAACTCTTAATAGCATTTTGCTGATACTCTCTAATGGTCAAATGAGGAGGAATTAATGGGTAATATTCATTTATCACGACACTGTTTGCTTCTATAAAGCTCATCTGAGAATCAAGTGAAATAATTGTATCTTTTTTATAACTCAATATTTTCTTTCTCAAAGCAGCAGGAAAGTCAATAATCTCTAATTCCTTAGTTTGATTATTCCACAATCTATTGAAATCTAGCTCCTTTTTTTCTACCCTTGCTTCTTCGCTCGGGTTCCATGAACAAAATACATCAATAGATTCAAAATTATTAGTTAGACCACCTTCCGTCTCATTCAAAGAACCTGAAAAAGCAATTTTGTGGCCACTTTCATCTTCGACTATACCTATCTTTTCGTGATAAATACCACTTAATATATCACCTTTTACTACTGCAATTTTTATATCTAATTGATTTTTATAGATAAGCCACGCAAGATAGTTATAACATTCCTCCATAAATGAGGTTATATTATTTTCCATTTGCCTAACTAGAGCTTCCTCAATAACAGTTTTTCTCGCTTTGTAACCCTTTGTTATCGCCTCAATATCGTGTTCATTGAGTTTAGGTGATGCTATCAATTGCATTTGCCCACCATTATTAATAAAATGTCTCATTCCTTTAGCGACTGATATTAGAGAGCCACTAGTGAAATAACCGACTGCTCTTTTATATTTCTTAGCTATTGAAAGAACAGGATTATAAAAATCTCTTACGATATGTCCATCCTCATCATCCGACCTATATTGGTATGAAATTGATAATTGACTAAAGTCCATTATTTACTCCTTTGTTATGAAGCGATTATGTTTATATATAAAATCAGATATACAATTCATCCTATAATTTTTAATTATACCCACAATCTTTTCTAAATAAGTTTTAATTAATGTTAAGTATTTTTTACCTCTCTATTAGAAGGAAGATTATAACTAAATGAAGAGAATGTTAGATAATATTTAACTGTCTGGAATAGATATCGGCCTGTTTAATTTTGATTAAAGGGCAAATCGATTAATTCACTATTAAAAAAAGTTAAACAGTGTCCTATTTCTACCGGTTTATACAAAAAAATAACCAGATAATTTTATTTTTTCAGATTTCTTAGATTAAACCAGTTGTAACATTTTTGTGATATTTTTCTACATTTTACAATAAAGCAGAATAAGAATCAGTATACCACTTTTTTATTATAAAGTTACCCGTGGTCTAAACTAAGACATTAACAATACCACCGGCCTATATTTACTTAGACAAAGACTATTAATTAAGTTAACCATCATTTCTCAACGATTAATGGTTGTAATTCACTTAAGATGGGAATTTTTGTATGCAGTATCATTGTAAAAAAAATACAAAAGTACTAGTGTATTATGGTAGAATAATAGTAATAAATTCTGTCAAGAATAAACTATTTTTACTTAAGAAAAGGTGAATTTCCCTATGAAAGATAATAAAAAAAGAGAATTAGAGGTTTTGAATCGTGTATGTACACAAAACGATATTTCTGTAAAACTCGTTTCTGAGTTAATTAGGGCGGCCAAGAAATTTTCATATGAAAATGTTTCTGATGGTACCAGGGTTACCGAATATCAAGACTTAATTAAATATCTTTCTAAAGATAATGGCGTGGGTGGAAAATAATGCTCTTAAAGACACTTAAATTTTATAATTATAAGACTTATTATGGAATCCAGGAGATAGACCTATATATTCCAAAAAAAGTAAGACAAGAGGAATTACAAAATATTATTCTCCTAGGTGGCCTTAATGGTGCCGGGAAGACTACAATTTTAAAAGCAATTCTCTATATTTTATTTGGAAAAAGAGGAATGACCGACTTAGAGCATAAAAGACTCTTTTCGAATGTTATTAATAATACCTTTTTTGATGAAGGAGGCCGGGAATGTTCTGTTTCATTAAGCTTAGAAACTGATTCTGGCGAAGAATGGACTCTGGGTATTAAATGGTTCTTCGACCAGAATAAATCAGTCACTCATGAAGAACGAGAATTAGAGATAAAAAAAGCTGGTTCAAAAATGTCAAAGAAAGCTCGTATTGAAAACATTGAAGTATATAATAGGTTTATCGACAGGATAATTCCTTATTATGCGGCTCCTTTCTTTATTTTTGACGGTGAAGAAATTAAGGATATTATTTTGAGACAGAATAGTAACGAAATGAAAGCTGCTATTCATAAAATAACTGGCATGGAGGCTTATAAGCAACTTCTTGTTGATATTCGTTCTCTTAAAAATTCATTAGAGAAAAAGCTGGCTAAATCTGCAGGTCAGGTAAAACTATCTACATTCCAGACACAGTTAGATGAAGTTAATGGTACTATTACAATTCTTGAATCAAAGAAGGATACACTAAATGCTGACATTCGTAAATTTGAAGAACTAATAGACAAAACTAAAGAAAAACGCAGCAAAAAGATTTCCCGAAATTCGAAATCACGTGAGTCTATTGTTAAACAACAGTCACGCTTATCAACCGAATTGAAGCTTGCCACTGACAATCTAAATGAATTCCTTAATCATAATATGATTAATATTATCGTGGGCGATAAAATATCTAAATTAAAGAAGCAGTTAAAGCTTGAAAATGAGGTTAGCCATAAAAAAATATTAAGGGATGCTTCTTTAACTCCTTATCGTAAGTTTATCAATCAGTTACTCAATAAAAGTATAACTCCTCCATTGAGTCAGGAGCAGTTAGAACAAATAAGTAAACTTGGTGAAGACATTTGGATTAAAGAGAATGCAATAAAGCATTCTGTTCCAGAAGATTTTAATGAATTACATGATATATCCAATAACGATTATAGTTTTCTTATTAATCTTGCGATAAAAGATAAAACACAGGCCGCCAATTATATAAATAAAATCGAAAGACTTAAGCAAGAACTTGAATCTTTAGAAGTGGAAATTAGAAATGCTCCTGAATCAGTCAATATCGATGAAGAAAATGATCGGATTGACCTGCTAACAAAAGCGGTTGGTGAAAAAAATCTAAGGTTAAAGTCTTTAATGCTACGGCTTAACAACGCTTTAGATGAAAGAGCAAATATTAAAAACAATATAACCAGATTGTCTGGCCATGGTGGAAATTTAGAAGAGTTAATGGAACAAAGTAAACAGGTAAGTAAGGCGATTGAAGCAATGGATCAGTATGTTACAGAAATAACTACTTTAAAAGCCACGTTAATTAAAGAGGAATTCTCTAGGATGCTGCGTCAATTGTTTAGAAAACAAGATGAATTTGGAAACATTGAATTTGATATAAACACTTATTCGATTCGTTTGTATAATGATCGAATGAAGGAAATCAGTATTCAGGATCGGTCTGCTGGGGAAATGCAGATGATTTCATCCGCTCTCATATGGGCTCTTACTAAAGCTTCTGATTTATCATTGCCTATGGTTATTGATACTCCTTTAGGGAGACTTGATAGTTATCATAGAAACCATCTGATTAATCATTATTATAAAGAACTAAGTGAACAGGTAATTATATTGTCCACTGATACAGAAATCACGCAAGAATATGTAAAGCTCATGGAAAGCAATTCCTACAAGCAATATATGCTGGATTATGATGAAGAAAAGAAATATACAGTTATACGAGACGGTTATTTTCAATTTGTTAAAGGGTGATTAAATGTCCAATAAAAGAATGTTATTATCGGAAGAAGGCAAAAAAATAGTAGACTTAATAGCTGAATCTCTAGAAGTTGAAAGGCCAATGGCCATAAGAATAGCACTCGCCAAAGGGATAGCTGTATCAAGTGGGTCAATTAATGAAAATTACACTGGTGGTAATCGATGGACCATACCTGATTCTATAATTAAAGATAAAGAGTTTTTACTCTTCAAACACTTAATAATCAATGAGACAAATAAATCACTGAACGATGAGGAACTTCATAAATACATGTTAATGTATATCGAAAAAGGCTTAAGAACCTTAAGAGATATACTTAAAAATAAAACCTCTATGGAGGATTTTAGATTAAGTATTCTATAAATAATACAAAACTCCCACCATTGCGGTGGGAGTTTTTTTATATTCTTTTCGAAAGAGGAATAATATCTACTACGGTAACCGTAGGATTCGATAATTCACCACTCTCTTTCTGTACTGGTGCATGTACAATGCACTGCCCTTTTTTCAATGTTGCCAGTTTGCCCTCCCAGTATTTTTTCTCTTGGCTATCTTTAGTAAGGCTTGCCGCAATGTTAGATAGTTCTTGCTCAGGAGGAGAAAAGTATATCTTCTGAGAGGAATTTTGAAGTCTTGCTAACTCGTCAGCATCTAACTGAGATTTCAAGAACTGAGTTGCATACCATGCCGACCAGCCAAATTTTCTTCCTTCTGTTAAGATTCTTGCTGAAGGAGATTTTTCGGTATGATCCAGGTTCTGTGCCTCATCCATTATGACAGGCATTGGTTTGTTTTTATTTCCATACCTTACAGAATAATTCCACAAATCCCAAAGGATAAATTCTGTAATGATCAGCTGTACATCCCGAGGGAATCCAGTGAGTTGTATGATATGCACTTCTCCCTTACTTTCCACTATATCTTGCCAATTTATTGCTTTGTCAATAGTAAACGGATTACGATCAATTAACGGCCTTATTTGAGAAAGAGCCGTTTTAGCATAATTTGTTCCATCTTCCTCTAGAAGATCCTTTAACTTTAATAAGCTCATTTGATCGTCATATTGTTCTAAACCATTTAATACGGCTTCGTAAATTGAGTTCTGCTGCTGAATGCCCAAAGTTTTATAAACTGAGCCAAATACGCTTTTAATACGTTCAGCTACATCGGTATTGGATTCAGGTAAATGAATACCACCAATATCCCGAATATTCTTTTGAAATGGGTTCACTGGGAGCTTATCACTATATACAATTTTTTGCTTAAGTTTATCTCCTAAATACTCAACGAACTCAGGTTCCAGCTGGTTAGGAAGAAATCCTTCGGTATAGTCTATTACAATGCTAGGTAGTCCTAGCTTTGATTTTTCCAGGAGCAAGCACTGCATAAAATAAGTTTTACCCTGACCAGATTTTCCAGATATCAACAAATGCCTGTTGGCTAACCCTGTATTTCCGTATTCCCAGTATATTTCTTTATTTGAATTTTCAGCTCTACCTATTTTAATTCGCAATTCTTCTAAAGAATGATTGGCAGGAATGGCTACCTCTACTGGTTCATTTGGATATATCACTCCTTCAATTGCTGAATCATTCGTTAACTGAACTTCCTCCAAATTAGGTTTTGGTTTTTCATTACTAAGAGGAATATTATCTTCTTGATATTCTAGAACGGATTCTTTTAACTCTCCTTTTATTTCATCCATTAGTGAAGGATACTTTTCATCCTTTTCTCGAATATCATTGACAAGTGTATATTCTCCTTGTTCTTCTCCTGTATTACTAGGTGCCTGCTCTTTGTCATCCATAAGGCTTTGACCATTATATTTATAAGACAGCATATCTTCTTTAATAAAATCGTTCGGCTGCTGCTGAATCCATTGCCACATTTCTTTTATCGGTTTTACTAATCCACTATAACCATCGTCTTCAGTAAGATTTAGTATTAGAACATTATCGTCCAACCCAGCACTCCTATGGGTTGCATCTTTCTGAAACGAAAGAATCGCGCCGTCGCCAATAAAATTGGTTAAATCATTTGAAATACTAAAATCATCCTTCAACAACTTTTCTATTACATTTTCCGACATATTGTACTGTTTATCTGGCCAGAAGCCACTTTGTACTAGTTTCTTAGCATTAGCAATTAGCAGCTGCACGAAAAAATTCCTATAAAATCGACCAGTGAATGTATCTCCCATATCTCCACTAAATGTATCATTAAGAATTTTTTTAGTTTTTTGTACTTGTATCTTTGCTTTGTCTAAAATGTCTCCTTTATTAAATCCGATTTTGACTTCAACAGGGTAAAAATGAAGTGAAATATTACTTGATTTATTTTCAATTCCTATTAGCAAAAGATCATCACTATGGCTGCCCTTAACACCAAGATTTTTAGCAGTAAATATTCCATCTGATTTACTCAGGCTTACTGCCCCTGCAACCCTTAATATTTCCTCTAAAGAAATCGGAATCCAGGTAATGTCCTTGTGATCAAAGTAAGAAACAGCGTACTTAATTGCAGAAAGTATGCTAAGCTTCTCCCGATCAAAGTGACCTTTACTCCCAATAATACGTAGCAGCCATTCTCCATTAAATGTATTAAACGCCTTAATGGTATTCAGAACATGCTCATCTGTTCCCTCAACATCCTTTTGGTTAAGGAATTCTTTGATAACTGCATAATATTGCTGTGATTTATCTGTAACCGTGATTGCATCATATCGACTGGAAGAAGAATATTGATCACTATAATGAATGACAACCAAATTACCATTGTATTTATTAAAGAATTCCAAATCAACGGATGGATCAACAAAGGTCACCCAATACGAAGATTTAAAGACCTTTTCTAAAGTTTCTTTGTCAGCTGTCGTTGTTCTAGAGAGAATGGCTTCTCCTTTTCTATAGCTGTCATTGCCTTCATTACGTAAATTTGCAGCTAACTCATTTACATAAAAAGCTGTGCTTGTTAAATAGTTTTGCTCATCAATACTATTTGTCTTCGTTCCAAAACCACTCTTATAATTTTCTTCGTCTTTCATTGACGGAACACTTGAATATAATCCCTCTATAGCAATGCCAGAGGTCATATCCTTCATAGGCTGCACAGCATGGTGTTCCTGTGCATGCATCTTATAGAATGATATATGTGAGTATCGATATGCAGCATTTGGCTCCTGCTTATAGAAAAATAGTTTTTCCCTGATTGTTTTCAACACTTCTTCAGGGTCTACTTCTTTTGCTTTTAGCTTTATATCGAACAGCTGCTCAAATTCAGCAATAGTATCAGTACGTGCAAACAAATCAAAGGAACTTTCAATACTTTCTTGTTTATAAAGAGTAGCCACAACAGGCTTAAGATTTTCCTTACCTACTCTATCGATTTCCTTTAGCATCCATTGGATTATTCCTCTAAGAACTTCAATATCATTTGAAATATTTATTACATTTAGCTGCAGAGGTGCCATAGATTTCTCAATAAACAAATATGAAAAATGCTCTTTAAATTGACTAATCTTGTCGCTTACAACTTTTGAAAGGTATTGATTAGCATCTGAAACAGAAATGTTATTAACAGGCTTAAAGGTTAGCCATTCCATTGCAGCTTTCTGATGTTCCGGCTTATATAAGTCCTTTTCATCATATAGGAAAGGAATAAGCGAATCTGGAGTTAAACGATTCAAAATACTATTATCCAACTCTTCTGTTTCTAGTAGTTCATACAACTTCAATTTATAAGCAACCATGAGTGGATGAAATGGAGTAATATAAAATGTATCATTTGATTGAATAGTCCCTAATTTAAATAGGTCAATACCTTTAGAACCAGCAGGTGTGCCATTTTTAAAACTTGAAATTTCTTCCTGATACTGATTAATGTATTCTAGAGAACGTTCCTTCATATCTTTTGTTACCGTACATAAGCTTGGTATAGAATTTCTTATATTAAAATACGTGAGGAAACGACTGTAAGCTTCTCTCATATCATCACTAAGCTTTATTTCCTCAGGTAATAAAACACCTGAATCAAATCTAGCACTTTTTAATCCTCTTTCAATCCATTCATTCTCCCAATAGAAGAACTCACGATATTCTGAATTAAAGTAGAACTCTCTATTTTCTAATATAAGCCTGTTATTTTCTTTAATCCATTGAACATCTTTACCTGTTTCCCTAATAAGTTTCCACAATCTCTGTCCGGAAATTGGCATAGACTCCTGCAACTCATTTTTCAACAGAAACGGAATAATAGCTTCATTCATTTTAATGTTTATAGCCAATTCGTCATCATCATTGAATGCTTCTGGCAAAGGAGTAATGGTAAGCTTTTCTTCCTGAGATACACTAACTGTAACGTTTTGTTCCTTAATTTCCACTTTCTTATGCATCATGCCATCATTAAAACTTAAGCTACTGTCATCATATTGAAGCTCAACTACACTTTTTTCAGGATCAACAATGTATACTGATTTATAATTGTCTAAGTAGATTGGATCAATAGGAAGGACTACTATTAGAAACTCTGCCCCCATTGTAGCTTTGTTTTCGTGTCTATACGCAAATTTCATAAAGGTGGCTTCATTTTGATTAGCTGAAATACTTACAGCAATATTTTTACTTTTCACATCTATTCGAATATCTTGTTTATTAGACTTTCCCAGCTTAAGATATTCCGAAGAAAGACTTTTTACTGCACCAATCAAGTTAAAGGAAATTTGAAGCTGAACCTCATCTTTACCATCAGGATTAAAAATAACAACGTGTCTTTTTCTTTTTCCAGCTGCGGTATCTTTGTGGGGCTTATTCCAGTACTTGAGCTTGTCAGATACCGTTATCGAACTAATTTCTACTTTATCTATCTTAGGTCCTATTTCCTCTCTTTGAACCTTTGGGTAAATATTTTCCATCCAGCGATTTCCTGCTAGTTCTTTGGCACCTACAAGGGTGAACTTTTTTTCTAATTCCTCTTGACCCAGCCCAAAATCATGTACTTTCCTAACAAAATCAAATAAGTCACGGTTTTTGCTTAATCTCTCTTTCTGCTCTTTCCCTTTAAATCTTTCTAAATCAGGATCTTTAAAAATACCAAATTTATAATACTCATTGTCTTCAATAGATCCCTTTTGGAGAGTAGTAAAAATGTCCTCAAACTCAAAAAATGTAATTTGTTGATATAGCTGTTCCTTTAGTAAGTTTTCAAGATTATCAACTAAAATAATTTTCTCGACTTTCTTAAGAACACTTTTATCAATCTGAAACTTTAGGTTAGAAAATAAAGAGGCAGGATGTAATGGCATACCTTCCTTTTGTAAATCACTGCTGCCACCTTGAATTGAATCTAGCTGTTCCGACACAATGCTAATTAACGCAGTATTCTCCCATACTCCCTTTTGCTCCCCAACTAGATTTCTTAAAGTTACAAGAAAATCAGGTTTAACATGTTCTGATGTGTTTGCTACTACAAGATTAATTGAATTAAAAGGAATTGAAAACGTTCTGTATTCTTCACCCAATTCATGTTGATATATAAAATGTTTAATACCTTCTATTTCTTCTAATGAATCTACAAGGTGAGACACATCCAAATCTTGGTCTAATTGTAAGTAAAAGCGGTCTCCAGCCTTTACTTCAGCTCTTTTGAAATAATCGTTTAAAAGGTTAGAAATATAATTAAAGAATTGGTTTGACATACTGAGCATCACCACTATCACTTTTTTTGTCTAAAATATTAAGATTATCAAATAAACTTATAATTTCTTTTTTAGAGTACCTATCAAAAGCTACCCCTCTCCTTTCAAACTCAACAAATAAATCATTTAAAGGGATCCTTTGATTTTTCACAGAGACGGCAGTTAAGAGAAGTAAGAAATCATGCTTTATATTAAGAACTTGACCTATACTTCCACGACTTTTTATGAAAATATTTGCACCAAGGTCCTCGATATTTTTTCCATATTTATCACAAACTCCCGCACTCATTCCCGCTTTTAAGCAGTTAAATAATATTTTCATAGCACTTTCGAGATCTTGAGATTCGTCATCGACTTTTTTATTCGACCACTCTAAATAGTCTTGAATCCACTGCTTAATATCTCTTAAAAACAACTGTTCAAATTCAGTACCCTCTTGCTTTACTAACTTATTAAGTTGGCTATAAGGCATAAAATCAATCTTTTCACCTTTTTTTAAAAGTTCCTCGTTGAAAACGTTATGGCTCAAATGGGAAATTGTGTGAATATGCCTAAATAGATTAATAGAATGATCTTTTATAAATTTAAACCCTTCTAATTCATCTGCTGCTTTTCTTCTTTTACTGATAGATTCCATTTCAAGAGCAAAATAAAGCGGCTGTATCTTATCAAAATCCGCTTCTGTAAACTGCTCAAATTTAATAATCAGCTGACAAGCATACATAAATACATAATAATGTGTTAATAAAGGGAAAGAAGTTAAAAAATAATCTTTATATTTACTCAAAAACAAAAGATATTCTTGATATAGTTTGGTAAAGGAGTGTAAAAGAGGTTGATACTCCTGCTTCTGTTGACTATTTTCTTCTTCTAATACATCCATTTTACTTAATACTAGTTCAGTTAAAATGTCTTCTGTCTCTCTGTTATGAAAAACTTGCTTAATCTCTTGATTGCCCTTTACAAAATTCTCATACATAAATGTCGCATACTTTCCATATTCATTATTTAGCCTTTTATCGACCTTTATAAAATTAAATATGAATGGGTGTATAGGATTTATATCATCTTGGTTAATTAAGTACTGATTTAAAAATCGGATGAAATCGTGTTTATCATCTTCTTGTTCAAACTCAACGTTATCAGCTATATGCTCGCTTAAACCATTTCCTTCAGTAGAAAAATATACTTCTTTATTTTTCAGTGATTTTTCATCAAACTTTACTTCACAAATTTTCCTGATATAATCACCAAGAACTTTATTAAAACCACTTTTACGGATTTCTTGAGACCGTTTTGTCAAAAATGGTAAAATATCCATTGCTTCACCGGTGTCATTTTTACGTTTTTCTTCCAAATTATCTTTTAAGTATTCTATATTTAAAATACGCTCCATTTTTTACTCCCTTTCGAAGACAAAAGAACCGAAGTCATCTCGTTTAATCATATAAAATTTATGGTCTTGTGGAAAATAAACAAGCATTTCTTTCTTTTTGTCTCCTAACGCCATAAGTTTTTCAATAAATTCAACAAATTTTATTGCATCTTCTTCGTCTTTTTTATTAGGACAATAACCATCTTGCACTTTTGTTAAAAGTTCATATAATGGATAGTCTATATCCAAATCAATTATATTCTCGGATTCCCAGTCACGATAAGCTAGAAGGATAGAAGATTTAAAAGTATCTAATTTTTCTTTAGAACTTGGTTTAAGATGGTCTATAGATGGGCGTAAATTTAACTTCTGGGCCAACCTGAATTTCTCGGAAGACTTATTCATATAGATAAAATCTTTTTTAGGGGTGCCCTTCCATTTGTAAATAACTGCTTTAATTTCATCGTAAAATTCTCTTATCTTTCTTTTGTCACCAATATTAAAAGAATATAAATTTTTAATATATTTTTCGTAGCTTTGTTCAGCTATCTGCAAAGCAAATTCTTGGTTGCATAAGAATGTAATTCTGACGAAAGACTCAAAAAACAAATTGAAAGAGTATCCTGTCAAGTTGCTCTTTGCAACAAAAGGACTTAACCAGCTGACAGGTGTTTTATCCTTAATATATTCTTCCAATAAGGATTTCCAATCAGTAAGTGTATTTAGGTCTATGACTAACTGATCAATTTCTTCTGCTCGGCGATGAATAGGATCTAACTGGCTTATTGCAAGTAATATGGTTGACCGCTCTCTTCTATTAAATAGAAGATTGGGCAAAGAGAATTCTAGCTTCTCAAATTCAGTCGCTAGTTCCAAACTTTTTACTTCATCAGGTATTAATATATCTGCAATAAAATTTAAAAAAGAACGAGCTGAAATTACTAGCTTTTTCTTTACAATCGTTTGGATAATTAACTGAACGATCTGTTCCTGTACAAATTTATTTTGTAAGAACCTATAATTTTGATGAATCATTGTTTCTACACTGTTCTTTTCGTCTTCTTTTAATGCAAGAAAAAAAGGATTATTATCAGCGGGATTGAATACTTTTTCAAGCAATGCTGAATAAAAAGATGATTCTGTTCCTTCCTCTGTAAGCTCATAAGAGTGGTAATCCGCAAAGCTTAGCAAATCGAAAGTCTCGCTACCGAAATAAGTAGTTATGTTTTGTGAAAACAAATCACTATCGGCTACAAATTTTTGTAGAATAGTATATGAATGCCGTTTATGTTCCTTAGTGGTAAAGTTATGCAATACACCCATATTTATAGCTAGGATGACTTTATCTGTACAAGTATCAATTTTTTCATCTGAGAAATTTCGCAAAATTTCCTCTAGAGTCTCCATGGCATTCTTGTTTGGCGAAAAGCTTTCTGTAGCGTCATTAAAAATAGTATATTTATCGATTAGATGGGCTTTCTTTTCCTTAAGATAAGCAAGAAGGTGCGACTTTCCATCCCCAACACTCCCGCATAATAAAATTAAGTTACCCCTACTTCTATTTGCGTTTTTCTCGAGAATTCCCCCCAGGTCCTTCTGTATTTTACGGTCAACGTGCATGTAATTCTTAAATATGCTAAATTGGCTCGCATTTTCAATTGCCTCCTGAGAGGAGTCCTTTAATCTGCTTAACTCCCTTAAAAGATAGCTGCCACCTGGTTTAAGATCTTTTCTGATAATATTTGGAGCATCACTCCCGTGTTCTTGAGATTTGTCAGTCCCCTCATTTACTGATGCTGGTTCTTTAGTAATTTTCTCTTGTTCAAACAAACCCGTTCCTAGTAGTTCAAGTATTTTCTTCTGAACGATCTCTTCGATATTATCATTTTGACGGGGCTTAGGAATTTCATAAATTGGAATCTGTACTTGCTCGGAAGAATATACCTCATAAAACCAAACTCCAATTTTATATACTTCTCTATGTAACTTAAAAGCTATGGTAATGTCATTGAATTTCCCATCGTGAGCAGCTTTATTACCAGAAAGTCTTATAATATCAAAAGACTGCTGAATTTCTTTGTTAAATACCCCTTCTCTAGTAAGGTATGAAAGTTTATCAAATAGGGTTGGAAGGTAGGGCGCATCTTTTTCATTTTGTAAAACACCTTTTAAAATCTCCTCTGCAAACAGTCTTGCTTTAACAATAGAACTGCTTGGATCCTCAAATAATAATTGTTCTAATTTTTTGGCATTTTGAGCAGCAATAGGATGTACATTTTCTAAAAAACTCAGAAAATAAACCTCGTGTGAACTCATTTATATATCAACTCCGTCAGAATTTCTCTTCATTATATATTACCATAATTTCTCCAGTTTTTTAACAAGGATAGCTAACTATTACTTCCCATCATTAAATACTAAAAATGACCCGAATAAAAGTTCGGTCTTTTCATTGAATTATAAAACCTTTAAGTATATAATCATTTTATATATTTACGTACGTAATTAGGAGGTTATATAATTGGATGCAACCTTTAGCTATAATTTCCCTTCTATTAGAGGAGTTCAGGCAGGAAAAGAATACTATGTTGCCATGTGCCCACTTCGAATAATATCTAAAATATTCTTATTCGATGAAGAAGAGATCCCACCAGATCATAGAGCGCAAAGAATTTTAAATAAAACTAGAATACCTGAAATGACTAATTACATTATTGAAAATCAAACTGATTATGTCTTTTCATCCATTACCGCCTCAATAGATGGTGAAATTGAATTTATTCCATTTAATAATGATGCTTCCTCAAGGGACTTGGGACAATTAAGGATCTCTTTAGATTCCAGATTTCTAATTAATGATGGTCAACATAGAAGGGCAGCAATAGAAGAAGCTTTAAAGATTTCTCCTGAACTTGGTAATGAAACTATATCTGTGGTTTTCTTTCATGATGATGGCCTAAAGAAATCTCAGCAGATATTTTCAGATTTAAATAGACATGCCGTTAACACCACTTCGTCTATTGGTATTCTTTATGATCACCGTGATCAGTTGGCAATGGTGACTAAAGACGTAATTGCCACTACACCATTGCTTAATAGGTATACAGATAAGGAACGAGTTTCTCTGTCAAAAAATTCACCTAAAATATTAGCTTTAAATCATATTTTTAATACTAACTTGAAATTAATTAAAAAAACTAAAGGTGATGAAATTTCAAAGGATGATGAGGTTTTTATTAAGCAGTTTTGGCCTCTTGTATGTGATTCTATTGTAGAATGGAATCTGGTTTTAAAAAAAGAACTAACACCAAGAGATTTAAGAGCAAATTATATAGTAGGGCATGGGGTTTTTATCGAAGCCCTGGGATTAGTTGGCCAATATCTAAGAAACTATTATCCGTTAGATTGGGATAAATATATTAGAAAACTCTCTAAAGCCGATTGGAACAGAAGCAATACACATGATTGGCTTGGGCGAGCTTTTAATCAGAATGGAAGAATCCAAAAGACATCCTATACAATCCAATTAACCTCACACAAGATTAAACAATTGATTGAACTTCCATTAACTGAATCAGAGCAGGTGCTTGAAGATAAATTTTGTAAAGGAGCGGTTTAATATATGAATGGTATTATTAGTAATTTATTAACCAAACAAATGCACATCGTAGAGGATGCTAAAGACCGGATTAAAAAAGCATATAAAGAAGATAACCGTCCTTGGGTAGTTGGCTACAGCGGAGGAAAAGACTCCACTGTTGTTGTCCAACTTGTCTTTGAAGCCTTATGTGAAATGCCAAAAGACGAATTACATAAAAAAGTATATGTGATCTCTTCTGATACTCTTGTTGAAACTCCCTTGATCATTAATTCTATTAATACTACCTTAAGAAGAATTCAAGATGCTGCCTTAAGTCATGACTTACCTATTGAAACACATAAGGTAAAACCTGATTATGAGCAGTCTTTCTGGGTAAATATAATCGGAAAAGGGTACCCAACTCCTAACCAGCAATTTAGATGGTGTACAGATCGTCTTAAAATAGATCCAGCCAATAAATTTATTATGGACAAAGTCTCTTCCTTTGGTGAAGTTATAATGGTATTAGGTGTACGAGAAGACGAAAGCACTACTAGAGGTAATGTAATACGATCTCATACTGTAGAAGGAAAGACTTTTATGAGACACTCTACACTATCCAACGCTTATGTGTACGCACCAATTAGAAGCTTTACTTTGGATGATGTTTGGGATTATTTACTGAACTACCCTTCACCTTGGGGTGATGATAATCATGATCTTCACCGTCTGTATCAAGATTCAAGCAGTGGAGAATGCCCTCTTATAGTTGATAAGTCAATTAAAGAAAGTGCTGGTTCCTGTGGAAACAGTCGTTTTGGCTGTTGGGTTTGTACTGTTGTCAACGAAGATAAAGCTCTGACTGGATTTATTAGAAGCGGCCATGATTGGATGAAACCTTTACTCGATTATCGCAACTGGTTAACCTTTATAAGAGATTCAAGGACCAGAAGAATGAAATACAGAATGAACGGTCAAGTTTACTTTAAAGAGGTCAAGATTGAGCATATTGACGGAGTTCCACATGTATTAATTCCAAAGAAATCAAGCAGGCCAAAATCCCTTATACCTCTTGCTCAATATACAGTAATTGATAAAGATAAATTCAAGTCTTATGCTGCTGAGCAAAACATTGATTTAAGCTCACCAGAGGATTACAAAATTCTTGTTACTTACGAAGAAGAAACTTTAGAGGGTGATAAAGTTCTAAAGTATGCTCAACTTGGCTTAGGACCTTATACAATGGAAACCCGTAAAGAAATGCTTAAGAGACTTCTAAAATCCAAAAGGAATTAAAACATCCAGAAGATCCAAATTTTGAGCTTATTAGCATAGAAGAATTAAAAGCAATAAGGAAAATTTGGTTTAAAAACGGTGAATGGGAAGATGAAATTCCAACTATTTTTGAGGAAGTTATGGGTTACTCTGTTGATTGGGAAATTGACGACCGTCCCCTATTTGATAAAGAACAAATTTCCGACCTAGAATTGCTCAGCGACCAATTTAAAGTAGACATAAAAGTTCTAAAAAAGTTGATTTCCATTGAGAAAGACTACTCAGGTTATAAAGTAAGAAGAGGACTTATGGATGAAATCAGCAAAGCATTAAAACAGGATTATCTACATTTATAATAGTAGAAAATGAGGTTCTAAAATGATTATCAATGAAATACAACTAACAAATATTGGTGCATACAGAGGAATTAACTCCTTTGACCTTCTTACAGAAAATGATCGGAATGTAATTCTAATAGGTGGAGAAAATGGTGCAGGTAAAACAACCTTATTAAATGCGATAAAACTAGGTTTATTCGGTTCCTATGGTTATGGCTTTAAAACAGATAGTGCAGAATACTTTAAAAGAGTAATAAATATGCTTAACCATGATGCAAAGAAAATGAATGAGAATAACTTTAGAATTAAACTTGAATTTGCATTAATAGATGATTTTGAAAGAATTAATTATGTTATTTATCGAAGCTGGAGACTCTCTGACCAACTAGTAAAAGAATCAGTTGAATTAGTAGCAAATGGTAAACATTTGACTGAATATGAAAAAGAAATTTTTCAATCAAAGCTTAAAGAAGTAATGCCTCCTCAATTATTAGATCTTTGCTTGTTTGATGGTGAGGAAATTGGGAGAATAGTAAGTGAAGATAAATTGTCAGAGTACTTAAAGAACCTATCCCGAGTGGTTTTTAATCTTGATTTATTTGAGATTCTTGAATCTGATCTGGAGAATTATTCTAGCCAGACTTTAGATCCTGAAAAAATGGAAACTGCCGAGAAAGAACTATACAATCTTAATTTACAAGGAAAAGAACAAAGAACTAAAATAAAAACGCTTATAGAGAATATAAACCGGTTAAAAGATCAGAAAACAGCCTTACAGGATGAATACCAACAATTAAAAAATGATTTTGAAGTAAACGGGGGTCTTGTAAAAGCTGAACGAGATGAGATCTTAAGACAAATGTCAACTATTGAATTGACTAGAAAACAAAACTTAGAAAAAATCCGTGATTTTGTTTCTACCCTGCTTCCTTTATATCTGTCTAAGGATCTTCTTTCACAAACAATACATCAGATACAAAATGAAGAAGCACTTCAGCTTTATAAACAGCTTAACTCGAAACTTACGGAAGACAAAATAAGCAACATCTTAAATTCTCTAACTGTTACTGTTAGTCCTTCTCATAGTAAAGAATTAAGGAATCAAGTGTTAAATCTAGTAAAGCCAGAGCAAGAATTAAATCAAATTCATGGGGCATCCTTTTCAGAAAGTAGTATTGTAGAGAATATGCACCAACAAATTATGGGCAATTCTGATGCGAATGCTCTAAAAATTATTGAAGAAAATAAAAATAAATTAAGTGAGCTTCAAGCGCTTAGGAGTAAACTAAGAGAGAATGATAACGCCAACGAATTAAGCACTATGATTGAACAAATGGAGTTCATTCAACAATCCGTTCTTAAATTAGAGGATGAATTATCTAAAGGTGAAAGAGAATTGGAAGAATATAAAAATGCTCTGAATATTACCATCTCTTCAACTGATAAAATTCAATTTACACTTAGAGATAGTGAAAAAACCAAAAGTTCATTTTTTGAGTCTCAAAAAATTATTGCTTTAAGCCGCCGTTTTAGAGAAGTTCAATTAAAGAAAAAATTGCAGCAAGTTCAAATTGAAGCTTCAATTATGCTTAAGCGAATTTTCAGAAAGCAAAATTATATATCTACAATCATTATTGATCATAATACGTATGAAGTTAATTTGCTGGATTCTCACAAAGATCATATTGAAAAATCAACTTTGTCAGCGGGTGAAAAAGAGATTTTATTAATCTCCATAATCTGGGCTATATTTAAATGTTCAGGAAGAAAAGTTCCATTTATATTTGATACATTGCTCGGAAGATTAGATAGAACTCATAAAACTGCTATATTAAAAGAATTTATACCAAATTGCGGTAAACAGGCAATAATTCTTTCTACGGATACAGAAATTGACGCAAATCATTATTCTGAATTAAAGAAGAATATTGCGAAAGAATATATGCTTGATTTTAATGTAGAAAGAAAGCAGACCCAAATTCTTAATCAATATTTCCCTTTTAGGAAAATGGAGATGAATATATGAATTTCCGATTAAAAACATCAAAAGTTACTGGAGAAAAGCTAGCAGAGCTTCAATCAACCACTTCTTTAACCTGGAATATCCTATCCAGAATTGCAGTCTCATTATCTTTGCGCGATCCTTCTATGCCTCCATTAGTTGAAAACAAATCAGGTGTGGACATTCATAGAAATGCTATGACCGGAGAAAATGATTATATTTACAAAGCACTAATCCGACAGCATGCACAGCGAAATGTATTAGATGAAGAATATTTCCCTGACCTTTTTAATGCTCATTTAGAGCGTGGAATTGTGCTCCTTGATATTGAGTATAGGCATGCTGGAAACTACGAAAAACTTTTGAATAATCTTATCACGATGGGAAATTAGGTGAAAAATCATGCTCTATTTAGACAATAGTGCAACTACACAAATACATCCTGAAGTAAAGGATGCTATGCTCCCTTTTTTAATGGAGGAGTTCGGCAACCCTTCCAGCAAATATTATTTAGTTGCTGAAAATGCAAAAAATGCAGTTAAAAAAGCCAGGTCTGCTCTTGGATCTTTAATAGGAAGTAAAGATTCGGAAATCATTTTTACAAGTGGTTCAACCGAAAGCAATAATATGATCATTAAAGGTGTAGCAGATTTTCACTCAGATAAAGGGAAACATATTATTACCACTAAAGTTGAACATCCTTCTGTTTTAGAAACCTGTAAATATTTAGAGACCAAGGGGTTCGAGGTAACATATCTTGATGTAGACGAATACGGCAGGATTCTACTAGATGATCTAAGAAATCAGATTAAAAAAAATACAATATTAGTAACAATCATCTGGGGAAATAACGAGCTTGGATCATTAAATGATATCAAAGCCATTTCTGAACTTTGCTTACAGAAAAATGTATTCTTTCACTCTGATGCTACACAGGTTATTGGAAAGATTAAAATTAATTTAAGTGATTATCCTGGCGTTACCTTTCTATCATGTTCGTCACATAAATTTCATGGACCAAAAGGAATTGGAGCTGCTTTTATTAGAGAGGACCAGTATCATATTTTGACAATGATAACTCCCCTCCTTCACGGAGGAGGACAAGAACAAGGAATCAGAAGCGGTACTCTTGCTGTCCATAATATTGTGGGTCTAGGAAAGGCAGCAGAAATAGCAATTAATAGTATTTCTGAAAACATACAGAAGATAAATAAACTTGAAAAGTATCTAATATCTATCCTAAAAGATAAGTTTAGTAATCAAATTCATTTTAATAATGATAACGACAATAAAATACCTGGAGTTATCAGTATTCAATTTAAAGGAATTAATAATGAAGTATTAGTTAAAAGCTTAGCACCTATTGTTGCGGTTTCTACAGGTTCTGCTTGCAGTTCAAGTAAACCTTCACACGTTCTGTCAGCAATTGGTCTAACTATTGATGAGGTAATATTTACAGTTCGTTTTTCTTTGTCTAGCTTTATTAAGGAAGAGGATTTAGATATTTTCAAACAGTTATAAGGTGGAAATTATTTCACCTTTCGGCTTATTAACAAAAGCTTCAGAAAAAACTTTCTGAAGCCTTTTGTCATTGTTCTTTTTTGTCATTGCTTTACTGCAGACTAATCATAAGGCACCGCTACAGTCCTACTCGAAATTCCCTTCCACTCTCAGTGATAAAAGCCACTATTACCTTATAGCTTTAGGTGGCTTATAATTTCCTAAAATAGTATGCTATTGGTCAATAAGCCCTCTTTATAAGGAAGCTAGTAAATTGTTAATAATACTGTTCACTTCCATTCAATTTTTATTTTCCCTTTAGTTGTAATACCAGTATTTTTTATTCAATATATCGGCAAAGAGTATTCTTAAATATATGGCCTGATATGACCATGGCAATCATTTTAATTTAATTAACATCAATATTATTCGAGAAAATTTTTAATATCATAAGTCAAAAATAATTACAAGAATATTTTGATTATCTCTTTGAAATGGCTTATTATAAATACTGAGTTTTAATATAAATTTTTCCGGGAGTGGTGCCAATGTCTATTAATGTTTATATGAATTTTAACGGAAATACGAGAGACGCAGTGGAATTTTATTCAGAGATTTTTAACACAGAGAAACCGCAGATTATGACATTTGGAGAAGCACCCCAGCATCCGGATTATCCGCTCGCAGAGGAAGCAAAGAACCTGGTTATGCACGCAAGGCTTACAATAAGCGGCAGCACAGTTATGTTCTCCGATACTATGCCTGGCAGGCCTTATGTTGAAGGAAATAATATCACCCTTACTTATGGCAGTCAAAACGAAGAAGAACTAAAATCGGTGTTTAACAAGCTGAGCGATAATGGCAAGGTAACCATGGAGCTTCAGGAAACATTCTGGAGCAAGCTGTATGGCCAGCTAACTGATAAGTTCGGCATTCACTGGCAAATCAACTTTGACAACGGCGACACCGGAATGTAATTGTTATAAATATTGAAAGAAGGATAGGACTATTCCCTGCCCTTCTTTTTTATGCTTAAATGTAAGGTTCGGCTGTAAGCAGTTTATGCAGCTTTTATAAATGTTAATAATTATCAGATGATATATTATGTTGAAATTGGAGGAGGAACACAAACTTACATAGATTCATCTGATGCAAAGAAAGTGACGTGAAGGTATGCTCAAAGGATTACTTGAGAAGCTGAAAAATCCCAAACAAAAAAAGTATGGAAACAGAACCGAAACCATTCAGCCAGGAGGAAATTGAGGCATTGGTGGATGCACGGCTAAAAGAGCATGCTGAATCTCTAAAGCATTCATCACATGCCCTTGAAGATTTATCCTTAACGCCCAAGCAAATAGAATATGCTCTTTCGCTTATTGCAAAAATTAGTTATGATTACGTTCTTGCAGTGGAGCCTGAAAAGCTAACATAAAAAGATTTTAATAAACTGATAGCTTACAATCGCTATAAAAACAAAGGAATCTTAATTAAATTAGCGAAAAAAGGTGTTTTGCGGAAGGTATAATCAGAGAATATTCTAAGGCAGCAATATGTCTTTCACCAGCAAAAAAAGCCACTACAGTCTTCATTCGAAGAACTGTAGTGGCTCTTTATTATTTTCTCCACATATCGTTTGGTGTCAGGAATTTGCCGTATATCCAGCCTGTTTTGTTTTTGTACTGTACAAGAGCCCAGTGAGAGTATTTGCTGCCATTACCCCAGTATACGTCTTTCAATAAAGTTCCCTTTGGAACAACGATCAGAGTTTTCGAGCCTGTAGCAGCCTTAATATGGAGCCTTACATCTGATATTGTCTTTACTTTGCTTAAATATCGTACCGAATGCTCAGTAGAGATGTAAGCCGTTTTTCCTTTATACGTAATCATGGCCCACTTCGTACCATTTATAAAACCTTCAACGGCTGCAATGCTGCCTTTTTTAATTGTCCCTAGCACAGTGCCTTTCGTTCCTGGCTTTGACCAGACTTTAATACTCGATGCGGTAACCTTGTAGTAGGAAACAGAGTTTTGATAATCATCAGAAGAAGCCTGTACTTGTGCTGCATGTGTAAATGGAATCGCACCTGAAACAGACGTCAATGTTAATCCGGCAGCAAACAAAGCATAAAGCGATTTTTTTCTTAATGAATTCATATAATTTCCCCTTTCGCATGGAGCTGTTATTCTATACCCATTTTAACCTAATTATTATCTGAAAAGTTAATCATTTTCCAAAATGAACCGAAAGATGAATTTTGTGACAAAAAACTAATTACTTTGTGGATAACTTTCATAGACCTTCTAACTTCCGAATCACAAAAAAGAAGCGTAAATTGAGTACGCTTCTGGAGGGTTATTCAGGAATTAAAGAAAGTTAACAATCTAAAACCTCTTTATTCCTTTTAAAAATCAACTTTTTCCAGGTACAGACCTTCTGCATAAGCCATGCGGCCCGTTTGAACTCTTTCTTTTGATTCTAAGATACCTGGTATACTTTCAGCCTCTATTTCACCCAAACCGACTTCTATGAGCGTTCCCACCATTTTTCTTACCATATTATAGAGAAAACCATTGCCCTGCACTCTAATTTCAATGAATCCGGCATTTTCTTCTATATCAATAGTATATATTTCACGTACCATGGACTTTTTCTTAGACTTTGCATTTGAAAAAGCAGTAAAATCATGTTTTCCAATAAAATATTGACAGGCAGTTTCCATTTTTGTGATATCCAGCTTTTGATCAACATGCATACTATACTTCCTCATAAAAGGATTGGTATATTGCTCGTTCCAGATTTTATACAAATACGTTTTATCTTTGGCATTATAGCGGGCATGAAAACGTTCTGGAACGGATATGACCTCAACAACACTGATATCCTGCGGTAAATATCTATTCAAATACTCCATGATTTCAGATTCATTTTTACCTTCACTTATTTTAAAATTGGCTATTTGAGCAAGAGCATGTACACCGGCATCTGTTCTGCCGCTTCCGATAATTTCAACCGTTTCTCCTGCTAGTTCTGTTAAAACATTTTCAATTTTGCCTTGAATTGTATCATCACTGGTACCAAGCCGCTGCCAGCCCTTATAGCGCCCGCCATCATATTGAATCGTCATTTTATAATTATTCATTGCTTCCTCCTGATTTTACTGCTTTAAACTGAATATCCCTAAAAAGCATAAGCCCCCATACAGCTCCTGCTGTATGAGGGAACATATGATTTATTCATAAACAACTAAATGGTTAAGCCGTTATTAGATTTTGTCTTACTTCTGCATAATGTACCAAAGAGGTTAACGCCATGCAACTGATGCTACACGGCTTGCAATATGCAGGCTGAACCGAAACACATTAATTTCAAGTGCCACTTTTAATATAAAAATAGTGCCAACTCTTTTTAATAGAAATCGACACTAAATTAATTCCCAATACGTTATCGTGCCTCTTTTGGCGGCTGGCATACGTCGCATTTACGCTGGTTATTATTTTTAAACTTCGTAAATGTTTTTTCGAAATTGCTGCCACATTTACATTTTAATAGTAATTTCTGAGAAAAACCATGATATTCCGTCGTCAGAAGCTTACTATCAGAATTCTTTTCAACAAATTCTTTAATTTTCTCAATCGTCCATCGTCTGTTCAACTCTTGCACCTCCATATTTTTCGCTATGCGGAGGCTTCTCTTGGCATCCGTTCAATCATAAGAAAAAGGATTAATAATACTAAGTTCCTTATTATAGCATGCACTAGCTCATTTAAAAAGATGGAGAGGATAACTAAACCTAATGATGGGTTGGGTATCTCCTTATCCTGCAATCTCAAGGAAAATTGCAGCTGCATTGTCTAACTGGATGTTTCTAATCAATTGGATGAAGTGACAACAGATACCAATTCCTTCTCTTAATATAAATTAAATAACTTTAGAGAAATTTCCGCAATGAACGAGCAAGAAGTTAGGACCTTCCCAAAAATCTTGAAGCTGATAGTGAACAGAAAAATATTCAGGAAATCTCATTATTCAACGAGATAGAAAACACTTTGAAATCAGACTAATAGGATCATCATTTTTATCACTATCGCACCAAATGGTAAAAGTACAACATTTGGATAACAAGACTACACAAAACAACGAAGAACAAAAGTCATCTCTCCGAAAAATGAATTAAAGAAATACCTGGAAAGAAAAGACCATGAAGTTATTGATTAACAAAAAAAAGGTGTTACTCTATGGTTTATAGGAGGACAAGACTTGTCTCATTTTATAGAAAGGTTGAGAAAATATAACATCTCTTTCACATTTGCTTATAACGGAAGTAAATCAACTGCCAAATAACCTTCTTGGTTTACTTCTTATCTAGAAAAAGTAAAAAGAGGACTTACCACAAGATAAGTCCTCTTTTCTATAAATTAATTGTTAATTGTTAGTACTAAAAACAGTTCCAGTTCCTCTTTTTTCCTCTTTTATTTGGGAAGGTTCTCTTTAACACAGCTAAATGAAGTTTCAAAGCCATCACTTTGATATTTTAAAGCACGTTAAAATTACCTTATTTATAAAACTTCACCATTCGTTTCAATTGCTTTTTTGTACCAATCAAAAGAATCTTTCTTAAAGCGTTTCATGGTTCCGTTGCCCTCGTTGTCGCGGTCGACGTAGATCATGCCGTAACGCTTTTTCATTTCTCCGGTTGTGAAGGAGACAATGTCAATGATGCCCCATGGTGTATAACCCATTAAATCCACACCATCATACGCAACTGCCTTTTCCAATGCTTCAATATGCGATTTTAAATACTCAATTCTCGACGCATCATGCACCGAACCATCCTCTTCCAGAACATCTACAGCGCCAAAACCGTTTTCCACGATAAACAACGGAATTTGATAACGGTCATAGAATCGATTTAATGTGTAACGCAATCCTGTTGGGTCAATTGCCCAGCCCCAGTCACTCGCTTTAATGTAAGGATTCTCTACACCGTTCGGTAAGCCGCCGTTCACTATATTCCCTATATTGTCCTTTTTGACATCGCTTTTTACCGTTGTGGACATATAATAGCTGAAGCCAAGATAATCGACAGTTCCATTACGGAGAATTTCATCATCCCCGTCTTCCATCTTAATGTTGAAACCTTCCCGTTCAAACTCCTTGAGCGCATAAGCCGGATAATAGCCGCGCACCTGGACATCCGGGAAGAAATAACGCTGCCGCATTTCCTCTTCCGCAAGCATGATGTCTTCCGGATTGCAGGAATATGGATAAATTGGCACATGCGACACCATCGCCCCAATTTGAAATTCAGGATTGATTTCCTTTCCCTTAGCCACCGCCAGCGCACTTGCTACTAACTCATGATGTGCAGTTTGATACATAACCTCTCTGGCATTCTCGCCTTCCTTCACCGAGACACCCGAGTTTGTCCATAAGAAAATCGGGTTGTTCACATCCATCTGGTTATTGATTTCATTAAACGTCATCCAGTATTTCACTTTATCCTTGTACCGTTTGAAGCATGTTTCTCCAAATTTAACAAAGAAGCCGACAACTTCGCGATTGTGGAAACCGCCATATTCCCGGGCTAGATGCAGCGGCATTTCAAAATGCGACAAAGTAATGACAGGCTGGATGCCATGCTTCAGGAGCTCATCAAACACATCATCATAGAATTGCAGCCCGGCTTCATTCGGTTCAGTTTCATCTCCCTTTGGAAAGATACGGCTCCATCCAATCGAAGTCCGCAAGCATTTCAATCCCATTTCCGCGAACAAGGCAATATCTTCTTTATAGTGATGATAAAAATCAATTGCTTCATGGTTCGGATAAAACTCGTTCTCCTCAATGGCATCAGTAATTTTCCGGGGAACGCTGTGTGCGCCGGCAGTCATTACATCAACAACGCTTGGCCCCTTGCCGCCTTCACTCCAGCCGCCTTCAAATTGGTGGGCAGCTAAAGCGCCGCCCCATAGAAAATCTTCCGATAATTTACTCATCTCAAAAACCCTCCTATTTTACAACCGTAAATAATTTCTGATTTGACAGTAGTTTCTTTGCATTTACACTAATAATTTCTTGGAATGATTGTGTATTTGTAATAATGACCGGCGTTACTGTTTTAAGGCCTTGTTTTTCAATCAATTCCTTATTAAACTCAATCAGCACCTCATCTTGATGGAATTTATCGCCTTCCTTCACCTTTAAATCAAACGGCTTTCCTTCTAATTTAACAGTATCAAGTCCAATATGAACGAGTACTTCCACGCCATTATTTGAACGTAGGCCAATGGCATGCTTGGTCGGTGCCACCATCACGACGGTTCCATCAAAAGGGCCATGCAATTTATTATCCGTCGGCTCAATGGCGACACCATCGCCCATTGCACCGGAGCTGAATACCGGATCCGGCACCTCTGACAATGGAATGACTGTTCCGCTTAGCGGTGAATAAATAACTTCTTCATATTCATCAGGCTGGCTTATTACTCCAACCTGTTCTGCAGGTTCACTGTCCGTTTGTTTAGCTGTATCATCCCCGTATCCGAAAATTTGAATCAAAATAACCGGAAGAATAATAGCAATTGCCACTCCAATCAAGATTCCCCAGATTGATAGAGGGAATTTTGCATTGATTCCATTTACAATTGTTAACGGCCCCGGCAGCCCTGCATAGGCAAAGTAATATGGATGGAAAAAGCTTGCTGCGATGGCTCCAATCGCACCGGAAATACATCCAAAGATAAAAGGTTTCTTAAATCTTAAAGTAACACCATAAATCGCCGGCTCTGTAATTCCGAAAATTCCGGTGACCCCGGCAGAAAGACTGACTTTCCTCACTTCCTGGCTCTTTGCTTTTAAAAGAACACCAAAAACTGCACCAACTTGTGCGATAACTGCGATAGTTTGATAGGCTTGGAAGGAATCGCGGCCATGTAAATCAAAGTTTGCCATGACCATTGGCGTGATGCCCCAATGGATACCGAAAATGACAATCACTTGCCAGAATCCTCCAATCAGTGCTCCAGCTAGTACTGGCACATGTTCAGCCAGGAAGTTGTATCCGTTCGCAATCCCATTTGCACCTGCAGTCGTAATAGGACCAATAACGAGAATCGTTAACGGCACCATCACAATCATACAGATTAATGGCACAAATAATGGTTTGATCACTTCATTCATTCGTTTGTTCAAGAATTTTTCAAGGTATGACATAATCCAGACTAAAAACAGCGGCGGCAGAACAGATGACGTATAAGTCGTCTTTGATAAAACAATGCCTAAAAATGTAATAGTCTTTCCACTTGCAATTTGTGCAGCCATATCGGCCCATGTCGGACTTACAAGCGCAGCGGCACAGGCGACCGCAATAAACGTATTGGCCTTAAAATGCTTGGATGCGGTAATCGCAATAAAAATTGGAAGAAAAGTAAACGGCGCCCAAGACATAAAACTTAATACTTGATATGTGCCAGTTTTGGAAAAACCGTCAAATAATAGATTAATAATGATTAACGCACCCTGTAAAATACCTGAAGCGGCTAAGATATAGATAAAAGGAGCAAATACTGCCGACATTGTTGCAATCACGCGATTTAAAACGGTTCCTTTATTTTCACTTTCCGCATCAGAAGTTTCGAGATTTACAAGTTGGTTAAATTCCTCATAGACCTCACCGACACGCTGCCCGATAACAACTTGGAATTGGCCGCTATTTTCAACGACGGTAATAACACCCGGCATTGAGGCAACCTCGTCTTTCGCTTTCGGCTTAGATCTTTTTAACACCAAACGCAGCCTTGTTGCACACCGTGTCGCTCCAATGATATTTTCTTCCCCGCCAACTGCCGCCAAAATATCTTTTGCCAGCTGGGGATAATCTCTTACTTTTGCCGACATATTCTTTCCTCCTTACTGATCCTTTTTTTAAAGTTGTTTGTCAATTCAAATTGTTTACGTTTTCATTATAATTGTACCGGTATAATTTTTCAATACCTAAACAATATTTTTATCACCATTCAATATTTGTAAGCGTTTTATGTTATAATGAAGAAAAGATCAATTAAAGTTGAGGACACAGTTATGTTAAAATATCAGCAGATTGCAAATGAAATAGAAAAATATATTCAGGATCATGACCTGAAGCAAGGTTATAAGCTGCCAGTTTTGGAAGCATTCATAGCACAATATGGAGTCAGCAAAAGTACAATCACGAAATCTTTAGATCTTTTGGAGAAAAAAGGGGTCGTCTTTCAAGTCAGGGGAAGCGGCATATTTGTAAGGCGCCATAAACGGGAAGGTTATGTAAGCTTGCTTTCCAACCAGGGGTTTAAAAAAGACCTAGAGGATTTTCAATTAACCTCAAAAGTCATTGAATTAAATGTCGTCAAACCAACACAAGAAGTAATGGATAACCTAAACATTGGACCGGATCATGATGTCTATTATGTCAAGCGGGTTCGCTACATTAATGGAGAGACATTATGCTTTGAAGAATCTTATTATAATAAAGAAATTGTTACTTATTTAAATAAAGAAATTGTATCTGAATCAATCTTTCAATATATTCGTGAAGGACTTGGATTGAAGATTGGATTTTCAGATCTGTTCCTTCATGCGGATCAATTAAGCCCAGAAGAAGCGGAGCTTTTAGGGTTAGAACCCGGCAATCCTAAGTTCTGCATTGAAAGTTTGTTTTATTTAACAAACGGCCAGCCATTCGACTTTTCGAAAGTCACCTATAACTACAAACAGTCACACTTCTTTATTCAGGTGAATGGCCAGTTGATCTAAGAAGAAAAAAGGATATGCGGTGTGGGAATTGAGAAAATCGCCCCTGCGGATCAACTTCACGATGAACGGAGAGAACAAATAAGTTAAGCTACCCCTGAAATTGCTCGCTTTGGCCCCATAACATACAAAATGAGCATGACAGTTGCCGAGGCTTGAATTAGCTACAGTCTATAAAAATCATTCTAGAACTATAGGCAGTTTATATAGGCTGTCATAGAATAAAGTAAATAGACCAGGCAAAAGAGCTTATGTTTGTGGTAAGCTCTTTAACCTTTATAAGAGTCAATGGAAAATGGCAAAAACAATCGCTTTCTCCTTTATATTTCGTTTAAAAAAACGCAGCGGAAATACTAATCCGCTGCGTTCTTTTGTATGTATCCACTATTGATAATTAATAAAAGCTGGTGCCGGGTCCAGTTCTAAAACATCTTTAGGAGTCATTAAAGGCTGATCATTCTTATAGAAGAGCTTGAACCCGCCGTACTGGATAGGCTGGTTTCGCACAAGCTGGTGATAGCCTGATCGTTTTAAGGCTGGAATTCCAAATCCATCATTATTTAAAACGACTTCCACATTTTTTGTCGGATGAATTGCGCTTTTATTGCTGATAATTTTGCCTGCAAATTGATGGACCACGACCACTTTGTCTGGAAGTCTGTTTTCTTTTGTTAAATTGGATACATATTCAATCGCTTCTTGTATATCCTTACCATCCACATGCCCCAGATTCTCGCCTGGGACCTGCCCTTTACTGACATGAAACTCGGTATCTATCGCTAAATATACATTTGGCAGTTTCAAATATTTTTCTATCGATTTTACCTCGTTCATAACGCTGTCGCGGCCTAGCTGGACATCTAAAATCAATACAGCATTATTTTCTGTTGCCAGCTTCGCATATTCTTCGATGTCGGCAGTAGGTGTCGGATGCACATACAGACCCTTTGGTCCAGGATTGCGCTGTGCAATAGTTGTGATCAATTCAATTGCAGGGATAGCAGGCCTTTTAGGGTCCAGTTCAGAATAAGCACGTGTTTGCTTCATCAATTTATCCATTAAAGCACGAGGACTATATTCTCCTAAAATCCCCATTTGTTTCGAATGGGGACTTCCATAATACGAAACAATTCTATATTTCTGGAGCGGCCCCTCTGTCTGATCTGCCGCACCTTTTTGCAAGACTTGTCCTAAAGGGACACTTCTGTCCGTTGCATCTCCATGCGCCTCTGATTTTGGCATATTAGCTACCTGTTCTTTGGTATACTTCTTTTCTAACGGCTGTGCCTTCTGGGAAGGTTTGATAGCCTGATAGGCCGCCATATGCGGGAATCTAGGAGACTCTATTAATTCTTTAGTTAAATTCTGCGAACTTATGGCCGGCCTTTCACTTAGCTCCGGCCCTTCTTTTTGTGAAGTTGCCGTTTCTGAACAGCCAGTTAACAGTACATACGGGATGGCCGCCAAAGAAACTCCTGCCCTTATTATTTTTTTCACTTTATCCCACCTATTTTTTACAGCAAATATGGTTTTTCTCCACTTACTGATTTTTATACTTTAAAAGTCTACTATATATGTATTGGAATTAATTAAAAAGCGTCATATTACACATACCACATCTTGATTTTCCTAAACCACTAGTACAAAAAATTTGATTCAGCAAGACATTTAGATTAAACAAAGTAAAAAAGGAGAGGGGAATTCCCTCTCCTGCATTAACAATACTATTCTTAAAGGCATACTCAATTGTAAAAAACACCCTTTTCACCTTTTGGTATTTCGTCCATTGTTGCACCTCTCTGTAGTTTTCTTCATTGTATTACAGAGGGTGATAGATTCTGCAAAAACCTTACTTATTATATAATAGATTAAAGCATATAAAGAGAGGTAAGATGAATAACGATGAGTAAGACATTTCCTAAATGGTTTGATATCTTTATGACTCCCCTAGAGAAAACCAAGTTTAAATTAATTAGACAGAATTTACTTATTAAAGCAAAGGGTTTGGTATTGGAAATAGGTTCAGGCACAGGAATAAATTTTCCTTATTACTCTGAAGACGTGGAGGTTATTGCTATAGAACCTAGCCAGGATATGATTGAGCGTTCAAAAAAGAGAAAGGATATGTCCACTGCTAAAATACAAATCCACAAAGAAAGTGCAGAAACGTTACCTTATGAGGACGGAACTTTTGATACCGTTGTAGCTACATTGGTTTTATGCACGATCCCTAATCCTGAACAATCGCTTAAAGAAATGAAAAGGGTATGTAAGGATGAAGGAAGAGTCCTTGTATTCGAACACGTGAAAATGGATAACCCCCTTTTGTATAAAATGCAAAAGAGGTTAACTCCCTATTGGAAAAGGATTTGTGATGGCTGTTGCTTAGACAGGGACACAGAAAAAACAATTAAGGAAGTTGGTTTTGACATCGTAGAGAAAAAAGAATTTTACAATGGCCTCTTTGTTCAATTGGAGTTAACGAAAACATACTAGTAATTTAATTTAATCGGTATTGGAATTTTTTTAATAATAGATTGATAATATCGCTTTGCTTGGACAATGACTTTGTTTTTAAATTTTGATTATATTAAATCCGCTCCATATTCTCCCGAACCTGATGTCAATTGAACTCCCTAAACAAGAATCTGCAGGGCTTCTTCTGATCTCCCTTTTTTCTCCAGCCAGCGCGGGCTTTCCTTTACAAAAAACAGCAGAAAGAAAAAAATAATGGCAGGCGCAGCACCAATCCCTAACATCCAGCGCCAGCCTGTTGTTACATTCCAATGCTGTCCTCCTTGATTTGCAACGGCTGCATTAATAAAAAACACGACCGATTGACCGATACTGATTGCGAGCTGATCGAGAGAACCCGTATTTGTACCAATGTCGCCATCAGTATGCTCACGTTATTGTTTAGTCAAAGGAGATTTCAGCGTTACACCTAACTTTTTAGCAACATATCCTGTTGTACTGGCTTGCAAAAGTATTGTGACCAAAATGGCTATAAAAGTCACTGAAGAAATTTCTTGTGCGTATTTAACGTTAGATGCGACTATCATTCCTGATAGAGCCGCAGGAATAACACCGGTTTCTCTGACCCAAAACATGAAGAAGATTTCATTCCATCTCCATTTAGCCCTGCGGTCCGGCAGGGTGCAAATCATTACAGCAAGAGGTCTTGCTATAAACATAAAAACCAAGACGATTATGATTCCACGAAGCCAAAACTCGCCAATTACATCAAAATCTACTTGAGTGCCCAGCAACATGAAAATAAGCGTCCTCATGATTAACGTTACCTTTTCCAAGAAATTCGAGACTGAACCATTCGTTTCATCTGAAATATACACACGGAATAAACGTGAATTTACTAAAATCAGTCCAGCAGTAAACGTAGCCATGAATCCACTTCCCTCAAGAAGTCCGGCAGCTAAATAAGAGCCAACAGCGGTAACCAGATTAACAATGGCGTTGTATTTCCGTAAGAATCCCAATCTGCGTTGAGAGATGGTAAACGCCGCGACCAATCCCACTGTAGCCCCGATAAGTATGCCTCCACCAGCCTCGCGAAGGAAACTCCAAATGCTTGAGGAAACGGACAAACCAGTTCCACCGACAATCGCACCTAGCAGTGTAAAGGTCAGGATAGAACCTGTTGCATCGTTAAAAGCAGATTCACTCTCTACCGTCTGCCTTACTTTTTCTCGAATGGTCACCTGTCTAAATACAGGTATGAGTGTCGCTGGGTCTGTGGATGCAATGACGGACGCAAGTAACAGTGCATAAATTAGAGGCAATTCTAATAAATAAAAGGCAATCAGTGCAACGACAGCTGCAGTTACAATGACTCCAACAATCGATAAAAGGGAAATCGTGATCCAGACCTTTTTCAGAATGGAAAGCTGAATTCCCCTTCCCCCTTCAAATAAGATTAAAACCGAACCAAGAATAATAATAAATTGAGATATGACTGAATCAATTGGAACTTTGATGACATCTAACAAGGAAGGTCCAATTATGATTCCTACTATCATGAATAAGGCTACATCTGGAATTTTTAAACGTTCTGCAATCTTCATGACAAGTAATCCAAGCAATAACACTATGGTGATTGTATATAAGTCCTGTTGAGCTATTTCCATTGCACCAGCTTCCAATTTATGCACCAGCCTTCCTTAATCCTACTGTTTAGTCCAAATGTGAAAATTCCTCCAAATCCTTTATATTGCCAATGAGAACTAACATATCCCCCTTATGAATAATCTGTTCTGGAGAAGGAGAGACAGTAATTGTTCCATCACTTTCAATAGCAATTGCAGTGAGATTATAGTTCGCTCGCAAATCAAGCTCTCTCAAACTTTTGCCTGTCATACTCAATGGGGTTCTGATTTCTTCTATACTGTATTCATTCGAAAGCTCAATGAAATTTAACACATTGGGTGACAGAAGCTGATGGGCGACACGTTCCCCCATATCTCTTTCCGGGTAGATTATCCAGTCTGCTCCTACTTTGTGTAATACTTGCCCATGATTCTTATTAAGGGCTTTCGCTATCACTTTTTTAACCCCTAACTCTTTTAATAGCAAAACGGTTAAGATACTAGACTGCATATCATTGCCAATTGCCACAATAACGGCATTAAAATTTCGGACTCCAACTGACTTCAGTGCTTCTTCTTCTGTAGTATCTGCTACCAATGCGTGAGTAACAAACATTTCGGCATCCTCTACTCTCTCTTCGTTTATATCGATTCCCAATACCTCTTGATCAGCTTCATTTAATTTTTGAGCTACACTGGTACCGAACCTTCCTAAGCCTATTACAGCGAATTGAAGTTTTTTCATTTTTACCACTCCCTATTTTTGATTATCCAATCATAATCTTTCCTTTCGGATAGCGAATAGGTTCTTTATTCCCTCTTCGTCTCATAGTTAGAGCATAGGCAAGCGTTAAAGGTCCCAGCCGACCTGCAAACATAGTAAAGATAATGATCACTCGTCCAAAGGGCGATAATTCAGGGGTTAATCCCATAGACAGACCTACCGTACCAAACGCAGATGTAGCTTCAAATAGGTACATGATGAAATTATGTCGTTCACCTTCGGTAATGGTAAGAAGCATCGTAACAAACATCACGAGGAATATCCCCATTGCAGCTACTGCTAGGGCTTTTAAAATAGTTTCCATTACAATTTTCCGGCGGAACATGACCACATCTTCTTTCCCTTTCATTTGGGTCCATACCGTAGCCGAAAGAACTGCAAAGGTGGTAATTTTTATTCCTCCCGCAGTAGAACCCGGACCAGCTCCAACGTACATTAAGAAGATAATCAGGAGCAAAGTGGATTGGGCTAAATCTCCAATAGGCAACGTATTGGCTCCGGCAGTTCTTGGTGTGATGGCCTGGAATAAGGAAGCCAACACTTTTCCTGAGCCAGACAATGATTCGAGCGTTTTGGGATTCCCATATTCAAATGCGAAGATTAGAATAGCTGCTCCAAGTGTCAAAATTAGCGTAGTTGCTAAAACCACCTTTGATTGTATGGAAAGACGGCGGGTCTCACGGTATTCGTACAGTTCATTCAGAACTATGAACCCAAGTCCGCCTAAAGTAATCAATGCACCCACGGTAAGCACCACAGTCGGGTCGTCAACAAACGGAGTGAGGCTTCGGAATTCACCGTTCAGATCGAATCCTGCATTGTTAAAATTTGAGATGCTATGGAATATTCCCCAGTAAATTGCTTTACCAACTGACATTTCTAAAGAGAAACGGATCGCCAAAATAATGGCACCGGTCAGCTCGATAATTCCAGTGAATATTAACACCCTCTTAACCAACCGCACAATTCCTGCTAGGGAAATGTTATTTAAAGCCTCCTGAAGAATCAGCCGGTCTCTTAGAGACACTCTCTTACCTAAAAGGAAGGCAAAAAAGGTTGCAAACGTCATAAAGCCTAACCCACCAACTTGGATGAGTGTTAAGATGACCAATTCCCCGAAAGTGGTAAATGTATCGGCTGTATCCACAACTACAAGACCCGTTACACAGGTGGCAGATGTAGCAGTAAATAAGGCATTTAAAAACAATAACCCTTTTCCATCATGTGTCGCAATGGGAAGGGTCAATAAAAAAGCTCCTATTAAAATTAAAACGGCAAAGCCTAAAACTAAAATTTTGGGTGGGTCAAAAAAGGCTCTAATTTTCTTCATTGTGTTCTCCTCTAAAAATAGTTTAAAATACCATAAATTATCTACGATATACTTACAATAATTCAATTAGGAATTTTCTATTCTCCATTCATCTTCTTATTAATTATCCTTAGAATAAACTTTTATATACCCATTACCCTTCTATTGTTAATCACATTAGTTTTACCTGCCCATAGGTATAAAATAAAAAAGGCTGCCAAAGCAGCAATACGTTCTTAAATTAACGCACCCGTAGTCATCCATGAATCGAACAGATAGCGATTCAACAGTATATAAATTTTAACCGGAGATTTGAAGAGCCATTTCTTTTAATTTATCGATATCCCCTGTAAAAATGATTTTAATCTTATTTTTGTACACAATGCGTTTATGAGTATATTCCATTTTCCTTTCATTGTATGTTTGATTTCAGGGGTTCTAAAATTCGTAATTCCTCTCCCATCCGCAGATAATACCAATTTACCTTTAACATAATCGAAACTTTCATATTTAATGATGTAATTAGGAATTCCAGATGGTAATTGAGTATAGATAAAAAGTGCTTCATCATTTTAAAGAACCTACACTTTCAATAAATTTACCTTCTTTATCATTCTCTCAATCATAAACGTAAAATGAAATATCACGTATTGGTTCTTTAGGAATAAATAAATAGTTTCATGCGCTTCTATATCTTTTTAAAAAAGGGGTGAAAATTTGAAATTCGCAGAGATAAATTATTAAAAGTTATCGGAATTATTTTTCAGGCAACGCTAAAGGTGCCGTGCATGAGCGACATGACACGTTAAAAATCCGATGTTGAATTTCGAGTCTTCTCCAGACAATACATTAGAAGGCGAGTTTATAAAGTATGTCTTCTATTTCCTCCGAAAGTTTATAAAACCCTATCGGGTTCAACCGAAAAAACAATCCACTGTACGATTTGAAACAGCACCAGGAAAACAAGCTCAGATGGATTGGGCCGATGTAGGTATGTATGAAGTAGATGGTAAACTTCAAAAAGTTTACGCATTCATCATGGTTTTAGGTTATTCCAGAATGAAATATGTGGAGTTTACAACAGAACGGTCTACCGGAACAGATTCTCTATGACAATATGAAAACAGTCGTCACGAAGCATAGTCCAGTAGAGATTTCGGTTCTATACGTAAAGAATAATTTCTTCCAAAAAAAAACATGAACCTACATATACGCCTTAAATCATGATATCCGTATATGGCTTGATCAAACAGCGAATCAAAAGAAGAATCAAACAACTAATGAACCACCGGTTCTACGCCTACAACACGAACAAAGGTTTCTTCAGACTTGGGGAACAAAACCCCTCTTCCCGACTAGTCATTGGGAGATGCGTGAAGTAAGCCGAGATTGTTTCATCTCTTATTTAGGCAAAAAGTATTCCGTCCCTTTCCGGTATGCGGGCCACAAAGTAAAGGTTAAAGTAACCTTGGATCATCAAATTGAAATCTATGATGAGAAGGAGTGCGTGGCTAAACACCCTATTTTAACGGGTAAAACGAGTGTTCATGTGAAGCTAGAGCATTATGAAGGATTACACAAAACAGGAAAAGAGCAGGAACATGAGAATCCCACTGGTTTGGCGGCCAAAGATTCTGGAAATGTCCCTCCTCCTATTGTTGAAACACGATCTCTAGCTTCTTATGCTGCTCTCGAAGAAGGTGATTCAATTTGAAAAACTAACTCGAAGAGCAGCTAGAGAATCTTGGTTGGCAGGAAATAGCCAACCAATTAGATGATCTTTTAGAGAACGCTTCTAGAAATAATGTACCATATTTTGATTTTTTGTACACTCTTGTTTTGAGAGAAACTGAAGCTAGACAGGCGAATCTCTTGTCCAAGAGGATGAAGAGCGCCTAGCTTCCTTACATGAAGAACATCCATGATTTTGAGTATACGTTTCAGCCTAGTGTAAGTGAACAGCGTGTGAAGGAAACCTTGACTTGTAGGTACATCGCAAACGGGGAAAATAGGATTCTATTAGGTCCACCAGGTGTAGGGAAAACCCATTTAGCGATATCCTTTGCCGTAGAAGCTATTACACAAGGATACACTGCGTTATTTTTAACAGCTGATGATGTGGTATCAGAATGCCGAAAGGCAGAATCAAAAGGAACTCTCCATCGCTTAGTTAATAAATGGAGCCGCCCCAATTTACTCCTCATCGATGAGGTAGGATATTTTCCATTTGATGAACTAACAGCCAATATCTTTTTTCAGGTGGTGTCCAAACGATATGAAAATGGGGCTATGATCTTAACATCTAATAAATCATTTATTGAATGGGGAAAAGTATTTGGGGATGATGTTTTAGCTACAGCGATTCTAGATCGACTCCTTCATCACTCTGTCACTTTTAATATCAAAGGAGAGTCCTATCGCCTCAAAGAAAAGAAAAAGGCTGGAATGTTCCCAGCCAAAGTAACTGAGTAACCGATATAAATGGGGACTTTTATTCCGATGACAATGGGGAAAAATAAACCGACGTTGACATCTAGCACCCTAAATCGAAATATATCAATTTGTACTATCTTTAGCGTTAAATATCAAGTTTACGGGTACCGATCCATTTCACCATTTCAGGGTCTTGATGTGAAAAGAACAAGCTTTGTTTCGTATCTAAGGCAGCCATTTTCTCCATATCTTCTTTGCTTAATTCAAAGTCAAAGATATTGAAGTTTTCGATGATTCTTTCCTTACGAACAGATTTTGGAATCGCAACGACGCCTCTTTGTGTTAACCAGCGTAAAGCCACCTGTGCAACGGATTTATTATAATTTTCAGCAATTGATACCAAAGTTTCGTTCTGGAACATGTTATTTTTTCCTTCAGCAAACGGTCCCCAAGATTCAATCTGAACATTGTTCTCTTTCATTAAGTTATGACTTTCGATTTGCTGATTAAAAACATGTGTTTCGACCTGATTTACGGCAGGTACAACTTCATTATGGATGATTAAATCAATCAGGCGGTCTGAATAGAAGTTACTTACTCCGATTGCTCTGATTTTTCCCTCCTTGTATAATTCCTCCATAGCTCGCCAAGAACCATATACATCGCCGAATGGCTGATGAATCAAATACAAGTCTAAATAATCCAATTGAAGTCTTTTTAGTGAATTGGCAAATGCTTTCTTTGTGCTCTCATAACCAGTATCCTGAACCCAAAGTTTTGTTGTGATGAACAATTCCTCTCTTGGCACACCGCTCCGCTTGATTGCTCTGCCGACTGCTTCTTCATTTAGATACGAGGCAGCCGTATCAATTAGACGATATCCTGCCATAATCGCATCGTAAACAGCTTGTTCACATTCATTTTCATCCTGTATCTGAAAAACCCCAAAGCCAAGAATGGGCATTTCAACACCATTGTTTAAAGTTACTTTTTGCATAAAAAAATTCCTCCTGTTAATTAAATTTTGAATGTCTTATTTGCCTGCTCTTTTTGCATATTCTGCCGGGTAGCGCTCTCCCGAAATTTCAATCTTTGATAATGCGCCGTTCAGATCATATAGTTCTTCAGGAGTCAGCTTAGCTTCCGTTGCGCCCAGATTTTCTTTCAGACGTTCCAGTTTCCTTGTACCGGGAATCGGAACAATCCATTGCTTCTGAGCAAGTACCCATGCTAGGGCGATTTGAGCAGGGGTTGCATCTTTCTCTACTGCAATCTTCTTTATAAGTTCGACCAATATCTGATTAGCTTCTATATTTTCCGGCTTGAAGCGAGGAACAATACTGCGAAAATCGGTGCTGTCAAATGTTGCATTTTTATCAATTTTCCCAGTAAGGAAGCCTTTGCCCAGAGGACTGAACGGCACAAATCCTATTCCAAGTTCTTCAAGGGCAGGCAGAAGTTGTTCTTCAGGACTTCTCCACATCATGGAGTATTCACTTTGAATCGCAGTCAAAGGCAAAACTGCATGTGCACGGCGAATCGTTTCTACACCTGCTTCAGAAAGTCCCCAGTGTTTTACCTTACCCTCCCTAATTAGGTCTTGTACTACTCCAGCGACTTCTTCAATTGAGACATTTGGGTCAACACGATGCTGATAGTAGCGGTCTATGGTATCAATCTTTAAGCGTTTGAGCGAGCCTTCGACCGACTGCCTAATTGTTTCTGGCTTGCTGTCAAGCACCTGCTTGCCATTTTCCATGTGGATACCGAATTTAGTGGCAATGACCACTTTTCCCTTGAAAGGTTTAAGCTTCACCAACCAGCTCCTCATTCACATATGGACCATAAACTTCGGCGGTGTCGAAGAAAGTCACGCCTTGATCAATGGCTGCATGAATCAGCGAAATCATCTCTTTCTTGTCCGATGGCGGACCATAACCATGACTCATTCCCATACAGCCAAGACCTATAGCAGAAACTTCTAAGCCGCTATTCCCTAACTTTCGCTTTTGCATATTTTGTCTTCCTTTCTTTTTTAATGGCTCTGTTAAAGTTTATTATTGATATTTACGTCTTTTCTATAGATTATGAAAATAGCAGCCATCTATTGGCTGCTATTTGATGTTTTTATCTATCATGGTTAAATTACTTATGCTATTTCCCTGTAAATCTTGATAATTTAATAAAAACTCCTAACCCAGCTAAGAAAAAACCTAAACAAAACAAACTAGCTGGACTACCCCAAACTATATCACCCATAATATACCCCCTATATTTTCCTAACACAGGACAATTTTACCATATTAATTAAAAAAATCTCTCTAGTTGACTAATAAATAAACATTATTATTTTAACAAAGCCTTTTTAATAATGATAGGTTATACCCTCTCAAATTCTTATCTTAATAAAATGACGGCTTCGCCCAATCTGTATCCGGTTCACTCACCCCTAGACTAGTTTGAAGATATTTATCACTTTTTTCTTCGATAATATCAATTATTAATTGAGTGACCGCTTGACGTGTTACTTGCGCACCTTTAAATGGTTCCCCTTTTTGGGTAATCATATATTTTGTATTATCAGCTTGGTTGTAAAGCCATGTCAGTCTTAAAAGAGTATAATCCAGATTAGAATTTTCTAATATCCGTGCTGATTCAATCTGAGAATGCATTCGAGGACTTCCGCCAATCAGCGCTTATTCCACTTACCGAAAGCTCCGGGCATTTCATCGTAAATTCCAAGAACCGATGCCGCTATTACTCTCCGTACTCCTGCATCATACAAGGCATCAATGATTGTTTTTGTTGATTTATCGTCACCCATGTCGTTTATATATACAAGGTCAGCATCCCTCATAGCATTGAGCAGTTTCTCTTTGTCTTTAAAATCACCGTCAAAGATAACTTCCCGGTTATCATCATTAATGGTTAAACGCTTATGACTGTCTCTGGCATAAAGTACAATTGAATGGACAGTTTCATTGAACAATTCTTTTCTTAGCATACGAGCTATTTGACCTGCTGCACCTAAAATCAATACTTTCATAATACCCCCTCCTCGTATAGAAAAATGCTTGCGCCGATTCATTTTTGCCCGCCACCATGAACACAGGCGTGCCTATGGGTTAGAGTGCTAAAACAGTGTTAAGCAGATACTATACGCCGGCAGCAGCATTGACTTTATCCGAAGCTGATGAGAGTTAGCATGTATATTTCCGATGTGTTATTCATGGTATTCTATCTCTCCCTTATCTATAATTTGAAATTCTTAAGTTGAAAATAAGATGTGCGATAACTTATATCCATATTATGCATTAAATGAAATCACACCAGGTATCACAATCCTGTCAAATGATTGCACAATCCTCTCACAGCCATTTACGTTAAATATGAATTAGCACTATAATGGACCCATGATGAAGCAAACCAAGGAGGATTGTATGTTTGAACAATTCTATAGACAAAGAGTTGAACTCGCCAAAATCATAGAGGATCACATAGGAAAGGACGGTTCTAACATGACTGCTATTCCGTATTTAATTTTCTCCCGTTACTCTAATGAAACTGGACCAAATTACGGAATATACAAGCCTTCCTTATGCATTGTCGTTCAAGGAATGAAGGAGGTAATGCTGTCACAGGAGCGTTTTCAGTACGGCCCTGCCGATTACCTTGTTGCATCCGTTAAGCTCCCAATATCCGGACAAGTGACAGAAGCCTCTTCACAGAATCCGTACCTGGCTCTGAAAATTGAATTTACACCAAGTCAAATTTTAGAGGTGTTGCATGAAACTGAAATGGGAGTAAAGAAGGAAAATCCCAAGAGAGGCATGTATGTCAGCAAAATAGAGCCATCACTAATGGACGCGGTAATTAGGTTAGCGCGGCTCCTAAATAATCAGAAGGATATCCCGGTACTTGCTCCTCTAATATTGAAAGAAATCATCTATAGAGTTCTGCAAGGAGAACATGGCGGGATGCTGAAACAAATGGCATTAGAGGGAAGCTCTGCTAATCAAATCAGTGATGTGATTGAACACATCATGAATAACTATGAAAAGTCATTTAAGATTGAGGAACTAGCTGAAATTGGGAATATGAGTGTTTCTTCGCTTCATCGGCACTTTAAAGAGATAACCGCTATGAGCCCGATTCAATTTCAAAAACAACTTAGATTGCAGGAAGCCCGTCATTTGCTGTTATCTGAATCATCGGATGCCGCTGATGCTGCATTCCGGGTCGGATATGAGAGTCCATCACAATTCAGCCGTGAATATTCCCGCATGTTTGGTTTACCGCCTAAAGAAGATATCAAACGCTTGAAGGAAAATCATGAGAAAACCATAAACTCATCAAGCCCTGTTAAATGCCAGTCCTCTTGCGTCGAGAAGAGGGTTAATTTTCCAAGAAGATGCACTAATCTTGAAATTGAGCTAACGAACAATCAAAACTCAGATTGGTAATACTAGTCCAAAAAAAAATGGGGCTGCCGCAGCAGTCCCGCATTGTCCGCTTCAAGCATCATATTTCTCTTCACAAACTAAAGGAATACACCTCGAATCAAAGACCCTTGTGTGTGCTTTATAATGTGTTATACCATTCATCATTTACAGGCTCTAACCAATCGGTTTCTCCTGGTGTCATGGCTAAATGTACAAACCAGCTGTCTTTTGTCGCTCCATGCCAATGTTTTACATACGCCGGAATATTCACCACATCGCCTGTTTTAAGTAATTGCGCCGGTTTTCCTTCTTCTTGATACCATCCTTCGCCACCGGTGACTAACAAAACTTGTCCCGCTTTATGAGAGTGCCAATTATTGCGGGCTCCCGGCGCAAAGGTTACATTGCCAATGGGTGCATTAAGCGGAGTTGGGTCGGTAAACACCATTTGTAAGTATGCATCTCCAATAAAGTTCGCTTCAACTTTTTGTCCCAATGGGAAGATTGTGCTGTTTGCTAACTGTTCATTTATCATATTTAATTCCTGCTTTCTTTTAATTTTTCACTCTGTTAATTTGTATTGTTATCTCTGTATTTATCTGCTTGTTGCTATGGCATTTACCGGATACCAATTGTCTCCGCGTTTCTCAAAATGCATTTCCATTTTCATACTCCATGTGTTTCTGAAACCATAAATTCTAGCATCAATTTTAGTCTCACAAACGAGAATAGCACTATTACCATCTATTGTGATTGCTGTTTTTCGAGGCATGATTTTAAAGTATTTCATTTGTTCATTTTCTATTTGCTCAAGCCATTCTTGCTTACCTTGATGATACCCAGTCATGTGTACTAATACATAATCAGCATCAAGAATTTTATCCAATGTCTCCGTGTCTTTATTAACCATTGCGTCATCAATCCGCTGATAAATTGCTAGTATGTTTTGTTTATCTTCGCTCATTTTTTTACTTGCAGCCTCATATGAAATTCCCGAAGCGTTAGTTACTACCAACAATTCTTAATATCAGAGCTTTAACAGAGCATCGATGGAAAATAACTTTTTTAGCTTTTCCACTACTACTGTAAAATTTAAAATTTCTTTTCCGCCAAAAACAAAAAAAATACCCAGGTCTTTCAAATAAGCTAGGTAGGCATCAGAAACTTGCTCTGTAAGCACCTCCGCTATATGATCCTCCGACTAAAACTAAACCTTACGGGTCCGGACAATTAACGTAAAGATGACGATAATGGCAAATACAAGCATTATTGTGCTTCCAGTCAGAGCGGCTGATATCCTGTGTGCAAGCAGCTCCCGTCCATTAAGCACGGCGGATCCTGTTGAAGCAAATACCGTAACTAGAATGCCAAGTCCGAGAGAACCGCCAAGCTGATGGGCAACGTTTACCAAACCAGAGGCGGCACCAGAGTCTTTTCCGCTAACTCCCTTAATACCTGAGACGGTTAAGGGTCCGAGAGAGCCGCCTTGTCCAATGCCAATAAGGATCATTGGCAGCGCGATTCCAGTAATATAGCTAGTGTCGACTGATAGGCGGCTAAGCCACAGTATCCCGATCATTGTCAAGGTGACTCCGCCTGCAAGCAGCCGGGGGTTGCCGAATCGGCGTGTGAATTTTGGCACAGCGATTGCCATCAAGAAGTTAGCCACTGTCATTGGAAGAAAGGCAAGCCCAGCCTCTAGAGGGCTATAATTGCAAACACCCTGAAGAAATTGAGTAATGAAGAACCAAAATCCCATCATCGCGCCAAGGAAAAGAATCCGTCCTAAATAGGCTCCGACTCGCTCGCTGCTAGCGAACAGGTGCAGCGGCATAATTGGCTGCTCTGCATGCGACTCGTTGAAAATGAAGAATGCCAGAAGCAGAACTGCAGCTGTAAGTGCTCCTGCAGTCAAAGGATTGCCCCAACCGGTGTCAGCGGAGTGAACGATGCCGTAAACAAGAGCAGTCATCCCAAGGGTCCGCCATTGTTTTTGATTTCTTCTTGCAGTTTCTTTAAGCGTTCTTCCCGGCGGGCAGCCAGCACCAGCTTTGCACCTTTAGATGCCAGTTCTTTTGCAGCAGCTTCTCCAATCCCGCTGGATGCACCTGTTATTATGACAACTTTATCTTGTATAAAATTTTTTTTATTGCTTCAAGAGATACGGTATGGATAATCCCCCAGATTACAGCGGTTTGTTGACCCCTAAGCTGCGGCGGACTTCCAATCCTGGCTTCACTGCTAATTTAACAACCAAGTCAGCAACACTCTTACGGGATACATCGTGCCCTTTGAATGGTTCGCCTTTCTGAGTTATCTCATAGTCAATTTCATCTTTATTGGTAAACCAGCCGGGTCTCAAAATTGTATAGTCGAGAACTGAAGCTTCAATAATCGCTGCTGAATCTCGATAGGAATCTAAAATACTTCTATACTTCTCTCCTGGGACTTCCTCATAAATCCCCATTGAGCTAATCCAAATCAGGCGTTTAATGCCAGCAGCATTCATCGCCTCGACAACCGTTTCTGCCATTTCTTCCAGACTGCCAGCAAGATTTGCGTAAACAACATCTTGGCCAATCATTGCTTCTTTTAGTTTTTCTATATCCAAAACATCGCCTTCGATTACACGTACACGGCTTTGATCAATATTTTTTAGTCTGCTTGAATTGCGCAGATAGAGCGTTAATTGTGCATCCGATTCTTTTAAGAATAAATCAATTGCAGCACGGGCGATTGAGCCGTTTGCTCCAAGAATTAAAACATTAGTCAAATTAAACGCTCCCTTTCATTATTTAATAAGGTAAACATCCAGCTGTCCTTGACAGCTGGATGGAAGTTTTACAGTTCTTGAATTGTTGGGCGGATAATCATCTCATTTATTGCTACATCAGATGGCTCTTCAATTGTATAGGAAATTGCACGAGCAATGCTCTCAGCTGGAATCGCAACTTTGTAAAAGTCATCAATGCCAGATTTTAATTCCGCACCCGAAATCGTTTCTGGCAATTCAGTAGCAACCGCTCCCGGTGATATGATGGTTGTACGAATATTGTTCACCGCTTCTTCTTTACGAAGACCTTCGGTAATTGCACGTACAGCAAATTTGGTACCACTGTAGACAGAACCTGCCGGCCCAATTAAGTGTCCTGCTACAGAAGAAATATTAATAATGTGTCCTTCTTTTCTTTCTCTCATAAAAGGAAGTACAGCAGCAATCCCATATAGTACGCCTTTGATGTTCACGTCAATCATCGTATCCCATTCTTTGATCTTTTTCTCAAAGACAGGAGATAGCGGCATTAAGCCTGCATTGTTAATCATGACATCAATTTTCCCAAATTCATCAAGAGCAATCTGGGCCAATTCTTCCATTTGTTCATGCGAGGTAACATCCGTCACTTTATAAATTGCCTGCCCGCCAATACCTTGAATTTCTTCCTGTAATTTCTTTAAGCGATCTTCACGCCGAGCTGCCAATACCAGCTTTGATCCTCTAGACGCAAGTTCTTTGGCAGCAGCTTCTCCAATCCCGCTAGAAGCACCTGTTATAATTACAACTTTACCCTGAATATTAGACATTAAAGAAAACATCCTTTCTGTATTAACATACTTCAAAAGTGTTTATATAATAAACATTGATAAATTAATGAACACCTGTCTATAATTATAAACAGATACAAAACACTTACAATGGTTAAATAAACACGCTTTGTTAAGTAATGAACAAATATTATTAAATTGTTAAATATCTTTATGAAAGTTTGGTGATCATCACAATGCCTAAAGTGGATAGAAGAATAGCCAAAAGCCAAGAAGCCATTAAAAAAGCCGTTATTGAATTAATGTCCGAAAAAAATTTCGATGACATTACGATACAAGATATTTCCGACAGGGCTAATGTTAGCCGGGGAACTATCTATCTTCATTACACGGATAAATATGATCTACTGGATAAGCTCATTGCTGAACATATTGAAGAACTTCGGAAAATATGTGAATCTGCATCTGAAATGGATTATGTAGACGCAAATCTTCCTTGGTTCGAATATCTTAAAGATCATTATTTATTCTTTTCCACGATGGTTGCCAGTAAAGGGGCCCCGTCATTCCGCAGTCAGTTTCTTGAATTTCTCATCGAAGAATTTAAAGATGAAGTTGATGTAGAAAAAGGTAAAAACCAGGGATTAAATGAAGAGGTTATTCTTCAATTTATTGTCACCTCTTACGTTGGGCTGGTCGAATGGTGGTTTAACAATGGAATGCCTGTTCCGCCTCATGTGATGGCGGAACAAGTAGGGATTTTATTGGATAGGAATTTATAAAAAAACAGAGCAGTGCCTGCACACTGCTCCTAAGGGAAAGTCTATGTTATCTGGTACATGTTAAAACCGCAATGTATATCAGATGCTGGCCTAAACTAAGGGACCAACTAATGGATGCGGTACATATGGATCCTCTAGAGAGGCTATTTCTTCAGGTAATAGATTAATTGAAAGGGCTGGTACGGCATCTTCCAGATGTGATATTTTTGTAGCGCCAATAATTGGAGCTGTTACAGGTTCCTTTTGGAGCAGCCAGGCAAGTGCAATTTGAGCACGGGGTACGCCGCGTTTTTCAGCGATTTCAGCAACCTGCTTCGCGATCAATCTGTCCGTATCTGCAGTAGCATCATATTTAGACTTCTGGACTTGGTCAGTTTCGGAACGATGTGTTGTTTCAGCCCAATCACGTGTCAATCTTCCTGATGCAAGCGGGCTATACGGAATCACACTGATTTTTTCTTCCCTGCATAACGGCAGCATTTCACGTTCCTCTTCACGATACAAAAGATTTAAATGATTCTGCATCGATACAAACCGGGTCCACCCATTTTTTTCAGCAACATGGTTTGCTTTTAGGAACTGCCAGGCCAACATTGCAGAAGCACCAATGTACCTTGCCTTACCAGCTTTCACTACATCATGCAATGCTTCCATTGTTTCTTCGATAGGAGTGTTATAATCCCACCGGTGAATTTGGTACAAATCTACATAATCTGTTCCGAGCCGTTTAAGACTCTTATCAATTTCACTCATAATATGCTTTCGGGAAAGACCTTTGCCATTCGGGCCTTCATGCATAGGAAAGTAAACCTTAGTAGCGATAACAATTTCATCCCTATTGGCATATTCCTTCAGGATTTTCCCAACAATTTCTTCGCTTGTTCCGTCACTGTATACATTCGCTGTATCAAAAAAATTAATACCTAACTCAAGAGCTTTTTTAATAATTGGACGTGATTCCTGCTCACCTATAACCCAGGGATGCACCCATCTCTCTGCTACACCAAAACCCATACAGCCAAGGCAAAGCCTGGATACATCCAGACCGGTATTCCCAAGTTTTACATATTCCATTTGTTTGTCCCCTCTTTCCAAATAGCATAGTGTAACTACAACTATTATAACCAGAAAGAAAGCACTCTCAATTGTTAAATGAACGCAATTTGTGTATTGCTAAACAAAACAACTAAATTTGTTCATTATTTTTGAAAAAAACATAATATTAGAATCATTGAGCTCTGTGCATTAAATAAATTTGATTGGCAATATAATCTGAACGAAAGTGTAGCCCTTCTTTACCCACCACCAGCAATCATTAAATTTTATAAAATTAAAGGTTTAATTAACCATAGACTAATAGAACTCATTTCCACTTAATCTAGAAAGTGCTTTACAAAATTTTGTCCATTTCGGCGGGAAGTGAATACTTCCGACTTTTATCTCGCAGTGGGTATCATATTCAATACGTACACTCCAATGAGTCCCATCCAATACTGGTCCAAAAACATTATATTCTTCTGCCCAATTAACAAAATCGCATTTATGAAGTTCAGTTAGAAATGATTCTATGTCCTCTTCTGTTATCACTCTAATATCGTTAACAGGTGATCCGTCGTTGAAAGGAAAGTCCGTATGGTGTTCCACTCTTTTTTCAGCTAAATCAACTTTTACCTGACTATATGGGCCAGGAAATCCACCTGCCTCTGAATATATTACTCTAATTCTTTCATATGGTTTCTTGCCTCTATACTTTTTCCATTTATAATTACAGTCGATACAATAATACTTGGCATTTCCAACTGAATAGGTATCATGAGTGAACTCATCAGCTTGTAATTGAAACTCAAGCTGATTTGGAATTTCCGGGATTATGTCATAGGTATTGTATCTTCTGCATTTTGGGCACATTGGTGTAATTCTTCTTAGCTTGTGCAGCTATTTCTGACTTAAATAAGAATAGTTGGACCCTTTGATTTATCAACTCGATAAAAAAGAAACAAACAAAAAACAACTGCCCTCACTTTAGGAATAGGCAGTTGTCGTACTCTCTTTCAATATATTTCTATAAAGTCTTTCAAATTAATGCTTAATGTTCATATGACTTACCTTGGAATGATTGGCAGGATTAATTGAGTTGGATGCCTCTCATCGTGATATATTTTTTGAGTAGCCAGCTTACTATCTGCATATGTTCCATCTTTGTCTATTCTAAATGAATTTAGGTTTGCGTCAAATGCAGGGAAGTTGCTGCTCGATATTTCAATACGGATTCTATGTCCCTGTTTGAATAAGTTGCTCGTATTCCCTACGTGGAAGCGATATTCATAAATTTCCCCAGGAATAATTGGACTTGGATCTTCATTTGAATCTCTATAGCTGGCCCTTTGAATTCCTTCTAGTAGATTAATCGCTTTTCCATCTGGATGGACATCTACCAGTTTAACGGTAAAATCAGTATCGTTAGCGGAGGATGATGCATAAATGATCGCCTCAACCGGTCCGGTCACCTCTAAATCTTCTGTAAGTACATTAGATGTATAAACCATTACATCGTTGCGTCCTTCGATAATTCGCTGATCCTTAGGGCCCATCGGGGTTATGGCAGCATTGCAGCAGCTATGCCCTCCCACACTCGGTACTGGGTCAAGCGGATTATAGACATAAATGTCTGGAATCTCCTGGTTTGGTGTCTGGCGATCCAGCGATCCATCACCATTAACAGAGTTCGCTCTTCCTTTGCTGTGTATATAATAAGGCGTATATTGTGTTCTGGCTAACGGCCATTCATGTTCCTGTCTCCATTTATTTTCACCCATGACGAATATGGATACCGGCGGTTCATCCATAATACCGTTCTCGTTCCCTTTTAACCAGTAGTCATACCAGCGAACCTGAATGTCATCAACGACATTATTGGCTTCTTCCCCGAAATAAATGTCACCGACAAAGTTGGTCCATGGCATATGATACCAAGGTCCAATCACCAACTTTTGATTTTTATTCAATTTGGAGATTCCGGTGTAATTCCTGATGGTTCCTTCTATGAAAATATCATACCATCCCCCAATATGCAGGGAAGGAACATTCAATTGATTGTATTTATCCCCCAAGTGCCATTTTTTCCAATATTCGTCGAATGTCGGATGAGAGAGCCATTCATAATAGAAAGAAGTAATATCAGAGTCAATTAGCGGGTGGTCGGTAAGCGGCAAATGATCGTATTCTTCATTGATGGTCGTATTAATCTTCATTAATTTTCGGGCTGCTTCCGGCTTCCCTTTTCTCATCGCTTGATCCAATGACAAAAAGGCTGACCAGGATTGCAAGAAGGCTAAGTGGGTGGCACCATTTTTATAAGACCAATCTTCATAGTAACCGTCATTGGTAAAAGCCGGGGCAATCGCCGTTAATCCCTCAGGATTTTCGACAGCAGGATGCAATTGGGTGGCTCCTACATAAGAAAAGCCATACATGCCAACCTTCCCGTTTGATCTTGGCAAATCCTTCACAAATTTAATTGTATCCAGTCCGTCCTGGCGCTCATAATGAAAAGGATTAAATTCACCTTCCGAAGCATATTTCCCTCGTGAATCCTGGGTTACTACTATGAAACCTTGTCTGGCATACCACTCTGGATGCAGATAACTCATGAACTCAGAATGTGATTTATCGTAAGGGGAACGCATAAGCAGAACAGGAAATTCACCATCCGCTTTCGGATAATAAATATCTGCCAGTAAAGTAACCCCATCCCGCATAACGATTGGTATATTGGCTTCAATCTCAACTTCATAAATTTCATTAACAGTAATCACTTTCATTCCTCCTCATTTAGATTGGAGTTGCTTTCTTTCCCCGACAATATTCTATAAAGTACCATGCCCTTCCACTTCGACAACAATTTCATCCCCGGGTTGTACCCAAGGTTTCTCTTCCATCCCTAATGCCCCACCCTCTGGAGTACCAGTAAAAATGAAGTCTCTTGGACTCTTGGCCCTATCTACCCTTTTCTATGAAAATTTATAATATTTTGAATACCAAACAGTGCTTTAAGGCGATCATTTGGCAGATACCATAAAAGCTCTCCAACATATAATGAGTGTTAGGCAACATCACCGCAACATGGTCACCTTTTCGGATTCCTGCTTTATGTAAGACAACCGAAAGCTGATCGGTACGTTCTCCAAACTCCTTATACGTAAACTCCTTCTCTCCATCGATAACATTCGGATAATATTTCACCGCCCTACGTTACCAGTCCAGTGGGGTTAATGCAGAAAACAAATGACTCATCTCCTTTTGAAAATTTATTTGAATATTCAATCTTTCGAGACCACCATTCTAAATAAACCTCATGCGCAGTACTATGAAAATTTGTTTGTAAAGAAAAAGGGTGCACATAGTTGAATAATCCATGGATGGCATAATGGCGACGATTGTTCATCCTTAATTATAACAGAAAACGCTTACATTAAAACACTAACTTACTTGTTTTCTTCCTTTCACTAATAATACCTTCAGTAAAAAGGGCTAAGGGAATGAATCCAGTGGTAGGTCTGGATATCGCAAAAGTGAAAGTCAGGTTCAAGCATACTTGGAAAAGAAAAAGCGTTACAAATATAGTTTTAAGGTGACACATACCCTCGAAGGATTAGAGAACTTTTCTTTATTTCTTCAAGACATCGAAAGTATGACTGGAGTTCGAGCTCCCATTGTTTTAGAATCCACAGGACATTCCAAACTATCTTAACAAACACAGACTTTTTCCATTTTTATACATAGCCAGCTATTCAATTGAACACATAAAGATTTATCCGTCAGTTTCCCAAATGTATGCCACTTACTCCGTCTCATTTTCCTATATTTTCATATAACTTCATTTGTAAATTTCTTGAATCCACTAACATTCTTATAAGAAACAGGAAAAATGTACAAGCAATCCGTCACTTTTTTCATATTTTATATAACTGAGTGTTATTAGAATCAATCTTCTAAGCTGGCACTTTTTGAATTTGAATTATATAAAGAAAGGGTGAGAAAATTGACACAGGAAAATAGGAATAAGAAGTTTTCTATCATCATACCTGCCCACAATGAAGAAAAATATATAGCGGGGTGTCTGGAATCCATCAAAGCTGCTTCAAAGAGGTATAAGGATCAGGTTGAAATTATTGTTGTGTTGAATCGGTGTACAGATCGGACGGAGGAGATCGCAAAATCCTATAATGCGATCACGATCAAAAATAAGGACAAAAATCTTTCAAAGATTAGAAATGCAGGGGCGAAAGTTGCCACTGGAGATATTCTGATTACGATAGATGCAGATACCAAAATGTCTAAAGGATTCCTATCTAGAGTGAATTTGTTATTATCGAGCGGGTTATTTATCGGTGGCGGGACATCCGGGTTATTTGACCGTATGTCTTTGGGGATTCTAACATCTGTTGCAGCCATATCCATTCCAATGCTAATCAAGTATGGTTTGATTGCAGTTGGGATTTTCTGGTGCTACAGAAAAGATTTCGTGGCCATTAACGGATTCAATGAGGAATTGCTTATGGCCGAAGACGCTGATTTTGCCCATCGGCTGATGATGTGGGGGCTGGTAAATCGAAAGCTTTTCGGCATCATCCCTTTTGGCATGCTCACATCAAGCAGAAAGTTTGATAAATTCGGGGATTGGGTTATGGTCATAAACCCTCGCTATATATGGTCTTATCTGAAGGGAACGGACAAGAAGCGGGCGGAAGAATTGTATTATGATTATTAAGCAGGAAAGGGCTGGCGGATATTCCCCAGCCCTAAATAATAGGTCCTATAAAAAAAAGGAGCAACCAGTAAAAACTGGTTAACTCTATAATACGAGTCGAGTAGAAGGGAGCCTTTCTACCTTGCGGTAAATTGGACTCCACCCCCCTCACAGAACCGTGCTTGCACTATTAATGCACACGGCTCCTCCTAGTCATCGTTTACAGAATGTAGCTAATCTCTTTTCTTAAATCGTATATATTTACTTTTATTTTTGGTGATGGAAGTGGATATTTACTAAGAAATAGACTGAATTTATCCCAAGTAAAGGATTTCCTTTGGCTTCTTCTATTGAGCCATTTAAACAATAACTTTTCTATTTTGTCTTTGAAGTTGTTAACATTTTGGGTATTATCAGTGATGCAATAATAGTTGTAATAACCTATTAGAGAGCGTTTAAATCTATCCATAATCATATGAATGTCTTTACTTCTATTACTCTTCAGCCATTCTTTCGTTTCTTTTAGTTTACCTTGTACTTTCTTTCTGCTTGATTTCCGTTTTACTCGAAATTTCCCTTGTTTACTTTTCCCACAATAGTGAGTAAACCCAAGGAAATCAAAAGTTGCAGGTTTATTTCTCCCCTGTTGATTTGCATTTTGTTCCGCAAACCGCCCGAAGGGAATAATTTTGGTTTTATCCTCAGCTATTTCTAGATTAAATTTCTTTAATCTCAACTTTAAAGAATGGAAGAATTGCTGGGCTTCACTTTTATATTGAAAACAACAAACAAAATCATCTGCATATCTCACTATGTATGCTTGTCCCTTGCACTGTTTCCTAACCCTTTTCTCAAACCACAGGCCGAGGACATAATGGAGATAAACATTGGCTAATATCGGAGATATTACTCCACCTTGCGGTGTGCCATTGTCTGTCTTGTATTTCTTACCTTCCTCCATATACCCACCTTTAAGAAACCTACCGATTATTCTTAGTAGATTAGGGTCAGCGATTCGCAGTTTTAAGAACTCCATCATCCATATGTGGTCAACATTGTCGAAGAATCCTTTAATATCTACATCTACTACATAATTTACTGACCTCTTTTCAATATAGTGGTTCAGTATTTTCAAAGCATCATGGCAGTTACGATTTGGGCCGAATCCAAAAGGAACAATCTAGAAAGTCATTTTCATAAATGTTATTTAGTATCTTTGTAATGCCTTTTTGAACAATTTTATCTTCATGTTCCGGTATTCCCAATGGTCTTTTCTTGTTTGAATTGAGCTTTGGAATATACATTCTTCTTACTGGAACAGGACGATAGCTTTTGCTTTTAAGTCTTACTAAATCCTCTATGTTTTCTTCTAAACTTTCACCGTATTGCTCTTTAGTTGTACCGTTAATCCCCGTTGCCTTCTTATTGGGTAGCTCAAGATGACATTTGACTAATGCTTCTTTATTTAAAAGATGTACAAGAGATGTAAATTTCATTTTAGTATCAGATTTTGCTAATTCTGCTATCCTTAGTAGTTTTGTTTCCATTTATTATACCTACCTCTGTGTGTAGTAAATGTGTCCCTAGTAAGGGTGATAACTGGTAGCTAGCCTTCCCTCCATCGGCATTACCCAACTTCATTGGTACTACGCTGCTATCCGACTCCCTACACGGCATTTGGTTTCCTTACTTGTTATCGCTTGTTGACCATACTCTTCTAAAAAAAGAAAAGACCGGTAGGGTCTCCCGAGTTGCCGTATCATATCAATGTATAACGTGCCAAGGTCTCTGACTCCAGAGAGGTTTTATCCTTCTCACCTTATCGAAAGATAAAATGTAGCTTTCTGCTGTGCGTAACGCATCAACCCTCTCGGTTTACTAACATTATGGAGCTCAATCCCTTCAACCATTTGGCTTTCGGCCCGCCACCTAACTGTCTACGCTTAAAGACTAAAGTTACCTTTAGCCCTCCAAGACTCGCTACGAGCGAATGGCTAGTTCTTACTCGACGGGAATCCCACCCGCTATATGATACGACCTATGCTCGGCCGCACACGCACCCTTTAGTTTAAGTACAAACCTTCACCTAGTTAAAGCAAAAAAAGCCGAACTCCTCCTTTGGAAAATCGGCTTTTCTATATACTAATTTCAATTATAATTTATTGTACCATTCACCATCTACAGGCTCTAACCATTCTGTTTCTCCTGGTGTCATCGCTAAGTGTACAAACCAACTGTCTTTTGTGGCACCATGCCAATATTTTACATTCGGCGAAATGTTGACTACATCCCCCGTTTTGAGTAAACGAGCTGGTTTTCCCTCTTCCTGATACCAACCTTCCCCACCAGTAACTAACAAAACTTGTCCGACTTTGTGTGAGTGCCAGTTATTGCGGGCTCCTGGAGCAAAGGTTACATTACCGATTGCAGTATTAAGTGGCGTTGGATTGGTATACACCATTTGTAAGTATGCAGCACCAATAAAGTTTGCATCAACCTTTTGTCCCAATGGAAAGATTGTGCTATTGCTTAATTGTTCATATTTCACTTTTCAGGACCCACTTTCTCTTATAGTAAAAAGGTAATTAATTTTGGTTTTGTTACATACTTTAACCATAGCCCACCATCTTCCAGCTTTTCTATGTCCTTCAAAAAGAAATTTACTGGTTGAGTTTTATTTAGATGAGAACTCGTTTCAAATAGTGTCACAGAGTTAGATGCAGCATCTGCAATCGGGACTAAACCAAACTCAACTCATTAATTAAACCTTCATTTAAAAAGGAGCCGTTTAGAAAGCCTCCACCTTCTAACATCAACGTATCGATGGAAAATAACTTTTTTAGCTTTTCCACTACTAGTCCAAGTAAAGAATTGCCCTGTCATACAGGGCTTTTTTAACATCAATGCTAAGCATTAGGATGTGTTTTTATAGAAAGGAGTAATATTTTGGATTCACAGTATTGATGCTATATCACTAACCTTAGTGATTCAATTTATATATATCCCTAGCCATGGCTTCTAGAATATAAATAACAGGTACTTGTGTCGTAATATTCGCTTCTTCAATGAATTCTTCTGTTACATAGTAGGAAATATTGAAATCAGACATCTTAGCAACGGTAGATAGTTTATTGTTTGTGATACTAATAACCATACTGCCTTCTCGTTTCAGTTGATGCAGGTGGGTAACAGTAAACGGATTTTCCCCTGAAACAGATAAAGCCATGGTTACACTATTGGTCATCAATTTCGAGTGAATTGGAAAATGAGGATCTTTAATATACATCGAGAATTTACCTAAGCTTGAGAAATACCTCGCTCCATATTCCGCTAGGATTCCTGAGCTTCCAATCCCATAAAATATCACATTATCTGCCTTGTTAACTATATTTGCAGCTTGCCTGATCTTTTCCTCTATATCTCCTTTTAATGTCCGTTCAAAGAACTCAACAAGAGAATGTTGCGAACTTTTAATCATCGTATTTTTATTTTCTTCTAAATAGAGTTTAAGTTTGACCTTAAATTCGGAAAATCCCTCACAGTTTATTTTTCTGCAAAAACGTAAAATCGTTGCAGTGGAAACATGCGTCTCATCGGCTAGTTCACGAATGCGCATATAGGCCACTTTATCGCTGTTTTGCATGATGTAGTTGTATAAGGAAGTTTCTAATTCATTGAATGATGCAATCATTTCATTTGAAAACATACGTGGGCGATCCCTTCTAAAATAATGTTGATATTTATTTTAACATAATTTTCGGATGATACACAGTGTTACAGTTTTGAAACAAATGACTACCAATGTTATTAACAACAAGATTTGCAGAACATATTTACGATTTTTATAAAAAGAGTTACGATTCCAAATGAAGCTGAGAGATTTAATTCCAAACACATATCATATACTAATTACTATGGAAAAATAATAGGAGGTAACCCAATGACAACTTATCAATTTCCAGAAGGATTTTTGTGGGGAGGAGCTACTGCTGCCAATCAAATGGAAGGCGGATATAAGGAAGGAAATAAAGGATTAAATATTGCGGATGTTCTTCCAGGTGGAAAAAAGCGATATGACTTACTATTGAATCCTGGTTTTGATTTTGAAATCCATCCGGAGAAATATAGCTACCCAAACCATGAAGCCATAGATTTCTACCACCGCTATAGAGAAGATATTGCTCTGTTTGCGGAAATGGGTTTTAAGTCATTCCGTATGTCCATTGCCTGGACAAGAATTTTCCCAAAAGGTGATGAGTTAGAGCCTAATGAAGAGGGGTTAGCTTTCTATGATCGTGTGTTTGATGAACTGCACAAGTATGGTATCGAGCCGGTAGTAACCATTTCTCACTATGAAATGCCGCTTCACCTTGTAAAGAAATATGGCGGCTGGCGAAACCGTCAAGTTGTAACATTCTTTGAAAGATATGCTAAAGCTATCTTCAATCGTTACAAAAATAAAGTAAAGTACTGGATGACTTTTAATGAAATTAATAGCGGCCTGGTGATGCCGATTCAAGGACTTGGTTTTTCGATTCAAAAAGCAGAGGATAAATATCAGCCAACCTTCCAGGCGTACCATCATCAATTTGTCGCTAGTGCCATTGCAGTAAAAGCGTGCCATGAGATTATACCTGGCTCCCAAATCGGCTGTATGATTCTTTATGCGCCTGTGTATTCGTTTGATAGTAATCCGGAAAATATCATGTTTTCCCTTCAGGAAGAACAACTTTTCAACTACTTCTGCGGAGATATACAGGTACGCGGAGAGTACCCTGCTTTCATTAATCGTTACTTTAAAGAACATAATATTGAATTAGACATTCAAGATGGCGATTTAGAATTAATTAAAGAAGGTAAGGTTGATTATATCGGCTTTAGTTATTACATGTCGAGAACCGAGAAAAAGGTGAAGACAGATGACGAAGCTTCACAAGGAAATATTATTGGCGGTGTGAAGAACCCATTCCTTAGTGCTAGTGATTGGGGCTGGGAAATTGACCCAGTTGGATTACGAATTTCCCTTAATAAACTATATGACCGTTACCAAATCCCGCTCTTCATAGTGGAAAATGGGTTGGGTGCCTATGATAAGGTAGAGGAAGATGGCTCCATCAATGATGACTACCGGATTGATTATCTTCGTGAACATGTTAAAGCGATGGGTGAAGCCATTGAAGATGGAGTGAAGCTAATGGGCTATACAACTTGGGGATGTATCGATATGGTAAGTATGTCTTCAGGTGAGTTCTCTAAACGTTATGGTTTCATTTATGTAGACAAGCATGATGATGGCAGTGGAACATTAGAGCGTAAAAAGAAAAAGTCTTTCTTCTGGTATAAAGACGTGATTGCAAGCAATGGTGAGAAACTATAATTTTACTAATGGATTATATCATAATTGTTTAGGCAGGGATTATTTCTCTGCCTATTTTTATTTAAAGTCCTCTTAACTTCAGCCCTTGTGGTGGCTTTGGTTACACATGAATCAGCGATGAGTTTACATCTCGTTTCAAAAGGGCTTGCCGTAGTCGTAATTTTTGGGCTGATCGTTTCCACCCTTTTGACACTGATTGTTATTCCGACGTTCTATGAATTGTTCCACTTCCGGAAAGCTAAAAAACAAAGGCTGCAAGACAACCAAATAATAGGTACTTTAAATCAATAACTGCCAATATAAGGGCCATATTATTTTTGTTTAGTAAAAGGACCGTATTTGATATGGACAATATGTACGGTCCCTTTTATTGATATAAAGTCTAATTTTCTCCTAAAATGATAGACTAATGTCTCAATTCAGTTCTAAAACTTCTAATTTGATAAACTCTAAATAAATAGTATAATAGGGACTACATGACAGCGTTTACAAATGTGGCTTTACCAATACATTTTGGGAGTGTGATTTTTGTATGGCTGGAAATCGTGCGGTAGTCTATGTGAAACCAGGAGAGGTGGGAGTAAGGGATATAAGTTATCCGGATTTGGTTCTGCAGGACGGCCCCGGAGTGAACCCGTTGAACGTGGGCAGGAAGTGTAATCATGGTGTTATTTTAAAGGTCGTTACAACGAACATCTGTGGAAGCGACCAGCACATGGTAAGAGGAAGGACGACAGCACCAAGCGGCTTGGTACTAGGCCATGAAATCACAGGAGAAGTAATTGAGGTAGGAAGCGATGTTGAATTCATTAAAAAGGGAGATTTAGTTTCTGTTCCTTTTAACATTGCTTGCGGACGCTGTAGAAGCTGTAAAGAACGGAATACCCATGTATGTGAAAATGTGAATCCGGACCGGGCAGGTTCAGCCTATGGATATGTAGATATGGGAGGCTGGGTTGGCGGACAATCAGAATATGTAATGGTCCCATATGCAGATTTCCAGCTGTTGAAGTTTCCGGATAAAGATCAGGCTATGGAAAAGATCCTAGATTTGACCATGCTGTCTGATATATTCCCGACAGGCTATCATGGTGCAGTTTCTGCTGGAGTAAAGACAGGATCTACGGTTTACATAGCCGGTGCCGGCCCTGTTGGATTAGCAGCAGCCCATTCCGCCCAGCTATTAGGGGCATCCAGAGTGATTGTAGGGGATCTGATAGAAGAACGTTTGGCCCAGGCCCGCAGCTTTGGCTGTGAAACCGTCAATTTACGTGAACATGCCAATCTTGGTGAGCAGATTGATCAGCTGCTGGGAGCACCTGAAGTGGACTGTGCTGTGGACTGTGTCGGTTTTGAAGCACATGGACATGGTGCAGGATCAGGCGAGGAGGCTCCAGCTGCCGTATTGAACTCTATAATGGATGTCACTAGAGCAGGCGGAAGACTTGGAATTCCCGGACTGTATGTAACGGGAGACCCGGGAGCGGTTGACGATGATGCCAAACACGGAACCTTAAAGATCCGTTTGGGGTTAGGCTGGGCAAAGGCTCATACATTTGTTACCGGGCAGACACCTGTCATGAGCTATCACAGGGAACTGATGAATTCCATTTTGAGCGGCAGGGCGCAGATCGCCAAAGCGGTTAACGCGACATTAATCTCTCTGGATGAAGCACCGAGCGGCTATGCGGAATTTGATAACGGGGCATCAAAAAAATTCGTTATCGATCCTCATGGTCTGGTGAGAAGTTGATAGAATCATAAGGTGTTGGCGCACCTTAAGTATTTTTAACTTAATTACATTATGCGATTTCCCCAGACTACTTTCAAGTTTTGATTTAATTATTGTACTGTGGGTACTAAAATCGAAAAATCCTACTTCCTGTCATACTTAGGGAAGTAGGATTTTATCGTTCTAATTCACTTACTAACTTCATTTGTAAACCATGCTCTTCTTTATTGAGAGATTCGGCTTTTTCAAGTATCTTCTTCATTTCTGGAAACGGAACGTGTGCATAGGGTTCAGACAGATTTTCTTTAGCCAGAACACCCATATTGAACCTTGTACAAAGTACAGCAGACTTTTTCTTAAGAACGTATTCTTCTGATTTTTCTAGAAGATGACCATACACTTGTACACAAGCTTGTTTTTTCTTTTTTTTTGGCTCTGTTAAAGGTAAATGTTGATATTTGATACCTGTCCCAATTCTTGATATAATCAACATAAGAACAAGTGTTCGTGGAGGCTATCAAGGTGAGCAAAGCGTTTAGCAACTTGTTAAAGCATATTGACAAATTACCACATACAAAAAAAGAACAAGTTTACCAATGGGTTAAACGCTATGTTGAACCTTCTTCCTCTGCTGGTGGTCAATTAATCCACGAAATGAGAGAAACTCGTTTCAAAGAAGGTTTTGAATGCCCACATTGTACATCAGAACACGTTGTTCGGTTCGGGAAGTACAATGGTCGCCAACGTTATCGTTGCAAGGCTTGTAGCAAAACCTTTACTGATACAACCAATACCGTCTTGTACCGTACCCGAAAAGGCAACGAATGGATTACCTTTGTTGATTGTATGTTTAAAGGATATTCCCTGCGAAAATCGGCTGAAATCGTAGGGGTTACTTGGGTTACACTTTTTTATTGGAGGCACAAACTATTAAATGCCCTAAAACAAATGGATATTGAACATTTTGAAGGTATCGTTGAAATTGACGAGACCTATTTCCTGTACTCTCAAAAAGGACAACGAGGCATCACAGACCGTAAACCTCGCAAACGTGGCGGAAAATCCAAACATAGAGGAATTAGTCACGAACAGGTATGTGTTCTCGTTGCAAGAGACCGAACAAAAGCAACTGTCTCCAAAGTTGCTTGTATGGGGCGTATTGTAAAACCGAAAGTTGATGCCTTGATTGGTTCTAAACTGTCCAAAGAAAACGTGATTGTAACCGATGCTTGGAGGGCTTACAAAACCTATGCTAAAGAAAAAGGATTAGAGCATTATCGTATTAAATCAGACGGTGGCAAACACGTTATTAAGGGCTTGTATCACATCCAAAATGTCAACGGTCTCCACTCCCGTCTAAAACAATGGATAGACCGTTTTAAAGGCGTGGCTACTAAGTATCTCGACAATTACCTCGCTTGGTTCTTATTTGTCGATAGTCGTAGCAACGAAAGCACTAAACAGCATATAAAAGAATTTCTATTATCATCATTTGTATTTGAAATGACGGACACATATGACAGTTTGCGATTATCAAAATTCAAGGTATAAACCAAATTCACCCAAATAGATGCTATACAATTCTCAACGCATAAAAAGAACTTCACTATTGAAAGTAAATTAAATGAAAGGGGTTATTGAATGCCGAACCGATTAAATGCAAACACTCAAAGGACTCTATTTGAAAAATGTTTTGATTTACTGTCGGTAATTGCGATAATAGTCATTTTTTTATTCATTTATTTGAAGTGGTCGTCATTACCGAATAACATCCCAATGAGATTTGACTCAGATGGTGGTGTATCTCAATGGGAAAGTAAAAAAAGCATTTTGGGTCTTCCTGTCTTTGGAATATTAGCTTGGATTGTTTTTAGTTTCTTTGAAAGGTTTCCACAAAACATCAACTTACGAATGTACCGAAGTGACGATAAAGAAAAAGAAACGAAATACAATAGAATCATTGTGAATGCAATTAAAAATGGTATAGTAATCTGTCTTATATTAGCTAATTGGAAAATAATTGGGACAGTTCTATAAATTTGTCAACGACAAGGACTTTGCTTATCAGTATAGGGAAACCAATAAAATAGGGGGTTCCCTAAAAATATCTAAAAAATCAACAATAAAGTTTAACAGAGCCTTTTTTTTAATAGTATTCCATACTTTTTACTATTTGCAATCCCTTATTTGTCAAGAGCTTTCGTTTCATCTATTTTCCATTCTAAGCCCTCCTTTTTTAAAATTAAAACCAATACTAACTACTAGAAGAAAAAAGTATAGTTACATAGAGTTACAGTAAAAACCCCTTCGTATGTAACCTCTAAGAGTCCTCACGAAATGGTTAACGTTCATACGCCCATCCTAAACTATATAGGAGGATAAAGAATGAAAGATAAGGAAATTAAATTGAATGACTTTATTGTTTCAAACTCCCGAATAGCTGAAGGCTTATATGATCAGGTACTTCCCTACATTGAAAGGATGTTTATTGAGGTTGATTCTGCTCCATCATACGTAGAAACTTTTGTCACGTTTCTTCCTGGAAAAATGAGAGGTGAATTTGGGATTTTAATCAGTATTCCTGCCTGGAAGTATTGCTTTGTATCTCCCCCCCTCAATTACCACTTTAATAACTGGATTGTCAACACTAAACTAGACAGTTTTTATAAGGTGTCCCAGTTTATACTCGATAGGGCTTATGTAGCCTAACGTTCCGTGAATTCGAATGTGATTAAACCAATGAACATAATCCTGAAACTCTCTTGTTAACTCTTCTAAACTGGTAAAATGGCGACGTTTAACGAACTCTGTCTTGATGATTTTAAACGTTGCTTCTGCCACTGCATTATCATAAGGACACCCCTTCATACTCAACAATCGTATGATACCGAACGTCTCCAAAGCGTCGTCAATCAAATTGTTTTTGAATTCGCTGCCACGATCCGTATGAAAATATGTAATCTTTCGAAGGTCCCTGTTGATGGATGATAAAGCCAGGTAAACCAAGGCCGCATCTTTATTCGGTCCCGTGCTGGAGCCAATGATTTCGCGATTAAAGAGATCAATAAAGACACAGATGTACTGCCATTTCCCATTGACTCTTACATAGGTTAAATCACTAACCACGACCGCAAGCTCTTCTGCCTGGTCGAATTCACGATTGACTTCGTTCTTTTGATTGGATTCATTACAGCTCTTGCTATGCGGTTTGAATTGGGCGACCGTATAAGCTGAGACAAGTCCCTGTTCATCCATGATCCGGCCAATCCGGCGTCTGGACACCTGGTACCCAAGCTTTTTCAATTCAACCTTGATTTTTCGTGTTCCGTAGTTCTGGCGGTTTTTATGGAAGATGTCGATGACAGAGGATGTCAAATCGTCCTCGGAAGCTCTCTCTTTTGCTTCATAATAGTAGGTGCTTCTGGAAAGCTGGAGGACTTTGCACATTGCTGATATCGAGTATTTGTGCTGGTTATTTTTGATCACATTTACTTTCGTCCTAGTATCAGCGCGGCTTGCTTTAAAATGTCATTCTCCATTTGAAGCTGCTTGTTTTCTTTGCGTAGTTGGATCAGTTCTTTTTCGTTTGGTGATAGATTGTCTTTTTCCTTGAATGAACCGGTCTTCAGGCTCTGACTCACCCACTTATCTAAGGAAGAAGGCGTAAGATCATATTCCCGAATCAGATCCTTTCTTGGTTTTCCATCTTGGTAAAGCTGAACAATCTGTTGCTTGAATTCCGCCGTAAATGTCCGGCGTTCTTTTTTAGTCATCGTAGATTCTCCTCTAGTATAGTATCTGTAGTCTACTTGACCTTAATTTTTCTGTCCAACCTAGTGTAGCCTATCTAAAGGCTACATAAAAAATCGAATAGTTCCTATTTTGGGGAATACGCAACTATCAAAGCTAACCCCTGTCTTACTGCAAAGTTATGTAAATGATTTAGTAGAGGACGGACTCGCCAGTGGAACCATTAAGAAGCTTAATAACATTCTTAAAAGTGCTCTTGATCATGCGGTAAATATGGAGTTACTTCCTTCTAATCCAATAGTAAAAGTGCAGTTGCCTAAAATAACAAAAAAGGAAATGAAGGTATGGCAGATGGAAGAAATGAACCAGTTCTTGCAGGTTGCTATAAAACACCGTTTTTATCCAGCATTTCATCTTGCATTAACTACTGGCATGCGGCGTGGTGAAATTCTTGGGCTTCGTTGGAAAGATGTTGATCTTGAAAAAGGTATTTTGTATGTACATCAAACATTGAGCGGGGATGGGAAGTATTTCTTAAATGGGGCTAAAACTGAGGCAGGTGTAAGGAGTATTAAACTGGCTAACGAAAGTATTCTGATACTAAAGAAACAGAAACGTTTACTAGCAAAAGAAAAGCTTGCTTGTGGACGTGCTTATAGTGATTATGATCTTGTCGTATGTACGTCCATAGGAACCCCTGTTAATCCCAATAATTTAAAGAAGACATACCATAAGCTCATAAAGGAAGCTGCTGTACCCCTTATTCGTTTTCATGATCTTAGGCATACTCATGCTACTCTGCTTCTTTCTCAAGGTGTACATGTTAAAGTTATTTCAGAGCGGCTGGGTCACAGCAATATCAAAACAACAATGGATATCTACTCGCATATACTTCCTAACATGCAAGAAGATGCCGCAAATAAGATTGATATCCTATTAACTAATACAAAATAAATCTTTACGGCACCAAAATGGCACCAAACACCTTAGTTACGCTTAAATTTGTGGGGGAATATAAACAAAATAAAGCCCAAACCCTTGATATAAAAGGATTTGAGCTTTATTTAAAAGATGACCTGTGACGGGATCGAACCGCCGACCCCAACCCTGTCAAGGTTGTGCTCTCCCAGCTGAGCTAACAGATCGTTTTATTAAAGTACATTTTTCATTATAGTTTTTACTGGGAAAAAGTCAATCCCTTTTTCTGAAAAAGTTATAAACTTTTTTTATTTTTTTGTATTTCCCAGATGTTTCATTTGCATAAAGAACATTTGTTCTCATATAATAAATAAAAAGGGGGAACAATGATGAACAGCACTTTATTGAGAAGCTTGAAAGAAGACAGCGTACTCGAAATTATTTATTTATCAGAAAAGGGCCAGGTTTCACAGCGCAGGATTCAGGTGCTGGATATCACGGAGGATTATGTTCGGGCCTATTGTTTCCTCAGGAAAACGAAAAGAACATTTAAAATCAGCAATATCTTATCTTCTCGAATTTTCAAGCAGCACTACGAATATTCCGGTTAATAAATGCAATATCGGATTACTTCCCCACCTCCTTCAAATTAAACTCCCCATTATTAAAGATGCTATGTAACTAACCATATCGCTGTGCACAATAGAATTCAAAGTGATGACCCCATATGGTCTGGCGTCCCGGCCGAAGCAAAAATTATATAAAAAAGAGTTCAAGTATCATTTTATTTATTCGCGCATACTATAGCACTACCCATGTAATACCCTCCCGTTATCAAAGGGGGATTTGAAATGTCAGATGGAGCTGGAGTTGGCGGTTACGGCGGAGGCGGTTTTGCCTTTGTGGTTGTTCTGTTTATTCTCCTAATCATTGTTGGTTGCAGTTGTGCCGGCGGTTTTGGCGGCGGAGGCTATGGCGGCGGAGGTTACGGTTACGGCGGTTATTAATACCTCTGCTTAGACGCAAAAAATTGGGGAGTCCTTATTTATGGGCTCCCTTTTTCTTTTTGGTATTTTACGTATAATTAACATTCATTTACCTGGACCATAGTCCTTAGGATTTATTATTACAAACCATACAGCAATTTTATACAGAACATTAGTCTCTCTCCCCCCTCGTTCAATGTCTCCTTTCATATCAGATTCCAGTAAAAAGGTTATTTTCCATCTCCTGGCTATGGACATATCTTGTGGTTCCATTTATGGTATAAGCCCATAAATGTTATTATATAAAGAAGAAAACTATTATCTGTGGATGGATAAAATTTTATTTCAAAAAAAAGCAAAAAACATCTGAGTTTGAAACAGTTCTCTATATAAAGCTTGATTAGAGGTCTGAAAAAATCCGACCTTTCTTTTTGGGGAATCCTTAATCCCTATTATCCTTTTTATTAGTATGAATTGAGTCATTTGCTGATCTCCAAATAATAAAAACCAGTCATCAATCGTTAAGCAGGAAAAATCCTTCATCATTATGATAAAATGGTGTGGTAAGCCCTTACAGCCATTTTTTAGAAAGCAGGGTGCAAGTGATGGAAATACCTAAAGGCACGATAAAAGAAGAAATGTTTTTAAGCAAGGAATTAGGGGAAGAGTTAGAATTACTGATTTATTATCCCGCAAATTTTTCTCCATTATATAAATATTCCCTGGTCATCGCTCAGGATGGACGGGATTATTTCCAAATGGGGAGAATCGGCAGGATGGCCGATGAACTCCTTTATAAGGGAGAAATCGAAAATATCATTATCATCGGGATACCATACCGTAATGTTCATGACCGGAGAAGCAAATACCATCCCGAAGGTGAACAGAATGCTGCTTACATCCGTTTTCTGGCCCATGAGCTTGTTCCATATTTAGACAAAAAGCTTCCAGGCTACGGGGTCGGAATGGGCAGGGCCCTTATCGGGGATTCGCTCGGAGCCACCGTTTCGCTGATGGCTGCACTGAAATATCCGCATACCTTCGGAAAAGCGATGCTTCACTCCCCTCTTGTAAATGACGCGGTTTTGGATGCTGTTGCAAGCTTCACTGATCCACATCTGCTTGAGCTGTATCATGCTGCAGGAACGGGTGAAACCGAGGTACCGACAACAGATGGAAAAATCCAGAACTTCATTGAACCTAACCGTAAACTGAGCAAAGTGTTTAAAGAGCGGGGCTTTTCATATCGCTACGAGGAATTTGACGGAGGCCATACCTGGAAATACTGGCAGGCAGACCTTAAGAGGGCCCTCAAAGAATTATTTTAAGGGGGAAAATGTTTTAAAGAATCGTCCCCCTGTTTTCCGAAAATTTTGTTATAATATCTAACAAATACATGTTCCTTTGCGTTCAGATACATACCATATCCTCATTTTTGCGCAAAGGGCCATTGCACTTCCATGCCGGTCACCGGGCTGTCAAGCCTTGGCGTTCTTGCATGCCGCAAAACAAATACATGTCGATCCAGGAGGTATTTTTATGAATTACGGTGTGGCCATTTTCCCTTCAAAAAAGCTTCAGGATAAAGCGAATTCTTACCGGAAGCGCTATGATTCCCATTATGCCTTAATTCCTCCGCACGTCACGCTTAAGGGTGCATTTGAGGCAACAGATTCAGAAATCAAGCCAATTGCATTAAAGTTAAAAGAAATCGCTAAGAAATATCAGCCATTTTCTTTAAAGGTGCTAAAAGCCAGCACCTTCCAGCCGGTTTCAAATACGATTTACTTTAAAGTGGAAAATTCCGCTGAACTTGAAGCCCTGCATAATGAATTGAATACCTTTTCTCCTGAAACATCCGAATATGCTTTCGTGCCGCATATCACAATCGGCCAAAAGCTGTCAGACGATGAACATTCAGATGTGTTCGGCCAGCTGAGCATGCTCGATTTGTCCCATGAAGAGGAAATCGAGCGGTTCCATTTGCTTTATCAGCTGGATGATGGAGCCTGGACTGTATATGAAACATTCCGGTTAGGAGATGAATAAAGAAAGTGATTGTTAAACAAGCAGATTCACAAGCTGAAATGAAAGATGCCTATTCAGTCCGGACCAAAGTGTTTATACACGAGCAGAATGTTCCGGCTGAAGAAGAAATCGACCAGTATGAAGAAGAAGCAAAGCATTTTGTTTTATATGATGATCATGGTTCCCCTATTGGTGCTGGACGTTTCCGTCTTGTGGACGGTATGGGCAAGGTTGAACGGATCTGTGTTTTATCCGATGTCCGAAGCAAAGGTGCAGGCACCATGCTCATGACGGCCATCCATGATGAAGCAAAGAAGCAAAACATTCATGAATTGAAGCTTAATGCCCAGAATCACGCTATCCCTTTTTATGAAAAGCTCGGATATCAGGTCGTATCAGAAGAATTCCTCGATGCCGGCATTCCGCATCACACCATGAAAATGAAGATATAAGGTAATCCCGGCACACTGCATGTCGTATATGCAGTGTGCCGGGATTTTTTTGTCCCTCTTTCCTCCCCTATTTTCCTCGAAATCCCTCCACTGACTTAAAAATTTCAGAAAATCCACTCATATCTAATGCCAAATCCCAAACCGGGTCATAGTCTATTTATAAGTAACTGTAAGGAGGGATTTAGATGAGTGAAAAGGACTTTAATGTCACAGATTCGCAAAAAGCACTGATGGAATTACTGGTTTCGCGTACACTTCGAAAACACGGAGTCCAAAAGGGCAAGCATGACCTTTCAGAGAAAGAAAAAGCAAATTTAAAGGAAACCCTTAAGTATCTCCAGGAACAATCAAACAAGCTGATGCAAAGCGAAAACAGCATTACAGAAAAAGACGTGAACCCGCGCACGAATATTTATGAAGGAGATAAATAGGTGCTGCATGAAAATTTTTCAGATTAAATTTAAAAATAGACGAATTAATCAAGGGTATCCGTCCAAACATAGTGAAACGCACAGCATACAGTAATAGGGAAGTAAGATAAAAGGAGGATAATCAAATATGAATCAAGATGTTTATAGAAGCAAAGGCAATAGCGGCAGCAGCAACTGCCATGAAAGAAAGTGGTCCGCTCTGGATGACCGCAACGAGCACCCAATGGCAGCGTTTTGCGGTTCCGGAAATGACGTAGAGCAAGAAGCTGTTCAAAACAGCACACAGCTTCAGCTTTCTGAGGAATTAGTTTATATCAAAGATTCTTGTGATGTAAATGTAACGTCTACAGATGTTAAGGCTGCACTATCTCTGCAGGCAGCATTGCAGGCAGCCATCGTGGTGGTAATCAGCATCTCCATCGCGGACAGCAGCAGAGCAGAGCAAATCACTCAGGAATTGCTTCAGTCTTCTAAAATTAGCCAAATCACTCGCCAAAAAACAATCATTGAAAACTCCAGAAATGTTGAAGTTACCACAACTGACGCTCAAGTGGCCGTTAACATCCAGCTGCTTCTTCAGCTATTGCTCGCTTTAATCGTAGAATTGGATATTCTGTAAAACTCCCATCAAAAAGGACACATATGTGTCCTTTTGATGTTTATTCTGATATCACACCGTCTGATTTACAAACCAGCCTTTGCCGGTCATCTCTGTCGCTGCTTGTTCAATTATTTCCCTTGGGACGCTGCTCTTGTAATGGGCAAAATGCGGCAGCTGCAGATTTTTTGATTCGCTGCTGATTTGGGAAGCTGATTTTTCAGCACTTCCTTCTATTTCCTTTTGAAGCTCACCATAAAAGTTAATCGGCCTTACAGGGGCAACTCCGCTTACTGCTCTTATCGGCTGCTCTTCCTCTGCTGCAGCAGTGCGGCTGGCATATTGTATGTACTCATAGTGAGTAATTGGCATTATGTATCCCATCTGCTTCCACCTCTTTTCTTCATATGTTTTCGCAATTTTTTACTTACATACCACTTATACTGATAAGATAAACATGTTCTTCGTGCTCTTTTTGTTTCTATTATGTTCTGTTATGATTATGAGTAGTATTCCATATGTGATTAGAGGTTTTTCTATGAAATTAGCAATGTTACACAATACTTTAATTGATTTGAATCGCATCTCCCCTGATCAGCTGCAGCCGCTTTATGAAAAGAGCAAAAATGGCGAGCTTTTTTGCAGACAATGCGGAAATCCTGTGCGTCTTTATATAGGAATTAATGAACTTCCCCACTTTTACCATCCGTCCAAGGCCCAGCGCTGTGATGCTGCAGAAACGGAAAGCGAAACAGCAGCTGCCAATGAAACAAACAGCCAGCAGGAAGAAGAGTCCGGTGAAGGATTCAGGCTGCCAAAATCAAGGGCAATTGCAGAAACCAAGACAGAATACCTTCCATACTGGAAAAGCGAGATTGTCAAAGGAAGCCCGGCCTATCGCTCCAAGCCGCCAGTTTCCTCCGATATAAATGATGACTTCTTTAAGCAGCTTAACGAACAGAAAATTGTGCTGGACAAGCAGCAGACTGACGCAGCCACTGCAACCGAAGGCCCCTTGCTTGTGCTTTCAGGTGCCGGAAGCGGCAAAACCAGGGTGCTGACAGTCCGGACTGCCTATATGCTTACAGTTAAAAAAATCGATCCGAGGAGCATCATGCTTGTCACCTTTACTGCCAAGGCGGCCAATGAAATGAAGCACCGGCTTTTAACGTATCCTAATATCACCTCAGGGGTGCTTTCTCAGCTCGTAAACGGCACTTTCCACAGTATTTTTTATAAAATCCTGATTTTTCATGAACCTCATAAATGGCAGCGTGAGCGTTTAATCAAGTGGGACTGGGAAAAAGAGAAGATTCTGAAAATGGCTGCACGGGAGATGTCCCTTGATGAAAAGGAATTTTCCTTTGAAAATGCCATCGCGCAAATTGGCTTATGGAAAAACTCCCTCATCTTCCCTGATGGCATCCAGCCTCGGGATGACTGGGAAAAATCCTGCGCCGCTTTATATCAGCATTATGAAGAATATAAGGAAAATAACGGCCGGTATGATTTTGATGATATGCTCGCCGGGTGTTATTCATTCTTAAAAGATAACCCGGAAATTCTCGAAAAATATCAGCAAAGATTCAAGTACTTTCTTCTGGATGAATTTCAGGATATTAATAAAGTTCAATACGAACTGATCAAGCTCCTGTCAAAGCAGACAAAAAATATTTGTGCCGTAGGAGATGATGATCAGGCCATCTATTCTTTTCGCGGCAGCAATCCGTCCTTCATCTTGAATTTTGAAAAAGACTATCCTGGTTCAAAAGTGGTGAAGCTCACGGAAAATTACCGTTCTTCGCACGAAATTGTGTCAGCAGCCAACCGGATTATTAAACGCAACCTTCACCGTATGAGCAAAACCATGAGCGCACAGCACAATGATGGCACTCCTGCTGTCATGTTTTATCCTTATGATGAAGAAATTGAAGCAACGATGATTGTGACGGACATTCAGGAGAAAATTCAAAACGGGGCAAGTCCCGGGGATTTTGCGATTCTCTACCGGACCCATTCTATGTCGAGGGCCATATTTGAGCGGCTCGCTTCATCGACGCTTCCTTTTGTGATTGAAAGGGATGCAGAGAGCTTTTACGAACGGAGACTTGTACGAGGTATGCTTGCTTTTATGCGCCTCAGCCTCACACCTCAAGATCCGAAGCCTGCAGGTGAAGTCCTTTCTTCCCTTTTCCTGAAGCAAAGCGTCCTTCAGGAAATGAAGGCTCAGACCATTTTGCAGGATTGCGATTTTATTGATAGCTTTTCTTTTGTAAAAACTGGACATGCTTTTCAGGAAAAAAAGCTTAAAGCACTGCCCAAAAAAATTCGTTCACTGAAAACCGTCTCTCCGCTTGTTGCTTTAGAAATCATTGAAAAGGATTTGGGCTTTAAGGATTTTGTAAAAAAGCGCGGCAATGATGGAAGTGCTGAAAAGGCCTCCGATGATATACGGGATTTGCGGGTAGCCGCCAAACGCTTTGAAACGCTGGCCGAATTTATTGAACATGCAGATCATATGACAGCGATGATTAAAGAAGTGAAAAACCTTTCGAAGCATTTTACAGACAGCATCCAATTAACAACCATCCACCGGTCCAAGGGACTTGAATATAAAACCGTTTATATTCTGGCGGCAGTAGACGGCAGCCTCCCTCATGACTTTTCCCTTGAGGAATACAGAAATGGAAATGAAAGCTCCCTGGAAGAAGAACGGCGCCTGCTTTATGTGGCAGCAACCAGGGCACAGGAACAGCTGTACATTTCCGTACCAAAAACAAGACGCGGAAAAACGGCCTATCCTTCACGATTTTTAAAGGCGCTGAAAAAATAGAAACAGGCGGGGGTTTTTCCCCGCCTGTTTCATTTGGTTCAGGTACAAATAGGTTTTACTTTTTATTCAGCATATTGGCAAGTGTGCCAAAGTCTAATTTGTTTCCGTCTTTTACGATGCTTGCCACAATTTTATCCTCTGTTTCCTGATTTACCGGCTTTTTCGCAATTTGAGAAACCCTTTTGATTACGCTCCGCACTGTCGCTTCATCTTTAAAGTTAGCTCCCTGAAGAGAATTTGCCAGTTCAAAAACATCCTTCATATTTACACCGGTTTTGCCTTCAATGTTTTTAAAAAAGTTATTTTCCATTCTCTAAGCCCTCCTTCTCTGTAATATCCTATGCGCTCGGGGGGGAAATGGTTCATAGGAGTTTTTACAGCAGGAGGAAACAGGTATTTAACAAACTGAGCACATCTGCATATGATATGTAAAAGTTATATAGGCAGGAGGAAATGCTGTGTTTTTTTCCCGCAGGCCAAAGCAAATTGAACGCCGGGTTGGAGAGCTAAAGGAAGTATCAAGAACAGAAGCAGTTGTGGAAACGGATACTGAAAGAATTTCCTTCCCGCTTGCTTTTGTAACAAAGATTGAAGCTAAACAGAATGAAGTGAACATTCATTTGAACGATAACGCTCGGAACGTACTGAAAATAAAACCATTTAGTAAAAACGCATCCGCCGAAAAAAGTAGAAAGCATGAAGCTGTATGGATAAATCCCTTGCTTTTCCCGCCAGATAAACCAAAGCGGGTACCATCCCGTGAAAATACGGAGGTATGCACCTTCAGAAGAGAACTTTGTCTCAGCCTTTTCTGCCGCTGCAGGAAAAATGGCCAAACACCGGAGAACTTGCTGAGAAAACATATGAGCAAGAAAATTCATTTATTATTTTAACGGAATAGGCGCCGCCTATTCCGTTAAATAAAAAGCTTAGCATAGCGCAGCGCCCACAATGATCAAGAGAATAAATAATACAACGATCAAAGCAAATCCAGAGCCATATCCTCCTCCGTATCCTGCTCCATAACCATAGCCTGGTCCGTATCCTCCCCATCCATATCCATACATTCCGCTTCACCTCACTTTGGGTTCTCCCTTCTAACATATGACAGGAAACCCAAGGTGTATAGGCAAACTCCATAGATATATAGCCTATTTCAAAAAAGATACACTCAGTGCACTCAGCCCTTAGGTTTAAAAATCAGTGCCCCGATGAATCCGAATATGATGGCGGCTGAAATACCTGAGCTCGTTACTTCGAACATGCCTGTTAACACGCCGATAAGCCCATGCCGCGCTGATTCCTGCATCGCGCCATGCACTAAAGAATTACCGAATGAGGTAATGGGAATCGTTGCCCCGGCTCCTGCAAAATCAATGAGGGGCTCATAAAGGCCAAAGCCATCCAATATTGCACCTGCAACAACTAGTGTACTAAGCGTGTGAGCTGGAGTAAGCTTGGCAACATCGAACAGAAGCTGTCCGATAACGCAAATGATTCCTCCTACAACAAATGCCCAAAAAAACATAGGCAGCATAGCAGATTCCTCCTTTTTTTAACAGCATATTTGCTGATCGTTTAGGTTAACTCTTTCTTTAATTCAACGATTTCCCGGAATTTCTTTTTGGCTTTTTTCTCTGGAACATCTTCTTTTTGCAGCATTTCATTTAATCGCACGGATTCAAGGAAAATCTTATAATCACTCGACACGATGAATTGATGATCAGGAAATTTCTGCTTGAGTTTTCCTGTTACCTGTTTTTCGATACTTTTCATCTGGAACCTGTGAAGATGCTTCACCTTGTAAGCGACGATAATGGTTTTTCCATGCTTGACCGTCACCACGTCATAAATGTACTTATGGCCGGCTACTTCTTTTTTCACTCTTTTCGCGGTATCATCATTTTCATTAGAAGTTTTGATGATATCCATTGGAGCTGGATCGATTTTCTTAACAAGTGACAAATCATCATTATTCTGGCCATCTCCTGAACAGCCTGCAAGAATAATAAAAAGAATGAATACAGGCAAAGAAAACCATTTGCCTATTCCTTTTTCTCTGAAGGTTAACATTTTTTCACTTCCCGTATTTTGGTTATACCTCTATTTTCTTTTATGAAGAGAGAATTTATGAATGGTAGGATAAGGAAATTACAAAGAATCAGTTTGTTCATTTCTAATTTTCCGCAAAAAAAATAGACCTTATCCATTAAGATAAGGTCCCATCCCTTTTATTATCTTCCTTTATTGCAGCCGCAGCCTTTCTTTACAGCTACCGGCGGGCTTTTTTTAATAGGTCTTTGCACAATGTTTATGGGCTGTTGTTTTCTGATCATCACAAAGCCTCCTTTTAATTATATTGTTAGTATATGAAACGGGAAAAAGCTTTGTCCCTTTCAATCACCCATTATCTTTGCGATTACCACTTCAAACACTGATCCGATGGCTGCTATGGAAAGGACAAGGATCACTGCGTCGCCGGCGGGATTTTTAAGAAGGTATAGCCCATACAGAAATATGCTGACCCAAATTCCCGTACACCAAAAACAGCTCAGCAGTTCTCCAACCCATCGTTTCATCCCTTTATCTTTCGGCAGGAGGTAAATCTCGGAAACGCCTTCTTCGTTTTCCTTCTCAATTTCATTAAAAAATGGTCTCCGGAAAAATTCAGTAATCTTATCATACACAATCAGCCTTGTTAACCGGAAGGAAGCCAAACCGAGCAGAATAATGGCAGCAGGATGGATGGTTTCGAGGTACATCAGCTTCACCGCTTTCATGAGAGTTTTATCATGCTTTAAACAATGGTGAAGTCTCGAATATCCTGGAGGCTGACAACATGAACCGAGCTGCCGACTTTAATTTTCACATCACCGTCCTGCTTGCCGATAATTTGAAACCGGATTTTACTTCCATGAATGACGGCTTCACAGTAAGGCTTTGGCGATCCTTTGGGAGTTTTCAATACCCGCGTTATCTGTTCTTTCATCTTCTTCAATTCCTTGGGATCCATTCTCTCTTCCTGATATACTGGCAATGCTTCTGCTGGCTGTTCCTTTTCTTCTTCGCCGCTCATCAGCCTCTTAATCATATTTGATTCTTTTTCGAGGATTGCATTAATTTCTTTAATCGCCTCGGCATTTCCTGCAGGCTTGGGATCTTTTACCGTTTTAATCGCTTCTATCTCATCCTCTATTTCTTTCATGGCGTCATACACGCCAAATTCCACCTTCACCTGTTCAAGTTTTCTTTCTTCATCTTCTTTTTTCCGGCTTACCGCATCCTCTTCAAGGACCTTTTTCTCTTCCTTCTTTGGATGTTCCTTTTCTTTATTTTTAGAGCGGTACTCTTGCTGCATATTTGGCTTTGGGCCTTCTGTAATATCTGGCTGGATGATATAAAATAGCGGTTTAGTCGATGCTCCTTCTTTCTTGTTGTCTGCCATATTCCGCCTCCTAATATTTCAGTATGCTGATGCTTTCAAGCAGGCTCTCTGGATATTCTGTCATTTTCCTGCCGAATTGGTGCCTGATGAACAATATAGAATCATTCCTTTTTTCCAGGCGTCCAATTACTGCTTTGCCATTGAAGGTAAATCGGCATACCGGCTTTGGGGCAAAGGCCGGCAATTTCGCAAGCTTTTCAAGCAGAATTTCCTGAGAAAGGGCATTTTTAATACTTACTCTTGGAATGCTGCATTTTTGCTTATCTGATTTTTTTATGACCTCATTAACCGAACGGACTCCGTCAATTAAGAAAAAGTGCTTCTTTACAGTATGAATAGCCGCTCCCCCCTTTATAAAATCGGACTAATGTACATTCATTTTGGGTAACCAGACAGATCAATAACACCGGTCTCTTCATAATTGGACCATTTTCCGGTCTATGTACAATATATTTTTCTTTTTTGCATTTATGTATGGTATTGCATGCTTCCAGGCAGAAGAAATTATATCAGTGATTTTAAACGGAGCAAATAGGAGTAAAGTTAAGGTGAAAGGGTGCATTGCCACAAAAAAAAAACGCCTCATATGAGACGCTTCTTTGCAGACATAAATCATTAGCCCATTACATGGTAGCCTGAATCCACATGTATATTTTCACCTGTAATGCCTCTTGAAAGAGCGCTGAATAAGAAAAGGGCTGTATCCCCTACTTCTTCAGGAGTTGTTGTGCGGCGAAGAGGAGCTTGCTCTTCAATTTTCCGCAGAATGGAGTTAAAGTCACTTACGCCTTTCGCTGATAGAGTCCGGATAGGGCCTGCAGAAATGGCATTCACTCGGATGCCATGTTTACCTAAATCGTTTGCCAGGTATTTTACACTTGCTTCAAGTGACGCCTTGGCCACTCCCATAATATTATAATTCGGAAGAACACGCTCGCCGCCAAGATAGCTCATCGTTACGATAGATCCGCCTTCTGACATCAGGCCTTGCGCTGCTTTCGCAACTGCTGTCAGTGAATATGAACTGATGTTATGCGCAAGCAGAAAGCCTTCTCTGTTTGTATTCATATAATCGCCGTTCAGTTCTTCTTTATTGGCAAAAGCGACACAGTGGGCAATCCCGTGAATCACTCCTGCTTTTTCCTTAATTTCTTTAAAGCATTGTTCAATGGACTGATCTTCTGACACATCGCATTGAAGAATCAGGGAAGATGCTCCATCAAGAGTTGCAGCAAGCTCACGCACACTTTTTTCCGTGCGTTCCCGTCCATATGTAAATATTAATTTTGCGCCAGCTTCATGAAGAGAACGTGCAACTCCCCATGCGATACTGCGTTTATTTGCAACACCCATCACTACAAATGTTTTACCTTCTAAAGAAAGAGTCATAGCCTCATGCCCTCCAATTTATTACGAGTCATTAGTACCTAGTACTTAATTCAAGTATAACAAAAAACAGCGCAAAGAAACACCTTTGGGGGTTTTTTATTCCTGCCGTACATGTGCCTTCCTCTTTCCTTTTGAAAACCTATAAGAGCTAAAACAAGCTGCGGGATGAAATTCCCATTCATGGCCTATACTAGATGATGAGAAACATAGCCTGTTTTTATTAAAAGCAATGGTGGTACTATAAATGTATCGTGTGAATGAAGCATTAGGGGGAGTTTTTATGAAAATAGATATTATCGGAGACATCCATGGCTGTTTTGATGAATTTGAGTCACTCACAAAACAGCTGGGATATGACTGGTCAAAGGGATACCCTGTTCATCCGGATGGCAGGATTCTTGGATTTGTTGGAGATTTGACCGATCGCGGACCACATTCACTGAAGGTCATTGAAGTTGTTTATGAATTGGTTCTTATACATAAGCTGGCTTTGTATTCGCCCGGAAATCATTGCAATAAGCTTTATCGTTTCTTTTTGGGCAACAAGGTGCAGATTACATATGGCCTCGAAACCACTGTAGCAGAATATGAAGCCCTTCCCGCAAGGAGCCAAAAGAAAATCAGAAAGAAATTCATAGATCTTTATGAGCAGTCACCACTATATCAGATTGCTGACAGCAATTCTCTGATTATTGCACATGCTGGCATAAAAGAAGATTATATTGGTAAGACATCAGATAAGGTGAAAACCTTTGTCCTTTATGGAGACATCTCAGGCGAAAAGCATCCTGACGGCTCACCGGTAAGGCGTGACTGGGCGAAGAGCTATAAAGGAAAGCCCTTAATTGTCTATGGCCATACCCCGGTTAAAGAGGTGCGGCATATCCACAACACCTTTAATATTGATACAGGCTGCGTTTTCGGCGGAAAATTAACCGCCCTGCGCTATCCTGAGCTCGAAACCGTATCTGTGCCATCTTCCATGCCTTTTCTTCCTGAAAAATTCCGCAGTACCTTTGATTAAGACAAGCCCGCTGTAGGCTGAACATAACTAAACAAAAAACCTCCTGGTAAGACCATCCCAGGAGGTTTTTTTGCATGTGCTCTATTAATCTTTTTTGTTTTATTTAGAAGTTTTGTAGCATCATAACTGAAAATTACCAGCGCTTTTTTCAGACATATTCATAGCCTTTTAATTGAGGCAAGCAGCTTTTTCATATCTTCCGGCAGCGGTTCTGAAAATGTCAGTTCCTTCTCCAGGAATGGATGATAGAAAGTCAGCTGACTGCAATGAAGTGCCTGGCGCAAAATGGCCTGGCGGCTTCCTCCATATAAATCGTCCCCTGCGAGAGGATGTCCAAGATGGGAAAGGTGCACCCTGATTTGATGGGTGCGGCCGGTTAAGAGCCTGAGCTTCACATGGCAATAGCCGTCATAATAGCCCATAACCTGGTAGAGTGTACAGGCATATTGCCCGTCCTCCCTCACTTCTCTCTCGATGATGCTGTCAGGATTTCTTCCGATAGGGGCCTCTATACGGCCCGACTCACAGGAAATGGACCCTTCTGCAACGGCATCATACGTGCGTTTTACACCACCGGCTTTTTGCTGTTCACTAAATAAATGATGGACATGCCGATGTTTTGCAATAAGCAAAAGGCCTGATGTATCCCGATCGAGCCTTGTGACAACATGGACGGTAGATAACAGCCCTTTTTCCTGATAATATCCAGCCAGTGCGTTTGCCAGGCTGCCCTCTGGATGTTCACGTGAAGGGATTGTATTCATGTAAGGAGGTTTGACAAGAACCATGACATAATCATCTTCATATTTAATGGAAAGCGGCAGTCTCTCAGCCTTTAATCCTTCACTCCCGGCTTCAGGAGGAAAATGCACTTCCACCTGGTCACCCTCATGCAGTGAATATCGTACAGTTGCTTCAATGCCATTCACCAGGATCCTCCCGCCGCCAAATTTAATGGCGGTGAGAGCCCTTTTTGAAATATCCCGGCCTGATAAGAATTCGCGGAGCAGCTTTCCTGACTGCCCTTTTTCCACCCTCCAGCTTAAGGTGAAATGCTGTTTGCTGCTGTTGTTTGACATGAAGTTTGCCATAGCTCCTTAGTTTGCAATGAATGAATCGTGTACTCTCTTCCAAAAAGGAAAAGGACGAAACCGTGCAAAACGTATTTTTTCATCTGCTACGCGATATTGAATGGACTTTACGTCCTGATGAAGCAGGGAAAGATGATCCACAGTGATCTGGAAATTCGCATTATTTACCGGGCGCAGCATACAGGTATGGTGCGCAGGAAGCAATAATGGAGATCCGATTGTCCTAAATACCCGGTTATTGATTGAGGCCATTTCTGCAAATTGAATGGCATCAAAGGATGGATGGATGATCGCGCCGCCCAAAGCTTTATTATAAGCTGTACTTCCTGTTGGTGTTGAAAGGCACAAGCCATCTCCGCGGAAGGTTTCGAAATGCTGCCCCCGAATTTCCACATCCATGACAAGTGTACCTTCCACACATTTCACAGTGGATTCATTCAGCGCAAGGAACCTTGATTCACGGCCTCCATGCTGGTAACGGATTATCACTTCCAAAAGAGGATACTCAACAACCTGGAATGGAGTTTTAGCCACTGCAATGACAAGCTTTTCAATCTCGTCCGGCGTCCAGTCTGCATAAAATCCAAGATGGCCTGTATGCACACCGACAAAGGCCGTCTTATCAAGCCGGTTTTTATATCGGTGAAAGGCATACAGCAATGTCCCATCGCCACCGACTGAGATTACAATATCCGGCTGGTCTTCATCATATTCAAGGTTGAAATCCTGCAAATAGGTTCGCATTTTACTCATTAATGTATTTGATTTTGTATCCCCTTTAGAGGTTATGGCAAATTTCATGATAATCCTCCCTTCCCTTTCCTTCCTGCATTCTTCAGAATTCCTGGCCATCCTTTTTCCTTGAAAACAGCCTTTGTGCTTCTTGTATTTCCAGTCTGATTTCTGACATCTCTTCATCAAGCAGGAATGCTGCTTCAGATGCTCTTTTCAGCCGGATTTGAATATCCTCAGGAAAATCTCCGCGATATTTATAATTTAACGAGTGTTCAATCGTCGCCCAAAAATTCATGGCGAGTGTCCTTATTTGGATTTCAACAAGGATCTTTTTTTCTCCGTGTATCGTCTGAACCGGATAACAGATGACAACATGATAAGATCTGTATCCGCTCGCCTTTTTGTTCGATATGTAATCTCTCTCTTCGATGATTTCAAAGTCATTCCTGGCCCTGAGCAGCCCGACCACCTGTGATATATCCTCAACAAATTGGCACATCATACGAAGGCCTGCAATATCCTGCATTTCCTCAGATAGCTTATCAAGCGGTATATTCTTTTGGATTGCCTTGTCGAGAATGCTGACAATCGGCTTTACTCTGCCTGTGACAAATTCAATAGGCGAATGAACATGACTTCGTTCAAACTCCGCTCTCATTCCTTTTAATTTAACTTTTAATTCATCCACTGCTTTTTTATATGGAGCTAAAAAATCTTCCCATTGTTCCATAAGCCGCCACCGCCTATCCCTGCACAGCCGGGCAGGATGGCAGGCTCAGCAGCAGTCCGGGTTTAAATCCCTGACTATCGTCAAACCTGCTTCTCGCTGCTTTTGCCGGCTGCCGTAATATTTACCTGTATAAAATATAACTTCTCCTATGCCTCTGATTGTTATGAAACCAATCAGGCATTAACGGCAGCCATTCCAGATTTAAGCTCTAAATCTGCATGACATTCACTGCCTGTTAAATCGCAAACGTTTTTTCTACCTTACCAGAGAATTCTTCTCCATAGTTGCTGTTTCCTTTAATATTATCAATTAAGTATTCCAGTTCTTCATATATACCCTTTAATTCGAGGGTATTATCACCTGCTTTGACAACAGCAGGCATTTTTTTCTCCCATGCGGATTTAAGCGGAGCCCAAACTCCTTCATGCAAAGAAATGTATGTATATCCTTCATCAGTTTCAGTTAAGTAAATAAATGCAAAATGATCGGAATCAACCAGCATTTGTTCTTTTGGATGCAAGGAAGTTAAGTTAGCGGTTTCATCCGCAAACAGCAGCAATGTGCCATCAGATATTTTTGCATCTTGTACCATAATCGTTTTTCTCATCATTCATCCTCCCCAGTTAACGTATATATTTTATCACAACCCATACACGAATCCTAAAAATCAAGATTGCTTCTTCAAAAAAAAATAGGGATAATATAAAAAGCGTAAGCGCCTGTTCAGCTTGCGAAGCAAATAGGGTTTTGGCAAACAGCCAATATAAAAAAGCATTAGCGCCTGCTGGCGAAAAAACTAAAAGCGGCTCGTTTTTCATTCTCTTGTGCCTTGAGGCCTCGAGAGGCTAGGCGCCGCATTATATGATGCAATGGGAAGGGATTGGATACAATGGATCAGCATATAGAAATCGAGTTTAAAAATTTGCTTTCTAAAGAGGAATTTAATAAATTAACAAGCTACTTTAATGTTGAAGAAAGTGATTTCATTCTTCAGGAAAACCACTATTTTGATACTTCGGATTTTGCTCTGAAGAATCAGCAATCTGCACTGCGGATTCGTTTAAAACAAGGAAAGCATGAGCTTACATTAAAACAGCCGGCACGTGATGGATTGCTGGAATCCAATCAGCAGCTCACTCCAATGCAGGCAGAAGCTTTTCTAAAAGGGGAAGGCTTTCCGGAGGGGGAGATTCAGCAGCTCTTGATTTCAGTAAATGTAGATCCCCAACAGATTGAATTCTTCGGCACATTAAAAACCAGCAGATTTGAACGTCCATATAAAAACGGACTGCTTGTTCTAGATCACAGCCATTATCTTGGCACCGAGGATTTTGAAATGGAATATGAAGCGTTAAGCAGATCCGAGGGACAGGAAATTTTCACCAGTATCCTGGAAACACTTCAAATTCCTGAAAGAATGACCGAAAATAAGGTTAAGAGATTTTATCTTCAAAAAATAAAAAAAATGAGCGAATAAACTTTCTGAGGTGAATTCAGTGAATATACAAGATGTTAAATTAATGCTTCAGCTGCAGGGGCTAAATAACCTAGCCCCTTCACAAAGCATATCTGATTCAAGTGATTCAGGTTCTTTTGGGGATATGCTCGCAGGCATCCTTGACAGCGGATCACAGGGGAATGCCTCGCAGTCTTTAGGGGAAGTATTTAATGCAATTGAAAACATGCCAGCTCTCTCAGCTGTCAAGCCTTCCCTTACCTTGCCCCCTTCCATGCCCCCTGTTTCACTTGCATCTTCCAATGCAAATGCTGCACCGGACACCAAGGGAGATTACAGCGGTATAATCAGCCAGGCAGCCTCTCTTTATAATCTTCCCGAGAAGCTGATTCATTCTGTCATTAACCAAGAGTCAGGTTTTAACCCTAACGCATCAAGTGCGGCAGGCGCTTCAGGACTAATGCAGCTCATGCCTTCCACTGCACAGGGACTTGGCGTAAAGAATATTTTTGACCCAGCTGATAATATCATGGGCGGCAGCAAATACCTGAGCCAAATGATGAACCGCTACAACGGAAATACGGAGCTTGCTTTAGCTGCTTATAATGCCGGTCCGGGAAACGTGGATAAACATGGCGGAATTCCTCCATTTAAGGAAACACAAAATTATGTGCAGAAAATCATGAACAGCTATTTAAGCTGACCATGCAAACAAAAGCCTTTGCCGTTTATGAGTATGGATGTGCTTCTGTTCCTGAAGTGCAATGCCTATCATATACGTACATTGGCTTTTTTTTACCTCCATTTAGAAAACGCTTACAAAGTTGGCTGTTAAGCTTTTCCTTAACTTGAGCTGGAGGGGCAAAGCTGAAAATTTGAGATATTCTAAGTCACTTGATAAAATATTCATATTAAATCCATTCTTCTTTAAAGGAGTAATCCGCATGGCACAAGGAAACCCTACACCCTATGAACTGATTGGAGAAGGGCTATTACACAGGTTAATTGATGTATTTTACTCCAAAGTAAGCAAACACCCGGATTTAATACCCATTTTTCCTGATGATTTGTCTGAAACTGTACGCAAGCAAAAGCAGTTCATGACTCAATATTTAGGCGGGCCACCGCTTTATACAACAGAACACGGCCATCCGATGCTCCGGGCTCGGCATATGCCATTTAAAATAACAGAAACCCGTGCAGAAGCCTGGCTGTCTTGCATGCGGGAAGCAATGGATGAAACCGGAATTGATGGCGACATCCGCGAATTTTTTTACCATCGTCTTTACTTGACCGCACAGCATATGGTTAATTCTGCACAAACGGACGAGAAAGGAGTAGACTTTTGAGCTCTCAAAAACCGAATTTCAATGTTACCGAGTGGATAAAATCCCAGCATTGTTATGGTATAGGAAAAAAGCCCATAGAAATATACGTATTTGTTGATCCCTTATGTCCTGAATGTTGGGCCCTTGAACCAATAATTAAAAAACTGCACATTGAATACGGCCAACTATTCAGCATTAAACACGTAATCAGCGGCAAATTGGCAACTCTTAACGCGGGAAAAAATAAATCCTATGAAAGTCTTGCCCAGGTTTGGGAAAAAACAGCCAGCCGGTCAGGCATGTCATGCGACGGCAATTTATGGCTGGAAAACCCGATTGTTTCTCCCTACAGTGCTTCCATTGCCATTAAAGCGGCTGAACTGCAGGGCAGATTACTGGCAGCACGCTTTTTGAGAAAACTGCAGGAAGTACTGTTTCTTGAAAAACGCGATATTTCAAAAATAGATGTGCTGATTGAGATAGCAGGCAGTGTCGGTTTAGATGTCGAGGAATTTAAGAGAGATATAAATTCTTCGAGTGCCGCAAAAGGCTTTCAATGTGACTTAAAGATCACATCCGAGATGGAAGTAACGGAAATTCCATCACTTGTATTTTTTAACCATAACATCGATGAAGAAGGAATTAAGGTTTCAGGCATTTATCCTTATGACGTATATGTTCATATTCTTGAAGAAATGCTTACTGAACTGCCTGCTCCTGCAGATCCCCCTTCATTGGAGAGTTTTATCCGTGTCTTCAAATTGGTTGCCGCAAAGGAAATTGAAGTGGTTTACAATATGAGTAAATCACAGGTTGAAAAAGAAATGAAAAGGCTCGTTTTAAAACAGGTAGTAAAAAAGGTTCCTGCAAAATACGGTATATTCTGGAAATACTCAGAAGAAGCCGAAAACTGCTCACCCCCGAACTGAAAGCCCGCTGCTTTTAGATTTGGGGCTTTTTTCTGCATCCTGCTCTGCACAAGAAAGAAGACCCTGCTAAAATAGCAGGGCCTTCTTTATCTATTTATACGAACAAAGGGGATGGGAGAAATTTTTCACGATCAAACAAAGGGGTATAAGTTTGCTGTGATCAACCTCACTACTGTAATATATCAGATATTATGCACTCGTTTCAAGGTGTATGTGTACTTCTTCACAATATTGTCATATTTAAAGAAACCAAGAATAATACCCCTGTCTGGACATAGCTTGTAATAAATGAAATTTCCGGGGTGGCTGAATTTGAAGATATTAATTTTGCTTTTGATTCTTCCTTGTGCACTGTTCATCCAGTTATTAGGCATCATGCATCTAATTCCTCTATACTTAAGCTCCAGCGTTTTATTTGTAGCACTGTTTCTTCTTATATTAAGCATGAATTCCCGAAGAAGGTTTAAAGGGTTTTAACTGTTATATACCAGCCAATAAGCTGAGCTCGTTAGGTGCCAGGCTTTTTTTAAAGCTCTTTTTTTAAAGATTGTTGTTTTTTTAATTTGTTATGTGAGGCGTTCCCATTGTCAAGTCAGGTTTTATTGGAGCGTAAGGTGCGAGACTCCTGCTTAGATTAGCAGAACTGGTGAGACCCCTAAGGCGCAGCTAAGCAGGCTCACCGCCCGCCCCGCGGAATATGAGTATTCTGGAGCGGAAATCAGCCGCCATGTTCCAAAGGCAGAGTTTACGAAAACAGCCGTAAACAAAAAAGCCTTAGAACGCTAACATCAGCATTTTAAGGCTTTTAGCTTAAGCTTAGTATAAAAGATAATCAACAATAAGGATGCTTCCGCTGTCCCCAATATGAAAGGCGGGGCGATTATCGCCAAGCGTCTGCAGAGTTTACGAAAACACAGCCGAAGAGGGTGCTTCCACAGCACCCTCTTCTTTATTCATATTTAGGATAAAAGTGATTCCAATTCATTCAGTTTTTCCTCAAATACTTTCAGAGCTTCCCTGACAGGCTCTGCCTGGGTCATATCGACCCCAGCCTTCTTCAGGACTTCAATTGGATAATCAGAACTTCCGGATTGAAGGAATGCAATGTAGCGGTCTACTGCCGGTTTGCCTTCTTCAAGAATCTGCTTGGAAAGAGCAGTTGCTGCACTGATTCCCGTTGCATATTGATACACGTAATAATTGTAGTAGAAATGCGGAATCCTGCCCATTCCAAACCAATTTCCTCATCGATAACAATGTTTTCTCCAAAGTACTTCTTATTGAGATCATAATACTCTTTTGTCAGCATATCTGCAGTCAGGGCTTCCCCATTCTGTGCTTTTGTGTGAATGATATGCTCAAATTCAGCAAACATGGTCTGGCGGAATAAAGTGCCTCTGAAACCTTCAAGATAATGATTCAATAAATAAATCCTTTTCTTCTCGTCATCAATTGTCTTGAGCAGATAATCGTTCAAAAGATTTTCATTGCAGGTGGATGCCACTTCTGCAACAAAAATCGAATAATTCCCATAAGGATATGGCTGCATTTTTCTTGTATAGTAGCTGTGGACAGAATGGCCAAACTCGTGGGCAAGTGTAAATAAATTATTTACATTGTTCTGCCAGTTCATCAGGATATATGGATTTGTGCCGTATGCTCCAGAGGAATAGGCACCGCTTCTTTTACCTTTATTCTCCTGAACATCAACCCAGCGGTTTTCAAACCCTTCCTTCAGAACTTCAAGATATTCTTCACCAAGCGGCTGCAGACCTTTTAGAACGTACTCCTTTGCTTCTTCGTAAGAAACTTCCATTTTCACTTCTTTAACAAGCGGAGTGAAAAGATCATACATGTGAAGCTCATCAAGCCCAAGCACCTTTTTCCTTAAGTCAATGTATCTGTGAAGAAGGGGCAGATGTTCATTTACTGTCTGAACCAGGTTGTCATAAACACTTTCAGGAATATTATTATTGCTTAATGCAGCATGGCGTGCCGAATCATAATTTCGTGCTTTCGCAGTAAAGTTCTGTGCTTTTACCTGGCCTGACAGTGTACTTGAGAATGTATTCTTGAATTTATCATATGTAGAATAAACTCCTTTAAATGCATCTTCCCTTACACGGCGGTCTTCGCTTTCAAGAAAACGGATATACCTGCCATGGGTAATTTCCACTTCATTCCCCTCTTCATCCTTGATGACAGGGAAAGTTAAGTCCGCATTGTTCAGCATGCCAAATGTATTGGAAGAAGCATCGAAGACTTCTGCAGCCTGAGCAAGAAGTGCTTCTTGTTCTGCAGATAGCACATGCGGACGCTGAAGATTGATTTCCTCAAGGGAATGCTCATAAAGCTTAAGCTCTTCGCTCTCTTTCAGGAATTGCTCTACCTTGCCCTCATCTAAGCTCAAAAGCTCAGGCACAATATAGGAAAATGCGCTTCCAGCCTGTGCATATAGAGTTTTTGCGCGGTCATCCATTCCCTGATAAAAAGAATTCGTTGTATCCTGGTCATAACGCATATGAGAGTATGCATATACTTGCCCAAGCTTTTCAAACACTTTATCCTGGAACTGCAGAGCAGCAAATAGCTTATTCGCACTTTCTCCCAGTGTACCTTTGAAAGCATCGGCTTTCTTCAATTCTTCTTTAACTGTTTCATACGCAGCTTCCCAATCTTCTTCTGTAGCAAAAATATCCTCAAGTTTCCAGGTTTGTTCAGCTTCCACCTCGCTGCGTCCTGGAAGCGTACTTATTTTTGTTTGCTGTGTCATAAAAAAGTCCTCCATTTCTGTTAAAAGCACCTGTTTTTCTTTCAATCCCTTAGCAGGATCTTTATTTACTAATTCTCCATTTTGAGCAAAAATCCTGCTTTTGTCCGAAATCCGAAATAAATTCTTTCCTAATATAACCTTCCATTCTAGTTTACTCCATTTCCCTCTTTAAAATCATTGATTTGAACTTCTCATAAAACACTTTCTCCATCATTACGCTTTCTTCGCTGTCCCTTGGTATATTTATTTTTCTATTGACCTTAAATATTCCGCTTCCTTTTTCCCTTAGGATGCCTGCTTTAGCAAGAAATCCGGCATAATGACTTAACGGCACCTTGTAATCGCAGTCTGATTGTGGAATTAGCGGCAGATTCCTTAAGCGAATATGCCCTCTTTTTACCCGCTTCAAAAAGGCTTCGGCAAAGTGCTCGATATGAATGCATTCATTGATTTCTTTCTTTGCAAGAAGATCTGTATAAAGCCAGGCCTGCCAATAAACAGCCGGCGTTTCTATGATTTCCATAGAAGGAACGGGCAAACCGATTTCCGGAGGAAGTGCGGATACAGACAGGCGGTTCAGGTAGAGAGATTGATGAAAGGGGTGTGAAGATTTTGCGGTGTATATGCTGTTAAGGCACCAGGAATGCCTCTTAATGCGCCATTGTTCAACTAAACTGCGATAATCCGGTATCGGAGCCATTAATTTAAGGGGAGAGAGTTCAGTTAGAGGATAACTTTGGTGTTTTGCAAAAGCAGTTCGTGACGAAAAAGGAATAATGCCATATAACAGGCCAAATTGCTGTGTCACGGGGCAGAACGTAAATATTAGGGGTTTACAGCGGGGACTGCATAAAAAAAGCCAATGATACCTAGAAAAAGAAAATGAGGAGCTGCCTGCTTTCCTGATATTCTTTTCGGCCAATATCCAAATGGGTGTTATATTCTGACTGACATAGGCAGCAGTTCTTTTCATAAATTCATCCTCGGATATGACCGAGCATTGAAATTCAATCGCGTATCTTTTCTTCTTGCTGCAGATAAGTATATCTGCTCTCTGTTTGATTTCTGGAATGTAGCATTCCAGAAATACTCTTAGCCCCGGCCTTTTGCACCATTCAAAAATGCTTCTTTTCCCTTCAAGATGATAAGGGGACTCAGGCTCTGATGTGGCGGCACATTCTATGTTTTGTTTATGGGCAAAATGAGGCCTTTAAAATCACCGGAGCTTCACAGCAGGGGCAATAATAACTTTCTCCCAGTTTCCAATCCTGAATTGCCTGTTTGGTCATTTTATAAGGAAGCGTAACGATTGTTCCGTCCCTTTTTTTCGCAGTCAGCATATTCCTCCCCCTTTCCTGCTATACATTCTTCCTGACCATGCTCAATCCCTTTTTTTAACAAAAATCTCTGTTAAACAACGCTGTTGATTTTAGTAAAGGCTCTTTTCTTAAGGATTGTTGTTTTTTAATGAGTTCTGTGAGGCGGTCTCGTTATTAAATAAGGTTGATTGGAGCGTAAGGTGAGAGACTCCTGCGGGATTAGCGGGAAGGTGAGAACCCGCAGGCGCAGCAGAGGAGGCTCACCTTCCGCCCCGCGGAAAGCGAGCCTCCTGGAGCGGAAATCAACCCCTTGTTCCATAGCAACAAAGTTTACGAAAACAGCCTTTCTTAGAGATTGTTGTTTTTTTCATGAGTTCTGTGGGGCGTCTCGTTATTAAATAAGTTGATTGGAGCGTAAGGTGCGAGACTCCTGCGGGATTAGCGGGAAGGCGAGAACCCGCAGGCGCAGCAGAGGATGCTCACCTCCCGCCCCGCGGAAAGCGAGCATCCTGAAGCGGAAATCAACCCCTTGTTCCATAGCAACAAAGTTTACGAAAACAAAAATAGCCTCAGTAAAAAAAGGAACCTTATTGGCCCCTCTAATATTCACTTATTGCACTAAAAAACCTTTAGTGCAGTAAGCGGTAGTCAAAAATGATTGATATTATTGATATTAGGCGGGGAATTTTCCATAAACTCTTTCATCATTTCCTCTGCAGGTCTTTTTTTATTAGCTTGTTTTGTCTTTACAATCAGCACGATCCCTATTACAGCGATGATTAAACTGAAAACATATGCCAGTTTGAACTGATAAAAAGAAATACCTCTTGCATATCCATCGATAGCTAAGACCATAAAGTGCCAATAAATAGTGAAAACAATGTCCAAAAGCAGTAAAATTCCTCCTATTACTTTCACCTATACACCCCCAGTTATTACCAAAACTATAACATATTTTGTATTCAACATTGTATATATTCTTCTAAACTGCACCAGTGCAAGAACAGAAAATGGCTGCAGAACAGCTTCCTTTAAGAACTGACGCATAGAGTCTAACAAAAAAAGCCTGAGGAAATCCTCAAGCTCATTTTGCTTTTTACTGCTACCTGCATCCTTCCGCTCATAAAAGGGGCGATAGCAGCCGTGAAGTTGACTCGATTAATTTTAATCCGATGTTTCTCTTCGAAAATGTTTCGATAAGGAGTTCTCTTGAAACAAGTATATCCTGCAGATAATCATTCACGAGCTTTTGGGTGCTTCTAGTTCTATACAGGAAAGCATTTACTTCAAAATTCAGATGAAAGCTTCTCATATCCATATTAGCAGTCCCTATCGAAGCAAGTTCGTTATCTACAATTACAATTTTGCTGTGCATAAAGCCATTTTTATATTCAAATATCCTTACCCCTGCCTCCAGCAGCTCCGGAAAATAGGAGCGGGACGCATGATACACAATTCGCTTATCGGGATTTTTCGGAACCAGCAGCCTGACATCAATTCCGCTCAAAGCTGCAATTTTCAGCGCCTGAAAAATATCTTCATCTGGAATGAAATAAGGAGATGCAATCCAGACAGAGTCCTTTGCCGATGTAATCATGGAAAAGAAAATGCTTTTAATGACTGTCCATTCATTATCAGGACCACCGGCAATCATCTGTACACCGCCATGGCTATTTTCAATCGGAAGATTTGGAGACATATACTCGTCTGTTAAAAAACTGCGGTCAGTGCTGTAGTACCAATCCTGAAGAAAAATCAGCTGCAGCGTGCGCACTGCTTCTCCCTTGGCCATTAAGTGGGTGTCCCTCCAAAAGCCAAAATGCTCGTTCCTACCTAAATATTCATCGCCGATATTCAATCCTCCCATGAATCCGACAGATCCATCGATAACAATAATTTTCCGGTGATTCCGGAAATTAAATTTGTTATTCAAAAAAGGCAAATGTACAGGGCCAAATGCCACGGTTTCTACACCAGCATTTTTAAGCTCCTGAATATAGGTTCTTGAAAGCTTCCAAGAACCTACAGCATCATATAAAAACCGGACCTTAACACCTTCCTTTGCTTTCTCAACCAGTATATCCTTGATTTCAGACCCAATCTTATCATGGCGGACAATATAGTATTCCATGTGGATATGATGTACAGCTTTTTTCAGCTCCTCAATAATGGATGAGAAGGTTTGCTCTCCATTGGTCAAAATCCTGGTTTCTGTGGCAAAAGAGATTGGGCTGTTGCCAATCCGGTGTGCCAAGTTAAATAAATTCCGCTGATGATCACCCATCCTCATGATTTTTTCCTCGATTGCCTCCGGTTCACCAGCAATGCTCTGATAAGCTTGTTTATCTAAAAAGAACTTTTTCCTGAACATTTTTTCTTTCCTGTAGTTCCTGCCGAACAAAAAATAAAAAATAAAGCCAACAAGCGGAAATGCTCCAAAAACAATCAGCCAGGTCAACGTTTGGGCTGGATGCCTATTTTCAAGAAAGATGATAAATCCTATAATAAATAAAGAAATCGACAATAAGAGGCTAAAGTAGCTTAATATGTCTCCGTCCAAGCTTTTTCTGAATACAAACCAAATTCCTGCCAGAATTAATGCCAGCAGCAGGACACGAAACGTATTTTTCAATAAAAAACACCTGCCCATTTTCTAAAAGTGCATCTTGAAAGTGCCTGCTATCCCAATCTAAGGTGCATGCAAAGTTTAATCTAATGCAAAAAAAGCCGATTCCTAAACGAAATCGGCTTTAAATCAAGAAAAGTATTTATAGACCGTATCGAAAACATCATTTTCCATTACAACTTTCCCATACTCCTGAAGCATGTGAACTGTAATCGGCGATTCCTCGCTATACTCTAAAAGAATGCTCAGGATATTGTCTATTTCCTCTTCTTCAATATCCTCTTCAGAAAATTCTATATAAAGAAAATATTTATCACCGTAGGCATACAGTTTTGTATTTAAACCATCTAATCCGCTTCGTTTACTGAGGGCAATTAAATCTTCAAAATCCTTAAATTCAGTGATAAATTCAATAAATCCATCTTCAAACTGGACAGTTGAGTATTCCTGCTGCTTTCCCTGAAAATGCTGATCGAGCAGGGATTCAATTTTTTCATCCACAGGAAGATCTTTCATTTTTTCATCTGTTAAAGGAAGTTCAATTTTCTGCCCATCCTTCGTCAGCTGCGCTTTTGTTACCAGAACTTCCAGCCCTTTTTCAAGCGCCTGCACCTGGATCCACAGCGGGCCTTCAATCATGAACTCTTCTTCCTGATGAACTTCATCCATCATTTCCCAGAAAAGTTCTTCACTTCGTTCCCGGCTGTACCAGATCTCCTCCCGGTCAAATCCTCTTTCTTCAATATCTATATATGAAATATAAAACTTAACTGTATCATCATTAATTCGTTCGATTTCCACTATTCTCCCTCTCCCTTCTGGTCACATTTTGAAGGGATAATTACCCCCGAGCTGTTTAGGCTCTTTATATTATCTTTACCCATCGAGCCAATTTTGTAACCACCAGCACGATGGTAAAAAATATTCTAGTTTTATTACATTTTATGATAAAAGCATGAATAAGGGAAATAAAAAAGCTTACATTAATAAAAACAATTGTTTGCCTATAGTCCATTCATTTTACAAAAAAATCAATTAACTTGCAAGGCACTGATATTCTCTGCAATTTGCTAAAAAAGCATATCACATGATTCAAAACCAAAATGTGTTTATGTCATGCTGGCAGCACTTTGGCCTGCTTCATAGAAAGATAAAAGCCCAATCACTATGTGACAGGGCTCATCCATTTTTCTAGTTAACCATTCGCTGTGCTTCACGCAATTGGAAGGTACGGACCTTCCGGGGCAAGAACCGGCGGATTTCATCTTCGTTATATCCGACTTGCAGGCGCTTCTCATCTAATATAATTGGCCTTCTAAGCAAGCCAGGGTTATCTTTGATGATTTTATATAACTCTTGCAGAGGCAAGGCTTCTAAATTGACATTAAGCTTCTGGAACGTTTTCGATCTTGTTGAGATAATTTCATCCGTTCCATCTTCCGTCATGCGAAGAATTTCCTTAATTTCCTCTATTGATAATGGTTCAGAGAAAATATTTCTTTCAGAATAACCAATTTCATGCTCCTCCAGCCACGCTTTGGCTTTTCTGCATGAAGTACAGCTCGGTGATGTATATAATGTTACCATGTTAAAATCACACTCCCTAAGTATAGAATCGGCGATCTATGATGGGAAATCTAATGTATCAGTTATATTTCCATTTTTAATTTGAAATAACTTTAATTAAGTAATTTCTATTAATATTATACACTAAAAATCTCGAATTGAATAGAACTAATCTAAAATAGAAAACTGCTGTGTTTTTTCCTGTATAACAGGTCACTTAGCTAAAAATAGTGAAATGTCAAAATAATTCATCTAGTCTCCATTGATAAAATGAAGGACATTTTCTCAATTAACACCAATTTTCCGAGAATATTTTTTATCGTATATGTATGATGTACCCGCTGCCATAATTTTTAAAACGCATAAAAGGGCATTTTATAAAAAATTTCGCTTTCCTATTGCATAAATCCTTTTTTATCTGTAAAAATAAATCTTTTCTCCCAGCACAGAGAGACCAGCTCGGAGTCCAAGCATTATGAAGCACACGTACTGAAGGCATAAGAGCAGCAGACATATTAATCCTCAGTCTAAAGGGCTGTTATCACAAGGTTGCCGGGAACCCTTTTAAGTAAAGCTGCTGTTATTATCTTTTATATTAGGGGATTTGTCTAAAACGTCTCTTCTAAAACTGATGCTGGCAGAAAAACATAAAAAAAGCCGTGCTTATTCCAACAATATCGAATAAGTACGGCTTTTAGCATTTATGCCTTCCTGAAATATCCATATGGGCAAATTATCAGCGGCCTGGACCAAAGGGATATTTATATCTCTGCATCCTTCATTTAATTTACTGCTTCAAGTATATCTTCTTCATCGCCGCTTTTTTGAAGCTTCAATACTTCCTCAGACGGCTGGTATTCTTTGCCGTAAAACTGAAGGTCTTTATGCGTATGGATTTCCTTGTAAACTACTTTCATATCCTCAAAAATTTCGCTTTCATTTACAGGACTTGATGACCAATATAAAATTTCCATACCATTGATTTTATTTGTTGCAAGAGAGCGCCTGCGATAAGAAATGGAAGACGCATGTATAAATCCTGCACGTTTATAAAAACGAAGCCTTTTTTGTGAATCTTGATCCTCGTCACTCGCAGGTTCCACTTCCAGCAGGATTGGTTTTTGTTTATCCTGCAGCATTTGAATAAGTTTCTTCCCAAGACCCTGCCCCCTGCTGTTTCCTGACACAAACAGGTAATCGATGAAAATAAAGTCCTCTGTCTCCACATACATTAAAACATGGTTCGGCCCCTCATCCTTTTTGTAAATAGAAGCCTTTTCATTCAGCAATGTTTCCATATGCTCTCTTGATTTCATTTCCTGTATAGGAAAGTACTGATTTAATTTTTCATACCAATTCATAAAAATACTCCTTTCGCCTTTTCATGGTTGTAAATTTTCCCTTTTCATCCTAATACTGATTATATACAATGGGTATATAGTATCTTTGATTCGGTACCATTGGGTTAATTAAAGGGGATTATGATTCCGCATTGTAAAGCAGTTAAATTTAGGAGGTAGGTTATGACTGGCTATCTTATTGATTTAGTGATTTTTTCACTGTTAGTAATAGGAATTACTGCTTTTAATGGAGTTTTGACAAACAGCATCGGAGAAAAGCTTTTTGGCGGAAAACAGCGCACGGAAATATCCAGCCGTTCTGAAGGAATACAAAGCGGCTGGCGGAGCGTTGGGGGCAGGAAAAAGCATTGATGCAGAGCGGTAATGCTTTTTCCCCGCAATTTCAGGCGCTTGCCTCTTATGCTGCGGCAAGCTTTTTATGCGTAAGCGGCCAATTCTATGATCCTCCAGCGCAGTTTTGGACCCTGTTATTAGTATGAGTACCCTGCGCCTATTCATTCTAAACATCAGCCCATTTAGCGGAGCTTACATATTTTATGGTGTATAATCAACATTTTCTGTATACGTATTGCCCGCATTCCATAGCAGATATTCTTTAATTCCGCTGTCTTTAAGTGCCCGAATTTGGTCTTCCACCTGTTTCTTGCCGTATTTTTGATAATTCCCGGCTCCAAGATAAGAAGCAGTGAAGTCTTGTATCCACGGTCTGGATTGAGGCGGAGTTTTCAGTGCTGCCAATTTTTTGTTTTCCAGCTCTCCATACTTTTTCAGCAGCTGATATGGCTGCAGGTCAGGTTTGGAAATGCCAAAATACGAAGTCCAATGGCTTGGATAAACCATCGAGGAAATCACATCCACATTTTCTGCTATCTTAGAAAAATTTTGTCCTATTCCCGGTGCTTCAGGCAGTGTGGCTGTATATCCGAAAATATCTGCAGAAACCTTAACTCCATACGGCTTTAATTTCCCTCTCGCATATTTAACAAAATCCGTAACCGCTTGCACCCTTTTATGGGCGTTATCCATCTTAAGATTCTTATATGGCCCCATGCTGTATTTCAGTGTCTTATCCCTTTTTTCAAACCCTTCAGGAAAACGGACGTAATCGAATTGAACTTCCTGAAACCCCATTTTTGCTGCTTCAATGGCGATTCCGACATTATAATCCCATACTTCCTTCAAAAAGGGATTAACAAAAGATTCTCCCCTTCCGTTCTTCCACAGTTCCTTTCCTTCCACATAGGATAAGTCAGGCCTTGCTTTTGAAAGCACAGAATCCTTAAATACAACGACCCTTGCAATCGGATAGATTTTCTTTTTCTCAAGCACCTTCAGCATGCTCTTGGGATTGCTTATGTAATTCTTTCCAATTTTCGCATACAGCGAATTATGATCTTCCGGTTCATATGTAATATTTCCTGTATCGTCTTTCACATCGATGACCATTGAATTCAATTCCGATTTATCAACAAAATCAACAAGCTTTTTGAACCTTGATCCCCCCGCCGAAAATCCAGTAACATAAATGCCGCGGACTGCATCCGGATATTTAAAATCCAGGCCGGAATTGTATGTAAAACGCGACAGTGCATCCGGCAGTTCTTTCTTAGCAAGAGACACCTCGTTCTTCCCGAGATTGCCGCTATTTTCAGGCTCGTCTGCATATACAGAGAGCGGCAATGAACTTGCTAATAATAAGCTTGCAAGTAATGTTTTTTTCTTCATGCGCATGAAATTCCTCCTCTCTTTTACTCTTTTAAACTTTCCAGGCCGTATGGCACCATTCGGAAGAAAACAGAGCTTTATTAACTAATACCACAATTTTGGCAAAAATAAGCATAATTTCACTTTTTTTCTTTTACTTCTGGCGCTTATTTTTCCGAATAAGTCTAAAACCTGCCCAATCAGCATTGGTCAAAATCAATATTCGGCCTTAAGAGAAAAAAACAGCAAATGAAAAACGGCCTCTTCTGGAGACCGTTTTTCATTATTGAGAGTGCATTGCTTTATACTGTTTATATTCTGTTTCAGAGCAGTATACAAAATGCCCTGGCCGGATTTCCCTCATTTTCAGTTCTTCACCCTCTGAGTAATTGTGTACCTTCGAATTATAAACAATACGCTTTCTTTTTCTTTCGCTTTCAGGATCTGGAAGCGGAATTGCTGAAAGAAGCGATTGAGTATAAGGATGGATGGCATGGCTGTATAAATCTTCACTTGGAGCTACTTCAACCAATTTGCCGAAATACATGACACCGATGCGGTCGCTAATATACTTAACCATCGAAAGGTCATGTGCTATGAACAAATATGTTAATCCGTGTTCGATTTGAAGCTTTTTAAGGAGGTTGACCACCTGAGCCTGGATTGATACATCCAGCGCGGAAATCGGTTCATCCGCAATAATGAATTCAGGCTGAACAGCCAAGGCTCTTGCAATTCCGATCCTCTGGCGCTGGCCTCCAGAAAATTCATGCGGATAGCGGTTTGCATGCTCGCGGTTTAGACCGACTGTTTCAAGGAGGCTGTACACCCGCTCCGATCTTTCTTTCGAATTCTTGGCTAGTCCATGAATATCAATTCCCTCTGCGATAATATCAGATACCTTCATACGAGGGTTTAAGGATGCATAAGGATCCTGGAATATCATTTGCATTTTGCGGTTGAAGTCTTTTAACTGAGCTTTTGATTTTTTTCCGTGAACGTTGTTTCCATTAAATATGACTTCTCCGTCTGTTGCATCATAAAGGCGGATGATCGTTCTGCCAGTGGTTGATTTTCCGCAGCCGGACTCTCCTACAAGACCGAATGTCTCGCCTTTGTAAATATCAAATGAAACATCATCAATTGCTTTTACCATACTTGGTTTTCCTACATTGAAATATTGCTTTAAATGTTTAACTTCAACCAATTTTTCACGCTGTTCCATTATTTACCCTCCTGCTCTGCTGAAAACTGTGACATGCGTTTTTTAACAGCCTCAGGCGGTTCAACATGAGGGGCATCTGGATGCAAAAGCCATGTCGCTGCATAATGTGTATCAGAAACCTTGAACATTGGCGGCTGTTCCTCTAAATCAATTTGCATAGCATACTGGTTCCTCGGCGCAAATGCATCTCCTTTAGGAGGGAACAACAGGTTTGGAGGTGTTCCAGGTATTGCATACAGCTCTTCATCCTTGGAATCAAGGCTCGGCATGGAACTGATCAATCCCCATGTATACGGATGCTTCGGGTTGTAAAAAATCTCATCCACTGTCCCGATTTCAACAATCTTTCCGCCGTACATTACAGCTACACGGTCGGCCACGTTTGCTACAACACCCAAATCATGGGTAATGAAAATAATGGACGTGTCAATCTTGTTTTGCAGGTCTTTCATAAGCTCGAGAATCTGCGCTTGAATGGTTACATCAAGTGCTGTCGTTGGTTCGTCAGCTATTAAAACCTTTGGATTGCAGGCAAGGGCAATGGCAATGACCACACGCTGCCTCATACCGCCAGAAAATTGATGAGGATATTGCTGAAAGCGCTCTTCGGCATTTGGAATCCCAACCAGTTTAAGAAGCTCAATTGCTCTCTGCTTTGCAGCCGCCTTCGAAAGTTTTTGATGTCTGACGATCGGTTCCATTATCTGTTTTCCAATTTTAATGGTTGGATTTAAAGATGTCATAGGATCCTGGAAAATCATCGATATATCTTTACCGCGGATTTTCTGCATTTTTTTATCAGATAGCTTGGCTAAATCTTTGCCGTCAAAAAGAATTTCACCCTTTTTGATTTCAGAGTTGTTTTGAGGCAGAAGCCGCATTATTGCTTTTGTAGTAACAGACTTGCCTGATCCGGACTCGCCGACAATCGCAAGTGTTTCACCCTTTTTAACACTGAAGTTTACTCCGCGGATGGCTTGTACCTCACCAGCGAAAGTATGGAAAGATATGTTTAAGTCTTTAACTTCCAAAATATTTTCCATGAATTTCCCCCACTCTCTTAATCACGCATTTTTGGATCCAAAGCATCTCGGAGTCCATCTGCAATCATATTGAATGCAATCATTATTAAACTGATAACAATTGCTGGAATGATCATTTCATGAGGATGCAGGCGAAGTACCTTGTATCCGTCATTTATCAATGTACCAAGAGAAGCCTTTGGTGCCTGCAGCCCTAATCCGATGAAGCTTAAAAATGCTTCGAAGAAAATTGCATTCGGAATCGTAAACATTGTGTTGATAATGATTACACCAGATAAGTTAGGCAATAAATGCTTCGATATGATTTTTCCATTTGAATTCCCCAATGTTCTGGAGGCAAGGACGAACTCCTGCTCTTTCAGCTTAAGCACCTGTGCACGCACTACCCGTGCCATACCAACCCAGCCGGTGATGCTCATTGCCACCGTGATTGAAATAATGCCCGGCTCAAGAACAAGGATCATCAAGATAACGACAATCAGTGTCGGAACTCCAGATAATATTTCTGTAATACGCTGCATCGTATTATCCAGCTTCCCTCCGAAGTAGCCAGAAATGGCTCCATATGCAACACCTATGATCATATCAATCAAAGCTGCTAGAAAAGCAATATATAAGGAAGTTTGAGTACCCTTCCAGATCCTTGTGAACAAATCGCGCCCAAGAACATCTGTACCAAACCAATAATATTCTTTTACATTTTTTAGCTTATACATATCCATTTCAACGCCCGCTGGATTCTTTTTTACACCATCAAAAGGCAGCCAGCTTATATTTTCAAGGCCTTGAATTTTCGGAGGAAGGTTTTGGTAGCGGACGTTTTGTGCGTCAGCATCCCTTCCGCTGATCATAGGGCCGATAAATGCCATAAGGATCAGGAATATCATCAAATAAAGGCTGATGACCGCCCCTTTATTCTTTTTAACTCGCAGCCATGCATCCTGCCAAAAGTTCAAGCTGGGTTTATTGATATTTTCACTCACTGAAGAATCAATGACAGCAGGAGCAAATCTTTCAGGTGCAATTTTCTCTTTCTTTATAGCCATTATTTTTTACCTCCTGACAGCCTGATGCGAGGATCAATAACTCCATATAAAATATCCACAATTAAGATAATTACAACGAATAATGCAGCAAACAGCAAAGTTGTTCCCATAATGACATTATAATCATTAACCTGGATCGACTTAACGAACTGCTCCCCGATGCCTGGTATTGCAAAAATCTGCTCAACTACAAGAGAACCAGTCATAAGGGCTGCTGTTAATGGCCCAAGGACTGTTACTACTGGAATGAGCGCATTTCTTAATGCATGCTTGAACGCAATATCGAAAAAGCTTGCGCCCTTCGCTTTGGCAAGCGTAATATAATCCGATCCCAAAACTTCAATCATTTCTGTTCTCATGAAACGGGCGGCAATGGCAATAACAAACATGCTGAGCGCTATTGTTGGAAGAATCGTATACTCAAACCCTTTCCAGAAAAGAACAGGAAACCATCCCAGTTTTAGCGCTACAAAATATTGAAGCAATCCTGCAAATACAAAGTTTGGAATCGCTTTTCCGGCAACAGCCAGGAAGGTCGTTGAATAATCTACCCATGTATTTTGCTTAATGGCGGCCAATACACCAAGAATGATTCCGACAATTGAACCGAAAATCATTGCCTGAATTCCAAGCTGGAAAGATGGCCCTATTCTTTTAGAAAGCAATTCAGTTACCGGAGTATTACCAAATTGGAAAGCTGTGCCCAAATTCCCCTGTGCAAGGTGGCCGATATATTTGGCATATTGCACTGGGACAGGATCGTTAAGCCCATATTGTGTTTTCATGATTTCCAGCTGTGCAGGCGGCAATTTAGCAGCACTGGCAAATGGTGTTCCTGGAATGATCTTCATTAGAAAAAAGGTTGCGGACGCAATGATGAACAGTGTCGCTATCATGTAAAAAACCCTTGTCAATAAATAACGGATCATAAGCGCACCTCCTGTTTAATTTTAATTTTCCCTATATTTCGACAATTGTCATACAGGGAAAAAGAGAGTATATCTTGGAATATACTCTCTTTTCAACTCCTAAACTATCATTATTTAGAAACGAAAAATGCTGTTAATATCTTATTCTTGTGTGATATAAGTCCATTTGTAGCAATAATCCGGACCGTAATCATACTTTGCAATGTCTTTAACTTTTGCAGCTTGAAGGATAGCGCTTGAACGCTGATAGATTGGTGCAATTGCTGCATCCTTTTCAATAAGGATTTTCTCAGCTTCTAACAATGTTTTGTAGTATTCATTAGGATTTCCGCCAAGCTCTGTACGTGCTTTTGTGATCAGCTTGTCGTATTCTTTGTTGGAATATCCCATTCTGTTGCTTCCTCCGCCAGTAACGAATAGGTCAGAGAATGTCATTGGATCGCGGAAATCCGGTCCCCATCCTGCAACTTGAATATCGTAATCCATTTTGTTGTCGCGCTCTAGACGGACAGCGAAAGGAACTGCTTCTACTTTAATCGTTAAACCAGGAAGATTTGTTTCAAGCTGGCTTTTGAAATACTCAGCTGTTTTCTTAGCACTTTCTGTGTCATCGCCAAGGAAACGCAGAGTCAGGCTTTTCTTGCCTAGCTCTTTCAAGCCTTTTTCCCATGAAGCTTTTGCTGCATCTTTGTCAAACTTAAGCAAATCGCCGTTCACTTCGCGCCAGTCTTTTCCTGTATTAGGATCAGTTACGAATTCTTTTGGCATTTGAGCATTTGCAGGGATAGATCCGTTATTCAGGATGCTTGCTGCATAATCATCTTTGTTGAATGCTTGTGCTACTGCACGGCGAATGTTTTCATTCTTGAAGCCGGAAGTTGCATTTTCATTCATCTTAAGCCAGAAAACTGTTTTTTCCAGTTTGTTGTTCAAACGGCTGTCGCCTTCATATTGAGGAACAAGGTCTGAAGAAAGCTTTCCTGTAACATCAACTTCGCCAGCTTCAAATGCATTGACTGCTGCAGAAGAATCTTTAACAGAGTTGAATGTAAGCTTGGTCATCTTCACTTTGTCTGCATCCCAATAATTTTTGTTCTTTTCAAGTACCCACTCAGTATCTGAAGGGCCGTCCCATTTTGTCATTACAAATGGTCCATTGTATAGAAGGTTATCTTTATTGCTTGCATAGTTTTTGCCTTTTTCCTTAACAAATTTCTCTTGTTGAGGATAGAAAGTCGGGAATGCGAATAAATCTTCCCAGTATGGAATCGGCTGTTCGAAAGTAACAACCAGTGTTTTGTCGTCTTTAGCAACTACGCCAAGCTTCTTAACATCGTAAGGCTTCTTAGCTGCTGCTGCATCTGTGATTTCCTGGGCTCCTTTGATTTTTCCGCCCATCATGTATGGTCCGTAAGGTGAAGCTGTTTTAGGGTCGATTGCACGCTGCCATGCAAAAACGAAGTCCTGTGCAGTGATTGGATCTCCATTAGACCATTTTGCATCTCTGATTTTGAATGTAAATTCTGTTTTATCAGCATTTACTTGCGGCTCGCCGTCTGAAAGAGCTGGAACCGGCTTATTTTTTTGGTCAAGGCGGTATAAACCTTCGCCTACGTTGTTGATGTAAGTAAAGCTTGTAGATCCTTCTGCAAGAGCAGTATCCATAGTTGGAATTTCAGAAGACTCTAAAATCTTTGCTTCCTGTTTAGAAGCTAACTTCGAGCTTGTTGCCTTGCCATCACCTTTGTCTTTGCCCTTATCACTTGAATTATTATCGTCTTTACCGCTGCATGCAGCAAGAATCAAACTAAATACAAGTGTAAGAACTAAAAGCAAAGAAAATTTTGACTTTTTCGAATTCGTGACACCCCTCTTTTTAAAAATTCTTACAAAGATTATTATACAATTTTTTAAATTTTTGTACATAAGCTTTTTTAAAAAAGTTAATTAAAATGTAATAATATTTTAAAAAATAGCTATTTTACAGGTTGATTTCCTAAAATCTTCTATATATTTTAACATTATTACCCTTTAACGAGTAAGAGCGCTAAAGTGAAATAGGTCTTTATATTTATCATATTTTACTCCAATGTGTCTTTTCCTTTGGTTTGTACACGTATATTTCTATTTTCGAATAATTTTTATTCTTTTTATCGTTCTTTGTTCTCTGATATAATGATAGGAAAAAAATACTGGAGCGAGGGTCAGCCATTTTGAAAAAAACAGCGACATTCTTTTTTATTTTGCTACTTTTAACACTGCTGCTCATTTTTGCGGTATATCGCGATTTATCTTTGCTTTACTTTATTAATATGTCTTTTTATGTGGGCGGGGCCGTTTTATTCATGGGTATATTGGGCTTTGTCACACAGAAGGGCTTTTTTGACGGTATTTCATATAGCTTTCGCAGGATCTTCAGGGCAAAGTATGAAAGCGGTGATGAAATGGAAGATATTCCGCGGCTATCAGGCATCGTGTCAATGGATTTGCGCCCTGCACTTTTGTCAGGATTGATGCTGCTCGTAATCATGATGATTTCACTATATATATACTACTTATGATTCTGCATTTTTTTGTCTATCCTGATATAATGGGTGTTCCATAAAAATCACTGGATAATGCAGCTAAATACAACTAAAATGAAAGATAAACCCGATGCTTGATTAGAATCATCGGATGTTTCTAAGAGGAGTGACTAGCAGTTGAAGAGAATATTTTCAGGCATTCAGCCTACAGGTTCCGTAACGCTTGGCAATTATATAGGAGCCTTGAAGCAATTTGTGGAATTACAGAATGAATATGATTGCTACTTTTGCATAGTGGACGAGCATGCCATCACCGTCCCTCAGGACCGCCTTGAATTAAGGGAGAACACAAGGAAACTTGCCGCCCTATATCTGGCAATTGGCCTTGATCCCGAAAAGAACACAATCTTTATCCAATCCGAAGTGCCTGCGCATACTCAGGCAGGATGGCTCCTGCAATGCATCTCTTATATAGGAGAGCTTGAGCGGATGACACAGTTTAAGGATAAATCACATGGCAAGGAAGGCGTATCTTCCGGCCTGCTTACTTATCCGCCTCTGATGGCCGCAGATATTCTTTTATATAATACAGATATTGTTCCTGTTGGCGATGATCAAAAGCAGCATATCGAGCTGACAAGAGATCTGGCAGAGCGGTTCAATAAGAAGTACAGCGATATTCTTAAGATTCCTGAAATCAGCCTGCCAAAAGTGGGGGCGCGGATTATGTCCCTGCAGGAACCGCTTAAGAAAATGAGCAAATCCGACCCTAATAAGAAAGCTACCATTACATTGCTTGATGACCCTAAACAGATTGAGAAGAAAATCAAGAGCGCGGTCACCGATTCTGAAGGCATTGTTAAATATGATAAAGAAAACAAACCGGGTGTTTCCAACCTTCTATCCATCTACTCTATTTTTAGCCATAAAACAATCGGTGAAATTGAGAGTATGTATGAAGGAAAAGGATATGGCGATTTCAAAAGCGGCCTTGCCGAAGTCGTTTTAAATGAAATAAAGCCTATCCAGGAAAGATTTTATGAGCTGCTTGAGTCATCCGAGCTCGATGATATCCTTGACAGAGGTGCTGAAAAAGCAAATATCGAGGCAAATCGAATGATGAAAAAGATGCTGAACGGAATGGGACTGGGCAGAAAAAGAAGGTAAAATGTATGTTTTCTGTCTGAACTGCAGATAAAAAGGAAGGGAACAGCCTCTAATAAGGCTGCTCCCTTTTTTCATGTATTTAAAGCATCGACGGACTGTCTCCTACTTCCATTTCCCATAGCTTCTCGAAAAAGGGCTGCCCCTTCACAAGATTTTCGCATATGTTTAAATGCTTATCTGTCCAGCCATCCTTCATTTCTTCATAAAGTCCCAGCCAGGCATGATCAAAGTTCATTTCTTGTATAAATGCATATTTCTCAGGTGCCCATTCAGTATACCAATAACGGATTTCAGCCGTGTTTTTTGCCGTCAAAAGCTGGTCCAATGCCATAAACAGCAGCTGTTTCAGCTGCCTTTCCTTCCTCGTAAGCCCATTCATGAACTGTGGCGATGGAGATAATATATGATATTCCTTGGCTGATGTTTGTGAATCGCCGAATGTGTAATCTAATTCGCTGTGGTTTTCTATCATGTCATAAACAATTTGCTCCTGCCGCGGAATCAATCTGCTTTTCCTGATTGGTATATGGTAGCCAATTGTATCCACTGCAAGTATGCCTGTTCCATCTGTAATGACAAAACAGTAATCCATCTGGATTCTCTCATGGTTTTTTCTAGTGAAGGCTTTTTGGAAAACATCATTAAGCAGTGTTTTCGGCAATTCCGCCAAATCATTTTCTATGTAATTAAACAAAGCTGCCGAAATTTTTAATAATGGAACTTGATCAAGCAACTCGATTCCATCATCTTTTCTCCATTCATGAAAATGGCAGATGTTATAGCCATTTTCTTCTCCTTCAAACCAATTAACCCAAACATCATGAAGATATAGCATGAATTCATCCCTCGCTTACAATAATCTGTTTGTCCATCAGTATAGGCATCCTAAAGAGAAATTATTCCATTTGATCTTCCCAAATTATTAATAGGCGGAGTATAGGCTTACAGCTCTTTATTATTCAGAAATTTTTCCGCAGAAATACTGAAAGATTGCATGAAAGGTATTTTGCTTTGCTTTTTCACTAAATGGTATCCCATGCAATACCCAAGCATTGAAGGGTATCTTCCTTGGCCGAGCAAAATGGAATCATGGAGTTTTTCATGTCTTTTTACGTAAATATGTTTTTCAACATACCTGATCCAGTATTCTTCCAGCTTTTCTTCGCTGTGAACCGCTGTCCAGCCCGCCAAATATTCTTTTCCTAAATGGTGTGCCACCGCATTCTCAGCAAGACCTTCCATAATCATGGAATCAAGCAAGTTTGGCTCTTCTTCACGGCCGGCCATTTTGTTAAGACGGCAAACATGATGATATTCGTGTATAAATAACGCTTCTAGCTCTTTATCCTTTATTCCTGCATGGATAAATAACAGCATTTTATCAGGAAATGCCAGACCGGATTTATTTTCAATGGATCTTTCTAAAAATCCCGGCTGTTTTAAGGGAAAAATATAAATAGGCACATCAGGCCCGTTCCAATTTTTTTTGTATTTATTGAAGATTTTTTTTCCCTTTGCCCAGATATCATTATCCATCAGAGACTCCGCATCTCTTTTGGACTTTTGCCCAGGTGAATACATTCCGTAGCTCTTAAGATATTGATAAAGTTTTTTAGCATCTTGTTCCATAAAGAGTTCTTTGAAATGATCGCAAATTGCTGACGGGTTAAAAAAATCATCCCTCAGCCATTCGTTTGTGTTTTCTATCCCCATACAGCTCACCTCATTTTCATATACAGTATCGTATGAACATCCTGAAAAAATGAGCAAGGATTACTAAATAATTTTTTTAAAAAAAGGCTATTTTCATAAACTTTGCTTCTATGGAACAAGGTGGCTGATTTCCGTTACAGGATGCCCGCTTTCCGCGGGGCGGGCGGTGAACCTCCTTCGGCTGCGCCTGCGGTCTCACCTATTCCGCGGAGTCTCGCACCTTACACTCCAATCAACGTGACTTAACAATGGAATCGCCTCACAGAACACATTAAAAAATGCCTGAAGACCTGTCTTTAAAAAAACAGGTCTCAGGCATTATTACACTGCGTTTTATAGTTCGGTCCTTTTTTCACGTCCTGCGTTAAGCAGAAAATAAGACGTTCCAAAAAAGCTTTGGAAAGATAAAATCATTTTCTATGTTTCCCTGACAAAGGAGCATGTGCTATGTTTATTCGTACTTTTTGAAGACCAGTGTTGCATTATGGCCTCCAAATCCTAATGAGTTGCTCATTACTGCTTTCAGCTCTGCTTTTCTAGCGGAGTTTGCTACATAATCCAGATCACATTCTGGATCTGCTGTCTCCAAATTGATTGTCGGAGGAAGAATGCTGTCTCTGATTGCTTGAAGAGAGAAAATGGCTTCTACTCCTCCGGCAGCACCAAGCAGGTGGCCTGTCATGGATTTGGTAGAGCTTATAGCAAGGTCATATGCATGGCTTCCAAATACTTCTTTAACCGCCATAGTTTCATACTTGTCGTTATATGCAGTACTTGTACCGTGGGCATTGATATAATCAATGTCAGTAGGGTTCATGCCAGCGTCATTTAGTGCCATTTTCATCGCACGGGCGCCGCCTTCCCCGCCTGGAGCAGGAGCTGTAATATGATAAGCATCTCCAGTGGATCCGTAGCCAACCACTTCGCCATAAATTTTGGCTCCGCGGCTCAAGGCATGCTCCAATTCTTCCAGTACAACTATGCCTGCTCCTTCACCGATAACAAATCCATCTCTGTTTAAGTCGAATGGACGGCTTGCTGTTTGGGGATCCGGATTTGTTGAAAGAGCAGTATTTGAGCAGAAGCCTGCTACAGACATTTTTGTTATAGGTGCTTCTGCTCCTCCGCTGATCATTACATCGGCATCTCCGCGCTGAATGACCTTAAAAGCGTCGCCAATTGAGTTTGTTCCAGTTGCACAAGCCGTTACAGTACAGGAATTCATTCCTTTTGCTCCAAGCAAAATAGAAACCTGGCCTGCAGCCATATCAGGAATAATCATTGGAACAAAGAAGGGGCTGACACGTTTATAGCCTCTTTTTTGAAAATTTTCAAACTGATTTTCAAAGGTTTCCATACCACCGATTCCAGAACCGATCCATACACCCACACGCGGGGCATTTTGATCTGTGATTTCCAGACTGGAATCCTTTACAGCCATCACGGAAGCCGCAATAGCATAGTGTGTGAAGCGATCCATTTTTCTTGCTTCTTTTCTATCTACATATTGCTCGATATCAAAGTCCTTCACTTCAGCTGCAACTTTTGAAGGATATTCATCTGCATTTAATCGTGTCAGGGGGCCAATGCCCGTTTTGCCATCCACAATATTAGCCCATGTAGTTTCTGCATCATTTCCTAAAGGTGTTACTGCACCTATTCCCGTGACAACCACTCGACGATTATTCATAAAAACTTGCTCCTTTCATAATAAAGCGCCCGCCCCGGATAATGTATGCCAGTCGAATATGCCTGCTGCATCAAGCTAACCTGAATCTCTTTATCCGGTTTGCCGCGTAAAAATTAGAATCTTATATGTTTCATTACATTACTTACAGTAAGATCCCTTCAAGGGAAATTCAGCATAGCGCCCAGCCACCCCTAATAGGGGGGGATACCTGCCTGCTGATGGAAGCTTTGCTTTATTTTTATCGGCCCCAGCGAAGTGCGATGGCACCCCATGTAAGACCGCCGCCAAATCCTACCAGAACAACAACATCATCATCTTTTATCTTGCCTGCTTCCAATTCCTCTACCATTGCAATAGGAATTGATGAAGCAGAACTGTTTCCATATTTAGCAACCGTTTTTGACATCTTTTCAGCCGGCAGCCCAAGGCGTTCCCTGGAAGCTTCCATGATACGGATATTTGCCTGATGGGGAACTAAAAAGCTCACATCTTCTTTCGTTAATCCTGCTTTTTCAATAACATTTATACAGGATTCGCCCATTTGGCGAACAGCGAATTTGAATACTTCACGGCCGTTCATGAACAGATGCGGCCCATTTTGATACAAATGCTTTCCGCCAGATCCGTCAGAGCCAAGCTCAAATGACAGAATTCCCCTGCCTTCAGAAACTGGGCCCATTACTGCAGCTCCTGCTCCATCACCGAAAAGCACAGCAGTATTGCGGTCATTCCAATCGGTTATTTTTGAGAGTTTTTCAACTCCAACAATCAATACATATTTATAAGTGCCGTTTTTAATAAACTGTTCCGCTGTAATCATACCATACATAAACCCTGAACAGGCGGCGCTGATATCCATTGCAGCTGCCTTTTTTGCGCCAAGTTTATCTTGGATCATACAAGCAACTGATGGAAATGGCTGGTCAGGTGTTACGGTCCCTACAAGAATTAAATCTAGTTCTTCGGCAGAAATTCCTGCATTCTTAATGGCATTGAGAGCTGCTTCATAAGCCATATCAGAAGTATCAACGTCATCTGCTGCAATTCTTCTTTCTTCAATGCCAGTTCTGGTGCGGATCCATTCATCACTTGTATCCACCATTTTCTCAAGGTCAAAGTTCGTTAAAACTTTTTCCGGCAAGCTGCGGCCCATCCCTAAGATTCCTGCATTCATTTTTGACAACCCCTTATCTATTGTTATTTAATCTTTTATTATCAAATATTATTACCTGGTACTAATCTTATTAAAAACTTCCCCCACTTGCAACAGATATCGCTTAAAAAAGGCGCTGGCCTGGATATATCCCAGTAAATTCGGGCCTTGCTGGACAAGAGCCTGCTCAATAAAGCGGCTGGCGGCATACTTTAAATATGAACAATGGCATGGCCCTTGATCAGGAAATGCTTCTTCGGCACTTCCTTTGGCAGCCATTGCTTAACCGCTGGCTGCGGTGCTAAAGAAGAGGAGTATTGCCTGAATCCTATTTTATAAAAAAGGAGGAACCTGTAATTGGATTTATTTAATGGAAACAAAAAATCAAATCAAAGCGACCGTTTTTCATCTATAATGTTCCCCAAAAAAGAAAGACCAGTAAAAGAAGAACCAGTAAAAGAAGAAGAATCCGCTGCTCCTGGAAGCATTGATTATATGCAGCTGATGGAAAGTGTAGATACACTTATGACGATTTATGGGGAATTTAAACCGGCCCTCAGCAAGCTGAACCCCATCATTTTACAGGTGCTGAAAAAATTCGAAAAGCAGGGCTGACAGAAAGCGGCCAAAAAGGCTGATTATCAAGGAACAATAATCAGCCTTATATCCGCTTAACTGGCAGCGGCCCCGACCGCTTCAAGCAGATGCGCACAAGGGCTGCCGGTAACACCCCGGTTGGATCCAGAGTTTTTTAGCTTATTTAGTTTCAGCGTCCTTTAAACCAAGTTCATAGGCTTCATACATGACCTTTGTAAATAAATCCATAAACGGCTGGGCAAGCTCCATTGAAAATGGTACGCCTGCTTCCTCTAACTTCGCTTTCGCTTCCGGAAAGTATTTCATTGCTATTCCCATGAACTCCATAGTCTTGTCTTGATTCATGATTATCCCTCCTTAAGTTTATCCGGCAGTTTGCCGGTTTCTTTGTATAATTGAAAGTATTTCTTCATTTCAGCCTGAAAGCTTTTCTTTACAAGAGGACTGTATTGTCCCATAGTAATTACACCATCTTGAATGTCAAAAAACAAGTTTCCTGACTCCAATTCATTTTTATCAAACTTCTCCGCTGCCCGCACATATAGGGCATCCACATTCTGTATGGTGCTTGTGAGTATAGTGGTGCTTCCCAGATTTGACTGATCCGACACATAGCCAATCGCGTGAAGCTGCTTTTCTTTTAGCCTCTCAATAACAGGCACATTAAATCCGTCGCCTGCAGGATAGAAAATATCATTCCGATTAGAAATCATCCTATTTAGAAGCTGCAGAGCTTTTTCTTCATCGTCCCATCCGTTCACATATTCAACGTCCACTTTTACCTGCTGATCCTGAAATACTGCTCCCTCAACGAATCCTTTCACTTCAGGCTGCCAGTCATATGCGGCAAGCACGCCAATTTGTTTGGTCTGTGACATTTCGGCGGCAACCATACCGCCAAAAAAGCCCATTGCTTTAGCTTTAAAATTAAGGCTTGTTGTATTGGGCTTTGTTGCATCTCCATTAAAACTGACGAATCGTATGTCCGGATATTTGTCCGATATTTCGTTAAAGTATTCAGCATATTCGCTGCCATGGCCGATAATAAGATTAACCCCTTTATCCTGGAGGTCTTTTACTGCCTGCTCAACAATGAATTTGCTGTTCATTTTTTCTTTATAAAATACATCCGCCCCGAAACGGGATTGTATTGCCAGCAATCCTTTATAGCCTTTTGTCCCCCATACCTGATCATTTATCGTATTAGGCACAAGCAGGGCAGCTTTCTTTAAATGACCGGAGCTTTCTGTTTTATAGCAGCCGCTAAGCAGCAAGGCAAATAACATACAGATGCCTATTTTCTTTAACATCCACCGCAACTCCTTCAACGCTGCAGGTGCTTTCACCCGCGGGCGCTTCAGAACTGCATTTCGCCCTGCGGGGTATCCCTCAGCCCGCCCAGGAACCCTGCTCATCCGTTCCAATCAGCAAATGGCCAAAAATAAGAGCAGCACTTACAGGAAAAAATTAGCACCTTTTACTCGAATTCCATTTTACCTTCTTCAATAAAGAATGAAAAGGATTTTAGCTATTCCTCCCATGATGCTGTTTAAGCATCATTATTTTCCTCCAATGTTCTTTTTGCATGTTTATCCCTTCATCAGGGCTTACACTATTTTTCACTTTCAAAACATTAGCTGTTTGGAGGCATTCACCCTCTGAAGGAAACCTATCCAGTATTTCAGTATCAAAAATAAGATTTGCACAGGCTGGCCACTGTTGTTTCTCTGCACTTTCCAGCACGATATTTCCGCCATCATGTTCTTTAAGCTTATCCAAGGCATCGATGAAGTCTGAAATATATATTGCGTCATTTCGATATTCTAAAGAAATGGCTTCAATTGTTTGTTCCTTGCTTTTTTTTTGGATTCCAGTTTCAAAGGCAAATGATTCAGGCTGCCAGGGGCCATAAATGGTTGGCAGATAAACAAACTGGGCATGCGCGAAGGATTTGAGGATGGTCCATAGTTCTGTATGTTCTGCAAAACTCTGCTCTTTCTGGCCAAGCGGGATGAAAATGGTGAGTGTAGGAAGAGGTTGGACGTTTTTGAGATTTATAAGGATCTTGTTGATGGCATCTGCTATTTTTTTCGTGTCCCTTCCAGGCATTCTCCAGAAATCATATAAGCATACATATATCGCGGATGCACCAGGGAATGAAGAAGGCAGTTTCTCATGAAAAGCACTGCTTATAAAATTGGCGTTCCTGCCAAAGGCATCCTTTTTATGTTCATGAATATAATCATCTTCATCCCCTTGGACATGGTCAATTCCAAGAACCTTTTCACCTCTGTCAAGCAAGCGCTCCGTTAAGTGGAAGCCCGTAAACTGTAAAGCGCCAATAACAATTAATGAACACATCCTGCAGCCCCCCTTATTCATGCCAGATTATACCCGAAATGATGCGAATTATTATTTAATCTCGCTGGATTCTGTATGGTATGCAGCGAGCAGTCTCAATATAGCTATTTTTATAGCAATTTTTCATATTTTTGAAAAAATTGCCGTATCTGGCTCGGGATCTTATATCTTTTTTCAGGAAGCAAATAAGTAAATTCCAGCAATTCTTGATCGTTTTGCTGTTTCAGCTCCTGATAAAGCGGATTTTGTTCACCATTGGCATTATCTAAGACTGTTATTATTTTCAAGGGAACTTTTGTCTGGAATGAAAGCTTCTTAGAATCCAGTACGAAGTCTTCAAATTCTCCGGAATCCATCTTATTGGCAGCAGAGGCTTCTTTTAGCCATTTTTTGTAAAAAAACTTACTTTCTTTTTCTTTTATCAGTCTGTTTTTAACAGATAAGCATGGGTTGATGAACACGGCTGAACGGATCAATTCGGGCATGCTTTCCATGAATTTCATGGCAGGTAGTGCGCCTGTCCCTTCTGCTAAAATATGGATTTTACTATTCAGGATTTCACTCTTCATAATCAGAAAATATAATTTCACGGCCAGTTCAAAAGATCTTTGGCTTTCCCACTTCACCCCGTGAAAGTTGGACGAAAAAAGTGTATAGCCGTATTCCTTAAGGGATTCGAGTATTTGAAGCCTTCCTGGATGTTCCCTCCAATAGCTTGTACGTTCTTGAACGAAGTGTCCGCTGTCGCCAAAAATAAGGACTGAAAATCCGCTTGGTTTATGGGGATAATAAACAATGTTCCATTGTCCATCCAAAAGAAATGTTCGCTGTTCCATCAGCTTTACTCCTTTTCTTTAAGTCACTACTATTAATCATATGTTCGCCGCTTAGAATCGAAAGGGAGAAGCGCCTAAGTGCTTATCTGAATTTTACGATCAATTAAGCTATTTTTAACATATCACACAAAAAAGGCAAGGACTTTCTTCCTTTATGAATAGGACGTAAAATTTTGTGAATGCCCCCGGTTTTATTACAGGATGACTGAATGTGCGGCAGGTAATGATTTGCCGCTGTTTCAATGACTCAATTTGTTCATAATTATAATGAAAAAGCAGTTTTATAGTGATATTAATTATGATAAGATAAAAACGACTGCAGTGGAATGAGGTGAATTTCGATGCGATACATTGCTACGCTTTTCTGGACGATGTTATTAATGCATATGCTTACATATGTTGTTTCTTCAATGATTGGGTCTTCATATGATTTTTCAACAGCTATGATTTTAGGAGTAGTGGTAACCGTACTTGTTTTGATTGTTCCTGCTATTATACCTAATGATCCGGTTGAAAAAACTCATCATTAATCCGTTATGTAAGCTAAAGGACATCCATTCCGGATGTCCTTCTTTCTTTTAGCTATATTCATTTTGTTTGCAGGTTTCCGCGAATTGTATTTACTTACCGCGCCAGTGCCCCGTTTCACCAAAGCTTGTTAATCTTTTTTAGTAAGGCTCTTTTCTTAAAGATTGTTGTTTTTTTAATGTGTTCTGCGAGCCGGTCTACATCAGCCAGTTTAGGAGCGAAATTTACGAAAATAGCCTTTAGGAAACAATAAACAATCCATTTTCTTCATTGAAATCCACCGTTAAGGAGGAATCCGATTTTATATTTCCGGCTATGATTTCCCGGGCGGCCATGGTTTCCACATGCTTTTGAATAAACCTTTTTAGCGGCCTAGCCCCATAAACGGGGTCAAATCCCTGGTCAGCAATAAACTCCTTGGCTTTCGATGTAAGAATTAACGATATATTTTGTTCCTCGAGGCGCTTCTGCAGCTGCACGGCCATATTTTCAACAATTTTAATGATTTCCTTTTTTGAAAGAGGCTTAAACAGGACAATATCATCAATACGGTTCAAAAATTCAGGTCGGAAATGTTTCCTTAGATCTGAAAAAACACGCTCTCTCGTTCTGTCATCTATTTTTTCACTTTCTGCTGCAGTCTGGAGCATATAATGGGAGCCAATATTAGAGGTCATGATGATTACTGTATTCCTGCAATTTACTATTCTCCCCTGTGAGTCAGTTATCCTGCCGTCATCAAGCATTTGCAGCAATAAGTTGAACACTTCTCCATGTGCTTTTTCAATTTCATCCAGCAAAACAACTGAATAAGGATTTCTTCTGATTGCCTCGGTCAGCTGTCCGCCCTCCTCGTATCCCACATACCCTGGAGGGGCTCCAATCAGCCGGGAAACAGAGTGTTTCTCCATATACTCAGACATATCAATCCTGATCATATGCTCTTCTGAGTCAAACAGTGTTCCGGCAAGAGCCTTGACCAGCTCTGTTTTACCAACTCCAGTAGGCCCAAGAAAGATAAAAGAGCCTATCGGACGATTAGGATCTTTTATCCCCGCTCTCGCCCTTAGCACCGCATCCGCTACAGCTTCTATCGCTTCATCCTGGCCAACCACTCTTTTTTGAAGAATGCCCGGCAGTTTGAGAAGCTTTTCCCTTTCACTTTCCACTAGCCTGTCGACAGGGATTCCTGTCCAGCTGGCCACAATAGAAGCGATTTCTTCTTCTGTTACCTCCTGCCGAAGCAAACGTGATTCCTGCTTCCCTCTTTCAAGGTATTCCTCCATGCTTTGCAGTTCCTTTTCCATCTCTGGTATTTGCCCGTGCCGCAATTCTGCAGCCCTGTTTAAGTCATATTCACTTTCCGCTATTTCAAGATCACGCCGAAGTTTTTCCAGTTTCCCCCTTCGTTCCTGAACTTGCTGAAGCGATGTTTTCTCACTCAGCCAATCTGACCTTAAGGATTCTGCAAGTTTGCGCTGTTCTGTAAGCTCTTTCCTCAGCTCGTCCAGCCTTTCTTCGCTGCGGGGGTCTTTCTCATTTTTCAGTGCGGCTTCCTCTATCTCGAGCTGCATAACTTTCCTTGTTATCTCATCCAGTTCTAAGGGCATCGAATCAATTTCAGTCCGGATTAATGCACATGCCTCATCAATCAAATCTATAGCCTTGTCAGGCAAAAACCTTTCTGTTATATACCGATTGGATAAAACAGCTGCTGCAACAATGGCCCTGTCCCCAATTCTTACTCCATGATGAATTTCAAAACGCTCTTTTAATCCCCGAAGCATTGTTATGGTATCTTCCACACCAGGCTCAATTACCAGCACCTGCTGAAATCTTCTTTCCAATGCAGGGTCTTTTTCAATATATTTGCGGTATTCATCGAGAGTCGTAGCACCTATGCAATGAAGCTCGCCTCTTGCAAGCATAGGCTTAAGCATATTGCCTGCATCAAGCGAGCCTTCGGTCCGTCCTGCACCCACAATTGTGTGCAGCTCATCAATGAATAACAGGATTCTGCCATCGCTTTTTTTAATTTCCTGCAGTACAGCTTTTAAGCGCTCTTCGAATTCTCCCCGGAATTTTGCACCTGCTATCAGTGCACTCATATCCAGGGAAAAGATCGATTTATCCTTCAGTCCGTCAGGAACATCTTTTCGTACGATCCGCTGAGCCAGCCCTTCTGCTATCGCCGTTTTTCCGACACCTGGTTCTCCAATCAAGACCGGATTATTCTTTGTTTTTCTGGAAAGGATCCTGATTACGCTGCGAATTTCTGAATCCCTGCCGATTACAGGATCGGTTTTGCCTGTTTTCGCTTCAGCTACCAGGTCACGGCCGTATTTTTTCAACACTTCATATGTACCTTCCGGGTTCTGGCTGGTCACGTTTTGATTCCCCCTGATTTTTTTCATTGTATTTTCTGCCATTTGAAAATCAACGCCAAGTTTAGAAAGTATGTCCTTAATTTCTGATTTTCCCACTTTGAATGATGAAAGAAGAAAATGCTCGACCGAAAGGTAGTCGTCATGCATTTGCACCATCATTTCACCTGCTGCCCTAAAGGTATTTTGCAGTGTTGATGACATATAGTTCCTGGCTTCTTTGCTGTCTGCCAGTTCAACGGAAGGCAGCCTGTCTAATCTTTTTTTTAACTCACCCTCAAGTTTCTTATCTCCTTCTTGAATTTCTGCAATTAGTGAATGAAGCAAATGATCTTCTATCTTAGTCAAAGCGGACAGCACATGAAGCTCGCCTATTTCGGGGTGCTTATGTCTGGCCGAAATTTCCTGTGCAATCAATAAAGCCTGCTGCATTTTTTCAGTCATGCTGTTTATATCCATAATATTCCTCCTCATACAAACATTCAGAAGAAGCGTTTTGACCTTTTTTGACCTTTGATTTTATTATACGAAAATTTCTTATAAAGTAAAGATTCATCATCTTCTTTCACAGAAAAAAAGCAAATCCTTTTCCCTCATGAAGAAAAAGAATTTGCTTTTTTATTATGGTTTTCTTTTATATGTCCAATGCCTGTTTCCATTGGTTGTTTCTGGAAAACGGTCTCCAGCATTCAGCCTTACCTTTTTAGGGTTGTTCACCGTGCTTCCTGTTTCTCCTATTTCTACATACATCCCATTGTTCGGGGCCTTTTGACCTGGCGTAAATTGATGACTTTGTCCCATTTCCATCTCTCCTTTTCAATGGCTGTAACCATATTCTTTCCGCAAAAAGGAGTTTCATCACTCGCCATTTTTTAGTAATAATACTTGCAAAATAATAAGAAGGTTAATGAAGCATTAAATCTACAAGCAAAGCTTTTTGGGCATGAAGCCTGTTCCCCGCCTGGCGGAAAACCACCGAATTCGGGCCGTCAATCACCTCAGCAGCTACTTCTTCTTCCCTATGGGCGGGCAGGCAATGCATGAATATATAATCAGGCTTTGCATGTTTCACTAAGTTTTGATCAATTTTAAAATCCTTGAATTCCTTGAGACGGATGCTGTTTTCTTGTTCCTGGCCCATTGATGTCCAAACGTCAGCATACACTGCATCCGCTTCTAAGATGGCCTCTTTTGGTGAATGGGTGATTGTTATTGTGCCCCCATTATGAAGTGCTTCATTTTTCGCAAGCTTTATAACCTCTGAATCCGGCTCATATCCCGCCGGACATGCTATTGAAAAATTCATGCCCGTTTTGGCGCTGGCCAGCATTAATGAATGCGCGACATTGTTTCCGTCTCCAATATAAGCTATGTTAAGTCCCTTGAAACTCCCTTTAATTTCCTGTATCGTCAAAAGGTCAGCCAATGCCTGGCAAGGGTGGTACATGTCGGTCAGTCCGTTTATAACCGGCACATCCGCAGCATTTGCAAGAGCTTCAGCCTTTGAATGTTCATGTGTCCTAAGCATCAGGGCATCCACAAATTGAGACAAAACCTTTCCTGTATCTTCAATGGTCTCGCCTCTGCCCAGCTGAATGTCATCGCTGCTTAAAAATAGAGCATGCCCCCCCAGCTGAAGCATCCCTGCTTCAAATGATACTCTTGTTCTTGTTGAAGATTTTTCAAAAATCATTCCCAATATTTTTCCTTTTAAAGGATGATATTCTTCACCGCTTGACTGTTTTAGTTTAATTTCTCCTGCCAGCTCCAGCAGTTTTAGGATATCAATGCCTGTCATATCAGCAAGTGAAAGAAAATCCTTTGTTTTTATAATATTTTTTTTATTCAATTTGGCCATTGCGGTCATATGGAAATCACGTCCTTTTTGTATCTTTCCTTCCATTCCTGTAGCGAAGCTATTTCCGCCTCATTTTCCGCGAACGACTGTACATACGCTGCGAAGGTTTCTTCTTCCGTAAAAACAAGAAGGCGATGCTTAATTGCCCATAACCTGATTTCCTTGTCGTCTGCACTGCTTCCATATGAAAGGACAGCAGCACCTGTTTCGCGTTCTGCCCAGCTCCTAAAATCACCGCTTGAAATTTCAAACCCAAGATCTGCTGCGGCATCCTGAAGGTCTGCCGGCAAATTGACGGATTGTGTTTTAAAAATGCCTTTACTCCCTGATTTGCGGTGCGGATACACCTTATTCAGAGCTTCATTTTTTGTTCGCCCGATTGCGATGCCTTCACCGGTGGATTTCATAACAGGACCTATTTTAGTATCAAGCCCTGATAGTGCAAAGGAAGAAAACACAGGATACTTTACTGCTGTATAAGGCAATTTTTCCTGAAGTCCAGCTGACCCTGCAGCTTCATATAGTGATTGCTTGCGGTAAATAATTTTTGCAGCAGCTTCTACAAGAGGAATACCGGATATTTTGCTGATAATAGGCACGGTTCTGCTGGCTCTGGGGTTAACTTCCAGAACATAAACGTCATTTCCTTTTATCACAAATTGTATGTTCATTAATCCTGTATATTTTAGCTCTGAAACAATCCTTTTTGAGTAGAGCACCATTTTTTCTTTTACAGAATCTGAAAGTGTTTCTTCCGGAAGAAGGACCATGCTGTCTCCTGAATGGACACCTGCTTTTTCAATATGCTCAGCAATGAGGGGAATGAAGATATCCTTACCGTCTGCAAGGAGGTCAATTTCCGCTTCCTTGCCGGGTATGTACGAATCAACCAAAATTGGATACATCAGCTCTTCCTGCTGCTCCATGATTCTCTTCAAATCCTTTTCACCAGAAATGATTTCCATTCCCTGGCCTCCGATTACATATGATGGCCTTAAAAGAACGGGATAGCCGATTTGCTCAATACAGGCTGCTATTTCGCCTTTGTTTGCGGCCTCTTTACCAGGCACATGCGGAATTTCCAGATTCTTAAGAAGCTGATAAAATCTCCTCCTGTCCTCCAGCTGATCCACAATGTCATATGAGGTTCCCAGGAGATTCACATGATGCTTCTCCAGATCCTGCGCAAGATTAATGGCGGTTTGCCCTCCGAATTGAACGATTACATCTGTTATATTTTCTGCCTCGATCACATTCAATACATATTCAAGCGTGAGAGGTTCAAAATATAACCGGTCAGCTATGGCAAAGTCCGTACTGACTGTTTCTGGATTATTATTGATCATGATCGCTTCGGCATTTTCTTTTTGGAGGGCAAGCACTCCATGTACCGAACAATAATCAAACTCAATCCCCTGGCCTATGCGTATTGGGCCGCTGCCAATGATGAGCACTTTCTTTTTGTCAGTGATCACCTGTTCATTTTCGCCAAAATAGGCTGAATAGTAGTAATTGGAAGGAGATTCGAATTCCGCTGCACAGGTATCAACAGTTTTGTAAACGGCCGTAATGCCCTGTTTTTTACGCCACTTCCTCACATCAGATTCTTTCTCGTCCCAGGTGAAGGCCAGGTACCGGTCTGAAAACCCTTTTTCTTTATACATCATCATTTCCTCTTTTTTTATTGAATGAAGAGTGAGGGAACTAATATTCTTTTCATCTTCAATCAAAGAAGCAAATGACTTTAAAAAGAATGGGTCGATTGCTGTTACCTTACAAATATCTTCAGAGGGAAGACCTCTTCTTAAAAGTTCAAAAATAATAAAGATTCTTTCGTCTGTGGATTCTTTAAGCATGCTCTTTAATTCAGCCATATCCTTGTCTTCAAGGCCCAGGAGCTTCAGCCCTATTGTTTTCAGTTCTAAGGAGTCTATGGCTTTTTGTATGGCTCCTTCAAAACTTCTGTGCAGCGCCATTACTTCTCCGGTTGCTTTCATTTGGGTCCCAAGCTTTCTGTATGCTGTACTGAATTTATCAAATGGCCAGCGGGGAAACTTTACGGCCACATAATCCAGGGCAGGCTCAAAGCTTGAATAGGTGCTCTGTGTTACCGGATTGGCCAGTTCAGACAACTGGAAGCCAACAGCCAATTTGGCGGCAATTCTGGCAATAGGGTAACCGGTGGCCTTGGATGCAAGCGCAGAAGAACGGCTGACCCTAGGATTCACTTCAATTAAATAGTACTTTTTGCTAAAAGGGTCCAAAGCAAATTGAATATTGCAGCCCCCCACTATTCCTAACGCGGAAATGATTTTAATGGACGCAGAGCGGAGCATATGAAATTCTTCGTCTGTCAAAGTCTGTGAGGGCGCGACAACAACTGAATCGCCTGTATGGATCCCTACCGGATCGATATTTTCCATGTTGCAGATTGTAATGCAGGTTCCATTGCTGTCCCGCATTACTTCATATTCGATTTCTTTAAAGCCAGCTATGCTTTTCTCAATCAGGCATTGGGTGATTGGGCTTTCCTGCAATCCGCTTCGGACGATGGAAGCTAAGTCCCCGAAATTATCTGCAATTCCGCCCCCCGTTCCCCCAAGTGTATAAGCAGGACGAATGATGATAGGAAAACCTGTGCTTTCTGCAAATGCATGGGCTTCTTCCATAGTGGTGACAATCGTGCTTTCTGGTACCGGCTCATCAATTTCCAGCATAAGGCTCCTGAATAACTCCCGGTCTTCCCCTTTTTTTATTGATTCAATGGGAGTCCCAAGCAGTTTAACTCCGTATTTATCCAAAACCCCCTGTTCATGAAGCTGAAAAGCAAGATTCAATCCTGTTTGGCCACCGAGCGTCGCAAGAAGTCCATCAGGTTTTTCCTTCATGATTATTTTTTCGACGTTTTCACAGGTCATTGGCTCAAAGTAAACAGCATCTGCATGAAGCTCATCCGTCATAATCGTGGCAGGGTTATTATTGATAAGAATTACTTTATAGCCTTCTTCCTTCAGCGCCAGGCAGCCCTGTGTCCCTGCATAATCAAATTCTGCCGCCTGGCCGATGATAATCGGCCCTGAGCCGATAACTAGTATTGTATGGATATTCTTATCTTTAGGCATATACTTTTTCTCTCCCGCCGCATTCATCTATCAAGGCCAAAAAATCATGAAATAGCTGAATATTCTCTGCCGGTCCCGGATGTGCTTCAGGATGATATTGAGCGGTCATAATCGGCAGTGTTTTGTGCATGAGCCCTTCTACTGTCCCATCATTAACATTTCGGTAACGCACCCTGAGCGGTGTTTGATCAAGGCTGGATTCATCGACCATGAAACTGTGGTTCTGAGAACTCATATATACTTTCTTCGTTATCAAGTCCATAACCGGCTGATTTGCCCCTCTGTGACCGAAGAGCATTTTTTTTGTATTTCCCCCAAAAGCAAGAGCTGCCAGCTGGTGGCCAAGGCAAATGCCCATAGTAGGATAGCTTGAGGCAATGTTTTTTATATTCCCAAGCAGATATTTCAGCTGTTTAGGATCACCAGGTCCATTGGATAAAAGAATTCCGTCCGGCTTAAGTTGATGAATCGTTCCCGCGGCCGTATTATATGGAACCACAGTGACCCTGCAGCCATTATTGACGAGCGTCTGCAGAATTGATTTTTTATATCCAAAATCCATTAGCACAATATGTTTTTTTCCATTTCCATAGCATTCCGAAGTTTTGACAGATACATCTGCCACCGGAGATAAGGTTGAGTCAATCCCCTTAAAGCTTCCTTTCTCTTCATGCTCCGAAATGGCAGCGTCCATGGAGCCGCTGCGGCGGATTTGTTTAACGACGGCCCTTGTGTCAATCCTGCTTATTAAGGGGATATTCCACTTGTTCAGGTATTCAGCCAGCGAATATTCAGACTGGTAGTGTGAATGGGCCATGTTTCCTTCATAAACAGCCACCCCGGCTAAATGGGGTTTTTTGCTTTCAAAATCATGACGGTTGATTCCATAATTTCCAATCAGGGGATATGTGAAAACAACAATTTGATTACTGTAGGATGGATCTGTCAGAACCTCCTGATACCCGGTCATGCCCGTAAAAAAGACAATTTCTCCAGCGGCCTCCTTACCATGGTGATCTGTCAGCAATGTTCCTTCATATGATGCTCCATTGGATAAATGCAGAAAACTTTTCAAAGCGCTCACCTCTGTTGAAGTTTATATTTATTAAAACAAAAGAATATTTATTCATTTTTAGTTATGAAAATTCAGGTATTCTGCTTGACTCTCAGTGCCTCTCCTATTACTTTTGCAGCATAATCAAATTCCTCTTGCTGTGCTGTTAACGGCGGAAGCAATCTCAAAACATTAGAGCCTGCAGTCAATACAAGCAGCCCTTCTTTTTGAAGCTCCAGCAAAATGTTTTCACTGCCTTCTTTTAGTTCAATGCCAATCATCAGCCCCAGCCCGCGGATCTCTGACACGTCTTTTGCATCACTTAATGTGTGCTGAAGCTGTTTCAAAAAGAGTCCGGCTTTTTTTTCTGTTTCCGCTTGAAAATCCGGTTCCATGATTTTTTTCAATACGGCCTCTGCTGCTGAAATGCTGACAGGATTCCCCCCGAACGTCGATCCATGGCTGCCTGGTCCAAAGTAATCTGCAAGATTTTCTTTCCCTATCATTGCACCTATGGGAAGACCATTTCCGAGCCCTTTTGCAGAAGTAATGATATCCGGGGAAATATCAAAGTGCTGGAATGCGAAGGGCTTGCCTGTTCTGCCGATGCCTGTTTGAATTTCATCAATAATAATCAGGGCTCCGGATTCCCTGCATGCCTCTGTAATGGCAGTCAGGAATTCCTGGCAGGCAGGATGGACTCCTCCTTCTCCCTGGACAATCTCGAGCATTACAGCAGCCGTATTTTTATCCACCGTTTTTTTTACTTCTTCACTATTGTTAAAAGATATATATTGAAATTCCTTTAACATTGGACCGTATCCAGTCCGCACCTTTTCCTGCCCTGTTGCAGCCATTCCGGCAAACGTCCGGCCGTGAAAGGAACCATGGCATGTGATGATCTTGCTTTTCCCAGTCGCTTTGCGTGCCAATTTAATTGCAGCTTCATTGGCCTCTGCTCCGCTATTTGCAAAAAAGACACGATCTAAACCAGATGCTTCCGCCAAGAGTGCTGCGGCTGATTCTTGCTTTGAATTGCGGAACATATTAGAGGTATGCCAAAAATGATTGAGCTGTTCCTTAACAGCATCCATGACATAGTCGCTGCAGTGTCCCAATCCGGTTACACCAATGCCCGAAGTAAAGTCCAGATATTTTTTGCCGTCAGCTGCAGTCAGCCAGGAACCCTTAGCCGTTTTGGGCTCTATATCCCAGCGCTGGTAAGTAGGAAATAAAGAATTCAATTCAGCACCCTCTTTTCGTTAATAAATTTGGTGCCGGTAAAGGCTCCATTTCTGTAAAAAGCATTTTTCCCGCTGGCAATCATTACATTTTCAATACCATTATCCAAAACCGACAGTGCCGTGTTCACCTTTGGAATCATTCCTCCAGTTACTTCTCCAGATTGAATTAAAGCATGAGCTTCGTCCCGGTTAAGCTCCTCAATAATTTGGCCATTCTTCATGACTCCAGGTACATCACTGACAAAAATGCATTTTTCCGCCCTCAGCTCTTTCGCTACTGCACCTGCAGCAAGGTCTGCATTTACATTCAATTTACCCCCGCTTCCGTTAGAGGAAATCGGAGTCAGTACAGGACAATATCCTCTGTCAAACAATAACTGAAGAAGTTCGGTATTGACCTTTTCAACATTGCCGACAGCTCCCAGGCTGCTCTCGTCAATAGGGCTTCCCGTCAGAATTCCGGCATCAGAACCATTTAAACCGACTGCCTGAATTCCGCAGGTTTCAAGTTTATGCACCAAACAGCGATTTGATTTGCCTGAGAGCATTAATTCCGCGATATTAAAAACCTCCTTCGTAGTAACTCTTAAGCCATTTTTGAAGGCTGGAACAATGCTGCTTTTTTCAAGCATCAAATTAATATCAGGACCGCCGCCGTGAACAAAGATTATTTGATATCCTTCTTTTTGCAGGTCTTTTATACTTTCAAAAAAAGCCCCAGAAAGATTTTCAATAATGCTGCCTCCGCACTTTATCACTAATACAGCCATATACATTCTCCTTTAGGTCCGGTAGCTGGCATTGATTTTCACATAATCATAGGTAAGATCACAGCCCCATGCCGTTCCCGTTTCATTGCCTTCCTTTAAATGGACGTTAATGGTGATAGAATCTTCTTCCAGGTACTTTTTTGCGGCTCCTTCTGAAAATGGATGCGGCTCTCCTTCCTTGAAGACCAGAATATCACCAAATAAAATATCTGCAGCATCAGGATTGAACTTCAGCCCGCTTCTGCCCATTGCTGCTATAATCCTCCCCCAATTGGCGTCTGCTCCATAAGCTGCCGTTTTTACAAGGCTTGAACCCACAATGACCTTTGCCATCTGCTGTGCGTCCTGCTTCGTTTTCATTCCTGAGACGTTTACTTCAATAAGCTTTGTAGCTCCTTCTCCGTCCCGTGCAATCTGCTTTGCAAGGTTTTCTGCAACAGCCTTCAGCAGTCCGAGAAATACATCCCATTCAGGGTGTAAGGAAGTAAGCGGCCTGTTCCCGGCAGCACCATTTGCCAATATCAGCACCATATCATTGGTTGATGTATCTCCGTCTACGGTGATTTGGTTAAAAGAAGCATCTGCGGCTTGGCAAAGCGCTGCTTTTAGTTCTGCGGATTCCACGTTCGCATCGGTAGTGATGAAGCCAAGCATTGTTGCCATGTTTGGATGTATCATGCCTGATCCTTTGGCGGCGCCGCCCATTGTAATTGTTTTTCCATCAATGACAGCGCGGTAGCTGCAGCTTTTTGTCACTGTGTCTGTTGTTAATATGGCTTCTTCAAAATCCTTGGCGGCCCTGGCATTGCAAGAGGTCTCTATCATGCTGATTCCTTTTTTAATTTTATCCATTTCCAGATATTCGCCAATTACACCTGTGGAGGCGACTGCAAAATAACGGGAAGGAAGATTGAATTTACCCGCCATCACTTCTCTTGTTTCATATGCATCCAAAAGTCCCTGTTTTCCTGTACATGCATTTGCACAGGCGCTGTTTACAATGATTCCATGAAGCTTCCCTTCTGCATTAATACTGTTCTGTGTTACTTCAAGCGGTGCTGCTCTCACTTCGCTTTGAGTGTAAACCGCTGCACAGCTTGCAGGCAGTTTTGTAAAAATCATGCCGATGTCTTTTTTTGAATACCGCAAACCGGCATGCACGCCTCCCGCTTCAAATCCTATCGGCGAGACTATACTTCCATCTGTCATTTGTTCTATGTTTCCAGCCTGCTGCAAGATTTTCATTTTAGCCCTCCGGTTTTGTTTTAAGGATATACTGGAATATTCAGCAATCCTGTCTCTTCTTTTAGGCCCATCATAATATTTGCATTTTGGATTGCCTGGCCTGCCGCTCCTTTCACAAGATTATCTATTACAGAAACAATGGTTGCTTTATTTGTCCTTTTATCATATGAAACGCCTATATCACAGAAGTTGCTGCCATATACCTGCTTTGTGCATGGAAATGTTCCAAGGTTCTGTATTCGGACAAATGGATTTTTTTCATATGTGCTTTTATATAATTCAGCTAAATGAGATGCCGAGGTCTCTTGTTTTAAAGCAATGTGCATCGTTGCCATTATGCCTCTTGTCATCGGGATAAGATGAGTATTGAAGGTGATTGGCTTATTTCCGTATGACCAGGATGAAAGCTGCTGCTCGATTTCAGGAATATGCTGATGCTGATTCACTTTATAAATTTTCAAGTTTTCGTTCATCTCACTGAAATGGCTCATCGCTGTGTGTGCTTTTCCTGCGCCCGATACCCCGGACATTGCATCAATCACTATGTCACCCGCTACTAAGTTTTCAGTAATTAGCGGGGCGAGGCCCAACAGTGCGGCAGTAGCATAACAACCTGGGTTTGCTATGATTCTCGCATTTCCTATTGATGCTGCATTCCACTCTGAAAGGCCATACACCGCTTCATTAACAAGTTCCTGAGGGGCGGATTTATGTTTATACCATCTTTCATATTCGCCAGGCGTTTTGAGCCTTAAATCACCTGATAAATCAATAATCCTCACATCATAGTTATGTAATGCAGACACAAGCTCTCCTGAAATCCCTGAAGGAGCCGCAACAAAAACCAGTTCTGATGCGGATGCTATTTCACCAGGATCAAACTCTAGAATATTCATATTTTTATGCATTAAGTGTGCATATTCATCTGTCATACCTCTGATTCCAGAAGAAGATCCATGCACGGATACAATCTCTATTCCCGGATGATTATCCAGAATACGGATCAACTCTAAACCGCTGTAGCCTGAAGCTCCAACAATGGATGCCCTCAAGATATCATCTCCACTTCCCGAGCGCACCGGCTCTTTATTTCTATTATTATATGATTGAATAAAAATTAAATCAATTGTATTTTTATAAATTTTTAGTTATTTTTAATCACTCTTCCACTCTTTCCATAATGAATACATGGAAAACCGTTCAATAACATTTGATGATACCTCGATCTCCTGGTAAGCCTACATGCAAAAAAGCCGTATTTAATTTGTAGTTTGGAATAAGTATGCATCTTTCTGGTCTGCCCTTGTTACACAAGCCGGTTGATTTCCACAGCAGGATGCATCGCTTCAATCAACCTGGGTCTAATAAAAATAATGGCTGTTTTCGTAAACTTTGCTGCTATGGAACAAGTGGTTGATTCCCGATCCAGGGTGCTTTTCCGCGTGGCGGGCGGTGAGCATCCTCAGCATTGCCTGCGGGGTCTCACCTTCCCGCAAATCTAAGCAGGCATCACGCACCTTTCGCTCCAATCTACCTCATTTAATACGCTTCACAGAACTCAAAAAAAACAATAATCTTTAATAAAAGAGCCAAAATAAAAGCCAGAAAAATAACCTTGTAAGACTTGCTCATTGCCCGGCAACTGCAGCCATTTATGCATGCGGGCTGATTAAAAGACAAAAAAAAGACCTGATTGCAAAATCAGATCTTTTTGTTCTTAGCCGCCTATATAAGACATTTCAATTTTTTCCTGATGAATGTTTTTACCTTCTGCCCGTTCATCTGAGTATCTATCTTTCCGGTGATTCCAGAGGGAGACAATATGAGCAGTCAATTCGCTGTCAGTCATTTCAGAACGCAGAAGTCCCTTTATATCATGTCCGTTTCCATTAAACAAACAGGTATAAAGGCTTCCGTTTGCTGAAAGTCTTGCCCTGGTGCAGCTGCCGCAGAACGATTCTGAAACAGAGGTGATAAATCCGACTTCGGTATCTGTACCCTTGTAGCGATATCTTTTTGCTACCTCACCAAAATAATCTGCTTCTGCCGGCTCAATTTCAAATTCAGATTGCAGCAGTTCAATAATTTCTTTCTTTGTCACAACATTTTCCATTTGCCAGCCATTTGTGCTCCCAACATCCATGAACTCGATGTAACGGAGCTGTATTCCTTCTTTAAGGCAAAAGCGTGCCATTGGCAGGATCTGATTCTCATTCAGTCCTTTTTTAACAACCATGTTTACTTTAACACCCAGTCCTGCTTCTTTAGCAGCCTGAATGCCCTCCATAACAGCTTTGGTTCCTATATTTCTGCCGTTAATTTGCTTGAAAAGCTCATCATCTATGCTGTCTAGGCTGATATTTACACGGTGCACACCTGATTCTTTTAATTCTTTCGCGTATCTTTTAAGAAAAACGCCATTGGTTGTTAAACCAATATCGTTAATTCCTTCAATTTGTGACAAGTTTTTAATTAACTTGGGAAGATCTTTTCTGAGGAGGGGCTCTCCTCCAGTCAATCTCAGTTTTTCAACTCCAAGGCTTGCAAATATTCTGGCCGTCCGCTCGATTTCCTCATAAGATAGCAATTCGCTTTTAGGAAGAAAATGAAAATTTTCATTAAAAATTTCAGCAGGCATGCAATATTGACATCTGAAGTTGCAGCGATCTATAACAGAAATCCGCAAGTCTCTTAAGGGTCTGTCCAGAGCATCTTTGACTTTGGTGTTATACAAACTTCTTCACTCCCTTAGAGGTATGAATTCAGCAAATCTTGATTGTTTTATCTATTTATATCTAAAAAGAGTATTTTCAAACAGTTATTCACCGTTTATTTTTGTCCTGCTTAAAAACAGTGAAAATGAAATAATAACTGATTGTATCATTTTTTGTTAGCATTGAACAATAATCAGCTTATGGCTTTTGCCGCAAGTCTAATCTGTTTAAGATATGCAGCTTCGGGAGCAATAAATGACCATGCAAAAAACCGGATTTCAACAAAACAAAAATCTTCTAAAAGGCAAAAAACATGCTGCCTTTTGTCATTCTCGTTCTGCAGATTCCGGCTTAATGTCCATCATTGTTAAAATTCATATCTATATTCTTTGTCTTCCGTCCGGTCCGTTTTACTTAATCCCAAGGGCAATCTTGGCATATCGTGACATTCTATCCTTTGACCAAGGCGGATTCCAGACAATATTGACTTCTGTTTCTTTAATTTCCGGAATATCCTCAAGCACATATTTCACTTGATCCACAATGGTGCCGGCAAGAGGGCAGCCCATAGCAGTTAGTGTCATGGTCACAGTAGCCAGACCTTCTTCATTTAAATCAGCATCATAAACTAAACCTAAATTTACTATATCTATGCCAAGTTCAGGGTCGATGACCTGTTCTAAAGCCCCCATAATGTTATCTTTTAAATCCTGGTCCATGCTTTTCACTCCTTTACTGGATCTTTCTTATGCTTTTTATCATAACATTGTATGTCACGTGAGTTAAGCTTTTTGCCCTGCTTGTCCCAGAAAGGTTTCAAACCATTCAGCTGTTTTCAGCACGCCTTCCCTGCTTACTTTATGCCCTGCTTGTTTATCAAGGATAAACTGCAGCTTTCCCTTGGCATTCGCATAAGCAGGGCGCATGGACTCATAAAAGTCGGATGCATGCTTGTATGGGACTACAGGGTCTTTGGCTCCGTGCCAATAAAGCATCGGCCTGCCTGCAAGCTTATCGCTGTGCAGGCTGAGGTCATAGTCGCGGATCAGCTCAAGCTGTTTGTTCATTTCCTGCTGGGGGATATTTATATCCGCTGCCTGTTTTTGGATGTTTTCCATTTGCATCTGGGCATATTTAACATAAGAAGGATTGCCCATAAGGCTAACACCTGCACTGATCCATTTATATACTGCCATGGCACCATTCGTTACAATACCCCCCATCGAAGTCCCGGATATGCCTATTTTATCCGGTAAAATCAAATTTCTATTCAGCAGATCATCCTTTAAGATTTCGATTTCCTTAATGGTTTGTACAACAGTGCCCCAGAATCGCATCATTAATTGAGTTTCACTGTACCCCTGAGAGCGCTCGCCGTGATAAATAGCATCAGGAAGAAGGACCCTAAAACCTTTTTCAGCCATTAAATAGGCATAGTGAAGATTATGCTCCTTAGCACTCGTAAATCCATGTATGAAAATGATAAAAGGAAGTTTTTCATCAAATCTTTCTTTTTGGGCTATATGCAGGACAGGTATATCCCCTATCCTTTCCTTTTCAATGACCACCAATGAAAATCCCTCCATCGTGAATACTATTTAATATATGTTATATATTTTTACTATACAGGAATGTCCAAAGAATGAAAAAGATTTAACTTTCGCTTAAAATGGAAGTAAACTTAATATTGTAGCATGTAAAACAATACTGAAAACAGAGGGTGACCTTATGGCTGAAAAATACTTAATCGCATTAGATCTAGATGGAACATTGCTTACTGACAATAAATCCATATCTCCGCGTTCAAAAAAGGTTCTTTCCCAATTAAAAGACAGAGGTCACGAAGTCATGATTTCTACAGGAAGGCCTTTCCGCTCGTGCGAGGTTTATTATCAGGAGCTCGGGCTGACTACACCGATCGTCAACTTCAATGGTGCATTTGTTCACCATCCATTAGATAAAAGCTTTGGAACATACCATTCCCCGCTGGATATAGATGTCGCCAAACAAATTGTGGATGCATGTGACAGCTTCCACTATCACAATATAGTTGCAGAAGTCAGAGATGATGTTTACTTCCATTATCATGACGAAAAGCTGATTGATATCATGCGTATGGGAAATCCCGTTATCACAACGGGCGACCTTAGAAGTTTTCTTAATGTGCCCCCAACAAGCATGCTCATACATACTGATGCCCAATATGTCGCCGAAATCAGGGAGCATTTATCAGACGTACATGCAGAAGTAATCGATCACCGCAGATGGGCTGATCCATTCCATGTGATTGAGATCGTTAAATCTGGCTTAAACAAAGCGGTAGGATTGGAAAGGGTCGCAAAATATTTTGACATTCCAAGAGAAAGAATCATTGCTTTTGGCGATGAAGATAATGATTTTGAAATGATAAAATATGCCGGTACAGGTGTCGCGATGGGAAATGCTCTCGCTGAATTAAAAGAAATGGCCGATGAAATCACGCTCAGCAATGAAGAAGACGGAATTGCTGTATTCCTGGAAGAAAAATTCAATCTTAAATAAGCAATTCTAATTCCATATTTTTACGCTGTTAATATCCCGCCTGACAGCCAAACTATTGATGTACAGGAAGCAATTCCGGTGCAATGCTTTTAATACGGAGGCGATAGTGATGGGTAAAAGCAGTAAATCCAAACGATTTGTCAAGCAGGGCATGGATACTGTATCCAAGCATGCTGAAAAAATCCCTTATCATTCTACGTACGCTGAAGCAGAAGAAAGAAAGCTCCAAAGCATGTCAGAACAAAGTTATGGTGGTTTCTAATGGCAAATAAATTATTTCAGCAGGCTCGCGACTTCGTAAAGGAAGCCCTGCATGCAGATCATGATGAACATCAGGAAAATCAAGTGCATCAAAAGCAAGACACCGAGGAAATTGCCAAGAATGCCCTTTCCTCAGCTTTTGCAAATTCTACTGTTGCCGAAAAGGAACAATTGAGCGAGCTGCAAAAAGAGCTTGAGGGGAAACTCTGAAGCCTAAATGCCCGCAGTAGAATAAAAGGATAAGCCTTGCTGGGCATGTAACAGGTTTTTCTGCTTCGTTCCTTATGTATAGGCAAAACAAAAAGAGGGCCAAGCCCCCATTGAGGAGCTTGGCCTTCTTTTAAATGTTAATCATTATTGTTGCTTCGGGCTTTTCCGCCTTTTTCACCGATTTCCCGGTAAAAGTCTTTATCGTGATTTTTTGAAGTGGCTTCTCCGCCCTTTTCGCCGATCTCCTGATAAAATTCTTTATCATGATTTTTTGAAGTGGCTTCTCCGCCCTTGCGTCCAGCTTCTTCTCTGCTCATCTTGCCATTCTGATTGTCAGCCATTATTAAATCACTCCTTAGAATTTTAAAAAAACGGTTTATGGACTAAAGAAAAACTCCCGAAATCTGTGATGCTGTATATTTAGATCATTAGTCGTTGTTATTGTTATTGCGGGAATTTCCGCCTTTTTCGCCAATTTCACGATAGAAGTCTTTATCGTGGTTCTTTGATGTGGCTTCTCCGCCCTTTTTGCCGATTTCCTGATAGAATTCCTTATCATGATTATCAGCTGTGGCTTCTCCGCCTTTTTTGCCGATTTCCTGATAAAATTCCTTATCATGATTATCAGCTGTGGCTTCTCCGCCTTTTTGTCCAATTTCCTGATAAAAATCTTTGTCGTGATTGTCAGCTGTGGCTTCTCCGCCTTTTTGTCCAATTTCCTGATAAAAATCTTTGTCGTGATTTTTCGAAGTTGCTTCTCCGCCTTTACGGCCTGCTTCTTCTCTGCTCATTTTTCCATCTTTTTGGTTAGCCATTATGAATCACTCCTAAATAAGATTTTTGTAAGTTACACTACTGAAAATAGCCGTTTTGACTGAACAATAAACATGAAAAACACAGTTTTTTTCAATTGTAATTTAGCCGTCATGTTCTTTACATTTTGTAATATCAGAGTCGTTCAATCCTTTCTAAATGCTCCAAATACAGCTGCCGTTTCGACTATATTCGTAAAGGCCGTCGGATCTTCTTCCCTGATTATTTGCTCCAGATCGTATAGCTCATAGCGGGTGATGACAATCATCATCATTTCTTTATTTTGATTAGTAAAGGCCCCTTTGGCAGGAACAGATGTAATACCCCTGACAAGCTTGGCATGAATGGCTTTTTTTAATTCTTCCCCCTTATTTGTGACAATCATGACTGTAAGCTTTTCATGGCGGGTATGGATCGCGTCAATTACCCGTGTGGAAGCATATAGGGTCACAAGCGTATACAGGGCATTTTGCCATCCGTAAATGCTTCCTGCGGTAATAATGATAATGCTGTTAAGCATAAAGAAATACACGCCGACAGGCTTATCCTTGACCTTTGAAAGAAGCATGGCAATGATGTCCATACCTCCTGTAGATGCACCGAATTTCAAAGTCAGCCCCACTCCGACTGCCGCAATGACGCCCCCAAAGACGGCATTTAGAAGAATATCAGGCGATACATGCTTCACCGGCAGTACTTCTAGGAAAATGGTCGATAAAAGAACACTGATAAAACTGTAAAATGTAAAAGACTTTCCTATTTTTCTCCAGGCAATAATCGTAACTGGCACATTTAATACAAACAGTAATATGCCCGTCGATATATTAAAAGGCGCAAAAGAGCCCAGCAGCTTAGACAATAGCTGGGCTGCACCGGTAAATCCGCTGGCGTAAACATTTGCCGGGATTAAAAAGAAGTTCATGGCGATTGCATTCAAAAAGGCGCCAATCACCACCACAATAATTTTTTTCGCTTCTACTATGTACATAAAAGTCCTCCATTCTTCTTAAGCATTAGTATCCTATTCCCTTCAGCCAGTTATTCTAGACATGAATGGATTGTAATTTTCCTGCAGTATGCGTAAACTGGGTATATTAACTCAATTTCATGTTTTCATCAGCACCTAAAGCATAACAGGCATACTATCCGCTATGCCCCTACATATCATACGGCAGCGCAATGCCAGTTTGCTTCGCTTCATATAGAGCAGCCCATTCACTGCTGTTTCCAGGCTTGAATAGATGAATTTGGTTTAATCGCAAAATACGTTTAAGAAAGCAGGTGCAATAATGACCATTCAAATTTTAACAGACAGTGCCAGTGATTTGCCGATGTCTTTTTATAAAGAAAACCAGGTTACATTCATTCCCTTACAAGTTAACCTTGATGGAGAAGTTTACGAGGATGTTAAGGGCATACAGCCTGAGGATGTTTTTGAAGCAATGAGATCAGGAAAAACCCCTAAAACTTCCCAGGCTTCTCCAGAGGTTTTTGAGTCAATATTCAAGGAGATAGCAGAGAGCGGCCGGACTGCCATTTATATTGCTTTTTCTTCAGAGCTATCCGGAACTTATCAGACTGCGGTCATGGTCCGGAACCTCGTTAAAGAAGAATACCCCGGGCTCGATCTTGAAATTATCGATTCCAAATGTGCTTCGCTTGGCGGCGGCCTTGTAGTGGAAAGTGCGGCCCGCTTAGCGCTGAATGGTGCTGATAAAGAAGAAATCATGAGTGATATCACTTTTCATATTGAACATATGGAGCATCTCTTCACTGTCGATAACTTAGAATATCTCGCGCGCGGAGGAAGAATATCCAAAGCCTCTGCACTCGTAGGCGGCCTATTGAACATCAAGCCTCTTTTGCATGTGGAAGATGGAAGACTTGTCCCTCTTGAAAAGCTTCGCGGCAAAAAGAAACTTTTAAAACGGGTCATAGAATTGATGCATGAACGCGGCGAGGGACTCGAGAATCAAACGGTTGCCATCAGCCATGGAGATGACTTGGAAACGGCGCTTGAATGGAAGCAATCCATCGAGGAAGAGTTTGGCACAACGCATTTTATCATTAATACAATCGGTGCCGCAATCGGGGCACATTCAGGCCCTGGCACAATCGCCTTATTTTTCTTGAACAAGTCGCCCAAATTGTAATGGTGCACATAGTTCTCTTCAGATTGCATGATACTAACCTTATCATCATCTAAGGGGGTTTCCATATTGTCAAACACAGCTGATAATAATAAGAAGGCAAAAGATAATCAAGCGGCCAATGCCAGGGAAAATATATCCCGGGCAAAGAATAGTGAGGCAGGCAAGCACTCCTATTCAAAAAAAACTGACCACAAATAAGGGAGATTCCGTACGGGGCCTCACCGAGAGTTTGCCCGGGACAATAAATACGGATTTAGGAAGAGGAGCAGCGGGAAACCCTGCTTCTTTTATGATTCTCTAAGATTGTTTGGTTGTCATCATCTCCCTGATTATCTATAATAAAGACATCAAAAATCTCCGGAGGTAATTATGGCAAAGGAAAATTCGTTTGATATTGTATCCAAGGTGGAGTTTTCTGAGGTAACCAATGCAGTCAGCATGGCTCTTAAAGAAATACAGACACGCTATGACTTTAAAGGAAGCAAAAGTGATATATCCCTCGAAAAAGAAGAACTTATTCTTGTTTCTGACGATGAGTACAAGCTTGATCAGCTAAAGGATGTATTAATCAGCAAGCTTGTAAAGCGTGATGTGCCAATCAAGAACCTGGACTACGGAAAAATTGAAGGAGCTTCAGGCGGCACTGTCCGCCAGAGGGCAAAGCTTGTTCAGGGAATTGATAAAGAACAGGCAAAAAAAATAAACACCATCATAAAAAACAGCGGATTGAAAGTAAAAAGCCAGATTCAGGATGACCAAATCCGCGTAACCGGAAAAAACAGGGATGACCTGCAGGGCATTATTTCAGCCATCCGCGGTGCTGACTTGTCCATCGACGTGCAGTTTATCAACTACCGTTAAAAACGCCCGGCACAGCCTAAAGCTTATTATTCAGAAAAGCCCAATTATGGGCTTTTTTTAATTTGACTGCTTTTTGTAACCTTTGGAAGAAGGTGGCTGATTTCTGCGGGGCGGGCGATAAGAAGCATCCTCAGCTGCGCCCGCGGAGTCTCACATGTACCGCTAATCCCGCAGGAGTCCCTCACCTTACGCTCCAAATCCGAGTTTACAATGTGATTCCCCTTTACGATGGCAAGGTTCGTTGTTTTTACTATTTTTTCCATGTTTTAATATCCTTAAAGAATGGAATAAAAAGGGGGCAGACATAATTTAATTGGAGGGATACACTTTGGCTAATACAAATGAAGAAAGCAAACAAGGATTTACACCGCAGCATCAGGAGCATCAGCCAGGAACCGAAACAAAAATGACCCCGAATCCAGAATCCGTAAACTCGGAATATAAAGGAAGCGGCAAGCTAAAAGGCAAAACAGCGATCATTACTGGCGGGGACAGCGGAATCGGAAAATCTGTCTCCATTTATTTCGCAAAAGAAGGTGCAAATGTAGTCATTGCTTATTTAGATGAAAATGAAGATGCCCAGACTACAAAACAATTGGTGGAAAAAGAAGGTGTAAAATGTGTATTGCTTAATGGCGACATTGGCGAAGAATCTTTCTGCCAGGAAGTAGCGCGGGTAGCAGCTGATCAATTTGGCTCTATTGATATACTTGTGAACAATGCCGGAGAACAGCACGTTCAGGAAAACTTCCTGGACATTTCAGCAGAGCAGCTTGAAAGAACTTTCAAAACCAACATCTTTTCCATGTTCCACCTCACCAAAGCTGCCATTCCCCATATGAAAAAAGGAAGCAGCATCATCAACACAGCATCCATCACAGCTTACCAGGGCAATCCAAAATTGATTGATTACTCCTCTACAAAGGGAGCGATTGTTGCCTTTACTCGAGCACTTTCAAATTCTATTGTAAAAGACGGAATCAGGGTAAACGGCGTAGCTCCGGGACCAATCTGGACCCCGCTGATTCCCGCTTCCTTCTCCGAAGAAGATGTGCAGAAATTCGGTACAGACTCTCCTATGGGCAGAGCGGGGCAGCCTGAAGAACTGGCTCCTGCCTATGTATATCTTGCCAGCGATGATTCTTCATATGTAAGCGGGCAAATCATCCATGTAAATGGCGGCTCAGTCGTAAACGGATAATGACTGGGAACTAAACAGCAAAAAGGCTTCCGGCAATCTGGAAGCCTTATTGTTATACTTGCATTTTTGCTCTTGTTTGAGGACTGCACGAAACCCGTTCAACCAATTGATGGGGAATGATGATCCGTTTTTCTGGCTCGCATGGATTTTCGAGCTTTGTAATCAAGCTTTTTGCGGCCTGGTAGCCCAAATCAAAAATGTTAATATCAACTGAAGTCAGCGGCGGCCTCGACAATTCGGCAAATAAAACATTATTGAAGGAAATTATGGATACATGGTCAGGAACAATCATGCCCATTTCCGTCAGGGTATTGACTACTCCAATTGCCATAAGATCGTCTGCTACAACAAGGGCGGTAGGCGGATCAATCAGTGACAAAAGCTCCTTTATCGCCTCCTGTCCCCCCTCTCTCAAAAACTCCTCATGAATGATGTAAGCATCATTTAATCCAATTTGAGCTTCCTGCAGAGACTCCTTGTAACCCAGAAGCCGTTCTACCGTAACTACGAGATTCAGCTTGCCGCCGATAAATCCTATTTTTTTATGTCCAAGCTTGATCAGATAATCCGTAGCTTCCTTGGAAGCGCGATAGTTATCATTGTCAACATGGGTAATTTCTTCTACATGATCAGATGGTTTCCCGATTACGGTAAATGGAAATTTCCTTTCCCGCAGATAGGCAATTATTCCGTCTTCTATTTTAGAGTAGAGCAATACGATTCCGTCTACCCTGCCGCCTTGGACCATATGGACGACGCCCTCATATATCTCTTCCTCTGTTTTACCGGTATTAATCTGCAGGGCATATTGTTTCTCATGTGCCCCCTCGCTCAACCCTCTAAGAACAGTTGAGAAAAAAGGGTTTTGAAAATAAATATCGGTAGAACTGGGCAAAACCAGCCCAATCACCCTTGTCGATTGATTGGCAAGTGAACGGGCAATTAAATTAGGGTGATAGCCTAAGTGATTCATAGCCTCACGCACTCTATTTTTTGTTTTGTCACTTATTCGGGGATTGTTTGCAATTACCCTGGAAACAGTTGAAGGGGCAACGTTTGCCAACTTTGCAACATCTTTTATTGTAACTGCCATGCTTCACATGCTCCTCTCCATAAGCTCCTGCAGCAACCAGGAGTGTTTTTGCCTGTCTGTGTCCATGAATTCATACCCTTTTTCATTGGTCATATTCCAAGGACTCCGCTAATTTCCATTTCATGCACTGATTTTCCGGGAAGAATCCTCCTTTAACGATAACCCGCAGGAGTCCTGCATACCCGCTCAATCATAATGGTGCCAAAATCAGCATCGATATTTCATAGTTCAATCATTAAACAAATACACTCGGGTTTCATATGGCCGTAATGTGAAATCTGCAGGCAATTCAATTTCTGCATCACTATAATTGGCCAGGATCAGCTCTGACTTTTTCCATACAAGTTCAGTTAAGGTAATAGCGGATTCCACGCTGCCAAAGTTACAGAGAACCAAAGCTTGCTGACCATTCAAATTTCGTGTATATGCATATACACTTTTATGTTCTGCCAATATCAGATCATAATCTCCATAAACGAAAACTTCATGCTGTTTTCTTAGGCGTATCATGCTTTTATAAAAATTATAAATCGAATTCTGATCTGCCAGCTGATCCGAAACATTGATGCGTAAATAGTTTGGATTAGCCTTCATCCATGGTTTACCTGTTGTAAAACCGCCATTGTCTTCTGTATTCCATTGCATCGGAGTCCGGGAATTATCCCTTCCGCTAAGCCAGATGATTTTCATGATTTCTTCATGCGGCCTGCCTTTTGCTGTTTCGATGCGGTAATAGTTTTTCATTCCCACATCATCATAATGTTCTATCGAAGAGAATTTGACATTTGTCATGCCTATTTCCTGCCCTTGATAAATAAAGGGAGTCCCCTGCATGAAAAAGAATAATGCACCGAGCATTTTTGCACTTTCCAGCCAGTATTGTCCATCATCTCCCCATGTAGATACACTGCGGGCCTGATCATGATTTTCAAGGAATAACGCATTCCAGCCGCGGTTATGCAAGCCTTTCTGCCATTTCGTGAGGGTTTTCTTCAATTGCCCCACATCAATGGATTTTTCTGAACCTTTTCCCCATAGACCTAAATGCTCAAACTGAAAAATCATGTTGAACTTTCCATTCTCACTTCCGACCCAATCGTCAGCCTGCTCCAGCCTGACACCATTTGCTTCGCCGACTGTCATAATGTCGTACTTAGAAAATGTTTCGTCCTTGAGTTCTGTCAGATAATCAAGTATTCCTTCTTGATTGGTGTGCATGTCAAAAGCAGGCACATAATCCATCCCGAATGGGTTTGGCATATCCGGGAAGCCGTCCCGCTTCTTAATATGGCTGATGGCATCTACCCTGAATCCGTCGATACCCTTATCAAGCCACCAATTTACGGTATCGTACAGAGCCTCTCTGACCTCTTTATTCTTCCAGTTCAGGTCTGGCTGTTTTTCAGCGAAAATGTGAAGGTAATATTGATTTGTGAGTTCATCCAGCTTCCAGGAGCTGCCGGAAAATATACTTTCCCAGTTATTCGGTTCTTTTCCTTCACGGCCTTCCTCCCAGATGTACCAGTCCCTTTTTGGATTGTCCCTGGATGACCGTGATTCAATGAACCATGGATGTTCATCACTTGTATGGTTAATCACCAGATCCAAAATGACCTTCATGCCCCGCGCATGTATTTCCTTTAATAGCAGATCAAAATCATCCATTGTGCCGAATTCGGCCATTATACCCTGATAATCGCTTATGTCATATCCATTATCCGCATTAGGCGACTGATAAAATGGGCAATCCAAAGGACATCAATCCCAAATTCCTTCAAATAATCCAGTTTGGAAATGATTCCTTTCAAGTCACCGATTCCGTCTCCATTGCTATCCATAAAGCTGCGCGGGTAAATTTGATAACTTACCGCTTCTTTCCACCATTTCTTTTCCATAAGAATCCCTCCCGATTCCAGGTTTATCGGATTTTTTCTGAAAATCATCGTTTCGCAATTTTTCTATTTGCAAAAGCTGGCTATGCCGATTTTCCTGATGCTAAACATACAAAGAATCGAGAGAAGTTTTTTACCGCTTACATATTCATGAGGGATTTCTCTTCCCTCTTTTTAATATAAGGGCGATAAATATTGCAAACGCAATGATAACTGCTGCCATTGCAAAAATATAAGCCATATTTATTCCTGATTTAGGAGCAAGTTCATACACTTCTGTTTTTTCACGATCGAGAATGATTGTATACGTGTCTCCCTTGCTTCGCACAAGATCTCCTTCAAGCAAGCCTCTCAGTTCTTTCCCCTTCTCAAATTCCCCGCCTGAAATTCGCACGGTTTGAGACTTATCTGTATTATTGATAGCAACTGCCATAGTCTCTTCTTTATATGTTCGTTTAAAAACTGCCATGCCATCTTTTTCATAAAGCAGCTTCATACTGCCTTTTCTTAAAGAAGGATACTTTTTTCTAAGTTCCCCAAGCTTAGTGATGTAATCTATTAGTTCTTTTTCTGTTTTAAAGCCCATTAATCTTTGATTATCCGGAGCTTTTCCGCCGTTCAGCGCTATCTCAGAGCCGTAATAGATTACCGGTACTCCCGGTGACGTATACATGTAAGATAATGCCAGCTTCCATCTGGTGCCAGGATTCAGCAATCTTGCATTTATATCATATGTAAACCTGGGCATATTCTGATTATCTATAAATTTCTCTGAATCCTCTGGATGAGTATATGCCTGTTGATTTCGGTTCAAATCAGAAAAAAGCGGGCTCAAATCCCCATTTGGTTTTTTAAAGGACGAGCGCATAGGATCTGTTTGAGTCTGATCCATGAATCCCCTGATTCCAGCCTTTTCATAGGCAGAGATGCTCTCCTGGCTTGAATCCTGCAATTCGCCAATTAAATAAAAGTCCTTTTTAACTGATTTTGCAGCATGTGCAAAATCAAGCCAAAATGACTGAGAAATATCATTCATTTTATCAAGGCGATACCCGTCAATATTCGTTTTCTTAATCCACCATGAACCCATTTTTACTAAATATTTCTTAGTTTCCGGGTTTTCCTGATCCAGTTTAATGCTTCCTGTGCTGCTGTCTTCCTTATTTGAGTGAACCCAATTTTTTTTTGATGGATCCTTTAACCAGGGATGATGCGGGCCAATGCTGTCCACATTAAAATCCAGGATAACTTTCAGGTGTTTCTTGTGTGCTGCATGAACAAGTTTTTTTAATTCCTTAATCGTGCCATAATGCTCATCAGGCTTGTAAAAATCTTTTACCATACCACTGTGAAAACTTTCACCTTCATTATCAAAAATAGGTGACAGAAGAATGGATGTAAATCCCATATCCTTCAAATAATCCAGTTTTTCTGTAATGCCAGCAAAATCTCCGCCGTTATAGGCATGTGCATCATAAACATTTACACCAGCATCATTGTTTACATTTCCATCATTAAACCTGTCGATCACCAGCGAATAAATTACTTCGTCTCCCAAAGTTCGTTCTTCTTTTTCAGCAGCTTCTGCGGGAAGGGCGTAAAAAAGAAGAAACGGAATCAAAAGGAGTGACAGCACTCTTTTTTTCATTTCCGCTCCCCCTACCTATACTTCTTTACGCCTTTAAGATTAGCCTTTTGTACCCCCAGCCGTCAAACCTGAAACGAAATATCTTTGGAACATTAAGAATAATGCCGCAATAGGAAGTGCAATCAGCACGGACCCTGCTGCGAATGTAGTGAATTCATTTCCAAATTGCTTGGAAACCATTTCATACAGCCCTACACCCATTGTATATTTTTCATCATCCTGGAGCATGATTCTCGCAAGTATGAAGTCTCCAAATGGTGCAATGAAGGCAAACAGGGCGACTACAGCTACAATCGGCTTGGCGAGAGGCATGATTATCTGGAAGAAAATTCTCAGATGGCCAGCTCCGTCCATCCTTGCTGATTCGTCCAGCTCCTTAGGAATGGTATCCAGATACCCCTTCATCAGCCAGGTGTTCATTGGGATTTGCCCGCCTACATAAATCAGGATCAATCCTACATGTGTATTAATTAAGTGTGTGCGTGTTGCCAGCACATAAATGGCAATAAGCGCTGCAAAGTTTGGTATCATCTGAAGAATCAAAAAGGTCACTAGACCGTTTTTCCTTCCGACAAAGCGGTATCGGGAAAAAGCGTAAGCAGTAAGAGAAACTGCTATTACAGTAAAAATCATGGTAAATATGCTGATTTTAATAGAGTTGAAATACCACACAAGATAATGGGATTTCCCGCTATTAAACAGATATTTATAATGATCAAATGTCGGATGTTTCGGAAACATCGATGAACCTGATAAACTTGCTCCCGGATTAAGCGAAGAGCCGATTACCCACAGCAAAGGATAAATGACGATGCCGCTCATAATAATAATTACCAGATAAGAAAGCGTCAAACGGATGATTCTGCTTCTTTTCATGCTCATTCTATCTTATACCTCCTCTTGGAATGCTTTGGTCCGTTTGAATTGCCACAATGCTACCCCTACCACAACGAGTGACAGCAGCATAGTGATGGCTGCGGCTTTTCCGTATTGGGCCGAAGTCATCGTAAGCTTATATATCCAAGAGATGAGGATATCAGAACCGCCGGCATTTTGTCCCGGAATTGCAGGTCCGCCGCCGTTAAATAGATAGATAACATTAAAGTTATTAAAGTTAAAGGTATATTGCGTAATAATAATCGGTGCTGTAGCAAAAAGAACCATAGGCAGTGTAATCTTGGTGAATTTCTGCCAAATTGACGCACCATCCACTGTTGCAGCCTCGTACAGCTCGTCTGGAATTGATTGAAGGATTCCAGTTGTCATGGCAAAAATGAACGGGAATCCAAGCCAGGATTGAACGAAAATCAATGCAAGCCTTGTCCACATTTCTTCAGTCATCCACGGTATTGGGCCTATGCCTAAAGCATGAAGGATACCGTTGTTTATTACTCCAAAGGATTCATTGAACATACCTGAGAAGATTAGGATAGAAACAAATGATGGAACAGCCCAAGGAAGAATAAAAATGGTCCGGATAATCGCTTTTCCTTTTAAGTCCTTTTGATTCACAAGAATTGCCAGGAAGATTCCGATTGCTACCTGTATGGTTGTAGCACCAAATGTCCAAACAATCGTCCAGCCAAGAACACCTACAAAAGTCTTTCTCCAAAGGTCGAGTTTAAAGATATCAATATAGTTTTGGATGCCAATCCAATCCACAAGCTTTGCTGGAGGTGAATGATATAAATCATAATTGGTGAATGACAGCAAAATAACAAAAATGATTGGAAGGATAACCACAAAAATCAGCAGCAGAAATCCGGGTGAAAACATTAAATACGGAAAACCGCTGTCCATCAGGTTATGATATTGCTCTTTAACATTATTAAGTTTAAAACCTTCATCACGCTTACGGCCATTATTTTGTGCATCATATATATTCAATGCGTAAATGATCAGCCCGATTACAGTAATCAGCAAGGCTATGATACCATCGATCAAAAGGAAAACTGAATGATCTAAGCCCGGAATTTCCCCAAGAGTAAACAGCCCCCAAAATCCCCAGCTGAGTGTATCCGAAAAACAGCTGAAGAAAGCTGCTGTCAAAATCAAAAATATGAAGCCCTTAACGTATTGTTTATTATAAAATTGCCCAAATCCAGGAATGATGGAAAGCAGGGCAGCGTTCCTTCTATGTTTCGTTATCGGAGTGGTTGCATCCATGGTAAATCAGCCTACCCTTTCTGTTAGGGGAATTATTTATTAAGCGCTGTTGCCGGTGCGCAAACGTTTGCTCCCATTTGTTAAAACAAAGGCATTACCCCCATATGTATATGGAGGTACGCCCTTGTTATTTGTATCAATTATTTTGATGGATGGTTAGATTTAATATTGGTATTGATTGTTTTTACAGCATCATCCATCGCAGCTTTAGGTTCTGCTTTATTAGTAGCAAGTGTTTGCAGCGCTGACGCCATTGGACCCCATACCTCGCTCATTTCTGGAACGTTTGGTGTTGGAAGTGCATATTTGGATTGTTCAGCAACCGCTTTTGCTCCTTCATCATTTGCAATGACAGGATCTTTGATTAATGATTTTACAGGAGGAATTTCCTGAGTTTTTTCGAAACGGATTTTTGCATTGTCTGCATTTGTAATGAACTCAACAAGTTTTGTGGACCAGTAAGGATTCTTTGTAAATGCCGTTACATGCCATCCTTTAACTCCCATGAACGTTTTCATATGCTCGCCATTTGGAAGTGTAGGCATAGGAGCAACACCAATGTCAACTCCAGCTGCTTTCATTCCCTGGAATGCCCAAGGACCGTTCATAACAGATGCTGCTTTGCCTTCATTGAACAAGCCGTCCATTGCTGCGCCGCCGCTTTCTCCGATAATGCCTTTAGGGAATAGCTTTTCTTTGTACCATTTTTGAATGTATGCTGCACCTTCGACAGCACCTTTGTTATTTAAACCAACATCTGAAGGATCAATCTTGCCGTTGTCGTCTTTGAATACATATCCGCCCATTCCGCCGATTACTGCGTGTGCGAAGTAGTAGTTGTCAAATAGAGCAAGGAAGCCGTATTTGCCGTCTTTCGTCATTTCTTTTGATTTTGCATAAAGCTCATCCATTGTAGCAGGAGCCTTATCCATCAATTTCTTGTTGTAAATGAAAACTGGAGTTTCAGTTGCTTTTGGCAACCCATAAAGTTTTCCATCATATTTTTCTGCATTGACAGCAGAGTCATTGAAAGTAGAAAGAACACTGTCATCTACTTTGATTTCCTGAATAAGGCCTTCTGTAACAACCTGGCCGATTTGGTCATGCGGCAATGTAACTACGTCCGGGGCATTTCCAGCTGGTCCGTCAAGACGTAATTGGTCGCGGATTTTATCAGCCATGTTCAATTCTTTGTATTCTACTTTGATTCCGTATTTCTTTGTGAAAGCTTCAGCTGCAGGCTTTAATGCAATGCCTTTATCTTTATCTTCCCACACAACCAGTTTTTCCGGTTTTGCTTCTGCTGATTTTTCTTCTGTATTCTTACCGCCAGTTGCATTTTTTCTTTCAGCAGTATCACGCTTAGGTCCGCACGCAGCAAGCATGCCGACAAGCAAAACGAATAACACTAAGATAGATAGTGACTTTTTCATTCTATTTTCCCCCCTGAAATATGTACTCTCTTTCTTAAGTTTGCACAACCGTTTGCACTATTCTGAAAAATTACCTTAAATGAAAACGCTGACATATACTAACAAAGAAATCCTATATTATTCTATAAATCTCTTGATAGAAGGATATGTAAGCACTTATTATTTCAAGGTGACATTTGTGAAACCGATTGCACTACTTTATGGCTTTATTATACAATCATTATTATTTTTTACAAGTATTTTTTAAAAATGAAATTTTTTACAATTTTATGACACGTATATTAAACAGAAAATGGTTTTTGTGGCTGTGCAAACTGCTTGCTGTATAGCTTTCACTCTGATATTTTTTAAAGTAGCCTTTATTCTAAACTTTGAGTTTTTTTAAAAAATTGATGCAATCGATTGCATTACACAGGAGGATTACTAGATGGAACATGCTGCAATATTTCACCGTCCTGGAGATAATTTCATTTATCCGACAGATCAGGAAACACTGCATATCAGAATCAGAACGAAGAAAAATGATGTACAGGAAGTCCATTTGCTGAATGGTGACCCATATGAGTGGGATAAAGCCTCTTTAGAGCCAATGAAAATTTCCGGCAGCGATAGTCTTTTTGATTACTGGCATATTCATGTCAAGCCTGAATATAGAAGGATTCGATATGGGTTTTTTCTGAAGTCAGGAGAAGAGGAAACATATTTAACTGAAAAGGGATTCTTTGAATCAGCGCCGGAGGATGCCGGATACTACTTCGCTTTTCCATACATTCATAAAACAGAAGTATTTAACGCACCAGAGTGGGTAAAGGAAACTGTCTGGTACCAGATTTTCCCTGAACGTTTCGGGAACGGAAACAGTGCCAATGACCCAGAAGGTGCTCTTCCATGGGGCAGCAAGGAGCCAAGCCCGGATAATTTCTTCGGCGGTGATTTCGAAGGTGTTATCGAGCATCTCGACCATCTTGAAGATCTCGGCATAAATGGAGTCTACTTCACTCCGATTTTCAAGGCCCATTCAAATCACAAATATGACACAATCGATTACTTTGAAATCGACCCTCAATTCGGTGATAAGGACACACTTAAGAGACTTGTATCTGAATGCCATAAACGGGGCATTCGTGTCATGCTTGATGCTGTTTTCAATCACAGCGGCTATTATTTCGAACCTTTTCAGGATGTTTTGAAAAACGGGGAGAATTCCCCTTATAAAGATTGGTTCCACCCTCACAGCTTCCCGCTGCAAGCGGGAGAGCGCCCTAATTATGAAACCTTTGGCTTTGTGGGGTCCATGCCGAAACTGAATACGTATAATCAGGACGTTAAAAAGTATCTCTTGGATGCAGCAGCATATTGGATTAAAGAGTTTGATATTGACGGCTGGCGGCTTGACGTGGCTAATGAAATTGACCACCAGTTTTGGAGAGAGTTCAGGCAGACTGTAAGGGAAATTAAACCTGATCTTTATATTCTTGGAGAAATCTGGCACGATTCCATGCCATGGCTCCGCGGCGATCAATTTGATGCAGTCATGAATTACCCGTTTACAGCCAACATTTTAAATCTTTTAGCATCTGATAAAATAAATGCACAGCAATTTATGAACAATATTTCTTCTGTTTACCATAGCTACCCGGAAAATGTCTTCAGCGTGGCATTCAACCTTGTCGGAAGCCATGATACACCAAGGATTTTGACTGAATGCGGCGGAGATGAGGACAAAACCAGGCTTGTCTTTTCACTGCTTCTTACCTTCATGGGAACCCCTTGCATTTATTACGGAGATGAAATCGGCCTTTCCGGTGAAATGGACCCTGGCTGCCGAAAATGTATGGAATGGGATAAAGAAAAACAAAACCTTAGAATGTATCATCATATAAAAGAACTTATCGCGCTTCGTAAGGAAGAGCCTCTTCTTTCAAATGAAGGGCAATTTGAATTCTTACCTTCTCTGCATGAAAATCTGGTTGCTTTCCGCAAGTTCACCGATGACAAATCGGTACTTATTGCTGCAAATCCTTCCGGAGAGCCAGTTAAAGCAATTCTGCCAGGTGATGCGGAATATACCAGTTTATTTTCTGCTTCCGCAGAAATCAAAACTGGCTCAGCTCCATCTCTTGAGCTAGGGAGCTATGGATTTATCATTATCTCATCTTCTGATTCAAATACAGAAAAATAATAGGTTAAATGAAAAGGCTGCGGGACTTTAAAATGCACCGCAGCCTTTTTTTAGGATTCGACTATCCCAATATTATAATCCTTGAACCATACATGCATCTGGGCAAGATGGGCCAGCAATTGCGGCCCTGACATTAATTGCCCAAACCAAGGGACCTTAAAGGCAGCACCCTTGCTTTCCAGAATATCTCCAAGCTTTTTCTTATCAAATAACTCATACAGCACAGAATTCCTGTCTTCCAATATATCCTTCAGCCACATTGCCACACGTTCGGTATAAACCGGATTATGGGTTTTAGGGTATGGACTTTTTTTGCGGTACAGCACTTCATCGGGGAGCAGACCTTCCAATGCCTTCCGCAGTATCCCCTTTTCCCTGTTTCCAGTCATTTTCATTTCCCAAGGAATGTTCCAGACATATTCCACGAGACGATGATCTGCAAACGGCACTCGGACTTCAAGGCTCGCCCCCATGCTCATCCGGTCCTTCCGGTCAAGAAGGGTAGTCATGAACCAAGTGATATTTTGGTAAAACAATTCTCTTCTTTTAGCTTCTTCTTTGCTTTCCCCGTCCAATTTAGGCGTTTCTGCTGCAGTCCGTAAATACTGGGAGCGTACATATTCTTCAAGCCTTAACTTTTCCTGCCAGCCATGTTTCAGCAGTGACACCCTTTCCTCAGTTGATCTCATCCAGGGAAACCCGGACCGGTTCAGATCATCTTCTCTATGAAACCATGGATATCCCCCAAATATTTCATCAGCGCACTCCCCTGATAATCCAACAGTGAAATCTTTTTTGATTTCCCTGCAAAACCAAAGTAGTGAGGAATCGACATCAGCCATTCCAGGAAGATCTCTTACATGAACCGCTTCGGTCAGATAATCTGTCAGCAGCTCCTGGGAGATGACGGATTTATGGTGGGCAGTGCCGAAAGTGTCTGACATCAGCTTAATCCATGGTCCATCCGAATTCGGCTGAAAATCATTTGCTTTAAAAAACAGATCATTTCCTTCATAATCTATCGAATAAGTATGGAGCCTTCCTTTGCCTTCATTCTTATACTCCTCTGCAGCAATGGCCGTGATTGCGCTTGAATCCACTCCTCCAGATAGAAATGTGCATAAAGGTACATCAGACACCAGCTGTCTTTTTACGGCGTCCTTCACAAGAAAACGGACCTTTTCTGCTGTTTCGCCAAGTGTATCCATGTGCTGTTCACTTTTTACATTCCAGTACCGCCAAAGCCGCAGGCCCTGTCGTGACAGTGTCATTGCATGCCCTGGCCTCAGCTCATTAACTCCCCTGAACACACCCGAGCCAGGTGATCGGGAAGGGCCCAGTCCAAGCACTTCTGCCAATCCTTCACGGTCCAGCTCAGTTTTTATGTCAGGGTGTGCCAGAATGGCTTTAATTTCAGACCCAAAAATAAGCCCTCCATTTTTTTCCGCATAAAATAAAGGTTTTACGCCTAACCGGTCTCTTCCAATGAACAATTTTTGCTCATGATGATCCCAAATGGCAAAAGCGAAGATCCCATTAAAAAAATCCACGCATTTTTCTTTCCATTCTATATAGGAAGTGAGCAAAACTTCTGTATCAGAATGCCCCTTAAAGGAATATCCTTTTAATAACAGTTCTTTACGTATATCTTCCGTATTATACAATTCACCATTGTAAGCGAGAGTATACTTCAAGCTGCCGTGTTCCTTCTCCATTGGCTGTTTGCCGCCTATGGGATCGACCACTGTGAGCCGCTTATGCCCGAAACTTGCGTGAGTATCATTCCAAATATTCGTTTCATCGGGTCCTCTTTTCTTTAATGTTTCGGTCATGGCTGCCACTTTTTCTCTTTCTTTTGTCAGGTCTTTTTGAAAATGGACCCAGCCGGTTATTCCGCACATATCCATCCATCCTTTCTAGCCGGAAAGCAAGAAAAGCCAAACGGCCTCTTTTACAGCAGCGCCGACATATACGCTGGTTTTTCATATTCAGACTGAGTGCAGCTTAATAGCGATTTAAAATAGCCTATGCAAATTGCAGAGGATGGTTATTTGTCCTTATTAAAAAACAGTTGTGTGGTGGAAGCCAGCCCTTTTAACGGCTTGCGTTTATTATAGACGCACCCAGTAAAATCATTGTATGAAGCTCTTATTAAATAGATTCAGTTATAATTTCTTGGAATTTTGTCAAAAAAGTAGGTGAGGCATTCCACTTTTGGAGGTAAATTATGAGTCAACAGCAGCGAGCAAAGCTTTTCCAGCGCCAATCCAGGGCATTTTCAGCAGGAACAGTGGAAAATATCAATCATCAATGGATATTTTTTGATGAAGAAACTGATGAAGCCTCTTCTTTGGAAGAATATTTGCACCAGGATATTGAAGTTTTCAGAGGACATAGATGGAGAAAAGGAATTATTGAAGATAATGGTGCCGTAAGATTCAACAAAGAAGTTCTTTACTTAATGGATGAAGAACGGATACGAATCCGTAAACAGCTGATTTACTCATTTGAGAGGCTGCTTGAAGAATTGAATGACGATTCTTTTTTTCAGTTTATTACGACTTTGAACTCCCTCGATTTTTCAATTTATGACTGTATTTACAGCTATAATCAGCTGACTTTTTTAAAAGAGGCAGAAAGCCGGTCAGGTGTTAATTTTTTTACTTTCGACAACGGTACAGATATATGCTCTGTGCAGCATCACTTTTGCTATGCCGAGAAATCCCATGACCGGTTTGAATTTACCATGAACACTGGAAAAAGAATTGTAATTGAGAAAATGAACAACTTTTAATCGAATGGCTTGCTGACGTTATACCAGCAAGTCTTTTTTATTCTGCTTTTCAATCTAAGGGAATTCACTGCACGCTTGGGGCAATTCCCCCTGTAACAATTGAGTTTTCGCAGTATTCCATGTATAATTTACTTAAATTACTTATAATGCTCTATGACAGTAAAAGTAACTAAAGGGAGATCTAAAATGAAATCACCGCTTCAATTATGCCCCAAAATTGAATTCTCATATGAAATTATCGGAAAGAAATGGGCAGGCTTGATTATCCACGTGCTGATGGATGGCCCAAGACGTTTTAATGAAGTACACGAAATGGTGCCAAACCTGAGCAAGCGGATGCTAACAGAGCGGATGAAAGAGTTTGAAGAACTGGGTATTGTAATCCGGAATGTCATCGCAGAACGCCCCGTCAAAATAGAATACAGCCTTACAAAAAAAGGCTTTGAACTCGGAAAAGCACTTTCTCCTGTACAAACATGGGCAGAAAAATGGATAATCCCTAACCAAAAAGCGTAAGCGCCTTGTTCAGCCCCGACCAGCATAAGGCGCGCAAGAATAGAAGGTGCTCTTACCTTCAATTCTTGCGCGCCTTATGACCTCGAGGGGCTAGGCGCTGGAGCTGGATTAATAAAAAGCGTAAGCGCCTTGAATAGCGGATCAAAGACTACAAACGCCGCGTCCTGCGGCAACGTCTTTGTAACCCCCGTCCTGGGGGCCTAAGCAAATAGGGATTAGCCCTGAGAAGGCGCTCTTTGCCTTCTCAGGGCTAATCTTCTTTTGCACAGCAGGCTAGGTGCAGGAGCTGGATTCACTAAAAAGCGCAAGCGCCTTGAATAGCGGATCAAAGACTACAAACGCCGCGTCCTGCGGCAACGTCTTTGTGACCCCCATCCTGGGGGCCTAAGCCAATAATACTAAAAAAGACATGAAAACAGCCTCTGCTGTTTTCATGTCTTTTTCTTTTTTTCTATTATGCAGATAGCTGTTTTTTTACTTGCTGCATGGCAATGCTCTCGATTTTTTTGCTGCTGTCGCCTTTATTGGCAATTACATTTGTTTGATATCTTCTGCCCTGATAATCAACTGTAAGTGTTACTTGATACATTCAGTTTTCCTCCTTCTTCTTTTTTCATGTCCAATATTTTCTGCAAGGCGCCTAGCCCCTCGAGGTCTGAGGGGCTGTTGGGCGATTGCACTATTTGTGTTCTATGAAAAGCCCTTATCGGCTGCTTTTAGTTTCTGTGAGAGTAAAACTTATTGCTGCTCAGTAAATGATCCTCATGTTCTTCATTTCTCAATAAGAACCATTTCATAAATCACAAGAAGTAACTTTTTATCGATTAAGTTACTTTACATAACCTATATTAGACCCTTTTGAAGGAAACGTCAAGCCCTGAATATCTCCTTCTGCTCTCAAAACAAGAAAACACCCCAATTGTTAGATTGGTGTCTAACAATTGGGGTGCATTTCAAAAAGACGGTGCTTTCTTCTTATTAACTGAATGGATGCAAGCCTTGAGGCATGGATAATCCCATGTACAGGATAATCAGGAAAGCAACAATAAATATTACTGTAAAAATTCCTGTGCTTTTTCCTTTTTTTGCTCGGACAAGAGTCATTTCCATCAAGGCGATGACCACGATTCCCATAATAAGCTTTCCTGCATAATACGAAAAACTGCTTCCAATCAGCTGAAAGCCTGAGAGGATGATCAATATGTAAAAAACACGTGTTGCCATATGAAGAGCCTTTGCTTTCGAATTTCCGCTCTTATACATGGACAATGAAACAAAAAAGAGGATAATAGCGATTACCCAGGTCGTTATGTGCAAATGTGTGGTCATATTACAATGCCCTCCTAATATATAATCTTCATCATCATATCATACACATTTATAGAAAAACAAAGGTATCGCCCTTTCTTTTCAGCTTTAATCAAGTTATCGGACTGAATTTGAGAGCGTGCCTATTTTTTCAATTGTAACCTCAATCTTGTCACCAGACTTTAGGTAAACAGGGGGCTTCATACCCTTGCCGACGCCTGCAGGAGTTCCAGTAGCTATAATATCTCCGGGCTCAAGTGTCATTCCTTTGGAAATTACAGAAATGATTTCTTCTACCGGAAAGATAAGCTGGTCAGTATTGGACTGCTGCCGTACATCTCCGTTCACCTTTGTCAGGATTTCCAGGCTTCCCGGATTTTCAATTTGAGATTTATGCACAATCACCGGTCCGATCGGACAGGTCCCATCCAGGCTTTTTCCAAGGAAGAATTGCTTATGTTTTTCCTGCAGATCCCTCGCTGTTACGTCATTTAAAATCGTATACCCAAATACGTAATCCAGCGCTTTTTCCCTGCTGATTCCTTTCCCTTTTTTGCCGATTACTACAGCTAACTCACCCTCGTAGTCCAGCTGAGATGTTACTTCAGAATGGATAGGAATGTCCGCTTTATTCCCTATTACTGAAGTCGGAGCTTTTGTAAACATCATAATGTCTGTCGGAATATCCGCTTCGCTTCCCAGTTCTTTTGCGTGCTCAGTATAGTTTTTTCCCACACAGAAAATATTTTTAGATGGCCTCGGAATCGGCGCTTCCCAGTCTGCACTTTCAAAATTTGTATAATAACCTTCTGTGTCTTTTTGCTCTTTCACCCATTTTTGAATGCTTTCTGCTTTATTTAGTTCACTCTCTTCATTTTTTATTAATTCCTCAAGGGAAGTTACCATTTCAATTCCGCTTTTCACAGCCGCTTTTTGGAGAAGCAAAAGCTTTTCCTCCTCCACCAGCACCAGCACGCTTTTTCCTTCTGCCCTTATCGTTCCAAATTTCATGTTCTCCCTCTCCTATCCTATATTTTTTTATAGCCGCCTCTTCTTCATGAAAGGTCTTTTTCCGTAGGAAGCAAATCGCCATACATATTCCAGAGGCCCTAAATAATAACGCTGAATCCAAAGAAAGCTTGCACCCAGCTGCAAAGAAAAAATAATAGCTGCGGCACCAAGGCATTCTGCAAGTGTCATCCTTCCATATAAACCCAAACCATATGAATAGGACAGAATGGTACACACAAATGACTGAAGCAAATAATTGCTGAGTGACATCTTCCCCGCTGCAGCAAGAAGACATGAAAGTTTGCTGCCGGCATTTTGCTGCAGCGCTAAGGCTGCTCCAGTAATATAAAACATTGACAGCAGCGGCCCTCCAAACTGGTCCTGGATAAATTCCGTAAAAGAATTTGAGACCGTTGCATACGGAAGCAACTTTAAAATCAAACCGGCAAAAAGAGAAATAACAGCCAGCTTTCCGAGCAAGTTTTTATACTGATCCGGAGCATGTATCCATCTTAACTTGGCAAATCCGGCTCCAATGAGCAAAAATGGAAAAATAGATAAAAATAGAAATATAAAGCTTTCAGCATTATTCATTACTTGCCATTCTTTTATTCTCATCATTGTTATTTGTTCAAAGGTACCCGTTTGATAAATATTCAAAGCTTTTCTGGCCATTGCAGCACCCGCATTTACAGGGTTATCTGCAGATATAGCCATTAACAGTCCCGTCAGAAAAAAAGGAATAATATATAGGGCAGCCCCTGTTAAAAGCAGGAATTTCCCCTCCCATTTATAAAACAGCAAAAAAGCAAAACCAAATAGAGAATAATGAATGAGAATATCTCCGCTCCATATTAAAAAAGCATGAATAACGCCAAAAACACTGAGGATAATCAGCCTTTTTGCAAAAAACAAAGGAAATGATTTTCCTTCATGCAAAAACCTCTCTGCAGATACCGCCGCTCCAAAGCCGAATAAAAACGAAAAAACCGGATAAAAGCTTGCCTGTGCCGTAATATCAATGAATATGTAAATAAAATGAAAAGGAAATCCTTTTCTCCAGACAGCCGGATCCATATAAGCAACCGGATAAAAGTAGGAAAGTATGTTGACAAGCAGGATTCCAAATAATGCGATGCCTCTGAGACTGTCAATGCTTGTAATCCTTGCTTTGAATAAAACTGTTTCTTCTGCCACGGCACCACCTCTCCTGTATGTCCCTATTATACTAAATACTGAGAAAATGTTGAAATTTCTGTAATCTGAATCAACAATTCCATTCTCATTATCTCATTTCCTCCTATGCACTTTTCTGCTTGTATTTCTTCAGGTTCACCGGCGGAAAGGCGGCAGGTTTAATTATATCGCCCATAAATTTATCACGAGTCCGGGTCTTTCACATATGATAACCTAGAACTTTCATTCAGCAGGGAGGTGCCTGTATGCCGGCCATCGTTGGTGTTGTTCAAGTAATCAGTGTCGGCAGCAGCGGTGTATTTCATATTGGAGATGTTTTTAAAATAGCTCCTTACTCCACCTCAAAAACATTTTCCGGGGCTGGCTCTTTTAACACAGGGGACACCATTTCTTTATACAATGCACACAGTTCAACAAATACCTATGATACTGATGCCGCTGATCAGCCAATTCTTTTTAACCTTTAATGGACGGATGCTGTACGGTAAGGAGGCACATCATGATTTTTAATATTCAGCAATCCATTCATATTAATATGATTAAAATCGGCAGTGTGTCCAATTCTTCCGTTTTCCAAATTGGAAGCGCCGGGGTCATAAAGCCATATTCAACTCTTTCGAATACCGGAGGATTCACTGCACCGGCACCAGGCTTTGAAATTACTACTCCATTCACTGCCGGAAGGGAATAACTGCAAGTCTGTTCACCTGCGCCCAGTTCCTGCATATACTTGATTAAATCCTTTCATCTGAAAATTTTGCTGAAGGTTAGGTGAAGACACCCCATGCAATCTGAATTTTATTCCTATGCAGAACAAATGCAGCGATATCTGGAGGCCCAGGACAGGCGGATAGCTAAGCTTGAAAGTGATCTCACACGCCTGGCAAAAGAACTGGATGAAATAAAAAAAAAGCCCCCCATTAATGTTGAAAGAATTGAATATAAATTCGATCAGCTCAAAGTTGAGTCTTTAGAAGGCACCTTAAATATCGGGTTAAATCCAAATGACCTTGCTAATATTGATGAATTTACCGTTAATAAAAATCCAGCGGCACCAACGCCCTATCTTTTTCCTGAAAGAGATATCATGACAGCTGACATCTCTGATGCGATAAAAGGCAGCTTGCCTGCCATTATTACAGAAAACGAGGAAAGAAGCGGGACAGCAATGGATCCTTCTTATCATGACTTCATTAAGCATGATGTAGAACGGCAGCTGCCTGCCCGGATTGAGATGTACATCAATGAAACGCCGCAGCCTGAGAGGGTTCCTCATTTGCTTCAGAATGTAAAGGAAAAAATAATTGAGCGGATCACTTCCGATATACATGCTGCCATTGCCGCATTTATGAGTCAATCAAACAGTCAAACAGGAGGGAACAGCGCTAATGGAGTTTAATGTAACAAATCATGAAATATGTGTCGGAGAAATCAAGGTCACTGGTGTGGCAGCCTCTTCACTTCTGCACATTGGTGATGTGCAGACCGTCCAGCTGTCATCAGCCTTTGATACACCACCTGAATCTTTAATCATTGGCCCATTTGTGCCATTTAGCGCACAAGGTTAATCCCATGTTTTCAAGAATATCGAAGGTTGATTCCATCACTGGAAAAAGCCTCATCTTCAGCTCTGTTCTGCAAATTGGAGATGCGCGCTATATTGACGGAGTTTCTGAAGTTTTAGCTGTGCAGAGGGACGTAAAATATAATTACGGCAATGAGGGGAATTTTGCAGAATACCGGATATTCGGCTATCCGTCTGTTTACTTGCCTATAGATGAGCAAATTTCAATTAAAACAATAAATAAATCACCACTTATTAAAGTCGGCCGACTGGATTTTATTGGAGCCACGGTCTCTTCTGTTATTTCTATCGGAAACACAGATCATATCAGAATGAAATCCAGGATCAAGCATATCCGCCGGCTAAACAGAAATGCGCCCGCTCAGGGTTCCCCCTCGCCGGATACCGATATTTCATGAGAGCATATTAAAAAATTTATGGTAAAGGAATGTTTTAGATGCCTGCAATAACAGGGCCCGTTCAAATCATAAACGTAGGAGGAGGGGTCTTGCAATTCGGAGATTCTCTTGTTACTTCACCCAAATCTGCAGCCAAAACGATAGCAGGTTCGGGATCTGTCAACTCTGGCGGTTTTATCCTCACTATAAACGGCATTAACGGAAGCAATGTACTTGATGTGAATGGCATCGATCAGCCGATTACAGGAAACAACTAGGGAGACAGCTCTGCTGTCTCCCTAGTTGTTTACATTTCGAGCAGGTGTGCACCATCAAAAAAGAATAAATATTTTTCCATTACTTTTTTGTTTAGAATTTCTTCAATTGCTCTCGTATAGAGTTCAAGCTGAAGGCGGTACCGATCAGCAAGTATTTCTTTTGCTCCTTGAAAGCCATTTGCAAATCTGTTTTGGATAGCATCTGTTTTATAATCGATCAATACGAGTCCATCATGATCCTCAAAAATACAATCAATTACACCCTGAACAAGAATTTGTTCATCAGCCCCCTTCCAATCTGAATATATCTCAGCTGCCTGAAGGGACATTGTAAAGGGAACTTCACGCCGGATTACCTCTGCCCGGCTTAGTCTTTCTCCTATCTTACTATTGAAGAAATTTGCTATCACACTTTTGTCAACGGCGTCCATCTGTTCTTCTTTTAGGAGCTCTCTATCTATTAAGCTGTGTAAGAGCTCATCAATCGCTGCCTCTGTTACCGGCTTTCTTACATCTATATGCTGCATGACAAGGTGTGTAATTGTTCCCTTCTCTGCCGGAGTTAATGACTTTTCCTGCAAAAATTGCGGCCTTCTCGAAATCGGGCGCTTATATTTCCGCAGCAGCTCTGTGGAGCTTTCCTGATCTCTTAGTTCATTTTGCCGCTTCAGCTCGGAGACCGACTGCTTCGAACGGTGTATGGAAGCTTCCAAATGCGGATAAATCCACGTAAGCTGTGTATGAATTTGGTCATTATATCCTGATTGCACCTCCACATTTTCACCATGCTTCACATGATCAAGCAAATTCTGCTGTACCGCGGCTTCTCCATCTTCTTCTGATTGAAGTTCCTCTAAAGCAACAATCCGGGCTTTCCATTTTGAAGGATGGCCAGTGATGCTGCTATTGGTATCATCAGCCGTTCCGCCGTCCATGCCGGCTATTTCAGCCAGGTCCTGGTGTCTGATAATGGCAGGTCCAATCCAGTCCATGTAGCTTTTGGCATTTGCCCTGACATAGTCCTTCAGCAGCCACTCCCCATGGGATGCATTAGCTGACCATGAAACAATGGATTTTTGGGCATCCTTTAAAGAACAGATTAAATAAAGCTTTTCCTTCGCCCTTGTCAGCGCAACATATAAAACCCGCATTTCCTCCGCTATCATTTCAAGCTGCTTTTTTTTCTTAAATGCAATTTGCGGCAGAGAAGGATAGGTAATCCGAAGTTCGGGATTCACGAATTTCGAAGCAAAACCTAAATCTTTATCAAGCAGGTAGGATTTTCGGATATCCATCATATTAAACTGCCTGGAAAGCCCTGCAAACATAACGATGGGAAATTCCAGACCCTTCGATGAGTGGATGGTCATGATGCGCACAACATCTTCCTGTTCACCCAAAGCTCTTGCTGCACCGAGGTCATCTCCCCTCTCCTGCATCCTTTCAATAAATCTTAAGAACCGGAATAATCCCCTAAAAGAACTGGACTCATATTGCCTTGCCCTGTCATATAGTGCTCTAAGGTTGGCCTGTCTCTGCTTTCCGCCTGGCATTCCTCCAGCAAAATCATAAAAGCCCGTATCCCGGAATAACAGCCAAATTAAATCAGAGAGTGCCTCCTGCCTGGCAGCTTTTCTCCATACTGTAAGTTTTTTATAAAAAGATGACACTTTTTCATAAAGAGCCTCATTTTCAGTAGGATCTCCTTTTAAGCAGTATTCTGCCATAGCCTGATAATAGCTCCCGGAATGAAACAGCCGCACCTGTGCCAGCTCTTCTTCATCCAGGCCGGCAATAGGAGATCTTAACACGGAAGCAAGCGGGATATCCTGCTGTGGATTATCAATGATTTTAAGCAAAGAAAGCATAATAGCAACCTCTGTCGCCTCAAAATATCCTGTCGATAAATTGGCATAAACAGGTATTCCCGCCTTTTTAAACTCCTCGATGATTTGGGGAGCCCACGGCATTGAACGCAGCAAAATGACAATATCCCTGTATGCGGTTGAGCGGGATTCACCTGTTTTTGGATCAATGATTTGCTTTTTTTCCCCGATTGCCTTCTTAATCAGCTTAGCCATCATTCTTGCTTCGAGCTGTGCATTCTCAAGTTCCTCATTTTCAAATCCGGCTTCTCCCTCTCCTTCAGATTCTTCCTTAAGGGATGTCATAGCCTCTTCCTCATTTTTCCCGCCGTCAATCATAAACATCTCAATAGGATGCGGCCCGTCTTCAGGGTAACTGGCTCCTTTTTTTAAAGAAGCATCTTCATCATATTCAATTTCGCCGACAGTCATTCCCATCAGCTGTTTGAATAAGAAGTTTGTACCGTCAAGAACTTCGCTGCGGCTGCGGAAATTCCGGTTCAAATCAATTTTTAAGCCTGTCTGTTCTCCTTCATGGGTAAACCTTGCATATTTTCCGAGAAATAAATTTGGCTCTGCCAATCGAAAACGGTAAATAGAATCAAGTAAGCGCCCGGCGCCTTGCTATATTGCTATAGCAGGTTTCCAAACACTCCTCCCAGAACCGTACGTACACCTCTCGATGTATACGGCTCCACATTCATCAGTCCAGCTCGCCGCTTCGGGTCTTATATGAATGAAAGTTTCTAATGAGGGCAAAAGTCTTTTTCTGCCTTTCAATCATATTTCTCCGCGCAGCTTTTTGCCTTTTAGTCAGGTCATTTTCTGCTTTTCAAGGTACTTTTACATCTTCCTGCATATAACCTGTCTAAAAGACTTCACGAGCAGCAAATTATATAGTATTCGGCTATCAGTCAATGTTCGAGTCTTTTATGGCTCTGTTGCTCGATTTCTGCTTCAGGGACCAGGCTCTGCAGCAGAAATCAACAATGTCCAAAAATCAGCATAAGTATTAACAGAATGCTTTTCCTTAATCGTTTTGTCTTTTTACCTTATCAATGAAATAAGCAAACTCTTCCCCTTTTTTTGTTTTGTACCTCACTCTAAATCTTCCATCCTTTGAATATCTGCCCCAAATCTCCGAGACTGATGTCCGATATTTACTTGCAAAGGTTTTTAACATACTCTGTTCCATAATGTAACAGAATTTGTTCAGTACATTTGCATTATGGGCTAATCGAAAATAATCATATAGCCTTCTGATTTCGGAGTTATATTTTAATAGGATTTCCAGATCATCATACTGCTGCATCCGGGGCCTTGCCTTGCCTTTCCATTGACCTTCTTTGGTAGTATCCAATACGTCTAATTCCCTTAGTTTACCTTCCCAATGCTCATGCGGTACATATAGTCTGATGGGCATATGTTGCGCGGGGATAATTCCATCACTTCGCTGTAAGCTGTATTTCTGACCGCGCTCAGTTGTTATATCGTAGCTAAGGAATCTTGCTTTTTCTGCAGAATTTATTATGTTTGTATTCTCTCGTGATAATTGAAGGTTTAACTTAGTTTTTAGAAACAATGTTACATCTTCATTTATTTTGTCTGCATCTTCCTTTGCCCCGATAATGCCTACAATAAAGTCACCTGCATATCTTGTATAAAACAATCTTCTGAAGTTCTTGTCCATTTGATCTTTAGAGGGTATATTATTAAGTTTTGTTTCCAGCCTTTTAAGTTTTTGAAGATATTCCATTCCTTTTTCGGTTTCTTTGCCAACAACGCTGATTTCATCCTGATAATGCCTGATCCGTGCTGCCGCGTTTGCATATTCCTTGCTATGTCCCCGCTTTTTGCCCTTATCGAAGTTTACCTTATACTCTTTCATGTATTTATCAAGTTCATGAAGATATATATTTGATAATATCGGGCCTATAATACTTCCTTCTGGAGCCCCGCTATAGCTTTTGCGGCATTTCCAGTCTTTCATATAACCCGCTTTGAGGAACTTCCATATCAGATTAATGAATTTTTCATCCTCAATGCTCTTTCTTAACAGGCTTATTAAGATATGGCGGTCAATATTATCAAACAAATTTCCGATATTTCCTTTGACGAACCAGCGGACACCGCTGAATCGCTGCTGAATTTGCATTATTGCGGTATGACAGCTTTTGTTTGGTCTGAAACCATGCGATGTCTCTTCAAATTTCCCCTCATAAATACTTTGGTGTATCATTCTTACAGCTTCCTGGACTAATTGATCTTCACCTGAAGGTATACCTGGTCTATTACTGCCGTCCCTTTTCGGTAGATCTGCTTTCCCAATTTGGGCAGGCTGGTATGATTGGTCTTTTAGACGTTCGATTAAGTTATTGATTTTTTCAAGACTCATGCCATCGGCTGTATCGTTATTTACCCCTTCCATCATTTCCACAGGCTTCCCATATAAATGCTGATATGCCAAGCAAAAAAATTCCGGGTTATATAAATTCCGATATAGCCTATCATACTTATAATTTTCATTACTGGATTTCCCAGCTAGACTGGCTAATACTACTCTCGGATTTCTCATAGAGCCTCTCGCTCCTTCCCAATTTTGTATTATGCCCGATGAACTGCTCCCCTTCGCCATGCACTAGGCTTTCCCTAGCTCGGACTACTGCGGGAGCTCTGTTACCATGCGGGATTTTCATGAGCCACATTTCTTGCTTTCGCTTGAAATCATCCTCAATAGCTAATTAATAGCGTTCCCGTTTAGGCAATCCCCATTTAGTACAGATAAGAACATAGCTTGTGCAGTGTCGGATGTGACTTTCGTCCTTTAACTCTTATTGAGATTGGCCGGTCAAGACCCGCTCATTACATCATGTACACGAAAAGATGTAATCTTTTACAAATAAAGCAAAACAACCATACTTTATTCCATTGACCGCATGCCGTTTCAGCTGCTCTGCAACATGGCTGACATTAAAGCACCTTGGACTATCATTCAGGCAGTATAGCTTTCATCCTTGTCTGCGCTTTTCACCTCGATATTCATCTTCGCCTAAGCAGCTTTGGCGGATTATACCTTTAATCACATGCTATTGTCCTCAAACCAGTTTCCCAGTTTAAGTTAGTGATCAGTGACAGAGTATTGCCTGCGAGTTTTCTCTGCGGACTTGCTAATGTCCGGATTCTTATCTGCCCTTATGGGCGCACTTGTTTTACATCTCCCACCATGAATAAATTCCCGTCATATTCTCCATCTGACGTAACCAGATTTAAAATAGATTCCTGTACAAGGTTTGTGTCCTGATATTCGTCGACAAGCACTTCTTTGAACTGTTTTCTATACTCCTCAGCAGCTTCTGAAGGTTTAAGGATTTCTCCGCTCTTTTCATCTGTTAAGATATCTAAACAGTAGTGTTCAAGGTCAGAAAAATCCACAAGGTTTTTTTCTGTTTTTTCTGCAGAAAACTTACTGTCAAATTCTTTCACCAGTTCCACAAGAGTTTCTGCATATTCCTTCATATCCTTTATATCCTGTAAATAGTGCCCTGGCTTTCTAATGAATAGCTCTTTTTTTAAATCTTCCAGGATTTTTTTTGCCCGATTGCGCAGCTTTGCTGCCTGATCAACAAGATCTTTATTAAAATCTGCACCGGAGCACCTTTTGGCTGTTGAAAACTTCCAGTTATTCATTTTTTCATATAATGAATTCCAAGATTGGCCGCTTGCCTCGATCAGCCCTTCTGCAATTTCCAGATCAGCAATGAAATTTTCCGCCCTCGGAGCCGGTCCCCCTGGCACTTTAGTCAGCTCCATTCCCTGCTGAAGCAGATCCTTTACGCTTTGAAGCTTTAGGCCGATATCAAAGAGCAGTGTCTCATAGAAAGGCAAATCTTCAATCGATGATCCTTCAGGCAGTTCATACATTGAAACAGTACGATTCAGCCATTCGCCGGGATCAGGATGAGCTCTTGAAAAGTCATGCAGTGTCCTGATCATTCCCTGCAAGGCATCATCATTCCTGTCACTTGTGTAGGCATCCACCAGCCTGAAAAAGCGTTCATTATCACTTCTCCCGTATTGTTCTTCAAAAAGCTCCTCAAGAACTTCATCACGAAGCAGCTCCGCCTCCGCCGAATCAGCAATTCTGAAGCCGGGATCGATTTCGGTAAGATAATAGTATTTGCGGATCACTTCAAGACAAAAGGAATGCAATGTCGAAATCGATGCCCTGTTAATCAGGCTGAGCTGTTTTCTGAGGTGCTGTGACTGCGGATTTGAACGAATGGCCTTCTCGAGTGCATTTCCGATCCGGTGTCTCATTTCCGCCGCAGAAGCATTCGTAAATGTTACTACCAGCAATTCATCTACATCCATAGGCTCTTCTTCCGAAAGAACCTTCTGGATGATGCGATTGACGAGGACTGCCGTTTTTCCTGAACCGGCAGCTGCGGCCACCAGAACATCCTGATCTTTTGCCCAAATGGCTTTCCATTGTTCTGCTGTCCAGTTTTCATGCTCCGGCATAGCCGGAATAATTGTTTTACTCATAACCCTTTATCTCCTCCCTTAACAAGCTGAGAACATCTTCCTGTTTTCTTGGCAAAAGAATTCTGAACTCGTTGTCCTCTAACGATTGATCGAATTGGCACACCGTTTTAAACGAACAAAATGTACATGGGGTTTTTTCCTTTAACTTATATGGAGCTATATCAACTTTCCCCCCTGTTATGCCATCTCCGGCACTTTGGTATACATTCCGCACATGGCGGTTTAACATCCTGAACTCTTCACTGCTCGCAACCTTTGAAACAGACTGCAGCGTTCCGTCTTTTTTAAAACCGGCCGGGATAATATCCGAACTCCCATTCACGCCAATTTCAAGATTTTTATCCATTAATTGAACAACATTTGGATCTCCGAGCACTAGGCCCTTCATTTTAAAGTTCTTTAAAATGGCTTCCTCTATTTCATCCAGTCCAAGCATCCCGCTGCTCTTCACCACCGGATTGTGGACATGGAAGTAAAGCACACCGGCAGGAGATGCTTCCTTTCCGATTAATGACCTCGAGTGGGTAATAATGATATCAAGATAGGTAAGCATCTGCAGGGACAGACCATAATAAACTTCGCTCATATTCAATTCTTTTTCGCTTGATTTATAATCAAGCACCCTCAGATATGTGCCATTGTCCTCCTCAGCTTTATCAACGCGGTCAATTCTTCCTATAAGCTCCATTTTAGTGCCATTTTTCAATGTAAAAGAAAGCGGCGGAAGCTCTGCATTCCTGCCGAATCCAAGCTCAAGGCCTATCGGGGAAAAACCGCTCGCCTTTGCATGTTCGCTCAGCACGATAGAAGCCCTGCCTATGACGTTTTCAAGCTTCCTTCTTAAATAATGATGGCGGTTTGAACTGAGCAAAATTTGATTCTGCAGTTTCGGGGCAAGGTTTTCAACAGCTGCTTTAGCCAGCTGCAGGCACTGCTCCTTGGTCAGGGAAGACCATGCAATGTGATTTTGATATAAATGCTCTGAAATGAGCTTTAGTGCAGCATGAAACATCTCCCCAATGTCTGGGGCATCAAGGCGGTAAATCTTCCTGTCCTGCAATTTCAGCCCATGTGCCGCAAAATGGGAAAACGCACAGCTATTGTACATTTCCATCCTGGATACACTTGCAAGAATGCTGTCCCCGTAAAGTTTTTTGCTTGTATCTTCATTTAGTGTCTTGACTTTATTCTGATAGAAAAGGCTTGATAGCACACGGACTGCCCGAGGTTTCACTTTGCTGTCATCCATATAGGCATTGTACACATCCCACCATAACGGTTCGATTGGATAGCCTCGCTTTTGTAATTGAAGCTGCGCTGTCAGGTAGGAAAGGGCGACATCATAATTCGCTGCGAATCCTGCCTGCGTGTCTGCATCGAGATCAGAAGGATCATTCATATACACCATTTCAGATACCTTTGGTACAGCATCTTTTACTCTTTTAATATATGAAGACGGCAGCAAGGCCTTACCTTCTTCATCTGCCATCGGATATGACAGGTAAAGATCGTGTGATGGAGTCGTGAAGGCCTTATAAGCAGTAAATTCTTCATCAAGAAGCCGTATTTTGGAACCTGGTGCTACCTCCAGTCCATTCGCAGTGAGATTTTCCCTCTCACTGTCAGAGAATATGCCATCTGAAGCAGCTTTACCCGGCAGCACTCCTTCATTTAAACCTATTACAAAGGCTGCCTTTACAGAATCAAGCCTGGACAAATCTAGGTTTGCCACTAAAACCTGGTCAATTGCAGGAGGAACGATGGAAAACTTCATCGTGTCCATTCCTGATTCCAGAATTGCTGAGAATTGCTTGATGGTTATTTTTTCATCACCTAGTATTTCAACGAACTGATCGAGCAGATCCACAACAGCATCCCATGACTGTTCATGCTCTCTGGCAGAAACCAGGTCACCCTCTTCCTCGGATTCACCCTTCAGCTTTTCCAGTTTCTCCGGAATGTGCAATTCCTCCAGATACAGATAAAGAGCTTCACAGAATTCCCGGCCATCTTCTGCTCGTTTTAATCTTCTCGCAAGCCTTAGAACAGGCTCAGTGAAAATCTGCTTTAAGCCGTTCAGCTCCTCTTCCTGCTGCATTTCTTTGTCAGTCTGCATGCGCTCTTCAAGCTCAAGCCCTCTGATTCTCCGGTAATGCCATCTGTCCTTAGAGGTCCATTTATTTCCCTTGATACCTCTTGAAAGAACATAGTTTTCCAGACGGTCCACCTGTTCACGCATTTCATGATTGCTGTTTTTCAGAGGAAAAAGAAGTTCCGTCTTTATAGCACGGAATACTGGCTCATACCTCCAATTGGTAATCAGAATCTCCAGAGTAGAGCGTATTAATTCAATGAGAGGATGATTGAGCATCGATTTTTTGGAATCAATGAATATAGGAATATGATAATCACGAAAGACAGTTTGAATGATATCATGATACGCCTGGCCATTGCGGATGAGGATGGAGATATCCCTCCACCTGTATTTCTTATCACGGACCAATTCAAGTATGGCGCGTGCAGTGCCTTCGGCTTCCGCTCTTCGGTTCACTGCCTGTGCGATGGTTATATTTCCATGTTCATAGAAAGGTGCTGCTGGACGGATATTGAAATTCGATTCTAAATGTAAAAGGCCTGGACTTTGCTTAAATCTCACACCTTCATTCAAATGTAAATCTTCTTCAATATCGATGCCCATCCCTGCAGCAGCCTGATATACGCTGTAATAAGTACTTCCTGTCTGGCGGAAAAGGCTCAAATTATCAGGAGGCCCGAGCTTATATGGCTTGTCAGCGCTGAGTGCAATAGTGACATTGCGGCTCAGCTTCATCAATTGTGCTACAATCTGCAGCTCTTGAGGGGTAAAGCTGTAAAAACCGTCAATGTAGATTTCGGCATCCGCGATATAATCAGACTCCCCAAGCTTTTCTGCGAGCAGCGTAAAATAATCTTCCGAATCCAGATACTTGCCAATAAGCTCATCCTCGAAAGCTTGGTAAATCAGTTCAAGATCATGCAATTTATCCTGCAATGCCTTAGAATCTCCGCCTTGCTTACGGGCGGCATACTCTTTGATTTCATTAGGGTTCAGGCAATATCTTTTAAATTCTGTCAAAATATCTTCAATTTGGGCGATAAATCCCTGTTTATCAGCAGAACGCCGAAATAACGCCAAATTCTCTTTTTTGTCTTCTATGATCTTTCTAATCAGCATATTGACGCCAGTGCTGTCTAAATGCATCCTGCTCATGCCGCCTGTATCCTGCAGCACGCGCCAGGCAAGGCGGCTGAAACTGAAGACCTGGGCCCGGATCATTCCCCCGAGGCCGGGTGTTGAGGTTAATTTATATTCAGACAAAAAGGTCATCTGGTCCGGAACAAGGTAGATCAGCGGATTCCCGCCAGGATCATCTTGCAGCTTATTGCGGATTTCATCCAGCATCACTGAAGTTTTTCCCGTTCCTGACCTTCCAGTAATAAAACGAAGCGACACTATGCAGCCTCCTAGCTCTCCCACTTTATTTTCATATTTCCCTGCTATTATCATATCAGAAAAACATCCCTTTTTTCTTTAAAAGGAGTCTGTAATTGCTGGCAATTTTCCTGTGAAAGAAGAATCTCGGCGCAGCGCAACTCCCTGAATGGCACCAACATTTCCGCATGGCTTTGGTGCCTGCGCATCAGGCGGATGAATTTTCATTGAAAGATTTATCATTTGCTGTACCTGCCAGAATCCAGGTACGCCGAATTAATAAGTTCCTCCCTTTATTTTACTTTGTTTCCCGCCCTGAATCCAATCATACGTTCGTATTTTTTTGGTAAATCCGGCTTTGCGTTAAGTCCATGCTGGTAACACAAATCTTAAAAAATCAAAACGCGTCCTGCTGATCCTGAGCAGCACAATAAGACTTGTAAGCCGTTTCCATCCCAGCTATCCCCTAAAAAATTGGCGGAGACGGAATTTGGTATTTCACTTTAAGCCTGATAGACTTTCACCTGTAAGCAGCTTAAATAATCTTTGAGATTTATTCTTATCTAATTGAACATATTTGCTTTCACTGTCTATTACAAGTTCTACTTTATCCTTGTTTGGACTAATCCATAGTTCATAAATCAACGTGATTGATTGAAATTTTTCATTTTTGCCTGCAAAGCAAAATTTATATTCCGCCGGATGGACCATACTTACTTTTGCATTTACCCACCGGATGTTATCAAGTATATCTTTAACTATTTCAACTGAGGCTTTATCTGTGATTTCTCTTAACTGTTCATATTCATCGTTCTTGCCTGAACGATTTTGTACTATAATCTTATCTCCTTCATTTTTGACTTCATTTGAACCTTCTTTTGAACAGCTTGCCATAAGAATTGAAAGTATCACTATAAACCCTTTTTATCAATTGGCTCTGTTATGTTTGCTGTTGGCCCTTAAGACTCAGCGGGCGTTCGCCGAGCCCGCTCGTCACAAAGCGTCTTCTTCCCCAATCAGCAATGTACCTTAACAAACCCCATCAATTAGACGCCACTAATTTTGGTAAGTTTCACCATTATTTAAGTTTAATTTATGACTCAAAAGCGACAAGGTTTTTTGCTCTTAGATTGTTGTTTTTAATGAGTTCTGTAAGGCGATCACATTGTTCAAGCTGGCTGATTGGAGCGTAAGGTGCGAGAATCCTGCGGGATTAGCGGGACAGGTGAGATCCCGCAAGCGCAGCTGAGGAGGCTCACCGCCCGACCCGCGGAAAGCGAGCATCCTGGAGCGGAAATCAGCCACCTTGTTCCATAGCAGCAAAGTTTACGAAAACAGCCTTTAAACAACTAAAAAAGCAAAAAACCGTAAACTGCTGGTCTTTTGCTTTTTTATCGCCATTCAATTTCCTTTAAAATTCAAGTTAAATTCCCTTATTGGCCAATATCTCATATCAACCTTTCCGACCACCTGCTTATATGAAATGTAGCCAAAGTGGCGGCTGTCCATGCTTTCTAGCCGATTATCCCCCATTACAAAAAGCTTTCCTTTCGGGACGGTATTGGTATCCGTCACATCCTTCAGCGTGAAATCGCCAGTCAGCAGCTGGCCTGGAAAAGGATGTTTGAACCTTTGAAGATATGGCTCCGCATACCGTACACCCTTTATATACAGCTGATCATTTTTATAACCAATAGTGTCTCCAGGAAGGCCTATTACCCTTTTAACATAATCTTCTTTGCTGTTTGCATGAAAAACAATCACGTCAAACCGCTGAATATCCTTCATTTGGTATCCAATTTTATTCACAACAAGCTTATTTCCATCCTGAAGGGTAGGCTGCATAGACTTGCCATCCACTTCATAGCTTGAAAAGAAAAATGCACGAATAAGGAGAAAGAGCACAAAGCCAATGATGCCTGCTTTAAACCAATCAAACAAAGGGCCTTTTCTTTTTTTTTCCATCCTTATGCCTCCATTAGCCGATAGCCTGTTTCTAAGATATATTAACCATTCTCCCTCTTCATGCTCTTATTTAACCTGCCTTCAATTAATTTTCCTGCGTACCATAGAATAAAAATAACCAAAAATACAATGACTGTCCTGACAGGCTTATGTATCAGCGATTTCAAATCATAACCAACAAAGCTTATCGTAAAGATCATCACCATTTTCCCGCCCAGAACAGCGAGAATATACTGCATCGGCTTTACTCTGGATAATCCTGCCACAATGTTCACAACCGCAGATGGAGTGAACGGGAAGCAAAGCAGCAAAAACAATGGCCCAAATCCATGCCTGTCCACCCAGTTCATTAATTTTTGCACTTGTTTATGTTTGTGAAGAAACTTTAAAGCTTTTCTTTGACCATATTTTCTGAATATCCAAAATACTAGCAGCGCCCCCGTAATGGCACCAATCCAGGAAAACAAAAAACCAAACCATAATCCAAATGCGCTGGCATTGGCAAAGACAAATACAAAAAGAGGCAAAAACGGCAAGAAAGCCTCAAGCATCGGCAGCAGTATTCCTGGAATCGGGCCGAATGATTTATATTTCTGCATTAATTCCAAAATATAATCTAAGGTAAACCATTCCCGAATTATGTCAAAGTCCATAGTTATCTCCTTAAGTACACAGGCTATTCCATTCATTTTCAGAGAAGGTATAGTCCAGAGTCAATTGTATAACTTAGATATATCACTTCTCCTTCAAAATGCAAGAATTATATGTAAATGGTCTATTTTTTTCTTTCCCTAACTTTCTGTTCCCTAAGCATGATAAGATGCCTTATTTCCTGAAATGACATAAATCCGCCAAAAATGCGCCTGTTTAGAAAAGGGTAATACATTTAACAGACAGTCCTTCTTCAAGGGGGCCATCATAGTAGCAGCGGGATGAATTTCCTGCCCGGGGAGGCTTGCATCCATGCTGTTTATTGATTAATATAAATACAGGAACATGTGTTCTAAAACGAGTTTTCATCATACATATAATTGTACGGGAGCTGCTTCTTATTTCATGGGTTTGTTAATACGATTATGGTGAATATTTAAAACTTATTGATCTCACCAGATCGTTGTATAAAGCAGTTCAAGTCCAGAAAGCTGAAAACATAACGAACGGATTATTTATAATTTGCGGCTTTTTTTATTTTTCAACCAATTAAGTTGCTGATTTCTGAACTTCGCTGACTGAAGCGGAGGATTTCACCAAAGGGGTAGCACAACAAAAAAGACACCGCAGACACAGGCTAATAAACAAAGCCTATTTCATAAACGGTGCATAGACAATCAAGAAGGGAGTTGAAGCTCCGTGACCCGTATACCCGAAAAAGAAAGAAATATTATCGAGCAGGCTATTTATCTTCCAATGGTCATCACGATATTAAACCGCGATTTAAAAATCATTGATGAAAGTCCCTTAAAGTTAAAAAAGCCTTACATGGAACTCGTAGAAGAAGCACTGAAAATGGCACAAAAGGATTTAATGGAAGTGCGAAAGTACCTGCGCAGGGAAAATATTAAAGTCAGTGAGCTGAAGAGAGATCTGGATTTTACGATGTATTGCTTTCTTTACCGCGGCTATGAAGAGCATCATAATTATTTCAACCCAAGGCTCCGCAACCGGGTAGAAGAGTTACTGGCATTTTATCTTGTTAAACGGCTGATGGAAGATGCCAAAAAATAACGACCGGCAATGAAATGATGAAGGCTTCATTTTGCTCTGCTGTTTGATTGTTTATCCTTTTACTTGTGGATGCCATAAATTCCTTTGCAGGAGGTGCAGTACCAGCTGGCGTGCCGGGATACCTATGGTGGTAAAAGTATGGAAGAGTTTCTTATGAATCATTTTGAGGGAAAGGAACAATCAAAACCTTGCGGGAGTGAGTTAATGAGGAACTAAAATTATTGTTCCCGGATAAAATACCTGACAGCTCCAATAAATACAGACGCAAAAAAGGAAAAAATGCTCTCAGTCTTTTAAAGGAAGCATGCTGTTATTCCGTCTATGAATATTCTAAGCTTCCTTTTTTGTTACCTTTTCCGGCTTCCTGGAGTATATGCAGACGAAAATTCCGAGGCCTCTGAATTTCCTGAACCTGTAAATAGATAGTAGGACTTTCTTTCGCTTTCTTCTATCCGCTGGGTCAATTTGGCCTTTAGCTGGGCGGTTCTAAGAACTTGATTCCCAAAAGAGCTGCTGGATACAGGCACTTCTATATTCTGTTTGCTTCTAAAAACAACTTTCGTATGGGTGGAATCTTGGCGGTTATATCTTGAAACATGTGAATGCGACAGCCAAATGCACTTCGGGCGCATCGGAGAAGTGGTCGGGAAGAAAAAAACAGAGCTTGTCGGATCGATGGCAATCGGTGCTTTATGGGTAATGCCAATCAGCTCTTTGGTTCCGTCTTTTCTGCCTTCATAGCTGCTGCCAAAATACTCGCAGCTTTTTTTAATAATATCGATAGGTTTAAATGGAGAAATAAACTCATCTTCCACTTCTATTATATGCGAGTAGATTTTGCTTCCATAATTAATGGGCATGATCAGTAAGGTGAATGGAGATATCTCATATTCTTCTATATGGCTCGGCTTGAAATCTGTCATAAAACGCTTCCTTCCTATTATCTTTTCTCTCATCATACCATAAATCCCCTACTTTTCTCCTAAAATTAACAAAATATTGTAATTTTTTTGGATATTTTGTCATATTTTTAATGAATATATGTTAAATTTTCTGAATTATCCAACAAGTTATTTTATATAATAAAGAAAAGAATGTCAGGAGTGGTTATCTTGAAAAATAATAAATCCTATTCCGACCTCGTTAAAGACTGTTACATGAAAAAACAAAAACGAGAATCCTCCCTTCAGGAAATGTTTATTGACATGATTATTCATGAAGCGCTCCTTAACAGTAAAAAAGACGATTTAGAACGCAAACTAGATGACGCACTGGATAAAAAGGACAAGATACTGTTCATGAAGCTAAGCAGCGAAATGAAAAAACTTCTTTTGTCGTTCGGCACTTAAGCCGCAAATGCACATATCTGTATCATGCGGCAGCTATTCCGGAGTCCTCTGACATTATAATAAAGGCCTCTCCATTCAAGTATGGAGAGGCCTTTATTGTAGTTATGACCGATGAAATGATCCCATCACTTCTGTGGTTTCAGTAATATTAACGAATGCATTCCCATCAACATCATTAATCATTGTCTTCACATCGGTTAATTGATATCTTGTAATAACAACCATGAGAATCTTCTGTCCCTCTCCGGTATATGCTCCCTCTCCATCAATTACAGTAATGCCCCGATAAAGATTGGAAAGCAGCTTGCCTTTCATTTCTTCGCCCTTTTTGGTAACAATCATTAAAGTAAGCTTGATATGATTGGAGTGTATCGTATCAATGACCTTTCCTGTCGCAAAGATTGCAACCATTGTATTCAAAGCAGCGTCCCAATTAAATACAAATCCGGAGGCAATGACAACAATACCGTTCATGGCAGAAATGAGAGCGCCCAATGGGAAATCTCTTTTTTTCGTCAAAAGCATCGCCACAATATCAAATCCGCCTGAGGATCCTGAAGCCCGAAAAATCAAGCCAATTCCAATACCTGTAATAACCCCTCCGAATAAAGAAGACAAAATAGGTTCATGTGATATGGCATGCACCGGAATCAAATATAAGCTGACAGACAAAACGACTACAGAAAGAATGGTAAAGAAAATAAACTGTTTACCTAATTTAAACCATCCTAAAATCAGGAGCGGCAGATTTAGCAGGAAATTTAGAATTCCAGTATTAAAAGGAGTAAGGATCCCAAGCATAATGGCAATTCCGCTTAATCCGCTGCTTAAAATCTGATGCGGGATAAGAAATAAATTATAGGCAACTCCAACGATGACCGAACCCAAAATAATGTTGAATATCTTATACATAACTGATCCCCTTGCATACGAATTAAGAATTTACTTTATTATAGTAAAGAAACCATAAATATAAAATATAAAAGTATTTTCTGAATATAATATATTAATCTGCCGCCCCCTCCTGAATTGAACGCGGCTCCTTCATATGTATTATGAGGATTATGCATACAAAATAGCCATCCTGATTCCAGATCGGGATGGCTTTTGCTGCTTATTTTTTATATTGCGATGCAGTAGTGATGCGGTCTAGCATGGCTGGATGCGTATATCGGAACCACTTAACCAATAGGGGCGGATTCACCTCGCTCAGTCCTGCACGGGTGAGCTCCTGAAAGGTTTTTACGGCGGAATTTTTATCATGTGTCATTTTCATTGCATATTGATCTGCACGGGTTTCCTGATAACGGGAAGCATAGTTTGTAAGCGGGCTCGAGGCGAACAGAAGCACACCTGCAAGCAGCAAAAATAGCGGCAGGGAACGCAGGCTGCTGACATCCGATAGCTGAAGCAGCTTCCCTCGCTTTCTCACCATGAAATCCATAAGCTTTGCTATTAGCCAAAGACCTGCAAATGTAAGAACAAGATAGCCTGCAATTCCGTAGTAAATATGCTTTTCTACATAATGCCCCATTTCATGTGCCATGATGAACATTATTTCTTTGTCATTAAGCTTTTTGAGTGTGGTGTCCCAAAGTACAATCCGGGAATTAGAGCCAATTCCTGTGACATATGCATTAAGGGAGTTTGTCTTTTTGGCCATATTCACTTCGTACACATGATCTGTAGGAATATGTGCCTTTTGGGCCATCGCAAGAATTTTTGTTTCCAGGTTTTTATCCTTCAGCGGATAAAAATCATTATAAAGCGGATCAATGATCACAGGCTGAACAAACATCATGAATAGTGAAAAGGGAATGGATAACAGCCATGCATACAGCCACCATTTTTTTGCGCTTTTCTTCATCAGCCAATAAATAACACCTGCAAGGATGAACATAGTGCCGAAACTGACCCAAAAATCAATGATGTTATCCTTCATCCATGAAGAAAAGGATTGGGTACTGATATTATACCTTTTACTATAGGCATAGCTTACATAATCAAACGGAAAGGAGACAGCAAACGAAAGAAGCGAAAGCCAGAATAGATAGACCGCTGTCTGTAAAGCTTTCCATTTTGAAGAAGAAATTGCCCATCTCTCGAACACCCGGGATAAACCAGAGATTAAAACCAGGAAATAAAACAGCCATTCATAAGGCGTTGAAAGGAAGAAAATAAAATTCCTGATCTTTGAATATTGTTCACTTAAAAGCAATTCCCTTCCATTCAAAAACGTCGCAGGATCTGCAGCGGTCCCCTTCAAGCCGGAAGGAATGGCGCCAGATCCTCCGTAAAAAAGGTACCAGTACATAAAAGCTGCAGAGATTAGATACACACCTACAGCTGCAGCTGCCCATTTTCTTGCCATTGCTTTTCCTCCTTATAAGACAAACCCTCTCTACATAGTTTAGGTGCGGCAAGGAAAATTAGAACAAAAAGTCTGAATGCTCCTCACAAGTTTACAAACAGCGCTTTTTTTAGGGCTGCTAAATACAATCAAAAGCCTTGCCTTCAAGTATTATGCTTTTCAATTCTATTTTCACCCCTCCGGCTTTGCTGATTGCAGCGGAAACTTAACAATGCCTAAAATATCATCGAATATACACTTAAAGCGGCAATGGCCCCAACGATGACCACGATGACATTGGTTCCATACCATGCAAGGATAAAGGCAGCTGCTGCACCGGTCAGGCCATATTTAAGATCATGGCTGATCAATAATACGCCCGGAAAAATCAAGGCGCCAAGAGTGGCAAAAGGAATATTTTTCAATACTCCCTGAAGAAAGGGAGGAAGCTCTTTTCCTTTAAATAAGACGAAAGGCAAAAATCTCGGGATGTATGTAACTGCCCCCATTGCAATGATCATATAAATCATTTTACTATGCATCGGCTTCTTCCCCTTTGTTTCTCAAGGTACCAAGCAGCTGGATGATAACGGAAGAAAGAAGTGTAGCAAGTACAATCGACCAGCCTGCGCTTAATCCAGAAAGTGTAAATACACTGTTAAAGGCAGCAGCGGTCACAGCCAGGAATACAGTCTTTTTGGATCCTTTCATTGAAGGTGTGAGCAGACCTATAAACATTGCATATAAAGCCACTGACATACTTTCCTGCAGCATATCAGGCAGGCTTGCGCCAAATACATGCCCAAGTCCGGAAAACAGCACCCAGCTAACATACGCAGTCATATTCAGCCCAAACATAAACCCTGCTGTAACCTTGCCATGCATCATGGCTGCAACAGAAAAAGTTTCATCTGTTAAGCCAAAAGCATAAATCGCCCTTTTTACAATGCCATCCTCGCTGCTGCTTTTCTCATTAATAGATGCTGCCAGCAAAAAATGCCGGATATTCACTATGAAGGTAGTCAGTATAATTTCTATTGCGCCGGTTCCTATTGCCAGCAGGTTTAGCGCAATATACTGAGAAGCACCGGCAAACACGATTAAGCTCATTAAAATTGTTTCTTCCATGGAAAGCCCTGTGGTTTTAGCCAGTAGTCCATATGTCAGGGCTATTGGGGCGTAGCCTATTGCAATGCCTGTCCCTGCCTTCATACCCTGGCGGAAAGAAGAAGGCCCTCCCTGCAATAATGCTTCTCCCATCTTCCTCTCCCCTTTTTATCATTAATTATTTTATATATAGGCATACATTTTAGCTGCCAGCCAGTACATTTTTTTCAATTCAGGGAAGAAAAATATTTTTTGAATGCGCCGGAAACCGTGTGATAGTACTCCCTGCCATGCGGAACAAAGCTGCTTTTTATAGCATGTCCATCGACTTTAACTTCTTCACCCTGCTGATTAATGTAATATCCATTAACAGGTATTTCTTTTTCATTTTCTAAAAACATTTTATAAAAATCAGCTGAAGCCACTCTGAACATTCCTGACACTTCTTCTTTTTGAAAATGATAGGAGATATCAAGGTCAGTTATATCATATAGGTAAACATGGCTGAATTCGTTATCATTAAAACCCTGCTTTTGGAGCTGATCCTTAATTATGCCTATTGAAACAAGATCAGAAAAGGAAATAGGTATCCCGAGCTCTTCCCTGATCTCCCTGACTCCGTCCTGAACGCTTTCCTCAGAGGTCAGATGGCCGGCAGCCGTGATATCAAGAAGATCCGGAAAATCCTTTTTTCCAGAACTCCTTTGTTGAAAATATATGTATTCTTTATCTCCTTTTTTGCTGATGAACCAGCAATGGAAGGTTTCGTGCCAATAACCATTTTTATGAACATCGCTTCTTGAAGCTTTACCGGTGTGCCGGCCTCTTTCATCAAAAATTTTCAGCTGTTCTGATTCCATTGTCTCACCCTCCCAATTACAAGAACATTTCGTCTTTTAACTATAACATGAAAAAAAACTGTCAGCCTGATGAAAATCAGGATGGCAGCTTTTTTCTTTCTTCATCAATCATTTCATCAAGGCGGGATAGGCTTTTTTTTGCCCGTTCAAAATCAATTTTCCTGTAATGATGCTTGCCTCCTTCTTCTTCATCCTTTTCATCAGCCCATTTAACGATTTGCTGTAAAGGAGTCCGGACAATATCATTTGATGGCAGAAAGGAGTCGGTGTGAAATAAAATGGCAAGGGAAATCGTTTTGGCAGCAATTGGGTTTTCTCCAAGCCTGATCAGCAATTTATGTGCCCGTTCTGCTCCTTTAATTGGATGTATATCATTTTTCTTGTATAAATCATAATCCCATTTTCCGTTTCTGTACCAAGTAAAATGGCCTATATCATGCAGCAGCCCTGCTTTTGCAGCCAGATCTACATCGACATTCTGCTCCTTGGCTAAATGAAAGGCATGATAAGAAACAGCTATGGCATGTGCCAGGCCGGACCGGTTTAAATATTTTTGAGCTATATGATGCTGAAAAATCTCTAGCAGTGTTACATCTCTCATTTTTGATTCTCTCCTTTTGGAGTTTTTCTTATTTTACAGGTATCATTCCAAAAAGAGCAAGTACCTCATCAAGATAGAGAGGCAGGAAGGGCTTAAAACTGCACCATCCGCTTGTGTTAAGCTCTATTGACATGATAAAAGGCTGCTCCAAAACGGCCTGAAAGCAGAAATCAGTCATACCGTATCAGGAACAGCCTTTTTTCACTTCCCTCTAAAAATGGGTTTTTTCTTTTCAAAGAATGATTGAATCCCTTCTTCTAAATCTTGAGATGAGGCAGTCTTCGAGAAGCATTCTTTCTCCAGTTCCAAACCAGCTTGCAGATCTGTCCTCATTCCTTTTTTCACTGCATATTTAGCCTGATATAATGCGATGGGTGCATTTTCTAATATCAGTTCCGCTGTATTCATGACCTCTTTATGCAGCTCATGATTTGATACGACCTTGGATAATATACCGAAATGGTAGGCTTCCAAAGAAGTGAAACGCTTTGCGGTTAAAATTAATTCCAATGCTTTTGCTTCTCCAATCAGTCTCGGCAGCCGCTGAGTCCCGCCAGCTCCAGGAATCAGGCCAAGCTTAGCCTGTGGAAGCCCCATTAGCGTCTGATCGGCTGATATCCGAAGATCACAGGCAAGGGCAAGCTCAAACCCTGCTCCGAAGGCAAATCCGTTAATTGCCGCAATTGTGGGCTGAGGCAGCATTTCGATTTTATTAAAAATATCATTGAGCCTTCCAGTGAAATGAATGAGCCCTTCAGCCGAATGAATAGATGGGTCATTCAGATCTTCTCCCGCACAAAATGCTCTATTTCCCGTACCGGTAAAAATAGCCAGCTTAACTTGATCATTATTGGATATATCAGCTATAACTGCTTGCAATCTCTCTGCTGTTGCAGTATCAATCGTATTTAAGGCAGACTCCCGATTGAGAGTAACAATTGCTATCCCTGCCTGGACTTCATATAAAATAGATGGCATTCAAATTCACTTCCTTTTGTTTCAATAGTTCCATACTCCCCTATTCCCGCTTATTCTTGAAGTTAAGCAGGAATTTTGCCTTAATTGCGTTCTGCCAGCTAAAGCGCCGCAACACGGGACTTCCTTCAGCGAAGAGCTCTTCCACATGCTGATGTTTAAGCGGAACCAGCGGAAATCTTTTTTGCCAATCCCACTCACCAGGTCAGATAGATCACGTTATCACAGTAAAAAAGCCAGGATCAAGGAGAACCTCCTTTTTCCTGGCTTTTAATTATCGCTGCAACACTTCACTTTTCAATGATCTTCTTAGAATTTTTCCTGTCGTGTTTTTAGGCAGTTCTTCTAAAAACTCGATAGTGCCGGGAACTTTATACTTTGCGAGATGTTCCTTGCAATATTCCCTTAACTCTTTCTCGGTAAGCGCTTTATTTTTAGCGACTACAAAGCATTTGACAGCTTCTCCCTGTTCCGGGTCAGGCACTCCTATAGCTGCCGCCTCCACGACTTCAGGATGTTCATATAATACTTCCTCCACCTCACGCGGATAAACATTATACCCTCCGACAATAATCATTTCTTTCTTCCGGTCCACAATAAAGAAGTAGCCCTCTTCATCCATCCTTGCTAAATCCCCTGTATACAGCCACCCATCCTTCAATGCTGCAGCTGTTTCTTCAGGAGCCTTATAATATCCCTTCATGACGTTCGGGCCTCTCACAATCAATTCGCCAACCTGGCCGACAGGAACTTCCTCTCCCAGCTCATCCACAATTCTATTCTCCACATTAAGGATGCTGGTTCCGATTGATCCTGGCTTCCTCGGACGGTCCAGCGGATTGAAGCATGTTACAGGTGAAGCTTCTGATAATCCGTAGCCTTCTGATACAGTAACATTAAACTTCTGCTCGAAGGATTTTAAGAGTGCGACAGGCATGGAGGATCCTCCAGCAATGCAAAGTCTAAAGGAATTCAGATCTTTTGCGCTTCCTTCCGGATATTGCAATAGGAAATTGTACATAGTTGGCACACCGGCAAAAAGGGTTGCTTCATATTTTTTTGCAATCCTGAAGATCTCCCTTGGACTAAATTTAGGAACGATGAGCAAGGTGCCTCCGTTCATGAGCGGAGCGTTCAATACCACTGTTAAGCAAAACACATGAAACATTGGCAATGTTGTTATTACCCTGTCGTTTTCTGATATTTTTAGATAATCCCCCGTATCCTTGGCATTTGAATAAAGATTGCGGTGAGTAAGCATGGCGCCTTTTGGCTTTCCTGTTGTGCCGGAAGTATATAAAATGATAGCTGTTTCATCCGGATCTGCAGCTTCTCGGCGATATTCTTCATTTCCTGCTTGAATCATTTTTGAAAACGTTTTCAATTTAGGGTAAATAGTTAAGCCTGAGAGATCGTTCTGTTCTGCGGACTGCTGGGTATCACAGATAATCATATGCTCCACTGAAGGCAAATGAGGACTCATCTTTTCAAGCAGCGGAACAAGAGCATCCAAAGCAATAACCGCCTTCACATCTCCATTGCTGATAATGTATCCAATTTCATCCGGCGTATAAATAGGATTAATTGGAATAACTGCTGCTCCAGCCCTTAAAGAACCGTACATGCCGATAATAAAATGCGGCGAGTTTCCAAGAAGCAGCGCTACATGGTCACCCTTTCCAATCCCCAGTTTGTTCAATCCATCTGCAAATTTGGTTACAGCTGTATCCAGTTCTTCATAGGATGTTGCCTGATCCATAAAATAATAGGCTGTTTTGCTTCCTTTATCGAGTGCTGTTTGATGAAGTCTTTCTGATAAATTCATTCCCGTTTCCCTCCCCCATAAGCAATGAATGAATAACCATTCATTTTTTAAATAAAAAAATAATTTCAAATATATTATATTAAAAGAAAATAATCCTATCAACTATAATTCTCTTACTTCAAGCAATATTTTCCACAAAGATTCCCGATATACTTCGCCCCTGCCAATTAAAGCAAGGGCAAAAATATTTTTAATAAATTAAATTGATCAGATCTTCTTTTGAAATATTGCCGAAATAATGGCTGACTTGTATATCATCCAACGCACTTTCAATTGCCGCCTTTTCATAGCGGATGCCCTTCAGCCTTTCTTCCAAATCATGTACATCCCCGACGCCAAAAAAATCTCCATAAATTTTGCATTCCTCAATGATTCCTTTGTTAACTTCAAGCCTGACATCAATAAATCCTGCCGGAAAGCGATGTGAATGCTGCAAATTAAACTTCGGAGATTTACCGTAATTCCATTCCCAATTTTGATACCTGCTTTTTGAGAGCTCATGGATATTTTTCCAATCTTCTTCAGTAAGCACATATTCAGGAATTTCTTCGGCGTCTTCAAAAATGTATCGTAAAAGCAGAGACCGGAACTCTTCTATTGCAATGGGGTTTTCCATTAAATCGGCAATGTTGGTTACACGGCTTCTAATCGACTTAATTCCCTTGGATTCAATTTTATCCTTTTTCACCTTTAAGGCCGAAACAACATGGTTCATATCAGAGTTATACAGAAGAGTTCCATGGCTGAACATTCTTCCCTTGATAGAAAACTGTGCATTTCCGGAAATTTTTTTCCCTTCAGCCAGAATATCGTTTCTGCCGCTCAATTCTGCATGTATGCCGAGTTTGCCTAGTGCCTTTATTACCGGCTCGGTGAATTTCAGGAAATTATGAAAGCTTTCTCCATCATCTTTTGTAATGAAGCTGAAATTCAGGTTTTCGAGATCATGATAAACTGCTCCGCCCCCTGATAACCGGCGGACTACTTTAATCCCGTTCTTCTCTACATAGTCAGTATTAATTTCTTCAATGGTATTCTGGTTTTTCCCAATAATTATGGATGGCTCATTAATATAAAAAAGCAAATAAGTTTCATTTATATCGAGGTTTTTAAGAGCATATTCTTCAATTGCCAAATTAATTTGCGGATCTGTAATTCCCTTATTATCAATAAAAAGCATCCTATTCCTCCTGCACAATCAAAAGCGGGACATCAGTGTCCGCTCGGTCATTTTTGTAAATTAGGGCTACAGCTGATATTCCAGCCCGCTCCTTGCGATGGCGATTTCCCCGCCAAATTTCTCGGCAGCCTCTTTCTTAAGCTGGTTCAGTTCTCCGAAATGGGGCAAGTGGGTAAGCAGCAGCAGCTGCACGTTTGCTTTTTCTGCCACGGTGCCAGCTTCGCGTGCCGTCATATGCCCTGCCTGTGTGCCATCCATATCTCCATAAAAATTGCTTTCACACAGCAATACGTTCGCATCCTTGGCAAATTCGCCAAGCTCCTCCATGTATGAACTGTCGCCTGTATAAACAATTGCTTGTCCACCAGCTTCGACTCTCATCGCAAAACAGGGAACAGGATGCTTTGTTTCCATGAAGGTAAAAGTCAATGGCCCAATTGTCAATGGTACGTCAGCTGAATAGGAAATCCCTTTCGTAACGTCTTTAAACGTGAGTTTCTTAAATTCTGATGAATCCAAATCATGGCCATAAATGGGCAGCGTCTTTTTTTCGCTTCCCAAAATCTGCTGAATAAAAACAGCATGCTGCAGGACACCTATATCTGCAACATGGTCTGGATGATAATGGGTCAGTACGACTGCATCAAGTTCCTCGGGTTTCAAATGGTTTTGCAGCTGTGCGAGCACACCGCTTCCGCAGTCAAGCAAAATCCGGAAGTCCCCATATTCAAGCAAGTACCCTGAAGAAGCCTCATTTTTAGCAGGATATCCTCCCCAATAGCCAATAACAGTAATTTTCAAGAACTTTCCTCCCCTTTATGCACGAATCATGATTTCTGCTACATTATAGCATCCTTTTCAACTTTTCACTTTTTTAGAGAATTAAACAGTAGAGATTCTGCCCAGAAATCTCCTCTTCATTCTTTCACGGAACATAGCGGGGGATTTTTTTCCGTTGGTCCTTCATGCACAAAGCTTTAAAAATCACATTCCATTATTTTAGAAGATAAAAAATTAAACCTGCCACTAATACAAAAAAGCAGAGATTTAGTACTGATGTAAAAATCCAGTCTATGAAATTTCCTTTACCCCGCTTCTTAAAGGCTGCCTTTCTTGCTTTTCTCCCCACTGCTTTCCCGCCTTTTCCTTATTTTTCTAAATGATAGCATTATTTTACCATGTAAACACAAAAAGCAGTTAACAGAAAATGATTTATCATAGCTATACAACGCAGAACATGAGACAAAACGGTGCAGACATATGGTCTCACAAAAAAACAAAAAACCACCCCGGGGAAGGATGGTTCATATGCAGGCATTATCACGCATTGACTTTACTCAGCGCTTTTTAGTTTTTTCATGATTACTGACCCCAAAGCATCGATGAATGCAGGATTGTCATTAGGCATTTCCGGCCTGTAATAGGCTGCACCTACTTCTTCAGTTACAATTTTGCATTCGTAGTCATTATCATAAAGGACTTCCAGATGCTCAGCAACAAAGCCCACCGGCATGTAAATGAATGCCTTGTATCCTTTTTCATGATAAAGATCTCTTGTCAGATCCTGCACATCAGGTCCAAGCCAAGGCTCAGGTGTTTGTCCGGCACTTTGCCATCCGATGCTATAGTTGTTTATTCGAGCCGCTTTTGTAATCAGTTCAGCCGACTCCTTAAGCTGATCAGGATACGGATCGCCAAGCTGGACAATTTTTTCCGGAAGGCTATGCGCAGAAACGATGAGCATATAATGATCCCGTTCTTCAGGAGACATATTTTCTAAAGTATTTTTCAGCTGATTTGACCAATACTGAATGAACTTGGGCTCATCATACCAGCTTTCTACAGATATAATGCTCGGACCGCCAATTTTGCTGCTTTCCTCCATTGCCCGTCCATTATAGGATTTAACACTGAATGTAGAAAAATGAGGGGCAAGTACAATACTGATGCATTCAGTAATCCCGTCTTCATGCATTTTCTGCACCGCATCTTCTATAAATGGCTCAATGTGCTTTAAACCCAAATATGAAATGAATTCTAATTCGTCTTGGATACTATTTAAATGCTCTTGTAGAGCAAGAGCTTGTGCCTCTGTTATTTTCGCAAGAGGTGACAGGCCGCCGATGGCTTTATATCTGCTCCTAAGATCTTCGATAAGCTCTTCAGAAGGTCTTCTTCCACGGCGGATATGAGTATAATATCTCTCAATATCTTCTTCTTTATAGGGGGTGCCATAGGCCATTACCAGCAGCCCCATTTTCTTTCGAGTCATATGTCTCACACCTTATCTATAATTTTTACATTTTCCCTCACAGGCCCAAAACGCGTCCTGATGCCAAAACCCTATTTGCTTTGCGGACTTTACAGCCCCTTCGCATTTTAATTTCAAGAATGTTTTGCTGAATATTCATGTATCAGGCTGGTCAATTTTTTTAAGATTTCCGGATTTACCTCGGGGAATACACCGTGTCCAAGATTAAAGATATATCCTGGCTGCTCCATCCCCTGATCAAGGATTTTTTTTGTTCTTTCTTCGATCACTTCCCATGAAGATAGAAGAATCGATGGATCAAGGTTCCCCTGAACCGCTTTATGTATCCCCATGCTTCTGGCCTCTGAAATTGGCATCCTCCAGTCAAGCCCCACAACATCAAGCGGGAGATCATTCCATTCCAGGGCCAGGTGGCTTGCACCTACTCCAAACATAATGAGCGGTACATTTTCTTCTTTTAAAGAAGAAAAAATCCTGTCCATCACCGGCTTGATAAACATCCGGTAATCTTCCACATTCAATGCCCCAACCCATGAATCAAAAATTTGAATCGCTTTTGCGCCCGCTTTAATCTGTGCTTTCACATAGACGATGATCGTATCAGCCAGCTTGTCCATTAATGCGAACCAGGCTTTTGGTTCAGTATACATCAATGCTTTGGTTTTATTGTAATTTCTGGAGGGGCCTCCTTCGACCATATAAGAAGCAATAGTAAAAGGAGCACCGGAAAATCCTATTAAAGGAACCGATAATTGCTCTGTAGTAAGCAATTTGATTGTGTCCAGAATATAAGGGATGTCATCTTCAGGAGACAGCTCCCCGAGCTGTTCTACATCGCTGAGCGAGCGGATCGGGTTAGAGATAACCGGCCCTATTCCTGATTTAATATCCACATCCACACCTATTGCAGGAAGCGGAGTCATGATGTCCTTATATAAAATGGCCGCATCCACCCCATATTGTTCAACAGGCAGCCTGGTTACATAGGCACTAAGCTCAGGCTGGTGCGTAATTTCAAACAGCGAATATTTTTCCTTGATTTTCCGGTATTCCGGCTGAGACCTTCCAGCCTGGCGCATATACCAGACTGGCACGTGGTCCGTTTTTTCTCCTCTTGCTGCTCTTAAAAGTGTATCGTTAAATTCATTTAGCATTCATATCCACCTTTCAGCCTAAGACAACCTTATATATACTTCTTTCCCTAGAATAGCAGACAAAGTGCTATTTTCAAATGCTATCCATTCCAAAATAACGTTTCTTGGGAGCTATTCCGCATTTTACTCTAAATTGCTTTCAATTATTTTTACTGCTTGCGACCCACATAAATATATCCTTTTTGATTTTTGAAGTATAGATTTTACACTCAATTGTCAAAAAAATGACGATTTTCGGCCAATAGTTTACTATACTGGGATTTGTGGTAACAATACATCTATACCTATACTGTAAAATGGGGTGGAAAATTTGAATGTTTATATGACAACAGGTACATACGATTTTTTAAAAGGTAAAAAAGACAAATATCAAGAGGAAGAAATCATCCTCATGCAAAATGCGGAAAACACTCTTTTGTATCATGAAACAAATGGAAAAAGCGTCTTCAGCTCACCAAGGAAGTTTGAGGCCATCGAATCAAAGGGCACTATAGGGGGCAAAGGTTATGCGGTCATGAATAATATCCCTGTGTCTGGCGAAGGGCGGCCTGTTTTTGAGTATAAATTCAAAAATCGGGCAGGGATGATAGAAAATGAACCTGGATTTCAGGCCATCCGTATTTTACGCCCTATCCAATCAGATACATATGTCATCCTGACGGTATGGGACGACTCCATGTCTTTCAATAATTGGAAGAATTCGAATTCATTTTCTGAGGCTCATCAAAAGGAGCAGCCTGGGAAAAAAACAGATGCATCGCAAACCATTTTCTCCGGCCCTTCATATGTCACACAATATACGATTACACCAGATACGGAATAATTTTTTTCGGGGATTAAGCCTGCACTTTTCTTATGCTTAAAGGTTCTAAGTCAAAGTATTTTATGCATAAGTTAGGATATGTGTAATCACTGTGCTATACTAAGTTAAACCTTTTAACTAAATCATCGTTACTTTACTTGTACCAGTTACCCGCTCTTACACAGAGCGGGTTTTTTTATTTGGCTGTTTTCGTAAACTTTGCTGCTTATGGAACAAAGCGGCTGATTTCCGCTCCAGGATGCTCGCCTTCCGCGGGCGGGCAAGCCTCCCCGGCTGCGCCTGCGGGAAGTCTCGCACCTTACGCTACAATCCTGACTTAACAATGGAATCGCCTCACAGAACATTTAAAAGAACAACACGCTTTAAGAAAAGAGCCTTTTATTTTGCCTTCCGGCTGCTTTTTACATGAAGTAATTGCTTGTATAAGAAAAAAAAACAGGCCCTTTAAAAGGACCTGTTTTTTGGTTGCAAATTATTACGCTTTTTGAACGTTTGCAGCTTGAGCTCCACGAGCACCTTGCTCAACGTCAAAAGTAACTTTTTGACCTTCGTCTAATGATTTGAAACCTTCACTTTGGATAGCAGAGAAATGTACGAATACGTCGTCTCCACCTTCGCGTTCGATAAAGCCAAAACCTTTTTCTGCATTAAACCACTTAACTGTACCTTGTTCCATAATTGTTGCCTCCTAGTGCGCTAAACACACAATGTTTTACTATCCTTGCCCAAAGTGATCATCAAGACGAAAAGTCAAATACTTATACTATCCTTTACACCGAACAAAAATAATTCTACTTTATTGTATCAGTTACTGGCTGTGAAAGCAAATGAAAAAATGACTTCGGAAAATTTTTATTAAAATCGTTTTAAGTTTTGCACTTAAATATCCTGAGAAAATAATCACCCCAAATATGTAATGCCGTTTAGCCCTACATGCTTATTACCATTCAAGGCTGTTTAATTAGGCCATTTCGATTTGCATAAACGGCGGCTTGTGTCCGGTCCCCGACTTGCAGCTTTCCAAGAATGCTGCTGACATGCGTTTTAACCGTTTTGATTCCAATGAATAGCTCCTCTGAAATTTGCTGATTGGTCATTCCTTCCCCAATACAAAGCAAAACATCTCTTTCTCTTTCAGTCAGCACATCATGGAGTTTCGCTTCTTTATTGCGAAGGCGCTTTACCATTACATCTGTGACCCTTGGCTCTATCACAGCCTCGCCTTTCGCCGCTTTTCTGACCGCACTTGCCACCTCAAAAGCCGGTGATGTCTTCAGCAAATAACTGAATGCTCCTGCTTCCAGGGCAGGAAAAACCTCTTTTTCATCAAAATAACTTGTAAGGATTACGATTCTGCAAGCTGAACCTGTTTCCATTATTTCCTTAGTTGCTTCAATCCCTGTACCATTTTCCATTAATAAATCCATCAAAATGACATCCGGTTTATGCTTCGCAGCGAGGTTAATAGCATCTCTTCCGCTGATTCCTTCGCCAACTACTTCAATGTCCGGTTCAGTTTCCAGGAAAGATATTATTCCCTTTCTCACTAATTCATGGTCATCTACTACTGCAAGTCTGATTCTTGTCATTTTATACCCTCCCTATCGACGGCACCTTAATATCTATGTATGTTCCTTCCCTGTGTTTTGAACGAATTTGAAAGACACCGCCAATTTCCTTGCACCGTTCTTCCATGGACTTAATCCCGTAAGACACCATTTTCACATCCTGGGGATCAAATCCCTTTCCGTTATCACTGATGTAGAGATAAATGAAGGCCCCTTCTTCTCTTAATTCCACTTTAACTTTACTGGCTTCTGCATGTCTCATTACATTAGAAACAGCTTCTTGGACAATCCGGAATAAATGCTCTTCAGCAGATTTTGTGATTCCGGCCACTTCATCTATACTCGCTTGAAATTGAAGCGAGGTTTTGGTTTTAAGTTCTTTCAATAATTTTATGATGCCATCACATAATGAATCTTCCTGAAGCTGGACTGGGCGGAGATGAAGGAGAAGTGCCCTCATTTCCCCAAGTGCCTTTACAGAAATTCCCGATATTTGTTCAAGCTGGATTTTAGCCGCCTGCGGAGAGTGTTCAAGTGTTTTGCAGGCTGCTGCCGACATCATATTCAAGGCAAAAAGCTGCTGGCTGACCGCATCATGTAAATCTCTGGCTATTCTTTGACGTTCTTCCATGACAGCTGCGCTGTGTGCCTGCTGTGCAAGAAGGGACTTTTCATCGGCAAGCTTTTGCAGGGACTGAACCTGATTTTGAATATGATCGGAAAGCAGGTTGATTTCATAAATAATTCTGCTAATTTCATCATTCGCCTCATTTGTTATTTTTCCCGGAAATCTGCCGCTGCGCAGATTTCCTATAAATGCTGAAATCATGGAAAGCTTCCCTTTCAGTTCATAAGCATTTTTGATTGCAAAGTATGCCGCGAATAGGAAGAGAATCACGCAATTGCCTCCCGAGATCCATAATGCTGCCACAATCGAAAAACCGGGATGATCAGCAAAAACGAGATACGCCTGCAGCATGATAAAAAAAAGAAGTGAACAAAAGCATGCATACACAAAATAACTTTTAAGAAAAAATAATTTGACGCCTTTCATTCAGGCACCAAATTTCTATACCTTATCAATGCGGACATCTCCAATCACAAGGGATATTTGTATATCAACCTTTTTAGTTGCTGCATCATAATCGGGAGATTCAAACGAAACCACAGGCCCTGCAGCATGGCTGGATGAAAGGGAAAAAACCTTTACATCCCCAATATTCACTTTTGCTTTGACTCTGATAGGTATGTTTTGGGGAACAATGATTTCCACATCTCCGATCCACCCGCTAAGCTCAATCGTCGTTTCTCTATCTGAAATAAAGGCTTTGCTTAAGTCTATATGGTAATCACCTATCATTTTGTACATTTTCATAGGCTCAAGAGCCCAGTTAGAATGGCTATATTCAAAGCTTCCTATCGAAAACCCTCTTGTTTTAGGAATTTGCTTTACCTTTCCGAGTCCGTCATCACCCTTTTTAGAGTGCTCATTTTTAATCTCTACGCGAATTCTTTTATTCAGAAAAAGCATACGTAAAGCAGCAAAAATAATGATTGCAGGCCATAGTTCCCCTGCATCATATAAATGAAAAGAGCAGAAGCCCAGCCGGTCCCCGACCAGCAGGCATGATAAAAGCAGCATAAAAAAACCGGCAAACATGGACGATCCAAATGGCATCTTCAAGCTTTTCAGAAAAATAAGTATTCCGATAATCAGCAAAAGGTAGGGATAATATGCGACAATAATCTGCTTTATTTCCCAAGAAATGACCCCGATATTTATTAGCAGCAGCACCGTTCCCGCTGCGAACAGTACCAGTGCAGTCAAACTATGTGTAAGCGAGTTTTTTTTCATAAATGTTTCAGACCCTTTCTCTTCTCCTTAATTCGTCATAATCCCCAAATTTTCCTTTTTTGCCGTTAACACACCGGATCCCACCGTTTGAATGTATCATGCCTTTTCATTAGTTAATACTTGCTTAAGCTTTATTGCTTCTCCGCCTTAAGGCTGAATTTTTCACTTTTAAAAAGTAATTTGTTAATGTTCCATGCTGATTGAGGATGTGACCAGTGAGGGTTCTAAGGCACATAATGAGCTCTTTAAGCTGAACCAATAGGCAAAATTAACAGGTTTAAAAAGAAGGGTTACTTTATGATGAAATATATCTCCCTTTACCTTTCACCAAAGGCAATGCCCATCATAATGTGTAGGAAAGCAAATACATTTCTGCCATTCGGAAGGAGGAAAGATTATGGGAGTGGAACTGACGGCTCTCCATTGGTCTTATGTAATATTTATCGTGCTGATTATCGGCTTTATGATAAAAAGAAGAGATACAACAATCGTGTGCATTCTTGGGATTTTCACTATTGCATTCATTGCAACCGGCAGCCTTTTTGGATCAGTAAGCGGGGTTTTTAATAGCTTTGTCTATGCAATTACAGAATTAATGTCAACCATATTGATAATTTCCATTATTGTGGCCATGAGCAGAGTTCTCTCAATAACCGGAATTAATGATGTTATGATCTCGCCATTTACCCGATTCATTAAATCCCCTGCTCTTGCTTATTGGACAATCGGAATATTAATGATGGTCATTTCATGGTTTTTCTGGCCGTCTCCTGCCGTAGCACTGCTCGGCGCCGTTTTGCTGCCCGTAGCAATTAGAACTGGCTTACCTGCTCTTGGGGCTGCCATGGCGATGAATCTTTTTGGCCACGGGATAGCACTTTCAGGAGATTTTATCATTCAGGCAGCCCCAAAGCTCACAGCAGATGCGGCAGGACTCCCGATTGGCGAGGTCATACATGCCAGTATTCCGCTCGTTATTATAATGGGTGCCGTCACTACGTTCACAGCTTTTTTCTTTTTAAAAAGAGATATGAAACGGGGTAAATTTGCACAAGCAGATTCATTTGTACAGATTAAACAGCCAAACACAACATACGAAGACCTGCTTTCTCCCGGAGTAAAAAAGGCATTTGCAGTTTTCATCCCCTTGGCCTTCATTCTCGATGTGGCTGCCATGTCAGTGCTTCACCTTCAAGGCGGGGATGCTACAGCACTTATCGGAGGCACCTCGGTCTTTATTCTATTAATCCTTTCACTCGCAGCACACAGAAATCATGGTTTGGAAAAGACAACCAGCTACCTGATAGAAGGTTTTCAGTTTGGCTTTAAAGTATTTGGGCCGGTCATTCCGATTGCCGCTTTCTTTTATCTGGGAGATGCAGGATTTACAAAAATCCTTGGCAGCGCACTGCCCCATTCTTCTCAGGGAATCGTGAACGATCTTGGAGCCGCCCTTGCGTCTGCCGTACCTTTGTCAAAGGAAGCTGCCGCTGTTACCCTGACCTCGATAGGCGCTATCACCGGTTTGGATGGTTCCGGCTTCTCAGGCATTTCACTCGCAGGCTCTGTTGCCCATCTTTTTTCCGCAGCCATTGGAGGCGGTGCAGCAACACTTACTGCGCTTGGGCAAATTTCGGCCATTTGGGTAGGGGGCGGAACGCTCATTCCATGGGCACTCATTCCGGCAGCTGCAATCTGCAATGTTGACCCCTTTGAACTGGCAAGACGGAATCTGGTGCCAGTGGTTATCGGATTGGCGGTTACAACCATCGCAGCCATGTTTTTAATGTAATAGTCTTTACGGTGCCAAAACACAGCCTGTTTTGGCTTTTTTTATGGTATTTGATTCTTTATTAGGAAGGACAGGCAGAATGTAAGCTATTATCTTAGTATATGGTATAATATTAAATATTCTAAATATTTAAATTCGGAGGGTCATATGACGATAAATATCTTACATAAACGGCTTGAGCAGTCCTTTCAGGAAATGGTTGAAATCAGAAGATATCTCCATCAGCACCCCGAACTGAGTTTTAAGGAAACCAAAACAGCAGCCTATATTGCCGAATATTATAATAAACTGGGTGTGGACGTCCGTACTAACGTCGGGGGAAATGGGGTTGTTGCAAAAATCCATGGATCCAAACCTGGAAAAACCGTTGCATTGCGGGCAGATTTTGATGCCCTTCCGATTCAGGATGAAAAAGAAGTGGCATATAAGTCCACAGTCCCCGGAGTCATGCATGCCTGCGGACATGATGGACATACAGCATCATTGCTGGTTCTCGCAAAAATCATACATGAATTGAAGGATGATCTCGAAGGAAATTACGTTTTCATTCATCAGTATGCCGAAGAATACTCTCCAGGCGGCGCTAAACCTATGATTGAAGATGGGTGCCTCGATGGTGTGGATGTTATTTTCGGGACACACCTATGGGCTACGGCACCAACCGGCACCATTCAGTATTGCAGCGGTCCCATAATGGCAGCCGCCGACCGTTTTGAAATTATGATTCAGGGAGAAGGCGGACACGGTGCACAGCCCCATAAGACAAAGGACAGCATTATCATTGCCTCCCAGCTGGTCATCGCCCTTCAGCAGATTGTCAGCCGAAGGGTCAGCCCGATTGATTCAGCAGTACTTACAGTAGGATCGTTCGTTGCAGAAAATGCCTTTAATGTGATTGCAGATAAAGCAAAATTGATCGGGACGGTCAGAACGTTCAAAGAAGACGTACGAAGTTTTATTGAAGGGGAAATGGAGAGAATCATTAAAGGAACATGTATGGCAGCTAATGCAGCATATGAGTACAAGTATGAAAGGGGCTACCCTGCAGTTGTTCCCCATGATGAGGAAACCAGGTTTTTGCTTCAATGCGCCAAGCAGGTTTCAGAGGTGGAGCATACAGAAGAAATTGATCCGGATATGGGCGGAGAAGATTTTGCCTATTACCTTCAAAAGGTAAAAGGGACATTCTTTTTTACCGGGGCAAAGCCTGATGCTGACATAACATACGGACATCATCATCCCAAGTTTGACATTGATGAAAAAGCCATGCTGATAGCAGCAAAAACGTTAGGCACTGCCGCTGTCAGCATTCATGGCGAAGAATAGGAATTAAGGGAAGGGCTTATGCCTCTTCCCTATTTTTTGAGAGCATCCTTAACCTAAAACAGTTCATGGCTGTCTCCCCCAGTTCGGCAATCAGGACCCGGTTTGCATAGGCTCCGACTGCTGCACCTATTCCAGGCACCAGCTGAAATGTTTTAATGATATCGATATAATCCCTGTATTCTTGCTGAAGGACCCGCCAGTCAGGCTCTTTCAGCGGGGTGCTTTCTTCCCAGTTCAAGATGATATCAAGCATCTCCTTTTTCACTTCGCCGCTGGAGAAAGCTAGCTGAAAGACATATAAAATGAATGCTCTTTCCTCATATCGATTGGCATTAAATCCGTATAGGGCAGCAATTTCAAATAACAGTTTCATCTTTATGCCAAGCAGCAGCGGAAAGTCAGCCAGACCAAAGAAAATCCCTCCTGCGCCAGTGCCTGCTCCTTCCAGCATTCCGGTTTTCTGAGCCAGCTGGATAGCTTTTTTGACTTTCTCTTCTCTTTCAGAAAAAGCCATCTCAGCTTCTTTTTTCTTATTTTTCGCAAGATAATGGGTTCCTTTGAGCACGCCTTCGATCAAACTCTTAAAAGTTTCCGTAATGGCTCCGTGTGCTTTTTCGGGTATGAAACCATTTATTTTAATTTGAGCTTGCTTGGACATCCGGCTCATCATCCCAGATTTGCGGATAATTTTATTCTTCCATGCTTCAGCCTCTTCTAAAGCTTTGTTTTCGTAACTGCCCATCCGTGCTCTTCCCCCTTTTTAACAAAAGTCTCTTGCTTCAGCCCGATTCCTGCGGACAGTGCAGGAAGCCTGCAACTCCACCCAATCCCAGGTGTCCGGAATGATTCATTAGAAAATAAAAGGATCTGACATTCTTTTATATGCCAGATCCTTCTTGTAAGCAAATTTAAAATTTCCTGATTTTCTTCACCGCATACGCCCTGAATATGCTAATAAATATGAACCCTGCCACAAAGGAAACGAATGAAGAAAACACGGCGCCTGACAAGATCTTCACAAGAAAGAAAATTAAATTTTCGAAGATGAGAAAATACATGGCCATTTTAATCACTGCCGTTTCACGCATCTTTGCAGGAAGCGGGTACAGAGACACCCAAATTTTCATTTCATGCTGCTTCCAGGCTGGAAGCAGCTGGATTCCAGTCATATAGAGAAAAATGACTATTACCAGTATATTTGCCCAAACGCTTATAAATGCAAGCAGCACTACAGAGCCAATTACCGTTAACCTGAGCAGAAGTCCAATGTAATCATTAGCACGCAAAAAAGTTCGGGCGTACAGGTAGGAATAAGCAGATTTCTGATTATAAGGAATGAATTTCAGAAGCCAGTCCAGCCATTTTCTTCGGGCGGTTTTGCCCCGGAGCTTAGGAACATCTGTAAACAAGTTGGCAATCCTGTAGAAAGACATCATTCTCTTATCTTCAAGTTCAATAAGCTTTTCCCATTTTAACGGTTTTCTGATAGTTGCGCTTCGATAATACAGCATCAATGCAATCAGTAAAATGAAAGCAATCAATGGAAACAGGATGCCCGCTCCGCTGAAAACCAGATAAAGTACAGCGGCATTTAAAATATATCTGATGGCTGCATCTGTAAGGATTGTACTATTTTCCTGAAATTTTAAGACATGCCATGTAATCATTAAATTGACATATTTCAAAACAATCAAAAAAACAAAGATAATGGCAAAGTCTTTGAGCGATGCACCGCTGACTTTTGAATACATTGGCATCAAAACAGCAAAAAGAACCAACAGAATAAAGGACTGCATAAAAAGACTCAGGGTAATGGAACGGGAAAAGTAACTTTTTAGTTTTGTTTCAAGCGGAAGCAGAAAAATCATATCCGCTTCTTTCAAAAATGTAAAAATGGGGCTCTTTGCAACAGCAAAACCGATAACCAGGCACATAATCAGTGCAGCGGGAAAACCGCTCCCCAGATTTTTAACCCACTCGCTGTAATAATAACCAAGACCTCCTGCCGCAATCAGCAAAACAAACAGAAGATGGCCGTTGAAAATATATTTTAAATATTTCTGCATTTCAATTATGAAAGCAGTGAACCTGCCCTGCCACAAATCCGGGTTATTCATGATTGTTTTCTTCTTTCGTCAAAGCAATATAAATATCATCAAGCGTTGCTCCGGGCATCGAAAATTGCGAACGAAGGTCCTCAAGGTTCCCTTTGGCACGGATTTCGCCATTATGTAAAATAATAAAAGAATCACAATATCTTTCTGCAGTTGCAAGGATATGAGTTGACATAAGAATGCCTGCTCCTTCTTTTTTCATCTTATCCATGAGGTCCAGCAATGATTGTATACCGAGCGGATCCAGTCCTACAAAAGGTTCGTCAACAATATAAAGGGACGGCTGAACCAGAAAGGCACACATGATCATGACTTTTTGTTTCATTCCCTTAGAAAAGTGGGCAGGAAACCAGGAAAGTCTTTTTTCCATTCTGAATTCCTTAAGCAAGCGGCCCAGCCTTTCTTTATATATCCTCTCTTCCAATCCATAGGCCATCGCCGTCAGTTTCAAATGCTCTTCAAGAGTAAGTTCATCATATAAAATAGGCGTTTCCGGCACATAAGTGAACTGCTTGCGATAGCCATCAGGATCTTCTTGAAATGTTTTCCCATTAATGGAGATGCTGCCGCTCTTAGGCTCCATTAAGCCTATAATATGTTTGATCGAGGTACTTTTACCCGCTCCATTTAATCCAATCAGACCTACCAGCTGGTTTGGCTGGACATCAAAGCTGACTCCCTTCAGGACCGGAGTCCGGGTATAGCCGCCAACAAGTTCATGTATCTCTAATAAGGACATCGAACCATCCTCTCTCTGTATGATGCTTTCATTTTATCAAAAATCTGTTCCATTACAATGTTTAGACTATTTTTATTCCGTTATTTACCAATTATAAATTTCTTCTCAGAGGGCCATGATATATAGTGAAGAGGGGCAGTCCTTACAAGGTGATTCACATCAAATTGTAAATGGGGTGTCAGTTAAAGACATTTTACTGTTCTGACTGTTTATTCCAATTTAGCTTCAAAAAAACGTTTTCGAGCAAGGAGATGGTTGTCTTGCACGTAAAGGCTGAAAAAACGTTCATAACACTCCGTCCATTATGCTTTAAAAGTTGATGAAACTTTAGAGATATAGGAGATGGTTGCTTTGAATGCATACTCTTTAACATATAATACCTGATTTCAGTAAATGAGGTGTTTATCAAAGAGAATTCTACCTGAAACGAAAAGAAGCAAAGCCCCTTTTCAAACGGCAGGGTGCAGCTTAGGCTGCATCCTGTTTGTCGTTTCGCTCTTGTACAACATGTGGTACGATTAGGGTACATTTTAATTAAGGAGGCGATCGGCAGTGAGCGATTGCATTTTTTGCAGTATTGTACAAGGAAATATTCCAAGCACAAAGGTATTTGAAAATGAACATGTGCTGGCTTTTCTCGATATTAGCCAGGTAACCAAGGGCCATACCCTTGTTATTCCAAAAATACATAAAGAAAACATTTATGAATTGACACCGGAGATCGCAAGCCGCCTATTCGAATCAGTTCCTCAGATCGCAAAAGCCATTAATCAGGAATTGAAGCCAATTGGTTTAAATGTGCTTAATAATAACGGTGAAGCTGCCGGCCAATCTGTTTTTCACTATCACATGCATTTAATTCCCCGCTACGGTGAAGGAGACGGTTTTGGAGCTGTCTGGAAAACGCATACCAGCGAATACACAAATGAAGATCTTAATGACATCGCATCATCCATAGCACAGCATATTTCACTATAATAAAATTCTTCCGCAAAGTCTTTTTAAGGCTTTGCGTTTTTTATCTAAATTTTTATACTATTCCGCCTATTTTTCTGTTAGGATTATACAATAGTTCTTTAGCACATTACAGTATAGGAGGAAATAAGATGAAACGAGCGCTGAATTTTAATGCCGGTCCTGCTGCTTTGCCAGAAGAGGTGCTTGCTAAAGCACAGTCAGAATGGTTAAACATCCGCAATTCAGGAATGTCTGTCATGGAGCTTAGCCATCGCAGTTCTATTTTTGAAGACATCCACCACTCTGCCATACATTCACTAAAAGAAATCCTTCAGATTCCTTCCAATTATGAAGTTTTATTTTTGCAGGGCGGAGCAAGTCTTCAATTTTCAATGGTTCCGATGAACCTCAATGCCCCTGATAAATATGCTGATTATGTAATCACCGGATCATGGTCCGAAAAGGCGCTGAAGGAGGCCCAAAAAATCGGAAAAACCCGGATTGCCGGCTCAGGGAAGAATGATAATTATACACATATCCCAAAGCTTGATGAACTATCGGTCAGCGATGATGCATCTTACCTCCATATTACAAGCAATAATACGATTTACGGAACACAGTGGCATGAGTATCCTGATACAAAGCATGTGCCGCTGGCTGCGGATATGTCCAGCGATATTCTAAGTAAAGAAATTGAGGTAGATAAATTTGGACTGATATATGCAGGTGCGCAAAAAAACCTTGGACCATCGGGAGTGACCGCTGTCATTATCAGAAAAGATTTAATTCATGAATCAAGCCATCTGCCTTCAATGCTTTCCTATAATATTCATGCAAAAAATAATTCACTGTATAATACTCCTCCTACATTCGCCATTTACCTTCTTTCACTTGTGCTGGAATGGGTTAAAGACAAAGGAGGATTAAAGGAAATAGAAGCAATGAATACTAAAAAGGCAAAGCTCATCTACAAGGCCATTGATGAAAGTGATGGTTTTTATAAAGGACATGCCAGGAGCGGCAGCCGGTCAAATATGAATATAACCTTCACTCTCCCTGGAGAAGCTGCAGAAAAACAATTTCTTCAGCAAGCAGCCGAAGCAGGATTTACAGGATTAAACGGCCATCGCTCCATTGGAGGCTGCCGGGCTTCCATCTATAATGCGGTTCCTTATTCACACTGCGAGCAATTATTCGATTTTATGAATGCGTTTAAGGACACCTATAAAAAATGCGGCACCCGATAAGAGCTCTAATAGATTTTCAAAAGATATAACTTCAAAAAAGTGCAATCACATGATATACTATTTTAAAGTTCTTGCAGCAGGCAATCAGTGCACTGCTGAAGAATCAGAAAATTAGCTGAGATTAGAATAGGAGAGATGAGAAATGAATATTAGAACTTTGGTTTCACTTGCCCTTTTTGTCGGAATTGGTGCTGCACTTCATGTCATCATCCCCGGTTTTTTCCTGGGAATGAAGCCTGACATGATGCTTACAATGTCATTTTTGGCCATCATCCTTTTTCCTGAAAAGAAAAATGTCTTTTTAGTGGCTTTGGCGGGCGGAATTATATCTGGATTGACTTCTACATTCCCCGGGGGCTTTATCCCGAACATTATTGATAAATTTGTCACTTGTTTTGTCTTTTATTTCATGTTTATTGCAGCAAGGAAGTTTTCTTTTACAGCAGTAAGCGCAGGAATTTTGACAGCCATCGGCACATTAGTTTCCGGAGCTGTATTTTTAGGATCAGCATATTTAATCGTTGGACTGCCTGGTGCTTTTGTAAGCTTATTCGCTGCTGTTGTACTTCCTGCAGTACTTCTTAATACAGTCGCTATGGTCATTATTTATCCGATTGTCAGCGGGCTTATAAAAAAAAGCAGCCTCCCTGCCAATGTTTAAATAAAAGCATATGCCAAACCCCGCCGAAGAGGAATCCTGGCGGGGTTTTTTATATGCAGCATGAAGATTATCCGGCATTCAATACTCGCTTATGAGATATCAAGCCGTTTGCCTTTTTTTAGTGGAACATATATCCTATCAGGCCAAGCAGCAGGAATATGCAGCCAAGCACGCCAAGCATTTCAGCTCTTTTTTTCAGCATATTTTTGGGCGGATACATGCCTGGTTTCCTGGCAGCTGCCAAAAAATAAAGCATTCCAGCAAGACTTAGCGTACATAATATAAAAAAAATGGCCATAGCTCTCCCCATGCTCACTCCCTCCCGTCTTCCCTTTTAGGCTTGTTTAACTATATGCATCTTGCCCCTTTTTTATGAAACGGGTGCGTTTTGTATATTCCAAGTTATTTTTATATACTTTAATTATTGTAATTAACGTTTAAGAAATTATTTTTGTGATATAAAGTTAATATAGAGTTACACTTCCCCGCATAAGAAAATTATGGTAAATTAAGAAAAACACTCAAGTTTATTAAAAACTTTTTTAATTACCAATTAATGTTTTCATTTATAGAAGGGATTTGTCTTTTTTCATCGAAATCAATTAGATAAGAAAAAACGAGGTGATATACAATGAAGGCTAAATCATTATTGTTCGGATTTGTGACAGGAACCATTGTCGCAGGTGCTGCTGTAATCCTGACAACTCCAGCTTCAGGAAAAGAAGTCCGCGGAAAAATCAGTGCAGGCAAGGAAGAGATTTCATTGTCAATCCAGGAGCTTAAAGCACGGATCATGGATATAAAAAATGAAACCGTAAACGCTTCTAAAGTAAGCAAAGAGTCCATCAAAGCATTCATTGCAGATGTAAAGCTGCTGATTCAAGGATGGAAAGAGGACATTGAACCTCATAAAGAAGAGCTGACAAAAGGCATCCAGGAAATAGAGTCTTCTATTCAGGAATTAGAGGAAACCGCTGGAGCTCCTGCAAAATAAGAAAAAACCGGAGCAGCAGGCCTATGCCTGTTTTTCCCGCTCCGGTTCTTTTACTTCGTGAAGCTGCATTTCCATTTCCCAAAGTAAAAAACGATATTTTCAGCAAAACAGAATTAAAAAAACTGAAAATTTCTAAAAATTTAGCAAATTTTATCTTTATTAATTTTTACTTTATTGTCATAATAAATATAGAGAATTCTTATAAGTAGGTGAGTAAGGACATGCAGGATAAAAATTATTCTATGAAAGAAGCGCTAATTTTCAGTCAAAGGATTGCACAGCTCAGCAAAGCACTATGGAAATCAATCGAAAAAGATTGGCAGCAATGGATCAAACCCTATGACTTAAATATTAATGAACATCATATATTATGGATTGCTTATCATTTGAACGGCGCATCCATTTCTGATGTTGCAAAATTCGGTGTTATGCATGTATCTACAGCATTTAATTTTTCAAAAAAATTAGAAGAACGCAGTTTACTGGAGTTTTCAAAAAAAGAACATGATAAGCGAAACACCTACATCAAGATCACCGAAAAGGGTGAAACGATTCTATTGGAATTGATGGAAACCTATGATCCCGGCAACAATGCAGCTTTTACAGGGGCACTCCCCCTTCGTGACTTGTATGGGAAATTTCCTGATATGATTGAAATGATGGCCGTAATCAAAAATATTTATGGCGAGGATTTCATTGGTATTTTTGAACGCTCGTTTGCCAATATTGACAATCAGTTTACAGAAGAAGAAGGTAAAATTCAAAAAAAGAAGAGTGAAGCAGAAAAAGAACCTGTTTAAGGATCACTGACTCTTGGATAATGCAGACATCAATGAAATGAACTCTCCTTGAGTCATACATGCTTCCATAAATTCCTTAAGTGATAGCTTCGGATTCAGCTCCCTTTTTAATTGGCCAAGAAGCGGTTGAAAATTCATATATCCTTCCGCTTTTTCTATTTGATATTGCTTGTTCAATTCTTCACAAATTTGATTTACTCTTTTTGCTTCAGCTAGAGTAATATTTTTCTCTACATAAAGGAAATCCAGACTGGCTTTAGGATTTTTTATGATATTCAGCAGCAGCTGGTTATGATATTTTAATGTCTCTATTTCTTTTTCAAGATTTCCCATATGTTTTCCTCCGGATACAATACGCATAACTGATTTTTCCTATGTATAATTACAGTTTCATTTTATATGAGCTGTTAAAGCAGCTTATCCGGGCCGTTTTACACCCGGCTTCAGACCCTCTCACCTTATTATATCTTTTTTGAATACTATTACACTATTTACCTTTCTTAAATCCTAAAAAAATGCTCCACCTGCAGCCGCATTTTCCCAAAAGGCGGCCCTTTCCATTTAAACTGCTTTTTACCCTTAAAGAGATAAACACCTTTTGCTGGGTTTCATGCAAAAACAGTACATTGTCCCAGTTTTATTACGCGAAAATCTGCATGGTGTTACTTTTCTACAAATATCGAAAGCTCCAGCCAGGTACGCGCTGCTGAAGTTTTTAGGCTATCTTTTTTGCGGGGAATTTGGTATCGTTATTATACATGAATGTTTGCAAGGAGGGATTCAGGAGTGATTGTTTTATGGTTTATTCTCTTCTCCGCCGTAATATTATACAATATCAACAAAATGACCAATTCTCTATGTCTTCAAAAAGAAATTCCTGAAGACCGCCAGCCTAAAGTATTCAGGACTATCAATATATTAATTACCATATTGCTTTTATCGTCTTATATTGAAATATCCTTTACTTAATCTGCCGCACAAATTTACAAATGTATACATCCGGTAACTTTTTCATACATAATCCTTTCAAAGTTCTCCCGAATTTAATGAAAATTTGGCTGTTCGTATACAACTATAAAAGGTGAAGCCCAATAAGGCTTCACCTTTATTATTTATTTAAGCTCTTATTATAGGCAAGAACATCCGATGATGATCAAAAGGATGAAAAGGACTACAATTAAAGCAAAACCTCCACCGTATCCTCCGGACATTATGTTTCCTCCTTTCCAATAAAAGAAGTGAATAGGCTATACCCCGCATAATATCGTTTTCTTACCAGGCAAGCCTGCATTCCTGGAAAGCATTTAATATGCGATTACCATATCCTATTCAGCATTTGGTTGAAAAGAGTGGGCTATTGACTTGCACTGTAAAAAATGCTTTCACTTGATTTTATTGCCCGTCAGATCAAAAACCAAATGTAAAACAGCTGCCTAAAAATCCCCATTGTGGTACCCCTTTTATTCCCACGGCTTATCATATGTAGGCAGTAATAAATTGACTAGATATTTGCCTATTTTCAATAAATTCAATCGGGAAAAACCATATTATTTTTTGTAATGAAACCAATTTATGTTATAGTAGGATTTGTGGATTTACAAAGCAGCCACGAATTTATTAACAGGAGTTGTTTTTTATGAGGAAATTGGTATTATCCCTTGCGGTAACAGCCGGCCTTCTTGGACTAACTGCTTGCAGCAGCGGAGGCGACTCTGAAGCGGTTGTTAAAACCAAGGCTGGAGATATCTCAAAAGAAGATCTTTACAATACTTTGAAAGACAGATATGGAAACCAAGTTCTTCAGGAATTAGTTTATGAAAAGGTCCTTTCAAAAAAATATAAAGTTTCTGATTCTGAGGTCAATGCCAAGCTTAAAGAACTTAAAGATCAAATGGGTGATAATTTCGCAGCCGCGCTTGCACAGTCCGGCTATAAAAGCGAAGCTGATCTTAAACGTTCAATGAAAATCGGCATGCTTCAAGAAAAAGCTGCAGCTGAGGATGTAAAGGTTACTGATAAAGAAGTAAAAGCATCCTACGATAAGCTTAAGCCGCAGGTTCACGCAAGACACATTTTGCTTAAAGATGAAAAAACAGCAAAAGAAATTAAACAAAAGCTGGATAAAGGCGAAAAATTCGAAGACCTTGCCAAGAAATACTCACAAGATCCAGGCTCTGCTTCCAAAGGTGGAGATTTAGGATGGTTTGGTGCAGGACAAATGGTTCCTGAATTCGAAAATGCTACGTATGCATTGAAAAAAGGTGAAATTTCCGGACCGGTTAAATCACAAAATGGATATCACATTATCCAGCTCCTAGATAAAAAGGCAAAGAAACCATATAAAGATATGAAGAAAAAGCTTGAGTATGATTTAAAAGTTTCCAAACTTGACCAAGCTCAAGTCCAAAAGAAAATCAATAAAGAAATTAAGGCTTCTGATGTAGAGATTAAGGATAAAGATCTCAAGGATGCCCTTAAACAGCCTGCAGCTGCTCCAGCTGCAGGGCAATAATCCCGGAACTTTCCAGGACTGCAATAGCATAAAAAACATCCCGGCCATTACGCCGGGATGTTTTTTATGCTCCTTGCTGTATATCATCGTCTTTTCTTTTTTCTTTCTCGAGCTTCATCCTGTCTATATATTTCTGGCCTTCTTTTTCAATCCAATCATTTTCCAGTTTCCTGTCCTGCTTTGCCGTGTAAACAGCCATAATTGCACTTACAATAATTCCCGCAAATATAATCCATATCCAAAATGGCATATTCTTTCTCCTTTCGGGAAGCTGTCCCATTAATCTTAATAGAGAATATGCCTCCCCGGACAGGTTTATGCATGCTGATATCTGTAAATTAACAAGCAATAAGACAGATTTATATATTTTCAGGGACTGCTTCAGTAAGAAGGTTTATAAAAGGAACGGTTTTCCAGGGCAAATACCCTTTCCGTAAATTCACCGGGTTTCACCTTCTCGAGTGCCCTGTCCATCATATTGATTTTAGCGTCGATATTATCTATATAATGCAATATCTCTGCTTCGCGGACAAGGGGAGGTTTCGGGCTGCCCCATTCCGCCTTACCATGGTGTGAAAGCACCATATGTTTAAGAATCATAATTTCCTCAGTATCAATGCCCAGTTCATCGGCTGCCTTCCCCAGTTCATTGACCATGATAGTAATATGGCCCAGCAAATTGCCTTCCACCGTATATGCTGTCGATACCGGGCCGGAAAGTTCAATGACTTTGCCCAGGTCATGAAGAATAACACCTGCATACAGTAAGTCTTTATCAAGTTTAGGATAAAGTCCAGCGATTGCTTTAGCTAAATCCAGCATTGAGACGACATGAAATGCTAAACCGGACATAAATTCATGGTGATTTTTAGTGGCAGCAGGATACGTGAGGAATTCATTTTGAAATTTCTTCAGCAAGTGCCTTGTGATGCGCTGAATATTAGGATTGGTCATTTCAAATATATATTTAGTTATTTTATCCATCATCTCTTCCTGGCTAAGCGGTGCAGTTTGGATCAAATCAGAAGTTTTAATCCCATCCAGGTCTGTAATTAACCGGATATTGCGTATTTTCAATTGGCTTCTTCCGCGATAATTTTGGATTTCGCCTTGTATCTTAACAGCTCTTTCCGCAGAGTAGTTTCTTTCATCATCCTCAGAAACATCCCACAGCTTTGCTTCTATTTCCCCTGTTTTATCGGTAAGGATAAGCGTCAGGAAAGGTTTGCCGTTGCTCGCAACAGCCTTTGTGCTTGTTTTTATATACATATATGTATCTATCGATTCACCAATGCCGTAGTGTATAATTCCGTTTTGCATGTAAAGGTACCTCCGTATGATTTAAGTATAAATATTATATCATACGGAGCTTTATAAAACCTTTTTCAGATGATTGATTTCTCCCTGCTGCAAAAAATGGGTTCAACCAGGAATGCACCGCTGAAAAGGTCATTATATGCACTATAATAAAGCCTCAGCAAAAGACATTTGATAGCAATTTCACATCCCACATGCCCTACATCCTAACATCTGTTACAGCCAGCTGAAGCTAAAAGTTTTAATCGAAGGTTTCTAAAGCTAAGGAAGGCAATCTGCCCAGCCGGTGAATCCATGTAGTCCAAATCCCTTTCCTGACATGCCTTTAACACTCTTTTTAGCTCCATCTTCCAATTATCGATAAATCAAGGCTATATTCGTAAACTTTGATGCTATGGAACAAGGTGGCTGATTTCCGTTCCAGGCTGCTCGCTTTCTGCGGGGCGGGCGATGATGAGCCTCTAATCCCGCAGAAGTCTCGCACCTTAGCCCCAATCAACCTGATTTAACAACGGGAGCTCCTTACAGACTCCTTTAAATAGGAAAAGAGCCTAAAGATCAAAGATGTGCTTACAAAAGAAAAAACCCGCAAAAGGATATCTGCAGGCGGCGAATGGTATAAATCAGCTGACAAGCGGTCTTTTTCTGCAATGGAAAAGAGACTCTTCCCTGATTTTCAAAAATAATTCGCGGGAGGTGAAAGGAATCAGCTTCTCAGCAATATTCCATGCGTTCACTTCAATTTTGTATAAGATATCCAGATTCCCCGTTAAGGCTAATTCTTCACTTAAATCCGGGAGGGTCTTATCCAAGGCATGGCCAAGTTCGTGTGAACAAACAATTAAGGAATATTCCTGCAGCCTATCCAGTGATCCCAGTGCTCTTTTACACTGTATTTGGATATCTCGCTGAAATAAAGTAATACTATGAGTTTCCAGTGAGTATTTTCCTCCCACACAGCGCTTATCGGGAAATTCTTGTTCTATAATCAGGTTTAATGTTGAATCGTGCTGGGTAATAAAAGAATATAGATTCAATACGTTCACTCTCTTTACAAAAAAATAGTCAATCTCTATATAATATGATTATTGGCAGTTTTTTAAGACTTGATTCTAAATTAATCTTTAAATTATTCTAGTAAAACAGTTTATTCTTTTGGTTCTGTTTTGTATATAGTTCAAAATACTCACCAAAAGCCAAAAAGAAGCCGGAACAAGGATACAGCTTGCTCCGGTTTCTTTTTGTTAATTTACTGCTTTTTCTTTTGTTAAAGTAATTATATCAATGTTTTCAAACTCCTTAAGCAGATGGTCATGGCATGTGAAAAAGATAATTTGCCGCTCAGTTGAAATTTTCCTGAGCAGCTTCACCATGGTCCGTGTTCTCCTGGCATCAAAATTCACAAAGCTGTCATCAATAATAAGAGGAAAAGGATCTTCTCTAAATATATACTCCGCCAGGGCGAGCCTCAGGGAAACATACACTCCTTCGGCCGTGCCCCGGCTTACCTCTTCCGCCTTAAACAATACGCCATCATATCTTCTTAACAGGAGATTGTCTTCTTTTTCATTCATTATGAGCTTGACATAAGAACCTTCTGTCAGAATTTCCAGAAATCCTCCTGCAGTAAGCAGCACTTTAGGCAGCCGCTCTCTTTTAAAGCTTTCAATGGTTCCATCAAGAATCCTTTTGGCCAGTGAGTATTTAGCCCAGACTCTCGCCTCTTCTCTGAATGCTGCCTTTTCTTCGTGAAAGCTATGAAGCAAATGTTCATATGTTCCTCCTTCCTCAAGCATTTTGATGCTATGCTTTATATCTGAAAGAGTTTCCAGGAGAAGAGACTGCTTCTTGATATCTGTTTTTCTTTTTGCCTCCAATGACTCCTGGCTGTAAACATTGATGCCTTTTTCCATATATTCTTCAAGCATCTCTGAAGACACATTAGACTGCTGAAGCTGAATGCATATCCATTCATGCTTTTTTCGCAGCTCAGAGATTTCTTGAGCAATACTTGCTTTTTGCCTGAATTCTTCTTCACTCTCCGCCAGTGCAGCCTGCAGCAGTTTCCTTATTTCCTGTTCGAGGTAATGCTGCTTGGCGTAAAGAAGATCCAGCTCATCATTGATCTTACTGTGCTCTGTCTGAAGCTGCCTGATCAATCCTGTCTTTTCGTTATGGTCATTCAAAGCATGTTTTAACGCAATTATTGCATCCTGCCAATTTGCGGGAGTAAGCCCGCAAGCCTCTGCGTGTTTTAAAAGCCTCTTCTTCCTTGCTTCAATTTCATTAGTCATATCAGTTAGCTGACGGTGTATTGCATCTTTTTCTTCAATGGCATCCTTTAATTGTTCAATGGAATTTAAAGCTTCATCTAAAGAAATCGAATCAATTTGCTGTGGAATATTCCATTGACTGACAAACCTCCACAACTTCTCAGAAATAAGCTTCCAATCTCTTTCCCACATTTCATATTCATTAATAATTTCATCAAATGATCTTTCCCTTTCCCTGTAAGAATACTTTTCCCCCTCCAGGAGCGTTTGCAGCTCCCGCTCCTGATCAAGAAGCCGGGTGAGGTGCCTAGCTTCACTTTCTGTTCCAGTCGTTTTTCTTTCAAATTCCTCCCTTTTCCTATTAGCTTCTTTCAGCTGGTTTGTTAGTGCCGAAAGCTTATTGGCACTTTTGAAAAACAACGGAAAAATGCTGATCAGCACCCCAATTGATACAAAAGATATAGCAGGAAACAGTGAATCCCGGAAAAAGCTGTATAGTGCAAGAGAAATCAAAAGCATAAATGAAAAGAGGGAGACAAAGCGGTTCCTGCTTTTCTTTCTGTTAACAGCTGCTTCTTCTTCATGGTATTTATTCTGCAGCTCAGATATTTGTTCATCCAAAAGTGTCTTTTGGCCTTCCAGGTAGTCTTGATTCATTTTCCTGTGTTCATTTTCCAGTTCTTTTCTTTTTTCAGGAGGCATGGCTCTTTGCTTAAGTACTCTGATCCTGTCTTCTGCAGCTTCAAGCCTCTCCTTTTCTTCCTTATAACTGCTATCCAGATGTTCCTTTTGGTTTCTCAGGCGCTGTCTTTCTTTTTCTAAGAATTTAATCCGTTCTTTGGCAAAAATGCTTGTATCCAGCTGAAGAATTTCGGCTTCTTGAAGCGGCAGTGATACAGCTCTTTTCATTCGCTGCACATCCCCCTCTTTCCGTTCAAGCAGCTGCTGCATTTTATTTTGATCAATAATCAATTTTTCAAGGAGGGAGGATGATTGAATATCAAATTCAATATGCTCTCGATTGCTGCTTAAAAAGGGGTGGACTTCCATTGCGGCAGCTTTCTTTTGGTTTTCCCCAGCTTTCTCAAGAAGTGAAGAAATTTGAGCTTTCAAAGGCATCAGCCTTCCATTAAACTGATCCAGCAGCTTCAGCCCATCGGCCGGAAACGGAGAATTCCCAAGCTCCGATAATCTGGTTTCATACATTCCCTTTTCTTTTGCGAGCGGTTTCAATCTTAGGAACTCCCCGATTTGCATAAGCTGGTTTTCTTCAGTTTTTATTTCGCTTTGCACTGCCGCGAGTTCCTGTACCCCGTCTTTTTGCCTAAGTAAGAGCTTCTCATATTCAGATTGGTCTGCATCAGCCTTCTTAAGCTGTGTTTGAAGCAGCCTGAGCTTTTCAAGCCTTACATTCATAAAGGGTTTTTGGCCCGATGGCTTAAATCTCGCATCCAGTTCGCTTTGGAGTCTGGCCTCTGCCTCCATCAGCTTGTCGTTCCCGATTAATCCTGCCGACAAAAGATACTTTCCGATTGTTCCTTCTGTTAGTGTATGAAGGCCTTGAAGGCCATCCAAGCCAAAAGAAAAAACGGATAAAAAGAAGTTCTTGTCAATTCCCTGCAAAACGTCCCTTAACTCTGATTCACCGCCCGGCTGGCCATCTTCAAAGATAAGGGAAACATCTCCTGCTGCTTTTCCTTTCACACGTTCAATTCTGACTGCTCCATATTCTTTAGTTTGAAGCGTAAGCATTCCGCCATATTTCGCATGAAGCTTAGGTTCATAGCGAAGCTCATTTTGGACCCTTGTAGGAAAACCGAATAATATACTATGGATAAATGACATAATGGTGGATTTCCCGGTTTCGTTTTCTCCATAGAAAATCTGAAGCTGTTCCATGTTATCAAAATGAACATTTTCAAGCCTTCCATACCCATAAACATGTAATTCTTTTATCTCCAAAACTTTCACCCGCCCTTAAGTCATGTAGAATACAATATTTGCTGAAGAAGCCTTCTTGAATCCTCCAGCAGGTTTTGCCTTTCTTCTTTATCGGGATATTCCAGATATCGTCTTGCATGCCTATGCTTAAAAAGCTGTTCAAGGGCTTTTTCAAAATCGTCTTCATCAGGTTCTGATTTCATGAGCTCAGCAAGAAAAGGAGAATTCAATGATAAAGAATCCGCACGCTGTGTTTCCTTTACCTGTATGCCAGCTGTCCAGATGAATGGCTGCATATCTTCTTCGCCTTCCTGCAAGATGTCTGTCAGACCAGTCACAATTTCATCTTTTAACATGATTTCTGCCGCAGAGCAGGTTGGCTCCAGCACCAAATCCAGCAGCACGTTCCTGCCAGACGACCTTTTTTCTTCAATAAGGGCCCGGCATGACTTCAATAAACTATCGAAGTTATCGTCTTCTCCTATATAAACCTTAGCAGACTCCCAGTTCAAATGAGATGTTTCAATAAAGGAATATGATCTTGCTTCGCCCTCCATTCTAATCAGATAACAGCCCTTCTTACCCGTTTCTTTTCTGTTTCTGCCTTGCACGCTGCCGGGATATATAGCCAAGGGGTTTTTTGATATCACCATCCGTTTATGAATGTGTCCAAGCGCCCAGTAATCAAAATCTTTTTCCTCAAGATTTGTTAAACTAAAAGGTGCATATGGACTATGCCCGCTTGATCCTTCAAGATTTCCATGCAGCATTCCTATATGATAATCAGCACCCTGGATTTTCTGGTATGTATCAACAATTTTTTCCGGAACATGCCGTTTTGAGTAACTGCATCCATATATGGAAACGGCAGTGCGATCTTTTGCTATGTGAATTTTCATTTCCGTATTACCTGCAAAAACATGTACATTTTCCGGATATTCGACCTGTATCCAGGAACCTCCCAAATGATCGTGATTTCCATGGATGATATAGGCTGATATCCCATTTTTTTTAAGCCTTTCCATCTCAGACCTGAACCGCACCTGAGTGCGTAAACTTCTATTTTCTCCATCATATAAATCACCAGCCAGCAAAATAAAATCCGCCTCATGCCTTATCGCGGCATCAATCATACCTTGAAACGACTGAAAAGCACTTTCTCTTACTTTTTCAAGTATAGCTGCCGGCAGCATTTTCAAGCCTGAATAAGGGCTATCCAGGTGAAGATCAGCTGCATGCAAAAATACGATCCTGCCCATGAGCATCCCTCTTTCAAAGAATTCTTTTTAACCATTTTAGCATAAACAGAACATACTTTCCCATAAATAATTAGAGATGAATGGAGCCTTTCATCTTCGCTAAAAAAAGGATCACCTGTGGAGGGATCCTTTTTTGGCTTACGTATTTTTTGTTATCTGAATGGCCTTTTTGATATCTTTTAGAGATTTAGAGCTTCCATACATAAGAACTCCCCCGCGATAAACCCGTCCTCCAAAAATCGCAAGAACGGCAATCGAAACGATCAGGATAAGAATGCTTACAGCAACCTGCCAAAAAGGCACGGAAATCATGCCCACCCTTAAGAACATGATCATCGGGCTGAAAAATGGTATAAAAGATGTAACGGTCACATAACTTGCAGATGGATTATTAAGCCCCGACATAGCAATCATAAACGCAATCACCACAAGAATGGTCATTGGAAATGTCATTTGCTGGACATCCTCTATCCTGCTTACCATTGACCCTAAAAACGCAGCAAGTGTAGCATATAGAAAGTACCCAAGCAAAACGAAAATGACAGCGTATATGACCGTAGAAATATTTGTGCTGCCGAATCCAAAGAACGAAAAGAATCCCCCATTAAGATCTCCAAGATTTTGTTTGATGAAGAAATACCCCACTCCAAAAAACAAAATCATCTGTGTAATGCTCAGCAGGGCAATTCCAATAATTTTTGCAAACATCTGCTGAACAGGCGAAACGCTAGAAATTAAGATTTCCATGACTCTTGACGTCTTTTCTGTTGCAACTTCCATTGCAATCATATTCGAGTACATCAGCACGCTGAAGTAAATAACAAACAGCAGGATATAAACAAGCCCTCTGGCCTGATTCAATTCTTCCTCTGTTTTTGCATCCTTCTCCAGTGCTGTCTTTTTGAAACCTGCCGGTGAACTTATATTTGCTATTTGCTGAGGAGTAAGCTTCAATTCCCTTGCTGCCAGATTACTTTTCACTCCTGTAAGGGCTGCAGACAAATCATTGCTTATAGATGAATCCGACAGGGAATTTGCTTTATAAAATCCTTGAGGCATATTTGAAGCATCTTGATCAAGAATGATAAAGCCTGTCAGTTTTTTATCAGCCACAAGTTTTTTGGCTTTTGTCTCATCTTCAATCACCTTCAGCTTCAAATCATGATTGACGGCGTTAACTTGTGCCTTGAATGGTTCATATAAACTTCCCTTAAGGTCGATGACTCCTATCACATCGCTGTCTTTTTTATCGAATAGGTCCAGTAATCTTGGGAGATTCGTAAGCCCGATGGTCAATAGAAGCATAACAATGGTAGAAATTATGAAGGATTTTGTTCTTAGCTTCGTGAGGTATGTATGGAATAAAACAATCCAGAATTTATTCATATTCAGCACCTACCCTTTCTATGAAAATATCATTTAAGGAAGGTTCTTCAAGCTCGAATTTCCTGACAAATCCTCTGGGAACAAGATCCTGAAGGATATTTTGGGCAATATCCTCACCTGTAACCTGCACGATCCTTCCTTCTGTCACTGTCTTCACTTTTGTTACACCCTCGTAGCCGTCCAAAAAGCTCAAATCAAAATCAGCATGGATGGCAACATTCTTTTTGCCAAAGGACCGTTTAATATCTCTTAGTTTTCCTGAGACGACTGGTTTTCCTCTATGCATAATACACAAGTGCTCGCACATTTCCTCTACATGCTCCATTCTATGGCTGGAGAATACAATAGTCGTTCCTCTGTCGCGAAGCTCAATGACTGCGTCCTTTAGCATTTCTACATTCACTGGATCCAGGCCGCTAAACGGCTCATCTAATATAAGCAATGACGGTTTATGTATAACAGAAGCAATAAGCTGGATTTTCTGCTGATTGCCCTTGGAAAGATCCTCCACCTTCTTATCCAGGTATTCAGGCACCTTAAATCGATTGAGCCAATATTCAAGCTCAGTCAGCGCATCATGCTTATTCATCCCTCTCAGCCTTGCGAGATAAACAATCTGTTCGCGCACCTTAAGCTTAGGGTAAAGTCCCCGCTCTTCCGGCAAATAGCCTATAGCCGAACTGGAAGAATAGCCAATTTTATTTCCATTCCAGAGTATTTGGCCTTCTGTCGGATTCAATAGTCCAAGGATCATCCGGAACGTAGTGGTCTTCCCTGCTCCATTCGCACCTAAAAAACCGAACATCTCCTTCTCAGGAATTGTAAAGTCCAGGGAGTCCACTGCTGTAAATTCCCCAAAACGCTTCGTAACATGATTAATTTGCAATGCCAAACTTCATTCCTCCTTCTCTCTAATTACCAAAATATCATTTGGAATTAATTAGCAATCTCATTAATCATAGGTCATTCATCAAGCTGCTTCAAGGACAAATTATATATATTCTATGAAAGATTAAATCTTTACAAAAGATTGAATATTATGTAAAAATAATAATAAAGTAAAACTTCCATCAGGAGGGCTTTGCTGCCAGCTAAAGCGGGATAAGAAACAACTTGAAAGACCGTTCAAAAGCTATGTTTGTTTGAGTATGAATAGAAGGAGAATGATGATGGGCAAAGTCTATAAAGTAACAGCATTTGCTGCTTCTGGAGAAAAACTTCTCGATGAATCCATTAGCGCGGAAAATGATCAGCAGGCAAAAATATCAGGTGAATCTTTATTAAAAGAAAAAAAGCTCTTAGAACAAACACACCGCTGCACCTCGCCAACAGGAAAACTAATACTATTCCACCGATAAAAAAAAGCGAAAGCGCCTGTTCAGCCCCGACCAGCATAAGGCGCCTAAGAATAGAAGGCGCTTTTTGCCTTCAATTCTTAGGTGACTTATGACCTCGAGGGGCTAGGTGCTGCAGCTGGATTCAAAAAAAGCGAAAGCGCCTGTTTATAGGATCAAAGACTAAGAAACGCCGCGTCCTGCGGCAACGTCTTTGTGACCCCCATTTTGGGGACCTAAGCAAATAGGATTTCGGCCACAGCTGGCGCTTTTTGCCTTCTGTGGCCGAAACATCTTATAAGAGCAAAACTCACTCCAATCCCGCTTTGAAGTCTTGAAAGGCATTCCGCTCGCAAAAGAAAGCGCAAACAAAACATACCTCTCAAATATTTATATCTTTATTTCCCTGTAAACTTAGGTTTTCGTTTTTCCAGAAATGCCTTGACGCCTTCTTTGTGGTCATTCGTTTTTCTCATTTTCAGCTGGGCATTTTTTTCGAGTTCTAAGATTTTCAATAGCGTTGGCCTGTTATTTTCACTGAGAATTTTTTTTGTTTTAATCATAGCCTGAATAGGGCTGCCAAGCCACTCCTGCCGTTTTCTCTCTGCTGTCTTGTCCAGTGTTTCACCTGCGACTTCATGGATCAGGCCTTTTTCGAGGGCCTGGCGGGCATCCATAACCTTTCCTTCCCAAATCAGTTCTTTTGCTTTTACTTCTCCCAATCTTCGTTCAAGGAAGAAATGTCCCCCTCCATCAGGAATGAGTCCGATGCCAATAAAATTCATGGCAATCTTGCTCTCGGGATCAGCAATTATATAATCGGCTGCAAGGGCAACGCTTAGGCCGAGCCCTGCTGCAGCACCATGAATCGCACATATTACAAGCTTCGGCATGAAATACAGGACCGAAACCAGTTCACTGATGCAATCCATGACACAATGGAACTCATTCTCATTTGATGAAGAAAGCATCATTTTGATATCTCCGCCCGCTGAAAACGCTTTCCCTTTTCCGCGCAAAATGACGATATCGACATCTTCATTGACTGTAATCTCTTTCAGGATGCTGACTAGTTCCTGAAGCATTTCCAGATTCATTGCATTCATAGCGTCCGGACGGTTCAATTCTACGGTTGCTGTCCGGCCGGAGTATGCTACCAGTACCGTTTTTTGCTCTGCTGAAGTTGTTTCATATACCAATGTACCCTGCCTCCTTTGTTAACTATGAGTCTATTATACATGTTCCCTGAAACAAATTAAAAGCAAAAAACAGAAATATCAGAATTGCAGGTTTAACGCTATTTTCCGGAATTCAGATATTTGTCCTGCAATGAGTCCCTTAAAGCCATTTTAAGAAATTTCCCTACTGAGGTTTTTGGTATTTCATCCATAAATATTACATCATCCGGCAGCCACCACTTGGCAAAGCCAGGCCTCAGAAATTCAATGATCTCTTCTTTTGAAATCTCATTTTTATATTTATCTTTCAAAACAACACATGCAACCGGCCTTTCCTGCCATCTTTCATGCGGGACTGCTATTACAGCCGCTTCAAATATAGCATCATGGGCCATCAGAGCGTTTTCCAGATCTACAGACGAAATCCATTCTCCTCCGCTCTTGATCAGGTCCTTTGTCCGGTCCACAATCTTCACATAACCTTCCTGGTCAATCGTCGCCACGTCCCCGGTGTATAGCCATCCATCCTTAAATGCCTGTCCGGACCGCTCATCCCGATAATACTCATCCGCAATCCATGGGCCTCTGATAAGAAGCTCGCCCATCTCCCGGCCATCCGCCTTTACTTCACCATTCTGACCGAGTAATTTTATTTCCACACCAGGCACCGCCATTCCCTGCTTTGCCTTGATTTCATAGCGTTCTTCTTCCGGCAGGTTATCGTGATAGCTTTTAATGGAAGAAACAAATACCAGAGGACTCGTTTCTGTCATTCCATAAGCATGCAAAAAGGGAATTCCATGTTTTTTTTCAAAGGCTTCTATCATGCTTTTTGGGGCAGCAGATCCTCCGCATAAAACTGCCCGCAGGCTGCTCGTATCATATTGCTTTTCAGACAGCTCTTTCAATAAGCCCATCCAGATGGTCGGCACACCTGCAGAGATGGTTACTTTTTGAGATTGAATCAGCTCGCAAAGAATTTGCGGTGTGAAGTAGGGGCCGGGAAGGACAAGCTTCGCTCCAAACCATACACCTGCAAAAGGAAGGCCCCAGGCATTCACATGAAACATAGGCACAACAGGCATGGCTGTATCCCTCTCACTTATTGCCGTGCTGTCAGCCAGTCCAAGGGCCATGCTGTGAAGGACGATTCCCCGGTGCGAATATTGCACACCCTTTGGATTTCCTGTTGTAGCGGATGTATAGCACATGCCTGCGGGCGAATTTTCATCCAAATCATGCCTGAAAGAAAATTCCGGGTCTCCCTCCCCAAGCAGCTTCTCATAATGATAAACAGGGAAAAGGCTAGTCTCCGGAAGATTCTCAGCATCCGTCATAATAATATATCCCTGGACGGTTTTCAGCTCATGCTGGATTTTTTCAAGCAGGGGTATTACATCCGGATCAATAAGAAGAAGCTGATCCTCGGCGTTATTGATGATGAATGAAATATGCTGGGGGGAAAGCCTGAGATTGATGGTGTGCAGGACTGCTCCGTAACATGGGATGGCAAAATAGGCTTCGAGATGTCTGTGATGATTCCACGCAAGCGTGCCTACCCTCTCCCCTTGTTTTAGCCCCAGCCGCTCCAAGACGCTTGAAAGCCTGCGGGTCCTTTGGGCAATTTGTGCATATGTAAATGTTTGTGTCCCGCTTTCTGTCCTTGAAACCACCTCTTTTGAAGGAAAATACCTCTCTGCCCTTTCCATCATTTGCGGCATGGTTAAAGGTGTATTCATCATATACAAAACCTCCCGGAGTTTTTAGGTAATATTTCTCATTAATAGGTTCGATTATCAATTGCAAATACCTTCAACCATCCCGTTATTTAAAAAATAAATCGATGATTTTCTGGTTTTCACATAATTTTGAAAGGGTATTATACCTAAATAAGTTTTGTAAAAAGTTTTGGCAAAGTTCATGGCTGATTTTTTAGTTGATTGGAGTGCAGGGTCAGTGGCTCTGAAAACAACTGGCAAGTTTTTGGGGCTAAAAAACAGCGGCTTTATTACATAGAGTTATAGAAAAAAGGGAAAAAGATAAATAAATGAATATTCAGGGGGATAATTATGATAAATGCGCCTCAAAATGAAGCTAAGGCATTTTGTGCCAGCGAGTATGATACATTGAAGGAAGTAATCGTCTGCGAACCGCAGTACATGAGCATCCGGGAAGTAATCAATGAAACACAAAAGCATTTTAAAAATGAAAATATCCATATCGAACGTGCCATGAAACAGCATAATGAGTTTGTTGAAGTGATGGAGTCACAGGGCATTAATGTGATTAAGCTGCCGTCGCTTTCTGCCTATCCTGAGCAGGTGTTCACAAGGGATATCGGATTTACAATCGGAGACACCGTTTTTGTTGCAGAAATGGCAAGCCCAATTCGTCAGGGTGAAGAAACCATCCTTCAATCATGGCTTCAAGACCGCCGCGTGCAATATCATAACTTGACCAAAGAGCGCATTGAAGGCGGAGATGTAGTGGTTGACCGCAATACAATTTATGTCGGAGTATCGAATAGAACGCATGAGGCGTCTATCCGCCATCTGCAATCACTTCTTCCCGGAAAAGAAGTCATGCCTGTTCCATTTGCAGCCAAATACTTGCATCTGGATTGTGTTTTTAATGTTTTGTCTCCGGATGAAGCGATTATTTTTCCTAATGTAATCAGCAAGACCGAAAGAGAACATCTGTCAAAGAGGTATGATTTAATTGAAATTTCCGAAGAAGAGCAGTTTACGCTCGGAACGAATGTCCTCTCCATCGGAAATAAAAAGGTGCTGAGCTTGCCTGTCAATAAAAACGTAAATAAAGAGCTTCGCAGGCGCGGATATGAAGTCATCGAGGTAGATATTACGGAAATTATTAAATCTGGAGGCTCCTTCCGCTGCTGTACCATGCCATTATTCCGTGAACCAGCCCAAGCATAGAGAAAAAAGGCAGCCTGAACGGGACATGTTCCCCTTTCAGGCTGCCTTTTTTTATCTCATTGTCCATTACCGCTTTTCGCAAACAATTCCTCTAATATCTCAATTTTCTTATTTGTGTAAGAAACAAAGTTGTCATTATAAGATTTAGGATCTTTGGGATTTGCAAAATGTTCGATTTTTCCTGTAACAGGATGCAGGAATTTTGAGGCAGCCCCGCAGCCAAGGCCAATAATTGACTGCTGCTCTTCCATAATCATAATATTGTAGATGCTTTCCTGTCCTGGAATGGAATATCCTACATTCTCCAGGTTGCCAAGGATATTTTTTTGGCGGTACAGATAATACGGGTGATACCCATGTCCCGCTGTCCACTCTTCAGCTGCTGCCATCATTTTTTCCACTTCTTCTCTTGAGGCCACTTTATATTTGTTTTTATGCCTTGTCATCTCGGAAGCCCGTTTAAAAGATAGTGTATGGACAGTCAGGGATTCCGGCATAAGCTTTTCTGTTTCCGAAAGCGTTGTTTGAAACTCCGGCAGCTCTTCCCCGGGAAGTCCAATAATCAAGTCCATATTGATATTATTCATTCCCATATTTCTGGAAAGATGGAATTTATCAATGGTTTCTTCAACGGTATGATGCCGACCGATTGCTTTTAAAGTCTCCTGAATATAAGACTGGGGGTTCACGCTGATCCTATCGATGTTCCATTTTTTCATGACTTCTAATTTTTCAGGGGTAATTGTATCTGGCCGCCCTGCTTCAACCGTTACTTCTCTCACATTCTCTGTATCAGGAAATGAGGCATACATTTCTTCATACAGCATATCCATTTCTTCAGCCGTAATGCTTGTCGGAGTACCCCCGCCATAATAAATGGAGGTGATTTTAATATCCTTTTTCTTCAGCCACTTACCAATTTCCTTTATTTCATAATGAAGCCCGCCAAGGAAAGAAGTGACAGAGCCCTGCCTCCCGTTTATCGCATAAGCCGGAAACGTGCAATACGCGCATTTAGTCGGGCAAAACGGAATGCCTATATAAATGCTTACTTCATCCTTTAATTGATATAGATCCGGGACAACCGCTAATTGACGGGAGACAATGGATTGCATCAAATTTATTTTTTCATCCGAAATCAGATAATCCTGCCTCAGCTCCTGATGGGCAATATGTTCATCCATCCCCTGCTGCAGCTTTTTATGCAGCAGCTTTGTTGGCCTTATACCAGTTAATATGCCCCATTTCTGATTTATACCGGTAAGCTCCTGAAGTACTTCAAGATAAACATGTGACACAGCTCTTTTTACCTGTTTAAAAAGCTCCTTTTCATTGCCATGCAGCATCGATGCTTCTTGATGGCTCGCTTTAAAGGTTTTTTGAGATGCTTTTTCCGTCAGGATGGCAGATGCAGCAATATGTTCTGAAGCACTCCAGGTCATGTGTATGTGAAGGTCTCCTGAAGAATGGCCCCCCAATTTTACATTGGATTCTTCAAAAAATAAATTGGCTATATTTTGAAGTGGCCTGTGGAACCGCTCATCTTCTATCCCTGTTATTTCTATATGCAAGATAATCACCCATCTGTATGCTGATTTTTATACTTTCAAAAATACCACTATAAGTGTAACCAATTGGCATCCTGCGGTCAATCTCACAAATGAATGAAGAACAAACACTGATTGATTGCCTTTTTTGCATAAGCTATTTTCGTAAACTTTGCTGCTATGGAACAAGGTGGCTGATTTCCTCTCCAGGATGCTCGCTTTCCGCGGGGCAGGCGGTGAGCCTCCTCTGCTGCGCCTGCGGGGTCTCACCTTCCCGTTAATCCCGCAGGAGTCTCGCACCTTACGCTCCAATCAGCCTGGCTTAACAATGAGATCGCCTCACATAACACAATAAAAAACAACAATCTTTAAGAAAAGAGCCTTTGCATAAAACGGACAGTAAAAGCCGTCTCCATCTCAGGAAACGGCCAGCAGCTCGTGCTATTCAGTCAAAAAATGTTCGCTGTATGCCCGCTCAGCTGCTTCTTCTGAGCTGAACAGCGCATCGTCGTCTTCAATTACATGGAAAGTTTCATTAAGAAATAATGCTACTGCATCTGGATCTTTAGGATGCTGCACAATCTCTGCGGCACGCACATTCGAAACACTCGGAGTATGCGGATTATTGTAAATCACATACACCTCATCTCCAGCTTTTACATCTTTAGGATCTATCGTATCCATTTTCTTCATCCTCTCGGGCTGTTTTTTTTAGTCTGCCTTTTAAATGATATTATTATGAGGCATCCACAAAGAAAAGACTTCTTGCGCAATCGCAGGAAGCCTCTTTACATTATTTAAGCATGTTCATTTTTTCTAAAAACTCTAGAGGATGCTGTTTTCTGAAAAATTCCTTGAGCATATATGCCACTCCGTTTTCATCATTGGTCCTGGTAACCCATTTAGCAGCGATTTTAACTTCAGCAGGCGCATTGCCCATAGCAACTCCAAGTCCGCTTCTTTCAATCATTTCCAGATCATCGTATTCGTCGCCTATTGCAACGATTTCGTTTCTCTTGACACCAAGCTGTTCGGCCAGATATAAAATCCCATTCCATTTGGATACACCCTTGGGAAGAATGGTTAATCCCTGATCATTGTGTCCTGAAAGCATCACTTCAGGGAAGAGCTCCCTGATTAGCTTCATGATGTCCCTCTTATCACGTTCATTATGAAACAATGCTGTGATTTTTGTTGGGGAAATAGGGTGATTGTTTAATTCCCCGCTGATCGAATCAACAAAGCTTTGCGAGTAAAAATTTTGCTCATTATGATGCAGTACAGCCTTCCCAAGCAGATTTTCCGGCAAATCCACCCTGTTTCCCAGCATATATTTTTCATGGACAAGTGAGATTTGGCAAGATGTTTTTTCAAGCAGCTGAACAATCTCCAATGTCAGCTTTTCTGGTATTCTTTTAACAAAAACAGGCTTCCCTGAAGCTGTGCCTATATATCCTCCATGGTGTGCAATTATCATGGGATCTATTTTTAAAGCCTTGGCAACCTTTTTAGCCGAATGAAAGCTTCTGGAAGTTACGAGCGTTACAGTGACGCCTTTATGATGGACATATTCAATCGCTTCTTTGGTTAATTTATTTAGACGGCCATTAGATTGAAGCAAGGTTCCGTCGATATTGACTGCCAGTAAACGATATACCATGCTGATCTCTCCTATCTGTAGTGTCCTATTCCAACTTATGAAGAATAACCAGATATTAGAACTCAAGTGACAGCCATGCAACAATACTTCTGGAAGCAGCTATGCCTAATAATTTCTGCCAGTATAAAAAAATGCCCTGCCGGAGTAAACGGCAGAGCAAGCATTCTTTATTATCCCTGTTCAGGCATTCCATATAAGTCTTCTAATGGCTTCATGATAATTTTATTTAATTCCGCAATTACCATGCTCATTCTTTGTTCACTTTCCATTAAACGGGAAATGGCTGGATGCTGCTGTACAAGTGCTACAGTTTTCTGTGCCTGATCCACTTCCTCCTGGGTAATTTCCTGTCCCATCATCTGCTTTTGCTGCAGTCCCATTTGAAGCTGGCGGAAGTTATCAAACATTCCCCGTGCGGAAGGATCTGCGTTTACCTGGTCATACAGGCTGCGCAAATCCGCATACTCCTTACTGTTGCGGATAGCTCTTTCCATTTCGTATGCTACATCATATAAATTTCCACTCATATTTTTCCCTCCTAATAGTAAAGCTTCGTGCAGCAGGGGTCTCTTCCCGTACTGCTGGTCCGCTGGATGAACTGGGCACACCTTGCAAGCATCATCCTTCCTGACTCCTAAGCGAATGCTTGCGGGCAGGTAAATGCTCCCGGAAATGCTTTGGCATGCCATATCTTTTCAACTATAACAAAACAGAGCTGCAATTACACTTAAATCCCTTATATATTTCTGATGCATGATTAAAGGATTTTCTGCTCTCTGCATTCACCCTTTTAAAATATTCTTTACCCCGCCTTAATATGTTTAAAATTAATGAAGATTCATTCCTTAAAAATAATGAATTGCATAAGTCAAACACTTTCCGCCGAATATGGGCATATCATGCAAGTAACAGCTAATATTCTCTTTTATAAACATTAAGCCTTGCACGAACGGGGAATGACAATGAAGGCAATTTACTGCAAAGTGACCATGCATTTCGTCAAAAACCAGTATTCATCAGTTATTTTCATTGATAATAAATTGCTTAAACACTGGGAAATTCAAGAGGGGGATTCATTGAACTTTCTAGCCGGCTGCAAAAAAGCAACATTAACAGTCCGCTCATTATCTCGCAGCAGCAGCACTGTCATAATATCCGAAAACTCTGCTCAGATTCTTTGTTTGCCTCCTTTCGGCTTTCCTGTTCAAATGGCTTACTGCCCGAAAGAAAAGACTCTTTCAATTGGGCCTTATTTAGCCATTCTTACCAGTTCCTCAAGCAGCGGGCCAGAACCCTTTGGAGAATATGGAGATTTTCTGAAAGAAATGGCCGAATATTGCAAGGAACATGGATATCCCTTTTATGCAGTAAAGCTTCAAAAAATAACCCATGGAGAAACATTGGAAGGATATTGGTTCAACGGCAAATGGGAGAGCTTCCAATTCCCTTTGCCTGATGCCGTATATAACAGGATAGGATCGAGGAAGCTTGAACGCTCTGCCCTGTTCCAGGATTTTTCCGATCAGCTTAAAAAGAGGAGAATTCCAATGTTTAACGGCTGTTTCCTTTCAAAATGGGAGGTTCATGATCTTTTGAGTTCTAACGCAGACCTGCTTCCGAATCTACCTGACAGCATTCCTTTAAAGGAGGAAGAAAGCTTTGCATCCTTTCTGCGGGACTTTTCCAATGTATATGTCAAACCTGCCTTCGGAAGCCAGGGCAAAAACATCATTAAGCTTTCAAAAACTGAAGAAGGATGGGTTGTTGAGCATTCAGACGGCATTAAGGATACTTATTTGGCAGAAGCTGAAGAATTATTTCGCATGCTTAGTAAAATCAGCAGGAAAGCTTCTTATATTGTTCAAAAAGGGATTTCACTGCTTGAAATTGATGATAAAAAAGTCGATTTCAGGGTTCTTATGAATAAAAATAAACGTGGCATGTGGAAAGTGACTTCCATGGTAGCACGAATTGGTTATGCCGGGCATATCGTTTCCAATCTCTCAAGAGGCGGAGAAATGAAAAATGGCATGGAATTTTTAACTTCCATATTCGAACAAACAGAAGCGAGAAGGCTGTGCAGAATACTGAAGGAAATTGCTCTCAAGACAGCTAATACACTTTCTGACAGCCGGGAAGATCTTTTCGGTGAACTGGGCATAGACCTTGCCCTTGATACCGAAAGCCATCCATGGATCATTGAAGTGAATTCTAAGCCATCAAAAAAATTCCAGGGAAATTATGAAAAGTTCCGTCCCTCAGTGAAGTCGGTCATTGAGTATATGAATTACCTGTGCACTAAGGGAGAATTACCTGAAACCTGAAAGGAGATGCCTTATGCTATCACTTGGAATTTTAACATCCCATATATCCAAGGAACAGAAATACTTTTCCGAAATTGCCAAAAGCGCAAAAAATCTTCAGGTGAAAATTGTGAAATTCTGCCCAGAAGGTATTGATGCGAATTCCGGAATGATACAAGGTGAATCGTATGTTCACAGCGAAGACAGGTGGCTTCCTGCCCTTTTCCCGCCTCCTGCCTATGTATATGACCGCAGCTTTCATGGTCTTTCACGGTCCAAGACACGAGCAAGGCAGAACATCAGCTGGCTAAAGGAAGTATCTGAATTCCTTGGCTATGGCCTTCCGGGAAAGAAGGATGTCTATGATTCTTTAAAGAACCACCCGCGCCTGTCCGCCTTTCTGCCTCCTACTGAAAAAGCGTATGGACCAGGAGACATCTGGAGGAGCCTTGAAACCTATAAAAAAGTGATAATCAAACCAGAATTCGGATCAAGAGGTGCAGGAATTTATCTTTTGGAGCAGACAGCAGAAGGAATTAACGTATCAATGAACAAAGAAGGAAAAAGATATGACAGACTGATTGAAACTAAGAGAGACAGCCTTTTCTGGCTTGATTCCATAATGAGAAAATACACCCTCCTTGTCCAGCCTTATCTTGAACTGTCAAATGAAAATAATGAACCTTTTGATGTCCGGATTCTTCTTCAAAAAAACAAAGAGAATGACTGGGAAGAAATAGGAAGAGGAATACGAACGGGAATGAAGGAATCCATAACTGCAAATCTTGCATCCGGCGGAAAAGCCGAAGCCTTTCAAACCTTTAATATGACCATCCCCCCCTCGCTGCAGGATCAATATGAACAAAAAATCCAGACGATTATCACTCAGCTGCCAGGAGAATTGGAAGCAAACTTCCAAAGGCTGTTTGAAATAGGCCTGGATCTTGGCATAGACAAAAAAGGTCAGGTATGGATTTTGGATATTAACTCAAAACCCGGCAGAAAAATTATTGAAAAGCTTTACCCGGAAAAAGTGAAAGCCCTGTACGAAGCACCTGTCGTGTACTCCGGGTATCTGGCCCGGACTGCAGAAAAAATGAAAGCAGGTGAATGAATAAATGAAAAAAACCTATCCTGCAGAAATAGTCGTCATGAAGAGTCACACCTTTTTATATCCATCCCAGCTGGGAAATCTGGATAATATCGAACAAATCTGTTTTGGGAAAAACCGCCAATACGCTGAAGTAAAGCCAAGCCCATTCAAAAGGCAATCGATAATCCTATCAGAGTCTTTGGCTGAATCCCTTCAATTTCCCGAAACCACTGCTCCTCTTCATCTTTTTGTATACGGAAACAGCATCCATATCGGGCCGCTTGTGGGCATTTTCACATCTGGCTTCACTACATTCATCAATAAACCGCTGGGGGAACGATCGCAGTTCTTTTCCAGGCTTCTTTCTTTGAATGAAACGACAGGATGCATTCCGTTCGTGTTTGGAGAAAATCAAATAGACTGGGAAAGGGAATGCACTAAAGGCTATATCTTTCAAGATAATCAATGGAGTGTCATGGAGTTTCCCTTACCCGATGTGGTTTATGACCGGCTGCCAAATAGAAAAACTGAAAACAAATCAGGACCTAAGGAAGTCAAAAGGAAATTCCAGGAGGAGTACATGATTCCCTGGTACAATCCTGGTTTTTTCAATAAATGGGATATCTATCAGAGGCTGACAGATGACCAGCGGGCCATTCCGTATCTTCCGGAAACGTATCCTTTTCAATCTTTATCTGCCATTGAAGCCTTGCTTTCTAAATACAGGCAGGTCTTCATAAAGCCCGTCCATGGCAGCCTTGGGCTTGGCATACATCAAATCCTTTTTGATAAACACAGCAATGCTTACTATTGCCGCTATAAAAACGACGAAAAAGAAAATAAGCTCCAGCGTTTTCCTTCTCTTGAATCTATGTTTGATCATGTTTTTAAAAGCAAAAAAGTACAAAATCTGATTATCCAGCAAGGCATTTCCCTTCTTAGATCCAATAACCGGGCAATAGATTTTCGTGTCCATACGAATAAAGACCAGCATGGAGCCTGGCAGGTTACCGCTATTGCAGCTAAAGTGGGCGGTGAAGGAAGTGTAACCACACATGTGAAAAATGGAGGAGAAGTCAGGACAGTCGATGAGCTCTTTGAAAATCCGCAAATATCTCAGGAAGTACAGGAAAAGCTCTCATATGCCGCACTAGTCCTCAGCGATTGTATTGAGCAGCATTTGGATGGCATCATTGCGGAGATTGGTTTTGATCTCGGAATCGATAAAAAAGGCCGAATCTGGATGTTTGAAGCAAATTCGAAACCAGGCCGGTCCATCTTCTCTCATCCAAAATTAAAGGAATTCGAACTGCTCACACGCAAGCTGAGCCTGGATTACGCCGTTTATCTGGCTGAACAATATTTTACAAATTCCGCAGGCACCAGGGAATGAACATCTATTATGTTCCTGAAAAAAGGGCCTGGCTTCACCAGGAAGGAGATCAAAAGCTATATTTCAACAAGGGTTCTGCTGAGATCCTTTATAGTGAGCACATTGACAGTGCAGAAAATTATCCGGTCCATGTTGTGCCCTTCAAAAAAACTAATGTACTATCCATCGGAATCTTAACCTGCAAAAACAATAAACATGAGACCGGTATTGGAGGAAATGTCCCCTTATTCTGCGAGCTTCATAAGTATCTTGCTGAAGAAGGGATTTTTTCCTTTGTTATGACAATTGAAGATGTCTTATTAAAAAACAAGAAAGGATATATCATTGTACCCCATACAGGAAAATGGGAGGAAGTTCAAGTTCCGCTGCCTGATATTGTTTATAACCGCATACCTTCCCGCTCCATCGAGGCAACTTCCCGCTTTAAAAAGGTTAAAGAATCGTTTGATTCCCAATCCATTGTCATGTTTAATCCTTGCTTCCTTGATAAGTATGAGATGCATACAACATTCAGCAAAGATCCCGCATTGCGATGTTTTTTACCGGATACAATCATGGCTGGCAGCGAAGTAAGGCTTCAAAAGTTTATCGAAAACCATAAAACCATCTATCTGAAACCCAAAAAAGGCAATAAAGGAAGCGGGATTTTTCTCGCTGCTCTGCATCATGATGGATGCATTACGGCCAAAGAACCTCATTACAGTACATCTTTTGAAAATTTCGAAGCCTTTTGGAAACACTATTCAAGACAGTTTAAAAAGAAAAACTATCTTGCCCAGCAAGCCATCATGTCGAAAAAAATTGATGGCCACCGATACGATTTTCGGGTGCTGGTGCATTACAGCTTTGGAGTTTATACGATCAGCGGCAAAGCTGTCCGTATGTCCCAATCCCAAGAAATTACGACACATGTGCCAAACGGCGGCAAGCTATATCCTTATAAATTGCTGCAGACGGCTAAGCTTGATACGACAATCCAAGATATTGCACAGAGGTGCGGACCAATATTATCAGAGCATTTTGGTTTTTTTGGAGAATTTTCTATGGACCTTGGTGAAGATGAGACAGGAAATATATACTTATATGAAGTCAATTCAAAGCCCATGCAATTCGATGAAACAGCGATTGAAAAGAAACGGCTCAAGCAGTTAAGCTCCCTATTTAAAGATATTTCTAAGTGCCAGCGATAATTGAACTATCGCAGCTTCCCATTTTTCCATTATACTTGAGGTAATAGAAAAAAATGGAGGGCTAGCCGTGATTACACACTTTCAATGGAAACCGTTATTCGAGGATGAAAAACTGCCAGGATGGCGGATTTCCTTTTATTATAAAAAACAGCATTTTCAGGGGATTTATCATCCTGAAGGCAGGATTGAATGGACCGGACATCATCCTGCTGCAGAAGAGGAAAAGAATATTTTAGCCATGGTTCATGAGCTTATGTTATATCATGTTTATGAATCATAACAGATATAAAATGAATCGCTTACATCATCCTGCTTTATTTTGCTAAAAATAATAGTTCTATTAAAGCTCTCTGCTCATTGAAGCGGACAGGGTCATAGAGGCAGGAAAATCCGAGCCCGCCGCGGCCCCCTTGCCGCAGATGAAAGCAGCAGAGCTTAACAGAGCCAAAGTAAGAAAAACAAATGCAGGAGGTACTTCCATGAAAGATAAAAAAGCATCTTTTATTCCTGATACACCAAACGAGGGGAAAAATTCAGCCTATTTGGATATAGACCGCATTATAAATGAAGGTCTTGCTGGAGGAAATGTTTTTCAGGCAGAGCATGAAGTGAATATTGAAGAATCACATGATATTGATGGCGAAGAGCAGACAAATTAAACATCCAAGTCAAATCAGAGAGACGGCATTAATTAATGTCCGCTCTCTTTTTTTCTTTCCTGGAACCTGTTTCATATCTGTCCCTTATAACAGAAGAAACAATATGCTTGGTATCCCATTCATGCTCCGAAATTTCAATAAGAGGATATTTTTTCGGAAAAAGCAGGGAATGGATTTCTTCTTCACTAAGCCCTTTGCTGCAATGATAAAGAATGTCTCCATTTAGGGTTTCGAGATAATCAAGTTTCTTCTGAAACATTTTCTTTCCATGTCTGACATAGCCTGCATGGCCGCAAAATACTTCCTGGAAATCATATCTCAACACATGTTTGATGGACTGAATGATGTCAGGAATTGATTCTTCCTTGAGGATAAGCCTTGTCTTAGGGGAAACAAACAGGTCGCCGGAAAAAAGCATCCCCTTCTCACGGTTCAAAAAGACCATATGATCCTTTGAATGGCCAGGGGTATGGAGAACCTCCCAGGAATAATTCTCTGAATGCAGCTCTGCTTCCAATGGCTTTGCCTGAAATCCTTCCCTATCTCCCCATAGCTGATGGCGGTACGGAAGATACTCTGCATTCTCTGAGCAAGTTTTTATGGACATAGGGTGAATAAAGACGGGAATATGTTTATTTTCACTAAGCCAGCGCGCCCCTCCTGTGTGGTCTTCATGATAATGTGTCATTGCCGCTTGCTGAATATCCTCCTTTTCAAAAAAAGGAATGAAATCCTTAAGAAGCGAAGCTGGCCCCGAATCTATCAGCAGCGCATCAATTAAATAGGCATAAATATTCATTTTGACATCACCATATGAAACAATTCCTTTAGCACATGTCACGTCGTGCACGGATGTAAGTTCAATCATATTTTCCCTCCTTTCTTTATTTGATTCTCTTTTATATGCCCAAAACCCTCCTTCCCCGCCAATCATTCACTGATAAGTCAAGCGGCAGAGGAATGGCCCGGAGTCAGTGACCCGGGCCTTGTGTTTATTTCTTGATAAAAGGATCATATGAACGGGGCTGATGCTGAACGGATAGCCATTTCACTGTAGTGAATTCCTCAAGGACCCATTCACCGTTAAAACGGCCCAAGCCTGAATTCTTTTCCCCGCCAAACGGCATGATCGCTTCATCATTGACTGGCTGATCATTCACATGAATCATCCCTGTGTCAATTTTGTGGGCAAGCAGTGTGCCTTTTTCGATATCAGAAGTATGCACCGCACCGCTTAATCCATAAGGATGGGCGTTCGCCATTTCCACAGCCTCATCTTCAGAGTCATAAGTAATAATGGCTGCAACCGGTCCGAATATCTCGTTCTTAGCAATCGGCATGTCATTTGTAACATCTGTCAAGATAGCCGGCTGAAGGACGTTTCCATCAATATTCCCTCCGTATATCAATTTTGCTCCCTGGCTGATGCTTTTTTCAATATCCTCTTGAATCCGTTTTGACTGATTCTCATTGATAAGCGGACCAACATTGGTGTCCTTTTCCTCAGGGTTTCCGTACTTTAACGATTCAGTGATCCTTTTGAAGGCATCGGTAAATTCCTGGCTGATATTGCGCTGAACAAAAATTCTGTTTATCGCCATGCAAATTTGTCCCTGATGATAAAATTTGCCGAAGATTGCCGATTCAGCTGCCTTTTCAATATCAGCATCTTCTCTAACAATGAAGACATTGTTGCCGCCGAGCTCAAGTGCTGCTTTTTTCAGGGATCCGCCTGCAAGCTCTGCTATATGCCGTCCAACTTCGGTTGATCCTGTAAACGAGATAAGGCGCGGAATCGGGTTGGTTACCATGTCATCGCCTATCTCCGAGCCTTTGCCTGCCACTACATTTAATAGGCCTTTAGGAAGGCCGGCCGCTTCAAAGATGCTTGCAAAAATCAGGCCGCCTGTCACAGGTGTCTCTGTAGATGGCTTAACAACCACTGCGTTTCCGATAGCAAGTGCTGCACCAATAGAGCGGATGGTCAAATGAAGCGGGAAATTCCAAGGAGAAATTACCCCAATAACACCCAGCGGTTTGCGGTACACTCTATTTTCTTTGCCTGGAGTCTGCGAAGGAAGAATTTTTCCTTCAAGACGGAAAGGAAAGGTTGCAGCTTCCTTTAACATATTCACAGAAGCCTGGAATTCTGCAGAAGCTTTTATAAAAGTGCTTCCCGATTCCTTGATCAGCCAATCGATAATAGTTTCTTTTTGTTCCTCCATGATAGAAGCCGCTTTTTCAATGACAGCGCGCTTTGTCTGCGGAAGCTCCTTTTCCCATTTAACCTGTGCCTGTGCTGCAGATTTATAGGATTCATCCAGCTCTTCCTTGCTTGCAGCTTGAATGCGAAGCAGCTCTTCACCTGTAAAAGGATTACTATCAATCAATTCCTTATCACTTTTTCCCTTGCGCCACTCGCCATTTATATAAATTTTAGTGAAGTCTGTATTCATGCAAACATCCCTCCATTCTAATATAGCTAATGTCAAAAGGATTATTGATTATCCCTTTTGCTGAGTCGGACGGATGATAATTTCGTTAACATCCACATGTTCCGGCTGTTCAACGGCGTATGCGATGGCCCTAGCGATATCCTCGCTGTCTAAAGGCTTCATATTGGACCCTTTGAATTTATTGAGGATATCTTCATCTGTAATGGTATTGGTTAGTTCTGTAGCCACAGCTCCCGGCGATATGATTGTTGCACGGATGTTCAGCTCAGGATCGATTTCCTTTCTAAGTCCTTCAGTAATTGCGCGGACTGCAAATTTTGTTCCGCTATATACAGCGCTTCCCGGAGAAATCACGTGGCCAGCTACTGAAGAAATATTTACGATATGACCATGCTTCTGTTTTTCCATGTATGGAAGCACAGCTGCTATTCCGTTCAATACTCCTTTAATGTTAACGTCTACCATTTTATTCCATTCATCTGTCTTCTTTTTATTTAAGTAGGAAAGCGGCATTAGCCCGGCGTTATTCACTAAAATATGAATGGCTCCGAATTTTTCTGCTGCTGCGTTTGCCAATTCTTCCATTTCTTCTGCGGAGGTCACATCCGTAACCTTATATTCCGCTTTTCCTCCGCTTTCTTCGATTTCCCTTTTCAGCTCCTGCAAGCGTTCCTCTCGGCGTGCAGCAAGCATGACTGAAATCCCCTTGCTTGCCAATTCTTTAGCTGTCGCCTGTCCGATCCCGCTGCTTGCTCCAGTGATAATGGCTGTTTTTTGGCCTTTTTCCATGAAAATCACCATTCCCTTTTAAATAGTTTAGTAGATGTACATTTTACTAACTTACCCTTCCCTATCTGCACTAAACTATTTGAGTGCTTTGAATGTGCACTCGCTTTTCCTGCAAAAAAGCTCACAATAGTTATAAGAGAGTCATTTCGGTATAATAAAAACAAATAATCGAAAAGAAGGAAATCATTCATGTTAGATAAATTGAAAGTAAAATTTCCAAACGCCGTTTCTGGAAATGAGCCGCGGCAAAGCGACAGGGAATTTTTTTGGTTCCGTGACAGCAGCGGGACATTCGGAATTCCTAAAGAAGAAATCAGTTCGGCGGAAGCATCCCTCCTTCAGCTTCTATTCCCTCACAATGAAGAAGCCTTCCTCAGCAGAAATGCATCAGAAATGAAAAAGCAGTGGAGTGAATTTTTATATCAAAATGACCGCAGTTTGCCTGTAACCAGCTGGAAGAAGGTGCGGTTCATACACTTCAGCAGCTCAACTTCTGATTTTTCTTACCTGGACTTTGAAGAAGCGTTCACTTCTCTTGTTTCGGGGGATTCCATGATTGTTTGGGAGGATGAAGATAGAGGGGCGATTATTGAGGGCGAATCAGACAGCAGCTTAGATGATCCTGACTTTTTTTCAATTGTCCAAACACTTGAAAGTGATTTTTATGTGAAAATACAGGCTTTCAGCGGACATTACCATCTTATGGATGAAAATCTTCCAACACACTTTCAGATGGAACAGAAGAGCTTTAAACTGGCTAAAAAGCATTCTCTTGATACTCGGATGTTCACATTGCCGGATGTGTTTCCTTTTGCAGTACTTGAAGGACTGGCTCCTGAAGAATTTATTTGGTTTTGTGAGGAGCTGCTCGGTGATGCCGGGAAAGATGAAGAGCTGATCAGCACTGTGAAAACGTATATTGAGTGCAATTCAAATGCCAGCCTTGCCGCTAAAAAGCTTTATATCCACCGGAACAGCCTTCAGTACCGCATTGATAAATTCATAGAAAAGACAGGACTCGATATCCGGACCTTTCACCATGCCCTTCCTGCCTATTTGTGTTTATTAAAAAAGGAGGAATAATGGAGCATGTACACCCTGCACAGTAAAACGCTTTCATTTTTGTGCAGGGTGTACATGTTCTTTTTGCGGATCAAAAGCTACAATAAAAGCATGAAATACATATTGTACTGGAGGGTTTTACAATGGCTGAGTTAGTACTCGATCATATTTATAAAGTGTATGACAATAAAGTGACTGCTGTAGAAGATTTCAATTTAAATATTGCAGATAAAGAATTCATCGTTTTCGTTGGCCCATCAGGCTGCGGTAAATCAACGACTCTAAGAATGATTGCCGGCCTGGAAGAAATTTCAGACGGAGACTTCTTCATCGACGGCAAGCGTGTAAATGATGTACCTCCAAAAGACCGTGATATCGCGATGGTTTTCCAAAACTATGCACTTTATCCGCATATGTCTGTATATGATAATATGGCCTTTGGGTTAAAACTGAGAAAAATGCCGAAATCAGAAATTGATACACGTGTTAAGGAAGCTGCAAAAATCCTTGGTCTAGAGCCGTATCTTGACCGTAAGCCTAAAGCATTATCAGGCGGACAGCGCCAGCGTGTAGCTCTTGGGCGCGCAATCGTGCGTGACGCTAAGGTATTCTTGATGGATGAACCATTGTCTAACCTGGATGCAAAACTGCGCGTGCAAATGCGTGCTGAAATTGCAAAGCTTCACAAACGCCTGAATACGACTACCATCTATGTAACACATGACCAGACAGAAGCCATGACAATGGCAACACGTCTTGTCGTTATGAAAGATGGAATCGTTCAGCAAGTTGGTGCCCCTAAGGAAGTTTATGAAAAGCCTGAAAATGTTTTCGTAGGCGGTTTCATTGGATCACCAGCTATGAACTTCTTATCCGGACAGCTTCAGGATGGTACAGTACTAATTGGCAGCCAGTCCATTTCAGTGCCGGAAGGAAAAATGAAGGTTCTTCGCGATCAGGGCTATGTAGGCAAGGATATCATCCTTGGAGTGCGTCCTGAAGATTTCCATGATGAACCATTATTCCTTGAGACATCTCCTGACACAACAATTGCTGCCCACATCGATGTTGCAGAATTAATGGGTGCTGAGTTTATGCTTTATTCTACAATTGGCGGACAGGACTTTGTTGCCCGTGTAGATGCCCGTACTATCGTGAAGCCAGGTGACACTTTAGGCATGGCGATTGATATGAACAAAGCTCATTTCTTCGATAAAGAAACAGAATTCCGCATTCGCGCCAAAGGTGAATAATTAAACAAAACAAAAGGTGTGCACATATACCGTGCACGCCTTTTGTTTACTCTTGAACCAGGATAATTTCATCGTGCCCGCAGGATGGACAGTTTATTAAATGAGGGCATTTCCCCTGTTGAAGTGAACGGGGAAAGCCATCATTTTGTTTTAAGGTATCTGTATCCATATACGCGCTATATTCGTCATAATAATCCATGACCTTTCCCTTATCCTCCATTTTTGCTGTACAGCTTGGACAGGATGCACTGAGGCTCCTTAATCCGTTGCAAAGCGGACATACATCCATGCTGCAATCACCGCCTTCCGCTTTTTTAATCCAGCTTCAGCTCCTAGCTCGCTGTGCAAAAGATGTTTGATTCTCTGAAGGCAAAGAACACCTTCTGAGGATCAAACCCTATTTGCTTAGGCCCCCACGATGGGGGTCACAAAGACGTTGCCGCAGGAAGCGGCGTTCTTAGTCTTTGATCCTATAAACAGTCGCTTCCGCTTTTTTTATAGGTTAACCATATTTTCCGGGTTCACCCATTTGTCGAATTCATCGGGTGTCAGGTATCCGAGTTTTAGGGCGGCTTCTTTTAGAGTCGTGTGTTCGCTGAAGGCCAGTTTTGCAATTTCTGCTGCTTTTTCATAGCCGATATGCGGATTTAGGGAAGTCACAAGCATTAGTGAGCGCTCAACATTTTCCTTGATTTTTTCAGTGTTTGCCATGATTCCTTTTGCAGTATGCTCATTAAATGATTGTATTCCTTCACTCAGAAGCTTTACAGACTGCAGGAAGTTATAAATGATAACAGGCTTAAATACATTTAGCTCAAAATTTCCCTGGCTGGCCGCGAAAGCAATAGTGGAGTCATTTCCGAATACCTGAACGGAAATCATCGTCAATGCTTCACATTGTGTGGGATTTACTTTACCAGGCATGATGGAGCTTCCAGGTTCATTTGCCGGAATAGAGAGCTCGCCTATACCGCTTCTGGGTCCGCTCGCAAGCCATCTGACATCATTGGCAATTTTCATCAAATCTGCAGCAAGAGCCTTCATGGCACCATGCACGTGCACAATTTCATCATGGCTGGTAAGCGCATGAAACTTGTTCGGTGATGTATGGAATGAATGTCCGGTATCCTTGCTGATTTGTTCTGCCGCCATATGTCCGAATGCCGGTTTTGTATTAATCCCGGTCCCTACTGCTGTTCCCCCAAGTGCAAGGCTTTTTAAATGCTTGCTGCTTTCTTCAATCATTTGAAGATTTTTATCAAGCATTGTCCTCCATCCGCTGATTTCCTGCCCTAGTGTGAGCGGTGTAGCATCCTGCAAATGGGTGCGGCCGATTTTTACAATGTGCATGAATTCCTGTTCCTTTTCAAGCAAAGTATCTCTTAATGCAGATATAGAAGGCAGCAGCACGTCTGCAACTGCCAGGTACGCCGCTATATGCATCGCCGCCGGAAATGAGTCATTGGAGCTTTGGGCCTTATTGACATCGTCATTAGGATGCAGGATTTCCTCCTCATTTCCTCCGTTTTCCCGCAGCCACTCATTCCCTTTGTTAGCAATCACTTCATTCACATTCATATTGCTTTGAGTGCCGCTTCCAGTCTGCCAGACAACAAGGGGAAAGTGATCATCAAGTGCTCCCTCAAGAATTTCACCGCAGACTTTTACAATCGCTTTCATTTTTGCCTGAGATAAATCTCCCAGCTCATGATTGACCCTAGCTGAGGCTTGTTTTACATATGCAAAAGCCTGGATGAGCTCTATCGGCATTCTTTCATTCCCTATTTTGAAATTATTTCTGCTTCTTTCAGTCTGCGCTCCCCAATATTTATCATAAGGAACCTGAACTTCACCCATAGTGTCTTTCTCTGTTCTGAATTTCATGGAATTTCCTCCCGTCTCCACTGTTAAATAATTTTTATATACCCTGCCAAAAAAGGTTACTCTACCTATTTTCCCAAAAATCAGCATAAACGAACATGTATTTAATATTTCTAAGCTTTGCCCTCTATTCTCGCTTTCATTATCGTATAGAAAAATATCATTATTTAACCCGGCTGCATGCTGACATTTTTAACACTGCTGCAATATTGGCTGCAGTTTCTTCAAGATGCCTCTCTGCCTTTCTAAAGGCATCCTCCCTGCTGATAATTCCCGGAACTATGCTGAAAACGGCATTTATTCCATGCTGAGTAAACTCCTCGCTGTTATATGAAACATTGCCGGCAATTGCAATCACAGGAACGTTAAAAGTTCTAGCCAGACGCGCCGCCCCGATTGGTGTCTTTCCGAGCAGAGTTTGATCGTCAATCTTACCTTCTCCTGTTATCAGGATTGAAGCATCTATCAAGTGTTCCTTCAGATTGACGGCTTCCATAATGATTTCACTGCCCCTTTTAAGCTCTGCAGACAAAAAGGCAAGCAATCCTGCTCCAAGCCCCCCGGCTGCACCGGAACCAGGTACATCCATCACTTTTTTTCCTAGCTCCTTTTCAATGACAGCCGCATACCTTTCCAGGTTTTTATCAAGAAAAGAAACCATTTGCTGATCTGCCCCTTTTTGAGGCCCAAAAATTGCTGATGCACCTTTTTCTCCGGTTAATGGAATATCTACATCACATGCGGCTTCGACCCTGATATGCTGCAATCTCTGATCTGCGCCGCTTATATCAATGGAGCAAAGCTTATCAAGAGCTCCTCCACCGTCTTCAATTTCTCTGCCGCTTTCATCCATAAGCTTTATTCCAAGCGCTTTAGCCATTCCTGACCCGCCATCATTAGTGGCACTTCCGCCAATTCCAAGGATTATATGCTTTGCTCCCGCATCCAGTGCCGCCTGTATCAGCTCACCAGTGCCCCTGGTGGTCGTATATAACGGGTTTCTTTTTTCATAAGGAACAAGATGGATACCTGAAGCTGCAGCCATCTCGATTATCGCTTTTTCTCCATTTCCTGAAATCCCGAATTTTGCTTTCACCCTTTCACCAAGCGGCCCGGTGACTTCTTTTTCAATAATATTCCCACCCGTTGCATTTACAAGTGCCTGCACCGTTCCTTCCCCGCCATCTGCTAACGGAACCTTAATAATTTCAGCAGATTTAAAAAAACGGCGGAATCCCTTTTCTATAGAGTCTGCAGCCTGCATCGCAGTCATGCTTTCCTTGAATGAATCAGGGGCAATGATAATTTTCAACAAAATCCGCTCCTTTCGATCTTCTATCGATATCTTACTATCAAAACTTCTGCATTTCTGATGGTGCCCCATTGACGCCCGAATTTGCTTCTCTATATTACAGGCAAGATATAATATCAATATTAGTTGACACTATTTGATTTGTGTAGTAAATTCTAAACTAATAGAATAATTTGAATTTGTTTCTTATCAAGAGAGGTTTAGGGATTTGGCCCGTTGATGCCTCAGCAACCATCATTGTCCAGAACAATGAAAAGGTGCTAACTCCATCAAGTTAGATAATAACTTGAAAGATAAGAAGAATGACTTCTCACGCAATGTTAAAAGTCTTCTTCTTTAAGAAGGCTTTTTTATTTTATTCCAGCTCAAGGAGTGGTGAACTTATGTATAATATTGACACATTTCTGGCGCAGATTGGAAATCGCAGCGAAAAAGAGACAGGAACTGTGAATGCTCCCATTTACCTTTCAACAGCTTACCGCCATGAAGGGATCGGGCAATCAACTGGCTTCGATTATTCCCGTACCGGAAATCCCACAAGGCAAATTCTAGAAAAGACCATAGCTGAACTTGAAGGCGGCGATAAGGGCTTTGCATGCAGCTCAGGCATGGCAGCAATATTGACGGTATTATCGTTATTCCAATCCGGGGATGAGTGGATTTTATCCAAGGATTTATATGGAGGAACATATCGTTTATTGGAACAGGGATTCAAGAAATGGGGTTTAGTCTGTAAATACAGGGATACAAGCTGTCTGGAGAGCATTGAACACTCAATAACACCTCAGACTAAAGCGATTTTTATAGAATCCCCCACTAATCCTCTAATGGAAACGGCGGATATTGAAGCTATCGGCCAGCTGGCGAAACAGCACGATTTGCTTTTAATCGTTGACAATACCTTTTATACACCGCTGATCCAAAAACCTATCCCGCTTGGAGCTCATATCGTCATCCATAGCGCTACAAAATATCTTGGCGGACACAACGATGTCCTGGCAGGGCTGGTCGTTGCCAAAGGAAAGGAGCTATGCAATTCTCTTGCCCTTCACCATAATGGGGCAGGAGCCGTGCTGAGCCCATTTGATTCATGGCTTTTAATGAGAGGCATGAAAACACTTTCTCTTCGGATGGCCCGCCATGAATCCAATGCAAAAATCCTTGCTGAATACCTGTCCAATCACGAGTCCATTTCAGAGGTCCTTTATCCCGGCAGAGGCGGTATGCTTTCTTTCAGGTTAAATGATGAGTCATGGATCAATCCTTTCTTAAAAGGACTTTCCCTTATCTCTTTTGCAGAGAGCCTCGGCGGAGTTGAGAGCTTTATAACGTATCCTGCAACACAAACCCATGCAGACATTCCAGAAGATATCAGAACAGCAAATGGGGTTTGTAATAGGTTATTGCGTTTTTCAGTTGGAATTGAAGATCCCAGCGATTTAATAAGTGATTTGGATTACTCTTTAAACTATGTAAAACAGGAGGCCCTCATATGACATCTGAAAATAATTTTGCTTTTGAAACTGCTTTGATTCATAATCGTCATAAAATTGATCCGGCAACAGGTGCAGTCTGTGTACCGATCCAGCATGCCTCCACTTATCATCAATTCGATATTGACCAGTTCGGCAAGTATGATTACAGCAGAAGCCTGAATCCGACACGGGAGGCACTTGAAGAGATTATTGCTGAATTGGAGGAAGGAACCAGGGGCTTTGCTTTCTCATCCGGAATGGCGGCCATTTCGACTGCGTTTCTTTTATTATCTTCGGGTGATCATGTCATCATTTCAGAGGATGTATACGGCGGGACTTACCGGATGGTGACAAACGTTTTGAACCGGTTTGGAATTCAGCACACTTTTGCCGATATGACGAATCTTGAAAACATCAGATCTGCAATCCAGCATAATACAAGGGCTTTTTATATTGAAACACCTTCCAATCCTTTACTTAAGGTCAGCGATATTAGGGAAATCAGTGCCATTGCCAGGGAAATCGGCGCCTTAACATATGTGGATAATACATTTTTAACTCCAGCTCTGCAACAGCCTCTTTCGCTTGGTGCTGATATTGTTCTCCATAGTGCAACGAAGTTTCTTTCAGGCCATAGCGATGTTGTTGCAGGACTTGCGGCCGTTAAAGATCCGGAAATAGGTGAGAAGCTTTCTTTTTTGCAGAATTCATTTGGAGCTGTTCTGGGTGTCCAGGATGCATGGCTGGTCATGAGGGGAATCAAAACCCTTCATGTAAGAATGGAGCATTCCATGAAGTCCGCACACAAAATGGCTGAATTTCTATCTTCACTGCCTTCTGTTAAAGCTGTCCATTACCCAGGCCTCCCAGGTCATCCTCAGCACAGGATCCAAAGCGAACAGGCCAAGGGAGCAGGCGCCGTATTATCATTCGAACTGCAAAATGAAAGCCTGCTTCGCTCCTTTGTCAATCAACTCCAGCTGCCCGTTTTTGCTGTAAGCCTTGGCGCCGTTGAAACCATCCTTTCCTATCCTGCTAAAATGTCACATGCAGCAATGCCTGATGAGGAAAGGGAAAGGCGCGGAATCTCAAAGAGCCTTTTGCGTTTATCCCTGGGACTTGAAAACTGTGATGATTTAATCCGCGATTTCACTTTAGCCCTGCAGCAAAGCGAAAGGGAGTATTTACAGACCGCTGTTAAAGAAGGCTGATTATGACAGGACCTAGAATACTGCAGCTTATGCAGTATTCTTTTATGAAGGCTTTTCAAAACTTCTTATTAGTGAATAAAAAAAGGCTGCATAAAGACAGCCATACATTCCTGAACATTCGTATCCAATAGTTGAACTGCTAAAAATTCTTAAATTATATAAAAGGCGCTCCCCTATATTTTAGTTTTAAAAATGGACAATCAATCATCCCGCCAAGAGACTAACAAACTGTTATAAAGTTTCTTTTTTATAGCGACGCAAAAGGGAAATTCCACGTATTCAGCCATTACAATCGTTCAATAAACCCTTCTGTTCCATGTACGCGGATTCGTTGTCCATCTTTAATCAGTTTAGTAGCATTTTCCACTCCTACCACTGCTGGCAGTCCATATTCACGTGCGATCACTGCTCCATGTGTCATCAGTCCGCCCACTTCAGTGACTAAGCCTTTTATGGATACAAACAATGGTGTCCAGCTAGGGTCAGTAAAGGAGGTGACTAATATATCTCCTTCTTCAAAATCAGCTTCTTCCATTTTTAAGATGACACGTGCCCGTCCCTCTACCACTCCGGAAGAAACAGGCAAACCAGCAATTGCTTCGGCTGGAAGGTTTTCTCTTTGATACTTACCTGTAATGATTTCTCCATCAGATGTAATAACCCGCGGAGGAGTCAATTTTTCATATAATTTATAATCATCTTTCCGCTTCATGATTTTTTGGCAGTCCAGCTTTTCTGTGCGTACGGCTTCGCTGAATTCTTCAAGTGTGAGATAGTATATATCTTCTTTTTCAGGAATAACGCCCGTTTGCACCAGTTGTTCCGCTTCTTTCAGTAATGCCTGCTTATAAACGAAGTAGCGGTTAATCATGCCGTATTTTGGATATTCACGATACCCGATGAAATTACGTATAAGGCCAATCATTCGCTTTGTTTCTCCGGCTTTTTGTTCACCATCCGTTAATGGCTTCAATCGTTCTAATAACTCTTGTTCTTTTTTTAAAGCCGCATGCCGGCCTTGCTCAAATTTGCACTTTCCGGCATTAGGATCAAAGTTTTTTATGTTACTGAGAATCATGGGAACAAGGGTAATTGGCTTTTCACTCCAGCGAGTTTTCGTGATATCGATTTCTCCGGCACACCGCATTCCATATTTGCTGAGAAAAGCATTATAAGCGTCTCTAGCTTCCTTACCACCATCAAACTTAACCAGTTCATCCAAAAAGTTATCATCGTTTACTTGATGTAAATAATCAATTACTTCCGGATAAGGACGAATGACATCTGCAACGTCTAAAAGTGCAAGACCCATTTCTGAAGTAATATTGTTCGATACAGATTGAGAAAGCGTGTCTGCTGCATTTTTTTCACCTAACCACTCGTTCATTTTTTCATTAATCCATGTTGAAGCATTTATAGCAGCCATAAATACAGCTGAACTTTGCGGGTCAAATAAAATCTTCTTTAATTCTTGAATATCTTCCAGGATAAATTCAAATAAATCTGATCCTGATTTGTTTTTAATTTTTTGTTTTAATTCTTCAATGGATGTTTGGCTGCGCTTAATCAAATCAGAAACAATTGATGGATTGTTTTCGATTTGTGCCAGCATGTCTGTATTATTGCCTCTGCTCGGACTTGGTGCTTTATTATCATTTGGTAACGATTTTATGAAATCCCCTCGCTCAATGATGTTCATAAGCGCGTCTTTCATGAGCGGATCGTGTTGTCCCATGGCATTTAATAAAATATTTCTGCTGGCAGGTGAAGCCAGTTGTTGTGTGACATCAACAAACAGTCTTCCGCCAGCTTTACGCATGGGTGCGGGAGTCGTTAACAGAAAAAAAGACAATCCCAATGGTTTTATGGGGTCTGTCATCATTTGTTGATGACCAACAGATACATAGACATGATTTCCTTGATCATTCACTTCAGGGGTGGGGAAAAGAGTCGTGATCGGGCGGCTCTGGACAATATAAAAAGTATCATCAGCCAAACACCATTCTATATCTTGCGGACAGCCAAAATAAGCTTCGACCTGTCTTCCGATTCGTGCCAATTGTAAAATTTGCTGTTCAGTAAGTGCTTGAGTATTTTGCTGATCAGGGTTGATTGGCTTTCTCTCTGTTCCGCCTTCTTTTCGTCCATAGATAGCCAATTTTTTTGTTGCTATCCTCTTATCAACGATTTTCTGTTCCCGTACTTTGTAACAATCGGAAGTTACCAAGCCGGAGACCAGCGCTTCTCCAAGTCCAAAACTGGCCTCGATTGACAGCAGCTTACGGTTAGAAGTAATCGGATCAGCAGTAAATAAAACCCCTGAAGCCTGCGGGAAAACCATCCTTTGAACGATTACGGATAAATAAACCTGTCTGTGGTCAATTTTATTTTGTATACGGTATATTACCGCCCGTTCCGTAAATAGAGAAGCCCAGCATTTTTTAATATGCTGCATGATTGCTTCTTTTCCAATGATATTTAAATAGGTGTCATGTTGACCAGCGAATGAGGCATATGGTAAATCTTCAGCAGTCGCACTAGAACGCACCGCATAAGCATGTTTATCGCCAAGCTGCGAGAGATAGTGAGTAACTGCATTCTCAACATCGGAATGAATTTCTGCCTCCATCAGGATTTGCCGAAGCTTTCTGCTGATTTCAGCAATTTGATCTCGATCCTCTACTTTAAGCATTGTTAGTTGATTCATCAATGTTTGAAATATTTTGTTTTGTTCGATGGCTATTTGATATCCCGCGGTTGTAACGCAAAATCCTTCTGGTACTTGTATTCCTTGAATTTTTGACAATTCCCCAAGATTTAGCCCTTTTCCGCCAATGAGCAAAAGCTGTTTTTTTTCCATTTCCTGAAAACCGAGAACTAAAGAATTCATACTATTTCCCTCCCCAAGAAATTTCCGTAAAGTTCTATTGCATTTTAGCAGTTGTAAACGAGAACAAAAAGTCTATTTATACCATTTTTTATATGCTATAATTAAGTTAGGGAGAGTTTAGCTTTTTACGATAAATTAACCTTATAATGCCTGCGTATATCCCCTCTTATTCTGCTATTTTCCATTATTCCACAGTAAATAGACTTCTTTCATATATATTCTGCATATGATAATAAAAAAAACATCAAAATGGTAGCTAATCCTATACATCCATTCTTCTCATGTTAATTAATTCCAAAAATGGGCTCTTTTCTCTAAAATTGTTGTATATTAATGAGTTCTGTTAGGAGATCCAGTTGTTAAACTAGGTTGATTGGAGGGTAAGATCCGAGACCCGCAGGATGGGGGCTGTGGTGAGCCTCTTCAGCTACACCTATAAAAACAGCCTTATTTAATGAAGGATTGTTATAGATTGACATTCATTTAGGGGTAACACTTTGTTCCCAGTTTAAACAATTCAGCCAAATTCTCTTAGTACAAAAAGAAAGTGCTAAAAGGAGCGTAGATATTAATTTATAAAATTTCTAATAATATGGTTATGATTATACTCTGCGCAAAAGTAATAGCTAAATCGTTTTTCCAATAGGTTTTTCCAAATGGACCTAATCTTCCACTAAATATACTGAACAATCTAGCTATAAGGAATGCACAAATCCATATACTTAATATACTATACAGCAATTCCATTTTCCCTCCATTAACTTACTTTTACAATTGAATATTGATTTTAGTCATCTTATCTCTTAGCGAGGGAAGAGTTACAGTTTACACAAGGTAAAATAAACGGAATCGATGGCCGCTATCTCTGCAAGCGTAATATAAGGAGGATTTAGAGCCTTAGAAAAGGCTGCAAATTATAAACTGGTTTAGGTTAATAACCATTAATTTTTTTTGTAAAAAAAACGGAGTCCCAGATCCAATAAATAACCGCTGCGGCAAGGCTGAATTCATAGTACTTTGCCATTTTTATTACATTCATAGTAAAGTCTAAATTTATTAATATATAAATTATGAACAAGGCAATAAAAGAAAAAAGTATATATAATAATAAGTACAATAAGCTGAACTTTTTGGGGCGATTATTGAAAAAAGCCTGCAGCGGCACTGCAAAAAGTAAATACGCCACAAAAACATAAAAAGAATAAAAAGTAATAGGCATTGGCCGCAGCCAAGATGGTTCTCCAATTAAAATAATCATAACAGCAGAAAAAGAGATACTAGAGAACAATAAACATAAAAAGTAATACGGTATTGTGTCACTAATATCAGATTCTATTTCGCTTAATCTCCACATCTTCAATGATATTCACCTTTTGAAATTATGTATTTTTCTTACATTTTAACATAATTAATCCAACGGTAAACTGTATGGTGAAAAAAATATGTTTATAGTTTCCAATTGAGAAATGTGTTCTATGATGAGATCAGTGGTTAAACCAGGTTGATTGGAGGGTAAGGCGCGAGACCCGCATGCAGCAAAAGAGGCTCATCGCCGCCCCCATCCTGGAACGAAAATCAGCCTCACTTTTTGTTCCATAGAAGGAAAGTTTACGTAAATAGCCTTTTAAGAGGGTTTTTTCCATTTTTCTGTGTATATTGCAGAACAGGCGCTAATAGAAAACCAGAAACAAAGCCGCCTGCATGCCCCAAAATACTGATATTGCTAAATATAAAAGTTGTAATCCATCCGGCTATAATCAGCACTATGACAGCTTTAGCTGAGCCAGAATCTAATTTTCTTTTATCAAACAAAATGAGATATAAATAATATCCCAAAAGGGCATAACCGAACCCTGACTCACCTGCATTCATTAAATTCACGTTAAAAGCCAGCAGGACAATTGCCAGACCTGATAGTATAACAGATAAAGCAAACAGCAGAAAATACCTCGCTTTGCCCAGTATCCTTTCTATCGGCGGCGCCAAAATGACGGTCGCCGCCATATTCATAAAATAGTGCGAAAACCCATTATGTATGAAAGAATACGTGACTAAACGATAATACTCTCCCTCTACAAAGGCAGATTGGCTGATTCCCCCCCTTTGAGATAATCCGCCATCAATACTTAGGGAAAAGATCATAACCAGCGTATTTGCTGCAACAATCAGGCATGTGACAGGATATAAAGAAATATATTCCTTAAAGGTTTCATTTCTGCTCAGTATCATCTATTCCCTCCTCCTAACTGTTTTATATTCTTGTTCTGCCTTAAGACCCGCCATCCCTTCTAGATTGAAGAAATTAATAAATTTCCGCAAAAAAAGTCCTCCATTTTCAAAATAGAGGACTTTTTCTTTGAAATGAGCTTCGGCTGTTTTATTAAACTGCCATGCCCTTTTGCTGTCCTTGCTGGAGTTCATACATTTGATAGTATTTTCCTTTTAGGCGCATTAACTCATCATGGCTTCCTTTTTCAGCAATTGTTCCTTTATCCAGTACAAGGATCTGGTCGGCATTTTTGATTGTAGAAAGGCGGTGGGCGATAATGAAGGTGGTTCTTCCTTTCTTAAGAACATCCATTGCTTGTTGAATGATTGCCTCTGTTTCAGTATCAATGCTTGAGGTCGCTTCATCCAGGATTAAAATCGCCGGGTTAAAGGCAAGCGCCCTGGCAAAAGAAATGAGCTGTCTTTGGCCGGATGAGAGGGTGCTCCCCTTTTCAATTACCGGTGCATCAATTCCTTCTTCCAGATGGCTCAAGACCCGGTCCCCGCCAACATCTCTCAATGCTTTCTCAATCATTTCCCTGGTGATACTGCTGCTGTTCAGGCTGATGTTAGAGGCAATGGTCCCGGAAAATAAGTAAGGATCCTGAAGTACAATCCCCATATGCTTTCTCAGTGTCTGATGGGGAATTTCAGTAATGTTCATGCCATCAATCAAAATTTCCCCTTTATTTGAAACGTAAAATCGGAAAAGAAGATTCATGATTGAACTTTTCCCGGATCCTGTATGGCCGACAAGGGCCACCGTCTCTCCCTGTCTGGCTGTGAAGGTAAGATCCTTCAGAACATACTCATCTTCCTTGTAGCCAAAGGAAACTGATTTGAACTCTACATTTCCATTATACCTTGGAATTTCCTTATCACTGACATCTACGCCAGGCTCCTCGAGTAAACTGAATACACGCTCCCCTGCGACCAGTGCCTGCTCCAGGTTTGCAAATTGATTGACAATGCCCTGCACGGGCTGCAGCAGCCTGCTGATGAAGTCAACAATGGCATACAGCATTCCGAGAGAGATTACTGAGGCTGACGTCAAGGACATATTTCCGAAATACCAGATGAACGATACAAATGCGGTATTTTTAAGAACACCGATTAAGTTATGGCTTGTAAGGCTGTTCAGGTTTAATATTTTATTCTGATAGGAAAAATGTTCCTGATTGAGCTTTTCAAATCTTTCCTTTGTATCTTTTTCACGCCTGAAAGCCTGTATCACATTCATCCCCTGAATCGACTCGTTAATGATTCCGTTAATGTCACTGATCCTCGCCCGGATAATCTGATTGTAGCCTGATGCGAATCTGCGATAAACAATCGTCCATAGCACTAAGATTGGAATCAAGGCGAGCGAAAGCAGTGCGATTTTAGGATTCAAAATATACAGGGCAATTACGACCCCGATGATGTTGATGGAGCTGGAAAAGAAATTGGCCAGCACCTGTACGTATAAGTCGCGTATCGCTTCTGTATCATTGGTTATGCGTGATACAACCTTACCGGCAGGAAGATTATCGAAGTATTTGATAGGCAGCTTTGATATATGTGTAAAAGCATCATTGCGCATTCTCTGAATGATGCGGTGGGCAGATTTCTGAAGAGTAAAGCTCTGTCCGTACTGAAAAATGGCTGATAAGATAACAAGCCCAAAATACAAAAAGACCAATTTAAGGATTTTTGGCGTCTCAGGCTGGTAAAACTTCAGCAGCTCTTTAGTGGCCAGAACTTTTACCCTGTACTGTTCCTTTTTCCCTTTATTTTCAACTAGCAGGGTATTGTTTTTTAATTTCTTGCTTCCTTCAAACGGGATACGCTGATCAGTGAAAACAAAATGTTTTCCAGCCTGGATAATCCGCACTTCTTTTCCCTTATCCTCGTGTTTGGCAAAATAGCTTTCTCTTTTATACCATGATCCCTGGTAGTATACAGCATCCTTCCCCTTTGACGTTTGATGCCACTTGGATTGTATCCCCAGTATATGGGAGTCAATTATATTTTTGGCCACGAATGGGCCAGTCAGATCTGCAGCTACTGAAATAGAAAGCATAATTAAGGCCGCGATAATTAACTTTTTATACATCCACGCATATCGGCTTAGTTTTTTAACGATTTTCATGCGCTCACCTCCGGCCCATTTTCAACTTGCTGCCTTTCAAATTGTTCATAATACCATCCATGGCGGTTCAAAAGTTCATAATGACTGCCTTCTTCAATGATTTCCCCCTGATCGAGTACGATAATATGATTGGCATGCATAACACCCGATAAACGGTGAGTAGTGATTATGGTCGTTTTTCCCGCTCTTTCTCTTTGGATATTACTGATGATATTTGTTTCTGTTTTTGCATCCACCGCAGAAAGAGAGTCATCCAATATAAGAATTTCAGGATCTTTGATGAGCGCCCTTGCGATGGAAATCCGCTGTTTTTGCCCGCCTGACAAAGCCACTCCTTTTTCACCGACAAGTGTTTCAAGCTTATCTGGCAGCATGGCCAGATCTTTTTCAAAATCAGCTAGCCTGATTGCCTTAATCAATTCTTGATCTGTTGCTTCAATCTTCCCGAAATAAATATTTTCTCTGACTGTCCTTGAAAATAGGAAATGATCCTGAGGGACATATCCAACCCAATCCCTCATCTCCTCAACAGGCAGCCTTCCCGCTTCTACACCGGCTACAGAAATAGTGCCTGAGCCAAGAGGATACTCACGAAGGAGCTGTTTAACAAAAGTGGTCTTTCCGCTTCCTGTTTTTCCGACGACTCCAAGAGTCTCTCCGCGCTTTATCGTTACTGTAATATCCTTTAGATTTGGCACTTTAGAGGATGGATAGGTGAAGTTCACAGAATCAAAAACTATATCTTCTGGCTGAATAATATGTTCTGTTACAGGAGCATTTTTGACATCCTGTTCATATGAAAGAGTTTCCTGTACACGGTCAAGAGAAGCATTACCCCGCTGCAGGACATTGATAAGCTCTCCCATGGCAATCATAGGCCATATCAGCATTCCAAGATAAACATTGAATGATACCAGGCTTCCAAGCGAAATAACCTGATGGAAAACAAGATAAGCTCCATATCCTAAACCAATTAAATAGCTGATTCCGATCAGGATGCTGATAGTCGGATCGAATAGCGCATCGATTTTTGCGACTTCAAGGTTTTTCTTATACACATCTTCTGTCATACTATCGAAGTTTCTTTCATCCTGCCGTTCCTGCACATAAGCCCTTATGACCCTGACGCCGGAAACTGATTCAAGAACTTTATCATTCAGTTCGCCGAAAGCATCTTGTGCCTCAGTAAACCGCTTGTGGATTTTCTTTCCGTATACCTGCATCATGACTGCCATGACCGGCAAAGGAAGAATAGCTGTTATGGTAAGCGTCCAGCTTATGGTCGTTCCCATCATCAGCAGAATTGTGCATGTATACAGGATGGAATCGGCAAGTGTCAGGATTCCGAATCCTGCGGTGTTTGAAATGGCTTTTAAATCATTAGTTGCCCGAGCCATCAAATCGCCGGTTTTATTTTTTTCAAAGAAAGAGGGTGTCATCTTCAGCAAGTGCCCCATATATCTGGACCTCATTTTTCTCTCCACTAAAAATGCCCCTCCAAAGAGCTGGTAACTCCATAAATAGCCGAATGTATAGGTGGAAATCCCAACCGCAGCCAAATAGCCTGCATATTTAACAACACTTTCTTTCGTAAGTGTTCCTGTATTGATATCATCGATTGCCATTCCCACCAGCTTGGGCGGAATGACTTCCAGGATATTTACGATGCATAAACAAATGATTGCAAACAAATAGCGCTTCCATTGTTCTTTAAAGAACCATGATAGCTTTTTAAATATCGAAAACATAGTTTCTCCTCCTTAAGTCATCATTTCATTATCACTAGCCGCTCTCTGGATCTGTAAAATTCAGAAACATCTTATCAGTGTTTAACTTTTTCATGTTCATTCCTCCATTGCTTTTGATTATTTGGAAAGGATGATGATGCATCCGAATTCCCTGAAGTTGCTGCATCTTGAACAGCTTTTATTCACATAAGGTTCTGCGGGTTTCCATGTCAGGAGCTCACTTTCCTCTCCATTGAGCATGGAGCTTCACCAAAACATAAAAAGCCTCCGCAAACATGCGGAGGCTTTTTATGTTTTCCACCTCATTAACTGAGATGAACCCATATATAAAGCGCATGCTGCATTAAAATGCAGCCTGCGCTTGTAACTCAAGCGGTAATTAAGCTTCCCCTGATTTTACTCAGGCTGAATGCTGCAAGGCTGCGGTATGAATTTGATGTTTGGACTGTAGAATGTTATCTTTCACATCTGCTAAAATCATAACGTTCGCCTCCCTTTTAAATTTCAAGATATTTGTAAGGTTACCCCAATTAGAAGTTATTGTCAATTACATTTTTACACTATTCAAATTATTTGAAACACCAGAACTCTTAACTGTGCATGTAAAGCTGAACTTGCACAATCTAATTTATGATGCATTCAGCGATTCATTCCACTATGAAACTAAGCTGGTATATATCGAATAATTTTTGCCGAAGATGAAGTTAAAAATGGAAACCAGGTGAACTATGCAGGGCCTTTCACTCATTAACCCAAACTGCTCTCACAGCACAGCAACTAAAGAAGAATTTTTCGAAGTACAAAAAATACTTACTGCTGCTTATCTCAAGGAATATCATATCAACGAAATCAAACTGAATCCTTACCAGGTTTATGGCTACTACACCATTCCACATGCACTGCTTTATGATCTCCAAAAGTCTGGCATAAACAGCCTGGATATTCTCGTCATCTACTCTTTCTCTGTCATTGAACGATTTACTGAACTTTATCCAGAAAAGTGGGAACAGCTTAAACACTGCTTTGGAGAGATTGTCTTTCTTTCGGAAACTTTGCAAGTTTCCCATTCGGCTGCCCCATAACTATGATAATTCCTGCTCTGCTGCGGTATTAAATTCTGTTTTTGGTTTTTTTAAAACAGAACTTAATGTTATATCTCTTCGGCACGACAGTAAAACGAAAAAATAGCCAAGACACTGAATAAGCTGTCTTGGCCATCAACTATATTTTTTCAATAATATCTTTATAAATCATACGTATGGCATCTCCCCGGCTTACGACCCCGACCACCCTGTTTTCGGTGTCAACGACAGGTATCTTCTTGAAATGGTGCTTTGATATCAGGGATACCGCTTTGCTCAGGTCATCCTCCTGGGAGAGTGTGACAATTTTTCTATTTTTCAAAAGCCGGGAGACAGGCTGCTGCAAGCTGTTTTTTACAGCCGTGCTCAAGGTTACATCAGGAATGACGGTGATGTGCAGGAAGTAATCATGGATGGTCTGCTTCCTTGGGGAGATATACCTTAGGATATCTCCATCACTGATCATTCCAAGAAGTTTCCCGTTTTCATCTATTACAGGAACTCCCCCGATTTTATTTTCAATCATGATGGTTAACAACTCTTTAATGGTTTGTTCAGGATGTGCAGTAAACACATTTTTAATCATAATTTCATTTACTAGCATACTAATCACCCCTTCTATATCTATTATACTCCTTACCTCTACCTTTTTCCCTGCAGGAGCTCAAGTACAAGGATATTATTTCGGGATTCCTATTTCGCTTAACGGCCACACCTGCAATTTCACCTTCCCAATTACAGACTTTTGGGGAATAAAGCCGAAGATCCGGCTATCATTGCTGATTGGCCGATTATCCCCAAGCACAAAAAGCGAATCCTTTGGAACCTTTGTCCGTCCTGTTATTTCTTTAAGAGTAAAATCGCCTGTATATTTCTCTTTAAAAGGAAGTTTTTTCTTTCCCAGATTAAGATATGGTTCTTTATAGACAATTCCGTTAACATATAACGTATCGTTTTTCATCTCCACAGTGTCTCCAGGCAGGCCGATTACCCTTTTAATATAATCGTCCTTTGAGTCTGTTGCATGAAACACAACTTCATCAAATCGCTTAGGCTCACCGATTTTACTGATGATCAGACAGTTTCCATCCTGCAGATTGGGCATCATGGATTCTCCCTTTACCAATGTTGGTGTAAAAATATACGTGCGGCAAATAACTACAATAATAAGAGCGATCAGCGCCGATTTAATCCAGGATAGCACTTCGTCAAAAACAGGACTTTTTTTCAAAAAACTCATCTTCCTTTACAGATATTTGAAAAACTTGCTGATATTCATTTTACCATATTCTTTAAGATTGACAGATAGTATTCCATTAATTTAAGACTTTTATCAAAAAAAGGGAGGCATTCCAAACAGGCGTCAGGTTTACATTTGCTAGTATAATGGAATTGTAATAGAAGAATGATTGTTTTTATCATACAATAAAGAAATAACTCAACTAATGGAATGGAGGTTTTTATTTGAATAATCACAAAATTGATTACAGAATCTATGGAGACGATATGCAATTTGTTGAAGTGGAATTAGATCCTGAAGAAACAGTGGTAGCTGAGGCTGGGAGCTTTATGATGATGGATGACCGCATAGCCATGGAAACCATCTTTGGCGACGGAGCTGGAACAACCGGACTAATGGGCAAGCTTTTCAGTGCAGGCAAAAGAATGCTGACTGGAGAAAGCCTTTTTATGACTGCCTTTACCAATGAGGGAACAGAGAAAAAACACGTTTCATTTGCTTCGCCTTATCCAGGGAAGATTATCCCAATGGATTTGAGCGAATTAGGCGGAAAGATCATTTGCCAGAAGGATGCCTTTTTAGCTGCTGCCAAGGGGGTTTCTGTAGGAATCGAATTTCAGAAAAAGCTGGGAACAGGTTTCTTTGGCGGTGAAGGCTTTATTATGCAAAAGCTTGAGGGAGATGGAATGGCGTTCGTCCATGCCGGCGGAACCATTCAGAGAAAAGAATTGCAGGAAGGCGAAACACTTCGGGTCGATACCGGCTGCCTTGTTGCCATGACATCAGATGTCAGCTATAGCATTGAAATGGTGAAAGGTGTTAAAACAGCATTATTTGGCGGAGAAGGATTGTTTTTAGCTACAATGCAAGGTCCAGGCGCTGTCTGGATTCAATCTCTTCCATTCAGCAGGCTCGCAAGCCGTGTATTTGCAGCTATGCCGCATAATGGCGGCACAAAAGATGAAGGAAGCATTGCTAAAGGATTATTCAACCTTTTTGATGGAGATTGAAAATGTTGGCGCACCTTGCCTTCAATTCTGCTGTGAATTATGGTCAAAAATCCGGGTGCCTGATCCAATAATAAACACAAGTGCCCGTCAGAAAAACAAGAGGAGAGCTCAGTTTCAGGATGCTGTCCTCTTGTTTCTGTCCATGTTCCAAAGGGTATATGTGTATATATTGCCTAATGGGAGGAGTAAGATTGAAGCTGCTTAAATGGTCATACCTCAGGCGGAATACGATTAAGACAAGCTTTGACATCTATCCTAATTCTCCAGTGATATTCCGGAGAATCAGAAATTACTACTTTGTTTATAATGTCCAATGGTCCTATCCCGATCCGGCTGTAAATGAAGCAGAATTAAGGGATATGGAACTTTTGCTTAATCAGGAATTGGGCTTTGATGAGGGTTATAAAAACCGGAAATCCAAAAAGATGGATTAGGCGGCGACTTTTAAATGGTATTTTCAAAGCAAATGCCATTTTCTCTTATCAGATTCTGAAAAACCCTTGCACTGCGTACAAATCCATCTTCCGGTATTCCCGAACTGTCTATAGACCAGCAGGAAGCCAGCACAGCATGGCAAAATCCCCATAATAAGATTCTTTCCCTGTTCAAGTTCAGTTTTTCTACAAATATATCCACCCTTTTCCTGATTATGAATTCAGCATTGACTGATGGCAGTTCATTGATCAGAAATTGAATGGTATCATATTCCCTTTCTCCAGCAAGTCCTTTTGGATCTATTGCCGCCCAGCTTCCGTTTTCTCTCTTCAATATATTCCCATGATGTAAATCTCCATGAAGAAAATATAATTCTCCCGCCGTTGTATTCATATAAGCAAAAACCTTTAAAGCTTCCTTAATAGTTTCTGCGGAAATCTCCCCAAAACCATCACTATGCTTCTTGCTCTCCATTATCAATTCCTTTTCTCTGTCCCTCACAGAATATACTTTCCGCACTGGCTGAACAGCTTTCCAAAGGTGTTTAAGAAGAGCAGATGCAATTTCAGTCTTTTGATCATCATCCATACAAATGGCTGCTAAGGGGGCGCCGGGTGAGATTTTTTCCATAATGAGTATGCCCCTGTCTTCGTCATAATCCTTCAGCTCAGCTATATAAGGACCCCTCAGGTATTGAAGAGCATGCAGCTCACTGGCAAACTCACCTCCCGGCACGGCCAGCTTTACAACTGCTTCCTTTCCGTTCTTAAATACGGCAGATGCCACATAGTTATATGATAAATCAAAAATCCCGGTCGTTTTCAGGGACCAGCGCCGTTCACATTCCTGCAATAAGCCATCAAGGTCATCCAGCCACTTTCGCCCCTTTTCACCATGAGAGGAAATCACATTATCCAAAAAGGTTTTAGGCAAATCCATTTCCCGCCAGCATCCTTTCCCTTTTCACTCCTCGTAAATCATTTTCCTTGTCATCCCTCCATCTATCACCATGTTAATTCCTGTAACAAAGTTATTTTCATGAGCTGTCAGATACAAGCAGGCCCGTGCTATATCATCCGGCTTTCCAACACGCCCGGAAAAATGCTGTTCATGGTCTTTGTCGCGGAGCCTTGAATAATCTCCTGTCTCTATCCATCCCGGGGAAATGGCATTCACAGTAATCTTGAATTCGCCGAGTGATGCAGCAAGAGCATGCGTCAAAGCCACTATTCCTCCTTTTGTTGCTGCATATGCTTCTGAATCCGGCTCCGACATAATAGCACGGGTGGAGGCCAAATTTACAATAGATCCGCCATGCTCATTTTCCCTAAAATATTTGGATGCCTCGCGTGATGCCAAAAATACACTCCGCAGGTTAGTATTTATAACATCATCCCACTCTTCTATGGATAGTTCATAAAGAGATTTAAACGTAGCTTTTCCGGCATTATTGATTAAAATATCGATGGATTGATAAGCTTTTTTCACTTCCTCCATCATGCTGGCCAGTTCACTTTCTTTACGCACATCTGTTTTAATGAATCTGGCTTCCCCGCCATTTTGGCGGATTTCTTCAGCTGTTTCCTCACCCCTTGCTTCTTCTACATCAGCAATGACAACATTTGCTCCCTTATCCCCATAAGCTATGGCAATTCCGCGGCCAATACCGCTGGCAGCTCCGGTAACAATAACGGTCTTATTTTTATAATCCATGAAAGTCCCTTCCTTCTTTTAATCTTGATTTAGGCAGCATGCAAAATTTACTTGCTGCCTATCTATGGATTACTTTCTTTATCCCCCATAATCATGTTTAATAATCTCCTTCACCCGCTGCCCTATACTCTAAGCTATTCGAACAAACGCTCTGTTAAGCTTGTTTGTTTCCGGCTTCCTCCCTATTACTTTGAGGTTAAAATAAACATAAATCACTGCTGCCAAACAAAAAGATATTTCCATTTTAAGAAAACAGCTTTTTGTGTTATTATCCTTCTTTTGTCCAAGCATCCCTGCTATATCCGTGTTCCTCCCCATATCCTAAGGGTTAACTTTGAGGCAAAGACTCAGGTACAGGAAATACAGCACTTCCGCCAAGTGAATTTCCCGCTGGCACTTTTTGGCCTGATGACCCGAAATAGGATCAAAACAAATTAAGAAAGAATGGAAAAACAATTAACGTAATCACCGATCCTGAAGCAATTTAAAATGCTCATAATCTAACTAAGCGTTTCTCTCATGCTGAACCTTCCCGATTTCCTCAAATTGATCTTTCAATAAACCATACATAGTAACATCATAAAAACGGTTGTTTTGATGCATATATTCCTTCAATACACCTTCCTTTTCAAAACCAAGCTTCTGTAATAGCCTGTTGGAGGCATCATTTTCTATGTAAACAATCGCCCCAATTCTATTTAACTCCATATGGAAGAAACCATACGAAAGGACAGCTTCTATTGCTTCTGAAGCAAAACCCATCCTCCAGAAATCAGGGTGGATTTCATAACCGATTTCTGCTCTTTTATGCGACAGGGCCATATTGTTAAATCCTATGGAGCCTATAAGTCCATTCTGACCCTTCCGCTGGATGCCCCAGCGTATTCCCCGTTTATTTCTCCTGCTTTCCGCAAAAAATTCAATGAGTTTTCTAGCTTGTTCTATTTCCCTCATGCTGTCCTGCCCATAAAATTTTGTAACATCGTCTCTTGAAAAGCTGGCAAACAAATCATTTGCATCACTTTCCTTTATTTCTCTAAGCACAAGCCGTTCGGTTTTTAGCTCTTTAAACATTTTATATTCCTTCCTCTCATATGGACAATGTGCCCCATCCACCTTTGCCTAATTTGCATTGTACCTTTTCTGCTTAAAATATCGTTCACCTTTTTTGAACAGTCCAAAGCTGCAGCCTGCACACCTCCAGGCATTAAAAATGTGTATGCTCAATAATCGCGGACTTGAGAGATAACATGTAAGTATGTATCATTTTCCAGAGGGCGGATGACTATCGGTTTCAGATTTCCGTAAAAACAGAACTTCACATTTTCTTCTTCAATTTCTTTTAATGCATCAAGCAGGTACTTTCCATCCATTGTTATTTTCAGCCTGCATATCCCGCTGCTGCCAAGCAATGGCTGTTTTTCGATGATTTCTCCCAGCTGCGGACCGGCTGCGGATAGCATCAAACTCGATGGTCCCTGAACTTCCAGCTTAACATTATGGTTATGCGAATCTGAAGACAGGAAATAAGACCTCTCGATACCCCTCAGGAGCAGCTTCGCATTCAGTGCAATTTCTGTTTCAGGATGATCTGGAACCAGCTGATGCACATCCGGGAATCTCCCTGAAATAAGTCTTGTATACACCATGAGCCCGCCTGCTTCAAACCTGATATACTGCTGTGAAATATGGATGATGATCATCCTGTCTTCACGCCCCAGCAGCTTTAACAGTTCATGTACACTGGTTCCTGGGATAATATATGAGCCTTCAATTTGCTGTTCATTTATTTTAATTTTCTTCAGTGCCAATCTGTGGGAATTGGTAGCTGCACAATATAGAAAACCATCTTTAAATATCAGGTTCACTCCTGCCAGAACAGGGTTTCTAATTTGATTGGCTACAGCAAACTTTGTTTGTTTAAAAAGCCGCGCAAGCACTTTTTCTTCCAAGGATACAGAATAATCCGGGTCCATCTCCGGCAACTCCGGAAAGTCGCCAGCATTCATTCCCTTCCATTTCACTTCTATTTCACCTGCTTTTAAAACAATTGATAATCCATCACTTTTGATCCAAACATTACCATTGGGCAATCTCTTGAACAGCTCAGAAAAATGTTTGAATGGCACAATGATTTCTCCTATTTCCACTATCTCCAGCGCCTCGATTGTCTGATTGATAAATCTTGAGATGAAAATATCAAAATCGCTGCTTATGAGAGTAAGGCCTTTCTGTCCAGCAGATATCTTTATGCCGGTTATTATAGGATGAACAGAAGAAGCGGAAACCGCCTTGCCCACATCGGCGATGGCTTTTAGCATTACTTCCTGTCTGATGGTAAACTCCATTTTTCCCTCCAGGTGTTTTTGTATTTATTTTAACATATCGAAATTTCAGTAAATTATAAAACAGGAAAGTCTGCTAAAAAAGTCATGTATGTATTTGCATTAATTAAACACAATAACATGAAGCAGAAGGAGGAGTATCAATGGATCAAACCCTAGGATATCTAAGAGAAATTTTGTCCGGCCATACAGACAGTGACCATGCAGGAAAGATTCTTTACCATAAACTTGTGAAAAACAACTATAAGGATGAAGAAGCATTCGTCAGGGATTTATCAAGTTCAGAAGGAGATTATTTGAATAAGGTACTTAAAGAAGCAATTGATTATTCCGAACAAGAGGGAGACAGCGAAAGAGCAGGACAGCTGAATGAAGTGTACGAGCTCTTAATTCTCTGAAGGATTAAACAGCTGGCCAAGGGGGGCGTAGCCTCCCTTTTTAAGCCTGTTAAAGATTACAGATCCATATGCATGATGAATTGTTCCCCTTTTTTTCCCATCACCCGATTTCCTCTATCTTCGAAACCGCATGCTTTATAAACATGCTGGGCAGCATGATTGCTGTGATTTACAGCCAGTACTATTTCATTTTTATCAGGGAAATTTTCCTTCACAAAGGATGGTAATAGCTTAATAGACGTTTTGGCTATTCCTTTGCCCTGATGCGGTGTGTTAATTGAATAGGCCCGAAGCAAAATGCTATCCTGATTTTTACTGTACTGTTTGACCCCTTCCTTTTCATGAAGCACGAAAAATCCGGCTGGGGTGCAGCCATCCATGACCATAACCGGGTATCTTTCATGGTCAGTTTCGCATATTTGCAAGGCCTCTGCGGGCAATGCTGTAAATTGGTGCTGCTCCCCATCCAAATAAAAACTTTCTATTTCACTCCTATATCTTTCATTATAAAATCTAAGTGCGATTACATTATTTAATTGATTCATTGTTGAGCCTCCTTAATCTTCTGAAGATGCAATTCATCTGTTATTTTCGCGCCTTGCTACCCTGTATCCTGCCAACTTTCGTAAAAAAGTTCCATTTTTTCTTTTGAGGATAAAAAAAAGAGCCCAGTTTCGGACTCGTTTTTCTAATTCGTGCTGCTGACATTATTTTTATTAAAGGTCATCAATTTTCTGATGGATATGATCAAAGCTGCCGCCCATAGAATGATAAAACCAGTATAAATGGAAGGATAATGGCTGGAATAGTTCGGCAGCCAGGTATTCAAAAGGGTTCTTGCATTCAAAATTATGATGAAGCCTCCAACGAAGACTCCCATCAGCTGTGCTGGAATAATTCTGACCAGCCAGGCAGCAATCGGCGCAGCAAAAATGCCTCCAAGCATTAAAGCACCAACCCATAGCCAATTGACCTGATTCCAGCCCAGTGAAATAATAAAGCCCAATGTTGCCGAAATAGAAACAGCAAATTCACTGGTATCAACAGTTCCAATTACTTTGCGGGCAGTCATTCCTTTTTTGGAAAGAAGGATTGGCGTGGAGATTGGCCCCCAGCCGCCTCCTCCTGTTGCGTCGGCAAAACCGGCAATCAAACCGAGGGGGATGGATTGCTTATAGGGCAAAGGAGGCAATTCCCTGTCTTCTGAAGGCTTGAACAGAAACAGAAAACGTATGATGATATAGGCTCCTAGGATCAATAAAAAAGTCGAAACGTAAGGTTTTACAGCATCTCCTGGCAGGCTGCTTAAGAAACAGGCGCCAGTAAATGCCCCAATCGATCCAGGAATGATAAGGCGAAAAACCATTTTTTTGTCTACATTTCCAAATCGGATATGTGAAATGCCTGAAGCTGCAGTGGTGACAACCTCTGAGAAATGAACTGATGCTGAAGCGACTGCAGGAGTGATGCCAAATGCCAATAGCAGAGAAGACGAAGTTACTCCATATGCCATCCCTAACGACCCGTCTATTAACTGTGCAAGTAATCCGATAAACGCCAAAATCAGTAGTTTCTTCATATTATACCTCCTTTTCCTACCTTAATAATTGGTTTTTCTTTGATAACTTCCCCTCATTTTCTCATTAAGAGCTCCATAAAATCCTTCCTATTCAGTTCGGAATGTCTATATTCTTCATCTGTTATTCTTCGGAGCATAGCCGATTTTTCCTTATGGCCCAAATCGCTTTGATTAATTTTCTTGCGTGCTTTCCAAAGAAAATCCGTAAATTCGATATATGATTCATCAAATCTGTCCAGCAGGTCTTTTTTTATTTTTTTAGCAAGATGAGGACTTGCCCCGCTAGTTGATATGCCAATTGTAAGCCTCCCCCGGCGGATAGAAGCGGGGATATGGAAATTGCCAAGTTCATGGTCGCTTACGGACGCGGCTAGCTGATTTTTTTGTGTGTTCCTAAGGATTTCTTCATTTAGGCTTTTGGAATTTGTTGCAACTACAATCATGAAGGCATGATTATAATCTTCCATTTCTGCTTCCTTCAGTAGCACCTTTATTTTCCCCTCGTTCAAAAGCTCTTTTATGTCATCGCATATTTCCGGGCTGATTATTGTTACTTTCGCACCATCTAAAACAAGAGGCAGCGCTTTACGATAAGCTATTTCTCCTCCGCCTATAATCACACATTCCTTGCCGGATACATTAAGCATGACTGGAAACATGTGAGGCTCCTTCCGAAAGCTCTGCTGCCCGCTGCTGCAGGATATCCCCAATCCTCGGGTGATATCCGAGATAATTGCAAAGGATAAACTGCTTGCCAGCATCTCGCGATAGGGTGCTGATCGACCTGCGGATGGTCTTCATTAATATTCCAGTGAACAGAAGATAAGGTATGATGAGGACATTCTTGTACCTGCTTTTCCCTGCAATCTCAAGCCCTTCCTCCAGACCTGGAGAAGCCGCTGTTAAAAAGCAGACTTCCACTGCAGGAAAACCGGTTTTTATTTTCAGCCGATCTGCTATGGAGGACAAATCCCTCTTAACGCCGGGATCGCTGCTTCCCCGTCCGACCAGGAGAACTATGGAATTTTCAATGTCTGTTTCCCCTGTTTCTGCTATCCGTTCTTTCAAAATATCTATCATATAATCATGAACCCCAATAGGATCACCATATTTAATCTCTATAAAAGGAAAACGCTGCTGGATTCTTTTGAGTTCTTTCGGAATATCCTCCTTCACATGCATGGCGGCCAATAGCAAAACAGGAAGTACAATAATTTTTTCCGCACCCCTTTTGACACAATTTGCGAATGCCTCTTCAATAGAAGGTTCTGCAAGCTCAAGAAAACCATATTCCTGTATCGATGCAGGATGCTGATTTATGCATTCATTAATAAATGAAACTGCCTCCAAGCGGGCCTTTTCCACCCTGCTTCCATGGCAGATGTAAAGAATGGCTTCCATTTAAAATCCCTCGCTTACAAGCAGGCTTTCGCTGAATGTAAGCTGCTCAAACCAGCTTATTTTCTTTCTCATTTTTACGACTTCACCAATAATGATCAAAGAGGGGTTAACTACCTTTTCTTTTGCCGCCGTTTCTGAAGCTTCGCAAAGAGTGGTTACTACAGTTCTTTGTTCCTGAAAGGTTCCCCAGTGGATAAAGGCTACAGGCGTTTCCGGATTTTTCCCATGCTCCAGCAGCTTTTCCTGGATATATTGAAGATTTTTCACTCCCATATACACAGCAAGTGTATCGATGCCCTTAGCGAGTGCCTCCCATTTATGGGTATCTTTTTCTCCATTTTTTTTATGGCCGGTAATAAATGCGAAAGATGAGCCATAATCACGGTGGGTAACCGGAATCCCGGCATAGGCAGGAGCTGCAATTCCGGCAGTGATGCCTGGTATAATTTCAAATGGAATCCCGTTCATGGCAAGAGCCTCCGCTTCTTCGCCGCCTCTCCCGAATACAAAAGGATCTCCTCCTTTTAGCCGTGTGACCACATTCCCTTTTTTTGCATACTTCACAAGAAACCGGTTAATTGTTTCCTGCTGCATCAAATGAAAATCAGGGAGCTTGCCGCAGTATATCAATTCTGCTCCAGGCTTTGCACTTTTCAGCAGTTCCTCATTGACCAGGCGATCATACAAAATTACATCCGCTTCCTGGATGGACCTTAAGCCCTTCACTGTAATTAAATCTGGATCTCCGGGACCCGCGCCAGTCAGGTAAACCTTTCCCATAACACTCACCCTTTCTCTGCAAAACTATAAAATGCACTTCCATAAGCGGGTGTTTTTCACATCCCCGTTGATAGCTAGTTAACGAAGCAGTTTATCCGCTGCCAGTTTCGGGTGAGCATCACTGTCCCGATAAAACAAAACCCGCTCCTTTTCTGATCTTCTTCTTTTCATAAAGAGAAATATCATCAATAACTGGAAGCCTTAAATAATGTTTTTCCAATTCGGCGTCAACCATTTCAAATGCTGCTTCATCATTTTCAGCTGCAATGATGACATGAATCACTTCTTTATCTGCTGTAACCTCAAAACGATATAAGTTCATATTCCCACCTGCCAGTTTCTAGACTGCCACGCTCTCCAGGTATGTATCTAGCCTTTCCTGAAGCTTGCCAGTTCCCGTTCTTTCGACATACTCAAAGAAGGTTTCCCCCGGAATCTTTGTTTCATGGAAAAACACCAAAAGGTCTTTTAAAACATGCTCCAGCTGCTCCGCTGCAACCTTGCCTTTCAGCTTTTCATTGAACTTGCCGCCTTCACGCAAAGTGCCTCCAACGTAAATTTCAAAGGCTTCCACCATAACCTTATCTTTATTTTTCATTTTGATTCCCTGAAGGCCAATTTCAGCTATTTGCCTTTGGCCGCATGAATTTGGACAGCCTACCATATGAATCCTTACAGGAACATCGAGTTGGAGCTCCTCATCCAGAGCTTCTGCCACACGTCTCATTCTTTCCTTCGTTTCTACCAATGCCAGATTGCAATATTCGATTCCCGTACAAGAAACAGCATAACCTAGTATTTTTTTCGGAGACACCGGGAATTTTTCAAAAATCGCTTCCTTTAAAAATGATTCTACACTTTCATCAGGTATGTTTGGTATAATCAGATTCTGCGAGTTGCAGTTTCTGATTTCCCCGTTGCCGTATTTTCTTGAAATACGGGCAAGTTCCAAAACCTCATCAGGTGTTAGCCGACCTACTGGAATATGGATTCCGGCGTAGTTCAGCCCCTCCTGTTTTTGCTTGTGGACACCATAAAAGTAACCGGCATTCCACCCTTTTGAAGCATCTTCCCCTTTTTCCTGAAGAGGGCCTGTATACTCAAGCAGCTTTTCCTTGAATTTCTCCGGACCCCAGTCGGCAACTAAAAATTTCAGGCGTGAATGATGCCGTTTTTCTCTGTATCCGTAGTCCCTGAAAATGGTTGTGACGGCAATGGCCACCTTCAATGTCTGATCTGGAGTGATAAATATATCCAGTGTTTCCGCAAGCTTCGGAACGGCTGATAGCCCCCCGCCAACTTTCACATGGAAGCCCTCGATTCTTGCACCATTCACTTCCTTATACGCCGGCACAAAGGAAACATCGTTGATTTCGGAATTGGATGCATTATAAAGATTCGTGCTGACAGATATTTTGAATTTTCTTGGCAAATTGGAAAACTCTTCATTTTTGCTGAAATAATGGAAAAGTTCACTGACCAAATCTCTTGTGTCAAATAATTCTTCAGCATCTATCCCGGCAAGCGGACTTCCGACAATATTCCTGGTGATGTCTCCGCATGCACCCGCTGTCGTCAAGCCTGCCTTTTCAAGGCGGCTGAAAATATCGGGTATTTGATCGATGGTCAGCCAGTGAAACTGCACGGCCTGCCTTGTTGTAATATCATATACGCCGCGTCCGTAATCCCTGGCAATTTGGGCAAGCGTTTCTGCCTGCTCGTTAGTCAGGATGCCTGATGGGATAACGACCCGCATCATAAAGTAGCCATCCTCTTTAGGCCTCTGCAAATAAAGGCCTGCCCACTTAAACATATCCCATTCTTCCTTTGGAATTGATTCAAATCCGTTTTCAGCATAAAAAGGAATATCTTCAAAAATCCTGAGGCCATCTTTTTCAAGCTTCTTGATTTCTGTTTTATTTAGTTTAGGATGATCCTGCCAATTTTTTTCGTAGCCCATGTCCCGTTCCCCCTGCTTAAATAAAATTTCTGCTAGTTAGATAGTGCAGTAGCTGGCTGACGCATTCTTCAATGGAATAACGGTCTGTTTCAAGAATGATTTCTGGATTCAGCGGTTCCTCATAGGGAGAATCTATGCCCGTAAAATCCTTGATCAGACCGCCGCGAGCTTTTTGATACAGTCCTTTCGGATCGCGGCTTTCGCATTCTTCAATCGGGCACCTGACATATACCTCGATAAATTCGTTGTCTTCAAGCAGGCTTCTGACTGTATCCCGGTCCTCCTGGAAAGGAGAAATGAAAGCAGTCAAAATGACCTGGCCGCTGTCGACGAAAAGTCTTGAAACTTCTCCGATACGCCGGATATTTTCCTTTCTGTCACTGTCTGTAAACCCTAGATCCTTATTCAGTCCATGGCGGATATTGTCACCGTCGAGAACATAATTGCTGATTCCATTTTTGTATAAAACATTTGCAAGTTCATTTGCTATCGTTGATTTGCCTGAGCCAGAAAGCCCAGTGAACCAAATGACAAAGCTATGATGCGCATTTTGCACTCTTCTGAATTCTTTTGATAAAGATAACTCATGCCATGTAATATTTGAACCTGTCTCCAAATCCGCAACCCCCTTTTCTAATCAAACCTGCACTTCATCCTTTTTCATGCCTTTAATCAGTACTTCGATGACTTCCCTGCGGCTAAATTCAGCCGGAGGTATTTCCCCGTTCCGGAGCATTTCCCGGACTTTTGTGCCTGATAAAATAACATGATGCTCTGAGTTATGCGGGCAGGTTTTGGCAGAGGCCATGTTTTTGCACTTGCTGCAATAAAAGCTATGCTCAAAGAATAAGAGGGTAATTCCCAGCTCTTGCTCTGTAAAATTCGAAAAGATTTTCTGGGCATCATATGTGCCGTAATAATTGCCGACACCTGCATGATCGCGGCCAACTATGAAATGCGTGCAGCCATAATTTTTGCGGACCATTGCATGAAATATTGCTTCTCTTGGTCCTGCATAGCGCATGGCTGCCGGAAAAACGGACAGAAATACTCTGTCTTTTGGATAGTAGTTTTCAAGGAGCACCTGATAGCTCTCCATCCTGATGTCTGCAGGGATATCATCTGACTTCGTCTCCCCTACCAGAGGATTAAGCAGCAATCCATCTACAATTTCCAGTGCCGTTTTTTGAATATATTCATGGGCACGGTGGACCGGATTTCTTGTCTGGAAGCCTACAATTGTATTCCAGCCCTTTTCAGAAAAGATTTTCCTGGTTTCTTCCGGATCTCTGTAAAAATCCCTGAAACCCTTCCTTTCGACTCTTTTAGTCAGCTTTATTTCTCCGCCGATATAAATGTCCCCCCTGCTGTAAAGCTTTTGTACCCCGGGGTGTTCGCTGCTCTCAGTTCCATAGACACTTCTTGCTTCTTTGCTTTTATCAGGTTCATAAATATCAGCGACCATTATGGTGCCGTACGTGATGCCATCATGGACCAGCCTTGCTTCTTCTCCTTTTGACAGGCTTTGTGCTGTTTTCCTAGAAATGGGAAGAGTAATAGGAATGCTCCACACCGCTCCGTTCAAAAGACGCATATTTTCAACCACGGAATCATAATCCTTTTGTGTCAAAAATCCCTCAATCGGGCTGAAGCCCCCTGTTCCAATCAATTCAAGATCACTTAATGAAATAGCATCAAGCTCTATTTCTTTTTTTATATGTGCTGTATCATAATGGGGATTCCACTTATTGATTAGTGTTCCTCCATGCGGTATGCTTAGTGTCACGTTTTTTGGCCTCCCATTTTTTTCATGTATTCTATTTTCCATGTCTTTTATGAAGTATGGAGTCCGCACTCCGTTTTCCCGGTGGCCGACCATCTCCCTGACCTCAAATCATCTTCATTCACAGCAGCGGCCGTACACGTTTCACAGCCAATGCTTGGATAGCCTTTATCATGCAAAATGTTATATTGCAGATCATTTTTATGGGCATACCGCCAAACATCCTTCCATGTCCAATGAATGAGCGGGCATATTTTAACAGATCTGAACTTATTGTCTTTATTAAAGAACTGGGTATTCCTTCTGGATGGGGATTGTTCCCGCCTCAATCCTGAAATCCATGCAAGCGGCATAGAAAGGACTTCATTCAGGGGAATGATTTTTCTGAGTTCGCAGCATTTATCAGGCTCCCTTTTCCATAATTCAGCTCCATATTGTTCTGCCTGTTCTTCAAGCGTCAGTTCAGGCTTCTTCATTTCAATCTGTAGATTCGGGTACCTTTCACTTACCCTTTCAATTAATTGATACGTTTCCTCGAAATGCAGGCCGGTATCTAAGAAAACAATTTTTGCCCTATCCGTTATCTTTGAAATCAAATCGATCATAACAATACCTTCTATTCCGAAACTGCAGGCATATACCAATTCATCAGCATAGGTTTTATAGGCCCAATCTAAAACTTCAAGGGCTCCTTTCGTTTCACTGCCTGCTGGAAAATCAACAGGGGCATGTTCATCAAAATTCTGATACACCAATATGCTATTGCCCATAAACAGCCTCCTTTTATTGTTCATTCCTGATTTTTGAATAAAAAAAGGCAGCATTAACAGAACCCGCTAATACCGCCTCTAGTTGTCTAGTCAGCTGTCTTTTATTCATTTGTGATAACAGAGACTTTTTATAAAAAAAAATCTTTCGCTTTGGAAAGATTTTTACAGGCAATGTCATATAAACATATACCTTATCTCCCAAAATGCATCACATTTTGTTGGAATTGGCACCTTGCATGCTATGCAGGTTGCCGGACATCATCGGGCCAATTCCCTCAGTCTCTCTAGATAAGTTTGATTATTAAAAATAATAACACAACAGGAAGATATGTCAATAAGTTATCTCATTCATTTACTTGGATATTATTAATTATTTTCTTAAAAATATTACTATGCCGAAGGACGCCATTTTGGACCTTTCATTTTGCATTTCACATATATTGCATCATGCGTTAATTTTAAGGGGGAATTTACATTTTTCCGATAAAGACACTTTTGAATTATATCAAGGCTTCAGCCCAGAAAAAAAATGAAGCCTCAAAAAACCTGCTGAACCCCCAGACATTCACTGTGTTAAACACTCTTATAAAAAAAGAATTGGCTTTTCCTGCAGAAATCGATAAAGGCCTCCTGCCTCACGAAACAGCAATTGTAAGCAAGGTACGGGAAGAAACCAAACAAGCGAATCGGAATAACCTGACCCGAACGAACGCTTATCTTGATTGCTATGAAAGAAATCCGGAACTCCATTGGTCCCTGCTTGCCCATTTGGTATCCAGAAACGGCGGATATCATATGACAGATTTAAAAGGGGAGAGCATGAACCATCTTTTCGGCAAGGATGATCAGCAAATATTCTTCCGCTTTTTAGAGCATGCAAATGCAGCCATCTTTTCAGATGCCTATCCGCAGCTCCTGTTATATGAAATCTATAAAGAAAAACCCTTTAAGCTCAGGAAGCTTCTCAACATCTTTCATATTTCCCGATTTATGCATCCAATCTGGGAAATGTTCGCGGCAGAGAAAAATCCTCCCCTGCTCACTGCTGCCATGATAATAAATGAACAAAGGATGCTTGAAGATCGCATATTAAAGCGTACCAGCCATGGAGAAGTTCTTCAGAGAATTGATTTTCAGCTCCAGGAATTTTTAGGTTTCACTACAGTCATTTTTCCATTTTCCTATAAAAAAACGGCACCAAGCTCCCTGACCGGCCTCACAGTAAAACGCTTTGCCGATTTGTCCAATCGAATTATGACAGGCAAGAAGCTGTACGCAATCCTCTTTCAGTATCCTGAAATTCACAAAGGAATTTATCACTTTTCAAAGTCAATCCCTCATACAGGATCAAGAGCGGATTATTGGCCCTATATATTCGGGGAAAATAAGCAGCAAGGCAAAATTCACAGCCCCAGCTTAACGGAAGCATGGCCGGATGAACCGCTCCCGATTATTCCTATGCTTGACTGGTTTAAAAATGAGGACTGCATGGATGACCTTATAGAGCTGCCTGCCATGAAAAAACTGGACATAACAGAAACCGTGATAAATAACCTCCGCCAGCTGCAGCTAATCAATGAAATAAAGGCCATTATATAAAGCCCCGTACTGCACTTTTTAACATTTTTTGCATCAAAAGAAAATCCGTTTCCTTGATCAGGAAACGCAAAGTTTTTCAGGCATGGACTCCGGTTTGTAGTGGAGCATTTTTCTTTATGAACCTTGGCAAGATGATGCTGTAGAATATACCAACTAGGAACAGGCAGGATCCGACAAGCCAGAATAACGATTCAACTGTAATATATTTAGGATAAAAGCCTGCAATTAAAAGCAGGGTAACCGATTGGGCCATCATCATCAGGGGATTGACCCAGCCCTGTACCCTTCCCATCATCTTGGGATCAACAATGCTTGGCATCCATCCACCAATCGCTACATTGATCATTGGAAGAGATAAGGCTACCGCTCCAGAGCTGATTAAATATAGCATAGTGGAAGGAACTAACGCCCCCCATGCTGTTGCTGCCCCAGACAGCAATAAACCGAGCACCAGCATTTTATAAAGCTTCAACTTCTGTGCAAGCATGGAAGCAATTACACTGCCAGCCAGCACGCCTGCTCCAAACACAATTCCGAGAACGATGGAATACTCTTCATAATGATTAGGCTCCAATTTATACTTTAATATGAATACCTGCATAACTGAAAAGGCTCCATTGATAATGCCAAAAACGATGAACCCGCAAATCAGACTGACCAGCAGCTTGTTTTTAAGAATGTATAAAATCCCGACTTTAAAGTCACGCAGCACAAAAGAAAAATTCAAATCCCTCAACGAATGATATCCATTTGGAAGGCGCACTTCCTTGCTTAACCGACAGGACTTAATTAAAAACCCGCTTATAATAAAGCCCAGCACATCAATCAGGATGGCCCCGCGGATGCCAAAGTGCCAATAGCAGAAAATTCCAAGACCAGAGCCAAACAGCATGAACAAGCTTGAAACCATCTGGTTCAGCCCGGCTGCTGTCGTATAATCCTCAGGTGTTAATATCCCCTGAATAATGGCCGATTCTGCAGGAGAGAAAAAATTCCTGACTGCACTTCTTATGAACAACAGTGCGAATGTAAGCGGTATCCATTGAATGATTAATGAAATAATAAACAGCAGCGATATTCCTGCACATATCCAGTCGCAATAAAGCGCTACCTTTTGGCGGTCCAGACGGTCAGCTGCAACACCTACCATGAAGAAAACCGCCAGTGTAGGCAGAGAAAACATCAGCTCCGTTATCGTCGCATAAACCGGCTGATTGGAGTAGCGGTGAAGCAAATAAAACATAAACGCAGTAAGGCCAATCGTACCGCCCATTTGTGATGTAAAGGCGGCAAAGAATAGCTTTGTAAAATTTCTTTCGCGGAATACACTTGCCATTTTATTCATATTAAACCTGCCTCTTCTTTAATTTATTAACATAATTATACAGAAAAGGTTTATTTTAATATATAGCCTGCCGCTGGTTTTTCTCTCCACCCTGAGTCTGAGAAGAATGTCCTCATACAGCACTAGCAGTGGCTTAGATAATACAGCGTGTATTACCTTTCAAAATCAATAACTATTCCTCTTCGAATGTTCCCCTTATCAAGGCTTGGCCATTTTCTACCATCATCTTCCCTTTGGCAAATACAGTTTCAATTTGATATGTCTCTTTCTGCATAAGTAAAACATCTGCATCTTTTCCAGCTTCTATTCTCCCTTTTTGGGAAAGCTTTAAAATATTTGCAGGGTTTTCTGTTACTGCCCGAAAGCTATTCTCTGCTGATACTCCATCTATAAGGATCGCGTCCTTTACAGCTTCATATAAAGACATGCATTTTCCTATACTAAGCCCTGCTAATCTTCCCGTGCTGTCAAAGTCGGGCAGGCTTGCCTGCCCATCAGAGGTAAAGGTCATTCTGCTGATATCCACCCCTGCTTCAAGTGCCAGCTTTAAAGCAGTACTTGCCTTCACTTCTCCATCTTCAATGAATTTTTTGATGGTACTAGTCGTAAAGTCAATATATCCGCCATTTTTCGCATATTTAATTCCTGCATGGAATAGATGATGGTTTCTGTTAATATGCGTCGGATAAAATTGGCTGATTGGCACCTCGGTATTTTCAACGACTTGCTCAATCACTGCAAGATGATCCATACTGTCTCCAACGTGGATATTGACAACTCCCGATTTTCCGGATAATAAGCCTCCAATACGGGCCTCTGAGGAGAGTCTTGCAATTTCCTCCGCTGAAGGCTGTGAGGATCTGTGGTCTGCTATGGCTATTTCCCCTACGCCGATGATTTTATCAATTAGAATTAAATCATCCTCTATTTTTCCCGTTAGCGTTTTAACTGGCACTTGATATGAGCCTGTATGCACATAGCAGGTAATTCCTTCTTCTTCAAGAGCTCTTGCCTTGGCAAGCAGTGCAGGCATGGTTCTTGTCGTTCCATCCGTGCCAATTACTCCAACCAGTGTAGTAATGCCTGCAAGTGTTGCATCTGTCAGCTGAATTTCCGGTGTTCTTGTTTTGTAACCTCCCTCGCCTCCGCCGCCTATAATATGAACATGAGCATCTATAAAACCCGGTACTACAAGCTTTCCTGATGCCTCTATGACTTTTACTTGATCAAAGGATTCTGGAATTTCAATTTCATCTTCTATAAAACCTATTTTATCGGCAACAAGCAGTACATCCTTTTTCCCAATATATTCAGGGGCATATACTTCTCCATTTCTTATTAGCGTAAGCATATTGCATTCACCCTCCAAAGTATCCGCTGTTAAACTTGACTGCCGTTTCCCGGTCCAATCAATAAAGTGAGGAAACCAGCAATTTACTTTTACAAATTTTATTAATAATAATTCACTTTGTTACAATAGCATTTTTTCTACACATCAAAGGTTTTAAAAGATGTGCCCGGGGTAAATATCAACCATAACCTTACAAATTAAGAATTATCATATAAAATACCACTAACAAAAGGAGAAAAACATGATGAGTGAATTGATTTCCACTGAAATTTCATTAAATAAGAAGCTGACCATGAGACAATTAATGGAATTATACCAAATTACCAAAAATTCCGGGAGCACTGCGTATTTCATGTGCAAGCAAAAAATCGTTGATTCTGCCAAGCTTTCAGGTCTCGTATCTTTCATGCTCACACTTAATGAATGTTCGGATATCAAAGTAATCATTGAAGGAGCCAATGTTCAGGAAACTCTTCAAAACATAAAGGATTGCTGCCACTCATCAACTCTTAGGCAAAATGATAAATTTAAATACTTTGCCAATCCCGAACAAACTATACAGATATAATGATATCTGCGAACAACATCTTATGGCTGCCTTTTAAAAATGGCGGCTTCTTTTAATTTCCTGATATAGCTTCCATTCGCATTAACCCTAAAGTTGCTCCGAAAAAAGCCGTGTTGAGAAGCACACGGCTTATTTTTCTGCCTTCAGCAGTGTTATTTCCAGTTGAATATTCTATCCTTCCATTTGTCAAAATTCTTTTTGAGATTTCCGCCTTGTTCCAGCCAGTATTTCCACTTATCCTGCTGTTCTTTTTCCTTTTGCCTCTCTTCAATGAGAGGCCCTATATCCTGTACATTAAAAGATTCGGGATGCTCTTTGGCCAAAGCCTTTGACATGACTTTTTGAAATACAATGGCAGCCCCTTCACTGCTGTGCGTTGTCAGATAATTGCTTGAATCAGTTTTATCACTTCCTGCCCATACAGCACCAACCAATTTCGGCGTGTATCCTACAAACCATTGATCCTTAACGCCAGTGTCCCTGCCATTTATTACTGCCTGGGCAGAGCCTGTCTTACCGGCAATTTCATAACCGGGAACAGCTGCATTCTTTCCTGTCCCGTATTTAACAACGCCAAGTAGCATGCTGGTTATTTTCTCTGCAACCTTTTTTGTTGTCACTTTTGTCTTCTTCTTTGTCCAGTGAGCTATTTCTTTTCCCTCAGAGTTTTCAATTTTGACAATCGTGTGGGCATCTGTCCGTGTACCATTATTGGCGAATGCCGAGTAAGCTTCTGCCATATCCAGCGGAGAAACCCCTTTATCCATCCCTCCCAACGCAAGAGCTAAACTTTTATCCTTTTTATCAAGCGGTATCCCGAACCTTCTGAGAGCATCAACGCCCTTATCAGCTCCTATTTCATTAAGCAGCCAGACAGTAGGGACATTAAGGGATTTCATGGCTGCTTCATACATGGGAACTTGTCCTTCATATTGACCATTAAGGTTGGATGGCTCATAGTTCCCAAATTTCATCTTTTCATCTTTTAACTCACTTGTGATTTCATAACCTTCCTCTAGTGCAGGGGTATAAACAGCGAGCGGCTTCATAGCAGATCCAGGCTGGGCTCTTAGCTGGGAGGCGCGGTTGTATCCCATAAAAACATGTTTTCCCCGTCCCCCTATTAATGCTTCAATGCCGCCCGATTTTGGGTCCATTAATACAGCACTGCTTTGTACGATGCCTTTGTTTGAATGATCCAGAAAATCAAGCTCATTATTATAAACATTTTCGGCATCGGTCTGCATCCCCTGGTCAAGGGCAGTGAAAATCTTGTAACCGCCTCTAAGCAGCTCATCCGTTTTCAAATGATACTTTCCAGCTGCTTCACGAAGGACCTGATTCACATAATAAGGGAATTTCCCCTTTAATGGATCCTTCAGGTTTCGTCCATCAAGTTTTAACCTTTCATTTCTTGCTTGTGAATATTCACCTTTTTTCAGTTTTCCATTGGATTTCATCCTGGATAAAACAAGGTTTCTCCGTGCAATGGTCTTATCCATATGTTTATAGGGGTCAAGGGCTGACGGTGCATTGATCATTCCGGCAAGTGCAGCGCTCTCTGATAAGGTCAATTTTGATGGGTCTTTCCCAAAATAAATTTCTGATGCTTTTTGGATCCCCCACGCTCCATGGCCAAAATATACCTGATTTAAATACATTTCCATAATTTCGCTTTTTTTATATTTTCTTTCTACTTCACGGGCAAGGAAAAATTCCTCCCATTTTCTCTTAAAGGTCCTCTCAGGTTTCAATAGGGATATTTTCACAAGCTGCTGTGTAATGGTACTTCCGCCCTCAACTACACCCCTTGCTTTAATATCTGTTAAGAGAGCCCGCATGATGCCTTGATAATCAATGCCATGATGTTCATAAAAACGGCGGTCTTCAATGGAAATCACGGCATTTTTCATTGATTCTGGAATTTTTTCAATTGGAACGCCTTCAGTTTTATTTGACGTTATCCTGCTTGCAAGCACGCCTTTTTTATCATAAATTTCCGTAGAACGGGCAAGTTTATCATTTAAATTGATTTCCGGCTTGTAAAAGGAAGAAAAACCAACCACCAATATTGCAATAATGCAGAAGACGGTAAGAATACGCGTCCATGCTTTTTTCCTGTATTTTTTTCTGTTTCTTTCGATTCTTTTCATAATGCCTCCCTATTTTTGCGATGGCAAAACCAATTTTAACAGCTTTTAATTCCTTTACCCACTTTTTAGTTCATACACAGTATATATTTTTCCTAATATCATCTAAACTATCTATTTTTCTGCTGCAGCCGTTCATATCGGACAAAAAAAGGCAGCCGCGATTTAAACGGCTGCTTTGCAGGATTCATCTTATGTCATTACAGAATGAAGGGCCTCTGTACTTTTGCCTCTTTTATTTGATTCGATTCCCCGGTGGCGAGTTCCCTGCATAATGTCTCCATATACATATACACTAATTGCCTTGTTTTATGGTCCGTCCCGATGACATCCAAGTGCTGCAGGCATCGTCTTATGGTCGGGTGAACATTGGCATGTAATATTTCAACCACCCCTTTTCACTTCGCTTGCCACAATTATATTGCTTTTTTTCCTATATGTAATGGTACTTTTTTCTCATACTGTTCTAAATGTGTCGGAAAAATCCGATTTTATGCCCATTTACCTTTTAACATTACCCAAAATCCCTTATCTTTTTCATCATTTCCAGGGAACATGGATAATTTCCGTAAAATGGGGTATTAAAAAATTAATCAATAAAATACGAATTTTGGCTTTGCTTAAGCACTTTGCTGATTGCAGCAGAGTCATTAGACTCCGGAAAGTCTGGCATCTAAAGCGGCAATCACCAGGCAAGTCAGGCAGAGCCTAATAAATATTCATGTCAGGAGATGAAAAATATGTCCATTGCTTTTAAACAAATTGTAGTTGCCTATGACGGCAGTGATGAAGGAAAAAGAGCCATCGAATACGGAATTTACTTCAAAGAAAGAATTCCTGAATCCAATCTTACTATTGTCCATGTTTATAATGAAAGAGTAGAGCAAAGAGCCGTGGGGAATCCAGGATCTGCCGGATTAGCAAATGACGGCTATTATATTGATCCGACTCAAATGCATCCTGTGCTGCCGGTAGAGAATAATTTTAACAGAGGTGCTGATACACATCTTGTAGTTTCAAATAGTGTGACAGCGGCAGAAAGCCACCGCTTAAGTATCCTGAGCGAAAACGGCGTTGACGGGAACTTTGAAATACTCGAAGGGAATCCTGTAGAAAGCATCACCAGCTATGCTGAGCGAATTGGTGCTGATGTGATTATAGTCGGAAACAGCGGAAAATCGGGGATTCAAAAATTGTTCACGGGTAGCACCGGGAGCTCCATAATTAAGGATGCATCTTGTCCTGTCCTGATAGCTAAATAGTGCTTAACATCCCCCTATCTAAACTTCTGTTTCCAAAAGGCTCTGCTTTTGACTGGCGGCTGCATCAGCACCATGCAGCCGCCGATTATCTGCATCAAATTCAACTTGGTTTATTCTGCATCCCGTTCACCAGCTCTTGGTACCTTTGTACTGCATCTAGTTTGTCGGCTGTACTGTAAAGCCGGTAATTATCCTCATCCAATATACGGTAATGCTGGCTGATTATATTTTGCTGAAGCACAAATCCGTATTTGGCAGAAACCTCCTTCCACCAGACCTTGCCGCCCATTGTTTTTTCATTTTTAAAAACAGCACCAGCCCTGGCGACCGTTTCAACCGCTTCAAGCGGATCTCCTCCAAAGGAAGACTGTATAACATCGCTTTCGCGAAAAAGCGCACATATGGCAATCACTGCCGTCCAGCCAGCCTGGGTTCTGCCTTTTTCAATTTGAACCAGAGTTTTTTTTGACAGCCCTATTATTTCCGCCATTTTATCCTGTGTATAACCCATTTCCACCCTGACAAGCTTGATCTTGTCCGAGACAATCTCAATAATATCCTGCTTATTCACACTCTCACCGCCTTTTAAGGCCTCTGCCAAGAAATAAAAGCCGCCATGTACTGGCAGCTTAAAACACATTTATTTTTTTAACGGGCCTGTACTGCAATCTGATGAACAAGACTTCTTTAAAGCACAAGCACCGCATTTTCCCTGTTTAGATTTGCTGATGAATTTATACATGGCCCATGATGCATATCCAATGATCAATGCGCCTAAAATGAAATTAATCATGAAGCTGCCTCCTGTCAGAAAAATAATTTTCCTCCTTGATAAATGGCAATCGAAATGATGTAGGCAAGTATTAAAGCATACACAACAGCAAAAAACGTCCATTTCTTAGAGTTGGTTTCTTTGAAGATAGTCGCAGTAGTAGCCAGGCAAGGGATATACAATAAGATAAATGCCATGAAGCTATATGCTGATAGCGGTGTAAAGAAATCACCCAGCAATCCCTGCAGGCGAACATCTCCTGAAGTATGGTAAATGATATTCATCGATGATATAATCGCTTCTTTTGCTAAAAATCCAGTAATCAGCGATGCTCCAGCCTGCCAGGTCCCAAATCCTAATGGTGCCAGCAGGGGAGCGACCGTACCGCCAATCATGGCAAGGAAACTATCATCCATATTCACTCCCCATCCGGACAGGCCGGAATTAGAAAGCAGCCAAATAAAAACGGAGCCTGCAAAAATGAATGTTCCAGCCTTTTTAACAAAGCCTTTTCCCTTATCCCACGTGCTTCTCCAAAGGGCTTTTCCCTGAGGCATGCGATACGGCGGCAGCTCTATTACAAAAAAGGAGCTTTCACCTTTTAAAATGGTGGAAGAAAATATCTTTGCCAGAACAAGTGCGACTGCTATTCCTAGCAAATAAAGCGATAATACGATTAAAGCCTTATTGTGCACAAAGAACGCGCCGGCAAAAAGTGTATAAACGGGCAGCCTGGCCGAGCAGGACATTAAGGGTGTAAGCAGGATAGTCAGCAGCCTTTCCTTAGGCTGTTCAATTGTTCTTGCAGACATGATCCCGGGCACGTTGCATCCAAATCCTATTATCATGGGAATGAATGCTTTTCCGTTCAGCCCGACAGATTCCATCAGCCGGTCCATTACCAGAGCCACCCGTGCCATATAGCCCGAATCCTCAAGGATGGATATAAATAAGAATAAAATAAAGATCTGTGGCACAAATACAAGCACTCCGCCCACACCGGCCACAATTCCATCCAAAATAAGCGATTTAATAAAACCGGATGCACCTGCTGCATTCAGGATCAGGGTAATCGTTTTAGTCAGCGGACCTGACATGAAGGCATCCAGGGCATTGGATAATGGAAAGCCAAACCAGTCAAAAGTCAGCATAAACATGAGATACATGACGCCGCAAAAAATAGGGATGCCAAGGTATTTGTTTGTCACAATCGCATCCACACGATCTGTCAAGGTGAGTGTTTTCGTCTCTTTGCGCTCCATTACTTCATGAATGATTTCTTTTATCTTCTTCTGCCTTGTTTCATATATATAAGATTCAGCGCTTTTCGAATTCCCGGCAGCTATGACTTTTTGATTGATTACAGAAATGAACTCCTCAAGCCATTGATGATCAGCGTATTGCTCAAGATAATGCTTTACATCAGGATTCCCTTCCAGCAGCTGAAGGCACAGCCATCGGACAGATAATCGTGTTTCAGGCAGCTGTTTTCCCAAAAGAACAATGCCTTCCTCGACCGCTTGTCCATAATCAATGAAAGAACTTAAAGGAACCTGCACGTTTTCTTGAACGACTACCTCTGCAAGTTCGTCACACCCTGACCCATTTCTTGCGGTTATCGGAACAACAGGCGATCCCAAAATGGAGCTCAGCTTACCTGCATTAATTTTAATGCCTCGTTTATCAGCAACATCACCCATATTCAAACCAATAACAATAGGCTTTCCATATTCCATGATTTGCATGGTCAAATGAAGGTTTCTTTCTAGCTGGGAGGCATCCAGTATATTCAGCACAGTCCTGCACGTTTCATTCAAAAAGAACTGAGTGACAACACCTTCATCGCGCGAAAGGGGATTGAGAGTATATACGCCTGGCAAATCAATAATCTTTCCGCTTGAATGCTTTAATGTGCCTACCTTTTTTTCTACCGTTACGCCGCTCCAATTTCCTACATATTCATATGAACCAGTTAAGTGGTTGAATAGTGAGGTTTTTCCTGTATTCGGGTTTCCAAGCAGTGCAATGCTCATGCCAATTCCCGCTCTACTTCTATCTCGTTAGCATCTCTGCGCCTGATGGCAACTGATTGCCCATTGCACTCTATCATATAAGGTCCGCCAAATGGCATGATGCATCTAAGGCAAACCTCAGAGCCTTCACAAATCCCTAAATCAAGCAGCCTTCTTCTCACTAGCTGGTTTGTCTTTACCATGCTAAAAACCACTGCTTTTTCCCCTGCCTTTAAGCCTGTTAACATGCTGATCCCCCCAAACAGTGAAAAATGTATCTCAATATATGTTTTTTTAATATGGATTACAGGCAGCCCAACTGGAAGCCTGGTTCTAAAATAGCGCAATGACAGATTATCTTGTCAATTAATGATATGAAAATGATTATCATTTACATTTGATATTTATCATTATATTACATAACAAAAGAAAATAGAAAGAAATATTCTTCTAAAAACTAAAATTACATTTCTTCTTTTTCCAGAAGAGGACTTTCATGTAAATAAGAATGAATTCCGGATGGCTTATATATCTGCTCCAGAGAGATCACAGGTCTTATGTACAGCTAATTAAAGCTGTGACAAACATATAGAAGTCATTGGGATTAGAACGGAACACTATGGTGCCATAAAAGCTTTCATCCTCAGTTGGGTGGTTTTGCTGCACTGGATAATTTGCTATCTTTTCACATTTAAATTAAATCTCTTATACTAGCCATTTAGCCTTATTTTTCTTCAATTGCACCCAAAATGTTTTTTCTCCATTCGGACAAATGCTGCCATTTCCTGCTGGCCTTTTCCCCTATCTTTCCGACCTTTTCCGAGACTATCAAACATTTCTTCCGGAAAATCTGCAAAATTTGCTGAATTAATTAAATTTACAAATATTCTGTCATCTATAATAATTAAGAAGAATTTTATTTAATTGAGGAGGAATTTTATGAAGCGTAAATCTATGGGATTAGCACTCGCTGCAGGACTAGTCCTGACTGGCGGGACCGTACAGGCTACAGCTGCAAAGAAGCCGGTTGTCCATCATGAGCAAACCGTACAAAGCAGCTTCCTTAAGAAACTCAGTGCAGACAGAATGTACAACACCATTGCATTGCTTTCGAAACAGCCCCGTGAAGCTGGAACTGAAGGGGAGCTGAAGGCTGTACATTACATAGAAAATGAGTTTAAGAAGCTTGGCATGAAGACAAAAATTCAGCCTTTCCCTATTTATGACTTTAAAACAAATCACGCATATGCAAAAATTGCCGGCCAGGATATTGAAGAAAAACCGTATGCATTCAGCGGAAGCGGAAGCGGAAAAGTTACTGCCCCACTCGTATATGCAGGCAAAGCAAAGCCAGAAGAAATTGGCGATGTAAAAGGGAAAATCGCACTGGTTGAGCGGGGAGACATTCCTTTCATTGAGAAAATCGCAAATGTTATCGCCAAAGGAGCTGCTGGAGTTATTATGTTTAACAACTCTGCAGAAGGCAATCAATTTGGACAGGCCGGCGAGGGGCAAAATATTCCTGCTGTTGCCATCACACGGTCTTCCGGGCTGAAGATTATAGAGCAGCTAAAAACAGAACAGCTCACTGCGACTCTGGACGTTGATATCCAAAAAATAGAAAAAACCTCCTACAATGTTATCGCCAGCATGAAACCCACTTCCAAAAAGTCAACCGGCCAGGTTATCACCATCGGCTCCCATCACGATTCTGTACACGGCGGACCCGGAGCTAATGATGATGCTTCCGGAGTATCAGCTGTCCTCGAACTGGCAAGAGTACTTTCCAAAGAAAAAACAGATACCGAAATCCGCTTCCTGACATTCGGCTCTGAAGAAAGAGGCCTTGTCGGATCATCCTACTATGCTGCACACCTTCCAAAGACAGATACAGACCGGATGGTAGCGCACTTTCAGATGGACATGATTGGCGGACGTGATGCAGGTAAAGGCAAGCCAGCCGGAGGCTTGATCATGTATACAATTGACGGCAAAAAAAACCTGGTGACAGATCTTGGTGCAAAATACAGCTACCAAATATTCAAAGAAACCATTCCTTACGGTGAATTGGGCCGCAGTGATCACCAGCCGTTCCATGAGCTTGGCATCCCTTCTGCCTTGTTCATTCATTCGCCTGTCGAACCATGGTATCACCAGCCGACAGATACACTGGATAAAATCGATAAAAAGAAATTGCTTCAAGTTGCTAAGATTGTCGGCTCGTCAGCTTATGAAATAGCTGATCCGAAATCGCCCGCCATTGTAAAATATCCATTTGAAGACCGTCCAGTAGATTGACAAAAAGGGGCTCGCCTAAATTTAAGCGAGCCCCTATCTTCTTTTGGGACAGAATCATTGTATATACAGTCATGTGCATGCCCATTACGTAATATATGGGCTGCGTCTATTTCATCTGCTGATTCCCGCTTCAGCCAACAAGCGGAAAAAAACAGGATTTCAGCATTAACAAAAGCACAGTAATATTTCCCGAGGAACATCATTACATGCCGATAAAAAAACCATCACCATACTATGCCTGGTAAGACTTTTTGATCAGTACCTTTGAAGCTCCCGAGTATAACAGCACCACTATAATCGCTGACAGGATAAAGCTTGCCAGCATGTACGTGCCATTGTAAACCAGTGAGTAAACAGCCACATTCTGTCCTTTAGGCGTATATGACGCAAAGAATACAATGCCTGAAGTGAAATGGCACAAAAATCTCAGAAAACTTCCAAGAAGGATGCCGGCTATTCCGTACATTTTCCCCTTGCCGGTATGGCCTTCTTTATAGCTGGTGACAACTTTGTTCATAAATATCCCTGATATTCCCACGAGGGAAAATGCAAGGAAGTAATCAAGAAACCCCTGCACAGGATGAGCAATAACCGGGCTTCCAATAACGATTTGGAGAAGTCCCAAAAGCAGCCCTGTCACAACCCCTCCTTTTACACCCCAGCGGTATGCCATCAGAAAGATCGGGACCATCGCTATGGACACCGAACCTCCTTGAGGCCATATTCTTGAAAAGATAAAACCAGATACTAAATCAAGCAGCAGTGCCAAAGCAGCAAATACAGCCACTTCAACCATAAACAATGTCTTATTTTGCATATTTTTCCTCCTTCTCCCCAGTGAGAAGCTTACAAGAGCCTGCCTGCATGTTTTTTTTGCAAACGCAAAAAAAGCAATACAGGGCGGTAATGGATTCCCTTTATTGCTTTTATCCAAAACCACATCCCTACGCTAGCATTAACTAACAGGTTCATAGGGTCTGAACTCAATCGCTCACTCTCAGCCGTTAGGGCTCCCCTTGTGGATTACTATATTTTTTTATCCTCGAAAGAAATATACTACTTGTTTCAGGAATTTACAAGCACAAAATTTCTGCAGAAACTGACTTTATTCCTTAAAAATATTAAACTGAAGAACATTTTTATCTGTTAAAAAGGGTTTTTTTTCTATACTATAGAATTAGAACTAGGACTAGGACGAAATGATCTTATAATTTACCTTAGTCGGAGGCCATAATGGTGTTTATTAATGAAACATTTATTGACTTTTTAATTTTCTATAAGGAAAGTATTGTTTCAGAATGGAATGAGAGGATCAACATTTCCTCATATGACCCATATATGGAGAATATCGCGGAAAATGTGGAGCGTTTTTTTGATTTAATCATCAAGTCCCTAAGTGAGCCGGAAAACTTGGTGGACGAGTATATTAAAAGCTACTCCCATCTTGTTGCCGGTGAACGTTACAAAGCAAATATACATATTGATGAATTTATTCACAACTGTTCACTGGGCAGATCCATTATTTATTGCCGGCTGACAGAATTGCAAAAATCCCCTGAAGAGCTCTGTAATGTGCTGCTGCGGATCAATGAATGTTTTGACAAGTGCATTTTTTACACGGTTTCACACTATTCAGAGCTAAAAACACAAATTATAGAATCACAGTATAATTTTCTGAGCCAAACCCATAAGGACAGGCTCACCTTGCTCGGGCAGATGACGTCTAGCTTTGTTCATGAATTCAGGAATCCGCTTACTTCAATCATGGGATTTGTTCAGCTTCTGCAGTCAGAGAATACTGAAATCAAATATTTGGATATCATTTCAAAAGAATTGGAACAGCTCAATTATAGGATTACCCAATTTCTGAATTTATCCAAAAAAGAAAGCATGGTATATGAAGCAAAACTCTTTTCTGTGAGTGAATTAGCCCATGAAGTTATTGAGTTCCTGTATCCTGCCATCCTTGAGGTGAATGCTGCCATCTCGGTCAGTATTCCAGACGGGATTTATATCAATGGAGCTAAAGAAGAATTCAGACAGGTTTTCATCAATATCATTCTAAATGCACTGGATGTCATTTCAAGTATCAATTTGCCATCCATAAGCATAACCGCCGCGGAAAACCCTGAAGGCTATCTTACGCTGCATATTGCAAACAATGGTCCGAAAATTCCGGATGACATTATTTCTACTATATTCGAACCATTTACCACCACGAAAAAAACAGGCACAGGACTTGGATTATTTGTCTGCAGGGAAATTATCGAAAAACACAACGGCACATTAAGCTGTACCTCTTCTGCTTCACTGACGACTTTTACCATACATACTCCATGTGTTAAACCAGGATTGGATTATGAAATACATCCATAAAAATCAGCAGTTCCATTGGAGCTGTTTTTTTATGGACGGATTCACCTATATCCTTCCCCCAATCCTGTTCCAAATCGTTTATTCCTGCCTGATTAGGGGTATTTCAAAATAAGAGGCCTTCTATGCCGGGAAACCGTAACCTTTGACTGGTGCATATCTTTTTCCTTATACTAGTTACAAACTAGACAAGCCCTATCCTTCATGAAATAAAATGCGCAGTACAATAGAATAATAAAGCTAGCAGGCAAATAATTTTATTGGCGGTTAAACGGAAGGTTCAAGAGGCCTTGCGGTGAAATCGCGCCGGTTATATCAGCAAGCAGGAATAGCCGAACCTATTTTTATGAGGCCATTTAATATGAACAGCCCTTAAAAAGCAGTACAGCACCACGTATAAATATCATTCATTGCCCCGGGAGGTGACCGGGACAGCTTGTAAAGGAAGTTGAACTGTTATCAGATTCAATTCCCAATGGGCGGTCCCAGCGTTTTTGGACATAATAAACTTACTTTTAGTCGTCTTTTTAATTGCTCTTACAGCTTTTTTTGTAGCTTCTGAATTTGCCATCATCAGGGTTAGAGGATCAAGGATTGATCAATTGGTGGAGGAAGGAAACCCGAAAGCCATGGCAGCCAGAAAGGTGACCACCAATCTGGACGAATACTTATCTGCCACACAGCTCGGAATTACAATTGCGGCCCTTGGCCTTGGCTGGCTGGGGGAACCCACCGTTCAGCACATCCTTGGACCATTGCTTAAGAAAATGGATATTCCGAACAGCATTGTACAAGTCCTCACCTTTCTGATTGCCTTTTCTGTCGTCACTTTCCTTAATGTGGTGATCGGTGAATTGGCTCCGAAAACGGTCGCCATACAAAAATCTGAACAGGTTAGTCTTCTGATTGCAAAACCGCTGATTTTCTTTCACAAAATCATGTTTCCTTTCATTTGGATATTGAACCATTCTTCGCGGGTGGTGACAGGTGCATTCGGGCTCAAGCCTGCTGCAGAAAGTGATATCGCTCACTCTGAAGAAGAATTGCGTATTATATTATCAGACAGCTATAAAAGCGGCGAAATAAACTCATCGGAATTTAAATATGTGAATAATATCTTTGAATTTGATGACAGAATAGCTAAAGAAATCATGGTTCCACGGACTGAAATTGTCAGCCTGGCTAAGGATGACACCATACAGGATTTCATTAACACCGCCAAAGAGGAAAAATTCACCAGATACCCTATCGTTGAAGGTGATAAAGACCATGTTGTCGGGCTTATTAACATTAAAGAAGTATTTTCTGACATTGTAAAAAAGAAAAACATTGCCTCTGAAACACTGGATTCATATATAAGGCCAATTATTAGAGTCATGGAAAACACACCCATTCACGACCTTCTTTTAAAAATGCAAAAAGAAAGAATTCATATGGCTGTCCTTATGGATGAATATGGCGGTACATCCGGTCTTGTAACTGTCGAAGATATACTTGAGGAAATTGTCGGAGATATAAGGGATGAGTTTGACATCGATGAAGTGCCTTCCATCCGGAAAATTAAAGACGGACACTATATCATTGATTCAAAATTACTTGTGAAAGAAGTCAATGACCTCCTTGGCATCCACCTGAACGAGGAAGATGTAGATACTATCGGGGGCTGGATCCTGACAGAAAATTATGATGTTAACATCGGTGATATTATTGAAAGTGACTCGTTCTGCTTTAAGGTACTGGAAATGGAAGACCACTCCATTAAGTTTATCGAAGTAACGAAAAAGGTGGAAAAGCTTCCGCTGCAAGAGGAATATTCGGCTGAATTATAATATTTATCAATAAGAGGAGCAGCCATCACTGGCTGCTCCTTTTTTATCCTAATTATAGCAAGTATTCATGCATAAAAACCCTGCTGGGGATATGCTTTTAATCTTTCTTTTTCCTTGGAACTGTCACAATTGGCGGTGTTCTCTTTTTCTTCCAGACAAAATAAACAGCCGCGATTACAAATGCCAAAATCATGACCGGCAGCACAATTGGAGCAGCTTTTTCTTTAATATCCTTCCAGTTGCTCCCCAATGCCATCCCAAGATACAAAAACAGTACAGTCCATGGGATGAGGGCGGCCACGGTATACAAAGTGAATTTAGCCCAGGACATTTTCGCAATGCCTGCAGGTATGGAGATGGCATGTCTGACAACAGGAATGAAACGTGCAGAGAAAATGACGCCTACTCCATATTTTTCAAACCACCTCTCTGCCATATCGATTTGTTTTTCTTTAATCAATATGTATTTCCCGTATTTTAAAAGAAATGGCCTGCCACCGAAGTAACCAGCCCAATATAAAAACAGCTGGGCAATAGTACCGCCTGCAACGCCAAAGACAGTGGCCAAAAAGAAATTAAGATCTCCCTTGCCAATCAAAAACCCCCCATAGCCAAGAACAAACTCACTAGGAATAATTTCAATCATTAGGCCGAGCATGATTCCAAAATAGCCCAGTCCGGAAAAGAATTCTAATATCTTCATGATAAACTCAGACATAATTAACTCCCTATTCTTTATTGTTTCTCTTTCACAATAAGGCTGCTTCATTTTTTTTGCAAATATTTATATTTTGTCCTTTAATAATACTACTGTCATTTACCTGTTAATATTCACTATCAGCATCCCGTTTTAGCAGACAATAAAAAAGCATACCAATTTATCAGGCATGCTGCTGAATGTTAAAACTCATTAACTTTTTGTTTATCAGTATGAATGCATGAGAGACGGTCCGCAAAAATAGAAGCCTGAAAAGCCAGTAAAGAAGGATCGGACTGAAAGACACTTGAAAAAATTTCATTCCTGGACTTAGTTTTTTCAATTTTCACTCCTTTATTTCTAAATTTCAAAATCAGTTCATTCTCCAATCATCTCACCTCAGTATTTTATTTATGTGTTTACAAACTACATTCCCAGGATCTCACATGTTAAAACATGTAATATTAATTTCGACCAAATCAGTTTCCCTGATAATAGAAAAATATACGCTAATATATTATTCCCTGCTGGTTCCCTCTCATCCTGCTGCAAGACAATTTTTAAGAAATTAGTCCTGCAATTTTCCTGAGACATCCATCATCGTGACCGATGTTAAAAGGCCTACGGTTAATATGGTAAGGCAGGAATACAAGAAAATAGTGATACCCACCAGTCCAAGTCCGCAAATAATCACTGCTCCATCAATGATGAATATAACAACGCCTACATTCACTGCCATTTTACTGGAAATGATTTGTGCCAGCAGGTCAGTTCCTCCCGTACTGACTTCATACCGGAGCATCAATCCTATCCCAAGCCCAATGATGGCTCCCCCTATTACAGCATTGGCAAACAAGGGCAAATCCCAGGGTACCTTCTTACCGGCAAAAAGGTCGATGAATATAGATGAAAACAGCAGCCCATGCAGACTGTTAAAAAAAAGTTTTTTCTCGTTCCGCCAAGCATATAGATAAAGGGGGATGCTTGCCAGGAGCATGCTGAGCCCTGCTGGAAATCCTGAATAATAATTAATCAAAAGACCGATCCCGATCAATCCCCCGTCAAGTAAATGATAAGGAGCCAAAAATAAATTAATCCCGACTGCAAGTAAAGTGCTGCCCGCGATCATTGCACCTATCTTCTCCAGCATATAAATGGTAAGCCTCCCTTGTCCCTCTTTACATGTTATGGCGGTTATTTTTATTTAGTCTAACTCCCTATTCATCTTCGCTATTTTTTGAATACTCTATAACAAACGCACCTGTTATTGCTGATTTTTTATTTTTAGCGGCAGGTCCTGCACCCGTGGGGGGTTTAAAACTTCCTGCTTCTTTGCGCGTAACTCTCATACCTGCAGTGGTGAACAGCAATTTGACCAAAACTGCAGAAAACGTAAGCTGAGCGTAAAATTAATTGATCAGTCTGTCATAATCGCTAAAAAAAGCTAATATAGAGGAGAAAGCGGCCATATATTATGTTATAAGCTTCTTTTTGGATATTTAAGCGATTTGACGGTATTTTATACTTTTTCTATAATAAAGATATTTACTTAATTTGCGGATGAGGTGATAAGATGGGATATTAAAAATTGCATGTTTCTATAAGCTGGCAAAGCCTGCTTTGTACGGACGGAAAAGTAAAGGCGCTTGTTATGCAAATGAACATACTGCCCTTCTTTCGCCTATCAGAACGTATTTGCCTGTCTTGAAACGAGGCTCTGTTAATCTAGTTTGCTGAATTCTGCTGCAGGAACCCCGCCGCATTTGGCAGGAGTGCCAGGCAGCATGTGTCATGAAAAGACCAAAAAATCAGCAGAGAGCTTAAACGGAGCTAAAAAATAAGTAATTGATTCAAACTATATTTTTAATTTATAGGAGGTGGACTCCTTATTCGCCATTCCGGCGGATAAAGGGAGACTATTGGACATAATAAACTTGGTTATTATTGCCATTTTAATTGCTTTGACAGCATTTTTTGTAGCTTCGGAGTTTGCGATAGTCAAAGTGAGAAGTTCAAGAATTGAACAGCTGATTGAAGAAGGAAAAAATAACGCACTCCAGGCAAAAAAAGTCATTTCAAGCCTCGATGAATATTTGTCAGCCTGCCAGCTGGGAATCACAATGACGGCGCTTGGAATCGGGTGGCTGGGAGAACCGACGGTCGAACATATTTTAGCTCCTTTATTTCATAAGTTAAACGTTCCCGAGACAGCAGCAGAATTTCTTTCGATTGTCTTGGCCTTTGCCTTTATTACCTTTATCCATGTGGTAATAGGGGAACTGGCTCCAAAAACACTTGCAATCCAAAAGGCGGAAGAAATCACCTTGCTCACTGCAAAACCATTAATCCTGTTTTATAAGATATTGTATCCATTTATTTGGCTGCTGAATAAGTCTGCAGGATTGATTACAAGAATGTTTGGCTTACAGCCCGCTTCAGAGCATGAACTCGCTCACACTGAGGAAGAATTGCGCATCATTTTATCCGAAAGCTACAAAAATGGTGAAATTAACCAATCTGAGTTTAAGTATGTGAATAAAATCTTTGAATTTGACGATCGCATTGCTAAGGAAATCATGGTGCCTCGGACAGAAATTGCCGCATTATCCATCGAAGATACTCTCGAGGACTTCTTTGCAACAATGAAGGAAGAAAAATTCACACGTTACCCTGTCATTGAAGGTGATAAGGACCACGTAATCGGCATGGTGAATGTGAAGGAATTTTTCACCGAAATGATTTCGGATCGAATAAAGCCAGCTGATACAACCATAGAAAAATTCGTACGTCCAATTATCAGGGTAATCGACAGCATTCCCATCCATAACCTGCTGCTTAAAATGCAAAAGGAACGTATTCACATGGCGATATTAATGGACGAATACGGCGGTACTTCAGGTTTGGTTACTGTGGAAGACATCCTAGAAGAAATCGTAGGTGACATACGCGATGAGTTTGATTTGGATGAAATACCGATGATCCGCAAATTGAAAGAAGATCATTATATATTGGATGCCAAGGTTCTGATCAGTGAGGTAAATGACCTCCTTGGACTTGAGATCTCAGATGAAGATATCGATACAATCGGGGGCTGGATGCTCACGGAAAACTATGAATCCAGGCAGGGGGATATCCTGCAGCAGGGTGATTACCATTTCAAAATCACGGATATGGAAGAACATCATATCCGGTACATTGAAATTTACAAAAAAGCAAAAATCACAGCTGAAGTTTCTGAAGTCATGGAGTTTCCTGTTGTACAGCAAACTGAAATTGTATCTTAAAGCAAAAAGAACCCGTACCGGCTGGTACGGGTTCTTTGCTTTTTCGCCAATTATAAGCAAGGCGCTTTCTTTAACAGCCCTGCAATACAATGCTCTCTAAATATTTCTCGGTCCCCATAAGATAATGGCAGCTCCAGCCAGGCATAAAATTGCACCGGCCGTATCATACAGATCCGGAGTCTTCTTTTCAAGTGCCCATGACCACAGCAGCGACAGAATGATAAACACCCCTCCGTATGCTGCATACACCCTTCCAAAGGATGGAAAGCTTTGAAACGCAGGAATGACTCCATAAACTGCAAGTATAATTGCGCCAATCATACCAAGCCAGAATGATGCCCCCTCTTTAATCCAGATCCACATCAGATAGCCTCCGCCAATTTCAGCAATACCCGCCAGAACAAAAAGTATAATGGATTTCGCCATTGATTCCCTCCCTTCCTGCAGACAAGAATGGATAATATGCAGACAGTATATTAACTATACTAGCATATTTGCCGCGTTCTATTAAGAGCTTCGCGGCCCACGTGCAGGAAGGGCTAAATCTTACATTTTAATTTTCAGTTTTATAAAGCCTGCTTTTTTAAGCGTTTCAAAGACAATGACCGCAGCAGGCCCAATAAAGAGACCGATAAAACCCATAAGCTTTAAGCCTAAATATAAGCTGATAAGCGATGCTATGGGAGTTAAACCAAGATTTGCTGAATACACCTTTGGCTCGATAATTCTTCTGATCACTGTAATGCTGATAAATAAAATGATAAGCCCGATTCCTAAATTCCCGTTTCCCTGAATGATTGCTATTACTGCCCATGGCACCAGCATTGAGCCAGTTCCCAGTATTGGAAGAATATCTACCAAAATAATCAAGATAGCAAGCAGAAGTGTAAATGGTACCCCGAGAATCCATAATCCGGTGTAAGCAAGGAGAAAAGTAATGAAGCTTAAAAACACCTGTGCTTTCAAGAAACCTATGGCTGCTTTACTCAAATCGCTGCAGACAAGAGAAATCTTTTGATAGGTTGTCTCCTTCAACAGATTCTTCGCCTTTTTCCTTATTAATGGGAATTCCAGACAAAATAAGAACAGGGCGATTACGTAAATTAAAAAATCGATAAAAAAGCCCGGAACAAGCGCAGCTATCTGTACGGTACCCTGCATGAGTTCCTGCAGGAAGGCTTCCAATGAGCGGATGCCCCCTTCAACTGCCCGTTCTGCTGAAGAAATGACATTTGCAGGCAGTTTCTCGGAATATTTATCCCACTGTCCAACTGAAGGCAAAATGGCAGAGTAGTAAAGTTCTTTAATTAAACGGGGCAGCTTTTCTGCGAACGTGGCGATTTGGCCTGCCAGCACTGAAACAGCAAAGTAAACGGCAGACAGCAATCCTCCAATATAGCAGACAAAAGTAAGTAAAACAGCCCAAAATCTATTCAGCCCCCAAGAGCGGATTATAAAGACAATCAGCTTTTCAAGAAAGGCAGCTGTGCCAAGGGCAAATAGTAATGGCCATGAATAAGGAATTAAAAATAGAATACCCGCAGCAAACACAATTCTCCAAAACCAGCTTGATATCATGATGCCTCTTCCTCCCTGCCTTCTGCCGGCCATGCTTTATATATATGAATCCTGCACACGGTTATCATACAGGAGACTTTAAAAGCATCTTTATTTCTCCATATAACAGCAGCACCTAATATTTAAACGCCATGATTACTATATGTATGGCTGTACCACTCATTACATTCATTTTTAAAAAGAAAGTCTGCCGTATATTGTAAAGAAAACTTATCAGAATCGCTCCCGAAAAATGGATAAGGCCTCCATCTTGACAAGATGGAGGCCTCCCTTTTATTTGACTGCCGCAGTAATAATCAGGTTCATTTAAATAGCCAGAAGGCGGATGAAAGAACCCTTACATGTTATTCCACTGTGAATTTTGCTGCAAGTGTTTGCAGCTCTTCTGATAATTGAGACAAGGTAGCTGAAGAAGCTGTGATTTCTTCCATTGTTGCGAGCTGTTCCTGAGTGGCAGCCGAGCTTTCCCGGCTCCCCATGACACTGTTTTCAGCAATAGCTTTAACAGAGTGTATAGCGCCAACAATTCCCGCGCTTATTGATGAAAGATTCTTGACCGATGACGATACATCCTCAACCTTTTCTGATACATCTGAGATCGACCCTGAAATCTGGGTAAAGGCGTTATTGACTTCGCTGGTTTGCTCTAGTCCATTAAACACCTGTTTATTTCCAGCATTCATTGCTTCCACTGCTCTTGATGTCTCACTTTGGATATGCCCAATCATTTCATGGATCTGGGAAGCGGACTTTTTTGACTCCTCAGCAAGTTTTCTCACTTCATCCGCCACTACTGCAAACCCTTTTCCATGCTCGCCTGCCCTTGCCGCCTCTATCGCTGCGTTCAGTGCCAGCAAATTGGTTTGATCGGCAATAGAAGTAATCATTTCAACAATATGGCTGATTTCTTTCGATCTGCTGCCGAGCTGATGGATAGAATGCGTTGCATCCTTTACTGTCTCATCGATCTTTTTCATCTGTGCTACGATGCTTTCCACTGATTTCTTTCCTTTTTGGCTTAATTGGCCTGCCAGTTCAGCTGCATGAAGCATTTCCTCACTGTCTGATGCAATCTGGCCCATTCCATGGGACATTTCATCAACTGAATCCGATACTTTGTTAAACTCCTGTAATTGCCCCTCCAGCCCGCCAGCCTGGTCCTGGGTGATGCTTGCAATCTGCTGGGCTGCTTGAGAGCTTTGTTCAGCACTCGCCAATAATTCTTCACTGCTTGAAGCAACCTGCAGGGAGGAATCCTGGACTCTGGCAATAATGTTTCTTAAATCCTGTTTCATTTGGTTCAGCGCCCCGACAAGAACGCCAATTTCATCCTTGTTTTTCACCGAAATCAGTTGGCCTGACAAGTTTCCTGCTGCCAGCTCCTTCAAATCGCCGGAAACAATGCGGATTGGCCTTGTGATAGACCTTCCAAGGCTGATAGCCAATACGATACCAATGATGACAGATAAAACATTTACAATCCAGATGATTGCCTGAATGTGACTCGAATTATCATGTGCATTCTTTCTTGCCTGGTCCACTTTCTGCTTCTGGTATTCAACAAGCCTTCCTGTTTTATTGGAAAAGTTTTTCCCCATGCCGGCAGCAGAGGTTTGAACGATGCTTACATAAGTCTCTTCTTTATTTTGCTGTTTGAACAGAATTTCCCTTTGAACCATAGCTTGATATTGTTTATCGGTATCCTTCAAATCCTTCAGCAGTTTTTTTCCTTTTTTATCATCTGTACTGCTCAGGAGTTTATTGTAAGTGCTCTCAAATACCTTGACTGACTTTTTGTAGTCATTAATGAAATTTACATCCCCGGTTATTAAATACCCTCTGATATGATTGGACTGATCCATGACAGATTCCCTCATATCTTTGACAGCAATCAGGTCTCTTATATTTTGATCGAACACCTTTTTATAGGTTTGATCAATTTTTCCGAGCTGCCAGTTTGTTAAAGCAGTGGCACTTCCAAGCAAAAGCAATACCACAGCAAAGGCCCCAATCAGTTTTCTTGCAATCGTTAGCTTCATTATCTGTCTCCCTCACTCATCGAATGTCCTATTTTTTTATCGGACAAAAACAGCAAAATTCAACTGTTATGGAAGAGTGAAGAAAAATAATTAAGAATCGCTTCAATTTTTCTTATCTATTTCCGACTCGAATTTCTCCTCAATTTCGTTTTTATTTCCATACAGATAAATTTGATCCCCCTCGTTGATGGTAGAGCCATGCAGGCCTTTACGCACCTGAACTTCTCCTCTCTGAATAAAAAGGATAGTAATATCATCATCTTCCGAAAGAATGTCTCCCACCCTTTTTCCGATTAAAGGGCTTCCTTCCTTAATCGCCAGGTCGGTCACCAGATCATTTTCATCCAAAAAAAGAATGTCCTTGATTGGACGCTCATACATTTGATAATTTTGCTCCATTTCCTTCGTAACTTTACCTTCAAAGCGTTTTTGAATCCATTTTGTTTTGCCGATAAAAAGGAGGACAAGCAATGCTCCGCAAATAATGGAGAGTTCATGTATCCTGAGATCATCAGACAGGATGGTACTCACGGATGAAATGATGACTGCAAGTGAAAAGGCTCCGAATAAAATTAGAAATGCAGCTATTTTTCTGCGAATTGGATGATCAATGATGGCACTTGATTCATCTGTTGTAAATCCGGTGCCAGTCAGCATGGAAATCACCTGAAACCGTGACACCTTTGTCTTCATTCCTGTCATATTAAAAAGAATCACGGATATTTCTATAACAAGTGCAATGATCGCAAAGTATAAAAGAATAAATACAAATTCCAGCACCAACACTTCCTTCCTCCTTAGGTATACCTCTATTCCGGATGCAAAAAACCCCTTTGCCTTCCCTGTTTCTAGTATATCTTCCAATGATTTTTTTATTAGCCCGTGAACGCCTGCTAAAACAATCAATGAGCAGGCACGATGTGTTTGACAATTTTTTATAGGGGAAAAGATAAAAAACGCATTAAAAAGGAGAGATATGCTATGAGCACTAATAAGGATAAAGAAAAGTACCTGGACGAAAGAAACGAAAAATCCAAGGCATTTAAAGAAGATCGAGAAACACAGCTGGAAAGAGATCAAACTGTTATGCCAATTGATGAACTTCCATTGGAAGATATTAAAATGGAAAATCAGGAAGAACGGGATAAGGAAGATACAAAAGACCATTCATCCAGTGAATGAGAATTGCGCTCTGCGCCTCAATCTGGAAAAATGATAATGTTTAACTAAGAAAAAAAACCGGCTAATTTCGCTTCATGTGCCATCAGGCATAACTAGATTTAAGCTATAGCGGAGCCCAATTAATAAAAGGGTGCATCTCATTTACCGAGATGCACCCTTTTATTAATCTTAAGAATTAGCAGTCAGAACTTCAGTCAATACCGGAACAATTTGCTTCTTGCGGGAAACTACTCCCTTTAAAACTGCCGTATTATTTGCAAGAGTTACATTGTAGGCTTTTTCAACAGATTCTGCTGAACGGCCCAGTGCAAGGCCAACAGAATCATTGTTCAGGATATCTGTAACCACAAACAGGAATAAATCCAGGCTGCGTTCTTCTATGACTTGAGAAATGGCTTTTTCAAGCTCATCCTGCTGTGATAGAACATCATTCGTATCCACAGCATTAACCTGGGCAATTACAGCTTTGACATTCCCCATCTGGAATTCCTTTGCATCCAGCGAAATAAGCTGTTCAATGGACTTATCACTTAAATCGGCTCCTGCCTTCAGCATGTCCAGACCGTATTTCTCTGCTTCAACTCCTGCAATTGCTGCTAATTCAAGTGCACAGGCAACATCCTGGTCCGTGCAGGTAGGTGATTTAAATAACAAAGTATCTGAAATGATCGCAGAAAGCATCAGACCGGCAATTTCCTTTGAAATGCTGACGCCGTTTTCTTTGTAAATCTTATTTAAGATCGTTGCTGTACAGCCAACAGGCTCAGCCCGATAATATAGCGGATCGCTTGTTTCAAAGTTTGCAATTCTGTGATGATCGATTACTTCCAGAATCCGTACTTTATTGATATCATCCGCACTTTGCTGGCGTTCATTATGGTCAACCAGAATGACAGTATCCGCTTCAGCTGAAACTCCCTCAACAAGACGCGGTGCATCCATATTAAAGTGGCTTAATGCAAATTGAGTTTCTCCGTTAATTTCACCAAGGCGGACGGGTTCTGCATTCATGCCCAGCTGTTTTTTCAGATCAGCATAAGCAATGGCTGAACAAATTGTATCTGTATCTGGATTTTTATGTCCGAACACTAATATTTTTTCCACGTTATTACTCCTTTTGTTCTTGATTGAATTTTAGCTCTTTCCCAAATTTGGTGCACAGCTTTTCCATCTATTTTATCACAACTTCATTGTCCTTTAATTATTAATTTTTTTCAAGTTTCCCCTTCTCTTTTTGACAGAAATTTGGCTGCTGCCATTTTCCTGCCAATGTTTTCGTAAACTTTGCTTTTATGGAACAAGATAGTTGATTTAACAATGAGATTGCCTCACAGAACTCAATAAAAACAGCTATCTTTAAGAAAACAGCCAAAATTAAAAAAACTTCTTATCATTTTCATAGTTGATATTTCCATAAAGTTAGCGTACGATTATATCAGTCAATATACTAGATATGGAACATGAACATATACATAAAACTATATATAGAACCGCAGCATAGGTGCCAGAAATGGCTGAAAAGGGAATCCGGTGTAAACCCGGAGCTGTCCCCGCAACTGTAAATGTGACGAAATGAGATTTCCACTGTATGTTTTCATACGGGAAGGACTCAGAGTAGGATGAACATAAGCCAGGAGACCTGCCTATTGCCTGCCAAGTTTCTTATTCTTCGGGGATTGAGGTGATGAAACGATGGGTTAAAAGCACCGTCTTCATTTTCTCTTTTATCACATCGTTTGATCCGCTCAATTCATGAGCGGATTTTTTTATATCCAAAAGGAGGAAAACAAGATGAAAGAGGCACTATCTGCTGAAGATCTATCCGTGCACGAGGAATACGAATTGAAAAAGGAGGCAGTCGCTTCCCTCGATGAAATTCTTCGTGATTTTCCTTTCCTGAAAACTGAGGACTTCAAAGAAAGGGTAACGGAAATCCTCTTTGGCCGAACCGGGATTTCCAAAGAACAAATCGCTAATTTCATCATTTTAGAAGGACTTTCCTTAATTTCAGAAATCGAACCTGACTGGACTTTTGTATGTGCAAGAGTGTACCTGAACTTCCTGCGCAGTGAGGCAGCTGCAAGCAGAAACTATAGTCCCGATGCACCTTATGGTTCTCTGTACAGCCTCATCAGCCATCTAAGCAGTCTGGGGATTTTCCACCCCTTGCTTATCGATTCATATTCAAAAGAAGAAATTACAGAGATTGGAAAGCTGCTGGATCCAGACAAGGATAAGCTGTTCACCTACATAGGATTGAGAACATTGTCTGACAGATACTTAGCAAAAGACTTTGACGGAAAAATTCAGGAGCTGCCACAGGAGCGCTTCTTAATTATTGCTATGACGATTATGGCAAATGAATCAAAAGAAAAAAGAATTGAATACGTGAAGGAAGCTTACTGGGCACTCAGCAATCTATTTATGACCGCTGCCACTCCTACTCTTGCAAATGCCGGAAAAAATTATGGACAGCTTTCAAGCTGCTTCATAGACACTGTTGAGGACAGCCTTCAAAGCATTTATGACAGCAACACCGATATTGCCAATGTATCTAAATCCGGCGGCGGCATTGGTGTTTATCTCGGTAAAATCAGGAGCAGAGGCAGCGCTATTAAGGGGTTTAAAGGAGTATCATCAGGTGTTATTCCCTGGATGAAGCAGCTTAATAACACTGCAGTAAGCGTAGATCAGCTCGGCCAGAGGAAGGGCGCCATTGCTGTATACCTTGATGTCTGGCATAAGGATATTTTCCCCTTTCTGGATTCCAAGCTTAACAATGGAGATGAACGCTACAGAACGCATGATTTATTCACTGGGATCTGTCTGCCGGATTTATTCATGGAACAAGTCGAATCCCGTTCCTCGTGGTTCCTTTTTGATCCGCATGAGGTCCGGACAGTTATGGGATTTTCCCTCGAAGATTTTTATGATGAACAGCGGGGCTCTGGAACCTTCCGGGAAAAATACAGACTCTGCATCGAGAACCCTGAACTCTCAAAAATCGAAATACCGGCAATTGAAATCATGAAAAGCATCATGAAAAGCCAGCTTGAAACAGGCACACCTTTCTTATTTTACCGTGACGAAGTGAACCGGAAAAATGCGAACTCACACGCCGGCATGATTTACTGCAGCAATCTTTGCTCGGAGATTGCCCAAAATCAGAGTGCCACAAGCATTCATGAGCAGTACACAGAAGATGGAAAAATCATCACAGTCAAAACGGCTGGAGACTTTGTGGTCTGCAATCTATCATCTATAAATCTGGCAAAGGCAGTAACAGGCAATGTGCTGGAAAGGCTGATTTCCATTCAGGTTCGTATGCTTGATAATGTAATAGATTTAAATAGCATTCCTGTTCCCCAAGCCCAATTGACTAATAAAAAGTACCGGGCAATTGGCCTCGGAACATTCGGCTGGCACCATTTGCTTGCCCTGAAAAAAATAAGATGGGAAAGCATGGAGTCTGTTCAGTATGCTGATGCGCTTTATGAGAAAATCGCATTCTTAACAATCAAAGCGAGCATGGAGCTTGCGGCTGAAAAAGGAGTATACCCGGTTTACAGCCATTCCGACTGGGAAACTGGCGAATATTTTACTAAAAGGGATTATTTAAACCGCGATTCTGATCTGGACTGGCCCGGTTTGCAGCAGGACGTCATGAAAAACGGCATCCGCAACGCCTACTTAATGGCTGTCGCCCCAAATGCAACCACTTCTATTATAGCCGGCAGCACTGCAAGCATTGATCCTATTTTCCTGAAGGTATTTTCCGAAGAGAAAAAGGATTATAAAATCCCAGTTACGGTTCCAGACCTGAACAGCGAAACATCGTGGTACTATAAATCTTCATTCCATATTGACCAGCTTTGGAGCATTAAACAAAATGCAGCAAGGCAGCGCCATATTGATCAATCTATTTCTTTCAATATTTATGTTAAAAACACCATTAAAGCAAAAGAACTGCTGAACTATCATATGGAAGCCTGGAAATCAGGTCTTAAAACAACATATTATATCCGCTCTACATCAAGTGATCTGGAAGATTGCGATTCTTGCTCCAGTTAAGCTTCAGGATATACATGAAAAAAGAAGAGGTGTAATTCATGAAAATCAAAGTAAATAAACGTGCCCTTATGGATGATGGTGCCCCCAACAAGTCAACCTCCATTATAAACGGCCGCAGTTCCAATATCTTAAACTGGGATGATACCGCCTTTAACTGGGCGTATCCAAAATATAAAAGAATGCTCGGGAATTTTTGGACGCCTTTTGAAATTAACATGTCACAGGATATCAAGCAATTCAGCCAGTTAACAGAGATTGAGCAAGAAGCTTTTCTTAAGATAATCGGACTTCTTGCACTGCTGGACAGCATTCAGACTGATTACGCTGGCCGTGTAGCAGATTATCTTACAGATTCAAGCCTGAACGCCTTGATGATTATACTTGCTCAGCAGGAGGTCATTCACAATCATTCTTATTCGTATGTCTTATCCAGTCTGGTTACAGCAAAGAAGCAGGAAGAAGTTTTTGAGTTTTGGAGAAGTGAACCCGTCCTTGTCTCCAGGAACGAGTTTGTCATGAATGGCTATAAGGATTTTGCAGAGCAGCCCAGTGTTGAAAGCTTGCTTAAATCCATTGTCTTTGATGTTATTTTGGAAGGCTTGTTCTTTTACTCCGGCTTTGCATTTTTTTATAATCTCGCAAGAAACCAAAAAATGGTCGCAACATCGACGATGATTAATTATATTAACCGGGATGAGCAGCTTCATGTGGATTTATTTGTGAAGATATTCCAGGAAATCCTGAGGGAATTTCCGGAATGCAGAACAGCTGAATTTGAACAGTTTGTAAGCAGTACCTTTATTAAAGCCGCCAGCCTTGAGATCGAATGGGGGAAGCATATCATTGGAGATAAAATAGATGGCATCTCGATGAAGGACCTGGAGGCATATATCAAATTTTACGCTAACGTCCGCTGCAGCCAGCTGGGGTTCGGCAAGCCCTTTGAGGGCTATCGGCAAAACCCGATGAAATGGATTGCAGCCTATGAGGATGCGGATAAGGGCAGGTCCGACTTTTTCGAGCAGAAATCAAGACAATATACGAAGATTAATTCTGTTGATAATGGCTTTGATGAACTATAGAAATAGGAAAATCATCGATGATTTTCAAAAAAAAGACTCCCAAATGGGAGTCTTTTAAAGTTCAATTATTTTTGAACGTTAGCAGCTTGTGGTCCGCGAGCGCCTTGCTCGATTTCGAAAGAAACTTCTTGGCCTTCTTCAAGAGTTTTGAAGCCTTCGCCTTGAATAGCAGAGAAGTGTACGAATACGTCGTCTTGTCCTTCTACTTCGATGAAACCGAAACCTTTTTCTGCATTAAACCATTTTACTTTACCTTGTACCATGTGTATTTCCTCCTGTTTGGAAAAAAATCCTTATATTACTATTCTTGATCTAGGATAACGTCTCAAGAGGAAACCATGTAACATGTACTTCCTTCTATCAATCTTTAATCCGAACAAAAATAATTGACTATAGTATAACATGATTTTTCTTAAAAAAACAAGAAAATCAGAAAATTTATTAACGACAAATTCCGCTTATTTTCTGCTTCTTTCGCCTTTAATCTTTCTTGCTGAAGCCTTCCTCTTTCAAGTACCTTTCAGCTTCAATAGGAGATTCAAAACAATCTTCAAGATTGCTTCCGGAATAAATATTCCACAGTAAATCTTCTTTTACCAGAGATAGTTCTTCTTGTCCCCGTTTTGTCCAAACTCCTTCTAAATCGGTGTACGTATCCTCTTGCTCTTTCTCTTCATGAATCTCTGAAAGATAGCCTATACTCTTTTTTATGATCTCCCTTAATTCCGATTCTGAATAATCACGGATATTCACATAACCCTTGCGATCTATTGCTGCTTTTGGCAAATGCCCTCCGTAGACAAATCCATTTCCATTTGGGTGTAAATGCTGCACGACTATTTTCTTTTCATGCACGCTTTCTTCATAATGAAAGTTCACTCTTCCAAGAGAGACATCCTTTCTTTCCAGTTCAGGAAAGGATTCAATAATACTCAATTTTTCTTCAAATGTCAGCACACAGTTTTCCTCATTTCATCATTCAGTTCATTTGTCTGTTGATTATACCATACAGTACTTCAAATCCACCCATTCACTACTGCATTATTTACTAGCAGCTCTTATCTATATAAACCTGCGATTTTTCATGGCATCACGTAATTTAATCTTTGATAATATGCACCGCCAGCAGCATGATAAAAGATATCACGATCATTATTCCTACCCACATCCATGCCATTTCCATATTTCCTGAATCAATAGCCATATAAATAGCAGTCGGCATTGTCTGTGTCCTGCCGGGAATATTGCCTGCAAACATCAAAGTTGCGCCAAATTCTCCAAGGGCCCTAGCAAAACTTAAGATCCCCCCTGAAATGATGGATTTTATGGCCAGCGGCACAGATATGAATATAAAAACCTTATACTCATTTGCGCCATCCACTCTTGCAGCATTTTCGATATCAGAATCGATCCCTGCAAATCCTGTTTTAGCTGATTGATACATCAGCGGAAACGCTACAACAATGGAGGCAATCACTGCTGCAGCCCATGTAAAGATAATCGGCTGGTGAAATAGCCATTCAATTCCCTGGCCAGCTGGACTGTTTTTCCCGAAAAAAATGATAAGCAAGAACCCGACTACCGAGGGCGGTAATACTAAAGGAAGCAAGAAAAGAGTTTCCAGGAGAATGCTCCCCCTGAACTTCTTATTTGCCATTAACCTTGCTGCCATCGTTCCTATGCAAAATACAGCAAGCCCCGAAATGGCAGCAACTTGAATAGAAATCTTTACAGGAAGCCAGAAATCAGCTGTCATAACTGCTGCAGCCATTACTTTCTATCATTAAATGATTATCCATTTTTTATTCTCCTTGCATATAAATTACTGTTTTTAAAGGACTCTGATAACTTGTCTGCTGATTTCCGCTCCAGAAGCAAAAGTCCCGGCGGCCAAGCCTCCCGCCGCCCTGCCTTATACACTAATACGCCCCGGAGTCACGCGGATTCACACCGATAAACAAAATCAGCAATGATTTTAACAAAAACCTTCTAAATAAGACTTCACATTCAACATTATACTCCAATTCCCCGCTCTTTTTTTTTCTGCCTTTTTTTAAAATGTCTTTTCCTTGACATATTGCTGACACAATCATTCTGTAAAGTAACTAGTATCAGATGAATATACAAATACAAATAATTATTTAATGCGATATAGCTAAAAAATGATAAGGGAGTCGATCTTAATGGTAAACATTTATACTACACCAAGCAGTCTTGCATGCAGAAAGGCAAAATCCTGGCTGCAAAAGAACAATATTCCTTATAAAGAAAGAAACTTATATGCACAGCCTCTATCAGTTAACGAAATTAAAGAAATTTTAAGAAAAACTGAAGGCGGTACTGATGAAATTATCTCTACCCGCTCAAAAAAATTCAAGAACATGAAAATCGATATTAATAATACACCATTAAATGAGCTTTGCAGCATCATTCAAAAAAATCCCGACTTGCTGCGCCGTCCGATTATATTTGACGAAAAAAATCTTCACACTGGCTATAATGAAGAGGAAATGGGACGATTCCTGCCGCGCCAGGTAAGACATGTTCAGTTATGGAGGGCTATCAGCCTTATTAATGCTTAAATCCTAACTATCATGTTCACCATTTCACTAAGCACCGCTCCCACTTAAAGAAATATTTGATTAGCGCTTGATCAGAGACAACAGCAAAACCCTCTTCAAACAACCAGACGGGCTGTCCATCAAAAGGGCAGCCCGATTTCTTTATTTTGATTTCAATAGCGATATAGTGAATATGGTACCCTCGCTGCTGCTGCCTTTAAGGCTCAGATCTCCTTTTTGGGCTTTAGCGAGCATCTTGCTGAATGGAAGGCCAAGACCAAGTCCGCGCACCCTCAGCTTTTTCTTCTCCCCTCTGTAAAAAGGTTCGAATACAAAATCCTGTTCTTCATCCGGAATGCCGCGCCCGTTATCACGGATATCAATGCATACACGGTCTTTGCTTACACTGTATAAGCTGATTTCGATTTTTCCATCCTGCATCAGCGCCTGCCTGGCATTATTCAGTAAGTTTATGATGATTTCCTGAAGCCTCAGCCGATCTACCATTGCAGTGACTATCTCTTCCGGCAGATTCACAGACAGTTCAAAATCCTGATCATCTTGCGTCATTTTCCATTGATAAGCTATTTCCTGAAGAAATTTGTTCAGATTTTCCTTTTCAAAACGAATCTTGAATGAACCAGCAGCCATGGCGTTATAATCCAGTAAATCTTCTATCATTGTTTGCAGCCTTTGTGTTTCCTTCAGAGATATTGTGAGGAACTCCTTGCTTTCCTCCCCTGTTACTACTTCATCCTTTACTGCCTGAATCAGTCCGCTAATTGACGTAACCGGTGTTTTTAGGTCATGAGTCACTCCTGCAAACAGCTCGGCACGCAGCTTGTCATTTTGCTTCAGCCTGTTGGTCATTTCCTTGAACGATTCTATCAATTCATGTATTTCTTCTTCTTTTGGCTCTTCTTCCTTTAATTGAATATCATAATTGCCCTGGCGGATCTGGACAGCAGCGTTTGCCACCTTTTGAATTGGTTTGGAAATCCTTCTGGAGAGAACGTAAATCACTCCCCACCCCAAAATAAGAAGTCCTCCCATCATAACTGCAAGCAGCCCATGATCCTGGTTCAGTTCCTTTAATGTACTCTCTTCCTGTGCAATCACAACCCAGCCATATTTTTTGCCGTTACGGTCTATGGCCGATTTGACAACATAAACCTGATTTTCATTCCTGATTTTCACCTTTTGTATGGGTTCCTTGCTGTTTATGATTATTTTGGGAAGGTGGTCGTCCCCTTTAGCTATATAAAGCTGCGGCATTGTATAAATAATCTCGCCTTGAGTATCTGTGATATAGATAATAGGCGGTTTATTAAGATGAAGGATTTTCTCCCTTTCTTCTACAATACCAGAAAGGACAGGCCCCACCACCATTTTTCCATTTTCCTTGATAACCCTGTCAGATGTTTCATCGGCGAGATATTTCAGTAAACTTAGTCTGTACTGCAAAGCTGTGTGCTCCATCCACCATGCAGAAAAGATTGACAGCACCATTAAGCCTGTAACCAATGTAATCAGGTATCTAGTTGTCCAATATCTTACAAGAGTTGTTCTTTTTTTAGTTTTCGCTGACACTTAATTGATACCCCATCCCCCGTAAAGTTTTTATTTCGCCTTCAGCCGCCGGCCATTTTTCCAATGCCTTTCTTATTCTTTTAATCGCCAGGTCAACAGCGCGGTCACTTCCGTCATAATCCATGCCCCAAACCTGATCAATCAGCTGATCTCTGGTAAATATTTGATTGGGGTTTTTTGCCAAAAATAAGAATAATGAAAGATCTCTTGGGGTTAGACTAATTTCTTCGCCATTCAACTGAATCGTATATGAACTGAAGTCAGCGCGCAAATTGCCGTATTGCCTAATATTAGCGGTGTTTGTGCTGCTACTGCTTGCTGATCTTCTTAAAACCGCATGAACTCTTGCGACGACTTCTTCAGCTATGAATGGTTTGGAAATATAATCATCCGCACCTGACTTAAAGCCGCTTAAACGATAGTCCACATCTCCGAGCGCAGTAAGCATGATTACTGGGCATGCATTCTTTTGCCGTATTTCCTTCAATATATGCCAGCCATCCTTCCCGGGAAGCATCACATCCAGAAGTACAAGATCAGGTTTTTTTTCTTCAAAAACATCTATGGCTCCAATTCCTTCGTAGTGCTGAAAAATTTCGAAGCCATCTCTTTGCAGATAAGCCTTCAGTACCATAGAAATGGCTTGTTCATCTTCTATAATCAAAACTTTCTTCATTTTGATTTTCACCTCACATACCATAATATAAAAATACACAGCCAGTGCCAATACAGCCCAGCTTATTCATACTTAAAAAATCCTTTTTAAATAGGATATCAGACCAATATGTCAGGATTATGTTAAACGATTCATGCAGCAGAATGTAAAGAGCTCAAAAAAATCATAGAGGATGCAGCTCCATCATTTTTTTCAGGTCTTTTCTTTTTTACACAGAAGAAAAGCCGGCTCCTTCTGCTGCCAGCTTTTCTTCATGCTCCGCCATCTCACTCTTCTGCATCATCAGCAATCGCACGAAGCTCTTTATTGAATAGTTCCTCATTGCAGGTTAAATGTTTCTTGCGGCTTGCAATTTCATCTATTTCTCCGCTGTCTCCACCCGTATTGATCATTTCTGCAAGCTGAATCAAATTCTCGGCTTCTTCCCTATTTCCATTAATAGGCTCTTTCACCTCAGCACCTCCTATACGTTTTGGCTTATTTTTTCCGTAAAGCGGAACTTTAGCCATAATTCAAAAGGCTGTTTTCGTAAACTTTGTTGCTTTTGAACAAAGTGGCTGATTTCCGCTGCAGGATGCTCGCTTTCCGCGGGGCTGGCGGTGAGCATCCTCACCAATGCCAGCGGAGTCTCACCTTCCCGTTAATCCTACAGGAGTCTCACACCTTACGCTCCAATCAACCTCATTAATATGAAATCGCCTCACAGAACTCATTAAAAAACAAGGCTATGTTAAAGGTAAGGGTTGTTTTTTCGTAAGGTGGTATTGCTTGTAAAATGTTACACTTAAACTAACGCAGCAGTTTAGTTTAATAAGCCGAATTTATGATTAATGCTGTTAAACAAGCAAAACCCCCTTCAAATACAATTTGAAGGGGTTCTAAATACTATTTTTTCTCGTTGATAACGAATAAAACACCTGTGAGAATTAGGATAGAGCCGATCCAAAACGTTAAACCTATGTTCTCTCCTAGTATAAGCCATCCAAGTAATGTTCCAACCACGGGTTGAAAAAAGAAAAATATTCCTCCACTTGAGGCGTTAAGCATTTGTAATCCACGATTCCAAAGTAGAAATCCACCTGCTGTTGAAACAATACCCAAATACAAGAGTCCACTCCAAATGGTCGGGTGAGTCAGTTGAGAGATATTAATTTCGTGTAACCTTGGCAAAACAAAAGGAGTCAGCACAATTAATTAATGCTACCAAGATAGAATAAGTGGTTACTACAATTTGTGAGTAATCACTAGGCAAAAGCTTTACAAGTACAGACATGAGTGCCCAGGTTAAAGCTGCAATAAGAAGTGCAATACCTCCAAGTGTACCGGACATATTCACATCGCCAATTCCAACAATGAGAAATACTCCAATTGTCGCTAAACAAACGGAGATTCCCTTTCTTAACGTCATCCGTTCTTTAAGGATTAAGCGAGCAAAAATAACCATAAATGCTGGTGTTGAAGAAGTTATAATGGCTCCCATTTGTGCTGTGGATAGCATAGTACCAGTTTCCTGAGCAACGATTGAAATGGCATTACCAATGATTCCAATGGCTATGATAATTAAGAAATAACGTTTTTCGATTCGCCATTTTTGTTTTGTTATAAAGCCGATAATGAGAAGTGCAACAATAGCTACTATATATCGCATCCACACAAGTTCCAGTGGAGGTATAACCGATACTACAACTTTAACAACAACGTACATTCCGCCCCAAATACTTGAAGCTAGTATTAAATATAAAGAACCTATTAAGGTATTTTTCATTTTTTGTACCCTCCGTTTTTTTGATTAGGTCGACAATGCCCCTAACGGAGAGATGTAGTCACCTTCACTCCACTAAGAGCAGAAGTGTGCTACTGGTACATCGTTTTCAAATAATGGAGTCCAATACATTTTGATTCACCTCTTAGATTACAATTATCTATGTTTTATTATAGCAAACAATATTAAGCCAGTGTTTTAGAGATTCTTAAGAATTTATGATACTCAGAGAGATTGTGAAAAAGTGGACTTAAAGTAACGGGTGCTTTAGTAAAAAATGAGCTTGGAGATATTTTCCAGCTCATTTTTTTGTGCATTATTAAATCAACCTTAACCTTTAACATAGCCAAAAACAACAATCTTTAAGAAAAGAGCCATTCAAAAAGTGAAGACCCTGCAATGGTGTATTTTTTCATGAGTTGAAAATTCCCTTTTTTTATCGTGATGGAGTATAATTTCTCCATACATACACTCCTTTTTGTTGGGAGGCAGTACACTGAATATCCAAATTTTTCGCAAAGGAGTTTTAAGACATGAAAATTATATTCCCGCTGCTTGCTTTAGCTGGCGGAATCGCCATTGCCTTCCAGTCGCAAATTAACGGAGGCTTAGGAAAGAAAACAGGGGCAATCGAGGCCTCCTTCATTTCATTCGCCATTGGGGCACTCGCCTTATTTTTCGTTTTGATATTCTTTGGCAAAGGGCACGTCTCCGCAGTTTCTGCCGTTCCAAAATGGCAATTAATCGGCGGGCTTCTTGGGGCGTTCTATGTAAGTGTGATGGTCTTCACCGTTCCAAGCATAGGCGTTGCACAAACACTGGTCGCGGTTATTGCAGGGCAAATCATCACTGGGGCCGTCATCGATCATCTGGGGCTCCTCGGAGGAAATCAGATTTCTCTTGATGCTAAAAGGATTACAGCCATCCTGCTTCTTTTGGTGTCCCTGTATTTATTTAATAAAAAATAGGCTTGCTGCACCTTCAAACGTCAAAAAAAGAGAAAGACCTTCAGGCAAATGTGAAGGTCTTTTTCTTATGTATGACTTTGCTTAAAACTGATCATTATTTTTATTCTTTTCATCATCCTGCAGGGAATCCTCAGGATAGTAGGGATTGACATGGATTAATACCTCTTTAATCACACTATACTGCTTCATGATTTCATCTCTTATTGCCTTTGTTATATCATGGCCTTCTTTAATGGTTTTATCATGGAATAAAGAAATCCTCGCGTCCACTAAAATATAATGTCCCTGTTCGCGCGCACGGATTTTGTCAATGCGCTTTACATCCTTAAACGTAAGTATAATGGACTCTATGCCCTTCAGTGTTTCCCCATCAATACTTCTTTCAAGAAGAATATCATACGATTCTGTAATCATTTCTTTTGAAATGCGGAAAATAAGATAGGCAACAAATATACTGGCCAGCTTATCTCCATAAAGCAGGAAGTGCCAGCCGTAAGCTCCTCCAATTATTGATAAAATTACACCTATCGCAGCGGCCAGCGACGCAACAATGTCAGCTTTATGATCCAGTGCAATTGCTTCTATTGCTTTGCTGTTATGCTCATCAGCTGCTTTAAAGGAGTATCGGTATAAGAATAATTTAGAAACATAGGAGATTAACGCTACCCATAATGCAAGAATGCTTGGCGCTGATACCGGATGAAGAAATCCAGTCAGGGCTTCATATGCAATGTATAATGCAACCACTAAAAGAATCATACCCACAATAGACGAAACAATTACCTCTGCCTTTCCATGGCCGTATGGGTGTTCTGCGTCAGCAGGTTTACTCGCAATTTTTATGACAATGAGGACAATAACTGATGCAAAGACGTCAGCTGCAGAGTGAATACCGTCTGCAAAAACGGAATCACTGTTTCCATACCAGCCGATTAAAATCTTTCCAAGCATCAGGATAATATTGCTTACAAGACTTATCCATGCCACCTTATGGGCCAAGGATTCTCTTACATCCAAAATCGATCAACTCCAATAATAATTAACTGCTTTTCCATAGTAATATAAGAAGTTTAGGTGAGTCTAGAGAAACAGAATTGCCTGCAGTGCTTAATTTAGGAAAAGATAAATTATTTTGAAAGAACTTAAATATGTTTCGTAAAGGAAAGAATTATTCATTCAAACATAACCTGGATTAAAAAACAGATGGATTTTTGGTTCATCCAGGTTTAAAGTGCATGAATGCCATTCAGCCATTTCATTATGTAAAACATTTGATTATGGAGGACAAAAGTATCAATTTACTGAAATAATGATGTTCCATCTTTACACAAAGGAACCGGACATTCTATGATAGAGTTGAATTCAGAATATTTAAAATAAAGGAGGAAAACATGAAAATACCCTGTAAACAGCTTATTATTGCAGCACTCTCCCTATCCGTGATGCTGACAGGCTCAATCCAGGCATCTGCCAAGAACGATTCCGCAAAGGAAACAAAACTGGTTAACAAGAAAAGTGAGAACGCCAGCAGGCACAATTCGCATAACCTGATGTATCCGGTACTTAAAAAGGCACATAAACCGGAAGATGCCGGATTTTCATCCTCTAAGTTAAAGGAAGTCGATTCTTTGATTGAAAATGAAATCGATAATGGTTTCCCTGGAGCTGTCCTGCTTGTTATCAAGGATGGCAAAATCGTAAAAAACACGGCTTACGGCTATGCAAAAAAATACGATCGGGGCACACTGCTAAAGCACCCAAAAAAAATGAAAACAACCACAATGTTCGACCTAGCATCAAATACCAAAATGTATTCAGTGAATTTTGCCCTTCAGCACCTGGTAAGCCAGGGCAAAATAGACCTGAATCAGACTGTCTCACACTATGTCCCTCAGTTCAAGGATAGTGCTGACGATAAAATCAAAGGAAAAGATACACTTCGGTTAATTGATATCCTTCACCATACGGCTGGCTTCCCGCCGAGTGTCGAATACTATAATCCCAAGCTTGCCGGGGATTTATACACAACAGACCGCAGTAAAGTCCTTCAAATGATATCAAGAACTCCCTTAGATTATCAGCCAGGAACAAAAAATATATACAGTGATCTGGATTATATGCTGCTGGGTTTTATCATTGAAAAAGTCACAGGCAAACGGCTGGACCAGTATGCAGAGGAAACGCTGTATAAGCCGCTGGGATTGAAGCATACACTCTTTAACCCGCTGCAAAAGGGGTTTAAGCCACGGGATTTTGCTGCGACTGAACTTAATGGAAATACCAGGGACGGGGCTATATACTTTCCAGGCATCCGCACATATACCCTTCAAGGAGAAGTACACGATGAAAAAGCCTTTTATTCAATGGGGGGGGTCTCCGGGCATGCAGGTTTATTTTCAACGACAGGAGACCTTGCAGTTTTGCTTCAGGTGATACTGAATGATGGCGGCTACGGGAATGTGCAGTTATTTGATAAACAAACAATTGATCGATTTTTAGCACCATCTGATATGAATCCTACTTACGGGCTGGGCTGGAGAAGAAATGGAAACTCAAGCATGCATTGGATGTTCAGTCCCTATGCAAGCGAAAATGCAGTGGGTCATACAGGATGGACCGGTACTCTTACCATCATCGATCGTGAGAAAAATCTGGGGATTGTCCTTTTAACCAATAAAAAGCATTCTCCAGTGGCGGATCCGCAAAAAGATCCGAATAAATTTCTTGGCGACACATTTGGCATCAGCCAGTATGGCAATGTTGTAACTGCAGTGTATCAGGCCTTAAAAGTCAACTAGCCTCCTTATGATGAGCGTTATAACAGCAAAAAGAAGGATAACCATACTGGTTTCCTTCTTTTTGCTGTTATCCTGCATTGCTTATAGATGTTTGGTCCTGGAGGGTGATTTGCTTTTTCTGCCGAAGATTGAATAGTAAATTGATATGATACCATTGACTAATGGATCGAGCAGCCCCGAAAGCTTGAAGATTACAAAAGCAACAATCAAAGCCACAATCAGGCTTCCCATTACATCAAATGGATAATGAAGGCCGGCCCAAATCCGGGAAAATCCCGTTAATAATGCTAAAATAAACATTGGAATACCCGCTTTTTTGTAATGAAACCACATGGCAATAGCTATCGCAAAAGCACCTGTAGAATGGTCGCTGGGAAAAGATGCATCCTTTGCGTGGGATATCAGCGTGTGAACATGATGGGTGACAAATGGACGCGGCTCATAATAGATATGAGAGATGACCACATTTGCAATCAATGCAACTGCCCCAGTGCCTCCGGCAAAAAGAACTGCACGTTTCATGGACTTGCCGCCAAAAAGCCAAAGAACTAAAAGTGCCAATGCAAAAATGTAGATTGCATTATTCGTGATAAACACCATAAATTGATCAAGGGCATTGCTATGTCCAGACAAATTGTGAATATCTTTAAATAACTCGTAATTCATTTAATCATTCCTAACTGCAGGGAGAATTTCCAAAACATCTTGCCTTTTGCCCAAAATTAATCTGGAACATGCCTGCGGAATAATTATATCTATTATAAAATCAATTAACAAATTAAAATTCTATTAAAACGTTAACCCGTCTAATTAATACTTATTCCATCGATTTGAAGATTTATCCCCGCTTTTTTATTGCCTTTTCCTTCTAATATGCTTCCTTTGAAGACCTGCTTTCCTGAATTTAAATCAGCAGCGATGAGATATTTGTCCTTTCCGCCAAAATTTCCCTCTCCATTTACTGCCATAACAAATATCTTTTCTTTGTTTATTAATAATGAATTTACCCTTAAATCCTTCCCTCCTAGAGGAATAGCAATTTCCTTAGAGGGAGTGCTGCTTGCAGCATCATATTTATATAGATGAAGAACGTGATCTTTTTCTAAAAAGAAATATAGGACAGACCCATGATGATATACAGGGAGATTTTCTTCGCCGCTTGTAAGCTTCTGCGGGATCTCTGTCTTCACTTGGATGTTTTCCTTTAAGTTAAAAACAACCCAGTCAATCTTAGTTTTTCCCTCTACTATTTCTCCGTTCTTTTTAGAGATTTGCTCTGTAGAGATTTTTTTGAATACAAGGTAGTCATCTGGACCCATCTCATCTGCTTCAAGAGCCTTCTCAAAAGAAACATGCATATTCGGCCCTCCTTGTGTACGGAGGATAGTCTGGTTGTCCAAAAGCTTCCCTTTATGCATATCAAAGGTGTACACATGTATTTCTTCGGCGTTATCCTCATCCGGCAGTTGTGCTGAATTTGTTGTGACAACATATATCTTTGAACCTACACTCTGTACCTCTGAAACAAATATATAGTTGGACTTATCCCTGCCTGGAACGGGCATATTTATGGATGTGACAGATTCGTCTTTTTTTTCCAGCTGGGAAACTTTAAAAGTAAGATCATTGCTGTCTCCGGAATTTCCGCCAGTTACCTCTGCATAAGCGAGTTTATTGCTGTCTTCATAAAAGTTGGTTTCTTGAGATTTTCCTCTCATAAAATTGTGATATTTTGACTGAAGTTCTTTTATTCTCTTACTATGTGCTGCTGAATTCTCAAGGCTTTCAAAAAATGGCAGTTTTCCTGTATACACAGTTCCATTGGCAGTAATATCAACGGATTCCCCAATGCCGCCCTTTAAATAGCTGCCTTCAAGGACCACTGACTTGATGTATTCAGCCCCGCCTTCATCCGGATTTATTCTATATTGCGGCAGCTTGTCCGCTGATTGTGCTGACTGGATATAAAATGTACCGATACAAATAATCGAAGCTGCAATAATTAAGCTTGTTTTCCAATATCTTCTCATCGTCTATTCTCCTTACACAGTAACTTTTCTATTAATGAGGAATTTGCCAATCGCAATGGATGCACCGATTACAAAAAGGCCCAAAATCAATTCCAGTCCAGCTAGCTCCATTGGGTACAGATACACGGAATCTGTGAAACCAATCAGCAAAAGCGGTGAAAGAAATACAGCAAGTGAGGCTGCAAAATAAAGAATCCCGAAAAATACACCCTTTATTCTGTAGCTTCTTTCAAACATAATAGCTGTAAATAATGCAAACACACACATAAATCCAATGCCATATGAAAGAATAAACTGCGGAAAATTCCTTGGAATAATAACGTTTAATACCTGGTTTCCCTCAATTAATGTACTAATTTGAAAAACACTTCTGAAATGTTCAGGAACAAGCTGCAGGAAAAGTTCATTTTCAAGAGGAAGTATCAATAGCTGAAGCGCCGTAAGCCCCAACACCATTAAAAAGATGGCTGTTGCCTTGGCGAGATAGACATTTAACCTCGAAGTTGGAAGCATCAATAATCTGTAAATAAAAGTATTTTTGCCAAACCAGTCTCTATACCAAATTAAAAAGATATAAAGGATAAGGCCTATTGCGCTAAGTGCTATTGGTCCAAGGAACCAAAAACTATTCATGATATCCAGAAAGGATGTAGGGCCAAAATTACTAAGATATTGTGCCTCAGTCAGTGACTGCTGCTGCATGTCTTGATGAGCATTACTCATATAACTGTTAGAATGGACAATTACCCCTATAAATTGTGAAAGAACCGTAATAAGAAGCAGAGCTAAGTACATTTTACCGAACCGGTTGACTTCAAAGTTCACTAACTTTGCATATTTCTTCATTGCTGATACACCTCTCTCATAACATCTACAACTGATTTACCCTCTGAAAACCTCAAATCTTCAGGCTTGAATTCCTTAATAACTTTTCCGTATTCAATCAGCACTGCTTTATCAATTAAGTGCTCGATATCCCCAATTTCATGAGTAGTAATGATGACACCCTTATCCTCAATCAGCGAGCTTGCGAAAACATCGGCAATATGTTCTCTGCTGAACATGTCAATGCCAGAGAATGGTTCATCCATCAAAATATAATCCACATCAAGTGCGAGCCCTAAAAGCAAATTTAATTTAGAGGTATTTCCTTTGGATAGCTCTGAAATCCTCATTTCCTTCTTAAGCTTAAAAAATTCGAGAAGTTCATCAGCCTTTTTCCCATTCCAGCTGCCGTAATAATCCTTCATGAAGTCAAAAGCCTGAAAAATGGACATCGATGGCAGCATCGTTATGGCATCAGGTACATATGTGATTTTTTCATAACTGTTTTTATCTAATTTTTTTTGATCGATTGTGATTTCTCCCTTGTATGGAGTCAAACCCATGATCGCTTTTAAAGTAGTGGTTTTTCCTACTCCGTTAATTCCGATCAGACAGGTGATTTCACCTTTTTCTGCTGTAAAACTTATATCCTCAAGCACCTTTTTCCTGCCATATCTCTTGCTGACATTCTTCACTTCAATCATTAAGATTCCTCCTTGTCATCCCTTATCGACAGAGTTATATTTTTTTTCAATAAGATTTAATAGCTCTCCAACCGGCACATTAATCGGTTTAATGGACTGGACGAACATATCTACCGCTTCTATAATGAGCTCTTCCCTGATGCCGCTTAAGACTTTCAGGTCATTTGTAATCTTGCTGGGATGATTTTTTTCTGTAGTGATCAAATCCTGTTCCTCCATCTCTTTATAAGCTTTTTGTGCAGTGTTTGGATTAATCTTGAGCAGTGAAGCCAGCTCTCTTCTCGATGGGATTTCCTGTCCGGCTTCAAGCGCCCCAATCGCAATTTGCTCCTTAAAGTAACGGACTACCTGCAAATACACCGGGTCACGATTGTTAAACGTTACATTCATGAAAAACAACTCCTATTAAGTGAAACTTCCTTCAATGGACAGTGTTCCGCTGTTTTAGCTTCAATCTTTCTCAGATCTTAAAGATATGTTACCTATTATGTTATAGCGGGAAGCAGCCACCCTGAGTGTATGTACTAAGTGGTTCATACACCTTATATAATGTACTATATCTGTAATACACTTCTGCTGTCAACATTAAAATAAATAAAGTTCAATTCAGCGGCAGTTATTCATTTCTTTGATCCAGCCGCCGTCCATTATCTTCATGGAAAAGTCCTTGTACATAAAGGCAGACTTCTAAATACGTGCAGCCAGCAAAAAAAGCTGTCCAATAGGTTATTTAATAACCTTTAGGACAGCTTATATTGGCATTTCTGATTACATGACTGAATTCAGGTCAGAAAGAATGGCATTAGCCATTTTCTCTCCATTGGCGATGCAGTCGGGTATTCCAACTCCATAGTACGAACAGCCTGCAAGAAAAACACCAGGATAGTGCTGGAGCATTTTTTCTTCCAGAGCCTCCACAGTTTTGTTATGGGAGATGTGATAATTTGGCATTGAATTTTCCCACTTAGTAACCTCGCTGGAAATCGGTTTTGCTGAGATTCCCATACTTTTCTCAACATCCCTTAAGGCAGCTTCAGATAATTCGGCATTGCTTAAGTCTTTTAAGCCGGGATATACCGGATTGGAGCTTTTATAAAATAACCGTACTAAAAGCTGCTTGCTTTTTGAAGTATGCTCCCACTTCCTGCTTGTCCATGTGCAGGCATTGCAGGCAAGATCACTTTTTTCAGAAACAATAAATCCCGTACCATCTTTCGGCAATTCACTGTCAGGGATATCAAATCCGAGATAAACACTGATCATAGAACTGCTTTTTAGCTTATTGAACTCTTCCTCCAAATCATGATTGTCCAGCAGCCGCTTAGCTGCGGTCTCTGGAACACTTAACACAACATAGTCGGCTTCAATATCATCATGATTAGTAAAAGAGATGGTATATTTCCCATTTCTTTTTTCAATAGAGGAAGCTGCAGTGCCTGTTAAAATTTCCGTTCCCTTAATTTTTTCTGCAATAGAATCAATAATTTGCGATAAACCATTCTTGAAGGAAATAAATTTCCGGTTTCCTGAGCCTTTAAATTTATCTCTATTATGTGACAGCCCCCTGATAATGCTTCCATACTGATTTTTATAGTCAAGTAAATATGGAAGTGTGGAAGCGATTGTGAGAGTATTCAATTTTCCTGAATAAATGCCGGATAGAACGGGAGAAATTTGATTTTCAACCAATTCTTTGCCAAGAAAGTGCTCAAGAAATAACCCGATTGAATCATCCTTAGAAAAGTCTTTATTCGTGGAAATCAAATCCTTTAATGCATTCAGCTTTCCCTTTGAAGAGATCAGCGGGCTGCTAAAGAGTGATTCAATGCTCATTGGTATTCCAAACACAGAATCCTCCGGAATTTGCAGCAGGCGGTTTTCTGTGTGAATATATGATGTCCCTGTTGCGTTGTATACCATTTCACCTGTTAAGCCCAGTTCCTCCAAAAGCGGAACAACATTTTTTTTGCGCGCTACAATGGAGTCAGCGCCTGTTTCCATTGTAAATTTGCCTTCGCGGACCGTATGGATTTTCCCGCCCAATGTTTCACTTTGCTCTATAAGTATCAGTTTCACGTCTAATTGTTTTTCTATTATCACTTTATGCAAATAATACATGGCGGATAAACCTGTGATGCCCCCGCCAATCACTGCAACTGTTTTCAATTTCAGCACCTCGATCAATGGCTCTAATACTTGAGCCTTCACTGTAATTGAATTGTAACATACTGCCCGCTATAAACTGTAACAGCAAACTTGAACAATTTCGGAACAACTCAATATATGAACTACATGCAAAAGAGATTAAGTACATTTAATATTGACTCAAGAAACTCCCGTGCCAATGAAGCCGGTGAAAACCAACGCTCAATTTTACAAAGGTATCCTTTACGGACTTTTTCAGTACGCTTCTAAATTCCCGGAGTTAATTTTTTGATAACAAAAGGCTGCTGCCCATACTTATACAGAATCCGATCCGGCCATCATTTGAGCATTAAAAAATGGCACAGGACTGTGCCTGCGCCTTACTGATTTATTCAGCTCTTAGTTCTCTTGATCGTCTTCAGATGTGCAGGCCCCATGATTTACAGATATTTGCGGTGTATTCCTTTTCCATCATAGGTAAAAAGCATTTCTTTATTCTCCATGACCGATTCCAGATGTACAGACCTGCCCCAAAGCTGATGAATATAAGGCATGACCTTTTCCAGGTATTTAAAATCCAGTTCAATTCCCTCGTACCAATGCTTTAAATACAATTCGCCATTTCGAAGATAATCGCCATCATTGACTGTCAGGTAAGGGAACCCGCCATTTACGCGCATGCTGACAAGCTGGTCTCTTACTTCTTTCCAGGCTTTGTCGACGATTTTGTAGTCCTTGCCCTGCTTTTGAAATAAATACAAATCTTCTCTTGTAACCAAGTCTTTGGTCAGGTAATTCCGGAGAAAGGATATATCCGATTCTATTTCCCTGACCTCAAACATCTTTTCCCGGCCGGAATTTGGCTGGATTCCAAGCTTTTTCATCTCTTCTGTGGGATTATTGTAGCGTTCCTCTATGTCTTCAAATATCTTCACGCCTAAATAATATGGGTTAATTCCTGTTTTTGAAGGCTGCACCACCCCTGCATTCAATTTAGCAAACTCAATCGATTCACTTGAGGTAAGATCAAGCTCCCTGAGAATCCGCTGATGCCAGAATGAAGCCCAGCCTTCGTTCATGATTTTTGTTTCCAGCTGCGGCCAAAAGTACAGCATTTCCTCCCGCATCATCGTTAGGATGTCACGCTGCCAATCAGCCAGGTCGCGGCTATACTGTTCAATGAAAAGTAAGAGATCTTTCTCTGGCTGAGGAGGAAATCTTTTTTTCTTTTTCTTGGCTGGTTCATGTGTTTTTGGTTTGGAATCCAATGACCATAAATCATCATAAGGAGAAGCGGGAGATGCCTGATCTTCCTCATCAATCTCCAAATCCTCCAATGTCCAGGAAAGCTTGGGACGCATAAGAGATGGATCAATATGCTCCTCTATTGCAAGTACAGCATCGAGGAAGGTTTCAACCTCTTTCTTTCCGTGAAGTATTTCATAATCACGAATGCGGTCAGCTGTTGCAGCCATACTTTCCACCATATCCCTTTTGGTGTTCTGAAAACGGACATTATTCTTAAAGAAATCACAATGGGCCAGCACATGAGCCACAATCAGTTTATTTTGTATAAGTGAATTGGAATCCAGTAAAAAAGCGTAGCATGGATCCGAATTGATCACAAGTTCGTAAATCTTGCTTAACCCAAAATCATAATGCAGCTTCATTTTGTGAAACTGTTTGCCAAAGCTCCAGTGCGAAAACCTTGTCGGCATTCCGTAAGCCCCGAATGTATATATGATTTCTGATGGACAAATTTCATAACGCATGGGATAAAAATCAAGGCCAAATCCTTTTGCGATTTCTGTAATTTCACTGATTGTATATTCAAGGGCTTTTTGTTCAGCATTCATTGTTCTTCCCCCTTTTCATCCTTACCACAATGTATGATAGAGGAATTGGAGTATGACAATATCCTGACTGACTGTCTTTAAATTTGTTTAGATAATCTTATTTTTGATTAAATGGTGCTTCAGTGACATGAAGGCTGATCAGGTTCTGGGAAATCAGGCTATGCTCCGCTTTAATTAATACATTCTTTTCTATCCCCTTATCTTTTATCAAAAACAGGAAGGAATCCACAGCAAGTCCGTTTCCAGACTTCTTCCTTCCCAAAAATTCATAATCGGTAACTGAAGTCCCGGGATAGTCGGTCCTTACTACAGCAATGGCAATATTGCCATACTTCTCATAGTGCAGGGGTGCTCCTTCAGAAGGCTTGCCGGCAGCAGGCAGCAACAACATTAAAACAAGTAATGCGAGCAGTATTTTTTTCATATTCATCCTCCTCATTTATCATTATTTTTAGTATGGAGAGGATTTTTTTTCTTATTCTTATCCTGTTTATAAGCTTCTTCTGCCAGCATGATTCCTACATATTTATTTCTTTGCCATTCCTCCTTGAACACCTTCATAGGCACACTGGTTTCTCCAGCAGGAGGGCCCGCTTCCAGCGTTATTGCAGAACGTTTAAATTCTGTAATAAACCAATCTGTATAACCGCTGCCGGTTGCATGCTTCTCCGGGACTGAAAGCAGGTAAGAGGTCATTTTTGCTGTTTTTGAGGCAAGAAGGTAATCCCTGATTACGTTTTCCTGCTTATTTTGATACTTCCAATAAATTTCTCTTCCTGATGTATGATAAGCAACCGCCAGTAAAGGCCTTATTTTTTGTGTAAAAGATGCTAGTGCTGCTGCCTCTTTTGCCTGCAGCGGGTACTTTCCTTTGTAAAAATGATACGAAGGATGGTTTATCCCCGTTTCTACGTTGCTCCACCCTGCTGGATATTGGCGGTTAAGATCTATTCCCTGTCCGTTTGCTTTCCACCGCATAAAGTTGAGGCTGTAGCGGTTCATTTTCATCAGTGCCAATTTTTCTTTCCAATTATATAGTGATAAATCTCCCTGCTGTATGCTGACACCCTCGGGATTCACCATTGGCACAAACCAGATGCTTACCTTGTTTAAAATTTCTGACGGGTACCTGCTGATCGGCTCGTTCAGGTGGTAAGCTTTTGCATACTGTTCGAGCATCTTCATTAAAAGGAGCGATGTCAGCCATTCCCTTCCATGATGTGATCCTGTAATGATGATGCTTTCCTCGCCTTCTCCGAGATGTGCGGCGTAGATTTTCTTTCCTTTCTGTGTGATACCCAGTGACTTAAGCCCAAATTTGTACTTTTTCTGCAAATCATTCAAGTCTTTTTCCATTTTTTCATATGTATATATATGGTCCTCCTGAATAATTTGGGCTTGTGCATAACTGCCTGGCCAGAAAATCAAACAGAATACTAAATAAATGGATGCAAAAAATTTCATGACTTCACCGTTAATTCCGCTTTAACGGGCATCCATCACCGGTTCTGGAACTAATGCCCAATGATGCTGAAACGGGATAGCTGTCCGTAAAAGTCCATTTTTTTATATAAGAAAAATCCCTGACCGAAGTATCACTTGATCATCTTTATTCTGGTAAATAGAAACAACACCGGTACAGCACAATCTCCACATTTTGTATGGGAATGCAGAGTGAGGTTCCGGAACAAACTACAAATAGCTCCTTTAAGGAGGAGATACAAATGAACAAAACAGATTATGACAGGGCGCTGTTTTATACACACCGTTCTGAATGGGATAACCTGCTTATACTTATGGTGCGGACAGAAGACCAATTTCTTTCAAAGAAAATAGAGCGTTTCCTGCACGCTTATCACTTTGAACATGACTATAAGGTTGTTGAGAATTATTTATATAGCCTTCTCCGATATTTAGATCATGCAGCAGAAATGTCTTCTCAGGATTTATACCTGTATGGATAAGCAATAAAAATAATTGGCTACACGTAGTTTTTGTTAAGTGGTAATATTTATGCGGAAACTCTTGAGGGTTTTACAATTGGCTGGTAAACCTTTACCTGTGAGACAAGGAAAGAGCTGACAAGTTTATTGTCAGCTCTTCTTTTTAATTCAGTAAGTAACGGCCTTTACCTCTAATAGCAAGGCTGTTTTCGAATTGCTATGGAACAAGGTGGTTATTTTCGCTCCAGGATGCTCGCTTTCCGCGGAGCCGGGCGGTGAGCATCCTCGGCTGAGCCTGCGGGGTCTCACCTGTTCCGCTAATCTAAGCAGGAATTTCGAAACCTTAAGCTCCAATCAACCTGACTTAACGATGTGATCACCTCTCAGAACACAATAAAAAAACAATATTTAAAGAAAAGAGTCTATTGATTCCTTCATGGATGAATACACCTTTACATACAGCTTCAGTTCATCCATAAGAGCGGCAGCCAGTAAAGCCGGATCCGGATTTAGCGTGTCATTTTCATAATCGAAGCAGTGAGGGTCGAGCACAAGCTGCTTAGGGATTACATTGGCATAAAGCCCCCTTGCAACGGTTCTCATGTTATTCAGTGCATTGATTCCACCTTTGCCCCCGCCTGCAACAACCAGCAGGGCCACAGGCTTATGAGAGAATTGCTCGCTTCCCAGAAAATCGAGCGCATTTTTCAATGCACCGCTCATTCCTGAATGATACTCTGGGGAAGCCAGGATAATTCCGTCCGCTTCTCCTGCTGCCTGACGAAGGCGTTTTACATCTTCATTCTGCAGCTGCTCGTCTTCTCCGCTGTATAAAGGCAGTACTGCAGTGCTTAAATCAATAATTTCCGCCTGCAGCTTTTCAGCAATAAATCGTGCGGCAATCCCTGTACGGCCTTTCTTGCGGGGTGAACCTCCAATAACCAATAATTTCATGATAATTTCTCCCATCGGTGCAGTTTGTCGCTTTTCTATGATTAAATCAGTTTATTAATCTTTGACATAAAGTCTTCTATAACCCCTGATAATTTATTCTCTGCTTCTTCCATACTTGATCCCTGGACGCCAAAATAAAATTTAATCTTTGGCTCTGTGCCTGATGGACGGAGGCATACCCACGTTCCATCCTCAAGGAAGTATTTAAGTACATTGGATTTAGGAAGCGTAATGTTTGTTCCTTCATTATTCTCCCAGGAAAATCTTTGGCTGCTTAAATAATCCTCGCTCGTCACTACATTTTTCCCTGCAATTTCTTTTGGCGGATTTTCACGGAATTCATTAAGTATGCCCTGAATCTGGGCAGCCCCATTTTTCCCTTTTAGAGTCAGTGACCGCAAGCCTTCCATGTAGAAGCCATATTTCCTGAATACATCCTGCAGGCCCTCATACAAGGTTTTACCCTGCTTTTTATAATATGCACAAACCTCTGCTGCCAGGATGCTGGCCTGAATGGCATCTTTGTCTCTTGCAAAGTCCTTAATCAGATAACCATAGCTTTCTTCATAGCCAAATAAAAAGGTCTTTTGGCCCGTACGATGGAACTCGCTGATTTTCTCTGCAATAAATTTGAACCCTGTAAGGACGTCTATAGTTTCCAGGCCATAAGAGCTTGCTATAGTCCTTCCTATTTCTGATGTAACAATTGTTTTAAGGACGGCTCCGTTTTCAGGGAGGGTTCCTTTTTCTTTCTTTGAAGCAAGCAGGTAATCCAGCATAAGAGCGCCAGTCTGGTTTCCTGTCAGCACCGTATAGTCGCCTTCAAGGTTTTTAACGGCAATTCCCAAACGGTCGGCATCAGGATCTGTTGCAATCAGGATGTCTGCTGAAACTTCTTTTCCAAGTTCAATCGCCATTTCGAAAGCGGCGTGTTCCTCAGGATTTGGTGAAGCAACCGTAGAGAAGTTTGGATCTGGCTTTTCCTGTTCTTTAACGATATGGACATTTTTGTATCCTAAATCCTTCAGTGCACGCCTTACTGACTTATTCGAGGTGCCATGCAAAGGAGTAAATACAATATTAATATCCGTTTCAGACGAAAGGTCCTGGTTTTCAGGAAGGGTAAGCAGTTTGGCATTATAGGAGGCATCCAGCTCTTCCCCTATGATTACAATAAGCCCCTTTTCCATCAAAGCGTCTTTCTCTTCGACCTGAAGGATTAATTCATTTTCTATTTCATTGATATATCCGATGACTTTATCTGCAGCTTCGAGGCCAAGCTGTGCCCCGTCCTCTCCGTAAACCTTGTATCCATTATATTCAGGTGGATTGTGGCTAGCCGTGATGACAATACCGGAAACAGCATTTAGTTCCCGCACAGCAAAGGACAATTCCGGTGTCGGCCGCAGTTCATCGAATACATATGCTTTAATGCCGTTTGTAGCAAGCGTCTTTGCTGCCTCCATAGCGAATTCAGGAGACTGGTGCCTGGAATCAAATGCAATAACAACGCCTCTTTTTTTGGCATTCTCACCGAATGAGTGAATATACCTGGCAAGTCCAGTGGTTGCTTTACGGACAGTGTATATGTTCATCCTGTTTGTCCCTGCGCCTATTTCCCCGCGCATTCCGCCTGTGCCGAATTCCAGATTTTTATAAAATGCATCCTCAAGCTTTGCATCATCGTGCTTCATTTCCTGAAGCTTTTCACGAAGATCTGAATTTAAGTTTTGATAACCTGCCCATGAAGAATAGAGTTCTTTCCATTCCAATGTCCTCAGCCCCTTATTTATAAAATTTATTATTTTATGTATATTTTAAAAGGTATCATAATCTAACTAAATTGAGAAGGCACTTACAGGCCAGCCATTCTTTAAAATGTTTCTTTCCTTAAAGAAAACAACTGGCCCTCAGCACTTTCTTTATTTAAGGCCTGACTGATATTGAATTTTATAGATATCATGCCTTCTGTCCTTAAGCTGCCTTACTGTGCCGGATTGCCTTTGGCGGCGCAGTATTTCAAGATCCACATCCCCGATCAGAACCATTTCCAGATTCGGATTTGTTTCCCCTACTATTCCATCACGTGCAAATTCAAAATCTGACGGAGCGAAAATACCGGACTGCGCATATTGGATATCCATATTTTCAGTTTGGGGGAGATTTCCGACAGTACCTGAAATAACTGTGTAAATCTGGTTTTCCACCGCCCGTGCCTGCGCACAATAACGAACCCTGAGATATCCCTGGCGATCTTCTGTACAAAAAGGAGTAAATATGATTTTCGCTCCCATTTCTGTGGCAATACGCGCCATTTCAGGAAATTCGATGTCATAGCATATCTGGATGGCTATTTTCCCGCAGTCAGTATCGAATACCTTGACCCGGTCTCCGGCATTGATTCCCCACCATTTTCTTTCATTCGGGGTAATGTGAATTTTATACTGTTTCTCAATCGTTCCGTCCCTGCGGAATAAGTAGGCAATGTTGTAGATATTTTCATCATCTTCTTTGACAAAGTGCGATCCGCCGATAATATTTACGTTATATCGGACTGCAAGGGTAGTGAACAATTCGATATATTGTTCCGTAAAGTCCGTCAGTTTCCTGACTGCCAGACTTGGTGTACGCTCATTCAAGAAAGACATCAGCTGTGTTGTAAAAAGCTCGGGAAAAACAGCAAAATCAGCGTTTGCATCTGAAGCAACATCGGTAAAATATTCGACCTGGCTGGCAAAATCCTCAAACGAATTAATCTGCCTCATCATATATTGGACCACACATATCCTGACCGGTTCTGAGGTTTTAAAGATTGTCTTTGTTTTGGGATGGTAATCCACATTGTTCCATTCCATGAGCGTTGCATACTTATTGGATTGTATATCATCGGGAAGGTAGTTAGGGTTAATCCTCATTAAAGTAAAGCCATTTAAAAGCTGGAATGATAAAACCGGGTCATAGATTTTATGCAGAGAAACTTCTTTTACATATTCCCTTGGTAACATTTCATCAGCATGTTTATGGTAATTAGGTATCCTTCCGCCAATAATGATACTTTTTAAGTTTAATTCTGCTACTAGTTCTTTTCTGGCTTCATAAAGCCGCTGGCCGATTTTCATGCGGCGGAAATCGGGATGAACCATAATTTCAATTCCATACAGATTATATCCATCCGGATTGTGATTCGTAATATAGCCGTTGTCTGTTACATCATCCCATGAATGGCGATCATCATATTCGTCAAAATTTATGATCAAACTGGAGCAAGAGCCAATTACACGGCCATCATATTCGGCGCAAAATTGGCCGTCAGGAAAAATATCCAGGTGGCTTTCCAATTGCTCCCGTTTCCATGGAATCATTCCCGGAAAGCAAGCCTCCTGCATAGCAATAATTTCATCTATATCACTGTGCTTCATTTTCCTTATTTCCATAATTTTTTCAAATTTATGCAAATCAAGCTTAGTCATTATGTGCAGCTCCTTTTTATGTAAACCAAAATCAATATGTTTTACCCTTTTTGGCGGAAGGCCAAACGAATAAAGTGAAACTTAATTAAGAAATGGACACTGATTCCATGGCAAAACCCTATCTGGTCATATACATAGGAAGCCCTATTTATACTGCATTTATTACACACGGGTATTTTTTAAAAGAGACAGCCAGCTTAAGAAAGTCTTTTTCCCTTATGAAACCCAAAGTAATATAATACAGCTGTGAGGTTCCATGATGCATGGATGGCGCCAACAGCAAAATCCCAGGGAAATATATTGTATTGTACTATATTACTTTATATTAATTCAGAAAACTTTGACAGCCCTCGGTACTGTAACATTTTTAAGCGTCAGCTATTATCATGCCTATAACAAAAATCTGTTATCTATTCTTTTGGAATAGGGTTTATTAACCTTGCTGTTGATTTCCGCTCCAGACGCAAGACTCCTGGGGCGTTCGCCAAGCTTGTGGGGTCTGGCCTGTAACGCTAAATCTCCCAGGAGTCAAGCGAATCCACTCCAATCAACAAAGCATGTTTTTAGCAGGCCCTCCTTCCCCGCATTCTTGATTCGCATGAATAAACCATCCATTTATGATTTAAAATTCCCTTACCAATCCTGTCTGTAATAGGCACATTTATTTTACATATGCCACCTTTGCATACTATAATTTTTAATAGAAAATAATATTAGGTGGAGAAAAAATGAATTTCAAAAAAGGCAATAAAGATTATCTCCTTTTCCTGGCTTGGATCTCAGCAATTATTGCCATGTTTGGCAGTTTATATTTTTCTGAAATAAAACACTTTGAACCATGCAAGCTGTGTTGGTATCAAAGGATCCTTATGTATCCTTTTACTCTGCTTTTAGGTGTGGCAGTCGTCAAAAAAGATTATCACATCGTTTTTTATACAATGATACTTTCAGGAATAGGCATGTTCTTGTCAGCTTATCATTTTTCTATTCAAAAAGTTCCTTTTTTCACGGAACACGCTGCATCCTGCGGCAGAGTTTCCTGCACAAGTGATTACATCAATTGGTTCGGCTTCGTAACCATCCCGCTGCTTGCCTTGATAGCCTTTGTAATCATCTTCACTTGCAGTGCTGCGGTATGGAAGCTCAACAGGGAGGATGCTTCATGAAGAAATTTGCCATATTTCTACTGGTTGTCCTGGCTTTGTTTATCACAATCAGCCTTATCAGTTCCATGCAAAGAAATGAGAGGTCTGAAGGCAATCCCTATGGCAAAAAAAATTTGAAACCTGCAACAATAGGCCAATTAAAAGATCCTAATTACCAGAACCTGATTTTGCCGGATGAATTAAGCAAAAAATTAAAGGATCACGAAAATACGGTGGTTTATTTCTACAGTCCAGACTGTAAGGAATGTATCAAAACTACACCGGTTGTTGCGCCCTTGGCAGAAAAAATGGGCATCGACCTTGTTCAATACAACCTGCTGGAGTTTCAAAGCGGCAGGGAAAAATATCATATTGATTCAGCACCAGCCGTTATTTATTATAAAAACGGGGTTGAACAAGACAGAATTACTGGGTATAACGGAGAAAAAGAGTATATGAAATGGTTCGAAAAAAATAAAATAGAATAGAGCGCCGTCCAGCATAAAGAGGCTGACTCAAGGAGTCAGCCTCTTTACAGCGCTTGTAAATTCAGTAAATAGTCTTTAAAATAGGGCTTTGTTAAAGTAAATGGCTGATTAATGAGGCGAACGCCGCCCCTCTGCTTATATGAGCATTGGGGCATGGAGCTTTTATCCAGACTTAAATTAAGTACTGGTTGGCAGGCTCACAATTCATCGTTAATGCGATTTCATTTTCCTTACATTTCAATGATGTGAAATTATCTAAGAAAAACGGAAAGAAAATGCCGGTATCATTTAATAAAGATATATTGCGCATAAATAAAGCCGCTGACTGTTTATCTAACGGAAACGGGCTCTGCTTTTCTTTTTTTTCCAGAATAAATTGAATTACCTGAAGGCAGGTCATCACCTGATAAGCTTCTTTTAACGTTCCGCAATACGTAAAGCAATTTTTTTCAACCTGAAGAACTCCAATTTCTTGAAAATGGAGGATTTCATCAAAATGAAAATATTTGGGAAAAATGGAGCTGTAAAAGTAAGAGACCAATTTTCCAATTTCCTGTTCTTGCTCAGAGGTTGAAGAATAAACAATCTTCACAAAAAAACCACCTTTTACATCGTATAGACCTATGTTATTCATCGGTTTAAACTTCTATATCTTTACAATAGAATATCATATTGTGATTAAAAAGACGGTGGTAATTATACCCACAAAAGGAATTTAAATAGGTCTAACGGAGTGATTTTTTACCGAATTAAGACAATAATTATGTCATATCTTGTCGAATTATTGATAATAATGTCGAATTTAGGAGGATATTCAATGAATATTACCAGAAAAAGGAGCAATCTAGTAATAACTATTCCAGATAAATGGAATAATTTAACAATGGATGATTTTTTCCGTACGGCCCTTCAGGCTCCCAAAAAGTTAATACATCAATGGAGAATGAGCAAAAACGTAACCTTAAATGATGTCCCCGTTAAATGGTCTTCCATACTTAAGGAAGGCGATGAACTAAGCATTCCCGTTTTTGATGAAGAGATAGAAAATCCAGTCGTACCAAATGATCTTGGCATTTCAATTCTTTATGAAGATGACCACCTCTTAATAGCCAATAAACCCGCAGGAATGGATACACATCCTTCAAGCGAAGAAATCTCAAACACTTTGCTAAATGGTGTTGCTTATCATTTAAAGGCCACTGGACAGAATTGCATAATAAAGCATATTCACAGATTGGATAAAGATACTACCGGTGCTGTCATATTCGCAAAAAACCGCCTAGCGGGAAGCATCCTTGACAGGATGCTTGAAGCAAGGGAAATATCGAGAACATATCTTGCAATAGCAGAGGGCTTAATAGAAGGAGAAAAGGGAACAATCCGAAAGAATATTGGCCGGGATCGGCATCATCCGACAAGGAGAAGGGTTTCTCCATCGGGACAAGCTGCCGTTACCCATTATAAAGTGGAAAAAAGATGGCCAGATAAAAAAATGACGTTAATCAGCTGTACACTTGAAAGCGGACGGACTCACCAGATTCGTGTTCATTTAAGCTCAATAAACCACCCTTTAGCAGGCGACGTATTATATGGAGGAAAAAGAATTTTCCCCCGCCAGGCACTTCATGCACGAAAAGTAACTTTCATACACCCTTTAACGGAACAGGCTGTAGATTGTGTTGCTCCCTTCCTGGATGTGCCTCCTATTTTCTAGCCATGCAGCTTTTTAGCAGCAATAGCCAAAAATCAGAAAAAAAACCTTCCCGTTTTAGGGAAGGCTTTTTTTGTTAAGACGCTCTTCTGGTTCCTCTTAAGATCATGCTTAAGATGAAAACAAATACAATGGCGCCAATTAATGCTGGAATGATGGCAAAGTTTCCGACAACCGGACCCCAGTCTCCCAAGATAAGTGAACCTAACCATGCACCAATGAAACCTGCAATGATGTTGCCGATAATGCCAAACGGTACGTCACGTCCAACGATCATGCCTGCAAGCCAGCCTATAATTCCTCCGATGATTAATGACCATAAAAATCCCATTTTATATTCCTCCTTAAATTGTTTGTTTTAATTGTTTATTTTGTTATGAAGCTCTTCTAGTTCCTTTTAAGATCAAACTTAAAATGAATACTAATACAATTGCGCCGATTAATGCTGGAATAATAGCAAAGTTTCCAACAACTGGACCCCAGTCTCCCAAGATTAGCGAACCTAACCATGCACCAATGAAACCAGCAATGATGTTGCCGATAATGCCAAACGGTACGTCACGTCCAACGATCATGCCTGCAAGCCAGCCTATAATTCCTCCGATGATTAATGACCATAAAAATCCCATTTTGTTTCCTCCTAAAAATTATTTTAGTTTTTTTAATTCAATGTATAGTGTTCAAGAAGCTGGAGAGAGATTATCTCTTTTGCCCCTGCTCTTACGGCTTACTAAGAAATTGAAGTCTTTAAAGTTTTAATAAGTTATAATGCCATTTTTTGGAATAATGAACTCTAAGTATTTTTTTTAATGCTGCGATCTTATTTTTCACCTTTTTGTTTTTTTCATTCATTCGTTTCTTCCGGTATCGTTCACCTTCCTTCTTTCCATATTTCTTAGTTGCTTTCTCCGCCGCTGTATTGGTTACTTTCCCCCTTTCTAAATGGATAAAACATTTTTTTTCGAATAAAAAAATGTATATTAATTTTGAATATTCTTTTTAAAACTGGGTATTAGTAGTAAGTTGTGAATAGGTTTTGTATTTTTATACAAATTTCTACATAAAAAAAGGGAAGCTAGAATGCTTTCCTTTTAGGCCATATATTTAATAGCTCTTTTCTTATAGATTGTTGTTTAGAGTTCTGGGATGCGATCCCATTGTTCAATAGGGTCCGAAGAAGGCTCACCTCCCGCCCCGCGGAAAGCGAGCATCCTGGAGCGGAAGTCAGCCACCTTGTTCCACAGCAATAAAGTTTACGAAAACAGCCTATTTAAAAAATAAATTCATCAGGATTTTTACTGAAGCGTTCATTCATGTTCAGTGCGTCTATTTTATTCATCTCTTCCATACTTAATTCAAAATCGAATACTTGGGCATTTTGTTCAATCCTTGATGGTGTTACTGATTTAGGGATGACAACAATGCCATGCTGGAGATGCCACCTGATAAGGATCTGTGCTGGAGTCTTGCCGTGTTTCTCTGCAATGTGATTGATTGTCGGCTCTTCCAAAAGATTTCCCTGGCCGAGCGGTCCCCATGCTTCTACTTTAATGTCATGCTTTTTACAAAACTCCCTTATTTCTTCCTGGGAGAGCCGGGGATGAAGTTCAATTTGATTAATTACAGGCGTTACTTCGCTGCTGGCCATCAGGTTTTCTAAATGGTGTATATGGAAATTGCTCACTCCGATTGCCTTGACACGCCCGTCATTGTAAATTTTCTCCAATGCCTTCCATGTGTCAATATACTTGTCTTTGCCCGGCCAATGGATTAAATACAAATCCAGATATTCAAGGCCAAGCCGTTTAAGGCTGGCATCATAGGCTGCAAGAGCAGAGTCATAGCCCTGGTCATCATTCCAGACCTTGGATGTAATAAATAACTCTTCACGCGGAATCCCGCTTTCTCTGATTGCTTGTCCTACACCTTCTTCGTTTCCATAGATAGAGGCAGTATCAATCGCGCGGTAACCAGCCTCAAGGGCTTTTTTTACAGATTCAACAGTCTGATCTCCATTTTCCACCTTAAAGACCCCAAAGCCAAGCTGGGGCATTTCTACTCCATTATTCAGCGTAACCGTTCCTTTAATATTATTAATCATCATCAATACCCCCTTTTTTGATTATGTTTTATTGTACATGGACAGGAATAATTTTACTAACCATATGCCCTGCAAACTTTCTCTTTCAGCTGCTCCAAGCAGAACCCCAGGACAAAAAGCTGTCATAATCTTTGCAGGTCTAGAGCAAGCTAAAAAGAGTACCCACTGGGAGATATACATACAAATTTGAAGGATGTTTATTAATTTTTTCAATTTTCTTTATTTGGTTTGTTAAGATTTTGTAAATTTTCGTCGAAATCACTACCACATGACTGAAAAAATTCGTTACAATAAACTCGCAAGTCATGCGGCAATACTTTGCCTGCATATATGCTTGATAATAATGGGGGTCTTGAAATGGTATTCAAATCAAAGGACAAATTTGCAATTCTTCTTAATAGTATTTCTTCAAACATTAAGGAAAGCGCCGATTTCTTTGCTGATTTTAAACTGAACAATGTCAGCGACTTAAAAGTGTTTGCTGATAAAATGAAGGATTATGAACATCAGGGCGATACATATGTTCACGATATCATCAAGGAGCTTAATAATGCATTCATCACACCAATCGAACGCGAGGATATTCTCCTTTTAGCCATGAACATGGATGATGTTCTGGATGGATTGGAGCATACTGCAGCACTATTCGAAATGTACTCCATCATCAATGCTGATGAATATATGCTGAAGTTTGTCGATGCAATCAAAAATTGTGCGTATGAAATTCATGCAGCAGTAGTTACACTTTCAACTAAAAAGCTGCAGAACATTCGTGAACACGCAATCAAAATCAAGGATCTCGAATCTGTTTGTGACGGCATTCAGCGCCAGTCCATCAAAAACCTCTTTACTGTAGAAAAGGACCCTATCCGGATTATCCAGTTTAAAGAGATTTATGAAAACCTTGAAGAAATCGCCGATTATTGCCAGACAGTGGCCAATACACTTGAATCTATTATCATGAAAAACGCTTAAGGAGTTCTCCATACATGGATACTTTATTTGTTTTAACTATACTGATTGTTGTTTTCGCGCTTGGCTTTGACTTCATAAACGGTTTTCATGATACAGCAAACGCAATAGCAACATCCGTTTCAACCAAAGCCTTAAAGCCAAGACATGCAATTATCATGGCTTCCATCATGAACTTTATCGGAGCCATGACATTCACAGGAGTTGCCAAAACAATCACCAGTGACATCGTTGATCCCAATAAGCTTGGCCATGGCTCAGTTGTTATCCTTGCCGCTTTAATAGCAGCGATTGCCTGGAATCTTATTACTTGGTATTACGGCATACCCAGCAGCTCTTCACATGCTTTGATCGGTTCCGTTGCCGGAGCAGCAATTGCAGCTTCAGGATTCGGAATAATTAAATGGACCGGTTTTATTAAAATTCTTGAAGCTCTAGTTATCTCCCCTCTTCTGGCTTTTGGAGTCGGGTATCTTATATACAGCATTTTCAAAGTTGTATTCAAGAACAATAACCTTACAAAAACAAATAAAAGATTCCGTCTTATTCAAATATTGACGGCTGCTATTCAGTCCTACTCACATGGAACGAATGATGCACAAAAATCGATGGGTATCATCACCCTTGCCTTAATCTCTGCAGGAATGGTTAAAAGCACTGATATTCCTTTATGGGTCCAAATTTCCTGTGCGGCTGCAATGGGTCTTGGCACTTCTATCGGCGGCTGGAAAATCATCAAAACAGTCGGCGGCAAAATCATGAAAATCCGCCCTGTAAATGGTGTAGCTGCCGATATTACTGGAGCTGCCATCATTTTTGGAGCAACCTTTATCCACCTGCCTGTCAGTACAACCCATGTTATCTCTTCATCCATTCTTGGTGTAGGTTCTGCACATAGAATAAAAGGAGTTAAATGGGGCACTGCAAAGCGCATGGTGATTACATGGTTCATCACGCTTCCAATTTCCGCAATGCTAGCAGCAGCCATCTACACAATTTTAAATTTAATCTTTTAAAAAAAATCCATTCTGAATTGTTCAGGATGGATTTTTCTAAATGTCCCATCTATTCTTCCATGGCTATTTAGAGATTTTTTTATGATTAATTCCCCAAAATAGATTAAAATTTTAGTAAGGGGGATTTTAAAAATGAAGAATTCCAATAAAAACAGAGATATTTTTAAAGGGCTGTTTGGTGATTTAATGGAATTCGCTGACCGTATCAGCTCGGTACTGGGGTGTCCTGTCACAATTGAAGATAATAATCACCGCCTGCTTGCCTACAGCATGCATGAAGATACGACTGATAAAGCGAGAATTTCCACAATCATCGGAAAACGCGTTCCTGAAAAAGTTATCAACAGTCTTTGGAAGGAAGGAATCATTCCAGCCCTTCTTAAAGAAGATAAACCGATAAAGGTGCAGGCAATTACAGAAGTCGGACTTGGCAGCAGAGCTGCCGTTAGCATACGCAAGCAAAATGAAGTACTCGGATTTATATGGGCACTTCAAGTGGATAGGCCTTTTTCAGACGCTGATTTAGAATTTTTGCAGCAGGCAGCCAGAGAAGCAAAAAACCAGCTGCAGCAGCATCATTTAAAGAAGAAACAGCTCGAGGCCGGGAATCAGGAGTTTCTTTGGCGCTTATTAACTGGCCACTTTAAGGACGAAGAAGAAATTCAGGAACATCTGTCACATTTTCCGCTGCAGTCTCCTTATGAACTTTCTGTCATTGTGTTTGAATTTCCTGAAGAAATTACCAGAGATATTGAACGGAATATTTCTTATATGCTTTTAACAACACAGAAAACGAAGGTGTACTATTATACCCTTGATCAAAACAAATTAATTCTGCTGGCAGGGTCAGAAAAAAAAGAAAATTTCATCTCTTCTCTTTATGAATTTGTGCCTTATTTCATCATGGAAATGGAAAACCGTTTTGCAGTAAAAGATATTATGGGTGCAGCAGGAAATGTTTATCAGCTTCTATCCCATTCTATGCACAGTTATCAGGAAGCCCTTTATACATTGAAGATGAAACATGCATTCCCAAAGGATACAGCGGACATGATTCTTTATGAGCAGCTGGGCATCTTTAGGACCTTGGACTATTTAGTCAGCGGAAAGCACAACCTGCAGGAGCATTCTTCCCTTGCATTGTTAAAGGAATATGATGCAAAAAATGCCACTGGCCTGCTTGAAACCCTTTTAATATACTTAGAAAAAGATTGCCATCCCAATGAAGCGGCTAAGTCGCTGCATGTACATGCAAATACCCTGAATTACAGGCTGAAACGAATTTCTGAGGTGGCACATATTAACCTCCGTGATCCGCTTCAGAAAATGTCATTGTTTCTGCATCTTAAAACGGAACAATATAAAGAATTTCTTATGAAACCATAACCCTTTGCCATATCAAAATTTCAAATAAAGGAATGATGGACGACGTGATAAGGGAATCGACGGAACAGTTAAACGAAGAACTTAGAATTATTGAAAAATGGGAAAAAGCACAAAAGGGATTATGGTTTTGGGAAAAAATCGGCAGGATCCCCTTCAAGCTTCTGGATAAATTCACGCCCGCTTTTATACAGAAAAAACTCGGCGTCCTGCTGGATGAGCTGGGCAGCTTCGTACAGACAGGCGGCCAATATCTGACAAAAGAAAAGCATGTTCTCCATAAAATGCAAATTCAGATGCCAGATGCGGTTTTCACTTCTATTAGCGATATACAAAATGTCCCGCTGTCTGTTATGAAATCAGTCAGTGATGATCTTAATGAATCAAGCAAACAGCTGGCCGCCATACAGGGTGCATCAACGGGAATTGGCGGTGTTTTCACACTGGCAGTCGATATCCCGATTCTGCTTGGCCTTTCTTTAAAGACTATACAAGATACAGCCATTGCGTACGGTTATAATCCTAAAGTGAAAAAAGAAAGAATCTTTATCGTAAAATGCATGCAATTTGCTACAGCAGATACAGTCGGCAAGGAAGCAATATTAAATGAGCTTTCTTCATATTCTGATGCAAGAGAATCTCAAGCCATGATGTCACAGCTTCAAGGGTGGCGTGAAGTCATTTATACATACCGCGACCAGTATGGATGGAAAAAATTATTGCAGATGGTCCCCGTTGCAGGAATGATTTTTGGTGCATTTACAAACAGGTCCATGATAGCTGATATCGGCGAAACAGCAGGCATACTGTACCGTAAACGCAGAATCATGGAACGACTTGCTGATAGGCACTCAAATATTGCGGATGCAGCCGGAAAATAAGCTTCCTTTTAGATGTCAGCTGTGCATCTGCCATCAAAAAGGCTTCCGGATATAAACAGTGACAGCTTCCATAATGCTTATCCGGTGAATGATCTGCATGGAGCTTTCAGAGACTTTAAGTAACTATACGGAAGGGTCATTTGTGGAATTCCACAAATGACCCTTTTTTGATTTTCTGTTTTCTACAAACAAAGATTGAAGTTTTATGCTTATAATTTTTGTACAAAGGTTGAAATTTTTTCTTGGGGGTATTTAATCATGCGTATTGGGATTCCAAAAGAAATAAAAAATAATGAAAATCGTGTTGCCATTACTCCTGCTGGCGTTGTTGCTTTAGTGGAAGCTGGCCATGAAGTGTATATTGAAAAAAATGCAGGTTTAGGAAGCAGCTTTTCAAATGAAGCATATATCGCGGCTGGCGCCATCATTACGGAGGAAGCTTCAGACGTCTGGACAACAGCTCAAATGGTCCTTAAAGTTAAAGAGCCTATTGCCAGTGAATATCAATATTTCCGCAAAGATTTAATTCTATTCACCTATTTGCACCTTGCAGCAGAACCGAGCCTCACTCAGGCATTGAAAGACAGCGGTATTTTGGCGATTGCTTATGAAACCGTTTCCGTAAATCGCACTCTGCCGCTATTGACTCCTATGAGCGAGGTTGCCGGCAGAATGGCAGCACAAATCGGCGCCCAGTTCCTAGAAAAGCCTCAGGGCGGAAAAGGAATCCTCTTAAGCGGTGTACCTGGAGTTAAAAGAGGCAAGGTAACAATCGTGGGCGGCGGTGTTGTCGGCACGAACGCTGCTAAAGTTGCGATCGGGCTTGGCGCAGATGTGACAATTATCGATTTGAGCCCAGAGCGCCTTCGCCAGCTGGATGACATTTTCGGAAACCAGATTACCACCCTGATTTCCAATCCATACAATCTGGCTCATGCTGTTGCTGAATCAGACCTTGTTATCGGTGCTGTTTTAATTCCTGGTGCCAAAGCACCTAAACTGGTCACTGAAGAAATGGTAAAAGCGATGGCGGACGGTTCCGTTATCGTGGACGTGGCCATTGACCAAGGCGGTATTTTTGAAACAGCCGACAAAATCTCAACGCATGATAATCCTACGTACGTGAAACATGGCGTTGTTCATTATGCTGTTGCAAATATGCCAGGTGCTGTTCCCCAGACATCTACGATCGCCCTGACAAATGTAACAATCCCATACGCACTGCAAATTGCTAACAAAGGCGCAGTACAGGCAATCAAGGATAATGCAGCTCTTGCTCAGGGAGTGAATGTAGCCAATGGCGAAATCACATTCGAAGCCGTTGCATCCGATCTTGGCCTGCAATATGTCAGCGTTGAAAAAGCTCTATTCAGCGAAAATATCAACGCTTAATAAAAGACTGCAGACATCTCCTGTAAAAGGAGCCGTCTGCAGCTTTTTTTTATTATGGAATATTATTTGCATTTAAGCTGCCCAATATTAGCGGTTTGGGCAGCTTTCTCCATCAAAAATTTTATTAAACGTCTTCCTCGAAAATCTTTCCCGGATTCATGATGCAATTCGGATCTAATGCCCTTTTGATGCTGAGCATGACATCATAGGCATTTCCATGCTCCCTGCGCTGATATTTGATCTTGCCCATACCGACTCCATGCTCTCCCGTACAGGTCCCGCCTTTAGACAAGGCGTACTCGACAATTTCTTCATTTAGTTTTTTGGCTTCCATAACTTCTTCGGGATTTTTGAGATCAATCATGAATAACACATGGTAGTTGCCATCACCCACATGGCCTACAATGGCTCCTTCAATGTTTGAAGAATCAATTTTTCTCCTTGTATCGCTGATTGCAGGAGAAAGTTCATCCAAAGGAACACTAACATCCGTCACCATTAGTTTTTTTCCTGGAGAACTATGAATAAAGGAGTAGGCGAGATTATGCCTTGCCTCCCAAAGCTCATTGCGGACTTTAGAATCTGTTTCCAATTGAATGTCACGGCAGCCAAGATCTTTCACGATTTCCCTTGCAAAAGCAACATCCTGATCCAATCCGGCACGGTTTCCATGAAACTCCAAGAATAAGGTTGGTTTTTCTTCATAAGAAGCATTCATATATTTATTAACCTGCACAATGGACTGGGCGTCCACAAGCTCGATCCTTGCAATCGGTATACCGGCCATCATGATTCCATTGACCGCTTCCACTGCCTGGGCAACAGAAGGAAACGAGGCCCTACCTGCCGCTGTTACTTCAGGAATGCCGTACACCTTCAAAGTAAGCTCAGTAAATACACCTAGCGTCCCTTCTGATCCGACAAACAAACCGTTCAAATTCAAACCAGAAGAAGACTTGCTTGCAAGCCCTCCTGTATGTATAATCTTCCCGTCAGCAAGCACCACCTCAAGATCTCTCACCTGATCTCTCATGATGCCATATTTAACAGATGTGGTACCGCTTGCATTTGTTGCAGCCATGCCGCCGATCGTTGCGTCTGCACCTGGATCAACAGAGAAAAACAACCCATATTTTTTTAATTCCTTATTAAGCTGCGTTCTTGTTACACCAGGCTGAACCTTAACCAAAAAATCCTGCTCCCTCACTTCGAGCACTTTATTCATCAGTGACATGTCTATGGATATGCCTCCGCGGTAAGGGATAACATGTCCTTCAAGGCTTGAACCGAGCCCGAACGGCACGGCTGGAATATGATGTTCATTTGCAAAACTTAAAATCCTGCTGACTTCATCTGCATTTTCCGGAAAAACGACCACATCCGGCAAAGCTGGGGTATGATATGACTCATCTCTGCTATGCTGTTCCAAAATCGTTTCATTTACCGATATCCTGGATTCATTGAAAATTTCCTGCAAGCCTTTTAAATAATTTGCCATTGCTGTTCCCTCTTTTCATTGCTGTATTTCTTTTTTGTATAATTATTTAGAATATTTCTTCATATTTATGATAACAAATCGACTCAACAATGTTAATTAAATTTGACTGCAGGATTCCGCCATTTAAAACTGCGAGGAGGAACTATTATGAATGCACTGTTTCGTTTTTTAGTGAATGGCCTGCTATTAATGGCAATTGCCTGGCTGCTTGATTCAATTTCAGTCGATTCCTATATCACAGCTTTGATTGCTATCTTTATCTTAGGCATCGTAAACCTTATTGTTAGACCGGTTTTGCACCTGATTTCACTTCCTATTACCATTCTTACTTTCGGACTTTTCTCCTTTGTCATTAACGCTGCTGCCTTTTACCTCACCTCCTATTTAGTCAGCGGCTTTGAAGTCACTTCCTTTTGGGGAGCCTTTATTGGCTCATTGCTTTTAACCCTCGCCCAAAGCATTTTGGTTAAAAAAGATACATGAATATGAACGATAAAAAAACACATGCCGGATTTATATGGCATGTGTTTTTTTGCATAGTCTGTTTTCGTAAGCTTTGCTGCTATGGAACAAGGTGGTTGATTTAACAATGGTTTCGGCTCGCAGAACTCATTAATAAACAACAATCTTTAAGAAAAGAGCCTTTGCTTAACAATTATTAGAATAAGATTTGCTTTTCTGGGTGCAAACCTTCATGGCCTCTAAAACAGCCGACCGGAAACCGTTCTCTTCAAGAGCTGCAACCGCTTGAATGGTAGAGCCTCCAGGCGTGCATACATCATCTTTTAGCGCACCGGGATGCTTATCTGTATCCAGCACCATTTTGGCTGCACCTAAAACGGCCTGTGCAGCCATTTTATATGCCTGCTTCCTTGGAATGCCATCCCTTACGCCCCCATCCGCCAGCGCTTCGATAAACATGTACACATATGCAGGCGAAGAACCGCTGATTGCAGGAATGGAATCCATCAGGCTTTCCTCTACAAGCTCTGTTTTTCCAAAGCTGTTTAAAAGCACCTGTACATATTCCAGATCGGTTTTTGCAACTTCACCATTTATGCACATTGCAGTCATCCCTTCACCAACAAGGGATGGGGTGTTCGGCATAGTACGGACTATCTTCACCTTTTTGCCAAAAAACTGCCCGGCCATATCGAGAGTGATGCCGGCAGCAATTGTAATGATAACCGTATGATCCTGGATAACTTCTTTAATTTCACCGATAATTTGTTCATGAAGTGAAGGCTGAACCGCTAAAAATAATACATCTGAACCAGCGGCAATTTCTTTATTATCAAGGGAAACCCCGACCTTGAATTTCTCCTTAAGCATTAACAAGGTAGCTTCGTTTGCAGTGCTCACTGTTATTCGGCCTGGCTCTGCTGCTTTAGCATCAATCAGTCCGCCAAGAATGGCCTGCCCCATTTTCCCGCACCCGATAAATCCGATTTTTTTATCCATATATCCACATCCTGCTTCTATTAGCTTTTTACACTTATTAATATAGCCTAATGCACTAGCCGTTACTACTCTATCCGAATTTCTCTGTGATGTACAGAAATTCAACAGTGTTTTTTTTATACTAAAAAGGGAAATTTACAAACATAAGTACCCAAGGAGGTTTTTACATGAAAAAAGAATTTTTGCTTCAATCATTGCTTCAAGAAGAAATAGAACCTTCTCCTCTTCATCCGCAGTTCTTTCAAAAACCCACTCTGGAGCTAGCACAGGAGTTGCTTGGGTGCCTGCTTGTTAAAGAGACTCCAGATGGGACAGCTTCAGGATTTATCGTTGAAACAGAAGCATACATGGGGCCTGGGGACCGGGCTGCGCATAGCTACAATAACCGGCGGACAAAACGAACTGAAATCATGTTCGGGGAATCTGGATTGATCTATACTTATGTGATGCATACCCATACTTTAGTCAACGTTGTTTCAGGGGGAACAGAAACTCCTGAAGCCATCCTCATACGCGCTGTGGAGCCTTATGAAGGAATTCCCCTTATGCAGCAGCGGAGAGGCCTGGAGGACGTCAGGAAGCTGACAAACGGTCCGGGCAAATTAACAAAAGCACTCGGCATCACCATGATGGATTATGGAAACAGTTTTACAGACTCTTCCCTTTACTTATCCCCCGGCATCAAACCTGAGATGATTTCTGCAGGCCCGAGAATCGGCATTGATAATTCAGGTGAAGCAAAGGACTACCCATGGCGATTTTGGATCTCAGGCAGCATGTATCTCTCGAGATAGCAGATAGCCTGTCCCTTTCTCAAGGCAGACTATAATGAATTGATAATTTCCTTCCCCTCATTTTTTGCATAATTCACCATGGCCGAAATCGGGTAGGCTTCCATTTTTGAAGAATCATAGGGCAGAAGCATGGATGTCAGCACCTCTGCTCCTGATTCGTCAGAATTCAGCCATGCATCTTCATTTTCCCGTGTCAATATGACCGGCATGCGGTGATGTATTTCCTTCATCAATTGATTAGCTTCTGTCGTAATGATTGTACAGGTTTTTAATATTTCCCCTTTATGCTCCCATTCATCCCACAGCCCCGCAAAAGCAAAAGGTTCTTTATTTTTTAAAGTGATATGATACGGCTGCTTCCTGTCTTCTTCTTTTTTCCATTCATAAAAACCGTCTGCGATGATTAAGCATCTGTTTCTTTTAAGGATATTCTTAAATGACGGCTTTACATCTATGGTTTCTGCACGCGCATTGATCATTTTATAGCCGATTTTCGGATCCTTTGCCCAACCTGGCACCAAACCCCACCTGAAAAATGTTCCTGCATTTTGTACTTCACCATCCCTGGCCACCGCGAAAATGTCCTGTCCCGGTGCTATGTTATACCGCTCTTTCATTTTCAATGCTGGTGCATTATTAAGCTGGAACCGCTCCGCAATTACCTTTAGTTCTGAAAAGAGATTATATCTTCCGCACATTCCTGATTCCCTCCTGTCGTCCTGATACCGTAAATATACCCCATATCGCCCCTCCCTATAAAGTGCTTTATGCTGTTCGTTTCAGTACCCTCCTTGTTATTATCAGGCTTTGTTATATTTGCCTGCTGATTTACGCTGCAGTACAAGACTCGGCATTATTAAAACGCTTACTGTCCATGTTATAATTTAAGAGAAAATCATGATTCAGGGGTGAAAAAATGAAGTACAGAACTTTAGGCAAAACGAATTTGGACATTTCTGTTATTGGATTAGGCACCTGGCAGTTTGGCGGAGAATGGGGCGTAAATTTCACCCAGTCAGACGTAGACAGTATATTGGAGGCAGCACAGAATGAGGGAATCAACTTCATCGATACTGCAGAATGCTATGGCGACCATTTATCTGAACGTTTTATCGGTGACTATCTGAGACGCAATAAAAGGGAAAACTGGATTGTCGCCACGAAATTCGGCCACCATTTTCACGGAAACTTTGACAGGACAAGACATTGGGACGCTTTTGATGTCCTGAATCAGCTTGACTCTTCATTAAAGTCGATGAATACAGATTATATTGACCTTTATCAGGCACATTCCTGCACAGATGAAGAATTTAATAATGATAAATTATGGACGATGCTGGATAAGCAAAAGCAGGCAGGCAAAATCCGCTGCCTGGGCATTTCGCTGCAGCAAAATAACGACAGCTACCAAACAGCTAAGGCAAAGGATGTCGGTGCAGATGCCATACAGGTTGTATACAACCGCCTGGAACGCGCTCCTGAAGAGTCCATTTTTCCCTTAAGCATTGAACAAAACTTGGGTGTGCTTGCACGTGTTCCTTTAGCAAGCGGATATTTAAGCGGCAAATACAAGCCTGGTGCTTCCTTTGAAAGCAATGATGTCCGTTCAAGACACGATTCTGAGAAAACTGCAAAACTTTTGAAAGAAGTGGAGGAAATCGCGAAAACAGAAGTTCCTGAAGGGGTATCCATGGCTTCCTGGGCACTTGCCTGGTGCCTGAAGCACTCCGCTGTGACCAGTGTCATCCCGGGATGTAAGAATCCTGAACAAGTTGCTCTGAATGCTAAAGCAGCTGATCTTGCTGCTGCGGAACATCCTCAAAATGTTTCCAGCTGATTACGAGGAGAGGACCTCATCTAAGAGCCTTTCTTTTTGGCTCTTTTCTGCGGGACTATCCCGCATTATTCAATCGGGTTGATTTGAGCGTAAGATGCGAGCCTCTTGCAGGATTAGCGGACTCCTGAACGGAAATCAGCCATCTTGTTCCTGGCATCAAAGTCTTCGAAAACAGCCTTCTTTTTTTCTGCCCCTAAGTTCGGCCTGCCATGATCATGAAAAAACCCCGGCAGCCAGCATCAGTGCTGGCGCCAGGGGTTTTTCTATACATACATTCCTGACTCTTCCTTCTTAAAGAAACTTCTCATCGCATGAAAAACATCTGCTTTTTGTTTTAGAATATAATGGCGGAATTTTTCGTTATTAATATTTTTATAGGCAGTCATCAAGGTGGAATGCCTGTTGTATTGATTGACCTCACCGTACCCGAACATATTGGATACCTTCATCAGTTCATTTACAAGCTTTACACATCGTGCATTATCAGAAGTCAGATTATCTCCGTCGGAAAAATGGAAAGGATAAATGTTGAATTTATCAGGATCATATTTATAATCAATAAGTTCTAAAGCTTTTTTGTACACGGAAGAGCAAATGGTTCCCCCGCTTTCGCCTTTTGTAAAAAAGTCTTCCTCCGGCACAATCTTCGCCTCCGTATGATGGGCAATGAACTCAATTTCAACGGTTTCGTATTTAGTGCGCAAAAAGCGGTTCATCCAGAAGAAAAAACTGCGGGCCATGTACTTTTCCCATAATCCCATTGAACCAGAGGTGTCCATCATAGCCAGAACAACTGCCTTAGATTCCGGCTTTTCGACTTCATTCCATGTCTTAAATTTGAAATCTTCCTTAATGATTGGATGAAACCCGGGTTCTCCGCTTAATGCATTCCTTTTAAAAGCTGTAATCATGGTCTTTTTTTTATCGATATTTCCCATTAGCCCTGTTTTCCTGATATCATTGAATTCAATATGCTCCAGTGTATGTTCATCAGGATCCTTTTGCTGAAGATTGGGAAGTTCAAGCTGGCTGAACAGGGCCTCTTCTATTTCAAGCATGGATACTTCTGCTTCATAATAGTCTTCCCCCGCCTGGTCACCGGCTCCCTGGCCTTTGCCTGGCCCCTTTTCTGCAGAGCCGTCACGGGCTACTACATCTCCTACCTGGCTGTCTCCGCTTCCTTGGCCTACATGCTTATTTTTATCATAATTATAGCGAATTTTATATTCATCCAATGACCTTATTGGTATTTTCACAACATCCCGCCCGTTTGACATTACGATGCTTTCTTCAGAAATCAGGTCGGGCAAATTATTCTTAATTGCTTCCTGCACCTTTTCCTGATGCCTTTGCTGATCATCAAAGCCTTTACGGTGGAGGGACCAATCTTCCCGCGAAATGACAAACTGATGGTTATTCTCTTCCGTCACTGTATTCCCCTCCTTAAAAATTTTGCACATTTTCCATTTCACAGCATACGCTATGGTAGTGTGAGCTGAACGCTCTGCTTACTGAATTATATGGATTGCCTTCGTCCTTGGCGTTGTAGTGTAGAGTATTACTTCATCTTATGCAGGGACAGAGAATAATTTACAAAAAATTTTGACAATATTTGTTTACCCATGTCTATAGACAAGCTTTACCATATTTTTGTAAGATAAATATATGGAGCTGCAAAGGAGGATCATTTTATGAAGCCATATGATTGCATTACTGATTTTATATTTTATGAAACTGAGATAGAAAAAGCTGATTTAATTTTAATACCGGGAAGCCGCCAGAAAAGGCTCATGGAAAAAGCGGCCTTTCTATATTCGGAAGGATACGCGCCTCTTATTCTGCCATCCGGAGGGTACCAGGAATCATTGAAAGGGACAGAGTGGGAGTTTCTGAGGAATATAGGAGTGTCGCTTGGAGTGCCGCAGGATGTTATTTTAAAAGAAGATAAAGCAAGAAATACGTTTGAAAATGCCCGTTATTCCTGGGAAGTTGTGAAACAGCATTCACTGCAGCTCAAAAAAGTGATTCTTGTCACAAAGGCATTTCATTCGCGAAGGGCACTTATGACATACCAAACAGTTTTTCCTGAAACCATTAAGTTCATGGTTTGCACAGTCCCTGACTATGGAAATATCACAAAGGATAACTGGCACAGTGAGGAAAAGAAAATTCGTGTGGTAATGAACGAAGTAGTGAATATCGGCAATTACTTTCCGGATCATATAAAAAAATGGTCATAAAAAAAAGCCTCGCCATACTGAGACTTCAGGTTTATTTTCCCTCTTCCGATTCGTGCTGGACCGTCCCGGGCCGCTTACCCCACTCTTTTAATTCCTCGTTTGTCCTTAAGTGCTCCATCTGCTTGCCAAGATCCTTCATTTCCTCCAGGTTCTGAGCCATTGAGCTGTTTTCAGGAACATAATCTTTTTTAACTTCATCCTTCAAAATAGCCACCTCCATTTTTAACCTACCCTGTTTGTTTCTCTTTTAAACAGCTGAAATTCCCCGATGCCCTGCACATACCTTTCATATTTGCGGGTATATATAACTACAAGTTGATATAAAGGAGAATGAATGAAATGCAAACTGCCGCAATTAGTCTGAAGCATGTAATAACAGAGAGCTCCATTCAAAATCTGGAGAAATATTTATCGGGCCAGGATGGAATAGAGAGGGCGCTGCTGGATATTAATAAAGGAGAAATTATCATTGACTATAACAATGAAATAATAACGCTAAGTCAAATTCTGTCTCTCATTGAACATCAAGGGCTGTGTATATCATAAAGTCTGACCCGCTTTTGGAATATAAAGAAATTGCTGATGCTTAAAAAAGAACCCTATAGAGTAGACCCTTCAGAAAAAGTCTACCTATAGGATACTTTTTTGTATAATTAATAAAAAAAGGTGATTGGAGAAATCTAAATGTTGGTGTATTTATTCACTCTGAAAGGAGTAATAATACTAGGCCAAACATAGGAATCATTCTTTGGACATTTTATAGACGAATCATAAATAAAACCGTGTGAAACATTGGCAGTAATAAAGAAAATATAAGGTATATGATCTACTACAACTACTGCAGATATCAATGGAATTATAAAAAGATGACTTCTGTTTAATACGGATTCATCTTCTTCATGCAACCTATCCTTCCCGATGAAGTAATGTTGGATCAATTACTTCGTTTACCAGATACCTTCTGTTTGACGGGATATTCATTTTACTATTTACCGGTTAAATTAGTCTTCTATTCTCTTTTCCCCATTGGGCAATATGTTCCCATCTACATCTGTTGCTATAGGTGCTACAAATTCTTTTACCATCTTTACCTTTATATCTTCATAAACTGTTCCAATTCTTCTACACTTGGATAAGAAGATTGAGTTCCTTGCTTTGTGACACTTAGAGCGGCAAAAGCAGTAGCCAATTTGAGCGCATGGAGCACATCGCCATGTTGCACTAAAAAATGAGCAAAACAGCCAATGAAAGCATCGCCAGCTCCAGTTGTGTCGATAGCATCAACCTTATATGAATCTATTGAATAGAACTTCTCCTTCATTACCCACATAACCCCGCGATTACCCATTGTGACAATCACATTTTTTACACCTTTATCAATTAAAGTGAATGCGGCCGCCACAATCTGCTCTTTACTCTCAACAGGCATACCTGTTAATAGCTCTAGTTCGCTTTCATTTGGGATAAAATAATCACATTTGCCCACATAATCAAAATCCAAATCCTTTGATGCGGGTGCTGGATTCAAAATAACAGGAATGCGATGCTCATTGCCGAACTCTATGGCACGATAAATTGTCTGATGTGGTATTTCAAGCTGCAGAACAATCAATGAACATTTTTTAAGCTTTTCAGCTGCGCTGTCAACATCTTCTGGCAAGAGGTATTGATTCGCGCCTTTAATAATAAGGATGCGGTTCCTTGATTCCCGGTCTACAAAAATCGGTGCAACACCACTTGAGGTTCCATGGACCTTACTTGTAAACTCCGTATCAATTCCATAGCTTTCGAGATTTTCCATCGTTTTGTCTGCAAAAAGATCGTCGCCAATCTTGGTTACCATCATTACCTTCGAGCCCATTTTGGCAGCTGCTACTGCCTGATTTGCCCCTTTACCGCCACAGCCAATTTTAAAGTCCGGTGCCTCCAATGTTTCTCCTTCTTTTGGCATTTTATCAATATATGAAATGAGATCAACCATATTGGATCCAATTACTGCGATATCCATTCCTTTTCCTCCCTATTTCTTACCTGTTACTACTGTGAATGATTTTTCTTCCCCTGTACCAAGCTTAATTAATGTTCCAGACTTCTCAGCAGCAAGAAAACCTTCTGGCCGGCATGTAGCAGGTAAAACAAACGCCCCGACTTGCTGATCGCTGTTATGTAAAATCCAACGTGTTGCATACTTTAATTCCTCTGTTGAAAATTTGGTAAAGAACGTACAACCGTTTGGAGAAACCATTTCAAATTCTACTTCTTTCTGATAATGATCCAACTCATCACCAAAAAACACTATTTCAGGATCGTACATTTCAAGCTGGTTTAAAACTGTAAGTGTTTCTTCACCTGAAAGTAGCTTTCGATTATAATTCAGCCATTTTTCGGTCGGCATCACATGGGCTGGAACGGATTCTCTAAGCTTGAAAGCGTCAGATGGAATGTTCTGTTTCATTTCTCCTTCTTCCAGATAAGCATAGTTTGTATGGCACATATACTGAAGCGGCATCTCTGCACCTGAGAGATTTTTCACAGTTATGTTAATCTCAATATACGTTTCATCATTAAATATTTTTACACTGGGACGGGCCAAGTAATGGTGGCCAAACCCTTTTACATACTCCGTTTCACCACAGATCTTTATACCCTCATCTGTTATTTCTAACCAAGCTCTATCCATTTCTGCACACGGCATTTCTCCGTGCATTTCATAATCATCACCAGGTCCCGGGCAGCCATTGCGGATCAAACCTGAGTGAAAAGCAAAGCAGCCATAAGTATCTGTGATATTTTTTACCTTTTTTGGCTGTGAGAACATGTTTTTCATTTTAAGATCCACGTCATCAAACTCCAAATCCCAGATTATCTGCCCCATATAAGGAAGAACAACCATTCTACCCCGGGAATTCATCAATTCGATTGCCTCTACTCCCGATGAATACCGGAATATGCTTGCTGTGATTTTTTCATTATGAAAAATTACTTTGCTCGTTTCTTTAAAATAATGTCGTTGTAATTCTAAGATCCCTTTCATAATTCCTAATCATCTCCTATTTCAACAAATGGGCAGCCAAGTCACAACTGCCCTATAACTATTAGGGAGCTATTTTCACTAATTCCTCTGATGGTTTCTCTACGGTTTGTTGTTTTTTTATTTTACTGAAGAAATAGAATCCAACATATATAAAGCATGCCATTGGTACAAGGAACGAGATTCGCATTGAATGGAAAAAGTCTGAGGCAAACCCTTGAGCTGCAGGTATGACAGCGCCTCCAACAATAGACATAACCAAAATAGCTCCGGCCATTTCTGTATATTTCTTCTCTTTTACAACTTCAAGTGTTCCCGCATAAATGGTTGGCCAGCATGGTCCGAATAGCATGCTTACTGCGACTGCCCCATATACTGCTGTCATGTTAGGAACGAATGATACATAAGCAAGCAGTGCAGAACCGATAATGGAATAGCTAAATAATACCTTTGACGGCGAGAATCGAGTCATAAGGAAATTGGCAATAAACTTACCTGCAAAAAAGGCAATAAAACTGAACACCATGAAATTCGAAGCCATACGCTCATTAATGCCATGGTTGATGTCGAGCGCCAGACGAATCGTAAAAGACCAAACTGTTACCTGCATTCCTACATATAAGAATTGGGCAACGATCCCTTTACGGAAGTTCTTGTTTCCGCTTAGGTATTTCAGCGTCCTTACAATTTCTCGCGATTTTTCTAAAGTTTTGCCGCTTTCAATTGCTGGTTTACAAGAAGGAAATTTAGTAAGAATAAACAGCACAAGTACACCGATAAGAACAAAAATAATATACTTGTATGGTTCTAGAGTATGCTCTAGCATTTTGAGTCCGAAAGCATGTGCTTCTGCTGAAGACATTTTTTCCATCTGCGCCTGAAGGCTTGCTCCTTCTTGGAATACAAGATACTTTCCAAGTAAAATTCCTGAAATTGATCCTAATGGATAAAACGTTTGGCTAATGTTTAAGCGAAGCGTTGCAAACTTGCTTGGTCCAATCATAGAACTGTATGTATTCGCAGCAGTTTCAAGAAATCCAAGGCCAATTGCAATGGAAAAGATTGCAAATAAAAACATCGTGTATGTAGCCATGTGCGAAGCTGGATAAAATAACGAACAACCTGCAATATAAAATAGCAATCCTGTAATAATCGCAAACTTGTAATTCGTTTTCTTTATGACCCTTGAAGCAGGGATCGCTACTAGAAAATAGCCTCCGTAAAACGCGCTTTGAACTAAAGCGCTTGCAAAATCACTTAACTCAAACACCTGCTTGAACTGTGTGATTAAAATATCATTTAAACTTGCGGCTACCGCCCATAAAGGAAAAAGCATGGACAACAGGATAAACTGGAAAAATGGTGTGCGGTTCAAATATCCATCTGGCAATTGAATTAAGTTATTTCCTTTCATTTCAACATCTCCTGAATATTTATTTTTTATTACTTTCAAGCCTATTAGAAATTAGTAGCCACTCTCAACAGTTTCGCCCTTCATAATTTTCACACCAGAACTTGCACCAATTCGATTTGCACCAGCCTCGGCCATAGTCTTCAAATCTGTCAGGTCACGTATTCTTCCAGATGCCTTTACCCCTGCTTGTTCTCCGACAATTTTCCGCATTAATGCAACATCTTCAACTGTTGCCCCGCCTGTTGAAAATCCTGTTGATGTTTTACAAAATCAGCACCTGCACGCATTGCCATTTCACAGGCACGCACCTTCTCTTCCACGGTAAGTAGTGATGTTTCGATAATGACTTTAACGATCGCTTTTCCACTTGCGGCTTCTACAACAGCACGAACGTCAGCTTCTGCCTCCTGATCATCGCCGGTTTCACTTTACCAATTGCGATTACCATGTCCACTTCTTTTGCACCATTCTTTATCGCATCCTCTGTTTCAAATGATTTAGCTGTAGAAGTCGAGGCCCCAAGCGGAAAACCAATGACTGTACAAACCTTAACATCACTTCCTTCTAGCTCTTCTGCCGCTGTTTTGACCCATACCGGATTCACACATACAGAAGCAAATCCATATTCCTTAGCCTCTGCACAAAGGTTAACAATTTGTTCTTTTGTAGATTCTGCTTTTAACAGAGTGTGATCAATCATTTTTGCAGTGCTCATTTAAAGATCACCTCTTTTCTTTAAGATGTTTCATTTATTAAAGCGCTTTCATTATTCTGAAATAAGAACACAAAAATGGTATTTCCCACTTGTGCTCCATTCATCAATTGATTGAAAGCTTTGCTTTTAGCAAAAATTTAAAATACCGTCTTCACTAACCGGCAGGACTGCCTAATTTTCAGCTCAGGAGCCAATAAATATTCCCGTTTCGGAAGAGGTTCTTTAAAGCTGATTCGTTCATATAATAGCTGGAATGCAATTTCTCCTATCGCATTCATAGGCCTTGCAACAACACTAAGTTTCGGATTTAAAAATGTCGCAATATCAACATCATCAAAGCCAATGAACGACACTTCGCTGCCAAGCCTCCAGTTCAAGTCTTCTAAAGCCTTCATACAGCCTATTGTCATTAAGTTATTCGAAGAAAAAATAGCTGTCGGCTTTTCGTCAAGTTCAAAAAGCACCTTTGTTGCCTGATAGCCGCTTTGCTCTCCAAAATCTCCCATGACTACATATCGCTCATCAAAAGGTTTATTATAATTTTCCAGTGCCTTCTTATACCCCAGGAATCTTTCAAGCCCCGGAGTAGTATTTTGAGGACCGCAAATGACGGCAATTTTCTCATGCCCCTGTAAAATTAGATGTTGAACCGCCTGGTACGACCCTTTTATGTTGTCAACAAGGACAGTGTCCACATCAAAACTTTTGATACTTCGGTCAACCGCTACAATTGGAATATCTTGTTCCTTAAACAGTTTAAGGTGTTCTCCATTTTCATTGGCAGTCGTTATAATTACCCCATCAACTCCGCGCTCAATAAAATTCTTCACGATCTTTTCTTCCACAATAAGTGACTCGTTTGTACTGCTCAATATGGTGAAATAATCTTTCTCCATGGCTTTTTGTTCAATTCCAGCCATTAAAAGAGGAAAAAACGGGTTTTTGATGTCAGGGACAATGACACCGATTGTGTTCGTTTCTTTTCGCTTCATAATTCTAGCTGCTGCATTGCGGATATAGCCTAATTCATCAATCGCCTTTTGTATCTTCTCCTCTGTTACTGTACGGACACCGCCCTGATTATTTATCACCCTAGAGACAGTCGCAATAGAGACATTTGCAAGCTTCGCTACATCATGGATATTTGGTTTAGATTCCATTTTCAAACCCCTAAAATGTAAACGTTTAGATTTTTCTGCAAAAAAATAACTAAAAACAATAAAATCTTTAAGTATTTAATGTAAACGTTTAGATTTTTTACTTTTTTATACTATATCATTGGTTTAGAAAAATTACAATATACTTTTAGAATCCTTGAATCGTGAAATAATTAAATGGAAGTGTGGTGTCTTATATTGCGGTTCAACGTAACTTTAGATTAAGTAAGTATCAAATGAGTAAACCAATTAAGTCAGTGTAAAGTATAAACAGCTGATACCAATATAATTAGGTATCATTTCCTCTGCTCTTATTTTTAATAAAACAGAAACTTGAAATAGTTCCTTCAAAACTATCTGTGCAAAACAATCCAACAAACTACGGAATAGGGTAAGGATAAACGCACCGATTGAGTCCTTCTTTGGACACCTTAAAGAAGAAGTAATATAGAGAAGTGTAAAACGTTAGCTAAATTGAAACAGGAGATTAACAAGTATATTACTATTATAATCATCACAGGTATCAATGGAACCTAAAAAAGATGACCCCTGTTCAATACAGAGATCATCTCTTAAGGCCTCCTGAACCTTTTTTAAAATTGTTCTTTGCAAAGGGTACTAATAGATTCCAGCAAGCTTTTTTTTATCCCGTATTATCGGACAGCAGTCCCCCTTCTAACTTTGGGGATAACTGCCTTCAATACAGCTGAACTCAGCAGGGGATAAGTGCAATCCCCCGCTGATGCAAGTTTTACTTTATTATCTATTAAGCAGACTTCCTACATATTTCAGCAATTCATTCGCGGAAGTAGAATTATAGCCATGCTCTTCTATGAGCCTTGCAACCACTTCATTTACTTTCTTCAGCTGGCCTTCATCAGGCGTTTTGCTTGAGGTAGTAATTTTCACAACATCTTTCAGGTCTGCGAAAAGCTTCTTCTGAATGGCTTCCCTGAGGCGGTCATGTGAATTATAATCAAATCGTTTTCCTTTTCGTGCGTATGCGGAAATCCGGATCAAGATTTCTTCACGGAACGCTTTCTTAGCATTTTCTGAAATGCCAATCTGCTCTTCAATGGAACGCATTAGCTTTTCATCCGGTGAAATTTCTTCTCCTGTCAGAGGATCGCGCAGCCTCGATTTATTGCAGTATGCCTCTACATTATCCAAATAATTATCCATCAGGGTTTTGGCAGATTCTTCATAAGAATAAACAAATGCTTTTTGAACTTCATTTTTCGCAATTGTATCATATTCCTTCCGCGCCAGGGAAATATAGTTCAAATACTTGTCCCTAAGCTCTGTTGTTATCGAAGGATGCTGATCCAGCCCTTCCTTTAAGGAACGCAGCACGTCAAGTGCATTGATGGAAGGATTTTCTTCCTTGCGGATAATTGTAGATGAAATCCGGTTGATCACATACCTGGGATCGATACCGCTCATTCCTTCATCCTGATGTTCTTTTTTCAGTTCTGAAATATCAGCTGAGTTATATCCCTCCACGTTTTCTCCATCATACAATCTCATCTTCTTTACAAGGTCAATATCGCCTTTTTTCGGTTCCTTCAGCCGCGTCAGAATGCTGAACATGGCAGCAACCCTGAGTGTATGCGGGGCAATATGCACATCTGACACATCGCTTTCACGTATCATTTTTTCATAGATTTTCTCTTCCTGTGATACCTGAAGATTATATGGAACCGGCATGACGATTATCCTGGAATGCAAAGCTTCATTCTTCTTGTTCGAAATGAAAGATTTATATTCCGTTTCATTTGTATGGGCAACAATCAGTTCATCAGCAGATATCAAGGCGAATCTTCCCGCTTTAAAGTTCCCCTCTTGGGTAAGGGAAAGCAAATGCCACAAGAATTTTTCATCGCACTTCAGCATTTCCTGAAATTCCATCATGCCCCGGTTTGCCTTATTCAGTTCTCCATCAAACCGGTATGCCCTCGGATCAGATTCTGATCCATATTGAGCGATAGTAGAAAAGTCGATGCTTCCTGTTAAATCAGCTATATCCTGGGATTTAGGATCAGACGGGCTGAATGTTCCGATCCCGATCCGCTTATCCTCTGAAAGGAATACCCGCTCTACCATCACATCTTCAATATGGTTTCCATATTCGCTTTCAAGTCTCATTAAATTAAGCGGTGACAGGTTGCCCTCGATCCGAATTCCGTATTCTTCAAAAAAATCTTCCCGAAGGTTTTGGGGAATCAGATGAAGCGGATCTTCATGCATCGGGCATCCCTTTATTGCATAAATGGCTCCCTGATTTTTCAGGGAATATGCTTCCAATCCCCGTTTCAGCAGCGAAACCAGTGTGGATTTCCCTCCAGACACAGGCCCCATCAGCAGCAGTATCCTTTTTCTTACATCAAGCCTCTTGGCTGCAGGATGCAAATATTCTTCAATCAGACGCTCTAAAGATTCCTCAAGCCCAAACAGCTGGCCGCTGAAAAAATTATAAGTGCGGTTTCCATTGACTTCTTCTATTCCAGCATCTCTGATCATGTTATAAACACGTGAATGTGCAGATTGAGCTACCCACGGCTGTTCTTTGACAATTTCCAGATATTCCGAGAAGGTACCTTCCCACTTCAGCTTCTGCTCATCTTCTCTAAATTTTTCAATTTTCTTTAAAATGTCCATTATGGAACCTCCCCCTGTTACTGGTACTTTCAGAGATGATACTTTACTCTATGCTCGTTTTGTGACAAACATGTGCAGAGATTAAAAGAAACAGGATAAGATATCCGCCGGGCGGGAAACCAAAAATTGTTCCTTTTTCCATTCACACCGCGGGAACTATAAGGTATACTGAGTTTATACTATAAATTGGGATAATTCAGTCAAAGGGGGCTGCTTGGATGGGTACGGTCATCATCATCGCTGTAATGATTACGTTTCTGGTTTCTATTTTTACTGCAGGCTACAACGATAAACCAGGCCTGAAAAAATAGGTCCTGTTAAAGACCTATGCTGATTAGCGATAAACGGAGGAAGTACAGGTTACGGGAGACAAAGCAGGCGTAAGCATCAAGGATTCTTGACCATCCGGCTGCTTGGCCATAACCGATTTGAAGACAAGATTAACAGTGCCTAAAAGAAAGCGCAAGCAGCAAATCACCCTGGCCAGTTCTTGAGCTGGATTACATAAATAGCGCTTTTGATGTGCAGGATTTAAAAACCGCAGTTAAATATATTGAAATTAAAAAAAGCTGCTGAGGCAGCTTTTTTTATCGTTTATTTAATTTTTGGCGTTCAACGAAATCCTTCATATACATCCGGCTTTTTTGCTTTATCATGCCAGCCATCTGTCTTGTCCATGTGTCATTTCGGACACCATTTGTACGTTCTTTATAATATTCGGAAATGGTACGGTTATAATCCTCCAGCTGGCTGATTAATGCCTCTTTCTCTGCATAACCATTTTCATGATACACATTTTCCAAAGGAAGGCGCGGCTTTTTATCATTCAATGAATCAGGATAGCCGACTGCCATCCCGAATAGGGGTATAACCCTTTCAGGAATATTAAGAATCTGCTTGACTCCATCCAGATTATTGCGTATGCCCCCGATATAGCAGATGCCAAGGCCCATTGATTCTGCAGCAAGCGCAGCATTTTGTGCAGCCAGGGCAGCATCGATAAGGGCCACCATAAACTTCTCCGTACTTTCGATGGATTCAGTGAATTCCACATTCTCCATTTCCCCAATCAGTTCAAGGCGGTGCAAATCGGCACAAAAAACAAAGAAATGGCCATTTTCAGCCACATACTTTTGCGGGCCGGCTAATTCGGCAAGTGCCGCCTTTTTCTCGGGATCGGTTACACCTATAATGGTATAAGCCTGAATAAAGCTTGATGTAGATGCTGCCTGGGCTGACTTTACGATTTCATGAATTTGTTCCTTTGATAATAGCTTGTCCTTAAAAGAACGGACAGACCGGTGATCAAGAATTTTTTCTATCATTTCATTCATCAATATCACTCCATGACTTTTATTATGCAGAAAGGGGAATCCCTTTCTGCACTGTTTCAACTACTCATTGAATTTCAGATCCAAACTGCGGTAATCCTGCTGCCGCAGCGCTTCATATACAAGGATAGCTGCTGTATTTGAAAGGTTTAGCGACCGCACTTTATCGGTCATGGGAATACGCAGGCAGCGTTCATGCTGTTCCCTGATTAAGTCCTTGGGAAGGCCAGTGGTTTCACGGCCAAATATGAAATAATGTTCTTTGTTTTTATCGCTGTAATCGAATGTGGTATGCGGTTTTTGCCCAAATTTAGTGAGATAGAAGAATTCTCCTCCTTCATTTTTCTCGAAGAATTCCTCCAGGGAATCATAATAATGAATTTTGACAAATTCCCAATAATCAAGACCTGCTCTTTTTAACATCTTATCGTCTGTAGAAAAGCCCAGCGGACGGATTAAATGAAGCTCAGAATCGGTTGCTGCACAGGTTCTTGCAATATTTCCGGTATTGGACGGAATTTGGGGCTGATATAGTACTACGTGTATGGACACTTCTTATTCACCTCTGCTAATGTCTTCACGAGATATTATATCACTAAACAATAGTCTTTAATAAAGTGAAGCTTGCATCAGTGCCGTTTTCTCTCTTCTGCTGATCATTTTACGAAGAAACCCGGCTATTGCATTTGAGTTTCACTTCTTTTAAAAAGGCTGTTTTCGTAAACTTTGTTGCTAGGGAACAAGGTGACTGGTTTCCGCTCCGGTTGCTCGCTCCAATCAAACCGATTAACAATGGGATCACCTCTCAGAACTCATTAAAAAACAACAATCTTTAAGAAAAGAGCCTTTCAACAAAGACTCCTGGCGCTAAGTTATTCCTGATTACGTCATGGATTTTCAACAATGCTGTAAAATTTATACTTAATATTCGGGGTATATGCAGTGGAATCTTCATAGGCCCAATACCTGTTCCTGCTGTTGGTTGTATGGGCATTCACAAGCGGCATCCCCTCCGCATCCTTTGCTGTCACGATAAGAGAATGATCAAATCTACCGTTCCCCTGAAAGTCGATGCATATAATATCTCCAAGCAGGAGTTCCTGCGGCGAGTGGACTTCTTTTGTTTTAAGCCCGCCAGAACCTGCCATCAGCTGTTTGAAAGCATGCGCCCCCGTCCAGCTATAGCTCCATGACTTTTTCTTTATCCACAAACCGCGGTTTCTATTAGGAATTCCCCACATCGGGATTCCGCCGGCATGAAGGCACTGAGAAATAAAGTTTGTGCAATCATCATTGAAGCGCGGATAAACGGGATTAAACTCATTCCACCATCTCTCTGCATATTGCACGGCCTTCAGCCTGTCATACCGGTATGACAGGCGAATCGGATCATCTTCAATAAATAGTGAGAGCGGATCAAAAGTTTGTGCAGGAGGAAGTATTTCCTCATCATGGACAAGTTCACCGCCCGAAAAGCGAGCCTGCCTCTCTTCAGTTCCTTCTTCTATAAAAAAAGAATTCTTCTGCTTCACCACATATTTATAGTGAAGGCCATATTTCAAAAGAATTTCATCGCCATTTTCCTCAAGAGACCTGACAGCCCCAGCTGCAAGGATTTTCACAATTTCAGCAGACCGCTTTTGCAGAGATTGCTGTTTGGCATCCCATTTCCTGTCATAAGTTCTCATATCGCCATTTCCTGAGAGTGCCTGGTTCAGTCTATCTTTTAAAAACATTTCGAGTTTTTTCCTCATTCTGAACCCTCCCTTTTTTAATCCTCACTGCAACTATATGACAGGCGGCTTATAAAAAGACAAAAAACCCGGCATATGCCGGGCATCCTGTATTTATTTTACAGAAGAAATCATATGAAGCCCTTTTTCAATTTCATGGACTACATCTTCGTCTGCTTCTGCAGCAAGCGCACTGGTTAACTCTGACAGGGCTTCTCCTCCGCCGATTTTCCCGATGGCCCATGCTGCTGTTCCTCTTATCACCGGACGGGTATCATGCTTCAGCAGCCCAAAAAGCTCAGGGAGTGCCGTTTCATCTTTAAAGTGGGCAATGGCAAGGATTGCATTCCGCTGGATTGGCTTTTTTCCTCTCCAAGATCCTGAAACATGGCCAAACTTCTCTTTAAATTCACGATTGCCAATGTTAAGCAATGGAGTTAAAAGAGGTTTGGCAAGCTCAGGATCTGGCTCCATTTCTTCATGAAAGTGAAAATCCTTCCCTTTGTTTTCAGGGCAGACGGTCTGGCAGGTGTCACAGCCGTACAGGCGATTTCCAATTTTGCTGCGGAACTCATCAGGAAGAAATCCCTTGGTCTGAGTCAAAAAAGCAATGCAGCGCTGTGCATTCAGCTGTCCGCCTTCAATAAGAGCGCCTGTCGGACAGACGTCCACACATTTGTTGCACGTTCCGCAGCCTTCTTCAATAGGCTTATCAGGTTCAAGCGGCAGGCTTGTGATCATTTCACCCAAATAAACATATGAACCAAATTCAGGAGTGATGATCGCACAATTTTTTCCGCTCCAGCCAATCCCTGCCCTCTCAGCCACCGCACGGTCAGCAAGCTCTCCGGTATCTACCATCGACTTGACTTGCGCCTGCGGGACTTTATCTTTAATAAATTCCTCAAGCAGCTTGAGCTTATTTCGCAGCAATACATGGTAATCCGTTCCCCAGGATGCTCTGCAGAATATTCCTCTCCGTTCGCCTCTTTTGCTTTGAGGAGGATTCTTCATTTTTGACGGATATGCCAGGGCAATCGCAATGATGGACCTTGGTTCATGAAAAATCAGATCCGGATTGACTCTTTTTTCAATGTCAGGTTCTTCAAATCCTGATTGAAAGTTCAATTCCTGCTGCCTCAAAAGCCTGTTTTTGAGCTCACTGAAGGTATCTGCAGCTGCAAAACCAATTTTATCAATGCCAATTTCCCTGCTGTATGAAATAATTTCTTCTTTCAGTTTTTGAAAATCCATTTGATGTGCCTCCCTTCGCGCTTTGAAATGAAAGAAGTTTCGATTATAGTTAATATAGAAGAATCCCTGAGCCATGCCCAGTTCTCTTAATTAGCTGACAAACCGGGCCTTATACAGTCATCCCGCTGCCCGCCAATTACTTACAAACCAACTAATATATAATAAACGATTTTACTCATGATTGGGAGCTGAAACGATTGGAAACCATCATTCACCCTGCACTTTGCAGCAAAATACCAGATTTTAAGGCCGGCGTCATATTCTACCAGGATATTGAGGTAGGGCCATCACCCCAAATGCTAAAAGGACGACTCCAGCTTTTCCAGGAGTCATTATATTTCGATTTGGCAGAAAAGGAACTGACTGATTTTCCGGGAATTTCAGAGTGGCGCCATGTATTTAAAGCAGCCGGGACCAACCCATCCCGCTATCGCCCTGCACACGAAGCGCTTTACCGAAGAATAAAAAAGCAAAACTACATCTCGCCTGTCCATTCTGCCATCGACCTGAATAACTTTTTCTCGCTCAAATACGAAGTGCCCATAGGCATCTATGACAGCAGCCAAATTGAGGGTAATGTTTCCATAAAAATCGGAGACGAATATGATGAATATGCAGGTTTAAATGGACGCATAAATTCTATGCAGAAGATGATTACAGCATCTGATGAAAAAGGCTGTTTCGGCAGTCCTTTCGTTGATTCAGAACGAACCAAAGTGACCGAGTCAACAAAACAGGCCATCCAGATCATCTACTTAGCGCCGTCCATTTCACTAGAAAAAGGACAGCTGCTGACAGAATCCCTGATGAATATGTTTATCGGGATACATGGAGGCACAGCTACCTGCCATATCATTCATTGCTGATAATCAATTGAGGTCATTGTGGACTGCCCTCTCTCATTTTATTGCTCAATCTTCAATTGCTGGGTGGCCAGTTTCCGGTATAAGGTATGCTTAAGAAGCAGTTCTTCATGTGTTCCTTTGCCGGTAATTCTTCCATCCTCCACAACAAGAAGCTGATCAGCTTCAATGACCGTGGACAGGCGATGGGCAATAATCAGGGTAGTCCTTCCCTTCATCAGCTTTCTTATGGCATTTTGCACAAGCTGTTCAGACTCACTGTCCAGATTCGAAGTTGCTTCGTCGAGAAGAAGGATCTTTGGATTTCTCAGCATAGCACGCGCAATCGCAATCCTCTGTCTCTGTCCTCCGGAGAGCTTTACTCCCCTTTCTCCAACTTCTGTGTCATATCCATCTTGAAGTTTTGTGATAAATTCATGGGCATTTGCTGACATCGCGGCAGCTGTCACCTCTTCTTCCTGTACATCACGGCCTATCCCATATAAGATATTTTCTTTAATCGATCCTGTCATGATAGGACTATCCTGAGATACATACCCAATGTGCGAACGCCAATAGGTTAACCCAAGTTCCTGAATTGGCACTCCGTGTATCGTGATGCTCCCTTCAGATGCTTCATAAAAACGTTCAATCAGTGAGAATATTGTCGTTTTCCCCCCGCCGCTAGGACCTACTAATGCAACCGTTCCATTCGCAGGAACATTAAAGGATATATTGCTAAGAATCGGCTTTGATTCACTATATGAAAAAGATACATCTGTAAATTCAAGATCTCCCTGTACCAGCATGGCTTCCTTGCCTGCATATGGCTCCTGCTTCAATTCCAGTAAGTGATGGATGCGCTCCGTTGCACCCATTGCTTTCTGAAAGGCTGTAAAAAAGGAAGCAAGCTGGCTGAAGGGAACCACAATTTGAAACATATAAATAATGATGGCCACTAATGTCCCTGCTGTAAGGGCACCAGAGGCAACCCGCACACCTCCATAGCCGATCAAAACAACCAAAATCACCATCATAATGGTAGTCATAAACGGAGATATCACCGCTTGGATCTTTGCTTCTTTTAACCCGAAGGAAAATAACTTAAGGATGCCCTTATTCCCCTTTTCCACTTCTAATTTCTCTCCGTTATAAGACTTGACCAGCCGGATTTCACTCAAAACCCTGCCAAGATTCCCGCTGAAAGCAGCCATTTCATCTTGGGTGAGCTTGGAAACTTTGTACATCTTCCTTCCAAGCGGCATTAAGATCAGCAATGAAAGCGGAACAACGGCAAGCATGATTGACGTCATTCTCCAGTCGAGCGTAAACAGAATGATAATAGAACCAATGATAGACACAATTCCAGAAATAAAGGTAACCAAATGATTCGTAATGACTGTCTTGATCGTATTTGTATCCTGTGTAATCCTGCTCAGGGTTTCACCTGACTGATTTTGGTCAAAAAAGGAAACAGGCAGCTGCAGAATATGGTTCCACAGCTTTCGGCGCAGGCCGGCTACAATTTTCTCTCCTATATAGGTTAAAAAATAAAAGGAAAATCCTCCTGAAAGAGTCTGCAGAATGAAGGCAGCAAGCAGCATAACAACGGTACCGGTTTCAATTCCGCTGCCTGACATTAAATCCACAAGCTTTTTAGTGAATAATGGCACTACAAGTGCCGCAGCTGTCTCTATCAGGCTAAGCGACAGCACCAGCACAATAATGAGGACAGGTGGCTTTTCCGATTTGAGCATTAAGAAAAATGACCGCCATTTTACATTCCTTTTCTCTTCTCTGTTATTCTCCATAATTAAACCGCCTTCGCAATACTGTCCATGATACTTCATTATAATGTCATCACGCCAGCCAATTCAAACTTTTGGGTACAATCCGCAATACCCTCTTCTTGTTCAGACAAGAAAAAAAGCATGCCTTGGAACCTGGCATGCCCATAAAATATAAAAACGCAATGCCTCGTTCTCTGATGTAACGAAACACTGCGTTGTGACCTATGTATGGAGCGGGTGATGGGAATCGAACCCACGATATCAGCTTGGAAGGCTGAAGTTTTACCATTAAACTACACCCGCAAATAATATTGCTGTATTTTGTCGAAATGTGTATTTCCTATCAACAAAATTTATTATACCTGACTATCTGAGTGATTGCAACCCCAAAACTCAAAAATTATTTAATAATATCTTTTATAGTCTTTTTCCGTAAACTATTTTTCTAAGAAACAGGGTGATTGATTTCCGCGTGGCGGGCGTTATGCCTCCTCAGCAATGCCTGAGGGGTCTCACCTTCCCGCTATTCTAAGCAGGAGTCTCACACCTTTCACTCCAATCAACCTTATAAAAATGAAATCGTCTCACAGAACTCGTTAAAAACAATAATCTTTAAGAAAAGAGCCTTAATATAAACTGTCCATATTTTTAAAGCACTTTTCTTTTCGGAATTTATGCGCAGTACAAGATTTCTTGCTGCTTTCTCTTATTATATGTCAAGCTGCTCCTCCTTAGACCCGAAATAAAAAAGCCCTTCATAGCGAAGAGCTTCTGCTCAGGAGCTGTGCTTTACTCCCAAATAACCTTCATTAATTGCGGATATACTTCTTCAGCTGTTTCCAAAAGCATGACAAGCCTTCTAAATGCAGCATCCGGATCAAAATCATTTTCAAGAAAGTACGAGTAGCGGATGGAAATGACCCCGTCTTCTTCATACAATTTTGAATATCTATAATTTGAATTCAGCTCGTTAATCAATTCATGAACAGCCGGCTTTTTATTAGGATTTTTCACTTCTGTTACATTAAAGCAGAACAAATCTGCAATATCTTCCCCAGGCGTAAATGCAAATACCATAGTAACTGCCCAGCCATCCTTTAATTTTTGCTCTGAGCGGAAGAAGGTATTTCCATTTTCTTCGAATTCATTCATTGGTATACCTTGTGTTTGTAAAAAATCTCGGAATTTCGCTATGTTAGACATATAATCCACCTTTCTGCTGTCTTTCTATTTTATATCTAAATGATAAATCTTTACAGAGTTTTCAGAGAAATTCCGCCGAATTTCCGGACTTCTGACATTCCAGAAAGTTTTTTGCCGAATTACATGCTAAAGAGATGCCTTCAGGGATTTAAGAATAGAGTGAAGCTCTTCCAAATGGCTGATTTCATAATCAGGGCTTGCTTCTCCCTGTTCTTTTCCGCTTCTATTAACCCAGACGGATTTCACCCCTGCGCGATTTGCGCCAAGAATGTCTGTCATCAGATTGTCTCCAACCATGATGGCTTGATCTCTCTCCACCTTAAGGCTTTCCAGGGCATGCTTAAAAATAGCAGGATCCGGCTTTCCTTTGCCAAAAGCCCCCGAAATGATAATTTCATCAAAATACGGAACAAGCTCAGGTGTAATGCTCAATTTAGTTTGCTGAAGTTGGGGAGATCCGTTAGTTAACAGCAACAGCTTATACTTGCCTTTCAGTTCATCAAGGACCCTTAGTGATTCTTCATATAAAAAAGGGTTTTTCCTTCGCTCCTTTGGAAAACTTTCGGCAAGCTCGAAGCCGAGATCATCATCTTGAATGCCCATTGCCTGCAGCCCTCTTGTCCAGGCTTCCTTCCGGTACATCGGTACAATTTCCCTCATTTTACGGAAGCTGTCTCCCTCGTCCAAAAATTCTCCCCATAATCCTTCAAAAGGATTAATGCCGATCATTTGGGTAAAAGGGTAGGTTTCATATGAAGCATACAGTTCCCTCGCTTCTCTTCTTACTGCCTCTTCCAGCTTTGCCGGAGATATATCATAGGTCTCCAGGACCCTTCTGCAAGTTGCCGAAAAAGCCTCCTGAACGCTTTTTTGATCCCAAAGAAGTGTATCATCCAAATCAAAAAAAATCGCCTTTACCATAACGATGCCACCTTCACTTTTATGTATTTTTTCTTTATGCATGTTATATATCTTTTTCCTGAGCCCTATAACATTTTCTTTACAGAAGGGCAAATACCCTTTTTATCCCGGAAAACTGCAAAAAAGCTGCAAGAGTAAATTCAACTCTTACAGCAAAAAGGCATTCAATTTATCTTTTTTATGATCTCATCGATAATCCCGTATTTCATGGCCTCCTCTGCAGTCATAAAGTAATCTCTGTCGGTATCATGAGCAACCTTTTCCTCCTGCTGTCCTGTTCTTTCTGAGATAATCTTATTAATGTGCTTCTTTAGCTTCAGGATCCGGTTTGCCGAAATTTCAATTTCAGTGGCCTGCCCCTTCACTCCTCCAAGCGGCTGATGAATCATGATCTCGCTATTTGGAAGCGCACATCTTTTCCCCTTTGTGCCTGCCAATAAAAGCATAGCTCCAAACGAGGCAGCCATCCCTGTACAAATGGTGCGGATATCGGGCTTGATATATTGCATGGTATCATAAATCGCAAAGCCTGCACTTGTGGAGCCGCCTGGACTGTTAATAAAGATCGTAATATCTTTATCCGGTGCATCTGCTGCTAAAAATAACAGCTGTGCCACAACACTGTTTGCCAAATGGTCGGTAATTTCTTCACCAATCATAATGATCCGGTCTTTTAGAAGACGTGAATATATATCATAAGAACGCTCTCCGCGGCTTGATTGCTCGATTACATATGGTATGGTGCTCATTTTTTCATCCCCCCGTATTTGTTTGGCTTTAAGCAGCCATAGAGAGGAAGCATGATGGTGAGGAGATTGAACGATTCGCTGCATAGCTATGTCCGGAAGTTTTGAGTTCGCCTGCAAGAGAAGGAATGCTTGGGATTGCCTTAATTAAGATTTCCGGATCCTGATTTTTCACAGCCTGCAGGATGAGCTCTGCAAGCTTCATTTCTTCTTCGTCTTTCCACAGTGCATGTTCAAACCCGGAAAGATCTTTATTTTCCCTGCGCTTCTTTAACCGCTTATTCGCCCTGTGCAAAGCTGACTTAACCGCTGTTTCTGCTGTATGAAGAAGATCGGCTATTTCGCCGGATTTATACAGAAATCCTTCTTTCAGTGTGAAAATGACTGCCTGCTTCGGTGTCAGCAGGAGGGTGAGAAATTCAATGCATTCCATACAGGCATTCTCAGTCACCTTCTCCTGCAGATCTTCTCCGCTGTTTGACAGTACTTCTCTTTTTCTTTTCCTGATCGTATCAATCCAGACATGTTTTGCAATGGTTTTTAAAAGCGGCAAGCTTGCTTCTCCTTGATAATGCTGGATCCCCTTTAATACAGCTTCCTGTGCAAGGTCATTCCCCTCCCACTCGCTTTGTGAAAGAAACCGGCAAAATCTTTGCAGTTCATGATAAACATCATCCCAAGTGTCCTTTCCCTGATTAAGCCTCTGCACATAATCTCTGCGCTCGCTAGTCATTCTGCTCACTCCTTTGGCACCTCTCTGTCTCTTAAACGTTTGAGACTTTAAAAAAGATACGGCGCATAAAAAATTATTTAAGGTGTTACTGTACGTTAAAGCGGTAAAAATAAATTCCGCGAATTGCTGATTATATCCTCGTTCTTCATAGCCATTACCTTTTTGATGAATATCACAGAATCTGCAATATGCTGGCCTTTGTTAAGCATAATACAATCTGCCTTTGCCCCGGCAAAAACATCCGTCAGCTCGGTTCTTGCAGGAATGCCTTTTTTGGTCATTTTTTCGAGCACTCCAGTTGCCCAGATGACAGGCAGATGAGCAGCACGGCACAAATCCAGAATGTCCTGCTGAACCCTGGCCAACTTGCTGTATCCAAGTTCAACAGCTAAATCTCCCCTCGCAATCATGATTCCAAAATGCTTGAAATCCATCCCTTCGAAAATGATATTGGTTAAATGGCGAATGGATTCCTTCGTTTCAATTTTAGCTACGATTCCAATTCTGCGGTCTGTAAGGCTCCCCAGATAATCCGCAAGCTTTTTTAAATCCTGGGGACGGTGTACAAATGATAATCCTATAATATCTGCTTTTTCATGAATGAAGTTAAGAGTTGTTATATCAGACTCTGTTAAAGCCGGCACATTCAGATAGACAAAAGAATCAGGAAGGTTTATTCCTTTTCCGGCTTTCACCTTTGCCGCTTCACTCAAAGGCGTAAGTATTTTTGTTTCAATGAAATCTTTTTCTATCCCAATGACCTTCCCTGAAATCTTGCCATCATCCATATATACGTTATCTCCAAGTCTTACATTATATAAGGCCCTGGGCAGTGAAATTCCAATTGAGGCAGGCAGGTTACCGCGGGCTGGCATTCCTTGATAACGGTCAGATTTGTAGATTCTGAGAACATCGTCTCTTTTCAGTACGATAGCCGCAGGTACTTCTTCAAAGTTCGTTAACGTCCACTGCTCCTTTTTGCAAATCAGTTTTGTATGTTCATTAAAAGATGCTGTTTTATTTAACTTGACCATCAAACATGAAGAATGCACAGTATGTACTACTGTAAGAATTCTATTTTTTCCCCTGCTGTCTTTAAATAGAATGCTCGTATTGTCATCAATATAGGTGAAGTCTTCACAATTAGCAGCCGTGAGCAAGAAAGAAAGATCATTATGACTTAAGGTGTGGCCTTTGCACACCAAATACCCGTATTGTGAATTCTCATTTGCTCTATCAACAGTGATTGTAAGGTCTGTCTTTTCTTTTGCTAATTCTCCAATTCTTATTTTAGGACCTGCCAAGTCCATATAAATTTTGCATGTATCCTTACAGCCGCTGTTCTCCTCTGCCATCTTTAGCTGTTCAATGAGTGCTGTCCAAACATGTATATCATCATGTGCACAATTGATTCTGGCAATATTCATTCCTCCTGTGAGCAGCTTTGAAAAAATATCGGGCTTCACTAACATGGAACGATCAAGAGTAACCATGATACAAGGAATGTTTTCACTCCCTGTTCCCCCAAATAACCCCTGCCTTCTGTGAGCCCTGGAGCTATTTGCTTCAGCAGGATGAACGTATGAAGCAGGATCGGGTTCAACACCATCTTCTCCAGATAGATTTACAATCATTTTATTTAGAGAATACAAAACATGCGGAATAAGATTATGGGTGGACGAAAGGCCTTCCTCTATCATTTTATTTTCCAGTTCAGCATCCATTCTTTTTTGGAAGGAGCGGAATGCACAGACATTAATTTTACTTTTTTCAGATAAAGAGATTACATGATCACTGCAATTCTTCGATATATCTCCCTCAATATCTCTGAAAAGCTGTATAAGATGATTCTTCAAGTTCTCCCGCTGTCCCGCAGGATACTCCCGTTGATCCGCCATTGCTGTTCACCTCCTGCACTAGATGCCATTGTATGCATAAGTATCTAGGAAAGTGTTGAAGCTGAACTTTGGAATAAATATGAAAAACATGATATTTTGTTTTTGAGAAGGAATGATTAAAATGAAAATTTCAAATCAATTAAGGAAATGCCGTTATTAAGGGATGACAGAGAAGAAAAAAAAGGCTCTTTTCTTAAAGATTGTTGTTTTTAATATGTTCTGTTAGGCAATCCCGTTGTTAAACCGGGTTGATTGGAGCGTAAGGTGCGAGACTCCTGTGGGATTAGCGGGATGGTGACACCCCGCAGGCATTTCTGCGGATGCTCACCTCCCGCCCCCAGAAAGCGAGTATTCTGGAGCGGAAATCAACCCCTTGTTCAATAGCAACAAAGTTTACGAAAACAGCCAAAAAAACAGAAAAAAAGGAGATGTTTACATGGAATTCACTCAAATAGCTGATACAGGAATGAAAGCTTCACGCATCGGGATTGGCACATGGGCAATCGGAGGATGGATGTGGGGCGGAACAAATGAGGATACATCCATTCAGACCATTCATGCCGCTCTTGACAAAGGAATAAATCTTATCGACACGGCACCTGTCTACGGATTTGGGACATCCGAGGAAATAGTCGGCAAAGCAGTCAAGAAGTACGGCGGCCGTGACAGCATCCTTTTGGCCACTAAGACCGCGTTAAACTGGAAGAATAATGAACCCTTCCGTGATGGCACAAAGCAGCGGATTCTAAAGGAGATAGATGATTCCCTCAAGCGTCTGCAAACCGATTATATTGATTTGTATCAAATTCATTGGCCAGATCCTCTTGTACCTATGGAAGAGACAGCGGAAGCCATCCAAAGCCTGTATAAATCAGGAAAAATCCGCGCAATCGGTGTCAGCAATTTCACTGTAAAACAAATGGAAGAGTTCAGAAAAATAGCTCCCCTGCATACCGCACAGCCGCCATATAACCTGTTTGAACGCGATATTGAAAAAGATATCCTTCCTTACTGCGAAGAAAACAACATCACCACGCTTCTTTATGGAAGCTTATGCAGAGGCCTGCTATCCGGAAAAATGGCTGCTGGCCAGACTTTCGGCGGAGATGACCTGCGGAATAATGATCCTAAATTCCAGCAGCCTCGCTTTCAGCAATATCTGCATGCAGTCAATCAGTTAGAACAATTGGCAAAGGACCGCTACGGCAAAGAAGTGATCCATCTGGCTGTGCGCTGGATACTCGACCAGCCTGGGACAGGTATAGCCCTCTGGGGTGCACGCCGTCCAGACCAGCTGGACGCCATCAATGAAATTACAGGCTGGACTCTGACAGATGATGACAAGGCAGCCATTGATAATATTCTGCATACCTCAATTAGTGACCCGATCGGCCCTGAATTTATGGCGCCTCCAACTAAAGAAGAAATTTAACATATATTGTAAGCCGGAATAAAGCTAACCATTCCGGCTTTTTGTTAAAATGAATTGAAGCTTAAGAGAATAGGAGGGAATAATCATGATTATTGTAAAGGACGATTTATCCAGGCGGGAAGTGATTGCATTGGTGAATGAGCATCTTCAGGGCATGACTCTGCAATCGCCTCCAGAGAGCATACATGCTTTAAAACTAGATGAATTGAGAAAACCCGAAATCACATTCTGGACTGCATGGGAAGGAAATGAATTAGCCGGATGCGGCGCGCTAAAAGAACTTAATCCTCTCCATGGTGAAATAAAGTCCATGCGCACCTCTTCTGCATACCTCCGAAAAGGAACAGCAAGAAAAATCCTCACTCACATCTTGGAAGAAGCAAAGCTTAGGGGATACAGGCGCTTAAGCCTGGAAACCGGTTCTCAAGAAGCCTTCATACCTGCCAGAAGGCTATACGAAAGTGCTGGTTTCCAGTACTGCCCTCCCTTTGCTGATTATATAGAAGACCCAAATAGCGTATTCATGACGAAAGATTGAGCCAGGATAGTTTATCTGCCATCTATTTATGCGGGATAGGCATCCTTCTGCAGCGATTGCTGTTTCCCGGCCATCAAAAAAGCGCATGTCCCGCAGACACACGCTTTCCTAAATGCTTTATTTCCAAACCCTCTTTAATTTAAACAATTCCTGAACATAGCCCCATACAGATACAGGGCTCATAATCATCTGGTAAAATAGTACAAAAACAATGAAGCCAGATATATTTCTTCTGATTTTAAGATTTAATTTAGTAAACACTTTCTTTTGATAAAAATACAAAACAAAATAACTGACGAATGTTAATGGAAGCACCAATAGCGTTGTAAGTCCCACAATCCAATATACTCCAAAAAAGGCCAGCACAAGACCAGGCAGCCAAAAAAATGTAAAGGAGATATCTATATACGGCATGATATAGTTAACCGACGTTAGATATTTTGTAAAAATAGATGGCTGCTGCCAGGGCTTAACCTCTTTTAACCCTTCAATCATCCCTCTTGCCCACCTGCTCCTTTGTCTGCCTAAATGAACCAATTTTGTGGGAACCACTGTAAAAGCAACAGACAGCGGTTCAAAGAAAACCTTTCTTCCCTGTTTTAAAAATTTCCAGGTCAGTACAATATCTTCCCCGATTGCATCCGGCCACCCGCCGGCTTCCCGGATGGTATCTGTCTTAAATAAACTATATGCCCCTTGCGCTACCAATGTCCCCTGATACAAGCCCTGCAGCCTTTTAATAGACGCGATACTTAAAAAGTAATCCCATTCCTGCACCCGCGACCATAAGTTATCCCGGCTGTTTCTGACCAATATAGCTCCAGCCACAGCACATACATCCGGCGGTGCAGTTTTCATTCTTGCCACAATGTATCTGATTGCTGATTTATGCAATAAAGTATCAGCATCCAGTGTAATGACATATTCAGTATTTACGTATTTAATGCCTTGATTTAAAGCCGCATGCTTACCTGGCTCTTCTTCAATTTTAATCGATAGGTCTAAATCGATTTCTTGGGCTATTTTTCTTGCAGCCTCAATTGTCCCATCCTCAGAACCATTATCAATTAAAACTACTGAAATTCCCCCATCGTAATCTTGATTTTTGAGATATATTAAAGAATTTGCAATTCCGCTTTCTTCATTCTTTGCAGCAATTAGTACTGTTATTTCATCTTGCGGATTATCGGTCTTTAATTTTGGCTGTTTATCTATAAGCAGACTCGCTACCAAAAAAGCATTTAAATACCCTGGAATATAAGCTATTCCCGTTATGATAATCACGGCCATCATGATCCCTGCAACTCCGCTTAAATCACTTATCCAGCTTTTTGATAATACAATGGCAATGCATGTCCAGATAACAGCAAAAAGATGGCTGATATAGAATTTCCAAAGGACCGGTATATAAACCCTTTTTTTCAAAGGTATCACTCACTTCAGGCTTATATTTTTTCAAAAATTCCCCCTCCCTAAACTACCATAATAAATATTTTCAAATAAGTTTAAAATAATGGCTGAATTCCCTTTTTAAACTAAAACATTCTCTTTTTATGTCACAATCAGCAAAAAAGCACACCGCATAAATAGCGATATACTTTCGTGCTGCAGCAAAGATGGCTTCAGTTACAGAGAAAAAGGATAGAATCTTAAAAACAGCAGCGTATTTTGCTGCCTGCGGCCGTGGCAGGACCCACATTCCTAACAGCCCGGCAATTTTAAGGTGCAAAATAAGCACAATGTTTAAAAAGGTCTTAGACTGAATAAAGAATTTTGGCAGTTTTTTGCCATTCTGGTCTTTTTATCTGGGTTTTGTAAAAAAAATCTGTTAATCTTCTATTTAAAGGGGAAATTTGATGTACGTCATCGCTCTCCCCTTAAACTATATTTTAACAATATATTTTAATCTATAAATAATTGTAATATACTAATAATTGAGACTGGATAAGTGGACCAGGCAGCGCATTGCCATGGTTTGACGGCTAAGCAAAAGCGCGGCATCCTTTCGGCAAATTTTAGGGAGAAGGAGGGGTTACAATGAGCGGCAAAGAAACTAAAACAGACGTCATCTTAATTGGCGCCGGAATCATGAGTGCTACTTTAGGTACACTCCTGAAAGAATTAGTACCGGAATGGGAAATCAAAGTATTTGAGAAGCTCGAAAACGCAGGAAAGGAAAGCTCTAACGAATGGAATAATGCGGGAACAGGGCATGCAGCACTGTGTGAGCTTAACTACACTGTTGAAAAACCAGACGGTTCAATAGATATTAGCAAAGCTATTAATATTAATGAACAGTTCCAAGTTTCCATGCAATTTTGGTCTTATCTTGTAAAAAACAAGCTTATTAAAAATCCCCAGGACTTTATCATGCCATTACCTCATATGAGCATGGTACAAGGCGAAAAAGATGTAAAGTTTTTAAAGAAACGTTTTGAAGCGCTTTTAAGCAATCCTTTATTTAAGGGAATGGAATTTTCCGATAACCCGGCAAAGCTGATGGAATGGATTCCGCTTATCATGCAAAACCGTACATCGGATGAACCTATCGCGGCAACAAAAATCGACTCTGGCACAGATGTAAACTTTGGTGCCCTAACAAAGATGCTGTTTGACCACTTAAAGGATAAAAACGTTGATATCAAATACAAAAATAGTGTTGAGAATATTAATCGTACTAGTGATGGCTTATGGAAATTAAAAGTGCGGAATGTCGATAGCGGCAGTGCAGAATACCATACTGCTAAATTCGTCTTTATCGGCGGCGGCGGCGGAAGCCTGCATTTACTGCAAAAATCCGGTATTCCCGAAGGGAAACATATTGGCGGATTCCCGGTCAGCGGAATATTCATGGTATGCAAAAATCCGGAAGTTATAGCGCAGCATCATGCAAAAGTATACGGCAAAGCTAAGCTGGGTGCTCCTCCAATGTCTGTTCCGCATCTTGACACGAGATTCATCGACAATAAAAAATCGCTGCTATTCGGACCTTTTGCCGGCTTCTCGCCAAAGTTCTTAAAAACCGGATCCATGTTTGATTTAGTAACTTCCGTAAAGCCGAATAATGTGTTAACTATGCTGGCGGCTGGTGCAAAAGAAATGTCATTGACAAAGTACCTGATCCAGCAAGTAATGTTAACGAAAGAACAGCGTATGGAAGAATTGCGGGAGTTTATCCCGAACGCAAAGAGCGAGGATTGGGATTTAGTAGTAGCCGGACAGCGCGTACAGGTTATCAAAGATACTGCTGAAGGCAAAGGAACGCTTCAATTTGGGACCGAGGTTATTACTGCAGCAGATGGCTCGATTGCAGCATTACTTGGTGCTTCTCCAGGTGCTTCTACTGCTGTTCACGTCATGCTTAAAATAATTAACAAATGCTTCCCGCAGCAGATGAATCAGTGGGAAACAAAAATCAAAGAAATGATCCCTTCCTATGGTATGTCACTAATGGAAAATCCCGACCTTCTAGAAGAAGTTCATGCTTTAACAGCAAAGACGCTTGACCTGAACGAAAAAGAGCGAGTTTACACCTGATTCTCTGGAAGCTGAAACAAAGGCAATCGATAAATATTTAAGCAACCGGTTTCATCCGCGGAATTGTTTAAATGTATAGAGATTGAATAATGGAATGAGTGATTTTGTTATTTCGCACAACCACTTTATCATTCACAGCCAATGTTAACAAAGAACCAGAGAAGGAATGAATCAATAGTCATAAGCTAAGACAGTAATGAAATCGCTGCCAAACCGAGAAATGCTTCTCCTTTCATATTAACTCACACCTCAAGCAGCAGGGCTGATGTGAAAGGGGAAATTAAATGCCTTGCTTGATAAATTAATTTTGCTGCAGAAACTAAAATTCTTATTATATGGTCTTGAATCGTGAAGGAGCATCCGAACCTTAAACCCAAACACTTTCCGTAATCCTGTATTATGATTTCAAGAAAGTTAAAACTGCCGGATGCTCCTTTTTACTATGAAGACAATTACATAATATTATTCTAAAAAAAATACCTTTTCACATGCCCCCCACCGCTCGCAGATTGAAAGTGAAATAATTTCTCTGTTTCCTGTTTACAGAAGGAATTATCCTTAATAAAAAATACTGCGACCTAAGCAATAAAGTGCCCCCGTCCCCCCTGTATATAGATAATATTTCAAAGGCTTTTTGAAATGGGTTAACACTATCAATATTTTTTCCATTATGACACTCCCTTTCAGGGATTAATACGAAAAGCCCCAATAAAAATCCTCTTATCTAAAAACAAAGTACCTTTCAAAGGTACTCTGTTTTTAGATTAATTAGTTATCCACTTTCACTTATGACATAATAAAAATGACTTTATAGTGTTACCAAGGTCACTCGTATGAAAATCATGAGATAAACCTTATTTGTTAAAAATCGGTGTGATCTTGGAACAATAAAAATTGCACCGATTCCCCAAAAACTTAATAAAGGAAAGATATACATAAAAACAAGATAGCACTGTTGTTCAGCAAGTTATTCGTTTGGGCATGCCCAGGTTTGTCCGCACTTCTGCCTGCTTGGAGTAACCACCTTCATTGTAAAAAATGTTCTAAATAACGCTTGTTATGAAGAATACTTGGGTGATCAGGAATGTATTGGCAGGCTATCTCGTTGTGTGCATAGGCTAGTGCATAGTTCTCTATTTGTGAGTAACAAACACATAATTGCAAATGCGGAAGCCAAGTCCAGCAAGCATGGCTAATCATCCCAAAATTGTCAGATGGCATTTCTAGTTGAGTGGCAAGTTTGTACCAAAAAAGAGCCTGGTGGAGCTGATTATTATGGAGGAATCTGTATCCTAGCCGGCAGCAAAAATCAGCTCGAGGTGAGCTATATTCAAAAGATTTTAATATGAAATGAAGTTCGTTTTCATGATCTTCTAATGCATTGAAACAATCTGCAAGCTTTGCGCATGCGGAAATGTTATCTTCTACCCAGCCCTTTTTTGTTGCTAAAAATTGTTTATAGTATTTGATTGCGTCCTCAAACTTTTTATGGTCAAACAGTTCGTTTGCAAAATAAAACAAGTCTCTGGGAGAGAATTGTTCACCCCGTTTAAGACGGTTTTCATAGATATGGAGATTACGGTCTGAGTCGTGTTGAATGCTACAATGGGTAACAGCAACCTCGCTGTGTAGAATATTTCCCCAAACTTCTAGGTACTCGTGTACCGCCCCATACCATTGGAAATTATTTATCCTTTTAACAAGGCGATTACGTCGCAGGCTGGCAATGACATTTCCTTTTTCATCAACGCTAAGATTATAATGCATGGTGACAGAATCAGTGGAAGGGTCGAGGGTTTCTTTTAACAATAAAAATTTTTTGCGATCATCGTCCATTAATACATCATCCGCATCTAACCAAAAAATGTAGTCCATTTTGGCGTGACTAAATGTGAAATTACGGGCTGCGGCAAAGTCATCAATCCAGCGAAAGTCGAGGACATGATCTGTATATTGAGAAACAATTTCTTTCGTTTTATCTGTTGAACCTGTGTCTACAATGATGATTTCATCGACGAGGTTTTTTACCGAATCTAGACATCTTGCGATAGTGTCTTCTTCATTTTTCACAATCATGCAAAGGCTAACTGTAATCAAGTTTAATGTGCTCCTTTAACCAAAGATTTTCCTATTTTTAAACTATGAAAAAAGACAATATAGGGTGTGGACAATCCTAATAAGTGAATTATAAGTAAACAAATCAATCGGCCACCTCAATTCAATGGTATACATAAAATTGAGGGGCGATTGATTTAAGCAACTAATTTAATTTTTTAAGGACAATAGAAGCGTTTACGTTTGTTTGTGTGCCTCCTGCCAAAGTCTGAAGGGTAACTGCTGCAGCAGAACTATGATTTCGAAGGGTAAGAACATCTCCCGCTGCTATAGCGATTATAGCCTGACCGTTGTTTTGCTGAGTGCCGGCACCTGAACCGTAGACAGTTCCCGCAACCAGCGCGCCATTTAAAAATAGTGCGAATTGGTTGGGTTCTACACCCGACACGGAGAAAGTAACCTCGTAGTCTCCAGGAACGGTAACTGCAATTTGTGTGGTTCCAGGGGCATGCGTAATTCCAGGCGTAATGATTCCATTTGTATCAAAAATGACATCCGCTTCTATAGCTACGACTCGTGCAGCTAGGTTGTAAATATATCCGTACTGGGATAACCCACCTCCAGTAGCTCCGGTCGCTCCTGTTGTTCCAGTGGCACCAGTGGCTCCCGTAGCGCCTGTTGCACCAGTCGGTCCAGCTGGTCCTGTTGCTCCTGTTGCTCCTGTAGCCCCAGTGGTTCCGGTTGCTCCTGTTGAACCAGTCGGTCCAGCTGGTCCTGTTGCTCCTGTTGCACCAGTTGAACCGGTTGCTCCTGGTGCACCAGTTACTCCAGCTGGTCCTGTTGCTCCTGTTACACCTGTAGCACCAGTGGTTCCAGCTGCACCAGTTGCACCAGTCGGTCCAGCTGCTCCTGTTGCTCCTGTTGCACCAGTTGAACCGGTTGCTCCTGTTGCGCCAGTTACTCCAGCTGGTCCTGTTGCTCCTGTTACACCTGTAGCACCAGTGGTTCCAGCTGCACCAGTTGCACCAGTCGGTCCAGCTGCTCCTGTTGCTCCTGTTGCACCAGTTGAACCGGTTGCTCCTGTTGCGCCAGTTACTCCAGCTGATCCTGTTGCACCGGTTGCGCCAGCAGGTCCAGTTGCTCCTGTTACACCTACACCTGTAGCACCAGTTGCACCAGTCGGTCCAGCTGGTCCTGTTGCTCCTGTTACTCCAGTGGCCCCTGTTGCTCCTGTTACACCTACACCTGTAGCACCAGTTGCACCAGTCGGTCCAGCTGGTCCTGTTGCTCCTGTAGCACCAGTGGTTCCCGTAGCGCCGGTTACTCCAGCTGATCCTGTTGCACCGGTTGCGCCAGCAGGTCCAGTTGCTCCTGTTACACCTACACCTGTAGCACCAGTTGCACCAGTCGGTCCAGCTGGTCCTGTTGCTCCTGTTACTCCAGTGGCCCCTGTTGCTCCTGTTACACCTACACCTGTAGCACCAGTTGCACCAGTCGGTCCAGCTGGTCCTGTTGCTCCTGTAGCACCAGTGGTTCCCGTAGCGCCGGTTACTCCAGCTGATCCTGTTGCACCGGTTGCGCCAGTGGCCCCTGTTGCTCCTGTTGCTCCTGTTACACCTACACCTGTAGCACCAGTTGCACCAGTCGGTCCAGCTGGTCCAGTTGAACCTGTAGCACCAGTGGTTCCCGTAGCGCCGGTTACTCCAGCTGATCCTGTTGCACCGGTTGCGCCAGTTGTTCCGGTTGCGCCAGTTGTTCCGGTTGCACCAGTCGGCCCAGCTGATCCAGTTGAACCTGTAGCACCAGTTGAACCTGTTGCTCCTGTTGCGCCAGTTGAACCTGTTGCTCCTGTTGGTCCTGTCGCACCAACAGGTACTTTTATTTCAACATTTACCTTTTGCTCTACATTGCAACCGCAATCTCGACATTTATTGTCCTTGCATCTACAATCTCTATGTCCACAATCTCGACATTTTTTGTCCTTGCATTTACAATCTCTATGTCCACAATCTCGACATTTTTTGTCCTTGCATTTACAATCTCTATGTCCACAATCTCGACATTTCTTGTCTTTGCATTTACAATCTCTATGTCCACAATCTCGACATTTTTTGTCTTTGCATTTGCAATCTCTATGTCCACAATCTCGACATTTTTTGTCCTTGCATCTGCAATCTCTATGTCCGCATTCTGAACACCTTTTTTCTCTACTCAAATTTCTTTACCTCCTTTTTTAAACTAAGGTATTTTATGAGACAAGCATTAAAGGTGTTTGGACAAGTATCTTAAAACATTCCTCAGTTTTGAATAAATGTGCTGCCCTTTTTTGTTTCATCCTTGCTGATTTACAAAATAAAGCTGCAAAGCAAAAATTCCTAACTCTTTTTTTAAAAACTTTGTGGTCACGAAATAGAATTGTATTTATGGCTGATCAGTATCTATTGGATTTTTTATTTGAGGATATGAATGGAAATGATATTAAACAAAAAAGCCCTTCTCCCAATTGAGAAAAAGTGGCTTATGTTTTCGAAAGAAGTTGTGGTACAACAACAGGATTTTCACCTCAATTATCCGTTTTAGATAAAGATGACGATTTTCAAAATGAATCGGGAAATACATAGGTCAAATAAAGACTTTTCTATTGAATGGATTGATGAAAAGAACCTAAAGGTTATTTATGATAAATCCTCTGAAAATTACGAAATGGATAAAAAAGTGAATGGGGTTAGGATTGAATATGTAGGTAAGTAAAAGCCTTTTATCTTCTTTCACTTCCATGAAAATTAAAAAAGCTCAAAAACTGAAAATGAGCATAACAAAATGGACCCATTAAAAACACTTTTTAAAAAAAGGCTGAGCCTCTGAGTAGTATCATTATTTTATAAGGCGGAGGGATTATTATTGGTTTATCATATTAGGGTAAGAGCGTGTGCACTCATATTAGAAAGCGATTCAATTCTATTGATTGAATTTAATGATGAAAATGGGCTGCATTATAACCTGCCAGCAGGTGGAGTTGAACCTAATGAGTCAGTTGTTGAAGCAGTTCGAAGAGAAGCAAAAGAGGAAGCATCAATCGATGTAGAAGTTGGTCCTTTAGCTTTTGTTTATGAGTATGCACCACACTTAAACTCGAATAAATATGGAGAAACACACTCTTTACAATTAATGTTTGATTGTAAAATAAAAGACGGATATATTCCAAAGCTGCCAATCAATCCTGACAAAAATCAAATTGGTGTTAAGTGGATAAAACTAACCCAATTAAATGATATAGTTCTTTACCCAAATATAAGAATACAAATAATTAACTATGCAAAAAACAGAAAAAATATTGAGTTTACTGAAGAGTATAGACTTTAAGAATATGTATTAAACAACCTTCTTGATTAACTAACAGATGAGTTTATGGAATAACGAATAGCCGTTTAAATATATAAAAGAAAGGGAGCATGCTTGTTTTTAACAATGAAAGTGTGCCTATTGTCATCAACGGTGCTAAAATACCCGATATCAGCGGTTTAAAATTCCCCAATAATAACAGATAATTGTCTCATCACTTAAGAGGGTTGGAGTGTTTGAGACGATGCTGAAGACTGGGGAATTTTTTATGATAAGAGAATTACATCAAAAAGGATGGACAAAAACAGCTATAGCTGAAGAGACAGGGTTTGATCGTAAAACAGTAAGTAAATACATAAATCAAGATCAATTACCTCAATCATCTAAGCGTAAGGTTAGGGAGAGTAAATTAGAAACATTTAAGCCTTATCTTCTTCAAAGGATTCAAGAAGGAACGACAAATTGCATGGTTCTATTTGAGGAAATTCAAGCCATGGGATACGAGGGGAAAACAACTATCCTCCGAGAGTTTATAAAACCCTATCGGGTTCAACCGAAAAAACAAGCCACTGTACGATTTGAAACAGCACCAGGAAAACAAGCTCAGATGGATTGGGCGGATGTAGGTATGTATGAAGTAGATGGTAAGCTTCAAAAAGTTTATGCATTCATCATGGTTTTAAGTTATTCCAGAATGAAATATGTGGAGTTTACAACAGATATGAAATTAGAAACACTGATGAAATGCCACATGAATGCCTTTGCATACTTTAACGGTCTACCGGAACAGATTCTCTATGACAATATGAAAACAGTCGTCACGAAGCATAGTCCAGTAGAGATTCGATTTAATAGAACGTTTGAAGATTTTCTAGCCTATTATGGAATCATCCCAAAAGCATGTAAACCTCATCGTCCACAAACCAAGGGGAAAGTGGAAAGAACGGTTCTATATGTAAAGAATAATTTCTTCCAAAGAAAACATGAACCTACAATATACGCCTTAAATCATGATATCCGTATATGGCTTGATCAAACAGCGAATCAAAAGAAGAATCAAACAACTAATGAACCACCGGTTCAACGCCTACAACACGAACAAAGGTTTCTTCAGACTTGGGGAACAAAACCCCTCTTCCCGACTAGTCATTGGGAGATACGTGAAGTAAGCCGGGATTGTTTCATCTCTTATTTAGGCAAAAAGTATTCTGTCCCTTTCCGGTATGCGGGCCACAAAGTAAAGGTTAAAGTAACCTTGGATCATCAAATTGAAATCTATGATGAGAAGGAGTGCGTGGCTCAACACCCTATTTTAACGGGTAAAACGAGTGTTCATGTGAAGCTAGAGCATTATGAAGGATTACACAAAACAGGAAAAGAGCAGGAACATCAGAATCCCACTGGTTTGGCGGCCAAAGATTCTGGAAATGTCCCTACTCCTAATGTTGAAACACGTTCTCTAGCTTCTTATGCTGCTCTGGAAGAAGGTGATTCAATATGAAAAACCAACTCGAAGAGCAGCTAGAGAATCTTGGTTGGCAGGAAATAGCCAACCAATTAGATGATCTTTTAGAGAACGCTTCTAGAAATAATGTATCATATTTTGATTTTTTGCACACTCTTGTTTTGAGAGAAACTGAAGCTAGACAGGGGAATCTCTTGTCCAAGAGGATGAAGAGCGCCAAGCTTCCTTACATGAAGAACATCCATGATTTTGAGTATACGTTTCAGCCTAGTGTAAGTGAACAGCGTGTGAAGGAAACCTTGACTTGTAGGTACATCGCAAACGGGGAAAATAGGATTCTATTAGGTCCACCAGGTGTAGGAAAAACCCATTTAGCGATATCCTTTGCCGTAGAAGCTATTACACAAGGATACACTGCGTTATTTTTAACGGCTGATGAAGTGGTATCAGAATGCCGAAAGGCAGAATCAAAAGGAACTCTCCATCGCTTAGTTAACAAATGGAGCCGCCCCAATTTACTCCTCATCGATGAGGTAGGATATTTTCCATTTGATGAACTAACAGCCAATATCTTTTTTCAGGTGGTGTCCAAACGATATGAAAATGGGGCAATGATCTTAACATCTAATAAATCATTTATTGAATGGGGAAAAGTATTTGGGGATGATGTTTTAGCTACAGCGATTCTAGATCGACTCCTTCATCACTCTGTCACTTTTAATATCAAAGGAGAGTCCTATCGCCTCAAAGAAAAGAAAAAGGCTGGAATGTTCCCAGCCAAAGTAACTGAGTAACCGATATAAATGGGGACTTTTATTCCGATGACAATGGGGAAAAATAAACCGACGTTGACACCTATATCCCAAAAAATATATTAAAGCCATTTTACTAAATATTATTTAAAATTCTAACTCCATTTGGATCAACTATATTCGAAGAAAGGATACCTTCCAATACTGCTTCTTTAATAGTAACTGTATGACCAATTTCTGAAATAATATTTTCAACAGGTTTGCCAAATAAATTTGAAAGATCGTTTTCTAATCCTTTCATTCGAGTTTCCAGCTTTAATTCTTTTATTTTTATGTTATCCGCCAGATAGTCTACCGAGTCTGTGTTAATTTGAAGTTCTACCCTAAAATTATAGGGTGTTGCAATAAAGCTTCTTCGTTCACCTCTTTTTACTTCCCATGCCATTTTTTCTGCATTTTTGCATATATGGTTTTGTTCATTTTCTGATACTAAAAAACCAATATGGTCAAACATGATTTTCTTTCCATGACCAAAAGTTATATTTATACTCCCTTTTCTTGCTTCTACAATACGAAATATTATTTTTTTCTCTCGAAAGTCATCCCATGCCAAAGGAGGATTAAATGGTTGAAAATCCCCCTCGTACTTTCCTATACGCTGTGATATACGAAACCCCTTATTAACATAAAATTTTTCTGTTTCTTCCACATAGGGAGTCCAAAAATGATAATGAAAAAGCATATAAGCCACCTCTTTACAAAAACTATTTATTAAAATAAGAGCGTATTTCAATATTTTGTGTAAATGAATAAAGCTAAAAGGAATACCTTTTCATGGGAGAAAAGTCACCACAACAAATCTAAGAAAGAGATATTCCCTATGAAGCTGTTTACAAGAGAAGTCTAGTAAACCACCGTTTTTCGTACACACTGAGTAACTGTGATCAATACACAGCTCGTGAAGAAATTAACAGCTTTTTTAGATCACGAAATACGATCGAGTTGGCATCCATTCAGGCAATTCATGTAAAGGCTCATATTTACGGACATTACACTGATACGGTGAATTAAACATCTAGATTCCATAATTATTTAATTTACTTCCTGAGCAATTACTCCCCAATTAACTATTCAACAGGTGTAAATTTGGCAGATGTGGTTAACTCAATTTCATCACCTTCATATGCATCCCACATATACTCACTCTCGCCAAAGTCTCCATTTCCTAAAATAATATTTACATCTGCTCCTTGGTTTACAAAGAAGTTACCTTCTCCTCCATTAGCTGATACTTTATATCTTCCTTCTGGCAAATCCCTACCTACTTCAAATTTTCCTGCACTTAGAAACTTTGGTTTGCCTTTTGCTGCTTTTACTTGACTAGTAGCAGTTGCTAATTCATTATGCTTAGCATCAATTTGTTTATTCAACTTTGTTACTTCAGATTTCCTGCCTGAAATCTGACTGTTTATATCTTTGAGTTTCTGTTCAGCTTGTGCCTTTTTAGCAATGCTTGTTAACGCTGCATCATATTCATCTTGTTTATCTTGGATCTGTGATTCAACATCAGCTAATTTTATCCCAGCTGCATCAATTTTTTCATCAATATTTTTAAGCTTAGATTCCTTACTCTTAAACTTTGAAACCACTTGATCGTAGCTGGTCTTTTTACCATCAATTTTTGTTTTAGCCGAACTGTAGCCTACTGAGTAGAAAATAATTGCTAAAATGATTGCTGTTATTGGTAGAATGATTTTCTTGTTTTTATAAAAAGGCTGTCTTAAGGTATTTCTTTCTAATTCCATATGAATCCCCCTTATATAAATTGCTGTGCTTTAGATTTAGTTAGTGATTTTAAATGTAAATTACTATTCTGAATTATTTTCAAAAATTAATACTATATCATAATCCAATTTCCAATTTTTTCTTATAATTATACAACAAGGAAGTGGAATTAGAATGTAGAAAATTGTTTTCTTCAAAATATCTTACAAATAACCCACTAATCAACCAAGGATATCCTGCCGATCAAATTTTTAAAGTTTCATTCCTACAAGATATTTTTTGACTCTTAGTACCACTATGCAGCCCTGAGTTCACTAAATATCTGACTTCGCCTTCTTTCTCAAGAAATTAATAAGAATCCTTTTGTGACCATGTTTCTCACAGGTTACGCCCATCTATTATGTCTATGACTTTTGTTAGTATTTTGTTGTTTCCAAACAAATAAAAAAGCACCTCACATAAAGTGAGAAGCTTTGATATAACAGCAATCTTATCTGTTCATAGATACACACCAGCATAGAATTTCCAGATTCAGTGCCACTATGGTTTGATACTTATATCTTTCCGCTAAACTCCCACAGCCCAAGCTGCCCTTTTGCAGGAATATATTCATCGAGCATCCGCATGTCCTCAATTTCCCAGGCATAGCCGCCAACTCTGTAATCCCCTAAAAACAAGTCGTTCCCTGAAATAACCCGACTATCTTCTAAGACCGCCCAGTTTCCATTGTTTTCTTCTATTTTCAAACAGTTTTTCAGCTTGCAGACTCCAATTATCATTCCGGTCGGCAGGTTATCTTCTGTATACCCATGCTTAGCCAGCAGCTCGGCAACTCCATCCAGTCTACAGGCGGGCTTATCTACTTTTTTGCTCGTATGAATAGCAAGAGGACCCCGATAATGCGTTCTCCAAGTCCTTGTTTCATATTTGGCTTCCCTAAGGACAAATAAGCTTGCCCAAGGCTGGATCATCGACAGTACTTTCATTATTAATCCCCCCTGCTCCTGACATCATTAAGTTAATTGGTTATATAGTTCCCTTGAATAAGGATAATATAGACAGTATCTAGATTTAATGTTCTCTCTTGCCATAAAAAAAGACAGCTAACCAAAATGTACGCTGTCCTCGGGTTTCTAACTATATTTTGCTGCAACACAAAGTGCATGTGGACATAATAGATGCTAGTGCATTATTTTGGCAGATCCACAGTAAACGGTACTAACTTTTCACTGTCGATAATGCTAGAAAAATCGAATTGTAGAACAGTTTTCTCCTGCTTAAAATCATCTATTTTTTCCTTTGTTTTGTCTATTAACTTGTGCTGGTAATACTAAAGACACCTTGCAACATCGAATTTTTTTTCGATTCTATAAGGGTAGGGAAAATTCCATATTTAGTTTTATGTGATTATCGATTTAAAATGTTTGGAGGCAGGGTATTGCGAGTACTTTGTCTTTTTTTTTCATTCAACTTAATTTCGTACCCTTTTCTTATTTAAAGGCTGTGTTCTGAAAGATTGTGCCTATAGTATTAAATTAGTTGAGGACTTTTTTGGTCCTCTTTTTTGGATATTTTTACCTAGACAGTACAATAAAATTATTGGTATATTTACCATTATATATTTTATATTCAAAAAATTTAGATAGAATAAAATTAAGGAGTTGTTTTCAATGATTGCAAATTCTATTCAGAAGGTCGGACAAATAGGAATACCCGTAAAAAATTTAGAAAAAGCAGTTGGTTTTTACAAAGATTTATTAAAACTTCCTTTTCTATTCAGCACAGACTCTATGGCATTCTTTGATTGTAATGGTACTCGCCTTCTTCTTAGCCTTCCTGAAAAAGAAGATTTTACTCAATCAGGTTCTGTCATATATTTTCAAGTTGAGAATATTAAAGAAGCTCACGAAGAATTAATTGAAAAAGGCGTTTATTTTATTGACGAACCACATATAGTTGCAAAAATGGAACAAACTGAAACATGGATGACCTTTTTTAAAGACACAGAAGGAAATACTCATTCTTTAATCAGTGAAGTCCATATATAAATATTAGGAATCATAAATACCGCCTAATAGCGGTATTTTTTTATATTGATAAAGTAGACTTTATCTCTGTATGAAGAGTTGGTATTCATTGAACTGAAATTAACCCACATCTCTAATGTTTTGAACGGTTGTAAAAGTCGGTCTCTGACAAGAAAGCAGTAACATTTCTTTCGTTCTGCATAGTGAAGGAATTTTTTTGTTCAGTTCTAGGAACCGGTACCAAAACAAATAATAGTTTTGTTCACATCAAGATTCATGAAGTATGACCAGAACTGACGGAAGATGCCCGCATGAGATTTATCCTTTAATGTAATTTCCATTCCATTTACAGTGAATTCATATTTATGCTTTACTTCCATCATCATTCCTCCTATGTATTGGTATGTCAGCCAAGTTCTTCGTTTACTCACCGCACATGACCTCCGCACATTATTAGTGTCAAATCTGTAGTGTGAGAAAAATGAAAAAAGGTCTTACACAATTAAGTGTAAGACCTTGATACAACAGCACTCTTGGCTGTTTCATGATACCGGTGGCCGGGGTCGAACCGGCACTCCAGAAGGAACACGATTTTGAGTCGTGCGCGTCTGCCAATTCCGCCACACCGGCATGTAATTTGGAGGCGGCAACCGGATTCGAACCGGTGGTAAAGGTTTTGCAGACCTCTGCCTTTCCTCTTGGCTATGCCGCCTTAAATATTGGAGCGGAAGACGGGATTCGAACCCGCGACCCCAACCTTGGCAAGGTTGTATTCTACCACTGAACTACTTCCGCATGATGGCTGGGCTAGCTGGATTCGAACCAACGCATGACGGAGTCAAAGTCCGTTGCCTTACCGCTTGGCTATAGCCCAATATCATTATATTCAACTGAGTAACAATTTATGTTATAAATGGGGCGACTGATGGGAATCGAACCCACGAATGTCGGAACCACAATCCGATGCGTTAACCACTTCGCCACAATCGCCATTATTTTAAAATTGGCAGGGGCAGTAGGAATCGAACCCACACCGGAGGTTTTGGAGACCTCTGTTCTACCTTTAAACTATGCCCCTATAGATGGTGGAGGGGGGCAGATTCGAACTGCCGAACCCAAAGGAGCGGATTTACAGTCCGCCGCGTTTAGCCACTTCGCTACCCCTCCACATAATTAAGTGAATGGTGGCTCGGGACGGAATCGAACCGCCGACACAAGGATTTTCAGTCCTTTGCTCTACCGACTGAGCTACCGAGCCATTATTAATTACAGCTATATTGAATTTTTAAAATGGCGGTCCCGACGGGAATCGAACCCGCGATCTCCTGCGTGACAGGCAGGCATGTTAACCGCTACACCACGGGACCAGATTGCGGGGACAGGATTTGAACCTGCGACCTTCGGGTTATGAGCCCGACGAGCTACCAGACTGCTCCACCCCGCGATAATATAAATGTTTCATCAAAAATTATGGTGGAGGATGACGGGATCGAACCGCCGACCCTCTGCTTGTAAGGCAGATGCTCTCCCAGCTGAGCTAATCCTCCAGTATGTAAATGGTGACCCGTACGGGATTCGAACCCGTGTTACCGCCGTGAAAGGGCGGTGTCTTAACCGCTTGACCAACGGGCCAGGTATAATGGCGGAGAGCAAGGGATTTGAACCCTTGAGACAGGGGTACCCGTCTACACGATTTCCAATCGTGCTCCTTCGGCCACTCGGACAGCTCTCCATATGGCTCCGCAGGTAGGACTCGAACCTACGACCGTTCGGTTAACAGCCGAATGCTCTACCACTGAGCTACTGCGGAATAATACCAGCTTGGCGACGTCCTACTCTCACAGGGGGAGAACCCCCAACTACCATCGGCGCTGAAGAGCTTAACTGCCGTGTTCGGAATGGGAACGGGTGTGACCTCTTCGCTATCGTCACCAAACATTTTCCATAAGACATATATTATTATATACCTTATTTAATTATTTTGCAAGAACTTTTTTGTTCTTTCAAAACTAGATAATAGTGAAGGTTTTACGCGTCATTTTGGTTAAGTCCTCGATCGATTAGTATCTGTCAGCTGCACGTGTCACCACGCTTCCACCTCAGACCTATCAACCTGATCATCTTTCAGGGATCTTACTAGCTTGCGCTATGGGAAATCTCATCTTGAGGGGGGCTTCATGCTTAGATGCTTTCAGCACTTATCCCGTCCGCACGTAGCTACCCAGCTATGCCTTTGGCAAGACAACTGGTACACCAGCGGTGCGTCCATCCCGGTCCTCTCGTACTAAGGACAGCTCCTCTCAAATTTCCTGCGCCCACGACGGATAGGGACCGAACTGTCTCACGACGTTCTGAACCCAGCTCGCGTACCGCTTTAATGGGCGAACAGCCCAACCCTTGGGACCGACTACAGCCCCAGGATGCGATGAGCCGACATCGAGGTGCCAAACCTCCCCGTCGATGTGGACTCTTGGGGGAGATAAGCCTGTTATCCCCGGGGTAGCTTTTATCCGTTGAGCGATGGCCCTTCCATGCGGAACCACCGGATCACTAAGCCCGACTTTCGTCCCTGCTCGACTTGTAGGTCTCGCAGTCAAGCTCCCTTGTGCCTTTACACTCTGCGAATGATTTCCAACCATTCTGAGGGAACCTTTGGGCGCCTCCGTTACTCTTTAGGAGGCGACCGCCCCAGTCAAACTGCCCACCTGACACTGTCTCCCGCCCCGATCAGGGGCGCGGGTTAGAATTTCAATACAGCCAGGGTAGTATCCCACCGACGCCTCCACCGAAGCTGGCGCTCCGGCTTCTCAGGCTCCTACCTATCCTGTACAAGCTGTACCAAAATTCAATATCAGGCTGCAGTAAAGCTCCACGGGGTCTTTCCGTCCTGTCGCGGGTAACCTGCATCTTCACAGGTACTATAATTTCACCGAGTCTCTCGTTGAGACAGTGCCCAGATCGTTACACCTTTCGTGCGGGTCGGAACTTACCCGACAAGGAATTTCGCTACCTTAGGACCGTTATAGTTACGGCCGCCGTTTACTGGGGCTTCGGTTCAAAGCTTCGCTTGCGCTAACCTCTCCCCTTAACCTTCCAGCACCGGGCAGGTGTCAGCCCCTATACTTCGCCTTGCGGCTTCGCAGAGACCTGTGTTTTTGCTAAACAGTCGCCTGGGCCTATTCACTGCGGCTTTTCCGGGCTATTCACCCTAAAAAGCACCCCTTCTCCCGAAGTTACGGGGTCATTTTGCCGAGTTCCTTAACGAGAGTTCTCTCGAACACCTTAGGATTCTCTCCTCGCCTACCTGTGTCGGTTTGCGGTACAGGCACCTTTCATCTCACTAGAGGCTTTTCTTGGCAGTGTGGAATCAGGAACTTCGGTACTATATTTCCCTCGCCATCACAGCTCCGCCTTCATGGAAACGGGATTTGCCTCGTTTCCGGCCTAACTGCTTGGACGCGCATATCCAACAGCGCGCTTACCCTATCCTCCTGCGTCCCCCCATCGTTCAAACGATGAATAGGTGGTACAGGAATATCAACCTGTTGTCCATCGCCTACGCCTTTCGGCCTCAGCTTAGGTCCTGACTAACCCTGAGCGGACGAGCCTTCCTCAGGAAACCTTAGGCATTCGGTGGAAGGGATTCTCACCCTTCTTTCGCTACTCATACCGGCATTCTCACTTCTAAGCGCTCCACCAGTCCTTCCGGTCTAGCTTCAACGCCCTTAGAACGCTCTCCTACCACTGACACCAGAGGTGTCAATCCACAGCTTCGGTGATACGTTTAGCCCCGGTACATTTTCGGCGCGGAGTCACTCGACCAGTGAGCTATTACGCACTCTTTAAATGGTGGCTGCTTCTAAGCCAACATCCTGGTTGTCTAAGCAACTCCACATCCTTTTCCACTTAACGTATACTTTGGGACCTTAGCTGGTGGTCTGGGCTGTTTCCCTTTTGACTACGGATCTTATCACTCGCAGTCTGACTCCCATAAATAAGTCTTTGGCATTCGGAGTTTGACTGAATTCGGTAACCCGATGAGGGCCCCTAGTCCAATCAGTGCTCTACCTCCAAGACTCTCATTATGAGGCTAGCCCTAAAGCTATTTCGGAGAGAACCAGCTATCTCCAGGTTCGATTGGAATTTCTCCGCTACCCACACCTCATCCCCGCACTTTTCAACGTGCGTGGGTTCGGGCCTCCATTCAGTGTTACCTGAACTTCACCCTGGACATGGGTAGATCACCTGGTTTCGGGTCTACGACCTCATACTCATTCGCCCTATTCAGACTCGCTTTCGCTGCGGCTCCGTCTTCTCAACTTAACCTTGCATGAAATCGTAACTCGCCGGTTCATTCTACAAAAGGCACGCCATTACCCATTAACGGGCTCTGACTACTTGTAGGCACACGGTTTCAGGATCTATTTCACTCCCCTTCCGGGGTGCTTTTCACCTTTCCCTCACGGTACTGGTTCACTATCGGTCACTAGGGAGTATTTAGCCTTGGGAGATGGTCCTCCCTGCTTCCGACGGGATTTCTCGTGTCCCGCCGTACTCAGGATCCACTCAGGAGGGAACGAAGTTTCAACTACAGGGTTATTACCTTCTCTGACGGGCTTTTCCAAGCCTCTTCATTTACCCCGTTCCTTTGTAACTCCATGTTGAGTGTCCTACAACCCCAAGAGGCAAGCCTCTTGGTTTGGGCTAATTCCGTTTCGCTCGCCGCTACTCAGGAAATCGCATTTGCTTTCTCTTCCTCCGGGTACTTAGATGTTTCAGTTCCCCGGGTCTGCCTTCAGTACCCTATGTATTCAGGTAAAGATACTGTTCCATTACGAACAGTGGGTTTCCCCATTCGGAAATCTCCGGATCAAAGCTTACTTACAGCTCCCCGAAGCATATCGGTGTTAGTCCCGTCCTTCATCGGCTCCTAGTGCCAAGGCATCCACCGTGCGCCCTTTCTAACTTAACCATAAACATGGTATGTTTTTGAAAAGATTGACGCAAAAATTTGCCTTCTATCTATTATCTAGTTTTCAAAGAACAAAGTTCTGAAAGAATTGCTTCTTTCAAAACTGAACAAAACGTAAGCGAACGTTATTTTCCTTAGAAAGGAGGTGATCCAGCCGCACCTTCCGATACGGCTACCTTGTTACGACTTCACCCCAATCATCTGTCCCACCTTAGGCGGCTGGCTCCATAAAGGTTACCCCACCGACTTCGGGTGTTACAAACTCTCGTGGTGTGACGGGCGGTGTGTACAAGGCCCGGGAACGTATTCACCGCGGCATGCTGATCCGCGATTACTAGCGATTCCGGCTTCATGCAGGCGAGTTGCAGCCTGCAATCCGAACTGAGAATGGCTTTATGGGATTTGCTCGGCCTCGCGGCTTTGCTGCCCTTTGTACCATCCATTGTAGCACGTGTGTAGCCCAGGTCATAAGGGGCATGATGATTTGACGTCATCCCCACCTTCCTCCGGTTTGTCACCGGCAGTCACCTTAGAGTGCCCAACTGAATGCTGGCAACTAAGATCAAGGGTTGCGCTCGTTGCGGGACTTAACCCAACATCTCACGACACGAGCTGACGACAACCATGCACCACCTGTCACTCTGTCCCCCGAAGGGGAACGCCCTATCTCTAGGGTTGTCAGAGGATGTCAAGACCTGGTAAGGTTCTTCGCGTTGCTTCGAATTAAACCACATGCTCCACCGCTTGTGCGGGCCCCCGTCAATTCCTTTGAGTTTCAGCCTTGCGGCCGTACTCCCCAGGCGGAGTGCTTAATGCGTTAGCTGCAGCACTAAAGGGCGGAAACCCTCTAACACTTAGCACTCATCGTTTACGGCGTGGACTACCAGGGTATCTAATCCTGTTTGCTCCCCACGCTTTCGCGCCTCAGTGTCAGTTACAGACCAGAAAGTCGCCTTCGCCACTGGTGTTCCTCCAAATCTCTACGCATTTCACCGCTACACTTGGAATTCCACTTTCCTCTTCTGCACTCAAGTCCCCCAGTTTCCAATGACCCTCCACGGTTGAGCCGTGGGCTTTCACATCAGACTTAAGGAACCACCTGCGCGCGCTTTACGCCCAATAATTCCGGACAACGCTTGCCACCTACGTATTACCGCGGCTGCTGGCACGTAGTTAGCCGTGGCTTTCTGGTTAGGTACCGTCAAGGTGCCAGCAGTTACTCTGGCACTTGTTCTTCCCTAACAACAGAGCTTTACGACCCGAAGGCCTTCTTCGCTCACGCGGCGTTGCTCCGTCAGACTTTCGTCCATTGCGGAAGATTCCCTACTGCTGCCTCCCGTAGGAGTCTGGGCCGTGTCTCAGTCCCAGTGTGGCCGATCACCCTCTCAGGTCGGCTACGCATCGTGGCCTTGGTGAGCCATTACCTCACCAACTAGCTAATGCGCCGCGGGCCCATCTGTAAGTGACAGCCGAAACCGTCTTTCCATCTTTCCTCATGCGAGGAAAGAACGTATCCGGTATTAGCTCCGGTTTCCCGAAGTTATCCCAGTCTTACAGGCAGGTTGCCCACGTGTTACTCACCCGTCCGCCGCTAACTTCAGGGAGCAAGCTCCCATCCATTCGCTCGACTTGCATGTATTAGGCACGCCGCCAGCGTTCGTCCTGAGCCAGGATCAAACTCTCCGAAGAAATGTTTGACTTGCTCATTTGCTTTTAGAGTGTGTGCTCACTATTTTAAAACGTTGGCGCTTAGTTTTGTTCAGTTTTCAAAGAGCAATTTCTCTATCGTTTCTCTCGGAAGCGACTTGATTATCTTACCATACAAGCAAGTTAACTGTCAACAACTTTTTGAAAAACTTTTTTAGTAAAACATTTTTTGACGCTTCAGAACTTGATGTCCCCTAGCGACGTATATAAATATAACATCGAAATAATGAATGGTCAATACTAAAAATGATTTTTTACGATAATTATTTTATGATGTGCAGGACCTGTTTATTAAACACCTGAAAGTACTTTAGCCAAGCTATTATTCTTTTACAAAATACCCTTATTCAATCACATAAGCGCTCTTTGTTTTACGGATCTTAGCTTTACAAGCAAAAGAAACGGAAGTTAAGCAGCACCTATACATGCATAAATATCTCTGCTGCACAGGGAGGCTGCCGCTCTTCTTCCTGATCTTATAAATGATAAAGCCTGTGATACACTTCCTGGCCCTTTGTTTCTACATTCGCAATTTCAATAATGTTTTTCTCGATAAGGTATTCCAGAAGTACGCTGAGATCCACTGCATAATGGGCCAGCTCCTGATGAGTGATCAGCTGGGCAATTGTCCATGGCTCTTCTTTTGTTTCCATTACCTCTATTAAATGCTGGGCGCCAATATTTGTTCTTGAGTAAATAAGAAATTCACTTGCCAAAAATAACAGCTCAAGCCTTTTCTCTAGAGTTTCCTCGCTATTAACGAGTTCTTCATATAATTTGAAAATTTCAGGCTCGATATGCTTTACCTGATTCCACACCGTCACCTCAGGGTGAAAGCCCTGGTCGATGACTTCGAGGCGCGCCAGGTGGTGCAAAGAATGGACAACATGGTTATAGGCATCGAGATACTGCCCATTTTCAAAAAACACTTTTCCGTCCATGTACCTTCTTATTAGCTTGGCAAACTCCATGCCCATTTTAATTTTCCTTCCGTAGAAAGGAAATTCGCTGATTTCTCTTTTCAGGCTGGAAAGGTATTCGTTTCTGTCAAATAATATCTTTCCATTTTGAATCCAGTCCACGACTTTACGGTTTGTTCCAAGCAGCAGCCAATCCTGCAGCTGGCTTTCAGACACCACATGCAGTGCCGCCTTTTTATCCCTGTATGTATAATGCTTCAGAAAAACGGCATCTTCCGCTTCGTTCACAATAACAAAAAGGATGTAGTCAAAGGTATCTGTGATCGATATGTCATTCTCTCTTTTTTCTATTAATAGAATGCCAAGTGTTGAAGAGTGGCTGGCTCTTTCCTGGTAGATTGGACGAAGGATGTCCTCCATTTTTAAATTCCTCCAAAAACGTTGCAGATTACTGTACAAAACTCAGTTTATTTAAAATAGAGCAAAATGTACAGGGTGTATTCTTCACTATATACGGGTTCGACTTTTTTTGTGGAAATCCTGCTTTTCTGTGGAAATTCACGCATTTTCCCCTTGTTATAATTTTCATATTAGTCCCAATTTTGTGGTATAGTTAAAATAATCAGGAGGGACAACTATGCAAAAATACTCTAGCAAAATAAACAAAATACGGACATTTGCTTTAAGCTTAATCTTTATCGGCTTCATTGTTATGTATGGCGGGATATTCTTCAGGTCGCATCCTATCATCATGACAATTTTCATGATTCTTGGCGTCTTGTGCATTATGGCTAGCACTGCTGTGTATTTTTGGATTGGCATGCTTTCCACCAAAACGGTTCAGGTTATTTGCCCAAATTGCAGCAAGCCCACAAAAATTTTAGGGCGGGTGGATATGTGCATGCATTGCAATGAACCTCTGACACTGGATAAAAATCTTGAGGGCGAAGAATTTGATGAAAAGTACAATAGAAGGCAAGCAAAGAATCATTGACGCGCACTGCCTTATAAATCACTGACAAGGATAGATAAAAAAACTGAAGCACCTGCCTCTGCCAGTCTGCTTGTGCCATATTGGCACAAAAAAAGTTCCTGCCTGTTTAGGCGGAACTTTTTTAATGCGTCTCTTTGCCAGTACAATCCGGGCATTCTCCGTATATTTCCATACGGTGGTTGCTGATCTGGAATCCCGTAACATGTGAGGCGAATTGTTCAACTTCGTTCAATCCCGGGTAGTGAAAATCCACAATCTTGCCGCAATGCTGGCAAACTACATGATAATGATTAGTGGTCACAAAGTCGAATCTGCTTGAAGAATCGCCAAACGTCAGCTCTTTCACTAATCCCACTTCACGAAATACTCTCAGGTTATTATAAACTGTCGCCACGCTCATATTCGGGAATTTGCCCTCCAGCGCTTTATAAATATCATCCGCTGTCGGGTGGGACATCGAGTTTATTAAATATTCAAGTATCGCATGACGCTGAGGAGTGATTCTCACTCCGGTATCCTTCAATGAATCTAATGCTTCCTTCAAATGATTTTCAGACACCGCCATGCACCTCTTTTCTAACAGTATATATTCTTATATTATAATATTTATAATTAGTGTACCTGCATTCCTGCGTTTTTGTCAATGATTCTGCAAGGGCTATATGCTTAATTATATGAAAAAATATAAGCCTTTAGACTGCCATGAGGTATCTCCCTCACATAAAAATAGGGATACCCTTAGTATATTCCACTCCGGCCGAAACTTACATGAGCATGCTTATCAATAACCCTTTTTGGAGTCAATTAAATTGATATACTTTTTTCCCTCTCCCATATATTCCTGGAGGTTTTTTTCGAAAATGTCAAAGGATCTTGGCAGGTATCTGTCTGATTTGCTTGATAGATGGGGAGTTACTGTCACATTGTCCATTCTCCAGAAATCATGATCCTTTGGAAGAGGTTCGGTGTTAAAAACATCAAGAATGCTATGGGCGATTTCTTTATTTTTCATAGCCACTAAAAGAACGCTGTCTTCTACAAGGTCTCCGCGGCCTATGTTGATAAAAACGGCCGTTTTCTTCATCTTTCTGAAGTGCTCTTTCCCAAGCATCCCCTTTGTTTCGGGAGTGCTAGGCAAAATAGCCGTTATATAATCAGCACGCGCGATCACATTTAATAAGTCACTGTTTTTATAGAGCTCATCAATATAAGCAGCCTGTTTGCCTCCCCTGTTGATTCCCAAGGTCTTCATATTAAATGCTTTAGCCAGTCTGGCAATTTCCCCGCCTATCGCTCCTGTACCCATGATGAGTATCGTTTTGCCGCTAAGCTCGCCTGTTATAATTCTGCGTTCCCATAATGCTTTTTCTTCCTGTTCCAGCAATAGCTTATTCTTTTTTTCATATTGAAGCAGCATCCCTATTGTATACTCTGCCATCGGAATGCTATGTATACCCCTTGCGTTTGTCACCATGATGTTTTTCTGGTTAATTTCCTGCAAGGGCATTTTCTCAAGTCCTGCAGACATGACCATTATCCATTTCAGCTGTTTGGCCGCTTCTATATGTTTTTCTGTTAAATCCTCACCATAGGTTATGAGGATTTCCGCGCGCTTTAAGTGATCATCGTTCACAAGCAATTTTGTTTCATAGACAAATTCCAGAGCTGGAAACTTTTGTTCCATCTCCATTATGATGGTCTCGTCCGGAGTAATAGTTGAGAGTACAAGCATATGCAAATCCTCCAAAGGTTTTTCAATTATTTTATCATGTTAAAATCTTCCCGGCAGATATCCGGCACAAGAATTCTCTGCTTTTTCATTCATAGGCAGCGTCCCGCACCCTTCTCCGGCCATAAAAAAACGCGGATACTAGATCCGCGAAACAATCTTTGAGGAGGTATTCCCATGATTTATACTATTCTAAAACAGCTTATTGGAGTTGGACAGTAGCCCTTGTCTAATAAAATAGGCTTTACATTACCCCTTCAAGTTTTCAGGATTCAGCCCTGCAAGCTGCGGCAGGACAAACATGCCGTCTTTCCTGACTAAGACATCATCGAAATATATTTCTCCCCCGCCATATTCTGAACGCTGGATGAGGACCATATCCCAATGAATCGATGACCGGTTGCCATTGTCAGCTTCTTCATAGGCCTCTCCGGGAGTAAAATGCAGACTTCCGCATATTTTTTCATCAAATAATATATCGCCTATCGGTTCGGTAATCAGCGGGTTGACTCCAAGTGCAAACTCTCCGATAAAGCGTGAACCGCTGTCTGTATCGAGGATTTCATTGAATTTTTCCAGTTGATCCGCTTTGCTGTCAGTAATTTTACCTTCTTTAAATGTTAAAGAAACTCCCCTGAAAACCGATCCCTGATATGGACATGGAGTATTGAAAGTAATGGTTCCATTGACACTTTCCTTAACAGGAGCTGTGAAGACTTCACCATCCGGTACATTATTGGAGCCTGCACAGATTACTGCAGGAATGTCTTTGATGGAAAAAGATAAATCTGTTCCAGGCGAGACAATGCGGACCTTATCTGTTGCTTCCATTAATTCTTTAAGCGGCTGCATGGCTTGTTCCATTTTGTCATAATCAACCGTGCAGACGTCAAGCAGATAGTCTTCAAACCGTCCCAAGCTCATGCCCGCTTTTTGGGCAAGGCCGATTGTAGGATAGTTCAGTAATACCCATTTCCGGTTGTTCACATAAAAAAACGTAGAAGGTTTCATGGCTTCTCCGCGAATCCGGTGCTTTTCTGCAGGCACTTCAGAAAATTCGGCATCATTTTCTTCACCATACACAATGATGACAGCATCTGTGTCTTCATATTTCTTCATCATCCATGAAGAAAATGTATCAAGCTGTTCCTTTTCATACCCCATTAATAAATGCCGGCTGATTTCATCATCCATTAAATCAACATACGGATAACCGCCCATTTTGTAGGTTTCATCAATCAGTTCTTTTAGCAAAGGCTTGCTGTTAACATGACCGCGGATAAGCACTTTTTGTTTTTTCTGCAATTTAATTGAATGCTTCAGCAGCATTTTCGCCAGCCTGTTTAATCTCTCATCCCTCATGCCATTGCCCCCAAATTATATCTCTGTTTTCCTAAGATACTCTAATGCTTCTTCTGTATGTCCCTTTACTTTCACTTTTCTCCACTCTTTTATTAAAATCCCTTGTTGATCAATTAAAAAAGTAGAGCGTTCTATGCCCATATATTCTTTGCCGAAGTTTTTCTTCAGCTTCCATACATCATACGCTTCCGCTGCTTCATGATTTTCATCTGCCAGCAGCAGGAAAGGCAGGCCGTGCTTTTCAATAAATTTCATATGACGGTCAACCGGATCCGGGCTAATTCCCAGAATGACTGCATCCAGCTCCTTGAATTGTTCATGCTGATCACGAAAATCACACGCTTCCGTGGTACAGCCGGGTGTCATATCCTTAGGGTAGAAATACAAAATGATATATTTGCCTGCAAAATCTGATAAAGAAATAACTTCTCCATTACTCGCATTCAATTTGAAATCTGGAGCTTTTTCACCGATTTTCATTGTCAATGCACTCCCTCCATTTCTTGCCTTTGGAGTAAGCGTACCCAATTTTCTCCCCAATTACAAATTTCTCACTTTCTCCTGTTATTCTGCTCAAAATCAATAACTGTCCGGATTACGAATGCAGCCGGCAGAGTGTATCCGATAAAGGCCTGAACGGCTGCGATAGAACGGCCAATCCCAATTGGCGCTACATCGCCGTAGCCAACGGAAAACATCGTCATTGCACTGAAATAAAAGGAGGTTTCCAAATGCCTGATATAATCCCCCTCTACCCTGAAGCCGTTGTCCAAAATAACTGCATGATTATCAAGTTCAAACAATAAATAAATAAGTGCAAATCCTATTAATATGGTTCCGTAAAGGTTGGTCACCCAAATCAGGCTTTCTATGGAAAATCTTTTCTCACTGCTGCCTTCTATAAATAAAGTGCGGAGGCTCATAAACATGCATGCCAGGATGGCTGCAATCAACAGGTAAAAGGTCATGGATCCTCCTCACCTCCTAAAAACATTAGATATTCTATTACTACTCCCTGTCCTGAGTTTATATGTAAACAAATCAATTTCTCTTTTATACAGACAGTACAGAAGGTAAGGAGGATCGGCTATTATAAAAGCGTTTCTTATCATTGAAACGAAAAGCTTCCTATTTCCTGCTGAAGGCTGAGATAGAAAAAACAGCCGCTTTCCCGATTGGAAAAGCGGCCGTTTTTTTAATTTCCTGCACCTCGATATTTCTTCACACCCTGGTTCCATAGCAGAACAGAAAGAGTGAAGAAAGCAATGCCGATTACAGGAGTGGCAAATGAGAACATGTACCATTCTTTTTTGCCCAGAAAATAGGCGGCCGGATAGACGCCTACAAAGGCAAAGGGCAAAACCCATGTCAGTACAAACCGGATGGCTTTATTGTAAATATCGACTGGGTAACGGCCGTAGTTTCCGATATTGTACATCATCGGCATAATCGATGTTTTGGCGTCTGACCAGAAGCCTATGCTTGCAAGGGCAATGAAGATAGCTGCATAAGCAAGGGCTCCCCCGATGGAAAACAGGATAAACAGCACGGGGTCATACCAGTGAATTTCAAGGTGCAGTGATGAGCCTGCATAAAAAATAACAATAAGGCCTGTTATCAGCCCGAATAGCGATTCCAGTTCCATCCTTTCCAGAATGACCTGAAAAAGGCTGTGAATCGGCCTTGTCAGAATTCTGTCCATCTCTCCTTTGACTATATAGCGGTCATTAAAATCCCATATATTAAAGAATGACGAAAATAGAGCAAACGGGATAAGGAAGAAGCCATAAATAAAAATGATTTCATCACGGTTCCAGCCGCTTAACAGCTGTGTATGGCCGAATACAACGAAGATGAAGACCAAATTGACTGCCTGATTCAGCAGATCAGAAAAAATTTCAACAAATAAATCAGCCCTGTACTGAAGCCTTGTTTTCATATACTGGCTTACATATTGAAAAAACATATTTACATAAAACACTTGCTTTAGCCTCCCTGAATGATGAGCTGTTTTTTAGCGGTAACCCAGAGAAGCTGGATTGGCACCATTAATATCAGCACCCAGATTAATTGCTGCAGCATCGCCTGCAGGATTTCCCCGGTACTGAAGCCATTTGTGAAGATCATGCTCGGGATATAGCTAATGCCCTGAAAAGGAAGGTATTTCATGATGTCCTGTGCCCACATCGGATAAAAGCTGATAGGAAGAAGCAAGCCTGAAAATAAATCAATGATCACCCTTTTTGCCCTGATCAGCCCAGCGTTATTGTAAAAGAAAAATGTCGTGATTCCTGTAAGCAGATTGATTTGTGTATTGATAATAAAGCTAAGAATAAGAGATAAAACAAAATATCCCCAAACTGCAGCATCATGCGGAAGTTTGACCGGAAAAATCAAAGCTACTACTATCATGCCAGGTATCGAGAAGAAGAAGAAACGGAAAAGCCCCTCACCGAGCCCCTGCATCGTTTTCATGCCAAGATAATTGTATGGCCTTATCAGTTCAATGGCCACTTTTCCCTCTTTAATTTCCTGGGATATCTCCCTGTCGATATTATTGAAATAAAAAGCGCGTGCCATCCAGGCAATGGCCACATATGTAGTCATTTGTGTGCTAGTCATTCCCTGCATCGATCCTTTTCCGCCATAAATGGCATTCCAAAGGAAATAGTAAGCCCCGATGTTGATGCTGTAAATTAAAATCCCCGTGTAATAATCAGATCTATAAGCCAGCATCATTAAAAATCTGATGCGTATCATTTCTGTGTACTTTCCCACCGTACTGCTCCTTTCCCGCCTTTTCCTGCTTGTTATTTGTTATGAATGACGAGAAATCATACGATGCCTTTATCATAAATATTCCGGACGATTTCTTCTATCGATGTTTCATGAATCTTGATGTCCTTAATTTTATAATGAGCAATGACTGCCGCAATCAACTGTGAAATATGATCATTTTCTTCTTTAATAAATGCAATATATGTTTGATCTTTTTCGTCATATTCCCAGGAAGCATCAAAAGGAAGCGGCAATGACTGCAGCTCATTAAGCGAAACTTGCTCCATGAATTGAAAATGTATTTCCTTGCCTTCAGCCCAATTGTTTTTCAGGCTGTTTAAAGCGCCATCATAAATGATCTGACCTTCATCAAGCATGATTACCCTATCGCATAGTGCTTCAATATCTGCCAGATCATGGGTGGTCAGTAAAATGGTCGTATTGTACTTTTGGTTGATTTCCTTCAAAAACTCACGGATCTTGAGCTTTACAAGTACGTCAAGCCCGATTGTCGGCTCGTCAAGGAACAAAAGCGGCGGATTATGGATCAGTGCAGCCGCTAGCTCACACCTCATCCGCTGGCCGAGCGATAGCTTACGGACAGGTTTGTCAAGCAAGGGTTCCAGGTCAAGCGTCTTAATGATGTGTCCCATATGCTCTTCGTATTGCTGATCTGACACTTTGTAAACCTTTTTCAATAGGCGGAAGGATTCCTGCACAGCGATATCCCACCAAAGCTGTGAGCGCTGGCCGAATACGACTCCAATTGTTGGCGTGAAACTTTCTCTTTCTTTATGAGGGTTCATTCCATTCACACGAATATGCCCTGAGGTTGGGGTTAGGATGCCTGTCAGCATTTTGATTGTCGTCGACTTTCCTGCCCCATTCTCCCCGATATAAGCCACCATTTCCCCCTGTTTTACATTGAAATTAATATCGTTCACAGCAGGAACAACTTTATAATTTCTAGTAAGCAGGTCACGAAAGGCCCCCTTTAACCCCGAACGGCTGGAATACGCCTTAAACTCTTTCCTAAGATGCTCTACTTCAATTGCAAAACTCATAACATCATTTCCTCCAATAGTCATCTTGCCCTAATGAAATAGTTTATCCAAACCAGCCCGCCAAAACAACAAAAATGCCCAAACAATGGGGTCAGACCCCATTTCCCGACCCTGCCCCCCGCAGCAGGATGTGTGATACAAAGGCTTTCCTCTACCTGGTGATGGGGGTCAGACCCCATTTCCCAGACCACAATTCCGGGTGGTTTTGTGCTAGAATAGATTGTTGTAGTTTGGTTTAGAGGAGGATATGTGATGAAGTTTACGAATTCAGAGAGTTTACATAGGGAAGCGCAGGAGCATATTGTCGGGGGTGTGAATAGCCCTTCCCGTTCTTATAAGGCTGTTGGAGGCGGTTCTCCCGTTGTTATGGAACGGGGACAGGGTGCTTATTTTTGGGATGTTGACGGCAATAAGTATATTGATTATTTAGCCGCATATGGCCCGATCATTACCGGCCATGCTCACCCCCATATAACGGAAGCCATCAAGAAGGCTGCAGAATCAGGGGTTTTGTTCGGTACACCAACTCCCCATGAAGTGAAATTTGCAAAGATGCTGAAAGAAGCCATGCCATACATGGACAAAGTCCGTTTCGTCAATTCCGGAACAGAAGCAGTCATGACAACGATTCGTGTAGCACGGGCATACACAGGAAGAGATAAAATCATTAAGTTCGCAGGCTGCTATCATGGCCACTCCGATCTTGTGCTTGTAGCAGCGGGGTCTGGCCCTTCTACTCTCGGCACGCCAGATTCAGCAGGCGTCCCGAAAAGCATCGCACAAGAGGTTATTACTGTTCCATTCAATGATATTGAACCATTTAAAGAAGCCCTGGAAAAATGGGGAGATCAAATTGCCGGTGTGCTTGTCGAACCGATTGTAGGAAATTTCGGCATTGTCGAACCTAATCCGGGTTTCTTGGAAGCTGTCCTGGAACATAGCCACAATGCAGGCGCACTTGTTATCTTTGACGAAGTCATTACAGCTTTCCGCTTTATGTACGGCGGAGCCCAGGATCTTCTTGGCGTGCAGCCTGATTTAACTGCTCTAGGCAAAATCATAGGCGGCGGCCTTCCGATTGGCGCTTACGGCGGAAAAAAAGAAATCATGGAGACAGTCGCTCCCCTTGGACCTGCATATCAGGCTGGTACAATGGCTGGAAACCCTGCATCGATGCTTTCAGGAATCGCCTGCTTAGAGGTACTGAAGCAGGAAGGCCTTTATGAGAAGCTTGACCATCTTGGCGCCATACTCGAAAAAGGGATTCTCGCAGCAGCTGAACGCTATCAGGTCCCGATTACCATCAATCGCCTGAAAGGTGCGCTTACAATTTTCTTCACTAAAGAAAAAGTGGAAAATTATGTACAAGCAGAAAACACGGACGGCGAAATGTTTGCCAAGTTCTTTAAACTGATGCTTCATCAGGGCATCAACCTTGCTCCATCAAAGTATGAAGCCTGGTTTTTAACAACCGAGCATACCGAAGAAGATATCGCTTATACTTTAAAAGCTGTTGAACATGCATTTAAAACACTTGGTTCTTCTTTAGAAAACGAATAATTATTCATAAATCATACAACCCTGCAAAGGTTTAGGCTTTGCAGGGTTTTTTTACTGCTACAAAAGAAAGCGGTTACATTTATGATGAACAGTTTATTTTCCTTCCTTCTTATAAAAAAACCATATCCACTGCCCTGTATAAAAAATTGATTTATCATCCCTAATTTAGTATCATTATAATAATATTCAGAAAATTAATTACTTTCCTTTTATAGGGGCTCTGTTAATGCCCCGGAACTGAAATCGCACCGCAGTGACTGAAGCAGAAATAGCTGGCAGAGCTAACAGAGCCACTCTAAAAATTCCCCTTACTTATTAGAGCATCATTATATAAAACCAGGAGGTGAAGGCAAAATAAGGCTCCCCCTTATAGACGCCGAACTTATGAATCAAAAGCAATGGAATCCAGGGTTATTCAAAGAGTTTTACCGCGAGGAGCATGATGCCTGCGGAATTGTAGCAAGCATTGAGAAAAAAAGAATACCTGCAAGGGAAAATATTTTCACCTGCATAGATGCTTTAGTAAAAATGAATCACCGTGCCGGCTTTATTAATGGCGAAGGAGATGGAGTTGGCATCCATATCGATATCCCAAGAGCCCTTTGGAAAAAAAAGCTTGAATCAGCAAATGTTGACGGCGGACTTGCTGATAACACAAGCTTTGCAGTCGGGCATCTTTTCCTGAGCACAAAGGGCGATATTTCCGCCTTAAAGGACGAGGTAAAGGAAAAGCTTAGCGCTGCCGGTTTGTCACTTGTATTTGAAACAGATAAAGCCTGCAATCCATCTGCTCTCGGACCGATTGCCATCCAGGAAAATCCGGTGTTCTGGCAATTCGCATGCCTTTCTTCTTTTACAGAACAAACGGAGATTACACAGTCTCTATTTGAAATTACACACGATATAGAAAAAAATGATTTTATACATGTAGCTTCCCTGAGCCAATATCATGCTATATACAAGGTGATGGGTGCAGGGGATATTCTCCCAAACTATTATCCTGACCTTGCTGATCCGCTGGCAGCCTCCACAATGACACTTGGGCACAACCGTTTTTCAACAAATACTTTATCAAGCTTTTTCAGGGTTCAGCCATTCAGCATTCTAGGCCATAACGGAGAAATCAATACCATTGCCAAGCTGCGTGAAGAAGCACAAATGATTGGCGTCCCGCTCTTGAAGGAGGGCAGTGATTCCCAGGATCTTAACAGGACCATTGAAACGCTGATCTGCAGGCATGGCTTTTCACTATTCGAAGCAATCGATATGCTCTTCCCCCCTATCATTAATGAAATAAAGGCCTATCCCGAGCATTTGCAAAACTTATATACCTATCTGCGGGAGGCTTGGGGACACTTTGCACAAGGGCCTGCAGGGATCATCTCCAGGTTTGGGGATGAAGCTGTTTTTTCCGTTGACTCATTAGGCTTGCGGCCTTTATGGAATTTGGAAACAGAAACTTCTTATCTATTTTCATCTGAACCTGGCATTATATCTTCTTCAGAATATACCGGAGATCCGAAGCCCATCGGACCTGGAGAAAAAATCGGCCTTAAATGGGAGGGAGATTCAATTGTACTCTTGGATTATACCTCCTATCAGACTGAAGTCTATGAACGCTTTTCCAATCGGCTCATTCTTTCCAGTGACAGTATCCGCCTCAAGCCCCCGGTGTTTGAAAAGCTGGCTCCCGGCACTCACTCTGCTGGTATCCAAAATGGGCAATATAAGGCATTTGGCTGGGAAAGAGATCATGTGCAGCTGGTTGAGCAAATGGCGGAAAAAGGGGCAGAGCCTATCCGTTCATTAGGCCACGACGCACCATTGGCAGCTCTCAATCCCCAGAGGAAAAATATAGCTGATTTTATAAAAGAAAGCGTAGCCGTTGTTACAAACCCAGCCATTGACCGGGACAGGGAAACCGAGCATTTTTCTACACGCACGATTATCGGGAAACGTCCAGCTTTATTCAAGGCTGAAAAAGCAGAAAAAGTAATGGAGCTTCTGACACCTATTTTTATAGAAGGAAAAAGCGGAATTGATTGTTCAGATATCCTGGCTCAGCCAAGCTATAACCAATTCATCAAATACCATCAGGAACAAAAATCCAGCTGCAGCATTTCCGCTGTTTTTATGAGGGATGAATCCATACCGTCCGCATTATCCCGAATAGCCGATGAAGCAGTCTCTGCTGTTAAAGATGGAAAAACACTGATCATATTGGATGACGCAGATGCCCATCATGATGATTATCTGTGGCTTGATCCCCATCTGGCGGTCTCTGCTGTTGACCAGGCCCTATTGAGTTCAGGCCAAAGAAGAAATTGCTCATTATTGGTCAGGTCTGCAGCAATCCGTTCCCTGCATGATATTATTACCGCATACGGACTTGGTGCCGATGCAATCAGCCCTTATTACATGTTCTTGACACTGCCTGCAGAAACAGCCGGACCTGCCGTTAATTTGTACAATGCCCTGACAAAAGGGCTTGAGAAAGTGATTTCCACTATAGGAATACATGAGCTGCGGGGATATGGCCGCCTATTTTCAAGCATAGGGCTGAATGATGAAGTCGGGCAGCATTTAAACATTGTGAACTTCTTCGGTTCTTCTGAACTGCAATACAATTTTGACAGCATGAAAGAAGACGCTCTTCAAAGGGCTCAAGATTATCATAGCACTGAAGGACGAATAGGAAAAACCTTCCATTTGTTCCCCCGGATCTGGAAATCGATTGGAGATGTTGCGTCTACCGGAGATTATGAAGCGTACCGGGAAAAAATATCTGAACAGGAAGAAGCGAATCCAACAGCAATCAGGCATTTAACCTCCCTGATTCCAGGTGAAGAACCTCTTTCCCCTGAAGAAGTCAGCATATCTATCGGTGAGCATAGCCTGCCGTTTGTCATTGCCTCCATGTCATTTGGATCGCAAAACGAAATTGCCTTCAGGGCCTACGCTGAAGCTGCCGACCGTTTGAATATGATCAGCATGAATGGCGAAGGCGGGGAAATCAAAGATATGCTCGGCAAATATCCCAAATCCCGTGGCCAGCAGATTGCTTCCGGCCGTTTCGGGGTGAATGCTGAGCTGCTTAATTCATCCAACCTGCTGGAAATTAAAATCGGCCAGGGCGCCAAACCAGGTGAAGGCGGCCATCTTCCCGGCTCTAAGGTAACAGCCAAGATTGCTCAGGCACGCAATGCAACCATTGGCTCCGATCTTATATCACCATCAAATAATCATGATATTTATTCAATCGAAGACCTTGCACAAATGATACACGAGCTTAAAACGGCGAATGATAAAGCAAAAGTGGCGGTAAAGGTTCCAGTCGTCCCTAATATCGGGACAATAGCGGTCGGGATAGCCAAATCCGGCGCAGATATCATTACGCTTTCCGGTTTTGACGGAGGAACCGGCGCAGCCCGTATCCATGCCCTTCAGCATGTAGGGCTTCCTGTTGAAATTGGCGTCAAGGCCGCCCATAATGCCCTTTTGGAAGCAGGAATCAGGCAGAATGTAGAAATCTGGGCCGACGGAGGCTTAAAAAGCTCGCTGGATGTATTGAAAGTCATGCTCCTTGGAGCGAATCGGGTTGGATTTGGCACCCTTTCGATGATCGCCGTCGGATGCACTACCTGCAGAGGCTGCCATTTAGATACATGCCATGTTGGGATTGCCACCCAGATAGAATCTGAAGCAGAAGCAAAAGAACATGGGCTGCGCCGTTTTGTGCCCCGTAAATTTGACTTGGCTGTTCAGGGGCTGACCAATATGTTTACTGCTTTTGGGAACGAACTTAAAGCACTTACTGCTTCTCTTGGTGCAAGAAGCCTGCAGGATATCGTCGGCAGATCTGATCTGCTTCAGCAGGTCAAGGGGAAGGAACTTCTTGATTTAACATATTTGTTGAAAACCCTCGAAATCAGCCAGTTTCCCAGCCTGGAGACAGCAGCCTGCCTAAATGAAGGTGCACTGCAAGCTGCTGTAGGAGCAGAATATCTGGACTCAGCGGTAGATGACCTCAATGAATCCAGAACATATGACAGAATCACCTCCGACCAGCGCGTGCTCGGAAGCAGGGTTTCCTGCCATCGTGTCAGGGGAAGATTGGATGGATCTTATAAATCACTCCCTTCTGTACAGCTCATTTACAAAAATGGTTCCATACCAGGAAATGGACTTGGCGCTTATAACACAGAGGGAATTGAGATACAGGTCAGCGGAGGAGCACAGGATGGCATCGGCAAGACTGCCATCGGCGGGAACATATGGATTTTCAAATCCCGCGGCAAGGATGGAAATTTCTATAATGGTTCTGTTGGAAAAGGCTTCGGATATGGGGCACAGCACGGGCTTCTTGTTGCACAGGGAGATGCAGATGCCAGAGCAGGAATCAGGCTTTCTGGAGCAGATATGATCATTGGCGGGCAGTTAAAGCAGCCAATTGGAAAAGTAGAAAGCGGAAATATCGCAGTACATGCCAATATAAAAGGCTTTGCCTTTGAGTACATGACAAATGGCAGGGGCTTGGTTCTTGGAGATCCAGGACCATGGATTTGTGCAGGCATGACAGGAGGCGTCGTTTATTTAAGGCTGCAGCCGAAGTCCGGCTTTACGAAGGAAGCAGCCGAAAGAAGGATTGCAAAGGGTGCGAACGTCACGATAGAAACACTCTCCACAAAAGGAATCCAGGACATTTCCGAGCTTTTGGGGGCGTATACAGCCATGCTTAAAGAACAGGAACAGGAAGAAGAAGCATTATCCCTTTCTCCCCTTCTGTCTAATCCGGCTGAGCATTTTATTATGGTTGTCCCAGTCAAACAGCAAGCCGATCCCTCTGTTTCAACAGAATGATGTAATTGCACAGCAATGTTGTATTTGCAAAGAAGCCGGCACTGCATCCAGTGCCGGCTTTCGTATCCTTCAAAACCGTTTTGACCGTAAACCTTCTTATTTATTATAGTTTTTATAAACAATTGTAAAATCTGGCTATTTCCCCTTGAAACTTATCGGTAAACCCTGTATATTACATTATTGTTTACTTAAATAGGTTTTAGTGTAAAGTATTTAAAAGGGAGTTTTTATTTATCCGGAATTATATCGCAATCATTATAAAAAATCATATTCATAGCTGGATTTTACCCATGAGAAAGGAAAACGGACTTATATGAAGCTTGGTGCCCGCATTTTAAAAACGGGAATTGCAATTGTTTTAGCGCTTTATCTTTCAAAGCTGCTTCACATGCCTGTACCGGTATTAGCAGGGATATCTGCCATATTTGCCATACAGCCGACCATTTACCGTTCATACAGGACGATTGTGGAACAGCTTCAGGGAAATCTTATCGGAGCCTGTGTCGCTGTTGTATTCGTTCTCTTTTTTGGCAATCATATTTTTATTATCGGTTTAGCTGTTATCGTGGTCATTTCAATCAACCTTAAACTTAAGATGGGCAATACCATTACCCTATCAATTGTAACCACTTTATCGATTATGGAAGCGCAGCAGGGTAATTTCTACACCTTTGCCTTCATTCGTTTATCATCAGTGTTATTAGGGATCCTGAGCTCATTCCTGGTTAATCTTGTATTTATTCCTCCCAAATATGAAACAAAGCTGTATGTGCGGATTACAAATGTCACGGAGGATATCCTGAAGTGGATCAGGATGAGCACCCGCCATGTCTCGGAACGGACATTGTTAAAAAAGGACATCGGCGATTTAAAGAACGACCTTTATCAAATTGAACAGCTTTATCATATGTTTAAAGAAGAACGCGGATATTTACTGAAAGAAAACCATGTCAAGGCCAGAAAGAAAGTCGTGTACCGGCAAATGCTCATCACCACAAGAAAAGCTTTTGAAACACTTAAACGCATCCATAAATTTGAACATGAAATAAGCATGATGCCTGAGGGTTTCCAGGTAAAGCTTCTTTATCAGCTGGATTGCCTGATCCGCAAGCATGAGCAATTGCTGTTAAAATATATCGGCAAGGTGAAATTCAGCGATGTATATTCAGACTGTGTTTCAGATGAATGCTTAAGCCGTGAGGACCTGCTCGCGCTTTTTTACGGCAGGGATTCAGAAATTGATGATCAGGAATTAGCTGCACGACTTGTCCCTCTGCTCTCTGCCATTATGGAGTATGATGAGCAAATGGAGCACTTAGAAAAATTGATCAGCAGTTTTCAGACTTTCCATAAAGATGATAATGAAGTATATCTTCCTCCAGAAGATGTAGATTAATTGCTTGAGCCTTGTCCGGCTCCTTGTGAGCTGGACTTGATAAAAAGGGTTTTCCTCTTATTTAGAGGATAGCCCTTTTTTTGTTTTTTCTCCCGCCCGACATGAAAGCGCTCCATTTTTGTTTTACATAAATATTTTTTTATTATTTATCAAATACTCAACATAATGGAATCCCCCTTTATTCACATCAAACAAGAAAAATTACATTTTTTACCTCGAAAAAATAATAAAAAATAAAGGATTAAATTGATGACAATTCAAAAAATCTCTGTTAGAATAATTTCTTGTTAAGAAATATATTTATATTAGTTAACATTTAATGTTCTTAAATATTAGCATGATTGGGGAGTGAAGTGTTGAATGAAGAAAGCCGTATTATTGCTGCGGTAGAGCACATTCATGACAAAATATTACTGCTTGGGAAAATACGTACTTTGTTTCTTGAAAAAAGCATAGAACCTTATGACATCACTTTGCTGCAGGTTCATATTCTCTATAAAGTCGGACAAAACAACAACATCCGGGTCAGCAAGCTGGCGGAAATGGTTCATATCCACCTCAGTTCCCTCACCAGGCTGATTGACCGCCTTGTAGAGCAAACTTTAATATGCCGCTTCAATGATGACAAAGACAGGCGTGTTGTCAGAGTACAACTGTCCGAAAAAGGATCTGAAGTTCTTGAATGTGTAACAAAGAGCTTTAAGAATTTAATCATCCAAACTATTAAACAAATGGATGAAACAGAACTTGAAGACTTTTATCGGTTTTCAGCATTGCTGGATAAAATGACGGAACCAATTTCTATTGAAAATGATGACGTGAAAATTATCCGCCAATTTAATACTTAAAATACTTCGTTGGATTGAAAGGAGAAAGATTTATGGGTAGAGGTCGTTTAGTCCTAGTTAATATCGTAGGAATTATCATTATTTTTGCATTAGTAGCCGGAGGTGCTTATTACTACTATCAAAGCACAAACTTCGTTAAGACGGACGAAGCAAAAGTAGCCGGAGATCTTAATACAATTGTTGCTCCAACAACAGGCAAGCTAAAAGGCTGGGATCTGCAGGAAGGCGATAATGTTTCAAAAGGAAATACACTTGGCAAAATCTCTGATGGTAAAAATTCTGTGACTGTTTCTTCTGCTCAAGACGGAACAGTGGTTAAAAAACAAGTTTCATCTGATCAATTGGTTCAAGCAGGACAGGTATTGGGCCAAACAATCGATATGAGCAAAATTTATATTACTGCAAACATTAAAGAAACAGAATTAAGCGATATCGAAAAAGGCGATTCAGTTGATATCACAGTTGACGGAGATCCAGGCACTACTTTCGAAGGTACTCTAGAAGATATCGGATATGCTACAAACTCAGTGTTCTCTATCATGCCGTCTCAAAATTCAAGTGGCAACTACACTAAAGTAACTCAAAAGGTTCCTGTTAAAATCTCAATTAAAGCACCATCTGATAAAGTACTTCCAGGTATGAACGCAGAAGTTAAAATTTCCACAAAATAATTTGATTTGTTTACTTTACAAGAAAGGAGGCTGGTTTAATGGCTGCCCAAAGTATCGAAAATAACGACCAGGGAGTTAGACAGCATATTCCCTTGCTTGTTATATTAATGCTTGGCTTATTCTTAGTTATCTTAAACCAAACCCTTCTAAGCGTGGCTATGCCGCGCATGATGACAGAGTTTAACGTAACAGCCACAACCATCCAGTGGCTTTCCACAGGATTCATGCTTGTCAACGGTGCGTTAATTCCTCTTTCAGCGTTCCTTATTGAACGCTTTGGCACAAGGATACTTTTTATATTGGCTATGATACTTTTCACAATCGGTACTTTCATTTGCGGAATTGCACCGACTTTCTCCGTAATATTGACTGGCCGTTTAATTCAGGCTGCAGGCGGCGGTGTGCTTCAGCCGCTTGTTATGACTATGATTATGTTTATTTTCCCGCCGCATATGCGCGGTAGAGGGATGGGGATCTTTGGTCTTGCGATGATGTTCGCACCGGCTATCGGCCCTACCCTATCAGGCCTGATCATAGAACACTATACATGGCGTTTAATGTTCTATGGAATGGTTCCGCTTGGAGCGATTATTGTAATCGTCGCTTTCATCACATTGCGTAATGTAATCGAGCCAAAAAAAATCAAACTCGACGCATTCGGCGCATTTCTTTCCCTTTTCGGTGTGGCTGCCCTTCTTTATGGAGTCAGTGAAGCCGGTTCAAAAGGATGGTCAGACTCAATTGTAGTGGTTATGATCGTGCTTGGTCTTCTGTCTATTGCCGGATTTGTTATCCAGCAGCTAAAATCAGAAAAACCTTTGCTCGATTTCAGGGTTTTCAAGTATGACATATTCACATTATCCAATATCATTTCAGCCATCATCACCGTATCAATGTTCACAGGGCTGTTCCTGCTTCCGATCTATCTGCAGAACCTAAGAGGCTTTACGCCTGTTCAATCAGGTGTTCTCATGCTTCCAGGAGCCCTTGTTATGATGGTTATGTCCCCTATCTCGGGGATACTGTTTGATAAAGTAGGACCTCGTCCCCTTGGTATAGTCGGATTGCTGGTCACTATTGTAACAACGTTTGAATTTACTAAAATAACGCCTGATACTGCTTATACAACACTATTAGGTATTTACATGATTCGTTCATTCGGAATGTCTCTATTGATGATGCCGATTATGACAGCAGGCATGAACCAGCTGCCCCGCCATTTAAATAGCCACGGAACCGCCATGACGAATACAATCCGCCAGGTAACCGGCGCAATCGGAACAAGCTTGGTCACTACCATTTATACAAACAGGACCATCTTCCATGCAACTACAATGGGAAACCAGATGAGCACAACTGATCCGGAATTCTCGCAAAATCTGCAGACTCTGGTTCAAAATATCATGGCTTCCATGCACCAAACAGCTGCATCAGCCCAGCAGACAGCCGTATCGCTGCTGTCCGGCCAAATTCAGCTGCAATCCAATGTTATGGGAATCAATGATGCCTTCTTCTGGGCAACAGGATTTACTGTTGTCGGATTAATACTAAGCTTCTTCCTGCGTGATGTAAGAAAAGATAAAAAGAGACAAGAAGCAAAAAAGAAAAACGAAATTCAATTGCTTCCTTCTCCAGTGAATGAAACGAAATAAAGAAATAGTAAACCTCCCCTTATCGGGAGGTTTACTATTATCACAGAAGGCTACATTTAATTAACAGGAGGTTTTTCTTTCATGAAAATTTATGTTGTGTATGATAGCGAAGGCGAACACACTAGAGCTCTTGCGGAATCTATCGCAGAGGGAGCAGATGGAGTAAGCGGTGCTGAGGTATTTATTGATCATGTCAGCCAGGCAGATGTGTATAAGCTTCCTGAAATGGATGCCATTATCTGGGGATGCCCAGGACATTTCGGAACAATCAGTTCAGGATTGAAATCATGGATCGACAAATTGGGATATCTTTGGGCCGAAGGAAAGCTTCAGGATAAGATTGGTGCAGTTTTCTGTACAACAGCTACTGTCCACGGCGGACTTGAAGCTACGATGCTTAACTTAATCACTCCAATGCTGCACCAGGGAATGATCATCACTGGCATGCCAAGCAACATCCGTGAAAATGCCCTTTATGGCTCATATTATGGAGTAGGTGTAACCTGCCCTCCAGATAGTACCGAAGCAATTTCTGAGGAAGGCCTGGCACTCGGCAGGATATTAGGAGCACGTGTAGCGAATGTCGCAAAATCATTTAAAAATGAGCGATAAGGAGGACTGATATAAGATGGCAATGATTATTTTTATAATTGTAGCGATCTTGGTAGCAGCCGGCTTAGTTACCATGAATATAAGGTCATCATCCCGCAGCGGGGCACATGTTGAGCAAGAACCGGCCCTTCATGAAGAAACGCCTTCTTCCATGCCTCCTGTTCCGGCTGAAGAAGCCCATGAAACTGCTGTGCAGCCAATGCCTGATGTGAGGGCAGAAGAAGAAACGTTAAAAATGGATGATAATGCTTACAGGAATGCCCTGCAAAGCATGAAAACCCCTACCGATACTCCTAAGGCAGAAATAGAAGAACTAGAAGAACCTTCTGTTCAGCCTAAAATGGATTCCAAAATGAACGATAACATGTTCCGTGAAACATTAAAATCCATGAGAAATCAGGACACAAATAAATAAAGCCAAAGCCCCCAATTGACTTGGGGGCTTTTGTGTGCGGGTTTATGAATCCAGCTGCTGTACCTGAAAGAGGTTATAATAGCCTCCCTGTCTTCTCATCAGCTCTTCGTGGCTTCCCATTTCTGTTATTTCTCCATGCTCGATAAGAATTATCCGGTCAGCATGTGTAATCGTGGATAACCGATGGGCAACAATGAAGGTAGTCCTCTCTTTCGCAAGCTCCTCCAGTGCCTCCTGGATTAAGTGCTCACTTTCCAGATCAAGAGCCGAAGTTGCTTCGTCCAGCACGAGGATCGGAGGGTTTTTCAGGAACACCCTTGCAATGGCAACACGCTGTTTCTGCCCTCCGGATAATTTAACACCGCGCTCTCCTACCTTCGTTTCATAACCTTCTGACAGGTTTTCTATAAAGTCATGGGCATTTGCTGCCTTTGCTGCCTCTATTACCTCTTCCATGGTTGCATCGGGCTTGCCCATCCTGATATTCGAGACAACCGACTCACTGAATAGGATATTATCCTGCAGTACCATCCCAATTTTATCGCGCAGGCTGCGGACCTTGAAATCCCGCAAATCTGTGCCGTCCAATAAAATCCTTCCGCTGCTGACATCATAAAACCTTGGAATCAGGCTGACTAGCGAAGACTTTCCTCCTCCGCTCATCCCAACCAATGCAATGGTTTCACCCTTACGGACATGAAGGTTCAAATTCTTTAAAACTGGCTCTTCTGATTCATCATAGGCAAACGAAATATTCTCAAAATCAAGATTGCCTTCTACATGGTTCAGTGATATAGAATCTGGTTTATCCTCAATGTCATATTTTTCATCAATGAACTCAAACATACGGTCCATTGAGGCTAGTGTTTGTGTCATGGTAGTTGAAGAGTTGACTACCCTCCTCAAGGGATTATACAGCCTGTCGATGAACCCGATGAAGGCCACCATCGTTCCTACTGACAGCGGGCCATTTATCACCTGATAACCTGCATAGCCAATAACCAGCAAAGGCGAAATATCGGTGATGGTATTAACAACAGCAAAAGACTTGGCATTCCAGCTTGTATGCGCCAGCGCTTTGTCCAAAAAGTTTTGATTTTGTTTTTTAAACAGCTCTGATTCGTGATCCTCTATGGCAAAGCTCTTAATAACAGGCATTCCAGAAACACGTTCACCCAAATGGCTTTGAACATCTGCAAGAGCCTGCGAGCGCGTTCTCGTATAATCTCGGAGCTTTCCAAAGAAATGCTTCACGGAAAATGCGTAAAATGGGAGCATCACCAAGGAGACAATGGTGAGCTTTACATCCATGGTAAACATGATTATGATCGCGATAATAATGGTTGCTATATCAAGCCAGAGATTCATAAGCCCCGTGATTACAAAGTTCTTTGTTTGCTCTACATCTGTTATGACCCTGGAGATGACTTCTCCAGCCCGGGTATTGGCATAATATTTAAAGCTTAATTTCTGGATATGGCTGAATAGCTCATTCCGGATATCAAATAGAATCTTCGTGCCGGTCCATTGGGCATAGTATTGCCGGTAGTATTCAACAGGCGGCCTGACAACCACGAATATCACCAGCATAATTCCCATAACCCAGAAAAGCTTTTCCGTTTTTACAGATGACGTTAAGTGTTTGTTGGCAATAATATCATCCAGAACATATTTTGTAAGAACAGGAATTAAAAGCGGTATACCAAATTTTAAAAGTCCTATGATGACTGTTCCTGCAATTTGCCACTTATATGGCTTAACAAACCGCAGATATCTTTTTACGCTGTCCACAAAATTCCTCCGTAAGTAAGTTTTGTCTCAAAAAAAAACCTGTTGTTGATGCAACAGGCTTTCGGCACTAACGGTATGTTAAAAACCGTTCATACCAGGAATCAATAAATTCTGCAGAAAAAGGGCCTTTCCTCTGCCGTATCATGTAAATTAAATAATCGACATTTCTCTTTAAGATAGCATCGATTGCATCAGGGTAATTCATTTCCCTGCGGTGCCTTTCATACTCATCTTCATCCAGTAAATTAAAAGTCATATCCGGAAACACCTTAATATCCAGGTCATAATCAATGTACTTAAGCGCTTCCGTATCGCAAGTGAACGGAGAACTGATATTGCAATAATAGTACACACCGTCTTCTCTAAGCATCCCAATAACATTGAACCAATATTTAGAATGAAAATAGCATATTGCCGGTTCTCTCGTTATCCAGGTTCTTCCGTCAGATTCCGTTACCATTGTACGATCATTTGCCGCTATGACAAGATTTTGCGTCCCTTTTAAAACGGTGGTTTCTTCCCAGATCCGGTGGATATGCCCATTATGCTTATAACTTTGAATTTGGATTTTTCCTCCCTCGGTGGGAATCCCCATAATTATTCTCCCCTGCCTTCCTTAAACATCTTACAAAACTTTTCTAATGGCGGTTATACTGTATCTTATTCGATTTCCTATATTCCTTTATTATAGCGATTTATTCAAAAATTTAAAACAAAAGAGGCTATCTATCAGTAAAAATGTGCCATAAAGCCAATAATACTTAAAAAATCTGCAAAAAAGCTGCAAAATTCCCGCATTATTGGCTGAAGACAATTACTGTAAGATAGCCCCTTAGGACTTTTTTTCGTATACTTTGTTGCTATGGAACAAGGGGTTGATTTCCGCTCCAGGAATCTCGCACCTTTCGCTCCAATCAACCTTATTTAAGCTTAAGCCGGATTCAGCGTGACTGATTAGATGATTGCTGCCTGCCCTTCCTGATAGTACCTGATGACCTCTTCTGTCTGCTGTTCAAACATATCATGAATTGCAGATAATTCCTGTTTCATCCGTAAAATCTCATCCTGAATGGAATCTAACTCGGTCAATTCCTGCAAGGCCCGGAGCTGCTGTTCGATTTCCTGGCATCTTTCAATTTCGGATTGTATAAATAAAAGCTTCTCCATCGTTTTAAGCTGTTCATTAATCAGCCGGTCAAACTCTTTCATATCCATACACCGCCCCATCATTTATATAATGATTTCCCCTCCTCCAAATATTCTTGCTTCCACCTGATTGTCCTTTGACTTAAAATGTAGACCAAACAGAACTTTTGTCGAATACAGGATGCGGAGGCGCCCTGATCAGCTTCCGAAGCAAATAGGCGATGGAGGCCTGAAGGCCTGTCTTTGCCTTCTGGCCTCCATCGGTCTTTTGCACAGGAAGCTGGGCGCTGCAGCTCGACGAATCAGGAGGCGGAGGCGCCCTGTTCAGCTTCAATGAATTTTATTAAAGTGCTGACTTCGTAAACTTTGCTGCTATAGAACAAGGTGGCTGATTTAACTATGGGATCCCCTCACAGAACATATTCTAAAAAGAGCATAAACAAAAAAGGCATTCTTCTGAAGAGAAGAATGCCTTTTTCTTGTGCTTATGCTTTGGAAGATTTTCCAGATTGAGACTGCTGGTTTTGTCTTTTTACTTCTTGTACATCAGTTTGGCTAGCAAACTCAGTACCGTATTGGCCTTGGCCAGATTGGCTTTTTCCTGCAGATGCTTGCTGGTTTTGCTGCTTCACTTCTTGCACGTTAGTTTGGCTTGCAAATTCAGTGCCAAATTGGCCCTGTCCAGATTGGCTTTTTCCTGCAGATGCTTGTTGATTTTGCTGTTGAACTTTCTGTACGTTAGTTCCAGCTTGTGTTGTTTTGTTGTTCTCCATTCGTAATCACCTCCACGATAATAGAATAACCAGGAGTACGGGGTGATATCCGAATAAATATCAGTTAAATTTATCCAATTATCCAAACCTATACGAGAAGTGAAACTCCTCCATCTACAATAATGGTTTGTCCGCAGATCATGCTCGTTTGGTCACTTATTAAAAAGAGAATGGCATTTACCATATCCGATACTTCCACCATTCGTCCGGCAGGAGTGTTTTTTGCCGCATCTGCCAATAATTCTTCTCGGTTAGGGAAATGTTTAAGGGCATCTGTATCAATCACTCCGCCTGAAACAGCATTTACCGTAATATTTTTTGGAGCCAGTTCAACTGCAAGATAACGTGTCAGTGCTTCAAGTGCTGCTTTGGAAACTCCAACTACCGTATAATTTTCAAGGTATCTGATAGAACCCAGTGAACTGATGCTGACAATTTTCCCTCCGCCATTTTTCTCCATTAATTTGGCAGCTTCCTGTGCGCAAAACAACAGGGCTTTGCTGTTGATATCCATGGTCCAATTCCAGTGTGACTCTTCAAGTTCCATCAATGGACGCTGAACGCCAGATGCAGCATTTGATATGAATACATCCAGCCTGCCATAATACTCTTCAATCTCGGCAAACATGGATTTTATTTTCGCCACATCACCTACGTTGGCTTTTACAACAAGCGCTTTCCGGCCCATTGCTTCAACTTCAGCAGCAACCTCCAGCGCTTTGGATTTACTTCTGGCATAGTTGATGACAAGATCATATCCCTCTTCAGCCAGCTTTAAGGCAGTCGCCTTTCCAAGCCCTTTACTGCTTCCTGTTACCAATGCTACTTTGTTTGTCATTTGTTTATCGTCCCTTCTATTTGGAAAAATAAGAATAAAGATGTTTATTTTTAAGAAAAATATAAAGAAAAAGGAGTGTTATTATGTACGTTGGCCGTGACATGACAGAATTATCATTATTGCCAAAATCCGATTGGGAAAAAAGCGAGCTAGCTTACTTCCATCATTCCCTGCAGCAAATGGTACCTTACCTGAACCAGGAAGGCCAGTCAATCCACAAGGAGATTGTGGAGGAAATTGAAAAGCGCGGCGGCCTTCAAAGAAGTGAAGCCGATTATACACATGGTACTAATGAAAGCTATGATTGAGCTATAATGGAAGTAAGGGGAGCGGAATATTCCGCTTCCTTTTTCATTGGGAATTTTTATAACCCGTCATAATTTTTTGATGTGATACCGAAAATGCATATTGTTCTATTTCCTTTTCAGAAACCCATTTATACTGCTGATTTTCTAACATAGTACTATCAATATGACTGCTTACTGTGCCTTTAAATGCATCGATTTTCCAGACAAGGTGAGAAAAAACATGATCAATTTCAGCTACCAATTCACCAATATCAGCCACTGCTTCAAAGAGCTTGCGAAATTCCTCTGCGAAGTACTCCCTTTTTGTCATAAGCTCAGTGTGTATTTCAAAGTTGGGGAATTCCCACATATTTGCAAGCAGACCCTCAGAAGGCCTCTTATGAATCAGGAATTCACCTTTTTCATTTGTCAGCACTGCAGCAACAAGCGGTACATTGCGTGTTTTTTTCTTTTTAATCTTGATAGGAAGCTCAGACTGTATGCCTTCCTGAAAGGCCTGACAATGGCTGCGTACAGGACATAATAGGCATGCGGGTGTTCCAGGCGTACATATCAAGGCACCCAGCTCCATTAAAGCCTGATTAAAAAAAGATGGATGATCATGGTCAATCAGGCCCCTGACAGCCCTTTCAAATAATATCCTTGTTTTAGGCTTTGCAATATCTTCTTTAATCTTAAGAATTCGCGACAGTACCCGCATTACATTCCCATCTACTGCCGGTTCAGCCTTTCCATAAGCAATGCTTAATATTGCGCCTGCCGTATAGGGCCCGACACCTTTTAATTTTGAAATTTCTTCAGGTTTATCAGGAACAATGCCGCCGTAGGCTTCTCTTACTTCCTTAGCGGCACTATGGAGGTTTCTGACCCGGGAATAATATCCAAGCCCCTCCCAGGACTTAAGCACTTTTTCTTCATCGGCATCTGCGAAATCCTCAATTGTAGGGAACCAATCCATAAACCGGTTATAAAAAGGGATAACAGTATCTACCCTTGTCTGCTGCAGCATAATTTCTGAAACCCATACCCTGTATGGATCGCTGTTTTTTCTCCATGGCAAATCTCTTTGTTCCTTTTCAAACCAGGAAAGCAAATCCTGCTGAAATTCAGTTATATTAATATCTGACAAACCCTGCAATTCTTTTTCCTTCACATTTGTTCCTCCGCGATGTTAAACTTCTTTAGAAAATGGGAATATATATATGAAATACTTTAAAGCATTTAAAAGATGTACTTTTCTTTTATTGTAATATGTGTAATCAATATGTCAAAATAAATTCTTTTGGCGAATACTAATTATATGAGCTATGATTACTCTTAACAATTATATCAGACCGCTATTAAGCAGGGAGGTTACTTAGTTGGATACTGGCACTCACCTGGTCATGGGGATCGCTTTAGGAGGTCTTGCATCACTGGATCCAGCCTTAGGCGACACGTCAACAGCACATGCTATTATGGCTGGAACTATTATAGGCTCCCAGGCTCCGGATATTGACACGGTTTTAAAGCTCAGAAACAATGCTGTTTATATACGAAATCACAGGGGAATTACTCATTCGATTCCCGCTGTGCTGCTTTGGCCCGTATTAATTACGTTTACGATTTTTACAGCCGTTCCTTCAGCAAATTTGCTGCATTTGTGGCTTTGGACCTTCCTTGCCGTTTTCCTGCATGTTTTTGTAGATATTTTCAACTCTTATGGCACACAGGCTTTACGGCCAATTTCATCCAGATGGCTGGCACTTGGGGTTATTAATACCTTTGATCCCTTTATTTTCGGCATTCATGCTGCAGCCCTGGTCCTGTGGGGAGTAGGCTTCCCGCCGGGCTATACGTTTCTTGCCATGTACGGCATTTTAGTCATTTACTATTTTGCCCGATTCAAGGAGCAGCGATATATTAAAAGAGCTGTAAAGCAGCAGATTCCTGATGCTAAAAAAATCATCCTTTCACCGACAATGAAATATCACCGCTGGAAAATTGCCGTCATTACAGGAAACAAATTCTATGTAGCGCGTGCCGAAAACGGGTATGTTACGGTTCTTGACAAGTTTGACCGCCTTCCTCTGCCTGAAAGCGAAGTGCTTGACGCGGCAAAGCATGATAAAAATCTGGCGGCATTCCTTTCTTTTTCACCTGTTTACCGATGGGAAATTACGGCAGTGAAGGATTATTACGAAGTCCGCTTTATTGATTTACGCTACCGCAGCAATGGCTTTTACCCATTTGTCGCCGTCGTCCACCTGGACCGGGACTTAAATATCCTTAACTCCTATACAGGCTGGATATTCAGTGAAGCAAAGCTCAGAAAAAAGCTGAATTTAATTCCTTTTTAAATTCATCAGTTTCGAAACAGAAAAAATCCTCCCTTAAAAGGGGGGATTTTTTAATGCAAGTTATTTTTTTGGTTCAATAAATGCTCATATTTAGGATTTCTTGCAATAAATTCATGCAGCCTGTCCCCGTAGTTGTCAATCCATTGCTTTACGACTCTCGCTGTCATTTCTTCTCCTGCGTATTCATGACCGGCCTTTGCATAAGTTGCTTCAAAATCCTCCCAGAGAAGCTCAACCCATGTCAAAGCTTGATTGAACGTAATTTGATCGTTTTTCTCTAAAAGAGACTGAGTCAATCGTTCTTGGTATTCCTTCATTTTCTCACCTCTACCCATTTTTTTCTGCCTGAAAAAATCATAATTTGTACTTCTTTACCCATACTAAGTGTACGCGGAAACGCGATTCTTTTACATTGTGTTTGGAGGGAAAAAAACCATGAGAAACAAAGCCAAAAATTTCCCGAATCAAAACAATAATAAATTCGAGGGAGAGCCGAGGGCTAAAGCAGAGTATGCTTCAAAACGCCCGGATGGCAGCATTAATACCCATCCACAGGAGCGGATGAGAGCCTCGAATGAAAGAACGTCGGACACACTTCGCTGACAAGTTGTATAACAATCCAGAGGCTCAGCTGCCTCTGGATTTTTTAGATTTTTTTGGCAGGTATAAGCATTGAAATCGGCAGGGCTTCTTCTTCGCCGCTGCCGCTCATCCTATACCCCCACGCAAAAACCCCATTTAAGTAATCCACTTTAAAGTATGTTCCGGGATCGCCTTCAATTTGATAGATTTCCCCAGGCAAGAAGTCTTCAGGATTTAATAAATATGCCTGCGCCATAACAGCCTTTCGTTCCAGCACTGCAAATTCGCTCACCATGCCAAGCTGCTCCGCTTTTCTTGCTTTTTCTTTTAAAGCTCCTATTTCCTGCCGCAGCTCATGCTCTGTCATTTGGCTGTATCTTACTTCACTCACTGAATAACACCTCCGCTTTTAATGTGCTTGATAAGATTTTTAATCAACGTCTTCGGATTCATTCAGATACCGGTCAATTAACCCGATATCGAACCCTTTTCTATATAAGGCCTGCTTCATTCTCTGCCTGTACTCCAAGCCTGTGTATTTTTGATTCCGCCGGCTAATCTTTCCAGCCTGAAGACATATGGCTTCCCACTCTTCACCTTGGCTTTTCTCAACCTTAACTTCGCTTAAAGCTTCCATAATAATATCCCGGGAAAACCCTTTGCGCAACAGAATTTGGTCAATCTTTTGGGAGAGAGCCGTCTTTGACAGGTTCTTTTCTTTTTTTAAAGATTTTTCAGCCAAGCTCCGGGCATGTTCGATCTGCAGATCGATTGGATATTCATTCATTGCCTGCACTCTTACAGAGTCTGCTATTCCTTTTTCCTTTAGCTCCATATCTATCGTATATGGCCCTTTATTTCCGCCATTTGCATATGTCCGGACAAATGCTTTCGCAAATTCAAGTTCATCTAAATATTTATAATGATACAGTTTATGAATGGCTTCCTGGATGATTGGCTCCTCTGCTTCTTTCTTTTTTAAATAAAGCCGGACTTCCTTTTCAGACCTCATCCGGTGAGATAAATAATTCAGTGCCATGGTAAAAGCTTTCTGAATTTCATCATGATACTGGATATCGGCTAAATCAAACTCTTCCAGTTCCCTGCCCTTCTTAAGCTGAAACTTAATGAGTACTTCCTCGTCCACGCTAAAGGCATACTGTTCTCCTTTGCCATGGTCTATATATACATTATAACGGTCAGCCCGTTTTTTTTGAGTAGTGATTTTGGTGATTTTCGGCATAATTTTACCCCCTGCTTTAACTGTAACACATTCTATAGAAGGTTTACTTTTTTAAAAACTTCAATTACATGATACAGTTTTGTTAATCGGGAAATCTATATCCAATACAGTCATGAAGGAGTGTTTTTATGAAGATCGCCATTGCCGGCGGCAGCGGTTTTATTGGAATGGCAATAACTGAAGAACTGCGCGCCCATAAGCATGACATCTGCATTCTGACAAGAAACCCTGATAAACATAAGCCAGCACAGGGAATTCGATATATCAGATGGCTGCAAAAGGATGCCCATCCTGAAAAAGAACTGGAAGGCATCGATGCCTTCATTAATCTTGCAGGAGAATCATTAAACAGCGGACGATGGACACAGAAACGAAAACGGGAAATCGTTGAAAGCAGAATTGAAACTGCAGCAGAAATGACAAAAATTCTATCTCTCCTTGAAAAAAAGCCGGAATGTGTTATCAACGCGAGTGCAATCGGCTATTATCCGGTCTCTGAGAGCAGCACATACACAGAAAAAGAAACAAAAAGCGGGGATGGCTTCCTTGCAAGGACGGTTGTTCTCTGGGAAAAAGAAGCGAAAAAAGCCAAGGCATACTGCGGCAGGATGGTTATAGCCCGTTTTGGGGTCATACTGGGAATGGACGCGGGTGCCCTGCCAAGTATTATTATGCCATATAAGGTATTTGCAGGAGGTACAATCGGAAGCGGCAGGCAATGGCTTTCTTGGATTCATATCCACGATGCGGCAAGGGCCATTCATTATTGTCTGCAAAATGAAAGCATTTCAGGCCCAATTAATCTAACAGCGCCTGCCCCAGTCAGAATGAAGGAGTTCGGACAGACAGCTGGAGAAGTCCTGCACAGGCCACATTGGCTCCCGGTCCCTTCCATTGCCCTAAAAACCGTGATGGGAGAAATGAGCAGCATGGTTTTAGAAGGACAATGCGTCATGCCAGATGTATTACTTTCACATTCATTCACATTTGACTATCCCCTATTAAAAGGAGCACTTGAACAGTTACTTGATAAATGATCATATGCAGGTATTGGATTTCATTTCTATGGAAAAAATACAGGTAATGAACAGGAGATGATATCATTGGAAGCTAAAAAAAAGGATAGAACAAAAAGCACTTTAACAAGCACACAGGCAGTATTGTACGCCAGAGAGTTCAAACACGCAGACCGCGCTGGCGGATTTGATGTTAAAAGGGGAAAACGCTAAGGAATTTTTGGAGGCAATTACCTGACATTTAAACAGCCATTCTGCTAACAATAACATTGAAGTGATATTGAAATTATATCATTTCAAAAAGATTTTCTCTATGGGAGGCTGCTTAACATGGGAAGAAACAGCATTCATAAAAACCGCGATAAAAACAAGCAAAAACTTCCGCAGGTGCCTGCAGAAATGAAGCATGATGGTTTAGATGTTGAATTTTCACAAGAGCTTGCTGATCAAAATGACCTAGAAGCCCAAAAGCGGTCAGATGCCGCAGATATGCGGGCAAAAAAGAGAAAACAGAAGTAAACTTGCAGGGAGCATTTATTGCTCCCTGCTTGTTAAATAGGATTCTAATATACTCCCTTGGTACATTTACTTATTGCTTCCGGTAATGATTTGCCCAATTTCCTTGCGCAGCATGAACTTTTGTACTTTGCCGCTCGCATTTCTTGGCAATGCTTCACAGAATATATATTTTCGGGGACGTTTATAATTTGCCAGGCTGCGGCTGTTCTTGCACCATTCTTCCAGTTCTGCTTCTGTCAGCTCAGAGTCTTTAGCCACTACAAAGGCAGTGACCGTTTCTCCCCATCTGTCATCAGGCTGCCCGATTACTGCACAATCCAGCACACCATTGTGTCCAAACAGTGTATCCTCCACTTCCCTAGGATAGATATTTTCCCCGCCGGAGATGATCATATCATCCACTCTGTCCTTTACCCATAAATACCCTTCATCGTCTAAGTAACCAATGTCTCCCGAATGGTACCACCCCTTATAAAGGGCTTTTTCATTAGCTTCATCCCTTTGATAATATCCGCTCATCATACAGGGCCCTTTGACAAGTATCTCCCCCGTTTCAAAAGCCGGCAGCACATCATCTGGATCAGAAGGTCCGTCCTCAGACGGCCGGACTATGATAATTTCATGGCCGGAGCATGCCTTGCCGGCCGATCCTGCTTTCCTTATTTGATCTTCTTCCGCAAGAAGTGTAATGGCTGGCCCCATTTCGGTCATTCCATATGCCTGAACCAGCTCGATTCCCAATTTTTCGCGGCAGGCCATAATTAAAGAGGGAGCCATAGGTGCGGCACCGTACAGTCCCAGCTTCAGGCTTTTCAGAGAATATTGGCTGAGATCCTCTTGAAGGAGCATATTCCACATAGCTGGAGCTGCAAATAACTTTGTGACTCCTTCACTTTCGATTAAACGCAGCACTTCCTTTGGCTGAAATCCATGCACCACAATATTTCCTGCTCCAGACTGTATACGGGGAAGGAACGCACAGTGAAGCTCAGCACAATGAAACATGGGAGCTGCAATTAAGCCCACATCATGCTGATCCAATTTTGTCGCCTCTTTCAGGATTTTGCTTTGCTCTGTCATTTCCCTGTGCCTGTGAAGGACTCCCTTAGGCCGGCCAGTGGTGCCGCTAGTGTACATAATGGCGTAAATATCATCTTGTGTAACCCCGCCTGTTATTTCGGATGTTTTTGCTTGCTTTATTTTCTGCTTAAAGTCTGCTGCATAGGAAGGGGGTTTATCATCGATGTACCAGAAACTTGTATGAGGAAACCGGCCTTCAATATCGTCAATGACCTGTCTCAGGGCACTCTCAAATAGCAGGATTTTTGGCTTGGCATCACTCAGAATATATGAAACTTCTTCAGGCATCAGCCGGAAATTTATCGGATTAAATACCGCTCCAATCTTTGCGCAGGCAAAAAAGGCTGCTGCAAGCTCTTCGTTATTGTACAAAAAGACAGAAACCCGATCGCCCTTTTTTATACCCTCAGCTATAAAAGCTTGTGCCAGGGCATGGATTCTTTCGCTCCACTCCCTGTAGGTGTAACGGACATTTCTTCTTACATCATATATGGCCTCTTTATCCGGAAATCGTTCTGCTGCCGCGTCAAAAATTTCGCCAATAGTAGCCTCCATGATATTCCCCCATTTTCCTTTTTATAGGTCTAACCGTTCAATAATCGTTGCATTTGCCATGCCGTTTCCTTCGCACATTGTCTGCAGCCCGTACCTGCCGTTGGACCGTTCAAGTTCATGCATAAGCGAGACAAGCAGCCGTGCTCCGCTTCCCCCTAAAGGATGGCCAAGAGCTATCGCACCTCCGTTTGGATTCAGTTTGTTCGGATCTGCCCCAAGTTCTTTCAGCCATGCTAGAGGAACAGGGGCAAAAGCTTCATTCACTTCAAAAATATCTATGTCCTCAAGCTTCAGTCCTGACTTTTCAAGCACTTTCTTTGTAGCAGGTATAGGTCCTGTCAGCATCAGTGTCGGATCGGAACCTACAACGGCACGTGTATGAATCTTAAAGCGAGGCTTTAGCCCAAGCTCCAATGCTTTATTTTTTTCCATGAGCAAAACGGCTGCTGCCCCGTCGCTGATTTGGCTTGAATTTCCTGCATGAATCAGGCCATCTTCTTTAAAAACTGATTTCAAACCCGACAATGCGTCTAATGTCGTTTCGCTCCGCGGGCCTGAATCTTCCTTCATGATTGACCTTTCACCTAGATCATCCATTACCTCAACTAGAAGGATTTCTCTTTCAAAAAAGCCGGCATTTCTGGCTTTGATTGCTTTTTCATGGCTTTGAAGTGCAAACAGGTCACATTCTTCGCGGGTTAGACCATATCTTTCGGCTATAAGCTCTGCTGAAATACCCTGATGGACCATATCATAGCTTTTCTTTAAGCTTTCACTGATTCCTGCACCCTGATAATTGCTGCCCATCGGAACTCTCGACATACTTTCCACTCCGCCAGCAGCCACCACATCCATGTCACCGGATAGAATGGCCTGTGAGGCAAAATGGACAGCTTGCTGGCTTGAGCCGCATTGCCTGTCGATTGTTGTTCCGGGAACTTCGATCGGAAAGCCTGCTATCAAAGCGGCTGTCCGCGCAATATTACCTGCCTGCTCACCCGTTTGGGTTACGCATCCCAGAATCACGTCCTCTATGATATGAGGACTAATTCCAGCTCTTTCAGCCAGATTTTTCAAAACCAAGGCTGCCAGATCATCTGGCCTCACATTTTTAAGCAGGCCATTACGTCTTCCAACAGGTGTGCGGTTTCCTTCTACAATAACAACTTCACGCATTGAGCATCCTTCCTTTCATATCTATAAACCGAGTCTTTTGGCAATGATGCCTTTCATGACCTCATTGGTTCCTGCATAAATGCTTGCAACAGGAATATCCCGATATCTCCTGGCAATTTTATATTCTTCCATATAGCCGTAACCGCCATGAAGCTGCATACATTCCATGGAAATCCGTCTCGCTGTTTCCGTCAATTTCCACTTAGCCATGGAAACCTTGGTTACGATATCTTCTCCTGCAAGATGGCTTGCAATCAGGCTATCAAGGAATGTTCGCCCCATTTCTATTTCTGTTGCCATCTCAGCCATTTTAAATTGCGTATTCTGGAATTTCCCGATTGCTTTTCCAAAGGCTTCACGGTTCTTCACATATTCCAGGGTGTCAGCAACCATCTCCTCTGCTGCGACTTGGGCTGCAATCGCTACAATAAGTCGTTCCTGCTGGAGCTTTTCCATTAAATATAAAAAGCCCTCGCCTTCTTCGCCAATCAGATTCTCTTTAGGTACCTCACAATCCTCGAAGATTAGCTCTGCCGTATCCTGGCAGTGGAGGCCGACCTTGTTCAATTTCCTTCCCCTTGAAAATCCGGGGTTATTCCGCTCGACAGCAAGCAGGCTGATTCCTTTATGCTTTGGCACTGCTTTTGTATTCGTTTTGCATACCACGATGACCAAATCAGCGTGAATTCCATTTGTGATAAAGGTTTTCTGCCCATTCAATATATAGCGGTCTCCATCAAGAAAAGCCGTTGTAGAGATATTGGCAAGATCTGAACCGGTCCCAGGCTCTGTCATGGCTATCGCAGTAATGATTTCACCCTTCGTACACCCTGGGAGCCATTTCTCTTTTTGAGCCTTTGTTCCGTAGCTGGCAATATAGGGAACAGCAATGTCACTGTGAAGCCCGACTCCCACTAATCCTGAACCCACACGTTCAAGTTCTTCATTAATGATGACGGAATATCCCCAATCCGTTTCTGAGCCTCCATATTCTTCAGGAAGATGCGGACATAGGAATCCTTGCTTGCCCATCTTTTCCCAAAATGAACGGGGGATGATTCTATTATTTTCCCATTCATCATAAAAGGGATAAGCCTCTTTTTCCAGAAATCTCCGAAGTGACTTGCGAAAGATTTCATGTTCATCAAACAAATAAGGATGCTTCATCATTTCAACTCCCTGGCAAAATGTAAACGCTTACTAATAATAGCTAATTAGGCTGCATCCTGATTGCCCCGTCCAGCCGGATTGTTTCGCCATTTAACATGGGGTTCTCTATAATGCTTTCAGCGAGTTTTGCAAATTCAGCAGGCATTCCCAATCTCGGGGGGAATGGCACCGTTTTGCCAAGTGCAATGCGGGCATCCTCGGGCAGCCCGTCAAACATTGGAGTAGAAAATAACCCGGGGGCAATCGACATTACCCTGATTCCGTATGCTGCCAATTCCCGGGCAATCGGGAGGGTCATACTGACAATTCCTCCCTTAGAAGCGCTATAAGCCGCCTGGCCAATTTGCCCTTCAAAGGCTGCTGCAGATGCTGTATTAATAATGACTCCCCGTTCTCCCCATTCATTTTCTTCATTATGTATCATCTTCTCCGCTGCAAGGCGGATCACATTAAAGGTTCCAATTAAGTTTATTTCAATGACTTTTGAGAAGTCCGCAAGATTATGGGCTCCCCTTTTTCCAACCGTTTTCTGTCCAATTGCGATACCGGCACAATTGATAACAGCGTGAAATGAAGAAAACTTATCTATGGCTGCTCCTATTGCTGCAGTCACTTCCTGTTCATTTGTAACATCCGTTTTTATGAATAATGCAGCATCCCCCAATTCTTTCCGCAATCTTTCTCCCTTCTCAATGGAAAGATCAAGAATGGCTGCTTTCCCGCCCTTTTCAACAATCTTCCTGACTACCGCTTCACCAAGGCCAGAAGCACCGCCGGTTACAAGCGCCGAGCATCCTGCTATCTCCATCACTGCCTCCTTGAATATTAAATTTTCTAAATCTTTAGAATACATCTTTATTTTAACTCAATCCAAACATACCTGCATAGAATAAAGTTTAAAGATTTTTAATCGCAGCTTCATAAATAGCAAAATGATATTCTTTCGATTCTTTTTGAGCAAAAAAAGACACAAAAATAAGCAAGACAGGCTACTCTTCCCGCTTGCTTTCAATCTTTCCTTCTTCTATAAGCACTTTTTCCAAGGCATCGACTATTTCAGGCTCATAATGAGTGCCTGCCATACTCTTAATTTCGTCCATGGCGTATTGTGCAGTATGGGCCTTCCTATACGCCCTGTCCTCTGTCATTGCATCAAAAGTATCACTTACCGCAATGATTTTAGCCTGAAGAAGAATGTCATCTCCTTTTAAACCATGCGGATAACCTGATCCGTTTAACCGTTCATGATGCTGTTCAATAATTTTCGCAAGATGCTTATAGCTGGTTTTCATCACCATATCTGCACCATCACCCGGATGTTTTTTAATAACATCAAATTCTTCTTTTGTGAGTTTGCCGGGTTTATTGAGGATTTCAATCGGAATGTTTATTTTGCCTATATCATGAAGTTCAGCTGCAAAAAATAGACTCTGTAAATCTTCGGTATTAAGATTGAGCTTTTTAGCTATTCTCACGGAATAATCAGCAACTCGTTCACTATGCATAAACGTGTACATATCTCTGCTTTCAACATCGTTTACCATTTTTCTCAATAACTTAATATCTTCGCTTATATAATGAAATGTGGGTTCTGTTATAATCCACAAAAAGGTAACATCAGTTTTAGCGACAAAATATATTGGTCCGCCAAGCCCCTTTGCAGAAAAAGAATCATTTGGGCCTAACTGCTCTTTTTGATTGTTTATTTCGGATTCCATAGTACCATTCAATATATATATAAATTCAACTACATTCGTTTTATCGCTAGGATACAAATAGAAAAGCTTATCTTTATAAATAGTTTGCATCATAATTTCGACACCGTCACTATCTTCTAAAAGGCTAATTTCAGTAGATTTAGAGACGACTTTTTCTATAAAAGTACCACTTTTGAAAATTTTCAGCCCTTTCAGTTTATACCCTTCTTTCTATCTATAAGTAAAAAAGGACTCCATTAAAATAGAGCCTTTTTTCTTAATATTACCTTATTAGGAAGGATAAACTCAAGAAGTATTTTATTAACTTCCGACTACCTGAATCGGGTCAATCCATACTAATTTGTGGGCTATTTTCACCAGTTTAAGTTCACATTGTGCAGATACGCCTAATTCAGCTGCTTTTTGGATGGCATTTGCAGTGATATCTGAAGTAAGTGTGTCCAGGGCAGAAATCAATGCATTCAAATTGCCGTTATATTTATCGGTAAGGCCAGCAAAATCACTTGATTTTTCCTTAAGGCTGTTTTCAGATAAAGCAAGTTCATTATCAATAGGAGCAAGTTCTGCTCTGATAGAATCAGCTTTTGCTGAATCAGTTTCAGCAACTAATGCTGCTTCAAGCTGGGATTGCTCATTTCTTAATGATATAAAAGCGTCTGCTCCTTCAATGCCTTTGATATCTTCAAAATACTTGCTTTGAAGATTGTCAGCTGCCGCTGAGGCTTTTTGTATTTCATCATCGATTTGGGCATTTTTTGCATCAATCAGACGCAAAGCCTTTTGTGTGTCGGTATTCTCTGCAGCAAATGCTCCTGAGCCAAAAGCCAATGTAAGAAAAACGGTAAATAAAAGTAATGCACTCTTTTTAAACATTCAATTCCCTCCATGTCTGCATAACAGCATCCCATCCATAGTTATCATTCTATCAAAAAGGAAGAAAATACCCGCAGATTTTCTAGTATTATTTACCATTATATCCTTATTTGCACTGTTTTTCTACAAAATTTTACTTTCTTCAAAACAGACGGAATTATCTGTTTTTTAATAATCTTCCTATCTAGCAATCTCTTTATTTTGCCGCGGACTTAAAACAATTTCTTCAAAATACTCCACGGTTCTTAATTTTTCCTTAAAAGCAAATGAATTCTCCCAGGTTTCTTCTATAAAAATCTCCATCACTTTTTTAGCGCGCTCTCCCTTTTGATGGCCATATTCAAGGGCTATAATGCTTTCAAAGATTTCTGTCATCCGTTTAGCTATTTTCTTTGCATAAAAGGTTTTGTGATCATACGTGGCGCTGCTTAGCGCATCCAGCTGTTCCCTCAGCTCTGAAATTGCGGATGACACTGGAATGGTCCATTTCTGTGATATTGAGGATACAGCTTCAAGCCTTCTCTCCATTTCAAGAATAAATATACTATGTGCTCCGGATTTTTCAATAAGCCGAAGCACTTCAAGGCCCAAAATATTAGCCGTTCCCTCCCAAACTGTAAGCACCTGTGCATCGCGAAGCAGCCTGGGAGTCACAAAGTCTTCAATAAAGCCGTTTCCTCCATGCATTTCAATGGCTTCGTGTGCGAAATGAATAGCCTGCTCTGCTGTTTCCTTTTTTAATAAAGCAATATATAAACGGTTAAGCACCATTGCTTCCTGACAGGCTTGATTTCCGCCCATGACTTCATCAAACAGCGGCAAGTAAGTAAAGACTGCCCGCATTTCTATCTCATGCTTCACAGCCAGTTTCACAAGTGAATCCTTCACCATTGGAAAGTCAGTGAGAGCCTGGCCGAATGCCCGCCTGTTCAGGCTATACCGCACAGCCTCCTGGTAAGCACGGCGCATAATTCCAAGTGATGCAACTGCATTGCAGACTCTTGATAGATTAAGAGCTTCCATCATATAATAGAAGCCCTTTGAAGGATCTCCAACAACAATAGCCTTCGCTCCATTAAATTCAACTTCGGCTGAAGGAACAGCCCGGACACCAAGCTTATCTTTCAGCCTCCGGATGGATATCCCATTCAATGTGCCATCTTCGTTTCTCCAGGGAACCGCAAAAAGGGTCAGTCCCCTGCTTCCGGAAGGTGCTCCCTCTTTCCTTGCAAGCACCATCGCTACCCCGCACATTCCTGCATTTGAGGCAAAATACTTTTCCCCGTAAAGCAAATACTCATCACCGTTTCTGATCGCTTTCGTTTCATTTGCGCCTACATCCGAGCCTCCCTGCCGTTCTGTCAAAAAGGTAGCCCCTTCATACAAAGGCGCCTCCCCTGTAGACAGCACATGGGGCAAAAAGCGGCATTTCAGCTGTTCACTTCCGTAATGGCTAAGCAGGTAAGCAGTCGCCATGCTTAAGGTTACAGGGCAATAAAAGCCCGGTTCTGTCTGTGACAGGAGATATCCCTGGGCATAAGAATAGATATAGTTTCCTTTTTTCTGCAGCTCAGGCACAGGTTTATGGACATACCCCACGATGCCGGTTTTATAGGTATCTTCCACGGTTTTTTTATACCCCTCATTTACCCGCACTTCAGAGATATCCTCCCCGTAAGCGTCATATTTAATTAACTGCGGCTGCCCTTCACGATCTGTATAACGGGCACGTTCATCGATTTCATTGGCACATATCCGGCCGAAATCTGTTAATTGCTCTTTAGCATAGGCATAGAAATCAGGGTCCAGCAGCTCCCTCAGCAAATCCTGAAATAAAGGGTCATCAGTATAGAAGTTCATCCATCATACCTCCAATTGCTTCTTTCTTAATACCTGCTTCAGTACCTTGCCAGTCGCGTTTCTTGGCAGAGCCTCACAAGTTTCATACAGCCTCGGCAGCTTAAAGGCAGCAAGCTTTCCATATAAAAATTCCTGAAATTCCTCCTGGAGGTTTTCTGGTTTTTCTGACATCACCATAACCGCTTTCACCGTTTCTCCCCATTCAGGATGAGGCACGCCAATGACTGCAGCCTCTATAACAGACGGATGCTTTAGCAGCTCTTCTTCAATTTCCTTCGGATACACATTTACTCCGCCTGAAATGATGACATCCTTTTTGCGGTCGATAATCCACACATACCCGTCCCGGTCCATCCTTCCAATGTCGCCGGTACGGATCCACTTTCCAAAATAAGCATTTTTCGTCTCATCTGGATCACCATAATATCCTTTCATATTACCTTCACTGTATAAGAGTATTTCCCCCGCTTCACCCACACTGACATCATACCCTGAATAATCAGCGATACGGAACTCCGTGCCCAGTGCCCCCCGTTTTCCTATGCTTCCCGCCTTCTTATCGTGATCTTCGGGGTGCAGAAGCATCCCTGTAGGGCCAGACTCCGTTAATCCATACACACAGTAGAGATCTTTGGTCTGCAGCTTATCTTGAATGAATCTAACATCCTTTTCAGGAAGCGGTGCACCTCCGTATACCCAGCACTTCATCGATGCAAGGTTATATTCTGCAAGCCCCGGCTGTTTTGCCGTAAGCAGATAGGCTACAGGAGCGCCGAAAAAGTGAGTGATTCTTTCTTTTTGAACCAAATTCAAAAGAAGTTCCGGGGTAAAGACTTCAGATAAAACATGAGCAGCGCCTGCGTAGGTTCCTGCTACAAGAAATAAATGCAGAGGAGCAGAGTGACTGAGAGGCATCATGTGCAGGATCCTGCTTTCTGGTTTATAACTCATTTCCACACACATCATTATGGCGGCAGTTAAGATATTGCGGTTTGTAAACAGCACTCCCTTTGGCTTGCCGGTTGTACCGGATGTATACAAGATGGCAGCTTCATCATCTTCAGAAAGAGTGCATGCTATTTCGGAGATATCTCCCTGCTTAAGAAGATAGTCAAAAGAGCGCCACCCTTCCTCCTGTTTTCCTATTTTTATAGAAATCAGCGTTGGATGGCCAGCAAATGCCACTGATGCTTTCACGCTATCGTGAATGATTACAGCACTGGCATTACAATGGGAAATAATATATTCAAGCTCAATTACAGACAATTTGGCATGCACCGGGACAACGACGGCTCCCAGCCGCTGAACAGCAAAATAACTTATGACAAATTCAAGGCAGTTAGGCAGAATAAGAACCACTTTATCCCCAGCGGCAATATTCAGCTCCCTTAAGGAAGAAGCGAGGCGATTGGAGTATTCATTAAGCTGTTTATGGCTGATTCTTTCATTATTTATTATGACTGCTTCCTGAAGCGGGTATTTCCTTGCATTCCTTGACAGCAATTCAGAAATATTCATATATTTTCTCCCCTTAGCATCATAATTTTTTCTTTGAAATCAACCATAAGAAGGCTGATTTCCTCTCTTATTTCCTCTAGCTCCTTAATCCGCTGAGTCACCTCCTCTAATTTTTGCTCACCATAAACAACCGTCCTTTCAAGCTGCTGTATTCCTGTCCGGTCCTTATCAAACAGCAGCACCATGTCCTTAATTTCTTCAAGCGAAAAACCAAAGCGCTTTCCCCGAAGAATCAATCTAAGAAGAGCATATTCCTTATTCGTGTAGATTCTGCTCCCATTAGCTGACCGCTTGGGATGAAGCAATCCTAGCTCTTCATAATAGCGTATTGTCCGCGAAGTCAGTTTAAATTCCCTTGCAAGGTTTGTAATTGTATACATGAAAAACCACTCTTTATCCCAAATTTTGTTATAAACATCATAGCATTTACGTTAACGTAAATATCAATAGCCGGAATTGATTAATTTCTAAAAATTCATGAAAATTTGTTTGTTTTATAAAAGAGGCATTACAAGGTAGAATAAGGACAGTTATTAATGAAAGAATATAAGCGGGTGAAAGCATTGGATATCAAGCATTTGCAATATTTTATTGAAGTCAGCAATTATAAAAGCTTTACTCGTGCTGCCGATCATTTGTTCATCACACAGCCGACAATCAGCAAAATGATAAAAAATCTGGAAAACGAACTTGGCGTAGAGCTTTTTGACCGCTCAAAGAAAAGCCTGACCCTGACAGATGCAGGACGTGTTGTGCTCGAACAGGCTAAGCTGATCGATAAAGCTTTCCGAAACCTGGAAGTCGAAATGGAAAACTTGCTGGAACTGAAGAAAGGCCATATTCGCATCGGGCTTCCGCCTATCATTGATCCTTCCTTCTTTCCGGAAATCATGGGCAAATTTCATGATAAATACCCAAGCATTACCTTTCAGCTAGTTGAAGAGGGCTCAAAAAAAATCGAAGAATCAGTAGCAAATGATGTCCTGGACATTGGTGTCATTGTTCTTCCGGCTAAAAATAATCAATTTCATTCTTTTTCCTTTTTAAAAGAAGACATTAAACTGATCCTTCATCCCTCTCATCCTCTCGCAAATGAAGCAGAGATCAATCTTGCACAGCTCAGCGAGGACTCATTTATCTTATTTAATAAAGATTTTGTCCTGCGCGACTTGATAATTTCATCCTGTAATCGTGCAGGATTCAATCCATCTATTCTTTCAGAAAGTTCGCGATGGGATTTTATTGAAGAAATGGTAGCATGCAAGCTTGGTGTTGCACTTCTTCCGGAAAGCATCTGCCGGAACCTACATCAAAACGTGCGTGCCGTTAAAATATCCAAGCCATCAATCAGCTGGAACCTGGGTTTTATCTGGAGAAATGGACAGTATCTTTCCTACGCAGCAAAAGAATGGCTGAGATTCACCCAAGAGCATCTTGAGAATACCTGAAAAAGCGAATTCCAAAAGAAATCGCTTTTTTCAGGTATTCTTTTTCTGTATAATTGAAAGCATTTTCATAGATGAAAGCTATGCAAACAATGAATATTAATCATTTTACTTCCCGATTGCCGGAGCGTACACTTTAGTAGTGAAAACCCTGTCTTTTCGGGTTTATTTACCTTTTCATTTATGCATTTCAACAGGAAAGGATGTTTGAACATGGAAAAAAAGAAAGCAAGAGAAAGCCGCATTGTAAATACTGACCAGGTGCTGTCCTGCGATTTAAATAACTATAATACCCTTTTTGGCGGAGTGCTTATGAAAAAGCTCGACACTGTTGCGACTTTATCTGCCAGAAGACATTCAAGAGTAAAAGAATGCGTGACAGCGTCTACTGATTCTATTGACTTTTTATGCCCGATTCACCAAACTGATTCTGTTTGTGTAGAATCCTTCGTTTCATATACGGGCACAAGCTCAATGGAAATTTTCTGCAAAGTCATTGCTGAAGATATGATTACTGGCGAACGCCGTATTGCAGCAACAGCATTTTTAACTTTTGTAGCTCTTGATGAGAATAAACGGCCAGTGCCTGTTCCCCAGGTTGAGCCAGAAACAGAAGAAGAATGGCTTGTTTTCAATACAGGAAGCGAAAGAGCAGAAGTTCGTAAAGCAAGAAAGAAAAAAAGCAAAGAATTAGCGGCTTTAATTCCATTAAACAAGCCTTGGGATTGATAGCCGAATCTGAAAGGAGCAGATATTATGATCTCATTATCAAGTGTTAATGAACTTGAGACTGCAAATGATGCCCTTCAATCGTTTAAAATGCAAAGCCCTGCTTTTTTCGAAAAGCTGCTTCATGTCGTGAGCCTGACGCGTGCACTGCATTTTAAATATCAATATATGGGAAGTTTAATCGTGGATGGTGAAAAGACAGTAAGCTCACCAGAATTTGTGAGACCCTCTGTTATACAACTGTATCAAAATGAAGTTCAGCAGCTAAAAAAGGATGCAGAGTTTCAGACCTTAAAAGAAATATTCGCCCGCTATCAGACAATTGGGTTTGCTAAACTCAGCTTATTGATACTCGGCAATAAACCAGAGTCTTTATCAGGGGCTGTGGTCATCAAATAAAAACACGCTTTGGCTGGCTGCAGCTGCTGGCGTGTTTTTTTAATATTATTTATAGCACCTTACTCAAAAACGCTTGTGTCCTTTTTTCTGCTGGACTGCCAAAAAGTTTTTCTGGAGTACCTGCTTCTATCAGGCAGCCTTCATCCATAAAGATGACCCTGTCTCCGACTTCTCTTGCAAAACCCATTTCATGTGTAACAACCACCATGGTCATTCCTTCTATTGCAAGCTGCTTCATCACATCCAGAACCTCCCCGACCATCTCAGGATCAAGAGCAGAGGTCGGTTCATCAAACAGCATGATTTTCGGCTTCATTGCAAGGGCCCTTGCGATGGCTGCACGCTGCTTTTGCCCTCCAGATAAAGAATCAGGGTAGGCTTCTGCTTTATCGGAAAGCCCTACCTTCTCCAATAATTCCAGCCCAATTCTTTTTGCTTCCTCTTTCTTCAGCTTCCTTACTTTTACCGGTGCCAGCATAATATTTTCCAAAATTGTTTTATGCGGAAATAGGTTAAAGTGCTGAAATACCATTCCAACTTCTGTTCTTATTTCATTGATATTCACTTTTTTGCCTGCAATATCTATTCCTTCTATGTATATATGTCCATCTGTAATGGTTTCAAGCTGGTTGATGCATCTTAGGAATGTTGACTTTCCTGAACCAGACGGGCCGATTACGACTGCCACCTCTTTATGGGCTATGCTTGCAGTAATTCCCTTCAGCACTTCATGATCACCAAACGATTTCTTGAGATTTTCTACCGTTATCATGCTGTCTTTAACCTTCTTTCAAGGAAATGTAATATAACACTCATAAGCAGTGTTAAAACAAGGTAAATAAGCGCGGATGTCAGGTAGGGCTCCCAAACCTTGAAATATTGGCTGCCCATGGCCCTTCCCCAGTACATAAGCTCTGGTGCAGCAATGACAGAAGCCAGCGAAGAATCCTTAATCAGCACAACAAATTCATTTCCAAGCGGCGGGATCATCCGTTTAAAGGCCTGAGGCAGAATGACAAATTTCATAGTCTGTACATGTGTCAGCCCCAAAGAACGTGCTCCCTCCGTTTGCCCTTTGTCTATTGATTGAATCCCTGCGCGGAATATTTCAGCTATATACGCAGCAGAGTTCAAGGTTAGGGCTAGAATGGCTGCCGCGACAGCATGTGTCTCACCTGTAAATAATGGAACAACGCCGAAGTGAATCAATAGCAGCTGCACCAGCAGGGGTGTGCCTCTAAAGAAAGTGACATAGCATTGAAACGGAAATGCCAAAATGCGGCTGCGCACCATTTTACCGAGGCCGATCAATAAGCCAAGAATTGTCCCAAGTATAATCGAAGCCAATGACAGACCGACTGTCAGCAGCGTGCCCTGCCAAAATAACGGGGCGTATTCCATAATAATATCCCAGCGAAAATTGCTCATTTTAATCCTCCTATATTAAAAACTGCGTAACCTGTCTCAACAGTTACGCAGAGCTAGAGTTTTACTTTTTCTGCTGAGCTTTTAGCGTTTCCATATCCGGTTCGCTGCCAAGCCATTTTTTGTAAATTTCCTTGTACTTCCCATTTTCAAAAACTTTATTAAGAGCTTTATCAAATTCCGGCTTTAATTTGCTTCCTTTTGGAAACATCATTCCGTAAAACTCCTTGGAAAAGTTAGAGCTATCTTCAATGACAGCCAGGTTTTTGCCGGGATTATTCTTGGCATACGCTTCAATGACGGCATTATCAGCCACTACCGCTGCTGCACCTCCGCTATTCAGCTCCATGATGGCCAGGTTGTTATTCTCAAATTTTTTAATATCTTTATTATTTTTCCCAAGCAGTTTTTCTGTAGCTTCAGCCCCTGTTGTTCCGCTTTGGACAGCCACTTTCTTCCCTTTTAAATCGAGCGCATTTTTGATGGTGCTCTTTTCAGGGACAAGTATTTTGTTGGTGGATAAGAAATATGGATTGGAAAAATCATAGGTTTGCTCCCTGTCAGAGTTGATGGTAATAGCAGATAGACCGATGTCCGCGCGTTTAGAATCGATTTCTACAAATAATGGATCCCATCCGACGTTCTCAACCTTTACTTTGTACCCTGCTTCCTTTGCGACAGCCTGAATCAAATCCACATCAAAACCTACTATCTTGTCTTTATCCAGATACTCGAACGGTGAATAAGCAGCATCCGTCACGACCCGCAGAGTTTTTCCCTTGGCATCTTTTCCGTCGCCGCTGACATCAGACGACCCGCAGCCTGCTGCGAGAAATATTAATGAAGAAATAACAAGCAGTGCTGTAATCAGTTTTTTCAATGTATTGCCCCCTTTTTTCTGAGTATATGATTTAAAGCCTCTGTTTTAACAATGAAGTTATAAAATTCAGTATTTTCTATTAATGGTTATTATACGTTAACGTGTTTTTAGATACAATCTAAATTTTACATGAGGAAAAAGAGTAATGCTGATATTTAATAGGGGGATTCTTAAATTGAACTCACAAGGGGAAATGCTGGATTAAAAATGAAGATTCATTTGCCTGAAACCTGCCAAAAAGGCCTTCCATTATTTTGGAAGGCCTTCTTCTGCGGTTAATCTTCATCCTTTATATCGGGATCTTCAGGCAGCGGTTCGCTGTTCCACTCTGCCAGCTGTTTTTTATATTTCTCAAGCTGTTCAAAGTGTGTTTTAAATTGCTCTTTGTATACCAAATGCTGTTCACCATCAAAAACGGTACGTATTTTGTTTTGATGAATCAGTTTTTCTATCATCACTTCTGTCATTGAAAGGTATTCTGCTGTTTCTTTGACGGTAAGATACACTCTATTCCCACCTCTTTGGTTTTTGCCTATGTTAATCTATCGTCTGTAACCTCAAGCATATCCAGTATGAACATAAAAATCGGGATACCAATAATCAGCCCCCATGTTCCAAGGAAATGCTCGGAAAAGATGAGCACGATAAATGTAAAGAAAGTTGGAAGATTAGTTTTTGCCGACATGAACTTCGGATTAAGGATATAGCTTTCCAATGCATGCAGCACAATGATCATAATAATTACAGCAACGACTTTTGTAATCCCGCCGATACTATAGGCAATGACCAATAGCGGAACAAGCGAAATCAGGACGCCGGCAACCGGCACAAGCCCAAGGAAAAAAATCATAAGGCCCAGCCCGATCAGCTGCGGAAATCCTAAAATCCATAGAACAATGGTAGAAACAATGGCATTTGTGGCAGCGATGATAAACTGCACTTCAATCACTTTGCCAAAGGAATTAACAAACTTGCTTCCAAAATGCGCAATGTTAATGAAGAAGTCACTAAATTTTCCATGCTTGAATTTTGTTGTAAAAGCGATGATTTTATTCTTCTCGAGCAGGAAGAACAAACTCAGCAAAATTGCTAAAAAGATCTGCAAAGCCAGCTTCCCGATGTCGGATAAATATATGTATAGTGCATTCACTTGCTTTTGTACGTCAAGAGGAGACTTGAGCCTGTTGATATTATCAATGATCCATCTGATCGCCCTGATATCCGGAGGATGCTGATAAAAGTGCAGCATCTGCTTGACAAGCTCTGTAATCTGCAAAGTAATGACCGGAAGATATTTATATAGAACGATTCCAACCGTGGCGACAACAATAATATATAAGGTACTGATGACAAATTTCGGGCTTATATTGATGATTTTTTTTAGATGCCCTGTTATAAAGCTTTGCATCCTTCCCATAAGAAAGGTGAAAATGAACGTAAATAGAAGCAAATTCAGCATCTTGCCTATGCTAAATAAAAAAACCACCAGTATAAACAGCGTAATCAGCCTTGAAAATCCTTTACTTTGCAAATAATCTTTAACTGCACTCATTTTTCTACTTTATCTCCTTCTGACATATCACTTTTAAAAAAATTTCCCTATTTACATCTTACACATAATCGGCCCTAAGCACTACATTAAGTATGAAAATACATTCAAATTTTTTTTGAATGTTCAAAGAAAAAGTAACCCAAAAAAATCGTTGCCTGGTTTGTTGTACCAAGGAGACTTGCTGCCTGTTGACGGGAGATAATGCATAAAAAAAGAGAGGCTCAAAAGTCCGCTAATAGACGGATTTTAAGAGCCACCCTCTTAAAAGCTGAAATGATCTCCTGTTTTCCTGGTTCCTGATTTCCTTGGAAATGAACTTGTACTCTTTTGGGATGCAGGTTTATATTTCTTCATGTGGCCGCGTTCGAGCACTTCTTTCAGATAGGGGCTGCCGCTCGGATTTTGCTGTTTAAGAAGCTCAAGCAGGTAGGTGATATCGTCGAGGGCCCTATGTGTCTGATGGTTTGCTATTTTATGGAATTGAAGAAGTGTCAGTAGCTTGCTGTTAAGAAATCCGTATTCCTTCCAAGGCACCCCTCTCATCGTACAATGCCACTTCAGCTCATTTATTTCAGGGTACATATGATAAAGGAAGCTGCGGTCAAACGAGGCATTATGGGCAAAAACCGTATCTGCCTTAGCAAACAAACCTGAAATTTCTTCATCATAAAAGCTTTTTCCTTCCACTGTTTCAAAAGGAATTCCATGTATCTTATAAGCACTGCTGTAATTTTGTCTTGCAGAATATGATAATGGCTCTCTTAAATACGAAGCCTCTTCGACTATATCCAGAACTTCACCGCTTTTTGCATCATACGAAAACAGCTTTAAGGCAAGCTCAATGATTTCATCGCTTTTTGGGCTTAAGCCAGTTGTTTCGACATCGACCACCAAACCAAGATTTTTTTGCAGTGTCAAATTCATCATCCCTATTTCATAATATTTCACGGGGCAGGCCAGCATGAATATCAAAGTTTATTCTACTATACTAAAATTTCCCGATTCATTTCTACTTTTTAGCCTAAAATTAATCTCAATCACACATTGCCTATGCAATTATACCCAATGTATTGACGGAAACATTCATTTTACTATACTATTACATTTTGAGTGTTAATAAACTAACGTGGTTCGTGACCCTCCCACGCAAAAAAACTAAGGAGAATAAGAGATTATGAATATTAAGCCCCTGGTCGCCAACAGCATCCTGGCCGCCTTGTATATTGCCGTCTCAATGGCCATTGCGCCATTTGGATTTGGCAGCATCCAATTCCGCATTTCCGAGATGTTTAATCATCTTGTTGTGTTCAATAAGAAGTTCTTCCCAGGGATTGTCCTGGGTGTCATCATAACCAACTTCTTTTCACCGACCGCTGCCTATGACTTGATTTTTGGAGTCGGGCAATCGGTGATAAGTTTACTGATTGCGATACTGACTGCACGGTTTGTTAAAAATGTGCTGCTCCGCATGTTTATAAATACCATTGTTTTCACGATTACAATGTTCCTTATAGCACTGGAGCTTCACCTGGCCATTGGCCTGCCGTTCCTGCTGACCTGGCTGACAACTGCTGCCGGAGAATTTGCAGTTATGCTGGCGGGTATACCCGTTATGCTTTCGCTTAATATGAAGGTGAATTTTAATAAGCTTATTGAGCGCAAGTAAGCCGAAGCGCGTTTAGTGATAATTATGACAAAGAAGCAGGAATCAAGCTGATTCCTGCTTCTTTGTTCATTATTTCCATTTACTGAACCAGTTTTTTATCTTCATTTTATTTTTATCAAGAAGTTCTTTCGAGGTTGTATGTTCCCTTTGCTTTTTCCATTCTAAAAAACTCGCGGCAGCTATCATCAAAATACCGCCAATAATCAGATACAGCCACCACGGGAGACTGCCCCACATAGACTTTGTATTCATATATACATTGAATAAAAGAACCGCTCCCCCTGACAAAAAATACGATTTATATTTCATGAAAAATCCGGTTAAAATTGACGCAAGAGAAATGGCGCCAATTACAATGGCATCATTTACTGTATTGCCCGCCATACTGTCTGACACCAAAATCAAAAAGACGAATGCAACAATCAGCAGCTCGATCAGCTGTGAGGTTTTTCCATAATCGAATATCTTCCTGAGCAGAATCGAGGAGATCACCATGACTGGTATTAATAGTACCTCCATGGATAGTATCTCAGGAACAGGTATTTGCTCCATCACAAGGTAATAAGGATAGAGGCTTGCAGTAAATAATGCCGCCATATAAATTTTTCTTTCCATTCGTCCTTCTGTCCACATTCTGATAATCCCAAAGTAAGCCGCTATCAGACAAGCTACTAGAATTTCCAGAAAGGTGTGGCGGAATACGGATGATACTAGTCTAACCTGAAGACTTAACACAAACAGCCAGCCAAATATACGGTACGCATCAACAAATGTTTTTGATGCTTCTCTTTTTATCAATCCCTTAAAGCGGCTTCTGCTCAAAAGCAGCATGATTGCCGTTAAACTTAAAGTAATGCCAATCGCCCCGCTGGCCGGCAAGCTGTAGGCATAATTCGTAAAGAATATAAGAGCCAGCAATAAAGGAAGCGAAGCAAGGTTTTCCCACTTTCTCTTCATCAGGAGATACAGCGTAAAGGCCAGAAAAACAGCTGCAAGCCCTGTCCAGACAGCTTCCATCTTCTCCGGAAAGCCTGCTGTATAAGATTCCATGATGTACGCTGCACTTGTTAACAACAGGAATGGAATCAAATACCACTCGATTATATTATTCCATGTTTTAAACACAAACCATAAAACTATAATGATTGCCGCTGTAATGGACATTGTAACCGAAGTAAAATAATCCATATTTTGAACATCTTTGAAAAATAGACATACCTGCAGGTAAAGTGCTGCAAATCCCGTATATGCAAAAATATACCTTTCGCGATTAATCACTGTTCTTGCTGCACACACCGGGTAAAGCACCAGTACAAACAGATATAAAAACGGTGAGGCACCAGTTATAATTATCATCAGGCAGCCTGCAGGAATAGCTGCTAGATTGAGGAGATGGCTGTACCAGAAGAAATACAGCTTTCCGCTTCTTGAGTACCTGCCAGCAAATTCACTGATAAGATAAAAAACCAATGGAGCTGCAAGGCAGAATGCAATTGTGTAATTCTGATTTTTGAAGTCAAGGGCGTCCAGTATATAACCATAGGCCCCAGACCCCGTAAATAAAACAGCCAGCCATAGATAGTGCCTTTGGTATTGACGGACGGATAAAATATTTATCATAGTTGCAGCAAGCATTAAACCTGCAGAGCCATACGGATTTAAGCCATCTGCATAAATCAAAAGATGCGAGATGAACGAAAGAACTTGCCCGCTGATAAAAAATACCGAAAAATAGCCGCTGTATGATTTTTTCAGTAAAAACCCTGCGCTAATGGCTATTAGGGCACTCATCATTAAATGAATACTTGGAGCAATATGAACATCATACCACCCGATTCTTTCTGTTAAGAACAAATAAGACAGCAGCAGGGACAAACATGCGCTTATAGGAAAACCATATCGGCATACTTCGCGCGCTGATCTTGTCTGTTCCTTTCCATAGGCAATAAAGAATAGTGCAGAAATCACTAAAAGGAACAAACAAGCTGTTAGCCACTCTTCACCTGCCACTTTTGCCAAAGTGAGCAGGAAAATGAGGCTTCCTTCAATATATAGGGTACTTTCCCTGAATAAACGCCATCTATTACTTGTATTAAACAGATAGCCTCCAGCAAATAAGACTGCTGAAAAGACAAACATCATAGTCAATGTTTCTGAAATAGTAAAGTGATTAGCCATAGCCAAATCATAGAGTGCAAGATTAATAAGCACTGCTGCCGGATAAGTGAACACCTTGTTTGCCGTTAAAAGCGCAATTGAAACAAACTGTGCCGCCATGATAAATAGAGCAATTGCCATTTGAGCATAGTTTTCTTGATAAAAAAGACCATTCATATAGATGAAAACCAATGCTGAAGCAATCATGCTTGTGTAAAGAAAATCTGTTGATAAAGGATGCTTGATCCGTGACAGCAGCAGCCAAATTACCGCAAAAATGACTGGCAGCAGCCCAATTGCAACAATGTCTGCCTGTTCAAGGAAAGACGTGTAAACTAAGTGGAAATATCCATAGCTAAAAAGTGCACTGAAAACATAATCATAATATTTCCCTTTGTATTTCAAAGATAATATCAAGAATACGAGTGAAGATAATAGTACAGCCAGGGAATACAGCCAATTGCCTGCAAATAAAGTTAAGATCACAAAGGTTTCAGCTATAATCTTAAATTGGATAAATTGAAATATATATAAACGGAATATTTGCAGGATTTTCCTTGTCTTAAGACTACTCACATTCCACACCAGGAGCAGATTAAATACCGCTAATAGGAGAAATAACATCTCCATCGAAGGTGTAATGAAGGATAATCCAAAATAACTTGTAGCTGCAAATGTCGCAAGCGAAATAAAAATAAACACCCTCGACTTAAAAAAAGCAGCGATTTTATAGTAGATAAACAAACACACCAGGCCGCCCATAAATCCAAGCAGCCCTCTTCCTTCCCCCTGAAGCGATAAGTACTCTCCGAAGATTTTATAATAGGAAGCTGACAAAATAGCGATTGGGATAAACATCCCGGCCAATGTCAAAAACGCAAAAGCAGTTTGTCTGATTTTCAGCCTGGCAGAGATAAATGCCATAACAGCAAAGAAAACCGATACCAGACTTATAAGTGAAACCTTAAGAACAGAATTTAAAGCCCCCCATGTGGAAGTGGCCAAAATAAGCCCGCCAAATAGAAGAAAAACCACTCCAGCAATCAAAACTGCTGCAATGTTTCTTTCCCTGATTTGCTCAGCCGTTTTTGCAGGCTTAGCCGTTGTCTGCTTGCTGAGGGCAGCAGAATCAGGTACTGCTGTTTGATTCTTCTCCTTTTCGTTTATCTCCGGATATTTCTGTATTTCTGCCGCGATATTTACCTGCGGGTGTCCCTCCGGCGTTTTGGAGGCCAGATTGACGGGCTGTTCCCCCACAGATCGATTTGTATCAGTGCTGCTTGCAGGCACATCCTGACTATAGTTTTCGGGCTTCTGGCTGTCCTCCTGCATCGACTGATGAAGTGCCTGATTATAATGCCTTTCATATGCGCTGCCGATTCTTATGTAATCTGTTTTCGGTATAAGTCTTTTTTCTCTGAGAATATCCAGCTCTTTATGAAACACTTCTCTTTTCTCGGCTAATGAAATTTTTGATCTTGATAAATCGCTCATTGAAGACCCCTTTCACCTGCTAATTAATGGAAGAAATTCGGTACTTTAATTCTACCATATCAAATCATAATGATGTGCGGGATTTCTGTATCTAAGAAATCCCATTCTCACTTGCGGCTAATTAGGCTTACTTCATTTTATCTTCATCAAGAAAGAATTAGAATCTAAAGGTATTACTGATTTGCAGGACTTGGCGGGATATTCATTTCAATTTGTCTTTGTGTGTCAACCGGTGTCCTATTCGGGACCTGGCTTGGATAGTTTACATCATTAGGAACGTTTTGTTTGCCTCCATCATTGTCATCAATACCCTTGTTTTGGCTGCATCCTCCTGCAGCTATTAAAAACATCAAACATACGCCCAGAAATTTTCTCTGCATCCTTCATTCACTCCTTTCTAAAGAGACCATTTATCCGTTTATTATCGTCTCCAAAGTTCTTCTTTATTATCATTTCCCAACAGTCATTTATCGGATAATTAGACAAAAAAAGAGCCCAGCCAAAAGGCGGGCAGACTTGTAACTGATCTTAGCATGCTGATGGCTGGTCAACCACGCTCGAATTTTCCGCATTTGTCATGCTGAAAAGATTATTATTGGTTATGAAGCCCCCGGAGTTGTTGGAGCCTGAGCCGTGAAAATTTTTGGAAGTGGTTTTGGGTGAATTGTTAATCGAGTTCCCGAATTGAACTGTTGCTGAACCGCCAACATTAATAATCTGAATAGGCATATTGCACATATATGTCACTTCCTTCGCTGTTGAGCGGGTTAATGTAGGATATGCTATTTAAACGTTTTTGTGAACATGAGGATTAAATTGACAGACATTAAACTTATCGGTAAAATATTTGCTATATGACAAACAATTTTATAATATGTTTAATATATTGATAAAGAGGTGTTATCTTGGAATTATCCGATTTATTTTGGAATGCTTCGCTGCAAGAACTTAAGCAGGGTTATATCCTAAAAAATGATTCATATATTTGCCTGTTATGCGGCGAAAGAACTGAAAAGGGGATCATTTATCAGGACGAAAGCATTTTTTATGAAGCTGAAAGATATATGCGTGTTCATATCGAGATGGAACATGGTTCGGTTTTCAATTATTTAATACATCTTGATAAGAAGCTGACAGGGCTGACCGATCATCAAAATCATTTGCTCGGCCTTTTTTATCAGGGAAAAAATGATAAAGATATTCAGCATGAAGCTGGCATTGGAAGTACATCGACAATCCGGCACCATCGTTTTGCCCTAAAGGAAAAGGAACGCCAGGCGAAAGTATTTCTGGCGATGATGGAATTGCTGAAAGAAAAAGACCAGTATGCACCCGCTTTTGTCTCCCCACATAAAACGGCCAAAATGATTGATAGCAGGTACGATATTACACAGGAAGAACAAGCTGATATTATCCGCAAATTCTTTCCTGATGGAACGGACGGGCCATTAAAAAGATTCCCTTCCAAGGAAAAGCAGCGTCTAGCCGTTTTGCGGGAAATCGCGAACAGGCTAGAAACGGAAAAGGTATATGATGAAAGGAATTTAAATCAGATTCTGCAGGAAATGTATGATGATTATGCAACAATCAGAAGATACCTGATTGAATATGGATTTATTGACCGGCATCCTGATGGAAGCGAATATTGGCTAAAAAAATAGACTATGATTTCGATTGAGCTTGATCCTTTACTGGGATTTCCCCCTCTCGAAACATTGAACCACGGTTATACTTCCGGTTAATGCCGGATAAGCAAGAGTATAGGAGGAAAAAATATGGACCGCAAAAAGGAACTGAAACAGCAGTATAAAGAAATAACCATTGAAGCCGGTGTATACCAAATTAAAAATACAGGAAACCAGAAAATTTTCGTGGGCAGCACCCGCAATTTAAAAACTCTTAATGGTGTTATATTCAGTCTCGAAAATGGCGCGAATTTCAATAAAAAACTGCAGGCAGAATGGAAGGAATTCGGCAGGAATGCCTTCACAATTGAGGTGCTGGAGGTATTGAAAAAGAAAGACGACCCTTATTATAACGAGAAGGAAGCACTGGGTGATCTTGAGAAGAAATGGCTGGAAGAGCTGCAGCCATTCGGTGAACGGGGATACAACTAAAATATGATAATGAGAAAATGAAATACCCCGTATACTGCAGATTTTACTGGAGCGGGATTAAATGCTAAAGAGAAAAATGTTTTTTTATTCCCAATCAATTTGCTGCAGCAAAAAAAGGCGTCTGGCCAAGGGCCGGCGCCTTTTTAAATCATGATTTAAATGTTCATGTTCCAGCGTTCTTGTTCTGTTTTCTTCAGCTGTTTTTCCGTTTCCCAGGGATAGACGGTACGGAATTTATGTTCATCAGCCGGAATGATTTCAATCATCTTCTTAATCATATCTTCTGGATCAAATTGATTCTTCAGCTGCTCTTCTTGTTTTTTCATATCTTCCTTTTTTGTAAAGTGTATTTCTTCATCAAACCATTTATATTTTTCCTCTGCGCTTCGATCATTAAAGCCTGTATTAAATGCTCCAGGATTAATGGTAGCCACTTTTACCCCAAACCCCTCCAGCTCTGCCTTTAAGGTCTGGGCGATGCCTTCAATCGCATGCTTTGTGGCTGTGTAAGGCCCAACATATGGTGTTGCAGAAATTCCGGCCATCGAGCTCATGAAGATGATTTTTCCGTTTCCTTTCTCCACAAGCTTTCTTGCAGCTATCTGTACTGTTTCAAGCGTCCCAAAAACATTCACTTCAAAAAGTGCACGAAATCTGTCCATTGGCACTTCTCCAAGAGGTCCTCCTTCATTGATCGCAGCATTTGCCACAAAGACGTCAAAATCATAGTTTTCAATCTGCTCAAGATCCCGCGAATTGGTAATATCAAGCTTGAAAACATCCATGTCCAGGCCCTTTTCCGCTGCTTCCCTGAGGAGATCCGTTTTCTGGGAAGTCTATTCGGTAGTGGCAATTACATAATGCCCCTCACTGGCAAGTCCCAGCGCAGCCCCTCTTCCAAGCCCGGTGCCTGCACCTGTAATGAAAATTGTTTTACCCATCTGGCATTCCTCCTGTCGAAATCATCTCCCGATTCTGATTCCCTTTAGGTTATCGCATAAACCTTTTTAAACTCAGCAGCCTCCTTATGGTCTGGTGTATTTGCAGGCGGCTACTTGCTTTAATAGATTTGTTTTTATCGGTCAATGAACAACCCGAACAGCTTGAAGGAATAGTAATGATGGCTCCCTTATAGCTGCTTTGATTGAAATTGAGCTCTCCATCGTTAACAATAATCTCTACGTTTTTAAATTCTCTGTTACTTTTTTTTCCATTTCTGTATCCGAACGTATGATCCCCTCGTTCGGTATCGCCATTTATTTCGGCAGTATAGTTCCCACTCCAATGATCACTTTCTCCTTTTAAAGAAATGGACCTTTCTTCGCTGCAGCCGCTTAAAATCAAGATAATAAGAAGAAAAAACAGCTTTATCATTAAATCCCCGCCTTAATTAAACCTTACACCGAATATAACTCTGTAAAAGCTCTCAAATGGTTCGCGGCAAACAGATTTATGTTACCCGCATCTCTTTAAACCGCAGCTGAAGTCTGTTCTTTGCTGCTTCATTCTTTAAGGCATCTTAAAAAGCTGCCTCTGCTTCTTGTTTACAAGGTAACTTTTCCTACTTTAATATATTATTTCACAAAATGTCTAATTGCCTGTGCAAACTCATTTGGAGTTTCAATAAATGGGTGATGTCCGCTATCCAAAACACAATTAATACCTTCCCTAAAATTAAAAGAGAGATGGTGCTCTGGTCCTATAGCATCATCGTATTTTCCAGATAAAATTAAAGCTGGCTTATCAATATCCTTTGTTAGCAAAGTAAAATCTTTAAAGTATTCCTCTGCTCCGAATATATATTGCTGAAAATGTGGTTTAGGCATTAATTCTTTATCCATTTCATCTATTATTGTTTTATTTTTTAGGTTTTTATATTGAAGAGAAAAGTAAATATCCTGTTTCATTAATTCACTTTGAATGGCATAGAACATACTCATAAGATCATTACTGTCCAATTCCATTTGTTCTAAGCCTAACACTTTTGAACCCTTTTTTATTTGATGGCGAAAGGACGCCTCCATGTTTAGGGTTACATTAGATAATATTAATCCTTTTGTATGTCGACTAAAATAATAAGCATAGTTTACAGCGATAATTCCCCCGAATGAATGACCCATTAAGTAAAATTCATCAATATTTAAGCTCAATCTGACAATATCAATGTCTTTCAGTAATCTTTTCAAAGAATAATTTTTCGTATTAGATGAAGATCGCCCGCATCCTCTTTGGTCCAAATAAATCATTTCCAAGTGATTTTCTAAAAGACTCCCAGCTGTTTCACTAAACGATTTACTCCAATAGCCGGGCCCTCCGTGGAGAAATATACAGGGGCTTCCTTTCCCCCTCACTTCTATATATAAATCAATTTCATCATCAGTTTTTATTAACATTTAATCCATCCCAATCTTTTCATATATAAAAAGAACCTAGAATACAAAATTCCCCTTCTTCAACTAAAACCGGCAGCGATCGAAAAAGTCGCTGCAACGGCAGCGGGTTCTTCCCCTCTAGCAGGCATCAGTTGATCATGAACGGAAATATCACCATAAATTAAAGTAATTGCTTTGCCATATTCCTGCCCTTTAGTTAAGTTTGATGCATTAATGCTGAGAAACTGGCGATTTTTGTTTTTCCCAGTTAGTCGGGCCCCCATCCTTCTCAATAAATCTTCGCCAATACTCTCCGCTTTTTTTATCAAATAAAATGATGTTGCTTTCGTTTGGTGTGATTAACTCATATCTCTGCTTGTCTTCCTGAGTTACAATATTTTGTTTATTTTGTTGAGTTTTTAAAGATTGTGAAATAAACCAAGAACCCAAAAGAATGCATATTCCTAAAAAAATTATTGAATAAGACATCAGATTTCTGCCCATATTCCATTTCCCTTCCTGCAAATTTCCTAAATATGAATATTCTGGAGCATCAATTAAAATCCCTTCATCATCTGCCTGTTACTTAAACAAGAAAAAACGATCCTTCTTACTGAAGAATCGCCCATTTCAACTAAAATATGACATTTTTTATTTTTCCCATAGCTCTACTAGTCTGCCTTCGGGATCTTCAATCCAGATAAACTTTCCATATTCACTGCTCTCTCTTTCCTTTACAAGAGGTACCCCAATCTCTTCAAGATGCTTAATAGTCTCGTCAAGGTTATAAACTTGGAAGTTCAGCATTACTTGCTGTTCTGCAGGAAAGTAACTGTCATCTTCAGCAAAGAAAGAAAAGATCGTTTCATTCTCTGAGTGGGGTTTAATAATGGTCCCATTCCAATTTTCTATATTGATTTTGAATACTTCACTGTACCATTTTTTTGCAGCATCCACATTTTTAGTTTTCCAAAATATCCCGCCAAAACCTTTAATAATCATAATTATCTCCCCTCGAATACATTACTTTTCACAATAGACCTTCAAGAAATAAACGTAAATCCCTGCTCAATCAGCCTGTACCTATTGTTGAATAACCGCACTTCTCTCTAAAAACAAAAAAACGAAGGAAATATTTTCTATTACTCAGCGAGGCATACTAAAAGATCAAAGGGTTTTCAATGTCGAAAGAGCGTCTTCAATCTATGTTATTTAATTTCAAGCTTAACCTTATACGAGTTACTTTTAACATCTTACATATTTGCGTTTGAACCCAATCCTCCCTCTATCAATTTCTTTTTGAATACTTTCGCAGGCGTTCAGGAAACTGCTTTTTTTATTGTCACGCTGAATTTCAACTGTACCTACTTCCTTTGCAGTCTCAACTGCCTTTTCATGAAGGGGCAAATAGGAAGTCCCAGTGGTGTATAAAAAATTATTCATAGCAGATTTCGCTCGTTCTGAGGAATCATGAATAGATTTTTTTACAAGATCAAGCATATTCAAAATCTTACTATCAGAAAACTCATTGTCTGCGCGATTCCCTAATAGCCAGCAGTAGCAGCTCCAGCCTGCTGACATTCTCAGCTCTTCACCACTGGCAATCCATTTATCGGCAACGTCTTGTGCCATACTTGACTCTGATAAAGTTACTGACACCACATAATCGGACAGCATATAAAAATACGCTCCGTCCATCCAGCGATTAAAATCCGCCTCTGTCATTGCTTTCGGGTCTGCAATAATGCCAGCAAAGTACATGGCATCGTAGTTGCCTGTGGCGTAGAGTTCTTCAGCCAGACTCTGATTTATTTTTATTTTTTTGGCGATTGGCTTCATAGCCCCTGTTGCCACGCCAAACAGCGGCTCATGAGCACCATTGGATATATATATTTTCTTGGTACGTTCCTTACCCAAGCCTTCAAGCTCCTGCATAACTGTTTCAAAATCCATAGTAATGTACCTCCTTTAGTAATAGAACCTTTTAAGTGAAATCAGTTATTTTTTTCATATCTTTTAACTTCTTAATTTTACCATTAATCCACTAATGGCTTCAGCATCCGATAGGAGAGGAACTATTAAATATAACGGTCTTACTATACCCCCACAAACTACATCAATGAAGAAACAGAGATGTTCTGCCTCCATTAATTTGCAATATCTTCAGCATCCTGTTATGATAAGAAAGAATTATTTTTGTTCGGTGTAATGGGATAGTACAGATATGGACTTTTCTTCTTGAGAATCACTTTGGGCAAGGATAGTAATACATTGTGTTTTAACGCACTAGGAGGCAACAAAAATGGAACAAGGTACAGTAAAATGGTTTAACGCAGAAAAAGGATTCGGATTCATCGAACGCGAAGCTGGAGACGACGTATTCGTACATTTCTCTGCTATCCAATCTGAAGGATTCAAATCTTTAGACGAAGGCCAAAAAGTTACTTTTGACGTTGAGCAAGGTCAACGCGGACCCCAAGCTACAAACGTTCAAAAAGCTTAATTTTATATGAATGACACAAACAAGCTCTTTTTAAGAGCTTGTTTTTTTATTCTTTTATAGCAAAAAAAACCCTGCTCATTAATAGAGCAGGGAGATGAAACAGGTAATGTAAAAAAGTTTAAGACTTCAAAGGTTTGTTTACATTATAACATACTGTATGGACAATATGGGGATGTATAGAGATTTATAACTCTCCTGACGCCTAACTTGCTCGGCTAGCGAAACATGAAAAAAGGTTTCTATTTAATCTCGTCGTCGGATTTGGGTGATAATACTTCTTTCTTCAAAAACCAGCTCAAGGCAAACGCAATGATCGCGATGATAAATGAGTACATGTAAATATGCTGAAATGATTCTATGAATAATGTTTTAACTTGTGTTAATAGCCCTGCCGGCAACCCGCGAGGAACACCTGCTGCAGCTAAATTTTTCATATTTGCTGTCATACTTTCAGGAAGTTTATCACCTAAGCTGTGCAATTTGGAGGTAAGTGTGGAGGATAACAAATTTCCAAAGAGACTGACTCCGACTGTTGCACCTATGGTTTGAAATAACGGAACAGTCGCAAGAGCAATTCCTTTATTTTCTTTTTCAACAGACTCCTGAACAATGAGGTTATCTCCTCCAAATAAAACTCCTAACCCAAGACCTGTAATGAAAAAGAAGATAATAATTTGAATAATAGTTGTATGAATACTCATATGAGAAAACAGATAAAATCCGATAATCGGCATGATAAATGCAATTCCAAATAGTTCCCGGTAGCGCACTTTTGTCAGCAGAAAACCGCTTACCATCGCTGACCCAACTGCTCCTGCCATCATAGGCAATGTCAAATAGCCAGCCTCTGTCGGAGTCAGTCCCAGCACGTTTTGTGCAAAATAAGGAAATGAGGAAAATGACCCCATTAAGCCAATTCCTACAGTAAAGACAATTAAGGATAACACAAGAATATTGCGGTTTTTAAACAAATGCAAAGGTACAATTGGTTCTTTTACCTTGGTCTCAACCCAAATGAAGATCCCAATTAAAACAGCTCCCAGGCAAAGGAGGAAAATAATTTGCGGTGAGCCCCACGTGTAGCCATTGTTTTCTACAAGAACTGGTGTGATCAGCAAGGAAACTATTGAAGCAACTAACAACAGTGCCCCTCCCCAATCAATAACCACTTGTTTCTTAATAGCTGTTTCACGCAATCCGCTTGCCAAAAAAAGTGCTGCTATGATACCAACAGGAATATTAACAAAGAAAATCCAATGCCAGCTTACCTGATCGACAAAATACCCGCCCATCAATGGCCCTAATAACATCGGAATAAACATAATCGGGCCCATGAATCCTTGTACTTTTGCCCGCTGCTCAACGGGAAAGAGATCACTTGAAATGGTCATAGCAAGCGGCATTAAGCCTCCTGCCCCCAACCCTTGAATCCCGCGTCCAATAAGGAGAAGAGTCATAGAATGTGATAGCCCGCAGACAATCGATCCGCCCATAAAAAATGCCATACTTGCTAAATATATTTTTTTGCGTCCCATTAAATCAGCTAACTTTCCCAATATTGGCATGAATGCGGACATGGTTAACATATACACGCCCCCGACCCATCCATACACAGCTAAACCGCCTAAATCACGGATGATTGTCGGCATTGCTGTATTAACCACTGTTTCATCCAGCTCAGAAAAAATCAATCCAATTACCAAACCCATCATCACCAGAATTTTATTGCTCTTATCAGCTAAAACTGGTTCCTTATATTTTGTAATGCTTTCCATTGATATCTAACCCTTTCAACATTTGATAAGCAGATTATATAAAATATTTATGAACTGAATATAAACATTTGAAATGAAATTCAAAAAAAGTTATCTATAAATATTAAAAATGCAAGCATTGCTTTTTTTAAAAGCTTTACCGAACTTTCATGGCGGGCTCTGCTCCAAACGCAATACTTCAAGGTTCTTTGCCCAGCGTATCCACAGTTAACAAAGTACAGACTAAAAATAAATCTGCTCATAAATTGACTGCACTGTCCAATTATATCTAACTGCCCACTGCGAAAAAAAAGCTACTGCAGCATCCAATTTTTCATCTTACAACACCTAGTTGAAGAAGAAAATTTAGAATTTCCCAGGTAATCCATTCTTCAAATCCAGATTTAGATGTTTGTTCAAAGTTCAGACCCTGAGCAAGCCACGGAAACTCCTTGCAGCATAGTAGGATTCCGCTCCATTGTGGTACACAAATACAGTATCATAGCGGCAATCACAAAATATGGCACCGCCAAGCTTTCTAATATAGCCAGGTGTTTGCACCCAGCTCGAAGTTTTCAGATCGAAATTTTCAAGTTTCTGTAGTTCCCGATATTGTTCTTCCGTTAAAAGTTCTATTCCCATAGCAGTTGCCATATCAATAGCGTTATTTTCTGGTTTGTGTTTTTTTCTTGACTCTAGCGCTTCCCGGTCGTAGCAAACACTTCTGCGCCCTTTAGGGCTTTCCGCTGAACAATCAACAAAAATGTATTCATCTGTCCTGTTATCATGTCCCACGACATCCGGTTCACCTCCAGTTCCCTCCATTTCATTGAGCGACCACAGTTTTTCATTATTAGCTTCGATCTTAGCTTGTACTTTATCCCATTCAAGACCTCTATGCCGGTGCTTGTTTTTCTCAAAACGGGCTTTCAAAGTGTTGAGCAGCTCTTCACGCTGTTCTAGTGATAACTTCCTATTTCTCTTTGTCATATTAGTTTCCCCCTTGGTTTTCTTCATAATTGAATATCTACTAAATTGCTCCTTAATACAATATCTTTAACAAAAATAGACGTTATCCTTCTTGGATAAGCGTACACTTTAATGAAACAATGGCTATTCATAAAAAAGGAACGATTATTCTGCTTCTTTAATGGCAGCTGAATAATCGTCCCTTTTTCAATTGAGAGAATAATTGTTTATTAATTTTCTTCGTTTCAGATCCTTACCAACTTTTACTGCTTCTGCTCTCGTTTTAAAGTTAGCCGTCATTTTATAATAAAAGCCTGATTTCTTAATGACTACTTGTCCATAGTAATCCTTCTTAACGATGGACCTTACTCTTTCCACATATGCCTTACTACTAATTACGCCTAATTCTAGGTGCACATTATACTGTATTTTCACTGGTTTGATAGCTTTGCTTATTTTTTTAGTTCCAGTTTTCACTCCTGATTTAGCAATCGGGGTAATTTCCACCATAATTTGCTTTGATGCATCTTTAGATGTTAATTTGCAGCTTGATTTGTTTGAACATTTAATTAGTTGTTTCTTCCTTTTTCTGCTCGGAACCATTTGAAGATGGTTTTGCCTTCCTTATCCCGGTCAGCATCATGATAATTGTAAGTGACATGCAGCGTTTTGCCAACTGTGTATCATATACAATAAGTCTCTAATCAATCAGCAGGACTCACGAAGAAGAAGGTATATAAAATTTGCGAATAATAAATGTTTGAAGTTGGTATTTGCACAAAAAATGGCTGCCGACTTTGCCGACAGCCTGACCATATTAAAGAATGCTTTTCAAAAGTTTGGTCAGTAATTATTTTTTCAATCCCATTGCTTGTTTAATAGCATCAAAAATATGAGTGTTTTCGTATGTTCCTGACAAAAGTTCCGCTCCTGCACCTGTTGCCGTTAAAGGAACAGATACACCGCCATGCCCGCTTGTTGTCCAATCCATCATAAATTGATTTCCGCTGTTTGCCACCTTAAACGGACCGTCCTCTTTAGAGATGCCATCACCGGACTCATCTTTGCTGTCCACATCTTCTATAGATAATCCGCCGCATTCATGATCTGCCACAACCAGAACAAGTGTGTCAGGGTGTTTTTTAGCATATTCCTTTGCAATCACAACGGATTTATCCAATTGTTGACCAGCTTTGATCATTTTTTCTGCATTGTTCTCATGGGACATTTCGTCCGTTCCTTCTTCCTCAACCATCAAGAAGAACCCTTTTTTATTCTTAGATAGAGTATCAATCGCCTTTTTTGTCATGTCAGGAAGAGGTACAACAGGTTCGTATAGATCACCTTCACCCTCTGGTCTCTGTTCGAACATTTCTTCGTTTGCAAACAGACCTAACAGTTTGCCGCTTTTTGCACGTTTAAGCTCGTTAGCATTGGTCACATACATGTAGCCGCGCTTTTTTGCTTCCTCAACAAGATTACCTTGTGTTCCTTTACTTTGTTCTGAAAGGTCCTTTGCAGGGTGGTCTTCATAGCTTCCGGCATTTCCTGCAGGATACCAGAAATCCTCCCCTCCGCCTAACAGGATATCGACTTTGCTACTTTCAAGATACTGCTTGGCAATGTCGCTTTGTTTTGAACGATCTGTAACATGAGCACCAAATGCAGCTGGTGTCGCATCGGTAATCTGGCTAGTTGTCACCAATCCAGTTGATTTACCTGCTCCCTTTGCCATTTCGAGGACCGTTTTTACTGATTTTTTGTTTGCATCAACACCAATAGCACCGTTATACGTTTTCACCCCTGATGCCATAGCGGTAGCAGCTGCTGCTGAATCCGTTACGGGAGTTGTTGAACTTGTATGTACAATGCCTGAATAAGGCATATCATCCATTGCTAGTTTACCAGTTTGTCCTACAGTAGCCAGCCGGATTGCCTCACGATGGGCCGCACCCATTCCATCCCCGACAAAAACAATTACATTCTTTGCCTTTCCATTATGAGGTTTTATAGTTTTTGAAGCTCCATGCGCATCTGCAAAATGATTAAATCCGAATGTGGTAACAACAGCAAGAGATAAAGCGGCATTGATAATCGTTTTCTTTTTCACCATAAATAACACTCCCTTTTTCAAAGAATTTATACCTTAAATATAAAGGACGAGTATTTAGCGAATGTTTATGTATTGTAAATAGGATTTGTATTTGTATGTCAGCATTGTAAACTTATGCTGACATTCATACGCTTCAAATAAAATAAAGAACGGAGATATGTTTATTAGCATTTAGTGTCCAATACTGATTTTTCATTAACTTGTACTTCACTAAATGCCTCAGGTTCTATCTATAATTATGTTCCTTTATGGCCAACAAGAATGAACTGTCTCTTAGTCAGCATTTTTACTGCATATTCACCACCTTTGTCATATGTTAAAATAAGGAAAAAGATTCTTAAAAGGAGCTAGTCGATGAAGGTCCGTCTGTGCATATTCCTTTTCTGTTTTAGCCTAACTTTTATTACAGGATGTCAAAAAAATTCATCTGGGCAAGTCCATGTAGAATTAAAAAGCAAAAAAGAACAAGAATATCTTGCCGATTATTCTTATAGCCAATACAAAAAAGCTTATGATGAAGTTCTGTCTGAATCTCAGAATTTTAAAGTGCATGATGACTTGCAGAAAAAGTGGATCATTCGCACATTAGCACAGGAAAAATTATATTACCAAACAAAATTGTCCGAAAAGCAGGTAGTCCAATTATCAAAGCAAGAAGCCCATAAATATAAGATATGGAAAGCAATCGCACTAAATAAATATCACATGCATATAGAAAATAAAAAATTAGATAGATATATTGATACATTTGATAAATATTCACCTCCATCGAAAGTAGCCTTCGCTGATAGCTTAGGAATAACCCCAATCGATTTAGACCATAAATTTGATAGAGACATGTTCGAACAAGGATACATTTGGACATTGTTACGCACTAAATTGGAAAAGAAATACGGAACGGCTGACGAAGGAAAGCTGAAAAAAATATACGAGAAAGAAGTTGCTGCTGCAATTGGAGGGTAGTTTGTAACAAGGATAGCAGGGTACGGTTGAAATGGCGGCATTCTAGCCTGTAGAGGAAACAAATTCCGTTACAAAAAAACACTCTAAATAACGGAAGAAAAAATCAGAAATGTAATATCAATATAAAAAAAGAGACACCTCCCAAAATCTCTGTATACAGTTTAGTAACCACACAAAATGGAACTCACGAAATTTAAGTAAGAAATGGGATATTATAAAAAAGGAGAGAGCATCTTGAAAAACAAAGCTGAAAAAATATTAGAAATTATTATTTTATTTTTAAGTTTAGCTTTAAGTCTTTTTTCTAAAGAAATAACTTATATTATTATAGGAATCGTTTTAATAGCTGGTTTAAGGTTGTTTTTCTACAATAAAAAAAAGCATAGTTAATAATTGAAGTAATTCATAATTTGAACCCCTCTTCCCCCAAGGGGTTCAACATAAAATAAAGAGGCACATCCCAAAGATCCTGAATACTGTTTAGTAAACCAATGGAAGGTGAATCCCTATGTCTTTTATACAAAAATGTTTGGCATTACAATCAAAGAACAGCTATTGAAAAAGTGCTTACTTACTTACTTACTTACTTACTTACTTACTTACTTACTTACTTATTTACAAGAATTCTTCCAACTAAAAAAAGTGCTATCTATACATCTATTAACTCAAATTTAGAAAATTTTTTTAAGGAGGAAAGTAATTGAATCTGCGAAAAGCTGATGAAATAGAAAAATATCAGAGTGATCAGTCTGCAAAATACGGATTTATTTTTTATACTATAGCCCTTTTTATTTGGTCGTTATATGGTTTTTTTATCAAGGGTGACTCTGGATGGCAAATGACTATTTTATTAATTGGCTGTGCTGTCTACTTCTGGTCAAGAGCAATTTTCAATCGAAAGATGAATAAATAACATTATGAAATGAAGTTCATACGAGGTCTGTAATCTATTTATTTAGTAATAAGTATTTATGTGATGCCACAGAATACTTACTGACACTATACTTGTTTGGTTTGATTGTTTTATTACTTTCAATGGAAAAGTACACTTCCAGCAGGTAGAAAACAAAAAAAAGCCAGATCCTTTAAAAAGAAGGGATTTGACCTCGTGAAGTTTTAATATTTTGATTGAAAAGGGTGTGCTAGACTACTGAGAAAACCCAATGCAGCCCTTCATCTTATTTTCTGCCTTCTGAATTTCGTCCTGAAAGTCTTCATCAGAGAAAGGTTTAAGGTCGATAATGTCATGGATCCGGTCCAATATCGCTTTGAGGTCCCTTTTTTGGGCGGTGATTAAATCCTTGGATTTCTGGTCGGCATTGGCACTTCATCTTCTAAAAAGGGAACATGGATAATGGTGTCTTCTCCAAGCTTGGCTTCCTTTGCATCCCCGCTTATCCCTTTAAAAAAGGCGATATGCCGATTAACTAGACCGATCCAGGCATCGACTGCATCAATCTGCGCCTCGTAAAATCCCTTTATAGATTCGGCGCCTTTTCCCTGAAATTCATCATCCAGTTTCACAATGAGGGCGAATTCCTTCCTGATTGCCGCCAATTGCTTATGCAAATCATATTGTTTGCGCGATCATCCATTGCAGCAAAAAGTGTATTCGCATCATATAGTTTATTAGACATTTTAATTGGAATTCCTTTCTCACAAACTCGGCACGGTCGTCCCTGTTTATGTAAATTATTGGATAATCACATCTTAAAGGAATACTTTTGCCACAACAAGGAATCTGCAGATTATTCCATAAAAATGATTCAAATGAACTATCACTTTATTACCGCACGTGTAGTAATCCTACAGGTGTATTAAATCCTTTTAATCTGTTCGGATGGATCCTTAATTCGCTCCAATTTCTTCCAATTTCGCTTGAATCATATGAGATTTTCCTTTAGTAACCCGCAATATTCAGGTTACTTGTCTCTGCTAAAGTTCCTCAGGATTATGGATCAACAAATTAAGGTCCCCCCTTGTTTAAGGAGAGACCTGAAGCCTTAATAAAAATATTAACCTAATTTATATATAGCGATGTAATGCTGCTAGCTCATCATGTCCCGCAATAGGTTTGATAGGCACAGTTTGATGTCTCAGGCAGCTTTGTGTATTCTTCCAGTTCAGGAGTATAAGCGTATGGGTTAGACAGTGCCTTAAGAAGCTTTTCCATCACACCGTAGTCTCCTTGATTTGCGGCGTCCAGTGCCTCTTCTACCCTGTGGTTGCGAGGGATGATGGCTGGATTGCTGCTCCTCATCAGCTCTTTCGATGAGTCCGCCGATTCCGCCTGCCTTCCAAGTCTCTCCTTCCAGGCTGCATGCCACTGAGCAAATTCCTCTGCACCAAACAGATCCGTGTCCTCGTGCTTATCCAATGTTAATGCGCGGAAGGTATTGGTATAATCCGCTTTATATTTTTGCATCATGCTGAGAAGGTCTTCAATAAGTGTTTGGTCCTCTTTCTCTTCATTAAATAAACCAAGCTTTGCCCTCATTCCAGCCAGCCAATTTTGGTGATATAGCTTAGGAAATTCCGAGATTGCATCCTGGGCCAGCTTGACAGCCTCCTTTGGATCATCATGCAGCAGAGTCAGCAGGGATTCAGCGAATCGTGCAAGGTTCCAGCCGCCTATATTCGGCTGATTAGCAAATGCATAGCGCCCCTGAATATCAATAGAACTGAATACGGTTGCCGGATCATACACATCCATAAACGCGCATGGGCCATAATCAATGGTTTCACCGCTTATCGCCATGTTGTCGGTATTCATTACACCGTGGATAAAACCGACCAGCTGCCATTTTGCAATCAGGGCAGCCTGGCGTTTAATTACTTCCTGAAGCAGGGAAAGATATCGATTTTCATCACCTTCCACCTCGGGGAAATGGCGCTTCAAAGCATAATCAGCCAAAATTTGAAGATCTTCATCTGTGACCGCTTTTGCACCTGCAGCATATTGAAAAGTGCCGACGCGCAGATGGCTGGCGGCCACGCGGGTCATTACAGCACCTGGCAGCCCTGTTTCACGGATGATTGTCTCACCGGTTTTTACCACTGCCAGACTGCGGGTAGTAGGAATACCGAGTGCATGCATGGCTTCGCTGATGATATATTCACGCAGCATCGGCCCTAGTGCTGCTCTTCCGTCTCCGCCGCGGGAATAAGGGGTCCTGCCTGAACCCTTAAGCTGAATATCAACACGCTCATCTCCGGGAGTAATCTGCTCTCCCAGCAGTAAAGCCCGTCCATCACCTAACATATTCAATTGCCCGAATTGATGCCCGGCATAAGCTTGAGCAAGTGCCATACCGCCTTCAGGAATGCGGTTGCCTGCCAGCACTTCTATGCCATCTTCACTTTGAAGCTCCTCAGCGTTAAGTCCCAGTGATACAGCCAGCGGTTTATTGAGAATAACCAGCTTAGGCGTATGTACAGGATTTAAGTCAAGACTTGTAAAAAACGATTGAGGAAGGCGTGCATAACTATTGTCAAAATTCCAGCCTGTTTCACTTATTGCTTTTGTCATCATATCTCCCCTTTCTTTGTTTTACAGTAAAACTGAGGCATTGCCCTCACTTATTTTTTCTTCCAGAACCAGGAAGCCTGATAAATATCAACATACATCATATTATACCCGCACCCGGCATAATTGACGCGTTTAAGGTTTATTATGTACAAACCATTTTACAGACTAGTGTTTTATTTATACCAGCTAATGAAAAGGCAGCCGCCCTTTTATGAGCTGACTGCCTTCATTCACACCTATGTAGCAAAAAATGTATTTTATTTAATAAATATATCGGTTAAAACTTAAAACCTGCATCAAGCATTCCCTTATTCCCTGTAACTTAAAGCTAATCCCTTCAGGAAATTCCTGGCGTACCGATCACCGCACGCTTTATAATTCTTATGTCCTTCTTTTCTTAATAAAGCGCCTAATTCCCCTTTAGAGATAACGACTCCTGCGTCATCTAATATTTCAATCATATCTTCGCTTGTTAATGATAGTGCTATTTTTAATTTCTTCAGTAAGACATTATTGACACTGCCATTATTTTTGATAGTAATTGCCGGTCTTTCAGGCTGTCCTGGTTTTGTTTCTTGTTTTCCCCGTTTAAATACAATAAGTCCATTTAAAAATGATTCTAGCGTGTAATTATCGACTTTTATATTCTCTTCTTCTTCCGGATCATCATTGCCGGCTTCATCATAATAACTGTCCTTGGATTTAATAAGCATTTTCAGCACTTCTTCTTTAGAAGCTTCAATGCCTCCAAGATTAAAAATCTTTACCATGTCTGTATTTTTAATATCCAGCGCATATCTCAATCTAATTAATATATCATTATTATCCATAACCATCTTTTGTTCCCCCTGCTTGGAAAGTCAAAGCATTATTGCTTTATACTTTATTGTAATAAATATCATTAAGTATAATCCTTAATATTGTATCTCCAGTACCCTTCATCAATACCAATTACCTGCCTGCCATTGAATAACTAGCTTAACACGTCAGAGACATGTTTTACAGATTTACCTGTACGATTATGTATTAAAGGTAAAGTAAAGCAATAGAACTATAACAGAGCTATCAAGTAAAAAAGGCAACTCCGCTGATAAGACGGAAGCTGCCTTTCTACAATAATAAATCTGCTTTTTACGGATAGATTTTTGCTTGTTGCACCCTGCTTCCTCCCCAACTGACCGGAAGAAAGTGATGTGAAAGTATTCACAATTACCATAGCAAAAAGAACTAACTTACTGTACAGATACTGTTTTCAGGATAAATTCTTCTACTACCTTAGCAACGCCGTCATTCATGTTAGAATCTGTGATAAAATCAGCTTTTGCTTTTATTTCATCAGTTGCATTTCCCATGGCAACTCCGAGGCCTGCGAATTCTATCATGGATAAGTCATTATTGCTGTCGCCGACTGCTATCACTTCATCGCGGCTAATGCCAAGCTTCCCGATAAGAGAGTTCAGGCTGGTCCCTTTTGTTACTCCTGCTTCAGTGAACTCAAGGAAGAACGGTTTTGACCGCATTACGCTTAAGCTTCCTGCAAATTCCTTCTGAAGCTTCTCTTCCACTTTTTTAAGAAAATCAGGTTCTTCAAGCATTAATGCTTTCACAACAGGTTCTGTTACAGCTTCTTTAAAGCTCTCTACAACATGTATTGGCAGGTTAGTCAGTTTGCCTTCAACATCTGTGTATTGATTTGCATCTTCAGTCACAATCGTATCTCCGACATACGTATGGATCAAGACGTTTTCCCTGCGGCTGATGTCATATAATTGATGGATTGTTTCAGTTGGCAATGTAGAGCTGAACAATTCCTCGCCTGTTTGGCAATTGATTATTTTCGCTCCATTAAAAGAAAGAATAAAACTGCCGTACTCCTTTAATTTCAGTTCCTCAGCAATCGGGAGCATCGCACTTGTCGGCCGCCCTGAAGCCAGCACCACCTTAGCCCCCATTTCCTGAGCATCCATCAAGGCCTGCTTGGTCCTTGGAGAAATCGTCAAATCATTACGCAGCAATGTATCATCTAAATCCAGAACAATCATTTTGTATGTCATGTTAGTTAATTCCTTTCGTCTATTACATTCTCTATCTATTTTACTATATTTGAACGAAATTCGCCCCGGGAGAGCTTATTCTTGAAAAAATTAACTATTATACTGCTGCAAAGAAACAAGAGCAGATTGGCAAATGTCATGCTCCCTCCGGCAACAAATCTAGGCAATCTATTAATTATCCTGATAAAGATTACTGTACTAACAAAGAAAGCAAAAATTGGCGGTGCGGATCCGGTTCTATACCGCCTTCACACCAGCCAATTAACTGCTAAGGAAAAATTCAAACTCCCGGAATCAAGTCCTGCTCCACCGTACCCTTAAAGTTTCTCTGATATAAAGTTATCGAGCAATGAGCGCACTTCATCTGTTGAATTTGTGTTCATTAATTGATTTCTTAATTCACTTGCGCCGGGAAATGCACGGACATATATCTTAAAAAAGCGATGAAGAGCCTTGAACGAACGCAGCTCTAATTTTGAATATTTATCATGAAGATCCACATGCAGCCTTAACAGATCAAGCAATTCCTTACTGCTATGATCTTTTGGCTGCTTTTCAAAGGCAAATGGATTATTGAAAATGCCGCGCCCAATCATGACCCCATCGATACCGTATTGATTAGCAAGCTGTAAACCAGTTTGACGGTCAGGAATATCTCCGTTGATTGTAAGGAGTGTGTCTGGTGCCACCTGGTCACGAAGTTTTTTAATCTCCGGGATCAATTCCCAATGAGCATCCACTTTGCTCATTTCCTTTCTTGTACGCAGATGAATGGAAAGATTAACAATGTCTTGTTTAAGGATATGGGTCAGCCAGCCTTTCCATTCATCGACATCCGTGAAGCCAAGCCTTGTCTTAACACTTACAGGCAAGCCTCCTGCTTTAGCTGCCTGTATTAATTCTGCTGCAACTTCCGGACGGAGGATAAGGCCGCTTCCCTTCCCATTTTGTGTCACATTCGGTACAGGACAGCCCATATTGATATCCACTCCCCGGTAGCCCATTTCCGCCATACCAATACTCATTTTCCGGAAATTTTCAGGCTTATCTCCCCATATATGAGCTACCATCGGCTGTTCATCCTCAGTAAAAGTCAAACGCCCGCGCACACTCTGTTTTCCCTCAGGGTGACAATAACTCTCAGAGTTCGTAAACTCAGTAAAAAATACATCAGGTCTGGCTGCTTCACTCACTACATGACGAAAAACAACATCCGTCACATCCTCCATTGGAGCCAGTATAAAAAATGGACGCGGTAAATCACGCCAGAAATTATCTTTCATTTTAAAATTCCAATCCTTCCATAATGGGTTAGTAAAACTCTCAGCCCAAAATTAAAGAAGCAAACAATCTCTGCTTCATCTACACTTATACCATGCCTAGGTACTTTTTATCAAACTGGCACCATTTATTTTAACATCATATCCTTCATACAAACAAAACGATTTTATGTTAAAGCCTGCTCATTAATGAGTTATGTTTTTCTGAAAGGCAGCAAAGAAAGAATTAAAAGACTCCTTAATTGGCAGTGTTTTGACAGGAAAAAGAAGCAGGATGGAAAAATTTTTTCTAACAAAATAACAGTCAGGTTCTGGAGGATATTTACTTAACTGTAAGTAGTTCTTTAAGTTAGAGAAGATTCGTTCCCTTTGAAGAAGCTAAGAAGGGGTTATAATTGGTTTTTTTATTTAATAAATTCTCGAGGCAATTCCATTGTTAAAGCAGGTTGATTGGAGCGAAAGGTGCGGGATCAGCGTGACAGATGAGACCCCGCAGACGCAAGTCGAGAAGGCTCAGCGCACGCCCCGCTGAAAGCGGAGCATCCTGAAGCTGAAATCAGCCCCTTGTTCAGATCAGCAACAACGTACACGAAAACAGCCTTTTAGAAAGACACGTTTTCAGACACTCCATTTTGCCCCAATAACAAATGCGATCCTTAATTATTAAAGGATCGCATTGTGCTGAAAACAATTAATTTTTCACAATTGGTATATAGATATCAAAATGCGGATCATTAGGATCATGATCAACTGGACAATACTCATGTTTAATTGGCATGTAAGGATCATAGTATTCTACATCAGGTTCTTTCACTATAGTATAATCACTGGCAAATAACCATTGATGTAATTCCTCATATGTCTTTTTTATATCTTTTCCTTTCTCATGTGTCGTTTTCACATATGTCCATTCAGGAACCCTTATTTCAATCATTCCATCAGGAATCTCCTGCTCCTCACTTACTTTATACACAGCGTAATGTATAAATCCATTTTCAATCACATGATAAGATAAGCCCAATTGAACGCTCGGATTTTCCCTATATTCTAATTCATTAGCTCGATCTTCACATTGCTGAATTACCTTTTTTAAATCAGGTACAATTTCTGAAAATGTACCCTCCCATTTCAATCCAACTGCCCGGTAAGCTGGTAACGTTAAAATTTTGCAGTTAAACATATTTCCTCCCTATACTTTAAAATGTCATAAAAGCCCCATAAAGTCTTCTCTATCAATAGATAAAAAACCTTCTTGAAGAAGAAAAATGCCCTGCTTACTTACTAAATGACGAATTCATTTGATACTGGTATGCTGCTTTACTAAGTAATCTTCTGAACCATTTAATCTTTTTTTAAAGTTTGCTGAGCTGCATGAAGCGAAAGGTGCGAGACTTATGCGGGATTAGTAAAGTTGCACGATTTGGACTTCTGTCAATAAAGTAGACACTTATATGCCAGGTAGAGGCGTACTTTTTTCTTCCGCGCTTCGTTTTCACTCCGCTTGGAGGCCTCTGCCTGAAGGAATCATTTGAAAAACAATGAATCCTTCAGGCAGAGGGCGATTTTTCCTCAGTGGCGTTTAAACGCTGTGCCTCTTTGTACGCCTTTTCGTACTCAATCGGAGTGGTGTATTCTAATGTCGAGTGGATCCTTTTACGATTATAAAACTGAATATAAAACTGGATGGCGCCCATGGCTTCTGCTTTTGTCTTAAACACAAACTTGTACAAATACTCTTTTTTCAGGGAGGCAAAAAACGATTCTACACAAGCGTTATCATAAGGAGTTGCTTTCCGGCTCATACTAATGGTCGCTTTGGCCCCCTTCAGGGCTTCGGTATATTTTTTTGAACAGTACACGCTTCCCTGGTCTGAATGGTGAATCCATCCCTCAGCGGGCTGGCGAATTTCAAGCGCTTCTTTTAATGCTTTTAACGGCAATTCGGCATCCATGCGGTCACCCATTCTATAGCTGATCACCCGGCGAGAAAACAGATCTAAAACAGGATTTAAATAGAGAAATCCTTCCCCTGTATGAATATAGGTGATGTCTGTTGCCCAAACACGGTTTGGTTCATTAGGCTTAAATTTACGATTCAGCTCATTCTTGAACACAAGCTGCTGGTGATCCGAATCAGTGGTCTGAATGTATCGAGTTGGCGGAGTGGCATATAAGCCCATCTCTCTCATGCGGTTCGTTACCGTTTTAAGTGAGACTTGAATGTCATCCACCTCGATTAGTTTTTGATAGATTCTCGGGCTTCCATACGTACCAAGGTTGTCGTGGAAATGATAGCGGATTTGCTCATCAAGATGGCGTCTCCATCGCTGCCTTTCCGTTTCCTCCTTGTCCAATCGAAGTTCCCAGGCATAATAGCCAGAAGTGGATACATTCAAGACTTCGCACATCTTCACGACAGTATGATCGTTTTTATTTTGATATATAAACCGAAATCTTACTTCTTTTCTTGCGTGAAGATGTGCATAGCCTTTTTTAAAATATCGTTTTCCTCTTCCAATTCTAATTTTTTCGCCTTTTCAGCTTCATACAATTCTTTGTATTCAGAAGCAGTTAGATAAGGGCTTTGTTTCTCTTTTTCTATCTGATTCTGCTTTTTACGATAGGCGCCGATCCACTTCTGAAGTGTGCTATACGAAATGTCGAGTTCACTGCTTACATCCACGAGTTTCCGTCCATCTAAATGGATTAATTTACACACATATTCTCTAAATTCTGCCGGGTACTTTTTCTGATCTTTTGCCATGCTTATACACACCCTTTTTGTAGTTGTATAGAGTTAAACATGACGCCACTACCTGTGTCCACTTTTTATACTAACTTCAGATTTTCATGAAAAACTGCACGATTCTGAAGAGAAGTTGCATGATTATATAGTAATGTTGCACGATTTTGAAGTAAAGCTGCATGATTCTGAAGCAAAATTGCATGATTCTGAAGCAAAGTTGCATGATTTCGATAAGTTGCATGATTTTTAGCGAAAAGCGAGTATCCTGAAGTGGACGTCACCCCCTTGTACCAGGGTTACGAAACAGACAAAGAAACTAACACGATACAAATCGTCTGAATTTTTTATTTATGTTAAGGTTATCATATTACATTTAGAAAGCGAGTGGTTTAAATGATAGCACTTTCGAAAATACATCATAACGAAATGGAGGTACTGAAGGCTTAGTTAATTTTATTGCCTTTCACCCTTCAGTAAAAACGAAAAACGGAGGGTACATATATGTCTTTTAGCTATTACGGTGAGCTTTGCACAGAGGTTTATGATTTAACGAAAAAAACAGGACAATCAATCGGCGGTGATATAGAGTTTTATCTAGAAAAGTTAAAAAACTGTAAAGGGCCAATTCTAGAAGCAATGGTTGGTTCAGGGCGTGTAATTATTCCTCTTTTAGAAGCTGGTCTTAATGTGGATGGAGTCGACTACTCTCCTGAGATGCTGGCTTCTTGCCGACAGCGCTGTGAAGAGCATGAGTTAAGTCCGAACTTATATCAAGCAGATTTAAGGGAATTATCATTAGCCCATAAATATGATGCTATCATCATTCCCGCTGGGTCATTTTTATTAATTGAAAATCGAGAGGACTCCATTCAGGTTTTAAAGAAAATTTATGAGCACCTTGAAACTGGCGGAAGATTACTACTTGATCTTTTCATACCAGACGACAATCTTCAAGCAGGAAGTTTTGAGGGAACTTCCACTTTTCACGTTTCTAATGGTGACATCATCACTCTGGAAAGGAAACTAGTGGAAGTTGACTTTCTTAACCAATACAAGGTTTCGTATTTAAAATATGAGAAATGGCGGGAAGGAAAACTTATTCAAACTGAATTACAGCGTTTTGCCCTACGTTGGTACGGTGTTGAGGAATTGAAATTAGTTTTGGAGAAGATTGGCTTTTCCGAAGTAGTGATTTCAGCTGATTTTGTCGATGGCAAACAGCCTACAAATAGTAAGCAGCAAATTGTTTATGAAGCTGTTAAGAAAAATAAAACTTAACATACTTCCAAAATTCATCTCCAAATTGATAAACAATGAAAAAACAGAAAAAAGGATGGGTTTCGTTCCCATCCTTTCTTTCCGTTTGTTTCTTACCTTGTCCGCAAGTACATTGTTTACAGCTTCTCCAGCTCCGTTACAACTTCCACATGGGCTGTCTGCGGGAACATATCGACCGGCTGCATGTATTTTACTTTGTAGCTCTTGCTCAGGATCTGAAGGTCCTTTGCAAGTGTGGATGGATTGCAGGATACGTATATGACTTTCTTCGGCTGTACTTTCAGGATCGTTTGCAGCAGATTGTCGTCTAAGCCGCTTCTTGGCGGGTCGGCAACGAGCACGTCTGGCTTCCATCCTTCTTTGGCCCAGCGCGGCAGGATATTTTCTGCTTTTCCTGTTTCATATTTTACGTTGTTTACTTTATGGCGTTTTGCGTTTTGCCTTGCGTCTTCAACGGATTCTCTGATCGTATCCATTCCCCGGACTTCCTTGGCATCGCCTGCAAGCCATAGACCGATTGTGCCGACTCCGCAGTAAGCATCAACAACTTTTTCAGTGCCTGTCAAAGCTGCTGCCTTTTTGACTTCATCGTACAATTTAACCGTCTGGATCGGATTCAGCTGGAAAAATGTCCGTGCTGACAGCTCATACGATAGGTCTCCAAGTGTTTCGGTGATCACCTGTTCCCCGTCCAGCAGGATCGTTTTGTCTCCAAAAATCAGGGATGTATTTTTGTTGTTAACATTTTGAATGATGGACTTTACTTCAGGCAGCTGACTTTTGATCAATTCGATCAGTTTATCCTTTTGCGGCAGCTCTTCCGTGTTTGTGACAAGCACGACCTGGACTTCGCCGGTTTCAAATCCTACACGGGTGATGATTGTCCGGATAGCGCCTTTTTTCTTTCTCTCGTTATAAATTGAAATGCCAAGATTTGTAAGGATTTTCTTAATCATCCTTGTTGCTTTATTGCTTTTTGGGTGCTGTACAATGCAATTAGGGATATCAATCAAATCATGTGAATTCAGTCCATATAGCCCAGCAATCACTTTTCCGTTTTTAAGGCCGACCTGGAACTGGCTTTTATTACGGTAAAACCACGGATCTTCCATACCAATCGTTTCTTTGATATTTAACGAGTCCAATGAAACTTTACCGTAACGCTCCATGGATTGAATCACAATATCACGTTTTTCTGCGAGCTGCCTGCTGTAGCTCATATGCTGAAGCTGGCATCCGCCGCACTCTTCATACACCGGACAAGGAGGGTTGATGCGGTCTGGGGAAGGTTTGCGTATTGTTTTAATCTTTGCTTCTGAGAATTTAGACTGTACTTTAACAGCTTCAGCCACAATTTCTTCCCCTGGAAGAGCTCCTGGCACAAAGACGACTTTTCGTTTAAAATAGCCGACTCCTTCACCGTTAATGCCCAGTCTTTTTATTGTTAACGGGAAGGTTTGGTTAACTTCCAATTGGTTTTCATCTGTTTTCATTTCTTCTCACTCCGTTTTTCAACGCTTCTCCATAAATAAAGGGAAGCATAGCTTAAAAATGGCGCCCAGCTCTTGCTGTAGCTTTCCATTTCATCCTGATTTGGTTTAACATCCAGTCCGTATAATTGCTTCAGCGCATTTTGGATGCCGATATCTGCTTTTGGGAAAAGATTAGGACGCCCTGCACCGAATAAAAGAAAGTTTTCGGCTGTCCATTTTCCAATCCCCCGTATCTTTATTAATGTATTGATGATTTCTTCATCTGGCTTTTGAGCCAGTTCCTCAAGATTCAAGCTACCATCTGCAATCAGACCAGAAAGCCCAATCACGTACTCTGCTTTTCGGGTGCTGAATTGAAGCTCTCTCAGCTGCTCAACTGTCAGTGCGGCAGCTGTTTCAGGAGAAGGGTAAAACCATACCCCGTCCTTTTGAAAGCCGAATGCATGCACAAACCTCTCCGTAAGGGTATGGGCAAAGGCAAGGTTCAATTGCTGATGGATAATGCATTTAACTAAACAGCTGTAATAATCAAAATCTAGAACGATGGCCGTTCCGCGATGTTCAGCGAATATTTCTTTTAAATCCGAGCCCTCGAAATGCAAAGCTATTGTATGCAAAGGCTGATGCCAATGAAAAATTTTCTTTATGCGCTGCAGTGCCATGTCTTTAAATTCCGTTGTTTCACCATGAATTTCAAAGAGCGGTTCCTCTGTATTTCCCAGGCTTTTTACTGTGAACACCAGAGGATTTCCTTCTATAGTAAGAGGGACCTTAACAGTTTTGTTTTCCACGTCCACTGCATGCAGCGGATCAAGCAGCAGGCGTTCAAGAACCAGTTCAAAGTTATAAGGGGCCTGCACCGATAATTTTTCAGTCCACACAGTCATCTTCCTTTAGCAGTTTTCCACGTATTATAGCATGTTTCCGGCAATAATACTTGTCTCCATCAATAATAAGCTCAATAGAAAAAACGGCATCAAAGCAAAGAGACAGCTCTTGCACTTTAATGCCGCTTCATCAATAAAGCATTTTATCCGGCAATTGATCTTTTATCATTAAATCATCAAGGCTTTTAAATACATAGCCCTGTTTTTTCAAATCCGTGATGATCGAGTCCAGAGCGTCCGCGTTATCCTTGGAAACAGTGTGAAGCAGCAAAATCGCTCCAGGATGAATTTGCTTCATTACAGCATCATGTGCATATTGCGCACCCTTTTGCTCATCGGTAATCCAATCTTTATAAGCAAGAGACCAGAAAATATGATAATACCCCTCTTTTCTGGCAACATCCATAGTCCGCTCACTGAACACCCCTCGCGGAGGCCTTAAGTAGCTCATCGTTTTTTGTCCCGTGATTTTCTGTGTTTCATCTTTTACCTTTTGCAGCTCGGATTTAATGACATCATCTGCGGTTCTTGACATATCTGGATGGCTCCAAGAGTGATTCCCGACAATATGCCCTTCCGCCGCCATCCTTTTCACAAGGTCTGGAGCTGATTTTAAGTAGTGTCCTGTTACAAAAAATGCGGCAGGCACATGTTGCTTTTTCATAACATCCAGAATTTTTCCGGTATAGCCGTTTTCATAGCCATTATCAAATGTTAAGTAAATTTCTTTTTTAGCAGAATCCCCTTTATAGACTGCACCATATTTTTTTATCATGTTATCGTACCTGGTCCCTGCTTCAGCCGGCTGTCCGTTTTTCCCTTTATTAAAACCCCAGTTATAAGATGTATTAGACGGCCCGGCATTTGCGTGCAAAGGCAGCAGTATGAACAGCATGATCAGGAGAATATATTTCTTCATCTTATTTCCTCCATCCATTTCTTTTTTTTATTGTTTGGAGTTGGAGGGAAAATATACGGCATAGAAAAGGGCCCTATTTTGAATATAGAGCCCCCGTTTTATTTCTTAGGCAAATAGTGATTTAAATGCCAAATAAATTAAAACAAGAGAGAAAACAACAACAGTAATCAAGCCAATGCTAATAGCAACAGGGGCGATGGACGCAACGAAGGAAGCAAGCGCACCAGCTGTCACTAGTCCCGGAAGAATAACCAAAGCAAAGCCGCTCAAGATGGCAAGAAAGTATAAGATGTAATTGTTATGCTTGTAATTGTTATTCATGTAGTAATCACTCTCCTTTCTCTATACCTTATGTACAAGCTCTTATGTTTGTCCGGGCGAGAGCTGTTTTTTTAAAAAAGAATATCAGCAGCTAATTTCCATTCATTTGGATAATAGTGCCAAATCAAGCTCCATTAGAGCCAATTCCTCTATGAATCGAGCGAAATCACCTTCTATTAGAGCCAGATTATATGTTCGGGCCAATTGTGTTTTATGTTGTAATTCCCCATAAAAAAAACGCCAGCTCCTGATAGGGAAGCTGACGTTTTTCACTGACGGTTCTTTATTTAAACACAGGCTCTTTAAACTGTGACAGCTTCTCAAGTGAGGATTGCTGTACGTCTTTATGCAGGCTGTTTCCGTGGGAATCCATGGTCACGACTGCCGTGAAGCCTTCTGCCTTTAAGTGCCACATGGCTTCCGGAATGCCGAACTGTGTTAGGTCGACACCTTCAACAGACTTGATGCAGTCTGCATAATATTGTGCTGCGCCCCCGATAGCGTTCAGGTAAACGCCTCCGTGCTCCTGCAGGGCAGCAAGCGTTTTAGGGCCCATCCCGCCTTTTCCGATTACAGCGCGGATGCCGAACCTTTTCATGATATCTCCTTGATACGGCTCTTCACGAATGCTTGTTGTAGGGCCGGCAGCTTTTACGTGCCATTTGCCTTCCTGGTCTTTTAGCATGACCGGACCGCAGTGGTAGATGATCTGGCCATTCAAATCTACAGGTGAATCATGTTCGGACAGATATTTATGGATTGCATCGCGTCCTGTGTACATCATTCCATTTATATGGACTACATCGCCTACTTTTAATTCACGGATCTGTTCCTCCGTGATCGGAGCAGTCAATACCACTTCACGGCTGGCCGGTGCTTCAGCCTCTGCTGCAGCTGCTGATTCAATGTCAGCTGTTTCTCTTTCAGCTCCAAAGTCAATTTTTTCGCCTTCCTGATATAGCCATTCATTGATTTCCCCGGTTTCCGGATGGATGGTCACTCCAAGCCTGCGGAAAGCCCAGCAGTTATAGGCAACAGATACAAAGAAGCTTGCAGGTATACGGTGCATGACGCCGATTTTGCAGCCTAAAAGAGTCGTTTCCCCGCCAAAGCCCATGGTTCCGATTCCAAGCTCGTTGGCGTTTTTGATAATATATTCTTCAAGCTTTCTAAGATCTTCATGCGGGTTAACATCCTCATTGCTCCTGAAAAGCTGCTGCTTGGCCAAATCATAGCCGGATGAACGGTCACCGCCGATGCCCACTCCGATAAATCCTGCGCTGCACCCTTGTCCCTGAGCCTGATACACAGAATGAAGAATGCATTTACGGATTCCGTCTAAATCACGTCCTGCTTTTCCAAGTCCTTCCAGTTCACACGGCAGGCTATACTGGATGTTTTTATTTTCACAGCCGCCGCCCTTTAAAATCAGGCGGACGTCTATATAATCCTTTTCCCATTGTTCGAATTTCATGACTGGCAATCCTTCGCCAAGATTGTCTCCGCTGTTGTCCCCTGTCAATGAATCAACTGCATTTGGGCGAAGCTTACCAGCTTTTGTAGCCAATACCATTGCATTTTTGATCGCACTTTTAATTTCAAGCTGGTTTACCCCAACCGGCGTTTTGATTTTAAAAGTCGGCAGACCTGTATCCTGGCAAATCGGCGATACATTGTCATCTGCCATTGTTATATTTTCAGTGATGGTTGATAAACTCATGGCAGAACGGGTTCCCGCATTTTCAAGCTGCTTCGCCTGTTTAATGGCTCTGCGCACATCTTTCGGAAGGTTTGTAGACGTTTCCACAATTAAGCTGTACATGCTTTCTTGAAATTTCTCGATATTCATACTGCATTTCCCCCTCTTGGTCATTCCCCTGTGCTGAATGCTTAGAACATAAACTTAAGAAAATTTAGTCATTTCCCCGTTTCATTATACATCTAACGTTTTATTTCGAAAAGATGATGTTTGGGACTGTTTGCTGTTTTTCGCCGTGCTGCTTGGAATCATAAAAAAAGGCTCTTTTCTTAAAGATTGTTGTTTTTTTAATTTGTTATGTGAGGCGTTCCCATTGTTAAGTCAGGTTGATTGGAGCGTAAGGTGCGAGACTCCTGCGGGATTAGCGGGAAGGTGACACCCCGCAGGCTCAGCCGAGGAGGCTCACCGCCTGCCCCGCGGAAAGCGAGCATCCTGGAGCGGAAATCAACCCCCTTTTTTCATAGCAACAAAGTTTACGAAAACAGCCTAAAAAAAAGATGAGCATCTGCTCATCTTTAGTCAGGATTCCAGCATCGGAATTCTGTTTTTATAGCGGTCAATCAGCTTGCGGTTATGCTCCATTGCACCGTCCACGTTGCCGCTTTTAAATATAGGTGGTGTAAAACCTTTTGAAATCATTATGTTTACGGCTTCTGTTATGATTCCATTAAGTATGGCCATTCCAATGATAGTTGATCCAGAGCCAAAACCAATATCTAGTGCTTCTTCCTTCATAAGTGTGTCTCCAGCTTCAATGTGGTTATCAATTGTAAGATCACCTGCTTGATAAAGGTATTTCCCGCTGCTATGCCGAGACGATTGAGTATTGGCATAGCGGGGCGAAGTGATTGCAATCACAAAGGCGCCCCTTTCCCTTGCTGTATCTGCCACATCAATCGGGACGGGATTTCTGCCAGAAGTAGAAGCAACAATCATGACATCTCCCGGCTCTATGGAAATATGCTGCATAAACTCCCGGCCAAGGCCATTTTGCCGTTCGAGCTTAGAGGAACGTACGGCGCCTTTATGCAGCATTAAATCTTCGATTAAAATCGGACTGACAGGCACAAGCCCTCCTGCCCGGTAAAAGAGCTCCTCACCCAGCATATGGGAATGTCCGCAGCCGAAAACATGGAGTATTCCATTGTTTTGGATGCACTCTGCAATTTTACTTGCTGCGTGGTTAAGCGCTCCAATTTCATTCGGTATCTATCAGTTGTTTAATTTTCTTAAAATATGGATTGAACATATTAAGAGCTGCCACCTTTTTGTTTCAGCGTTTCATAGAAATCATGAATTTATAACGATCTGCACGGTAAGAGGATTTAACAAACTCAACCGGAGTGCCATCTTCCAAAAAAGTATTTCTCTCAATTCGCATAACAGGCGAACCTGTTTGGATTTTCAAGAATTTTGCTTCCATTTTATTCGCAATTGATGACTCAATGACCTGGGAAGCATGATCAATGTGAAAGCCAAGCTGTTCCTCTATATAGGCATACAAAGAGCGGTTTACGATATCTTCTGTAAGGCCTTTAATAAGATTAGCGGAAATGTAGTTTGTCTCCAAAGCCATCGGCACGTCATCTGCCAGTCGGATTCTTTTTATTTCGTAAACAGGGCCATATTCACCAATGGATAAAGTGTTGGCAATCTGGCTTGCTGCAGGAATGATTTCAAAGTTCACTAATTGGCTGCCAGGCGCAAGGCCTCTTGCCTTCATATCCTCTGTAAAACTGGTCAGGCCCTGAAGAGGCTGTTCTATTTTCCGCTGAGATACAAATGTGCCCTTCCCCTGCAGCCGATGCAGGTATCCTGCGTTAACAAGCTGTGTAAATGCCTGCCTGACAGTCATCCTGCTTATTTGATATTTTTCGGCATACTCTCTTTCGGCAGGAAGCGAATCTCCCGGTTTTAACTCGCCGTTTTCAATCAGATCCTTTATATGCTCCTCCAGCTGATAATAGATAGGAATAGGAGAATTTTTATTTATCATTCGCCATTCAACCGAACCTTTCCTTTAAATACCATATTTGATGTTTGCACTTGCTGCTTCATCTGCAATGATTGTAACACACGGGTGGTTTCTGAGCACCGAGGCAGGGAAGCTCTCTGTCACTTCTTCTCCATTCAAAAGCTGAAACAGGGCATCTCTCTTATTTTCTCCAGAAACGATAAGGAGAATTTCCCTGCTGTTCATGATCGTTTGAATACCCATTGTAATCGCCTGTGTCGGAACCTCTTGCTCGCTTTCGAAAAACCTGCTGTTTGCTTCTATAGTAGATGGTGCAAGGTCAACAATATGGGTTTTGGATTCAAATGACGTTCCCGGCTCATTAAAACCTATGTGGCCATTGCTTCCAATTCCTAGAACCTGAAGATCCACGCCGCCATGGTCGATTAGTGTCTTTTCATAGCTTTTACATTCTGTATGAAGTGTCTCTTTATTTCCGTTTGGGACATGTGTTTCCGTTTTATTAATATCAATATGGTTAAAAAGGTTATTATCCATAAAGGAACGATAGCTTTGCGGATTTTCCTGAGGAAGGCCCACATACTCGTCCAGATTAAAGGTTGTGACATGCTTGTAGGAGGTGCCGTTTTTTTCATGGTCTTCAATTAGGTTTCTGTATGTTCCAACAGGTGTTCCTCCAGTTGCAAGGCCAAGTGTAATCTTGGGGTTATTGCGCACTTTTTTAATAATGTATTCGGCAGCTTTTTGGCTCATTTCTTCGTAATCTTTAACTTTAATTGTTTTCATTCTGCAATTCCTCCTCTGATATATGCAATCTCCCCTCGGCATAATGTAAGATATACCTCGAGATTTTCATCAAGAATGACTATATCTGCATCCTTTCCTGCCTCAATGCTTCCTTTCCGGTCATAAATATTTAATTGCCTGGCAGGATTTGAGGAAGCCATTTTAATGGCATCCCAAAGCGTGCAGCCTGTAAAGGAAATAATGTTCGTAACTGCTTTTCCTAACTTCAGAATGCTGCCTGCAAGCGTTCCGTCCGCCAAAACCGCCTTGCCATTTTCTACTGTAACGTCCTGGCCGCCGAGGTCATATTGTCCATTTTTCAGGCATTTTGCCCGCATGGCATCAGTTATTAAAATCAGGCCGTCTTTGCTTTTCTGCTTTAGAGCAAGCGCCGCCATTTCCGGGCGTACATGAACTCCGTCTGCAATAAGTTCAGCTTTTAATTCGTTTCTCAGAAACGCCGCTCCGACAACTCCTGGCTCGCGATGGTGAAGTCCTCTCATCTGGTTGTATAAATGTGTAACATGATTGGCCCCTGCATCAATCGCATCCATAACTTCCTCATAGGTAGCATCAGAGTGTCCTATAGAGGCAATAATGCCGTTTTCTTTTAGATAGCGGATCATCTCAAGGCCGCCTGGCTGTTCCGGTGCCAGGGTGACCAGCTTGATTGTGCCGCCCGCAAGGTTCTCCCAGCTTTTAAACAGCTTTAAATCAGGATCCTTTATATGATGGACAGGCTGGGCCCCTGCTTTATTTGCATTAACAAATGGCCCTTCCAGATGAATTCCGAGCACCTCAGCATTGCCTGGAGTTTGGCGGTCTGAAATATACTCTCCCGCGTTTTGCAGCGCTTTTTCAATTTCCTTAACTGCTTGTGTCATCGTCGTAGCCAAAAAGCTTGTTGTCCCTTCCTTTGGCAATGCCCCGGACATCGTCTCCAGCGCTTCTGTGGTTGCATCCATCACATCAGCGCCATTTACTCCATGTATATGGACATCAATAAATCCAGGAACTGCGGTATAGCTCCCAGGTATCTTCAAAATCTTGAAATCTTCTTCATCGGCCAAGTCTTCAAGAGGTCCCAGCTCAATAATTTTTTGATTTTTTATTTTAATGAATCCATGATCGATAATTTTGCTGGCTGTATAAATTTCAATGTCTTTAAGTAAAATAGGATTGTCTATGGAATTCATATTCATAACTTCCTTTCAGTTTCACATCTTTACTTTATCATCAACCATTTATAGTCGTCTATACCAATTTTATTTAACATTATTTTTTTATTGGCCAAGCACATCTTGTCTGCTGTCCCCCTACAGATTCTCCCCCCTGCAATTCAACTACAGTTTAGAATCAGTATTGAAGTTTTACAAATTCTCATGAATAATATCCTTTTAAAATCAGTTAAAACCCAGTTTTCAATTACTTCATTAGCTGAAATTGGTATAGACATATACATAATTTGCATGATATGATGTTTCCGTTAATCGCTTTCATTACTGTTAATACAATGAAGAATAGGAGTGAGGACATATGTTAGGATTTTTGCAACGAATCGGAAAAGCACTAATGCTTCCTATTGCTGTATTGCCCGCTGCCGGACTTTTGCTGCGTTTTGGACAGCCTGATTTATTAGATATTCCCTTTATACTAAATGCAGGAAACGCCGTTTTTGCAAATTTGCCCTTAATTTTTGCAATTGGGGTGGCCATGGGATTCGCTAAGGACAGCAATGGCGCTGCAGCACTTTCAGGGGCCATTGGTTATTTAGTATTGACAGAAGGCGCGAAATCGTTGGACAAGGGCATTAATATGGGGGTTCTCGGCGGTATTATAGCGGGGATCATTGCTGGTCTTTTATATAATCGGTTTCATGATATTAAGCTGCCTGAATGGCTCGGCTTTTTTAGCGGAAGGCGTTTTGTTCCGATCATAACATCACTTGCGATGGTTATTTTAGCAGGAATCGCAGGATATGCCTGGCCGCCGGTACAGGATGCCATCAACGCAGTCGGAAATTGGCTGATTGATTTAGGAGCCGTCGGATCAGGTCTTTTTGGATTATTAAATCGCCTGCTGATTCCATTAGGCTTGCACCATGTTTTAAATAGCCTATTTTGGTTCCAGTTTGGTGAATATCAGGGTAAAGCCGGGGATATCGCCAGATTCTTTGCCGGCGATCCGACTGCCGGGTCTTACATGACTGGCTTCTTCCCGGTCATGATGTTCGGTCTTCCTGCTGCGGCATTTGCCATTATTGCAGCAGCCAAGCCAGAAAAAAGAAAGCAAGTTTCAGGGATGTTCATAGGGCTCGCCCTTACATCCTTCCTTACAGGAATTACAGAACCCATCGAGTTTTCATTTATGTTTATAGCACCCCTTCTATATGGAGTGCACGCTGTATTAACAGGGCTTTCTATGTGGATAACTTCCCTGCTCGGAATTAAAGATGGATTCACTTTTTCAGCGGGTGCCATTGATTATGTGCTGAATTTTAACATTGCACAAAAACCATTATTGATCCTGCTGGTCGGAGTAATTTATGCTATCATTTATTTCCTTGTTTTTTATTTCTTAATCAAAGCCTTTAATCTTAAAACGCCCGGCCGCGAAGATGACATTGAACTCGGGCAGGAACAGGAGACCTCTGCACCTGTCACATTGAGCAGCGATAAGTTTGAAAGGATGGCCTATCATTTTATTAATGATATTGGCGGTAAAGAAAATATCTCAAATATTGATAACTGCGCAACACGCCTTCGCCTGAATGTGAAAGACATGGAAAAGGTAGATGATTCCTCCTTAAAAGCTCATGGAGCAAGAGGCGTTATGAAGTTAAATAAAAAAAATCTGCAAATAATCGTCGGTACAGAAGTGGAATTCGTTGCTGATGCCATGAAGAGATTGGATATGAGTGCTGTAAGTATGGACAGCAGCGACTGCCAGGATGTGCCGGTAACAGCCGGCATGCTCCCATTGAATAATGAGAATTTTGTAATGCCGATCGATGGGGAAATCATTTCGATAGAGGAAATTCCCGATCCGGTATTTTCACAAAAAATGATGGGTGATGGTTTTGGTATATTGCCTGTGAATGGCTCTGTAGTTTCGCCTGTGGACGGTGAAATCATCAACATCTTTCCGACCAGGCATGCAATTGGCATTCGATCCAAAGAAGGGTATGAGATCCTGATCCATGTTGGCCTCGATACAGTCAACCTTCAAGGCGAGGGATTTACTGTTCATGTTAATGAAGGAGAAGGAGTTGCAAAAGGCCAGGAAATCCTGACATTCAATCTTGATTTTATAAAAAATAATGCATCTTCTACTATTACACCTGTTATCTTTACGAACCTGACAAAGCTTCATGTAAAGAAGCAAGGAAAAGCTGAACAAGGAGAAAGCGGCATTATTTCCATTCAGTAATAGTAAGCAGGACTTCCCGTCTAGTACGGGGAGTCCTGTTTTACTGTTAAGGTACTGATTGAAATGGAAGATATTCGGCACAGGCGAGACGACGCCGGGAAGTTTTTCGTCTAGGGCGGAAATCAGCAGTTAAGCCAAATCTTCCAGTATACGGGCTATACTCATTTCACTTATAATGCATGACTGAAATGCAGCATGAGGGGGAAAAAGAAGGCTCTTTCTTAAAGATTGTTGTTTTTTTAATGTGTTCTGTGAGGCGATCCCATTGTTAAGTCCCTAAGGTGCGAGACTCCTGCTTAGAGCTTAGATTAGCGGAACACGTGAGACCCTGCGGAAAGCGAGCATCCTGGAGCGGAAATCAGCCACCTTGTTTCATAGCAGCAAAGTTTTACGAAAACAGCCAAAAAGAAAAACCCTGCGGCACTTCACAAGGGTTTAGCATGTTCAGAGCATGAAAATCATAAAATGAAGAGCTTACTCTTCACGTGCTTTGAATTGTTCAATTTTTGTTTCAAGCTCATCAATGATAACAATCAATCGATCGATGTCATCCAGTTCTGTGCTTTCAGGATCAATGTTTTCAAGCACCTCCATAAACATATTTAAGCGCTCCTTCAAGTACTTTAATTGTCCGTCTTTGCTTTGTATTGGTTTTCCCATATTGCAGTCTCCTTCTGTCTTTAGTCTCACTGTATCCTGATAATCGAGTTTCCCCCATTGATGGAAGTTTCACTTTATCCTACCGAAATCAGGCAAAAAGTGCAATCCATATAAGAAAGCTTGGAGGGACTCACTTTAATTCATTGACATTCCCCCGCACCTTCACCATAATAATTGAGTGCTAAAAAGTAAGGAGATAAAATAATGAAACTTTCAGAAAGAAATCTTTTAAACCCTATCACACCTGAACATGATCCATGGGAAGCATATATGGATATTGAACAATATGGCAAGCTGGCCCTGACAAATGTGGAATTCACAACAACCACACTTTGCAATATGCGCTGTGAACACTGTGCTGTCGGTTATACCCTTCAGCCCAAAGATCCAGTGGCGCTTCCTCTTGAACTCCTTTTATCACGTCTTGAAGAAATTCCGGCCTTAAGGTCCTTGAGCATTACCGGCGGGGAACCTATGTTATCGCTGAAAAGCGTGAAAAACTATGTACTGCCGCTGCTTCAATATGCGCGCCGCAGAGGTGTCCGTACACAGATCAATTCAAACCTGACTCTTGATCTTGAGCGTTATTTGGAAATTGCCCCGTATCTCGACGTTCTTCACATTTCACACAACTGGGGAACGCTGGATGACTTTATTGATGGCGGCTTTGCCATGATGGATCGAAAGCCGACACGCGAGCAAAGAGCTAAACTTTTTAATAGAATGATTGAAAATTCACGTGCCCTATCTCAGGCAGGAGTTCTTGTTTCAGCAGAAACAATGCTGAACAAGCGTACATTGCCACATCTTGAGCACATACATAAACAAATCACTGAAGAAATGGGATGCCAACGCCATGAGGTGCATCCTATGTATCCGAGCGATTTTGCTTCAGCACTTGAAACCCTGCCTTTGGAAAAGACAAGGGAAGCCATTCATCATCTACTCGATATCAGAAATGAAGATGTCTGGATGCTCTTTGGAACTCTGCCGTTTTATCCGTGCAGCAGCACACCTGAAGATCTCGAACTGCTTAAGAGGCTGTATAGTTCGAAAAAAGTGACTGTCCGAAATGATCCGGATGGCCGCTCACGTCTTAATGTAAATATTTTCACAGGAGAAGTCATTGTAACAGATTTCGGTGACGCTCCTTCACTGGGCAATATAACAACAAGCCCTCTGTCTCAGTCTTATGAAACATGGATGAACTCGAAGCTGGCCGCTCAGCTTAATTGCCATTGTTCTTCAGTAAGATGCCTTGGACCTAACGTTCTTGTCAAAAATGCCTACTACGCAAATACTGATTTCCGCAGCATGAAGACAAATATTTAAAAACAAATCATGCTCTTTAATCAAATAATCGCCCGTCCCCTAGTGGGGCGGGCGATTGGTTTATTTTGGCTGTACAGCTGCTGTGAAGCTAAAGGACAGATGATCATGTACGGGAATCCAGGCGCCAATTCCCTGAGAGGTAATATTTTTTACCATCAAATGCTTTTTGCTTCCCTTCAGCACCAGGTACACTTCACCATATGTGACTTTTCCTTTTTCGTTCACGGCCGAAGCGTAGGCATTCAAATAACCAAGCCTGCTTGGCGGAATATTATACACCTGATCCTTTTTCGTTCCGGCACCAATGACGGTTTCAAAGGATAGCGGCAAACCTGTTTTCTCGATGGCCTTCAAAAGCATCATCTTTTGCACATCTTCCGTGGAAGGAATCTTAGCTGTAAGTCCTCCGCGTACTGTTTTTTGGGTTTCTTGAACGTAATGGATTTTGTAAATGTCGGTATTTCCGCGATTATCAAAGTAATTGGTATTTATTTTTTGATAATCCCAATTAGGTGAGGTTTCCGCGGACTGATAACTCAGCGCCCAATGCCCCAAATAAATGGTCGCCCTGTAGCCAAATGCGAGCGGTGCCTTGGCAATCGCTGATTCATTCAGCATGTGAATCAGCTCAGGGTTTTCAATTTTAACTTTTGCTGCCGAAGTCAATTGCTTGGCCAATGAACTTGGCTGCAAATAGGGAAGATCCTGATCCGGGTTTGGATAGGTATTTTCCTTGGCAATGTTCAGCACAGACTGCGGCACCTTAGTTTGCTGCAGCACTGTATAATCTTCAGCATTTTTATTTTCTGCAGAAATGGCGGCAGGGCACAACGAGATAAGTAAGCTAAGTAATAGTACATTTATCAATCTTTTCATGGTGTTTACGCTCCTTTTGAAGAAGGTTATTCTATTGTTACTTATCGTTCTCGTTGCAATGGCATTCTATGCACAGATGCTGGCGCTCAAAAATATTTTCATTGTAATGAAATTGTAAAGTTCTGAATATTTACAATTTTACATTTACGTTGTATACTAAAACTATCTTAACAGCAAGGAGGCGAAATCGTTCAAACACACCTTAGCTAAAGGGAGGAATGTTTATCGCGAGAACACGATAACAGGCTATCAGGAATAAAAACGAATTCGCTGATTTTTTTATACCATAAGCAAAAGGATGTGAGCATTCTAGAATTATTTAATCGCTTTTCCGGCAAAAAAGAATGATGATAATTTTGGATGACTGTATGTACTTAACGTTAGAAAATGGAACGTAAAAATGACTCTGCAATGTATTCAGCAGAGTCATTTTTTTATGGCTGGGAAATTTCACTTACAAAAAATCTGTACCCGCGTGCGGATTGAGTGCTATAGGCGGATAACAGCAGACAAGTATAGAAAAGCCTTTATAACAGATAAAATCCGATGCCCATAATGATATACGCGGCAATAAGGGTAAGCCCCTCAAACCAGTTTGTTTCTCCGTCATTGGATATCATGATCAATAGAAAAACAGCGGTAATCATTGCGATCAGTTCAGGCATAGAAAATACCAATGGCATGGTATCCGGGAAAAATAGTGATACAAGCACAAGGACTGGCGCTACGAACATCGCCACCTGCAGAGTAGAGCCGACAGCAATTTCAACCGTTACGTCCATTTTATTCTTCAGAGCCATTAATACGGCCGAAGTATGTTCCGCTGCATTTCCCACGATTGCCACAATAATGACCCCGATAAATAATTCCGTCCACCCAAATGCTTCACCAACTGTATGAAAGGTATGGACAAGATTTTCTGAAACATAAGCTACGGCGACTGTTGACGCAGCCAATACAGTCATTGCAGTCTTTTTGCTCCACTCCGGTTCTTCTTCCTCTTCTTCCGCCTTTCCCTCTTCTTTGTTCGGCAAGTATACACCCCGATGTGTTACAAGCTTAAAGAATAGTGCAGCCAAATACAGAAGAATTAAAATGATGGAGATCCCGATGCTTAATGTCATCGTTTCTGTTTCCTTCATCCTCATGGAAAACACTTCTGGAATCACAAATGCCACAACTACGGCGAAAATCAGCAATCCTGCATTATGCCTGGCATCAAAAATATTGAATTTCTGCCTTTTGAACTTTGTTCCTCCGAGAAAGAAAGATAAGCCTGCAACAAGGAGCAAATTCCCAAGAACGGAACCCGTTAAAGAAGCAAGCACTACTCCGATAAGGCCCGCTTTTAAAGAAAAAATGGAAATGATCAGCTCAACCGCATTTCCAAAGGTGGCATTTAACAGCCCGCCTATTCTCGGCCCCATTACAATGGCAAGACTTTCTGTTGCCCTCCCCATAAAACTGGCCAGAGAGATGATTGTTAAGCAGTAGATGATAAACATAATTACACTCGGCCAGTCCAGCAGAGAGCCCGCAACAGAAAGCGGAAGACCTGCTGCAAGCAAAATCATAAAGAATTTATTCCCCATTTTATATCCTCACTTCTTTAATGCTGTATTTTTTATTTTTTGTACCTTTTTCCCTTATATGTATCGTATTTGGCTTTATTCTTCACAAGCCCCTGTCCACATCCTCCTCTTTATTATTCTCAATCTTTTGTCTCAAAGTGAAAGTTTCATCTGCAGGGGTTTACTTCCCATTGAAGCGGATAAAATTCTATACCCTAATATCTCTTGCCTAATCACCTATTATCCATGTAACATCATTAGTGTAAATTATATTAGGAGAAATGCTATGAACCAGAAATTATTAATTGCAGTTTTGGTAAGTATCGTTGGAATTTCAGGATTTTCACAGGGTATGCTGCTTCCGATAATTGCAGTCATATTTGAGCATGATGGTGTCAGCTCTTCCATGAACGGACTTAATGCAACTGCCTTATATGCAGGAATTTTGCTGGTCTCTCCTTTAATGGAGAACCCCCTCCGCAAATTCGGTTATAAACCCCTGATTCTCGCCGGCGGGCTAACAGTCATCATTTCTCTGGCACTCTTTCCGGTCTGGAAATCTTTTTGGTTTTGGTTCTTTTTAAGGGTATGCATTGGCATTGGCGACCATATGCTCCATTTTGCCACACAAACATGGATCACTGGAGTTTCGCCTGAGAATAAGCGCGGCAGGAATATATCCATTTACGGATTATTTTTCAGCATTGGTTTTACAGTCGGCCCGCTTATGACAAAGCTTTTAGAAATTAATGAAGCATTGCCATTCATCGTCTCTTCCGCACTTAGCCTATTAACTTGGTTTACTGTCTTTTTACTGAAAAATGAGCGGCCAGATCATGATCATGAAATTGAAACTGCTTCCTTTCTAAGTACGATGAAACGCTTTTCAAAGGTCAGCAAATATGCATGGGTCGCGTTTTTGCCTCCTTTTGGATATGGTTTTCTTGAAGCGTCGCTTAATGGGAATTTCCCTGTTTACGCACTTAGGGAAGGAATTGATCTCAGCAAGGTTTCCATTATTGTTCCCGCATTTGCTGCAGGCAGCCTGATTTCCCAGCTGCCTCTTGGAATGATGAGCGACCGCTACGGAAGAAAAAAAGTCTTACTATTCGTTCTTCTTGCCGGATTCTTCATTTTTACAGCAGCCGGATTTCTGAGCGCCTCCTCCCTTGGGCTGTTTTTATGCTTCCTGTTGTCAGGCATGATGGTAGGCTCAACCTTTTCTCTCGGCATCAGTTATATGGCAGATTTGCTTCCTAAAAACTTGCTGCCTACAGGAAATCTTTTATGCGGAATTTTCTTCAGCTTTGGAAGCATTTCCGGGCCGTTTATCGGCGGAATCGTCATACAATTCTTTAAAGGAAGCTTTTTCTTTGTGATTAGTTTTATGCTTCTTATGATTTTTTTCGCCCTTATATCTTTCAAAAAATCTTCCGGAGTGAATAACCATTCCGAGTCAACACTTACTCTATAATTAAATTGCTGAATTACCTGCTATCTGCAATCAAATACCTTTAATTTCTAACATGAAATATGGTATTATAAATGCAGGAAAAAGAATATTATCCATTTATTTATGTATCATGCTGTCATCGCTCTTCGATGGCAGCTTTCGTCATTTTATAGGGGCATTGATGCTGAGTATCTTTCTCAATTAATTAAAAATGTGCGGTACACAAACATCTTCGCACATTCCTATTCCATAGGCCGCCGCAGCATAGCGCTAAAAGGATAATGGTGTAAATATCAATCATGACTTTACAATAAAATGTTTGACAATATTTGGAGGGATACTATGTCTGCAGAAACAAATGTATTAAAGCAAGATAAGCCTATTGTTAAAAATAGCTCGCTATTGGAAAAAGCAAAACCTCATATCGAACTCATTTGCGCTTTATTCAGCGGTGTACTGATTTTGGCCGGCTGGCTGCTTGCCAAAACTGATTTAAACACCGCCTCAATTGTCACTTACCTTTTTGCTTTTATTATCGGCGGATATGCTAAAGCAAAGGAAGGCATTCAGGAAACCATTGAAAATAGGGAATTAAATGTAGAAATGCTGATGATTCTTGCAGCCATAGGTTCCAGCATCATCGGCTATTGGACAGAAGGCGCTATTTTAATCTTCATATTTGCAGTGAGCGGTGCCCTTGAAACTTATACGATGAATAAAAGCCACAAGGAAATTTCCTCCTTAATGAATCTTCAGCCTGAAGAAGCACTTCGGATTACACTAAGCGGAATTGAAGAAAGAGTTCCTGTGGCGAAGCTTAATGTTGGCGACCGCATTATCGTGAAGCCAGGGGAGAGAGTTCCTTCCGATGCGGTCATTACAGAAGGGCAGACAAATATTGATGAAGCGGCCATTACAGGTGAATCCATTCCTTTAATGAAAACTATTGATGATGAAATATTTGCGGGGACTGTAAACCTGCGCGGCACGATTACTGCTGAAATTACCAAACCAAGCAGTGAAACGCTTTTCCAAAAGATTATTTTACTCGTCCAAACTGCTCAAAGCGAAAAATCGCCCTCTCAGCTATTTATAGAAAAGTTTGAAGGAACTTATGTGAAGGTTGTGCTGCTGGCAGTATTCGCAATGATGTTTTTACCCCATTTCCTTTTAAGCTGGAGCTGGAATGAAACGCTGTACCGGGCCATGATCCTGCTAGTGGTTGCATCTCCCTGTGCCCTGGTCGCTTCCATTATGCCCGCTACCCTTTCAGCTATTTCAAATGGAGCGCGGCACGGTATTTTATTTAAGGGCGGCATTCATCTTGAAAACTTAGGCAACCTGAAGGCAATTGCCCTGGATAAAACAGGAACGCTTACAAAGGGAAAGCCTGTGGTAACTGATGTAATAATCAGAGAAGATCTTAATGAGGAAGACTTTTTATATTCTGTTGCATCCATTGAAAATTACTCCAATCATCCATTGGCATCAGCCATCGTTAAATATGCCAAAGAAGCTGTCACGAAAAAATTGGCAAAGCCGCAGGCCATGGAGGATATATCAGGGAACGGTGTGCAGGGTTATATGGATGGTTCACTTTGGAAAATAGGAAGGGCAGACTTTGTCGGAAAAAAAGAAGCGGAAGCCTTTCACGATTCTATTTCCCATACTCTTGCACAGCAGGGGAAAACGATTGTTTTTGCAAAGGATGAGCTTGGCATCGCAGGCATTGTCACTCTTAAGGATATTGTCCGGGACGAAACAGCCGCTGCCATGGAAGAATTAAAAAAAGAAAATATCTACACGGTCATGCTTACAGGCGACGGCGAAAAAACGGCAAAAGTGATTGCTGATGAAAGCCATATAAATGAGTATGTATCAGAATGCCTGCCGGAAACAAAAGTAGATGAAATTAAAAAGCTTAAAGAACGGTTTGGAACAGTGGCCATGGTTGGAGATGGCATCAACGACGCTCCCGCTTTAGCGACGGCTTCTGTCGGCATTGCAATGGGCGAAGGAACAGATGTAGCCCTTGAAACTGCAGATGTGGTACTGATGAAAAACGATCTTCCCGAATAGCAGAAGCTGTGAGACTTTCCAAAAAAATGAACAAAATCATCAAACAAAATGTCATTTTTTCAATCAGTGTAATCATGCTGCTCATTTTATCCAATTTCCTTCAGTTTCTTGACCTCCCCTATGGTGTCATCGGTCATGAAGGCAGCACGATTATTGTTATTTTGAACAGTCTCCGATTACTGAAATTAGGAAAAGTAAAGTAAAACCCGATGCATAAAACTTCCCTGCCAATGTATTAAATATGAGAACCAGTGAATAAAATCCACTGGTTCTTTTTTATCATTTAGTGATATCCGTTTCTGCCATTCGCTGAACCGGAAGTTTTATGCTTAGGGCTTTTTTTGCCTTTTTGCTTCGTGCTGCCATCTTTTTTAGCCATTAGAGTAGCCTCCTTTGATGTTTCCATCAGCTATAGTATTCGTTAAAGCAAGTGTGAAAAATCAAGGAACTGCTGGCATACTACTCACAATTTGGTTTTTTCCTGACGCTTTCCATGGCGTTTATTTCACCGCCAATAATCAGAATCAGCCCTGTCAGATAAAACCAGGTCATTAGCACGATAATTCCGCCAAGTCCCCCGTAGGTTGTTGTGTAATGCCCAAGCCTTCTGACATAAAAAGAAAAAGCGAGCGACACAATGCTCCAGCCTGCAGTGGCAAAAATGGCCCCAGGAAGTACGCTTACACACTTAAGCCTCTTGTTTGGAGCAATCAGATATAATATCAGGAAAACAAAAAATAAAATGGCCGAGCTGATGATCCATCTTAATGAATTCCAAAATGCAAAAAACTGCCCTGAATATCCAAGCTCAGAAAACAGAAAATATCCAAGCTCCCTTCCAAAGATAGGAAGCAAAAGAGCAACCACAAATACAATGACCATCGCAATTGTCAATAGTATCGACATGGCCCTTGCTGTAATAAACGGCCTGGTTTCTTTCACATCATATGCCCGGTTAAATGCCTGTACAATAGCACTGATCCCATTGGATGCAGACCAAATCGTTGCTATGATCCCAAATGACAGGAGTTTTCCATTTCCCTTCATGACCTGGTTCAGATTATCCTCTATCAAAGCCATGGATTGAGAGGGGGCATATCCTCGAATTAAATTCAGGATATCATCCTGAGATATTGGCAAATATGGCAGCAAAGCCATTAAAAAAAGCAGAAGCGGAAACAGGGAAAGCAAAAAGAAATACGCCAGCTGGGCCGCCAATCCTGACACATCATCCCCCATTAACCGCCTTATCAATTCCGCATAATAAGAAATTTTTGTCCATCCTGTCTCTCCTGCCATATCGCCTTTTCCCTCACCTTCTGCAGCCTGCAAGCTGTCTATACACTGCGTGATGCATTCTCGCGCCCTTCGTAAGAAGGTGGCGTATACTCACTTTGATCCGTCGCAAAAGCTTCCTTTGTTTCTTTAACAACGTGCGCAACCTGCGGCGGAATATTCTTCATTTCCTCTACGCGTTGAGAAATGAAAGCTGCGTCATCTGCTATTTTCTCAATGGTAGCACGCATATTCCCTGTTGCTTCTTTTACCTGTTGCAATGTTTGATTGGGATTTTTCAAATATTCCTTCATGCTCCTCATGCATTGTCTGCTTCCCTGAAGTACAGATTTCCTTGTGCTTTGATCAAATAAACTGATGGCTGCTCCTGCCATAGCTCCATAAAACATCCCCTGCATAAACCAGCTTTTTCCTGTGTTGCGGTACTCTCTATTGTAATTTTCCATGTCTTATCCTCCTCTTGGGGTGCATGCTGCCTTTAAAGCAGCATCCTTTTCTCTTCAAACAAACTCCCATATAGTCATCTCATTATTATCCTTAAGCAATAAGCTAAGGCCGGGTAAAAACGCCCTAACGGTATTATTGTTTCCTTAAAAACAGGAATAGCATGTGCCGAGCCGCCAATTTTTTTGTTAGGCATGATTTTTTTCCTTTCTCTTGACAGCTGTGAGTTTTCATTGACTTATCAGGACAATCATGAAAAAATTAGAATACTTATCTTGAAAGAGTGCATGAAAGGGTGAAATCCATGGATTTATCAAAAAACACAGCCGAAAATGTGGAATTTATAATTGAAGCAATCAAGGAAAAGCTAAAGGTCATGAATATCGGTGCCATCAAGCCTTCCCATTTTAATGGTGATATGTATGAAGAACTGCATGAAATTTACGCAATGGTTATGAAAAAAAGCACCTTCAGCCCAAATGAAATGGAAGCAATTGCTGAAGAACTTGGCAAATTGCGGAATTCATAATTTTACTAAAACACTCTACTCTGAGTGTTTTTTTGTTAAGACTACGCTTTTCGATAGCCTGATGCATTTCGGGTGCTTCAAGTGCCTGAACGTGTCATGAGGGTAATGATTTTGATATAGTATAAATAATAACCTACATAATCAGGACATATCATTCACAGAAACAGGAGCTGAAGAAGTTTGGCAGAACGAAGAAAACCAATCAGTATAGCCGAGGCAGTTAAGTTAGTCATGGAAAAAAAACCAGCAGGTGAAAAAGAATATGTTTCACTGGCAGATTCAGATGGAAGATTTTTAGCAGAGGATATAGCAGCGACCCATGATGTTCCGCATTTTGACCGTTCTCCTTATGACGGGTTTGCCTTGCGCTCGGAAGACACCTCTTCTGGCTCCTTGGATCACCCGCTTACGTTTGAAGTGATTGAAGAGCTCGGAGCGGGCATGGTTCCAAGCGTGCCTGTAAGCGCAAATCAGGCTGTCCGTATTATGACAGGTACACAAATGCCTGAACAATGCGATGCAGTGATTATGCTCGAGCTTACCTCAGAATCCGAAATAGACGGAAAAAAATTCATTACATTTAAGCGTTCCATTAAAAAGGGAGAAAATGTTTCTTTTAAAGGGGAAGATGCAAGAATTGGCGATATGCTCGTAAAAAAAGGAACAAAAATTAATCCCGGCATCAAAGCAGTTCTTGCTACCTTTGGCTATGACTCTGTTCCTGTCGCAAAAAAACCGGTCATCGGGCTGTTTGCGACAGGATCTGAATTGCTTGACGTAAATGAGCCTCTTGAGCCAGGTAAAATCAGGAACAGCAATTCACATATGATTTCCTCACAAATAACAAGGGCCGGCGGTGAATTCATTTACTTCGGTAAACTCGCAGATGAGCTGGATGTAAGCTATCAGGCCATCAAGGAAGCCTTAAGCAAGGTGGATCTCCTTATTACTACCGGCGGGGTCTCAGTTGGCGATTATGACCTGCTTCCTGATATTTATCAAATGCTTGGTGCACAGGTGCTGTTCAATAAAGTAGGGATGCGTCCGGGAAGCGTTACAACTGTAGCTTCTTTTGAAAATAAAATCCTGTTTGGCTTGTCCGGAAACCCTTCGGCCTGCTATGTGGGTTTTGAATTATTTGCAAGGCCGATTATCCGTACCATGCTGTTTTCCGAAAAACCGCATTTGCGAAAAGAGCGTGCTCAGCTTGGAAGCGACTTTACAAAAGCTAATCCTTTTACACGCCTTGTACGTACCCGCTATTATTTTGAAAATGGAAAGCTCATTGCCGCTCCAAGCGGAAAAGACAAGTCCAGCATAGTCATGAGCCTTGCAGGCGCCAATTCACTGGCCGTTTTGCCGGGCGGTACCCGTGGTTTCACTAAAGGCGATGAAGTGGAGATTCTTCTGCTCGAGGATCAGGAAGGAAGCAGCTGGCCTTGGTAAAACCAGTGATTTTCCAAATTGCCGGATTCCAGAATTCCGGCAAAACCACTATCATATCAGCATTGATTAAAGAACTGCGCGGCAATCAGTACGAAGCCGCTGTTTTAAAGCATCATGGACACGGAGGGAAACCCGATTACGCTTTGCAGAAGGACTCTCATAAGCATTTTCATTCGGGTGCCATTGCTTCCCTGGTTGAGGGTGAAGGAACTATTGAGCTTCTTGCAAACATAAACGAAGACAATACATTGAGCAAATTAATTGAAGTCCTCAGCTTTTTCCATCCTCACGTCATCATCGTTGAAGGATACAAAAATGAGGACTTTCCAAAAGCAGTCTTGATACGGGATGAAGAAGACCTGCGCCTGCTTAAAAGATTAAGCTCAATAGAAGCCATTCTGGCGTGGCCGCAGATGCTTCATGCAGCAGAAGAGTTTTCAGGCGGCAATATACCTGTGTTCCCAATAAACGGAACACTTTTTACTGAATGGTTTCTTAACAGCTATTTAAACACCTCTTTATAAAACTATATGATTATAAACATCCGTGCTGATTTCCGCTCACGCAAGCCATGTCACTCGCCTGCAAAGCTATTTCACTCCAGCCAGCACAGTAAAACAATCACCAATGTATGGTAAACAAAGACCGATTAATGAAAATGGAGGGAATCATATGTTTATTCAATTTCCTTTAGAAAAAAAGAAAGCCATGATCCGCAGCATCCAGGAATACGTTCATCAGGAACAAGGAGAGGAAATCGGGGATTTAGCTGCAGAAAACCATCTCCAATTCATCCTCCGCGAGATAGCTCCTTTTATTTATAACGAAGGAATAAAAGATGCAAAGCGCATTATTGAAGACCGGATGGATAGCCTGGAAGAAGAACTCTTTTCCCTGGAACGGCCAGTAAAGTAAGACCGCATTCCTTTCATATTTATGAAATAACTAAAGCCGGCATTCAATGAATGCCGGCTTTTTAATGACCATATTATGGTGGTCAAGGCTGAACAAGCTGCCGCCGCATTTTTAGTCCTGATCCGTTAAGATCAGGGGGCCATTCTTTGTAATGGCAATTGTATGCTCGTATTGGGCAGAATATTTATTATCTGCAGTAGAAGCAGTCCATCCATTGGCATGTCTGACCGCTTTATAGGTACCTGCATTTATCATGGGCTCTATGGTGAACACCATTCCTTCTTTCAGCCGGGCTCCTTTATTCGGAAGTCCGTAGTGCGGCACCTCTGGGCTTTCATGTATGGAAGCACCGATTCCGTGGCCAATAAAATCACGGACCACAGAAAAGCCTTCTCCTTCTGCATAGGTTTGGATGGCATGGCCGATATCGCCGATCCTGTTGCCGGCTACAGACTGTTCTATCCCTTTATACAGTGCTTCCTTGGTCACATGCAGAAGCCGTTCGGTTTCTTTGGTGACTTTGCCAACACTGTAAGTCCAGGCTGAATCTGATAAAGCCCCATTATAATTGACAACCATATCAATGGTGACGATATCCCCGCTTTTTAGAGCCGACTTCCTTGGGAAGCCGTGGCATATTTCTTCGTTTATGCTGGCGCATGTTGCATATTCATAGCCTTTATAGCCTTTTTGTTCTGGCTTGGCACCATGTTTTTTTAAATAATCCTCAACAAACTCTTCAATTTCCCAAGTGGTTGCTCCCGGCACAATTAGTTTGGACAATGCTTTATGACAGGAAGCCAATAACTTGCCTGACTCATGCATAGCCTGGATTTCCCTTTCAGATTTTAATACAATCAATCGTGACACTTCCTTTTTCTTTAGAGCTATTTATATTCTATATCAAAAAAACCTGGATATGAATTAATTAGGCAATTTAACCTGATAATCCCTCCTGCCGGCATGCATTCCCGGTTCCACGACAAAAAAACCCGGCAAGCTGCCGGGTTTTTACAAAGACTTATTTAAGCAAATTCAGGGATTCACGGACAAAAGCAGGTATATCGTCAGGCGTACGGCTTGTAACAAGCTGGTTGCCGCACACAACCACTTCTTCGTCCTTGAAGTTTACGCCGGCATTTTCCATATCCACCTTGATGGATTTATAGCCTGTAGCAGTTCTGCCGTCAAGAGTTTTAGCTGTAATCAGCAATTGCGGTCCATGGCAGATAGCGAATACAGGTTTTTTATCATCCATGAAGGATTTGGCGAATGTTACGAATCTATCATCCCCTCGAAGCGCGTCAGGAGAACTTCCGCCTGGGATAAAGAGTGCATCGAAATCGGAAGGATTTACTGAATCGATGCTTTCATCAATTGTAATTTTTGCTTCCCCGTTTTTGCCTGTTACAGTTTTTCCCTTTTCCATTTCAATGGTGACAACAGTATGCCCAGCTTCCTTAAAGGCTTGGGCTGGTTCCGTATACTCGGAATCCTCAACCATATCTGTTACAACGCAAGCAATCTTTTTACTCATATTCATCCATCTCCTCATCTAATTGAATTAATTGAATTAATGAACTCACTGTATTGTTCCCTTTATGGCATTTCATAAACCCTTCAGTACTCTTAAGATAAATATTTAAATATTCAGAAAAATTATAAAAAGTTATGGTATCTATATCCACATGTTAAGTTAATAAAACTTTGTTATGTGCTATGATGTTCCAGCTAAAGACAAAGCAAATATAAAGGCATATAAGACATTGCTGAATAAAGCATGAGTTCAACAAGGATATTATGTATTATAATCATCACAGGTTTCAATGGAATATAAAAAAGATGACCCCTGTACAATACAGAAATCACCTTATGGGGGCTGCCTGTCCTTTTTTAAGTTTTCCTTTACAAAGGATACAAATTAAATTAAAAGGGCTTTTTTATTAGGTATACTTAAGCCGGTTCAAATAACTTTTCTATCATTTCTTTAAAGGAATTCGCTATTATTTCCATACGTTCCTCTTCGACTTCAATGTATGTGATTACTGGATTATCAGAGCTTTTTCTATAATCTAGAACAATCCAAGTGTGACCATTTCCACTTAACACTACTAAATTCTCTTCAGTAATTCCCCAATCTTTTAATGCCTCTGTACTCTCATATACCCCATGATTTTCCTTAACACCATTTAAGTATTCAATAAAAACAAAACCATCATTACCGATTGTATCACTTGTGAAATTTACAGGCAGAGCAGGAAATTTTAAAGTTCCACCGTTCTGTAAATTAAGTAATTCCTTGTATTCTTCTGGGAGTTTTACTCCAAAAAACTTTTCAGCTTTATCTATATCATTTTTTTCTAGCTTTTCAAGTCTATAATAATCGCCTTCCAAATCATTCCAAATGTTTCTCATAGTAAACATCCTTTCTATTTAGTATTAGTAAACGTTTTTACCTCTTAATTGTGTCTCCGTTAGACTAAATACAATGCAAAAATAAACATACTGACGGGAGCAACACAAGAGCTTTGCTAAATCTCCAAGTTAATTTATTCTCAATAAGTGTTTGAAACGGAAGGTGATGGACACTTGGAATTCGGGTACCCGCACCAGAAATAAGCCAGCAAGGTTAACCCAAATCAGAAAAGCCCCTGACGTTTCAAGGGCTTCATTTTTTTCCATATATTAAAATGCTATGTCACGTTTATCTTTTTTTCTTCCGCATGCTGCGGATACTTTCCAACCACATGAATGGCTTTAATAATCCGCTTATTGATCCATTTCCGGTTATCCGATGTATTCAACTGTTCTATTACCCTTTTTCTTCCTTCCGCTGTTGTAACATAGTGGTTGGGAAGGTTATTTAAACTTAAAGCAATGATGTCTGTTTTGCATTTCGAACATTTGCAAAAGGTCTGGTACTCTGTTCCTGTCATCAAAAATTGCACCAGTGCCGCAACGATTTCTTCCATTACATTAATATAATCCCTATCCATGATGAGTCCTCTCTGCTTCTGCAAAATCTTTTCACTATACATAATGGATTGGCAGTCCCGATTTTCTTATATAACAAGTTTCCATCCTTCATTAAAGAGCAGCTAACCATCATTCGGAGAAGCTTTACTTATTGCCTGCAACACTTGTCCGCGGCATAATCAGTATTTCTACACGGCGGTTTTTTGCACGGCCTTCCTTTGTTTCATTGGAAGCAACTGGCTTAAATTCCCCGTATCCCTTAGCACTGAACATGGCAGGGTCCAGCTTTTTATTATTCAAAAGGAGCTTCATAAAATTTACTGCTCTCATGACACTTAGATCCCAGTTGGAATTGAATTGATACGTTTGAATCGGAACATTGTCCGTATGGCCGCTGATGACGATATTCCTCGGAGGATTCATCACAAGCAGATCCGATATTTCTCTGGATATTTTTTCGTCCTGGTTCCGCACCTCAGCACTGCCTGAGTCAAACAATACATTATCGCGAATTGTGACAAGCAGGCCTTCATCAGTTAATGAGGTCCGCAATTTGCTGCTCAGTTTATTTTTTTGAATATATTCATTTAGCTTCTGCTGGATTTGTGAAAGCTCTTTTTGATCCTGTTTGCCAAGGCCGCCGTTTTCAGCAGCTTGCTTCATGGCATTTGATGAAGAATTTTTCTCAGAGACTGATGCAACTTCTTCCGCTACAGGACTGGAGTAATCCATGACACCAGATCCGCTGGTGAAAATTTCATTAAAAACATTTGACAGCTGATGAAACTTGGTGGCATCTACTGAACTCGAAGCAAATAAAACGATAAATAAAGCAAGCAGCAGTGTTAAGATATCTGCATAAGGTACGAGCCACGACTCATCCATATGTTCATCATGATGCTTCTTCTTTTTCCGTTTCTTAGGCATCCTGCTTCACTTCGCCTTCCAGCCATTTTCTCCGGTCTTCGGCAGGCAGGTAAGAGGTAAGCTTCTGCTCTATGGTTCTTGGTGCTTCTCCTTCAATGATAGAAAGAATTCCTTCAATCATCATTTCCTTCAGCTGAACCTCCTGCTTCGACTTCCTTTTAAGCTTATTGGCAAATGGATGCCATAATACGTAGCCTGTATAAATACCGAGCATGGTAGCAACGAATGCTGCTGAAATGGCATGACCGAGTTCATCTGTATTGTCCATATGGCTTAAAGCCGCAATCAGCCCGAGTACTGCTCCAAGCACCCCCAAAGTTGGTGCATATGTGCCCGCCTGGCTGAAAATGGCTGCACCTGAAAGATGTCTTTCTTCCATCGCATCAATTTCTTCTGATAAGATATCCCGGATGTAATCTGCACTTTGTCCTTCAACAGCAAGGTTTAGACCATTTTTCAAAAACTGGTTCTCTACCTGCTCGGCAATTCCTTCAAGTGCAAGCAGTCCTTCTTTTCTTGCTACGACTGCCCATTCAGAAAAAGTGCGGATTAACTCTTCAGGTTTAGTCAGTTTTTGCTCAGTAAAAAGAATTTTGAAAAGCTTTGGAAGCCTTTTTAATTCAGATAAAGGAAATGCGGTGGCAACAGCTGCAATGGTCCCTGCAATGATGATTAAAAAAGCTGCCGGATTGATCAGCGCTGATAAACTTACACCCTTCAGCACCATCCCGACACCAATTGCAATGATCCCCAGCAAAAGCCCTATGATTGACGATTTATCCATATTACTCACCCATTCATTATTAATCTTCTCAACTCTTATTTTTATATCGGTAAAGACAGAGAAATCATGAGTGATTTTATCATTTTTACGAGAATTAACATGAATTATGTCCAACAAATATGTCCCGGGAAACATATTCCTTAAAAACAGACAAAGAGAGCAAAAAAAAATAGCCCTTTCATGGGCTCTCAGTCAATCTCTCAAACGGCTGGCAATCTTATTTTCATATTTTTTGAAGAAGGAACTGTTTGTAACCTTTCTTTTCTCCATCACTTTATTAAAATGAAGCAGTTTTTGATTGAGCTTTGCCTGCAATTTTTCCCTTTCTTCCGGAACATGGCAGCAGGAGATTAATTCCTCAATTGTCAGCAGCTCTTTTCGGTACTTTTCCTCAGATTCCAGCATTTTCGCATTTTTCATCATGCTGTATGCCATTCTAAGCTCTGGCGGAATTGCTGAAAGATCTTCAAGTACGAGAGGCTTCCCTTTCCCAGGCAAGTGATCGAATTCACCTTCAGCCTCGCTTTTTTGATTCTTTCTTCAGAGACAATTCCTGCAAAGTCCATCTTTATCTCTCCTTCGTCCCGGCATTGAAAGGGGTATTACAAAATGTATCCTCAATGTCTCTGGCAAGTAACAAGTTATTTGAGATAACCTCTAAAATAAATTTAATTTTCAGATAAATATGTCGAATCCATTACATTTTTGAATATTTTGTCATATTTTTGTAATAAAACTTAATAGGCCTGTAACCCTACTAATTACCTATATTTGCTATATTAAATTTATCAAAGGAAAGAGCAAGTCTTTCTAAGCATTCGGAGGAACCACATGAAGAATTTATTATTCGCCGCTGTGATTATACTAAGTTTGTTTTTAGAGTTGCTTGCTCCTTCCAGCAGGGCAGAAGCAGCCTTTTCATCTGAAAAAGTAGTTCAGGAAGGAAAAAAATACATAGGGGTTCATTATCGGTATGGAGGAACGACTCCAAGCGGTTTTGACTGCTCAGGCTTCGTTGGCTATACATATAGAAAAGCTACCGGCAAGATATTGCCGAGAACCGCCTCTGGAATTTTTTCAACAGGTCAATATGTAAGCAGAAGCAGCCTAAAAAAAGGCGATATCGTCTTCTTTTCAACCATAAAATCCAAAAGAGGCGCTTCCCATACAGGAATCTATATTGGCGGCAGCAAGTTTATCCATGCCTCCACATCAAAGGGTGTAAGCATAGATTCTCTTAAAACATCATACTGGAGATCTAAATTCATTGGTGCCAGACGATTATAATTCCAATCATACAGCCAACTCCAAAGTTGGCTGTTTCTTATTTTATACCACCGTTTTTTGTTTTAAAACCTTTTTTTAGGAGATTAAGATAATATGAAAACTTATTTAGTATATCCTTGTAAAGCTGTAACTTTCCAGCTGGTTTTTATACTTTCAAAACCATTCTCACTGTTTTTAGGATATGTCCATCAAAGTCATCATCAAATTCGGAAACAATTTTGAACCCTTTTGCATTGTAAAATCTTGTTCCAATGTTATTCTCTTTTTCTACATTGATATAAATCTCTTTAACACCATCTAATTGTTTAATCCCTTCATCTAGTAAAGCAGTGCCAATGCCTTTGCCTTGATATTCAGGGTTTAAATATATAGCAGCGAGTTCCGTTTTGCCTTCTTCTTTTATAGCAGAAAAATTTGCAAAGCCCACAATTTCCCCATTCACTTCTGAAACCCAAATCAACGAATGTTCTAATCGTTTCTGCATCATCTCGTTGTTATAAGCTGTTTTTAAGAAACTTTCTTGAATCTCAAGAGGAATGATTCCTTGATATGTGCTATTCCAGCTTGTTTTAGCAACATGCTGTACTTGGCGAATATCTTCCCTCTGCATCTCCCGGACAATATATTCCACTCATACCAGCCCTTCCTGCATATGTTTTGCTGATTTTGCTAACCTCTTTCCAAATCAAAAATGGAGCATTGTTAAACACGCACTTTATATTAATTGCTAACTCAAACTGTTAATAGATGTTTCAAATTTTGCCACTTAAACCAGGGGGTGGGCCATAATCTGTCAAAAATCAGCTGAAAGCACCTCTTTTAAAAACTCCTTCATTATTGCTGGTGTAACTTCAGTTGAAAAAGGAATTTCAAGGCGCTCAGTCCGTTTGTGTGCATCCTTTCCATATGGACCGATGTTAATTGAAGGAATATCCAGATCCTTTATTTTTGACAGCGGTACATGATACCGCCTGCCGTAGAGCGGCATTTCTTTTTCCAAAACAGGAATGACTTTATCAGCATCCATCAAACGGCAATAGCTGACATCCGATAAACCTGTGAAATAATTCTTTGTCTTCAAGCTTACGCCGAATTTTTCTTCCGTTTGCATTACTGTTTTTTCTGCGAGCTCAAGCAGCCTGCCTTCCTTGGCTGTTTGTCCATTTAAAGTAACATGCGGATAATATGGCGGTGCAAATAGGATCAAGTAAAACGGTGCAAGATCAGTAAAATATCCGCTGATGGTTTTAGCCAGTTCAATCGTGAGCTGCCTATAATCAAAGTCCGGATTCGTTGCCTGATTCAAGCAATGCTGCATTTCTTCCCTGAAAGATTCTCCGTACCTTTCCAATCCTAATGAAAATAGAGCGGAATATGTATACACAGCAGGTTTAAGCATATGAAGGTCTGCTTCATTTTTCTCCACATTTTCACTTTGAAAAGCAGTTTGCAGTTTTCTGTAAATATCTTCAGAGCTTTTTTTCGCTGTTACTACCAATTTATCCATCACTTCCTGGGGACTTTGTGAAAGTGTCAGGATATTGTAAAGCACATAAGCATGGGCCGGTGTCTGCACGTTATAATGATCCTTCAAATCAGCAAGCTTCAATGCTGTCGGCAAAGGATTTTTTTCTCCGCTGACTTCCTCCCTGAAATGCCAGGAAAGCTCCATGTTCATGGTAAAAGCGCTCGCCATCCATGATGCATTAATTCCTTCCAAGGGCTCTCCTACATGTGTCTCTTTACCGGTACAGAAAATGAGCGGAAGCAGTTTACCGGCAGATCCAAGATAAATATATTTGGATTCATCACCAGGATAACTCGAAAAAGACGGCTCCGAGCAAAAGCAAAGTTCATAGTGCAGCCCGCATTTCTCCTTTAAAGCTGTTAACAGCTTCACCCCTGCAAACATTCCTTCAGAATTTCTTTCCTCATCTGGTGCGGCTAAAAGAAGCAGATTTCCTTCGAAGTCCTTGCTTTGGCTCCATTCAGAAATCAGAGCAATCTGCAGGGCAAGCCCCGCCTTCATATCCATTATGCCCCTGGCAAACAGCCAATCCCCAGAGCTTAGGTCTTTTTCAGCATCCAAAGGCAATGCTTCTGATTTCAGCATTTCTGTATACCTGTCCGGATCAAATGCATATGGTTTTAAATAGCCATAATCCTCGATACCTACTACATCATAGTGGCTGAGGAGAATGATTGTTTTCTGATGTCCGCTCTTTTGCTTTCCTTTTAATAGAGCTGCGACAGTCTTTCTGTTTAAAGAATCATTTTCAATGCTTTCTTCAAAAATCATGGATGGATTTTCCTTGAAATAAGGTATTTCCTTTAAAATGGCCAATATTTCAGAGGCCATATCATTTTCTTCTTCCGTACCGGAAATGCTCGGAATGGCAACAAGCCGTTTAATAAGCATTATAATATCTTCACGGTTGTTCCAATGTTCAAATTCCTGTTTCATGTCCTTCCTCTCCAATCGCTGAAAATTATGAAAATTCAAAGCCAGCCAGGACCACCTGTGTCCTCGCCAGCTCATAAAACGAATAGGCCGTAAAGATCTAAAACTGGTTTTTCTTTCTGCATCTCTCCGTCTTTTGCACAGTGAGCGCGCTATATCTGCAAAACAGGGCTATTCGAGTTCCTCACTCTTCCTTCTGCCTGCAATAAACTTCATTACAGGAGAAAGCAGAAATAAAATAAATAAAATCCGGAATAGATGAAAGCTGGTCACAATCGAAACGTTGGAGTGAACAGAAAGAGCGGTCACAGACATTTCTGCCACGCCTCCCGGTGCCAGGCTTAAAAAAAGCTCGTTGGCTGGCAGAGACAGATAATTTTTCAGACTGTTTGAGACCAAATAGCAAAATCCAATCAGTAAAACATTAATGACAAAAATCACCCCGAACATTTTTCGGAACAGCCTCGGATTATTTACCTTTAGAGTATATCCGAGATGAGCACCGATCAGCAGCTGTGAAAGGTTCAGCCAAAACACCGGTATTTGCGGAGCTTCAAAGCCTGTTAAATTAAAGGCGGCTGCTGTCAGCAGCGGCCCAAGCATAAAAGGAAGCGGAAAGTTTATTTTTTTGCCGAAAAAAATAATAGATGAAAAAATGGCAGCCATGAGGATTGCATGCATCCAGCTATAATGAAAACTAAATGTGCTTCTGTGGACAATTGCAGAAGCGGCGCCTGTAGAAGGCTGTGCAGACATTACATGCACAACCAGCCAGGGTACAATAGAAATCACAAGTATGATTCTAAGCGTTTGCATGAATGCGACTATACTTTCATCTGCATCCTCGATTTCCTCGCTTAACACTACCATCTGGGAAAGCCCTCCAGGAAAACTTCCTAATAAAGAGGTATTTAATGTAAGCTTCATTCTTTTCATTAGAAAAATAGCGGTCAGAACCGTAAATAAAATAATGATAACTGTTGTAAAGAACATGACAGGCAGATATTTCGCCATCTGAGCAACAGAATCACTGGTAAATGAACTTCCCAGCTGAAGGCCAAGCATAATCAGGCCAGCATTTCGCAGCTTGCTGTTCCACTGCATGTATTTGCCGAACTTCATCTTCGCAGCCATAACGAAAAACAGCGGCCCGAGCATCCAGGGCAAATATAAACCAGAATAATAAAACAAAAAACCGCCAGCCCCGGCAATGCCCAAAACAGCCAGCACCAAAGGCCCCAAACCCCCGCTCACAACTCCCTTAACCACTTCAACCAACCTTCTTCATATAAATAGTAAAATACCATACTTTCATCCTAACATATTCCACTTGGGAAATAACGGGAAATGGGGTCTGACCCCATTTAAAAGGTGGTGACGCCAGAGTTATAGGTTACGAGTGAGAGGATAATGATGGCGATGATAGACAGGATGCCCAGTATGATTCCGATGATGCTGCAGACACGTCCTGCGATTGCCATTCCCCGGCCGCCTTCTCCGGTATTTTTTATTTCTTTTAAACTCGGAAATGAAATGATAAGCCCAATAATGCCCAGCAGTATCCCTAAAAATGGGATGATGAGCGAGAGGATGCCAAGTACCAAAGACGCGATAGCCTTTGAATTGGTTTTTTTGATTTCTGACATATAGCCATCTCCTTCTATACAGTAAAATATGTAAAAAAATCCCCTCTTTATCATATCATATATTTAAAATATTCTTGAGCAGCGTCAAATTATGCTTTTTCCATCTTAAATCAAACAAATCGAATTGGAAGTAATTTGAGAATTATCTTGTATTTCCACTCTGCCAGAAGTTATCATGAAATGGGTTATTACTAGAAAGCGAGACAGATATAATGGCTATGAGATTAAAAGATTGGGATAAAAATTTAAAAATCCGCTTAAGCGGTGAATTCCTGGTAAATGTTACGTTTTGGATGTTCTTTCCCTTCCTGGCGATTTATTTTACAGATTCTTTCGGAAAAACAGCTGCAGGCCTTCTGCTGATTTTTTCACAATTCTTTTCTGTAGCGGCGAATTTGCTTGGAGGATATTACGCGGATAAATTCGGCAGAAAGAAAATGATGGTCTATTCCGCCGTGGGACAAGGGGCCGCATTTATGGTTTTTGCATTTGCCAGCTCACCATGGCTCGAATCTCCTGTGCTGGGCTTTATCAGCTTCACGGTTGTCAGCATTTTCGGCTCTTTTTACTGGCCGGCAAGCCAGGCGATGGTGGCAGACGTTGTACACGAAAAAGACCGCAGCAGCGTGTTTGCTATCTTTTATACATCCATTAATATTGCTGTGGTCATAGGCCCTATTTTAGGCGGCATTTTTTATGCTGAACATCGCTTTGAGCTGCTTCTTTGTGCAGGAATACTAAATATTGCCCTAGGGCTTGTTTTAAAAAGATGGATTGAAGAAACCGCTCCCCCATTCAAAAGGGAAAATAGCTCTGCTGAAGGTAAAACAAGCTGGATACGGATAATCGGCAATCAGTTTAAGGACTATAGCGTCATTGTCCGGGATAAAACATTCCTGCTATTTATTATTGCAGGCGTACTTGTAGGCCAGACTTTCATGCAGCTCGATCTTTTGTTCCCTGTTTATGTTAAAGAAACTGTCGCGACACAGCCTTTATTCTCACTTGGCAATTATACCTTTACCATTAAAGGAGAGCAGGCATTTGGACTGTTGATTGCAGAAAACGGCTTTTTGGTTGCTCTTTTAACCATTGTCATAACGAAATGGATGTCAGCATATAAGGAAAGAAATGTCTTCATGACCTCATCGATTGTATATGCAGCATCCATTCTGATGTTCGGAAAGACAGACTGGATTTGGGGGCTCATATTTGCCATGATGATCTTTACATATGGCGAGTTAATGACAGCAGGTATACAGCAGAGCTTCATTTCAGAATTGGCTCCGGAAAGCATGCGCGGACAATATTTTGCAGCAGCCAGTCTTCGCTTCACCATTGGCAGGATGCTCGCCCCCCTCTCCATCCCATTGACAGACTGGTTTGGCTATAACTGGACATTCCTGATCCTGTGTCTGCTTGCCATCATCAGCGCCCTTGTTTATTTTGTGATGTTTAAACGATTCGAAAAGGAAAAAGCCGTCCAATAAACCTAGCAGATATTCCCTAAAAGCTGATGCATATGCATCAGCTTTTATAGTTAATTTCCTCCAGCGCAGGCTAAACTAGGTTCTTCCGCCCCTTTTTTACCTCTTTCTTAATATTGAGGTAAAAATTACCGTTTACTCATACCCCCATAAATCGAGACTTTTATGTAGAATGCTTATATGGGGGTCAAACTCTTACTAAGGGGTGACTAGATGTTATCAAACACTGAAATTGGAATTGATTTAGGTACGGCTAATACATTGGTTTACAGCAAAAATAAAGGGATTGTTTTAAATGAACCTTCTGTTGTTGCGATAGATTTAGATACAAAAACCGTATTGGCTGTCGGTACAGACGCGAAAAATATGATCGGCAAAACTCCCGGAAATATCGTTGCGATCCGTCCATTAAAGGATGGAGTGATTGCTGATTTCGATATTACAACGCAAATGCTTAAACAAATCATGAAAAAAGCGGGCAAGAAGCTCGGTTTGACATTAAGAAAACCGAATGTAGTGGTATGCACACCATCAGGCTCCACATCTGTAGAGAGAAAAGCAATTCAGGATGCTGTGAGAAGCTGCGGGGCAAAGCAGGTTCATTTAATTGAAGAACCTGTAGCAGCGGCAATCGGTGCAGATCTTCCTGTAGAAGAGCCAATAGCGAATGTTGTTGTCGATATCGGCGGAGGAACAACCGAGGTTGCCATCATCTCGTTTGGCGGCGTAGTTTCCTGCCATTCTATCAGAATCGGCGGAGACCAGCTGGATGAGGACATTGTGCAGTATGTCAGAAAGAAATACAACCTGCTGATTGGCGAAAGAACAGCCGAAAGAATTAAAATAGAAATCGGCCATGCGCTTGTCAAACACGAAGGAGTTTCAATGGAAGTAAGAGGCCGTGATCTTGTGACAGGCCTTCCTCAGACCGTTACCCTTCACTCTGAAGAAATTCAGGAAGCCATTAAAGAATCCCTGCTTCATATCTTAGAAGCCATACGGGCCACTCTTGAAGATTGCCCTCCTGAACTAAGCGGAGACATCGTTGACCAGGGAGTTGTACTTACCGGCGGAGGAGCTCTATTAAACAGCATCCAGGAATGGCTCAGCACCGAAATAGTAGTTCCGGTTCACCTGGCAGCCAACCCTCTTGAATCTGTTGCGATTGGAACTGGACGGTCTCTTTCTGTCATTCACAAATTACAAAAAGCAAAATAAAAGATTAACATATTCAAAGGGACTATCTGCAGACCATGCATTAGTCCCTTTTTTTTTTATAAAATTCTAATTCTCATGCAGAAGGTACAGTCCACCTTCCTTCCTAACCGCTTATCTTCACTCCGTTTTTCAATTAGTTCAACTCATTCATTCAAACATATCCACAGTTGCTATCAATAGACTCCTTTCGTAAAGATTATTACTTTTTTATGTATTTTAACAAAGTCAATGAAATAAACATTTCCTGTTTTTTTGTAATTTATGGTAATATTTAGTGGAGAATAGAGGGAGGAAATAGTATGTTACATGTAAAAACAAATACAATCCAAGGATACAAAGGGATGAACATTCCTTTTACTATGCTAAGCAAAAAAGAAGATTCTGGGAAACTGGCGATTTTGCTTCCAGGAGCAGGGTATACGGTTCAGGCTCCTATCCTCCATTACTCAACAGGTGTATTCATCAATAAATCTTTTGATGTTTTACAAGTTAAGTACCAATACAACAACGACTTTTATGTTGACTTTAGTATGGATGAATTAAGCGAAGCAATAAAAATGGATGTACATACTGTTTTGGATTCTGTATTGGCGGAAAGAACTTATGAAAATGTTTATCTCATTGGCAAATCAATTGGAACCATTGCAATGAGTTCTGTGTTAGAAAGAGAAGAATTCAAGAATGCTAAAGCTATCTGGCTGACACCTTTGATACAAAGAGAAGATGTTTTAGGTTCGATGGCAGGAAGTGTAAATAAAGGCCTGTTTATCATAGGAGATAAAGATCATTACTACAGTGAGGAAAGATTTTTAAAGGCGGCAGAAAATCCAAATATCTCTCCAAGATTAATCCCTAATGTGAATCATAGTTTGGAATATGATGAAGATATAGTTGAATCTATCGATGTCTTAAAAAGCATAATAAAAGACATTGAAAATTTTTAAGTTGCCTTGAAATTGGATTCAGTCTTTTAATTGCCAAACAAAATGCCTTACCCAGTAATATTAAATGCAATGACTGTTTTTATATTTTTCGCCAAATCAGCCTTAGTGATATACTATGTAATCAATACTTTCCTCGTCATGATCTTCAAAAATAAGATTGATAAGTACTATGTACAGATCCCCCCTGTACTCCAGCCTATTGATAAAAATAGCGGCTGGGCTGGTTTAATGGCCAATTTCCTTTTAACAATCATTTGCATTCTTTTATTTACATAGTATAAATTATCTAGGGGTGCAAAACGAATCTGGCAGAGTTTTTACACTTGCAAGTATCATTTCCGCCGGATAATAAACCGTCCTTTGCCCTTGCATTAAATTACACAGATCTGCAAAGGAGGGCTTGCCATGATCCGTATTGAACTGCTTTGCCGCGAAATTAAACGATTAACAGATGATTATTATAAATGTGAAAATACCGTCATTAAAGAACAAATCTATCAGGATGTAAAGCTCTTAAGCGAAGGTTTGTTTCTTAGTGAGCTGCCAGATTATATGCTGGATGAGAGGTAGAATAGTTTCGAAATATATTCATTCCTCCTGATTATACTGCAGCCTCTTCACTCAAACATATCTCTTCCATTTACTGTGCCAAAAAGCTTATGATATTAAAAAGGTTTTGAAAAATTCAGGAGGAGTGATAAAATGAGCAACTTAAACACTTGGTTTGAAAAAGCTATGAACCGGGACGCATATGTAGAAAGCATGGAAAAGCACAAAGAAAGCTTAGAAAGAGTCTATATGGGCTTTCAGCTTTCAGATGAAGATAAGCAAATCCTTGCACCCTTGAAGGAGAAAAAGCTGCGTGCCATCAGCCTCACTGCAGATTGGTGCGGAGATGCCATGGTAAACTTGCCGATTTTCATGAGGATAGCAGAGGCGGCAGGCATTGATGACCGTTACCTGATCAGGGATGAAAATCTGGAGCTGATGGATCAGTATTTAACAAACGGGACTGCACGGTCTATTCCTATTATCATCTTAATCGATCAAGATGGAAACGAAACTGCAAAATGGGGCCCGCGCGCTCCTGAAGTCCAGGAATTTGTAAACAATCTGCGTGCCAATGTGCCGCCAAAAGAAGATCCTGCACATGAAGCAGGCTTCCAGCTGTTCATCGAAGGCTTAACAAGCAGGTTTACTGCAGATGCTGATTTATGGAACAGCATCAAGCAGGATTTGCTGAAAACCATCATATAACTCTGTTCTTTGGGAGCTGACAATTATGAAACAGTATCACATCATCGTTGGAGGACACGTCCAGGGTGTAGGTTTTCGCTATTTTACCCATGCAGCTGCACTTGAACTTGGCATAAAAGGCTGGGTAAGAAATACTGAAGATGGATCTGTTGAAATTGAGGCAGAAGGAAATGAAAACAGCCTAGAAGCTTTCCTGGCTAAAATCCAAGCCGGCCCTCGCTTTTCAAGCGTATCTGAAGTCAATTGGAACGAAAAACAGGCAGATGTATCATATAGTTCATTTACTATTAAAAATTAGTCTCTGTTAAAGCTAAATGCTTTTTTGCGCTAATGGCGACCGGAACGGATAGGCAAGAATAAAATTACAGAGAAAGGGTTTGATCCATTGGGGTCAGGCCCTTTCTCTATTTGGAGCCAAATCTGCGCTTTCATTAATTCCTGGTGTTTCCAAAAGCAAACTAGAGGGTTACACAGCACTATCTTGGGGAAAAGGAATGTAAACAAAGATGAAAAACCGGGAGATGATATGAAAGATGAAAAAACTTATATCCTTTGGCAAAAGCCTTTCCAAGGAGGTAAAAGAAGACAGAGCTACAGGATTGGCAGCTGAACAGGCTTATTACTATATGCTTGCACTTTTTCCGATGCTGATTCTTTTGCTTTCCATTCTGCCGTACTTATCCATACAGCCTCAAAAGGCACTTGACTTCATAAATGACTTCATCCCTTCTGCAACGACCAATGTGCTTCAGGATAATATTTTGAAAATAATCAGCGAGCGCAATGGAGGATTGCTGACTTTTGGTATCCTCGGAACAATCTGGTCTGCTTCCAATGGAATGAATGCATTTATGCATTCCATGAATATCGCTTTTGATGTCACAGAAACAAGAAACTTCATTAAAGCAAGGCTTATCTCCATATTACTGACATTCGGGCTGATTATTGCCTTTATCGTAGCGTTAGTTCTGCCCGTTTTTGGAAATGTCATTCTGGATCTTATTAAGCAAATTGTGCCTATCCCCGATGGATTGGCCATTCTGATTTTAGTGCTGCGCTGGGTTATTTCTGTAGCAATCATTGCAGGGGTTCTTGCATTCTTATACCGTTTTGCACCCAATAAGCATTATCCGTTCAAACAGGTAATCCCAGGTGCCATTACAGCAACACTTGTATGGCTAATTATTTCTCTCGGCTTCTCCTTTTATGTTTCCAACTTTGGAAACTATGCTTCTACTTACGGAAGCCTCGGAGGAGTTATCGTACTGATGCTGTGGCTGTATTTTACCGGCCTTGCACTGGTAATTGGAGGAGAAATCAATGCCCTCTTCCACAAAAACTCCCCTGCTGCTGCCAAAGCAAGCAAGGAAACAACACCCGTATACCGCGGGTAAACTAAAAAGCGGAAAGCACCTTGTTTGGAGGATCAAAGACTAAAGGCGCCGCGTCCTGCGGCAACGTCTTTGTGACCTGGGGGCCTAAGCAAATAGGGGGTTGGCCTCAGAAGGCCGATCTTTGCCTTATGTGGACAAACCATCTTTTGCACAGCGGGCTAGGCGCTGAAGCTCGATAAACCAAAAAGCGGTAGCGCCTTGTTTGGAGGATCAAAGATAAAGGAGCCACGCCCTGCGGCAACGTCTTTGTGACCCCCATCCTGGGGGGCTAAGAGGGGTGGATGAAGCAATCTAAAAAGGCAAGAAACCCGGAACGTGCAGGGATTCTTGCCTTTATGTATAATATCAGAGATTTTTGCCTGTATTCATTTGATAGTACTTTATAAGATAATCCAGGTACTTATCATCCCGTGTTAGCGAAGCGTAATATTTTCTTTTGATATGTTTTTCAATCTCCGGGAACCCGGAAAAGAATTGTTTGCTGTGCTGGTGGTTGATCTCGAGAGACCAGCCCTTATCCCCGGTGAAAAATACAAACAGGCGCTCCTCGTTTTTGCCAATATATAAGCTGCCTCTTTCCGATTCTTTTAGATTATACTGGTTTTTAAAAGCATCACGTTTGAGCGGCTCAGAAAAGAAGGTTCCTTCTACATACTTCTTGTAAGCCTCTTCTGTCAGATTGCAGCCGGAAGCTTTTCTATGTCCGCCTCCATCATACTTGGCCGCAACTTCCGATACATCCACTTCATCATGAATGGTGCGCAGGCTGATCCTTTTAGATCCAACCATAATGATCGCGATATAATCCAAATGGGGAAATTCCTTTGATAACTCGTTTCCCAGCTCTGAATGATACGATTCTGCATGAACGATCCCAGCATACTTGCCGCCTATGCTTGCCTGGTATACCTCCCGCTTTTTCCTGTTAATATAGCGCTGCACCCTTCTTTCTTCAACGTCCAAGAGCTTGCTTTCCATTTCATCAAAAACAAATTCACTCTCACTGGTAAGCTTTTTTAGAATTTTTTCTTCAAATTCCTCAATCGTGATCATGAATAGCAGGTCATTAAGCTGCTTGGCAGCAATATTTCCATTCATTTCCCATTCCCATGTATCATACTGCCTGACCTGCTCCACAAATTCATCCAGGATTTGTGAACGCTCAAGCAGGTTATCCTTCAGGAATTTTTCATATAAAAGCGAAGTGGCAGAGGTTTGTTTTCCGTCTTCCTGCACAACCGTAACAGCTGCCCATGAATGTTCATTAAGATGCTGGGCTGATTGGTGGTGGTCAATCAGCTCCGCATGTCCGCCAGATTCCACAAATTCTGTAATTCTTTTTTCGTTATCCGCATGTACCGATAAATCGGTAATCAGCAGGCGCACATCTTTATTTCCTTCTTGAATAAATTTTTCTACTTGATAATTTAAAGCGGAGATGGAATTGTAAATGACCTGAACACTATCCCCAAACGCCAATTTAGCTAAAATTCCGCAGCCCACTCCATCAAGATCATTATGCGTTAACACCCGATACATATTGCAGCCTCCTAAAGCACAGATATATTCATTCTTTCCTATTAAGCACCTTTTTATTTTTCCGCCTTCTATTATACAAATAAAAGGGATAATAAAAAACAAAACAAATACTCAAGGGCATTGAACAGCCATTTAAAAATTCATGGGCGCTCTTTGCCTTCATTTTCTATACAAACACTCAACAACATATTAAGGAAAGAAGGTCCCGCTCCAATCATCAGCTAAAATCAGTATTGACTCCAAATGAAAAAAGGCTCATTTCCTAATTGAAAATGAAACCTTTCGTGTATTTAAATCCGTTCATAAGGCAGGCAAAGCGGCTGGCCGCTTCTTGGATCCAAAATGATGTCGCTTTTTACCCCGAATACATTTTCTATAATATCCGCTGCCATGACCTCGGCCGGTGAACCGCTTTTTATTACCTCGCCCTTTTTTATCGCTATCATGTGCTCGGCATAACGGCTTGCGTGATTTAAATCATGCACCACCATCACTATCGTTCTCCGCTTTTCCTTATTGAGCATCTGGAGCAGGTTCAGTACCTCGATCTGATGCCCCATATCTAAGAAAGTCGTGGGCTCATCCAGGAATAATATATCTGTTTCCTGGGCCAAAGCCATCGCAATCCATGCCCGCTGCCTTTGCCCTCCAGAAAGCTGATCAACAGGGCGGGAAGCAAATTCCTTCATGCCGGTCATTTCAAGAGCTTGCAGAATCACTTTGTGATCTTCTTTATTCAACGACCCCAAGCCTTTTTGGTGCGGAAACCGTCCGTAAGAGACCAGTTCCAGAACCGTTATTCCTTCAGGAGCTGCCGGATTTTGAGGGAGAATCGCCAGCTGTTTGGCCACTTCCTTTGTTTTTTGCTCCGCAATGGATTTTCCATTTAGATACACATAGCCGCTCTCAGGTTTCAAAAGACGGGCCATGGTCTTTAAGATTGTGGATTTTCCCGAGCCATTTGCACCGACCAGTGCTGTTATTTTCCCGGAAGGAATAAAAACATTCAATTGGCTGACAATGATTCTGCCTGCATATCCAATGTCCAATTTTTCTGCTTTAATCAAACAAATCCCCGCTTTCTAATGAACCCATTTCTATTCTGCGACGAATTCTTTATGGTGGGTAGAGTACATCGCCATGGCTCCTGCTCCTGGATCCATGTATTTTTTCGCACTGTTTAATGCAAGCGGGCCTTCCGTGAACCCTCCCGTTATCAATCTGAGCTTATGCGGATGAATGACAGAATCCCCTGCTGCGAATATTCCAGGTATATTGGTTTCCATATCTCCATTCACAACAATCCGGCCTTCTTCGATCTGCAAGCCCCACTCTCTGATAGGACCAAGATCAATGCAGAAGCCATGGCTGACAATTAACGCATCAATGCTTAGCGTTCTTAGCCCGCCTGTTTCTGCATTCTTGATGGTTATCCCGCTTACTTTCTCTCCATTTCCATGAAGCTCTTCAATGCTATAGGGAGTTAAAACTTCAACAGAAGAATTCTTCAGCAGAGATTCATCGCTTTCGTGGCAGCTGAATTCATTTTTCCTGTGTACAATGGTCACTTTTCGGGCAACCTTCTCCAGTTCATTTGCCCAGTCTACCGCAGAGTTTCCCCCTCCGGAAATGACAACATCCTTGTCCGTAAAATCCCGCATATCATTAATTGCATAATGAAGGTTGCCGCCTTCATACTGTGAAGCCCCTTTAACATCTAGCTTGATGGTCTTAAGCGTCCCCATTCCAGTAGTAAGGATAATTGTCTTTGTATGGTGCACTTCTCCATTTGTGCTGCTTAATACAAACGTTCCATCCTTCATCCTTTCCATACCGGCAATCTGCTGTCCCAAAACAATCGAAGGCTTAAAGGTGCCTGCCTGTTCAGTAAGCTGCTTGATTAAATCTTCCCCTTTTATTCCTGGAATCCCGCCAATATCACGGATGGTCTTTTCAGGAAAAAAATAGGATACCTTTCCGCCAAGCTGCGGCAAAAATTCAATAACCTTAGTCTTCAATTCTCTCATCCCGCTGTAAAATGCCGTAAATAAGCCGATAGGCCCGCCGCCAATTATGGTTACATCATATAATTCCTGATTACTGTCCATCTCATTTGAGCTCCTTTTGATGAATTTATGCTTTTGATCTAGATAATAAATAAAGAAAATATGGCGCCCCAATAATGGCCACAACAATACCTGCGTGGATTTCAGAAGGCTGGAGCACAGTCCTCCCTATCGTGTCTGCTGCAAGTAATAACAGCGACCCTGTCAGAGCAGATGCTGGGATCAGGTATTTATGCCCCGTACCGATAAGCCTCTTAGCCATGTGAGGACCGATTAAACCAATAAAGCCGATTCCGCCGCTCACCGAAACACTTGCCGCTGCCAGAAAGACTGCAGCAGCCAAGAGCTTCAGTCTTTCTCTCTCAACGGGCATTCCAAGTCCGGCAGCCATTTGGTCTCCAAAGCCCAGCACGTCCAAGCTGCGGGATTTATAAATTACATAAGGAATTAAGAGTAAAATCCACGGAAGCAAAGTAAGGACATGCTTCCAGCTTGTGCCCCAGATGCTTCCAGCCAGCCAGACTGCCAGAAAATCAAATTGCCTTGGGTTAAGCTTAAGCATTAAGACGATCATCAATGCACTAATCCCTGCTGACACGCCAATGCCGTTTAGCAGCAGCCGACCAGGCAGCAGGCCTTCGTTTTTTTTATAAGTCAGCATATAAATCAGCGCTGCAGCCATGCCGCCTCCCAGCAGAGCCAAAAAAGGCAGAAGCAAGACTGGGGCATCCATGCTGTTTGGATAAAACGAGATAAATAAGACAACCAATAACCCCGCACCCGCCGTTATTCCGAGTATACCCGGATCGGCAAGAGGATTGCGGGTCACTCCCTGCAGCACACAGCCGGATACAGCCAGACCGCTTCCGATCAGGATAGAAATGATAATCCTCGGAAGCCGGAACTCGAAAAGAATCAGGCTCTGCTTTTCGTCTCCCATTCCAAATAAAGTCTTAACGACTTCCAAAGGGCTAAGCTTTGTATAACCCGTGTCCATACTAATAAAAAAAATCACCAAAATGGCGAGCGTCAGAATAAATAAGACAGTAAATCTTCTTATTCTTTTTCTTCGTTCCATTTCGGCAAAAATGACTTCGTCCATCACAGTGACCTCCCTTCTCTGCGTGCAACAAACAAAAAGAAAGGCACACCGATCAATGCAAATAGAGCTCCGATGGGTGTTTCAAATGGCGGATTAATCATTCTTGCCCCTATATCAGCAAAAGTCATCAGCAAACCTCCAAGTATTCCAGAGCAAGGAATAATCCAGCGGTAATCCACGCCTACCAGATATCTTGTCAAATGCGGAATGACGAGCCCGACAAATCCAATTGGCCCTACAGCAGAAACAGCAGTACCAGCCAGAATGAGAATGACGAGGGAACAGGCAAGCTTTACAAGCCCAGTTCTCTGGCCAAGACCTTTAGCTACATCTTCCCCCAGACTCAAAAGAGTGATAGATCGTGAAAGCATGAGTGCAAAAAGAAGCGCGATAACAAACCAGGGGAACATGATTCTCAGCTGCTCCCACTTCACGCCTGCTGCTCCTCCCGCAAACCAGAAGGCAAGATCCTGGCTAAGCTTAAAATGGATAGCAATCCCCTCGTTCATTGCCGTCATGAGTGCAGTAACAGAAGCTCCTGCCAAAACCAGCCTCATCGGTGAAAGGCCGCCTTTGGCCAGTGATCCTGTCCCGTAGACAAGAATGGCTGCAAGCGCCGCCCCCAGAAAGGAAAAAAGAATTAGAGAGTTATAGGATAGTCCAGGAAAAAAGGCAAAGCATATAGCGACCATTAATACAGCCCCGGCATTAAGCCCCATCAGCCCTGAATCAGCCAGCGGATTCCTTGTCATGCCCTGCATGATGGCCCCGCTTACTGCAAAAGCAGCACCAACTATAACATCCGCCAATGACCTTGGCAGACGGAGTTCCCTGATTATAGTGTGCTTAGGCATATCAGGGTTGTAGCTGAAAATGGCGGACCATACGGTTTTAAGGTCAATGTCCGCGGCTCCGACCGAGATGGAAAAGGCGACTCCGAACAGCAGGGCAAGTATGCCTGCTGTCAGGATAAGCGTCGCTGCCCATGGCCTTGTATGCAGTTTTTCATTTTCTTTTTCTATACTTTCCAATTCTTCATTCATTTACTTCGCCTCAGATTTTCATTTGGTGTATTTCCTGAAAATGGCCCGGCAATAACCGGGTCCCGCTTTTGATATTAAAACATGGTTTCTTTTTGAATAGCTGTTTTCGTAAACTTTGTTTTTTACTTATGATTGATTAATTTATCAGTAATGAATTTTAACTGACCTTCCTGCGAAATAGGATCATTGAAGTAAAACCCTATTGGATCAATTTCGAACACCCTGTCATTTTTGACAGCGTCCAGGTCCTTCCATACCTTGCTGTTATAAGTTTTGCTGCCATTATCATCTACAGACCATGGACTTGTAAAAATGTAGTCTCCTGCTATTTCCGGTATTTTTTCAAGAGAATATTGAGCATAGCCGGTTTTAGAGTCAATGGCATCTCTTTGGATTGCTGCAGGAGCTTTTAAGCCGAATTCAGTATAGATAATTTCCCCGCCGCGGCCAAAGGTGGCGCCAAAAGCATTGATTTCCTTAGCAGTAGGCTGAATCAAGGCAACGGTTTTGTTTCCGACAGCTTTTTGGACCTGCGGCTTGTATTCTGCAATTTTCTTGTCCCAATCAGAAAGCCACTTGTCCGCTTTCTTTTCAGTACCGGTCATTTTGCCGAATTCCTTAAGCTGATCCTTAGAATTCAATTTTGAATAATCAATCGCCACTGTTGGAGCGATTTTTTCAAGCTTATCGATAGCCGGGTAAGTAGTCCAGGCAATAATTAAATCTGGATTCAGAGCAAGAATTTTTTCGATAGAAGTGCCATCGCCAAGATTGGCTACTCCCTTTGTTTTTCCTTTGTAGAATGGATTGTTAAATACATTGTCAGGTGCACCTGCAGGCTTGATGCCAAGAGTCAGGAAATCCCCATAATAACTGTCTGCCACCAGTACCACCCTTTTTGGGTGTTTTGGTATTTTAATAACTCCGTTCTCTGCTTTATATGTAATCATCCCTGATTTTTTACTTTCTTTAGGTTCCTGTTTATCAGATCCATTGCTGCAGGCGCTGAGTACAGCTGCAAATGCAACCAGCAAAATCATTGTAAACAGGCTTTTCTTTTTGTTAAACATGGTTTACCCCCTGAATAATATTGATAATCATTATCACTTAATATGATAACAAGTATTCTTAATGAAGTAAATAGGCTTTATTAGTCTGTTTCCTCTGACTTAGTTCAGTGATTCTCAGCCAAGAATTCTTCCTCCTCAATCATTAAGACTAGCAGGATGATGAAATATGTTAACCTAAAAAAAAACAAGTTGACATAAAGATGAAAAAACCATTATCCTCTATATATAACACTATTACTATAACGGAGGAATTCAAATGAAAAGGAAGTTTACTGCGATTGATTTAACACTCGGAGGCATGTTCATCGCTTTAATGATGATCGGCGCAAATATTACCTCCCTCATTCCTTTCATGGTTGTCGGCGGTGTTCCAATTACCCTGCAGACTTTTTTCGCTATTTTAGCAGGAACCATTTTAGGCAGCAGACTCGGAGCTTTTACCATGATGGCTTATGCACTGGTTGGACTTGTTGGCGTTCCTGTTTTCGCTAAATTTGGCGGCGGAGTTTCATCTGTGGTCAGCCCTACTTTCGGTTTTATTCTTTCATACATATTAACAGCTTATGCAGCAGGAAAAATCTCAGAAAAAAGCCGGACACTCCCTACATTCATTATTGGATCTCTTGCAGGGATGGCCATCAATTATGTCATAGGCACAAACTGGATGTATTATGCCTATAAACTTTGGGCAAGTGCTCCGGAAGGATTCACATATAAAATGGCTTGGGCGTGGATGGCCGTTCCTCTTCCGAAGGATATCATCTTAGCTGTTTTGGCTGGAGTCATGTCTTACCGCTTAGATAAAACCGTTTTATCACGCAGTAAATTCAGAAGGACAAAAACGGCTGCTTAATTGCCGCTAAATAAAGAGGCTGTTAACCGGGCTAGTAGTCATTGTCCCGGAACAGTCTCTTTTTTATAAGCTCAGTTATAGTTTTTCAAGTCTATTCATCCTCAGCAAATGCGGGATAAAGCTGACTGCTGAATTATAAACCATCCAACTCGGTGTAAAGCTCCTCTATCTTCTGCTCTGCTTGCATCAGGCGCTCGTGCAGTTTCTGCAGCTCCTGCAAATCTGTTTCATTTTCCATTTCTCCAGCCAGCTGCCTTGCCTGAAGCTCTGCTTTTTCCATTTCAGCTTCTATCTTTTCCATATCTTTCTTTGTTTCTTCCTTTTTTTCTTTTTCTCTTTTTCTTACTGGCCGCACATCTTCTTGAACGAATTCACTGATGTTCTTCCTATTCCATTCATCCAATTTTTTTCTTGCCCAGCTATAGTTCCCCGCAAAGGCATGCAGGCTTTCATTCTCCATCCAGTAGGTTTTATCAAACAGTTTATCCAGCAAATACCGGTCATGCGACACTGCAAGAATTGTTCCGCAAAAATCCTCAAGCGCATCCTCAAGCACCTCCCGTGAATCAATATCAAGGTGGTTTGTAGGTTCATCCAGTATTAATAAGTTAATATCCTGATGCATGAGCTGTGCCAGGCGAAGCCGCATTCTTTCGCCGCCGCTCAGCTGTCCAACCTTGCGGAAAACCGCTGCCCCGTAAAATAAAAAACCTGCCAGAATACGCCTTGCCTGCCCCTCATCTACCATTGCTTCTTGCCGGAAGGCCTCAATAACAGTTTCATTTCCATTTGAGTTATACAGATGCTGTGAAAGGTAGCCTATCTTGACATTGCTTCCAATGCGAATCTCACCTTTGTCCGGGTGAACATCTCCAAGCAGCATCTTGAGCAAAGTGGACTTCCCAGTACCGTTTCTTCCTACAATGCTAGCACGTTCCTTATATTGAAGCTGCAGATTTGCATCCTTAAACAGCATTTTGTTTCCATATACTTTAGCTGCCTTTTTTACAGCAATCACGTCTTTTCCGCTTCTTCCAGCCGTCTCGAACTGCAGTCCCATTTTTTTCTTTCAATAATTGGGCGCTTCAGCTGTTCGATCCTCTCAAGGGCTCTCTCCATATTTCTTGCTCTTTTATGCAAACCTTCATTAGGAGGATTTGCCTGATTGGCCCATTCTCTCAATCTTTTGATTGCATCCTTCATTTTCTTGATTTTTTTTTGCTGCTCCTGATATGCCTGAAATTCCTCAAGCAGCCTCTTTTCTTTTTCAATGACGAAACCTGAGTAATTCTGATGATATACAGTTGCTTCTCCGTCTTCAAGATCAATGATTTTAGTTGCTGTTTCATCAAGGAAATAACGATCATGGGATACAATGGCCACTGTCCCATCATACTCCCGGATAAATCGCTCAAGCCATTCTGCTGCGTAAATATCCAGGTGATTGGTCGGCTCATCCAGCAGCAATAAATCCGGATTTTGAAGCAATATGAGCCCTAAGCATATTTTGGTCTGCTCTCCTCCGCTAAGTGATAAAAAGGGAGAATTCAGTAAGCTCTCTATGCCAAGTCCATTCGCAATCCTTGATATTTGAGCCTCCATGCTGTACCCGTCAAGAAGTGAAAATCGTTCCTGGAGGAAGCCATATTCCTCCAGCTTGCGTGATAAAGCGCCCTCATCGATTTCAGATGCCATGTATTCCTCATACTCACTCATTTTTTTATAAATTGAAACGGCCTCATCAAAGGCAGACATTAAAACATCCTTACCCTTCGTATTTTCGGGAAAAGACGGGAGCTGGGACAAATAGCCGATTTTCAATCCTTTTTTCAGAAAAATAGTACCAGAGTCCGGCGTTTCTGCACCGGCTAATAACTTTAAAATCGTTGTCTTGCCGCCTCCGTTTCTTCCTACCAGACCAATTCGCTCTTTTTCTTTTATCTCCAGTGATAAATTTTCAAAAACGATGCTGCCTCCGTACATTTTGCTGACCTGATTCATTCCGCAAAGAATCATGTTTATGACTCCCTTTCTCTTCTATGTTTTGGGCTCTGCCAAACTTGCCTGCTATGCTGATTTGCACTTCACACAAGACTCCAGGGGCGTTCGCGCAGCAAAGGCATATTTAGTTTTTGGACAAAAAAAGCCGCGGGAAAGAAGTTTGCAGCTTCTTCCCGCGGCCAGTGAAAGAAAAAGAGAGCTCTCAAAAAGGCTCTCTTTTTCCCATTCTATAAGTTAAGGGTGAAGAGACTTCTAATCATTCCGTTTCATGTATTCAGTTGTAAAAAAGGCAGACTTCCCCCTTGATTACAATCCTCATGAAAAATTGCACGGCAAATATACATAAAGTCCAGCCATTGCTCGCGCAAAATAGAACGATTCATCTCTTTCACCTCCAAAATACAAATTTTTGAATCATATAAATTTTACAATAATTCAGCTAACTATACAATAAAAAAAATTGGATAACAGGGGATAAAATCATCCGCTGTTATCCAATTCTTCGCTATTCTTAACCTATCATTTTTTGCAAGTTTGCCATTTCTATGGCTGAAACAGCAGAATCATAGCCTTTATTTCCAGCTTTCGTGCCGGCGCGTTCTATAGCCTGTTCAATATTTTCAGTGGTCAGTACCCCAAATATCACTGGTACTCCTGTTTCAAGGGAAACAGAAGCAATGCCTTTGGCTGCTTCATTGCAAACATAGTCATAATGGGAAGTTGCCCCCCTGATCACTGTACCAAGACAAATGACTGCATCATATCTATTTGTATTGACTAGTTTTTTTGCAATCATCGGAATTTCAAAGGCTCCAGGAACCCAGGCGATATCAATGTCCTCCTCATTAAGGCCATGACGCTTTAATCCATCCAGTGCTCCCCCAAGCAGCTTGCCTGTAATGAATTCATTGAATCTTCCAACCACAATTCCAACTTTCAATCCTGAACCTACTAAGTTTCCTTCAAATATATTACCCATTTTTTATTCCTCCTATAATGACAGCAGATGCCCCATTTTCACTTTTTTTGTGTGTAGATATTGTTCATTTTCTTTAATTGCCGGAATCTCAATTGCCACACGTTCTGTTATTTCAAGCCCATGGCCTGTTAAGCCTGCCATTTTTTTGGGATTATTCGTCATAAGCCTCATTTTCGTGATGCCGAGATCCTTCAATATTTGAGCTCCGATTCCATAGTCTCTCAGCTCAGCGGGAAATCCGAGCTTCTCATTGGCTTGAATCGTATCATAGCCATGTTCCTGCAATTCGTAGGCTTTAAGTTTATTCATCAGGCCGATGCCGCGCCCTTCTTGTCTCATATAAAGCAGAACACCATTCCCTTCAGACTCGATCCGTGCCAGCGCGGCATGCAGCTGCGGTCCGCAGTCACAGCGGTGCGAGCCGAAAATATCTCCTGTCAGACATTCAGAATGCACGCGGACAAGCACTGGCTTATCTGGATCGATTTCACCCTTGATTAATGCAAAGTGATCCTGCTGGTCAAAGGCATTAGAATAGCCAATCATCCTGAAATCGCCAAATGATGTCGGAAGCTTCACTTCCGCTTCTCTTTTCACGCTTTGCTCCGATTCTCTGCGATAAGCAATGAGGTCAGCGATCGATATCATCTTAAGTCCATGCTCTTTAGCGATTAAAGCCAGATCCGGCACTCTTGCCATTGTTCCATCTTCATTCATGATTTCACAAATAACCCCCGCGGGAGCAGTTCCTGAAAGCTTTGCTAAATCAACGGAAGCTTCTGTATGTCCGGCACGGCGGAGGACACCGCCTTCCTTTGCAATCAAAGGAAAAACATGGCCCGGCCGCTTCAAGTCTTCTGGAACAGTATTTTCATTGAGAAGTTCAAGAATGGTCAGCGAACGATCATAAGCACTTATTCCTGTTGAGGTATTTTTGTGATCAATGCTCACAGTGAATGCTGTTCCAAAAGGATCAGTGTTTTTGCCAATCATAGGATGCAGCTCCAGCTTTTGCGCTAATGCTCCAGGAATACTTGTACAAATCAAGCCGCGTCCATATTTCGCCATAAAGTTGATGACCTCTGGAGTGGCCTTATCTGCTGCAGCTACAAAATCACCTTCATTTTCACGGTCTTCATCATCTATTACAATGACGATTTTCCCGTCTGCAATGTCCACCAGTGCTTCTTCAATACTGCTCAGCATATCAATCAGCTCCTTTTTGTCAGAATCCGCTTTTCTCCAGCAGTTCATAAGTAACAGACATTTTAGTCTGTCTTTCCCGATTATTTTGATGGTACATATATTTTCCAATCATATCTGCTTCAATGTTGACAATTTCTCCCGGCGCTTTTCTGCCTAATACGGTTTCTTTGTGAGTATGCGGAATCAGGGATATGGTCAGCTGATTTTTAGACAAATCAAAGACAGTCAGGCTGACACCATCGATAGCAACCGAGCCTTTTGGAATGCAGTATTTATACACATATTCAGGAACTTCGATTACATAGTAAACAGCATTCTCCTTATGCTGTTTTTTCACTATCATTCCTGTTCCATCCACATGTCCGGAAACAAAATGCCCTCCAAACCTGCCGTTCGCAGCCATGGCCCTTTCAAGATTAACGGGTGACCCGGCTTTAAGATTATTCAGTGACGTAGCACTTACCGTTTCTGGCATCACGTCCACCGTAAAAGAATTACTCTTATATTCTGTAACTGTTAAACATACCCCGTTGACCGAAATGCTGTCCCCAAGATGCATGTCATGTGTAATTTTATTTGAAAGTACCGTCAATTCCATACTGTTGCGGCCTTTCTTTATGCCGCCGACAGTGCCGATATCTTCTACGATTCCTGTGAACATTTCTCCACCTGCTTTAAACGTGATGTAATTTTGAGGTCTTTCCCGATTCTCTCCACCTTCTCAAATTCCATGGAATATGCATCAGGCATCATCTTCACATTCAGGTCTCCGAACATACCGTGAGCTTTTCCGCCGGCGAGTTTCGGAGCGATATACGTTATCAGGCGGCCTGCAGCATGTTCCTTCAAAAAGCTGGCATTCACTTCGGCACCGCCTTCTACATAAAGGGAAGTGATTCCTTGTTTTGCCAGAACCTTCAATAAATCCATAATTTTTATAGAATCAGATGGCATTTTCAGCACTTTAACTGTGTCTGACTGTATGCGATCTATATTTTTTTGTTCAGCCTTTGAACCTGTAATAATAAGGGTTTTTGCCGTTCCATCTTTTATTGCCGCGCAATCTATAGGCGTCCTTAAATGAGTATCCAGAATGATGCGGACGGGCTGCCTTGCTCCCCGTTCTATTCTGTTCGTCAGCCGCGGATTATCCTTTAAGACCGTATTAATTCCTACAAGAATAGCGTCATGCCGGCTTCTTTCCCTGTGAACGTCTAGCCTTGATTCTTCGCAAGTGATCCACTTGCTGTCACCCGATTCCGCAGCTGTTTTTCCATCAAGAGTCACAGCCTGCTTCATCGTGACAAATGGGGTTCCGGTCCTGATAAAATGAAAAAACACTTCATTCAGCTCATCACCCTTTTCTGATAAAAGTCCGCTATGAACCTCTATGCCTGCTTCTTCAAGCATCTTGATCCCTTTTCCTGCAACAAGAGGATTGGGATCTGCTGAAGATATATACACTTTTTTTATTCCCGCCTTTATAAGAGCAGTTGCACATGGAGGAGTTTTCCCGAAATGGCTGCACGGCTCCAGTGTTACATACATGGAGGCATCCCTTGCTTTTTCGCCAGCCATTTTAAGAGCATGTATTTCTGCATGATCTTCCCCGGCTTTCAAATGCGCTCCCATTCCGGCAATCTCCCCATCCTTGACAATGACAGCACCAACCGCCGGATTAGGCGAAGTTTGGCCTGCAGCCGCAGCAGCAAGACCTAAAGCAATCTCCATATACTCTTGATCGTTCATTCATTCACCCTCTTTTCATGTTTCGGACCATTTAGGTCCTTCTGAAAAAAATAAAAACCTCTCAGGGATTCCTAAGAGGTTTTAAGGGAGAATATGGATTTTTCAGTCATAACCAAATAAGCCTATTACAAAAGTTTTTTTTGCTCCAGACCTTACGATTTATGTCTTTTTTTTCCATACGTCCTTCTCCCATCCAGACTATACTGTCGGCTTTGGAATTTCACCAAATCCTGCCTTATTCAGGCTCGCGGGCTTAGAATTGCTTCATCACCGCCGGTTGGGATTCTCACCCGACCCCGAAGGACTGCGTATTTATGAACTTTCTTGTACTGCAAACAAACCTGCACTTCATCATCCGTTTAACAGATCCAGCAAAAACAGCCATGCTCTGTTTCCCTTCTGATTTGCAAATTTGATTACCTAAGATACTATCACCTTACTAAAAAAAGAACAAGGAATTTATGTCCCTGTTCTTCCATGAAGACTTTTTGAAATAAAGCAGTCGCTTAACTGCCTTACTTCAGCCAGCTATATTCATGATGAATTCTTTTTTTGAAGTATTCCAGATTTCCCATATAGTGCCTCTGATTCAGATAAACAATTAACAGAACTGCTGCATTGACTGCTATGCTTGTCCAAAAAGCAAAGTCAAAACTTTTGAAGTACAGAATACCGATGAGCAGATTTGCAATTAAAGCCAGAAGAAGACTGCAGGCCGCAGCCCTTAAATCACCCGCTGTTTCAAGCAGCTTGTTGTACCTCATTCTCATTTTTTCTCCATTCACATGAATGGAGAAAAATACCTCAAGGTCATACTCCTCGCTGTAATGGAGATTCCTATTTTTCAAAATCAAGCCGAAAAACATGCTGATTTGATAAATTATATAGCCTGCAGGAAGCCCAGCCCCCGCTAAGATTATGGCCACCCCAGCAAGCCAGGCACCATCTTCACCCTTTAGTTCTGATAGGCTATATGACTGGCCAGCTAATATATAAACCAAAACTCCTCCTATGAATATCCATCCTGGAATAATCCACCTTATTAAATTCTTGCTCTCTGCGTTCATTTTTTTCACCTGCTTTCCTTTTAAATGAATGGCTGTTTTCGTTAACTTTGCACTAAGGAACATGGCGGCTGATTTCCGCTCCAGGATGCTCCCTAACTCCTAATCCTGCAGGAGTCTCGCACCTTACGCTCCCATCAACCCGATTAACAATAGAATCGCCTCATTAAAAACAATAATCTTTTAGAAAAGAGCCAAATGAATAGACGGCACCCATCTAGTTATTGATCATTAACTTCCTCAAACCTTTAAATAATTGCTGCACACTGCCAAGTTTTTTTCCTGCATATGTTTTGACTCTGCAATTCTAAAAATGTTAGGCTTTTTGGTAGAACTAACACTTTGCTTGTCATCGTTTTTATTCTTTCTAATTTAAGAGTAATATAAGCTGGGAGGCTATAACATGGGTACAATGAACCAAAAAGAAATTCAGCTTGCAAACCGTCCAAAAGGGTTGCCTGGTATTGAAGACTTTAAATTTGTAACACGTGAAATCCCAGTTCCCGGGGAAAACGAGATATTGGTCAGAACCCTTTATCTTTCAGTTGATCCTTATATGAGAGGAAGAATGCAGGATACTAAATCTTATATCCCTCCTTTTAAGCTTCATGAAGCAATTTCTGGCGGAGTGATTGCCGAAGTGGCAGAATCGAATTCTTCTCATTTTAAGCAGGGAGACGTAGTGATCGGAAATTTAAATTGGGCAGAATATTCGGTGGTGACCGAAAAAGAAATCCGGACCATTGACCCATCTGTTGCACCGGTTACAACCCACTTGGGCATTTTAGGGATGCCAGGATTAACGGCTTACTTTGGACTGCTGGATATTGGGCAGCCCAGGAAAGGTGAAACGGTTGTTGTGTCAGGCGCAGCCGGAGCAGTGGGATCCGTGGTTGGCCAGATTGCCAAAATTAAAGGAGCACGTGTTGTAGGGTTAGCCGGTTCAGAAGAGAAAATCAGCTTGCTGAAGAACGAGTTTGGTTTTGATGAAGCAATTAATTATAAAACAGCCCAAAATATCCGGGAAGCATTGTCTGAGACATGTCCGGACGGAATTGATGTTTATTTTGATAATGTAGGCGGCGAGATAACGGATGCTGTGTTTACTTTATTGAATAAAAATGCAAGAATTCCGCTGTGCGGTTCTATTTCCTCCTACAATGTCGAGGGTGAAGATCTTGGTCCCCGCATTCAGACAGCGATGATTAAAACTAGTGCCTTAATGAAGGGATTTACAGTTGGAGATTACGCCTCCCGCTTCAAGGAAGGAGCAGCCCAATTAGGAAAATGGCTGCAAGAAGGAAAACTTCAATATGAAGAAACAATCATTGAAGGATTCGAAAATACACCAGAAGCTTTTCTGGGACTCTTCAAAGGAACCAACCTTGGAAAGCAGCTGGTAAAAACAGCACATCCAAAATATGCAAAGCTTTAAAAAATCAGAGCGGCAGGAACTGTACACAGGTTCCTGCTGTTTTTTTGGACTCCGCTCCCACACTCTCAAAAAGGGAAACGGAATATTAAAGGAACAAAACCACGTAAAAAAGGAGGACGGATTTTCCATCCAATCCATATTCTATACCCTTAGCTGAACATTGCCTTAGTACAGATGAGTTACAAGCCGTATAAGCAGAAAGCAAGTTGGATTAGGAATGAGAGCGATTATCTGCTAAACGACAATATAAACACGGAGATTTTTCTCCTTCGATATTTAGGAAAATTGCTCGTGCGGATTTAGCGGCATTTATGCTAAGTACAATTGAAAATGAAACGTATATGAAGCAATCCACGTATATACATGATTAATAGTTAAACTAACAATTAGTATAAGCAAATATATGAAAAGGGAGCAATGCAAAGTTGTAAGGCATCGCCCCCTTTTCATATTTGGTTTCCCTTCAAATTGGAAATACACCTTAACAAAAATTTAGGGTTGACAAGCATTCCAAATTTAAACAACTATCTCCCCAAAATCGCAGAAGAAATTACACAGCGGTGTTCATTTTTTTACCTATTCTTAGCTCAATGAATATGAAAAGATACTTGACCCATTTGATCATATTCCGTTATTACATGGTCACCTTTCTTTAAGAAGACAGCCTCCGTCATTCCTCCTGTCAGAATGACGGAACCCTTTTTAATCTTCCCCTTTTTTTCCTCATGTAGCATGGTAGACAACATCGCAACAGAGTTTGCGGGATTTCCTAGGACCGCTGAACTTTTCCCACATGCTCTTACCTCCCCGTTTATGGCCATGGTTACCTCAATCGAATCCACTGCAAAATCATGAGGTCTGTATAATCGACTCCCCAAAATAACCCTTGATGCAGAAGTGTTATCGGCGATCACATCGGGTAGTTGAAACCGAAAATTCTCATATCGGCTATCAATAATCTCAAGGGCAGGCAGAATCCATTGCGTTTTTTCTAAAACTTGTTCACCCGTAATACCTGGTCCTTCAATATCTTCCCCAAGTATAAACGCAATCTCAGCCTCCACCTTGGGATGGATGAAATCTTCCATTATGATTTGACCTTTATTTGGGACATTCATATAGTCAAGAATGTACCCGTAAATAGGGACACCGATTTTCATTTGTTCCATTTTTGCCCGACTGGTAAGGCCCATCTTGTAGGCCGTCACCTTATGGCCTGAGTCAATTTTTAACTTTACCAGTTCCTGTTGTACCTTATATCCCATTGCTACATTAAAATCTGCATGCTGATCGGTAATACAAGAAATTGCTTGTTTTTGTTTCTCAGCTTTGATTAAACTTTGAGCAATACCCCTGTAGTTAAGCATTGATACCCTCCCTATTCCAGCATCTCACTTTTTAGCATATCTCCCACCGCAAAACGATTCTTGGGAACTTCATTCACAATAACACGAATACTTGTCATAGGAGCCCCAAGCGATTCGTGAACAGTACGTGCAACATTACGTATACATGTTTCAATTGTTTCTTGATCTCTACCTTCAATCAATGTAATTTGAATAATCGGCATAGGCTATCCCTCCACGTAATAAATGACAAAAAGAAAGCACTACCTCTGGAAATGAAGTAATGCCTTATTAAAAGTGCTTATTCAAGGGAATTAGATGATAGATGTAGTTTTTTCCTTCTCTTGTCCTTTAAAAATAAAGGAATCCAGTGCATAAGCATTAGATCCGGTAATAGCAAGAGATGCTGCTATTGCTAAGAATGCCAAATCCAATTCATATCCGGCCATCTTTCCATTTCCTAAAAAACCTACATCTAATTTCACCTTTACGATGGCTCCTACCATTAGTAGGACAAACAAAGCAGATACAAATCTGGTAAATAACCCAAATACTAAGGCAAGACCGCCCACAACTTCTATTACAGCAACTCCATAGGCTAGAAATCCTGGCAGTCCAATACTTTCAAACCAGCCAACTGTATTTTCAATTCCGCCCTGGAATTTGGTTAATCCATGAACAAAGAAAGTTATTCCTAATACGACTCTTAAAAGTAAACTGCTTATTTTAAAATAGTTATTCATTTTTCTTTCCTCCTAGTAAATTTACTACAATCCAAACTGCCAAACACTATGACTAAGATTCCCGTATCGATAACTGCGATGCAATAGTCTTGCATTTCTTTCTTGATTGCTGCCCCCATAGCATAAAAGATTGGAATAAAGTGTTCCTTTCCGTATAAAGGTACTGCCATATCAGCAGCAGGAGCCAACGAGTCATAATTAAATAATGATTCTAAATCCCAATTGTTTATATGCTCACCTAGCCAATCATCGAAATTAAGAGCCCATTTATCTATTGATCCATCATCGTTACCCATTTTTAAGGCTCTTAGGTTATGAACAGTTCCTCCACTAGCAATAATAAGGATATCCTTCTCTCTGAGTTTTGTTAGTGACTTTCCAATTCGATATTGCTCCTCTGGCTTAAGATGAGCGTTTACAGACATTGAAATGACCGGAACATCTGCATTGGGAAAAAGCATCTTGAGAACTACCCAGGCTCCATGATCTAATCCACGTGTGGAATCAATTCCATAAGGAATACCCAGTTTTATGAACAAGTCTGTAATATCCTTAGTGACTTCCTTTTTGCCCTTAGCAGGATATTTAATGCGGTATAAAGCATCTGGAAATCCACCGAAGTCATAGATCGTCTCAAATTCATCTACATCACTCACCTTTTGAGTAGATGATTCCCAGTGTGCCGAAAACAGCACAATCGCTTTGGGACTTGGAAGTGTTTGGCCTAACGAATGTAAAAACTGAGTATATTCATTATTTTCAATGGCTAAAAGTGGTGCTCCGTGAGCAACAAATAAAGACGGCAGCATGTCCTATTCCTCCCTTATCTTTTTATTATTGACTTAAATTATCAAGGATCCATTTCGTAAAATCTTTTTGGTTCTTTAATGAAACGGTATGCCCTTCAGAATAGGATTGAAAGGTTACTTGTGCACCTAATCCCTGAAGGAAATCATTGCTTTCTAATCCCCATTGATAAGGCAGAACCGTGTCAAGTTCGCCGTGAGAAATAAACAAAGAAAGCTGATCAACAGGTTTAATACTGTATTCTTCCTTGACGAATCCGGGAATATATCCACTCAGAGCAACAATTCCTTTGATTCTATTTCCTAATGTTAAGCCAAGCGTCATGGATAAAATGGCTCCCTGGCTAAATCCAAGTAGATATAAATGATCGTGATTTAGCGGATATTGTTCAGTTGCATAATCAATAAAACTAGTCAACTGAATGATTGCATGGTCAAATACTTCCCTGTGCGGTTTTCCAAATCCTTGAATGGAAAAATAGGCGAAGCCCGGTGGTTGAGATAATGGACCGCGAACACTAAAAATGTAAAACCTTTCTTCTAACCCATCGACTATCGGCAACATATTTTGTTCATTGCTACCCATTCCATGCATGACAAAAATAGCAGGATAGGTTTTATTGGGCTCAACCTGTGATGGTTTGTGAAGTTCATAAATCATGGGTGAATTCAAAATTACATCATCCCTTCTTGGATTATTACTCTAAAGAAACCAAACATAAATTTTTATTAATGCAGAATTAATATTCATATTAAGAAACAAAAGGTCAAAAAAATAATTACTGCGCCTTTGTTTTCTTCTATGAATATTTGTTATCTATAAAATAACAGCGAATCAGGTAGAATGTCAATGTTTTTTTTGCTAATATATAAATAAGTTTCTTTTTAAAAAACACTAGAGGTGATTAAGCTGGATATTGGAACAAAAATTCGAGCCATACGAAACAGAAAGAAAATTACCATTGCTCAAATGTGTGAAGGAACAGGTCTTTCTAAAGGTTTCATAAGCAATGTTGAAAACAATAATACTTCACCTTCTATTAATACACTAAGTACCATTGCAAATTTTCTAGGGGTTCCTTTGCCTTATTTACTTTTAGAGAAGAAACAACACATGCGTGTTGTTAGACAAGATGAAAGAACAAATTCTTCGTTTAATAACTTAAAGATAGAGCATTTGGCTTCAAAGGGGGGCCTAAGGACCATGATAGTTGAATTCCCCCCCGGAGCCTCCATTGGGGAGCCAAATTCACACGAGGGAGAAGAGTGTCATTTAGTATTAGAAGGGAAAATTCTGGCTGAACAAGGAGAGGACTCCTTTATTGTAGAAGAAGGTGACTCCTTTAGCTGGAATGCGAGTGTCCCTCACTTCGTGAAAAACATTGGTGATCGCAATGCAGTTGTCTTCATCTCAATTTATTCTGATACTGAATTGAAGGATATATTATAAAAAACAATGGGTTGCTGTAACAGCTGTAGCAACCCTTCTTCTTTAACTGTTGACTCCGAAAATAGATATTCATATTGAAGATGCTATTCATCGTAGCCATCAATGTACAACAGTTAAATTGGACTTCCAGTTGCCGGAGAAATTACGAAACTTTTTGCTTGCTCGGTAAAATTAGACGGAACCAAACTAACTGTATAAAAACAGCTACAATTACACCGATAAGAGTATCTCTCATTCTGTCCATAACATAATGATTCTTTTGATGTTCAAACACAAAGACAAATAATATCGTAAGGGAGACTTGATGAAGGACAGTCTTATCAAATTTTAACCACTTTGTAATAAAACCTCCCAAAAGAATCAATAGCCCTAAGTTCCATCCATTTATACTCATATGGGTTGAGATTATCACATTAAAAGAAATACCAATTATAGTTCCCGTTACGCGTTTTATGGATAAACGTAAAGTTTTATGATATGTGGATTGTAGACATAAGATAACCGATAGTGGAGCTAAGTAAGGATGATCGGAACCCAATAATTTTGCTAATTCCCATGAAAAAGCAGATCCTATTGCCATGTTCCATATTAGAATAGATAAGTTCTCATTTTGGAGTTCAAAATTCTTTGTTTTCATATTCACCTCGTACTATTACATGTTTTTTTTAGTATCTTAGTAAAGGTGAATTTTATGTATATTGAAGCATTTTTTAAAATTAGATATTTGAACAAGTAAATCTCAACACAAAAGTTCTGCAAGGCGAAGCTACACAGTTTCGTGTTATTAGGAAACACTATGATGGCTGAGTATATTATGAGTGTTTTTGGCAATTAAAAAGTACTGTTTAGGGCAGTATGTTTTTCGAATGTAAAAAAGACGGAAATATGTAAGACGTTAGTTTAAGTACAATCCTTCACAAATTTTGTATTAAATAAGAAAAAAGCCCCCAAAGCATCTCTCAACAAGCTAGTGAATTTTCTGCTCATTTACTTTTTTTTATACCATTTATCTGTTTTAAATTCCTCTGGAATATATTACTCAACAGGTTCATCAAATCCTAATTGTTCAAGGATATCAAACCATAAATCTCCGCTAGTTCCATTTGGAAAGTATGCAGTGACTCCTTCAAAATTGCTCCTCCATTTTGTTTCCGCTGGAAAAGACTGACTAATACTTTGACCAACATGTATTTGAGAACCGGTCCAATAAATTTGTAAATTGTCATCTAGATCATACCAATAAAATTCACCCATCAAAGGATCTTCATCTTTGGCATAATAAAGTAGAAGAAGAGCTGACTTTGATTCTTATGAAAGTTGGCCATATATTGAAGCTTGATTTTAGGCCAAAATAAGCCGTATTCCAGGTTTTTCAGTTTGGGAAATAATAAGAAATACGGTCAATTCTTAAAAATGCTTTTCTTTGATTTTTTTCCGTTTAGCTTCAGATTTCTGAATTTTACATAAATTTACATAGTCTAGCGCAACTGTGAAGCTTCGTCATAAGCAGTCTGAGAGCTATCCCTCCCAGATGGCTTTTTTCTTTTGCGTAATTTTTCGTACAAGCTGGGCTAACGTCCGTTTCACTTAATAACAACCGACAATAGGATATAACACGCTGTAGTTTGTCCATTACGGCCATATAAAAGGGGGATTACTATGCCAGAGTTAATGCGACACATGGGCCGCGAGGTTATTGTGAGGGATCGTGATGGTAGAGAGCATCGTGGGATAATGGAAGCCGTTGACCCACCACGGGGAGTATTTATTCGTACCGGGTTCAGGAGACGCTTTTTTCCCTTCATTTTTACAGCTGCTATTTTTTCATTCCGTAGAAGACGCATATTTTAGGAAAAATAGTTTCGGATAAAACAGTGGCATCGATTAAGTCGGATATATTCCGGCTTGTTTTTTTGTTTTTTTGTGAATTTAAAAAGCCTATTAAAAGGGTTTTCCCCAATTAACAGGCTTTTTTTTGCTATTAATAGCCGCCCATGAAGCAAGAGCAACCGATGATGATTAACAAGATAAACAATACTACGATTAGAGCAAATCCGCTACCCATTCCTCCACCATATCCATCTGCCATATTATCCACCCCTTTGCGAAAATTCTTGGTATCACAATTTATCCTATGTACAAACAATCACAACGGACAGGGCTTTTAACAAGGTTTTTGTCCATTTTTGCAACTAAAAAAGCGCAGGTGTTATGCTGCGCAATTTATGCGCCGGTGCATGGGTTGGATATACCTTTCATTAACAGTTGTCGTTAATCTGACATCCGCTAGGTAATAAACTCACTGAAAGAGAAGCAGAATAGGTACCAGCAGCTAAGAACACTAAGATAGAACCAATAATCATTGCTTTTATATGTTTAAAAGCAGATTGCAAGATTGGTTTCATTTTTGAATCGAGTTTAACTGTTTTATTTTCCCCGTGGCCACCTTTCCATCCCATAAAAGCAAGAGAAGGGATGACAAGCATCGCAACAAAGAATGAATTGATAAGTGCGATTACAACCGACCACGCAAACCCGCTATAAGATGCACTGATTTACAGTATCCAATTGAAGATGTCCAATACGGTTTTTTACTTGGCCTGCCACATCAGTAATATTGGCCGATGGTGCCTTGATAACATTTAAAGTAACACTTGTGCTCCATTAGTTCTAGAAACCGTTTTAACATCGTTTAAAGAATGAGTGATGGTACCAAACGCTGATACAGGAATCGCATTTCCTTCCTTATTCTTAATCGTTGCGTTTTCCATTTGTTGCACTGTTAATGGTAAACCATCGAAAGATACTGGTATTGATAATTGATTGTTTACAATATTCCCTTGTGGCATGGATGGAACAGCCAACGCAAATGATTTATTCACATCATCCAATGTTAATCCGTTTTTCACAAGGTCTTTCATGCGGACAGTTAACACATATCCATCTTTTGCTCCTCCGATGACGGATACATCTGATACACCAGGAACAGATTTTAATTGCTTCACAATTTCCTGTGCTGCAGTGGAACGTAAAGTTTGTTCATCCAATTTTGAACTTATTACGCTGTAAGTTAAAATTGGGAACGAACTAGTTGTTAAACGTGTTACTGACGGCGTGCTTGTAATAGTTGATGGAATATTTGCATTAGCCAACACTTTGTTTACTTGATCTTCTGCCATTTTCATGTCTGTATCCATAAGGAAATACAAACTCATGAACAAGCCGCCATCATAAGATGTGCTTTCCACATTAGAAAGTCCGTCTACTACTTTGACAGCACAGCCAGATTATCGGTAACTTGCTGCTTTACTTGTTCAGCCTGTAAACCAGGCACTCTCATACTGACAGAGAGGATTGTATTATTAATATCAGGCAAATAATTTCGTTGCATTTGGTATGCTGAAATAACCTCCCCAAGCCAAAATGAGACAACACATACAATCATAAGAATGGCTCTTTGCATAGTTGCCTCTACTAATTTTTTCATGTTTTTCCTCCCCGATCTGTTTATATAACCAAACCCAAATAACCTTATATTTCTGTCAAAATTCATTAATATGATTGATTAATTAATTTACATATCGTGCTATTTCATAAAATTGTGTGGGCATGATATATAAAAGTAGGAATTCCGATTATAAGGTGGGAGTAGTTTGATTAAAAAGATAGTAAAGGCCGTACCTAATTTATTTACGATTGGGAATTTATTGTGCGGTGTTCTTGCAATTACATGTAATATGAGTGGATTTTTAGAGGTATCCGGCGTTTTAATATTCTTTTCAGCTGTATTCGATCTTTTAGATGGAAGGGTTGCCAGAAAATTAAAAGTGAACAGTGAATTTGGTATTCAATTGGATTCCTTAGCTGATATAGTGAGCTTCGGTGTTGCCCCTGCTCTTCTATTTCATTCAATAGCAGCAACGTCCATTTTAACTTCCTTAGCTTTTATTGTATTCCCAACGATGGGGGCATTAAGACTAGCTAAGTTCAATGTTAAACCCACCATAGGGTATTTTAGCGGATTACCCATTCCAGCGGCTGGATTATCTTTAGCGGGTATGGGATTTTTTTTATATAGCAATGCGTATATTACCCTAATACTCGCTCTCCTAATGGTAAGTCCAATTAGGGTAAAAAAAATTTAATGGATGTTCCTGTGTAAAAAGCTATTAGCCATTCAATTTGGATAGCTTTTTTTCATAACCTTTTGGTTCCCTTAATACATGATTAAGAATTCATTAACTTAGAAAATATATGCATTTATTGTGCTAAATTGTAAGCAGGTTTAAAGTTGAGGGATTGTATACTTTAGAGATTCTTTTTAAAAGGCTCTATTCGTAAAGATTGTTGCTTTTAAAAATAACCTGGAAAATCCACCGTATATAGTATAATTATTACAATTATTCAAATTAAAGGATGATGATATTGTGGATGCGAATTTAAAGGAACATTTAAGGGAATTAGAGGAAAGCCACACAGGACTAGAAGTACGTAAAAGTCGTGAAAAACTAGATGAAATACTTGCAGACGAGTTCTTTGAAATAGGTAGTTCTGGGTATATGTTTGATAAAAAAGAATGCCTTGAAACTGGAGTTGTGTTGACTGAAATGTCACTGCATAACTATGAAATTAATCCGTTAGCACCAGATGTAGTTTTATCTACTTATTTTATTGTAGATAAAACTAGAAATCGTAACACGTTTCGCAGTTCTATATGGAAACTTATTGATGGCAGATGGCAATTATATTTTCATCAAGGCACTATATCACCATTGCAATTAAGTGAAGTTCTTAAAGAAACCAAATAAATTGTGCATTGTGCTAACAAAAATTTAAAATAGTAAAAGGAAGACAGCCGTTTCTCAATGGAATGGCTGTTTTTATACACCTCACGCAGAAACTTAACTGTAATTCTATTTGAGTTTTGGCAAGCACTGAGCAACATCTGGTTCCATGAAACAATTGAATTCGAAGCTACAAAAGCAAATCTGAAGGAGATTTACGCCTTCCTTTTCCCAGTGGCAGAAACATATGATAGTCTTAGAAAATCTGAATTTATTATTGCATAATGGAATAAATTCAGATGAGCATTGCAAATAAGTCCTTATAAAAAAACTTTTATAAGGACTTATCAATAGCGCTATAAGCTTGCCAAAACCGCACCCGCAATCGTGATAATTCCACCCAATAACGACATTAAAGAAATTTGTTCATGTAATAAGAAAACACCAAATATAACCGTCCAAACAGGAAGTAAGTTGATGAATGGTGCTGCTTTTCCTGCTCCAACAATTTTCACACCAGTGTTCCAGGAGAAATATGCCCCGACTGATGCAAAGGTGCTAACATATAGTACTGCAAGCCATGCGTTCGTTGACATATGAATCATGCTTGGTTGTACTGTCCCTATGCAACTGATGGCACTTAGTATTGTTCCATAAAAAGATGCCCCTGCCGTCATTGTGAGAGGATCCATCTGTTTCCCATATTGTTTACCAAGTACGGTATATAATCCCCAAGCCAAGCAAGATAGGACAATTTCCATGTCACCAATGAGGGAACCCTCGGAAGAAGCTTGGTTTTTCCCCAGTAACAATGTAATAACACCAATAATCGAAACCGCAGTACCTATCCAAGCCTTTAGTTTGATGTGTTCTTTAAGAATGAATGGAGTAAATATTAAAATGGCAACTGGAATACCTGCTGAAATCATCCCAGCTTGAGAAGCACTAATGGACCTTAATCCTAAGTAGTTCAACGTTGAAAATGCAAATACACCAAAGAAGCCAAGGATCAGGAATTCCTTCCATTTCGAGAATAAAGGCAACCTCTTTTTAGAAATTGTCATAATTCCTATAAGAATGATTGTTGAAATTGCCCACCGAACTGTGTTAAGTAAGGTTGATGGTAATGCAAGTGCCAAAAACCTCCCACAAATGTAATTGCCTCCCCATAAAAGAGTGGCTACAATCAATAGCAAAATCCCACGTTTCACGTTTTCCCAACCTTTCTATTAATCTTGTATATAAAAGAAGCAAACTATTTACTATATTTTCACTTAATGATTGAGTTGTGCTTTTTCAATAAGTTTTTCTGTACTTATTGCTTCTTCCATACTTTATTTTGTATCAATAATGGACACATGTGTATCAATATTGGAATAAATTTATATTGTTACTTATTTTTTGTCAAGGGAGAATAGATTATGAATAACCAAGAAGGAGTTCACAGCGTTGTTCATGCTATTCGTATATTGGAGCAGTTCCAAAATGGTGAGGGCATCACTGCGAGTCAGCTTAGCCAAAGTATTGGCGTTCCAAAGGCAACGTTTGTCGGATTTTAAAAACATTTGTACTCTATGGCATTTTGTTAAGAAGGATGAGTAAGGAGATACATTAATTAAAGGGGACTTTTTTTGCTTAAAGCCTGGATTAATCTTGTTTTATATTTGCTCGTCATATTCGTCAATTATTTGGCTAATGCAATTCCGATTAACGGGAATACAACGGGAGAATTATCAAAACGCATTAAAGTGCTTTTTACTCCAGCGAGCTTTGTTTTTTCCATTTGGGACCTAATCTAAGTTTTAGCGGGAATTTGGGTGCTGAGGCAATTCTTAAAAAAGCAGCGGCAATCACCGGTATACCGTGCTTCTTTTTCGTTATTTTCTGTGAGCTGCATTCTGAATATCTCATGAATATTATTGTGACATAACGAATTTTTCATTTTGACTGTTATCTTTATGGCAGGATTGCTTCTCTCATTGATTGGGCTTTATCAAAAAATAAAGAAACGTCACCATACATTCATGGACCTAGCTCCCTTTTCTATTTACTTAGGGTGGATATCCGTTGCGACGATAACCAATATTGCCTATGTGCTCAAAAACTATAACTGGAAGGGTTTCGGTCTCTCTGATTTAATATGGACCATTATCCTGCTTCTCGCTGCTTCTGCCCTGGGTGTCATTTTCCGGTTTAAAAATGATGATTGGCTTTATCCGCTTGTTTTTGTCTGGGCGTTCATCGGAATTGGCGTTAAAAATGCAGAGGGTTATCTGCAACTGGCATATCTTTCCTATGTTTTAGCTGCCATCCTTTTTATTGCTGTGTTAATTCCTTTAATCTCAAGAAGGAGTATTCGTACTTAGGTATAGGATGCAGAAAGAAAGGATGCATAGAATACCCTCAATCCCAATTGGAAAATTAAATCATGTTTTTCAGGCTCTATGACGGGTACCTGAATAGTGGACCTCCTGCTCACACACAAAATCACACAAACATCTTAGATGAAGGGGGTTTTTTTCCATGCTGGGAATGTATGATATCATTAAATTTTTAGTTTCCTTCTTCTTTATTTTTCCCATTGTCACAATGATTCATTTAATGGGGCACCTCTTTTTTGTTACCATTTTTGGCGGCAGTAAAAAGAGACTGATCATCGGAAGCGGAAATCTATTATTTTCTTTTGGAAAAGTTGAAATCCGGAAATATTATTTTTGGAACGGGGCTTGTAAATTCCATCAATTGAAATTTGATAACAGGTTCACAAACACACTGATTTATTTGGGAGGATCCATTTTCAATTTTGCAGGCATGTATACTGTCAGCAGTCTGAAATACGCTCATATTATTGATTCATCTGTAATTATGGATCAATTTATATACTTTTCTTTCTATGTACTATTTTTTTCGCTTTTTCCTATGTACTTTAATGACGGGAGTCCCAGTGACGGAAAAGCCGCTATCCTGGCGCTGAAAAAAAAGCATGATGATAAGTACACAGGTGACATTCTTATTACCCAGATTGAAGATTTGAAGAAAGACGACGATTCGCAAGAACGATAAGAGCTTGATCTTATCATTCTTGCTTTTTTATTTGGTTTGCTCTTTCAATACTTTATGTTATTTTGTCCAATCGCTTAAATTTTTTCATGAATAAGGGCATTCAGCGCCTGGTTTATGTCTTCCCAGATATCATGACAATTCTCAAGTCCCGCCGATAACCTCAGCATCTGATCAGTAATGCCCATTTTAATCCTGGATTCTTCCGGGACAACAGCATGTGTCATTGTGGCAGGGTGCTGTATCAAGCTCTCTGCGTCTCCCAGACTGACTGCAATCTTCACCATTTTAAGCTCGTTCATGAACCTTTGAGCATCCTGTTTGGTACCCTTGATTTCAAAGGTAACCAAGCCTCCCCCCTGCTTCATTTGGCGTTCTGCTGCAGAAAACCCGGGAAGGGAATGATCTAAAGGATAGTAAATCTTATTTACCATTGGATGATTTTGCAGTTCCCTGAAGATGTGGAGAGCATTCGCTGAGTGGCGATCCATCCTTACTGGCAGGGTCTTAATGCCTCTCAGCAAAAGCCAGGCATCAAAGGGAGATAATATGCCGCCAATATCTTTTTGTGCAGATCTGGCAACCCGGCTGATGTATTCCCTGCTTCCTGCCACAAGTCCAGCGACAACATCTCCATGGCCGCAAATGTATTTGGTCGCGCTATGAAGAACGATATCACACCCCCATTCAATTGGCCTTTGAATATATGGGGTAGAAAAGGTATTATCGACTACAACAGGTATTCCGTATTCCTTCGCCACCCTTGAAATCATCTGCAAGTCCAATACCTTCATTGTTGGATTAATGGGTGTTTCAACATAAATACATGCCGTTTCTGGAAGGATAAGATTTCTTAATTGTTCTTCTGTTTCCATTTCGCAAAAATCATGGCTGATGCTATATTTCTCCTTTAAAAGATTCAATAATCCGAAGGTACAGCCATATAGACCCTGGGAACAAATAATGTGGTCATTGGCCTTAGTCAAATCAATTAAGACAGCAGAAACTGCTGCCATGCCTGAACTGAATGCAAGTGCCGCCTCAGCTCCTTCAAGGACTGCAATTCGTTCTTCAAGTGCACGCACTGTGGGATTGCCAAGACGGGAGTAAATATAGCCTTCCTCCGTACCTGCAAATCTCCTCTCTCCCTGCTCTGCCGTTTCAAAAGTGAAGGTTGATGTCTGGAAGATAGGTATGGCAAGGCTCCCAAGGTGAGCTTTTGAATCATACCCTTCATGAATCACAGCTGTTTCAATATGTTTATACTTGCTCTCCATAGTTCCCCTCCTTGTTATGTCTGTATGCTTCTATCTTATGTTAAATAAAATAAAATTGGAAGCGTTTTCATTTCTGACTTAATTACACGGATTTATATTTTTGGCTCTGTTAAACTTGCCTGTGGATTTCCGCTCCAGACGCTAAACTCCCTTGATCAGCCAATTAGTCAGCATATTTTACTGTTGCCGAATTTCAATTCCCCATGCAGATGTATGCAGTACTGTACAATAAACCTTAGAAAACTACCAGATATATAGTAAAATATTCTCATATAATCCGCTTAGGAGGAAAAATATGAGACAGAGGAATATGGCATGCTTTGACGATGAGAAAATTAATAAGTTTCTTTCTTGTTCTGAAACCGGATATTTAGGATTGTTTGACGGGGTCTATCCTTATGTGGTACCTATGAATTTTATATGGCATGAAGGGGCTGCTTATTTTCACGGAGCGGATGAAGGCAAAAAAGTAGATATTATGAAACATAATAACAGGGCCAGCCTGACGGTTTCCGAAAGCTTTGGAACCATTGCAGATCCCGTCCCTGCAAGAACGGACACAGCATATATGAGTGTAATGATATTCGGTGAAATTATTTTTTTGCAAGATTTAGAAGAAGCTTCAGCAGTAATGCAGCACATGCTCGATAAATACGTTCCGGGATATTACGAAACCCCGCTTCAAAAAAGCCATGTAGATAAATATCGGTCGTCTCTTGGAAGCAAAACGTTCATTTATAAACTGCTGCCTCAGAGCATAACGGCAAAAGAGAATCCAATGAACAAAGATAAAAGCTTTTTCCCTGGCAGAACCATCCGTAGTGATAAATAAGACAAAGGGGAAACTGAATGTGATCATTCCGTTTCCCCTTTACGATTTTCATTAGATTTTCAACCAATTTGATCAAGAATAGAATTTTGGTTATTATCATATGGTTTTTTTTACCATTACGTGCTTTAATATGGAAAAGGAAAATCCTATGAGTCACAGGAGTGTTAAATTTTATGAAGCGATTTATATCATTAATCTTAGTTTTTATCATTTTATTAGGAATAGGTATCTATTATTATGGCAATTTAGACAAAAACTATCGCTTAGAAAAAGGATTTTATGATTTTCCAATACCAGATGATGCAAAGTTAGAAAGCGAAAACAAAAAAGCAAAAAATTATGAGTGGGACCCAGCCACAGGTACAGAGGTACCCTTAAGTTATCGTTTAATGATTAAGAAGAGTGGTTGGAAACAGATACAAATAGAAGGTGCAAATATGATATTTCAAAAAGGTGATAACATTATAAATCTTAACTTTGATACGGATTATATAGAAATAACAAAAGAATCAAAGTGAACTTATTAAGTATAGGTTCTAAGCAAAATAATGATTTTATCATGAATGTTAATTTATCAGGGTAAACAGATCCATACTTGGGCGATTGATGCCTGAATACATATCTTTCACCAAATCATACATAAAAAGAAATCAAATGCCCTCTCTAATTTACGAACTAAATGGTCCACAGGCATCAGTTGATCTCAAGCAATTATTTCGATTTGATCTCGCTGAATGGAATGATGTTTAGATAGCATGGTCATCACCTCAAAATTGGCTATCTATTTTAAAACAAAACTCTTTTCTTAAAGATTGATGTTTTTTAATTTAATGTGTTCTGTGAAGCGATCCCATTGTTAAGTGAGGTTGATTGGAGCGCAAGGCGCGAGCATCCTGGAGCGTAAATCAATCACCTTGTTCCATGGCAACAAAGTTTACGAAACAACCTAAAACAAAAAAGACTGTAGGCAAACCCGTCTTTTCGGGTTTGTCTACAGTCTGAGACAGCATCATATGTCTTTCTGCTTCATTTACTGTTCATCTACTAATTTTCCGCCAAAAAAGGTTTTCTTTGAAAGTGTCAGTTCCAGTTCACGGGCTATTTTTTTTAATTCCCGCTCTTCCCTTTCCGTAACCAGGGAGATGACTGTGCCGTCTGCCCCAGCCCTGCCTGTTCTGCCAGAACGGTGTGTGTATTGATCTGCATCCTTCGCCAAATCAGCATGGATTACAGTGTTAAGCCCTTTGATATCCAGTCCTCTTGCTGCTACATCTGTGGCTAGAAGCAGCGGGGACTTTCCAGAGCGAAGATTCCTCAGCGCTTTCTCACGCTCCATTTTGCTGGATTCACCATGAAGGACCTCAAGCTTAATTCCTTTATAATCAAGTTTTTCCTTAAGTACGGTTAATTCTGCTATATCGTTTAAAAATGCAAGACCTTTTAGATTTTCGAGACGGGTAATTTTTTCAATCATTTTAAATTTGTCCCGTCTGTCTCCGACCAGATACATATGATCTACCTTTGATTCCATTCTTTCACTTTTATCGATTCTCACAATTTCAGGCTCATTTAAAAGCTCTCCTGCCAGCTGTTCTGCCTGCCCGGTTAATGTTGCAGAAAAAATAAGCACCTGGCGATCCTTCATTGTAGACTTAACAATATTCCGGATGGTTGCTATATGTTCTGATACAATTAGCTGATCTCCCTCATCCAGGACAATCGTCTTCACTTCATGCATTTTGATTTTCTTTTGAGCAATAAGCTCATATATGCGCCCGGGAGTTCCTACTATAACCTGGGGATGCTTTTTCAATTTTTCAAGCTGTCTTTTTGGGTTGGCTCCTCCAATAAAAGCAGCTCCTGTAATTTCGCTTCCTTCTGACCAGATGCGCACCTCCTCGGCAATCTGCATGACCAATTCTCTTGAAGATGCAAGAATGACAGCCTGAGGCGCTTTTTTCTCCGCATTCATCTTATTTAACAGGGGCAGCAGATAAGCAAGCGTCTTTCCAGTGCCTGTCGGAGATTCTGCGATAAGGTCCTTTCCTTCCGCAATGAGGGGAATGGCCTTTGTCTGGATGGGTGTCGGCTGCCGGAATTCCGATTTCTCCCACGCTTTTATAATAAAAGGCTTCATATCTAAAGTTAGTGGCTGTGTGTCTGTCATATTGTTCTCCTTTAATCATTATTGCTAGTTTAGGGTTCTGTTTTTCCTATAGTACCTTCCTCCATAGTATCACTATTTAAGGGGAGTCTGCCAATGGAATGCGGATAGTGACGGTTGTTCCTTCATTTTTTTTGCTTTGGAAAAGGATTTTCCCCTTATGGCGTTCGATAATCTTTTTGCAAACGGCAAGGCCAATCCCAGTTCCCTTTTCTTTCGTAGAATAAAAAGGCTCGCCAATCCGGTTCAGGCGCTCCGGCTCCATCCCTATCCCATTATCCTGGACGGTCACAATAACTTCATCATAATCCGTGGTCAGGGTAATGCTGATTTCACCGTTATGTTCCAATGCCTCTATTCCATTTTTTATAATGTTAATGAGCACCTGTTTGAGCTGGATGCTGTCTGCCATAACAAGGGCTGGGACGGCTGATTTTTCCCTGTAAAACAATTCGATGCTATCCAGATTGGCCTGTGCCTTCATTAGCATAATGACCTGGTCGATGATTTGATTCATATCCTGAACAGCAAATGTCACATCCTGCTTTTTCCCAAGAATGAGCATTTCACTCGAAATAATATTGATCCGGTCAATCTCTGTGAGCATGATTTCCAAATGAGCTTCATTTACTTCTTTTGTCATACCCATAATCTGTACAAAACCTTTTAATGAGGTCAGCGGATTCCTGATTTCATGGGCGACTGAAGCAGCAAGGTGGCCAATGACCGATAATTTTTCTGATGCAATCATTAATTCTTCTTCCCGCCGCATGATGGTGATATCCCGGGCAATTACAAAAATGCCAGTAATCTGGTCATTCACGCTGCTGGGCAAAAACGTGCATCTTAATATCGCTTTTTCGCCATCTAATTTATTTAAGACAGTTTCAAATAGGGATGCTTCCCCTTGAAGCGCGCGATAATAGTATTTTTTTACCTTTTCATATTCACCTGCCATCATCCTTAAGAAAGCTTGGTTTTCTTTTAAGAAGTCGGCCTTGCATCCCAGTATTTCTTCTCCAGCCGGGTTGATCGAAGAGACTCTCCCTTCTAAATCCAATTCAAGAACCGCGTCAGGATTATGGATGAAGATGGACTGATATTGCTGATTTTTCTTTTGGAGCTCGTTTTTAGAAGCCACAAGCTTCGATGTTCCGTTATGGATAACGGTATACAGGAAAATACCGGTCAGAATGATAAACAGCCATCCCTTATAACGCTGAAAAAAAGCATATAGATTAAGGTTTTTTTGGGCAAGTGCCATGGATAGCGAATCCGAACCTATAATCCAGATAACGCCAAGTATGATATAGATAATTGATATTTTTAGGGCAATTTTACGAGAATGGCTCATATTGTTTCCTCTTATGCTTGAATTCTTTATACGTTAATCAGTATTCCATGAAAAAACTGCTTATATAAGCATTTGGAATTTTATTTAGTGAAGAAACAGGTCCCTTTTAGGTCATTGATTAAGTATTTTCACGGCTGCATCGAATTCTTTTTCGATTTCCCGTGACGGTTTTCGTGTCAGCAGGCTAAAAATCAGGATTGCCAAGGTTCCTGCAGCAAAACCCGGGATGATTTCATAAACATTTTTATAAATGCCAAGCCTTTCCCATAAAATTACTGTAGCCGCTCCAGCGATCATGCCAGCAAGCGCCCCTGTTCCCGTCATCCTCTTCCAATACAAACTCAATAAGACAACAGGACCAAAAGCCGCACCAAACCCTGCCCAGGCATACCCTACAAGTTCTAAAATTGTTTTACTGGGATTCAGTGCCAGATATAAGGCAATTGCTGAAATAATCAGTACCGAAATTCTGCCCGCAAGTACTAATTCCCGGTCTGAAGCAGAACGCCTGATGAATGCTTTATAAAAATCATCTGTAAGTGCACTTGATGTGACTAAAAGCTGCGAAGCAATGGTGCTCATTACAGCAGCAAGAATGGCTGCCAAAAGGAAACCGGCAATGAGCGAAGGAAATAACTGCTTTGAAAGGAGAATGAAAACACTCTCAGCCTCCTTTATTCCCAAAGGGGAGTGATGAATACTGAAATATGCAATTCCAACCAAGCCTGTAAACATCGCGCCTGCTATGGAAAAAATCATCCAGCCCATCCCAATCCTCCTTGCGCTTTTAATTTCCTTTACTGAAGATATCGCCATAAAGCGGACAATGATGTGCGGCTGTCCAAAATAGCCAAGTCCCCACGCAAGAAGAGAAATTATGCCGATAGGGGTCGTTCCTTTAAAAGCTTCCAAAAGCTTTGGATTGACCGAATGAATTTCGTCAAAAGTCCTGTCAATGCCCCCAATATTATGAATCGTGACAATTGGCACTAAAATGAGTGCAATAAACATAATAGTTCCTTGAACAAAATCCGTCCAGCTTACAGCGAGAAAGCCTCCAAATAAAGTATAAAGAATCACGATGCTTGCTGTAAGCCATACCCCCAATGTATAGTCCATATGAAAAGCCGTGGTGAACAGCTTCCCGCCCGAAACCATGCCTGATGATGTGTAAAAAGTGAAAAATATTAAAATGACAAGTGCGGATGCTATCTTTAAAATACTTGAGGCATCTTTAAAACGATTGTGAAAAAAATCCGGGATAGTCAGTGAGTTATTGGCAGCTTCAGTAAATATCCTGAGACGCGGTGCAATAAACAGCCAGTTGAGATAAGCCCCTGCCGTCAGCCCGACTACTATCCAGCCGCTGCTTAGGCCGGCAGCGTACATGGAACCCGGAAGACCCATCAAAAGCCAGCCGCTCATATCCGAGGCCCCTGCGCTCATAGCAGTTACAGCAGGACCCAAATTCCTTCCTCCAAGCATATAATCCGATAAGCTAGACGTCCTGCGGTATGCAATATAGCCAATCAAAAGCATCCCTGCCATATAAATCCCAATAGAAATAATCATTCCATGGTTCAACGCTTTCACCCCTTATAGTTCGTTAATCATTAATAAATAATATCCTATCTTAACAAATAATATAAACCCGGTTAATGCGGTTTACCTTGTTTTGGATTGAAAACCTTCTTTATACCCATGTTGCTTCACTCTTTTTCAAGTATCCTCTATTGATGGAATGGTAAAATTCCACTATCATAAAAATAAGCTCAATAAAATTGGATTTGTAAAAGTACATGGTTAATTCTGCACATTTTTGAATGGGGAGGATTCGCTTGACCCTTGCTTCCGGAGAAGAGAAAACATCTTCAGGTAAAAAAGACGAAATATTCCATGAACATATAAGGAGCAAAAAAATGAATTCATATATTAATCAAAGAGATGGGGTTTTTCCCTCCGTCTGTTCACTGGATTGTCCAGATCAGTGCGGTCTTCTTGTCCATAAAAGGGAAGGAAAAATCATTAAAGTAGAAGGAGATCCAAAACATCCGGTCACAAAAGGGAATATATGCAATAAAGTGCGGCATATGGCGTCACGCCTTTATGATCCTAAAAGGCTCAAGTATCCAATGAAAAGGGCAGGCGCCAAGGGAGAAGGGAAATTTGAGCGCATCAGCTGGGAAGAAGCGATAGCAAGCATCACCTCTCATTGGAAAATGCTGATCTCCGAGCATGGCCCGGAAAGCATCCTGCCTTATAGCTTTTACGGAAACATGGGCAATTTAACAGCCGAGGGCATGGACCGCAGATTTTTCAACCGTTTAGGAGCAAGCGGGCTTCTCCGCTCTATTTGCAACTCTGCGGGATCGGCTGGCTATACGTATACAATGGGGGGATCTTTTGGCATCGACCCTGAAGACACGATCCATTCCAAATTAATTATTATGTGGGGAATCAATGCAGCCAGCACAAATATGCACCAGGTTGCACTGGCACAGCAGGCGAGAAAAAACGGAGCAAAAATCGTTGTCATTGATGTGCACAAAAATCAGACAGGAAAATTTGCAGATTGGTTCATTCCCATTCTCCCAGGTACAGATACCGCTCTCGCACTGGGAATCATGCATCTATTATTCTCTGAAAATATGGCGGATATTGAGTTTTTGAAGCAGTATACAACCGGCTGGGAAGAACTTCGCCAGCATGTTTCTCAATATGATCCCAAAACTGTTTCAGCCATCACTGGCATACCGGAAGATGACATATACAAGCTGGCAAGAATGTATGGAGAAACTTCCCCATCCTTCATAAGGATAGGAAACGGTTTGCAGCATCATGATAATGGCGGGATGTGCATAAGGACGATTGCCTGCCTGCCTGCCCTCACAGGACAATGGGGCATCAAGGGCGGCGGCGCCATCAAAGGAAATTCAGGATATCTGGCATTCAATACTGCTGCGCTGCAGCGTCCGGATTTACTGAAGGATAAACAAACCAGGACGATTAACATGAACGAGCTGGGAAAGGCACTGCTGAGTCTGGAGGAACCCGTACGGTCCCTTTTCGTATACAGTTCAAATCCTGCAATTGTAGCTCCAGATGCCAATAAGGTCAGAGAGGGGCTGATGCGGGAGGATTTATTTACTGTTGTGCATGACCTGTTTTTAACTGAAACTGCCCAGTATGCCGATATCATCCTTCCGGCATCGTCATCCTTCGAAAATATAGACTTTTTCACTTCCTATTGGCATCATTATATGCAAATTCAAAAACCGATAATTGAAGCTTTCGGTGAATCAAAATCGAACACAGATGTCTTTCGGCTGCTCGCAGACGGAATGGGATTTAATGAACAGGCGTTTAAGGATAGTGACGAAGAAATGATCCGTCAGGCGCTGGATTTCCCCCAAAATCCTTATCTGGAGGGAATTACCTTAGATTCACTCATGGAAAATGAGTTCTTGAAAGCGAAAACCAGTCCTCTGTTTCCAGGTGAATTGCCCACACCGAGCGGAAAAATTGAGTTATATTCCAAAGCGATGGAACGTGATGGGCACCAGCCGCTTCCTGTCTATAAACCGCTGAAAGAGGATGGGGATTTGCCATTTCTTTTTGTTCCGGCACCTAACCATAATTATTTGAATTCGACCTTTTCCAATAATGAAAAACATGTTTCTCTAGAGAAATCCCCCAGACTTCACATACACACTGAAGATGCTTTGAAGCTCGGCATCCAGGACAAAGATGATATCAGGATCTGGAATCACCGCGGAGAATGCGTGCTAAAGGCAGCCGTAGGAGAGCATGTGCTGCCCGGTGTATTAGTGAGCCAGGGACTATTTGCAGATGTCATCGGAGCCAAACAGCTCGTAAACTCCCTGACCCCGGATAGGATTGCAGATATGGGCGGCGGCGCCGTTTTCTTCTCCGGCAGGGTGAACGCTGAAAAGGCAGGAACAGAAAAATGATGACGGAGTCCCTCCCTGGACCGGCCATAGCATTATGCACGAAAAAAAGGAGCTGCCGTTATGAGGCAGCTCCTTCTTTTAAAATATCAATATCTTTTAGCGCCGGAATTGACATCATCAACGGTTTGATCAAAGCCTGCACGCTGATCATTTCTGCCAGGATGTACAGGATCTGTATCATACTTTTCTGTTAAACCCGAATCGCTTCTCTTAGCATTAGGATCAACAAGCACAAGCAATTTACCTGCTTTCACATCAGTTTCATAGCGGTCTGCTTCATCTTCAGGAATTCCCATTCCGATAAGAGCACCTGCCAATCCTCCAGTGCCTGCACCAACAGCCGCCCCAGTAAGCGTGGCAACGATTGGGCCTGCCGCAAGAATCGGGCCTATTCCGGGAATTGCCAAAGCACCCACCCCGGCCAATAACCCGACAGCACCGCCCAGGATGCCGCCTGTCGCAGCTCCGGCCGCCATTCCTTCTTCTGTGTTAGTTCCTGTAGACTCATTTACCATATCCACATCATCGCGGTCCTTAGCGATTACTGAAATATCGTCCCGGTCATATCCTTGCCGTTTCAAATCTTCTACCGCACGAATTGCATCTTCTCCATTATCATATACGCCGACTACTCTCTTATCCATTTCCCTCAGCTCCTCTAAAAAGTGTATGGTTATTACATACCCTTATTAAGAAAAAACTAACCATGGACTGAATGATAATAAAAGCGGGAGACCAAATCACTGAAAATAAAGAATCAGGGAAATGCGGACCTTTATTTTCTTCTGGCGAAATCGACAAATCTGAATTTATCCGGACGATGGCGTGATTCCGTATACTGAAAAAGGCTCGTATCATCTAAGTAGACGAAGTTTTTTACCACAACGATATTATGAAAGCCTTCCAGATCAAGATAGCTTCGATCTTCTTCAGTCGGTGTTTCCACAGTGATTTCTTTCTTTGCAAAACTGATTGTCAAACCCAGCTCTTCTTCTACATATTCATAAATGGAATTCTGGCAAATAGCTTTATTCAAACCGGGAACCATTTTCTTTACGATAAAATCTTTATCGAAAATAACTCGTTCTTTATCTATTTCCCGAACACGGTGAATTTCCCAGGCTGTATCGTCTCTGGAAAGCTTTAAATGCTCCTTCAAGCCTTCATCAGGAAAAATCTCCTGCAGCATCTCCACATGCGTTTTGGCCCGGTGACCCATTTTTTTGGAAAGTTCCTTAAAACTGACCAGTCCCGAGATTGGAAAAGCAAATTTCTTCACATCCAGGACAATGGATCCCTTCCCTTGAACTTTATGAATATATCCGTCTTCAGAAAGAATTTTAAGGGCTTTCCTGATTGTTTCCCTTGATGTTTGAAAGGTATCAGCCAAGTCATTCTCAGAGGGGAGGAGCGAGCCTGCTGCCAGGCTCCCTTCCTGGATCTGATTTGATATATCCTCATATATTTTCATGAATTTATTCATCATCTAATATCACCCAGATAATCTTATCATTTCTTCTTAAAATGATAAACGATAGATTCATACGGGCGGAATATCATTTCTTCTGCTATAGCGGGAGCATCTTTATAATTGGATAACAGGGTGGATGCTTCAAATTCACCTGATGTCCATTCCTTGCCGATAGACAGCTTTGTCTCTTTAGCATAAAAATTATTGATAACGAGCAAAACTTCACCTTTAAACTCCCGTTTATATACAAAAAGCTCTTTATGTTCCGGATAAAGAAGTTCAAAGCTTCCTTCTGTAATAATGTCATGCTTCTTGCGGAGCTTTATTAATTTTTGGTAATGATAAAACACAGAATCAGGGTCAGCTAATGCTTTTTCGGCATTTATGTTTCTATAAGATGAAGGTACAGGTATCCAGGGAGTTCCTTCCGTAAATCCGCCATGCACTGAATCATTCCACTGTACAGGAGTTCTTGAATTGTCTCTTGATTTTTGCTTGATGATTTCCATTATACTTGCTTCCGGAAGTCCTTTTCCCTTCATAATTTCATAATAATTAAGAGTTTCTACATCACGGTAATCTTTGATGTCATTAAAATGCGGATTGGCCATCCCAATCTCTTCTCCCTGGTAAATGTATGGAGTCCCCTGCAGCATGTGGATGGAGGTTGCCAGCATTTTAGCAGATTCAACAGGATAATTCAGATCGTCACCAAATCTTGAAACGATCCTTGGCTGATCATGATTGCACCAGAACAGCGCATTCCACCCTCCTCCTTCCTGCATTTTTGTCTGCCAGTTTGCGAGGATGCTTTTAAGCGCATGAAAATCCAATTCCCCAAGTGCCCATTTTTCTCCATTTGGATAATCCACTTTCAAATGATGAAAGTTAAAAGTCATGCTGAGCTCCCTGCTCGCGGGATTAGAATATCTGATGCAGTCCTCAATGCTTGTAGAAGACATTTCACCAACTGTCATGCTGTCATATTTAGAAAGAACTTCAGTGTTCATTTCATGAAGAAATTCATGTATCCGCGGTCCGTCCGTGTAGAATTTCCTGCCATCTCCAGGAGCGATTGAACCATCATCATCCGGAAAATCCTGATCCTTTGAGATAAGGTTAATGACATCCAGCCGGAATCCGTCTATCCCTTTTCCAAACCAGTAATGCATCATTTCATAAATTTCTTTTCTCACCTTTTTATTTTCCCAATTTAAATCAGCTTGTGCTACATCAAAAAGATGAAGATAATATTGACCAGTTTTCTCATCAAGCTCCCAGGCAGGACCGCCGAATTTCGATATCCAATTAGCCGGTTCCCTCCCATCCGCCGGATCTTTCCAAATGTAATAATCCCGGTATGGATTGTCCTTTGACATCCTTGATTGCCTGAACCACTCATGATCTGTTGAGGTATGGTTAACCACCAGGTCCATGATTACCTTAATGCCCCTGCCATGTGCCTCGTTCATCAAGCATTCAAAATCCTCCATCGTTCCAAACTCCTCATGTATGGCATAATAATCGCTGATATCGTAGCCATTATCCCGCTGAGGTGATTCGTAGATCGGAGTCAGCCATATTACATCGATCCCAAGTGTTTTAAGGTAATCAAGTTTGTCGATAATTCCTTTAATATCACCCACACCAGTGCCAGTTGTATCATTAAAACTTTTTGGATAAATTTGATAAACTGCTGATTTTCTCCACCATTCTTTCATTGTAAGCCACCGCCTGTTCAAAGTTATTTTCCGTATAGAATTTCAAACACCACAGAAAGAAACCTCTCTGTGGCTTAAGTGAATGCCTTATGATATAGGTTTTTGATTTCTTCGCATTTTTGCATAGAAGAAGGTTATAACAAAAGGAACAACAAGTGCAATCAGCATGCCGATTGCAAATGGAACCCATTTACTCGGTATGATTGAGAATATGCCCGGTAAGCCGCCTACTCCAATTGATGAGGCAATCGTATGATTGACGGTAATGAATGCCCCTGCCAGAGCTGAACCGGCCATTGCTGCAAAAAATGGAAAACGGTAACGGATATTAACACCAAACATGGCAGGCTCGGTTACGCCAAGATAGGCTGACACTGCTGACGGAAATGCTAATCCCTTCAGCTTTGGATCCTTGATAGCAAACATCAGGGCAAGAGCGGCAGAGCCCTGTGCAATGTTTGATAGGGCTACAATCGGCCATAGGAATGTTCCGCCGGTGCTTCCGATCAGCTGCAAATCCACTGCCAGGAATGTATGATGCATGCCTGTAATAACAAGCGGGGCATACAGTGCTCCATAAATCAAACCTCCAAGCAAAGGAATGTGTGAGAAAATTCCCGTAAACACGGATGTGATGCCATTAGCAATTGCAAATGTAACCGGTCCAATAACGATAAAGGACAAAAATCCTGTAACGAGCAGAGCAATTGGTGCCACTAATAAAAGCTTGAATGCGTCAGGAATTCTTTTGCTCAGGAATATTTCAATCTTCGCCAGTACAAAGGAAGCAATCAATATAGGAAGTACCTGTCCTTGATATCCAACTTTGTCGATAGTGAGACCAAATAAATGCCAAGTAGGGATTTTGCCTGCAGCTTTTGCTTCAGCGTATCCCCATGCATTAAGCAAATCAGGGTGAACCAGCATTAAACCAAGCACAATCCCAAGCAGCGGGCTTCCCCCAAAACGTTTAAGCGCAGACCAGCCGATAAGGGCAGGCAAAAAAGTAAACGCTGTATTTGCAATCAAATTGATAATCCCGGCAAAATCCTTCCACTGTGTGTAAACATCTACAATGGATTTTGTATCAAAAAAGATCCCCTTATTTGTCAGGATATTATTAATCCCCATCAGCAAGCCTGCTGTTACGATAGCTGGAAGGATCGGAATGAAGATATCAGCAAGTGTTTTTATTGCACGCTGAAGCGGATTCAGGTTTTTTTCAGCTGCCGCTTTTGTTTCTTCTTTAGAGGATGATCCGATGCCAGTTGCATCCACCATTTCCCTATATACTTCGTTGACCGTCCCCTGCCCGACGACTACCTGAAACTGTCCATTGGCAGAAAAAGAGCCTTTAACGGCATTAACTTGTTCCAGTTTCTCTTTATCCACCTTGCTTTCGTCATTTAATGCAAAACGCAGGCGCGTTACACAGTGTGTAGCGGATGCGATATTTTCCTTTCCCCCGATTGCTTCTACAATCTCGGTGGCCGTTTGACGATAATTCTTAGACATAAATCTTACCCCCCGTGTGAACGTTTACAATCTGTCTTAAAATTTATCAATAAATGAACTTGTATATACATGATTGCCTTTTCATTTTAACTTGTATATACATATACGTCAAGAGAAAAAGAAATCGTTTTCTTGGCACTATACGTATTTGGATATCATTTCTTTTTTATTGTTATCAGTAACGGGTATAGTTAAAGCGGAAAGATTTAAAAAGGAGGATATTACTTTGCTTGAAGATTTGCTAAAAAAATTAATCTCTATTGATAGTTCTACTAAGGAAGGTGCCAATGAAGCGGTCGAATATTGTTCACATTGGCTTTCAGAGCACGGCTTGCCTGTTAGCCAGCTTGAAAATAACGGCCATAAGATGCTCGTTTGCAGCATCGGCTCCGGAGAAAAAACTCTCATATTCAATGGCCACGTAGATGTGGTAAGCGGAAAGCCCAATCAATTCATTCCTGAGTTTCGTGAAGGCAGATTGTACGGGCGGGGCTCTGCAGATATGAAGGCGGGAGTTGCAGCGATGATGACCGCGGCAGCTGCCTTAAAGGATCATAAACTAGGTCTTAAGATTCAGCTGCAAATTGTATCGGATGAAGAAACTGGCGGATTTAATTGCTCAGGCTATCTGGTCAAACAAGGCTATTTAGGCGACTTTGTCATTTGTGCGGAGCCGACACAGCTGGGGATTGCCCTGCAGGCAAAGGGCGTCATGCAAACCGATATTGAAATAAGCGGAAAACCTGCCCACGGAAGCAGACCATGGGAGGGCATTAATGCCATCGAAAAGGCCTATGAGGTATACCAGCATATTCTCTCCTTGCCTTTTACAAAGGAAAGGACTGAGCTTTATGAAGGCCCATCTATTAACCTGGCTAAAATAAAAGCTGGAGAAGTTTATAATAAGGTTCCTGACAAATGCATCATGGGCCTTGATATCCGCTATCTTCCCTCACAGAATAAGGATGAAATCATCAGGCAGATTCAAAGCATTACAGACGGAAAAGTTTCGGTCCGGATGTTCAGCCAGCCAGTGAAAACAGAAGAAAACGATCCGTACATCTCCCTGCTCCGGCCCATAGTGGAAAGATACACCAATAAGGAAGCCAGGATTTTCGGCCAGCATGGTTCAGCAGATACCGTGTTTTACGCTGCTTTTGATATTCCTGCCATTGAATTTGGACCAAGCGGCGCTGATTGGCATGGTGATGATGAATATGTTGTTCTTGAATCTGTAGAACTCTATAAAAATATGCTCATTGATTTTGCCAGGGAGTTCGTACACTCCTGACAACTAGATTAATATTTTTAAACCTCTCCGGGTTGGGGAGGTTTTTTTTACACATCAACAGCACATTGAAAATAGATATATTTCCTTATTCAATACTATACTGACATCAATAACCCAAACTAAAGGAGTATATAACATTGAAAAATAAGAATAAAAATTTAATGATGATATATTTGACTTCTTTTACCGTCCTTTTATCCCTTATGGTTCATCTCATACATCGAAAGTTCAGCTTCCTGGCTGATTACACAGCACAAAATGGGTATGGATCATTCTCTCCTTCAATACATATCCTGCAGAATTCACTTCTCATAGTTCCAGTCATCCTGCTTGTATCTGTATTCGCCATCTATAAAAAACAGCCTTTCCACCCGTCCCTGCAGCTTTTAATAACGCTATGCCTCACCTTTAGCAGCATCAGCATTATAGCAGGAAGCGAAGGAATGACCGAATATCACTTTAGCATATTTATGGTGCTTGCAATGATAGCTTACTTTGAATCTATTAATTTTATCCTGATCAGCACAGCCCTCTTTGCCATCCAGCATTTCACTGGTTTTTTTCTATATCCTGAGCTTTTATGCGGTACAGCAGATTATCATTTTTCGCTCCTGCTTGTTCACGCATTCTTCCTGATATTTTCATGCCTTGCAACCGTACTGCTCATCCATTCAGGCAATAAATATGCACATGCAATGGAAGCCCAGAACAGGATCCATGAAAAAGCAAATAGACAGCTGCTCGACAGCCTTAGTCTCAGCTCATCACGCCTGTTAGAATCAGTAAGCCAAATTTCCGTTACCTCTGAGGTTACCTCAAAATCCAGCAAGGAGATTGCTGTATCCATTGAAGAAATGAATTCTGGCAGTGATGAACAGCTCGGCATCAGCACACAAAATGTACATTTGCTGAACAGCATGCTGCAAAAAATCTCCCAAATCCGGGAAAATTCACGGCTTGTTAAAAAAACATCTCTTAAAACAAGTGAAGAAGCAAAAGCAGGACGTGTCAAAGTCAATAATATGACAGGCCAGATGAACGTAATTACACGGAATATGTCCACATTGACAAACTCAGTTAGCCAATTAGAAAATAGGACACAGTATATTGAACGCGCCTTAAACACTTTATCAGGCATTTCCGACCAGACTAACATGCTTGCTTTGAACGCATCTATTGAAGCTGCACGGGCAGGAAGCTATGGCAAGGGATTTTCCGTGGTTGCGGATGAAGTCCGCAAATTGTCTCTTGAATCTGATAAGGCAGCAAAGGAGATCAAGGAAATGATCTCTTTGATTCATTCTGACATGAAAGAAGTAAAAGATGATCTTGCCAAAGGCAATAGCGATCTTCAGACAGGAATATCATTAATCCTCGATACAGAGCAGGTATTTGCCCAAATTGCCCAGGCTGCAGGTAGTACGGAAAGCCAGGCGGAACATGCAGATACCGTATTACAGGAAATGGTCAGTGAATCCAAGCATGTGTTTGAGTCTATCGAACATGGCAACCATATAACAAGAGATGCACTTTTAAAAAGCAGCCATATTACAGCCGCTGCCCAAGATCAATTAAATACTGTGGAAGCACTGAATACTATAACTGGCTCACTGTCTTCTCTTTCACTGCAAATGAATTCTATTATTGAAGATATAAATGTAAGAACTGAACAAGAAGTATAATTGCAGAAAGCTCCAGGCAAAGGCCGGGGCTTATTTTGATTAGTCAAGCGGATTTCACGTAATATTCACGGGAAATCTTTCCGATGATATAACCCAAAAAATCACAATTTATGCTATAAAGCTGTTATCAAAGATACATAGTTTTCCATATATTACAGTTTTTAAACTTAAGTCTCTGTTTTGTAACAAAAATAGCAACCCATTGAAACATATTTGTCATATTAACCTGTTATGATAAGTTAACGATTTAGTACAAAGGAGATCAAAACGTTTGAAAAAACTACTATTATATATCACTGGCGCATGTTTCCTAGCATTCGGTTTTTCAGGAGTAGCTTCAGCAAATACATATCATGTTAAAAAAGGCGATACACTTTGGAAGATTGCACATAACCAAAAAGTATCTGTCAGCCAGCTTAAAAGCTGGAATAAGCTTTCGAAAGACATCATCAAACCAAACCAGGTTCTGCAGGTATCACCTAAATCAGGCACAAAGGCAAAATCGGTTAAAAAGCCGGCAGCCAAAAAGGCTGTTAAGGCCGCAGCCTACAAAACCATTACTGTCAGGGCTACAGCTTATACCGCAACATGCAGCGGCTGCAGCGGCATTACATCAACTGGATTGAATTTAAAGAAGAACCCTTCTATTAAAGCAATATCTGTTGATCCTAGAGTCATTCCTCTGGGTTCCAAGGTATATGTTGAAGGATACGGCTACGCAGTCGCAGCAGATAAAGGCAGCTCAATAAAAGGCAGCAAAATTGATATTTTTGTCTCTTCAAGGTCAAAAGCAATTCAATGGGGCGTCAAATACGTAAAAGTAAGAATTTATCGTTAACAGTAAAAAGCCGGGCTTAACAGCAGCCTGGCTTTTTTTTGAGGAAAATAAATTTTTAAATTTTTCTAAAATTTGTTAAAATTAAACTGGGCTGTTATAGCCAAATTAAAGGATGAGAGGTGCTTACTTTGAATATTGCCGTATTGGGAGCCGGGGCATTAGGAGCTTATTATGGGGCCAGGCTGCAGGCTGCAGGCCAGAATGTAACTTTCTTAGTCAGGCAAAAACGGGCACAGCAGCTTTCTGAACATGGATTGTATATAACCAGCACGCACGGAAACTATGTTTTTAACAATCTGCAATTCACAGAGAATGTACAGGATATCGAAATGCCTGATTTGGTCATCGTTGCATTGAAAGGCTACCATTTAAAGGCTGCTCTCCCCTCTTTAAAAGCTCTCGCAGAAAAAGGCGCTAAGATTCTTCCGCTTTTAAACGGGATCGAGCATATTTCTATTCTCCAAGCAGAACTGCAGAAAGAAGCAGTCTTGGGCGGCAGCGCGTACATCATTGCTACTCTGGATGAAAAAGGTCACGTTGTTCATACCAGCAGCCAGCACGATCTCGTATTTGGCCCTCTGCATCACTCACAGAACGAAATATGCCGCGAGCTGGATTCTATTTTAACAGGGGCCAATCTCAATGGAAAGCTCACTGATAGCATCTTAGATGAAATGTGGAACAAATATATGTTTATTACAGCGTTTTCTGGAGTAACTACCGCGTTAAATCTGCCCATTGGCACCATTCGAAAATATCCCGATACCTTTGAACTGCTAGCAAGGGTCCTGGAAGAAATGCGTTCTCTTGCTGAAGCAAACGGCATCTCCATCAGCAGCGATAAAGTCGGGCAGGCCCTCGAACAATTCAGGAAACTTCCAGATGGGGCCACCTCCTCTATGCATCAAGACAGAAGAAAATGGCTGACTCTTGAATTGGAACATATCCAGGGAGGGGCATTGAGGCTCGCGGAAAAAACCGGTATCAGACTTCCTGTCACAGAAATTTTATATAGCATCATCAAGCCTTTTGAAAATTAAGTACCTAGTTCCGGTATTCGGCGACTGAAAACCTTCCCATCTTTGATTTCCTAATACGGTCATAGAGACCAAATTAGGTCTAAAACTAGATTGATTGTTGTATTGGTATGATAAAAAACACCCGTTTCTAAAAGAGGATTTTCATTAAACTAATAGGTCGAATTGGTAAGAAAACTCTATTAGATTCTGTTAAAGTTATTCTAACGCTAAATGACTTGGGGCGAGGATGAATGAACATTGAACAAAGACTATACCAAGCTGCTATTGAATTGATAAAAAAAAGGTACCCTTTTGGCTGGGGCGGTGCAGCAGCTATGTATACGGAAGATGGTGAAATTTTCACAAGCGTTGCTCCAGAGGTTATCAATGCATCGACAGAATTGTGTATTGAAACTGGGGCAACCCTTGAAGCTCATAAGCATAATAAAAAAGTTACTCATTCTGTTTGTGTAGTAAGAGATGACGAAAAGGATGAATTTAAAGTTTTAACACCTTGTGGGGTTTGTCAAGAAAGGCTGCTTTATTGGGGTCCTAATTTAAAAGCAGCAATTACTAACTCAGATGAGAAGCTTGAATATAAAACACTGAAGGAAATACAACCATTTCATTGGTCTAAAGCCTATAATATTTAGCATCTTTCTTAGACCTTTTAAGCAGGCTCTGGTCTTCCGGGGTCTTTTTCTTCTTACAATCACTTAATAAAAGTAATAATTGAGAGGTGATAAAATGTTCATTTGGAAAACATGTGATGATGATACTATTCTATACGAAATGGCTGTAATGAACTCCAACCCTGAATTCGTTAAGCTTTCTGAAGATAAGTCTTTTTTAACAAAAGAGGATATATTGGCAGAACATGAAGAAGAAATCGAGAAGGAACGATATCTGATTTTGGAAAATAAAAATCCCGCAGCCATTGCTGATTTCACCATGTGTAACCCTCGTGACAAAAACCCCTGGCTGGGACTATTTATTCTACATAAAAATTATCAAAATCAAGGATATGCAGTGCAGATTTATCACCATTATGAAGATATGATGAAGCAGCGGGATGTGGCAGAAATTCATTTAGGCTGTTTTGCTGCAAATGCTGATGGACTGGATTTCTGGGGCAAATTAGGCTTTGTTGTCTATGAAGAGAGAGACTATGCGGGCAAATTGTTAATGGTTATGAAAAAGAAGCTGTAAAATAGGATGACTTTCCTGGCCTTTTGCGGATAGTACATTTAGCCTCATAAGCGTGGAAACATCTTAAATAATTTAGGGAGACCCTGTCATTTTCATGTTCACTGAAAATTCGCCGATTTTTCGCTCTCCTGGTAAACCTGCATACAAAAAATCCGTACACAATCCATATATTTGGAACAAGTACGGATTTTTTATATTCACAAGGCCCCACCCTATTTTTGCCTCACCTGCTTCAGTTTTTCAGATTAAATGTGTATATGTTCATGGCTCCTGGCATTTCTCACTATTAAAATAGCAGGCTTCTTTCTATTTTGGTTAGAATGCAGCGCAAAATGCAGGACTCCAGCGGGATATATGAGCACCCGCAGGCGCAGCTGAGAAGGCTCACCGCCCGCCCCGCGGAAAGCGAGCATCATGGAACGGGGATCAACCGCCTTGTTCCTCAGCAACATAATTTACGAAAACAGCCTAAAAAAAAGGCTTTGCTGTATTCAGCAAGGCCTTCACTCTTCAAGGACAACTTTAGATCTTTTCTTCAATCTAATAAACCTGACAATGTTCAGAACAATTGTTTTTGTGACCGAATAGGCTGGAACTGCAAGGATCATGCCCAAAATGCCTGCAATATTTCCGGCAACAAGCAATAAAATAATGATGGTGAGCGGATGGGTATTCAATTTCTTGCCGATGACCAATGGCGAAATGAAATTTCCATCCAGCTGCTGAACGACGGCTACGACAACGATGACCAGCAGGGCCTGTGTAGGCGAATGCAGCAGCCCCACTATGACTGCCGGTGCTGCACCGATGAATGGGCCGACATAAGGGATAATGTTTGTAACTGCGCCGATAATGGCAAATAAAATGGCATACGGCAGTCCAACGGCCAAATAGCCGATAAATGTGGCAATTCCTACAAACAAGCAAACAAGAAGCTGCCCTTGAATATAAGTCGCCAGCGTATCAGATGTTTCTTCAAGAATGACTAGTCCTTCTTTTTGATAAGAAGATGGAACAAATTTCATGATGGCCTGCGGCAGCTTGCTTCCATCCTTAAGCATATAAAACAAAACAAAAGGAACGGTCGCTACGATTAAGGTAATATTGGTCACAACATTCAAAATGGATGACAGGCTGTTGGAAATATTGCCCGGAAGCTGTGTAGCATATTTTTGCAGAGCTGTTTCTACTTTATCAAGAGACACATATTCCTGCTGCATTCCCCATTTGAACCAGCTTGAATGTGAAAATTGATCAGTCAGCTGCCTAAGCTCTTTAATATAAGCTGGCACATTATTTACAAGCTCTGTAATCTGTCTCGACAATGGCGGCCCCACAAGTGCAGCAAGCAATCCAATAAGTCCAATGAATACGACATATATCAATAATATCGCTGCATTTCTTGGAATTTTCCTGTTAACCAGGAACTTAACAACCGGATTAAACATGAAGTAAAGGAAACCCGATATCAGTATCGGGAAAAAAAGCGTCGAAATGAATATGACAACCGGTTCAAAGAAAAAAGAAATTTTTGTGCTGACATAAATCAGGACTGAAATCATTAAAAGCTCGAATGTCCAAAAATGGAGCTTTGATTTGAACAAAAAATCTCCTCCGCTCGCTTTAAATTTTAAATGGCAAACCTCACTATATGTATATAGTAACTATACTTGATATCCGTTTGCCTGAAAAGGGAAATTGCAGTTTAAGCAAAACACAGGGACCCAGCCTGGATTGCAGTATAAAAAAGCGGGATATAAAAAGGAATAGGCTTCATACAGGCAGAAGATTTAAGAGATAAGACAAATTTGTATATAATAGAAAAAAAGCGTATGCACCTGTAGCGACGCCACTTTATTCGGGGAGGTTTTTTTATGAAAAAGTATGGTTTATATATCAACGGAGAATGGTCCGATTTTGGACTGCCGGAAATTGAAGTAAAAAACCCGGCGACGGATGAAGTGATTGCCACTGTTCCTAACGGCGGCACCAACGAAGCTAAAAAGGCAGCTGATGCAGCTTATGAGGCCTTCAAAAGCTGGTCTGCCCTCTCAGCCTACGAACGCTCTGAACTGCTGTCAAAGTGGCACCGTTTGATTGAGGATAACAAAGAAGAATTAGGCCGTGTCATGACGGCGGAACAAGGCAAGCCGCTTAAAGAAGCCATAGGAGAAATGAGCTATGCAAATGGTTTTATTTCCTGGTATGCCGAAGAAGGAAAACGGGTATATGGCGAAATGATTCCAGCATCCGCCCAGAATAAGCGGCTCTTTGTAACAAAGCAGCCAGTAGGTGTGGTTGCCGTTATTACACCATGGAATTTTCCGGCGGCCATGATTACCCGCAAGGTAGCTCCAGCACTAGCTACCGGATGTACAGTCGTAATCAAGCCGGCCGGCCTGACCCCTCTTACTGCCCTAAAAATGGCTGAACTGGCTGAAGAAGCCGGCATACCCAAAGGCGTCATTAATGTAGTGACAGGGAAGTCAAAAGAAATCGGGAATGCCTGGATGGAGGATGAACGGGTCCGAAAGCTTACGTTTACAGGTTCAACCGAAGTAGGCAAGGAATTGATGAAAGGATCAGCAGAAACGGTCAAGAAAATCTCCCTGGAACTAGGCGGCCATGCTCCTGCCATAGTATTAGAAGATGCGGATCTTGATAAGGCGGCAGATGGTGTAATCAGCTCAAAATTCCGTAATGCAGGTCAGACCTGCGTTTGCTCCAACAGGATTTATGTTCACGAAAATATTTACCAAGCTTTCATTGAAAAACTATTGCCAAAGGTCAAGGCCCTTAAAATCGGCAATGGCATGGAAGAAGGAGTGGACATCGGCCCGCTGATTGATGAGCATGCAGTAGAAAAGGTCCAAAGGCATATTGATGATGCCATTCACCTCGGAGCCAAGCTGGAAACAGGCGGCAAATCCCAGGGAGGGCTTTTTATGGAGCCTACGGTGATCTCCAATATAAGCGACAATATGCTTTGCATGCATGAAGAAACGTTTGGGCCTCTTCTTCCAATTGCACCATTTAAAACCGAAGAAGAAGCGATAGAGCGCGCCAACAATTCTATATTTGGACTTGCTGCTTACGTTTTTACTGAAAATATCACTCGCGGCATCAAGGTTTGCGAAGCCCTTGAATTCGGGATCGTCGGCTTAAATGATGGCCTTCCCTCCACTCCGCAGGCTCCATTTGGCGGTTTTAAACAAAGCGGTCTTGGACGTGAAGGCGGACACCACGGGATTGAAGAGTACCTTGAAGTAAAGTATATTTCTCTTGGGCTATAAAGAAACCTATTCAACATGAACAAAAAACCAGCAGTAATGATTCTGCTGGTTTTTATATTAGGCAGTTTCACCTTATGTTAGCTGCAGTTTTTGGGGTTCTTCTTTAAGCATCGTTCCGTTAAGTGAATAATTAATATGCCAGGAAAATGCCTTTTCAAGCACATGCGGGGTCTGGCCCCCGAGCTCCAATGCCTCTGCAAAGTAGGTGTGAAGCTGTTTGCGGTACATAGGGTGTGCACAATTTTCTATAATAAGAGGCACTTTTTCTTTTGGAGCAAGCCCTCTTAAGTCCGCATATCCTTGTTCCGTAACAAGAACATCCACGTCATGTTCTGTATGGTCAATATGTGAAGCAAATGGTACTATGCTTGAGATTTTTCCATTTTTAGCAATGGATTTCGTAACGAAGATGCTGAGGCGGGAATTTCGGGCAAAGTCACCCGAACCTCCTATGCCATTCATCATTTTCGTTCCAGAAACATGGGTGGAATTAACATTTCCATAGATGTCCGCTTCTAAGGCTGTATTAATAGAAATCAAGCCAAGCCTTCTGATAATTTCAGGATGGTTGAAAATCTCCTGCGGCCTGAGTACAAGCTTGTCCCGGTAGCGGTCCAGATTGCTGTAGACCTCTTTCATTTTTTCTTCAGAAAGAGTGATCGAGCAGCCTGAAGCAAATTTTATTTTACCTGCATCCAGAAGTTCAAAAACAGAATCCTGCAGCACTTCTGAATACACTTCTAAATCGGTGAATTCCGACTCCAGCAATCCATGGAAAACCGCATTTGCGACCGTCCCGATCCCTGACTGAAGTGGGGCCAGGCTTTCCGTTAGCCTTCCCTGCCTGATTTCCCCGCGCAGAAATTCAATTAAATGACTGGCAATCATGGCAGTCTCCGGGTCAGGGGGGACAATATTAGACGGAGAGTCGGGCTGATTGGTAATCACGATTCCTTTAATTTTTTCCATCTCTACTTTGATTCCCCTGCTGCCGATGATATCATTCACCTTAGTCAATGCAATTGGCTGGCGCTCCCCCTGCTTTGCAGGCGAATATATATCATGAATTCCCTCAAGCCCTGCCGGATGGGCAGAATTCAATTCAACGATGACATATTTTGCTTTTTCTACAAAAATAGAGGAATTCCCCACAGAGGTAGTTGGAATGATCATGCCATCTTCGGTTATGGAAAGAGCCTCTACAATCGCAAAGTCAATAGGCTGCAAAATATCGCCGCGGATCATTTCAGCTGTATGAGACAAATGCTGGTCAACAAACATCATTTCTCCCTGATTTATTTTTTGCCGCATGGATGAATCCGCCTGGAAAGGAAGCCGTTTATTAATAATACCCGCCTCAGCCATCAAACGATCGACATCCGAACCTAAAGATGCGCCGGTGTAGACATTCACTTTCAGCGGTTCATGTCTTGACCGTTCCACTAAAGCCATTGGTGTTACTTTTGCATCTCCCGCGCGTGTAAAGCCGCTCAATCCCAGAGTCATACCATCATTGATCCAGGAAGCAGCCTCCTCTGCAGATACTACCTTATCCAACAAATCGTAATTCCTAATCAGTTTAGAAATGTTCCCTTCCATTTGTATCCCCCATTCCGGCTTTTCTTTCTATATTACCAACCAGGGACAGCATCCTCACCCATTTTGGAATGAAAAGCCTTAATTAAGGGATAAAGCAGAAAATAAGTTACCTATTTCAGAGTGTTCAAAAACCAAGTGCCCGCCTGAACTGGCTTGCATAGGTCTGGCTGACTTGAATTTTCGATGAATCCTTCATTACAAGCAAAAAAGTCGAGTGGAAATCCGGCAAAATTTCTTCGATAAAATGGATATTTACAATATAAGAGCGATGTACTCTTATGAATAATTCATTTGGCAAAAACCATTCTATTTCACTTAAATTCAGTTTATGAGATCCGCTGATGCGCTCTGAAACAACGCTTGTCTTGCGGTTCTGGGCTTCCAGGTACATAACTTCTCCGTATGGAACCGGTATCCACCGGTCAGTGGTTTTTACAGTCAAAAAGGACGATGGCATGATAGAAGGCTTTGATGGCAAGATGGCGGTAACAACCCCTCTTGTACTTCCATTGTCAAGGATTGGAACAGACATCCCATAATAAGGAACACCGAATCCATTTCGCTCAATGTATTCGGAAGTTTTTTCGTGAATGGTCAGTGCCTTATATGTTACTGTATCTTCATTTACTCTGTCACCTGGCCTAATTTTCAGATCAACCTTCTTGCTCGGCTGATAGTATATAAAATTTTGATCATTCGCCACTGCAATCGAGGTATCTTTCGGAAAGAATTCACTGATTACATTCATTACAGAAGACACTGTAAATGGATCCATGAAAATCACCTCGGGTAAATTTTTTTCAAAAGAAAACTGGCAAGCTTGTGTTGCCCGTGCCCGCCTTATAAAGTACAGTGCTATTTTACATCCTTTTTAATAGGAAGAAAACCATAACGGTGTTTTTTTACAATAATAAAGATGCATAGCCCCCGAGTCCGTCGCCTCCGATGAATATGCACTTTCTGCCGACTGCAATTAAAAAAAGCGTTCCTGTTAACAGAACGCCTTTCAAAATAGCATCAGCTATTATTCTCTTTTTCATTTACTGATTTAACAGGACGATATCGCAATATTTCTTCTAGATTTTTCAGCGGCAAATTGGATAAATACATTCTGTCAGACGGTTTATACGCATTCTCTTCAATAAGCATATTAATGATTCTTTGTTTCTTGGCTTCAATAATCTTCACCAGTCTCCCCATTTTATACCTCCTGCTTATCATAAACTTTCCAAAGCATCAGAGAATGGCCATCTGCTGTCAGTTTTCATTTTTTAGTGCCGCATGCCCTTCATCTCCTGTGCGTATTTTGATAACATTCGATAGCTCATAAATAAAGATTTTGCCGTCACCGGGCTTTCCGGTGTTCAATAACTTTCGGGCAGATCCACAACTTCGCTCACCGGCACTTCGCATACCACAATTTCTATCTTAATGCGGTCATGAAGGGTTATTTCACGTTTCACTCCCCTATATGTCTCAATGAAGCCTTTTTGAAGACCTGTTCCCTTCACTTCGGAAACAGTAATCCCGCTTACGCCAATCTTCGCAAGTTCCTTTTTAAATGACTCGAACTGTCCAGGACGCGTAATAATATCTATTTTAGTCAGGATATCTCCCATACTTCCGCCTCCTTATATTGATTCGTGATAAGCTTTTTCACCATGCAGAGTTATATCAAGCCCCAGTGATTCTTCTTCCTCATTAACCCGAATCGGCATAAATACATGTATGGCTTTTGCGATAATGAAAGTAAGCACCGCAACAAAGATATAGGTAGCAGCAATAGCAGCCAGCTGTTTCCAGAGAAGTCCTGCGTCACCATAAAAAAGTCCGTCAGCCCCGGCTGTATTTACTTTAGTTGTGGCAAACAGCCCCGTTGCAATTCCTCCCCATGTGCCGCCCACTCCGTGTAATCCAAAAGCATCAAGAGAATCATCGTATCCAAGCTTTCTCTTAAGGAAAAAGACTCCCCAGAAACACACGGCCCCGCCAATCAGTCCAATGATGACTGAAGCTCCAGGTGTAACAAAACCGCAGGCAGGTGTAATGGCAACAAGCCCGGCAATAGCTCCCGAAAGTGCTCCAAGCATGGTCGGCTTTTTGTTGATGATATATTCCACCAAAAGCCAGCCTAGGATCCCAGCTGATGCTGCAATGGCGGTATTCACAAAAACAGTCATCGCTACGTCATTAATGGTTAAAGCACTGCCTACATTAAAGCCATACCAGCCAAACCATATTAAAGTTGCCCCTAAAAAGGTCAAAGGAAGATTATGCGGGGAACTAACATTAGAACCTTTCCTTTTCCCAAGAAGGATGGCTAGAACCAGCCCTGTCACCCCAGATGAAATATGAACGACGTTCCCCCCTGCAAAGTCAAGCGTGCCGAGCTCACGAAGCCAGCCCCCTGCTCCCCATACCCAGTGGGCAACTGGAGCATATACCAATAGAGACCAGAATATGGAGAAAATAAAAAATGCAGAAAATTTCATACGCTCAGCAATCCCACCCGATATAATGGAAACCGTAAGGACGGCAAAAGTCATCTGGAACATCATAAATAAATTATGCGGTATGGTTGCACTATAATCCGGATTTGGTTTAAATGTTACCCCTTTTAGCCCAGCCCAATCCAAATTGCCAAAGAATGCATTGCCTCCTGTCGAAAACGATATAGAATACCCGGCAAGCACCCACAGAATAGATACCACAGCAATCGGCATATAGCTATGCATGGCTGTGCTCAATACATTCTTGCTTTTGACCATTCCTCCATAAAACAATGCAATGCCTGGTGTCATGATCCAAACCAGTAACGTGGATAAAAACATAAAAACTGTATCTCCCATTTGCATATTTTCATTCCCCCATTTTATTTGATGTTAGATTTTATAACATGAATTCTAATATGTTTACTATCTTATTACGTAAATAGAAAAAATACAATGAATTTTTAGTTTTTTTCTAAAAGATGTTAAAAAACCTCACATAAGCAACTAAAAAAGGCATCCTCTTAAGAGAATGCCTTTTCTAGATTATTTCTTTTTTAAATCTTCAATTGAATTAATTTTCATATACTGCGGAACAGTTAAGCCAAGCTTTGTTCCTTTTAAATTAGGACCCAAGTCAATAATGTTGGATTTGTACTCTTTATAATAATCTGCTGTTGTGGTCGGCAGCCAGGCTGCAACCATTGCATCAGCGCTTTTATTGGCAATGCCCGCAAACATCGGGCCTATTTCAACCTGCTTAAGCGACACATCGTATCCTTGATCCTTAAGCACTTTGCCGATTACATTGGTGCTGGCAACTTCAGACTCCCAAGCTACGTAAACAAGACTGATTTTTTGCCCATTGCCTTTTTGAGCACCTGCTGTCCACTTTTTCACCTGATCACCATGTGAAGAAATCCATTTGGCAGCAGCTTCTTCCGGTTCCGTTCCCTTTTGGACATCCGCCATCACTTCTTCCATATCCGACGGTTTCCAGTAGAATTTATCAAGTGTTGAAACAGCACCTGGTGCATCCGCTTTTAATCCTTTTCTGATTATGGTATGGATAGACTCTCCTTTTCCATACGAACCTTTAGGATCGGACAGATATTTCAGCTTGTACTTTTGGAACATCCAATGCGGTGTCCATCCGGTTACAATAATAGGCTCTTTCTTTTCATAAGCCTTTTTCAGCTGAGCCGTCATGGCTGCTGAAGACCCCTCGACAAGGTTCCAGTCATTCAGCCCATAATCTTTCATAGCTTTTTTAGTGGATTTCATGATGCCTGCACCAGGATCAATCCCAATAATCTGATGATTTACCTGATCCCCTGCATTGCCGCTTGACGATTTGTCAGGAGCAGCGGCATTGACAACGACAAAGTAAATTGCCGTTATGATGACTAGGGCGGCATACACTCCATAAACCACTTTTTTCTTTAAAATCTTCTCATATGCCGGATTTCTCAGATTCTGTGAAACCCTGTCTAAAATGACAGCGATAATAACAATGGATAAGCCTGCTTCAAAGCCTGTTCCCACTTTTATTTGGGATACTGCACGATATACTTCGGCTCCAAGCCCAGGCGCCCCAACCAACGATGCAATAACAACCATTGATAGAGAAAGCATGATGCTTTGGTTCACGCCAGCAAGAATAGTCGGCATGGCCAATGGCAGCTGTACTTTATAAAGCTTCTGTCCCGCAGTTGAACCAAATGCCTCAGAGGCTTCAATTAAGTCTTTAGGGACCTCGCGAATACCCAGATTGGTCAACCGAATGGTAGGAGCCACTGCAAAAATTACAGAAGCGATAATTCCAGGAACCACTCCGATTCCAAAAAACAAAATGGAAGGTATCAAATAAACAAAAGCAGGCATTGTCTGCATGAAATCAAGAATCGGTGTAACAATTTTCTTCACTGTATCGTTTTGGGCAGCCCAAATTCCGATTGGAATACCTATCAGTATGGTGATAATTCCCGCAGAAAGCACGAGAGCCAGTGTATCGACCGTAGCATCCCAATAACCCAAATTGTCAATCAGCCATAAACTGACTAATGTAAACAGTCCCAGCGGCCATCTGCATGTATAGGTCACAAGTATAGTGAGAAGCAGAATCAGAATAAAGGACGGACCTGCTCCAAGCACCTGTATAAATACATCCAGCACACCTTGTATGAAATTCGATATGGCACTGAAAATAGGATCAAATGTAACCGTAATCCAATCAACCAATGTATCAATCCAAGAACCTAAAGGGATTTTAGGTATATTCATTTACTCAGCCCCCAAATCATTCAAGGAGTCTTTGTTCCCGGATAATGCACCGATTACGGCGCCCCGGATAATGATTCCTTTAAGTCGATTTTCTTCGTCCACTACAGATAAAGGCAAATTTGCCGTAGCCATTACATCTAATAAATCTGCAATCACCACTTGCTCTCCCACAACCGGAACATCTGTGGTCATTACCTCGCTGATGGCAAGGTTCTGGTCAATTGCCTGCTTTGCCTGTTCAGCGCTCAATGCACCGAGAAGACGTTTTTTGCGGTCTACTACAAAAATGCTTGAGTATCCTTGGTCTCTCATAATTTGAAGAGCAACACGAGGGCCTCTGTCGGCTGAAATTTTTTCAGGTCTTTTCATAATATGAGAAGCAGTAAGCACCTTAGAAATATCCACATCTTCCACAAAACGTTCGACATATTCGTTGGCAGGATTCATCATGATTTCTTCAGGAGTCCCAAGCTGAATAACACTTCCATCCCTCATAAGGGCGATTCTGTCACCAATCCTTAGAGCCTCATCTAAATCATGTGTAATAAAAATAATGGTCTTCTTCAGATTTTCCTGGATTTCCAGAAGCTCATCCTGCATGTCCTTGCGAATAAGCGGATCAAGGGCACTGAATGCTTCATCCATTAATAAAATATCTGTATCACTCGCCAGAGCCCGCGCAAGTCCTACCCTTTGCTGCATGCCTCCGCTCAGCTGTGAAGGATGCTGATGTTCATAACCTTTTAAACCAACAACCTCCAGGGCCTTCATCGCTTTCTTTTCACGTTCAGCAGCCGGAACTTTTTGTATTTCCAGCCCATACTCTGTATTCTCAAGAATTGTTTTATGAGGAAAAAGGGCAAAATTCTGAAAGACCATACTGATTTTCTTCTGCCTTACATCCCGAAGCCTTGCCGGGGTCATTTTGACGATATCCTCACCATCAATGTGAATTTCCCCATAAGTCGGCGCTATAAGCCTGTTAAACATCCGGATCAGTGTTGATTTCCCGCTGCCGGACAAGCCCATGATGACAAATATTTCTCCAGGATAGATTTCAAAATTAGCTTTATTGACTCCGACTGTCTGGCCTGTCTCTTTCAGGATCTCTTTTTTTGAGTATCCTTTTTTCAATAGCTCGACGGCCGCTTTCGGATTCTTTCCAAATATTTTTGATACGTCCTTTACAATTACATTGGGGTTCACTAGCTTCACCTCGTTCAATTAATTTTCTTTTAATAAACAGTTCCTATTACTTAAAGCTAGGCAGATTCTTAAAAATGAAATAAAAAAAGGACAGTCTTATTAAAAAGAATGTGCCTTTTGCCAGTTTTTATTCTCCGTGATTTTTCAGGAAAATCGATGAATGTAAAACGGCATCCAATTTGTGATGTGTTGAGCAAATGGATAAAGCAGAAGAGTGAATCATAAAGAATTTCCGGGTTTATTATTATGAGGACTGGTTAAGATACTCTAAAACCTTAACATTTAATTCACACACGTTTCAACCAATCTGATCAGTTCTAACTATTCCGACAGTTTACTCTAAATGAAAAAACGCTTTAAAAGCCTGTTATATAGGCTTTTAAAGCGTCTTTTCTTCATCAGCAGCATCTTGATATTTTTCCGCCTTTTGCATTAAATCGCGCTTCCTGGGCTTCGCAAAAAAAATCTTTTCTGCTAATCGCCTTTTCATCCGGATGGTGGTGTTTCATATGCTCCACGTATTGCTCATAGCACGGAACACCTGCAAGCAAACTAATAAACTGTTTTCGATAACTCCAAATGACCGCTAATTTCTTAATCATGGAAATCTCCTCCTGTCAAGCTCGGCGGGTATAAACGGTTTCCTGCAGCGTGACCTTTTGATTGGAAATGATTTTAATCCATAATCGAATGGCAGATAGTAAAACAGCCAGCACCACAATCATAAAAATGCCGCAAAGAGCTGCATCCACATAATCATTTACAAGAATCTGTTTCATCTGGATTTTTGTTGCGGCAGGCGCAAGCACTTCTCCGTGATCCAGAGCGTTTTTAAATATTTTGGCATGTGATAAAAATCCAATTTTCGGATTGTCATGAAAAAGTTTTTGCCAGCCAGCAGTCATCGTTACCACAAGCAGCCATGTTGTCGGCACAAGTGTAATCCATGTATAGGTTTTTTTGCCCATTTTAAACAGGATGCTTGTTCCCAGAATGAGTGCGATGCCAGCAAGCATTTGATTGGCGATTCCAAAAAGCGGCCATAATGTATTAATTCCCCCGAGCGGATCAATAACCCCCTGGTAAAGGAAATATCCCCAAAGTAATACACACAGTGCTGTAGCGATAATATTGGGCACCCAGGCATCCGTCTTGGCCAATGGTTTATACACGATCCCCATTAAATCCTGGATCATGAACCGGCCGACCCGAGTGCCGGCATCAATCGTAGTTAAGATGAATAATGCCTCAAACAGGATGGCGAAGTGATACCAAAAGGCCATAAGTGCATTTCCGCCAATAACCTTTGAGAAGATTAAAGCCATGCCGATGGCCAGCGTTGGCGCTCCTCCGGTACGGGATAAAATGGATTGTTCGCCAACTTTATCAGCAAGGCCTGTCAGCATATCAGGGGTAATGGTATATCCCCACTTTGCAATAGCTGCAGCTGCTTGCGCGGCATCCGTGCCTATTACGGCCGCTGGGCTGTTTATTGCAAAGTAGACCCCTGGAGTCAGCACACATGCAGCAATCATTGCCATGACTGCAACGAAAGACTCTGTCAGCATTGCACCATAACCGATAGCACGAGCATGAGATTCGCGTTCAATCATTTTAGGTGTAGTGCCGGATGCTACCAAAGAGTGAAACCCTGAAACAGATCCGCAGGCAATCGTTATGAATAAAAAGGGAAAGAGATTGCCTGAAAATACAGGGCCGGTTCCATTAACAAAATCTGTGACTGCCGGCATTTCAAGATTTGGTGCAACAATAATGATCCCTAAGGCGAGTGCAAGTATTGTCCCTACCTTTAAAAATGTGCTCAAGTAATCCCTTGGCGCAAGCAGCAGCCATACTGGCAGGACAGACGCTATAAATCCATATGCAATCATCATGATTGCAATGGTCTCTCCTTTGAATGTAAAGGCATCTGCCCATGCCTGGTGCTGAGAGACATATTGCCCGAAATAGAGGGCAATCATCAGTAAAATAATGCCGATTGCCGAACCTTCGCCTACCCTTCCCGGCCGGATATAGCGCATATAAATGCCCATGAAGAGGGCAATCGGAATGGTCGCTGCTATCGTGAACATCCCCCATGGACTTCCAGCCAGTGCCTTCACAACTACCAGCGCAAGAACTGCCAATAAAATGACCATGATTCCTAAAATTCCGATACTGGCAATGATGCCAGTTGCAGTGCCTATTTCTTCTTTAATAATTTCCCCAAGTGACTTTCCGTTTCGGCGCATTGAGGCAAAAAGGATAACAAAGTCCTGGACCGCTCCTGCCAGCACAACGCCGACGATAATCCAGAGCGTTCCGGGCAAGTAACCCATCTGTGCTGCAAGAATCGGGCCAACGAGCGGTCCCGCCCCGGCAATTGCAGCAAAATGATGCCCAAATAAAACCCACTTATTAGTAGGGACATAGTCTTTACCGTCATTATTGGCTTCTGAAGGAGTAATACGGCTGTCATCCAGCTGAAATACCTTTTGTGAAATAAATTTACTATAAAAGCGGTAAGCAACAGCATATACACAAACTGCAGCAGTCAAAATCCAGATTGCATTAATGCTTTCTCCTCTTTTGAGAGCCATATATCCAAAACTGATGGCTCCTATTGCCGAAATGATTCCCCATAGCACAATTGATTTAAGCGCTTTCATTTAAATGCCTGCCTTTCTTGAAATGTATAATCTTTTCCTGACTTTACTTTCTTAAACTCCTCTCTCCTTTTTATAATTTTCTATATATTTTGAATTATAAAACAACTTCTCTTCTGAGACAATGACTTCTGCAAAAAAGAATCTGCACAATTATGCTTCTTAATGTTATCCTGCATTTCAGGCCCGGCTCTTGCCTGCTTGCTGCCTCTTTTAGGCCTCTTTTTCCATGTGTATCCGGAAGCCTCATCGCCGATTACACTCTCTCAAGGACCCGTCTTTACTGCATAAAGCCGCTCTAACCGCCGACAGCCAAAATCGGTTTTGTGCTTTAAGTGCTTTTTTAAAAAATCAGCAGAAATACCAATACTTAAATTTCTTTTTTTTACTTTTCTTGTGTTAAAGTTAAGATACAGCAACGGCTTCGACTATACATAAATCAATATTTTCCCAGATAAATAGTTTTTCATGCATAAAGTTTTTGTGCTGAAAAATTAATCGTTTAATTACGGTAGATAAGGAGTGGATTTCGTTTATGGGAGTAACCCTAAGCAAAGGTCAGAAAGTGGATTTAACAAAAACCAATCCAGGTCTTCAGCATGTAGTTGCAGGTTTAGGATGGGATGTAAGCCAGCACGGCGGAAATTTTGATTTGGACGCTTCTGCATTTCTTACTGGCCCTTCTGGAAAAGTGAGTTCTGATTCAGATTTTGTATTTTACAACAACCCTTCCGGAGGCAATGGATCAGTCCTTTACAGCGGTGATAACAGAAACGGAGCTGGAGTTCAAGATGATGAGCAAATCAGGATTGATTTATCAAGAGTCCCGCAATCTGTTCATCGAATCTCATTTACTATTACCATTCATGATGCGCAAATGAAACAGCAGAATTTCGGCCAGGTATCCAATGCCTATGTCCGCATTTTCAACGAACAATCCAACGAAGAATTATTGCGCTTCAATCTTGGCAGGGAATTCACTGTTGAAACAGCCATTGTTGCAGCTGAATTGTACAGACATAATGGAGAATGGAAATTCAACGCAATTGCCAGCGGTTTCCAAGGCGGTCTTGCGGCATTGTGCAGAAATTTTGGAGTAACCGTGGATGATGAGCCAGCGCAAGCTGCACAGCCTTACTTTCAGCAGCCGCAGCCTCCATATAACGGGGGACAATTTCAGCAGCAGGCACAGACTTTTGCACCCCAAAGCCCTGCCTATAATCAGCCTCCATACAATCCGCCCATGCAGCAGTCACACCCTGCAGCACCGCAGACCTATGGCGGAGAGGAAATTCACTGCCCGCGCTGCCATTCTTCCAATGTCCGAACGGGTGAAAAAGGGTTTGGACTCGGAAAAGCTGCAATCGGCGGCCTGATTCTAGGACCAGTCGGCTTGCTTGGCGGATTTATCGGGAAAAAACAGCTGAAGTTCACCTGCAGCAGCTGCGGGAACTCTTGGTCACCCAACCAAAAGGATTATGTTGAGTGGGCAAATCAGCAGAAACGCAAAGCACAGGAAGTATTCAAACGCTTTAAAAGCCAGGATGTCATGGATGCAGTGGTAGCAGCATGCGCTTTGGTAGCCATGGCAGATGGCCGGCTTGACCCTTCAGAACGCCAGAAGATGACAGAGTTCGTTAATCAAAGTGAAGAATTGCGTGTATTTGATACCAATAAGGTAATCCAGGCATTCAATCTTTTCGTGCAGCGCATGGAACGTGATCAAATTGTTGGAAGAGCAGAAGCCTTTAAAGCTCTTGGTCGGGTCCGCACGAAACCGGAAATCGCCAGACTGGTCGCACGTTATTGCATAGCTATCGGCTATGCAGACGGCCATTTTGACCCCAACGAACAAAGAGTCGTTGCTGAAATCTGCAGGGAACTGGGCTTAAACCCATCCGAATTCCTATCTTGATCCAAATGCGAAAGCGCCTTGCATCAAAAGCGGCAGCATGGGGATTATGCGGATAAAGTGTTGAAAAAATCACCTAAAAAAAACGGGATCAGCTCATAGCTGATCTCGTTTTTGGTTCCAAGAATAAAAATTCCTATTGGTTCTTTTTTCGCCAAACACCGCGTACATCCCTTCCCGGGTAACAACCCAGGAGGTTCCGAACTTCCTGACTGTCCCATACGGAAAGTCATTGATTCTTCTTCTCAAGGTAGATGCTTCAATGCCCCATTCTTTGCAGGCATCACTTGAACTCAGTATATTGCGGTCATCTAAATTCGGCTGTTTTTTCAATAAATTGATCAAAGAGGACACCTTCTTGTGCTGTAAAAATTTCATTTCCCTGAGGAAATGGATGCTCCATGTACATTCATTTTATGCTCTTCGTAAACCTTCAATACGTGTTTCAAGATATCCTCAGCAGCTTTTATCCCTTTTTGTTCAGTTCTTAGCAGGGTTCCTGCCGGGGAATCAGGCATGATGTTAAGCTCTCCATGACAAGGAGCAATAGCATAATCTGCTGCTTCAAGCATACATAAATCAAGCATAGAATCGCCTGCAGCGGCAATTACGTCTTCTCTCAAAACATCTTTTAAATATGCAACTGCTTCCCATTTGTTTACACATTGAGGAACAAAATAAAGCTTCCGGCCTTGAAGGGATAAATTCCAACCCATTGCAGCTGCCACTTTTTTAAATTGCTCAATTTCATCTCTCGGCGCAAGATTTTGCTGAATGAGGTAATAATGAAACAGATCATCCGCCGTCCGTTCTTCAATAATCCAATTGCTATGCGAAAGCCTGCCGAACTCTTTTTGAATATCTTCCTTTGGCGAGGATTCTCCAATTAATCTTCCAGCAATTCTGCGCTTCCAATCTTCATCTGCTTTTCCATCAATCAGAATGTTTCCTCCATTGCTGGTGACTGCTGCTTTTGGCTGAATAACCTCTGAAATAAAAAATATTCTCTTATATTGTTCAATGGTCCTGGTAGTGACAGGCAGGAATGTCATCATGCCATTTACTTTCTTTAATAGCGCTGCTGCTTCACTGGTCATATAGGAAATTTCCCGTTCTTCGAGTATTTCCGCCAAAATGGTATCTGGCCATTTTTCACCAGGTCCTACTCTTGATGAACGTTTTGAATAAATTAAAGTCTGGTCCAGGTCACTTGCAAAAATCATTTTTGATCTCCCACCATCTTAATTAACCCGCAGCATGCATATGTCATACTTTTATATTCCTCCACAGGCACATCCCGATCCTCCGCCAGCAGCAGGATATGCTTGAGGCGTTCATCATTGCGGTCCTTCACAAGAATTTTCCAGGGTACTCTCCGCAGCAATACGCGTGTTGTCTCTCCAACGCCTGGTTTAATATGATTGATATCCTTGATTTGAAACCTTTCCTGAATTTCCTTGATTGCTTCCAATCCGCTCCAGGATAATCCTGAATCGCTTTTTCTCAGCTCTTCCAGCTGGCTTTTCACTTCGTTTTTCACATACTGAAATTCTTCTGTAATCACCCGGATGAATTCATTTGAAACATCCTCTTTTTCAAGGTGATGATAATACTTTGCTCCGTGAAAATCATGATCTTTGATGAAGGCTACATTGTGAACAGTTCGGCTGACCAGTCCGGAAACCGTAGAATTCAAGCAAGCGCTTGGAATCAGGAAATCCTCTCTTGTCCCGAATATTTCCGCACAATACCCAGGATCAGCCAAAACAGCCAGACTGTCATCTATGGAAAAACCAAAATCATTCTGAAGCTTGCGGCATGCACCTTTAAGCTCAGTAGTGATAGCTCCCTTGCCTGTCCAGCCATCAACAAATTGAATGCCTTCTGTTCCATGATGTCTGGCAATATAGGCTATAGCATTCTCATCAATACCCTTTCCGCGGATAATGGACACACTGTAGTGCGGCAGATCAAGACCATACACATATGCTAAATAGCGCTTAATTAAAATTCCTATAGGCGTGCCTGCCCTTGCGAGAGATACAAGTACAATCCGTTCTCCTTTTTTTTCATAAATTTCTTCCGCCACAGCCCCAACAGATACTGCCAGTTTTCGAGAATATTCATTAAGAGACTTCCAAAACAGCTCCATATACTGTGATGTGGGCTGATACTCAACCGGAAGCATTTCTGAATAATGGATGCCAGACTGAATAGCCTTTTCCCGGTCTTCTGTTTCCTGCTCCTCCATAACATTGCTTAAATCCTTCAATAAAAACGTAACATCATCTTTTGGATAACTGCCCATTGGCGTTAATTTATTAAAGCTTTCTACTTGCATGGCTGCGCCCCCTCTCTTTTGCACTTGGACTTAATTAACAGTAACTAAGGTAATGGTTTCCGGTCCTGTCTTCTTAAGGCACTCCAGCAATGGAGCCAGTTTTACTTCGTCAATTGTTTTCTCAAGAAACAAGAAAATATCTGAATACTGCTTGTACTCAATATTATAGAAATAATTCATGATACAGTCATCTTCCGGGCACGGGAAAGCAAAACCGCTTTTTACTGCGTATCCAGTCTTGTTAACCCGGTGAATGGGACTTCTTGTTGTAGATTGATAGAAAAGGTTATCGCCCATATAATCGGCAATTTTCATTGGCAGATACATAAATTCCCCTGTTCCAAGGCATAACGCTTTTCCTTCTGACCGGGTTTGAAGAAGCCTTTCGCCAGCCATCCTGCAAAATGAGTTGATATCTGCCTTATTTTCAGACAAGAGACCGCTGAATCGGCCAGTCATCCCAGAGTAAAGCACATTTGATGCTTCCCCCTTGCTGCTGATAGATGTATAGGGGTGATCCTGTATCTCTTTGCTGATTGAAGATAGGCTGATTCTATTTACCTGAGCAGCAGCAGCCGCTCGCTCGTCCTTTATGTATAGAAAGGCCCCTTCATCTTCAACAGGATTTCCTTGCACTTCAATTTCCCCTGCCAGCAAGGTAACTGTCTTGATTCTGATTCCAAGCTCTTTCTCAAGCTCTTTATACCTTTTTTTATTATCTGCTGATCTCCAGTCGAGCAGTGAAGCGACCGTATACTCTTCTTTTCGAGGAAAGCTTTGCTGAATCGCTCTAATGATGTTTAGGGCTGTATTTCCTGTTGTGATTTCATCATCAACAAGTACAATGGGACCGCCCTTTTGCAGCAGCTCTTCACTGCAATAGCATGCCTGTGAGGTAGCATGGGAGTGTTCTTCCTCAAAATTTATAATAGACTCTAATTCCTGGATATTTTCTCTTGTAGTATGAACGAATGCTGCATTATCAAAAAACTCGAACATATTGTGTCCAAGTGCCGTTGCCGTTTCTGCAAATCCGATAAATAGAGTTTCATCAGGCAGCTGAAAGGGCTCTTTCAGCATGGAAAGATAGGCTTCTCTCTCTCCCTGTCCGGAGAGCAGGCGGTCAATGATATCTTCGCGCTTGCTGCATGACACGCCATGAACCTCCTCCATATACCTCATTGCCAGAACGCCTCCGCTTAATAAAGAAGCGGCTGGTTTAACCGGAATATGCTTGCCGAGGACCTTGCTGACAAATAAAAACCCTCTTTTTTTATTTTTTCTGGCCGCCATTTCAAATAGCAATTCCAGCGGAAGCTGGTATGGATTTTCAGTAACAGTAAGTTTGATACTTAGTGAATCAAGAATATTAAATGTGTATGGATTCTTGTTTTGCAAGTAAGTCGATGTAGGAACTTTGTTCATGGTACACCCCATATGCTCTGGCTTTTGTCATAATTTTGTTAGCCCAATTAAAGTGTGGCTTCATTTCATTCATTTTGTTGGAGAATTGGCTTTTCTTCACGCCGGTATCTCCAGTTGCACTTTCAATAATGCTCAAAGCATCCAAATACTCTTCAAAAGAAACGACGCTGAAGCTATGGACAGGCAGAATATGTGTTGGATGAATAATTGTCTTGCCGATCAGCCCATTCGTTTTATCCAGCAGTACTTCCTTAATCAAGCCGTCCAAATACTGATTCAGCATATTTTCACGGATCAATAAGCCTTCCGTGCCCCTGCTGTTTTTAAAGGGAGTTTGCCGGAGCTGAGGCTTCATGACTCTCTCAAGCTTGTGAAAATACTCCCAGACAGGGCCGGAGACCACATATTCTTTTTCGCTTCTGGCAAATACATTCACGATATCTGCAATGCAATCGCGGACAACAGATATATCATAAATGGTCGTATCGCTGCCCCTTCTGATTCCATATAAACCGCAAAAATCAGTTGCCCCCATTCTTACATTCAGGATTCGGCCATAATTTTGATCCAGCAATTCCTTTATCTTCATCAAAGAAGAAATTCTTGTTTCCTTATAGATTATTTCTTTCGACTCAAGTATTGGCATTCCATACAGCTGCAGTCCATATGCCTCATTTATATCAAGCAGGGCCTGGATGTAGCCTGGGCCATTTTCAGGATTGAATTTCGGAAAAATAAAGCCGCTAAGCACCCTGATGGAACTGCCAAGATGCTCAGAAACATTTCTCATTTGTTCTTCATTTCTTACACGGATGAAGATCAGGGGCAGTTCTTCATATTTAAAAAGTCCCTTTTCAATATTCATGTATAGCTGCTGAAGGTGCGTGATAATATTCATTTCAGCATCCTCCACCTCATGGTCTCCAATGGCGTCCTCCAGGCAGAGCGCCATGGATACAAGGCCATCATATTTTTTCGCTGTTATTTCCCCGCTTATATTCGGCCTGGTTCCAGGCATATATAGTGTAGCTCCCAAACCTTGTGCAAGCAATTCCTTCTCGCTGTCTTTGGAAAAATGGGCAGGCTTCTGAAAAAAGATACTGTCATCATTTTTTGTATTTAAATAATCAAAGTGGCGCAATTATTGTCCTCCTTTCTCCTTGCTGCAGCATCCTGCTATATCGGGTGGGCATATCTAAAGCGCCCGCTTCCTGTTTGCTAAATTATCTGGATAAAAACGAAAGGGGAAACACTGATGTGTTTACCCTCCATGAATACTTTATTTAGAATTGGATAATTCTTCGTCTTTGCTTCGTTTTTTTAAAGCATGTACGATGAATGTGATTAAGAACACGCCCACCAGAATACCGAAGAATAATAATTCTTCAATATGGAATCCGAATGCCCCTGCAATCATTTTGATTCCGATAATTGCGATTAAAACAAAGGCAGTTGTTTCCAGTTCCGGGATTCTTTCAATAAGAACAAGGAATATCTGGGCAACACCTCTCATCATTAACACACCTAATATTCCTCCAAGGAACAGCACCCAAATTTGATCGCTTACCCCAAAGGCCGCAATGACTGAATCAATACTGAAGGCAATGTCCATTATTTCAACAGCAGCAACCGTACCCCAGAACACGCCGAACATCTTGATAAGGATGCCTTTTTTATTGATTCCTTCCGATTCCTCTTCTTCTTTATTCTTCTTAAGGAAATAGCTAAGAGACAGCCAGAGAAGATACGCTCCCCCAACAATCTTGATCCACCAAATTTTGATGAGGAAAACACCAAGCCCGATTGCTATAAACCTGAAAATATAGGCCCCAATGATTCCATAAAAGAGCGCCCTTTTCTGCATCTTGGGCGGAAGATGCTTAACCATGACAGCTAAAACCAGTGCATTGTCAGCGGATAATAGCCCCTCCAGAATAATCAGCGTGCCGATTACTCCCCATGCAGCAGGGTCTGTCAGTACCTGCTGTATGTTATCAATCGAAAAAAATTCCCCATATGTATGGAAAAGATTTTGAAAAAAATTCATGTATTGGTCTCCTTTTTTGTTCAACCCTTAATTCTTTTTTATTGTTTACAAACAAAACCAAATGAGGCATCCCCTTGAATAGCCAGCAGGAAGCCTCTCGACTTAGACCGTCAGCCCATAATTTCTGCAAAGCGCAGCAAGGCCGCCCGAAAAGCCGCTGCCGATGGCATTGAATTTCCAGTCAGAGCCATGACGGTAAAGTTCACAAATCACAACTGCCGTTTCAATAGAGAAATCTTCACCCAAATCATAGCGAAGCACTTCTTCATCGTTATCCTCGTTCACTACGCGTACAAAGGCGTTTGATACCTGGCCAAAATTCTGATTGCGTGCAGGAGCATCATGAATGGTTACGGTTATAGCCACTTTATGGATTTGGGAAGGGATCTTACTGAAGTCGATTTTGATTTGCTCATCATCTCCATCTCCTTCACCCGTTCGGTTATCGCCAGTATGCTCGACCCCACCGTTCGGATCCTTCAAATTATTATAGAAAATAAAATCCAGATCATTGGTACATTTATCATTTTGATCCACCAGAAATGCCGAGGCATCAAGGTCAAAATCATATCCGCCAGAATAGCGGTTCGTGTCCCAGCCTAACCCGATAATGGCTCTGGTTAAACCCGGATTTGTTTTAGTCAAATCAATCCGCTGTCCTTTAGCAAGTGAAATTGTCATCTTATGTGATCACCCTTTCTGTACATCATAAGAAATCATGAAACCCTTAGAATTACAGGCGAATGAATCCGCTCTGCCTGTTCTTTAAAAAATGAGCGGAATCAGGCGATTCCGCTTTTGGATTATTCTCAGCTCCTTCGCCCAGCCCGCTTTGCAAAAGATGTTTTGCCCTCGAAGGCCTAAACCCGCCTTCTTCCGGCAAAACCCTATTTGCTTTCCGGGCTGGACAGGCGACTTCGCTTTTGGGTCATCCTACTTGCAGGCCGTAGTCTGTAACCAGCGCTGCTAATCCGCCCTGATAGCCGCTTCCGATAGCATTGAACTTCCATTCTCCATTGTGGCGGTACAATTCAGCTACAACTACAGCTGTTTCAATGGAAAAGTCTTCTCCAAGGTCATATCGGATTAATTCCTCAGTTCCTTGTTCGTTTACAACACGAACGAAAGCATTGGAAACCTGGCCGAAGTTTTGGCCGCGTGATTCCGCTTCATGAATTGTAATAGTAAATGCGATTTTTTCTACCTCAGCAGGAACGGCAGTCAAGTCAATTTTAATTTGCTCGTCGTCTCCATCCCCTTGACCGGTCAAATTATCGCCAGTATGTACAACAGAGCCATTTCCGCCTTGAAGATTATTGAAAAATACAAAATCTTTATCGGAATTTACTTTTCCTGATGCATTTAGTAAAAATACAGAGGAATCCAAGTCAAAATCATGGCCTCCATCATACTTATTTGTGTCCCAGCCCAATCCGACAATAATATTTTTAAGTCCAGGATTTGATTTAGTTAAGTCTACCTTTTGACCTTTGCTTAATGAAATAGCCATCATGTATTACCTCGCTTATTTTTTATTTTTTATTTGCTAATTAATGGATGTGTTTGATTTATTAATCCAGCTGCAGCGCCTAGCCTCTCAAGGTCATAAGTCACCCAATAATTGAAGGCAAAGAGCACCTTCTATTCTTGGCGCCTTATGCTGAGGCCCCCAGGATGGGGGTCACAAAGGCGTTGCCGCAGGACGCGGCGTTCTTAGTCTTTGATCCCTCTGCAAGGCGCTTCCGCTTTTTATTAATCCAGCTGCAGCGCCTAGCCTCTCAAGGTCATAAGTCACCCAATAATTGAAGGCAAAGAGCACCTTCTATTCTCGGGCGCCTTATGCTGAGGCCCCCAGGATGGGGGTCACAAAGGCGTTGCCGCAGGACGCGGCGTTCTTAGTCTTTGATCCCTCTGCAAGGCGCTTGCGCTTTTTATGTTACGCGTATTTGTTTGCTATTTCTGAAATGGATGTATCCTTGGTGCCATCGCCGATTGCGTTGAATTTCCATTCACCATTATGGCGGTAAATTTCGCCGACGAACAGAGAAGTTAATCCTGAGTAATTGTCTGTCAGGTTAAAGTGAATCAATTCCTCGTTATTAGAGTTATTCACAACACGGATGAAGGCATTTTGAATCATGCCAAAGTCCTGTTTTCTGGAGACACAGGAATAAATATTTACGACAAATACCATCTTGGAAACCGAAGGGGAAACCATATTCAAATCAACGACAATCTGCTCGTCGTCACCGTCTCCATCTCCTGTCAGGTTATCACCGGAGTGTTTGACGCTTCTGTCTGCACTGACTTTATTGCCGAAGTAAATCAAATTTTTCTTGTCTGTCAGCTTGCCATTTTGATCAAGCAGCAAAACGGAAGCATCGCAATCGATATCAGGTGCGCTCCCGCCGCCAAACAGCCCGCCGAGGATACCCTTCCCTTTGCCTTGGGAAACCGGATCCCAGCCTAAGCCGACAGTAATTGATGATAAACCTGCTCTGCCTTTTGTTAAATCAACCTTTTGTCCTTTTTGCAGTGTTATTGCCAACAGAAACACTCCCTTTCACCAGTAAGAGCCTTGCCATCCTTTATGTTCAGAAACGGCAGACTAAACATCAGTTCATTTTAAACATTAAAATCACGCCAGCGTGATAATATCATTCTATCATTCATGTTATTTTATGACAAACATTTAATATCCCGTATTTGCTGCCAGGTTTTATGAAGCACTTTTCTTTATCCATTAAGCTGCTTTGCCTGGAAGTTATCCTTTAGTTCAAGCAGGCGCTTTTTGCCTTCTTCACGGGTGCGTTTGTTTTCATCTTCAATGCTTTTTGTTTCTTCAAGCCCTTTGATGATAATGTTCCATGATTCTTCTATAGTCTCGATTTTTATGCTCGGCGCACCTGCCAGCCGGGCAATTTCCGTGCTCTGGGTTGAAATATTCTGGGCATTGCGAAGCAGCATTTCGTTCGTTCGGCGGTCAAGTTCGCTCATTGAATCAGCAACCAGCTTTTGCCGTTTTGCTGACACTGCCTGAATCAGGCTGTTCTTAAAAATTGGAATTGTAATGACAAATGCCGAATTGATTTTACCAATCAGCTTGGTATTGCCTCTTTGCAGCAGGCGAATTTGCGGAGCCGTCTGAAGAGCGACCATTTTTGCCATCTCCAGATCATACACACGCTGCTCCAGCGTTTCAATGCCATTGCGCAAGGAATCCAGTTCCATGGCAGCAATCTGGTCACCGGATTGTGCACGTGCCTCATATTGCGGCAGAAGCTGCATTTTCAATTCCTCTGCCTTCATTTCTCCCGCAACTGCATATTTCTCCAGTGCCAAATAATAATTAAAATTTTGTTCATACAAATTTTCAAGGTTATGAGTTGAATTGACCATCTCATTCTGGTATTTTGAAATTTCAACATATACCTTATCAATTTCGCTTCCCATGGTCTGATATTTCCCGAAGATTTTTTCAATCATTTTTTCCCCGCGATTGAAAACCTTGGCAAACATGCCTTTTTTCTCAGGTGCAAAATCCTTTTTATCAAACTTGTCCATGATCCGTCCAAGATGCTTCAATAGCTCGCTGGAATCTTCCATGGAACTAGATTTCATGGTGCTCAAAATCCGGTCTGAAAACCTTGAAATCTCAACTGCTGGCTCTTTTCCAAATTCTAATAAAGACATTTGGTTTTTTACATCAATTTGCTGGACAAGGCGCTGAACTTCCGGTTCGTTTTTCAGCTTCAATTTAATTTCATCCGCTTTGGCCTGTGTAATCTCTTCATTTTTTACATCCATTAATTCTATTCCATTATTATCTGCCATGCCTATCCCTCACTTTATTTATCCCTGAACAGCCATGTGGCCAGCCAGAAAATTATTTAAAAAATCTCCGCCAAATTGGAACCTTTGGCTCTTTATATTCACAATCAAATTCGACGTGCTCCATGAGATGAACATCAAAGTATTGTTCATCTATGTACATCTCCATATCTCTCAAGCCTGAAGGGTTGTAAAGGATTAAATCTATGCCCATCTCATTCAGGAGCAGCAGCAATGCAGCATCCGGCCTGGTAATCCCGCTGCCTGAACCGCTATTATACATCACAATTCTCGGCACGCTCTGAGGGTAATCAAACTTCATTAACAAAGCAACAACAGAAGCAGGCAAAACCGTCAGCTGTGTAAATAAATAAAGCTGAATGTCAGAAAGGGACTCGCTCCCTTCAGCAAGCAGCCTTGGATGCCCGCATACCCTGGAAATAGCTGATGCCACACCCTGCTGAACACCAAGCGGCAATTGACCGAGCTTCCACCATACACTCTTGATCATCTTCTCAGGATCAAGCATGCCATCAGCATTTAATGCATGATGATAATGATATTGATGATTTGCCCCGACACTTGCCGTCAAAGGAAAATAGCGGATAAACAAAGTTAATTCGCCTTCCTTCATTTCCTCCAGCCTTTCCCAGTATTCCCTTCTGTTTTCAGAGATCCCGGAAATTTTCGCAAATATGGAAGGAATATGGACTTTGTTTCCTTCTATTGAAAAATTCGGACGGATAAATGCCTTTTCCCTGCTTACCAAAAACAATTCATCATATGTCGTTTTTAATGTTATGGAATGCGGCTGGAAGGAACGGTACTGCCAAGGCTTAAAGATTGGCGTTTCATCAGTGTGGAGAATTCTCTCTATTTCCCTGGATGCCTGATAGGCAACCGTAGCTTTCCTGACCGATTTTCCTTTAGGGAATGCTCTGGGCTCCTTATTTATGGAATGTTCCTGAACAATCATAAGATTATGCTCCGGATCAAGCTCGAGCTCTTTTAATAAGTCTTTTCCTCCCGGATGGAAAATCAAAACATCAAACCCGAAGAGCGTTAGATAGTACAAAAAATATCCTTCACTTTTATTGCCGTCACCATACCAGAGGAATGCCGGCATCCTGTCATCCTGCATGTCCCTTAATGCTTCCTCCATGTGGTTGCGCATCCATTTAATTAAGTCCACGATGACCCTCCTGAAATCAGGATGCTTTAAGCCATCATGGTGGCGCTTTGCGAATTCCTGCAAAGTATGTATCAAACACTCGCGGACATGCCTGTTGACAGCAGAATTTTCATGTACAGGTATCAGCTGTTTTCCTTCCAGAAATGCGACAAACCTATTAACGGAAAGTGATTCATTCTGATTGATCATGAGTACGTTTTGTATGGCCTGAAACTGTTCAGGTGCAATTTCTTTATTCATGGAAACGGCATCGAGAACATAAAGGAAGGGCTTACGGGATAATTCAAAAAGCTCATTATAATACTCATCTTCATCCCCGCGAATCCCTAAAAACCTGGCTGCGAGCTGACCAATGGAAATTTCTTGATCATCCGCCTGGAATGGCTGTCTCTCGGCACGTTTTTTTTCTAATATATTTTTCCATTCGTCTTCTTTAAAAGAGATCAATACCGGATTGATCTTCGAATATTGGCCAAAAGCCCCCACCGAATAATCTCCTTTCTAAAAGCACTTACTTTTCCCCTATTATACCGCATTTTCATAGTAAAAGTTGCATTTCAATTCCCGTTAATTGGCAGTTTCATTTTTACGAAGCACCCTTGTTACGCTAGAATATAGAAAGATAGAATGATAAAAATAAGCGGGAAAAGAAGTGAAAACATTGATTACATTAATTAAAGGACAAAGAATCAATCTAAGCAAGCTATACCCGGAAACAGACAAACTAAAAATAGATATTTTCTGGAAGTTAAAGGCCCCGCACCACTCCAATTCATACGATATAGACTTATCAGCCTTCATGATTAATCAGGACGCTGTGATTCCTGAAGAAGGATATTTTATTTTTTACAATAATCCATTATCTGCCGATCATTCCCTAGCTATGTCAAAGGTGGTTCCCTCAGCTGAAAATCAAGAACTTTCCTTAAATCTGGCAAGCATCTCTCCTGAAATTGAAAAAGTCACTTTTATTCTTACAATTCATGACTCAGAAATCAGACAGCAGAATTTTAGCCACTTTGAAAACATTTCCCTGACCATTTGGGATGAAGAAAGAAAGGAAAAACTTCTTACTTTTACTCTAGACAATTTTGAACAAGAAACTGCTTTTGAACTGGGCAATGTCTACCGAAAAGAAGGTTCATGGCGGTTCAATCCCATTGGCCGGGGGTATAACAAGGGGCTTCAGGAGTTTTTGGATATTTATCATCCTGCAAATACGGCAGATACCCCGTCTAAAGAAGAAAAAGAGAGTGAAACGGAAAAGCCAATAATCAGCAAGCTGGATTTATTAAAGAAAAAAGTAGATATAATTATTGAAAAAAACGCCCTGCAGAAAATCCGGGCAAGAGTCGGGGTAGTCTTGGATATCTCCGGATCGATGAGAAGGCTGTATAAAGAAGGGATTGTCCAAAATGTAATGGAGCGGCTGCTTGCCCTTGCGACCCGTTTTGATGATGACGGAATCTTGGATGTCTGGATCTATGATAATTCTTTTTCAAGGCTGCCTTCTGTATCAGAAAAAGATTTTCCCAATTATGTAGAAAGAGAAATCCTTGAAAATACTGGTGTTTCAAAATTCACTGCCAATAATGAACCTCCTGTCATGCGTGACGTGTTAAATAAATATATAAAGGAGGAAAGCAGCAGCCTCCCCGTTTATTTAATCTTCATCAATGATGGGGGCATTAAGAAAGCGAAGAAGAATCAGGATAGTGTGGCAAATGTTCTGATTGATTCTTCAAAGGAGGCTATTTTCTGGCAGTTTGCAGGCATCGGTGACGGCAACTTTGACGTTCTGAGAAAACTCGATGACTTAGAGGGCCGATATGCAGACAACGCAGGATTTTTTCATATTCCTGATATTGAAAAGGAGACGGATGAAGAACTATATGAAAAATTGCTTCATGAATTTCCCCGCTGGCTGACAGAAGCAAGGGAGAAAAAAATACTTGCCAGATAAATCCCTTTAAAGAAAAGGTTGTTTGTAACTATTGGTGATCCCTCTCGATATGGGACTCCCCTGGATAGCCATTCAAAAATCGCAACTTCCCTGCAGATTATTCCTTTTAATCTGCAGTCTTACAAAAGAATGGAATCCAGATTTCAAAAAACTTTTACAATCCTATATAATTCAAAAAAAACTGTAACCTACAGGCTACAGTTTTTTCACTTCATTAACCGCCTTATAAGCTTAAGGCCATTTTTTGCCGAAGGGTATCGGAAGGAAAAGTCAAAGGCAGTGGTTTGCTTTAATACACTTTTTGAGTGTGAAAAAGTATCAAAGCTGTATTTTCCATGGTAGCTTCCCATGCCGCTTTCACCAACGCCCCCAAATGGGAGATAAGGAGTCGCAATATGCATGAGTGTATCATTCACACACCCTCCTCCAAATGAAATGCAGCTCATTATTTGACTTTCTGTTTCCCTGCTTTTTGTAAACAGATAAAGGGCAAGCGGCTTAGCACGGCCATTGACAAATTCAATTACCTCATGTAAGTTCTCGTACTCCACTATTGGAAGAATCGGTCCGAAAATTTCTTCTGTCATGACAGGCGAGCCTGGATCCGGCTGATCTAGCAGAGTGGGTGCAATCCTAAGGGTTTCATCTGATTTTTCTCCGCCAAAAATAACCTTGCCATCATTTAAATATTCACAAATCCTGCCGTAATGGCGATCATTTACTATTTTGGAGTAACGGGAGCTTTCGAGCGGCATGTCTCCATAAAACTCGATAATCGTTTCCTTTATAGCCCTCAGGAGCTCCTTTTTCACCTTTTTGTGTGCTAACAGATAGTCAGGTGCAATGCATGTTTGTCCTGCATTCGTAAATTTGCCGAAGACAATCCTTTTTGCTGCAAGTGCAATATTGGCATCTTCATGAACAATCACTGGACTTTTCCCGCCAAGCTCGAGTGTAACCGGTGTTAAATGTTTCGCTGCTGCCTCCATTACGGCTTTTCCGACTGATACGCTTCCAGTGAAGAAAATATAGTCAAAGTCTTGCTCCAGCAGGGTCTGGCTTGTCGGCACCCCTCCCTCGACAGGAGCAATATAAGAGGCAGGATATATGTGCTGAAGAATTTCTTTAATCAGTAAAGAAACTGCGGGCGTCAATTCCGACGGCTTAACCACAGCTGTGTTGCCCGCTGCAATTGCTCCCGCGAGCGGGGACAGCGCAAGCTGAAAAGGGTAGTTCCATGGGGCAATAATCAAAGCTGTTCCGTACGGCTCCTTTATAACACTCCCCTTAGAGCCGGTATGTGTTAATGCAGTACGTACCCTCTTTGGCTTTGCCCACTTTTTTAAGTGCTTCATAGTAAAGTTGATTTCTTCATAGAGAATCCCTATTTCTGTTGAATACGATTCGAGCTCTGATTTATTCAAATCCTGTGCGAGTGCCTGAATAATATCCTGTTCCCGCCTCTTCACTTCCTCTTTCAGCTTCTTTAACTGCTCCAGCCGGAAAGTCAGGCTTTTTGTTTCATTTGAGGCAAAAAAGAGCTTTTGTTCCCGGAGAATTTGCTTTATTTCATCTGCATATGTTTCCATAACGATGTATCATCTCCTTTAAAATATCTTAACCGTTTATAGGTTTAAAGATTTGAACAAAGAATCTAAGAGAATCAGAATTTACAATCACATTCTGAATCAAGTTATTCCTCTTCTCTATTTTTTCAGCAAGCTGAAGCTTCTTACCATTGAACCGATGAACATGACTCCTGCTCCTCCAAGAAGTAAAATAAAAAATGTTTTTTTAGTAATAATATCAATAGGATACAGTAGGCTTCCTAGTATAGCAAGGGCACCTAAACCGGATAAAATCCAACCTAGTTTTTTCATATTTCCACCTGCTTTGCATGTATTCTGAAATTCCGTCTGTAAAATTATATAAAACTATCCATTCCGTTGAAACAGCTATTCCCGCCATGGAATCTATAATTACATTATACACCCCATGGAAGCCCTGTTCTATTCACATCAGATTGTTTCATTTGAAAAAAGATCCCTTAGATTTGGTATTGTAATTGAAATGAAAGCTTTTTTCCTCATATAATTTTATGGAAAAGGTCTTTGTCTGTTCTTTATGAGCAGCAAAAGCTGCCCTTTTATAAATGAGACTATTCTCTTAAAGATTGTTGTTTTTAATGAATCTATGAGGCAATCCCATTGTTAAGTCAGGCTGATTGGAGCCTAAGGTGGGAGACTCCTGCGGGATTAGCGAGTGAGACCCAGCAGTCGCAGCTGTAGGAGGTTCACCGCCCGCCCCGCGGAAAGCGAGCATCCCGGAGCGAAAATCAGCCCCCTTGTTCCATAGCAAAAAAGGTTACGCTATAATGAAAATGATTATGGATTAGTGCTCTTACAATGTAGTAATAATGGGGCCTTCCTTTGTAAGGATAATCGTATGTTCGTATTGTGCCACAAAGCTATCATCGGTTAGATATGTCCAGCCATCTTCAGATTGAAACACTTCTTCTTCAAATGTAGAGATGAAGGGTTCAAAGGCAATCACCATACCCTGTTTTAAAATTTCGTCATCCCATGGTGTAAAATAATTGAAAATATGTTCTGGTTCTTCATGAATTGAGCGCCCGACACCGTGTCCAGTAAGATTTTTAATGACTGTCAAACCATGCTGTTTCGCTACTTTGTGTGCAGCTTTTCCGAGCGCGCTTTTTTTCGAGCCTGGTTTTGCCTTCTGAAGTCCAGCGTCGAATGCTTCTTTTGCAACATCGCATATCTTTTGTAAAACCATTTCTCCCTTCCCAACCACAAAGGAAATTCCTGTATCTGCGAAATACCCGTTTTTTGAACCTGAAACATCAATATTCACGAGGTCCCCCTCCTGAATAGCCCGTTCCCCAGGAATCCCGTGCGCTACTTCTTCGTTTATGCTAATGCACGTATATCCAGGAAAATCGTATTCTCCTTTTGGTGCAGACTGAGCTCCTGCTTTTTCAAACATATCTCCTGCAATTTCATCAAGCTCTTTAGTAGTAATTCCAGGTTTGGTACGAGAAACTAGTTCATCTCGAATCTCTCCGCAAATTTTACCAATATCTTTTAGTCCTTTAAAATCCTCTTCAGTCTTTGCAATCATCTTATAGCCTCACTTTATAAAGTATCTTATAATTAGTATTCCATTTAGACTTTAGCATAAACAGAATGTCTTTCATATCCGCATGATTAGAAAGAAATATACCTAATAACCATATTGCGTATATTTTACTTCTATGCCCTGTAAATAATCCCTTTAAGTTTCAGCGGTACCGATAGAAAATGCCCCTCTTTTTCATGTGATTCATCCAAGTTTATTGTAGGCCTATCTGCCAATTTTGTCCTTTCAGAAATTTTAATTAAATTTTAATACCATCTTAATAGGGATTGTTTATAATGAAGCAAAATTATCTATTCTGCATTGAATTCACAAGGAGCTGATTTTCCATTAAACCTGCAACTAATTCTTCGAAATCTAAAGGCTTTCTTTCATCTTATATTCCTAATCCAAAAGAAAGAGTATTTACAAGCATGGCATTGGCTGGGTCAGGCATCCTGCTGGCAGCTGGCCTATTGTTTACCTATGCTGACTATCACACTTTAATGAATGGTGATAGTCATTGGTATAAGGGTATTTTCAAACAGCTTGGATCCATAGCGAGGATAGGTTTCTTTGCAGCAGCAGCTGTTTACCCGGTTTTTCTGCTGCTAAAATGGAAAAAGCTAAAAAAAGCTGAGTGGGGAAGCTTCAAACCAGGCAGGGTACTGCAGGTTCCGGCTAAATATGTGCGGAAGTGGCATACTCCCATCGCACTGGTTTCAGCGGCTCTGGTTTTGCTGCATGGCACATTGGCCATATTAAGGGGTTTTACCCTGGACTTTACTTATATGACAGGAATGCTGGGAGTAATTTTATTGGGGTTCCTTGCTATAATGGGCTTTAAGCGCTTCAAAAGAAACGATAGAAAACTCCATTTTAAGCTAGCGATTGTGTTTATCCTTATTTTTATGATTCATGCAACTTTTGCATAAACAATTATCCAAAGAATACAGTAAAAATAAAAAGCAGCCTTTCCCTGAAAAAGAGAAAGGCTGCTTTTTATTATACGAACATATTAATTATCAATACTCCGGCAAAGGCAACAAAAGAAAGAAGGGTTTCTAAAACCGTCCATGTTTTAAATGTCTCTTTCACGGATAATCCAAGATATTCCTTGACCATCCAAAACCCTGCATCATTGACATGCGAGAACATCAGTGAACCAGCACCGGTAGCGATTACAAGCAATTCAAGATTGACACCTGACATATGCTCGATGACAGGAGAAACAATGCCTGCCGCTGTTGTCAGGGCAACGGTAGCTGACCCTGTAGCAATCCTGATCAATCCGGCAATAAGAAACGCTAATACAAGCGGAGACAGCGAAAGGTTTTCGGACATTTGAGCTATTGTTGTACCCACACCGCTATCAATCAAAATTTGTTTAAATCCGCCGCCTGCTCCGATAATCAGCAAAATTGAACCTACAGGAAGCAAGCATTCCTCTGTATAACGTTTAAGCAGGTTTTTGTCCCTTCCCTGGCGGAAGCCAAGGAAATAAAATGCAGCAAAACATGCAATCAGAAGAGCAATAAGCGGACTTCCTATAAATCCGAGAAATCTAACCAAACCAGCTGCGAGATGCAAATATGGAGCAACTGCAGAAAGAACCATTAAAATGACTGGAAGAAGGATGATGAAGAAGGAAATACCTGTTCCAGGCAGCTTTTTGGCAGTTGCATTTACCCGGATCAATTCCGGCTCTCCTTCTGGAACAACCCGTTTATGGATCCAGCTGGCAAATATAGGCCCTGCAATGATTGCAGTAGGAATGGCAATGATTAAAGAATAAAGAAGCGTTTTCCCGACATTTGCATTGTAAATTCCGATTGCAGCCATTGCTCCGGGATGCGGAGGCACTAGCCCATGGACAACCGATAATCCGGCAATAACCGGCAATGAAATCAGTAAAATATTTTGTTTAGTTGTTTTGTGTATGGAAATAACCAGTGGAAGCACAATTAGAATGCCTACCTCGAAGAAAACAGGAATACCAATGATAAATCCTGACAAAAGCATGGCCCATGGCAGTTTTTTGACACCGAATTTACGGACAAAAAAGTCTGCAACTTGTATGCCAGCACCGGACTCTGACATCATTTTACCTAATATGGTCCCAAGCGCCAAAATACCGACAAGATGTCCGAGAACCCCTCCGACACCTGTTTCGAAGCCGCTTACAATTTTATCCCAGGATAGCCCGGACACGATGGCCAGGAATAAGCTCGCAACGGTCAAACTAATAAATGCATGCCATTTCCACCATGACACACCTAAAATAACAATGGCGATGGCAAGCAGTGTAGCAATTAAATGGTATATATGTGTATCCATGCGCAAATTCCGCCTTTCACTTAACAAGTTACCACTGACTTCATTGAATAATATTGCAAAACAGTAAAAAATTCGCTATTATTTCTCGCTTAAATAGTTGAAAGCATTTTCAGCGGCTAAATAAAATTATATGAAAAAAATTTTCTTTAATCAATTACTTTGTTCGAAAAAATTTTATTTATCTAGTTTTTCATAAAATCCACAAGAAAAAGACCGGAAAAAATGCTTCCGGCCTGTTCGGTAAACTATATATGACCAGGATGATAAAATCACACCCGGTATGTCAGTTGGCATTGTAACAGCGAACAATTTTAATTAAGCAGTAACGAGTTCCTTGCAGCTCTGATAGATCTCCATTAGTTCTCTATCATCCATAACAGCAACTTCGGATTCTGTAATTCCAGTCATTGAGTCCAATACAGCCCTCTCTTTTTGGAACCTTTCTCTCTCTTTTAAAAAATAATAACCAGCAACTAACATTCTCATTCTCTCCTTCCATCTTACTAGAGTATTATCGACGGCTGTGAAGAGTTTTTTACCCATGATTCATTTTTTTCTTCTCTAAAACCCCATAAACTAAAATAAAATCAGGATAATACAACCGACTTCTCTATGTGTGTGGCCGTTACCCTTAAATTAGGGACTGGCACATCTGCACCACCTGTTGTGAGCAGCTTGACCGCAAGATAAGGGAAATTTATCCCCGAGAGAGACGAAATATGCAGACCGCCAGACATCCGCGGATTAATCTCAAGCAATTTGGGAACACCTTTGCTGTACTTGACCTGAATATTAAATACATATGGGATATTCAGCTCTTGGTTTATTTCAAGGGCAATCTGCATAAGCTCAGGCACGTTTTCCAGGCTTCTGATTCTTCCGCCCGCTTTTTTCCTTGGAACGGCAGCCAGCAGCTTTCCATTGAATGCCAGGCAGTCGATGCTGTATTCATATCCTTCTAAATACTCCATGACTATCAGGCTATCAAATCGGGGGACTGTCAAAAGGATATCATACACATCCTCGTAAGCCATTTCATGGCTCAGATGCCCAAATAAATCCTCTATTGAATCCTTGCTGCCTCGAATGATGCGAAAGCCTTCACCGCCCCTGCCGCTGTCCGGCTTCAGGCACACTGTCTTCCCCTTCGCTTTCAGCATTTGGTATGCCTCGGCAAATTCCTTTGCGGTATTAACTACCCTATACTCAGGCACCAATCTTGTCAAGGCGTTGCGGCTGAAATTTTCATATAGTTTTCCTTTATGTGAAATCATGTCCATAAGTGAATAATTATCACTTACCAAAACAGAAATGCCCGCTGCATGGAACCTGCTGATAGACCCCGAAATCGCCAGGGCATGATGATAGGGAATAAAAATATCAATGTTATGTTTTAGGCAGTAATCCAGGCAAAAATCAACATATTCCTCCTCCTCCAGCTCTGGTTCCGTTTCTGAGTGATCACAAACCTGAAAATAAACAGTATCTTCATTCGGATGGGTGCCATAGATTTGATAGGCCACACCATCGTCATTATATTTAATTGCTTCTATAAAATGATAAGCAGCAGAAAACCAGCGATTAAACCAAATTCTTTTTTTCATTGATTACTAATCCCTCTCTATTAAAAACTTCACTTCTATCATATTCCAAATATTTGTATAATTAAACATAAAAAAAGGGAAGCGGCACTTGCACCGATTCCCCTTTTTTTCATATATATTAGTTTTCTTTATTTAAATTATATTTTTCAATGAATTTTTGGGCTCTGCCACCTTGGTCGGCAAACTTCTGCCTGCCTGTATAAAAAGGATGTGTATCCGAGGTTACCTCTACCTTCAATAACGGATAGGTATTTCCATCTTCCCATTCAACAGTTTCCTGTGAAGTCTTTGTAGAGCCTCCTAAGAATGAAAAGCCGCTGTTTGTGTCCATAAACACAACTTTCTTATAATCAGGATGTATGGTTTCTCTCAACATGATCACCTCATTTTCAGATTATATACATAGTATAACCGGAATGATAACGATTATCAAATGATATGCTCCACACTCTATACACTCTCCAAAATTCCATATCACTTACAGTTTTTATACTTAATTCCCCATGAATCCAGAATTAAACTTGTCAATCTTAAGATATAGCTGCCTTCATCATGGATTGCCGCATAAGTTTCTATGGTTTTTCAGATAAAGTCCCTAAATTATTAATGAAAGACTCACATTTTTCAACCAGGGATTGAAGCCTCTTATATTCCAGGGTAACGACAACTTTACCAAGATCGGTAAGGATATAGCTTTTTCTTCGTTCCTGCTCGTTCTCCTGTCCATCTATTTTCACAATCAGCCCCTCTTTTTCAAGCTTGCTGAGTGCGCCGTACAGCGTACCAGGACCGAGTTTTACTTCTCCATTGCTCATTTCCTCCACTCTCTGCATAATGCCATATCCATGCAGCGGCTCTCCCAAAACAAGCAAAATATAAAAAGAGGAATGTGTAAGCGGCAAGTAATTTTCAGCTTTCTTTCTCATCATTAAGCCCCCTAGTGTTGCTTCGAACTGCCATTATCGTCTAGCGATATATTAATCCTTTTATTGGCACAAATCAATAATGATAGAGAAATCCTCTCCCTGAAAGGGCATATCATAAAAAGCGAATGGCGTACACAGCCGGAAAATGAAAAAAGGAAACAATATGTTCCCTTTTTTCGCTGTTCACCCGCTAAATAAAATTCTATGATATCGATTTATCCAGCTGGCTGCTGTAAAGCCCATAATAAAATCCTTTTTTATTTAAAAGCTCTTCATGGGAGCCTCTTTCAATAATCCGCCCCTCCTGCAGGACAAGTATTTGATCTGCCTGCTGAATGGTGTTCAGCCTGTGGGCAATCACAAAACTTGTTCTTCCTTTCATCAGGCGCTTTAGTGCTTCCTGGATCTTCAACTCTGTTATTGTGTCAATGCTGCTAGTTGCTTCATCCAAGATCAGAATTGATGGATCAGCCAATAGTGCGCGTGCGATGGATAGGAGCTGCCTTTGCCCCTGTGAAATTCCTCCTCCATCCTGTTTAAGAACGGTTTTGTAGGAATTGGGAAGCTTGGTGATAAAAGAGTGGGCATTTGCCATTTCTGCAGCTTCTCTGACTTCTTCATCCGTTGCATTCAACCTTCCATACCGGATATTTTCCATGATTGTTCCCTGGAAAAGGAACGAATCCTGAAGAACAAAACCCATATGACGGCGCAGACTGGCCCTTTTAGCCTCGGTAATTTCATAACCGTCAACGAAAATGCTGCCTGAATCAGGCTCGTAAAATCTTGACAGCAAATTAATGATCGTAGTCTTTCCCGCTCCGGTCGGTCCCACAAGCGCCACGGTTTCTCCCTGTGACACATGGAAGGAAACATCTTCAATAGTGCTGCTTCCTTTTTCATAAGCAAATGATACATGTTCGAAATCTACTACGCCCTCTATTTTTTCAAAAACGAGGGGTTTAATTTCATCCTTCTCCTCAACTTCTTCATCTAGTATTTCAAATACACGCTCTGCTCCTGCAATTGCCGAAAGCAGGGTATTAAACTGGTTGGCCAAGTCGTTTAAAGGGCGTGTGAACTGCCTGGAATACTCGGTAAAAATAACAATGACCCCAATTGAGATCAGCCCTTTTACCGCAAGGAACCCTCCTACTCCAGCAATGATCGCAAAGCTGAGATTATTCAGTGTGTTCATCAGTTTGGGGATGAAACCTGAATAGGCCTGGGCAAGATAACCGGATTTTTTTAGCTTTTCGCTTTTGGCAATAAAATCAGCAGTCACCTTTTCTTCTTGTGAAAAAGCCTTAATAATCCTCTGCCCTGACATTGTTTCTTCAATAAATCCGTTCAGCTCGCCGATGTTGCGCTGCTGCTGCTGAAACAGCCTGCTTGTTCTTGCAGTAATCCACTTCATGCCGAAGAACATCAGCGGCACGATGAATAAAGTGAGCAGGGTAAGCAACGGGCTAAGCCATAACATTACACTAATCGTCCCCAATAAAGTCAGCAGGCTTGAAAATAGCTGAATGACTGAGCTGTTTAACGTAGAACTTACGTTTTCAATATCATTGGTAACCCTGCTCATCAGTTCACCATGCTGGCGCTTATCAAAAAACGGAATCGGAAGCATGTGAAGATGCCTGAACAGCTGATTCCGCATCGTATACACCGTTTCCTGGGCAATCCCGATCATCCAATAATTCTGCAGCCAGGTGGTAAGGGAATACAGGATATAAACAAGAAGCAAACCACAAAGCAAGCCAATAAGCCCGCTGCTGTTTTTTTCCACAATATTATGATCAATTGCCCTCCCGACAAGGTATGGACCAAGCAACCCGAATGCTGAACTTGCTACGACCATAAGCAGGACAAGTGCGAGCATTCCTTTTTTCACGGCCAGATACCTCCAGATTAATTGAATCGTTCTCATGGAGTTTTTTGGTTTGGAATTTTTATTTTTGCCTGCATTAGAAGGATGAGCCATTCTTCTCAATGTGCATGCCCTCCTTTCCAAACTGTGATGCGGCAATCTGCTGATACAGATCATTTTCGCTTAACAAGGTTTCATGTGTTCCTTTTGCAATCATTTCTCCGTCCTGCATAAGAAGTATGGAATCCGCTGCCATTGCTGTGCTGACTTTTTGGGTAATGATCAATGTGGTTGATGTATATTGATTGAGTGCTGTTAAAAGCTTTGCTTCTGTTTTCAAATCCAATGCGCTCGTACTGTCATCCAAGAGCAGGATTTTCGGGCGCCGCACTAGTGCTCTGGCAATGGAAAGCCTCTGTTTTTGCCCTCCAGATAGATTGACACCTTTTTGGCCCAGCAATGTATCATACTGATTAGGAAGCTTCATGATTGACTCGTGAATTTGAGCATTTTTGGCTGCTTCCAATATTTCTTCAGGAGATGCCCCTTCCTTTCCCCATGCAATATTCTCCCTGATCGACCCTGAAAAAAGAAGGGCTTCCTGTGGCACATACCCGATCTGTTTACGAAGATGATCAAGCTTGAATGACTTTATATCGAGGTTATCCAGCATAATGGTTCCCTGATTCACATCAAAAAGACGGGGAATAAGCTGGAACAGCGAGGTTTTTCCAGAACCAGTGGCACCTAGGATGGCCACAGTCTCCCCTGCTTCTGCCGTGAAGCTGATATTCTTTAAAACAGGTTCTTCACTCCCCGGATACGAAAAGAAAACAGATTGAAATTCGACCTTTCCAGTATTCACATCATTACCTGCCCTGCTTTCTGCGGTGTTCAGCAAATCAACTTCTGTTTCAAATACTTCATTCACCCGCTCAACGGAAGCCTTAGCTCTTGATAATGACATGATCAGCCAGGAAAAAACAGAAAATGATGCTGTTATTCTGGTAGCGTAATTCACAATCGCCACTACTTCCCCGACTTTTATGTCACCTGTTTGGATATGCTTTGATCCGATCCATAAAATGACGAGAACAGAAATATTCATCACCATCAGCAAGACAGGCATTGTGGTTTCAATAAGACGGAGTGACGAAGAAGTTTTTTCTCTTAAAGTATCATTCGCCTTATCAAAACGGTCTTCTTCATAATCCTTGCGTAGAAAAGCCTTAATCAATCTCATCCCCGTCAGATTTTCACGCATCACGCTATTGACGCTGTCCAGCTTTCCCTGAACAGTTCGGAATAGCCTTCCGGCATGTTTCATCACTTGAGAAATAAACAAAACAAGGATAGGGATGGAAATTACCAATACGAGAGCTAATTTCACATTCACAGTCAGTGCCATAATGGCTCCTCCTATGACAATCAAAGGCGCCCGCATCATGATCCGCAAGCTCATAAAAACCGTGTTTTGAAGGACGGTCACATCATTCGTCATCCTTGTAATTAAAGAAGACGTGGGGAATTTTGTTAAATTGGTAAACGAAAAAGATTGAACCTTCTCGAATAAATGCTTTCTTATGTCATAACCAAAGCTTTGTGAGACATGTGAGGCAGTAAAGGAATTGATGATCCCTCCCGCAAATGCAAACAAAGAAACTCCCACTATCACTATTCCCCACTGTAAGACCACTGACAAATCCTTCTTCAAAATTCCCTCATCAATGATCTTTGCCATTAACAGCGGCTGAAGCAGTTCAACGCCCAGTTCGACAAGCATTAAAATGACGGCAATGCCCATCGGGATGCGATAAGGCCTTAAAAACGAAAAAACCTTTTTCATGTCTGTCACCATTCTCCCCAGAGCGCAATAGGGATCCTTTCATCTTCATGTCAATATTTAAAAGGCTCTTTTCTTAAAGATTGTTGTTTTTTAATGTGTTCTGTGAGGCAATTCCATTGTTAAATCAGGTTGATTGGAGCGTAAGGTGCGAGACTCCTGCGGGATGAGCGGAACAGGTGAGACCCCGCAGGCGCAGCCGAGGAGGCTCACCGACTGCCCCGCGGAAAGCGAGCATCCTGGAGCTGAAATCAACCACCTTGTTCCATAGCAACAAAGTTTACGAAAACCTTTTAAAAATACTTTATTTTTATTTAGCCAAACTAATATCTTGAATTCTCCGCTTTTCCTTCTTCATATCATACAATGTTTGATCAGGATTTCAAATAATCAGAATTTATTTTTTCACTGAACATTTATTTAAACCGTTGCCTTGACATTCTTAAATGATAATGGAGATAATTAAATGATAATGATTTTCAATTACTTTGCTGAATAATGAAAGATGCAAGGCTGCAGATATGCGTATTTATATTGTTGCCAGCATTTATAAAGGAGGAATTATCATGGAATTGAAAAAACTTATAAAAGATCGCCGGAGCATTAAAGTATTTAAAGATCAGCCTGTTTCATCCGAATTAATCCAAGAATTACTCCGGACTGCAGTATGGGTTCCTAATCATAAGATGACCCAGCCATGGAGATTTATATTGGTACAGGGCGAAAGCAAAAAAAAGCTTGCAGAAGCAAGCAGAGCCTTCAATGCAGCTAAAGAACGAGATCCTGAGAAGAAAAACGAAGCGGGACAGCGGGCATACGATAAATTAAAAAATGTTCCCATGTTTTTAATTGTAGTGATGAAGGAAGATCCAAATATTAGTATGAGAGAAGAAGATTACGCGGCTACAAGCTGCCTCATTCATAATTTCAGCTTGCTTGCCTGGGAACAGGGCATTGGCATGATCTGGGAAACTTATGGAATGATCCACAGCCATGAATTCCGGAATGCAGCCGGTGTTGCTCCCGGAGAAAGAATTGTTGGATCCCTGCATATCGGATATCCAGAAAAAATCCCTTCCCCCCGTGAAAGAAAACCGCTTGAAGAGCTTCTGACTATACTGCCCTGAACGTAAGGAGGCTCCTTACGGTTCATCGGCAAAAAAACAGAAAAGACAGCTGTAAGGCCAGCTGTCTTCCAGTTATATTCTGATTTTCCTTATGCCTATCACCAGAAAGACCGCAGCAAATAAAAGCAGGACCTCTACGTTATGCAGGTTATCCAAGAAAGAGGCATTCAGGGAAATTTCATTAAAGCCCCGCATCGCCCATGTCTGCGGCAGGAATTCTGCAATTTTCTGCATAAAGGGCGGTTCAATTTCAAGGGGCCAGTAAACGCCGCTGATCATGCAGGTTGAAATGACGAGAAGATTGCCAAACGCTGATTGCTGTTCAGCCGTCCTTGCTGTGCCCGCAATAATCAATCCCAGGCCGACAATGGCCAAAAGCATTGCCGATACGTGAATGAAAAGCACAAGAGGATTCCCCCAATTCACATCAAACAGATAATGGGTGAGCACCATAATTGTCCCGAACTGAATCCACCCTAAGATAAAGAAGGAAAGCAAATATCCACTGGCTATGGAAGCCCTTTTAGCAGGCGCAATGAGCAAGCGATGCCAGACACCATTATTACGGGCTTCTAAAATGGTTCCTGTCACACTCATCATGACAATCATGACAAACATGATGGACATCCCTGAAGCACTGGCAGATATTTTTGAAGGCTGATTGTCTTTTTGATGATCATAAACCGTAATTCTTTCTATTTTTTGTGAATGATTCTTAGTTTCGTTTGCCAGCTTCCCATACATTTCCCTAACATTTCCGCCGCTGTACTTGCTCCAGGCATTTGATGCGGCAAGATTCATTTTCATTCTTGTTAAAGCGGCGGATAAGCTTCCGGTCACCGTTCCACTGGATGTGAATTCCGGAATTTTGCGGAAAGAGATGGCAGGGTCTTGTTCTGCCTTCAGCTTTCTTTCAAAATCCTTTGGTATTTTAATCATGCCCTCCGCTTTTTTGTTTTCCAGCATTTTCTTCGCTTGTGCTGAAGTTGACTTCTCCAGTGTGAAATATTGATTGTCTTTCCCCATATCCCTGCCTAACTCCTTAGAAAGGAATGTTCCGTCCTGGTCCACCAGCAATATTTTCAGCTTTTGGCTTCCCACGTCACCGCCAAGGATGTTTCCAAAAAGAAGCGTGAATAATAATGGCATGGCAAACATCGTCAAATAGCTTCTTCGTTTTTTTAATATTAATCCGATTTCAGCACTGCATATATTCCAGGCTTTTCTCATGTCCAATCCCCCTTATCCAATCTTTCTTCCAAGCTTCCAGGTTCCTGCAAGCAGCGATAATACCCCAATTCCTGCCAATATTCCAAATCCAGCATATAAGCCATTCCAGTCTGTTCCAGACATCACATCCAAAAAACCTGTAATCGCCCAATGATTAGGGGTAAATGCTGATATAGCCTGAAGAGCATCAGGAAAGGCATAAATCGGCAGCATGGAACCTCCCAATATCGCCATAATCTGAAGTCCCACACTTCCGATTAGGTCTGCTGTTTTTATGTCAGATATGAAGGCCGCTATAATCATGGATAATCCAGATACAGCAAACGAGTAAAATAGTCCAATAGATATTACCTGCAGATTATTGCCGCCCCAATTCACATGTAAGAAAAGGGAAGTCACCAGGAAAAATAACGTAAACTGGATAAATGAAAATAGCCATGTGCCGAGAAATTTCCCTATCAGGACTGAAATCCCCCTAGTTGGAGATATCAGCAGCCTTGAAAGAGTTTCGGTCGTTTTTTCCTTCAATAAAGATTTGGCCCCGATCGTGATATTATAAAGAAGAAACATGGCACACATTGCAGCGGCATAATATTGCTTTGAACCCACCATTTTTTTGCCGATGGACCCTTCGGTTATCTTCGGCTCCTGTTCTCCGGCCTTCATTATTTCACTTCTTACATCTTTGGCAGCACTCTTCAAATCAGGCTGATTGGAAGAAACCTGTTTCGCGTCCGCTAAGTCCCCCATAACAGCCCTAGACGCAACAGACGTTGTTTTAACACGCTCGCTGAATGATGTAAGCAAGGACTCTGCTACTTGAGACCGGATTTTTTTATCAGGATCGCTGAATATTTTCACCTTTTTCAGTTCTCCTTCATTTAAACCTGAACTCCAATTGGCAGGAATGGCTATGCCTGCATCGATTTTTTTTGATTTCAGCAGGCTTTCCAGACTGCCTTCACTATCTGCTGATTTAATGTTTATAAAATCAAGTTTCTTCAGCACTTCATCTTTAAATAACTTCGAAAGCGGATCACCGTCAGCTGCGTAAAAGCCAATTGTTGTATCCTGGATTCCGTCATCTCCTGCCATGACGGACTTTAATGCTGTGCCAAGAATGGCAGTCAAAACCAGCGGCATAATCAGCATCATCAGAAACCCTCTGCGGTCCGTAATCCGTATCTTGAAGTCCTTCCACGCTATGGCAATAATTTTCATGATTAAAACCTCCCTTAATCGCGCAATGAGCGCCCCGTTAATTGAAGAAAGAGACTTTCTAAATTAGGATCTTTTCTTTCGAATGATAATACCTCCGTGCCTGACTCCATACAGCATGACAAAATTCCAGCAGCTGCCCGCTTGTGATCCTTCACAATAATATCCAGTGAATAAGTATCGTGATCAGCAGTGACCTTTTCTGTATCAGGCAGGCTATTTATTTTTTCAATCAATTCATTCTGAAAAGAACTGACAGATACGGTAATGACCGTTCCGCCTGCAAGGCGGCTGCATAAATCATTTTTATCACCTATCGCAATCATCTTTCCTTGATCAACAATCCCGATTCTCTGGCATAAATACTCTACTTCCTCCATGTAATGGGATGTGTATATAATTGTCATTCCGGATTCATTCAGCATTTTCACTGTTTCCAAAATATGATTCCTTGATTGAGGGTCAATGCCTACAGTCGGTTCATCCATGATAAGCAGCTCCGGTTCATGCATCAGCGCAGCCCCGATATTGATTCTCCGCTTCATTCCCCCGGAAAATGTTTCAATTTTATCTTTAGCCCGATCGCTTAGACCCACATATTCCAATACTTCAGCTGCCCTTTTTTTTGCCATTCTTCCTGTTAATCCATACATTCTCCCCCAGAACAGCAGGTTTTCTTTTGCCGACATAGTGGGATACAGAGCAATTTCCTGGGGAACGATGCCAATTTTCTTTTTCACCTGCATAGGGTTTTTTTTAACAGATGCATCTCCTACCGTCACTTCGCCAGAGTCATATGGAAGCAAGCCGCAAATCATGCTGATGGTGGTTGACTTGCCTGCACCATTTGGCCCTAACAGACCAAAAGCTTCTCCTTTTGCCACTGTAAAAGAAACGCCTTTGACTACCTCTTTATGAGAAAATGATTTTTTTATATCCTGAACGACCAGCATCGGTTCATCCGCTCCTTTTGGTTTGCTTTAGTCTTCTTACTAACATCTTATTGCGAAAATGACTTTTTACCATCTCTCCTGGGATAGATTTACAGTCATAAAAAAAAGACCCGATTATACAGGTCTCCATGCTTTTCTATATGCCAAAAGTCATATGCACAATCCATGTTCAGGATTCAGGGAAAATGGCTATGCCAAATCTCACAGCAAAAATTGCAGCCTGTGTGCGGTCCCTCAGTGAAAGCTTGCTGATAATATTGGATACATGGTTCTTCACTGTGCCTTCAGTGATAAATAGAATTCCGGCTATTTCTTTATTGCTGTGTCCATATCCCAGCTGCCGGAGAACATCAACCTCGCGTTCCGTCAAGTCATGCAAGCTTTCAGGAGCTTCTGCGGTCCTGCCGGAATCTTCAGTCCCTCTTGATTTCTTTAATTCCTGAACCATCTGCCCGGTCACATCCGGAGGAAGTACAATGCCACCGGAATGCACAGTAATGATAGCCTGCACAATTGTATCTGTTGGCATATCCTTTAATAAATAGCCGCTAGCTCCTTCAGAAAGCGCCTCGAATATCAGTTCGCTGTCACTGAAGGTTGTCAGCATCAGTGTTTTAACAAAAGGGATATTCGAAGTAATCATCTTTGTTCCTTCCACACCATTTTTGACAGGCATTCTTATATCCATCAACACGATATCCGGCTTGAGCTCCAATGCTTTTTCGTAAGCTTCCTGCCCATTCCCCGCTGTCCCCACTACTTGGAGCTCTGGCCTCAAATCCAAGAGAGTGGCCAATCCGTCCCTGATCAGTGGCTGATCATCCACAACCATTACCTTTATCATGCGCTTCCACCTATCATCCATTTTTTTTGCAAGAGCGGAAATGCCACTTCAGTCTGGAAGCCTCCGCCAGCCAGGCTTTCAAAAAGGATTGTGCCAGCATGCTCTTCAATTCGCTCCTTCATGTTTACAAGACCGAACCCCGGCATTATCTTAGCTGTACCAATTCCGTTGTCACAAATCATTAATTTCACTTCACTTTCCCTGCATTCAATAAGTACATGGCTTTTTGAAGCAGCACCGTGGCGTTTAGCATTCGTCAGTGACTCCTGTATGACCCTGATGATTGTCGGCCTCATTGAATCAGGGATTGTCGAAGGATCTCCTTTCAGCTCAAGCTCGCTTTTCACGCCCGCTGCTTGATGGAAATCTTCAAGCATGCTGCGGACTGCCAAAATTAAGCTCTGCTCTCCTTTATCATCACTTCTTAATGTTTTGACAGAATAACGGACCTCCTCCAGCGATGTTCTGGCAAGCTGATCGCAAATCGCCAGAATATCTTCTGATTTTTTCACATCACGTGCAAGAAACTCCCGGGCAAGCTCCAGCTGAACAAGCAGCGCTGTCATTTTATGCCCGACAGTATCATGGATTTCCCTTGCAACCCTATTCCTCTCCCTTGCAGTACTGAGCTCCTCCACCTGATCAGAATATTGTTTCAGCTGAAAGTGGGCTTCTGATAGAGCACGGTGTGATTCATCCAGCTTTTTATACTGATCATTCAGCGTGTCGCTTGCATCATACAATTTCCTGACAAGGTTGCCGCCGATTGCTCCGAAAGCAACAAATGAAACATTTAATATATCGCCTAAAACATCAAAAGATCCATAAACAAGGAATCTTGCCAGAAATTCACCCAGCAGGAATAAAAGAAATAGGGTGCTGTAAATTCTTAAAACCCTGGCATTGGAAAAAGACATGAACAGCGTCATCGCAATTATGCCAAGAAGAATGAGGTATGCAGATGAATTCAGGTAAACAAATCCAAGACCAAAGCATAAACTGCTGTCCAGATATATATTTGCCAGCCGGGTTTTCCTGCGGTTATTCCGGAACATAGAGAAGTGGCTCAATACCAGTACAAAGAGCACCAGCACAACATACACCTTTGACCAGGGGTGGCCTGGGGGCGTATTATCATAATAAAACCAGCAAAACAAAATAAACATGACTACCCGCAGATGCAGCAACAAAGTTTTTGGCCTCCAATCTTTTATCTTTATGATGACGAATTGCAAAAGAAAAATAAAGAAAATTTTTCTTTATTTTCATATAAGAGGATATAAAGCTTAATGTAAAAATTTCGTGAAAATCACAATAACATTAAGCTCTTTTCTTAAAGAATATTGTTTTTTAATGGTTCTGTGAGGTTATCTCATTGTTAAATCAGGTTGATTGGAGCTTAAGGTGCGAGACTCCTGCGGAATTGACCCCGTGGCGGCTGATTTCCGCTCCGCGAAGGCGAGCATCCCGGACGGAAACCAGCCACCTCGTTCCATATCAGCAAGGTTTACGAAAACTGCCTTTAAAAAAATTGAGGAGGGACAGCTGATGCTCATAGCTTCCCTGGCTATAATGGCTGCAGGTATTTTAATATTTATAACAGGATATTCACTGCGCAAGAGGGGAAAAACATCGTTTATTGCAGGTAACAATGAAGTTTTCGTTCCTAAAAATGAAAAGAAATTAGCTGGGCGCATAGGGGCAGTTGTCATGCTGTTTGGTTCGGAAACTATTTTGTTTCCCATAGTTTTTCAGATGATTGACGGGATGGAAGGATATCATTTTGCCATAATTGCCGCGGTTCATTTAGTTGCTGTGTTTGTCATCATGGTTTTAGATCAAATGCCCATATAGGTTTTAAAAAAATGCCAATAAACCTTTGCAAAGGTATATTGGCATAATAAAAATAAAAACCTCCCATTCAAAAAAACGCCCGATAAAGGGCCCCAACCGCCTTCTTTTCATCATTTCCATGCACCCCGAACATCATGCTCACTTCGGAAGAGCCTTGGTTTATCATCTCAATATTTATGGAAGCATCAGCTAAAGCCTGAGATGCCCTTGCAGCTGTACCAACATTCTGCCTCATCCCTTCCCCGACAATCATGACCAAAGCAAGATCACGTTCAATCTTCACTTCATCTGCCCTAAGTTCGTTTTTGATTTCGCTGATAATCATATCTTCATCGTTTCTTCCAATCTGGTCCTGCCTCAGAATAAGCGTGACATCATCAATGCCTGAGGGTATATGTTCATACGAAACTCCATGTCTTTCAAGTATTTGCAGGAGCTTTCTGCCAAATCCGATTTCCCTGTTCATTAAGTATTTACTGATATAAATCCTGCAAAAACCATTATCGCTGGCAATGCCGATTACTGGGCCATTTTTGTTATCACGTGAACTTACCACGAGTGTTCCCTCCGCCTCGGGATTATTCGTATTCCTGATATGGACAGGAATGGCTGCACGGAACGCCGGAACTAATGCTTCATCGTGGAATACTGAAAATCCGGCATATGACAGCTCCCTCATTTCTCTGTATGTCAGCTCTCTGATTTCCTTGGGATGAGTGATTATACTAGGATTCACAGCATAAACAGCATCAACATCTGTAAAATTTTCATATATATCAGCACCCATGCCATTCGCAAGAATAGCCCCTGTAATATCCGATCCGCTTCTTGAAAACGTCATTACTTCTCCTTCTGTGTTATAACCAAAAAAACCAGGGAAAATAATAATGCCCTCATGCTCACGGAGCTTTGAAAGACGCTCGTAGGACTGCGGCAGAACCTGTGCGTTTCCTGGTTCATTGCTGACAATCAGGCCTGCGGTCCTTGGGTTCATATAGCTGGCATTATGCCCCTGTGACTGAAAATAGGCCGCAATAAGCCTGGCATGGTTATCCTCTCCGCTTGCTTTAATGCTTTCCAGGTATTTATGGGGATTGTTTTTATTTCCTTTTAAAAGCCCAAGTATGTTTTGGCTGATTTCTTCTCCAATGCTGTCGGAAAGAAGAAGCTCTTTCGCTATTTGTTTGTACCTTAAAATGACTGCAGCAGCAATATCACCATATTCCCTGGTGTTTAACGCACGCTCCCCGCACTCTATTAATAAATCTGTGATTTTCAGATCTTCTTCAAATCTCTTGCCCGGTGCAGATACCACTACTGCTTTTCTCTCAGGATCGGAAACTACAATGTTATAAACCTTTTTGACTTGTGAAGCTGTGGAAAGGGATGAACCTCCAAACTTTACAACCTTCATTGACCCAACTCCCATTTTTGTAATAGTCCGTGAATTTTAATTTTTATTATCACTCTTAAATAAATAAATTTCAAGAAGATTCTCCCTGATACACACAAATGTTTATTCATAGAGAACAAAACGGGATTAATGTAATATAAAAAAGCCCGCAGCATGGCATGCGCAGGCCTTATCTTATAATATGCTTATCAGTATAGATTTTATAATTTAAATGCGGATATGGAGCTTTGAAGCTCTTCAGCCAAGCTGGACAAAGATACAGCTGCAGCATTTACTTCCTCCATGGAAGCAAGCTGTTCCTCTGATGCTGAAGCAACATCAACGGCACTGCCTGATGTATTGGAAGCAACATTCAGCATTTCATGCACATGGCCGTATATCTGGCCGACTTCCTGATTAATTCCCTGGGAAACCTCAGTAATTCCTTTAATTTGCTTACCCATCTCAAGAATAGCAGCAAGGATATCGCTGAAAATCATTTCTGTTCGATTGGCGATATCCAGCCCGGATTGGACCTTTTCTTTTACAAATCCAACTGATTGTACCGTTTTAACTGTTTCCTTTTGAATATCCTGAGTGATGCCGGATATCTGGGAAACTGATTGGCTTGTCTGTTCAGCAAGTTTCCTTACTTCATCTGCCACTACAGCGAAGCCCTTTCCTGCTTCTCCTGCCCGCGCAGCTTCGATTGCAGCATTGAGTGCAAGAAGGTTCGTCTGATCGGCTATGGCTGTAATCAGATTTAAAATGGTGCTTATTTCATCAGAACGGGTATGAAGCTCATTTAAAGCTGTATCTGTCTGCTCTACAGATTCATGGATGGACTTCATTTGTGAAACTGTTTCATTAACATAACCTGATCCCTGCTTTGTCTTATCATTGGCTGAAATGGTAAGCTCCAGGACTGCAGCAGCATTGTCTGCTATCTGTTTAACAGCATTTGTTGTTTGTTCAACGGATTGTACTGACTCCATACTCATTTTCGTCTGCTGTTCTGCTCCCGCAGATACCTGCTGAATGGAAGAAGTAATTTGTTCTGTTCCTTTCATTGTTTCATCTGCACTTGCCATCAGTTCTTCTGCCGATGCAGCCAGCTGGCCAGAACTATTGCCGACCCTTTCAATAACCCTTCTCAGGTTTTCTGTCATTTGGCCAAAAGCTTTATTTAATTCGGCTACTTCGTCCTTTGTACGCACTTTTATCGTTTGCACATTCAAGTTGCCTTCCGCTATATCTCTTGCGTTTTGGGCAATCCTATTAATCGGCCCGGTAATCCTCCGGGTAAAGATAATGGATGAAAGCACGCTTCCTGCCAAAAGGATAACTAAGGCAATTAGAGAAAAGGTTACAATTCCCTGAATTTGATTTTTCAGATTCTGCTGCATTTGCTCATACTGCTGATTAATCGAGTATTTCAGTTCATAAATATCATTCATCATTCCTTTTGTTCTTAATGACTGGCGTTTGATTTCAGCCTGATTTTTTGCGGAAAGAGATTTAAGCGAGGTTTCGCTGATTTCATCCAGCTTTATGGATATCCTGCTGACAGAAGCCTTCTGTTCCTTGTTATTAATTTTTCCTTTTAAGGTTTTAAACGCAGCCTTGGATGCCTTGATATCCTGGGAAATATCATTTGCGTTGCTGTCAGAAATATTAAGAGAATAAGCACTCAATGATTTTCCCATGCTTTTTGCAGAACTATTCAGCTCTTCTACATTCATCAGTAATGCTACCGTACTTTCGGTCGAGGACTTTAAGGCTTTTAGTCCCAAAATATTGTATCCTATGATAATGGCAGACAAAAACAAAGGAACAAGTGACATTAATAAAATTTTTTGTTTAAGCTTCATTGTGATTACTCCATTCAATTCTTAAGGTAGTATGCTTATGGATCCGCCGGAAATATTGCTGCGCAAGCGGTCCAATGTTTCCTCTTCCGCTGGTGAAAGCTTAATAACCGTGATTGGTGCTATTCCAACCCCGTTTTCTTTGATACCTAATCTGCTGTTTTTCTGTTTGATTTTTCCATGTTCGGCATATTCCTTCACCGCATTATAGACGGCTACATCCACTCGCTTAAGCATCGATGACACTACTGACTTTTCTGCCACAAAATATTGATCGCTGTCTACACCAAATGAATAGACACCGGCCTTCTGAGCCTCAAGAATTACGCCCACTCCTGTAAATCCCGCTGCCTGATACAGATAATCCGCTTTCTTTTTTATCAAGTCTTCAGCTATTTTTGCCCCTGCCCGGTCATCCCCGAAGCTTCCGGCAAACCGGGAAATAACTTTTGCTTTTGGATTAACGGATTTTACCCCTTCAATAAATCCTTTTTCGAATTTACGGATCAAGGGAACATCCACCCCTCCTACGAAGCCTAATGTATTGGTCTTCGTCTTCATGCCTGCTATGGCACCGATTAAATAAGAACCCTCTTCTTCTTTAAAAGTCACGGAGTAGACATTAGGAAGCTTTGATTCAGAATCCACAATTAGAAAATCGGTGTGAGGATACTTCTTGGCTACTTTATCCATAGCTTCCTGCATGGAAAATCCAAGTCCTATGATCAGATCGTTTCCTCCCTTTACCAATTGCTCCAGCCCTTTTTCGTAGGTTTTCGTTTCCTCGATTTCCCGGTAATCAAACTTCACTCCAAGATTGTCCCTCGCTTTTTCCAGACCTTCAAAGCCAGCATCCGAAAAGGATTGGTCCCCAAGGCCTGCATCCGACAGCATGATGCCAATTTTAATTCTATGCTTAGAGGCACTTGCTGTTTTATCTTGATTAGAACAACCCGCTGCACTAACCAGCAAGACCAGTATGATCGACAACATCAGAACTTTTTTCATAACAAAATCCATCCCTGCCTTATTATTTTGAATTCATTCTATATAACGGCCATTTCAGGATAAATGTTTACAGTTTTATTTATTATCGCAATATACAATTAATTCAGGCGGGAATATGACAATGGATAAATTGGAGCCACCGAAAAGGTTTAGCCAGTGTTAAACTGGCCGGTTGATTTCCGCTCCAGGATGCATCGCTTTCCGCAGGGCGTGCACTGAGCCTCCTCGACGCTAGCGTCTGCGGGGTCTCACCTATCCCGCTGATCCCGCAGGAGTCTCGCACCTTGCGCTCCAATCAACCTCGTGCTTAAAAATGAATGTATCTAACTCAACGATGGCAATTCTCTTATTTATCAAAGAATAAAGGAATATCTTTCTTTATTTATTTTGACCAATGAACGAATCATTCAAGAAGCTGTCCTTACAACAGGGACGAAAAGCAAAAAATAGGATAAAAGGAGAATTGTAAACATAAAAAAAGCTGTACCTATTCTAATATAGAATAAATACAGCTTTTTTCTTTAGGTCTATCACGAGGTCAAAAATTTTTCCCCAAATAAAGCCTATGTCATTATTTCATTAACGGTTGTCGATTTTTTCCGGATACAAGTCGTGGTTCATTAGCCTGTAATTTGCCATTTCCTCAAATTTAGTTCCAGGTTTTCCATAGTTCGTATATGGATCAATGGAAATGCCGCCTCTTGGAGTAAATTTGCCCCATACCTCAATATATCTCGGATCCATTAATTCAATAAGATCATTCATGATAATATTCATGCAATCCTCATGGAAGTCCCCGTGATTGCGGAAACTGAACAAATAAAGTTTCAATGATTTACTTTCGACCATTTTTTCGCCGGGAATATAGCTGATATAGATTGTAGCAAAATCCGGCTGTCCCGTTATCGGGCAAAGGCTGGTAAATTCCGGACAATTAAATTTCACAAAATAGTCGCGGTTTGGATGCTTATTATCGAAGCTTTCCAAAATCTCCGGAGAATAATCAAATAAATATTTTGTTCCCTGATTTCCAAGCAGGGTAATATCCGTTAATTCTTCTGTCTTTCTGCCAGACATCCTAATTCCTCCTAATATCCCGTTTCACTAGAGAGTATACTCTAACCGGAAGCTTTTTTAAAAAAGGCTCTGTTAAACTTGCCTGTTGATTTCCGCTCCAGACGTAAGACTCCCCGGGGCGTTCGCCGAGCCACCTCGTCGCCAAGCGTCTGTGGAGGCTCGCCTGTAATGCTAATCCTCCAGGAGTCAAGCGTATCCGCTCCAATCAACAAAGTACAGAAATCACCATTGTACTTTAGCAAAGCCTAAAAAAAGAAAAACCATATCGCCTCAGTGATATGGTTGATTGGTATAGGATCAAGCCATAGTTTTTTATAGAGGGTTGCCGCTATGAACCTCTCCCGCTTCACGGAATATGTATTTTTTTCTTTGTTACTATATGTAAAAAAACAAGCTTTGTCAATCAATTCATTTTTACATCTCCTTTTTTACGGGCTCTGTTAAAGCTCAATGCAGTTTTTTTCAACAGGCAAGATTTACAGAACCTTATTTCTAAATACGTTTTCGCCTCCTTCTCTAAGGGTATCTGTATTTTAAAAATAATATTTGGTTTAAAGAGACATAATAAGGAGTGCTTAATTCGTTGACAAGCAAATTTTTTTCAAGTATTCTGATTAAGTTTTTAATAATACCGATAAAAATAGTGGGGGTTAAGATATGAAGAAAGCAGCATGGTCTTTTCTTGCATTGATTCTTGTCGTGGCTTTATCAGCCTGCGGCACAAGCAAGGATAAAAACAACTCAGCATCAAACAGTCTTTATGATCAAGTGAAGAAGAAAGGCGAAGTAACGATTGGTACAGAAGGAACTTATGCACCTTTTACTTTTCATGACAAATCCGGCAAATTAACTGGATTTGACGTTGAAATTGCCCAGGAAGTTTTCAAGCGCCTGAATATCAAGCCGAAGTTCATTGAAACAAAATGGGACGGCATGATTGCCGGACTTGATTCAAAACGCTATGACATGGTGGCTAATGAAGTTGCTGTGCGTGATGACCGCAAGAAAAAATATGACTTTTCAAATCCATACATCGTGTCTAAAGCTGTCCTGATCGTAAATAAGGACAACAAAGACATCAAAACACTTGATGATTTGAAAGGTAAAAAAGTTGCACAGTCCTTAGACAGCAACTATCGCAAAATTGCTGAACAGCACGGAGCAACAAACACAGTGGTAGATGGCTTCAATCAATCCATTGACCTTATTACTTCCAAAAGGGTTGATGCAACACTGAATGACAGCCTTTCATACCTTGATTTAATCAAGCAGCGCCCTGAATTGCCGATCAAGAAGGTATATGAAGAAAAAAATGCAACAAGCAATGCTTTCCTTTTCCGTAAAGACAGCGGCAAGCTTGTAACTGAGATCAATAAAGCCTTGGCAGATATGAAAAAAGACGGTACGTACTTAAAAATCTCTAAAAAATGGTTTGGAACGGACGTATCGAAGTAAAGGAATTGAATAGATATGTTTGCTGATGAACGAGTCACCCGAATATTAGGAATCCTTAGCGATTCCTTTTTTCCTATCTTAAAAGCGGGTCTTTATTATACAATACCGCTTACGCTGATTACCTTTATTCTCGGACTCCTGCTGGCGTTTTTTGCAGCAGTTGCCCGCATATCCGGGGTTAAACCCCTGGTAGCACTGGTGAAATTTTATGTTTGGATCTTCAGGGGAACACCCCTGCTTGTCCAGCTATTCATCATTTTCTATGGTTTGCCCAGTGTGAATATAACGTTAGACCCGCTTCCGGCCGCAATTATTGTATTTACTTTAAATAAAGGCGCATACAGCTCTGAAATCATACGCGCTGCAATCCTTTCCATTCCAAAAGGCCAATGGGAGGCTGCCTATTCTATCGGAATGACAAGGGGACAGGCCATGAGAAGAATTATTCTTCCTCAAGCTGTCCGGGTTTCCATCCCTCCTCTTGGGAATTCATTTATCAGCCTTGTGAAGGATACATCACTTGCTGCAACAATTACAGTTACAGAATTATTTCAAAAAGGGCAGCAAATTGCTGCTGTAACCTATGAGCCTTTATGGCTTTATATTGAAGTAGCTTTTATCTACCTTATATTCAGCACCGTGCTTTCTTATTTGCAGACTAAACTCGAAATCCGCTTTGAGCGAAGTGTGGCTAAATAATGGAGGAACATCAAATGATTATCTTAGATGGCCTAAAAAAAAGATTTAATGACCTGGAAGTTTTAAAAGGCATTGACCTTTCAATTGAAAGAGGTAAAACAGCAGTTATCATCGGTCCTTCCGGTTCAGGAAAGACAACGCTTCTCCGCTGTTTAAACCTGCTTGAGATTCCAGACGCAGGCTCGATTGTGCTGGGAAACAAAAATATGTCTTTTAATGAAGGATCAAAAACCAATAAAAAAGAAGTTGTCGCTTTCCGGCAGCAAACGGGAATGGTATTCCAGAACTACAACCTCTTCCCGCACCTTACTGCAGTCGAGAATATTATGGAGGGCCAAGTAATTGTCCTGAAGCGTTCCAAACAGGAGGCCCGTAAAAAGGCGATGAATCTTCTGGATAAGGTTGGCCTCGCTGATCGTGCGGACATGTATCCGCATCAGCTTTCCGGAGGCCAGCAGCAGAGGATTTCCATAGCACGCGCCATGGCTATGGACCCAGAAGTACTATTGTTTGATGAACCCACCTCCGCCCTGGATCCAGAACTTGTCGGTGAAGTTCTTAAGGTTATGAAAAATCTTGCTGAAGAAGGCATGACTATGGTTGTCGTGACACACGAAATGCAATTTGCAAACGATGTTGCTGATACCGTAGTCTTCATGGATCAAGGAGTAATAGCTGAAAAAGGCACTCCTGAAGAAGTACTTATCAACACCCGCAATAAACGCACCCTTCAATTCCTGAATAAAGTAAACGCACGTTAAACGGTAAAAAACACGAAACATTTTTAGTTTCGTGTTTTTTAATGGCTCTTTTTTTTAAAATTGTTATTTTTTAATGATTTCTGTGAGGCGGTCTCATTATTAAATGAGGTTTATTGGAGCGTAAGGTGCGAGACTCCTGCTTAGATTAGCGGGAAGCGAGTATCCTGGAGCGGAAATCAACCCCTTGTTCCATGGCACCACGATCAAAAAAGGCTGCTTCATGTTTTTATTTAAAAATATCCATTATTAATGGATTATGTGTTTTAAAAGGGATGATTTTTGGTATATATACTATAGAAAAAATATTCCGCTATAACGGAGGTGGAACAAATGATTGAAATAACAGTTAAACTGGATTATCAGGGAAAGTGCTACCAGACAAATGTAATTGCACGCAGAGGCACAGCTCAAGAGGAAATTTACCAAACCGCAATGGAACAGATACAAAAACAAGTTGCTAATTAACTTAAAGCAGGCATCCAAGAGATACCTGCTTTTTCATTGGTATATACTATTTAGTTTTATGAAATAATTATTTTCTTTCCATATTATAGAGAAATTTCAATTCCAGAGTATGGCTTCCTTTGATTTCAGCCATACTAGGAAATTAGAATGCCGTTTGATGATATTCATTATTTTCTAAAAAGTTGGATAATTTAATCATTTCAGTTATATCAGAATACTGTTTTCAAAAGTATAAATACTAAACTACCATCATATTTTACTTACTTAAATATATCCAGCTTTTAGTTTGTGCTTCCAATTGTTCACCAATAATAAATGAACTTTTTGTGACACTGCGTAACTTTAGATTGTATTTTTTCTCCTATGGGAATAAGATAGATACGTCAGTTTGTGAAATGTTTAACACTTTTTCTGAATAACTAACAAATTGCTTTAACCACTATATAAGAAAGGGGTACATTATGAAAATGAAATGGGCTTTCCTGTTTATAATTTTCACTATTGCCACAGTGCTTTCAGGCTGCGAAAATTCGTTACTAATCTTTGATCCAAAGGGTCCGGTCGCTAAAACGCAATCTGACACGATTTTATTCTCCATCTTAGTCATGATTTTCATCTTACTTGTCGTGTATGTACTTTTTGTAATTATGTTAACCAAATATCGCGCTTCTAAAGCGGATAAAGATTATGAGCCTCCGCATGACGAGGGCAGCAAGGTTCTTGAAACAATCTGGATTGCAATTCCGGTTATCATCGTTGCTGTACTGTCAGTTGTAACTGTCCGTACGACGAATGCAGTTGAAACGACTCCTAAGGGTTATGAATCACAAAAACCTGTCGTTATCTATGCTGCATCATCTAACTGGAAATGGCACTTCAGCTATCCGGAAGAAAATATCGAGACAGTTAACTATGTAAACATTCCTACAAACCGACCGATTGAATTCCGTCTCTATTCTTATGGTCCGATCTCAAGCTTCTGGATTCCACAGCTTGCCGGACAAAAATATGCAATGAGCGATATGGTAAATAAACTTCGTTTAGTTGCGAATGCACCAGGCTCTTTCATGGGCAGAAACTCCAACTTCTCAGGACGGGGATTTGCTGACATGGATTTCGAAGCACAATCACTTTCGCCAAAAGATTATAAGAAATGGGTTGCTGACGTAAAAAATACAGCTCCTAAACTGACTGAATCTAAATTTAATAAGCTTCTTAAGGCTGAGCACGTTGGCCGTGAGACTTTCACTTCCACTCACCTGAAATTCAACCCGGCACCAGAAGGCAAAAATGCCAGCCATCATCATGGCGGAGATGCAGATATGAAGTCTTCTGACATGGATGGAATGGATATGGGGAACGACAAATAATCAATGTGACTTAATATGAATCACAATTCTATTAACAATAAGAAAGGAGTCACAAACGTATGAAATGGGACGAATTTTTCGTAACCGGTGAACCGATGATCTACGGAGCCATGGTCAGTATCGTTGTCGTTTCAATCGCTATTCTTGCAGGATTAACCTATTTTAAGAAATGGGGATATCTTTGGCGCGAATGGCTGACAACTGTCGATCATAAACGTATCGGTGTCATGTACATTTTAGCCGCCTTGCTTATGCTTTTCCGCGGAGGCGTCGACGCACTTTTGATGCGTGCTCAAACTGCAATGCCAGATAATGGCCTGCTTGATGCACAGCATTATAATGAAATCTTTACAACTCATGGGGTCATCATGATCCTGTTCATGGCTATGCCATTTATTATTGGGTTAATGAACGTTGTTGTTCCGCTTCAAATCGGGGCGCGTGACGTTGCATTCCCTCGTTTGAACGCTGTAAGCTTCTGGTTTTTCTTTGCCGGAGCTATGCTATTCAATATTTCCTTTGTTATCGGTGGTTCTCCTGACGCAGGCTGGTCTGCATACTTCCCGCTTGCAAGCAAAGAGTTCAGCCCAACAGTAGGAAATAACTATTACTCTCTATCACTTCAGATTGCCGGTATCGGTACATTGCTGACAGGTATTAACTTCCTTGTTACCATTCTGAAAATGAGAGCTCCAGGCATGACTTTAATGAAAATGCCAATGTTTACTTGGTCTATCCTTGTTACAAACGTAATTATCGTTTTCGCTTTCCCTGTATTGACTGTAGCACTTGCTCTAATGATGTTTGACCGTCAATTCGGCACACAGTTCTTTACAATGCAGAACGGCGGTATGGATATGCTTTGGGCCAACCTTTTCTGGGTATGGGGACATCCTGAGGTTTATATCGTTATCCTGCCTGCTTTCGGTATTTACAGTGAAATCATTTCAGCATTTTCACGCAAAAACCTTTATGGCTACAAATCCATGGTAATAAGCATGGTTGCCATTTCATTGCTTTCTTTCGTAGTATGGGCTCACCATTTCTATACAATGGGCCACGGAGCAATGGTTAATGGATTCTTCTCCATTACAACAATGGCTATCGCGGTTCCTACCGGGGTTAAGATATTCAACTGGCTCTTCACCCTTCGCAAAGGGAAAATTACTTTCACTACACCGATGCTTTATTCATTGGCATTCATTCCGATTTTTACAATCGGCGGTGTTACAGGCGTAATGCTTGCAATGGCAAGTGCCGATTATCAGTACCACAACACAATGTTCCTTGTAGCGCATTTCCACTACGTATTAATTCCAGGAGCAGTGTTTGCGGTAATCGCCGGGTTCCACTTCTGGTTCCCTAAAGTTTTTGGTTTCAAATTGAACGAACGACTTGGAAAGCTTGCTTTCTGGTTTATCGCAATCAGCTTTAACGTGGCATTCTTCCCGCTATTCATTCTTGGGCTAAACGGAATGGCACGCCGTATGTACACTTACTCAGCAAGCACAGGCTATGGCCCGTTAAATATGGTATCTTTCGTGGGTGCACTTGGACTTGCGATCGGTTTCTGTATCCTTGTTTACAATATCTATTACAGTATCCGCAAGAGCCCAAGAGAAACTACTGGTGACCCTTGGGATGCAAGATCTTTGGAATGGGCTACTCACAGTCCGATTCCGGTTTACAACTTTGCCATTACACCAACAATTGAAAAATTGGATGCGTTCTGGTTCTCTAAAAAAGGTGAGACACCTATTTTCCAAGGCAAATATGAGCCAATTCATATGCCGAACAACACAGGCGTTCCTTTCGTCATGGGTGTAGCAATCTTCTTCGGCGGATTCTTTGCAGTATTCAGCTGGTGGATTCCAGCAATCGTTGCTGTAGCTGTAATCTTCGGTACTATGATCCACCGTTCATTCGAACGTGACCATGGCTACCATATCTCTGTAGAAGAAATTGAAAGAACAGAAAATGCACTGCGAGGTGACAGAGCATGAAAATAGATAACTCACTTCCTCTTGAGTACAGCACAGAGGAAAACAGGTTAAAGGTATTGGGGTTTTGGATCTTTTTAGGGGCTGAAATTGCCCTTTTCTCCACCCTTTTCTCCGTATATTTCACGCTTTCAAACCGTTTTGGAAATGGTCCAAGCGCACATGATTTATTCGAGATTAAAGGTGTACTAATTGAAACTGCCTTGCTTCTTACAAGCAGTTTCACCATCGGCCTTGGAATTAACGCCATGCGCCATGGTTCAAAGAAAGCGATGATGACTTTCTTTATCATCACATTGCTGTTGGGCCTTGGGTTCTTAAGCACTGAGATCACTGAATTTGTCACATATGTCCATGATGGTGCAACAATTCAAACAAGCGGTTTCCTTTCTGCATTGTTTACATTGCTTGGAACACACGGACTTCACGTTACTTTGGGTGTATTCTGGGGCCTTGCCATTCTGATTCAGGTGAAAAGGGAAGGCTTCACGGCAGGTACAGCCAACAAAGCGTTTATCTTCTCTCTTTACTGGCACTTCTTAGACGTTGTCTGGATCTTCATCTACAGCTTCGTCTATTTGAAAGGAATGATGTAATATGAAACAATTATTCCCTGCTCACCATGTAATGGGATTTGTTTTCTCATTAATCCTATCAATTGTTGCCTTGGCGGTTTACTATTTTGACCTTTCTTTTACAGCTGGCATGATTATCTTGCTTATCACTGCTATTGCACAGGCAAGCGTCCAGCTTCTTATGTTCATGCACGTTGGTGAATCACGTGATAAGTCTCATATCTACTTGAATGTCGCTTATGCTTTATTCGTAGGTATTGTAACGATCCTTGGTACACTATTCGCCATGATCTGGGGATACAAGTACTAAACTACATCTAAAAAGCTGCAGGGCTTTGCGCCCTGCAGCTTGATGCTAAAAGAAAAAAAACCCTGAACGGGCCGTTCCTGTTCAGGTTTTTTTTTATATATTACTTATCTTTATTCATTACTTTATTCTTTGCTTAAATGGTCCGCCCTCACTGATTAGCAAAATCATAAGAGCACCCCCAAAGACAAAAACAGAGCTAAGTGCGATCATAATTCCCGTAATGGATACTATGTGGTTGTAATTGAAACCGCTTGCAAACATACCAATTACAAATAAACCAAAACCTAATAAGCAACCAAGGATTGCAGCAGTTCTCACAACATTCAGCGCTTTCATTTTGTTTTCATCCATATTTTCCATCTCCTTTGTACTTTCTATTTTACTTCTGTTCACAAATTTGTCAAATAGTTTTCATATATAATTCATTATATGCTATTGCATTTATTTTATTATTGTGCATCCGTTTATTTTTTCAAAAAAATTAATTACCCTATATATATTTGAAACATGAAGTGTACAAGCGGGCCTGATGGTTGTTTACAGATAATTCAGATTACCGATCGTTAGAATAATACTATTTCAAAGGAATGAATTTTTCCTTAATTGTCATAAAAAATAAATTATTTTTTTAGCCGGCTCTGTCACACTGCACCTTGCTCGTTTCCGTTCCAATCAGCAAGGTAATATAGTAAATCTTGCAGCCGCCCCTATGCGGCTCTCAAAGCTTTATTAATTCCTGATATCTAAATTAACCTAAACAAAGAGAGCAAATTACTTCTGCTCTCTTTGTTTAGGTTAATTTAATTTCCAAGCTGCACAGTTACAGTTTTTTTAATATCCCCCCGGTAAACACCCAGGGTTACTTTATCATTTGAACCAACCTTCGTATACAGATATTTTCTTAGCTCCGACGAATTCGCCACTTTCTTTCCATTGATTGAAACAATGATATCCTGTTCAAGGATACCGCTTCTCGCAGCAGCTGATTTAGGATCGACTCCTGTAACCATGACTCCGCCTTTCAAGTTCTTAGGCGCATTCTGGAGATAATACTGCGGCAGTTCATCCAAGTTTGACAAGCTCACACCGATATATGGACGCTTCACCTTTCCTTCTTTAATCAATTGATTAACAATAGGAAGTACATCGTTGCTCGGCAGTGCAAATCCTAAGCCCTCCACGCCACTTTCTGAGATTTTCATGCTGTTGATGCCAATTACCTCTCCATTTGAATTAATTAAGGCTCCTCCGCTATTTCCAGGGTTAATGGCTGCATCTGTCTGTATAACGTTCAATTCCCATTCACCCTGTGAGGTGGAAACGGGTACTGTCCTTCCTACGGCGCTTACAATACCTTCTGTAACTGTACGAGATAAATCAAGTCCAAGAGGATTGCCGATTGCAATCACTTGGTCTCCTGCGCGCAGGGAATCGGAGTCCCCAAAGCTGAGCGCATCAGGAGCCTTGCTTCCGTCAATTTTTAATACGGCTAAATCGGATAAAGGATCTGCTCCGACAATCTCCGCTTTAGTTTTTACTCCATTGGAGAGTGCAACCTGCACTTCCTTGGCATCCTCAATAACATGGTTATTGGTAACAATATATGCACTTCCATTTTCCTTTTTATAAATGACACCTGAACCTGAACCAGCTTCGACGTTTTGGCTCGTTGTATCCTGTGAAAAAAGGTCTCCATTATTCCCAGCCTGCAAGTTAACAACACCGACTACTGCCTTTGATGATTTCTCTACCATATCAGCAATGTTTGATGAGCCTTTATTATATGAAGTATTTTGGACATTTAGTTTTGAATTTTGACTGCTGCTTTGCACTGCCGTTTTCGGCTGTGCAGCAGTGGAAGCTGCGTGCGTATCATGAAAATAGTTACCTCCAGCCAAGAAAACTGTGCTTGTCACAAGCGAGCCGACAATACTTGAAACACCTGAGTAAATCCATATGGACCGACCGTTTTTTGGCTTCTGTCTTTGCTGCTGAGTATAGTTTTCTTCTTCGTGTATATTGTTTTCCATGATTTATTCCTCCCCTGATCACCGATTATGTTTTTATCATAACCAGTAATTATGGCCAAATTATTAACAAAGAATGAAACGATTATTAATAATCAGGAGATCACGCATAATGAAAGGCATCCATTTTCCCGACCAAAAAAGCAGGGTGCCTATAATAAGCACCCTGCCTTTACTATTTATGAAAGAATAGAAGAAATGACATCGACTATCAAGACAATATTGAGTGTAAGAATGACAGCGGCAAAAATACAGGCAATAATCGTAGTCAGTTTTCTGTTGACAAGATTGCCCATCAGCTCCTTTTTCCTTGTAAAATGAATTAACAGGATCAATGGGAGTGGAAGCACAATACTTAATATGACCTGGCTCACGACGAGCGTTTGTGTAGGATCCAGCCCCATTGTTACAACTATGGCAGCAGGGACCATAGTGATGACCCTTCGGAGCCAGACAGGAATGGTGAAATTAACGAATCCCTGCATAATAACCTGGCCTGCCATTGTTCCCACCACTGAGCTCGAAACACCTGAAACGAGCAAAGATACAATAAATACAGAAGCTGCAGCATGGCCAAGCAGAGGAATTAAAGTTACATAGGCTGTTTCAATGCTTCCCACAGCGGTATGACCCGATTCGTAAAAGACCGACGCTGCCATGACCATCATTGCCAGATTAACCACACCGGCAAGGCCCATTGCCAGAAAAATTTCGATTGTGCTGTATTTTTGAAGTTTTAATTTTTGCGCATCATTTTTCGGAACAACACGTTTTTGGGTTAAGCTGGAATGAAGGAATACCGCATGCGGCATGATTGTGGCTCCAATGATTCCAACGGCAAGCATGATGCTTTGGCTGTTTCCAATCCAAGGAACAATGCTATGGTACGCCACCTGTTCCATCGGGGGCTTGGCATAAAACATTTCTACGATATAGCATAAGCCGATAAGGAGGGCGAATGCTGTAATAATTTTTTCCAATGGCCGGAAACCATAGCGCTCCATGGCAACAATAACATACGTTATAATTCCGTTAATAATAACGGCGATAATCATCGGAATATCAAACAGCAGATGCAGTGCAAGGGTCGCACCAAGAAACTCTGCCAATTCTGTAGCCATGGAGGCAAGCTCGGACAATATCCACATGGAGATAGCCGACTTTTTCGGAAATGTTTCCCGGCAAAGCTCAGGCAGATTTTTTCCAGTGGCAATGCCAAGCTTCGCAGACATATTCTGAAATAAAATCCCCATGATATTGGCAATGACTATAACCCATAATAATTTAAATCCAAACTGGGCACCACCCGAAATGTTTGTCGCGTAGTTGCCCGGATCGAGATAAGCAATCGACGCTACAAAGGCAGGCCCTATAAAAGGCAATAAAGCAAGCAGCCCTTTTCGATTTCCTGAAATGGAGTCATCTGCGGCAGAGTAAGTTTTTTTATTAGACATAGCCTTTTGCTGCGTATTCATGTTTGTTCACCTCATCCCAAAGCTTGTATTTAACCTTTACTATATTTCTTTCCTATACCCAACTTTTAGTTCATTATACAACTTCCCCTTGAAAAAGGTGAATAATCCTGGTTAAATTATAAAAATATTTATTGTCATTTCATTATTATTCAGAACACCGGCCTTCTTTATGCTCATTCCCGGCAAAACAAAAGCGGCCGGATATCCGGACGCCGGGATGGTATTTATTCTGATTGCAGTGGCAGGCAAATCACAAACTTTGTGCCTTTTCCTTTTTCGCTTGTCACATTAATTTCGCCGTCAAGCAGATGAACCAGCTGCTTGACAATGGATAGGCCAAGCCCAAATTCTCCATATGGGGTGCTGCTTCTTGAAAGGTCTGCTTTATAGAAACGTCTCCAGATGGATTCAATTTCTTTCGGATCAATTCCTTTCCCTGTATCTTCAATCTCAATGACCGTCTGCTTCATTTCTGATTTTCCTCTGAGCCAAATGGTTCCATTTTCAGTAAACTGTATACTGTTCTTCGCAATATTGATTAAAATCTGCGTTAAACGGTCATAATCGGCATAAACCATCGCATCGCTGTCCGCTTCTGCCAATAGCACATTATTTTTTTCTTCAGCCTGAAACAAAAGCTGTTCTTTGATTATTTCAAGCATTTCTGAAAGCTGGATATGTTCCTTGTTCAGCTTGATTTGGTTAGAACGGATTTTTTCATAATCCAAATTTTCATTGACAAGCCGAATCAGCCTCTTTGTTTCCTTGCTTGCAAGCTTGATTCCTTTCTCCCTGTCTTCCTCAGGAATGATTCCATCTTGTAATCCTTCAATCATTCCTCTGATTGTGGCTAGAGGCGTCCTAAGTTCATGTGAAACATCAGCCATGAACTGCCTTCTCCTATTTTCAAGCACCTCGATTTCTTCATACGAGGCCTTCAGTCTTTCAGCCATTTTATTAAAGTCATTTCCAAGGTCGCCAATTTCGTCCAGCGCTGATGATGGTACATGGACATCATACTTGCCTGAAGAAATCATTGAAGTCGCCTCCCTGATTCTTTTGATCCGGGAAACATGGATTCTGGACAGAAGCCAGCTGAACAAAAAGGAAACGGCAAGCGCTATCAGTACGGTATAAAGCAGGTAGTGGTTAATTTCACTGATCATTTCCGCAGAACCGCTGATAGGAGAAATCAGCAGGATTCCTCCCAGCAGGTTTCCATTCCTTATATAAGGAAGTACAACCATGGAAACCTCCTGACCGAAGCGCTGATTTTCCCGCTTAATAACAACGGTCTTTCCTTCAGAAATCTGTTTCCACTCATCGCGGGTCGGAACAAATTTAGAAAGCCTGCCAGTAAAAGGGTATACAATGTTTTGATTTTCATCGAAGATGCTGAAGTTAATATTGCGGGCATTCAGCACGGTATAAAATTGCTCCAGCGTCGCTACAGGGCCTTGTGGATTTTTCTCGAATTTATCAAGAATGCTCCTACCGTAGGTGATCAATTCATCCGTCTTATTCTGGTATACCAGTCTTTCTACATAATTTGCAAAAAGAAGGCTCAGCACAATAAACGCTACGAGCAAGACACTGATATGGCTTCCAAGCATTTGATAAATATAATTAACCCTTAGTTTCTGAAGCAGCATGATAATCCTATTCTTCATGGGCAGCCGCCGATTCATCGAATTTATATCCCACTCCCCATACCGTATGAAGCATAGGCTTTCGTGAGGACCCTATTTTATTGCGAAGCCTCTTTATATGTACATCCACTGTTCTTTCATCTCCATAAAATTGGTAGCCCCAAACCCGTTCCAGCAGCTGTTCTCTTGAAAAAACCTGGCGAGGGTTGGTAATCAGATAATATAAGAGATCGAATTCCTTTGGAGTAAGGTTCGAAACAGGGTCTCCGTCTAAAAAGACTTCTCTTGTTTCTTTGCTTATTTTAAAATGGCGGGTCTTTATATATTGGCCCTCCTTGTCCCCCTCATTGCTTTCCTTTTCATATCTTCTTGAAACGGCCTTGATTCTCGCCATTAAGGCAAGCGGACTGAAGGGTTTGGTAACATAATCATCTGCCCCAAGCTCAAGCCCCAGCACCTGGTCTGATTCACTGTCTTTAGCGGTCAGCATGATAATTGGAATCCTGCTGCCTTCCTCTCTGATTTTGCGACAAATGGTGACCCCGTCCATTCCAGGCAGCATCCAGTCAAGGATAAGCAAATCCCACTCTCCAGATTTATAACGCTCATACCCCTCCTTTCCATTTGTAATAAATTCCCCGTTCAGCCCCTCTTTGGCAAAAAACATTTCCAGCATGGAACTAACACTTTCATTATCTTCTATTACAAGAATATCCATCTTGCATTCTCCTTTAGCATTGTAGTTCTTTATTTTAAATTAAGACTATCATCGAAGATTAGCAAATAATTTATCCTTCGCAGCGCATGAAAAAAAGAGACAGGAATGTCTCTTTCAAATTGCCAACATTATTCATGCAATGTTTGACTGCAGACTTTTTCTATAAAGGCCAGCGACTCTTCAATGATCAGGGTCTGGTCAAAGTCCAGCGTTGCCACATGATAGCTGTTTTGAAGAGTCACAATCTTCTTCTCCTCAGAAGAAATGCCTTCATAAATAACTTCAGCATTATCCGGTGGCACTACATGGTCCTCCTCGGATACAAAAATAAGTGCGGGACATGATATACGGCTAAGTTCCGCTCTCACTTCATCTGTTAAAGAAACCAGCTCCATCAGTGATTTTACAGGTGTTTTCTCATAAGCGAGCTCTGAAACAGCCGGATTCTTAATATCCGAACCAATAGCATCCAAATACCTTGTATTGCTTAAATCCTTCCCTGCGCCCATTTTTTCCAGATCTATTGCTGCATTGATTGGTATCACAGCCTCAATTTCACGGTGTTTTTCTGCAAGATATAGAATCAACGTGCCTCCCATGGAAAGACCAGTGACTGCGATCCTGTCACAGCGCTTTTTCAGCCATTGATACCCTTCTTCCACGGAAGCCATCCAGTCGCCGCGTGAGGTTGACTCCATATCTTCATAATGGGTGCCATGTCCTTTAAGCCTTGGCAAGCATACCGTATACCCTGTGGAAGCATAAGCCTCCGCAATTGGCCGCATACTTTGGGCCGTGCCTGTAAAACCATGGGATATGAGAATGCCCGTCCTGTTTCCTTCAAAATAAAACGGCTCTGCTCCTTTTAGGATTGGATATTGTTCAGCCATATTTCAGTCTCCTTTCTGATTAAAGCAGCAATCATAATAGAAGTTCGCTGATCTGCCCTTTATTTCCTGCAAAACCCGTCTGTGCTGAGGCACTTGGTATTGTATTAGCAAAGGGGCTGTTTTCATAAACTTTGTTGCTATGGAGCAATGGGTTGATTTCCGCTCCAGGAGGCTCTCTTTCCGCGGGGCGGGCGGCGAGCCTCCTCAGCAATACCTGCGGGGTCTCACATGTCCCGCTAATCTAAGCAGGAGTCTCGCACCTTACACTCCAATCAACCTGGCTTAACAATGGGATCGCCTCGCAGAACTTATTAAAAAACAACAATCTTTTAAAAAAGTGCCTTTAACAAAGATTGTGCATCAAGCTATAAAGGATTATTTAAGCCATTTAAATGGCCTCATAAACCTTTTTAGTCTTAGGGTTCACTCCATACCATCCCCATGTGGCTGTATGCCCTTCCTTGGTTTTAGGATCATCGATGACTACTTCAAATACATGGATGATGTAATCCCCATTATCTGCGTCATGATCATAGTGTGCTTTGATATTTGAAGAATTCTCCATGTGCAAAAAGCTTTTCACTAGCTTCTCTGCTTCGCTGTGTGTCAGGCTTTTAGCCGTTTGGCTATGCTTGTCATCGTTTTTCTTGCCTGCGGAAGGTTTAGGCTCATTCTGTTTTGGCGCTGGATTTTCCTTTTTCTTAGGGACTTCCGCTGCCGGCTGCTTTTGTTCTTCTTCTTTAGAACCGGCCTGTTCCTTTACTGAGTCATTCGTATCTTTTGAAGGCTGGCTGGATGCTGTTTTACTGTAAGCCTGTTTTTGGTCAGTGGTCTGTTTGATCAGAGCATTGGCTTCTTCTTTAAGTGCAGGATCCGCTGATTTCTCAGCAACCTCCTGAAACTGTTTGCTTGCTTCATCGAATTTTTTTTGATTCAGGGCTGTTAGCCCATCACTTAATTGGGCTTTCAGTTCAGTGCTTTGTTTGTCTGCAAGAACACCTTTTTCCATCCAGTCCTTTGCTTCCTTCTTAAGGTCCTTGTCTTCCTGCTGCTCTGCCTTCATATCCAGAACCTTTTTAAAGAAAGAAACCGAGACCTTAAAGTCTCCTTCATTAAAAGCCTTTGTGCCTTCTTCCATATATTTTGAAGCCTTCATAAGCTCTTTTGCCTCATTTGTCCGATTATCCTTAAATGCTTTACTGAAGGCTTCAGAAGCTTCCTGATAATGGCCATCCTTCAGCTGGTCTTTCCCAAGCTCCATATTGCTGCTGTATACTTTTGATGTGCACCCTGTCAGTAGAGCCAGTGAAACCAATAATAAACCTGCTTTTTTCATGCGATGTCCTCCCAATTATGTGTCCCGCTGCGATGATTTTAAAATCTGCTAGTATCAGGGATTATTAATAAATAAAGGCTCTTTTCTTAAAGATTGTTGTTTTTTAATGTTGTGAGGCAATCTCATTATTAAATGGGGCTGATTGGAGCGAAAGGCGCGAGACTCCTGCTTAGATTAGCGGAAAGTGAGCATCCTGAAGCGGAAATCAACCCATTGCTCCATAGCAACAAAGTTTACGAAAACAGCCTAAATAAATTATATCATGTAAATTAAGCCTATTTTATCCATTATTTTATAATCTTTTGCCTTCGGCTGATTTAGGGTTATTTTGATTTAATTTGTGGTAGAGAACAGGTAAGAAAAGGAAAAAGGAGATGGATGTAATGGATTCTGAAAAAAGAACGTACTATGTGGATTCTGTTGGCGGAGATGTGCTTCTTGAGTCTATCGGAGAAGAAAATCCGAGTTTTGTCATTGAAGCAAACGACAGTGAAGTAAATGAACTAAAAAGCTATCTCGAAAAAAATCATACGGCTGACATAAAAACATATGTCCGTTCACATATTCCTTATGAGGAATATCACAAGGATTCTCAAAACGGGAAATATGACCGGACGATTCAGGATATCTACGCCATGATTTATAAATTGGGAAATGAGCAATCCCGGAGGTTCATTAAAGAAATGGGAATACTCGAAGATGACAATTATCAGGAAAGAAAGGATATACAGCGCTTTAAACAATAGTATTTTTTGAAGCAAAGCCCGTTCCTGAGTACCAAAGACTTTATGTGAGAAGGCTGGCTGATTAATAAAAACGGAGTTATGACAATACGGTCATCCAACAAAAAAAACGTTTCCGCAATTTGCGGAAACGTTTTTTCTATTTGCCTGCATTCATCATCCATTCATATTGACGCAGCTTAACCTCAAATAATGTAATGGGATCCAGATATACTTCAGGGTTTTCTCTCATTTTATCAAGAGCTTCCTGGCTTTCCTTGATTTCTTTATGAGATGCGGTAACCGCTTGGTTTAAAACATTCAAAGGGTATCTGAAGAATAGGGAAATATCACGGTCTAATGATTTTTCAAACAAATCAAACTGTGACAGATATTTTTTTGCAATGCTCTCTGCTACATCATCATAATCCATCGTTTCAAGGAATTTTTTATATCTTGTATACAGTGCAGCCTTATTTTGGGCAATGGCACCTAACAGCTTTCCTGCTCCTTTAAGAAGAAGCTGTGAGGGAGTATGCCGCATTAGAATATTGACTTCATCGCTATAAACCCCGCTTGTCATCCGGTCTGCATCGCGTCTCCAGTCATCCAGAACTTTGAAGTCGCACTCCAGTTGAATCCGGTCATCTCCATACAAGGCGTTAAAGCCATCTGACATTTCCTCAAGATAAAACTGGCTTTGAGAAAACTCTTCCTGCGAAACAGAAATCCATTCCTGCAGACTCCGATAAAATTTAGGAGATACCGTCTGATTAATAAATTCCTGAATTTTCGAGTTCATGGCATCATTCAAATCAATATGCACACGGCGGAAATCACTGTCTTCATTCAAAAGATTTGCACATTTGCGCAGTATTTTCGGAATTTCAGTGGTCAGATCATTTTTCACTTCTTCTTTAATTGCCCTGTAGGATGATTTAAGTATTCTCATTTTTTCTTTTTCATTATCATGAAGCTGATTAATGGCACCATTAAGCTTCACGGCCATTTCTTCATTCCATTGAATAGAATCTATATAGCCATTCTCCATGTCTCTTCGTCTTTCCAGCAGGTCACATAATGTTTTTCTGGTAAAGTATAAAATCCGTTCTGTCCGCTCCTCAGCCAGATTTCCCTTAGGGAATCCATAGGCAAGGAAATCTGTAAGATCATTCAGCTGTTTTTGGCCCTGGTAATTTGCGGACCATGCCAAAACAGAAGCTGCAGGAAAATACTCGCGGATTCGGGCTGTGGTTTCTTCCAGTATCCGAATTGCATCTTGTTCGTTATAAATCTTCTCCATCCTGTTTAGGATAAAGTGGATGTGCTGATATGGGGACTCTTTCTTAATATCAAGCAAAATCGTTCGTTCTCTTTCCGTAAACGGAGCACTTGCATCGAGAACAAAAAGTATTCCATCCGCCGCATGTGTGCTTTCCAGCAATTCTTCCCTTATGCCTGCCTGTCCGTTTAATACGGGTGTATCAATCAGCCCCATTGATTGGCTCTGCAGAAACTCAGAAGGGAATTTTACCTCAAATACAGAATCCCGCTGACGCCGGCTGAGAGAAATCGCTTCTAATTCATCCAGCGGAATAATGCCGCTTGGTGATATCTCGGTGATTTGTGCTATGTCGCTATCACTTATTGAAGTAAAAACAGATGAGTCTGGCTTTGTAATTTCTTCACCGCTCAGAAAATTAACAAACAGCGATTTATCTGACTCTCCAGTTCCTGCAACAAGAATCTGCTGGGTTTGAATATTTGAAAGGAGATCTGCCATCCACTTGGTTTTCTCCCCGATTTGCAGTTCATGCCTGCTCGCCCAATGGAGGATGTTTTCAAAGAGAGCTTTGCTTTCGCGAAGCGAATCCGGGTGTTTTCTTGACTTCATTAATACCGTTTCGGCGTCATGGGCCATGCTGTCTGGGATGCTGCCTTGAAAATTCTCGCTCCATGAGAGAACAGCAGCAGCTGCAAATAAGGCGTTTTGACCTTCTGAAAGCTTCAGCCAATTCATTAATACCTGAGGAACTGTAATCTGTATGTCTTTAATCAAATAGCTTCCGTCAATCAGCTCCAGGTATGTTCTTTGATAAACCTGCGATAAATCTGTCCAGGAATCAAACTGATTGATTTCAGCTTCAGCAATAAGAGAGTTAATAGACGCAAGCCATGCAAAGTAAGTATCCTGTTTCCTGTATATACTCCATAATGAGAGCACAACTTTTTCAAATCGGTTCCGGTCCGCATCATAAAGCGACTTCAGCATCGGCAGGAAATAATCAGGAGGCAGATCTTCCGTATATCCGCTGTCGATATAGTCTAGAAGCACATCGAACCAATGAAGGTATCCTGTACGCATACTTTCGCTCATCGCAAGCTCTATGCCGCTGTTCCAATCCTGCTGCTCCTCAAAAAAGGCACGCGCCACTTCTGAGACATTTGGATAATCCGGATAAAACGAGACAACATCTTTAATTGTTTTTGAAGCCAGGTCGAACCTTTTTTCTTCTATGTATAGTGAAAAAAGCTGAAGAGCGACTTCTGCCCTTAGCACAAGGTCGTCCGTTGAAATGGACTTATACTTTTCTTCAGCCATGGAAAGCATTTCAAGCTCATAATAGGCATCAGCTATGTTTTTGTTTGCCCATGAACTTAATTCAGAATCAATGTTCTCCCATTTAAAAACTGCCGTTTCATAGTCTTTAGAGTGAAAGTACACTTCCCCCTGTGCAAACCGTATGGAAGCAAGCTCCGGCACATCAGTTTTTTGCCGCTCTAGATACGCCTCTCCCAAAATCTGAATGGGATGTGCTGTTTCGCTTTCCCCAATCAATGTTTCATAAAATTTCTTATTTATTAATAAATTTTCTGAAATCATTTCTGTCCCCCGCCATGTTAATGTAATATATTTTCGCAGCTCCCCGCCATATACTGCAGTGAACTGTCCTTACCAATCCATTACCTTCTTTAACTGTAAAATAAACACCAATTTGATAAACGAAAAAGATAGACTCCTAACATATTATTTTAGCAAAATAAACAGCTCTATAGATTTCATTTACCTTACAATTTAACGTCAATGTTTTCCTGCAATGGAAAAACACCAAAGGATTTTAACATTTTAAAAAAAATAAATAAGTTATTCCAGTAATAATATTAATAAAGCGCAGGAACCTCTGCAGGAGAATGGACAGCGAAATTAGATGCCAAAATGACCATTAATCACCCTTCAATGGACTTAATGATATGCTTGTAAATTTCCCTTGATTGATTAACCATAGTATCAGCAGCTTTCAGTGCCGCCTCTTTAGATTCATATCGCTCAGTGGACAGAAATTGGCGGCCAGCCGCTTCTTCCCATAAAGACCATTTTTTCGTTCCGGCTATCTGGGCTATGCAAATGGTGGTTTCTTCTCCATGAATAGGGACTGTTTTTCCTGCTTCTTCTTTTGTGTCAATGGCAATATTAAAATCACCCATCTTTATAATTTCGTGATCCTTTACATGGCTGTACCTGACTATGTTTTTTTGTTTTTTCTTTTTATTATTCTTCCCCATGAATTTAAAACTCCTTATTTTATAGTTTGGTTCCTTTTATTTTAACAATAAGTCTTTAGAAAAGAACAAAATGAGACTCACCACTCTCACATACCATTATCTATTAGTATCCAAACTGTTTACCTTTTAGCCGAATGTACTGCTGAACCAGAAAAAACAAAGAAGGCAGGCAACCCGGAATGTGCCTGCCTTCTTATACTCTTAACTCCTTCAAAAATCATATAATTGGGCATTTTAAAAGGTGGCGGACTGCCCGTAAAACTCCGATTGGTACAGCCAGCCTTCGGAAATGGATGGCTGTACCTTATCCTGCTTTAACAGGCAGCATCTTACTTTTTCCAAGAATTGTAAAAACTTTTTATGTTTTATTAAGGTATTTACTTAGAACCTCCATAAATAGGAAGGGTCAAATGCGTTTTTAAATCAGCCAGGCGGGAAATAAAAGAAGTAGCAGACAAATCTGCGGGAGGAGAATGATAATGATTGGCATCCATTCAAAAGCTGATGCAAAATATCATGCTAAAAAAACGGCTCATCACATGAAGCCTTGGGCGAGAAAGGCCGCCAGAGCAGGTTTCATGGCAAAGGGCACCAATTTTATCTTAGTCGGGGCATTATCTCTTCTGGCAGCATGCGGGGCGGGATCAAAAGCTAAAGGAACGAATGGGGCATTGGCGGCAGTTGCCGCGAAGCCATATGGAGAAGTTCTTCTTTGGCTAATCGGCATTGGGTTAGCCGGATACATCCTTTGGCTTCTCATTCAAATTTTCGAACTTCAAACTATTAAAGATGACCCTATGAAAGGCAGCCTCAGCAAAGCCGGCAATGTAATTTCCTGTATCATCTACATCGGTTTGGCAGCAAAGGCAATTAAGCTTGCCATTCACGCCGGTCAGTCAAGCAGCGCACAAAAGGCATGGACAGCGAGAATCCTGGCTCAAGATTATGGACCCTGGCTGATTGGCATGATTGGGGCAGGCATTATTATTTACGGGATTTACTCGATTTTCTCCGGGTTTAAGGGGAATTTTATGAAGCAATTCAAGCTTGAGGAAATGAGTAAAGAGGAAATTCAGGCAACGAGAAAATCCGGACAAATCGGCATGGTTTCAAGAGGAGCAGTATTTGGTTTTCTGGGTTACTTCGTAATCAGGATGGCCATCACGAGCAATCCGCATAATCCTACCAATTTAGATGGAGCGCTTGAGAAAATTCTGCAGCAAAGCTACGGCCCCTGGATGCTGGGCATTGTTTCTATAGGCTTGGCACTGTATGGCATATTTCAAATATCAAAAGGAAAAAACAAACATATAAATCTATAGGAGTACAATCTCCCCGAAAAGCCGGATTAAAGGCTTTAACCAAATGTAAAATTATGTTAAAGTTATCGTGATTCTTTTACACGGGGAGGAGTACCATGAGAGTCTTGCTTGAGCTTTTGAGGATAATCATTATTTTTTTATTTGGCGGAGGCCTTCTGTACGCCTTGCTGAACGCTTTTTATTCTGTACTAGGAGCAGATAGGCAGTATGATGTTTGGTTTTTAGGAGCAGCCATTTTTATTTTCTTATTCGTTTTATACAGAAACAAACTGCAATTTACGGGATGGGCATCGGGATACAGCGCCAGGAAGCTGTCAAAAAAACATCTCTTATTTCGTATGTCCTGTGTGTCCTGCTATGCATAGAACCGATCTTTGCCCATCACTTTTAAGCCCTATGCCAATGAAGAGATGAATGGCTTTTCGGCCTTCCTCTCTTATTTTATTAAAAAGCTTCCGCCATCCACAATTTCAATTTCTTCGTAATTCTCCAGATCCTTCATTAAATGAAAAAGGGCGTCATCCTTTTGCTTTGCCTCAATCATACAGTCAAGCTGGGGGACGCTTCCTTTTATTTTTCTCAGAAAATCCAGGAACATGCTGCTGTCTACATATTCTGCATGCGCACGGAATTGGCTGGGTGAACGCGGGCTTGATATATGCATCTTTGGAGGCAGTTTGGAATGGCTCCACGTCCCTATAACCCTGTCCCATTGATCCTCCCAGCTTTCATCCTCATCGTGATGGGCCAGGAAATGATGATAATCAAACGCCATGGGTATGCCCAGCTTCTCACAAAGATAAAGGGTTTCTGAAAGGCTGAAGGTTGTATCATCATTTTCAAGTATGATCATTTCCTGCAGTCCCGCTGATATCATTCCCCAATTATGAATAAACTGTTCAAGTGCCTTTTCATGATTGTTATATCCGCCCCCTACATGCAGGACGCATCGATGCTCCGGGTCTATCCCCATCCCTTTTAGCAATAGCCGGTGCATCCGCAGTGTTTTGACAGCTGACATAAGCACCCCTTTATCCTCAGAATTCAATAAAACAAAATGATCAGGATGAAAATCCACCCTTGTTTCAGGATGCTCTTCAAGAAAGCTCCGGATTTCCCTTAACTCATCCATCAGCGGATTCATATAATTCCACTCAGGTATTTCCGGGTGGTTTACAAGCGGAATAAGCTTAGAGCTTAACCGAAAAAAAGAAATATCATGCACTTGGTTATGCCTTAATAATCTCAGGCAATTGCGGAGATTAGAATTGGCGATCCTCTCAAGCTTTTCTACAGCTGCCTCTTTATTTTTAATCTTTGAAAACTGTGAAAAAGTCATGGTCTGCGAAGGAGAACAATTTTTAACATGCATGCTCATGGCTACGTACCCTAATCGTATAAGCGTCAATTTCTGCACCTCCAAAAACTAGCTTGCCCAAAAAATGAAAAATGGTGCCATTTTTCCTGGTACAGCATATCATGCAATAAAACAATATCGCTGCTGAATGTCCATTATTATGAAAGCACTTTATTTATTTTGCCCTAATGTAGACCGTGTCTTGATAAATTAATTTTCTCCTCCACTTTTGCTCATAGCAGCATGAAGTAAATTGCCTAAGAATGGTTTTTGCAGATTTGGAGATAATTAAAGAGAAATCAGGGTGATGGGGTGAAATATTGAAGAATAAATTGATCCTAATTTTAAGTTTGGTTTTGAGCTTATTCATGCTCATTTTATTTATCGTTTACCTCATTAAGGACGATTCTTCCCGGTGGCAGGTAGCTCTTGGAGGGATTGCAGTCAGCGCCCTGCCGCTTTTCATGCTTTTCGTAAAAAAAAATCCCTTTTCTGTTCCCATTTTCATCAGTTATTATATTTTTCTGTTCTGCACAACCTACCTTGGATCAATTTTATCTTTTTATATGAAATATAAATGGTGGGACTCAACACTTCATTTTTATAAAGGACTGCTTATGGGGTTTATTGCAATATCTCTTTTCGAATTCCTTGTTCCCGTGCGGAGTCAGAGAGATGTATCTAAATGGATTCCGTTTATATTCATTTTTTCATTGGCAGTCACAGCAAGCGTAATTTGGGAGATTTATGAATTTGCAGGAGACCGTTTTTTCACCCATACGATGCAAAGAGGCGGTAATCGGGATACGATGTATGATTTGCTTTGCGGTACGGCTGGAGGCCTTCTGACAGCGATTTATTTCAGCATAAAAACCAAAAAACCGGGGTGAAAAGAATGAATCGAAAGCTCGTATTGGCACTAAGTTTATTGTATGTTCTGTTCATGGCCATTTTATTTTTCCATTACTATCAAAGCGGAGAATCATTTAAATATTTAGTTGCAATCGGAGGAGTAGTCTGCGGGGCCATTCCGCTCCTTTTATCATTATTCACAAAGCTGAAATTCAACTTGCCCATTACAATCTCCTATCTGATTTTCTTATTCGGATCCCAATTTTTAGGATCCATTTCAGGATGGTACGGCCTGGGTTGGTGGGACACCTTCTTGCATTTTATCAGCGGGGGAATTCTGGCTTTTGCAGGAATCGCTTTATACGAGAGGCTTCTGCACAGAGGCGCAGGAGAAAGCATTTCAGCCTGGTTCGTCTTTTTATATACTGTATCCTTTGCTGCACTCGGCGGGGTTGTATGGGAAATATATGAATTTAGCTCTGATCAGTTTTTCGGGATGTCCCTGCAGGGCGGCGGAAATACGGATACAATGACAGATTTGATTGCGGACACACTCGGCGGCCTGATAATTGCAATATATGCCGGCTGGCGCACAGCCCGTAAATTAAAAAAATAAAGCATTCTTCTGCTATGATGCGTAGAAAATAACGCCAGGAAATATGTATTGCATCCCATTCTCTGATAAGAATTAACAATGGGATGCAATTCAAATCTGGCGTTTCATTCAGCACCTTCTGATGCCAAGGTCCGGCATTCTATATTTTGACAGCATGATGCAGCTCTAATGCAGCTTCCTCCAGCGCCACTTTTGCCTCTGGCACCACCGGGGCAAAGTTTGCATATCCATGAATCAGGCCACTGTAATTTTTATAAAACACAGGTACTCCGCTGGCCCTGAGTTTTTCTGCATATGCCTTGCCAACATCACGTAGCGGATCATACTCTGCCGTAAATATGGATGCAGGCGGCAATCCGCTCAAATCAGGATATAACACCGGAGAAGCGCAAGGATTATTGATTTCTTCATCGCGGGTGAAGTAATGGTTTCTGAACCACTGCATCATTTCCCCTGTCAATAAATACCCTTCCCCGTTTTCCTGAATGGAAGGCGGCTCTTCCTCATATCCTGTAGAAGGATAAATAAGCAGCTGATGTATGATGCTCGGACCCCTGCGTTCTTTTGACATAATGCACGCTACAGCGGCCAGATTTCCGCCAGCACTATCCCCGCCTACAGCAATCCGTGCAGGATCAATTCCAAATTCTTTATGTTCAGAAGCAATCCTTACAAGCGAATCATATGCATCATTTACTGCAGCCGGAAATTTATTTTCAGGAGCCAATCGGTAGTCAACAGAAATAATCTTGCATCCTGAACAGTTAGCCAGTGTCCGGCAGATAGAATCATGGCTGTCTAAACTGCCGATCACCCATCCGCCTCCGTGAAAGAATACTAATGCAGGATACGGCGCCTGTCCTTCTGGAGTATATATCCTTATCGGAAGATCACGCCCAATAAGAGGCAGTACCTTATCTTCCACATCATGGACCTGTTCTTTTTGCTGCTGAAAATCAAGCCCCCGGTTCTCCCTTTTCCGATAATCTTCGGGAGATACTTTATCCAGTTGCATTTGCGGCATCTCTTTCATCTTATCTAAGAAATACTTTATTTTGGCATTAACAGGCATTAAGGAAAGCCTCCTTATTAAAAGAATATTTCAATTATTATTATAATTCTCTTTGCAGGAATATCTCAAATTTAATACCTATGCTAAATAAAGTTTTAGACAGCTGGCTATATTAACTTTTTATTACTACAAGCCCTTCCTCTCTTGACCGTGTCTCATACATTGACCGTTTCTTCTTCCATTTCCATTGGCTAAAGAGTATTTACTGAACCGATAATAAAAAGGATTGACACATTTAAGATACCCGCATATAATTACACTATATTCGAGATAATTAAATTCAAGATATATTCCAAGACTGAAAATATATGTTTGTCTAGCCCTATTTCTTATAGACATATCTTTTTTTATTCATTTATCTCGAATTAAAGATTATTTAATAAAAAATAATATTGGAGGAAAATATCATGATAAATTTGGCATTATTGCTGATTCGATTAGTGATTGGTTTATCCTTTATCGGACATGGCGCGCAAAAATTATTTGGATGGTTCGGCGGCCATGGGTTAAAAGGAACAGGCGGATGGTTTGACTCAATCGGTATGAAACCTGGTGTAACAATGGCTCTTTTTGCAGGCCTTGCAGAATTTGCAGGAGGATTATTCTTCGCTGCGGGATTCCTTACACCTCTAGCAGGCATTTTGATTGCTCTCACTATGGTGATTGCAATCGTTAAAGTCCATGGAACAAACGGCTATTGGTCTACACAAAATGGCTATGAGTATAATCTTTCCATCCTAGTTACAGCAATTGCTGTCGCCATATCCGGTGCAGGCGCATATTCTATTGATACACTAATATTTTAATTGTAAGGTACTGTTAAAGTTACGTGCCTGATGATTTCGGACACAGGCGATAGATTCGGTGCAGAAATCAGCAATGTACTGCAGCAAAACCTAACGTGAAACATGCCTTGAGGAATCCTTCAAGGCATGTTTCATATTAACCAGATTAACGAAATAGGGGATTTGCTTCCCATTCCTCACGCAGAAGACCCATCCTGATTGAATCATAATATTCTCCATTATAATACCGGCACTTTCTTAGCCTTGCTTCTAAAGTCATGCCAAGTTTCTCCCCCACCTTAACCATCCGTTCATTACCCGACCAAGTCGTATAACCGACCCGAACAAGCGGCAGGGCAGTGAATAAATGATTGATCCAAAGGCGGAGCACCCTTGTACCATAACCGCCGCCCCAGGATAAAGGGTTATATAGGACAATTCCCATTTCCAGCCATCTGGAAGGCTCGTGTTCCCAATAATAACTGACTGTCCCTACAATTTCCCCATTAACTTTAATGGCCCAAAGACGGTCACTATTGATGATATTCCCCTTATTAGCTTCATAGTCTTCAAAAGAAACCTTCTTGTGTTCAAAATAGGGAGCATCCCATTTCTTCCATTCTGGAGATTCTTCACTATAAATCATTTGCCATAATACCGGTATATCTTCTTCAGCAATAGGACGAATGATTAATTCTTTATCTTTACAGTGCATACTTTCCCGCCTTCTTTATTGATTCGTTCTGTCATTTTGCCATAGCTGCAGAACCACTGTTTTTATTCGGCATCACCGGCACCTTCTCCTTTAATATCCTTCTGAAATATAAATTTAGAGTTTACGTTATATTTCATATGACACCAATGTAATATCCTGTAAAATCATTTATATATAATTGAAAGGAAACGCAGTGTTTAGTACGGTTCACCTTGTGGAAAATAAATAATAACTATCAAGGAGGGATAAAGTTATGTTTAAAAAGAATTTACTAGCTGCCGCCGTCTTGACCGGGTCTGTTTTGGGAACGATCGGAACCGCCATCCCTGCATTTAATGAAACGGCACACGCACAAACGGTGAAGCCTTCTTCTGCTGCTTCTGCTGATCAGAAAAAGGCTGAAAATGTATTGATGAAGCTTTATAAATCAGCACATACAGGAAAAATGCCTGTCCTTGTCCACAATTTTAAAATCAACATCACCACTAGAGCAGAGGTATATAAAAAAATCGGAAAGCCTGAAATCCCGGCAAGCAAAAAAAATCATTTTGACACATACACTGCTACCATGGGCCAGGGAGGATATGCATTTTCTTACCATGCAAACGGCAAGATAGCTGAAATCCGCTATTTTGGCACAAACGTGGAAAGACAGCAGAATCTTGGAGGTATCACAAATAAGACATTGGCTAAAAGGCTTGGCAGGGCAGACCGTATTCTGACAATCTCTAAAACAAAGGAAAAAGACTATATATACAAGACCGGAGGCTATGAAATCCATTTTGTAGTCGGCAAGGACCATACGGTATCACATGTGAACTTGAAGGCATCTAAATAAAATTATTAACAGCAGCAGTGCACACTGCTGCTGTTTTTTTGCATAGCCAGGCTGCTATTGTAAAGCACAATCCAATATTTCCTGGTATAGAATGTGCCAATCATGATAATAAGCAGAAACATCATGAGGACTTACAAACACACGCTGAGCGGATTCATATTTGCCCTCGAATGGGTGGAGATTAGTGATAGTCATTTTGTAAAACACTTGATAACCAATTTTAGGATATGGGCTGTTTTCTTCCCATAAAGGATTTTCACTATGGTCAACGATGATGTATCCTAACAATTTACATTCTCCTTCGGCATAACCTTCTTCCATCACTTCCCTTTTGAAGCACTTCTCTGGAGTTTCACCAGGTTCGATATGGCCGCCTGGAAAGTCCCACCCTCTATGGTATAAATCAACTAATAGTAATTTACTCTCTTGGAAACAAAAGCCGTGCACACTAGTGATTAAATGTTGTTGAGGAAGTAAGCTGTTTTCTTCCCAAGTTAATTTAACTCTTGATTCTCCCCAATTTGCATAGACAGCAGTCAAATTGCCCCCTCCAATAAGAAAAGCTTTTCACATTAAATGAATCGCCCAGTATTACAGACTATTTTCCTTACTGATTGCGTTGATTAATTGATCCAGTTTATCGTTTCTTTCACGATCCAGCCGTGTTTTTTCATTCATAAACTTCAATACTTCTATGATGAAGTAAATACTGAATACCAATATGGCCAGATACAATAAAATGGGAATAATTGCGAATAGACCGAAAATACCGTCTCCAGAAATCATAATGTTCACCTCCCCGTTTATATAGTTAAACTTTATCCTGATCCTTTACTAGTAATCCTGAGATATGAACAGTGATTGCCGTTCAAGTTCCAGAAGTCCTTGGAGAGCTGCCGATTTGCTGCATCAAACTGAATACCTTACAGATTCCCCAATCCGTTCAATATGAAATAAATTCCATTTACAAGAATTATATTTATCTTATTACGAAACCGCCCCTTACACAAGACACTTTTACCTACTAGGAAGTTCGTATTGTTTATTATGAAAATGGCAGATAGCAATTGAATAAAATCTTATATATGGTAGCTTAGTATAGTATTGGAATTTTCCAGGTGTTTATTTAGCATCTGCGTGATTAGGAGGAAATATTTTGCTGCACAAAAAGGCAAGCTGCATTCCAGCATTTTTGATAATATTCATTATGTTTTTTGGCTTCACTCTGCCTGTAAGTAGTTTGGCTGAAGCAATGCCGAATGCTTCAATTGAAAATCAGTCCATTCTTCTCGGAGAAGGTGCTGATGTATCGGGGTTATTTGAAAAACCGGCAGTGAAATGGTACAAAATATCACCGTCAAAAGATGACAGTGAAAAGTTCTCTCATGCGAAGATTTTAGTAAAAAGCGAAAAAACGCTGAATGTTTCGGTTTATCCAAGTCTCGAAAAAGCCGCACAGGACAGCACATTTGATTTGTATAGAGGTGCCGCCGGGAAGGACGCTCCTGCAGAGATTCACTTCCCATATGCCTGGGCCAATCCCTATTATGTAAAAGTGGAATATTTGGGAGCAGCAGAATCAGAAGTGCCTGCCCTTGATTCTTCGGAAAATGAAGGAGACGGCACAGCGGAATTTTCCATTTCATACAAACCTGAAAATTTAGCGCCATCCGAGCAGCCTGCACAGCCCGAGTGCCCAGTTGAGCTCAGCAGCTCACAGGAAAAGTCAGGGGGCAGCCTGCTGGCTGCCATTCGTTTGTTCCGTGACGGTACGCTTGCAAAGACAGAGGAAGGCAGAAAGCTATCTTCTCTTTATTACAAAGCTTCCCCATTTTTGGCGGCAAAGCTAATCGTAAGCAAAGATAAAAGAAATGAAGTTTATGAAAATCTGATTATACTAAAGCCAATCATTGATGACCTTAATAAGAATGGTGCTGACAGCACTCACGTTATTTCTAAGAATGAACAAAAATCCATACAAAATTTGTATGACAGTACTTATGAGGCAGCTCCGGAATCATTGGAAAAACAAATGGATGAAGCCGCCCAAAAGGTGGACATTTCAGGTCTTGCTGGAGAACGTATTACAGATGTTATGAAAGACGGGGATATATCCCTTCCTGAAGCGGCTATCAGCGGAAAATACATCATTAAGCTAAAGGATGGAAAAAAGCTGACTGATATCAAGAGTACAAGCGGGTATGCCGCTCAATCTGTTGTGTCTTCCATTAACAGCAGCGATCGGCTATTCGGCAACATGTATGAGCTAAATATAAAAGACACAGCCGCTCAAAACGGACTTCAGGCTAGTTCAGCTTCAGCGCTAACTGCATCACAGCTCGAAAAGCTGCCGGAAGTAGAATTTGTCGAGCCCGTCCAGAAATTCCGCGCCCTATCTGCAGATGTGCAATTTCCTTATCAGTGGTCTCTTCAAAACAAGGGATTAAATGAAGGAAAAGCCCATGCAGATATTCACTATGATTATCTGCAAAATCTGATTCACCACCGCACACTTAAAGACACGGTAATCGCCGTTGTGGATTCCGGTACAGATTCTTCTTTGGCTGATCTTAGAGAACATGTAAGGACAGATTTAGGGAAAAACATGATCGATCATAGCACAAACACCATGGATGACAACGGACACGGCACCCATGTATCAGGAATCATAGCTGCTTCACAGGATAATGGCTTTTCCATGAGCGGGATTAATCCTAAAGCGCAAATTATGCCAGTCAAAGTCCTGGATGCATCTGGACAGGGCGACACAGAAAACGTCGCTTATGGAATAATTTACGCCGTTGATCATGGAGCAAAAGCTATTAATCTAAGTTTAGGCGGCAAATACAGCAGAGTTCTTGAATATGCGCTTAAATATGCCTACTCTAAGAATGTCCCCGTTATCGTTGCCAGCGGAAATGACGGGCTTCCGCAATTATCTTATCCTGCATCGTCCAGATATGTCATTTCGGTAGGTGCTACCAATAGGCTCGACCTTGTATCGGATTATTCAAATTACGGAGACGGACTGGATCTGGTTGCGCCAGGCTCTGGCATACCAAGTCTGCTTCCTGATGGAAATGTTACGTATATGGACGGGACTTCCATGGCCGCTCCACATGTAACAGCAACCGTCGGCTTGCTATTAGCGGAGAATCCGTCTCTAAAAATAAGTGAAATCGAAAAAATACTGCATGAAACATCTGACCATGTTGCATTTGTTGAAAAAGACAACCAGGACTCGATGGATTATTCAGAAGACGGAGAAGAACCTCCGGCTAAGCCTAATCCAGCCGGCTGGGATTTTGTTACAGGCTACGGAAGACTGAATGCATTCAGTGCGCTCAGTGATCTCGATCTGCATGCAAAAATCAAAATCATAAAAGATAATGAAAACCACCTTACAGGAACTGCCGCCAAGAATTCCCTGATTGAAGTGAGAAATGGCACGAAATTGCTTGGAAAATCAGCGGCATCTGCTAACGGAAGCTTCACTGTAAATGTACCAGTCCAAAAAGCAAATCAGCAGCTTTCTGTCACGATCTCTTCTCAGGATCACGCTGCGAAAACAACCCTTAAAGTTTACGTGCAAAAAGGAGCTGCTCCTTCTGTCCCAACAGTTGCTTCTGTCACTGACAAAAGCAGCTATATCGCAGGAAAAGCGCAGCCTGGACTGGCTGTCAAGGCTATCAATACGTCCAAAAGACTTATTGGCCAGGCTGTCAGCGACAGCAAAGGATCCTACAAGATTAAGATAGCAAGACAAAAAGCATATTCTGCTTTGTATATACACACTACTGACCTGGCGAAAAGGAACAGCAAATCCGCCAAAGTCATCGTAAAGGATAAAACGGCTCCTTCTGCACCAAAAGCAAGCATCAAAGGCAATAAGATCACAGGAAGAGCTGAACCTTTTTCTACTGTGAAAGCAGTCAATAAAGGAAAAGCTGCCGGCACAGCCAGAGCTGGAAAAAAGGGGCAATTCACCATATCGATGAGCAAGAAAGCAACAGGCTTCATATACCTCTATGCCAGAGATAAAGCAGGAAACGTAAGCAAACCGGCAAAAATCCTAGTGAAGAAATAAATTTCAGCATAAGAAAAAGCAGCTCATTGAGATGAGACTGCTTTTTTCTTTCTATAAGTAATTCTTCCCTTCATTGTCCAGCTCAATTCGAGCTGGATAGACCGTATTCCGTTTCCTGATTTCCATTGACAAGGAATTCCTGCAGTGCTTCTTTATTTTTCGCTAAATCAGGCTCTAAAACCTGCCCAGCATTAGGATATCTGGTTTCTTTAAAGCCATCTTTAACCGGAATGACCATCGTTTGAATATCACTTTTATTGATAATAATATCCTTAGCAATACCAATTGCCGTCAAAGTCTTCATATTTGTATCAATGTAAGGCTGGATGGTTCCGACCATTTTAGGAAGCTTGACCACTCCGCTTACGCTAAGAAATTTCTCCTTAAGGGCTCCTATAACCTTCTGCTGGCGTTCTACACGCCCAAAGTCCCCTCTTGCATCGTGGCGGAATCTTGCATATCCCAGCAATTCTTTCCCATGAAGTTTTTGGACTCCCTGTTTCAGGTTAACACCGATATTTTTGGACATGGCTTTCTCCACATCAATTTGGACGCCTTCAGGCGACAGTGCGTCTACAATTTTTTCAAATCCTTTAAAATCAACCAGTGCATAATAATTTACATCAATGCCAAAGTTTTGTTCAATTGTTTTACGAAGCAGTTCGGGTCCGCCAAATGAAAAAGCTGCATTGATTTTATTCTTACCGTGTCCCGGAATGTCAACGTAATTATCTCTCATAATCGAAACAAGCTTCAGTTGTTCGGTATCTGTATCATATTGCCCGACCATGATGCTGTCCGTACGTGATATCTCGCCCTTTTTGCGGGCATCAATTCCCAGCAGAAGCACATTTTGTATACCCTCAATTTGATCAGCAGCCTGAAAATCATCATAGTGTTTTTCCAGCTGAGCTGCAGGCTTGGCCTGTTTTAAGCCCTCATAATATTGAAAACCTGCATATCCTCCTGCCGCTAAAAAAATAAGGAAAATAAAAGTTAATATGCCCTTTAAAACGGATTTCTTTTTCTTTTTTTGCTGCTTTCTGCCTGTACGTGTTTCCACAGCATGCACCACCCATATGTTATAAAAACGTTCATTTTATTAATGACTTTTCAGAAAAAATCCTGCTATCCTTCAATATACCATAATTTAACACGTTTACGTCAATATTTTATAGAAGGAAACTTTTTAGCTATTTTTTAATCCCTTTTAACTTGCTTATAAGTCCGCTGCCCAACAATGAAGAGAGCCCCTTGATAAGAAGGCCTATTTTAATCAGAGGTAATTCCAATCTCAGCAAGTGAAGGTTTGAGAGGAGTACTCAGAGAATACCATGGCTAAAAATTCGCCAAATTAAAAGACGATGCCGAAAGCGGCATCGCCTCATCCTGGTCTGTCTGTATAGTCAGCTCGCCTTTTTCACGGGCTGCTGAATCCGTTTTTTCCTCAGGCTTCCGCCCCTTTTTCCCACATGGATATATGTTACAGCCAGAGCAAGTACAAGAACCGTACCTTTCACAATTTCAAATGCGTAATAAGGAAGGTTCAGCATGGTTAAACCGTTTAACAAAACACCTATCAAAGCAGCCCCGAAAAAGGTGCCAAGCGCATTCGGCTTGCCTGCGCCAAGAACAGAAAAGCCGACAAATACTGCTGCAACAGCTTCCATAAGCATGGATGAACCTGCATCGATTTGCCCTGATCCAACACGTGCGGCAAAAAGGATCCCTGCCAATGAAGCAAATATTCCGGAAACAATGTAAGAAAGTAGCTTCACTTTATTGACATTAATGCCAGACAGGCGCGCCGCTTCTGCATTGCCGCCTGTCATATACAAGATCCTGCCCCATCTGGTATGGGTGAGAATAATAAACACAGCTGCCACAAAAACCAGCATGATGATAACAGGAACAGGAACGCCTCCCAGCTCTCCCTGTCCTACCCACAGAAAGCTTTTATAAAATTCGCCTGGCGCTTTTCCTCCTGTTGTCATTTCCATATGGCTGTATATAGAGTATCCCTCTGTATACGTCCGGTGAAAGCCTGAAACAATATACATGACTCCAAGTGTTGCAAGAAGATCCGGAATCCTGATTTTCACTATCAGCAAGGCATTGAATAGCCCAACGAGCACACCAGTAATGATTGGAAGGATGATAACGAGCCAAAGGGGAAGCTGAAACCATACCATGAGCGACGAGGTCAAAACTGTAGACAAGCTCATCGTCGAGCCGACAGATAAATCAAAGCCATCCACAATCAGCGTAAATGTGACTCCTAAAGCAAGCAGTGTGACAATGGATATGGACCTCAGAATATCCGATATATTTCCGTAAGAAAGAAATGCCCCATTCACCAAGCTAAAATAAATTAATATCAGCACCATTAAAAGGATGGCTCCATATTTAAATAAAAACCCGATGAATTTCCCGCTCATTTCCATCTTCCTTTCCTCCGCTTGCATACAGCAGGATTTCCTCCTGTGTCGCCTCAGCCGCTGTTAGTTCCTTCACAATGGCTCCATCATACATAACCAGAAGCCGATCAGATACCGCAAGAATTTCAGTAATGTCACATGAGAAGTAAAGAACTCCCTTTCCGCTGCCGGTCAGGCGGTGTATGAGCTGAAAAATATCCTTTTTTGCTCCTATATCCACTCCCTTGGCAGGCTCATCAAACAGATAAATTTCTGCCTGTCCGGACATCCACTTTCCGATAGCTACCTTTTGCTGATTTCCGCCGCTTAAGTTCATTACGGGAGTTTGGCTGCTATGCGTTTTTATTCCAAGTGCATCAATCATTTCTTCTGTATATTTTTGTTCCGCCTTTTTCTTTAAAAATGAATAGTTCGAGAATTTCTTCAGATGCGGAAAAGTGATATTTGCCTGGACAGATTCCCCGATAAACAGCCCCTCTTTCCGCCTTTCTTCCGGTACAAGGGCAAGGCCAGCCTTAATTGCTTGCGAGGGATGCTTAAATCTAAAACGTTCCCCGTGTACAAGGACCTCTCCGCTCTTCCAGGGAGTTAGTCCAAACAGAGCTTTGGCCAGTTCTGTCTTCCCTGCCCCGACAAGACCCACCACACCGACCACTTCTCCTTTTGAAACAGAGAAAGAAATATCTCTAAGCATCTCATCATCGTCCAAATGCCTGACCTCAAACAGCACATCTCCTATTTTGCTCCCGGATCTTAATAGCTCCATACTCAGCTGGCTGCCGAGCATCTTGTCTACCACTTGCTGCTGGGTGATTTCCGGGGCAAGGAAAGTCCCTGCCGCTTCTCCGTCCCTCATCACCGTAATGCGGTCACAAATTTCAAAAACCTCCGGGAGCCGGTGGGAGATAAAAATACTTGCTACCCCCCGCTTCTTCAGCTTCTGGATGATTTCAAATAAATGCCGTGTTTCTTCAAGCGAAAGAGGGGCTGTTGGCTCATCAAAAATAATGATTTTTGCCTCCCTGACCAGGGCCCGTGCTATCAGGACCATTTGTTTTTCTGCGAGGGTGAGAGCAGACGCCGGCTTATCGGGTGAAATCCCCCCTGCATGAAGCTGAATCAGCGCGTCATGTGCCTGCTTGAGCATCTTTTTCCTTGATACAAACCATTTTCTTTCCGTGGAGAATGAATCCAGCAAAATATTTTCAGCAACTGACAATTGCGGAACAATGGCTGTGTCCACCTCCTGGTAAACGCAATGAATCCCACATTCCTTGGCTTCCTTGGGAGAGCGGAAGTTGACGGTTCTTCCGTCCAATACTATCTCACCGCTGTCCTCAGTGAACACCCCTGAAAGAATTTTAATCAGTGTGCTTTTGCCGGCACCATTTGCTCCGAGCAGCGCATGTACTTCACCTGCTCTCAGCTCGAATTTTGCCTTTTTCAAGGCCTTCACTTGGCCGAATGATTTCGAAATGCTTTTCATCTCCAGCAATTTAGCACTCAATTTATTCTCCCCCTTTCATCAGTCCGCGACTGGGCTTTACATTTCTTTACTTCCCATTTTCCAGGTCTTTGAGTTTTTCTGTATATCCCTGCTCGCTGTGTCCCCAGCCTTTTACATATTTATTGAGCTCTGCTGTCGTAATTTGTTCTGCAGGCAATTCTTCTTTGGTGACGAACACCGGATTTAACTTCACTTTATCAGGCGCGGATCCGGAGCTGAGTTTTTGATAAGCATAACGAACCTGGATTCTTCCGATATCCTTTGGATCAACTGCAGCCGAAGCCACCCATGGGCTGTTTTTATCCTGGATCATTTGAAGATCTTCATCACTCATATCGATTCCATAAACCTTGATATCCGTTCTGCCCGCCTGTTTAATGGCCCGCACCGCCCCTTTGGCAAATTCATCCCAAGCAGCCCATACCGCTGTGATTTGCCCTTTTTTAGGATACTGTTTTAAAATAGCTTCCATTTGCGATTGGGTGTCAAGAGCCGTATTTTGAGTAGCTGCTCCAAAAGCAGAAACCTCTTTTATTCCTGTATTTTTGGCTAAAAAGTCTTTATAGGCAATCTGCCTTCTTTCCATCGGCGCAAATCCCGCAACCCAAATTTTCACGATATTGGCTTTGCCTCCGGAATCCTTGGCCAATTTTTCAAGCGTAGCCTTTGCCATCTGCTGATCCCCTTGCTCAAGAACTGTTACACCCGGTACATTGACTTCAGCATCGAATGCGATAACGGGAATTTTTTTAGCAATGGCCTTTTTCACGCCGTCTGTTAGTGCTTCTTTTGTGCCGTGGTCAATCAAAATGGCATCAAAGCCCTGGTTAATCGCTGCATCAACATTAGAGGACATCTTTGCAAGGTCTCCATCAGAAGTGAATACTGTAACCTTCCCTCCAAATTTTGCAGCCTGCTCCTTCACACCATCAATATATTGTGCAGAAAAAGTACCAAGATTCTGCTGCATAATAAGTGCCACTTTCTTATTTGCAAGCGGATTTTTATCACTTGCTTTTGAATCAGCGGTTGCTTGCTTTCCTACGTGCGGCTGGCACCCTGCCAGCAGCATAATAATAAAAATTAAAGCCATTGATGATTTCCATATATATTTCTTCATTGATTTCTCTCCCTCATAATATTTGAGATTTTCTGACTCCTGGAATTTTCCTTTCAGCTGTATTCCCTCCTGTTTTCCATTTTTAAAGGCTGTTTTTTTAAAGATTGTTGTTTTTTAATGAGTTCTGTGAGGCGAACGCATTGTTCAACCAGGTTGATTGAAGCGTAAGGTGCGAGACTCCTGCTTAGATTTGCGGAAAGGTGAGACCCCGCAGGCGCAGCAGAGGTGGCTCACCGCCCTCCCCGCGGAAAGCCTGGATTATCCAAACTGCTCCCGGAAGCTGCGCGCCTGAATACGGTGACAGGCCAGATTAAACAGAGCCAAAAAATAAAAGCCCCTTTCTGTAAAAGAAAGAGGCTTGAAGAATACAAAAATAGATCTTCTAACCTCTTATCTCTCAGAAAGAATGATCTTTCTGCTGGAATTAGCACCGTGCCCTCTGGTATAAATACCGGCGCATTTTATCACGCGCCCCGTCTCACAACGGAATTACAGTCGGTTGCTGGGCATCATCGGGCCAAATCCCTCCGCCTACTCTGGATAAGAGTTTTAAAGCAAAACATTATTCAATTTTTTTCCTGTGGTGAATATACCATCATCCGATTCTTAATGCAATAGTTTTTAGAAAAATCTTTATTGTCAATAAACTAAAGTCAAGCTTTTGCACATCATTCATATAAAGCAATTAATTCATCAACAAGGGAGCCAACATAGGAAACTGCCTGTTTGATGCATTCCGGCTTCGACATATCTACTCCAGCATGCTTCAGAAGTTCTAGCGGTTTTTTTGTTCCGCCCGCACGCAGGACTTCCAGCCACCTGTCAACAGCCGGCTGGCCCTCCTCCTGGATCATTTGGGCAGCTGCTGTGGATGCGGTCAATCCTGCGGAGTAGGTATACGGATATAAACCCATATAATAATGGGGCTGGCGCATCCAGGTTAAGCTTGCATCTTCATCTATTTCTACAGCATCTCCCCAAAAGCCGGCAAGGACGCTCCCTTTTATTTCAGACAAAGTTTTTGCAGTTAAGGGGTGCCCACTTTCAGCATGCATGTATACTCTTCGCTGATATTCTCCCTCGAGCAAATGTGTCACAAAATTGTGGTAATAGGTTCCAAGCAGCTGCAGGATTATCCAGCGTCTCATCTGTTTATCTTCGGTTTTAGCAAGGAGATGCTTCGCCAAAAGAAGCTCATTTAGTGTAGACGGGGCTTCAACAAAATAAGTTGACGGCCTTGTATTGAATAGCCGCTGATTTTTGTTAGCCAGGTAAAAATGTCCGGCATGGCCCAATTCATGTGCTAATACAAATGCTCCGCGCATTGTATCCTGCCAGGTAATTAAAATATATGGATGAACTCCATACGGGCTTGAACAGAAAGCCCCAGTTCCTTTGCCGACATTGTCGGTACGGTCGACCCATCTTTCTGTCAGCCCTTTTCTCATGATTTCACTATACTCGGGTCCCATTACCTTTAGGGCTTCAAGAATGACAACGCACGCATCTTCATACGTTGTAGCTGGATTAAATTCAGGATCAAGCGGCGCTTTCAAATCACAGAAAAGCATCTTATCAAGCCCCATCACCTTTTTCTTGAGCTGAGCGTAGCGGCGCATATGGGGAGCCAGCTCGCTCTGGATGATATCGAGCTGATTATTATACATGCCAACTGTTACCTGCTGGGGCTCAAGCAGCATTTGCGTGACAGATTCATAGCTGCGCAGCCGCGAAAGTGCAACCTGCTTTGAAACCTCTGCCGAATATGCTTGGGCAAAGGTATTTTTATATTGTTTTAATGTATTCACAAATGATCCGTATGCTTTCCTGCGAAGATCCGTATCTGGTGAGAATTCATAGCGGTCTTCATATAAAGAAAAAGAAACCGCATATTCATTTCCCTCCCCATCATGTATTGGCTGAAACTGCATATCGGCCAATTTGCCCATTTCATATACTTTATAAGGTGAGCTGTGCACATCTCCTAATGCAGCAAGAGCCTTCTCTGTTTCTGGAGAAAGCTTATGCTTTTTCGTCTCCAGCAGTTCTAATAAATTCTTCTCAAAGACCCTAAGGTTTGGTTCTGAAGCTATGTATTCTCTTAAGTCTGACTCTGGCAATTCAAGAATTTCAGAATCAATAAATGAAAGGGCAGCATTCACCTTAGTCATCAGCGCAGAAAATTGTGCATAATCTGCCTGATTGACAGAATCTGTTCCATCTGCCGATCTTCTCAATGATGCATATGTTCCTGCCCTGGTCAATTTCATATGAAGCTGTTCCCGAAGCTCCAAGCATTGCACAAGCTTATCCCCGTCATTTAGCTTCCCCTGAAATTCACATAGTGCTGGAATTTCCAGATTAATATTCTCTAATTGTGTTTTCCAGTCTTCTCTGGAAGAAAATAAATCCTCAAGATTCCAGGTCTGCTCCACAAGTACTTCAGAACGGAAAAGCCGTTTTTCCATTGTTTTTTCCATCAATGTCTCCCCCAATAAAAACTTAGTGACTTCTCAACTAAATGTTATCAGAAAATTTAACCAAATCACAATATTTATTTTTGCACAATCAAGCTTTCTGTTTTTCAGCTTCCACATGTGGACAAAATCGGTACTGAGCTCTAATTAAGCAGGAAACTTCCTTCAGGAATTGTTAGCTATTTATTAGTTCTGAAGTATTGGCAGAGGAGAATTCCAGGAGTGATTCACATTAGCTATGATAGGCAGCCCTCTGATATAACTGGAGTGCATCCTATTCAGGGGGAGAATCAGGAGAGAAAACACAAAAAAATGCAGCCGGCTTTTGAAGGGAGGCCGGCTGCATCTCAATGAATAAAAAGAAAACAATCACCGCAATATGATTGCTCCCTATCCCATTATAAGAAATTTGTCGAATTATGTCGATGGTAAATATTCCTCAAATTTAACTAGGTCCCATTTCCCGTACTCGACATTCTATTTTTGTGCTAATTTTTCTTAATTCAGGTATTCCAGGCATTTGCACTTTCCGACTTGTCGCATTTCACACTTTCAGGCATTTTGTCGGATAAGGAAGAATTATCTTGTTTATAGAATAATTGGCCTGGGTAAAAAAGCCGAAAAATAGAGGCTAACATGCAAACTTGCCCATCATCCAATGAAAAGCCGTTTGCCTCAAGATATAAGAAAATTCCGGAGAAGGTGGAATAAGAATGATGAGCAAAAATTCAGCTACCGAGCAAGGCAATCAGAAACTCAATCACGATAAATTAAAGCTAAAAGAAAAAATTGCTTATGGGATTGGAGATGTCGGCAACAACTTTTTACTGGATATGGGCCAGATTTGATTTATTTGCTTAAATTTTACACTAGGACTGCCCTCTGCTGTAGCTGCCTTTGTATTCCTGATCTCAAAAATTTGGGACGCTATAGCTGATATTACTGTAGGAACATGGATAGATAATCGCCGAAATATCGGGCCTAAAGGCAAGTTCCGGCCATTTATCCTATATACTGCTGTTCCCTTGGCCCTGATTGCCGTCGTCAACTTCATAAATCCGGATTTTTCAATAACCGGCAAAACCATTTGGGCTTATGCATCTTATATGGCTTTTGGAACCATTTACAGTATTTCTAATATTCCTTTCGGCTCTATGATACCTGCCATGACAAAGGATCCTGGAGAACGCGCAGAATTGGCTTCGTTTAGGCAAGCCGGCTCCAATCTGGGACTGCTGATTTCCACGGTAGGCTTTATGCCTCTAGTGCTGAGCATTCATAATGAATCTATTGGCTACCCAATTGCAGTTGCAGTTTTTGCAATCGCCGGTGTTTTGCTGCAGATGTATTGCTATGCCAACATTAAAGAGAGATTTGTGGAACATAAACCAAAAGAAACAAAAGTGCCATTAAGAGAAAGCTATAAAGGTCTCTTTAAAAATACCCCGCTTTTGATTTTGTGCCTGGTCAACTTGTTTACCTTCTCTGCATTTAATGTAAAGCTTGCCGTACAGGTTTATTATTGCCAATATGTCCTTAATAAAATTTCTATCGTACCATATATGGGATTCTTCAGTATTGGGTGCGTGTTCATTGGTGTAGCATTCGTTCCCTTTCTTGTCAGGAAGATCGGCAAAAAGTATACATACATGCTTGGTGCCGCCATTTGGGCGGCTGGCGATGCTCTTGCATACATGCTGGCAAAGGATGCTGTCTTATTTATCATATTTGCCTGCTTGGCTTTCTTTGGAAGCTCTTTTATAAACAGCCTGAACTGGGCTCTTGTATCTGATGCTGTAGAATATGGAGAATGGAAGACCGGAAGAAGATCAGAAGGTGTCGTATACTCTTTCTTTACCTTCTTCCGCAAGCTGTCACAGGCCATCGCAGGGTTCATACCAGGCATGGTTTTAGGAATGGTCGGGTATGTGCCGAATGCCGTTCAAAGTGCAGGCGTTATTTCCGGAATTAAAGGATTGATGTTTATCTATCCGGGTGTTCTGGCCCTGGCTACCTTCATTGTCATGGGTGTTTTTTATAAGCTCTCTGATAATAAATATAATGAAATTGTAGCAGAACTGGACACCCGAAAAAAAAACATTGAATGGGAACTTCTCTAAATCAGCCGTAACACTCGGAAAACATGAAATTACTCCTCTCTCATAGGGGTCAGGCTGTTCGTCCCTTTCTTTAACCAAAAAAATAGCCTGCTCCCATAAAGGGAGCAGGCTATTTTCACTCGTTCAGCATATGCACAAATTAATGGCCGCTTATCTTATCCACGTGCTGGATATGTTTACGCCCAAATGCTACAACCAGCATCGCAAGAAAGACAAATCCTGCTCCTGTTATAAATGGAACATGCGGGTTATAGGATTCAGCAAGCTTATTTGCCAGCCAAGGACCAATCGCACCGCCAATGAAGCGGACAAAGCTATATGCTGCCGATGCAGTCGCTCTCTCTACTGGTGCCACCTGCATGACCGCTGTTGTAATAAGCGTATTGTTAGTGCCCAGGAAAAGACCTGCCACAATAACACAAATAATTACGATTGAAGAAGAATTCGTCCAAATGCCCATAGATAAAAGTGTTAATGCAAATAATATCAGCATCATACACATGGACTTGATGGTCCCGAATTTCGCTTGAAGCTTTGGTGCCACAAAAACGGAGGTGATGGCAAGGCATAATCCCCATCCAAGGAATACATACCCTAAGCCATGTTCATCCAAGTGCATAACAAATGGAGCGAATGCCATTAAAGTGAAGAATCCGATATTATAAAGAAAAGCGGTTAGCCCAAGTCTTAATAATCCTGGATATTTTAAAGCTTTAATAGGATCCAGGATGGAGCCTTTAACCTTTGGCTTCTCAACCTGCGGCATTTTCAGCAGCAAGGCCAAAAAGGCAACCACCATCAAAACGCTGACTCCAAAGAAGGGACCCCTCCATGATATTGAGCCAAGTTCCCCTCCTAATAACGGTCCTACTGATATGCCAAGGCCTATCGCAGCTTCGTACAGAACTATAGCCTTAGCAGTTCCGCCCAGCGCAAGTCCTACAATGGCTGATAGTGCGGTAGCAATAAATAGGGAATTTCCCAGGCCCCAGCCTCCGCGGAATCCGACAATCTGCCAAATTCCATGTGATGACCCCGCCAAAGCAGAAAAGCAAATTGTAAACAAAATGCCTGTCAGCAAGGTCCATTTGATTCCAATTCTGCTTGAGACTACACCAGTAATCAGCATGGCTACCCCCGTAATCAAGTTATAGCTGGAAAACAAAAGTGACACCTGACTTGGTGATGCATGAAGCTTTTCAGCAATCGCCGGCAAAATGGGATCGACCAGGCCAAGTCCCATAAAAGAAATAATCGCAGCTGCAAAGATCACCCAAACAACAAGCGGCTGTTTAACCTGCTGATTTTGGGCAGTGAGTAATTCTTCTCGTTTGCTCATATGGTATATCTGACTCCTTTATTCAGTTTTTTAAAAGTGCAGAAACAAAAATGTAAAATCCAATAATAATCCAATTATATTCCTCTTTAACCTTAACGTCAACGTCACATTTATGAGATTATTGGTTTATGGTATGATGAAAGAAAGATGAACAATTAACATCCTGCACAGAGGATGTAATATAGGAGCGTACACATATGGATGGAATGAAGATTGACGATGTGGCAAAAAGAAGCGGACTGACGAAGCGAACAATCCGGTATTACGAACAAATAGGGCTTCTGCCCTCCCCTCCAAGAACAGAAGGCGGTACACGGTTATATACTCAGGACCATATTGACTTCCTGGAAAAAATCACGAACGCCAAAGAAGTTATGGGTTTTTCCCTGCTGGAGCTTCAGCAATTCATCGCTTTAAGCGACACACTTGAGCTTCAAAGAATAAATTACAGGCAAGTAAAGGGCACTGATGAACAAACAGAAAAATTGAGAATGGTACTGCAGACCGTTGAAGAAAAACTGGAGCTGATTGAACAAAAGAAAAAAAAAATGCTAGCAGTCGAGGAAGAGCTGATTTCATTAAGAGACCGAGCTAAAGAAGCCCTGGTCCTATTTGGTGAACAAAAGAATTCTGAAGGCCAACAGTAAGTCTCACGTCACCTTAAATTTTCAGAATCAGCTTTTCTGGGTATTTTCGGGGTTATTCATTATTCCATAATACATTGAAAACATAATAAAGAGGGTTTTCATACCTAAGACTTCTTTTTTAAGTTCTTATGGCAATAAACAAACTATTGAAACCAAGCCGCAGGTCATCCTTGCTTAATGCAGTCTCTTTCCTCATTAAGTGAATGGGACTATCTTAGGATTTTTTCAAATATAAGACTGAAAAGGTTGAATTCCCCCAATAATGCCCATACGATAAAACATGGATCTGGTTTTTCATAATGGCCGATGTGCCGTGACGGTCAATCTCTTCAAGATTGGCATAACTAAAATGTAACGTTAACGTAAAGGTTATATTCTACTTATCACACTCACAGAAAGAGGGAATAAGCATGTGCGGAATAGCAGGATGGGTTAATTGGCAGGAAAATCTCTCAGAACAGAAAGAAATCCTTAAAAAGATGACAGATTCAATCATTCACAGGGGTCCAGACGCAGACGGATATTTCATGTCAGATAAGGCTGCTTTAGGACACCGCAGGCTGATTGTCATTGATCCAGATGGCGGGCAGCAGCCTATGTTATATCACAAAAGCAGTTATACGATTGCGCTGACATATAACGGTGAGCTATACAATTATCAGGAACTGCGGAAAGAGCTTGAAGAGAAAGGACATATATTCAGCACTGCATCTGATACCGAAGTGCTGCTTCACTCTTATCTGGAATGGCAGGAAGACTGCCTCAGCCGCCTTAATGGCATCTTTGCCTTTGGGATTTGGGATGAAGAAAAAGACCAGCTGCTGCTTGGCCGTGATCATCTAGGTGTGAAACCCCTGTTTTATACACAAGTTGGCGACTCTATCGTTTTTGGATCTGAAATAAAGGTTCTTCTCTCACACCCTGAAGTAGAGACAAAAGTAAATGCTGAGGGGCTTGCAGAGATTTTTGCACTTGGCCCGATGCGTACACCAGGCAATGGGGTCTTCAAAAACATTAAAGAGGTTCGTGCCGGCCACTGCATTACTTTTAATTCAGACGGTTCAAAAAATCAGCGCTACTGGCAGCTCGAAAGCAAACTTCATAATGATGATGTAAAGCAAACAGAAGAAAAAATAAGGAACCTTCTGAGAGATACTGTTCATAAGCAGCTTGTTTCAGATGTCCCTCTTGTTTCCATGCTATCCGGCGGGTTGGATTCATCCGGATTAACAGCTCTTGCTGGCACGGAATATAAAAAAGAAGGAAAAACGCTCCATACCTACTCTATCGATTTCGTAAATAATGATAAAGACTTTGAAGAAGACTTCCTGAGGCGTGATCTGGATGAGCCTTGGGTAAAAAAGGTTGCTGAATATGTCGGAACCGATCATCATTCCATTGTTTTTGGCGCAGATAAATTAATCGAGAATTTGCTGGTTCCCATGCGTGCGCGTGACCTGCCTGGCGTCGGAGAACTCGAAACATCTCTTTACCTTTTATTTACTGAGATGAAAAAAGAAGCGACGGTCGCTCTTTCCGGTGAGTCTGCTGATGAAGTTTTTTCTGGTTATCCATGGTTTCATCAGGAGGAATTCCTGGACGCTGATGTTTTCCCGTGGCTTTTGAATCTTGGCTATTTAACCAATATCCTTTCACCTGAAATGAAGCAAAAAATAAAGCCGGAAGAATACCGGAGAAAGCGGTTCCAGGAAGCATTGGATGAAGTGCCATTCCTCGAAGGAGAAACGGGCATGCAAAGAAAACAGCGTCAAATGTCCTATATGTTCATCACCCGCTTCCTGCCATTTATGCTTGACCGCAAGGACCGGGCCAGCATGATGACTGGATTTGAAGTGCGTGTTCCCTTTTGTGATTACAGGCTCGTCGAATATTTATGGAATGTGCCTTATGAAGTAAAAAGCATTGATAATATTGAAAAAGGGATACTCCGCCGTGCCTTCGGGGGTATATTGCCGGATGATGTGCGCAACAGGAGAAAAAGTGCTTATCCAAGCACCAAGGACCAAGCCTATTTAAATGGCATATCAAACCTGATGCTTCATGTGTTAGATGACCCAGAGTCGCCAATCCTCCCATTGATTGATAGAGCAGAAGTCAGGCTCGTTGCAGAAGGAAAAAGCGAACAAATAACTGGCACGGCGGCTAGAGGGCTACTAGATTATCTCCTGCAAATTAATGCCTGGCTGAAGGAATATCATATTGTTATAGAATAAGCTGCTATAAAAAAAAAACACATTCTTCTGAATTCCATCATTTTTGTTTTTCGGCTTAACTTGTTATGATACTTATATGTCTAATATAAGGAGATGAAGTAAATCATGGCTGATCAAAAAAGACGTATTGGAAAGACAGATTTGTATGTAAATCCGATTGGGTTAGGAACAAATGCAGTGGGCGGGCATAATATTTATCCGAATTTAAATGAAGAAACAGGCAAAGAAGTTGTCCGCAATGCATTGGACCATGGAATCAACTTCCTGGATACGGCCTTTATATACGGACCGGAGCGCTCAGAGGAACTAATCGGCGAGGTTCTCAAGGAAAGGGGAAGCCGTGATCAGGTTGTTATTGCAACAAAAGGCGCCCATAGATTTGAGGATGGCAAGGTAGTCATAGATAACTCTCCTGCATTCTTGAAGGAATCTGTCGAAAGCAGCCTAAAAAGGCTTCAGACAGATTATATTGACTTATTTTATATTCATTTCCCAGATGAAAACACGCCTAAGGATGAAGCAGTAGGTGCTTTAAAAGAATTGAAGGATGCTGGCAAAATCCGTTCGATCGGAGTATCCAATTTTTCTTTGGAACAGTTAAAGCAGGCAAATAAAGATGGATATGTAGATGTTCTGCAATCAGAATATAACCTGTTTAAACGCGGTGCAGAAAAGGACACGCTGCCTTATACTTCACAGAATAACATTTCCTTTGTTCCTTATTTCCCGCTTGCTGCAGGTCTTTTAGGAGGCAAATATACTAAAGATACCAAATTTGACGATGGCCGCGCGAAGAACCCAATGTTCCAAGGAGAAGCATTTGAACGGAATTTGGCAAAAGTCGAAGAGGTCCGCAAGATCGCCGACGCCAAGCATGCTGAAGTAGCAAATGTTGTGCTTGCCTGGTATCTTCACCAGGATTCAATTGACGCCTTAATACCAGGCGCCAAAGTGCCTGAGCAGGTTGTCAGAAACCTTGGGACGCTTGATGTGCACTTAACTCCACAGGAAGTTGAAAAAATCAGCAGTATTTTTAGATAACGCATTTCACAGAAAAGGACCAAGCACTGGCTTGTCCTTTTCTTTTTTTCAGGGAATGACTGCGGGATGTTAGATATTAGAGACCTGCTCCTGCGGTTTGCATATATCCACCCAATCCTTTGCCCCGGAAATTTGAAAAAGTTCTTCATTTGCGAGCTCGATGGCCGAGTTAGAGCTCCCGCATGCTGGAAACAGGGTGTTAAACTCCTTAACGGAAATATCGATGAAAACATCACAATCATTTTTAAGCCCAAACGGACAGACACCGCCTACCTCATGGCCTGTTTGTTCCAGCACTTCTACAGGAGAAAGAAACCGTGCTTTAAACCCAAATGTCTTCTTGAACTTCTTATTATCAATTTTTGTATTTCCTGCAGATACAATCAGAAGAGCCCTTTCCCCCTCCCCCCTGAAGGATAAGGTTTTGGCAATTCTAGCTGGTTCCACTCCAAGAGCAGCAGCTGCCAATTCCACTGTAGCACTAGACTGGTCAAACTCCAGGATATCCCCTTCCCTCCCAAGCTTCCTAAAATGAGATTTAACACTATCAATAGTCAATATCATTACCCCCGATCAGTTTTTTCCCCAGAGACGCCCACCTCATGGCAGCCTTCAATCGGCTTCTTGCCCCCCTGAACGCACTTCCAATTTTTTTCAGGTTTTAAAAGGTTCATAGAATGGGAATACTGTTATTATAAATCATAAAATAATAGGAGGTAATCATGATGAACGAAAAGAATGAAGTGAGGTTTTCTGAATTTATCAACGCAGAAAGGTTCGAATTAACTACATACCTGACACACTTATTCAATCAATCTCAAAATTATGCTCCTGCTGAATTAGATAATGAACTATTAAATAACTAACTTATCCATTCTGCATGGCATAATAAAAAGCGAAAGCCCCTTGATCAGCTCATTTGATTGATTCCAAAGGCAAGGTTCTTATTAATTATAAGGGTTTGTTAAAGCGTTGTTGCTTTCTGTACTTTGTTGATTGGAGCGGAAATCAATAGGCAAGTTTAACAGAGCGAATCAAAAAGAATTCAATATTTCATGTTGAATTCTTTTTGTATGCACTAATTTTGCTGATTAGGCGCAACCCAAAAAGTTGTTTATTCTATGCTGGAGGCAGAAGTTGGACTACGGAATTTCCGCTGATCTTGGGCTTAATTTTTTATGGTCCTTTCTATTCTTTAAGTGGGGGCTTAGAGGCACAGCATTTGTGGAAATCGCCCTTTTCCTGAGCGTTCTGACATTGACAGCATATGAATTTCATCCGCGTGACAAAATTGCCGGCCTTGCCATGATGCCTTACGTGGCCTGGGTTACCTTTGCCTTTTGGGCTAAACTATTCCGTCTGGAATTGAAGGATTGTGCTCTTTCAAGGCCGTTTTATTTGCATTTTCGTTTTCGGGCTTACTGGTAAACCGCGGAGCTTTGCCCTCCAGTTTGTATCGTCCCCTATGCTGTATGCTCATGCTAAAGAACCCTGATTTACCGCTACCCCCAGACATATCGCCACCCCATACAATAGCTCTCACCATACCATCACTAACCAAAAGCATTCTGCAAACCCAAAGCATTCCCCATAATTCCCTCCCTGTTTACCAAGATCATATTCCTTATACATTCCTTTGGCTTTACCTTTTATTTATTTTCGAATTTTACAAATGTATAAATTATTATTATATACAGACTGTCCGTTTCTTCTGCTATAAAAAGTGCAGCCTAAATATCTCCAATTTTCTTCAAAAATCGGCGCTTAAATTTTTTCAATATTCGACAACTATTTCTTTACTATTGTAAAATAAAAGGGAAACTTCCCCCGCTGATGTTTAGTTGAACGAATAAAGATATTTCTCCCAGTTAAAAGGGGCTAAAATTTTCAGGAAATGAAAGGAGCAGGCCATGATCAATTTGCTCCCTCTAATGATAGAAAGAGTAGGCATTATTTTAATTGCAGTATTCCTTCTTTCACAATTCAAGCCATTCCGGCGTATTATTCACAATGAACAAGGACTGAAGGAAAAAGGATTTCTCATTCTTGTATTTGGCGCTTTTGCCGTTATCAGTAATTATACGGGCATAGAAATACATCAAAGTTTAGTAGGCAAAAGCAATTGGCTTTATAACCTGCAGCCTGATAGTGCGATTGCCAATACGAGAATTATGGGAATCGCCATTGGTTCACTGCTTGGCGGGCCGCTTGTTGGGCTTGGCATTGGCCTGATTGCTGGAATCCATAGACTTCTGCTGGGGGGATTTACAGCGGAAGCATGTGCTGTCTCAGCCATTTTAGCCGGGGTGGCCGCAGGATACCTTGGAAAAAAAAATAAAGGAGATTCCTCAATACAGCCATGGTATGCGGCAGCTGCAGGCTGCTTAATGGAAATTGTCCAAATGGCGATTATCATTTTGGTGACCAGGCCCATTGAACGTGCCTGGGATCTTGTTCAAATGATCGGAATCCCCATGGTTGCCATTAATGGCTTTGGGACGCTCCTGTTCATGCTGATCATTCAATCTATACTGAGAGAAGAAGAACGCACAAAGGCCCTTCAGACAAATAAAGCGTTTGATATTGCAGACAAAACCCTTCCATATTTCCGGCAAGGCCTTAATCCTGTTTCCTGTAAGGAAGTGGCCAAAATCATGCTGGAGCTTACAGATGCAGATGCTATTGCAATTACAGATTCACACAGTGTTCTTGCCCATGCCGGCGCAGGCTCAGATCATCATGTTCCCACAAAAGGATTTTCTACCGAACTGACAAAAAAGGTACTTATGCAAGGCACCATCTTGACAGCAAAGAGCCGGGAGGAGATTCTCTGTTATCATAGTGATTGCCCTCTGAGGGCAGCAGTTGTCCTTCCTTTGAAAGTTCATGATAAAACAGCAGGCACACTCAAGCTGTATTTTAAAAACCCGAATTCCTTAGGGAAAGTCGAACATGAGCTGGCTGAAGGACTAGCCAAATTATTCTCTGCACAACTGGAGCTTGCGGAAGCAGAACGACAAAGCAAATTGCTGAAGAATGCCGAAATCAAGGCCTTACAATCACAGGTACACCCTCATTTTCTCTTTAATGCCATTAATACCATCTCTGTTTTATGCAGGACAGATGCGGAGAAGGCCAGAAAGCTTCTATTGGAGCTCAGCCAGTTTTTCAGAAGCAACCTGCAGGGTGCCAGACAGATGTTTATTCCGCTTGATAAGGAGCTGGAGCATGTAAAGGCCTATTTATCACTGGAGCAAGCCAGATTTCCGGATAAGTATCATGTTGCTTTTGACATTGAACCCGGTCTGGAAAAGTGCCTGCTCCCTCCCTTCACCCTTCAGCCTCTTGTAGAAAATGCAATCCGCTATGGCTTTTTGCATTCCAATGCCCCAGGCGAAGTCCAGATTACTGCCTGTGCCCAGGAAAACCGGCTGCATATAGATGTAACGGACAACGGACAAGGAATATCCCCTGCCAAGCTTGAGGCTCTCGGAAAAAAAGAGGTACATTCCGAGCAGGGTTCAGGTACAGCACTGGTTAATATCAGGGAACGTCTGGAAGGAATGTACAACTATGACGCCAGCTTTGAAATAAGAAGCCTTGAAGGAACGGGAACCTCGGTCAAGCTAAATATACCGCTTGAAATTTTACAGAAAGGTGGAAATGAACGTTATGCTGAAAGCCCTCATCACGGATGACGAACCGCTGGCAAGAGATGAACTGAAATACCTCCTGCTTCAGACAGATCAAGTAGAAGTAATCGGAGAGGCAGGCACGATAGATGAAGCATTAAAAAAGGCAGAAGCACTGACACCCGATCTTGTTTTCATCGATATCGAGCTTTCGGGGGAAAGCGGCATCTCACTGGCTGAAAAGCTCAAGATGATGGATCCGGCACCTGCTGTCGTTTTTGCTACAGCTTATGATGAATATGCGCTGCAGGCTTTTGACTTAGACGCAGCCGATTATCTGTTAAAGCCTTTCGATGAAAATAGAATAAAAAAAACGATAGATAAAATTTCGGGCTTAAAGACAATAGGCAGTTACACTGAAACAAACAAACCAAAGTTAACTGCTGAAAAGGCCGGAAAGCTTGCCATCATGACCGCCGAAAAAATTGTCATGGCAGATATCGATTCAATCATCTATGTAGGGACTGATAATGGAACGATCATTAAGACTCTAAACATGGAATATAAGGTGTCCGAACCGCTGATCATTCTCGAGAAAAAACTCAGCCAGCCATACTTTGTAAGAGTTCACCGCAGTTATCTGGTGAATATGAATCATATAAAAGAAATAGAGCCATGGTTCAACTCCACCTATAACCTCATCATGTCAGACAAATCAAGAATTCCTGTGAGCCGCACCTATGTTAAGGAATTAAAAAGTCTGCTTGGGTTTTAGCTATGTTATGTACAAGAAATGTAACTCAGCAGAATCATTCTGCATTTCAGCCTCCATTTCCGGCATGTCGCTTTGAAAACGCTATCACACTCTATTTCATGGGGTATAGTTAGCGTATAACATCGTAACGGGAGGCATGAGAAATGAATGCAATTACTATGGTTGTCGGGTCGATTTGTATATTAATGATTGCTTATCGTTTATACGGCACATTTATGGCTGCTAAAGTACTAAAACTGGATGATTCCAAGCAGACACCTGCACATGCCTTGGAGGACGGAAAGGACTATGTACCGACAAACCGCTGGGTGACTTTCGGGCATCACTTTGCAGCTATTGCTGCTGCCGGCCCTTTAGTCGGGCCAATCCTTGCCGCCCAATTCGGCTATCTCCCCGGCTTGCTCTGGCTGCTGATTGGCGCCGTCATCGGCGGTGCAGTTCACGATGCCGTTGTATTATTTGCATCGATGCGGCAGAATGGCCAATCACTTGCCGAAGTGGCAAAAAAAGAATTGGGGCCTGTAGCCGGCTTCTGTACAGGACTTGCTATGCTTTTCATCATAACCATTACGATGGCAGGGCTTTCCATGGTCGTACTTCATGCACTGGAAAACAACCCCTGGGGCACGTTTTCCGTCGGTATCACGATTCCCATCGCAATGGGGGTCGGCATCTATCATAAGAAAACCGGAAACTTAAAAGGAGCTACCATTGTTGGTTTTATCCTGATTTTGGCCGCAGTTTTTTCCGGACCATACATACAGCATTCTGCTCTCGGTGATTTTCTGAAGCTGGATATTACCTCACTATCCATCATTCTGCCAATTTACGCATTTTTTGCGGCAGCGCTTCCTGTCTGGCTTCTTTTGGCACCTCGTGATTATTTAAGCAGCTTCATGAAAATTGGTGTCTTTATAGCACTTATCGCAGGTGTCTTTATTGTAAATCCAAGTCTGCACATGCCTGCATTCACGGAATTCATAAAAGGCGGCGGCCCTGTTATGAATGGTCCTGTCTGGCCTTTCATCTCCATTACCATTGCCTGCGGGGCAATCTCGGGGTTTCATGCCTTTGTGGGTTCAGGCACGACACCAAAAATGCTTGACCGCTGGAGCGATATTAAACCAATCGGCTTTGGAGCGATGCTCGTAGAGTGCCTCGTCGGGATCATGGCCCTGGTTGCTGCCACAGCGCTGCATCCAGGTGACTATTTCGCCATTAACTCTGCACCGGAAGTTTTCAAGACACTCGGAATGAATACTGTCAACCTCGGAACGTTAAGCAAAGAAATCGGCCTAAATCTTGAAGGGCGCACAGGCGGAGCTGTAACGCTTGCTGTAGGAATGACATATGTTTTCACGGATATCCCGTGGTTTTCAAAGCTTGCATCCTTCTTCTTTCAATTCGTCATTATGTTCGAAGCACTATTCATCCTTACTGCCATCGATTCCGGTACAAGGGTTGCCCGTTATATTATCCAGGACTTTGCAGGGGCATTTTATAAACCTATGAAAAATACAGACTGGCTTCCGGGGAACATATTCGCTAGTGCATTAGCATGCTTATTATGGGGCTACCTGTTATTTTCCGGAGATATCGGATCTGTTTGGGCATTATTTGGTGTTTCCAATCAGCTGATGGCATCCATCGGCCTGATTATCGGAGCTACCGTTATCCTCAAAGTGGCTGATAAGCGAAGATATATGCTGACATGCCTGATTCCGCTGGCATATTTGTATATAACCGTGAACTATGCAGGTTACTGGATGGTGAAAAATGTTTACTTAAACACAGATGCAGCAGGTTACAGCGTGCTCAATGCCGTACTTTCCATCATCATGCTCGTACTGGGTGTGGTTATCATGATAGCGGCAGTGAAAAACTGGCTGCAATCGTGGAATGGGCAGTATCGTTTAACAGAAGATACCCCCCCTCACTACAGTAAAGCTTCTTCATGATCAAGCGGGCAGAGCTATTCTGCCCGCTTTTTACTTATCTTTTTCAAAGCTCCGCTAAACCTTCTAAGGAAAAATTGCGGATCAAGCAGAGTCCCTTTCGCACGATGTATATCTTTTCCATCTTTTTTCTGTTAAAATGTATATTTGAAAATAATTTTATTATTAGTACAAGTGTTTGGGAAATCGAGGGAAACAATCATGATTAAACATAACAATTCGCTTATCTATATTTTATTGGGTATTGCCGTTTTCCTGCTCTTTGACTTCTCTCTCCTCTTCTTTTTTCAACAGTTGAATGGGATAGCATTCATTCAATTTATCCTCAGTGCTATATTCATAGTATTCTCTGGAATTATGCTGCATTTTTTTATTGCTGCCAGGAAAAAATCAGACGGACTGGATGAAGACCAGCAGCGACTGCAGACCTTAATCAACTCAATGGTGGATTTTGTTAATTTCAAGGATGGAAATGGAAGATGGATAGAAGCAAATGACTTTGGCAGAAGGCTATTTGAGCTGGAGCATGTTGATTATAAAGGTAAGAAGGATTCTGAGTTAGCCAATTATACAAGCTTTTATAATGAAGCATTGCTCTATTGCGAGATTTCTGATGAAGAAACCTGGAAAAAAGGTTATATAACACGCTGCGAAGAAAAGATCCCCCTGCCTGATGGAGAGACTAAAACCTTTGACACCATTAAGGTTCCCCTTTTCCATGAAGATGGTTCCAGAAGGGCTCTAGTGGTCATTGGAAGAGATATTACTGAGCGGGTAAAGGCTGAAAAGAAATTATCCGACAGCCAGCAGCAGTATAAATCCCTATTTGATTATAATCCTGATCCTGTTTTCATGATGGATCTGCATGGAAATATCACCAACGTCAATCCCAAATTCAGAAACATCACAGGATCCTCCCATAATCAGCTTTCCGGAGTCTGCATCAGCAATTTTATTGCAGATCACGAAGATAGAATTAATCTGAAGCGTTCAATTGATTACGTAAAAGAAAGCAAAGCCGGCATTACAAGCGGGGACTTCCGGTTCAATTCGGTAAGTGATGAGGTCTTCCTTTTATCCTGCACATTCGTCCCTATCCTGATTGATGGAGAAATGGCCGGGATTATCGGTTATGCCAAGGATGTCACAGCCATGCGGGAAACTGAAGCCATCCTCAGGAAAACAGAAAAGCTATCGGTTGTCGGCGAGCTTGCCGCGAGTGTAGCCCATGAGGTCCGGAACCCGTTAACTTCCCTGAAAGGCTTTGTTCAGCTATTGAAGGATAATGAAACACAATATCAAAACTACTACTCAATCATGTTAAGCGAGCTTGATCGAATCAACCAGATTGTGAGCGAACTTCTTGTACTCGCCAAACCGCAGGAATCGCATTTTAAAAAACACAATCTTATCCAGCTGCTAGGCGATGTGACTACCCTTCTTGAGCCAGAGGCTGCCTACTACAGCTCTGAGCTTCTAATTAATGCAAAAAAAAGCATCCCGCCCATTTCCTGTGAAGCGAATGGTTTGAAGCAGGTTTTCATTAATATTATTAAAAATTCAATTGAAGCCTCCTCCCAGCATGTCTGGATTGACTTTGACACCAAAGGCGACTGGGTGATCATGACCATTAAGGATGATGGCTGCGGCATTGAGGAAGACCGGGTCAGGCATTTAGGCGAGCCTTTTTATTCTTCCAAGGAAAAAGGCACTGGCCTTGGATTGACTGTCAGCTACAGGATCATAGAAGCTCATAAAGGTAAAATGACCTTTCAAAGCGAAATCGGAAAAGGCACAGAAGTACAAATCTGTTTGCCTATTCATTAAACAGGCAGACTCGATGAAATGCGCTTTTTCCATTGTTTAAAAAAATTGACAAACCAAAACAAAGCCGGCTGCTTATCGCAGCCGGCTCCTATTATATCAGCGGATTACAAAATCTCATTTTTCATTTACAGGGATATTGACATAAAGAGTCTTTGATTTTTTTTCAAAGAAATATGAACGGATATGACCCGTCATAAGGTCAAGGGACTTCTCGGCTTTGTAAGCATGGCTGAAAGACGGACCATTCTAGGCTGTACTGCGTTGTGGAGCTTCAGCGTATACTGCTTTATGCTTAAATGATAGTTTCTGACCAGCTTTCTTTGGCTGAATGCACTACTCTGTCCCTGTTTCTTAACAGTAAATACTGTTTTGTTGAATCTTGAAGTATTTTGTGGTTATACAGCGCTGTATAACTTAAATATTTATTAAAACATCATAAAGAAATGTTTTTGTAAAACAAGAGCGGACAATGTGCCTATACATCAAACCAGTTAGAATCCTTAATCGCTTAACTTGATATTCAGGAACGTTTTACTGCAAAAAAACAATCCCATTTGTCTATACTAGTCAAAGGGAACCTCTGCTAAACGGATGATTAATATGGGTTTTATCCCCAAATAAATAACGCGGAGTATTTCTCATGCTTCTGTAAAAAAGATACTGAGTATTCCCAGATTCCGGTGGAAGACGCTTATTTTCTTCAGCATTTCCAGTGTCCACCGCAGGCGCAGTGAGGAAGCCCACCGCCTGCTCCGCGGAAAACAAACACCTAGTTTCATAACCGCAAAGTTTACAAAAACAGCAAAAAAAAAACCGCACATTTATGATTGCTCATGAATGGTCAGTTTTCATGGCATTTTGCAAGCTGGAGCATAATCATATCGGCCGCTTCATGTTCGTCGAAACAATAGACCACTTGCTGCTTCTTTATAAGATTTAAATGATATATTGAAATGTTATTGTCATATGACACAGACACAATATCTTCTTGATTAAGTTTAAATGTATGGACAACTGCGCTTTGAGACAATGGTCTTTTAGAAAGCTCCTGCACCATGCCTTTTATAAGCTCTTTCATTAAATCGCCCTTTCTATTATTAGGAGGGACTCCATTCAATAAAAGTGACCCGTAATAATATTTAGATTTTTCTTAATATTAACACCACAGCTGCCAAGATGATATAAACAAAAACCGACGATAAGGACTGAAATTTGTCAAAAAGCAGATCAAGCGGCAGAAAGAAGGGGAATCATGCGTTATTTAGTTATCTCTTTTTCATTAATGATCTAAAATAAAGCTTTTATCAGCCCGAATCTTCCTAGCCAGCCTGATTTTATGGGCAGTTATCTCCAGCTGGATCTCCAGACAGCTCTCAAATATTAAACTGAAATCTATTCCAGTTCCCAAGCAGGTTATTTTCCGCGACAGCTAGTACATGTAATAGGAAGGTTAAAATATCCTTTTTGTGGTATTTTTCAAATTTACACATACCATATGCACAAGTCTTTACTACCATTTTTTTATATCACAATAATTCTGGGGCGAAATTTGATTGAATCTGCTGATAAGGGGTATGGAAATATAAAGAAAATTAAAACATTTTAAAAATATGCCCTGAAAGAAGGAGACGGCAAATGGAGAAATGGACATTCGACAGGCTGACCACAAATGAGATGAAGGACTTGCTTACTCTCTATATTTCCCCGTTTAAAGAAATGGCTATAAAGGCCAATCGAAAAGAACATATAAAAATCAGCAAAACAAAGGCCATTAATTTGCTCTTAACACATTTAAGTAAAGAACAGCTTAACGACCTGCTTGTTAACCTGCAGTATATCAGCAAAAAAAACTTAAATGACTGTATGTATCTTCAATATATTTTGACTGGCATCGTCTTCAACGATCTTCATAATATCAAAAAAGAAGCTTAAGGGTACTTCACTAAACATGATTTAATCCACATGAATAGCTATGTATTTTTTTCAGGCATTTATCACATACTCTTAAATGATATTGATGCAATATCAAAGATTTCCTGCTATCCAATCCTAATGATGAGGTGATCTTAGAATGAGTTATAGAGAACATCTAGATCCGCATTCACAGCAGTTTCACCATAATTGGACAAGACCTAAGCGTTCAAACTCTCAAGTAAATGGACATACTGCGATGTCGCAGACAAACATTATACTAAGAAGCAATGCAAAGGCTCACAGGTGGTAAAGGATAGTAAGATACAGGAAAGAAGACAGCTTAATGTCTTCTTTCTTGCTTTCTCTAAAGGTTTCTTGTAATCCTGGAAGAGATACCAGCAAAATAATCAATCACATGCTCAAAGAAGTTCGAAGCAGCAATAGAAGGATGCCTTCGTTTGGATCTTCCGGCACCAATGGTCCGCTCGCAAACAGGTTTTTTAATACGCAGCAGGGATACGGACTTATGGGGTGCTATATGCCAAATCAAGGCTGGAACAAAGGCAACTCCAAGCCCTTGCTGAACCAGCCTTGCAATCACCATCGTTTCATCTCCCTCAAAGGAAATTCTAGGAACAAAGCCTGCTTCCCGGCAATAATAATCCGTAATGCTTCTCACTCCCAATCCGGTATTTGAGCTGATGAATGCCTCATTTTTCACTTCCTCTAGATCAATACTTTCTCTTCCTGCTAAATGATGATTTTCAGGAACCATTAAATAAATCTCCTCCGTTAACAGCGGAATCCATTCAATGTCTGAGCCTTCAATCGGTGTAGAAGAAATGCACATATCTATTTCCCCTTTTTCCAGCAAATGGACCATGGATTCATTTCCTGCTACCAGCTGCTGAAAAAAGACATTTTTATGCTGTGCTAAAAACGAGCTGATTAAATCTGGCAAGATACTGGGGATGGAGATAGCAAGCTGCACCATTCCGAGATGAAGTCCTGATAAATACTCCAGTTCCCTCTTGGCTTCTCCAAGCTCCATGAATATACGATCTACTCTTGTTAAAAAGGTTTTTCCGTAATGATTCAGCTTAATCTGCCTCCCTTTACGGTCAAATAATGGAACACCTAAATCTTCCTCAAGGCGGGAGATTGTTTTGCTTAAAGATGGCTGGGCAATCTTCAGCTCCATAGCTGCATGTGTCATATGCTCAAGCCGTGCCACGGTTTGAAAGTACTTAAGCTGTAATAATTCCAATTGTTTTCAACTGCTTTCTCTAATAGACTTGATACTATTATTATATAATGAATTATGTATTATACACTATTGGTATAACCCTCTATAATGACTAGTGAAGTCTCCTTTAACCCGATAGAAGATAGATTCCAATAAGCATAAGTCCTAGGAGGTCAAATAGATGTTAAACAAATATTCTAAGCAATTTATAAACGGTGAATGGCGTAATGGCAGCAGCCAATTAATGTATGATAACGTCAACCCATTTGATAAAGAGGTTATTGCTTCTGTTAAATTATCAAATAAAGAAGATGTTAATGAAGCTTATGAAGCTGCCAATCAGCACAGAAAACCTGGGCAAAGGTCCCTTCTGCAGAAAAAAAAGAGATCCTTTTTCGTGCAGCAGAAATATTCGGGGAACGAACACAGGAAATCATCGAGATTATTTCAAAAGAAACAGGAAGCTCCGTATTGAAGGCAACAGGTGAAGTCATCAACATCATCGAAATGATTAAAGATGCCGCAAATTACAGCGAACGCATGGAGAATCCCGTCTCTCTCCCTTCAAGCATGCCAGGCAAAGAAAGTCTTGTTTTCCATAAGCCTGCAGGTGTAGTGGGCATCATTTCTCCATTTAACTACCCGCTATTTCTCTCAATGAGGGCAGTTGCACCTGCTATAGCGGTAGGCGATGCCGTTGTTCTTAAACCTGATTTGCAAACGCAAATTTCAGGCGGGTATATCATTGGAGAGGTTTTTGAGCAGGCAGGGCTGCCGAAGGGTGTCCTGAACGTGCTTACGTTTGCCATTGAAGAAGTCGGGGATTATTTTGTAGAGCACCCTATTCCCCAGGTTATTTCCTTTACTGGCTCAACAGCAGTCGGGCGCCATATCGGAGCTTTGTGCGGCCAGCATCTCAAAAAGGCAGCCTTAGAGCTTGGAGGAAACAGTCCCCTTGTAGTATTAGAGGATGCCGATATAGATCAGGCCATTGATGCAGCGATTTTCGGCAAATTCATTCATCAAGGCCAGATTTGCATGATAACCAATCGTATTCTGGTCCATCGCAAGCATTATAAGGAATTCGTTGACCGTTATGTCCAAAGAGCGAGTGAGCTTCCTTATGGAAACCCTGTTGATCCGAAAGTCATTATCGGACCAATCATTAACGATAACCAGCTCAAGAAAATATTGAACATTGTAGAAGAAGGAAAAAAAGAAGGAAACAATCTTGTATTGGAAGGAAAGCATGCTGGAAATATCCTTACTCCTTTTGTATTTGCTGATGTAGACAACAAATCAAAACTGGCTCAGACAGAGATCTTCGGGCCTGTAGCAATCATTATTCCTTTTGACTCGGAAGAAGAGGCTCTTGAGATGGCCAATGACACAGAATATGGACTGTCAGGTGCAGTCTTCACTCAGGATTTTGAGCGTGGAATAGAGTTTGCCCGTCAAATTGAAAGCGGAATGGCTCATGTTAACGACCAGACTGTTAATTCTTCTCCTAACGCCCCATTTGGCGGAGAAAAAGCATCCGGGCTCGGCCGATATGGCGGAGAATGGGGATTTGAAGAATTCACCAGTGCCAAGTGGGTCACTGTCCAAAGAGAAGCAAGAAAATACCCATTTTAAGTAAAAACTCCAAAAGAGGTTTCTAATACGCATCGCTTATTTATTGTTAGTACAGAATAAACTGGCCAGTCCTTAATTTTTTAGGACTGGCTTCTTTCATGCTCGACAGCACTATTTTTTCTTTGGCTGTTTCATAAACTTTGTTGCTATGGAACAAGGGGATGATTTCCGCTCCAGAATGCTCGCTCCAATCGAATCGATTAACAATGGAACGCCTCAAAGAACTCATTAAAAAACAACAATCTTTAAGAAAAGAGCCTCTTCCTTTCACCCCTAAGTATTATTCCATGTTTCAAGAATTAACAGGCTGGCGGTTAGGTGTAGAGGATTTAGGGTATATTTTCCCTGAAGGAACATTTCTGTTATACATATTTATAGCGTTTAATTCTTAACACAGCCCTGTTACAGCTCAAATACATTTTGGCAAATTGTGATAGGAGCGGAAATCAGCATTCATGAATACAGAGCATTATAAAAGGAGGAGTTTATATGTATAAAAAGATTTTAGTAGGATTTGATGGTTCTGCATCTTCATCACGGGCTTTGATGCATGCAGCATCACTCGCAAAAGCATTGAACTCAGAAAAATTGTCCATTCTTCATGTGACAAGAAATCTTCCGCTGCAGGAACCAGCTTACATGGATCTTGATCAATTAATGGATGAAGAAAATCAGGATATCCTAAAACCTGCTATACAATTTTTGTCTGAATCAGGCATTTCGTATGAAACACATAACTTTGAAGGAGATCCCTCACAGATTATCAGAGATTTTGCTGCAGAGCACCACTATGATGCAATTGTGATGGGCACCACCGGAAAAAGCATCATTAAGGAAGCCCTGCTTGGAAGCATAAGCCACCGTGTTGCCCAAAGTGCAGAGTGTCCGGTTATCATTGTGAAGTAAGCACTCTTTTTTTAACTGCGATAAGTCTCCCCCTGCATTATTGCTGCAGGGTTTTTTTTATGCTGTCCATTCTTCCATCAATCATCTATCGGAGCCCGGGGCATATACTCTTTACAACCTGCCATTTGAGGGAATCGTCAATTAAGGAAGGCGGCACAATCATGATAAACATCCTGCTTATTCCATTGATAACCACGATATTCACTACACTTTTACTATATATAAAAGAGAACTCACAAGGAAAAAGATTAAAAAAACAAGTAATCAATGAACAAAAGCTAAAAGAGGTATATAACGAGCTGTTCAGCATCAGTTTGACTCATATGGAGAAGCTCAAGAACAGCTTTTATACGGCTTCAAAAGGAGCCCTTGACGGGGCAATCATTCCTGAAGATGATATCCCTGTCATTCAGGATGCGGAAAAATGGAATGACCTTATTAACAGGATCCGGGCAATCGTCCATAAAAACCTTCATTTGCTGGAGAAAGACGACCTCAGTAATTGGCACCAGATTGAACTTATAGAACTCGATGAAAGATTCGGCGCAAAAGCTCCCCTGCAGAAATATAGGCAGCTTCAGGCTTTCCTTGAAGAAATCACTGTGAAATATAAAAAGCTGTATAATATGTACCACGAGTATTAATTCAGTCTCTGATGCAATAAAAAGAATTTTCTTTGGGGTTTTAATGCATTACTGATAGTCCGGTACTAATTCATGTTTTAACAAGTGAAGCAGAAAGTCATCTAAGCTGCCTGTAAACTTATTTACTCCTGAAATATGGTAAAACGTACTTGATTCAGCGGGATCATTAATCTCATCTGAAGGAGAATACAAATATAAGGGTTTGCCTAACCCGAGTGCAATGCCTAACTCAATATGACTTCCTTTCCCTCCTGGCAGAAGAATAATTACAAAATCAGATTCCGTAACAGCCTGCTTTTCTTCTTCTCCTATGCTTTGCAGCTTATCAAGAGTATCTGCTCTTTCATTTTCAGTCCAATCATAGGTGTGTATAAATCCTTTAAGTATTAGTACTTTTGCAACGCGTCTAACTTGTTTTATATTTTGAAAACTTGAACCGATGTAAAACTTCATTCCTTCATCCCCTTTCATATACATCCAGAATACTTAACACCCGTTTTAGCAGGCCAATTAATTTTTTTATAAGGTATCAGCCAGATGCAGCAGCTCTTTTAAAACATTCATCACATAGTCATCTGTGAACAGGCTGCCCAGCAAGCCACTAACTATCCATATAGCATTCAAACCTGCATTCCTGGCACCTATTACGTCATTCTCCAGATGATCTCCAACATACACGCTTTCTTTTGGGCGAACATATAACCTTTCTAATGCTCTAATAAAGATTTCTGCTTGAGGTTTTTTAATTCCTTCTTGTTCTGACACCAGAATGATATCCATATGCCCCTCAATCCCTAGGGCCTGAATATTCAGCATTTGGAATCGAGTGAATCCATTTGTTATGATGCCTAACAATATTCCTTTATTTTTAAGCTCCCTTAACACATACTCCATATTAGGAAAAGGGATGCAGCAATGGTGAAACCGACCGCCCCGCGGAAAGCGAGCATCCCGGGGCGGAAATCACCCCACTTGTTCAATAGCAGCAAAGTTTACGAAAACAACCAAGGACAATAATGGTTGTGTATCGATAACGGTCCAGAAGACCCTTGAGCAGGCAGGATTAACAAAGCCATAAAAAAAGAGGAGAATTTAATTCTCCCCTAATCTTAAGCCGACGTTATATCCTTCCAGCATAAACTTCAATCTATTTTCTCTGAGATAGTCTTTAACGGATGCATTTATTTGCTGCTTCACTTCTTGCTGCCTGCTCGGATCCATCTCATTCATCCAATATTCCTCAAAGTGCGCAGTGCCTTTTATTACCCCATTCACTCCTTCATTATCGAGCCAATGGATAAAGACGAAATCCCCAGTCACAGAGCTGGTATAGTCATCCGCTGTGTATAAACCGAGAAAAATATAGCGGTTTTGCTCCTTTTCTAATCTGCTTTCGATAATCTGTGCATGTCCCATTGTCTGCCTCCCTTTTTTCTCATTTTACTGTATTCCCCGCTGAAAAGTAAAAAAGTGAGCTTATGCCCACTTCTTGAATTGTTGTTTTTTGAGACGCTGTATAATTTTTTTTACTCAATCTTTTGGCAGGCGCCCATTCAAAAGAAATGTACCGAAAGGCAGCAATGAAGCAGTAAATGCTCCTAACACTCGAATTAGGGACCATCGATGCTTGCTCCATACCCCAATAAGGGCAAGGACAAATAGCACAAACAATACACCGTGGGCCATTCCGAAAATCCTGACAAAGATAGGAACATGTGCAAAATATTTTAGCGGCATGGCAATAAAAAGCAGAACTAAATATGAAACGCCCTCAATCAGCCCAATTCCCCGGAGAAATCCTATGTGCGATTTCCACATGCTTGTTCATCCTCCTTTAATATGTTTACTGTTAAAATACGGCATTTGGATGCATTTTATTCTAACAAAATAACCGAGCACTCCATATCAGGTTCAACTGCCATTTAGCAAAACAAAAAAGCCAGGATTTCCTGGCTTTTTTCGCTGCCTGTAGTCTACAATTCTCTCAAAACCGCCCGGACCGGACTTCCATCTGCATCCGCTAAATAAAGAGGCAGGGCTGCAAGTTCATAATCTCCGGGAGGCACCTTATCAAGTACGAGCCCTTCTAGAATATGCACCCCATTTTTTGAAAGGGCATGATGTGCAGGCAGTTCCTTGCTGTCTATTGGATCTACAGAAGGCAAATCAAGGCCAAGCAGACGGACGCCTTTATCCGCAAGCCACACGGCCAAATCCGGTTCAATCGGCGGGATCGAATCGGGGAAAACACTTCTGTCCTTCCAGGAGCCCGTATAAATCAAGAGGCGCATCACTCCCTCTAGATTAAACTGGCTAACATCCAGGGTGGATATGGAATTCCTGCCAAGGAGATGAATGACCCGGGCTTTTCCGATATACAGCTCTAAATCCAATTCACCCGTCTTTTTTCCTTCATCGTCAAAATGAAAAGGGGCATCAATATGTGTGCCGGTATGTATACTCATAGTCAGCTGTCCGACATTAACAGATCCGCTTTCTTCTTTTGTCCAATTCCGCTGATAGGAAAACGCAGTATCTCCCGGCCAAACAGCAACCCTTTCATTAAGCTTCTGGGAAATATCTATCCATTTATTCATTTGGATACCTCTCCTTTTTTGAACTCGCGCTGCGGATTATTTCTATAACCGGGTTCTAAGGCTCCATATTTCAGGAAAAAACCCCTGGTCCAGCACTCTTTTTAAGTAGGTCACTCCTGAAGATCCCCCTGTGCCCTGCTTATGCCCAATAATCCGTTCGACCGTTGTCATGTGGTTAAATCGCCAAATTTGCTGCTGGCTGCCGATATCTGACAGCTTTTCTCCCAGTTCATATAAATCCCAATACTGCCCGACATTTTGATAAACAGTAAGCCATGCATCCTCTACACTTTTATTATGCTGATAGGGCTCAGAATAATCGCGATTAAGCACATCTTCATCTATGTGCAGCCCCTTATGGGAAAGTGCCCCGATGGCAGCATCGTAAATGCTTGGCGCATGCAGGGCTGTCTGCATAATTTGCATCAGTTTTTCATCATGCTGATAGACAGATAGCATTTTAGAGTTTTTGCTGCCAAGTGCAAATTCGATGAGCCGGTTTTGATAGGATTGAAAACCGGAGGAATGTCCTAGCTTGTCCCTGAATTCCATATATTCAGAGGGTGTCAGGGTAGACAGGACGCTCCAGGATTGGGTCAGCTGCTGCTGAATCCTCGACACCCTGGAAAGCATTTTAAATGAAGGCTCAAGATTATTATCCATGATACAATCCGTTGCGGCAGTCAATTCATGAATCGCAAGCTTCATCCATAGCTCGCTTGCTTGATGGATTACGATAAAAAGCATTTCATCATGATGATCTGACAAGAGATGCTGGCTCGTAAGGATTTTATCAAGTTGAAGATAATCTCCATATGACATTTCTTTTTCAAAATCTGTATGGAGTTGATTTTCCTTTCCTTGATTGCCTTTTTCCATCCCGGAAATCCCCTTTTCTGCATGAATGCTTAAACTGATCTGCGCTTTCGCTTTTTACTGATCCAGTAAATCAGTGACAAAAATAAAAGCCATGGAACACCAAACTGAAGCAGAATCTTAAAATCGGTAAACCATGTAGTGACAATGAGGCAAAGCAAAAGAAATGCTCCTAACAAAGGCAGGTACGGATATCCCATCATTCTCACCGGCAATTTCCTCCCGCCATTTCTCTCCCATTGTTGCCTGAAAAACAAATGTGAAACAAATATCATGAACCAGGTAAAAATGGCACCGAACATGGAAATGCCCATCATGAAAGAATAAGAGGTGTCCGGTTTAAGGGCGCTGACAATCCCTGCAAGAAAAATCCCTGCGGTTGAGACAGCCAGCGCATTCTTCGGTACTGCATGTTTATTTACCCTGCCGAAAACGGCCGGAGCCGAGCCTTCGCGAGACAAGGAAAAAATCATCCTTGTCGAGGCATAAAGCTGGCTATTCATAGCGGATAAAGCAGCAGTCAAAACAATAAAATTCATGACTCCGGATGCATAAGGAATCTTTAGTATTTCCATGACCTTAACAAACGGACTCTGATCGATGCCGGCAGACTTCCATGGAACAATCATCAGCATGATCCCGATAGTCACTACATAAAACAGCGAAAGCCTGAACACCGTTGCTTTCAAAGCTTTCGGTACAGCCGTATCAGGATCCTTTGTTTCCCCGGCCGTAACTGCAATTAACTCTGTCCCAAGAAAACTGAATAGGGAAATGAATACAGCTATCCACATTCCTCTTACTCCAAATGGGAGAAAGCCTCCGTCATTTGTCAAATGTCCTGGCCCCATTTCAGCATGTGAAGAACCGGTTAATACATATATCCCCAGCAGAATGAATAAAATAATGGCGCTGATTTTAATCATTGAAAACCAGTATTCAAAAGTTGCAAAGGTATGTACACTTTTCAAATTTACATAGATTAACAGGATGGCAAATAATAAAATCCAGCATATCTGCGGAACTGCAGGAAACCAATATTTCATATACACCGTGCTGGCGCTTATCTCCACACCGACTGCCAGCACATTGGCAATCCAGTACGAATAGCGGACCAGAAATCCCGCCATGGGGCTGACATATTTCTCAGCAATGGTCCCAAAGGAGCCCGAGGTAGGGTAGGCGACCGTCATTTCAGCTAAACATCCCATTAATAAAAGTACAATAAATGCCCCAATGGCATAACTCACCAATACGCTTGGGCCCGCAGTCGTAATGGCAAGGCCGCTTCCCAGGAACAATCCAGTCCCAATGGCGCATCCCATGGCGATCATGGTCAGCTGCTTCGTACTCATTTCCCTTTTTAATCCCGCATTTTCAGGGGGATTCTTACTGCTTTTATATCTATTCAATTTTCATCCTCCCTGCCTTGTCTTAAGCAACCACGTCCCGCTCATTCTTAAAGTTTTCATATTCTTTCTCAATCATGATTTTCTTAAGAATCTGAACTGCCTCCCACACATCTGTGTAGGCTGTATACAAGGCGACCGGAGCCAGGCGAATGATATTAGGAGCCCTGAAATCCGGCACGATTCCATTTGCCTTAAGGGCTTTGCAAATCCGCGCTGCTTCTTTATGTTCCAGGCTGATATGTGCGCCCCTGCGGCTATCCTCCCTTGGGTTACCGATAAAAAAGCCCATATTCCCAAGCTCAAAAGAAATCAGATTCATCAAATATTCATTAATTTGGAGGGACTTCTGGCGTATCCTATCAATTCCTGCTTCACCGAACATCTCGAGCGAACCGATCAAAGGGGCGATGCTAAGCACATGCGGGGTCCCAATTTGGTACGCTCCTGCATTTTGTGCCGGGGTCAGCAGATGCTCCATATCGAATTGTTTGTTTTTATCAGATCCAAACCACCCTGCAAGCCCCGGGCTCCTTCCAAAATGCCTGGAATTCACATAAAGGCCTCCAACGCTTCCCGGTCCTCCATTAAGATGCTTATAATTGCACCAATAAGCAAAATCCACACCCCATTCGCCAAAATAGTGCGGAATGGCTCCTACAGAATGGCAGCCATCAAACCCAATGATAATGCCCCTTTCATGCGCCTCTGCTGTCAGACGTTCCATATCAAGAATCTGGCCGCTTCGGTATAAGACTGTCGGCAATATAATTAACGCAATTTCTTCCGTCATTTGATCAATAATATCATCTTCTTCCAAGAATCGCCCGTCCCTGCTCTTCACCTGCACCAAATTCGTTTTATCATATCCATGCATTTCCAGCTGGCTGTGCATGGCATAAATGTCGGAAGGAAACGTTAATTCATCCGCCAAGATTTTTTTTCTGTCTCCCTTAGGTTTATAAAATGTGGCCAGCAATTGATGAAGGTTAACCGTTGTGGAGCCTGTGACAATCACTTCATCAGGAGATGATGCCCCAACTAAGGGCGCTGAAAGCGCTCCCATTTTTTCTGATAAGTAAAACCAGGGATTGCTTCCCTGTGTCCATCCGTCGATGCCATATGTCTTCCAGTCATTCAGTGTATTAAGCAGAGATTTTTCTGCTCTTTTTGACAAAAGCCCCAATGAATTTCCGTCCAAATAAATGCTGCCTGGCTTTGTATAAAATTCATCCCTATATGCCTTAAGGGGATCATCTCTATCCAAGCTTTGAGCGTATTCTTTTAAATAAAAGCCAGATACTGTATTCATAATGCCCTCCTCTACTTGCCATATTGAAAATCGTAACAAGATTCCTGCATTCAGTCAATCAGCTGTCTATTAAATTTTAGAATATTCCATTTTTTTGATTCAACCATGCATGGATTTCCTCTTCCTTTGGATAAACCAAGGACCCCATGTTATGATAATCTCTATATTTAGCATATTAATGCATTGCCATTGTGAAACATGTGCTGATGCTGATAAAGAAGAGAGTGTCTATTTATGCAGAGATACATAGTGATCGGAGCTGGAATCCTTGGTGCTTCCACGGCTTATCAGCTGGCCAAAAGCGGGGCAGAGGTTGTCATTGCTGACCGTAAAGACAGGGGGCAGGCTACTGATGCAGCAGCAGGCATTGTTTGTCCATGGCTGTCGCAGCGCCGCAATAAAGCCTGGTATAGGCTTGCAAAAGAAGGTGCAAGGTTTTACCCGGATCTGATAGAGTCCCTTAAACAGGACGGTGAAACAGATACCGGATATGCACAAGTCGGCGCGATCAGCCTCCACAGCGATAGCGAAAAGCTTATTGCCATGAAAGAACGGGCATTAAAGCGAAAAGAAGACGCTCCTGAGATGGGTGATATCACTATTCTTAATCCTGAGCAGACAAAGAGCCTTTTCCCTCCTCTTGCAGAAGGAATCGGTTCTGTCCATGTCAGCGGGGCGTCACGTGTTGATGGGCGTGCTCTCCGTGATTCCCTGCTCAGGGCTGCCGAAAAAAACGGTGCTGTTTTTATAGAGGGAGCAGCATCTCTGAATTTTAAGGATAAACAGGTAATCGGGGCTAACGTGAATGGTGAAGTCCTGGAAGGTATGGTAATTGTCTGTGCCGGCGCCTGGGCAACTCAGCTGCTGAAGCCCCTTGGAGTAAATTTTCAAGTCACCTTCCAAAAGGCGCAAATCGTTCATCTAAAGCTGCCTGGGACAAGCACAAAAACCTGGCCCGTCGTCATGCCTCCAAGTGATCAGTATCTGTTGGCCTTTGAAGACAGGCTGGTAGCCGGGGCAACTCATGAAAATACAGAAGAATACGACAGCCGGGTTACGGCTGGAGGATTGCAGGAAGTCTTGAATAAGGCCTTACTTTCTGCACCTGGGCTCGAAAAAGCTTCCTTTCTTGAAGCCAGAACTGGATTTCGCCCCTTTACACCGGGCTTTTTGCCTGTTATCGGTTCCCTGCCAGGCTGGGAGGGAATATTGGCCGCTAACGGACTTGGAGCTTCAGGCCTTACAATGGGACCCTACATTGGTTATCAGCTATCAAAGCTTGCACTCGGGCTTGAAACCGATATAGACCTGGAGCAATATGACCTAAATAGTGCTTTGGAGGCCTAGCCTTCATCAAAACCCCAAAATAAAAAGAGCCAATATGAATGTACGGCACCCCAGAAGTTAGAGCTCTAGCTTTTGGGGTGCCGTACATATGAAATGGCTCTTTTTGCGCTAGGTTTGCAACAGGGGTTTCTGCAGGAACTTCTCTTGAGATCCTCAGCGGAAAGGGGCCTGCTGAACAAATAGCCTTGCACAGTATCACAATCATTTTCTTTTAAGAAATTCAGCTGGTTTTCTGTTTCTACCCCTTCCGCCACTATGTTAAGCTGCATATTTTTAGCAAGGCTGATTATGGAAGCTGTAATTGCTTCATCTGTCCCAGCCGTATTTCCTTCAGACAAATTCCTTATGAAGGACTGATCAATTTTAAGAGTATTGATTGGATAATCCTTCAGATAAGCAAGAGAACTATAACCAGTTCCGAAATCATCTATGGCAATTTCTACGCCCATCTCCTTCAGCTTATTGAACGTATAAATGGCCCGGCTCACATTTTTCATCGCCGTGCTTTCTGTAATCTCCAATTCCAGATATTTCCCCTCCAGATTATACTCTTTCAGAATTGTTTCCAGCTCGCTGAGAAAGCTGTTCTCCATAAATTGCCTTGTTGCCACATTCACAGCCACCTGAAGATGGGAAAATCCCTGTTCATGCCATTTTTTTAGCTGTGCAACGGCCATTCTTAATATTTTTTCGCCTAATGGAACAATTAAACCCGTTTCTTCTGCTAGCGGGATAAAATCTGCAGGAGATACAAATCCAAGCCGCGGATGATTCCAGCGTACCAGCGCCTCCAAGCTTGTCACCTCTTCAGACTTTATATGAATCTTCGGCTGGTAGTGAAGGATAAATTCACCCTCTGATTCAATTCCCCTTCTCATCTCTTCTTCCAATTGAATCTTATCTAAACGGCTATCAATGGATTTTGTGTAAATCTGATAGTTGGACTTACTCGTTTCCTTTGCCAGGTACATAGCTAAATCTGCTTTTTTAAGCAGCTCTTCAATATCTGATCCATCTTGAGGAAAAATGGCAATCCCAATGCTTGCAGTCGTGTATATTTCATGATGATTTAGCGTAAACGGCTCATTCAGAGATTTGAGCAGTTTATCTGCCAGCTGTTCAGCCTCCGAAACATGCTTTATATTTGGGAGAAACAAAGTAAACTCATCTCCGCCCATTCTTGCCAAGAATACATTTGCACCGATGGCCTTTTCAAAACGTGAGGCCATTTCCACCAATAACAAATCTCCATAAGAATGTCCCAGCGTATCATTAATTGTCTTGAACCGGTCCATATCCAGCAGGAAAATGGCAGCTGATTTGCTTAGGTCCATTTCTTGAAGCACCCGGGAAACCTGTTCTCTGAAGGAGCGCCTGTTTGGCAGGGACGTTAAATCATCCTGATATGCCTGCTTATGAATAATCTCCAGAGCCTTAACCTGTTCAGTAATATCTTTAGCGATTCCATAAATGCCATCAATTTTTTTATCGATATAAACCGGAACAGTCGTCACATTCAACATGACAGAATTTCCATTTTTATGGATTGCCTCGATATCAAATCTTTCAGGAATTCCGCTTATCGTATTAGTCAGGTACTTCCTTGCCCGCAATCCCTCTTCTTCAGAAAGCAGAGAATCAAAAGAAAGGTATGGAACTTCTTCTGCAGAATATCCCAATACATCTGTTAAAGAAGGATTAAAACTTAAGAGGCTGCCGGAAGCATCCAAGGAAAAAATGATATCCAGGTTATGCCTTACAAGAGAATCATACCGCTGCTGGCTTTCCTGGAGCCTTTTATTCTGGATGGCCAGCTTTCGGTCCATTCCTGAAGAAAATAAAACAAAAATCTGGATCGTTAGAATGGCGGCACCTATTCCTCCTGCCAGGATGGCTGTATCCATTCGGAACCCGCCTGATGCCATATGATGGACCATTTGTCCCTGGGCACGATAGCTTGCTGCAGCCATTCCTGTATAATGCATTCCAGAAATGGCGGAACCCATCACAATTGCACTTAATAATTTTCCTAAAAAATGATTTCCCGACTTCACCCTGAAAAAAAAGGAGATCTTCAACGCTGCCAAGGATGCAGCGAGAGCAATGAATACGGATAAAGTAACCAGCAGCTTGTTGTAATGGACAGCAGCCTGCATCTGCATAGCCATCATGCCGGTATAATGCATCAAAATGATAGCGGTGCTCATAAATAGCCCGCCGATCAGCAAATGAATATTTGCCATTCTCTCGCGGCTTACGACAAACAAGGCTGTAAACGAGGCTAATATGGCCACTGCAACTGAGAAAAGAACGATTGAAGCATCATAATTAACCATTACCGGCAAACTAAACGCCAGCATGGCCACAAAGTGCATGGACCAGATACCAAGGCCCATTGTCACTGCACCGCCCATCAGCCATAGCTTTTTTGCCCCATTTCGGGCTAAGGTTATTCTGCCTGCAAGATCAAGTGCCGTAAACGAAGCAAATACGGCAATCAATATTGAAAGGCACACAAACCCCCAATTATAATGTCCCTGCATGTACAAATAATTTTCCCCTTTTTAATAAAATCTCTCTATCTTATTTCGGCAGAAATAACGCTAACCTAAAGACTTATGTAAAAATAATATGCTGGCTCTCTCTTCCTTTAATTCAATGACAAGCCTTTAAGAAGGCGCAAAAAAGGCCCATAGGAAAACCTATGAGCCTTTTAAACAGGTATAAGCTTACTTTACAGCTTCTTTTAACTCTTTGCCTGGTTTAAACGCAGGAACCTTGGAAGCTGGAATGTTCAATTCTTCCCCAGTCTGAGGATTGCGGCCCGTACGTGCAGCGCGCTCACGCACTTCAAATGTGCCAAATCCGATTAACTGGATTTTCTCTTCCTTAGCTAGAGTATTAGTAATCGTCTCCAAAAGCACATCCACAGCTTTAGAAGCATCCTTCTTTGATAATTCAGCCTGTTCAACCACTGCATTCACTAAATCAGTTTTATTCATATTAAAACACCTCTTTTTCAATATTTTATGTAGAATCCAAAACATATCATATCTTCTGTGCATTTGTCACTTAATAAAGGTTATTTTCGGGGTTTTGCAAGCATTTTGTTAAAAGAACAACTTATTTTCTTTATTGCCCTATTTATAATGAATTATACAAAATCATTAAAAAACAGGTACTGTAGCCGGTGGTAACAACTCCTGCTTTCTCTAATGAGCATGCCAACGGCAGCCGCTCATTTGTATTTCCCCTGAGCTTAAACTCATTATCTTACCATAAAGAATCAAGCTGTTTCCTATCTATATAAAAAGTAACTCTCTTGTATTAATCAAAATGGCTCACTCCTTGCAGTCCAACTGCAATCGGCGAATGCTTAACTGCCGAATGGCGGTAACCGTAGGATCTCTTTGTCAGCTTCAGCACTTCCGCTCCTCGTGTACACCGTATACGCCGGTGCTCACTTCTTCGATCATCGACCTCCTTGGTTCTCCCCATTCAGGTTTTGGTTTACTGGACTCATTTAGCTCTTATAAAATATCCATTTCTGCACACAAAAAAGACCAGCATCTCTGCTGGCCTCTCGTTTGCTTGGCGGCGTCCTACTCTCACAGGGGGAGAACCCCCAACTACCATCGGCGCTGAAGAGCTTAACTGCCGTGTTCGGAATGGGAACGGGTGTGACCTCTTCGCTATCGCCACCAAACTATGAGGAACGTTGTTCCTTCAAAACTAGATAATAGAAGAAGATTTTGCATTCAGGAACAATACATGCTGTCTGGCTGCGAAAGCCAAACCGTACGGCTGCTTCGCTTCTTCTGTCTGAGACATCCGTCTCTTCCGCCAGAAGCTCCATCATCCTACCGGTTTATGCGGGCTTTCTCCGCTTTTCAATTTGGTTAAGTCCTCGATCGATTAGTATCTGTCAGCTGCACGTGTCACCACGCTTCCACCTCAGACCTATCAACCTGATCATCTTTCAGGGATCTTACTAGCTTGCGCTATGGGAAATCTCATCTTGAGGGGGGCTTCATGCTTAGATGCTTTCAGCACTTATCCCGTCCGCACGTAGCTACCCAGCTATGCCTTTGGCAAGACAACTGGTACACCAGCGGTGCGTCCATCCCGGTCCTCTCGTACTAAGGACAGCTCCTCTCAAATTTCCTGCGCCCACGACGGATAGGGACCGAACTGTCTCACGACGTTCTGAACCCAGCTCGCGTACCGCTTTAATGGGCGAACAGCCCAACCCTTGGG
>NZ_CP183879.1:712500-985000 GCF_048572925.1 Peribacillus sp. B-H-3 | reverse complement strand
CGAAAAGTCCGGTGCAGGTAATGACATTCAGCCTTGCCTTATCCCTCTTGCCGAAAATTTCTTTAATCGGTGCACTTTTGTATGGATAACTCTTCTTTTTCTGAACAGTAAAAGTCATTTTTTTTGATTTCCGGTCATAGAGAATGATTTCATCCCCAGCTTTCAGTTCTTTTAATTTGAAGAAAACCGCAGGTTCAGTTTTATTATCCACATGCCCATCAATCACTGCACTTCCCAGTTCGCCCGGAATTGTTCCAGGCTCAAACCACGCCGCATGCTTGTCATCTTTCGGAACATCCATTTCCCCGTTCTTTAAGATTCCTGCTTTTTCTACCTTGGTATCTATTTTTAGTGAAGGGATTTTTATTCTAGATGGAATCAATCCCTGGCTTTCTTCAATTTGCCTTCTTTCCAGTTCTATACGTTTGTTTACAAAAGGGGCCGCATCTCCTCAGAGAGTGCAAATTCTTTAAAAATGGGATCCTTGGACATTTTCTTTACATCCTGCTTCTTTTTTTCCGGACTTGCTGAATGGGAGTGGCTTGAACGGATAGTGTCCATGACAGGAGTTTCCTGGCATCCTGCGAGGAGCAATCCTGATAAACAAGCGGCAGCCATAATGGAAGAAAATCGTTTCATGTATATACTCCTCTTTTCATTTATAAGGTCTTTTATCAGGATAACGTCAGAAGTCTGAAATTGGATCACATTTTCAGGCAAAAATCCAACTTTATCCTCCCCCTAAATTGAGCAAATTTCTGTCTCTTCCACTACGTGAAACTGTTTCTGGATAAATGCCTGCCTTCTATTAACCCTTTTATCAAACACATAAACATAATATTTTTCTGTGAAGCTTCATCAGCAATCATAAACGAGCAATTGGACTGTTTCTTTTTTTTTGCTGTTCAGTACATATTTTTTTGCAGGAGCTAATTTTTAAAAGGGTTAATTACGAGCAGTCAAGTCGTCCACCACTTATCTCCGCCGCAGAGAATGTTGTATTAGACTTAATAAACCCGCAATCCATATGGATTGCGGGCCAATATCACATAATCCTTACTTCCCCTTGTGCGGAGTGCCGGAAAGTTTATAAACTGAAACCGTTCCTTTTATTGCCGGAAGACTGATCCCCCTGTCTTTTGTGTTTTCAGGTAATTATGCGTTAAGGTATTTTCAGCATATTTGAAGTCAGCACTGCTCAGCTTTACAGGCACGGTTTGTGATTTGTTGATGACCACAAGCAGGCGATCTTTCTTATAGATTCTTTCAAAAACAAGCACATTATCATTTATAAGTTTTTGTTTATAGGTGCCTTTTTGAAGGGCTATTTCATGATTTCTCAGGGAAATCCATTGCTGATAATACTTTTTAAGCTCCAGGTTTTGAACCTTGGGATCCCACGGCATCATTTCGCGGAAATAGCGGTCTTTATAATCCGTAACCTGATTATGGTCTTTGCTTTGCGATAGGCCTACTTCTGTTCCGTAATAAATAACAGGTGTGCCTGGCAGGGTAAATTGGGCAGCAGCAGCCAGCTTTAATTTATTTGTATCCCCGCCAGCTTCGAATAAGAAACGCGGCATATCATGATTATCGAGGAACGTATTCATCCGGAATTCCTTCGGATATGTTTTCTCGTTGCTTGTGATTGCTTCTCCAAGTTCCTTCATAGATTTATCCTTGGCGAAAACATCACTGAGGGCGCCCTGCATAGGGAAGTCGAGAGCACCATCGAGTTTTCCTGCATAGGTGCTGATTTTTTCGCGGCTGTCCCAAACCTCTCCAAAAATATAGGCATCCGGATTAATTCTTTTTACAGTATATCTGAAATCTACCCAAAAACTGTAGCTCGGGCCTTTTGCATAATCCAGCCTGAATCCATCAAACCTCAGATTTTTAAGCCAAAATGGCACAACCGTTTTCAGCATGTAGTTTCTAGTGTCTGGATTGTCATTGTTTAACTGCGGGAGTTCTGAAACACCGCTGAAGGTTTCATATTTGTCCGGCCAGTGCGTAAAGGTATACCACTTATAATAAGGGCTCTTTTCTCCATTTTTTTGTGCATCCTTGAAAAACGGATGCTGGTTTGAAGTATGATTCGGGACAAGGTCATATACAGCTTTCATCCCTCTTCGGTGAGCTTCTTTAATAATTGATTTCATTAATTCCTCATCACCGAAACGGCGGTCGATTTTAGTGAAACTGGCCGGATGGTAGCCATGTGAATAAGGACCCTCAAAAACAGGGGATATCCAAATTGTTTTAATACCCAGGCTCTGAATATATCCAAGTTTTTCTTTTACACCAGCAAGATCTCCGCCCATCCAGCCCTTAAGGCGCTCATCATATGGCAGGGCAAGGCTTTTGGGATCGTCGTTTTTTATATTTCCATCCATGAATCTGTCCACGAAAATCTGATAAATGGACCCAGTTTTGGCCCAATCGGGAGATTTGAACTGATCCACATAATAAGCAAATTCTGTGGCATCCTCAGCTGTAAGGCTATTGGTATCTGCAAATTGAGATCCTTTCCCCTTTGAGTACCAAATATCTGTTTTGTACTTTACTCTTGTCTGATTTTTCTGCTTCGGTATCATTCCGCTGAAGACAGTTGTAATCATTCCATCCTCATTTTTCGACGATGATTGTACTGTCAGAGGAACAAAGTTCCCTCTTAGCACCTTCCCTCTTTTTCCGGAAGGAGAAGATCCGTCGGTTGTATAATAAATTCCTCCTTTATCAATAGGACCATAGTGTTCAGCCTGGACCTTTATCCGCACATTATCCTTGCTGTCAGGCACCTTTGGCATAAAGTCATAATTATGGCTCACATTGTTTGCCACAGGGACAGCTTTAAAAGATGAAATTGTATCATTGAAGATTGTTCCTTCTTTGCTGAATACCGCTTCACGCGGCAGCTGGCGGTCTTCTGCATATTTAATATCCCCCAGCCCATACAGGTATGTGAACGATTCGCCCGGATTGCCCGTTAAAGTAAGAGTCCAGGTTCTTTCACCTGTTCTTGTCATGTAAGTGACTCCATAATTGAAATTGTTGAGACTGGAAGCTACAGATGGAACTGCCCAGCTGGGAGCAGAAGCGGGCAATGTCAGGTTCAAGGTCACTTTACCTTCAGCTTCTGTGAGTTTAAGATCCACTGTCCTTTCATTTTCAGGGTGAAAAACAAATACGTAGTTTCCTGATTGAGGAGGGGTGAATGTTAAGTTGTCTCCATCCATCCAATTTCCATCTCTCACATATTTAAATTCAACCACTTTCCCTCCTGCCAGAGGAATGGGCTTTGATTTCCAGGTTCCATCGCTTTGCTTAGCAAGCTGGTTATTATCCGAGCCCCAGTCAAGCGGCGCTTCACTTCCCCTGACTACAACCTTGCTGTAATCGGCTGCATGCGAGTGGGCAGGTGTGAAAAACGAGCAGAACATAAAAAACAAGATTACAAGAAAGAGCGGCTTTCTTTTCATATCTTTTTCCTCCTGAAATAGTTGTAAAAAGGAAGATCAGGATTTCCTTTACCTGATCTTCGCTTCTTCATTTTGCTTATTTCACTTCAAGTACAAAGGTGCTCAGTGCAGGCACATTGACTTTTGATCCTTTTATAACCTGCAATGTTTTATTCCCTGATTTTTCTCCGTTAACAAGCACCTTCCACGTCCCTGAGGATGGAAGTGCAACAGAAACAGCTTTTCTGTTGGCATTGTAAATGACGGCAAGGTCTTTTGCATGATCTCGAGTGGCATGTCCATTGATATGGTACGCCACCGTGTTTTTCGGTGCTTTTAGGAATGATAGATGCTTGCGGATATCAGAAGCTGTTCTCATCCTTAGGGCAGGGTGGCCTTTTCGGAGCTCAATAAGCCCTTTCATGTACTTCACTTCTTTATCAAAATCGGCACGCCTTTGCCAATCAAGCTGATTCGTGGAGTCTGGTGCATTGTAGCTGTTTCCATTTCCACCCTTGGTTCTCATGAATTCCTGCCCCGCATGGATAAAGGAAATCCCCTGCGACGTCAGGACAACGGAAGAAGCAAGCTCATGCATTTTTTTCCTGACCGCAAGTGAATCTTCAGGGTTGGTCTTCTGCAATTTATCCCAAACAGTAAGATTGTCATGTGCTTCCGCATACTCCACAACCTGTCCCGGATCCTTATATGTGGCGATGGAAGCCGGATAATCAATACCTGCTTTTATCCCTTCTTTAATGCTATTTTCGGTATTTTCTCTCCCATTCACAAAACCCGGATCTTCATCTTCAAAGACACTGCCTTTTATGGCATCCCGAATGCCGTCATTAAAATGAGCAATTCCTGTCATTTTTGAGGCATTCTTTTGATTGGCCTTCAGGGAAGGATCAAGCGGGGTGTTCAAGTCCCATCCTTCTCCAAGAACGATGATGGAAGGATCGATTTTATTCAAAGATTTTCTCACTTCATTCATGGTCGTTATATCAAGAATCCCCATTAAATCAAACCGGAAGCCGTCCAGGTTATATTCCTTCGCCCAGTAGCTTACAGAGTCAACGATGAATTTCCTCATCATTTTCCGTTCGGATGCTGTATCGTTTCCTACCCCTGTTCCATTTGCCAATGTTCCGTCCTCGTTATATCTGAAATAATAGCCGGGAACAAGCTGCTGGAAGTTTGATTCACTAGCTGAAAACATATGATTATAAACAACATCCATAATTACTCTTAAATTATTTTTGTGAAGAGATTGGACCATCTGTTTAACCTCTGTGATCCGCTTGGCAGGATTATATGGATCTGTTGAATATGAACCCTCAGGGGCATTATAGTTCTTAGGGTCATATCCCCAGTTGAATTGCGGCTGATCCAGCTTTGTTTCATCCACTGTACGATAATCATAGATTGGCAGAAGCTGTACATGAGTTACACCCAAATCCTTGATATGGTTCAATCCTGTTTTAACGCCGCCGGGTCCTTTAGTCCCTTCCTCTGCTACGCCCAGATACTTACCTTTATTCTTAATCCCAGATTTAGGATCCTCCGAAAGATCTCTAACATGCAGTTCGTAAATAATTGCATCTTCAGGTGTGAACGGCTTCATTCTGCCGCTCCACTTAGCAGGATTGGTTTTTTTAAGATCAACAACTGTACCTTTATCTCCATTAACAGTTACAGCGCGGACATATGGATCAACTGCTTCGTTCCATTTGTTCCCGATTTTCACCTTATACGTATATATCAAACCCTCCTGGTCTCCTTTAATGAAGGAAGTCCAGGTTCCCCGTTCTGCTTTTTTGAGAGAAGTCTCCTTGCCTGTTTTATCATCCCAGGAACGGTAGGTTACAATTTTTGCTTCGCTAGCCGTTGGAGCCCAAACACGGAATGACGTTCCTCTCTTCGTATAGGTATTGCCTAGATCATGTCCTCCATAATAGAATAGGGAATCAAATTCTGGAGAACGTACCACCTTTCCCGTTTCAACAGGTGCCGTTCCGAAATTTTCCTTTGTAACTTCATAGGTTTTCGAAAGATTCAAATTCTCTTTTGTTATAATTTTCACTTTATTCGTAAAAATTCCTGTTTTACTATCGTAAGGAATGACTTCCTTGATTTTTGTGTCTCCCGAGAGTGATAATCCAGCCTTGGATGCATCAAATGGAAAATTCGTTTCAAAGGTAATCTCATTAAAAGCATCAATTGAAGCTTTAACGATTTTCGGTGTTTTATCCACAGAATCTTTATCATAATAAATCCGATCCTGCCCTTGTGCGATCCATACCTCGGCTGAACCGTCCGGCTTAAATTTTGTCACAAAGCGGTTATCAAACTCTTTTTCCGCCCACTCGTTTTCCGCTGTGCTCTTCCTGACAATCATCCCTACCTTATGAACATCCTTTAGATCATGCAAAACGATGTGCGCTACTTTTCCATAATCGTCACTTTCCATAAATGTCACTGCCTCACCATTGCCGCCTTCAGGCCATGCCCATAAATTCCAGCCGTCATATTGATTGTCATAACGGAAATAATGGACTGTTACATTGATATTTTCATAGGAAGGAAGATTGCGATATTCCCCGTCAGGCGGCTCTGTATATGTACGATCGTCCCCGGCTTTTACCCAGACCTCGCCTTCTCCCCCGGAAATATCAATCATTCGGTCGCCGCCGTCTTTTTCCCAGCTATCAGTGCGTACAATGAATCCTGCTTTTTTAAAATTTCCGTCCAATTCTATCTCGGCTATCTTGCCAAAGGCATCACTGCCGGTAAACGGATAGGCTTTTCCCTCGCCGCCCTCAGAGAAGACCCATAAATTCCAATCCTTCGTATTTCCTTTCGCTTCCTGATAGTGAATTATAATCTTAGTTTTTCCTTCTGCAAACGTTTGCGCAAAACTGAATGAAAAAATCATCCCCAGCAATAGGATACATGCTGCCGCAGCTGCAATCCCTTTTTTAAACAATTTGAAGCTCATCCAAACCCCTCCCTTTTCCTGTCATTATGTGGAATAATCCTTCTCTACTTTATCACGTTAAAAGAATTATTGAAATCGCTTTCATATAAAATAGTCATATAGCCTCAGCACAGATAAAACCCAGCCTCCCAAACATTCCGAGGGTGCTGGCACTGGCAGCGTACATTAGCTGTCAAGATTAATAGAGCCTTAAAATTCATTCACTGATTCTGCAATCCTCTCTTGCACAAAATACCTGCTGCAGGGGACATTCCTTCAATTGAATACAAAAGTACGCTTGTTTCAAGAGTCTTTTATCACAAAATAGTAAATATTGAGCAAATAATTAGAAAATTAAAGGAATATGTTATATGATTGTCTTATATGTATGGAATTCTCCAATATGCAAATAATAACAGTACGAAAGAGGTGGGACGTCATGCGCAAGGAAAAAAATCCGCTGCTTTCTGATGAGTTCTTGGATGAAGTGGCACGGGAAATCAGCCAGCTTTACAATGAGTCAAAACGCGATCAATATGAAGAGCAGATTAATAATGATTTGGAATAATCGCAGACCTTTTAAAAGCCATTTTCAAAAATCCCCAGATTCAACTAACTGCTCACGTACTTTATGCTATTGCTTTTCTCCTAAAAAACTCTCTCTTTCTTAATCATCCAACTTGCAAATTTATGATGAATTTCTGGATGAAAAAACGAATAATGGAAGCTTGCACTTTTTTGTGAAAGCTTCTAAATTTCCTAAAAAAACCAAAACAGCCGGAAATTATTCCCGGCTGTTTGTTTTCGTTATCCCAGTTCCGGTGAAGCGTTCGTTTCCTCAGAAATCGGTTCCTGGGTTTTCTTATTTGATAATTGAATTTTGTGAAGGAACAATGTAAATACTGCTCCAATAACAATGAAAATCAAGCCTGCAAAAAATACAGTATGCAGGGAATCCATCAGTGAAGTTTTAATAATCGGCAGCATCTTATCCAATAAGCTTGATGGTATTTTCTTCAGAGCTTCTGGTGAGAAAAGCATCTGAAATAAGCCGCTTGGGTTATCATCAACCATGTATTTAAACTTTGCACTCATGGCTTCCGCCTGGCTTGGCAGGCTGTTAAGGAATGGAACAAATTTATCTGTTAAAAGGGTTCCTGCCCTGCTGTTCATGACAGCACCCAGGATGGTAATCCCAAAGGTCCCTCCGATAGAACGGAAAAACTGGCTGGATGAGGTTACAACTCCCAGTTCTTTTTTAGAAAAGCTCTCTTGAAGTGCGAGTGTCAGGATCGGCATAACCAGACCCATTCCCAAGCCAATTACTCCCATATAAGTGGTCGCAGTTAATTTTGTAGTGTCCATATTAAGTGTAGTCAGCAGACCAAAACCGCCCGCCATAATCAGCATCCCAATTATGATTTGTGTTTTAATGCCGATTTTGTACACTAACTGGCCGCCTATGATACTTGCAACAATCATAGTAATCATCATTGGCGTCATAATCGTGCCTGAAGCAGTAGCGCTTACTCCAACAATCCCCTGCATGAAGAAGGGAACGAATGTTATAGCGCCAAACATTCCGACGCTCATAAAAAAGCCGATTAAATTTAATAGAGTAAAGGTCCTGTTTTTAAATAAGTACATAGGCAAAATGGGTTCCTTCGCTTTTGTTTCAATGAAAACAAAGCTTATCAGCCCGACAGCCGCAACAATCAATAAAGTAATAATCTGCCAGGATCCCCATGCGTAGTCTTTGCCTCCAAAGCTTAGGGCAAGAAGCAGTGTAACAACCCCAACAATCATAGTAAACATGCCGGCAAGGTCAAAATTAATCGGCCCTTCATTCTTTTTCGCTTTTAATCCCATCGCAATAAAGATGGTTGCGATAATGCCCACTGGCAGGTTGATATAAAATACCCATTTCCAGTTAAGAGAATCTACAATCCACCCGCCTATTTGCGGGCCAATAACAGATGCAAGGCCATAAATTCCTCCAAAAACCCCTTGGAACTTGGCTCTTTCTTTTCCTGTAAACATGTCTCCAATAACAATCATGGCCATTGGCATCATAATTCCGCCGCCAATTCCCTGCACTCCGCGGAAAATGATTAATTCTGTCATATCATTTGCCAATCCGCAAAAGACGGATCCTGCCATAAAAATTATAAGGCCTGTCACATAAACAGTTTTGCGTCCCAATAAATCAGCCAGCTTACCTGCAATGGGTACAATGGTCGTTGATGTCAGCATATAAGCTGTCGTCAGCCAGGTCATCATGCTTAAACCGCCCAGATCGCCAACAATCCTCGGCATGGCTGTACCTACAATTGTACCGTCCAGCGCCGAGAAAAACATGGCGATGATCAGGCCAATCAGCAATAATTTACGGTTATAATCTTGGTTTGTATTGTTCACATATCTCTCTCCCTGTTAAATCAATCTATTCTTTCTATTACCAATCAAATCGCGGTGCTGCCAGCAAGCTTTTCCATTATGTCTGCCATCATGGAAAGCTCTTGTTCTGACAGTATGGAAAGGCAGCGTTCCACAATAGCTCTTCTCTCAGATAAAATAATTCCAAACTTTTCTCTGCCTTTATCCGTCAGTCCGATATTGACCACTCTTCTATCTTTTGTGTCGTGCTCCCGGAATACAAATCCTCCCTGCTCGAGCCGGTCGATCATAAAAGTAGCTGCACTCGGCTTGACTTCCATCAGGTCCACCAGCTGAGAAATTCTGCATATCCCATTCTTTTTTATAAAAGACAGGACAAACCATTGTGTCGGCGTGACTCCCTGGTTATTCAATGCTTCAAGCATTTCTGGCTGTATCTTTTGGATTGTGACTTGAAGCCCGGTTTGTATACGGTCATGATATTTCCTTGTGCCTTCCACATGAACCCTCCTGTTTGCAATATCCAAGGTGCGCAATAATTAATTTTGATTAATATTTAACCTTATTAAATATATATCCGCAATAAGTAGTTGTCAAATTAATTTTTAAAATTCCTCCGCTTCGCTTTTCCATTTCTGAATCATCCATAAATCCTTGTCAGTAAGACTTCCTGCCAAATCACGAATCAAACGGATACCTGCCCATGCTCTAAATAAAGGGTCTATGGAAAACTCTCCTTGAGATTGCCTGGCATAGCCCTCTATCCAGCCCTTTTCAAAATTTTCCGCTGCAGTCTGCTGGACATCACTATGCAGCCTATTTTTGAGAAACTGAATCAGAGACCAGGTCCGTGCAAGATCAAACCGGAAGTCACCCAATGATGCATTAGGCCAGTCGATGACACCAGCAATCCTTCTGCCATCGCTAAGTACATTCAATGGATGATAATCCAAATGCAGCAGCACCTTCTCCCGGAAAGGTACGGATGACAGCTGATCCAAAGTTTCTTTTTCTTCATCTGATGCAGGAAGCAGCCAGCTCTGGAAGTTTTCTAAGGAAAATCCCTGAACGGAGATTGAATGAATTTCTTTCTGCATACTGCCAAATTGGATCCCCAGTGCTTCCGCGGTATCAGGGCGTTCAAGCAGAAACTGAAAAACAGTATCCCCCTTCACCCAGTCTGTAAGCATAACTGAATGATTTCCAATTAATGTAACCGATTGTATTGCCGGGACCTTTACCCCTTTTGATAAGGCATGATTCATGCTCACCTGTTCTTTAGCAAATTGGGCATGGCGTTCTGCAGGAAGGATGCGCAGGGCAAATTGTTTACCATACGGCTCATCTATTTTCCATACTGAACAATCCATCCCTCCATGGATTTCTGTATAAATAGCTGCAGGATTTATCTTTAACTTCATTAAAATTTCGGTAATATCCATGTCTCGTTCTCCTTTGGAATACATCCGCTTTTCTTCATCACTTCACTCATACCACTCCCTCAGCCGTTGCAAATCATAATTATATTCCCATCAGGGTCCTTAATAGTAAAGAAAGAAAAATCGGCAAATTTCACGATTTTAATATCTCCTTCATATCCCATTTCCTTAATATACTGCCTGGCATTGCCGATAGAATCAGTATGGAAATTAAAAATCGGATAATTAGAAGGTGCAGGGTTATTAGGATTGTCTTCTGTCCCTGCATCCAGTGTCAGACCCGTATACTCGCTCATTTTCACATTAAACACAGGGCGCTTCGCTTCATTTTCTTTGTATTCCTGGCCAAGCAGCCGGCTGTACCAGGCAGCTGATCTTTCCAGGTTTGTGACAGGAATAAATACGGTATTTATCTTATTTTTTATTGGACTATTCATCTGACACACTCCATTTCCAAAAAGGTTTCACTTTATTAAACGGATGTTTTCGCCGGAATTATACGGTCTTTTAAAATATTTTAAAAAGCTCTGTAAAACTTGCCGCTTGATTTTCGCAGGAGCCTCGCAGCTTTTCGCTTCAATCAATATTAGGTCTAAATCAGCAAAGGACGCTTTTTGAAAAAGATATTGCGCAGTATACATAAGGGAATTTCCGAAAGATACACAAGGAGGCATATTATAATGATTTTTAAAAAGGCAAAACAAAAGCAGACTGCAGCAAGACAGGGCAAAGCTGAGCTTGAAATAACGAAAGGCAGTTCTGTAGAAAAGCAGATTAGGATGATAGGTTTGACAGAGGATGATTTACGGATGATTAACTTCCTTCAGCCATTCGCCGCGGAAAAATTGGATTTTATTGTGGATAGGTTTTATCAGAACCTTGAACATGAACCTTCTCTATTAAACACCATTAATCACCACAGCTCAATTGAGCGCTTAAAGAATACCCTGAAGCGGCATATTTCAGAGATGTTTGACGGTGTGATCAACGATGCCTATTTTCTTAAAAGAATTAAAATAGCACAAATACATGTAAAAATAGGATTGCAGACAAAATGGTATATGTGCGCATTTCAGGACTTGTTTCTTTCACTTTCTTCCATTATTGAAGAAAATATTGAAGATAAGGAAGAAGGCTTCCAAGCTTTGAAGGCTGTATCTAAAATGCTGAATTTAGAGCAGCAGCTAGTCTTGGAAGCATATGACTCGGAGACGGAACGGTTAAAAAACGAGGTAGAGGAACAAAAGAATTTGATACGCGGGAATGTGGCAAATGCCTCGCAGAATTTGGCTGCGATTTCACAGGAAACGAACGCATCCTTTCATCATCTTAATGCCCAATCAGACGAAATTGTTTCACTCGCCAATACAGGAACGGAACTTTCTAATCTGGCGGAAGAAAGAGCCCAAAAAGGAAAAGAACAGCTGCAGAAACAAAATCTTAATATGTCAGATATCCATGATTCTGTAAATGACATATCAAATGATCTTCAGGTTCTACTGAAAATCTCGAAGCAGATGCAGGAAATCGTAAGCATCGTAACAGGCATAGCTGACCAGACAAACCTGCTTTCCCTGAACGCTGCGATAGAAGCAGCCCGGGCCGGGGAACACGGTAAAGGCTTCTCTATTGTGGCAGAAGAGGTACGAAAGCTTTCAGATGAAACAAAGAAATCGGTCACCAACGTTGCAGGCCTTATTTTAAATACTAATTCCCAGGCAGAAAAGCTGACTTCATCACTTGAGAAAATTAGGGAAGCTGTAAAAGAAGGTAACAGCAGCATGAAAGAAACAGGGGAGCATTTTGAACAGATTCTGAAGACGATGGGTGAAACAAAATTGCAAAATAACCGGATAGAGCAAGAACTGATCTCATTCACCGGTGTAATCACTTCTTTAGGCAAAGCGTTTGACCAGGTCGCTTCATCCGCAGACGGACTGACAAGCATCACAAGAGAGATGGAATGAATAGGGCAAGGAGGACCGGTGGAAGCCGTCCTCCTTTTTTCAAGCAAATTAAAACTGGTTTTGAAAACACTTTGCATTCAGCCCTATTTTAAGCTCATGAGCAGCCAGGTTCATTAATTCCCAGGAAAAACAATAAAACCTCCAGTTCATTACGTACCCCTCTTCCAACTCAACGCAGTGAATGTTTGTCAAATAAATGTCTTCCTCCCTTCTTTCCATTTCGAGAATGACCGGCCTTCCCCACAGACTTTTATAAAGGGCAACCGTTTCACCCTGCCTTTGTGCCGACTCTTCCCAATCTCTAAGCGAGTTTTTCTTGGTTTCCTCCTTTCCATATTCAATGCCTGCATGGATAATTTCTGTTTTCACATGTTCATGGAGCAGGGAAGCAATCACTTCCGGGTCTTTATTGCGAAATCCCTCCAAAAGTCTTTCAATCACGATATTTAAAGGCTCCAGATTCACTGCATGTTCTTTTTTATGCTGCGCCTTACCCATTTGAATGCTCTTTAACGCTAATCGGCCCCGTTCCAATGAAGCATAAACAGCTCCCCTTGTTGTCCCGATTATATCGGCTGCTTCATCTGCTTTAAAAAGAAAGACATCCGTCAATAGCATTGATGCAAATTGTTTAGGTGTAAGATGTTTTAATAAAAACTCCATATTTTCAAGTGTTTGAAATTGAATGGAGCCAGAAAAATCCTGCACCATTTCAATTGGATATACGTCTAAAATTTCTGCTTTCCTTCTCCGGTGCTGATCGATCCAGATGTTTGTGGCAATCCTGAATAAATATGCTTTAATGTTCATCTCCTGAAACACCTTGGAGAGAAGCGAAAGTGATTTCAAAAGAGTTTCCTGCACAAGATCCTCTGCGTCCCACGGTGAGCCCGTCAGCCTGTAGCAGTAGCTCCACAAAACAGAACGATAAGGCTCAATGGACTTTTTATAGTTACTTTCTGCTTTTCTCAAATCTTCGCCAATCTCCGTCAGACGCTTTTTATTTTCCATGGATTCTCTCCTGTTATGATTTTGAGTGTAGCCATTCGCCATCCCTATTCATTCTAGCGGGCTGCCCTTAATTCCTTTTTTTCTGGAACCTATCCGGATTTATATTTCGCTGCCTGGTTTTAATATCGGAGACCGATCGCACACACATCAAATACAAAACAATTACAGCTCACATTTGCCAATAAAATATATGCATTGATTTTCAGGATTGATATAATTTCCCTATAATCAGGAAATGATGCGTTACAATTGCTTGATATCACACCCTTACTGGACAGCACAAAGAAAGACCCCCTATATATTCAGCTTTATCAATTTTTGAAAAAAGAGATTCTATCCGGACGAATTTCTCCAGGTGAGAAGCTGCCCTCTAAACGAAAACTTTCCCTGCACTTGTCTCTAAGCCAAAATACCATTAATGCTGCATATGGGTTGCTGTATTCAGAAGGATATACGATGGTCATTCCCAGAAAAGGAGTATTTGCTGCATATATTTCCGAGGATGTCCACCACCCTGACTCTCGTATTTCCGAAAACACGCTGGAGCAGCGCATTTGACAGAAATTATTTATGACTTCAGCCATGGCGGGGTGGATGCAGGTTCCTTTCCCTATACAGTCTGGAGGCGTATTTCCAGCGAACTTCTTGTTCGAGATCAAAGCCGCCTCCTTTTTAGCGGAGAATATCAGGGAGAACTTTCGTTAAGGAAGGAATTATCACGGTACCTCTACCATTCAAGAGGTGTTAGGTGCACGCCCGGGCAAATCATTGTTGGAGCGGGCACCCAGTATTTAATGATGCTGCTTAATCTATTAATCGATAAAAATGCAAAAATCGGAGTTGAGGATCCCGGTTTTCACCGGACACGGGCTGCATTTGAACATGGAGGCAAAATGTTGATTCCTCTGCCGCTTGATGAACACGGGCTGAAGGTAAATGAGCTGAAAAAAACGAATGCAAACTTGGTGTATGTGACTCCCTCCCACCAATTCCCCTATGGAATGATGATGCCGTTAAAACGGAGGAAAGAGCTTCTCGAATGGGCACAAATGCAGGATGGTTACATCATAGAAGATGATTATGACGGGGAATTCAGATACAGCGGAAAGCCCATTCCTTCTTTGCAGGGGCTGGATGCTGACGGCCGTGTCATTTATCTCGGGACTTTTTCAAAATCCTTAATTCCTTCCCTTAGAGTAAGCTTCATGGTCTTGCCACAAAATTTGATTGAAAAAAATCGCGGAAAGCTTAGCGTGTATAAACAAACGGTATCGAGGTTTCACCAGCTCACTCTTTATCGCTTCATGAAAAATGGGTGCTTTGAGAACCACATTCATCGCATTCGCACCATTTACCGAAAAAAACATGAAGTTCTACTTTCATCCGTGCGCACGCATTTAGGAAATCGGGCAGAAATAACAGGAGAGAAATCGGGACTGCATATTCTTTTGCGAATTAAAGATCCCAGGACAGAGGATTTTTTCATTAATCGTGCCCTTGATTATGGAGTGCGAGTTTATCCTGCTTCTATTTACTATATAAACCAAAGGGGAGCTTACCCTGAAGTTCTGCTTGGCTTCGGCGGCCTTGCAGAGTGTGAAATAGAGGAAGCAATCAAAAGGCTTGCCGATGCCTGGTTTTCTAAAAAAGGAGGCGGCTCCAGCTCCCAGTCAAAGCGGTTACGTGTTTAAGAGCCTCGGCAGCAGGGAAAAATGATATACAGAGAGAGCAGAAGGAGGAAAAAGACATGGCAAAAAACATAGTAGGCGTTTATGAAACACCTGCCGAGACTATTTCAGCGATTGAAAATCTGAAAAATAATGGATATGAAAAAGAAAGCATTGCGGTCATTACGAATCGTTCTGACAGCAATTATTTAGAAAACCGGACAGGTGCAGAGGTGGAAAGGACAAAGTATACACCAGAAGATGAATCTGTTATGGAACAATTGATGGACTTCTTCACATCATCACCTTATGAAGCCAATGGAGTATTTTCAGTAAACGCAGATGTTTCTGAAACGGAGCTTAATAAATATTCAGCTGACCTTAATGAAGGAAAATATCTGCTGGCCGTTGATGCCATCCATGAAAATCGTCCTTTAAAAAACGTATACTGATTAGATATTGATGATTTAGCAAAACCCGGGCATGCTTTCCATGTACCCGGGTTTTGCTTTGTTCCAATCAGCGCTTAATATACGGTTCCGCTTCCATCAATCTTAACCTTCGAATGTACGTGAAAATCCAAATTTTTGTAAATCCCCTTCCATTCATCCTCCTGTTTTTGTCCGGAACCATGTCTGGCCTCATATTTCAGGCCAAGGCCCAGCGGATCCGCACCCATTTGCTGCAAATGTTTTAACAGCTCTTCTATCCGGCTGTTTATGGAAAGAGAGGCTTTTCTTTGGTACTCTAATAATTCTTTATTTGTGTTTATTTTCTCGTTTGATTCTTCAATATACCCTTCTATTTTTATATAAACATTGGCATATGGCTTTTGTTTGGCAGGAGTGATGATATCTATATTATTGCTGAATCTGTTCACGTTGATAAAAAAGTGTTCTTTCCCTTTTCCCATGTTGATTTGTCCTCTTTTAGATGTGTTTAACATTTCGTTCAGCATTCTGGTTTCATTCCGGTCAAGATCCCCCTTAAGCTTTGTCCCCCCATACAGCGCAACAGTATCGATGGAATAGCTTTTTTCAGCAGGCCTGATTATCGGCAAAACCGGATCAATTCCATCCTCCCTAAGCTTAGAATAAAAATCATTAAGGATTTCAGTCAGGATATATGTAGAGGTATTTGTCGTTTCATCAAACATAAAAACCATCGAGTTTCCAGGCAGTCTTTCTGACTTAGGGTTAATTTGCAAAACTTTTTTTGAGGAGGGCTCTGCAATCGCTATATAGGAAATCCCCTGTATATCCCTTCTGCGCACGAACCAATTCAGGGCAGTTTTCGGATTCTCGCCGATGATTTTTTTATCAAAAAGCAGCACCCTGCAATGGGCGAAGTCGAATTCTTTGTCTACCTTTGCCTTCATGACCCGGATGGCCTCTGGTATAGAATCTGCATTTTGCGAGATAATCTGGCTGTTTGATTTGCCTGCAGCAACCTGTGCTGCCGGGATGGCAAGCTTCAGGGTAACGTGATAAGGATTTTTAGGGTCCGAAGATTTATCCACGCCCATCGAGACGACGAAAAATCGTTTATCAATATCCCTGAATCCGCACCCGCAGAGGACTCCTGAAACAGTCAGCATAAGCGAAATAAGGATGATATGCCATTTGCTCATGTGTTTTTCCTCCTTAATGACAAAAAGAGAATGGTGAGAACTAAAAGGGCTTCAACAGGCAGACGAAAATTCAGCCAATAACTCACTATTATAAAAAATTCTCTCTGATTAACGGACTCCCCAAGCACAAGGGTCCCTGCACCTACTGCAGCTAAAAACATAAAAGAATAAGCACGCTGCGGCAGAAGGCCGCGCTTACCCTTTTTAGCAAATATGCCTTTAAATAATTCAAGACCAATATGCCATGTCACGATTCCAAAGAGGATGCTCAGAAGAAGAAAAACTAAAAGGAAGAAAAAACTCACCCGTTCGATGAAGCCAAATTCCATTTTTAAAGTATCCGCTGTAATTAACCATGGATAAACAAAATCGCCAACGGCTTCAAGTCCGAAGAACCCAATAGGAATAAAGAATGTGCTGATTATAATTAAAGTTCCAAGGACAGGGACAATCCAAAAAAAACGCAGAACCTTCGCTGATTCAATATAGCGATTTGCTATACCTAAATTTACATAACCCGTAAATAAATATGTTGCAGCACAAATACTGCTGTAATTTGGCCACTGCCAGGTAAAATGAAGCTCTCTAAGCACATGGTTTGGGTAAAAAAAATCACTGGTCACTGCCTTAAACAGAATAAAAGCCACCATTGGTAAAGCGATTATGATGATAAATTCAGTCAAGAACAAAACTGATTTTGTCTGCCTGACTGCCCCGAATATGACTGTAGCTATGAGAAGCCCCGTGATGGCTCTTACATCCATTTCAGGCATTAAGTAAAGCTTTATAATATAGCTGAATGAAATAACTGCAAACGTTCCGCTAAGAATCCACATCATTCCTAAAAAAAACAGATATGGTTTACTTATATATTTTGGCAGCTCCTCGGAAAAAATTTCAGGAAGGCCTTTACTTTTATAACGGGTCATTCCTTTCGTGAAAAAATATGCAAGGAAGGTTCCAACAGGTATGCTGATCAGAATCGACATGATTGCTCCGTTAAAACGTTCCTGCACGAGAACCATGGGAACATTTATCACAATATTTAATAACATGTTCATAATCACAAGGTAATAAAAATAGCGCGACAACTAGCGTGAATCCTCCTTTTTGCTCTCTATAATTTCCATAATATGCCTGTTGGATCCGCCGTAAATAGCAAGATAAGGCTTGCCAAAGCTCCGCAGATCAATCAGATAACAAAGAAGTATGACAAATCCCGCTATAAGCCCTACAAATCCAAATAAGCTTGCAAATAAAATAAGCGGGTATCTTGCGACACGAATAGCAAAACTCATTGCATTAATGGGGATTGTGAAATTGGATATTGCCACAAAAGCTGTAATGATAATCATAATAGAACTGACAAGCTGTGCCTGCTGTGCGGCCTGTCCGAGAATAAGCCCCCCGACTGTAGTTGCTGTCGGACCGATCGCTTTTGGAAGCCGGATGCTTGATTCTACCAGCATTTCAACGACAAGCATCATAAATATCACTTCAAAAAAAGATGGATACGGCACCGCCTCCCTGCTGCCCGCAATGGTCAGTGTCAGCTGTGACCTTAATATTTCCGGATTGTAAGAGGTAATCGCCACATACAAGGCAGGTAAAACAAGCGTAATAATCAGGCCTATATACCGTAAAATGATCATTAGCTGCGCAACCCAATAAGTATGAGATAAATCATCCATTGCTGAAATAAAATCAAAAAACACCGAAGGCAATACCAATCCAAACGGCGTCCCGTTTACTAACAGGGCAACCTTTCCCTGTGAAAGGCATAAAGCGATCCTGTCAGGCCGCTCTGTAATCATTATGGTTGGAAACAAGCGGTATTTTTTCTTTGTTAATGCATTCTGGAGCTGGCCTGCTGATTGGATCATATCCATATCAATTTCCGCCAGGCTGTTTTTTAATTGATTCAGCACATCTTCCTGTACATAAGAAACATCATACATAAGGGCAATCGGGGTTTTAGAAAGGGTGCCAGCTGTATGGTGTTCAACCATTAACTCAGAAGTCGGGTACCTGTTTCTAATCATGGTGATATTTGTATATAGTTCTTCGCTTAAACCTTTCTGAGGTCCCTGAACAGATGTTTCCACCATGGTTTCTAAAGGGTCTACGTTGACTGTTTTAACCTCACTGAGTGCATACACAGACCCGGAAATGAATATTACGGTATTTCCTCTCAAAAGTTTGTTCTCAATATTTTCCTGATCTGTTATCTTTACCGAACCTGGCAAAGATAATAAATGCAGGACAAACTTGCTTTCCTTCTCGCACATCATGAGCGGCTGAATAATTTCTTTTCTTATTTTTTCTTCATCACACATGCTTTTAAGATATACCAGCACAATGCCATTTTCATAGTATTGGAATTCATGAATAATAAAGTCTTTGCTCTCATTAAATTTCCTCTTTAAGGTGCTGATGACCTTACTTTCTTTTTCCATAGTCTTCTTCAACACCTCTATCCTTTATTATTTGTTTAGTATTTGGATTAATTTATCTTTTCATGCATAAAACGAAAACGAGGGATTAACAGGACATAGATTACCGGCAATAACACTTCTTTTGCCTATATCATTTTCCGTCCAAGCATAATTTGTGCAGCAGCATACTTTAGAAAGAGGGATTTTATGAAAAAAGGAGGCAAATGCATGCCATTTCAATTTCCAAATGGCGGGAGGGCACCTCAGAGAGGACAGGTAAATAGACGGCCTTTTAATGGGCGCCGCAATCATCTCCCCCGGAATCCAAGAAGCAGAGAGCGAAACGCTGCAGCATCAGAGCACAGCAATTTCTCTGGACTTGGCAATATCATGTCACATGCAGGCAAGGTGAAAAACGGGCTTCAAATGCTCAATCAAGTGCGATCTATTATCTCCCTGTTTAAAAAATGAAAGCGCAAAGCCGCCATCCCACTAAGGATTGCGGCTTTGCGCATTTGCGATGATGCATACAGGCCTTAAAATTTAGTTATCCGTGCTGTCCGGTGCCAGGGCTTGTTGTTCCAGGATATCCTCCCATGCTTCCTCCACCGCCGTAGCCCGGGTATCCTCCCATGCCTCCGCCCCAGTGGCCGGGGTATCCTCCCATGCTTCCGCCGCCCCAGTGGCCCGGGTATCCTCCCATGCTTCCGCCGCCCCAGTGGCCCGGGTATCCTCCCATGCTTCCGCCGCCCCAGTGGCCCGGGTATCCCCCCATGCTTCCGCCGCCCCAGTGGCCCGGGTATCCTCCCATGCTTCCGCCCCAGTGGCCGGGGTATCCTCCTATGCTTCCACCCCAGTGGCCGGGGTATCCTCCCATGCCTCCGCCGTAGCCTGGGTATCCTCCCATGCCTCCGCCGCCGTAGCCTGGGTATCCTCCCATGCCTCCGCTTCCATACATCTGTCTAGTTTCTTCCATGTAAAGCTCCTCCTCGTAAATGGCAGCTGTTTTAGCCGCATGTAAATCTTCCTGCTTGTTAACATGCAGGTATATGAGTTTTGCCAAAAGAACATTTCATGTATCGTTTTATAAACCTTTTTCAGCAGCCAAATCCGCAGCTGCAGCCAATAATTATGATTAATATGAACAAAACGACTATTAAGGCGAAACCTCCGCCAAATCCGTAACCGCCGGCAACACCGTCAGACATCCAATCACTCCATTTCTTCAGGATTTTCTGGGATCCATTTTAAAGTTCCCATTGATTACCTTGTATCCTATGTAGGCTGGATGGCTAGTGACCTAATAAAATTTTAAAAAATTCCTGCACATATCAAAGTACAGCGAATATAAGCGGCAAAAAGAACCTAACGACAACCATGCAAGATTCAGCTAGAAGGAGTACATGGTATCCATGTTGGGTATAAAAAAGGTATTCCAAATTTAGGAGGATGTTTATGAAGGCCGTAACGTTTCAAGGAGCTAAAGATATCCAAGTTAAACAAGTAGAAGATCCAAAGCTGCAAAAAAATGACGATATTATTGTACGCATAACATCCACAGCCATCTGCGGTTCTGATCTTCACATCTATCAAGGAGCATTGCCTGCAGTGCCAGGCTATGTCATCGGCCATGAACCAATGGGCATTGTCGAAGAAATCGGTCCTGATGTGACAAAAGTAAAAAAAGGAGACAGAGTCGTCCTTCCATTCAATGTCTCGTGCGGGCACTGCCATTATTGTGAAAATCACATGGAAAGCCAGTGTGACAACTCTAATTCCAATCCCCATATTGATACAGGCGGCTATTTCGGCTTCACTGAACGCTACGGAAACTATCCAGGCGGACAAGCAGAATATCTTCGGGTGCCATACGGAAATTTCATGCCATTTGTTATCCCTGAATCTGCCGAACAAGAAGACGAGGCCTTTCTATTCTTGTCTGATGTATTGCCTACAGCCTACTGGAGCGTTGAAAATTCAGGGATGAAACCCGGAGATACCGTTGCCGTGCTAGGCTGCGGCCCTGTAGGTTTAATGGCGCAGAAATTCGCATGGATGAAAGGCGCCAAGCGTGTAATTGCGATTGACCATGTTCCATACCGCCTTAACCATGCGAAGAAAATGAATAACTCTGAAATCATTAACTTTGAAGACTATGATAATACCGGTTCTTATATTAAAGAAATCACAAAAGGCGGCGCAGATGTAGTGATTGACTGTGTCGGAATGGATGGAAAAAAATCTGCTCTTGAAGCTATTGAGCAAAAGCTTAAGCTTCAAGGAGGTACACTAAGCCCAATTCAAATCGCAAAAGATGCCGTCAAAAAATTCGGCACCATTCAGCTGACAGGCGTATATGGCTCTATGTACAATATGTTCCCTCTCGGCAATCTCTTTGAACGGAATATTACTCTTAAAATGGGACAGGCCCCTGTTATTCATTATATGCCTGAACTATTCAAGAAAATTATCGACAAGGAATTCGATCCTACCGAGATTATTACTCATAAAGTGCCGCTTGATCATGCAAGCGATGCTTACAGTACCTTCTACAACCATCAAGATGACTGCATCAAGGTTGTATTGAAGCCATAAACCACAACCCGCCTCATTGTTGAGGCGGGTTTTTTCGTACAATCTGCATGTGTACATGTTGTTATGTTCCTAACATGCTACGAAGCATACCACACCATCACCTCCCCTTCCCTTTCGTATACTTTTATACACTATGTAAATAAAAAGTGCGTACTTCTCATAAAGCATTATAGGTAGTACACTTGCTTCAAATAAAATATCCAGATGCTTATTTTCGATGCAGGACGGGTACATTATTTGTGTAAAATAAAACAACTAAAAGAGGAGTGAGCAGCTTGGAATTGCAGCTGGCATTAGATTTAGTAAACATTGAGGAAGCAAAGAAATTGGTCAAAGAAGTTGAAGATCATATTGATATCGTTGAAATCGGCACACCTGTTGTCATCAATGAAGGACTAAGAGCTGTAAAGGAAATAAAAGAAGCCTTTCCTTCCTTAAAGGTTTTGGCTGATTTAAAGATCATGGATGCTGCCGGATATGAGGTGATGAAAGCCTCAGAAGCAGGCGCTGACATTATAACGATTCTTGGCGCAGCAGAAAACGAATCTATAAAAGGAGCAGTTGAGGAAGCAAAAAAACAAGGCAAAAAAATCCTTGTGGATATGATTGCTGTGAAAGACATTGAGGGACGCGCCAAAGAATTGGATGAGCTTGGAGCTGATTACATCTGTGTTCATACAGGATACGATCTTCAGGCCGTCGGACAAAACTCCTTCGAAGATCTGATGGCAATCAAACGGGTAGTGAAGAATGCAAAAACAGCTGTAGCTGGCGGCATTAAACTTGAAACTCTTCCAGAGGTTCTAAAAGCAGAGCCGGACCTTGTAATCGTGGGCGGCGGCATCACAGGCCAAAATGATAAAAAAGCAGCGGCGGCAGAAATGCAAAAGCTGATTAAAGGATAACAAGCATGAAGACCACGCAATATTTCCAGACCATAGTGGACGAGTTAAACCGCTCTGCAGCACAGCTGCCGGACGAAGAAGCAGAACAGCTTGTTAATAAGATTCTTGAATCAAAAAAAATCTTTGCAGCAGGAGCAGGCCGTTCAGGCTTCATGGCAAAATCCTTTGTTATGCGGATGATGCACATGGGCCTGGATGGTTATGTGGTTGGTGAAACGGTAACTCCTAACTTCGAAAAAGGTGATTTAATCATTATCGGATCAGGTTCAGGAGAAACAAAAAGCCTTCTCTCTCTAGCAGAAAAGGCAAAAAGCATCGGAGGAACCATTGCGGCAGTTACTATCTCGCCGGATTCCTCCATTGCAAGCCTGGCTGACATTGTCATTAAGCTGCCGGGGTCCCCCAAGGATAAAACAAATGAAGATAAAACCACCATCCAGCCTATGGGCTCATTATTCGAACAAACGCTGCTGTTATTTTTTGATGCTGTCATTTTGCGCTTTATGGAAAAAAAGGGACTGAATACAACAACTATGTACGGCAGACATGCCAATCTTGAATAAAGCAATACTTCAATCAGCGGGGTTCTTTGGCCGCATTGGAATTTTCACTGCCAGTATTCTCCCGCTTAGATTTCTGCATTGATCTCGAGATGAAAAAGAGTAAAGGCATGCAATAAGCAGGCAGTCTCCTTGCCTGCTTATTGCATTTTAAGGAAGAATGCCTCTTAACCTTGTTAATAAAGTGACTCCCAGGTCTTGAAGGAAGGAGTTACTGCAATTATTGCAGTATAATATATCTCCAGTAATCTGTAATAAAAAACAAAAATTTTACTATAATTCCCAAATACCTGGTTACATTTTGGTCCTTTTTAGTGTAAAATAAAAAAAATTAGTACTAAAGAAGGAGGAACATTCATGCTGCAGAAAAATGAAATCAATTCAATGATAGATTACATCCGCCAAAAAATGATTTCATCTGCCAATACCCTCGGACTTGCTTCCCCGGAGACTATCAAGTTGAGCCAAGAGCTTGATGAATATATTGCCGCCTATCAATTTCAGAATAAGCAAAATTGACCCCTGCCAAACCGCCCCGCCCATCTTCCATTCCACGTTTCACGTGTTTTTCATTTTATGTCTTTCCTTTGTCCAAAAACCATTCCAATTCTGCCATATGAACGTATCCCCCTGAATTTCCTTACATAAATAACCTGTTCCTTAATTTAGAAACTGGCCATCATTCCTGCTATACTTATATTCCGCGCTCCAGCAGAGCTGCACATATAATTTCCAGAAAACGGGCAGAATAAAAATAGAAGCGGAGGGGATGCAGTTGAGGCGGTTCATTCTTCTAATAGGATGCTTGCTGCTCATGTATGTTGTCTTTGTTAAACACTGGGACAGAAATGATTTTGGACATGCTTTTGAAAAAGCGGCAGCACAGATAGAGCAAGCAAAAAATAATCCGGATATTGCAACAGCAATGGATAAAATTTCCTCAGACATTCAAGGAGCGCTGGGCAAGCTGGAAAAAACAGCGGATAAGCTCCCCCAGCAGAAAACGGAATCTGAACAAGCCGCAAAACCTAAGCTAAGCATTCCAACACAGCATGTTTTCACCGTTTATAATATAGGGCTTGGGGATTCTAGAGAAAAGGTGGAAAAAGAAACCGGGCCCGCGAAGCGTTCTTCTTATAATGAGTATGGAACAAAGTGGTACGCCTATCACAAAAACTATCAAAACTTTATGATGGTCTCCTATGATGATAACAATAAAGTGACAGGATTATATACAAACCAAGATCTGATTTCCTCTACGAAAAACATAAAACAGGGAACTCCCAAGCAGGCTGTTTTAAAGCAGCTGGGGTCTCCCCTTGAAAATATCCGAAAAGGCATGGTTTTTTATGAATTCCCAAAAGATCGGGATTATGATGTTTTCCGCGTAGCTGGAAGCTATGTAACTGTTTTTTATGATAAGCATAATGACAATAAAGTCACTTCCTTACAAATCGTAAACGAAAAGCTTGAAAATCACAAAAAAGGCTTTTATGCGCACAATGACGCCGACCTGGAAAAAGGCTTCGAATACCAGCTATTCGATTTGACCAATGCAGCAAGAGTAAACCATCATCTTAACGTACTGTCCTGGGATGGAAATATAAGAAAAACAGCGCTTAAACACAGCGAAGACATGGCGGTCCATAACTATTTTGATCATACAGACCTTAAGGGGCAATCTCCATTTGACCGGATGCATCAAGACAAAATTTCTTTCACTTCTGCAGGAGAAAACCTGGCTTATGGCCAGTTTTCAAGCGTATTTGCTCATGAAGGATTGATGAATTCACTCGGGCACAGGGAGAATATCCTTCAAAAATCCTTTGAATACCTGGGAGTCGGAGTAGCCTTTAATTCAAAGTACCAGCCTTATTACACTGAAAATTTCTTTTCGAAATAAAGAAGGACTTCAAATCGGCGGGTTCACTGATGATCAGCTGTACAAATTGGACTTTTCCGCCCGGTTGTCCGCGGCAAAATTATAAGTGAAAGCTTTCCCGCCAGTTTCGGATAAACCGGCGGGATTTTTTATCCCTATTGTTTTGACGTGCAGGGAAAAAAAACTGCACACAGCCATCACCGGGCATCAGCCCAATCAACCATGGCATTTGCACATATCTTATAGAGATTTAGAAGGATAAAGGAGCGGTGTTTGATGAACCCTTATGGCTACTACTATCCGGAATTTATTCCGCAGCCAGCACAGCATGTATACTCCCAGCCATTCCCCCAGCTTGAGGAGCAGGTGTATTATAATAATCGCAGGCCCCCGCAGAACCAAGGGCTTGAGAGAAGAATAAGCGCCCTTGAAACCCAGAATGAAAACCAGGTTAGAGAGCTTAACCGTTTAAACCAGGAGATACTAAGGTTGAATAAAGAAATTCTTCGCATCAATCAGGAAATTAACCGGCTAAACCGGAACGATGAAACTCATACCCGGCGATTGAACAGATTGAATGTAAGGCTGAGGGCTGTAGAAAGAAATTTAAAAATTCCTTTCGCAGCCTCCGATGATGGATTTTGATCATTATTAAAATACCTTCTAAAAAAATGAACATATATCAGCGGGGGACCTGCCTTCCCCTGCTGGAGGTTAACTTAACCAACCTGATTTTTACGGCAATCATCCCCCGCATCAAAATCAAATTGAACACCAGCCACCAGTCAACAGGGTGGTTTGGCTTATTGTTCGGAATGGTCCACGGATTGGTTTTAATTTTTGACAATACTGAATCACTGAGTCTGCTGGAGGTTTTTGTCCCCTTTGCTTCCAGTTCCCACCGGGTGTCTATGGGGATTGGAATTCTTGCTTTATACAGCTTGCTTCTCCTGATCCTGACTTCTGACATGATGAAGGTCGTTTGAAAAAAAGTATTGCGGGTGATTCACTTTATTTCATTTCCCGGCTATGTCCTCGCTTTGGTCCACGGTATCATCCTTGGCCCGGATACCAGCCATATTGCCATCTTCCTGATGTTTCTTATGACAGGCGGTGCCTCACTCATCCTTTTTCTGCTTACCATTGGAACTGTGAGCAAAAAGAAGACAAGCAACGCCCCGATTCAATAACTGAATGGGGCTTTTTTCGATGTCTTTTCAAAGAATTTAATCTGCGGATATATACTGCCTGCTGCAGGAGCTTTCCCGTATCATCAGCGTGCACGGTGTAACGATTTTTTTTGCAAGTGTCCGATTCGATTGCATTTGCTCCATTAAAAGATCCACAGCCGTTTCCCCCATGAATTCGGTCTCGACCCTTACAGTTGAAAGCGGGGGATGTATATACTGGGCCATTTCGATATCATTGAAGCTGACAATCGAGATATCCTGCGGTACCCTCACCTTCTTTTCATGCAATGCCCTTAAGGCCCCGATGGCCATCGAGTCACTTGCAATGAAAAAAGCGGTCGGGCGGTCAGCGCCGGCCAATGCCTCACTCATTAATTCAAAGCCATCCTCTGCCGTAAAGCGCCCCATCCAAACATACTCTGGGCGGTATAGCCCCTTTATTGCCAAATATTCATAAAAGGCGGCTTCCCGCTCATCACAGATGGGCTGATTGGACTGTACGTACTCGCGGCCGCCAATATAGCCTATTTTGCTGTGTCCCCCGCTAAGCAGGTAATCCAGCACCCCATTCATGGCTTTTCTGATGTCAGGAACCACGCAATCAATACTGTCTGACAAAGCATAGTCCACAAGAACAAAATGAGGGGAAAGATTCCTGAAGCAATCTACATCTTTTTTGCTGTATTTCCCGGCAGCTATTATGCCATGAAGAGATCCTTTAAAATTAGTCCGGTAGCTTTCGCTGGTTTTATAGAGCTTCACAAGATTAATGCCCCGCTCTGCACATGCATTCTCGATACCTAAGCGAATGGATAAATAATAAGGATCGGCTGCCTCCTGATCCTTAGAATACCAATAAAAAAGCCCCACATTCATGACGGCTTTAGCCTGCTGCTTCTGCTGCTTTGCCCTTCTATAATCCATTTCATCCGTAATGGACAAGATGCGGTCTCTCGTATCCGCCGCTACAGAAAGGCTATCATCATCATTTAATACACGTGAAACAGTTGCAATCGAGACTCCTGCCTTCTTTGCAATATCCTTTAATGTTGCCACTATTGCTGCACCTGCCCTTATAATAAGCTTTCATTTATCCCGAAATAAACGGCCTGCAAGATTTCCGCTTCAAGTCAGTAGTCTTCAAAGAGGTTAAGAGATAGATAACACCCCGTATCCCGGTTCCAGCACAAACATCAACGGGATAAGTTAGCATCCCCTCTGCTGCAAGTTTGTTACAGCATATATCCTCTTACTTATATCTGATTTGTGCTATTTAAATATTTTGCTAAAACTGATTCACTAAAAAGTTTACTATCTTTCCTTTTAAGTATCTACATAAAATAATTACGCTTACAATATTTTTAATAAAAAGATAACAGATTCATAAATTATATAAAAATTAAATAGGTCCTAAGTACAAAAATACTGCATATATTCACTTAAAAATACCAAAATAAGAAATTTATATTAAATTACTAAAAATTTTTATTGTAATATTTTTAGTAAAACCGTAAACTAATTGTAAATGTTTGCGCTTTCAGCAAACGCTTACCAGTTGTTACACATAACAAAAAAGGGGAATGATGAAATGCTAAACAAGAAAAAAGGTGTCATCCTGTCTTTAACAATGGCTTCAAGTATTTTGCTCGCTGCCGGATGCAGCGATACAACAGGCGGATCAGGCGGATCAGATAAAGGCGATCTTCCAGCTGTTGGCGCAACCATCTACAAATTTGATGATAACTTCATGTCTTATGTCCGCCGTTCCATGGACACAGCAGCAAAAGGCAAAGTAAAGCTTATGCTGAACGATTCCCAGAATGATCAGTCAAAACAGACCGAGCAAGTGGACACTCTGATTGCAAAAGGCTCTAAAGCACTGGCCATCAACCTTGTTGACCCTAAGGCTGCCTCTACAATCGTAGATAAAGCAAAAGCAAAAAACCTTCCTGTCATCTTCTTCAACAAAGAACCGGATGCAGCGGTAATGAAAAGCTATGACAAGGCATGGTATGTTGGTACAACCTCTTCTGAATCCGGTGTGATCCAGGGTGAAATGGTAGCAAAATCATGGGAAGCCAACAAAGCGAAATGGGATAAAAATAAAGATGGAAAAATCCAGTACGTATTGCTGAAAGGCGAACCAGGGCATCCAGATGCTGAAGCGCGCACAAAGTATGCAATCGATACGATAAAAGGAAAAGGCATCGAGGTCGATCAGCTTGCATTGGATACAGCTATGTGGGATGCAACGAAAGCAACAGAAAAAATGGATGCCTGGATCGCTAAATACGGCGATAAAATTGAATATGTAATCTGCAACAACGATGGAATGGCACTTGGGGCCATCGCTTCTCTAGAAAAAGCGGGGTACTTCACTGGAGACAAATACATGCCTGTTGTAGGTGTGGATGCAATTCCTGAAGCACTTGAAATGATTGAAAAGGGCAAAATGGCCGGAACAGTGCTGAACGATGCAAAAAACCAGGGTAAAGCTACAATCGATCTTGCAGCAAATGCAGCAAAAGGCAAGGATGTCCTTGCAGGAACTGACTGGAAACTGGATGATTCAAAAGCGGTGCGTGTTCCTTACGTAGAAGTGACTAAAGATAATATCGACGTTGGTAAAGCCGCTTACAAGTAATAAAACTATCAAAATATGAGAGGCACATTTCCTTTCAGTGCTTCTCATATTTTTTAAATGGTCATGCGAGGAGGTTCGCTCATGTCAGAAGCGGGTACTGCTTATCTACTTGAAATGCAGAATCTAACAAAGAAATTCCCCGGAGTCATCGCTCTTCAGGATGTAACACTAAGAGTAAAGGCCGGGACGGTACATGCCTTGATGGGTGAAAATGGAGCAGGGAAATCCACATTGATGAAATGCTTGTTTGGCATTTATTCCGTGGATGAAGGCCGGGTTCTCCTGGATGGCCAGGAGGTTCAGTTCTCCACATCCAAGCAGGCACTTGAAAACGGAGTATCCATGGTTCACCAGGAGCTGAACCAGGTCCGCCAGCGAAATGTAATGGATAATATCTGGCTCGGACGATATCCCAAAAAAGGGATCTTCATAGATGAAAAGAAAATGTACGAAGATACAGTTGCCATTTTCAAAAATCTTGATATAAAAGTAGATCCGCGAAGCAAAGTCAGCACATTATCCGTTTCAGAAATGCAGATGGTTGAAATTGCAAAAGCTGTCTCCTATCATTCTAAGATCATCGTAATGGACGAGCCTACTTCCTCCCTAACTGAAAGAGAAGTAGAGCACTTGTTCAAAATCATTAAAAAGCTGCAAAGCGACAATATCGCAGTAATTTACATATCCCATAAAATGGAGGAAATCCTGCAGATTTCTGATGAAGTTACCATCATGCGCGATGGCAGGAGCATTGCCACCAGACCTGCCGATGAGCTTACTACAGATGAAATCATCAAACTGATGGTCGGGCGAGACCTTTCACACCGCTTCCCTGACAAAGTAAACCATCCAGGAGAAGTCATCCTGAAGGTATCTGATTTAACGGCTGTTACCCAGCCGTCCTTTAATAATGTCAGCTTTGAACTTCGCAAGGGAGAAATTCTCGGAATTGCAGGACTCGTCGGATCAAAGCGGACTGAAGTGGTCGAAGCACTATTTGGAATGAGGGCTTTAACTTCTGGAACCATTGAGCTGCACGGAAAGAAAATTGTCAACAATTCACCGCAGGATGCAATCAAAAACGGATTTGCCCTTGTAACGGAGGAACGGAGGACAACTGGGATCTTTCCAGAACTCAGCATCAGCTTCAACTCTATCATCGCCAATCTGCCGCGCTATAAAACAAAAGGCGTATTCCTTTCAGACGGCAAGGTGCATGAAGATACAAGCTGGGTCATTAACTCCATGAAGGTAAAAACCCCTTCACAAAAAACGCCAATCGGCAGTTTGTCGGGCGGAAATCAGCAGAAGGTCATCATTGGACGCTGGCTGCTAACGAATCCTGAAATACTTTTGCTTGATGAACCTACAAGGGGAATCGATGTAGGAGCTAAATTTGAAATTTACCAGCTCATCAATAAGCTGGCAGCAGATGGAAAAGGGATTATCATGATTTCCTCTGAAATGCCAGAGCTTATAGGTGTTACAGACCGCATCCTTGTCATGAGCAGCGGAAAAGCAGCTGGAATCATCGATACAGCAGCCGCTTCACAGGAAGAAATCATGCGGCTCGCAGCCCTGTATTAGGAGGAGAGTACAATGAATAATGAAGCATCAAAGAAATCTGGATTTAATTTAAAATGGCTCGTCGATAATGTAATTTATGTAGTGTTATTGCTTTTGGTAGTTGTAATTGTCATTGCTTCTCCGGACTTTTTGTCGGTTACTAACTTTTTAAATATCCTAAGCCAATCATCTTCCCGCATCATTATCGCCCTTGGCGTGGCCGGAATATTGATTACATTCGGAACTGACTTGTCAGCCGGACGGATGGTCGGCCTTGCTGCTGTAATTTCAGCATCTCTTTTGCAGGCTTCTGATTATGCGTACCGCATGTACCCGCATTTGGCAGAACTGCCGCTTTTTGTGCCAATCTTAATCGCTATGATCGTTACAGGTCTTATCGGCGCGCTTAATGGCGTCATTGTCTCAAAGCTTCACGTGCCGCCTTTCATCGCCACTCTCGGCATGATGATTACCGTATACGGACTTACCTCGATCTATTTCGACCGTCCTCCATATGGAGCACAGCCGATCGGCGGTTTGAGCCAGGCTTTTACCACATTTGCACAACGAGGCATTCCAATCGGATCCTATGAATTGCCGTACCTTGTCATCTATGCTGCTATTGTCTCCATCATCATCTGGGTGATTTGGAATAAAACCCAGCTTGGAAAAAACATGTATGCAATTGGAGGAAATCCTGATGCTGCCAAGGTTTCAGGCGTAAACGTTACAAAAAACCTGATTATCATTTATACAATTGCTGGTTTATTGTACGGATTCTCCGGCGCCCTTGAAGCAGGACGCGTCGGCAGTGCCACAAACAACACAGGAAACATGTACGAACTTGATGCCATCGCGGCCTGCGTTGTAGGAGGCGTATCCCTATCAGGCGGTATCGGAACAGTTCCCGGAGTTATTACAGGGGTTCTTATTTTCCAAATCATCAACTACGGACTCGCCTTCCTTGGAGTCAGCCCGTACATACAATTCATCGTCAAAGGAGCCATCATCATCCTGGCTGTAGCCTTTGATATGAGAAAACATGCCAAAAGGAAATAACCTTACGGCTAAAACCTTCAGCGGATATTCGCTGAAGGTTTTTTTATTGAAGATTTCGTTTAAAAACCTGCTTTCAATAGTATCTTCTGCGGTAATTAAGAGAGTTTTTCCAGAAAGCGATGTTTTGACCTCTTTAACCAGGAATACAGACCGCAATAATTCCCAGTTAAATGGATAATCGATCCAAATCTGCTGTCATTCGAACCAAATCCCACATCTTTAGAGCCAAATTGGGCTTGATAAGGGCGAAATCCTGATTTTAATGAGCGAAAGGCACTTTTTCGGGTATCTTTACAATAATTATTTGTACTTATCCTCTTCTTCAGCTCAACAAAAAAAAGACCCGCAAAGGTCCATAAATTTGAACTATTTATTTGATTATGCCAAGTTTTTAGCCGAGTAATTTGCCTGTACCGATGATAAAAGTAAGTATGGCCAATAGCCCTAAAGTTAAAAGTAATGCTGTCATACTCCTCATGCCTGATTTCCAATCTTTCATCCCTCTAAGTCCAATGAAGCCTATAAAAAAAGAAATGATGGTAAGAGTGAAGATTATGTTTAATGAAGTTTCAATTGAATTGAAAACACCTGTAAAACACACGAACAAGAACAATCCCCAACAAACAAATGACGCAATGAATGAGTAAAGGTTCATTCTTTGGGCCATGCTCCCTCATTCCCTTCTCAAATAAAATTGCTCGTTTCCTCATGCAGGATCGGCTGAAATATAACTAAATTTTACCATATGATAAACCCATACTCCTACAACTTTTCAGGGTTTGAAAAGCCTATTCTGCTGCGTGCAGCGTTACAGAATATGAAGCATAATAATAGCGGCACGACATAAAAAACCAGTAAAGCCCCTTCACTGGTTTTCATTAGTCTGCTTTTATAATAGCAAGCAGTTTCTTACAGGCTGAAGATAGTGTCTGCACATCCATCAAGCCGCTCTGCTGCTCTTTAACTGTGTTGGCAGTTACTGTCTTGAGAATTTCTGCATTCTTTACAAACAATTCATTTTCAGCTTCTGTAACTTGGTCCCACATCTTACGGGTACGCGGTTTCCTTAGCTGCGATATGGCCATGGCCACCTGGTTTTTCCAGAGTGAAACGGCTGTCATGATAGATATTTCGATTTTATCGGCAAGCGCGGAATTGGCCTGAAGAATCAGAGAAATTTGCGGCGCACTTTGCACAGCGATTTCACGGCTTAATTTTAAATCGTATAAACGCTGCCCCAATTTCTGAGCAGTATCATCTTCCAGCTTTTCATCCAGCAAAGCCCGGCTTGTGTCCCAGTTTCTCTGATTCACATCCAGCTCCATGGCTGTAAGCTTGATTTCCCCCGCAGCAATATAGCTATTAAGCAGGCGCAAAGATTCTTCATTGATGCGAGACAGCTTCTCCAGCAAAAACATATCGGATAACAGTGCTGTTCTGCAGCGTTCCGCCTTCACTGTCAGCCGGTCTATTTCCGCACTCGCCTTTTGGAATTTGGAAATCAGTTCTTGCGGTGCTGCTCCCCTTTTGCCAAAAATCTTTTGCCAAAAAGAAGATCCATCCTCCAAAAGCTCGTTAGGATCAAGCTCTGTCAGCTTTGCAGCAAGCTTGCTTATCACGTCACCTGCAAAGGCAATATCTCTTTTTTGAATATGCTTCAACAGCTTATCCGAGAGATAAGAAAGGTTCTGCTGAGCCTGTCCTCCAAACGACATGATTGCGCTATGATCCTTCAAGTCCAGCTGATTGGCGAGCCTTTTAGCTTCTTCCCGATTTTCCGCTGATAACAACCCGGCTGCATCATGCGCCTCTCTAAGCCCCTGGCCATAGCCCTCCATGATTACCCCCGCTTTCAGGTCTCTAATCAAGATTCCCTCATGGCCTTCATAGAATGCCTGGCCACATCCAGTTCATAGTGGAGCTGGTCAATATCATTCGATAAAGTCTGGAATAAGTCTTGTTCGATTGTTGCATTAAGCTCAACAAGCATGCTGCGGGTATCCTGCAGCGTTTGTGTGATTTCCTTGCTTTTCCTTGGCTGCGAAGATAGCAGGATATACTTTTCAGTAAGCTCCACGGCCGAATCCAAATGAGAAAAATAAAAGCGCTCAGCAAGATAAAAACGTTTAGGTTCTTTTCTTGTAAGGTGATAAATTTTTCTGGTGATTCGCACTAATTCCAGCCTTTCTTTCAAAAAAGAAATTTGGCGGATTGATAATAAAGATTTATGCAAACGATGGATTTTTGCTTTTGCTTCGTCCAGGTTGCCTTTAATATATTGATATTCTTTTCTTGATAGCCCATGCTTTCTCAAAAACCGAATCTTCATATAAAGAGAAACAAACAGATACACCACTGCCCCGGCACCCAATGCATAAGCACTCGAAAGCAAAAAGGGCTGATTGATGGCAAAGTAACTGCCAAGCCAAACAAAAACTGCTGCAGGGATCGCAAAAAACAGTTGAAGGACAACAGTTAAAAATGGATTCATTGTATATCGACTCCTGACTTAATCTCTACCATTATCCTATCATTTTCCGGAGAAAAAAGTAAGAAAAAGTAAATCATATTCTCCATACATTCTACATAAAACCGCGGACTTTATCTATACACCGCGGGTTTTATCAGCACTAAGCCCTAAGCCGTATTGTGCCCTGCATTCTCCTGAATATCCTGTCTTCATTCATTTAACTCTACCGATGCTTTAAGCCCGCCTTTTACTCTCAGAGAGACAAGGGGCTCAGGTATTATTTCTTTTTCTTTGTGGCGGAACTCTGCTTTCTCTATTAATACGGCCAGAATCAATACAGCTTCCATCATGGCAAAACGCGAGCCGATGCAGCCCCTGGGACCGCCCCCGAACGGAAAATACGTATATGGCTCATACGATTTTCCTGGACTAAAGCGTTCTGGCTGGAAGGAATACGGATCCTGGAAGACAGCTGAATTCCTATGAATGGCATAAGGGGAAATGAGAAAAGAGCTTTTAGCAGGGAAGGTTTCCCCCAGTATATTAATTGACTGCCTGGACTCTCTTAAAATAATCCATGCAGGAGGATACAGCCGCAGTGTTTCCTCTATTACTTGTTTGGTATATATAAGCTGCATGAAGGTTTCAAAGCTATAGGGCTTATGGCATTGCTTTACTTCAGCCAGCACCTTTTCCCTCGCTTCGGGATGCTTGCTCAATAGATAGAACACCCATGTCAGGAGACTAGCGGTCGTTTCGTGGCCAGCTAAAAGCATGGTCATCATCTGATCCCTGATTTCCTCATCAGAAATATAATTGCCATCTTCATCTTTCGTTTCTATCAGCATCCCCAATAAAGAATCGTCAGGAAATTCCTGCTGTTTTGCTCTATTCAGGGTGTTATATATCATCGTCTCCAGCTCTGAAATTGCATGTTTGTGATTGCGGTTCCCCCTTGTTGGAAATCCCAGCGGAAGACTCAGCGGAGAAAACAGTGTGCCAGCTGTCTGGACAATGGTGGTATCCACTGCGTCCGATAGCCTTTGTTTATCTTCATCCACTGAAGCGTGAAACATGGTCTTAGTGATAATTGACAGTGTAAGCTGCATCATTTCTTCATGAACATCAATGACGCTCCCATTTTGAAGACTATCTGCAAATTTTTTGGCTTCTTCAACTACAGTCCTGGCATAGCCGTTTATGCGCTCTTTATAGAAAGCAGGCTGCATATACTTCCTCTGCTGCCTGTGCTGATTATGTTCCGATGTCAGCAGGCCGTCTCCTATAGTTCGTCTCAGTACATTTGAAGACCTCCCTTTTACGAGCTCGCTTTCATGAGTAACAAGCAAAGCTCTGATAAACTCAGGGGAATTTACCACATACGTGGATTGAAAAGTGCCTGTTCTTAATGAAACAACATCTCCTTTATCAGCTGTCTCTACCAAAAAGCCAAGCGGATCACGCTGAAAATGAAAGAAATTTTTCACTCTCGACCGGTCAATATCGATCACTCTGCTCATAGAAACCCTCCATTTTCTGTAATGCGGTATGTCTTCTCAGCATATCAGACTCATCACTGATTTTCCGTTTTCAGCATGCTGCCCGCACACCGGAATGCGCTCTCTAATTCCCGGGACCGAAGCCAGGTTTAGAAACATAAATTCCTTCATGGCCAAACTCCTGCTGCAGCATTCTGAGGACTACTTTATATGCGGTTGGATTGTACCATTTTTCCATGCCTGTTTTTTTATAAATCTCATATATCCCGAGGTTTTCTGTTCGCTTTCCCCTGCTTCCGTCTCCCATCCAATAATCATCAATGGCAACCCGGTCGGCAATGTTCTTCAGCTTTTTTGGAAACTCCCTTGAACACGGAAGGAGCGGCGAAACGGCTGCCTGAGCAGTAATACCGGCTTCCCTGATTGCTTTCAAGGCCTCCATCCTGGCTTGAATAGGAGGAGCAGATGGAGAAAAGGCTTTTCTGATATCTTCTTTATCCGTTTCAATTGTCATGGATACTCTAATCTTGTCTCCAAATTCCTTAAACAAGTCTATATCGCGCTTTACAAGAGGAGAGCGTGTTTGAACGTGAAGAAAATCCGGACTTTCATCAAGCATGACTTCCAATAGACTGCGGGTTAGATTTGTTTTAACCTCTATAGGCTGATACGGATCAGTAGAGGACGACATAAAAATGGTGACAATTCCTTTCTTCCTTGCCTTCGCCAATTCCTTTTTCAGCAGCTCAGCCGCATTGGTCTTAACATCCACCCAGCTTCCCCACTCTTCCTCGCGGTAAAGCGAAAGCGGAAGCTGCCTGACGTAGCAATATTCACACGCAAATGAGCATCCGGCATAAGGATTCAATGAATGTGTATAATCATCCAAAGCTCCTTTTCCCGGAGTCAGAATGCTTTTGGAAACAATATCTTTCAGCTGTAATTTCACTTTATCACCTTTCTATGATGAGACTATAACTTTCTATGTTTAATTGCCCAGATGATTTTTTGTTGTATAAAGGTTCTGTTAAACTTGCCTGCTGATTTCCGTTCAAGATGCTAGACTACAATTCAAAGTCTTTATAAAAAGTGTATCACGGACAGGTGCAAAAACCACTTTATCAGCTTTTTGTTCCATATAAAAAGGACCCAAGCCAAAGCTTAAGTCCAGGAAAGATATAGCATGTCATAGAGAAAACAGTTTGATGCCGTATGCATCAAGCACCCACTGCGGGACGAAAAATCTCGCTGTCAAAAGCGGATCGACGATTTGGGAGATTTGGGCCTGCCCAACTGCACTCATCAGCATGGTCATATGATTGATCGTTAAATCTGTATGCGGAAGAAGTAAATCTATCATTTCTTCCACTGACTTTTTTGACGCCTCATCCAAAGTCGGCGCAGACACGATGGTTGCAGCGCCTTCATCTGAAATCAGGACCGGATGTTCAATCGACTGTCCTTTAATCACTGATAGCGTAACAGTTACCTTGCCGGGAATTTCAATGCCGGATACACCCACTTCACCGTCACCCATTGCAGCATGAAGATCGCCCAGTGCAAATAGGGCACCTTCCGCAAAAACAGGGAACAGCAGGGTTGCTCCTTCCGTGATTAATTTCGTATCCATATTCCCGCCATGGGCCCCAGGCGTTCCGCACGATACCGGTTCTCCATCTGGCGCAACGCCAATTACGCCAACCATCGGATTTAGCGGAATATGAAGGCGCTCATCAAAAATGGCTTTTCCCTCTTTAATCGGGATCATCTTTGCTTCAAACTCCTGAAGCCTATGTCCCATCACTCCTAATTCAGGACCTACTGTCATCACTCCTTCATCACCTAACTCTATCTTTTCTATTTTGACTGCCAAAATATCTCCTGGCTGTGCTGTTTCTACAAAAATCGGCCCAGTTGCCGGATTGATCCTGTCCCAGTCAATAGAGTTAATTCCTGTATCGTTTGAAGTAATTTGATTCTCGAAACAATCAAAGGTTTCAATTGTTATCGTTGAACCGGCAGCCACACTCTGTATGGGCTCATTTTTTTTGCTGAAGGCATAAATGGCTTGTTGCTTGCATTCTACAATTTCCACCGAGAAAACCCCTTTAACGATTTTTATATTATTATACGTAATCATAATGAATAATTAAACTAATTAGAATTATCTAAATTATACTAACTAATATATTGACACCAAACCTTCAGCGAACTAAACTATTAACATCGTAAACGAGTGCTGCAGCAGCACCTGAAAGGAGCGATCCCTGAATAAATAACAGAAAATTCTAATAACATTTTTTGGAAATGGGGGGGAATTTAATGGCACAAGCACAAAAGACAGCCGGGACTACAGCGCAGCAGCCTCCTTCAAAAGGCTATAAACAGGAATTAAATCGGGTTTTAACCTTTAAGGATTTGCTCATTTATGGAATGATTTTTATGGTTCCGATTGCACCAATGAGTGTATATGGAATCGTTTCTAAAGAAAGCTTCGGGATGGTCCCGCTTGTTTATCTGGTCGGCATCATCGCAATGGTATTTACAGCACTCAGCTATAGCAGAATGAGCCGTGAATTCCCTGTTGCAGGATCTGTTTATTCATATGTCCAGCGGGGATTGAACCCTCATATCGGGTTTTTATCAGGCTGGATGATACTGGTGGATTATATTTTGGCTCCTGCCCTGTTATATGCATTCTCAGGCCTTTGGCTCCATAGTCTTGCTCCATCAATCCCTACATTTGTCTGGGTGCTGGCCTTTATCGCGATTAATACCATTGTCAATGCTATAGGCATCCAGATGGCTGCCCGGGCCAATTTTATCTTATTAGGAATTGAATTGATTGCCCTGTTAGTTTTCATTGGTTATGCGTTAAAGTTTGTTTTCGCTGACGGAATGGGTGCGGGCGGATTCTCGCTAACTCCTTTATTCCAATCAGAGCACGTAAATATCGGATTTATTGCAACAGCAACATCAATAGCTGTATTAAGCTTTCTCGGCTTTGACGGCATCAGCACGCTGTCTGAGGAAACGAAAAATCCAACGCGGACGGTAGGAAAGGCAACAGTGGCTGCACTGATCATACTAGGACTGATTTTCATGGCAGAAACCTACATGGCAGCCCTGATTCATCCAGCATACAAAAATCTTGATCCGGATATGGGGTTTTTCGACATTGCCAGGGAAGCTGGCGGAAGCTTTCTTTATTACATGCTGATCATTGTAAATGTCCTGGCATCCGGCATTGCAAATGCACTAGCCGCCCAGTCAGCCATTTCAAGGATTTTGTATTCCATGAGCCGCGATAAGCTTCTGCCTGGCTCAAGCTTTTTCGGAAAAATCCACCCGAAATACAAAACGCCATTCAACGCAACTCTTTTTGTCGGAGTTTTGTCTATAATTGCTGCGAATTTTTTATCCATTGAAACCATTATCAAATTTGTAAACTTCGGAGCATTAACCTCCTTCATGCTGCTCAATATTACGGTGTTTGTGTATTTTTATATCAAAAAGAAAATGCGCAGCTTTAAAGATTCCATTAAATACCTGATGCTTCCTCTCGTCGGCTTTGCGATTATCGCTTACGTATGGTCCGGATTCGATAAGATGACATTCCTCGCCGGTTTCAGCTGGCTTTTAATCGGGATTATTGTCGGTGCGGTTAAATCAAAAGGATATAAAGTGGTTCCTGAAGCTTTGAAGGATATGTAGATTCCAGACGGTACTTACTTTACTTGATAAAGGAAAGGAGATGCAGCGATGCACCTCCTTTTTTTAGTCTTTATTATCAGGAAACATATTTTCCGCTTTGATAAAATCGGCTGAATCATGGGTCGCCATGATTCCATGATAGCTGATATCCAGGCCAATATCTTCTTCTTCCTCTGTTGAACGGATTGGCACCCAGATTTTTATCAGCTTTAAACCAAACCAGGTTAATAAAAAGCCCCAGGCACACAAAACAGCTAAGCCGAGCAGCTGTACGGCAAGCAGCTTCCATCCGCCTCCTGTAAATAGGCCGCCGTCTCCAGAGAAGAACCCGACCGCTATGGTTCCCCAGACTCCTGAGGCGGCATGAACAGGAAAGGCACCAACCGGATCATCAATTCGTTTCGCTTCCAGCCAGCTTGTGGCGGCAAGCATAATCATACCTGCTGAGGCACCGATAAAAATCGCGGCACCATCACTGACATAGGCACAGCCCGCCGTAATACCGACAAGTCCTGCCAGGGAGCCATTAATCACAGCCGGGGCATCTGAACGACCGTAAATAAATAATGTGTATATTAAGCAAGCCGCCCCGCCTGACGCAGCAGACAGCATGGTCACGACAGCAATATGCCCAATCCGGCCGTCAGTAGCCTGCAGCGTGCTGCCTGCATTGAAGCCAAACCAGCCAAACCAAAGTAAAAACGCTCCCACCGAGGCTAAGGGAAGATTGCTCGGCAAGGCAATCGAGCTTTCAGGCCCTAAGGTAAACTTTCCTGCTCTTGGCCCGATAAGCTTAGCGGCCGCCAATGCAGAGAATCCTCCCAAGGCATGAATCACAGCAGAGCCCGCAAAATCCTGCATGCCCAATTTGCCCAGCCAGCCTCCTCCCCATACCCAGTGTCCGGCAATAGGATAAATAAAGACCGTCATCAGCACAACATACAGCAAATAAGCACGGAAATTTATCCGTTCAGCCACTGCGCCTGAAACAATGGAGACAACAGCAATGACAAAGGCTGCTTGAAACAGCCAAAAGGTGTCATTGGATATTGAAAGTTTCAGGTGGGAAAGATCACCGTTTAACAGAAAGCCGCTTTTCCCTGATATCCCCAGATAATCAGCACCCCACATCAAGCCAAATCCAGCCAGATAATAACAAAGCGTGCCGATTGTAATATCCGCGAATACCTTCATTATGATATTAACGCTATTTTTTGAACGTACAAAACCTGCCTCCAGCAAGGCAAATCCGCCTTCCATCAGCAAAATCATGGCTGCCGTAAGAACAACCCAGATGGTATCAAGGCCTGCATGTATTTCATGTATCGTCATTTTTCGGCGTCCCTCCATTCCCTGATTTCTTCTATTAAGGAATGCGGCAGAACAATCCTTTCCTTTTCAGGTTCTTCCTTCAGCATCGCAGTCATTTCATTCATATCATTTATCTGCTTTTTTAATTGCTCAATTGCTGCAAATCGTTCTTTTACATATACAAGATATTCGACAGCTTGATGATGTGCAGGAGGGCGGCCCGCAAAAAACTTTCTCACTGATGACAATGACTGATACCAGGCTTCTTCCGCTCTTTTTTTCTGTTCATATTTTTTTATTTTTTCTTTAATCCTGTCAATCTCATGTTCTCGTTTATCTCTAAGACTTTGAATTATTTCAATCATTTCTTCATAGGTAACTGTAAAAGCGATATTCTGGTAATAATCATTATATACATCCATGTTATATCTCCTCACATGAAAATGTTACTTTTTCTGATTATATGAATAATTGGCCTTCAAGTCAATAAAAGAACCGCAGCTTTGGCATTGAGCAAACACTAAGAAGAACGGTCATGAGCAATGAATAACCTCCCCAAAAGGAAATTGGGTAAAAAAATTTTATAAAAAGGCATCCTTACTCCATTGAACGTAAAAAAAGATCCCGCTATTCTACACTAAGCGAAACCTTAGTTAATTATGATAACAGCAAGAATAGCACCTTCAGTTCTTCTTCTGTGAGATTTCTCCACTGTCCCCGTTCCAGTTCATCTAAAAGGATATTCATGATCCTTACTCTTTCCAGCTTCTCCACTTTATATCCGAGTTCTTTGCACATCCGCCTTATTTGACGGTTAAGCCCTTGTGTCAGAATGATTCTGAACACAAATTCATTGACCTTTTGTACGTCACACCGCTTTGTCACCGTGCCCAATATCTCTACCCCAACAGACATCTTTTCAATGAAAGCATCTGTGATGGGATGATCCACGGTCACAATATATTCTTTTTCATGCATGTTCCCGGAATGCATGATTTTATTGACAATATCTCCGTCATTCGTCAATAAAATCAATCCAACAGAATCCTTATCCAGCCTGCCCACCGGAAAAATCCTGGCAGGGAAATGGACAAAATCTATTATATTTCCTTCCACATGCTTTGCTGCCGTACAGGTAATGCCAGCAGGCTTATTCAGCATCAGATACACATGCTCCTTTTTACTGGGGATAGGATTCCCGTCAATTAAAATATCATCATCACATTCAACTAGTGTATCCTTCATGCAAACCAGCCCATTTACCGTGATTCTCCCAGCCATAATCAGCCGGTCTGTTTCCCTCCTGGAGCAATAGCCTGTCTCACTTATATACTTATTAATCCTCATGTTCAACCTGCTTTCGTCTGATTCTGCTATTCTAGCTGAAATACAAAATAAAAACACCTGATTTTTTTAGTATCAGATGTTTTTGGCTTCATTACTTCTTCATCATCGCTTTCCAGAATTCACCTGCGATCACTTTGTAGCCGCTTAGTGATAAATGGATATTTTGCTTATTTGTAATATATTCTTTGTATTTTTTAGCAATCAGCGATTCTGTCGCTACATAGGTATCCTTATATTGCATGGTAACTGTCTGGATTTGCGCGTTAAGCGCTTTCAAAAGCGGCAATAATGCTGCCTGCTGATCTTTTGGCATATATGGATATGGATTATAATAGCCCATTACATACACCTTCACATGCGGGTTAAGCTTATGGATAGTGGAAAGGATTGTCTGCAGATTCGAGCTCACGGCAGAAATGGCTTCCGATACATGCGCTGGGTCATTAAGCTTGCCGAGAAGGTCATTCGCTCCTATATCCAGGGTGATGTGTGTGGCTTCTTTTACTTCTTTTCTTATCTTCCCGCTTTTTAGAAGGTCCGTTTTGACCTGTGCAGATGTATAGCCGGGAACACCAAAGTTATCGAAGTCATCGAGCTTATACTTGTACTTATTCGCAGAAAAGTCTCCTGCAAGATAATCCGCATAACTGTAGTCGATATAGCCATTGGGTGTCTGCCCTGCCGCCAAAGAGTCCCCTAAAGCAACATACTGCACGTGCTGAGGAAGGTCCTTCTGCACTGGTTTTGCCATGGCGCTAAAAGGCAGCCAAATACATAAAACACCGGCCAGAGCCAAGCTGGCCGCTTTCTTTTTCCCGTTCATCACAATCTCCCCTTTTGGTATAATATACCTAAAATCAACTCCTCTCCTAAATTCTTTTCTCCTGATAATAAATCCTTCACACCGAGCACAATTATTTTTCGGCAAAAAACTACATATAAAAACAAAGCTACTTGAAAAGTTTATTAAAAGATAACCCTTGTAAATTAGCTGATCGATTGGAACGCAGGGATCTTCTCTTTTACCGGGCGTGCGGTGAGCCTCCTGATGCTGGCTTTTTTAACAGACGAGGAAAATTCATTAATCAACTCCATCCATCGTGTGTTCTCACAAGAACGGGATACCATAACGAATATGCAGATAATCCGATTGAACATTCTTTAGCCACTCCCGATAGGGTTTCCGTTCTATTGATTGCACCACGGATTTATCCTCTCTTGAGCCAAAAGATGTTGCGGGATTAATTTTTTTAAATGCAAATGACAATGCAACCACTTGTTTATTCAACACATCCGTAGAAAATTATCCCTTTTGGAACGACTACTCACAACAGCCCGTGGTGATGGAAAAAGCTATATTTACTCTAATTTCAATCCAAAATACGCTCAAATGACTTTAACAATTCATCGTATATATTTACAATTTCTGTTATGCTCATAAGACAATAAACTTCCTCGCATTCATACTTGTCCTGGTAATGGGCATAAAAGGTTCATCGATTGATTTTTGCCCTCATAGTAATGACCATAAGTACATCTAAACCATTTTCTTCTATTAATTCCACTAGTGCATCTCAAATAGATTCTTTTGAGACATGTAAATCGGTATTTACATCCCGTATTCCGCATTCCTCCTATTTTTTCCAACACATTCAGAAAAGGTGTTGGATAACCGACATATCCTTTGTTTCTGATTATTGATAATGGTTTTCTCTATAATTACAATAAAATTGCACAGCAAACAACGTGTTGTTTATTTATTTTAAGATATAGAGGAACTGAAATAAATTTGTATAAGAAAAATTATATAGTGTTATCACCGCCAATAAGAGGAGGTAAAAATTCAATGGATATTCAAGTCTCAAATGTCAGTAAAAGTTTTGAAAAAAAGACAGTTTTAAAAGATATTACGCTTACGATTCCAACTGGAGAAATATGTTGTTTGCTCGGTCCTTCGGGTTCGGGAAAAACAACGATGATTCGCCTGATGATAGGAGCTATTGCTGCGGATAACGGAACCATTCATTATGAAGACGTGCAAATGCCTAATATGAACATGTTAAAAAAGATAGGGTATATGCCACAGAACGATGCTTTGTATGACGACTTATCCGCTGAAGCTAATTTACGATTTTTTGCAGGACTTTATCATTTAGATAAAGTTCAATTAGAAAAGCGTATTGATGAGGTACTTTATTTAGTAAATTTAGCTGTGTATCGAAAAAAATTGGTGAAAAATTTTTCTGGAGGTATGAAAAAGCGGCTATCGCTTGCGGCTGCCATTTTGCATTCTCCTGAAGTTTTATTCTTAGATGAGCCGACAGTTGGAATCGACCCTGTGTTACGTCGAACGATATGGGACCAGTTTCAGGAAATTAAAAAATCAGGAACAACTATTATTGTTTCCACTCATGTTATGGACGAAGTGACAGAGTGCGATAAAGCAGCGCTCATTTATAACGGTTCCTTGATTCAATATGATACTGTCAAAAATTTACTTAATAAAACTGAAAGTGGACGAGTCGAAGAACTGTTCTTTATTGCTTCAAATGATTCAAAAGGTGGTGTTGGGCAATGATGAACTTAGCTAAACGTGTCATTCTCCAAACGTTAAATGATAAACGAAGCGTAATGATGATTTTAGTTGCACCGCTATTTGCTTTGACCTTGATTTATTTCCTGCTTGGTAATTCAAGTTATGTACCTTCAGTTGGAATAAATAAAAATACAATGCCTGTACCTCTTGTAACAGCGTTAAAAGCACAAGATTTAAAACTTGTAAATGTTTCAAACAATGATGCTCAACATGCAAAACATTATTTGAAAGAACATAAAAATGTGGATGCGATTTTCACTATCTCAAAAAGCTCAGGAACGACTATTACAATGTTTGAATCTTCATCTAAAGGTGCAAAGGCAGTAAATGAAATTCAAAAGGCGATGACTTCATTAAATCCTCCGGCAAAAGTAAAAATGTCCTATGTCTATGGGTCGCAAGGTGAGTCAACATTTGATTCCCTCGGATATGTGTTTCTTGGTCTCTTCTCATTCTTGCTAGTGTTTATCATTTCGGGGATGGCACTTGTAAGGGAACGAAGTGGCGGAACATTGGAAAGGTTAATGATGACACCAATCAAACGTGGTGAGGTCATTCTTGGTTACACGATTGGATACGGAGTATTTGCGATTATTCAAGCAAATCTTATTGTGTTCTATTCCTTTTATGTGCTGAAATTAAGTTCAGTCGGGAACATTGGTTGAATTTTGGCCGCAATGGTTTTATTAGCGGTTACAGCCGTTTCATTTGGTGCGATGATTTCTGTATTTGCTAGTTCAGAACTGCAAGTCGTGCAAATGATACCGTTTACTATTATTCCGCAAGTTTTCTTTTCGGGGCTGATTCCATTAGACTTGATTCCATATCATCTGGGAAATCTGTGTTACATTATGCCAGTTTATTATGGTGTAGCGGCAATTAAGAGTGTAATGCTCTATGGTGATGGTTTCCTTCAAATCTGGGGTTATCTTCTTGGTCTAATGGCATATGCTCTTCTGTTATACTTATTAAACACACACGCATTAAAAAAATTCAGAAAACTATAATATTCCTTATTGTGGTTTTGGTTTATGCTGCTTTTGAATGGATGTTGCCAACGAATTTTGAGCATTAAATAAGTGCCAATTTAAATAAACGCCCTGAGAATAAAAACTCAGAGCGTTTTTCTACGCTAATATAAATGCTAATTGGAGTGTTAATCAAGGTGCGAATTTGGGTGTAATTTGATGTGAATTGATTTTGTACTTCACAACCGAACCCCTTATCTTTGGGATGATGCGGTTTTTGTTATTATGGAATGTATTGTTCAGTTATTTTCACTATTACACCATTTTTCACGGTGATATGGAAGGGAATATAGCGGTAACGCTTATTTTTCATTTCCTTAGTGAATGCAGACAAGGATATTCTTTGTTTTTTTATATCGTTTGTTTTTTCTATTTGATAAGTCACCATTGTAATGACGGCACTTTTCGAGATTTTTAAGCTGCGGATTTTTTTATTCACATTGCGTATGTAATAATCATCCGGCACATAGCATTTTCCTTTATACCAGTAGCACTCGTGGTCCTTTTGCGCTTCCTGGTTGGCGCGTTCGCCCCTATACCATTGGATATAATCGGCTTTTGCAGTAACACCTTTGCTGCTTGTATTCATGGACGTAAAGTATGTAGTGGCATTCGTACTTGATGAATCGGCAGATGCAAGGGCAGATGGCAGCAGAGTCATGATGGCAATCAAGAAGATCAGGCACTTTTTCATATCTCATTCCTCCAAACAAATAGTAATTCCATATAACTATATGAGAATTTGAGAAAAATTAATCCCTTTGTTAACTATTTCGGTTCTCTAATCCTATACCCTTTAATTATTTAAGCTATTCCTGTTTTTTTATTTGCCATTAATTGGACTATTTTCAAGTCTCTGTTTCCCGCTGAATCCATAACTAAGAAGTCCCTGCTATTATATGAATCTCTTCTGATTTTCTATCTTTTAATTCGTGATTAAATGTCCGCGTGACTGCAAAAGAAGCGGACAAGCAAGAAAAAGCGATCCCCCATAACGGAGAATCGCCAGTGCGGACAGATTTAGATTTACACTAAGCTTGTATCATCGGTACTTTTTAAATAGAAGATTTGTGACTGATAGTCTCCTCCGCGCTTGGCATGCTCGCTGTTGACACCGTTAAACTCTGTCGGAAGCGGAAGGCCTGAGCTCAGTAGCTCATCTCCATAATAATAGCGATCCTCCCCTTGCACTTCATACACAAGTGCTTCATCCAATCCGGCCAGCCGCAGTGTCTGGAGCTTCGGCGGATTCGCCCCGGACAGGACTTTATACCATCCAGCCAATGCTTCTGTTCGGTCTTTTGAAACGACCATCCATGCTGTTTCATTTCCATGGAACGGGTTTAACAGGCGGTAGAAATCGCCATCTCTAATTAAACTGCGCCGCTGTTTATACAAAGCTACTTGAGCTTTAATTTCCTCTCTCTCCTCTTCAGAGAGTTTCAGAGGATCAAGTTCATATCCAAAGGTTCCAAAGTAAGCTGTATTCGCTCTGGTTGACAGCGGTACATTACGCAGTGTCTGGTGATTGGGCACGGCAGAAACATGAGAGCCCATGCTGTACAGCGGATAGGCCAGCGAAGTTCCGTACTGGATTTTCAATCTTTCTACAGCATCGGTATCATCACTTGTCCAGGCTTGCGGAGCATAATACATCATCCCCGGATCAAATCGCCCACCGCCGCCTGCACATGATTCAAACAATACATGCGGAAATTCTGCTGTTAAACGCTCATACAGCTGATAGACTCCCAAGATATAGCGATGAAAAAATTCTCCCTGCTGATCTGCACGTAGCTTTGCAGAAAAAGCTTCTGTGATATTTCGGTTCATATCCCACTTAATATAGGAGAGTCCTGTTTCATCTATGATTTTAGATATTTTCCCATACATATAATCAACAATTTCCGCTCTTGAAAAATCCAGAACCAGCTGATTTCTGCCGAGAGTACGGTGCTGATCTGGCACTCCCACCGCCCAATCGGGATGGTTTCTGAATAAATCACTGTCCGGACTAATCATTTCCGGCTCAAACCACAGCCCAAACTTCATTCCTTCATGCTGAACCTTCTCAGCAAGGCTTTTTAGACCATTGGGAAGCTTATGTTCATCAACATGCCAATCCCCAAGCGAGGATGTATCGTCATTTCTTTTTCCAAACCAGCCATCATCAAGGACAAATAGCTCAATGCCAAGCTCGCTTGCAGAATTGGCTATTTCCGCTAATTTATCCTCATTAAAGTCGAAATAGGTCGCTTCCCAGTTATTGATCAGCACTGGCCGTTCTTCTTCTCTCCATTGAGATGGAATCAGGTTTTCTCTATACAAATCATGAAAACCCTGGCTCATTCCATTCATCCCCCTATCTGAATACACCATGACGACTTCAGGAGATTGAAAAGATTCTTCAGGGTGGACGTCCCACCTGAAGTGAAAGGGATGAATGCCCGCTGTCACTCTTGTCATATCATAATGATCGACTTCTGCCTGCATGATGAAATTGCTGCTGTAAACAAAATTAAATCCAAACACCTCTCCGCTGTGCTCGGTAGCATCAAGCCTTTTCAGCGCCAAAAATGGGTTATGGTGATGAGAGCTTGCACCGCGCAGACTGGCAATCGATTGAATGCCCGTTTCTAGTTTTCGTTCCTTGATATGTCTTTCTCTTGACCAGGCTCCGGCTAGATGGGTGAAAATAAAATCTTTATCAGGAAAATCAATAGAAGCCCCCATCATTCTATCAAGTGTTAATGCTTCTGCACCTTCATTTTTCAATGAAGCACTTCTTGTGATAACCGGCTTTCCAAGAAAGATAGAGTAATTTAAGATTAACTCTGCCTTCAGGTATTCATCCTTGAGAATAATCTGCAGAGTACTGGCACTATCCTTTTTTTCAGAATAGGTTGCAGGCAATCCCTTCAACTTTGGCTTTCCATTTAAAAGTCTGTATGTTTCATATTTAAAATCCGGAATATGGTTTTCATTTTTCCTGTACACGCTTATTGCGGGCTCCCGGAAATCTGAATTTCCGTAAACGGGATATTCCTGCCGAAGAGTTTCCAGGCAAAAGGCAGGATCATCAGGATATATGTGGCAGCTTGCCGCTGTCGGGACATCGTAGGCCTGCATATGAGAAAAATCTTCTCTGTGACGCAGTGCTCTTCCGTAATAAAGATGGCCCAATTGGCCATTCTTCATGACATGAAATATGTAACTCACAAGCCCATTTGTCAGATGGAATTGCTTTTTCTCTTCATTTACTTGTATCAGCATGATCTTCCTCTTTTCCTGCCTTTTTTTGATCGACATTGCCGCTTCCATCTATTAACACGTTAAGACTATCCAGCACAGTAAAAGGCTTGTATGGTTCAGACTTTTACTGTGCTGATTAAGTTTCCTCTTATAACAATCTAGTTTCTGTCCAGGGTAAATTCAAATTCCAAATCCTGATCTACCAACAGGAGATGTTCCCGGTGAACCGGTGCTCCCCAGCTGTCATCTCCGCCAACACCCATTTGCACCCCCGCAACCGTAACGACTGTGTAATGCGTTTTCGGCAGTTCATAGTGATGCTGGGCATTTTCCAGTTCAAAGGCTGTATAAGGAGATACATTGCACTCAAGCGGTTCACCAACAGAAGCGATTTTGATTCCCTGTCCAAGCTTGTCTGCAATCTTCACCTCACGCACACCGGTCCGGTTTCCAGATTCCTGAGGCATAAGATAGGAAGAAATATTTTCTGAAACACTATTTTTAAAGATTCCGAGCCTTGCACCCATCGAGCGGTCAGAATAGTTCTCTTCAGGTCCCATTGCATACCATTCAAGCTGATCATAATCTGCCGGAACCTTAAAGGTGACAGCAAAGATTGGCAGCTGCGGAAGCTTAGCTGCTCCCTTGTAAACAGAACGGACACGAACAAGTCCAGCGCTGTCGATTCTGTATGTCATCTTGACACCGATATCTCCGCTGATGGAAAATTTATAGGTGAAGGTGATGCTTACATGTCCTTTTTCTTCTTCAACATCAATGCCCGTGCATCTGCGGGCTAGGCTTGCTGTATGCCAGCACCCTGATTCGAACATTTGGGAGAAGCCTCTGTCATTATCCGTTGTGGCTCTCCAGAACAATGGTGCCGGAGGAAGGGAAATCATTTCTCTGCCATCATAAATCAGGGAAACAAGACTGCCGGCCTGCTTGGAGAAGATAGCCCGGAAGTCCTTGCCGTGCACCCCGATATTCACATCGCCATGAATAACCTTCAGCTCGCCAATGCTTTCTTTCGAAGGAGCCGCAGGCTGAGCTTCCACTTGAAATACATGCTGCCCAAATGCCAATTCATAGCCAGATTCAGCCCAATCCCGGTTTTCCCTGGTCCTGAAAAAGGTTTGAACACAATATTCCCCTGAACGCTCTGCCACATCGGCAGGCCAGTTAAACCAAGCTCTCCCTTTGCTTTGCGGCGCTACAGCTGTTTCCAGTACACCCCGAAATACTTCCCTGCCCTCAAGGAACAAAATGTACTCCAAATCATATCCGGCCGTATCTGTGAAAAGACTGTCATTAATGATGGTGACTCCATCTCTGTCCGTTTGCAGTTTGAAGTCCTGATACAAAAATTTCACTTCCTGCATCTTTGGAGACAGCTCGCGGTTGGCATACACAATTCCATTGGTGCAGAAGCCGTAATCTGTCGGTCGGTCCTCAAAGTCGCCGCCATAAGCAAGGAATTCCTCTCCGTAACGGTCTTTTTTTATAAGTGATTGATCAATATAATCCCATATAAAGCCTCCCTGATACATTGGATATTTCTTTTCTAAATCTGTGTATTTATACATGCCTCCCAAAGAATTCCCCATTGCATGCATATATTCGCAGCTGATGTAAGGCTTCTCTGGATTTTCAGTTAAGTATGTCTCAATTTCAGCCGGCTTCGCGTACATTCTGCTTTCCATATCGCTGGTATCATTATAATTGCGGTCATAAAAAACTCCCTCATAATGGACAAGCCTGCTCGGATCTGTTTTTTTAAAATATTGGGAAACACTCAAAATCACTTCACCCGCATACGATTCATTCCCGCAAGACCATATCAGGATGGAAGGGTGATTTTTGTCGCGCTCGAGCATGGATACAGCACGGTCGATGACAATTTCCCTCCATTCCGGTTTGTTTCCGGGAATATTCCATGAAGGCTCAACCGCACCCATTTTCTGCCAAGATCCATGTGTTTCCAAATTCATCTCATCAATCACATATACGCCGTACTCATCGCATAATTCATACCAATAGCTTTGATTCGGATAATGGGACGTACGGACTGCGTTAATGTTATTGCGCTTCAGTGTTTTGATGTCCCATAGCATATCTTCCTTCGTTATGGCCCGCCCAGTCCGGCAATTGAATTCATGACGGTTAACGCCTTTGAATACGATGCGTTTTCCGTTTATTGTCATAATCTTGTTAACCATCTCAAACCTTCTGAATCCGACCTTCTGCGGAACAACCTCTAATAAATGCCCGTCTTCGCCAAACACTTGAATATACAGCTTGTATAAATAAGGGTTTTCTGCGCTCCATAGCTCCGGTTCATCCAGATTCAGCGACAAACTCGAGCTTCCGCCAGCATATTCCCCTGTTCCTGCGGCAACTTTATTTCCTTTTGCATCAAATAATTCACCAGTGATTTTAGAAGGTACACGATTCTCAGCCAAAAATGAAAGATCTGCTTTTAGAGAACCTTTTGTAAACGTGGAATCCAGATCAGCATGAATATGAAGATCACTTATATGAATCTCCGGAATTGTATAAAGGTACACATCACGGAAAATACCGGAGAACCTCCAAAAATCCTGATCTTCAAGCCAGCTTCCGGTACTCCTTTGGTACACTTCAACCGCAAGCTTATTGTTCCCTTCCGAAAGAAAAGGAGTAAGTTCAAATTCAGACGGTGTGAAGGAGTCCTCACTGTATCCCACAAATTCTCCGTTCATCCACACATAAAAAGCGGATTCTACACCTTGAAAAGAAATATAGACTGGCTTACCCTGCATGTTTTGCGGAAGTGAAAATTCCTTCACATAACTCCCCACAGGGTTATGGTCCATCGGAATTTCCGGGGGACGGATATCAGCAAGGCCATCCCACGGATACATGGTATTCACGTATTGGGGTTTTCCGTAACCCTGCATTTCGATATGCCCAGGGACCCTGATGTCTGCCCAGCCCGAGCAATTAAAGTCTTTTTCATAAAAATGTTCGGGGCGGCTGCCAGGATTGGTGCTGTAGGCAAATTTCCAGTTTCCGTTCAATACATGTCTCATGTTCATCTGCCCTGCACTTTTTGCCTCCTCGAGCGTTTCATAGTAAACATGGTCAGAGTGTGCCGGAAGCCTATTTACTGCGTATTTATTCAGATCACTTAACCAGCTGATTTCAGGTGTAATTTCCATATCTTTAAGATCCTCCCTTTTTTGTTATTTTACCGATCCCATCATGCCTGCCACAAAATGCCTTTGCATAATAAAGAAAATGAGCGCAGCAGGAAGTGTCGCAATGACGATGGCTGTCATAATGATGCCATAATCCGGTGAATAGCTTGATCCCAAGTTAGATATAAGAAGCGGCAGTGTCTGCTTTTCCGGAGACTGCAGAATAACCAGCGGCCATAAGTAACTGTTCCAGCTGGCCATGAACGTAATAATGGCACCAGCTGCATACGTCGTTTTCATCGTTGGTACATAAATCCTGAAAAACACCCCCAGCTCTGATAATCCATCAATCCGTCCTGCTTCAAGGATATCCTTCGGAAACATTTTCGTGCTTTGTCTAAAGAAAAAGATAAGAAAGGCTGTGGTCACTGTCGGCAAAACAACTGCTGTCAGCGTATCAATTCCGAGAAAAGGAAATGTCTGCGAAATTGTTCCAAACATCCTGAACAAAGGAACCATTAAGGCAGCAAATGGAATCATCATTGAAAGCAAAAGAATGTTAAAGACGATATCCTTCGCTTTGCTTCTGTAAATTTCAAATCCATATCCCGCCAAAGAAGCAATCAAGAGAGACAGCAATGTGGTAGCAATTGAAATTTTTGCTGAATTCAGCAAAGCAGGTATGAGATTCACCGAGTCGAGAAGCTTGTGCAGATTCTCCATAAAGTGGGTCCCAGGAAGCAATCTTCCTTTTGTCACATCAACCGACTGATTGGTAGAGCTGATAATCATCCATAAGAATGGAAATACAGAAATAACGGACACAATGAAAAGGACTGCATAGCTGAAACCCCGTTTAATATTAGGCATTTTTATCACCCGCCACCCTGAATTGAATAATAGAGAAAATCACGATCATGATCACAATGGCATACGAGACAGTGGCCGCATAACCAAAGTCCGGCGTGTATTTGAACGAAAGGTTATAAATGTACTGTGAGATGGACATGGTTGCATTGCCCGGTCCGCCTTTGGTGATATTCATCACTTCATCAAATAGCTGAAGCGTGCCTATTGTTGAAGTAATCGATGTAAATAGGATGATTGGCTTCAGCATAGGTATGGTGATTTTGAAAAACTGCTGAATGGAAGAAGCACCGTCCATTTTCGCTGCTTCGTAAATGGATTCATCGACATTTTGAAGAGCAGATAAATAAAAAATCATGTTATATCCGGTCCATCTCCATGTAATGGCAATTATAATCGTTATTTTCGCCCAGAAGGGATCCGTCAGCCACTGGATTGGCTCAGAAATCAAGGCTATTTTCATGAGCATAAGATTGATGATTCCGTCCTGTCCAAACAAATATTTAAAAATTACGGAGTAGGCAACTAATGAGGTTACACAGGGCAAAAATATCGCCGTACGAAACAGTCCTTTAAATTTCAGGGTTTTGTTATTAAGCAAAACCGACAGAAATAAAGCAAGCAAAATCATGACCGGCACCTGAATAATAAGAAAGATTACGGTATTTTTTACTGTAGTAAGAAAGGTAGGATCCTTAAATAAAACTTATCCCCCGCTTTTAATCATGTTTAGTAAGCGCTTTAAATCCTATTATATAGCTTTAATAGATTTTGAATATAAAATTGCCCCAAGTTCCTTTTTCCATTTTTAGAGAAAAGGTGTTTTGGCGATATATATCATGATTCTTTTGAGTCAATTGCATTGGAGGCGATTGACCCAATGGCTTATGTTACCCACGTTGAACTTTCTCATCAATTACAACCGTTACCATTCCTGCGTACGAACTAATCAGTAGTAAGAATGGTGTATATTTAAGTGTCATTGCAACCATCTTTTATGTCTACTTACCATCATGAGTTTTGATTCAAATATTTCTAACTCATTTTCTGAATGCCTTTCTAGATAGCTATCTGCAATTTCTTTTAAATAACTATATAAAGCTTCATATTTCAATACTACTTCCTCTTCTTCTTCTACTGCAGAATAATTGAAATAAATAGCTATCCCTTCAACACCGAAGTAATCTGCTTCCCTTTCTTCATAGTCGTCAGCAAAAACACACCACACATGTTCAATCCCGTATCCTTCGCCATTTGCATACTTTTCTAACACAGTCAAAAATCTTCCATCCCCCATAACCTGAAAGAAGTAATTGACTAGCTTTGTCGACCTACGAGCTTATTGCGGAGTAAGGCATTAGAATGAATGAAAAATAGGAGTTGCTGCCTGCCTGCAATGGTTCAGTGCCACGGGCCCTAAAGCATTACCATCAGTAAGGCAGAAGAACTCCTACATATAGTAAAAAAAGCAACCCTCCCGTAAAATGGAGGGTTGCTTTTTGGTTATTTTTTTACACCTGTGTAGATGTGGATGGCGTCTCTTAGAAATTCTGCCGTTCCTGGTTGTTCCTTGTCGTAATGCTGCTTAAACCGTTCGTCGTCCACATACATTTGTGCAAGTCCGGCGTGAGCCTCTTTGCTGTACTCATTCCAATAAAAAGTAAGCCATTGCATATGCTTTTCTGCAGCTTTTTGAGCGAGATTTCCTGCAGGGTCGCCCTCCTTAAAGGCCGCTGCAAGGGTTTGGGCCAATTCATCCGCCAGGCGAGTAATCTCCGCGTGTTCTTCCTGTGTCATGTTCTTCAGCTTTTCGTTCGACTTGTTTACGGTATCTTCACCATATTTCTCTCGAATTTCTTTTCCGTATTGTTTCTCATTATCTTCAATAAATTTTTGCTTAAACCCTTCGAATTTTTCCTGATCTTTCACGGTCATTCTCCCTTCATGTGAAGCAATCGTTTTCTCCACGTTAAGGAGGAGTTCATCCAATTGCTTTCGTTTGTCGAGGAGCTTCTCACGGTGTTCTTTTAAGGCCTCGGTCCCGTTAAAGTCAGGGTTGCTGACAATTTCCTTAATTTGTTCTAAGGTGAGTCCGAGCTCCCTGTAAAATAAGATTTGCTGCAGTCGATCGACTTCCCGCTGGCCATAGATGCGGTAGCCTGACGAATTGATCCTTGCCGGCTTAAGGAGTTCAATTTCATCATAATACCGAAGTGTTCTCGTGCTGATGCTAGCCAGAATGCCTAGTTTTTGGATTGTATATTCCATGTGATTCCCTCCTGACACTTTCACTTTACACCTTGACGCAGCGTGAAGGTCAAACCCATTTTTGAAGTTATAAAACCCCATGATGGTAAGACCTACATGAGTATCTGATTTTCGTTAATCCAAGTTATCAATTGCCTCTTGAAAACTATCTTGTAAATATTCATTAAAAGTAGTATATCTAGGTACTTCTCTTTTGCTAATATCATCCCACCGAACAACATTAAATTCCTCTACGGTGTTTAAACAGTAAACAAACTCATCAACATTCTCTATAACAATATATTTATTGGGTAGTCCTAACTTTCTATAACGCTCTGTACTTTCAACAACAGATGCGTAACTTGCTCCTTCTACACCAAGTATGTCAACTCCACAAATTCCTCCAGAACCATACTTTTTAACGAATTCTTTATACTCTGTTGGGAAACTAACTTCTAAAGTATTTTCTGCCTTTTTTATGGAGTCATCAAAAACTTCTCCAATAAAGTCTCCTTCTTCTATATATTCATATATCATTTCTACAAGTTTATTATTCATAGTTTAATCACCTCATTCTAGGTTATTTGAACGCCATTTCCAGTACTCACGATGTAAAAATTTGTAAAAAATTAGAGTTATCTCTATCCTGTAAGTGATAAATAGTTCATTCGTCACAGGGTATCTCTTCAACAAAGAAACCTTGAAAGGCATTAGCCAATCAAGGTTTATTTGGGAATCAGGATTAGTCTCTCTTGATACAAAATATTATTATTCTAAAGAAGCAATTGGTCTAAATTAAATAATTTTCGCATAAACTTTTGGATTCAAAAACTTGGTACCCCAAATTTAATCCATGTGCTCCTCAGCAATTTGTATACTTCTCTTTAACTTTAAGTCTGGGTATCTTTGATCTAGGAAATATAGTAATTCAATATACTTTTTACTTTGTAAATTATATGCCACTTCTTCAAAAATCTCACTTAAAAATGAAAGTTCTGTTTTTGTACAACTGGAAAAGTAGTTCCTATCTCTCCATTTGTTTTGATTACACCTACCCTAACACCCTTGTAATCACCGAATACTGTTACACCATCAGCAATATTCTTGTATTCAGGCATATTAGTTACATGTTCTCCAGCTTTCTTTATATCTTCCTTAGACCAATTTTCAGGAAACCATGCTTGACCAGTACCTGTTCGCTTCCCTTTTGACTTGTGGTCTGGTACATTGCCAACCCTTACCCCGTTAGGATAAACCTTTTCAATATTGTATTCGATGCCATTCTGTTTAAGAAAATCTATATTATCTTGACCATGCCCACCACCACTCATTTTAGAACATAATCTCTCAATAAAAAATGAACTATTCGTCACTCGGTAGCCCCACAAACAAAAAAAGAAACCTTGAAAGGCATATACCCAATCAAGGTCAACTTTTTTCTCTATATAAATGATTAGCTATTCAATATCATCATATGCATCACCTAGGGAGATAAAATCACTTCTTAGCCAATACCAATATTGCCCTTTATTTTTTATAAGTTGTTCAAGTAAATCAGTAAACGAAGTAGCTATTATCTGGGACTCACCTACAAGCCCATGGCGGTCAAAAAAACTATCGTAGCATCTACCTAGTCTATCTTCATTAAGGTCAATCGTTAAGTATTCATCCGTTCCATCATTACAAATAATATACCAGTGAGATGAGATATCTTCTTCACATAATTCTCCTACAATTATTGGATTTGCTAATACAAACTTATCAGGAGACACAAGATAAATTGGATATTCCTCATTTTCAAATAGAACTAATCCCCCACAAAGACTATAAAACTCTTTTAAATCATTAGGTAAAATATGCTTTTCTTCATCAATAATGGGTAATCCAGAAGGCTCAAAGATACGACAATGTGGTAAAGTGTTTATTTGTGTGAGCAACTGCTTTATCTTTTCCATTAGCTTCACTCCCGATAATTATATTTATTAAAGGAATTATAATATTCTTGTCTGGCTGATTTGGGAACATTTGCAGCCTCCAACATTCTTTCTGTCAGTTCTTGTATCTCCCTTGGAGAGAATGATTGCCAATCAATTTTGCCCCCAACCTTCTTACCTGTTTTTTCATATAACCATTCTCTATAAACAGCTTTTGTAGCAGCATGTTGTTCTTTTGTAAGTGCTACTGTTGGGGTATTCCCACCTCTACTTACATAGTTTGGAACATTATGTTTAGCCCATACATCCATAACACCATGATGATTTTCCAAAGGTGAATTACTAGGTCTATATGGTACTACATCATTAGATTTAACAGTTTTATCTATACCCTTACCAACCTTCCCCTCAGCACTAAACGCAGAAAGCCGGTCCAGCAATCTTTTGCTGTTAACCGTATTATAGGGCACCTGCCCATCTACCGCAAATTGGTATTCCCACGGCGTTCTTTGGGGAATCTGCACAAATTTCCTGGCCTTGGAAGCGCCCTTTATTACGGCTATTCTTGTAGTAGCCATGCCTGTTTTGGCTACAGCTCCCATTCCTTTTGAGCCGATTGCATTGGAGGCAACGGACCCGATGGCGTAGGTTACCCAGTGCGCCCTGGAATACCAATCTCCATGCACCATGTTTTTTTCATAGGAGTCGACAATGGCTTTTTTCATGATCTGATAGGTCTGTTTGTAATGAATGACAGATTCATAGACTGCATTCTCCGCTGCTTCCGGGTCCATCACAAAGTTAAAAATATCCTTCGCGAAGTCCTTTCCTGCATCAAATAAGCCCATGACAGCTCCTCTTTTAAGCTCTTCTTCTGCATAATTTTTGTAAAGGTCCTGCTGATATGGATAGAGGTTTTTAAAGCCAATTTTATCGGCGGCTTTCAGATATTCTTGTGCATTTGGCGCTTTTGCAAGTTCAGCCTCCAATTCCCGATGCCTGCGCTCTTCCGCTTCTTTCTTCTTCACCTTTAAGTAGGCTTCATCTTCTTTTACCTGATCCTGCAGTTCCTTGTATACCTCGCTCTTTTTATAGGACTTGGCATCAAAGTATAGCGGAGATACCTTTCCGCCTCTTGTGCTGGAATCCCTGAGCTGCTTCATGAGAGCTGTTATGGAAACCTGGTCATCTTCTGATTCTGCGTATTCTTTCAGCCATTTGCTGTCGAGTTTGTTTACCTTGGCGATGGTCTTAGTCCGCTTTCTTTCTGCTTCTTGAATTTCGTCCTGAAAGTCTTCATCAGAGAATTGTTTCAGGTCGATAATGTCATGAATCCGGTCCAATATAGCTTTAAGGTCACTTTTTTGCGCCGTGACTAAATCTTTGGATTTCTGGTCCGCATTGGCTACCTCATCCTCTAAAAAGGGAACATGAATAATAGTGTCTTCTCCAAGCTTAGCTTCCTTTGCATCCCCGCTTATCCCTTTAAAAAAGGCGATATGCCTCTTAACTAGACCGATCCAGGCATCCACTGCATCAATCTGCGCCCCGTAAAATCCCTTGATAGATTCGGCGCCTTTTCCCTGCAATTCATCATCCAGTTTTACAATGATGTCAAATTCCTTCCTGATTGCCGCCAATTGCTTATGCAAATCTTCATATTGTTTTGCGCGATTTTCCATTGCAGCAAAAAGTGCATTCGCATCATATCGTTTATTAGACATTTTAAATGGAATTCCTTTCTCACAGAGTCTGCACGGTCATCCTCATTACTGTAAATTATTGGATAATCATATCTTAAAGGAATACTTTTGCCGCAACAAGGAATCCACAATTTATTCCATAAAAATGATTCTATTGAACTATCTATCACTTACGTATATGCAATTAGTCTTATACAGGCATTTCTAATCGTTGTTAGTTGATTTCCTCTGAGCTTTATCTTTATATAAAAAAAGAACTGGATCAAATCCAGTCCTTCATTACCCTGCATATTCAGCCTGTCCCTCTTCTGCTTCCCGAAGCTTAATTTCTCCATAATGAGCAATAAAAAGAGTGGTCAATTCCAGGTCCCACTGGGTGCCCTTTCCCCCTGCAAGGATGCTCAAAGCCTTTTCATCGGGCATTCCCTTGCGATACGGCCTGTCAGAGGTCATTGCATCGAAGGCATCCGCTATAGCAATGATCCTGCCCATTAACGGGATGCCGTTACCTGTTAAACCATCAGGATATCCTCTTCCGTCGTATCGTTCATGATGCGACCTGACACCGGGAAGCAAGGGTGCCATGGATTCGGCGGGCTTTATTTCCTTTAAAATTTTCTCTCCTAATACTGGATGCTGTTTAATTTGCTCAAATTCTTCGTCAGTGAGCTTGCCTTCCTTAAGGAGAACATCATCCCGGACGCCGATTTTTCCAATATCATGCAGCAGCGCAGTTTTATGCAAAATATCGAGCTCATCTTCCGGAAGTCTGGCAAGCTTCCCGATCCTCACGGAGTAATATGCCACCCGCTCGGAATGTCCAGCCGTATAAGGATCTCTGGCATCAAGAGCCGCGGCAAGGGTCGAGAAGTAGCTCTGGATGAGCAGGTTATTCATGGTTTCCCGCTCCTTCAGCCCGCTCACCATATGATTGAAGCCGGCCACAAGCATGGAAAACTCGTCCGAATAAATATCAGCTGTACGCACGTCAAAGTCGCCGCTCCGTACAGAATCCAGCCCTTTGTAGAGGCTCGTAATCGGGTGCTGCACCTCTTTTGACAATACCCATGCTCCAAGTGAAGAAAAGACAATCCCTGCAAGAAGAATGATTCCCGTCCACTTCCAATAATCATGAGATTCATGAAGTACATTCTGGCGGATATATTCACCCAGGCTGAAGAGGAACAGCGGAAATGTCCCGATCAAAAAGGTACTGAATTGAAACTTCCGCTGTATAGATACCAGCACCTCTCCGTTCAGAGACAAATCAATATTGTATAAATCCATGGAAACCTGTCTGATGTGCATGGCAACAGGGCGGATGGACTGTGATGTTAAAAAGAATTCGATAAAGGCGTGCATGCAAGCTACAAGCGGCAATCCAAAAGCGGCCAGCAGAATATAATAATGGGGCAAGTCCAAAAGTCCGCTATGGATGCCCAGCCAAAGCATGAACATGGCAGGAAGTGATAGACCCAGAAAATGCGGTCCAATAATCCGCTTAATTGCCAATATTGGAAACCGGTGTGTCTGAAAATACACAGATTGCAGCATGCTGAAGTCCGGACTGCTCTCCAAAAACATGCTTCGTATAGGGCGGATATGCCTGGAAAATACAATAAACTCAGCAAACAGCATAACAACAAGCGAGATGAATAGAATGGACAGAAGGCTTACTATTTCCTCAGCCGATACCTTTAAAGCAAAGAAAATAAATATTCCCCCTACCCCGAATACAGCGGCCAGCGAACCGATTACATAGTTCCTAATCAGCTTTTTGATAAACGTCCTATATGTAATATGCAAAATTTCACCTGCACCGTTAAAATTTTTTCTATCTTTTTCCTTATATCGGTTTTTCCAGTGTTTTTTGAAATGGAATCACAAAAAAAGCTGTTTCAAAGGCCTGTGTGCTTACCCCTTTGAAACAGCTTCTCTTTCATTCATTATGAATTCTGCGATGATATGATTCCTTGTAAGCAGCATGGCGAAAATGCAGAATTTTGTCCTCAGACAATTGAATTCCGTCTGTTATCACTGTTGGATCAAATAGCAAATCTTCGCCTTGATCTTCAAGTCTTTCCGTTATTTCGAGATGGCCCACTGTTATTTTTTGTCTGTCTTCAGGCCAGATTACGGTTGGATCATCCGTGGGATCTTCTTCCGCTCCCAGCTGGACATCCAGGTTAAGCCCTACAGGCGCCTGCTTTAAACGTTCATCCATTTCCTGATCCAAATAGTCCTCTGAACGATTTGCCGCTTCTTTTAGTTTCAGCATGCCGAGTCCTGCATCTGGCCTCCATTGGTACTTAACCGCCTGCCTTCTTCCTTCTTTGCTGACAAAATAAAAGGCATGGATCGAATAGTATTGGGCGGTGCCATAGCTTGCTGGCGGGTGCATTTCCTTCAGAATTCGAAGTGCAGCCTCGCCTTCCGGATATTTCACAAGCACCTTCATCAGGCTTTTCAGATTTGGCAAGCCTGTCTTTGCTGATTTTATCAACTTAAACATTTCTGCAAATGCCTCGGGAGATTTTGCAAAGAAAACAGGAATGGTAACAGCTATCAAGTTAGTGATTTCACCGTTCCCTAATTGAAATTGCACCGACATCCCTTTAACAGGAGTTAGGGCATCTGAGTGGCCGGGATTGGGTGAGCTGTTGGAAAACCGGACAATAACAGGCACAGGCTCTGTCTGCAGGTGAGCCGCAGTGGTGAGAGGAGCTGCCTTTCCATTCGGAGTGAATATCCCCTTATAGCAGCGCCCTCTTGCATGTGCGCGCCGATATCCGGGAAACGTGCCTGAAATATGTTCAATATCATCTACTGCTTGTACCGCTAAATCGGAATGATCGTTCGATTTCATATGAATCTCCTGTCTATTGATTATTTTTCAAGACAAAGAATATATTCTTACGTGTACCCCATCACCCTGAATTGTATTCAAGCGTCCTTTTAAAAATTTCCTCATCAAAAGCAGAATACTGTCAGTAATTTTCTCTAAAGTTTACGAATATCCTATGTTATACTTGTCATGGCCAAGCAATGGCGAGCACAGTTTTACCATGACTGCAAATGGATATTTAATGAACAAAAAGAATTTTATACAGTTTTATTTTCACATAAATATGATTCTTGCTTCTCACAGTCCGCAATCTGCATCAAGGCTTTGAAGCATTGGTAGAGGAAGGATAAAAATGCGGAAGAAACGTACTTTTAAAAAATTAATGGCGGTGATGATTATTTTCATCATTCTTATAGAGCTTGCGGGGAATTTTCTTGTTGTGGATGAAAAACCTGTTAAATCAGATGTTGTAATCGTATTAAGCGGCGACACTAACCGGCTGGAAAAAGGAATCGAATTATATAAAAAGGGGTATGCATCTCATTTGATGTTCTCTAACGGCCGTGAAAACAACCTTTATCAGGGATCCCGTGCATCCGGCATCCCTGCCCGCTCCATCATTTTAGAAAATCATGCGACAAGCACGTCGGAAAATGCCTTATTTACCGAAAAACTTATGAAGCAGCACGGATTGAAATCTGCGATTGTCGTTTCCTCCAATTATCATATGAGACGGGTAAAATATAATTATGATAAGGCATTTAAGAAAACAGGCATCTCTCTGACCTATTGTTCAAGCGGCGGCAGCCATTATCATCCTGCAACCTGGTGGCTGACAAGTCTGAACAGGAAAATTACCTATACGGAATACATTAAGCTGGTTGGCAACTATTTTGGTTTGAACGGAACAAACTCAAAAAAGACACTGAAAAAGTTCTTCAGCATCATACCGGATAAAAATTCATAAAACAGTGTGAAAAACCCGCATTCCATCTGGGATGCGGGTTTTTTGGACGTTTGGGGCGACCGAGCCCTGCTTCATAAAAGGCAAGGCTAATTTACTTATTTTACTGGAATCCAAATTTCAGAATAGTAATCCGGGCTTGACGGATCTCCGTCAGAATAGACTTCCATCTCCGGGGTCCCTCCATGCTGATAATGCCCCGACGGAAACCACTCTGACATAATTTGCTTCCACGCCTTTTGAATGGCATCCGGCATCGCGCCATGTACTTCAAAAACACTCCACTTTGAGGAAGGCATTGCAAATGCTGATAATCCTTCTGGTGCTACACCGCCGTATTCTACTGCAATCCAATAATCCATCTTCTGATCTGTACTTTTATCCACACATATCCCGTACATTCTTCCATTATCCAAGCTAAGCAGCAGGTCATTTGTTCCATCGGTATGAACATCATTCCAAAAAAGCGGGATTCCCTTTAAATTCTCACCCCCTGCTAGCGAAAACTCACGTTTGACTCCCACAACTTGAAAACTTTCCCGTTCAACAATTTTGTACTTCATCGGATCTCCACCTTTCAATGTTACCTGGATAACCAGGCGATTATAAGCATTCAGCTCTCCATGATTTTTCCTGACTTCACTGGGTTTTACGCCGTGCTGCCTTCGGAAAGCCCTGGAAAAAGCCTCCGGAGTTTCATAGCCGTATTTATAGGCCAGGTCGATGATTTTGCATTGAGATTTTGATAATTCTTGGGCAGCCAGTGTCAAACGCCTGCGCCGGAGATATTCACCGACAGATACATCAGTCAGCAGCGCAAAGGTCCGCTGAAAATAAAAAACAGAAGAATTCGCCTCTTTCGCGATCTGTTTCATATCCATATCGTCCAGTAAATGATCCTCCATATAATCGATCGCTTTTTGCAAGGACTCAACCCAGCCCATATCACTCACTCCTTACTTCATATCCTACCAGCCCCAATACGGGCAATCCTGTCAATTTATGCTTTGTTCTGACTGGTTTTTGACCTTGTTAAATTTCTGCATAAATAATTCAGTCATGTAATTCAGTACAGAAGTCCAGCTTCGTCGCATATGGGGCTGTAAGCTCTTTTTCTGGCAGCTTATTCTTCATCCGCCGATAAACATCTGCTGCAGGGATTTGATGCGATACTTGTTTGCGAGGGCGGTAATTAGTTTGTACATAACATACCCTATAATAGTGCCTGCCGTATTGCAGATCACATCGTCAATGTCGACAGTCCTTCCCATTTCACTTGACACTAGCAATTCAAAAAACTGCAGAAACTCAATCCCTATCGACATAAGCACTCCCAGTAAAAGAATCGATTTCAGTTTCCTGAATTCCGGCCATAACATCGGAGCTAAAATGCCTAGCGGAACAAACATTAATACATTTCCACCAACATTACGGAGAATTAATTTCACCATAAAAATAGAATCCCCGCCGTAAGCTATGCCAATTTGACTGATGTCACGAATAATAGAAATAATGGGCACCAGGTTCACAGAATATTTGAGAGCCTTCAAATCCGGGTCAATCCATAGTGCTAAAGGAAACAATGTAACAGAAACCACCAAGAGCAGATAAATAACCATTACAAATTGAAGAACTTCTTTTACCCATTCCATATTGCGCCGATTTTTAGCCAAGACATATAGGCCACGCGCCAAAACATACAGTACAACTCCCGCTGCTAATGCTAAGCTTCCATTAAGAAGAACCAAAGTATTCATCCTCTCTTACCTTTTCTCTGCAGAAAGACGGGCCGCGACCAGGTCCTTCTTTCGGTATACACTGAGTACAATTCCAACCACAGCAGCATTTAGCAATGTAGGCGCCAATCCATAGCTTATGAAAGGAAGAGACATCTCCGTCATAGGAAAAACACCCGCTGCCATACCAATATGGCAGGCAAACTGGACTGTAAAAAATGCAGCTGCACCAACAGTAAGAAGTTTCCCGTACCCATCCTCCACCTTTGAAATCATCATGGCCATTCTTACGGGAAACATGATGAGAATGAGCACAAGTACAGCAGCAAAAAGCCAGCCATAGCAGTAAGTGAAGCTAACGATGACAAAATTGGTGTAAGGCTCTGAAATAAAAAAGTCCTGAGGATTTGCGTGGCCAAACCATCCTGCCTGAGCCAGCAGCTTTTTAATATGCAGACTCATATATCCAGCATCACTGGGATATTGGGAAGGGTGCAAAAATGCCATAATCCTTGTTTTGTGATAATATCTCATAATATGCCAAGAAACGGTGCAGGCAATAACTAGCATCACTGCCGCTGCTGACCAGATTGCAAGTATGATTTTTCTTGAAAAAACACTTTTCCAAAGCATGATAAAAACCATAATGCTATAGATGAAGGCTGCAGAAATATTGGGAACATAATAGAACAAAATAACTGGCACCAGAAACAAAGGAATAAAATGCCAAATTTTAAATTTGCTGTTATTCATAAAAGAAGCCCATGCTAAGTAAAAGAAGGGAATTGCCATAATGCTTTCTAAATTAATCGGCCCAAATTTCAAATGAGCCTTTCCATTAATCGTTATATTAGAAAAGAAATCAATTCCAATCAGAAAAATTACTCCAGCCGTATAAAACTGCCACCCGGATTTTTTCCATTTCCTGTAATCCGTCTTCATCAGCACAAATGCAACCGCTGCGCTGATCAATACCATGATTACTTTTGATGAGATATACCGGGGAGCATTCAAGAAACCCGGAATAAACATCGGCAAAAATCCAAGGCACAAAACCGTACAAAGCAAGCTTAACAAGTACCAGTCTGGCTTTGGACGGTGAACCCTGTTAAGCTGCTGTCCAAGCTCTGCCGGGCTGCCCATCCTCAGCTTCAGTATCTGTCATGCCCATTTGAAGAAAGCCCTTTTTCGCTTCCTCCAAATGATAGCCTAATTCCTCTGACACATACTGTTTCGCTTCTTTAGACCGGATATGGGCAATGACCTCGCTTATAAAAGAATTTTTATCAGCCATTTATGCCTCACCTCTCAGCCAGTTTCTTGAAAACCGCTCAAGTTTTGCAGTTTTTTCTGCTTTCCGCAGTACCTTTTTGCCTTTGTCCGTCAGCTGATACAGCTTCGCAGATTCATTCCAGGCTGACTGCAAAATCCCTGCCTGCTCCAGCTGATGCAATACGGTATATAAAGAACCTTCATTGTCCTCGAATTTTTTAATGCCCCGGCTCCGTAATTGCTTGGCCAATACAAACCCTGTTTTTTCATGAACCGTCAGCTGCATGACTGCAAGTAAAATATCTTCTTCCCTATCTTTGCCCCTGCTGATTTTTTCCCGGATTTCTGCGGCATGATCCCTGGTAAATTGAAGGTCCTTGAACGCTGTTTCTTCCATGGATTTTCGAAGCCCTTTTAAACGTTCATCAATCATGCTGATCCTCCATTCCTTCCTTAAGAAGCTTTTTAGCCTTCCTGAGCCGCGTTTTTACGGTATTCTCCTTCGTCTCTATCAAACCTGCAATCTCTTTAATTGGCAATTCCTCAAAATAATACAAATAAACCACTTCACGATATTCAATCGGCAGGCTCATTACCTCGGAAACCAGGCGGCTTCCCTCATCCTTCTGAATAACCGCTTCTTCCACTTCATCACCTTTAGTGGACATTTTCGACGGCTTTTCTTCAGAAACCAAAACCCGTTTGTTATACCAGCTTTTCAGATAATCCTTGCAAGTATTAATCGCAATCCGCCACAGCCATGTTCTAAGCTTCGATTTTCCGGTATATGTATGAAGGGATTTATAGCACTTGATAAAGATATCCTGTGTTAAATCCTCGGCAATTTCTTTACTGTTCACATACGAATAAGCAAGCTGCAATACTTCCTGTCCATATCTTTTCATGATTTCATCAATCAGTTCATCACTATCTGCATGTTCAAATACGTCAAGCATTAAATCCTCCACCTCTGCCCCTCCTCTCTATAACTTAGACGAGGCAGTACATTGAAAAGTTTTCCTTATTTTCTATTTTACTGAAAAAAAGACACAAAAAGGGCCAAGAATCCATTTTAAGGTGTCTTGGCCTCTTATTTTTGAACATTCCATGTATAACATTACCCATTCAGGCGCTCAAAAAAATCATGTAATTTATCAAGTGATTTCAGATGTTGATTGCAGATTATACTGTCCACGCAAATATAGTTTCCTCTTTTAATGAAGGTATCCCTGCCTGACCCTTTTGCCTCCGACACGAATAAGCCAAGTTCCTGGAAACTGCTGCATAGCGCGCACATACCTTTTTGATTGCTGCTGCGGAAAGTTCCGTGCAGGCCAGCAAACTTATCGCCCTGCTGTATGATGAGATATTTTCTGTTAGAGCCTCCATCATTCCATCCTAAATAAGAAACTTCACGAAGATCCCATTCTTCAATAGAAGGAACCCGCAGCTTCTTTACCTTCCGGAACAATTTCTTAATGCCTTCCTCTGAAATAGATTTAAAAGGAATTACATAAGGATAGAGTCTATCAACATAAGCATCCGCATGCGCCTTATCCTCAACCTTATGAATGGCTTCAATCAGCTGTGTTTGTTCCTCGTTTAAATCACTGAACAAGCCCGCAGCTTTTTCCTTTGCAATATCCTTAACCGTGCGGCGGACATTCAGGTCGTTTGCTGTCGCATGGCCATTTATAATAATCTGTGTCTGATATTTAATAAAGTTATACTGGTCACTCCTAATGAAAGGTTCCATACCAATCCCTCCCTGCTCTCCACTATAAAAGAAAAGCAAATGACAGTAAATGGAGAAAATGAATGCAAATCAAACTGTACCTAAAAATTTTACCGCATTAAAGGCGTACAGTGTGCCAGCTATCCTTCACTTACATAAGGAAAACCATGATAATATTAATGATTACTATAGTAATGAGAAATCCCAGTATGAACTTTTTAGCCGTGGCACTCATACTGCCTTTTTGTACTCCCCAATAAATTAATATTGAAATTATTACTACTATTAATAGAACTGCGGTTTGCATGTTTTCACCCCCTATTGTTATGTCCAAATAGTTTTTGATTATGTCAAATAAATCACAACATATAAACTTTCGATTTTCATAAATGGGACTCCAGAAAATGGCCCCGGTACAATACCGGGGCCATTCCATAGGATTTAGGCTCTATTATCAGAATTTCATTTGATAGTCCATATGATTGCCATATTCTTATTTGGAGTAAACTATTTTTTTTATCGTTTCAATGGAAAGGCAATATTCCTCAGATAACTGACAAATGCTGCTGCCGCTCTTAAAAGCAGTCTTTATTGAGGCATTTCTGTCATCAATCATCTTTCGGCTTCCAGAACGCGCACCCCACTTTTGGTATGCCGCTTCTGGCTTTGGAATATAAATGGTTTCTCCTTGAACATACTTTTGAATTTCAAGTATCAGCTTTTCAGGTAGTATAGCGGTTGCTTTCACATATTTCATTTCTGCCAGCCCCTTATTTTTAATCCAATGAAATAAGGTGCAAAGCCGAATAGATGAAAGGCAATATACGCTTACTTGGGCGATTTGTTTAAAGTAGAAGACCGCCCCATGCAAAGTATCGCCATTTCAAGATCAGGCTTTGCATGAGACGCTGCAGAGTTCGGCATAGAAATTGCCATTGCTGCACCTCCCTAAAAGTTAGTTAAAAAGCGCAAGCACCATAATAGGCGCTTGCGCAGCATTATACATGCATTATTCTCCAAAGTCTACGTTGTGGTAGACCTGCTGTACATCATCAAGATCCTCAAGCGCATCAATCATTTTCTCGAATTGTGCCTGTGCATCTGCAGGGAGTTCCAGATCATTTTGTGCCAGCATTGTCAACTCAGCCACTGTAAACTCAGTGATTCCAGCGCTCTTGAAAGCTTCCTGGACAGCATTGAATTGATCTGGCTCTGCATACACGATCACAGAATCTTCTTCTTCGATGATATCCCGAACATCCACATCTGCTTCCATCAGAAGTTCAAGCACTTCATCTGCAGTTTTGCCTTCAACGCCAAAGACCGCCGTTGCATCAAACATGTACGTAACCGATCCGCTCACACCCATGTTTCCGCCATTCTTGCCGAATGCCGCACGCACATCAGAAGCTGTGCGGTTTACGTTATTTGTCAAAGCATCAACAATGACCATTGATCCGTTCGGGCCAAATCCTTCATAGCGAAGCTCGTCATAGCTTTCCTCTGAGCCGCCCTTTGCCTTTTCGATTGCACGGTCAATGATGGTTTTCGGCACACTGTAGGTTTTTGCGCGCTCCAGCACAACCTTCAGTGCAGTATTTGATTCCGGATCCGGCTCACCCTGCTTGGCTGCCACATAAATCTCGCGGCCAAACTTGGCATAAATACGGCTAGTATTCGCATCCTTTGAAGCTTTCTTCTCTTTAATATTGTTCCATTTACGTCCCATTGGGTTCCACTCTCTTTCGGGTTCACAATATGATTAAATAAACTAAGCCAATGCTGCATGCTTCTTTGGTATCGCAGAAGTCCCCATGGGGCACTTCCCAGCTTTTGCATTCTCCTATATTATACCTCATCTGTACATGGTCTTTCGAGTTTTATACCTAAAAATGTTTTGAAGTATTCTTGGCGCTTTGAATGCACCGGAGCTGACCATTAATTTTGGATCTGGCTCGAATGACAAGCTATTTGGCTCTAATGGCGCTTAATCTCGCTCTAATCACACATGATTTGGCTCGAATGAAGGCTGATTTGGATTTATTATCCATTTTATTTCCAATTTTAATGTTGAATGGCCCAGATATTTAATAAAGGCTGTTTTCGTAAACTTTGTTGCTATGGAACAAGGGGTTGATTTCCGCTCCAGGATGCTCGCTTCAATCAACCTGCCTTAACAATGGAATCGCCTCACAGAACACATTAAATTAAAAAACAACAATCTTTAAGAAAAGAGCCTTAATAAAAGGTGCCCATAAAGCCGAATCGCTCATATCTTTTTTGATTCTGCTCACAACGCACGTCATTTTGCTAAAAAAATCTTGATTGTGGCATAATTGAACTTCAATTTCCCCCAGCAAAAAAACCAAGCAAAGAATTCCTGGCCTGGTTTTAACATTTTTCATATCCATGAAAATCAATGACCCTATAATAGTTTTGTGACATTTTTTCAACATTATCATAGAAATCTTGATGTATGGCCTATATGGGTGTATCCTTGACAAAAAAAAATAGAGAAAGAAGTTTTTAAATTGAAGAGGCTCATTCTTTTTTTTGCGGCTGTAATTATCGGCTGCTCGCTCGGACATCAAATAAATGGCGGCTACCGCGATCCCCGCAAATCCCGGATTAAATATATCCGCATGAAGTAGCTTCTCTCATACTTTCATCGGGAACGCTCACATTGGCTTTTAATTGGATAAGGTTAATCAGGCCCCTGCCTCGGAACGATTTACATGTGGCTGCACTCCCTCTGAATCGTTCCCTCAGGTTTTGCATGAATTCCTTCTCGCTAAAAATAACCCCATCCTATATAACCTTTGCGGTATTACACAAATAGCCCCCTCATTTAAGCTTCTAGTTAGAATCGGGTTCTAGCTTCTCCCCTTCAATATGCCAAACGGTAGATTAAAAACTTTTCAAAAGGATTGCTTTCGTATAATCCCGGCAGCAGAACTTGTTCCCTCAATTCAAATGCTGTTTGATTTTCAAGGAAAAAAGTATAATCCTCTGACCCGTAATATAAAATCAATTCTATTTCCCTCTTATTTTCTTCCACAGACTGCAGAATATTTTTGACCACACCCATGAAAATCTGGACTGAAAATGGATTGAAAAAATAAAACACATTATCAGCAGGGTGGATTTCATAATTTTGTGCCAGCGTGCACTGAAACTGGATTCTTTCCGGGGCATGCCGATTTTTCTTTTGATAGCTTTTCCTGTTTTCCAATGCTTCCCGGTAAAAGTTTTCATCCATTTCAATGCCGGTAACATGAGCACTGAATAGATGGTGTATGTAAAAGTTCAAGCGCCCTTTTCCGCAGCCGAAATCTACAATCCTATCACTGCTTTCCAGTTCATGCTGAGTAAATAAATGCTCAAGAGCGCTGTACGGCGTGGGCTCGTAGCGGTGATAGTGCAGCGACTGATGAAATCCCTTCTGATCTCCGCCCGTTTTAATATTCAGCAATGCATCATAATACTTTTCGTTCATAGCTAAACTCCTGACTGATGGCTTTCTTTGTAATCTATTATACCTTATTCTTTCTTCCTTTAAAGGAACGCTCTATTATGATAGGCACTCTCTAATCTGCAATGTTCCCATATTGCCAAAACAGTGATTAACAGGTGCTCGAAATACCATTTTCTGTTAATATTTAACTATGCGATTGGAGGGAAAAATGCAATGAAGCGAGTTCGTTTTGAACCGAGGGCAGAGTACTATGACGAAAGCATTTCTAATATTGATGAGCAGATTTGTGCATTGCTGAAACAGCGCAGGAAACAATCAAATAGCAATCCTGGTTTTCCGGCTGCAGAGCTTCTCAAAAGTTGGGCAAGTGAATATGGACTGTATGAAGATTTACTACATGGCTTATTTTCAATGCTAAGAGATGAAGAAACCTTTCGGCCTATTGTTGAACCAAATCAGTACCGGAAACTCCTGCCAGTCCTTAAACTAGTGGAAAAAGAAGATTCCATATACTCCGTTACCTTTATAAAACAGTATGATAATGCAAGTGTCGTAAATCTGAATATTGATCGTGAGATTGCATCAGGCCCGCCTGAGGAACGCGAAAACCGGTTTCACGGTTTTTGGGAGCTTAAGATCAGCGGAGATTATTACTGCAGAATGACTGGCGGTGGCGGATCAGATGGACATATATCTTACCAATTCGTCGTTTCTCCTCCATTGCCGGACAACCTATCCGGACTGGAATTAGTGTTCACTGAAAACCGCAATCCTTTTTTTGACAAGCGGGCAGGGCAGGAAATAGCAGTACTGCTTGACTAGGTATCACGAACCGGGCTTTTTAAAAGAACGATTTACACTAGCAAGCAAGGCAGCACTAGGGAGCTTTGATATAACACCAAAAGGCCGATTCATAGAAATCGGCTTTGGTTATTTACTTACCTGAATCTTCATCTCAACGATATATTCTTCACTTTGATTCGGTGAATAATGGCTGGGTGAGAACACCTCATATATGTCACTGATTACTGTGAAATGGTGATCCTCAGTATGAGAAATCAGCTTTTGCAGGCTTTTAAAATAGCTTTCTGGCGAGTAAATAAAGGCAATACATACATATTTCCCGCTTGGAATAGAGGATATTTCCACATTCTGAGGAAGAGATAATTCTTGTTTGGCTGTTAATACCGGCATAAACAATTTCATGTATCTGATTTCTTCAGCCTGCACATAAGGCTGATAGGAGAAAATAGCACCCTCCCCATTATTCAGAAATCCATCGATTGATTCTATTGTATGTTTAAGTTTGCTGTAAAAAGCATTCAGAAATTCCTTCTGCGAGATCCCGTCCGCCTCGACCTGGATAATACGCATTTCCTCTTCTTCGAGGATAAATACTTCACCCAATACCGGATAGTCCTTTTGCCGCTGCATTCTTTTTTTCACATTTGCGATGTTTTGTTCAATCTCCAATAAGTAATCTACCTTTTCCCGCACGATTTTCTCTTGTTCTGTCAGAAATGTAAATAATTCATCTGTTTTTAGTTCCTGGGCTTTTTTCATTTCCTCTAATGGTGTCCCAATATACTTGAGTGATTTAATCAGGTCAAGGCGGTATAGCTGAGAATCCTTATAATAACGGTAGTTTGTTCCGGGATCCACATAGGAAGGTTTAAACAAATTTATCTTATCGTAATAACGGAGGGCTTTAATCGATATGTTTGCAAGCTTTGAAACCTCGCCGATTGTATATAATGTTTCCCTCAATATGGCCGCCCCCCCTAAATGCCTCTTCATTGTTAATTTGTACTGTAGGTATGCTCCTTCTTTTTCCATACATACGTTAGCCCAATTCCAGCTGTTAAAAAGGCCGTTGCAAAATAGAATGGATAATTCAAGTCAATATCGAATAAAATGCCGCCAATGGCTGGGCCAAAGACATTGCCGATGCTAGTGAACATCGAATTCATTCCGCCGACAAACCCTTGTTCCTTGCCGGCAATTTTAGATAGATACGTCGTAAGTGCAGGGCGCATGATATCGAAGCCAATGAATACCGTTACTGTCACAAGTAAAATGGCAAGGTATGAGCTGACGAATGTCAGCAGTACAACCAAGGCAGTAGAAAAAATCATACTATAGCGGATAAGACGGATTTCTCCAAGCCATGCTGTTAAGCGGCCAAATAAAGACAATTGGACGATCGCCCCCGCAATGGCGCCGCCTGTAATAATGATGGCAATGTCCTTTGGTGTAAAACCGAATTTATGATCAACAAATAAAGAAAATAACGATTCAAATGAAGCTAAACCAAAGGATGAAATAAAGATAATCAAAAAAGCGGTAAAATATAATGGAGAGAAAATACGCTTCAGCTTTTTTTCTTGTCCCGCTTTCTCTTCGTTTTCAGGATTTCTCTTTGGTTCTTTTAAGGCAATCATGGTTAACACTGCGGCTACCGCCCCAAGACCTGCTGCAAAAAAGAATGGCAGGCGAGTGCTGATGTCCCCTAAAAATCCGCCTATTCCCGGACCGATAATAAAGCCTGTTGAAATGGCTGCAGACATATATCCCATCGCTTTCGGCCGAGTTTTGAGAGTGGTAATGTCTGAAATAAATGCTGTTATCGCCGGCATGATGAAGGCAGCACCTGCTCCGCCCAGCATACGGGAAAGGAACAGCACTTGTGATGTTTTTCCGATTCCAAATAAAAGCTCTGAAGCGCTGAAAATAAGCAGGCCGATAAGAATCATCTTTTTTCGCCCAAACCTGTCAGCCCAATGGCCTGAAATGGGAGACACAATTAACTGGGTTAATGCAAAAGCCGACACCATGTAACCGACTGCTGCGCCGGACAAATGCAATTCATTCATAATCTTTGGCGTTACAGGTATAACAAGGCCAATGCCTAAAAATGCGATGAATAAATTTAATAATAAAATAAACATTGTTGAGTTTTGTTTTTGCATGATGCTTCCCCTTTATCTTACACTGATATCTTTCAATATAAAGTCTACCCTTAGGGGAGAGTCAATATATTTGCAAAAGAATCGCATCCAGCACTTTATAATGGTATGTCAAAAAGCCGGTTTCCCCGGGGTAAGGAAGGAATCGGCTTCTTGGATTGATCATGTATTTTTTGCTGAATTATGAATTAGAGGCGGATCTTAACCTGCCTGAGCACCACTTTACTTTCAGGAATACTTGGCATCTTGACCATGCTGTAGCTCAAATCCTGGGCAGGAACCGTGTACTCCAGCTTATTCACAAGATAATCCAGACTCGCCTTCAGCACCTCAACCGTGACCCATTCACCTGCACAGCGATGTCCCATAAAATAATCGCCTCCTCCCTGAGGTATGAAGCTGAAGGGGCTGCTTTCCCAGTCAGCGAAACGCCCGGGATTGAACACATCGGGACTGTCCCAGATTTGCGGGTCATGGTTTGTCCCATAAAGATCGAGCAATGTTAAGGTGCCTTCTTCAAATTTATCATCTCGCCAGATAAAGTCCTTTTTTACCAGTGCTGCAGCAAAAGGAAAAAAAGGATAAAAGCGGCGGACTTCCTGTACAAACATTTGCGCATAGTTTTCATTATCAGATCTAAGCTTTTCCCTTTCATCCGGATAATGATGGACCGCCAGCACAAGGAAGTTGATGAATACAGAAATAGCCACAATCGGCCTCAAAATATTAAGCACCTCCACCGCAGCGGTTTCGGTATCCAGAAGGTTCCCCTCCAAGTCCAGATGCCAGGAAAAAGTATGAAGAGCAGTACCTTCCGGAGGATTCACCTTTCCCTCGCGAACCTTATCAACAAGCTCTCCAATCCACTTCTCAGCATGGTTGCGCGAATGCCTTCCCTGCCAATGGGCAGGACCAGCTGCCGCTGCAGATTCATACATGGCAGCCAAATCCTTGGCCAGCCTTATCTCTTCTTCCTCAGGAACCATAACCCCAGCCCAATGGCATGCAGTCCGGCACATTATTGTCTGTGCTTCTTCATATAGTATTACTTCATCCATTCCTTCCCAGCTTTGTGCGGCCAGCTCCCACTGCTTTGTGACAATGCCTGTCAGTTCGCTAATTCTATCAGGAGACATAAGGGACATAAACATTGCCTTCCGGTGCTTATGATCCTGCCCATCCAGTCCCTGAACACCATTTTTCCCAAACAAAGTTTCCTTGGCCCGATTCGGTGCAGCCCCCTCTCTTTTAAACTTCTCAGAATCATAAAAAATCTCCGCCGCTTCCTTCCCTCCCATGCAAATCGCTTTCTGTCCAAGCAGCCGGGTTTCAAAAATATCAGACTGCATGCTGTAACGCTTGCTTAAAATGTACGAATACCCTTCCTTTAATAGGCCCAGCGTATGATCTAATCCGCTGTCCTTCGGCAATTGGCCTTTATTCGGCATGCATATCAGCTCCAATGTATGTTTTGATTCTTCTATGTTATTCCCATTTTCATTCCAATTGGAAACACACAATGTTAATTGAATTGTAAGGATAAACAGGAATGAAAATATAAGAACCAGAACCCTGAACAGTTTATGCCGCGTGAATTTGTGGAAAAGTGGGATAGGCGATTTTTTCGATACGCTAGGATTCAAAAATTGGTGGAGGGGTTTTAGTATGACAGGAAAAGCAGAATTAGTATGTGACGCAAAAGCTGTACTTGGTGAGGGGCCTTGCTGGGATTCGGAGAAACAACTATTGTATTGGGTAAATATTGAAAAGAAAAAGGTATGTATTTTCGATCCAGCTGCAAGTGAAAACCGCGAAATCCAGCTTGAAGAACGTGTCAGCGCTATTGTTCCAAGAACCAGTGGCGGAGCAGTTATCACGCTAGAAAACGGGTTTTATTTTTTAGATTTGGAAACAGAAAAAATTTCCAGGATCAGCGAACCTGAAATCCATTTGACAAATAACAGATTCAATGACGGAAAATGCGACAGCAAAGGCCGTTTTTGGGCTGGAACCATGGACAAGTCGGACAATAAGGAACAAGGTGCTCTTTATTGCTTGGATACAGATCTCAGAACAATAAAAAAGTGGGATAAATTAAGCTTATCAAATGGATTGGCCTGGTCTCCCGATAACAAATTTTTCTATCTGATCGATACTCCTACTAAAAAGGTGCTGCGCTTTGATTTTCATATTTTCACGGGAGGTATTGAAAATCCGGTTGAGATTATTGATTTTCAAGAGGAGCAAGGAATGCCCGATGGAATGACCATTGACGATGAGGGCATGCTTTGGATAGCCCACTGGGGCGGTTCTAAAGTATCCAGATGGAATCCGCAAACCGGAAAACAAGTGTCCTCTATTGAGGTTCCAGCGTTGAATGTCACTTCATGTACCTTTGGCGGAAAAGATTTAAGTGAATTATATATCACGACAGCAAGAGATGGAATGAGCGATGAACAGCTTGCAAAGTATCCTTTGTCTGGAGGATTGTTCAAAGTTAAAACTGGGGTTAAAGGTCTTCCAGCATACACTTTTAATGACAAATAAAAAAGCGGCGGAACTCCAATTACGGATTCCGCCGCTTCTTTTTATTCTTTCACAAATTCCTTCGTGCTTCTTACAGTATCGATTGGACGCACCATTGCTTCGATTTGTTCGCGTTTATTTTCGAGAAACGGTGGAAGGGACAATTTTTCGCCAAGCGTTTCGTATGGCTCGTCTCCCATGAAACCTGGTCCGTCTGTAGCAAATTCAAAAAGAATCTGCGGTGCTACTCTCGCGTACAATGATTCGAAGAAGTGGCGGTCCACATAGCCTGAGGTATGGAATCCGAAGCTTTCCATACGAGTGATCCATTCTTCTAAAACAGAGCGGTCTTCAACGCGGAATGCCGCATGGTGTACGGTTCCGAAGCCCTGCTGTGCCTGCGGAAGAACATTATTATGTTCAACGATGACAGATGCCCCGTTTCCTCCCTCACCTACTTCAAACAGATGGAATGAGCCTTCTTTAGCGATTTCCTTGAACATTAAAACCTTTTCCATCATTTCCTTGAAGTAATCAAACTGAGCGATGCGGACAAAAATCGGCCCAAGGCCAGTAATGGCATATTCCAAAGGGATTGGACCCTTTTGCCATGGTATGCCGGCTTGTACCCCTTCATTTTTCTCATCTGAAATCAATTGGTACTGCTGGTCATCAAAGTCTGTGAATGAAATCACCTTTTTGCCGAATTGCTCCTTAATGCCCGTGTGCTCGACCTTAAGACGGTCAAAACGTTTTACCCAGTAATCCAGCGCTGCATCACTTGGTACGCGGAAGCCTGTTTTTGAAATCTCATTCGTTCCATGTATGCCTTTAGGGATGCCAGGGAAATCAAAAAATGTCATATCTGTTCCCGGTCCGCCTACATCGTCCGCGAAGAATAAATGATACGTTTGAATGTCATCCTGGTTGACCGTTTTCTTTACCAATCGCATGCCCAGCACATATGTGAAGAACTCATAATTCTTTTCTGCACTGCTAGTAATAGCTGTAACGTGGTGTATTCCTTTTAAATGATTCATCATTGTATTCCTCCAATAAACTGCCATTATATTTTTGCCTTAACCTGTATTCCTTCATAATTCCCTGTTTACAGAAGTACAAATCATTTATCTATTTTCAATTCATATATCTTTAATTCGAGATAATAATATCATGCTATCCAAACTCTGTCAATCAATTGATAAGCATTTAAATGGCCTTGAAGCTGCTTATTATTCCCGTTGTCTGGAAACTATGTTGAGTAATACTATATTCTTTCCGTCAAACAAACTTAAATAAATCCTTGACCTAAACCTAGGTATAGGCTATATCTTTTCAATATAGAGATTGGAGGAATTAATATGACAAAGTTTGCTTTTGTAACAGGCGCTAATAAAGGGATAGGGTATGACATTGTCCATCAATTAGCTAATAATGACTTTCAAGTATTTTTAGGAGCCCGCAGTGAAGAACTCGGACAGCAAGCTGTAAAGTCTTTATGCCTTTCAAATGTTTCGTTCATCCAAGTTGATATTTCCGATTCACAGTCCATTCAAAACTCTGTAAATAAAATTCTCGAAGTTACAAATCACTTGGACTTACTAATTAATAACGCCGGTATCTCATTGGATCATCATACTTTGCCCAGTGAATTAAAATTAGAAACACTGCGCCAAGAATTCGATGTTAACTTCTTTGGAACATTTCAAATGATACAGGCTTTCATGCCATTAGTTAAAAAAGCTCAAGGAGGTAAAATTGTCAACGTAACTACAGATATGTCTTCACAAACAATGTTTGATAACGGAGAAGTTGCCCCAATCAATGCATTAGGCTATAATTCATCAAAAACTGCTGTCAATGCTTTGACATTAGCTTTCGGAAAAGAATTTGGTGCTGATGGCCCTGAAATATTTGGCGTTACACCAGGCTTTACCACAACTGATCTTAATGGAAATGCACCAGGCGGCAATACAACGGCAGAAAGTGCACACATCATTACTGCCTATGCATTAAGCGACAAAAACTATAACGGAAAAATACTGGATAAAAACGGAATTATTCCTTGGTAACACAATAATCCCTATAAGGAAGACTGTTATGAATTATACAATCGGGCAAGCTGCAAAAATAAATCAGCTAACCATTTCTCAATTGCGCTACTATGATAATCAAGGTTTGCTGCCTTTTCTTAAAAGAAACGAAAAGGGAGACCGGATTTTTGACGAAGGTGCCCTAAAGTTTCTAGACATGATTTTATGCTTAAAAAACACGGGAATGCCAATCAAAAAAATCAAACAGTTCATTGAATGGACAATGAATGGGGATGAGGATACACTTCCTCAACGATTAGAAATGATGAAGCAGCAAGAAAACAGCATACTGCAGCAAATTCGCGAAACTCAGGAAAACCTGATGAAGATTCAGCAGAAAATTATAAAATATGAACATGAAATGACTATAAAAGACACTAATAAATCTTTATAGAAGAAGGTTAAAGAACTGCTGATTGAAGATGGATTAGCAGGCGAGACCAGCAGGAGTGCAAGGAACCTTTTACGGATACGGCAAAAAAAGGCCAAACGTTCAGGCTGAACGTTTGGCCTTTAGTATATTATACGTTACACATTATAGAGATCTTTTTAAGATATCACGGACACTAGCATGGTCCATTTTTTTATACATTCCCACACCTGGCTTGATAAAGGTTTTCTCTGCAATTGCATCAAATTCCTTATCATCAATCCCATAGTCGCGCAATGTGCTTGGCGCACCTATTGAATTCCAGAAATCACGCAGAGCTTTAGCGCCTTCCTTTGCCAGTTCATATTCGCTTTTTCCTTCTGGTGAAATTCCAAAAACATTAACAGCCAGCTGTTTTACGCGGGAAGGATCTTCTTCAAGAACATGCTCCAGCCAGTTCGGGAAAAGAATCGCCAATCCGCCGCCATGGGGAATATCATAAATCGCTGAAATTGCATGTTCGATACGATGTGTCGCCCAGTCTCCCCCATCTGTTCCGTTTGCAAGAGAGCCATTGAAAGCTGTTGTGCTGATATACATCATTGTTTCTCTATGCTTAAAGGAATTGAGGTCCTCAAGCAATTTGGGAGCCGTTTCGATCGCTGTTCTCAAAAGTGATTCAATAAAGCCGTCAATCATCGGTGTGTTTTCCGTACGGTGGAAGTAACTTTCCAGTGCATGCGACATGCTGTCCACAATGCCATAAACGGTCTGGTCCCGCGGAACGGAGAAGGTGTAGCTTGGATCCAGGATTGAAAAAGCAGGGTATACGAGCATCGAGCCCCAGCCCAGCTTGTCTTTTGTTTCCCAGTTGGTGATAACGGAAACATCATTCATTTCAGAGCCGGTAGCAGCAAGTGTCAGAACAGTCCCAAAAGGAAGCGCCTCAGCAATGGGGGCTTTTCTCGTAATCAGCTCCCAGGCATCTCCATCATATTTAGCACCTGCAGAAATCGCCTTGGTACAGTCGATTACACTGCCTCCCCCGACCGCCAGCAAGAAATCGATTTTTTCTGTTTTACAGATATCTACTCCTCTATGTACAGTGGAAAGACGCGGATTTGGTTCAACACCTGATAACTCAAACACGTTTGCCTCAATTTTTTCAAGTTCATTGATGACATCATCATACACACCATTTTTTTTAATGCTTCCTCCGCCGTATACAAGCAGAACGTTCATGCCTTTTTTAAGCCCCGCTGATAATTGCCGGACTTCTCCCTTGCCAAAATATAATTTGGTCGGGTTATATTGTAAAAATGTATTCATTGCAGCACCTCATTTCAAATAGATTGCAGTACCATTCTAGCACAGACAAGACAACTATAATTATTGATGTTTATCGATATCAACTATCAAAATTATTGATTATGCTGATCTCTCTTTAGAAGTCCGATTAATTGATTCAGAGGCGGAGACAGCCACTTTTTCTTTTGGTAAATAATTTGGGTATATAATTTTGCTTGCTCATGATGAAATGGAAGCTCCACCACTTTGCCGCTCCCGATTTCATTTTTTACCGCAATCTCAGGCAATATAGCAATCCCCAGATTATCCGCTACACACTGCTTGATGGCTTCCAGGCTGCTAAATGAAATAACAGATTTCGGCTGCACACCTTCCTTTTGAAGAAGCTGTTCCAGCAGCACCCGGTACGGACAGCCTTCTTCTGTCAGTATCACTGTTTCCTCACTAAGCTCCTTCAAATCCATCTCATCCATTGCTTGCAGCCGATGGTCCGCAGCTGACACCATGACAAGCCTTTCCTCCCGAATCGGTATCGTGGTTAGCTCATGATGCTCTCTGTACCGGTCCAGTATAATACTGATATCAAACTTCCCCTCAAGCGTTCCTTCTGTTAAATTCGGACAAAGGCCAGCTTCCAGCAAAATCTTCAATTCCGGATGCTTTTCTTTAACCTGCTTAATGTAAGGGGTAATGAAATATGCCGCAAGCGACTCTACTGTCCCGATACGCAGCGTCCCTCTAAGATTGCTTTCCTTGGATAGCTTTTCTTCTGCTTCCTCAGTAAGGGCCAGAATTTTACCAACATAATAATAGAGCTCTTCACCTGACTGTGTCAGCCGCATCCTTCCCCCAGCCCTCTCAAAGAGCCTGACCCGGTAATGCTGCTCCAGCTTCTTGATTTGGGTAGTCACACTGGACTGGGCATAGCCCAGTGCCTCACCAGTTCTGGTATAACTCCCCCATCTTACAACTTCCTTGAAGGTATAAAAATAGTTTAAATCCACGAATTTCCTCCCATGTGTTATTACAAAGTACCACAGGAGTATTATAGATAAAATTGCAGGACTGTTCAAACCGCGGAAGCCTTCATTCAGAATTAGATGGCTGAAAGTCTCTGTTTTCACTAGTAAGCGTTTTTAAAATACAATCCACCTTAGTGAGTCCCAATTATCTTACTGAAATTCCAGTTCCTCTGAACAAAAGGTGATTTTATATTGGGGCATTTATATATAGACTCATGCGGAATTATGCAAAAACGGGTACAAACCTAAAGCCTGTCTTATTCGTGATACATATAAATATAGTACAACATTACAAGAGGGATAGATGGATGGGGGGGACAAGAGTGGACTTACTTAATGAGGAGGTTAGCTCGTCTCGTAGAAACATAAAGGAAAACTAGCTAGATGAAAGGAGAACAAATATGATTCATTTAACCGCCTGGATAACCATATTGACTTTTTTGGTTACCCTCGGATTTATTTTATGGAGACCTAGAGGGATAAATGAGGCCATACCTGCTGCTATAGGTGCGATTATTATTGTGCTTAGCGGGAGTGTTTCAATATCGGACCTGGGTATAATAGCCGGCACTATAAGTGGTGCAGCTATTACCATTGTAGCGACGATTGTCATGGCGATTGTTTTAGAAAGTTTTGGTTTCTTTAATTGGATGGCAGAAAAACTCGCTGCCAAAGCAAAGGGGTCAGGGATTCGCTTATTCTGGTATGTGAACCTTTTATGTTTTCTCATGACACTCTTTTTCAATAACGATGGCAGCATCTTAATCACAACCCCAATTCTAGTCATGTTATTAAATAACATGCGCTTAAAAAATCATCAAAAAATCCCTTATTTACTTTCAGGGGGCCTGATAGCCACCGCTTCTAGCGCTCCCATTGGTGTTAGCAATATTGTAAATCTAATCGCCCTGAAAATCGTGCATATGAGTTTGTATTTGCATACGGCAATGATGTTTGTACCTGCAACACTTGGCCTTCTCTTGCTAGTTGGGCTCCTGTTCCTTCGATTTTATAAAGTTTTACCGAAAACAATTCCTTCTACGGTAACTGGGCTTACACTTAAATCTTACCATCCGCTCAAAACAGGATATCAGCATACTTCAGAAAAAGAACGATCAAAATTCATGCGGAATGTTCTTCTATTCGTTTTTGCTGTACGCGTCAGTCTCTTTGTCGCTTCATTTGTGAACATTCCAGTCTCCCTTATGGCTGTTATCGGCTCGCTTATCCTTTTAATATGGAGATGGGCTTATTTAAAAATACCTCCTGGCGATATGCTAAAAAAAACGCCGTGGTATATTATCGTTTTCGCCTTTTGTATGTATGTTATTATTTACGGCTTGAATAACATTGGTTTAACGGACTGGCTGATTGGATTCATGCGCCCTATCGTATCTGGAAGCCTGCTCCATGCGAGTATCATGATGGGTATACTTCTTTCTGTACTTTCCAATATTTTTAATAATCACCCTGCCCTCATGGTCGGAACTCTCACTTTAACTCATATGCACCTAGATCTGCTCTCCTTAAAAATCGCCTATCTGGCAAACGTGATTGGCAGCGACATAGGATCATTACTGCTTCCTATGGGAACGCTCGCTACACTGATGTGGATGCATATTGTTAGAAAAGGAAAAGTAAGAATCACTTGGTGGGAGTATGTAAAAGTTACGGGTGTTGTGATTCCGCCTGTTCTTCTATTCACTTTAATCGTTTTATATTATTGGGTTTCTTGGCTTTTTGGCGGCGTTCTTCAACGATAAAATAATTTCTAGAAAAGGAGAATTAAGATGCAGATAGATTTTGCAGATTTAATAGGCAAGAAAATTGAGGTGGAAATTTCCGGAGGGAATTTTCACATAGGAAACCTGCTAGATGCTGGGCTGGACATCATTGTGCTATACGATGGACGTTCATTTATCTACATTCCAACGGTTCATATTCAGAGATTGAAAGAAGTCATCATCAAAGAGGAAGAAGATATCTCTTATGATCCTCCTTCAGATAATCCTATTGAAACTGATACTATATCCTTTCGTAAAGCATTAACGATTGCTAAAGGCTCGTTTGTTCAGGTTTACGTGACAGGGAATAAATCAATCCATGGCTATTTAACTAGTATTATGAATGACTATTTTGTTTTTCACTCCCCCGTGTACAAATCAATGCTTATTTCTATGAATCATGTAAAATGGCTAATTCCATACCCGCCAAATACAACGCCGTATTCCTTAAAAAGTGAAAATCTGCCCCTAATGCCCAAAATCGCTTCTTTAGCCAGGTCCTTTGACGAGCAGTTAAAAAAATTTGAAAATCAATTAATTATACTAGATGGAGGCGACCATCCTGAAAAAATTGGTTTACTCCAAAAGATACGAAATAACAAAATGACTCTGATAACAGCTGAAGGGGAAACGGTGTATCGGAATGTAGAGCACATTAAAACGATACAATTGCCGTAACATTCATGATGCGGACCTTGATTTACTCAACTTTATCCATAAATAAGCAGGTACGTGATGTACAAATTTATGCACAAAATAAAAAAATCCACCCTGTATGCCGCGGAGGATGGATTACTCATTCACTTCTAAAGTTCTTTTTTTAGACCGTAGCATTCAGGGCCATGGTCTTCTTTTATATTGTTCTACCTGCTGTTAACATATGTTTTTTGGTTTAATGTTGTTAATGTTAGAAGCAAATAATGTGATACAAAATACTTCTAAATAGTAAGAGATGGCATTAACCTTTGTTTCTCTGTTTATTTGTACAAATTCCCCTTAACTTATTTGCTTCTAAATTAACATCAATGGACAAACAGAAGGATGAAAAAACAGAGAAAAAAATTAGAGAACCAGCTTAACTTATATTTTCCCTTCTTTAACTTGAAGCTCACATGTCTTCTTTTACTCTTTCCAGCCAATCGATGATATGTAAAGTAAACAAGCGGGACTGCTCGATTTGCAAATTGTGGCCAGCTCTATCTAAAACAGCAAAAGTGGATCTTGGGAATTTATCCATCATTTCAATAGCATTTTGAAATCCAACAACAGAATCTTGTTTTCCCAGAAGAAATACACTGGGCTTCTCGAATTTGCCTTCATCGGGGCTGAACGAAAATCCATAATTATTCTGAATCTTAGATAAGAACTCTTGATCTGCTATTTTGCGGCCGGATAACACTTCACTGGAATATCGAAGCCAGTTGTATTCATCCAGAACAACTTGATTTTTGCTGAAATCCTCCGCTTCCTCTTCCGTCAATGTATCCATAAATTGATGATCTTTAAAGACAACTGTATGTTCAGGCAATATTCGATCTTCTTTTTCAGGAAAAATGACGGGACAAATAAACGCAGCACCCAAAATTTGTTCCCTCATATCCTTAATGATTCCTCTCGCGAGATAGCCGCCATAAGATTCCCCGGCAATCAGGAATGGCTGATCAGGTATTAAAGTCTCTATGAAGAGTAATACTGTTTCCGCCATTTCATCTGAATTCCTTATATGACTGTAGTTTTCTGTTTTCCCCATCCCAGGAAGGTCGATATAAATACGTCTCCACCCTGCACTATCTTTAAAAACAGGCTCCATACAGCCCTTCATTAATCTGTGATCCGGAGCAAACCCATGAATCATCAAGACCGGAATGCCTTCACCAATGTCTTCATAGTAAATATTCAATTGACCGACTTTGCAAAATGGCATAAATAACTCCCCCATGTTTATTATTAAGCTCCTGCATCATCTTCTATCAGCAACATTAAACTCCAGTAACTTCAAAGGATATACATATAGGATGCTATCCCCACCAGGAGGTTTTCGGATATTGCCCGGAAGCAAATAAGACTGTTTCACCGATTCTGGGTGTTGAAATGTTAATCCGGTGTTTTCGTGCCGCCTTCGTTACCCTCTCAGCGGGATCAGTCCATGAGTGAAAGGCAAGTGTAAAAGCTCCCCAATGAACTGGAATTAACAGGTTTCCGCCAAGGTCGAGATGAGCCTGCACGGTCTGTTCCGGCATCATATGAATCGCAGACCACCGCTCGTCGTATTGTCCGCATTCCAGCAGCGTCAAATGAAAGGGACCGTATTTTTCGCCTATTTCCTTAAAGTGAGGTCCATATCCGCTGTCACCACTGTAGAAAACCTTAGTCTCCCGGCCGGCAATCACCCATGAACACCAGAGGGTAGAATCACGGTTGAACAATCCTCTTCCAGAAAAATGCCTTGCCGGTGTGCAAGCCAGTGTAAGCCCGTCCAATTCCAGCTCTTCCCACCAGTTATGCTCGGTAATTTTCTCTGAAGGAACTCCCCACTTAATCAAATGCTGGCGCACACCCAATGGCACGATCAGCCGCGGGGTCTTGTCCTTTAATTGGCGGATGGACTGGTAATCCAGATGATCATAATGATCATGGGATATAATGATTGCATCAAGCTCCACAAAATCGTCAGGCTGCACAGGAAAGCTGCGATTATACCGTTTTGTGCCTGCCCACGAAACAGGCGAAGGGCGAGAGCCAAACATTGGATCAAAGAGCAGCCTCTTGCCCTCCATTTCAAGATAAAAAGCCGAATGGCCGAACCACGTGACCCGGGGTGCATCAGTGGCCGTGATAGACTCAGCCTGCTCAAAGGCCTGTGCATCGATGGAAGCGGCTGGCCTTCGCCCGGCTCTTCCAGACAATGAGTCCCTTAACATGCTGAACATAGACCTGATTCCCATATTCATGACAGTTGGTATTTGATTTTGATATTTTTTCATGGATGATCTCCTATTCTTTTTGTCACTATATGTATCTTCTTTCTGAGCCAGTTAAAGGCAGGCCCGCCGGCAAATCTTAAATTCAGGCAATCAATACTCAACTCCATCAATTCCCTTATAACTCAAGATACACCGATGAATGATTCACTTACCTAATTCAAAAGACTTTATTATGATTATCTAATGGATTAAAGATGCCCTTAAATTATTGATGCCATTTTCCAAATACCCCTTCAAACAAGTTAACATGTATACCCAGCCTTCTTTTTGTCCAATCATTTTGTTTACTATTTCAGGGTCATCTTCCCTCAAACCTGCTTCGTTTACTTCAATTATTGTACTCGTATCATCCATATTTTTTAGCGTAATTATCACAGCCGTTTCTTGGCCATATCCCCCCCAGGAGAACATGATTTTCTTATTCGCCTCGACTTCCAATACATTTATCACCACTTCTGCATTGTATTCATCGTATCTCCAAGTAATCGTCTTGCCTTCCTCCACTCTTCCAGTTCCTGATGAAAACCAATAATTAGACATTTTTTCAGGGTCTGCTATAGCTTCAAACACTTCATTAGCCGGCTTGAGTATTTTAAACTTCGCTGTTACTTGCGTATCCATGCTTAATCAACTCCCATTTAGTAAATTTTTGATTCTTCCATTTTTCTAACTTATATTATAGAAGTAATATGAGCAAGATGATGCCGGCCATGCCAGGCATAGATGCCTATATTTTCGGCAGCTGAAACTTTGCCAGATTCCGGATGGATAAATGTCTTTGCAAATCCGCCGGACTTAAGCTGCGTAAAAGTTCCGTCCACCGCATATGCAAGGATTCAAGCAGTGATAATGAAATGCCAACTGGCAGTTTATAATCAGGAAGCTCCGCCCATTTCCCTTCATCATAAGGCTTGATGACAGGGTTTTCTTCCGTTAGGGCCAATTTAAAGCGAATATAAGCATTCATATGGCTATCTGCTAAGTGATGCACGACTTGGCGGACTGTCCACCCTCCTGCACGGTAAGGCGTGTCAAGCTGCACATCATCCATCCCTCCTGCAGAATCCCGCAATAAACCGGGTAAATCCTCAATCTCTTTTATCCATTGATCAATTACATCACTTGTAATCTCATCATTACATATAAATGTCCCGACTGGATATCTTGCATCCACCTGATACTCCTCCTTTATGATTTCCCGCAAAAGATTATTATCATGATTAAATTCTTTATTATTTAGTTAAATCCTTCACAGCCAGGTAACTTAATCAAACTTGGACCTTATGTAATGAGTTCTGCCAGCCTGAAGCGGAATTCCACCACCCTGTTCCATAGCAGCAACGTTTACAAAAACAGCCTATAAAATGGAAGAGTTACGATTGAAATCATTCGTTAATGGCACAAAGAAAAAGCCGCCTAACATGGCAGCTCGATCTTCTACTCTTATTCACATGTAAATTAACCTGTAACTTTCGGCTGAACATTTTTTGATTTTCGTTTATCCCTTAAGAAGCGCTTTTCCAGATAATAAACCGGAATTATGATCGCTGCCCAAATTGCAAAATAGTTAAGGACTACAAGAAATGGGCTGCTGCTGCCGCCATGTCCATCCCGTCCATGAAAATCTCCATTTGGCGATCCTGGATGTGTATTCATTACCTTCCCTTCACCCCCATTATTAGGAGGCATCTCCCCTCTTTGCTGCACTAGTTTTGGATTGAAATCACCCTTGTTAGAGGAAGCTGAAGTGGCATACCACTGAATCCCTCCTGCCAAAATAGCAATTGACAGGACTGCGGATGCAATAACACCTGTCCTGAATTTCCCCTCCTTTGTTTTAAACGCCATTTTACAGATGCTCATAATCCACTGCCAATGGACGGCAATATGAAGACCAACCAACGCGAGCGTTGCATCTGCAGAGAAACTGTGGATCCCGCGAATCGAGCGGCTTCCTTGAATGGCGAGACTTGGTACAACTACCCTGGAAATTAATATACCTGTTATAATCACGGTAGCCATCGATATCAATAGCAGTAAAGTTAATATGAAACTAAATCGGGTTTTTTTTGGGAGTTTCGAGCCGAAAATTTTTCTGGCTGTATTTATCACCCAACGATAGTTCAATCCAATGTGTATAAAAAGAGAGGCTCCTATTGCCAGACCTGCAATTTCATGAAACGGCAAACCGTTCAATACTCTTGGATTCATTAACAATACAAAAGTAATCGCCATCATTAAGTCCAGAACAATTCTTGTATAATTCTTTTTCAAATGAATTCCTCCAAATTAATCTATTTATCTCAGCTGTTTCCCATTATATTGGGAAAACCTTAAGAATTCCTTAAGTAAACTTGCCTGCTGATTTTCGTTGCAGATGCCCGCTTCATAATGCTTTAGCAGAGCTATGTAAAAAAATCTTCATTTTATCTTTACGAGACCGCTGAAAAAGGCTTAATGCATAGCCTTTGTTAAATTGGCCAGTTGATTTCCACTCCAGGACGTCATCGTGCCAAAGGGTAATATTTTCGAAGGAAATGATGTTGCTTAGGTGTAGAAGTTAGTACTCTATGGAGAAGTCTAGAGGGTCTGGTGAAATTGAACTAAAAAGTGCCTGATCCTGTTTTTCAGGTTCAGGCACTTTTTGGTGTTTTGGGGTGCATTTCATTAGTTATTTTTCAATCTGGTGAAGGATGTTTATCATTTCAATGCCTTCCATTTCCAATTTTCCACTTCCGGTAAATCCTTACCTTCAGAACGAATATATTGGTAATGCTTTTCGAGCACTTCATCCATTTCTTGGGTGATGTGAGCCTGTGCCTGTTCATCAGGCAGATTCAGTACTGCTGTCTTCACTAAGCTGTAGCGATCCATCTCATTCATGACACGTATATCAAATGGAGTTGTGATATCGCCATTTTCACGATAGCCATGTATGTGTACATTTCGATTTTGGCGGTCAAAGAACAAGTCTCTGATTAAGCCTTCAAAGCCATGGAATACGAAAACAACTGGTTTATCTTTTGTGAAAAAACGATTGAATTCTTCGTCTGATAATCCGCGGGGATCTAACCTTTGGCTTCTGAGTTTCAGTATATCCACGACGTTAATAAAACGAATCTTCAAGTCTGGAAGCTTCTCATGCAATAAGCTGATTGCCGCTAAGCTTTCAAGTGTTGGTTCTGTTCCTGCAGCAGCAATTACAAGATCAGGTTCACAACCGTTATCTGTACTGGCCCAATCAATCCTTTTTAAGCCTTTATCCACTAATTCCTTTGCTTCAGCAGCAGAGAACCATTGCGGACGCGGGTGTTTGGAAGAGACAATTAAGTTGATCTTTTGCCTGTCGTTTAAAACTTTGTCAAAGACACCTAGCAGTGAGTTTGCATCGGCTGGCAAGTATTCTCGGATAAATTCTGGCTTCTTGTCAGCCAAGTGTCCTAAAATGCCTGGGTCTTGATGTGAATAGCCATTATGGTCTTGCTGGAACACAGTTGAAGTTGACACGATATTCAACGAAGGAATATCGGCCCTCCACTTTTGTTCAGCTGATTTACGCAGCCACTTGAAGTGCTGTGTGAGCATTGAGTCGACAACTCGCAGAAATGATCCATAACTTGCAAAAAAACCATGACGGCCAGTTAACACGTAACCCTCCAGCATCCCTTCAGCTTGATGTTCGGATAACTGAGAATCAATGACACGCCCTTCGGCGGCTAAAGATTCATCGTTAGGGCTGTTAATGGATGCTTCCCATTGCCGGTCTGTCACTTCAAAGATAGGAGCTAACCGGTTGGACATTGTTTCGTCAGGACCGAATATCCTGAAGTTGCGATTATTTTGGTTTTCTTTTATTACGTCTTTTAAGTACTCACCCAAAACAGACATATCCTGGGCCACTTCCTTGCCGGGGTTGGAATTATCAATAGCATAGTCAAGGAAGTTCGGCAGTATTAAGTCGGTAATATATTTACCCGCGTTTGCGGCAGGGTTCATGGCCATGCGTTTGTCACCTTTAGGTGTGATATCCGCAATTTCCGGTTTTAACCGGCCAGAGTCATCAAATAATTCCTCAGGCTTATAGCTTTTTAGCCAATCAACCAATGCTTCTGCATATTCCATATTGTTCTGGCTTACAGGAAGAGGGATCTGATGCGAGCGGAATGAATTTTCAATCGGGACTCCATCCCTCTTTTTAGGGCCTGTCCAGCCTTTAGGTGTCCGAAAAACAATCATCGGCCAGGAATAATCACCAGGCATGCCAGATTCACGGGCTTTATGCTGAATTGCTTTGATTTTTTCAATCACTTGGTCCAGCACTTCTGCCATTTCTTCATGCATGTTATTTGGATCACTGCCCTCGACAAAAAATGGTTCCCAGCCCATTCCTTCAAAATATTTGGCTAAATCTTCATCGTTTATACGCGATAAGATGGTTGGATTACTTAACTTATAACCATTTAAATGAAGGATTGGCAGAACGGCTCCATCATTTACCGGGTTGATGAATCTGTTTGAAAACCAAGAAGCGGCTAATGGGCCTGTTTCTGCTTCACCATCTCCAATGACGACAGCTGCAATCAAATCCGGGTTATCCAGAATGGCACCAACACCATGCGAAAGCGAGTATCCTAATTCCCCCCCTTCATGAATGGATCCTGGTGTGACAGGGGCCGCATGTGAGGCAACACCGCCTGGAAATGAAAATTGCTGGAACAATTTTTTCATTCCCTTCGTATCCTGGGAAACTTCCGGATAAATTTCACTGTAACTGCCATCAAGGTAGGAGTTGGAAACCATTACTTGACCGCCGTGGCCAGGTCCTTCTATATAGAACATACTTAAATCAAATTTATTAATTGCCCGGTTTAAATGGGCATAAATAAAGTTTTGCCCTGAAATGGTGCCCCAGTGCCCGATTGGTTTTACCTTTATGTCTGAAGCCTTCAGGGGCTCTCTTAACAAAGGATTATCTTTCAAATAAAGCTGACCTATCGATAGATAATTGGCTGCGCGCCAATAGGCATCAAGTTTATTCATATATTCTTTAGAGGAATATTCCTCCTGATTTATATGTCGCTCCATCAAGTTAAACACTCCTTATTTTACATTGATTCTTTGAAGCTGCGTAAGCGGAATTCCACCCATTGAAACAGATTTCCAAAGGAAAATCCCTTGATTAAATGAACTTCTTCGCTCTATATACACCTACCCTATTTTTCCTGTAAGATTCCGATTTTCATGTAGTTAATAATTCCTTTTTGTATTTTGAAGTGAAATAAAGACTGCCTCAGCGGCAGCCTTATACCTCAACCCTTTTTAATTCATGCAATATTTCTTTTAGTTCAATTAAGTCATTGATTACATAATCAGCCTGCGCGAGTTCATCAGCTTGCGCAAAATCAAAATTGCATCCTATTGCTATTAATCCATTATCTTTTGCCGCATTGATATCAGATAGACGGTCACCGATCACCGCCGCTTTTTTTATATCATATTTTTTTATGATTGATTGAACTAAATCACCTTTATTCAGGGTCTGTATTTGCTGAATACTGAAGGTTTCCGTAACCCACCTGTCCAAATTATAATAGCTCACGATTGCTTGTAAATATTCTGTTAAACCATTACTTGCTATGTATATTGAATAATCGTTATCTTTTAAATAACGGAAGATTTCTTCAGCATTTGGATATAAAGCACCCTTCCCTCTTCTTATGTTTTCAACCAGCCTATCCAGAAAATAAGCATCCGTTTGTTCTCTTTCTTCCTTGGAGTGATCGGGCAGCAGAGCTTCCCATACTTTAGGCAGCGGTATCCCCATAATACTGCGGTATATATCAATAGGCGCTGCTTCATTCCACTTATTTAATGACCGTAAATGATTAAATGTATCATCAAGTGAAAGTTCCAATATTTTATCTGTCTGAAATAGCGTTCCGTCCATATCAAAAATGACTGATTGAGACATTTTTTCCTCTCCTTTATCGCTTAACCTTTTTTAATTTTAGGCTGTTTTCGTAAAAATTATTGCTATACCATAAGGATATCATTACACTAACAAAGAAAACTCGCATTACATTTGCAAGTTTTCTTTGTTATATATGGATTTGCTTCTTCAACTAGTCGAGTAGAAGGGAACCTCTCTACCTTACGGTAGATTGTGTTCCTCCCCCCTCACAGAACCGTGCTTGCGCTATTTACGCACACAGCTCCTCCAAATCATCATTCACAAAAGGTTAATTTTTGCTATCCTTAATAGTTTAGTTTACATTTATAATTTCTACCTCAGTGTGTAGTAAATGTGTCCCTAGTAAGGGTGATAACTTGGTAGCAGCCTTTCCTCCATCGGCATTACCCAACTTCATTGGTACTACGCTGCTATCCGACCCCCTACAACGGCATTTGGTTTCCTTGCTTATTATCACTTGTACACCATACTCTTCTATAAGAAGAGACCGGTAGGGTCTCCCGAGTTGCCATATCATATCAATATCTGACGTGCCAAGGTCTCTGACTCCAGAGAGGTTTTATCCTTCTTGCCTTTAACGACGGATAAAATGTAGCTTTCTGCTGTGCTTAAGGCATCAGCCCTCTCGATTTACTAACATTATGGAGCTCAATCCCTTCAACCATATGGCTTTCGGCCCGCCATCTAACTGTCTACGCTTAAAGGCTAATGTTGCCAGTAGCCCTCCAAGACTCGCTACGAGTGAATGGCTAGTTCTTTCTCGACGGGAATCCCACCCGCTATATGATACGACCTAGGCTCGGCCGTACAAGCACCAGTTAGTTGAAGAACGATTAAGGTTTTTACTATGCTCAAACTATAGTTAAGTCTGATATAGAAATTATTTATAAATTATTTACTTTGCAATACCCTCTGCAATAAACTGTGTTCTTTGGTTTTATAGCTATTAAAAATGAGTTGTAGATATCTGAGGAGGAAATTAATGAATTTAACCAACATACAAATAACAGGATTATTCTGATATTACCTGATGCATAGAGGGACATAACAGCAGGAACAACAGATAATACAATAAAGGGCAAACTCATAAAAACCCAGAATCTCGATTTTGAGAGGGTTTCATTTGTATTTAGCCAAAAAAATATACCGCTAAATGTTAAACTAATATCACTTTTTTTGTATATAACAATTATATGTAAAAATTCGTGAATGATGAAGACAAGAATACCTATTATGATGAGTGAAAAACTATTAATATGAGTGAATCCCGTCCTAAAAAAATTGGGTATCAGAAGAATAATTATCTGAAGTATATATACAAACTTCATATAATGTTTTCGATACCAATTATTCCGTATGAAAGGAGTCCATTCTGAAAAATCCAAATTTTTTTGTGGTAAGCGTCGAAACCAAATTATCATAGATTTTCACCTCCCTCATTTTAACTTATCGATTTCTTAGAGCATTGTTCCACTATCCTGCCCCGCTAGTTAAATAAGATTATTTCCATTATTCTAATCTTAACATAACCTCTTATATAGTTTGCCGGCTTTATTTCAAATTTTAACAAACCAAAGAAACCATTCAAAACGGATTTTTTTACGCTGATCTTAACATCTCCACTGTAGAATGTTTTGAATTCCGGCAAGAACCTAAGAGTAGTTGTTTTACCCGTACAGATTTTGCGATAGTTTTTGTTTGGTTAATATATTTGAACCAGAAAAGATAGTTATCCAAGTACTTGGTGGCCACACCTAAAACCTTTGCATGAATTTCTTGAGTTGAGTGTGATAGGCGTTGACGTGTTGGATATGGTAAATTGACTTCCTGACGTAAATTCCCTTCCGTATATTTACTATTTCGTGCTTTAGCCCTTTTTCTGCTGCAAACTTCTTATAATTAGTTGCTTTATCCGAACATAACAAAGCGTTATTATCTATAAATTGACCCAATACACGGTCAATTTCAGTACTTTTAATTCTTCCTGTGCCGGCCATTTCTGAAATTACTTGTCCATTTCGGTCCTGGGCTGCGAGCACGTATATTTGTTCATTAGAAATGCCCCTTTTTGTAGCTGATCCACCTCGTTTACGGGCTTTCCGGTGGGAGATATCTTTTTTGCCTTTGTTACTTTCCAAAAAGTAAGTTTCATCACTCTCGATAATTCCTTTTAATGTACTGTGGCCTAATGACCTAAGAGCATTAAGGATTTTATGCCGCCAGTAAAAAGCAGTTGAGATATGAATTTTTAATACATCAGTGATTTTAGGTAACGTATAGCCCTCAACCATCATCTTAAAGTATTCCATCCATTTACTTGGATAATGGGTGCCCGATAGGGGAGTGTTAGTCTTATCATTGAACGTTTTTCCGCAATCTTTACAGAGGTACCGTTGCCTTCCTCGATATTTTCCGTTCTTTTTAACTGAGACACTACCACAATGTAAGCAAGGCCTTCGTAAAATCTACTTTCACGAATATCTTTAATTATCTTTGCTACGTCACCTTGATTTGCCGGAAACAATAGAAAATTAATCGCATTATATAACTTAAATTGTTCTGATTTAGATAATTCCGAGAATCCTTGAAATACACTCTCCCACATTTTTACCGCCTTCTAGCACACAATTATAACAAGGTCCTATTAATATCGGTAAAAAACAACAATCTATGCGAAAACAGCCCAATTTTACCAAGTTGGCACATACTATAATATAAAATTTTAATCTATGCCTGCATTTGCTTAAGTTCATGAGAATTCAAACAGGCAGGATTATATTAAACCATTTTCTCCCATTCATCAGTAACTCACAAACAGGCGATTACAGTAAATTGAAGTTTCAGCTGGCTTTAGTTTGAGGCCTGCTAATTTCCATTTAATTGGATAATTAATCCGAATAACCTTTCATTCGAGCGAAATACTCTTCGATTAGCGCCAAATCTTCTACCAATCGAGCCAAAATGAAGTCTATTCGAGCGAATTGGGCTAAAAAGCCAGCCGGGACGTATTCTGCTGGCCACTGGGTATAATGAACTTTTCGACTTAACCTTTGTTTATGGAGAGTTCAAGAAGGATAATGGCAGATCGCAAGTGATTTCATTCGCATGTTGAAATATCCAGCATAAAAAAACGAGCCTCATTATGCACATGCCCCGTTCTGATTTTCAGAACGGGGCATGCTCTTTCTATTATTCAGCTGTAACTCTTAGCGATATATCAGCTGCGGTAGCTGTCATGGGTTGGCTGGAATAAATCTTCTTCAGCAGCACGAACCACGGAAAAGTTGTCAACATTATAATGGCCATGAAGAATTTTATTATGGTGGCTTATAATCTGTTCAGCAGACAAAATTGAAGAATCTGTGGTTGAATGTCCATCCCCGACAAGAGTCACATCAAAATGGTTCACTGTTGCCGTTCTGACCGCAGTGTCAATGCAATATTCAGTTGCACATCCCATGATAACAAGATGCCCAATTCCATTTTCCTTTAAATAACTCAGTAACGTCGTACCGTAAAACGAATTGGTTGCTGCTTTATTAAATATTTTGGAAGTGGCAGGCACCTTGATTTCAGGGTGTATCTGAAAACCCGGCCCTTCACCGCCAGCCACATCTGTGTCCCTTACAAAGACAACTAATGCATTTGATTCAAGTGCCTTATCAATCACTAAATTAATGTGATTAAGCAATGTTTCTTTATTGTAAACACTTTTATTTTCATTATTTCCATCCACCAGCTCTTGTTGAACATCAATGACCAGCAAAGCTTGATTCAATAGAAAAACTCCTTTCCCTTATAACTTCTCATCCTCTTTCCCCCATTTACTGTTCATACAAATCCGCCCCCTTTATTCCACATATTTCGCCTCAAAATCCTAATATCCTCTTTTTGTAAGATTCATTTATTTCTTCAATAGCTGCTGGATTTGTTTTGTAAGCTCTATAAATTTCAAATCCAGCTTTTGATACTCTTTGTCTTTTGGAGTGAGAAAGCTCAGCTTCCCTAATACTTCTTGCCTTTCTGTTTCAAGCCTTAACCTGCATTCTTCCTGATCATCCCTTTTCCCGTCCTCTCCATTCCATTGCTTTTGAATGCGATTATTAGAAATAACGAGTTTGCTTGTTGTCGTTTTTTCGAGAAAATACCGATCATGCGACACGACGATTAACGTTCCATTATACTCTGACAATGTATTTTCAAGTTGCTCCCTTGAAGCTAAATCCAGATGATTCGTCGGCTCATCTAACATAAGCACATCTTTTTCTTCTAATATATATTCCATTAGCTTGCACTTAACGCGCTCACCCATGCTCATATTTCCGATTGGTTCTGTCCAATGAGATGCCAGAAATCCTAAGTTCTTCATTAACGTCTGGACTTTCCCCCTCTCCTGGAAGGTTTCTTTAAAAAATAGCATCTCGGGAGTTTGTTCGAGCGGCAAATCAAAAACTTCTTGCGTTAAATAGCCAATTTTTGCGGATGGCGACACCCATACCTCACCCTGAGCATTTTCCTGTCCTGCAATCACTTTCAATAAGGTCGTCTTTCCGCTGCCATTTGGCCCTAATATGGAAACCTTCTCGCCATGCTGAATCGTGAAATTGACATTTTGGAACAGTATTCGCCCGTGAAAGGATTTGGTTACATTCTTCAACTCCAAAAACCGCTTGCCGGTCTTGTTATTTGCTTTCATAGAGAATCGCACATCATGTTCCGGCACGAGCTTCTCTGCTTTTGTCTTCTCAAGTTCTTTTTCAAGACGCTTTTGTTTTGACTTCACTTGTGCATCCATCCGTTTCGCTTTAACACGATAGTGCTCTTTATAACCTTCTTGTTTCGTGGATTGTGAATGGGCTTTTTGCGACCAGGAATTAAGCTCATTCATTTGAGCCTGAATATTTTCCATCATCTTTTGCTGTTTTTCATATTCCCGCTGCTGGGTGAGCCTTTTTTGTTTGCGCAACTCCATATAACTGGAATAATTCCCTTTGTGTTCAATGAGTTTTTTGCCTTCGATCGACCATATCTTTGTTGCCGCAGCATCCAGGAAATAACGATCGTGCGAAACGAGAATTATGGTGCCTTTAAAATTTTTAATTTGTGTGTGAAGCAATTCTAAGCTTTGCTCGTCAAGATGGTTTGTTGGTTCATCCAGCAGCAAGAGGTCTGCTTCCATTGAAAAGCCAGCTGCAAGCCGTGCCTTCAGTTTCTCTCCCCCGCTTAATGTCCGGTAATCATGGACTGGCACATGCCACTTCTCCAGTAATTTGGTCTCCGCGAAGTTCATTTCTTCAGCAGAATGCGACTCAGTTTCCTGTTCAACCATCACAACCTTTAAATCCCGCTGCAGCCATAGTATGTGACCCTCCGCCGGAATCCTTTTATTGCTGATGATTTCAAGCAGGCTTGATTTCCCGGCACCATTATTGCCGATGACACCGATGATTTCTCCTTGCTGCACACTTGCACTCACATCTTCAAAAACAATATGATCCTTGATTTCAAAGCGTATATTTTGTAACTTCATAAGTTCTTTCATACAATCAATCCCTCGTTTAAGGGAGAACAAAAAAATCCTCCCAATATTTTGGAAGGATTAGCCGCGTTTTGCATACTCGAATAAGCTATTACAAATAGCTTTACAGTTAAAAGAAAATGGGCAGACTAATCCTATGTTATATGATTTGAAATATGCAATTTCAAATGATAAAAAATAGGTTAGTTATCCATCGGCCACCCATCATCCTCTCGGTCGTTATTAAAAAAATTGTAACATATCCCGAGTATATATGAAATAGTTAATTAGGGCATAAAAAAAGCGCATGAACGAATTCATGCGCCAAACTGCTCTAAATAATCAAACCTGCAGGCCAAAGTCTGTAGCAATACGCCCCAATCCGCCCTGATAGCCGGAACCGACTGCAGAAAACTTCCATTCCCCGTTATGGCGGTACAGCTCTCCAACGATGATGGCTGTTTCAATCGAGAAGTCTTCACCAAGGTCATAGCGGATGATTTCTTCATTAGTATCTTCGTTCACAATGCGGCAGAAGGCATTGGAAACTTGCCCGAAGTTTTGGCTGCGTGCTTCTGCATCATGAATCGTGATAACGAAAGAAACCTTCTCCACATTTGCCGGAACATTTGCAAGGTTCACCTTAATCTGCTCGTCGTCGCCTTCACCTTCACCTGTGCGATTATCTCCTGTATGTACTACAGAACCATTTCCGCCCTCAAGCTGGTTATAAAAAACAAAGTCTGCTTCTGAAGCGCATTTTCCATTTGCATTTAAAAGGAATACACTTGCGTCCAAGTCAAAATCATTGCCGCCGTCATATCTGTTTGTATCCCAGCCAAGTCCGACCACTACTCGGGTAAGCCCGGGATTTGTTTTCGTCAAATCAATCTTTTGCCCTTTAGATAAAGATAAAGCCATAATTATCCCCTCTTTCTGGTTTATGGACCCCTTTAAAATGTAAGGGTCATTACCATTCATTTTACAGAAAACAAAACGGAAATAATAGCAATAATCACTCTAGACTGCTCGTTTCACTGGTACTTATTTTCACATTTCTTCTTTGCAGACTCATTTCCTTTTTATCCGCATCCCGATAATCACTCACTAGTTTGCAGCCTGATATCCTTGTTTTTTCTGGTCTTTACTTCCTCCATTTTGGAGTAAAAGCTTGTTTCTAAATCTATTTCAAAGTAATTAGATAATTTCATAATATATGCCATGCAATCGGCTAGCTCTTTGCCCAAATCTGCTTTAATGCTTTCTCTTGCTAATGTAAACGCCGTTTCTTCATCCATTCCATCATGGATGCTTTCATTTGTGTGATTAAATGCCTTTCTCAGTTCTTCTGCAACCTCGGCAACCTCGGTGGTCAGCAGCATAAAATTATTTAAAAGTGAAGCTCTGCTTTTCTCATAACTTTCCTCATTTATTTCCCAGCCCATCTCTTTCTGGAACTGTTTTGCAAATGCTTGTAATTCCTTCATTTTTTCTCCTTTTTCCTCTTATTTTTTTCTAATTATCAGCCTCGATTTAAATACTCCTTCATCTTATCAAACGGATATCCCTTTAGCTTCATAAAAATAAACCTATTATTAAAATGATTCATTTCTTCTGAGCTAAAGTTCAATAATATTTGCCCGGTTTGAAAAAAATGCTCAACATTGTAAATAATCTCATTGAGGCAGCCTATCGTGCTTCTGTCATGGGTTTTAGTAAATTCCATTTCTCCTCCCTTTTGCATGAAGCTGTTTATGGCTTCTTTTTCAAAGCCATCAACCTTCATATTTTCTTCGAGACCGTTTCTTATGATTTCTCCAATATTCATAAAGTCTTTCTTTTTAAGCCCTATTTTCACTAAACTATATAAAGTTTTATCATGGGCGAGGGCAATGCCTTTGTATCTGCCAATTTTGAATAAATTCATATGCCATATTTCAGCAGTGCCCTGTGCTTTCTCTTCATAGCTTGAGAGGTCGAGCATTAATTCTTTTTGCAGTTTTTGTGTAACTCCTATTGTGAACATATTGAATTCCTCCTATATAAAAAACATCTGCAGCTTTATGCAGATGTTTTTAATTCATTTAACAGAGCTGAATGACCCAATGGTATCTGCTGCTCTGCCCGAAAATCATGAAGATAACTGTTTATTTGGCTTTTTTGCTATCTGCTCCTCGTTTATAAGCAGGACTCCTAATAAGCCAAAAAGCGAAAAGACGACGGGAATGATGAAGCCATAATGATACCCTGTTATCGCTGCACTGGCATGATAATGGTCCAATACCTTGCCAAAAATGACCGGCAAAAGAATGGCACTGGTGAAACCGCCGGTATTAGCCAAACCAGAAATGACCCCAACCTCTGTTATAGGAAAGGATTGGCGGACGACCACAAAGGTCAGCATACTCGCCCCGTTTCCGTAGCCAATGATGAAGAATAGGATAACGAGCATCACAAACGGAGGCTTCCCATCCATCACTAAGAACATCGTCCAGCTTAAAACAACCAATATATAAATGATAAGATATGGACGCTTCACCGTATCAATCCGTTTAGAGATCCAGCTTGTCAAAATTGACCCGACAATCGCTCCCACAAGGCCAATCATAATAAGCTGGCTTGCGTGGGATCTTGTCATGCCATAAACATGCATTCCGTACGGCACAGCCCAGGAGCCGATGAATCCTACATAAGTTCCCACAACACCAAAATGGCAGAAAAACGTGCTCCAGGCTTGCCTGCTGAAAAAGACACGGCGAAGAATCGACAAGGTTTTTTCCCGCTTATGCTCTTTTTTATCCGGAGACAAAAAATTCATTTGTTTTGGTTTCTTTTCTAGGACCACATAAAGGACAAGCGAACAAACAATCAGGATGATGCCTGTTGTCATAAAAGGCGGTCTCCATCCCGCAGATGAAATCCACACTGAAAACGGGACGGTCGCAAATAAAAATCCGAGGCTGCCTGTGATGCCGGCCATGCCCAGCAAACCGACAAATTCCTGAGCCCTGAACCATTGGCTTAATATAAGAACCAAATTAATCCAAATGGCGGCGTCACCCACTCCTGCCATCATTCTGGCAATCAGGAGCACATGTGCATCCGGAGCCAGACTGTACAGCAGGGTTCCCAGGCCATTCATCAGTGTCCCTCCTATAAGAAAAAAGTTGGGACCAAAACGGTCAGATAAAATCCCAATTGGAATCTGCAACCCTGAATAGGCAAAAAACTGAATGCTTGCAAACAATCCAATCATTGATGCCGATACACTAAATTCCTTCATCAATTGATCAGAAATCAGCCCCGGTGCTGTCCTTTGGCTTACGATTAAAAAGTATGACAATAATACTGAAGCAAAAACAATCCATCTATACTTACTATCTTGTTTATTCAATGTTCCAATCTCCTGTTAGTAATATAAGTATTACTAATTATACCCCTAATTCCAAGAAGCAACGATAAAAAACTTTTTAGCCAAAGATGGCACAAAGTGCGGTGCCGCCTTCTGACTCACTATATATTTCGAAAGTAATCATTATCGGGTATACATAACAGCCGTAAGCTAGCTGAGTGTTTTCGCCATTATTAAGTCCGTTTGTTCTTCATCCCCCATATAAAAAGAGTGGGTTCCCTTCTCGGCAAATCCTAATTTCTTATAAAACGCAATCGCATTTATATTCTTTTCCCATACACCCAGCCAGATTTTCTTTTTGCCGCATTCCATCGCAATATCCATAGCTTTGTTCAGCAGAAATTTACCAAGCCCTTGTTTTTGAAAATTATTTCTTATATAAATTCTTTCAATTTCAAGTGATTCCTTGCCCATTTCTTCAGACTGAGCATCGTTGGTATTGACCTTTAGATATCCTGCGGCTTCCATATTAAAATAAACAAAAAAGAATTGAGAAGAAAGATTGGCTAATTCCTTTTCTAATTGTTTTAAATTAAATGCTTTTTCTAAGTAGGAATTCATATTTTCAGGTGAATTCTGATGCATGAATGTCTCTTTAAATGTTTCACAGCTCATTTCTTGAAGTTCGTGTAAATCTTTAAGCGTACACTTTTTTAAATGTATAGACATCTTAAAATCGGCACTCCTTTACATAATCAATAATTTCTCTTGTTTCCTTTTTTAACGAATTCCCAATCTTTTTCTACGTTTTTCCTTACTTTTTGAAGAAGATTGGCAATGGTTTCTGTCTCTTCTTGGGTTAACCCCTTCAATGCAGCCGTATTGGAATATTTATTTTCTCTTTTAATAATAGGAAAAACATTTTTCCCTTTTTCTGTTGGAAACAGTTTTTTGATTTTCTTGTTATGCTGATCTTCTTTCTTTTCAATAAAGCCATTCATCTCAAGTTTTTTTATCGCCCGGGCTGCCGTTGTCCGATCTACTTTTATCATCTCAGCTAACTTTTCTTGAATGATTCCCGGGTTTTCACAAATCCTCACCAGGTACAAATACTGTCCTTTAGTGAGGTCAAATTCTTTAAATTCTATATTACTGATAGAATCTAATGCCCTGGCAATCATACCAATTTCACGAAGAATCTCTTTCATCATTATCTCCTTAGCGACCATTATGTTGTAAATGCAACAAATATAACACACATTAAATGTACCTTAAAATTGTTGCATATACAACAAAAAAATGAACGTGCTAAAGGTTAACCAGGGCAGACAGCAACAAAGTGAGAAGCAGCTGGTGTGATGAAGAAGAAAATTCATAGAAACGGAACAGGCTCAGAGGGATATGCGAGATTTAAATGATGCAGCAACAGCTTTCTTTAGAATTCCGGTCTTTTTCAGCCATCAAAACCTTTTTAGCCTAGGCGGCCCGGATCCCCCTTTTACCATTCAGCAGCAACAATTTATTATTCGGATGTTTAAAGAAATCAAAAAGGTCCTCCTTTTCCCCAGAACGTTACCTAATACTGAACAGTATCCCGATACTCAACTAGAAAATATCCGTACGATGGTGAATTCAAGTTATGGACTGGCAGCCGCTCTCCTGATTCCAAATGGTCCTACAAACAAAGTGAACCTTATTCACCTCTCTTCCAAATTGAACCATCCATGGCCTATCAGCGCGGACTTCCCCTGCTTCTTGTTATAGAACGGCCTATGCAGGAAAGAGCAGACGGAATTTGGATTGGGCAGCTTGCACCATTCACCCCAGTGGTTTGGTTCTCTGCTACGGTATCCATTGATCAATTTTTCTATAGCGTGCAATGGAAGGAAGTCCTCCAAAACTGGGCTGGACAAGTAAGAAGCGGTTACTTTGCACAGACAGCACCTGAATTTGAATATAAGTTTAACAGCCATGACTAATTAGTTTAAACCTTCATTTAAAAGAGTGGAATTCCGGTTATCAGGAATTCCACTCTTTTTTACTCATGCTGGATTTTTTCACCAGTTAGCATTTTGATGAAGTTCTTTTTAGGACCCTTTTGCACATCGAAGTGCTTATTAACGGTATTAAACTTCTAGCTCCAACATTTGAATAGAAGCAGGTAGTCCCCTATTCGGGAGCCTGCTTCTTCTTTTAAATTCATCTGCGGGGCACACTCCATGTGCGGTGAGTGTATTCTGCAAAACTAAAGCGATGCTGGTGAAATATCTATTGTTTACTGAAGTTCAACAGTAAGTGGGTTTAGCTCCTTGGCAGGGACGAAATTTGAAAAATCAAATTGCAAGATTGTATTTTCCATTTTAAAATTTTTCATTTTATATTCACCGTTTAATTCAAAAGTTGATTGGAAGTGTGCTGTTTCATTATCAATTAATTTTACTTTATTAACAGGAATACCGTGATTTTTAGGTGGCCATGGATTTTCTGGGTCGATTTTCGCTAAATATTTTTTATCAATAAGCCAGAAACCATATTCCGCATTACTTTTTATTATTTCAAACTCACCTTTACTCAAATTCTTAGGAAGCCCATTAAGTTGATAATCTATTACCAACTTTTCTCCACTTTGAGTAACATTATTAACCTGAAGTCCTAAATTGAGCCGCTTGCTTTTTAATATAAAATCTTTTTTGTCCAAAAGGTGTTCTACCTTGGAATTTCAACATTTATTTGCAGATAAAAAGTAAGCGAATTAATATCTGACTTTAGCTTGTTCATTTCTGTCCGAGTAGTGCTATGGTATCCATCTTCTTCTTTCGATTCCTTAATTGATGTTCCGTTCCCAAACCTATAGACCTTTCCTTTTTCATCAATTGCTTTAGTAATACGAATATCATCCCTCTTGTACTTCTGCACTGTCTCATAAATTAGTGTAGAAGATGCCTTTGCGCTAAGAATCTCTTTTATACGGACTTTGACCTCATCTTCCGGGTACTCTTGCTCCTGATTTATAACAAAGGTATGATTTTTTTCTTGTTGAATTGGGATTTCAAAATTCCATTCACCTTTTATCCCATTAATATTATGAATCGTTATAGGTAGAGTAGAATTCTCCTTAAGTGTTTTATAAGGATATTCCAATTTCCATTGAAAGTTATAACCATTATCCGCTTTCTTAATGGAAGTGGTCTTTCCATTTAGCCAAGGGTCATTATCCCCTTCATTGTGTCCAAAGTTCACATCAAAGCTTACTTCTCCTTTTTCGTTATGTCCCTTTTCAACATCCTTATCTACAAATCCAGTAATTGATACCACATTTCCATCAAAGTAGGCGCTTGTCAGTTTTACAGTTACTCCACTACTTGTAATTGCTTGATTTAATTGTGTGACTGCATTCTGATTCGCTAACTCTACCCCGGTTTCATCATTAAATTGCTGAAATATCCCTCCTATTAAGGGGGTATTAGCCAATACTCTATTCAATGTAGGATTAAAAAATCCTGATGTGAAGGTGATCCCTAAAAGGGCAGCTGCCACCATCGTTACAGCAAGAACTTTCTTTCTCGCCTTTCCCCGATAATCGGTTTTATTTAGTCCTTTATTTATCGCATCAAATACTTTATCTTTCGGTACTGGTATTTGATCAATTGCAATTTTCATTTCCTTATTATCCATGGTATATGTCCTCCTCATTTTTATAGAACTTTTTTAATTCCGCTTTCCCCCTGCTTAAGTAAGTTTTTATGGTATTCTCCGGAATTTCCAGGACACTGCTAATCGTTTTGATTGAGTAATCGTAGTAGTAAAATAGAATAATAACCGTACGGTAATTCTCTTTTAACTGTTGAATTGCATTTAGAAGTTGTAATGATTGTTCAATGTTAAAATTTGCTCGCTCGGGCAGGTTGGATAATATTTCATCGTTCAGCGGAACAACTTTACTTTTTCCTTTTAGCAATTTTCCCGAACATCGAATCACAATCCTAGTAAGCCAGGTCGTAAAATACTCCGGTTGTTTTAACAAATGTATCGATGTAAAGGCCTGATAAGCTGCCTCCTGGACAACATCCAACGCATCTTCTTCGTTATGTACATAAAGGTAGGCAGTACGATAGATTCTTTCATAATGTTGCTGAAATAACTTTTCAAAGGCACGCTTATTACCTTTGATTGCTCTCTTAACTAGCCGATGGCTTTCATTTTCCATCTTTTTTGACCCCCTTTACTAATTAGTGGAATCTATACTCAAAAAGGTTTCAAAAAGTTAAATCATTTTTCTAGAGGAGATAAACTCTTCAAAAAACAAGCAGAAACCGAATGGCTTCTGCTGATTTTAAAACAATTTTCGCTACCGCTTCCCAGTATACAGTGTGTATGAGGCAACAACATAAAAGTGCTGATGGGTTCAATTAAAAGAACACCTAATAAATTACTAGACGTGACCCCATTTACTCTGATAAAAATATAAAGGGATTCTTAATAGCTTTACCTATCTAAAAAATATAGGCTTGGTTCATTAGTAGCCTTCACATATAATGGGTGCTTTGGTTGCCCTCCATTTAAAATATCCAGACAATAAATAGGGATATTATTATTAGAAAGTAATTTTAGAACTTCCTCTGCTCTTTTTTGATAAGCACCATTTTCTCCCCAAGCTGCAACCACTAAATCAGCATCCTTTACTGCGTTAAGTATAAAATTGTCGTTATCTGAACCAATTGGATCAATAGCATTTTTAAGATTATTAAAATCCTTAGTTCTATATCCAAATAAATTAACAATTTCTAGCCATCCATATTTTCCATTAGACCATCTTTTAGCAAAATCTATACACCTTATTAATGTAGGATCGTCTATGTTTTCATCAGCTGTACTTGGGTTTAAGCAAATAAAAACAACCTTTTCTTTATCTGGTTCCCAAACTCTTGTAAGAGAGAACCGATACGTTCTTGTTTCATCGAATACTGCTCCATTTTTAGGAATAGACTTTCGATAATAATTAATTTTGTTTGCCAGCCATATTCTGGCTTGTTTAGCTACCACTCTTTCAAATTCATCAATTGTAGAGCTATCCAAACTAGAAAATATGTTAAGAATATCTAGCCACGTTAAAATACTAATTCCTCTCAGTTTGGATAGTTCATGTATACGATGCGGAAGGTCAATCATTATTTTATTATTGGAGTTCATATATTCATTTGCAATTGAAAGTCCATTAGGAGAATATTTATCATTTAATATTAGTAATGTAAAATAAAGGTCTTTCCCCTTAGCATAATCTAAACCAACATCAATATTACGAATTACTTGATTTCTTTTAGAATCATGAGTAGTTTTCATGCTAATATCACTCTTGTATTTTGCTTCTATAAACCAAACAAATTCGTCAGATTCTATAATAATATCAATTTCCGATTGACCTTCTGGTAAAGGAAGATTAATGGCAGGATTTAATCTTTTCCATAAATGTATATCTATAAATTCAAGTTTATACTTGATTTCTTTTTGAAAGGATTTTTCAAATAATAGCGCTAACCAGCTTTTTGGATCAATCTGCTCAAAACTTCGAAAAACGTTCCATGTAATAGCGTCTTCACTATTTTCACTTTTTAGCTGCTCAAGTTTCATCTCTCTCCAGCGTTTAAAATCAGAACTATATTTGTCAATAATCAATGAGTCTTTATAATTTGTATTTAGTAAAACTCCACTCTTTGATATTTCTGCCACGCTCTTACCTCCCAAATATATCCAATTTCCTAATTTAAGTATACATCACTACTTCTAAATAAAAAACTCAACTAAAAATTTTATTTTCTCAAAGACAATTGCTCTCGTATGTAAATTGTCTGCTGAGGCAACTCTATTTGCCAATTTCACTAAAGGAGAAGTTTAACTGAAGGAAGGATTATGGAAAAGAATGTAGAATTTTCATAATCCAAAGAGAAAAGAGTTAGTCAGATCAATGGATTTTTAATGCGGTTTTTTATTGGCAAGTTGCATCAGCAATAGCAATCATATCAACAGCTAACATTTGACCGGGAAGCATATTTAAGGCTGAGTCAAATATTGGTGTATGTACGAATCGTCAAACGAAAGAGAAGCAGCAGTGTTTTAGGCAGCAGCAATGTCCAAAATACAAAAAATACTTTAAGAAATATGGTGGCTAATTAATGTGGAAACAGGAATTTGTCAAAACATCCAGGGGAAGATTTGAGTTCTTCACTCAAGGAACCGGGGAACCTCTTTGCATTACCCATTTATATAGTGAGTTTAATCAATTAGGAAACAACTTTGCAGATACTTTCGTCAAGCATTTCAAAGTGTATCTAATAAACTTAAAAGAAGCTGGCTTTTCTGACAGAATTACAAATAATCACGAACTAAGTATGAGTGAAAGTGTCAAAGATTTAGAAGCGATTAAAGATGCACTACATTATGTAGAGTGGAGTTTTGCAGGACATTCAACTGGAGGAATGTTAGGTTTAGTTTATGCTTTAATGTGTCCTAGGTCTCTATCAAAGTTATTAATTGGAGGTGCATCATCTTCAATGCGATATATGGAACACGAAGAAAGTATTTATTGTCCTAGGTCTCCATTAAATAAAAGGTTAAAGGAGATTTTCTCAATTTTAAAAACCCCAACTTCAACTATTGAAGAGAGAAGAAAAGCTAATAGAGAATGGACAAGTATGTCCTTATATAGCCCTGAAAGATGGGATGAATACTTCTCAAAACCGAGTAGCGGGAAAGTTGTGCAAAAAAGATTAGATTATTATTCATTCAAAATATTCCCAATTATGATATTCGAAGTGAACTCTCGTACGTGACAACACCAACGATTGTCTTTTGCGGAAAGTATGATGTCCAATGTCCATTAGTTTTTTCTGAAGAAATCAATGAAAACTTAAAGAATTCAACATTATACATTTTCGAAAATAGTAATCACTTTCCCTTTCTAGAGGAGAAAGACAAATTTGATGAATTGGTTTCCGAGTTCAAGGAATTAACATTAAATTGTTAATAGCCAGTGCAGTAAATGAGGTATCTGAGGTACGAAAGGAAAGATAAGCAAAGTCGATTTTGTTTACCTATCCTTCAGCCACCTAGAATCTTTGTCTGTTTTTTATTTTGATACATAAACTTGTCAGCCTCAATAAAAAGAGAATCCATTTTATTAATTGAAACATTACTGTAGGCATAACCAATAGCCATCTTAATATTTCTGGCTATCGATTCGATGAAGCAGTTATTAAATCTCTTATGTAGCGACTTTGCCAAGCTTTCGACATTTTCCAGGGATTTGTCTGCTATTAGCAAGGCAAATTCATCTCCGCCTATCCTTGCAGCAATGATCTGCTCACTCCTGGAAAATTCTTTTAAGATATCTGCTGATGTCCTTATTAAAAGATCCCCTTCTTTATGTCCATATAAATCATTAACAATTTTTAATTCATACAAATCACATATTATAAGACCTACAGGAGAATTGATTTCCTCATCATATTTCCTCATTTGAGTTTCGAAAAAGCCCCGATTAAATAAATTTGTTAAGGCATCATGGTTTATTCTTATAGTAAGAGAAAAATATGATTCCCCATAAAAGACTTGAAATGATCATTTTCATCAAATGTAAATAGCTCTTCAATTCCCGAAAGATTCATACTACGCACCACCTTTAGAGTATGACTATTCTATACCCGAAAAACAGTTATAAATGCTTCCACCAATTTTGCGTAAGAACCAAGAACATTGTTGTTTTTTATTAATCAACTAACATGCGCGTTATTTATTCAAGGAGTGCAGTTACGGTAGCCATTTTTTGTTACTGCACTAATAGGGCAGTTTAGCTCAATAAGCCACTATTGGTTTTCTATATAAAAGGAGAAACAAACCTTAATATCGAATTATATAAGCCAAGATTAGTTAATAGGAGTGAGATTTTGAATTTGAAGCTTTTAGCGTCAAATCTATCTAAAGTTTATATGCAGAATCCAAAAGTTGAAGCTGTATTGCTCGGAGGTTCTGTTTCCCGCAACTGGAATGATGAATATTCTGATATTGAGTTGTTTGTATTTTGGAAAGAAGGCCCAACGGATGTAGATAGGAATTTCCCCATTAACTCTGTTAATGGGGAAATTATTGATTTTCATCCTTATGAGGAAGAGGAATGGTCTGAAACATATGTTACTGACGGTGTTAAATTAGAAATAAGTAATTTTTTGACTTCAACAATTCAAAATATAATTAATGATGTAATCTTAGGATTTGATACAGATTTAGATAAACAATGCCTTATATCAACAGTTTATGATGGTATTCCACTTTACGGAGAAGAAATATTAAGTAATCTCAAGAAAAAAGTTGAGGTTTATCCCAAAGACTTAAGTGTAGCAATGATAAATAATAACATCTATTTAGGTAATCGATGGAATAACCGAGAAGCTTTACTTAAAAGGGAAGATTGGTTGATGCTTTATAAGGTAATAGTCTCTGTACAAACAAACTTGATGGGAATACTTTTTGGTCTAAACCGAATATATGTACATCATCCAGCTTTTAAATGGCAGAAACATTCTTTAGAAGCTATGATAATCGCTCCCAACAATGCCTTTAATCGTTTTAAATCTATATTGTTAACCCATCCTAAAGAAAGTGTGAGTGAATTAGAGGAAATTATACAAGAGGTTTATGAATTAATAAAAACTGAGTATCCATCATTAGACTTGTCTGCAGTTATTGATAAATCACTTTCTTTAAGACCGAAAAATAATTAAACATATTGTCTTTATTCAACTATGGGTGTTGATTCAAGAAGGATTAATGCCTTTTTATGTTGAGTTTCTATGGAAGTAAAGGGGCAGCATTCCTGTAATGAATGAACCAATTAATTATGCATATGTAAACTAAGTTTGTGAACGAATACACTTAAACAAACGGGCGCTTTAGTTGAATAAGTGAATATTAGAGGGAACTTATAGGTTCCTTTTTCTTTTACTGAAAATCAACAGCGTCGTTTAACAGAGCTTTCAATATAAAAGAGCGCTTCTCCTCCTTGCAGATTTCCAAAAAGAAAAGGTACCAAGGGGCTGCCCTGATACCTTTTAGTGTTTTTTTATTAACCGTTTAGCTGCTGACCGCTGCTGTGATTGAATTTAATACAAGCTCAATCGCATGGGCAACCCCGTTTTCATCATTGGTTAACGTGATATAGTCGCTCACTCTTTTGATGTCTTCCTGTGCATTACCCATCGCAATCGAAAATCCGGCAGCTTTTAACATCGGAATGTCATTGTACTGATCTCCGATAGCAACCGTTTCTTCTAATGGTATATTGAAATACTTTGCCATCACTTTTAAGCCATTCCCCTTGTTGCCGTTGATATTCATAACTTCGATATTAAAAGGAGAAGAAGTGGTGACATAGACGCCTTCAATAGATTTTATCGCAGTTAATAACCGTTCTTTTTGAACCGGATCCAATACTAAAATAAAAAACTTCTGAATGCTTAATTCCCCATCCTGTAATAAGGACTGAATGTCACTAAACATTCCTTCAGATTCCACTGGAATTCTAGTCATTTTTCCAAAGTTCTCATCTTCAAAATGCTCAGGCGGCACAGCTCCCGAGGATAGAACTTGATCTAACCGGGCTGTCCATTCACTATGAAAATAAATTCCTTTATTCGTATAAATTTTAAAAGGAACAGATTCCCTCTCCACTTCTTCGGTAATTTTTTCATCATGGATATCCGTTAAAGAAGTTAACTCTAACAATTTACCATCCGCAAAAACAGCCGTTCCATTACTGCCGCCAATCGGAAATCTAACTCATATTTTTCTAAAAGGCTGCTGATTGACTCAGGCGCCCTGCCGGACAAGACCATCACTTTATGTCCGAGGCCTTGTGCCTTTTTTATAGCTTCTATATTTTCAGGACTAATTTCATTTTTAGAAGATAAAGTAGTCCCATCCATATCAAGTGCAAATAATTTCATTGATGTTTCTCCTCCCACCGCAATTACGACCTTCCAATTATAACTCTTTCAATTGGTTAATAAAATGGAAGTGCTTAGCATTCTAAAAATTGTGCCCCCCGTTTACGGACAGTTTAAAAAGCGCCTATGCGGCTAATAAGCGGCTCCGGTATTGTACCGGGGGTATTTTATTTAATCTCCATAATTTGGTATTCATTATAAATATTCTTACTCAGGATAATCCTCTGCCCATATTTATTAAATCTATTGAAACACAAAACCCCCGGTTAGGACCACTTTTTTATCAGTGGCCTCTATCCGGGGTATAGTTCACTCTGTTATACACGAATCTTACTGTTAAAGTTCATTATCGTTTTAGAATAAACAGTTCCCTCCGCTTCTTCAGCGCGGAGTGCAGGCTGCAATGAATTTCTTTATCTTTATAAACAAGTTTATAGATTATAGAATAGAAGTATACCAAACGATCCCTTAATACTCTCCTTTAATTACAAAAAACGAGCCCCGGATAGTTCCGGCTAGCTTGGACTTTTGCCTGGCAAACTTAAACCTGCCTTCCAGTTCCTTTGGTATCTCCATCCCCTCAGAAAGCTTAAAGCCCACTGCCCGCTTCTTAGGATTATCAACCGTATACATAACGTTGACTGAGAGACCATCTTCATAAAAAACGTAGGCAAATCGGATATTTTCCACTTGAAACCTTGATGTTTCCAACGGTTTGGCCGCAAACTCTATGGCACGTTCTTCCTTTAAAATCATGTTCACATAATCAAGTGTCTCCTGGCTTTCGCTCGCTGGTACAACGGTAAATTCGTGTTTGTATTTGTTCATGAAGTAACGGGCTTCATTCGCGCGCAAACCGGCAAGGGCTTCTGCTGCAGGTGAGGATTCAAGTCCAGCCAAAGACACATTTTTAAAATCAACGATACAGGACATTTCCACCCCTCCTTTTTATGATTTTCTGACAACAGGAATCCACATTTCACCAACAATTATGCCGTTGCGCTTCTCCATCTCAACTGTAGTATTCGGCCCGCCGACATAGGCCACATTGGCTGCTTCTGGAAGGACCTGCCCAAAGGCAACCGCAGCCAGCTTGTTATTCAGATCATCTGCCGTCTTTCCTTCCCCTTTCACCACTACGTATTCTCCTTTAGGAAATTGAATCACTCTCGCTTCGTCGGGTGCTGTTCCTTCTGTCATGACGCCGGCGTAATGCATCATTTTGTTATTGACCGCTTCGTTTACAGCAAAAACTAAGTCATTTGCGGCCATGGATTTTAGCGTATCAAGCCTTCCATCCTGGCTGACGGCCTGCCAAAAGTCTGCCTTTTCCTTGTTTATGCCTGCATAGTCTGTGTAATTGCTCTTCAGCTCTGTTCCAAGACCGATTACGGTAAAGCCTTCTTTTTCTTCCAGCGTATAATTTGCCATTTTTATGACCTCTTTTCTACATTTTTTTATTTGTATTCTTCGCTTGATAGATATATCATATCCTTAAATCATGTCAAAAAATGATACCATTTAGGAGAGCCAATGAAAAAAGTTGAGCGCATCAATATCATTATGCGGTATATTAACAACCGCGCCCACTTTACCATTTCTGAAATCATGCGGGAATTTAACATCTCCCGTTCGACAGCGATTAGAGATATCAGAGAAATCGAGGCCATGGGCATGCCGCTTGTTGCTGAAGCTGGAAGGGATGGGGGTTATTTTGTCATGCATAACTCCGTCCTGCCCGATGTCCGCTTTACCAATCATGAGGTGAAAGCTCTTTTTATTGCCTTTATGGCAACCAGAAACCAGCAGCTTCCCTATTTAAAAAGCCGTCAGTCCTTAGCTGAAAAATTACTGGGACTTATCTCAGAAAACCAGCAGGATGACCTTGTTCTTTTGAACCAGATCCTGCTTTTTGAAGGGACCAATCCCCATAATCCCGACCTGCTTGATCTGTCAGACCTTCCCCATCCCATGCTTGAAACACTTATCCAAACCCTTCTTAAGGACAGTTATTTATTGATTACCGTCCAGGAAGAGAAGGAAATAAAGTCCTATCCGGTTTATCTCCTGCACCTTTACCGAGAAAAAAGTACTTGGCTGATTGAATGCTTTGACTTAAAGGAAGAAAAAAAGAAAATCATTCCAGTCGATCTCATCACCGATGTCAAACTCTACCCGGTGAAAAAAAGAGGAAGCAAGAAAAAAATACTGGAGAAACTAAGCAAGCAGGCAGAAGCAATTAACCTTGTACTTGAACTTGGACCAAAAGCGATTGCCCAGTTTAAAAAATACCATCCTTTTAAAATTTCAATATCTTATACGGACCCTTACCAGACCTCAGCTCTATTAAGGACTTTTGTTAATGTGAAAAATTCCGAAGAAGTGGCCGAAATCACCAGCTGGCTGCTTTTCCTGGGCAGGGATGTCAAAGTGAGGGAAATGCCGGAAGAAGTTTTGAAAGGCATTGAAGAGAGATTAGACTTATACAGGTCATGAAAAGGACGGCATCCAGGTGTTTCTTGCCGATTTTCTGTCTGCCGAAGAATCCATAGTCCAGCCAACACCATTTCTCTCCGGATCACCGCTGAGCAATTGTACCGGGAAGCGATCTTAAAGCATTTATTGCGGCAGACCTCAGCATTTCCATTCTCCCCAATTTAAAATGACGGATTATAGTAAAATCACCTAAATCCCCATCCAACCCTCCCAACCATTGCCTAGGTAGATGGAAGATATTTCTCTCCTGGTACGCAGAATTTCAAGGAGTATGTGCTGGACACATTCTTGAACATAAAAGGACAATTCGCTTCGGCTGAATTAAGAGGAAAACCAATATAGCATCGAGAATAAACCTTTAAGAAACCTGTGAAAACATTGGAGGAATAGAATATGAAGATTCATAGAATTGATCATGTAGGCATAACGGTAAATGATCTCTCAGCAGCTAAAGCGTTTTTTCTTGACCTTGGACTTAACGTGCTGGGGGAAGCAGATATGGAAGGCGAATTGGTGGAACGAATCATCGGTCTTCCTGGAGTTAGAGAAACAGTTGTCATGCTGGGGATGCCGGACGGCGAGGCAACGCTGGAGCTGGTTAAATTCCATACTCCGTCTGATGAAAATGGCACTCAGCCCTCTTTTATAAACACCTTGGGAATCCGGCATATTGCATTTGCTGTAGAAGATATTGAAGCTGTTGTCGCCAAGTTGAAAAAGAAAGGCACAGAACTTATTAGCGAGATACAAAACTTCGAAAACACTTATAAATTATGCTGCGTTCGCGGCCCAGAAGGGATTATTCTAGAGCTGGCGGAAAAGATTAAATAAAATTGATTTCAAAAAAGCACTGCGGTTGAAGTGCTTTTTCATTTGGACGGCACATCAGTACCGATGTTCCAGGTTTCCCCTGGTTTGGAGTGCTGACAATGCAGGCGTAAAGGATGGAGATACAGTTATTGTTCTTGGCTGTGGTCCGGTTGGCCTTCTTGCTCAAAAATTCTGTTAGCTAAAAGGAGCAAGGCGTGTCATTGCCGTAGATTATGTAGACAATCGTTTGCAACACGCCAAACGTACCAACAAAGTTGAAATTGTAAACTTCGAACACTTTGAAAATGCGAGAATGCATTTGAAAGAAATGACGAAGGGCGGAGCTGATGTTGTCATTAATGCAGTTGGTATGGACGGTAAAATGACTGATATAGAGTTCCTGGCGAGCGGAATGAAACTCCAAGGCGGAGCATTCCGTGCGTTTATCATGCCTTCACAAGCAGTGCGTAAAGGCGGGACAATCCAAGTTACAGGCGTTTACGGTGTCAGATATAATGGATTCCCAATGGGAGATATTATGAACTGAAACGTAAATATCCGTTCTGGACAAGCACCTGTGATTCACTATATGCCATATAGGTTTTAGATTTAAATAATATCAATACAGCATTGAACTTACCCACTTTATAAAATAAAATAGGAGCAGTTTAACAAACCTAAACTGTTCCTATTCTTTTATGAATAGAGCTATATTAAGCTAATTACGATCCATGCTTACCCGTTCAAATTTCACAAAAAAATGAACCAGCTATTTTTCATTATCAAATGGTAGGAGCAGGAAATTCATCAATTTTCATACGAAGTAAACTATAAGGTTTTTGTCGCAGGTCTTTTCCATAATGAAATCTTGCCTGCCGATGTAATTGGTTCACAATTACATATAAGTATTCATCCGGACCAATCGAAAAAGTATCCGGCCATAAAATTCTCGGATCATGTGCGATGGTTTCCATTGTGCCATTCGGCAATATCTTTCGAATACTATTGTTCTCATAATCTCCAGCATAAATGGCCCCTTTTGCATTTGTGATCATTCCATCAGACGCACCTTTTTCTCCCCAATACTCCACATGATAATGTAAATCCATGTCCGGTATATTTCTGTCTCTCAGGGCTTCTGTTGAGATCGAGAACAGATGACGACTGGTTAGTGGACAAAAAAATAATACCTTTCCATCAGGAGAAATCGCAATACCGTCAGACGCCAATCTAAATGGAGAAGTCTGGCCATCTTTATTTCGATTCATCAACACTTTTCCTTCTACTTTCGGTATAAAATAGGGATCGGGTGAAGTTGAATTTGCTCCATTTAACCGTCTAAACGCGTTTCCATTTTCTAAATCTACGACGATAATAGCTCCTGGTCCTTTGGAAGAAGAATCCGTTATATAGGCATAACCTGCGTTTCCAACACGAAAATCAAATCGGACATCATTCAGGTAAGTTGTTGGCAGGACAACATCTTCTGTAAAGGTATATACTCTTCTAATTGTATTGGTTTTTAAATCAACAGCGACTAATTTTGCCCCACCTTTAATAGGTTCAGAAAAATTGGGTGCCGCTGTATCTAATACCCAAAGCGTTCCCCTTCCATCCGCGACTACACTTTGGACACTGATGAAAGTCATTGTGATATTCTCGGGGTTAACCAAATTGGTCTCGTAACTAGGATAAGGCTGCAATTGATCCCCAACAATTTCGGCCACCGTAAATTTAACGACGTCTCCCCATTTCGGAAAGCAAATGAAAATACGACCGGTTTCTGACACACTAACACCCGTAGGCATAGCCCCATAAAATGCATAAACTAGTTCTAACTTACCGAAGTATTTTTCCATAGGTAACATTGGTTCCATGATATCCTCCTCACCAAATTCGAACCGGATATCACCTATATATGATTAAAATTTTTTCTCGTGCCTGGTTCTTACGGTGTATTTCTATTAAACGCGAAAAACGGAATAAAACAAACTGATGAAAGTGAATCGAAGGAACATATTCAATCACATTTTTCTCAGGAAACTTTTCCATTTTATTTTCTTATTTGATCGGCACTTCTGGAGGATATTTAAAAGTTTTGCTTAAGCTAAATTTTTTTACCCAAAGCACATTATTACTGCCCTGTTAGCCCGCTTATAATATTGCCCATGCAAAAGCGCAAGCAGGCAATCAAGAGTTTGAAAAATTGGCTAACTTACTGAAAACAGAGTATATCGATAAAGGAAAACTCGGAGTTCAAGTAGAGAAGGATTCTATACTTATCCTAATCCAAGTTTCGAAAAACCAGAGTTTTAAAAAGGCTCATAAACTTGTTCGGATATTAATTAACATAAAGAGCAGGAGGTGTCCCACAAGTGAAGTGAAAACACTTATGGCGACATCTCCTGCTTTTTTTATACGCGCTCGTTTAAAGCGATTACGCGCATCCTTTTGCTTGCTTCCCTGACTCTTTGTGAAAAAATCCATTTTGTTGCGAGTTCCAATCACCCATATATTATGACAATGGTCGATACGAAAAAAACTCGGGAATCGGAAAAGGATGTTTTCACTAAAACCAGGTCTGGATCGAAAAAGTATGTTGTAACAAAGGGATATTCATTTTAGGAATGATTTCAGCTTCAATCACTGCCATGATTAACCCAACTAACTATATTCCTTCAGGACAATTTATGAAGAAAAAGCTGTGATAAGCTGTCCCAGTCTTCGAATTCCCTCGATTATTTCTTTCTCATCGGCATAACTGAACGAGAGACGGAGAAACTCGGTTCCATCCGTTTGATCCAGGAAAAAGTACTTCCCCGGAACATACGAAATACCCTCTGCTAGAGCCTGTGATAATAATTGCGAAGTATCGGCACCCGGAATTCTCACCCATACAAAATAACCCCCATCTGGCACATACCAGGAAACGGATTCTGGGAGAAATTGTTCCAGCGAGCGGATTAACGCAGCACATTTAGCTCGATACACATCTTTTAAAAGACCGAGCCGTTTCTCAAGATCGGTGTTTTCCAAGTATACAGCCATTGTACTTTGAGCAAATGGATGGTCTAAATCCTTTTTAAACCATTCTAAAGCATTAATGAATTCACTTTCTCCTGCTACCCATCCGATCCGCATTCCTGGCGCCACTACCTTGGATAATGAACCAACGTGGAGGACCCGTCCGCTTTTATCAAAAGACTTGATTGGTTGCGGACTTTTACCGAAGGATAATTCTCCATATGCATCATCCTCTAGAATGAGGAAATCAAACTTGATGGAAAGCTCCAATAAATGCCTCCGTCGTTCAGTTGTCATGGTCGTCCCGGTTGGATTTTGAAAGGTTGGGATGGTATATAGGATACGCGGGAGGGTGAGGCCTGTACGTTTCCTTTCATCCAGCATTTCTTCTAATCGGGATGTTTGGAGTCCCTGCTCATCTATTGGTATACTAATAATCTGATTCGTATAGTTTTGAAAAATCTCCAAAGCCTCCATATAGGTGGGAGATTCTACCGCCACGACCGCTTTATCATCAAGGAGAATGCGGGCAATAAGATCAATCGCCTGGCAAGCGCCTGATGTAATCAAAAGTCCTTCTTCCAGAACGCAAATTCCACGCTCTGCCAATCTTTTATGGATTTGCTGCTTTAGTCTTTCAATTCGTGGGCTTCCGAGATAATGGAGCGGCAAATCCTGCTCCTCATCCAGAAGTCTGGCTACTGCTCCCTTTATCTCCACAGCGGGAACGAGAGCAGGGTCCGGATAGCCTGAACTCAAGCGAATGCAATCATCTGGCATATCTGGCATCCATGCACCAGGCGGATCATTCTTAAGTGCCGCTTTAATGTTTTTAGAAAAAAAAGATTCAACATTCACTTTGACCATACACCTTTCCGTCCATCGAACCTTGATTGATTCTTTCAAACTTTTACAGGTAACTTCTTATTTTATGAGACAAATCATTTGCACAGATAATGATCAATCTTTTGTAGAACACCCTTAAATTGATTTTAAACTTTCTTCTCTGATGAGAGACAACAATTCCTCTTTATATTTTGCAAATTCCGGAGTCCCTTTTACACTGAACTCCCTTGGCCGCTCCAATGTAATAGGAACTTTTTTCTTTAAGCGCCCAGGCCTTGCGGTCATCAAATAAACGGAATCTGCCAGAAAGATGGATTCATCTACGTCATGAGTGATAAAAAGAATCGTTTTTTTAGACTCATCCCATGCCTTTAACAACACTTCCTGCATGATGTTCCTTGTTTGAGCATCCAATGCGCCAAAAGGTTCATCCATTAATAGAATCTTGGGATCGTTGGCTAAGGCACGAGCGATGGCCACACGTTGTTTCATGCCGCCTGATAATTGTATCGGATAATGTTTTCCAAAGTCATCCAATCCAATCAATTGCAGGTAATGCCTTGCCACATCGTCTCGTTCTTTTTGGGATACACCTTTCAATTTCAAACCGAAAATAATATTTTCCTTCACGGTTAACCATGGAAATAATGTATACGATTGAAACACCATGCCCCGGTCAGGCCCGGGACCATTGATTACCTGGCCATCCAACAGCACTTGTCCAGAAGTGGCTTCTTCCAACCCCGCAACAATACGGAGAACGGTCGATTTCCCGCAACCAGAAGGTCCTAAGATGGTTACAAACTCCCCTTCGTTTATCGTAAAGGTGGTTTTTTCCAATGCTGTCGTCTCACCGCTTTTTGTTTTGAAAATTTTCCCGACATCTTTAATTTCTAACTTTGGAGTACCCCTTTGAGGTGTATTTATTTCCATATTTTCCGCTGCAAGTGTGACCATCTTATAAACCATCCTTTCTCATCCATGAAAACGAAGCTCGATAAATGGCTTTAAAGACCATATCTGTCAAGAGTCCCAATAAACCGATGGTTATTATGCCGACAATAATTTTATCTGGCTGCAAGAAACGGGAGGCCTGCATAATCATATAACCTAAACCACTTGATGCTCCGACAATTTCGGCAACCACTAAATACGTCCAGGCCCAGCCGAATGTAATGCGAAGCGTATCGACGATTCCAGGTAATGACGCAGGCAGAATCACTTTCGTAAATACTTGAACCCTTTTCGCTCCTAATGTATAGGAAACCTCAACTAATTCATTTTGGACATTTTTCGTTACATCCATGATCATGAGGGTCAATTGGAAGAAGGTTCCCAGGAAAATAACGCTCATTTTCTCTGGTTCACCAAGACCTATCCATAAAATTAATAATGGAATAAAGGCTGAAGCCGGCATATAGCGAATAAATCCGATAATAGGTTCAAATGCACCTTCCATGAATTTTAAGGAGCCCATCAAAATTCCTAAAGGGATCCCAATAATGGCGGCAACCAGAAATCCGGCCAACACCCTTGTAAAACTAATGCCGATATTGGAAAGAAGATCTCCATGGAACAGTAATTCAACGGCCGTTGCTAATACTGCCGTCGGCGTTGGTAAAAATAATGGATTCACGATTCCGCCATAGCTTAGGAATGACCAAATGGCCAAAAATAAAATAAACGTAACCAATCCTGCTGAGGTATAAAGCCTTTTTGGTATTTCTTTATTTGGCGTAAACAATTTTGCTAGCATTAAAATCACCCAATTCTATCAATCTTTTAAAAGAAGCCTGACAATAAGACCATGTCATATTGTCAGGCTCTAAAATTAATCACCAAGGTTAAAACGTACAAAACCAGAAACGGTTATCCATTATTGGAAGCTTGGGTTTATAATGTCTTCCACTTTCGGTTCTGTTTTAATGATACTGTGCTCTTTGTAAAATTTAATCGCATTATCTGTTGATTGATAGATGGGGCCTTTGTTGCTTTCTGATCCAAATAATTGTTGGTTATCCTCTTTTGTATAAAACTTCAAGCCCTCTTCAGTAGCCACGAATTCTTTTGTATCTATTTTAAGACCTTTTGCCATGATCTCATCCGCTTCTTCTTTATGCTCTTTCCAATAATCCATCGCTTCACCCATCGCCTTTACAAATGCTTTCACATCATCTGGGCGTTTTTTTATAATGTTTTCTTTAAAGCTAATGGTATCGACAATAATTCCAGGTAAATCTTTCGTCGTCAGTAGAATTTTCCCTTTTGCTTGTGACCCTTTTGATAACCAAGGCTCCCACGTCACGGCTGCATCCACTTTGCCGGCAGCAAATGCTGCACCAGCATCACCCGCAGACATTTGGACAACTTCCACGTCTTTTTCCGTCAAGCCACCTTGCTTTAACGCGGTTAACGCAAGCATATGGCTTGTTGAACCGACTTCAAAGGCCATTTTTTTCCCCTTTAAGTCTTTTATATCTTTAATTCCATTTTTCACAAGAATTCCATCGCCGCCATGAGAATCATCCAATACCCAGACAACATTGACTGGAATTTTAGCGTCTGCCAATGTTACTTGAACATCCAGAGCCGTGGCCATTCCATCAATTTTCCCGCTGGCTAACGCTTGTTTACGTTCTGCCAGTCCTTCTACAATGGAAAGGTCCACATCGATGCCATTTTTTTCGAAAAATCCTTTTTCTTTTGCTAAAAATAACGGTCCATACCCTGTCCAGGTAGGCAAGGTCACTCTCAATGGCTCAGACGGCTTTTTTGTGCTGCCAGAAGATTGTTCTTTTCCACAAGCAGCCAGTGCAAATACCAACAATAAGGAACATAACATAACCAACCACTTTTTCACGGATATTTCCCCCTAGTTATGTAAGCATTAATAAACTAACAACATTTCATTTTCAATTTTATCAGCGTGGCTCACTGCCGATATCACCATTTCGGGTGTTACCTCAAATGTCATATTCGCCATATCTTCAATAGTAACGGTAATATCCCCCAGCTGCTTCCATTGATCATCCGTCAAGCCCTTGATCCCCAGCTGCTTTAATGTAAGGGGAGTCCGACTTCCTAGTAATAACGAACTACCGTTTTCACTTCTTCATCGCCCGCACCTTCCATACAAAGCTGGGCCAGTATCCCAAAGGCCACAATTTCGCCATGATAGGCTTGGTGAACTTCAGGAAAGATTGTCAAACCCGAGTAAATGGCATGTACAGCCGCGGCCCGGCAATCATCGCCGCCGTAGCCACTTACACTTCCGCTTACTAAAGTAACCGCATCGACGATATCCTCAAATTCTCTAGTTAATCTTTGATTTTACTATCAATATTAGTTGTAGAGGATTCACCACCGTACCAAAAAGATTGCATCAAAGTAATTCCTTGCTCTGATAAACTCTTCCTTAAAGTCCCTTCTACAATGTCCCGACTTGTGTGTCCTCCGATAATCACTGCAGTCTTTCCGAATTTTTTTATGAATAAACCCCAAATTGGATAATAATCCCGCTTCCTAACAAATTGAGCTGGGCCAATTGCAACCTTCAAACACAATTTCCCCTTCTTGTTTATACATAAATATTAATTCTATTTTATTAATATAAATGTTTGTCTTTTTTATGTCAATATAATTCAAAATATTCCGATATCTCATTCTCATGACATTTTTCCTAATCCTTTTTACTACAATGTCCGGCACTTTACCTCTAACAAGAATTGTCTTTCAACTATAGAAAAGGACTCCGTTAATGGGGCTGTTGACAATCTAAAAGGAATTTCCTGAATCTGTATAGGATCTTTTCTATACAGATTTTTTATTGGAGGGAATTTCTATGATGGGACGCAACGATGAGTACCAGAGCAAAATGGAGTTTATTGATTTGAACGATTTTGTTCCTGCTAATCATATTCTCCGTTTGAGAATGGAGAATATTGACTTCTCTTTTATATACGATAAAATGGAAAGCTTCTATTCAAAAATGGGTAGAAAATCTTTGGATCCCGTCCTCCTTTTCAAGATGTTGCTTATCGGCTATCTTTTTAATATTGATTCAGAACGCGAACTTGAATAAGAGGTTCGTTTAAATCTTGCTTATAGATGGTTTTTAGGGATGGATCTATCGGACAGAATTCCGGACCACTCTACCTTTAGTCAAAATCGGCGAAGACGTTTCAAAGACAGTGCCGTGTTTCAAGAGATCTTCGATCATATTGTTTCACAGCATTGAAAAAGGCTTGGTCACAGGTGAAACCATTGTGACAGATTCTACCCCTATAAAAGCTAGTGCTTCTAAGGATCGTGTGAAAAAGGTTGAGAAGACTCCTCAAGAGTATTTAAATACTCTTGAGGAGGAGGCAAAAAGGCTTGAAAAAGAACTGCAGGAGAAAAGAGAAAGCGCTGGCCGGAAAAAAATATTGATAAAAGAGAATATTGAACATATTATTTCTAGTTCTTATGTAAGGGCTAAACAAACAGTAGAAGGTTTATCAAAACATATACATAAAGAAATTGAAGTTGATTCCCGTTTTAGAGAGAGGGATTTAGCAGCAAGGGATCATCATTTCGAAAGACCAATTTGGGGCTTTGCAAGGGTTAAAAATTCTCCCACAATACTTTCTATTCTTTTAATTTCTGATAGTATCACGTCTGTAAAGAAAGGCTTATCCAATTCCTTTTGTAATAGTTGAACAAAGCCTTTTATCGAAGTAAGTGGATTTCTTATTTCGTGTGCGACTCCTGCGGCCAATTGACCTACAACGGATAGTTTTTCTGATAATCTTCCGCTTTCTTTCGTTCTGAAATATCTCGACCTACAATTACAATAGATGTTATTTCTTCCTGCTCATTTAGTACAGGAGTACCGCAAGATTCCACATACACCCATCCACCATTGGAATGTTTATATCGGTATTCAACTTGACGAGGTGTTTTCGTAGAAATCACTTGAGAAAATTGTTCTTGTGTTTTTGATATATCGTCAGGATGCATTAATTCATAAAATAAACTACCTTTATAAATGCTTGGTGAAAATCCTAATACAGATTCATGCGAAGGAGAGGCATATTGAATAACACCGTTTGTATCTATCACTCTAATTAAATCTTGCATATTTTCTGCAATGAGTCGGTACTCCGATTCGCTTTTTCGGAGAGCTTCCTCTGTCTGCTTTCTTTTTGTAATATCATGATACATCATCAAGAACGAAGGTTTATCATCATGGTCAATCGTGATTCCTGTTACTTCGACATCAATTAACGTACCGTCAAACCGTAAGATTTGTTTTTCAGTAGGAGGTACAGACATTCCTATTTGATTCAGTTCTTTTATTCTTTTTTCAATGATTCGAACAGATTTTGGGTCAAAGTAATTCATAATAGATTTGCCTATCAAATCTTCTAATGAAGATGCACCTAATATTTCGATACAAGCAGGATTCGCATATTGGATAAATCCACGATGGTACACTATAATCGGTTCAGGAGAAAATTCCACCAACCTTCTATACTGTTCTTCAATCTTTTTTCTCTCTGTAATATCTACACAAGAACCGATGACTTCAACTACTTCTCCCCCTCTTCGGATAGGACGTAAAGAGGCAAAATACCAAATCCCATTGAGATGTCCTTCATATGTAACGTGTTCCTCGCCTTCCCACACTCTGCTATAATATGGCAATTTACTTCCAACATCATGGTATGGGATAAAATCCTGGAGTTCTCTTCCTATAATTTGTTCAGGGGTAAAACCCATTCGATACACCAATTCACCATCACATAAGGTATGAATATACTTTCCTTTTTTCTTAATAAACTTAAGAATCATCCCTTGTTGCTGTCGGACGGTATCCCTGAATTCTTGACGTGTATTTTCTAACTCCTTTTCCAACCAATTTTGTTTACTTACTTCTTGCGGAATCCCTTCACGCTGAATAATTTGTTCTATCTTATCATAGTTATGAACGAATTCATCTGGTGGCAAAGGTCTACTAAAAAAGTATCCTTGCCCTTTATTACAAAAATTTTGTTGTAGAAAAATCAAATGGTCTCTGGTTTCGACCCCTTCTGCAACTACTTCCAATTTTAATTCGTTAGAAATGGCAATGATGGCTTTAGCAATCGTGGCATCTTTGGAGTCTAACGTACAATCACGAACAAAACATTGGTCTATCTTGATTGTATCAATAGGAAATTCTTTTAAATAATACAAAGAGCTATAACCTGTACCAAAGTCATCCAAACTAATTTTGATACCAATACGTTTTAAATCACGTAAGATAGGAAGAACGGAATCAACATCCATCATCATACTCTCGGTAATTTCAATTTCCAGGTATTCAGGAGATAGTTTCGTTTCTTTTAAAATAAGTTGAACCGTTTCGACTAAATTCGGTTGAAAAAACTGACGTGCAGACAGGTTGACTGACATAACAACAGGAGGCAAACCCATTTCCTTCCATGCCATGTTTTGCTCACAAGCAGTTCTTATAACCCATTCACCAATGGGTAGAATCAGCCCAGTTTCCTCTGCGACAGGAATAAATTCTAATGGGGGGACAATCCCTTTCTCCGGGTGTTCCCAACGAATCAATGCCTCTACCCCTGTAATTGTCCCTGAATTCAAATCGAGTTTTGGTTGATAATAGAGTCTAAACTCTTTATTTTCAAGTGCATGACTGAGTTCATGCTCCATTTGTTTTATTTTATATGAATTGTGTTCTTCTAACATAATTACACCCCAAAATACCGAAACCTGTTTGATAGTTCATTTCCAACCCTTTTCTTTAAGAATTTTTAAGGGCTTATCGTTTTCGGTCTTATATTTTTTCTAAATCTATTATTCAATTAGAATAACTTTTCAAACGACTTGTGTAATTGCAAATATTTAGTGTATTATTTAGAATATATTATATTATTTTACATTTTTCGGCAATATCCCACATAAAATATACATAATATTTATTATCAGTTGAGGCTTTCTGGGATAAAAAAAGAACCGCCCCTTTAGACGGTCTTTCATTTCTTTTTAAATGACAATGTAGTTTGTTTCCGTTCTACTCTTTTATTCTGAATATAGTCATTTACATCTTTTGAAATGGTTGAATTTATTTCTTTTGCTATCATATTCAGCATTTTCGCTACGTCAGCCACTTGCCCCATATCCAATTAAGGGAATGGTTCCATAACCTGTTGTTTCGTAGCTTCTCTATTTAGGTAAAGTTTGATTTCTTTCAGTTGAAGAGCGATTCGTAAAGATAGTTCAGCAGTTTGAATTCTGTAACTGGTTCTCCATTTTGGAGATAATCCAATTCCTTTCTTAATTCATTTTAAAATTTATTGTAATCCATGTTAATACCTTCTCATCTTTATTATGCTGATTCGATGTGAGGTCTTCTTATAGATTCAAGTTTGCATCATGTCTTTTTCTTATATACCATTCCATATTTTCTATCATGTTTTTTAAAGTATCAAAGGAATCTGGAGAAGAAACTTGTTCCTCTCTTCTAAAAGAATTCACATCATTTTGTTTAAAATGGTAATTAACGAAAATAATCGTGCCAATTCCAAAACCAATATAGATATTTAGGAAGTAATTTTCTTCCACGTAGTTGTAATCACCAAACACCGTAGTCCCCATAGCCTTATATTTATTTACTTCTGCTTCAAATAACTCTTTGGACTTTATCTGGAACTCTTCTGCTGGTATAGCCACTTGATTCACCTTCTTAATATTTATATGATTGTAATTAATATTTTCGATAATTCTCTCTTCGGTTCGACAAACGGTTTCCGATAGACATTCAATTTGTATAGAAATAATAGAATGTCTTTTCCAGTAAAACAACTTTTTCAAAAAAGAATAATAACTCAATTGTTTTATCTTCTTGCTCCGGTTTGTGTTTATAACCATTTTAAAATCAATTAAGGCTACGCAATACTACTCATTTGATTTATCTCTGCTTCCAGCTCATAACTTGCAAATATTGCGAATAATCAATTTTTTAAATACCGTTGATTATAAGCAAAATAAAAAGGTGCTGAGTATAGTCATTGCTATATTTCAACACCTTGACTTAAATCATTAAGTTTTGATTTTTTCTCCATCAATTTGAACTTATTACATATGCTAAACAAATGGCTTCCCTCCTACTTAATCAATGTTTTAATTATAACGCCTTTCTGGATATTTAATCCACTATCCTTCCCCTATCTTTTTCCCTTAATTCTAAAAAAGAGAAACTGTAGAGATTCTATTTCTAAAAAAATAGTTAACAATTATTTGTTTCTCTTTCCTGTTCTAACTATGTTCAATAAAAATAATGTCCTGCTACTCCACCCCTCCCCACCTCGCATTTTTACGCCACCTAATTTCTACCATTTAAAATAAAGTTCAGCACAAATCACTCATTTTCCCGATTTTCTTCTCACTTTTTTATCCCTCAACATTATTATTTATGATAATAAAGTCGTGCTATTCCCGCTTTTCTTCCTGCCTTTTTCTCCTGCTTTTTCTCGCTCTTTTTTCAGGCTTTTGGGGTTCGTAAGAACCCCTCACACTTTTATTCAAATGTTGATAGGACAGGGTTTTTCAGGCTTTTTCAGGCTTTTTCAGGCTTTTTCTTCTTATTTTCAACCAAGCAAAAAAGGATAGGAATCCTGTTCCCATCCTCTTTTTCCTGCATTCTTTTCAAACCTTTATCCACACTTTTCCCACAGGAATATCAGAACTTTGTTTTGATTTTGCTATGGCTTTGTTATGAATGTCAGGAGTTTATTATGGCTTTACATCTTTAAAATGAGTTGCGAGATACACTCGACGTGCGTAGTCTGCGGAAACATATCTACAGGCTGCACTTCGATTGTTTTATATCCTCCGTCTTCTAGGATACGCAGATCGCGGGCTAGTGTGGCCGGGTTGCAGGAGACGTAGACGACTTTTTTGGGCTTCATTTGTATGATTGTGTTTAGGAGTGCCTCGTCACAGCCCTTGCGCGGCGGGTCTACGACAAGGACATCTGCTGTGTTGCCTTCTTCATACCATGCTGGAATGACCTTTTCTGCTTCGCCGACTGCGAATTCAGCGTTTGTGATGCCATTTAGCTCTGCGTTTCTTTTTGCATCAGAGATGGCTTCCGGCACGATTTCCACACCGAAGACTTTCTTCGCTTTTTGGGCAAGGAAAAGTGAAATGGTACCTATGCCGCAGTAAGCGTCAATAACGGATTCTTCCCCTGTGAGCCCTGCATATTCCAGGGCCTTACTGTAAAGAACCTTTGTCTGATCCGGGTTCACCTGGTAAAAAGAACGTGCAGATATAGCGAATTTCACGTCTCCAATATAATCGTAAATAACCTCACTGCCCCACAGCACTTTTGTTTTCTCGCCTAATATGACGTTTGTTTTTTTGGAGTTGATGTTATGGACGATGGATTTTACCTTTGGCAGACGTTTGATGATTTCTTCGACGATTTTATTTCTTTGCAGAAGCTCTGATGTTCTCGTGATGATCACGACCATAAGCTCGCCTGTTTCTTTGCCGTACCGGGCCATAATATGTCTGAGAACTCCTCTGTGGGTTTGTTCGTCATAGGCCGGAATTCCGAGTTCGCTGCAGATTTCCTTCACAGTCTGGACAGCCTCGTTAATGACAGAATCCTGGATCAGGCTTTCATTCGTATCCACGATTTCATGAGTGCGGGGTTTGTAGAAGCCTGCTATCAGCTCTCCGTCTTTTTCGCCGACCGGCACCTGGGCTTTGTTTCGGTAATGCCAGGGATGCTCCATGCCTAAGATGGGGTGAATGGCAACATCATCAAGCTTGCCGATCCTGGCGAGAACCTGCTTCACCTGGTTTTCCTTAAACTTCAGCTGGCCTTCATAGCTGATATGCTGAAGCTGGCTGCCGCCGTATTTATGGTTTTCCTCAACCGGAATATGGACACGGAATGGACTTTCTTCATACAGCTCAAGAAGCCTGCCGAACGCATAGCCGCTGTTCACCTTGATTATCTTGATTTTTGCTTTTTCTCCAGGAAGTGTGTTTGGAACAAATACCGGATAGCCATCGATCTTGGCTACGCCTGCTCCGTCATGCGTCAGATCCTCGAATACTGCATCTATTGTTTCATTTTTAGCAACTGGTGCTGTTTTTTTCATGTTATACGTCCTTTTCTATTGAAATGCAAAGCACATCTTCTATGCTTAGGCAAGTGTTTGTCCAGCTTCAAATAGTTTATCATAATTACCCGTTTTAAAACAAAATCCGCTTTATTTTCCTCACATGCGGCCTTATTTTTTCATAGGATAATAATAAGCCATTTTTTCAGCCATTCCTTAGTCCCAGCTTGTATAAATTGCTTATTTTTGAAACAAAATAAGAAAAAAACAGTTGAGGTGAACAGAATGGGATTATTCAGTGCGATTGCTTCATGGAATGCTGCCCGTCAGGCGAAATTTATCTCTGAGATGGAATCCAAAGGCTGGTGCCCGGATTGCCGTGGAAAAGGCTTTAGCGCCTATGCACCGAATGAGTATTACTATAACAGTGTATTAGACTGTCCAGGCTGTGACGGAACCGGCAGTTATGCCAGCTGGTCTGAAACGAACGGGTTAAGCTAAAACGCGATCATGCCATGAAAAAATACGGCCGGAAACCGTATTTTTTTGTTGCAGTCAGTTTTCTATTTCCTGAAAAAAATCATCCAATGCATGTACAAACTCCTCTGCAACAGGTTCTTCCCCATCTTCATCCAGAATACGGATCCTACCATCCGGCACCGCTGCCAGGTATTCTTTTGCCCCTTCCTCAGTAAGTCCTGCTTTGCCGCTGCTGCTGCGCAGAATCAATACGGGGAAGTCCATATTTTTCAGATCCTCAAGAAAGCTGACCTCCTCGGAATCCTTTTCAATTTCCTTTAATGTTTCCATCGTCATCCGGTCAAGCACATTTCCGTGACGGCCTGGGATTTTAGCAAAAAACTCACTCCACCCCTCCTGAAAATCCAAAGATACTGCAGGATAATCTCCGATAATAATGCCGCTGATCTGGCTCATATGATCTGCGGCATAGCGAAGGCTGTAGATGACTCCGGTTGCATAGCCAAACAGCACAAATTTGCCGATATCCACATGATTGATCACACTGCTGATATCCTCTGCATGGTCACGAAGCGTATAACCATGATGAGGCGTATCGCTTTGGCCCCTGCCTCTCATGGTGATCACAATGACCCGTCTCGGTAGCAGCGCCTCAAGAATATCACTGTAATCCTCTCCTGTTTCAGCCAAGCCGGGAACCATCACTAGCGGGATGTTTTCATTGGATGAACCTGTGTTATCCAAATAATGTATCCGTACGTCTCCGTTTCTCACCCAGCCCTCAAGCATGCTTTTGCCTCCTTAAAGAGTTTTTACCATATATTCATAACTGTGATGATTGATTGTTATAACCTTTGAAGTAGTGTAGCCGAGCCTGCTATAAAGCCGGCGAGCTTTTATATTTTCCTCTTCCACATTAAGGGATATGGTTTTAAAGCCTTTTTCCTTAGCCAGCCTTTCCGATTCTGCCACAAGGCATGTTCCTATCCTTTTCCCCCAATACGCAGGGTTTACACTCAATGTATCAATATAATAATCTTCCTCTTCCGCTTCCTTTTCAACAGCACCATTTGTGCTTCCTGCTGAATGTAAATGAGCGATAATCGGTGCATCTAGCTCACTTGCATCACTTCCATGATAGGAGATAATAATGCCGGCGGCCCCTCCCTCAATTTCTGCCACAAGCGTATTGCGGTAACTTAGCCTATTTACTTCCTGAGAGAAATAATGACGCAGCACACTTCTTATTTTCTCTTCCTCCGTTTCCCCTGTCAGTGCCTCCGCAATGTCCTTGATGGCCAGGTGAATCAGTTCTGCAGCCTGTGCTGCATCTTCCATTCTTGCTTGTCTGACTAGCATGCCCTTCTCTCCTTTTTATTCGTTTTCTCTACTTTAACATAGTTAAAATGGGAGAAAAAAATTTAATCAAACGTTTGATTAAATGTGCTGTAATCCTTTTATATAAAGAAACAGCTCTGCATCTTCTGCAGAGCTGCCTTTCTTCGGTTCTTTATCACATAATAATATGTTTAGCGCTGGCCGATCACTTTCCGAATTCTAGCCGCGGCCAAAAGTATGGCAAGTATGTAAAGGCCAACAAGAATCAGTATCGGCCAATTTCCTTTTTCGAGCTGATTTCCTGCAAGGGTAAATGTCAGCATGGCCGGCAGCTTACCAAGCAAAGCAGCAAGAAGAAAGGTACTCGTTTTTATTCCGGAAAGTGCCGCTCCGAGATTAATCACAGCTGAAGGAAATATGGGCAAAAGCCTGGCAATCAAAAGAGAAAGAAAGGCATTATTCTCGATAACATGAAGCAAGGCATCTGCTTTCTTATATTTTTTAATCATCCCATATGCTTTATTGCGGAATAGGAAGCGTGACAGTATAAACATCAAAAGTGCGCCAAAAACCGCTCCGCCCCAGCTGATCAGAAAGGCGGGCCAGAATCCGAAAACGGCCCCAATTGCACCAGCCGCAGCCGGTATCGGCATAGCAGGAATGAAGGCAAGGACCATCATCAGCAAAAAGCTGAGAACTCCTGACCATAACGTCCCCTCCTGCAGAAACAGCAATATATCTTTATCCATTTGTCTTCCTTTCTATCCTGGGCATTAGATCCATTATACAAAGAAACTGCAGGCATATCCCGCAGTCTTTTAATTCTATGAAAATTACTTTTTCACTTCAATACTTCCATTATTCGTTGTGAGCCTGATTTTATACTTTCCGCTGCCAAGTACGGCATCATGCTGATACTTATCCAGGATGTTGATTTTGCCGTTATCGGCTCTAACTTGGAAGGATGCATTTCGGGGTTCTTTTTCCGTTTTGATAGAAATTTTGCCATTATCGCAATCAAGTGTGATGTTGCGTTCAAGGTCGCTAGCAATCATCTTGATTTCCCCGTTATTTGCCGTTGCTTTAACATCGCCAGTTACTTTATCAAGAAACAGCCTGCCATTATCCGCAGAAATGGCCGAATTTTTCGCGTTGATGTTCTTCAGGTCGACATATCCATTGTTCACTTCCAAATCCAATCTGTCCGCCGTCATGTCTTTTGCCTTAATAAGTCCATTATCATTATGAACGGTAAGGGATCGGTATGGCTTTTGCGGGATATACACCTTCAGCTTTAAAGAAGTAAAGGTAAAGTCAAAGTTGAAAAACTTCCTCTGCTTTTCTTTTACTTTGATTTTCAGTGTGGAGCCTTCTTTTTTCATGGTAAAGTCAAGCTGCTGCTGATCGGAGCTTTTGCCGCTCAGTACCGCTTTTGCCGGGCCAGAAGGAATAGGCTGAATTTCAACTCCGGCATTGTCTGTATCAATGACCACGTTTTTGTAGCTTGAGTCTGATGCTGTTTTGTTCTGTGAAATCCGGACTTCGCTGCCTGATTTATAAGTTAAAAGTGCCCCTGCAATTCCGATGGCCAAAAGAAGGACTGCCAGTATACTTAGTTTTTTTATTTTACCCACGATTCAGACCGCCTTTCACAACAGAAGCATTGAATTTCAAATAACGGATCAGACCACGGACCAATGCATATGTTGCGTAGTACATGCCAATCATAATGAATAACCCGGCACCGCATAATCCAATGGAAAAGAATAAATCATACCATTCGAAGGTTCCCCGGTACACCGCTGCACTCGCTAGAACCATAAGGGGGCTGAGAACAAAAGCTGCTCCTGAAACCCATCCAGCGGCCATTGCAACTGCTATGCCAATGACCGGCCCAAGGATAAACACGATATTGAAAAATCCAAGCCCGAGCGCAGCCCAGGTTGCCCGAAGGATATTTCCGGTTGTAACCTTCTTTTCAGCCTTTCCTATATGATAAGAAGCAAGCAGCTCCTTGGCGTTTTGCTGGGGTGACCCAAGTGAAGCTGAAATCCGCTCCTCACTTTTGCCTTCCTCGATTCCGTTTGCGAAGTGTTCTTCATAATCCCAAAGGATATCCTTTCTCTCATGAGCAGGGAGACGCTTCAGGGCCACATCCAATTGATGAAGATATTGTTCTTTATTCATTGCTCACACCTTCTTTAATCAATGTATTGACTCCATTTGTAAATTCATTCCACTCTGCTATCAGCTCTTTCAAATAAGTACGCCCTTTATCCGTCAGCTTATAGTATTTCCGTGAGGGACCCTCGCTAGATTCCTGAAGGTATGTCGTGAAATACTCTTCCTTTGTCAGTCTTCTCAGCAGGGGATACACAGAGCCCTCTGAAATTTCTATCTGATCAGATATTTTTTGCACAAGCTCATAGCCATAGCGGTCTTTTTTATCTAAAAGCACGAGCACACATAACTCCAAGACGCCTTTTTTAAATTGTACGTTCACCCTCCACACCCCTTATCGCCTTTTTACTACTATACATTGTATGGTACTGTTCCATGATATGTACCTCTGATTCACAATATACCACCCACTATTGTTTATTGCAAGGTACTAAATTATATTTTTTACATATTTATCCGAAATAGGTTACGGAAACAGTCTACATATAAAACCCCCTAAGACATCTGTCCTAGGGGGTTTAGTTTCAGCATTATTGATTAGCCGGATCATCAGCAAGCTTGCCTTTTGGCACAAACACATTGAAATGGCGGTACTGGTTCACAAATTCTGCAGGTGCAAGCCCGCCGAATTCACCATCCAGATTCAGCTGCATCTTATCCTTTGTAATGACTTTTATTCTGTTGGCTTTGGCATAGATGACATTCCGGTCATTCACATGCTCGCCGCGGATGGCCAATGAAGCGATTCTGATGAAATCAGCCAGGTTGGTTTTCTTAAGAATCAGCATGGTGAACATTCCGTCATTCAGCGAGGCATCCGGGGCAAGCCTTTCAAAACCGCCGACTGAATTTGTATTTGCCACTAAAAACAGCATAATTTCGCCTTCGAAGATTTTTCCGTCATATTCAATGCTAACTTCCGTCGGCTTGATGGACGGCAGCATCTCAATACCTTTTAAGTAGTATGCAAGCTGTCCGATCATTGTCTTCAGCTTGCTTGGCACTTCATATGTGAGTTCAGTCAGGCGTCCTCCGCCGGCAATATTTATAAAGTATTTTTCGTTCATTTTCCCGATATCTATGGGCATGGTATGGCCAGCTGCAATAATATCCACAGCATTTTCGATAGACCTTGGCACATGGATGGCGCGTGCAAAGTCATTGGTTGTCCCAACCGGAATGATTCCAAGATTAGGACGCACCTCAGCATCGGCAAGCCCATTAACAACCTCATAAATCGTGCCGTCGCCGCCTGCTGCAATTACCGTATCATAGCCCCGCTCAATGGCAATCCGTGCAGCATTCGTGGCATCACCCTCACACGTCGTGGCGTGGCAGGAGGCCTCATAGCCTGCCATTTCAAGCTTTGCCAATACTTGCGGCAAATGCTTCTTGATTGCTTCCCGGCCTGAAGTCGGGTTGTAAATCAATCTTGCTCTTTTCATTTCCATCATCCTATTTTCAAAATCAAGACTTAGTCTTTTTTATGGTAACGATTTACATCTAAAAATGCAATGTCCGCTGTTAACCAGCCTATGCTGACCCCGTGTCTCTTTGTCCATCTGAAAAAATATCCTGTTTAAAGATTTTCATCCGCTCATTTACGCTTTTTTAAAATCAGCATTCCCGCTAAAAATTATACTGTATTTTACTCCATAACTCCAGTTCAAGCAATGATTTAAGGATGTGGAGGCATCACCGGATCTCTTTAAGAAGCAGCTGGATGAATAGGCGAGGTTTAATTTGCATGATTTGTGGTGAAAAAATCTTGGAATAATGTCTTGAAATATATTAAAAATGAGGAAATACTTCGTAAAGAATGGAATGGGTTTTGCTCATGTCGAATGCTGCCGCCTTCCAATTTTTCAGCAGGCTTATATGATGAACCTGAATGTGGACGGAGGCCCATCTAACATGGATTTGCAGAGCCTTTCAAAAAAAGCTGTCATGAAGGTTTTCACACCTTTCATGACAGCTTTTTTGCTGCTCTTATCGTTTATTAATTTCCTCAACTAGAATCTTATTCACCAGCGGCGGATTCGCCTGTCCTTTAGTCGCTTTCATGATTTGGCCGACAAGGAAGCCGATTGCTTTATTTTTACCATTCTTGAAGTCCTCAATCGATTGCGGATTGCTGTCGAGCGCCTCACCGACGATCTTGCGTAGGGCCCCTTCATCAGAAATCTGGACAAGTTCCTTTTCCTTTACGATTTCTTCTGCGTTTCCGCCTTTTTCGACCAATTCCTTGAAGACCTGCTTGGCAATCTTTGTGGAAATTGTGCCATTTTCAATCAGCTTGATCAAGCCTGCAAGCGATTCAGAAGTCAGTGCAGCTTCATGCAGTTCTTTTCCTTCTGCGTTCAAGTATGCGGATAGTTCGCCCATGATCCAGTTGGAAGCAAGCTTCGGATCAGTGCCGAGCGCTACAGTGTCTTCAAAAAAGTCTGCTGTTTCCTTTGTTACGGTCAAAACTGCCGCATCATATGCAGGCAATCCGAATTCCTCTGAATAGCGTTTTTTCCGCTGATCTGGAAGCTCCGGAATTTCAGAGCGGATCCTATTTTTCCAATCTTCATCAATAAAGATGGACAATAGATCAGGCTCCGGGAAGTACCGGTAATCATCTGACCCTTCCTTCACACGCATTAACAGGGTTTTACCCGTACTTTCATCAAACCGGCGTGTTTCCTGTTCAATGGCGCCTCCGGATGATAAGATCTCTTCCTGGCGCTTCTCCTCATACTCCAGCCCTTTACGGACAAAGCTGAACGAGTTCAGGTTTTTAAGCTCTGTTTTGGTGCCTAGCTCAAGCTGGCCAACTGGACGAAGAGAGATATTGGCATCACAGCGCAGAGAGCCTTCCTCCATTTTACAGTCAGACACTCCAGTATACTGAATGATGGATTTTAGTTTTTCCAGATAGGCATACGCTTCTTCCGGAGTCGAAATGTCAGGCTCAGAGACAATTTCAACCAGCGGCGTCCCCTGGCGATTATAATCACAAAGCGAATAACCGTCACCAGTATGTGTCAGTTTACCTGCATCTTCTTCCATATGGATCCTTGTGATGCCGATTTTCTTTTTCTTTCCGCCAGCTTCAATTTCGATCCAGCCATGCTCGCCGATCGGCTTATCAAATTGGGAAATCTGATATGCTTTCGGATTGTCCGGATAAAAGTAGTTTTTACGGTCGAATTTCGTTTCTTCGGCAATTTCACAGTTCAAAGCCATTGCAGCCTTCATTGAAAAGTCCACAGCTTTTTTATTGATTACTGGAAGCACGCCCGGATAGCCTAAATCAATCACGCTTGTATTAGTGTTCGGTGCAGCGCCAAAGTGGTTTGGGCTGTCCGAGAAAATTTTTGAATTTGTTTTAAGCTCTACATGTACTTCAAGGCCAATCACTGTTTCAAATTTCATCACGTTCACCCCTTACAATTGCGGTAATTTTTTATAAAAGTCTCCTGCCTGTTCAAAGGCATGCGCCACTCGGTACACCGTGCTTTCATCAAAGTGCTTTCCGATAATCTGAAGCCCAAGAGGCAGTCCGCCGGCAAAGCCGCACGGTACGGAAATGGCAGGAACTCCCGCCAGGTTCACAGGGATGGTCAAAATATCATTAGCATACATGGTTAATGGATCATCCGTCTTTTCGCCAATCTTAAAGGCCGGAGTCGGAGTGGTCGGCCCGACAATCACATCATATTTTTCAAATACATTTTCAAAATCCTTTTTAATCAGTGTGCGCACTTTTTGAGCCTTTTTATAATACGCATCATAGTACCCCGAGCTTAGGGAGAAGGTTCCAAGCATGATCCGGCGCTTCACCTCATCTCCAAAGCCTTCAGAACGTGTCTGCTTGTACATTTCAAGCAGGTTCTGTGCTCCATCTGTCCGGTAGCCGTATCTGACGCCGTCAAAACGGGATAGGTTGGCTGATGCCTCAGATGAGGAAAGCAGATAATAAGCGGACAGCGCATATTTAGAATGCGGCAGCGACACTTCCTCCCACTTGGCGCCAAGGCCCTCTAATACCTTAAGAGCTGCTAAAATGGAATTTCTCGCTTCTTCTCCAACACCCTCGCCCAGATATTCCTTAGGAACGGCGATTTTCAGGCCCCTGATATCTCCAGTCAAAGAAGAGGAGAAGCTTGGCACATCCACATTTGCAGAGGTTGAATCCATGTGGTCGATGCCTGAAATGGCTTCAAGCAAATATGCATTATCCTCAACCGTCCTTGTAACAGGACCAATTTGGTCTAGTGAGGAAGCAAAGGCTACAAGGCCGAAACGCGACACTCTTCCGTATGTAGGCTTTAGGCCAACAACTCCGCAGTAGGCTGCAGGCTGGCGAATTGATCCGCCCGTATCAGATCCTAAGGAAAATAGGACTTCTCCTGCTGCAACCGATGCTGCAGATCCGCCTGAAGAGCCACCCGGGACATAATCCGTATTCCATGGATTGCGGGTAACCTGGAAGGCGGAATTTTCATTGGAGGAGCCCATCGCAAACTCGTCCATATTCAGCTTCCCAATCGTGATCGTTTCCGCTTTTTTCAGCTTTTGAACGACTGTGGAATCATATATCGGATTAAAGTTTTCAAGAATTCTGCTTCCGCTCGTAGTGCGCAGGTTTTCTGTCACGATATTATCTTTGATCCCGATCGGCAAGCCGAAAAGGTTTCCATGATCTTTTCCTGATGCTATTCTTTCATCTATTTCCTTCGCCTTGCTGCGGGCATTTTCTTCATCAAGTGTTAAAAAGGCCTTAATTTGACCATCCACCTGCCCGATTCTTTCAAAAGATTCATTCACAAGTTCAGAGGCTTTAATTTCTTTCCTATGTAAAAGCTTGTGAAGCTCTGGTACACCATGCTGAAACAATGACATCCTTTTTCCCCTCCTTAATCCATAATGGACGGAACCCTTATGTGCCCATCCTTGCTGTCTGGTGCATTTTTCAGCACCTTATCAATCGGCAAGCCTTCTTTCGCAATATCCTCTCTCATGACATTGGACATTTTCAGCACATGTGAAGTTGGTTCGACATTTTCTGTATCGAGCTCATTCAGCTGCTCTGCAAAAGAAATCATAGTATCAAGCTGCTTCTGAAATTGAACAGCTTCTTCCTCAGAAATAGCGAGCCTTGCCAGATGTGCCACATGCTTGACCTGATCCATTGTAATCCGTGACATCTTTCCACCTCCGGAAATTAATAAAAACAGCACCTCAACCGTGCTGATGCCCCAATAAAGGGGAGGCTTCGCATCCCCTGATTGAAAAAATCGGCTCTTAATGAAAAGGGCCGATGGTCATTCATAATGATTCTGCAAAAGCCTGGTTTTTATCTGTTTGAACATTCTTTTAAATCATATCAGACTATATTGCATTAAAGCAACAATAGTTAGCATAGGAAAACAGATCTTCACCATGCTTCCGCTTTCATTTTCAGTAATGAACGGTTTCATAGTATGGGCATGTATAATTCCCGCCTGTTCGGCATCAATCTGCCCAGCCTTCCTATATGAAAAAAACAATGTCTGTATCCGTAAACTTTGCTGCTATGGAACTAGTTGGTTGATTTCCGCTTCGGGATGCTCGCTTTCCGCGGGGCTGGCGGTGAGCCTCCTCTGCTGCGCCTGCGGGGTCTCACCTTCCCGCTAACCCCGCAGGAGTCTCGCACCTTACGCTCCAATCAACCCGATTTATCAATGGAATCGCCTTCCACAGTTCATTAAAAAACAACAGTCTTTAAGAAAGGAGTCAAAATGATAGAAGGAAAGCGCGAATATTGTCCGGGAAATAGTCTCTTTTTGGAGTGCAGCCGGGAAATATGGCATTTTACCCTTCACCAGGCACTAAAACCTTTTCTCCTTTTCTTACATTCAACAATAAACGATCTTTTCTATCACTGAAAATACCTTTCTAGGCAGTCTTGCAGCGAAAGTATTATTGATTTTGTCGTCGTCCTATTCCCATCACGGAACATAGATATATCAGCATTCCTAGTATTCTTTTAAATCTTCATGCTGAAAAATATATTAAAATTCTGATGCAAAGCAGAAAAAGCCCTTCCGTGAACGGAAGGGCTCCAGATTGATTAATAGGCTTCTGACGTTGTTTTTCCTTGCATGTGAAGGGCAATGTAATCCGGTCCGCCTGCTTTGGAATCTGTACCTGACATGTTGAATCCGCCGAATGGCTGGTACCCTACAATAGCTCCTGTACAGCCGCGGTTAAAGTATAGGTTTCCAACATGGAAATCCTCGCGCGCCTTTTCCATGTTTTCACGGTTGCTTGTGATAACTGCACCTGTTAAACCGTAATCTGTATTGTTGGCAATTTCGATGGCATGGTCGAAATCCTTTGCCTTGGCGAATGCCACTACAGGACCAAAGATTTCTTCCTGCATCAAGCGCGCTTTCGGATCAAGGTCTGCAATGATTGTCGGCTGGACGAAGTATCCTTTAGAGTCGTCACCTTCTCCGCCGGCTAATAGCCTGCCTTCTCCTTTTCCGATTTCAATGTACTCAAGAATTTTATTATAAGCAGCCTGGTCAATTACCGGCCCCATGAAGTGTGACTGGTCTTCCGGATTTCCGACAGTCAATTCCTTCGTTAATTCTACAGAACGGTTTAAGACTTGATCATACACATCTTCTACAATGACAGCACGGGAACATGCTGAACATTTTTGTCCAGAGAAGCCGAATGCCGATTTCACGATAGATTGCGCTGCCAATTCAAGGTCTGCTTCTTTGTCGACGACAATTGTATCTTTGCCGCCCATTTCAGCGATTACACGCTTAAGCCAGATTTGGCCTTCGTTTACCTTAGAAGCACGCTCAAAAATGCGGATGCCGACTTCCCGTGATCCTGTGAAGGACACAAAACGTGTGCGCGGATGGTCAACCAGATAGTCTCCAACTTCTGCACCGCTTCCCGGCACGAAGTTCAGGACGCCCTTAGGAAGGCCTGCTTCTTCCATTACTTCTACAAACTTCGCTGCAACAATCGGCGTTGTTGAAGCCGGCTTTAATAGTACCGTGTTTCCGGCAACGATGGCAGCAACAGTCGTTCCAGCCATGATTGCAAATGGGAAGTTCCATGGTGAAATGATAATGCCGACACCAAGCGGTATATAATCAAAACGGTTAAACTCATCCGGACGGCTTTGAACAGGAAGGCCATTCTTCAATTTCAGCATCTGGCGCGCATAAAATTCCAGGAAATCAATTGCTTCAGCTGTATCTGCATCCGCTTCATGCCAAGGCTTTCCTGCTTCCTTCGTCATAAGAGCCGAGAACTCGTGCTTACGGCGGCGGATAATGGCAGCTGCTTTAAAAAGAACATCAGCTCTTACCTCTGGCTTCACTTTGCGCCATGATTTAAATGCTTCATCAGCAGCCTCCATTGCCTTTTCAGCCAAGTCGCGGCTTGCTTTTGAAACGCTTCCAATTACTTCGTCTTTATTAGCAGGATTGTAAGAAACGATTTTATCTTCAGTGGAGATTCTTTCTCCTCCGATTAATAGGTCATAGTCTTTGCCAAGGTATTCCTTAACGGTTTTTAATCCTTCAAGGAACCCATTTTTATTGGAGTCTTGAGAAAAGTCAGTAAATGGTTCATGCTTGTATGCCTGTACCAAGATAATCCCTCCTATGTATAATTCTTTAACACCATCTATCATTTTAACTGATAAGTTCAAACTCTTCAAACATCTTCATATAGTATTTCTGAAAGAATTCTCTGAAAATCTTTTAATCTCTTCTTTTTACATCATGTCTGTTCATATTGCCAGGTGACTTTCGCTTCAGCCGCCTGCTTTCCGCAGACAGTTGTACCCTGTTCCTTCCGCTCCAGCCGGCATGAGGCAAATTCCCGTAAAAAATCCCGGCACAGCAGTACCGGGATTTCCTAAAGTCTATTAATCATAAATATGGACGGTTGGCTGGTCTTGATTCGCTTTGCGCACAATAAGTGCTTCCGGTCCATTTACCGATGTAATGGAAACCTGGACGGAAACATACGCAGGAAAGCGCTCCATAACGAGCCCTGTTACATATTGGGTGAAGCCCACTGCTTCTGAGCTTCCATAAAATTGAATCGGAATATCAATATTTAAAGACTTCATTTGATCTTCTTCATAAAAAGCCCTTCCCATTACTCCATTGAAGTTTGGGAAATACTTTTCTACATCCTGTTTAAAGTTCAGGAATGCCACATTGTCATCTCTGTGATCTGTGTTTGCAGTATCAGAGGGAAGGAGATAATACTTTTCATTCACCTTTTCCCATTTATCCACCTGGCCAGCGCCAGCATCTACATTTGTGTAATAAATAAAATTCCCCGGAATCACAGAAGATTTCTGCTTTTGCTCAAATAAAGCAATCGTAATTGGAATGTTTTTCAGCTTGTCCATCTTTCTTAGGCGCTGTAATACCTGCTGGGCGATTTGTTTACCATGTGAAACAACCTCCGCCTGAGGAACTTTTGTATTATAGGTAGCGCCGTACTCTTCTTTTTGATAATAGTGTACAGAATTGAGGGCAAGGCCAATCACAACTCCGCCAAGGCTCACCTTATTCTTTGAATCCTTAAGCAGGTAATCCTGCTCAAGAATATGGGCCAGGTATATCGGATATTTCTTATTTCGAGTATCAATATTGCCTTTACCCGGATCTAATGGATTCAAGCCAATATTATCGCTGGCCTTTATGCCATTTTCCTTGGCCTGCGCCTTTGTGAACTTGCGGTTCAGCCAAAGATTTACGGTATGTGAATCCAGGGATTGACCTTCCTGGAAAAGATACTTATTCGGATCAAAATTATTCTGCGCTATTCTCATGAGCCCTGTTTCGAACTCTTTAATGTCATAGCGGGTATTCAAATTGGAAACTACAAGTCCTCTCGCTTTCGCCGGTTCAAATGGAAGAATTGTGCGGTAGTATTCATCAGAAATTTTGTATTTTGGAATAATCGCTTTTTCCTTTGATTTTGATGAATCCTTCACCACTTCCTGCTGCTTGTCGAATTTCGGGGCACACCCCGCGAGAAACAGCATTAAAATCAGCACGAGAAAGGGAACTTTCTTCATGGCTTACACCCTCTTACTTATTTAATTCTTCAATCAGCTGTTCCTCGTCCCAAACATCAATTCCTAAACTTTCAGCCTTGGCAAGCTTGGAGCCTGCATCTTCCCCTGCAATCAAGAGATCCGTCTTTTTGCTGACGCTTCCTGACACCTTGGCTCCCAGTGCCTCAAGCTTCTCTTGGGCCTCGCCTCTTGTCAATATACTCAGTTTACCAGTGAGCACGATGGTTTTGCCAGCAAAAATAGAGTCAAATTCTTCTGGAGAAACCGGTCTCGGTCCTTTATATTCAAAATTAACTCCTGCTGCTTCCAGCTCCTTCAGCAGCTCTTGCACCTCTTCCATCTCGAAATAGGAAACAACTGAATCAGCCATTTTCCCTCCGATTTCATTGATGGAAGTCAGTTCCTCTGCTGTTGCCTTGCTTAAGGCTTCCATGCTGCCAAGCTCCTGGGCCAGCGTTTTCGCCGCTTTCGAGCCGACATGGCGGATTCCAAGACCAAACAGCAGACGCTCAAGCGAATTGCCTTTAGATGCCTGTATGGCATGAAGCAGATTTGAAGCGGATTTTTCTCCCATCCGTTCCAGTCCAAGAAGCTGTTCTTCTGTCAATTTATAAATATCGGCAACATCCTTTATTAGATGCTCACCGAACAATTGGCTGATTACCTTTTCCCCAAGTCCGTCAATATTCATCGCATTCCGGGAAACAAAGTGGATGAGCCCTTCACGGATTTGTGCCGGGCATTTAGGATTAATGCAGCGAAGGGCCACTTCCCCCTCCAGCCTCACAAGCTCGCTATCGCACTCAGGGCAATGTGTGGGCATAAAGAAATCCTTCTCATCGCCTGTCCGCTGCTCAGCAAGGACATTCACGACCTCGGGTATAATATCGCCGGCCTTTTTGACAACTACTTTATCGCCGATTTTAATATTCTTTTCGCGGATTAAGTCTTCATTATGAAGAGTGGCCCGCTGTACGGTCGTGCCTGCAACACGCACAGGATCAAGTATGGCAGTTGGCGTAACGACACCTGTCCTGCCGACATTAAGCTCAATATCCCTGAGTGTGGTTATGACTTCCTCTGCCGGGAATTTATAAGCTATGGACCAGCGCGGGCTTTTTGCCGTTCTGCCCAGCTCTTCTTGCTGATCAAGGGAATCCACCTTTACAACGATTCCATCGATGTCATAAGCCAGATTCGGGCGCTTTTCTCCCCATCCTGAGATATACTCAAGTACTTCCTCAATGCCGGCACATTTTTTCCGTTCATGGTTAGTTTTAAAGCCAAGCCTGTCCAGAAGATCCAAGCCTTCGCTGTGAGACTTCACGCCTGTTTCGCCAAGATCTGCAATTGCATATAGAAAAATATCAAGCTTTCTTTTCGCCGCAAGTTTGGGATCAAGCTGCCTGAGGGACCCGGCAGCCGCATTGCGCGGATTTGCGAATGGCTCCTCGCCGCGCTCTTCTTTTCCCTTGTTAAGGGCTTCAAACGATTTCTTCGGCATGAACGCTTCGCCGCGCACCTCGAGTGTAACTGCTTCTTTAAGTTTAAGAGGAATGGTTTTAATGGTCTTCAGGTTTTCCGTGATATCCTCGCCGACTGTGCCGTCCCCTCGGGTCGCCCCGCGGGTAAAGTAGCCATTTTCATACTGCAGGGTCACGGCCAAACCGTCAATTTTCAATTCACAGACATAGGAATAGTCTTCTCCCACTGCCTGGCGGACCTTTCTGTCAAAGTCCCTTAAATCATCTTCATTGAAGGCATTGGCAAGGCTGAGCATCGGACTGCTGTGCTCGACCTTTTCAAACATATCCAAAATCGCTCCGCCTACACGATGTGTCGGAGAATCAGGAGTGCGCAGCTCTGGAAATTGCTCTTCATATTCAATGAGCTCTCTTAAAAGCTTGTCATACTCTGAATCCGGCACAGAGGGCTTATCCATTACATAATATTCATAACTGTACTGATTCAGCAGATTCTGCAGGTCTGTGACAATTTTTTGCGCAGCCTTTATGTCCATAAATCCAGCCCTTTCTTTTTTACAGATAAATTCAGACTGACAGACCCTTCAGTCAGTCTGCACAGCTTCTATTTTATTTTAGACTGCGGGAGAATGCCCGCATTTATGCTTTTTCAATTGGTGCAAACTTGGCCAATAAGCGTTTGATGCCGGTAGGGCTCGGGAATGCAATATCAAGTTCCTTCCCTTCGCCTTCACCTTTCACACTGACGACCGTTCCGGTTCCCCATTTTTTATGCGAAGCCTTGTCGCCGACCTTCCAGCCGATTTCATCTCCGCCTGTTTTAGAAGGCGCCGATACCGCCCGCCCAAAGGATGGGGTACGCTGGGTGCCGCCTGATTGAACAGGTTTTGAAGAATAGCTGCTTTGGCTGCTGAACCTTTTGGCCTTAGGCTTCGGCATCAGGTCTTCAAGCAGGTCTTCCGGAATTTCACTAATGAAGCGGGAAACAGGATTCATGTTTGTCCGTCCGTAAAGTGTCCTCATTTGAGCATTCGTGATGTAAAGCTCGGTTTCTGCACGCGTAATGCCCACGTAAGCAAGCCGCCGCTCTTCTTCCATTTCTTCTTCATCCATGAGTGAACGGCTGTGAGGAAACACGCCTTCTTCAAGCCCCAATAGGAACACTACCGGAAACTCAAGCCCCTTCGCAGAGTGCAGTGTCATTAATGTGACCGTCTCCTGTGCTTCATCTGTATCATCCAGAGAATCAATATCTGCCACAAGAGCAAGATCAGTCAGGAATCCAACGAGTGATTTATCATCATTTTTTTCCTCAAAGTTCTTTGTTACAGAAAGAAATTCATCAATGTTTTCCAGCCTGCTTTGAGATTCGATTGTTTTTTCAGCCTCAAGCATTTCACGGTATCCTGACTTGCCGATGACCTCTTCCACCAGCTCTGTAACAGAAAGGTATTCCTGCATGTTGCTGTAGCCTTTGACCAGATCCCGGAACTCCCTTGCCGCCTTCATGATTTTCGGGCTCAGACCGATATGCTCAATCTCCTCCAGTGCCCCAAACATGGAAAGGTCCTGGCTTGCAGCATAGTCGGCAATTTTATCCAGGGATGTAGATCCTACTCCCCGTTTCGGCACATTAATCACCCTGCGCAGGCTGATATCATCATCCGGATTCGCAATCAGGCGCAAATAAGCTAAGATATCCTTGATTTCTTTGCGGTCATAGAACTTGATGCCGCCCACGATGCTGTACTGGATATTGGATTTCAGCAGCACTTCCTCCATGACACGCGACTGTGCATTTGTGCGGTACAATATGGCGAAGTCAGAGAGCTTTCTGCCAGAATCCCTGGATATTTCATTGATCTTTCCGGCTACAAACTGTGCTTCACCCTGCTCGCTGTCCGCACGGAGATAAAAAATCTTATTTCCTTCAGAGTTTTCAGTCCAAAGATTCTTCGGCTTCCGGTTGCTATTGTTTCCAATGACACCGTTGGCTGCGGATAGAATTCTTTTCGTCGACCGGTAGTTCTGTTCAAGGAAAATGACTGTTGCGTTCGGATAATCCTTTTCAAAAGACAGGATGTTAGCTATATCAGCACCCCTCCAGCGGTAAATGGACTGATCAGAATCACCGACAACACAGATGTTCCTGAAGCGGGATGCCATCTGCTTTACAAGCATATATTGTGCCCGGTTTGTATCCTGGTACTCATCCACATGAATATACTGGAATTTGCGCTGATAATACTCAAGCACCTCAGGGACACGCTGAAACAGCAGGATCGTCATCATGATCAAATCATCAAAGTCGAGTGCCTGGTTCTTGCGGAGCCTTTTTTGATACTCTGTATAAACATCAGCAGTCACCTGGCTATAGTAATCGCCTGCTGTTTTTGCAAATTCCTCAGGACTGACAAGTTCATTTTTTGCTGAACTGATGCTGCCGAGGATTGCCCGATAATCATATTTTTTCGTATCCATATTCTTATCTTTAAGTATCTGTTTAATCACCGATTGCTGATCAGTTGTATCGAGGATTGAAAAATTACGGTTAAAGCCGATTCGGTCAATGTCGCGCCTTAAGATTCGCACACACATCGAGTGGAAGGTGGATACCCAGATTTCATCTGCCGCTCCTCCTAATATTGCCCGGATTCTTTCCTTCATTTCCCTTGCTGCTTTATTTGTAAAAGTGATCGCAAGAATATTCCATGGCGCCACTTCCTTTTCCACCATTAAATAAGCAATCCGGTGTGTCAGCACCCTGGTTTTTCCGCTCCCTGCGCCGGCCATGATCAAAAGGGGACCATCCGTTGCTTTCACTGCCTTTTGCTGCTGTTCATTTAAACCATTTACTAATTTCTCAGATAAAAACTGCATGAAAACACCGCCTTTTTTCGAACGTTTGTTCCTAGTATATTAAAAACCCAAGCTCCTTGTCCACTCCCGGCAAAATGGCGCACAAAAGCAGAAAGGCCTTTTTGCCTTAACTCCCTGCTTGATAATGACCTCACAGTGCTATAGCACTTCGGGATGAATCAGAATCTTTTCACTCTATTTAACAGCTTTTACTGTTTCCAGTGCCGCTGACAGGTTATCATAAATAATATTTCCAACTACAATGACATCTGCATGAGCTGCCATTTCCTTAGCCTGTTCTGCTGAAGCAATACCGCCCCCATAAAAAAAGACAGCTTCCTCCAAATTGCTTTTTGCATTTTCTGCGACAAGAGGATCTCCGTACATTCCGCTGTACTCCAGATAAAAAATAGGAAGATGAAACATTTTTTCGGCCATCATCGCATAGGCTCCAACATCCTCGGCATCCTTGTTTGCATCAGCCTTTGTTAAAAGCGCTGCCTTGCTGTCAGGATTAAGAATGCAGTATCCTTCTACAAATATTTCGTCCCAGTTCATGATTTCCCCGTATTCCTTCACAGCTTTATGATGCAGATTCATGATCCAATCCGGATCTGTGCTGTTTAAGACAGAGGGAATAAAGTACAGATCAAATCCGGGAGTTACCGTCTCTGCGTCAGAAATCTCCAGGACACATGGAACGGTATATCTTCGCACCCTTGCCATTAAATCCAATACTTTTTCAAGGGTGATGCCGTCAGATCCCCCCACCATGATGGCGTCTGTTCCGGATTCGCAGATCGCCTCAAGCGCCTCATCACTTATTTCCTTATCTGGATCGAGTTTGAACACATGCTTCCACTCGCGAAAATCGTACATCGTTATCCTCCATTCTAATTCCCATTAAACCATTATAGCATTAAGATTTTTCAATAAAAAAGAGATGTATTTGCAAAAAATTTCTGAAACAAATACGAAAAGCTCCTGTCCTGCCCAGGCAAGTATATGCCAGCAAGAACGGAAGGCCCTGACACTAGCATCACAGACCAAGTTCTCTGCATCCTGCAGCCTCTGCCGGCCAGGCTCTGAGCTATCATGCACCTGCCCAGTATCCCCTAAAAAACAAAAAGCCGGAATAGATAATCCGGCTGTCTGTGCTGATTTTATAAGCGTTCGGTAACTCAGTCTTCCACAATTCGGTCAAGTGCCATTGTATAGGCATCGTTTCCGTAGTTCAAGCAGCGCTTAACCCGTGAAATCGTAGCTGTGCTTGCGCCAGTCTCCGTTTCGATTTTATGATAAGTTTTTCCTTCTTGAAGCATGCGTGCTACCTCAAGGCGCTGTGCAAGTGACTGAATTTCATTCACCGTGCACAAATCATCAAAAAACCGATAGCATTCATCCAAATCTTTTAAAGACAAAACCGCTTTAAAAAGCTGGTCGAGTTCTTTTCCTCTTAATTTCTCTATTTGCATAGTGTATCTCCTTTAAATGTCTGATTCCCTATTACTTATAGGATAGGCTGCCAGCAAGCCCGGGATGATCCGGGATGATATTCACCCAGGTTTTTCCGGGGACGAAGCCTGCCTCTTTGCCATTCCTGAAAGGAACGATTTCCCCGTGTACATTCTTCCACTCTACTTTGTTCACTTTCCCTTTTTGAAAGAGATATCCTTTGCCACCTGAAGTAAAGTTAATATCACGGCGCCCGTAGCTGTCAATGATCTTGTGATGCGCTTCAATCACTAAAATATTGTCAAGCAGAATGGATGCACCAGTTTTATATTCCACCGTTTGCTGGTTGTTTGTATACCGTTTATATTTCCCTGAGCCTTTATCATACGTATAAGTATCATCGAAAGATGCGGAACCATATGAAACGGAAACCGTTTCTGCCGGGTCTCCCTACAATTCCTTCAGCTGCTTAGCATTCAGAAATGAAAATGCCCTGGGCGCGCCGGTTAAATCAAAAGATTTCATCTTTGCTCCCTTTTCAATGCTGCTGAAGGTAATATAGGAATTATGTGGAGCTTTCCGGTCTGAAGATCGTTTGAACAGTGTGCCATCATACTGGATCCCGTTCAGATTATCAATATAACCGCTTTTGAGAAGCTTTTTGGCATCCGGGCTATAACCATGTGCTATATAAACACTATTGAAGCCTTTGGCCAATTTTACAAAATAATCCCGCGCACTGCGTACCGGACCTGCCTGCTCTGGCATTTCACTTTGATATACAGCCAAGAACCTGGTTATACCTGCTTCAGCAAGCATTTCGTACACAATATCTGCTTTCGAAAGCCCCGTTTGCGGCCTTGCCTTCGGATGATTGTTAATCATGATGGCAACTGCCCTGCTGTCCGCAGGATCTTTCGTGCCTAATCCCGTTAAAGGGGACTTATATAGATGTTGCTTTATATCTGTATCTTTAGTTTTAGTGCTATCTGTTGACCGAGGTTCCTGTTTGGGTTTGTCATCTTGTTTATGGCTGCAGCCAGCCATCAGAAGAAACGAAGACAGCAGGATTGAAAAAGTTTTACGCATGAAGACCGCACACTCCCTGACTAAATTTTCAGGCTATTTCCCTCGAGATTGAAAAACTTCTTCTTTTATATTTTAACGCATTATAGAAGGAAAGAGTATAGTTTTCTTCATAACATCGTATACTCCATTTTGAGTCACCCGGATATAAGGCAGATGGGTGGATGAGAAGAACTGCATCGTATAAATCGGGTCAGAAAAAGGATATCCCCTCTCCTTCAATAGCTGCTTTAATTCCTTTTCTTCCTTTATAAGCTTCTCTACCGGTTTGTCTGACATCAATCCCTTTAGTTTCAGAGGAAGTTCGAAGATGATTTTCCCATTTTCGGCAAGTACTATGCCCCCGCCCATTTCTTTCATTCTGTTAAAGGCAAGGATGATGTCTTCCTTCCGTTTGCCAATCGCCACAATATCACCCGTGTTGGAATAAGAGCTTACAATTCCGCACAGCCTGTCTGCAAAGCCCTTTACGATTGTATTGATGCGCCACGTGCCGTCCCTGTCGAGCATGACAAAAAAACATTCATCGTTATTGAAGGATAGCTCTCCATATGATACATCTGAGGAGATGGAGTACGGCTTCGTAATCACATCATTCACCATCTCGATCCCAAAAGGCATTGAAAATTCGAGATCATCGAAATCCATTTTCCAGTTAAGCTCGAGCGGCTCGAAATCATAATCTGTCCAACCTATATCATGATCGGAATCCAGGTTTACGCCGTCTTTTTTCACCCATTGGCCCTTGGCGAGCACCGAAACAGGAACTGGATTTTTCTCGTCAGATAAAAAATTGATGTTTGCCACCCGGCCGGTCGCAATGCTTCCATGCAGGTATTCAATGTTATAATACTTCGCTATGTTAATAGTGGCCATATTATAGGCATCAATTACCGGTATTCCCCGGTCAATCGCCATTTTAATCATCACATCAATCAGGCCATTTTCATAGAAGGAAGGCGGAGATCCGTCTGTTGTAAAAAAGAACCTGTCGAAATGGGATATGCCCATTTCCAGAATTTCATCGAGCAGCACAGGAAGATCCGGACGGATGGATGAATATCTGAGTGAAACGGTATATCCCTGCAACAATCTCGTCATCACTTCTTTCCCGGTCATCGCTTCATGATCGCATCCGACTCCGAACAGCATCATTTTTGCAAGCGTTTTCTCGGAAGCGCCGGGAAAATGCCCTTCAATCTGTTTTCTCATTCTCTTAGCTTCCTGAATCCAGTGCAGCATCATGTCATCCCCTGCAAGCAGGGATGGCCACCCAGTCAGCTCACCGCCCTGCAAGACCGCATCATGCTCAAGCCAGGACTTAATATCTTCATGAGTAAAAATCCTCTCATCATTCCTGAGCTCAGTCTGTGAATCAAACCGGCACCACCAGTACATGGAAGACGGTAAATTACGGAGCTCCTTCAATAAAGTAAACGCTTTCTTTTTATCTAATTGCAAAAAAAGCAAAAGGTTATCATTGATCAATGTGGTTGTCCCGTAGTATGACGAATAGCGTGCATATGTCTGGGGATTATATAACTGAAATGGATGGGAATGAGGCTCTATGTACCCCGGAACCAGAACCTGGCCCTTGCAATCCAGCACCTCACAGCCCGTGATATCGTCAGGGAGCTTTTCGCCCACGTAAATAATCCGGTCTTCATAAATCCAGATATTCGCTTTCATCCATTTACGCAGATACTGATTTAAATAAGTAGTGTTTTTCAATAAGATATGCGGAGCCTTCATGCCATCCAGCACGTCAATATGCTCGCGCAGCTGCGTATTTTTCCATCTGTAGCGCTGTTCCAGCAAATCCATCCCTCCGTTTGAATCGGGATATACATTTCATTGTATTAACAAAGGGGTTTTTTATGACCCGGACAAAAGGAAAATGCAATCCAATTTTCCTTAATAGTACCATATTCAGCATATTAACACATTAAAGTTTAGCAATTTAATGTTAAAACTTTATGAAGGGCGGACAATAAAATATGAACGATAAACAAAATATCAGTATAATGAATGGCTTTGTAAGAATGACATTCGGACTAACCCTGCTCACATGGTCAACAGCCAAACTCGTCAGGAAACCTTGGAAGCAATCTTATGTGCTGACTGCCATGCTTGCCTCCATGAAAGTAGCCAGCGGTGCCACACGTTATTGCCCGATAACAGATGCCATGGAAAGAAACCGGGACCTTGCGGATGCTGTAATGCCAGATGCAATCAAGCAGGAAATGCATAAGTGAATTCGGCCAAACTTCAGAGCAGCGGAGATACCAGATAACCCTCGCTTAATCAGCCCGAATGCCTTACAAGAAAAAGAGGCTGTGCCGCTAGTCATGAATCTGACCAATGGCACAGCCTCTATTTAGGATTTAGAAATCAATATGGTCCGGGTCAGGACCGACACGCTTATTTTGATTCAATTCATCTATTTTTACCATTTCTTCTTCAATCAGCTCGAAGTCAAATACCTGTGCATTTCCGATAATCCTCTGCTCTTTCACAGACTTAGGGATTGTGATGACTTCATGCTGCAAATCCCAGCGCAGAATAACTTGAGCAATTGTTTTGTTATGCTTTTTAGCGATTTCATCAAGCACAGGATGATCAAGCAGCTGCCCTTGCATTAACGGAGACCACGCTTCCACTTGAATGCCTTGTTCTTTGCAATATGCCCGTACCTCTTCTTGAGTTAAATGCGGGTGAAGCTCGACTTGATTGACCACGGGCTTGACTTGCGCGTCCTCCATTAGATCTTTCAGGTGATGCACCTGGAAGTTGCTCACTCCAATAGCCTTCACTTTTCCATCCTGATAAAGCTTCTCCAGGCCTTTCCAAGCGTCTTTATATTTTCCTTCAACAGGCCAATGTATCAGATATAAATCCAAGTATTCAAGACCCAGCTTTTTCAAGCTCAACTCATATGCCGCTATGGCTGTTTCGTATCCTAAATCTGAATTCCAAACCTTAGATGTCACGAACAGCTCCTCACGGGTAATGCCGGCTTCCTTCATTCCTTCCCTTATTCCCTGTCCTACTCCCTCTTCATTTCCATAAATAGCCGCTGTATCGATGCTGCGATAGCCATGCTTGATTGCTGTTTTAACCGCTTCAACAAGCTCTGGCCCTTCCTCCACCTTAAAAACACCAAGACCAAACCAAGGCATTTTTGTTCCATTATTCAGCGTAACACGATCTTGTAAAGAACTCGCCATTTATTAAAACCTCCCATTATATTAATAAGTGCCTTCCTGCTGCACACTAGTATTCATGCATATCCTGCAAAAACTAGTATGGAGGATATGCTGCCAGAAGAAAAGTACGCACTTTTTTGTAATATAGGAACTAAAAAGTTCTTCAGGCACTTTTTAGTTCCTGTAATTAAATAGCTCGCACTAAAAGTAGAATACACAAAGGCAATATGATACATTTTCATTATTATCTGCAAAAATTTTCTTATTAAAAACCGAAAATTGTCTCATGAGGTGATAATCTATGAATCTGCTGATTTTAGGGGCAACAGGGCGTGTCGGCAGCCATTTAGTTACATATGCCATTCAGGAAGGACATCGTGTAACAGCATTGGTCCGCTCTCCTGAAAAAGTCGGGATTTCAGATGAAAAATTGGCCGTTCTAGAAGGAAATGTGCTGAAAATTAAGGATATACAAGCTGCAATAAACGGCTGTGATGCCGTGATCAGCTCGTTGAACACAGATAAAACCACAACACTTTCAGATAGTATACCGCTTATATGCGAAGCGATGAAAAAAGAGGGTATTAAAAGACTGATTACAATCGGCACTGCAGGGATTCTCCAAAGCAGGCTTCAGCCTGATAGCCTTCGCTACCAATCCAGTGAAACAAGGCGAAAGTCTGCCACAGCAGCAATTGAACACCATAAGGTTTACACCTTCCTTAAGGATAGCGGACTTGAGTGGACGATAGTATGCCCTACCTATCTGCCTGATGGGATAAGGACAGGAAGCTATCGTACGGAACCAGATATGCTGCCTGAGGGAGGAACAGAAATATCGGTCCAGGATACAGCCGAGTTTGCCCTGTCTCAGCTAAAAAGCACGGAATTCATGAAGCGGCGTGCAGGGATTTGTTATTAAGCCACAGAGCATAAAAAAAAGAGCCTTTCAGCTCTTATCTTTCACACGCAATTCCATCTTTGTCTCTGTCGCTATGGCTGTTTTTACTGTAAAGTGCGCTTGATACGTACGGCTTGTAGTGTGTTTTTCCGCCTTTGTTTTTAACCTTCGACGATTTTGCCACTCCGCCTTTATATACCTTGTTTAACGCTGTGCAATTTTTGTAGCTGATGATTTTTGTACTGGCTTTAGCATTGTCGCCTGCGCTGAATGAAAAACCAAGCACCAAACCAAATGACAGTAAAATAACGGAAAATTTCTTCATAACCATCCATCCTTTCCAATTAATTACTTTAAACCTTACATATCATAAAACATTTGATGCTAGTTTTCTATTGGTATATAATTCCTTTTTTTTGCAAGATAGATCATTAACCGCCCTAGAAATCCTTTTCTATGAAAATGGATTTCTATTCTCATAATTCAGCAGGTGATCTCTTTCATCCATTAATTCATTGACCGCTGCAGATTCTTCAGTTTATTACAGTAAAAAGCCGCCCCTTTAAAGAGGCGGCTTTTGCTATTTTATCGCTTCGGCCTTCAGCGCTTTATGTCCAATGTCCTTTCTCCAATAAAGCCCTTCGCTTTTTACGCGGTCCATTTCTTTATATACCTTATCCTGCGCTGCCGATAGATTTGCACCTTTGGCAGCAATCAAAAGAACTCGACCTCCTGCTGTGATCACCTGTCCAGAGCTGTTTATTCCAGTTCCAGCATGATATATATGAAGGTCTGATGAAAGATTGTCAATTCCCTCAATCACAGCGCCTTTTTCATAATTCCCCGGATAACCCTTTGCAGCTGCTACCACTCCGATGACTGCGTCTGAATCCCAATTCAGTTCATAATCACGGCCTTCAAGGACCGCCTCAAGTGTTTCCGCAAAGTCGTTTTGGAGGCGCGGCAGGACAACCTGTGTTTCCGGATCTCCGAAGCGGGCGTTGAATTCAATCACTTTTGTTCCTTTTTTTGTAGAAATCAAGCCGGCATACAGCACCCCGGTAAAGGAGCGCCCCTCTTTCACAAGTGCGGCTGCGGCGGGTTTCAGCACAGTTTCCACTGCTTGCTCAACGGTTTTTGCAGAAATCTGAGGTACTGGAGAATATGCACCCATGCCGCCTGTATTCGGTCCTTCGTCTCCGTCATAGGCCCGCTTATGGTCTTGTGCAATCGCCATCGGATACACCTTTTCTCCGTTCACAAAGGCCATCAGAGAAAATTCCTCTCCATCCAAAAACTCTTCGATAACCACTCTTGATGAAGCAGCGCCAAATTTTGAATCAATCAGCATGTCCTTAAGGGCGTCATTTGCTTCCTTAATGGAATTTGCCACCACAACACCCTTTCCGGCAGCAAGGCCATCCGCTTTTATGACAATCGGGGCACCCTTTTTCTCCAGGTATGCTTGTGCTGACGAAAGGTCTGAAAAAGTGCCATATTCTGCGGTCGGAATGCCGTATTTCTTCATCAGATCCTTGGCAAAGGATTTGCTGCCTTCTATTTCCGCAGCAGCTTTTACAGGTCCGAATACCTTAAGGCCGGCCGCCTTAAAATCATCTGCAAGGCCATTCAATAAAGGAGTTTCCGCTCCAATAAAAGTGAGATCGGCATGGCGTGATTTTGCAAAAGCAATCAGCCCCTCATGGTCGGTTTCATCAATGTCAGCCAAGACCGCAACATCTGTCATTCCCGGATTGCCAGGAGCAGCATACACCGTATCCACCCTTTCACTTTCATAAAGCTTTCTCGCGATTGCATGCTCCCTGCCGCCGCGGCCAATAACTAATACATTCATGCCTGCTCACCTCTTTATCGGGTTTTTTGTAAATGCATCCTGGAACTTTATATACAGCCTTACAATTTCCATTTAATTGGATAATAACGCCGAATCACTCTTCATTCGAGCCAAACACCTGATGATTAGAGCCAGATTCTGCTCCATTAGAGCTAAATAGGCGTTAATTAGAGCGAATCATTTATAGAAGACCTAGAAATGGCTGCTTAATGTTTAAAATGGCGCACTCCCGTGAATACCATGGCAATACCATAGTCATCCGCTTTTTTGATAGAATCCTCATCGCGGACAGAGCCGCCCGGCTGAATAATTGCTGTAACACCTGCTTTATGGGCTGCTTCTACAGTATCATCCATTGGGAAGAAAGCATCAGAAGCCATTGCGCTTCCTTTGGCTTTTTCTCCCGCCTGCTCCAGGGCAATTTTAGCCGATCCGACCCGGTTCATTTGCCCGGCACCGACACCAAGCGTCATTTTGTCATCACAAACCACAATGGCGTTCGATTTAACATGCTTCACGATTTTCCAGCCAAGCTTCAGGGCTTCCCATTCCTTTTCTGTTGGCTCCCGTTTAGTAGGCACTGTGATTTCCGCTTCTTCAAAGCCATAAGCATCGCTATCCTGCACCAGCAATCCGCCTTGTACAGAGGAAATCTTTTTCTCCAGATTGTTATCACCTTCAAAGGAAACTGTCAGTAGACGGATGTTCTTCTTACCAGTCAGCACCCCGAATGCTTCTTCAGAGAAGGATGGTGCAATAATAATTTCAAGGAAGATTTCACGCAGCTTTTCTGCAGTTTCTTTATCCACTTCCCGGTTTAACGCAATGATTCCGCCAAAGATCGAGGTAGGATCTGCTTCGTATGCTTTAGCAAAAGCCTCTGAAATGCTGGAACCTGTTCCCACACCGCATGGATTCATGTGCTTGACAGCCACAGCTGCGGGCTCACTGAATTCCTTCACGATCTGCAGGGCTGCATCCGCATCATTGATGTTATTATAGGAAAGCTCTTTTCCGTGAAGCTGCTGAGCATGGGCAACGGAGAAGGATGCTCCTGATGGCTTGCTGTAAAAAGCAGCTTTTTGGTGCGGATTTTCTCCATATCTTAAAGATTGCTTCAGGTTATAAGTAACCGTAAGGCTCTCGGGATTTTCTTCTTCAGCAAGCTCTGTCATATACTCGGATATTACGGCATCATATGCAGCTGTATGGCGGAACACCTTCGCGGCAAGCTTTCTTTTGAAGCTGAACGAAACATCTCCTTCATCTTTAAACTGCGTGAGCACCGTATCGTAATCAGCATGATCGACGACCACTGTAACAAACTCATGGTTTTTTGCAGCCGAGCGAAGCATGGTTGGTCCGCCGATATCAATATTTTCAATGGCATCCTCTGCCGTTACATTCTCTTTTGCAATAGTCTGCTGGAAAGGATAAAGATTTACGCAAACCAATGATATTGGCTGGATCTGATTCTCCTCGAGCTGTGCTTTGTGTGAGGCATCATTTGGTCTTGCCAGTAAACCGCCGTGAACATTCGGATGAAGGGTCTTTACTCTTCCGTCCAGAATTTCAGGAAAGCCCGTCACCTCGCTAATCCCAGTTACTTCGATTCCATTTTCCTGAAGGGCCTTTTTCGTTCCTCCAGTTGATATAAGTTCAAAGCCTGCTTCCTTTAATCCTTTAGCAAATTCAATGATTCCCGTTTTATCAGAAACACTTAGCAATGCGCGTTTAGTCATCATGATCCCTCCGTTTAATGTCTTATGTATGCAATATCTTGTTTAACACTTGCGGGTACAGTTCGTGCTCCACAGCTTGGATCCTTTTTTGCAGAGCTTCCTTTGTATCGCCCGGTAAAACAGGAACCTTCCTTTGGGCTATGGCCGGTCCGGTATCCATGCCTTCATCCACATAATGAATGGTCACCCCGGTTTCCTTCACACCAGCATCAAATGCTTGTCCAATGGCATCCTTCCCGGGGAAAGCCGGCAGATAGGATGGATGGATATTTATGATTTTCTGCGGGAATTTTTGCAGCAGAGTGTGGCCGATCAGGCGCATATATCCGGCAAGAACAATATATTCCGCTTCGTGCTCCGAAAGCGCCGATAAGATTTCCAGTTCAAACATTTCCTTGCTTTCATATTCTTTTGGCGAAAAACAAAAAACGTTAACTCCTTCGCCTGAAGCTCTTTCAAGGACTAGTGCGCCTGGACGGTCACAGACAAGCAAAGAGATTTCAGCCTTTAAACCCCCTGCTTTAATTTCGTCCGCAATAGCCTGAAAGTTGCTTCCGCTTCCAGAAGCGAAAACAGCAATTTTTTTCATAGTCTCCCCCTTAAAAAAACATGTCCAAAACGGAAAACCGCCACATCCTAAAGCATCATTTAAAGCACGCCAGGGTGACGGTAATATCCATCTATCAGCACTTACTATTTAAACGAAACTCCCTTATCGCCTGTCACTTTTCCGATCACATATGCTTTTTCTCCGCATTCCTCAAAATGGCTGATAAAATCTGCTGCATCGTTTTCACTCACAGCGAGTACCATTCCGATACCCATGTTAAATATATTAAACATTTCAGCTTGGTTCAGATTTCCCCTTTTTTCAAGAAAGCTGAAAATAGGAGGAATAGCCCATGAATCCTTTTGTATTTCCGCTCCAAGGTTTTCAGGCATCATCCGGGGAATGTTTTCAATAAATCCGCCGCCAGTGATATGAGCCATCCCTTTGATCATAAATTTTTTCATAGCGGATAATAGAGGTTTAACGTAAATTTTCGTTGGAGTCAGCAATTCCTCTCCAAGGGTTGCGCCGAGTTCTTCGAAGTAGCTGTATAAATCAAGCTTTTCATCTTCAAGCAGAATCTTGCGGACAAGCGAATAGCCGTTGCTGTGGATGCCGCTTGAAGCAAGGCCGATCAGCACATCTCCCGCTTTCATGCTGTTCCCGTTTATAAGTCCGGACTTCTCGCAGGCGCCTACCGTAAAGCCTGCCAAATCATATTCGTCATCATGATACATTCCGGGCATCTCAGCCGTTTCTCCGCCGATTAATGCACAGCCAGCATCCCGGCAGCCCTCTGCCACGCCTTCAACAATGCTTTCAATTACTTCTGGCTTCGCTTTTCCGCACGCAATATAATCCATGAAATAAAGGGGTTCTGCACCCTGTACAACAATGTCATTCACACACATTGCCACACAGTCGATACCAATTGAATCATGCTTATCAAGCATAAATGCCAGCTTAAGCTTCGTACCGACACCGTCCGTTCCTGAAACAAGAACCGGCTCCTTTAAGCCTAGAGCCGATAGGTCAAACATTCCGCCAAAACCGCCCAAGCCGTTCAGAACCTCAGGGCGCAGCGTTCGCTGAACGTGCTTTTTCATGCGGTCCACAGCCTCGTAGCCCGCTTCAATATCCACTCCTGCATCTTTGTACGCATTGGCCATTTATATTTCAGTCCTCTCTTTTGAAAGCTCCGCCAGTCTCCGGAGAAAGATGGCAGAACCCTTGCGCTGCTTGCCTCAAACAAATTTAATCAAACGTTTGATTAACATTTTTGGCTAAGCTGAAGCTTGGTTTCTTCGAATATTTCAGTCGGATATTTACCCGTGAAGCAAGCCATGCACTGACCATGAAGCTCTCCCTCAAAAGGCCTTCCGATTCCAGCGACCGTTCTTTCCACGCTTAAGAACGTAAGCGTGTCCGCACCGATAATTTTGCGGATTTCTTCAACTGAATTGTCGGAGGCGATCAATTCCTCCGTTGTGGATGTATCGATTCCGTAATAGCATGGATTTTTTATCGGCGGCGAGCTGATCAAAACATGAACTTCCTTTGCTCCCGCTTCCTTCAAAAGAGATACAATTCTTTTGCTAGTCGTCCCGCGCACAATGGAATCATCCACCATAACCACCCGTTTGCCCTCAACTACTCCCCGGACGGCAGAAAGCTTCATCTTCACACCCTGTTCACGAAGTGACTGTGAAGGCTGGATGAAGGTCCTTCCGACATAACGGTTTTTAATCAAGCCAAGCTCATAAGGAATACCTGTTGCTTCGGCATACCCAATAGCTACTGATATGCTTGAGTCCGGTACACCTGTTACTACATCTGCTTCTATAAAGGCTTCTAAAGCCAGCTGCTTGCCTAAATTTTTTCTCGCTGTATGAACATTGATTCCATCAATATTGCTGTCCGGACGCGAAAAGTAAATATATTCCATCGTACACATCGAGCGCTGTGTGGAAAGCGAGAAACGTTCTGCGGTAATGCCGGAATCATCAATCACAAGAAGCTCTCCAGGCTGGATGTCTCTGATAAACTCCGCTCCGACGATATCAAGGGCACATGTTTCTGAAGCCACCACATACGCGTCTCCAAGCTTTCCTAATGAAAGCGGGCGCAGTCCATGCGGGTCAAGTGCGACAAGCATCTGATTTTCATCCATAATAAGGAACGCGTAGGCGCCTTTTAGCATGGAAAGGGCATTTTTCACTCGACTCTTGAAATCCGAGAAGCCGCCCTTTTTTATTAAGTGTGCAAGAACCTCGGTGTCAGAAGTAGTCTGGAAGATGCTTCCCTGTGCTTCAAGCTGCGCTTTAAGCTGAACGGCATTAACCAGATTTCCGTTATGGGCCAGTGCCATTCCTCCGCTCTGGGAGTTAAACAGCAGGGGCTGGACATTTTCATATCCGCCGCCGCCAGATGTTGCATATCTCACATGGCCGATTGCCGCTTTGCCAGAAAGACTTTGCATCTTATCCGCTGTAAACACCTCAGTAACGAGTCCCTCTCCCTTAAGGCCGCTGAGACGCCCGCCATCTGTCAAGACGATCCCTGCACCTTCCTGGCCGCGGTGCTGCAGGCTGTGAAGGCCGTAATACGTAATCTGCGCTGCATCCTCGTGTCCCCAGACCCCGAACAATCCGCACTCTTCATTTAATCCTTTTAATTCAGCAAGCATGGTATCGCTCCTCTCCAGGCTGAAAATAGTTCTTCTGTATCCCCGTCAACAATCATATTGTTTTCACTGTCCATAATCCTGAGGAAACCTGAAGCATTCACTTCACCGATTTGAATTGCATCTTTTATGCCTGCTTCAAATGTATCTTTATTTTCCGGTTTTACGGAAATGAGGAAACGGGATTGTGTTTCGCTGAATAATTCACAAACAGTATTTCCTTTTAGCACTACACTTGCCCCAAGACCATGCCCTCCAAAAAGTGATTCAGCAAGCGCCACTGCCAATCCTCCTTCTGCAAGGTCATGTGCAGAAGCAACAAGTCCATTTCGAATGGCATTCAGCAGCTGGCTTTGCCGCTGTTTCTCAAGATCCAAATCCAGTGCGGGTGCTGTTCCGAAAATTTTCCCATGAATCATTTTTTGAAGCTCGCTGCCGCCGAATTCGTTTTCTGCTTGCCCGATTACATAAATGAGGTCTCCGTCATTTTTAAAGTTTTGAGTAGTGATATGAGAAAGGTCCTTTACCAGGCCAACCATGCCGATAACCGGAGTCGGGTAAATCGCCATGCCATTTGTTTCGTTATATAAAGATACATTTCCGCCAATAACCGGTGTGCCCAGTGTGCGGCATGCCTCGCTCATTCCATCTGCTGCTTTTTCAATCTGCCAGAAAATCTCCGGCTTCTCAGGATTTCCGAAGTTAAGGCAGTCCGTGATCGCCAAGGGTTCTGCACCGGAACAGACGATGTTCCGCGCAGCTTCAGAAACCGCGATCCTTCCGCCGGTTTCAGGATCTAAATAGAGATACCTGGAATTGCAGTCGGTTGTCATTGCCAGCGCCTTATTGGTATCCCTGATGCGGACAACCGCTGCATCAGAACCCGGGGGAACAACCGTGGAGGTCCTGACCATATAATCGTATTGATCAAACACCCATTCCTTACTGGCAATGGTTGGCTGCTTAAGCAGTCCTTTAAGGGTTTCTTTATAATCATGCACCTGCGGGACAGGCATATCCATTTCCTGAAACTCACGGAAATACCCTGGTTCGCGGGAGGGTTTATGATAAACCGGCGCTTCCTCCGCCAGAGCATCAGCAGGCACATTTGCCGCAATTGAGCCATTATGGTAAAGCCTTAGCATTTTATCATCCGTTACTTTCCCGACCGCAACAGCTTCCAAATCGTACTTTTGGAACAGCTCAATGATTTCCTGCTCGCGCCCTTTTTTCACGACGATCAGCATTCTTTCCTGTGACTCTGAAAGCATCATTTCATAAGCGGTCATCCCTGCTTCGCGCTGCGGCACAAGATCTAGATTCATCTCGATTCCCGACCCTGCTTTACTGGCCATTTCAGCTGATGAGCTTGCAAGTCCTGCAGCGCCCATATCCTGGATTCCAACCAGTGCATCTGATCCAATCAGTTCAAGGCATGCTTCAAGCAAAAGTTTTTCCATGAATGGATCCCCAACCTGCACAGCAGGGCGCTTCTCCTCAGAAGCATCTGTAAGCTCTTCAGAGGCAAATGTCGCTCCATGAATGCCATCACGGCCTGTTTTGGCTCCTACATACATAACCGTATTTCCCGTGCCGCGGGCCTGCCCTTTTTGGATTTCATCATGATTGATCAATCCGACGCACATCGCATTCACCAGGGGATTTCCCGCATAGCACGGATCAAACTGGATCTCTCCTCCAACCGTCGGAATGCCGATGCAGTTTCCGTATCCTGCAATGCCTGCCACGACCTCTTTGAATAGATACTTCACACGGGGATTATCAAGTTCTCCGAAACGAAGCGAGTTTAATAGAGCGATAGGGCGTGCTCCCATTGAAAATACGTCTCGGATGATCCCGCCAACCCCTGTTGCCGCTCCCTGGTAGGGTTCGATTGCAGAAGGATGGTTATGGCTCTCAATCTTAAAGACAACTGCCTGATTATCGCCAATATCCACAATCCCGGCTCCTTCACCTGGTCCCTGGAGCACTTTTTCGCCTGTTACCGGGAATTTTTTCAGCACAGGCTTGGAGTTCTTATACGAGCAGTGCTCAGACCACATCACTGAAAACAGTCCTGTTTCCGTATAGTTTGGTGTGCGCCCGAGGATTTTTTCAACCATCACAAATTCTTCATCACTAAGTCCCATTTCTGCATAAATCCGTTTATCCTTGATCATTTCCGGACTTGGCTCAAGCATTAACTGCATGTGATTCCCTCCAGTTTCTCACGATTGACTGAAATACCTTTATTCCATCGGCGCTTCCAAGCAAGCTGTCCACAGCACGCTCTGGATGCGGCATCATTCCGAGTACATTTCCTCTTTCATTCACAATCCCGGCAATATCCTGAAGACTCCCATTTGGGTTTTCCCCGTGGTACGTGAACACAATTTGATTATTCTCTGTCAGTGACTGTAGAGTTTCTTCATCACAATAATAATTACCTTCACCATGTGCGATGGGAATTGTGATAACTTCGCCCTCTGAATAACCTGTTGTGAATAATGTTCCGGCGTTTGTAATCTTCAGGCTGGCAGGGCGGCAGATAAATTTCAGATCACTATTCCTTAACATGGCTCCAGGCAAAAGGCCAGCTTCCAGGAGAATTTGAAATCCATTGCAGACCCCAAGAACCGGCTTTCCTGCTTCCGCTGCTTTTATGACTTCGATCATGACTCTTGAAAAGCGCGCAATGGCTCCTGAACGCAGATAATCTCCATATGAAAAGCCCCCTGGCAAAAGAACGGCGTCGTATTCGTCTAGGCTGTCAGCAGTATGCCACACATATTCCGCTTCTTCTCCAAGCTCATCCTTGATGGCATGCAGCATGTCTATATCACAATTGGAACCCGGAAAAACTATGACGGCGAATTTCACTGTGATACGACCTCCTTGATTTCGAAGCGATAATCTTCAATGACAGTATTCGCCAGGAGCCTTTCACACATATCCCTTACAAGCTGGTCCACATCATTCCCGTTTTTCTCAATCATAAGCTCCATATATTTCCCGATGCGCACATCTTTCACATCTTCATATGTTAAGCTGTGCAGTGAATGCATGACTGCTGTTCCCTGGGGATCCAGTACACTTTCCCTTAATGTGATATAGACTTTAACTTTATACATGCTGACGTCCTCCAAGCTTTGCTAAAATTTTTTCATATGCATCTGTGAGGCTTCCAAGGTCTCTGCGGAATACATCTTTATCGAGCTTTTCGTTTGTTTCAGAATCCCATAAACGGCATGTATCTGGAGATATTTCATCAGCCAGCAGGATTTCATTGTCCCCTGTCTTGCCAAATTCAAGTTTGAAATCAATCAGATTCACACCCAGTTCTTTAAAAAAGCTTGATAAAAAGGTATTCACCTTGAGTGCTTGTTCCTTTAACTGCAGCAATTCTCCCTTAGAAGCGAGATCAAGCTCCCAAATGTGGTCTTCGGTTAATAGCGGATCGCCCAGCTCGTCATCCTTATAATAAAATTCCACCAATGTTTTCTTTAACGGTGTGCCCTCTAAAAGCCCAAGGCGTTTAGACAAAGTTCCTGCTGCTGTATTCCGGACCACAACTTCAAGCGGGATGATGGTAACCTTTTTTACCAGCTGTTCGCTGTCCAATGTTTTTTTTATAAAATGAGACGGAATACCGGCTTCATGAAGCTTTGAAAATATCAGGCTGGTAATCTCATTATTGAGCCTGCCCTTGCCTTCTATTTCTTCTTTCTTGACACCATTAAAGGCTGTAGCAGAATTCTTATACGAAACCCATAGTATATTTTCATCGTCTGTTCCATAAATCTTCTTGGCTTTCCCTTCGTACAGCAATTCGCGCTTTTCCATTTTGAGGCCCCCATTTGCGGAATATTGGCAATTTTATTTTTAAAGCGATTGTTAAGGAAGTCCCCGCCGCCAGACGGCAGCAGGGGAACTATCATAATCCCAGACGGTCAAAGATCACATCTGCATATTTCAGGTGGTAATGGTAATCAAAGCAGTCATCGAGCTCTTCCTTCGTTAACAGGCTGGTGATTTTATCATCCTGTTCAAGCAATGAGCGGAAAGGGACCTGCTCTTCCCAGGCAGCCATGGCATGCGGCTGGACCGTATCATACGCTTCTTCGCGAACAAGGCCTTTGTCAATCAGCGCAAGCAGCACACGCTGTGAATAGATCAAGCCAAGTGTTCGGTCCATATTCCGCTTCATATTCTCCGGGAATACGGTCAGGTTTTTCACAATATTTCCAAACCTGTTCAGCATATAATTTAAAGCGATCGTTGCGTCAGGCAAAATGATCCGTTCTGCTGAAGAATGTGAAATATCACGTTCATGCCAAAGGGCAACATTTTCATACGCCGCCATCATATAACCGCGAATGACGCGTGCCATACCTGTCATATTTTCCGAACCGATCGGATTGCGCTTATGAGGCATAGCAGAAGAACCTTTTTGGCCTTTTGCAAAGAATTCCTCGACCTCTCTTGTTTCACTCTTCTGAAGGCCGCGTATTTCAGTTGCAAACTTCTCGATTGAGGTAGCGATCAAAGCAATTGTGCTGAGATAGTGCGCATGGCGGTCCCGCTGCAGGGTTTGCGTTGAAATCGGCGCAGCCTTAAGGCCAAGCTTTTCGCATACATATTGCTCAACAAACGGGTCAATATTGGCGTATGTTCCAACAGCTCCGGAAATTTTGCCGAACTCGATATTCTTCCTGGCTTCCTTGAAACGATTTACATTCCGCTTCATTTCTTCGTACCAAAGAGCAAGCTTAAGGCCAAAGGTAGTAGGCTCGGCATGAACTCCGTGAGTACGCCCCATCATCACGGTATGCTTATGTTCACGGGCTTTGTTTTTCAAAATTTCCACAAAACGGTCCAGGTCTTTCTCAAGAATTTCATTTGCTTGTTTCAGGACATAAGAAAGGGCTGTGTCGACAACATCCGTAGAGGTAAGTCCATAATGCACCCATTTGCGCTCATCTCCCAATGTTTCTGAAACTGCTCTTGTAAAAGCAACCACATCATGGCGTGTTTCTTCTTCAATTTCCTGTATCCTTTTTGCATCAAAAGAAGCATTCTTGCGAAGAAGCTTGACATCTTCCTTTGGTATCACTCCAAGCTCTGACCATGCCTCACATGCCAGAATCTCCACTTCAAGCCATGCTTTAAAGCGGTTATCCTCTGTCCAAATCGCACCCATTTCCGGGCGTGTATAACGTTCAATCATAATTGGTCCTCCGTTTCGCTTTCTCTTAGCCAAATGCCGCTTTCACGTATCTCGGAAAGAGCTGCATCGACAGACTCCCGCAGCAGGGTAACATGCCCCATTTTCCGGTTGTACTTGGCTTCTTTTTTTCCATAAAGATGAATGTTCCAATCCTTCAGGCCAGGAATCGCCTTCATAATCGGATTGATATGCTGTCCAAGTATGTTCACCATCACGGCCGGCTTCATTAATTCAGTACTTCCAAGAGGCCAGTTGCATATCGCACGTATATGCTGCTCAAACTGTGAAGTTTCGCACGCCTCTATCGTATAATGCCCAGAATTATGGGGCCGCGGCGCAAGCTCATTGATGAGAATGCTGTCGTCTTCTGTCAGAAACATCTCTACGGCAAGCGAACCGACAAGCCCGGCAGATTCGGCCAGTTTTCCGGCCATCTCCAGCGCTTTTTTCTCCGCTTCAGCGCTAATGCGCGCCGGTACAATGGTTTGATGCAAAATGTTTTCCACATGAAGGTTTTCCGCGACAGGGAAATAACTCATTTCGCCATTTTCTTTCCTTGCCACAATCACAGAAATCTCTTTTTTATATGGTACCCATGCCTCCAGCACACAAGCTCCATGCTTCAGCAAAGGGGCAGCCATTGCGATTTCTTCCTGTTTCCGGATGACAAGCTGCCCTTTTCCGTCATAGCCGCCACGTGATGTTTTAAGCACGCTTGGATAGCCCAACTCGTCTATCTTATCATAAACATCTTGAAGCTCTTTAATTTCGAAATATGGTGCAAGCATGGCCCCTGCCTCACGTATCGCTTTCTTTTCCGTGATGCGGTCCTGTGTCATTTTTAACAGCTTGGAGCCTTGAGGAAGATATGCATGCCCCTTCAGCCAATCCAGCGCTTCTGAGCTGATATTTTCAAATTCATAGGTAATCACGTCACTCGCTTCAGCAAGCTGTTCAAGTGCCAGCATGTCATCATATGCCCCAATGATTTCAACATCCGCCACCTGTGCTAATGGTCCATTTTCTGCTGGATCGATAACAGCAATGTTAAGGCCGGCTGACTTTGCATACAGTGCCATCATCCTGCCTAATTGCCCTCCGCCGATAATGCCTATCGTCTGCCCCGGCAAGATCACTTTCTCATTTAAGCTGTTCATTACTCAAAAGCACCTTATCTCTGATTTCATCACGCATGGACTGAAGCCTTTGTGCCAGTTCCTTATCCTCGATGGCAAGCATCTGTGAGGCAAGCAGCCCTGCATTTGTGGCACCTGCTTTTCCTATGGCAACGGACGCGACCGGAATCCCGCCAGGCATCTGGACAATCGACAGCAATGAATCAATGCCCTTCAGTGCTTTAGACTGCACAGGGACGCCGATTACAGGCAATGTGGTTTTGGAAGCAACCATGCCCGGAAGGTGGGCAGCTCCCCCGGCACCCGCTATAATCACTTTAATATCCCTGTCCCTCGCGCTTTCTGCATATTCGAACATAACATCCGGTGTCCTATGGGCTGATACAACCCTTTTTTCATACGGCACCTCTAGCTGATCTAATGCCTCGCACGCATATTTCATTGTTTCCCAATCCGAAATGCTTCCCATAATAACGCCAACAGATGGTTTCATATATTCTCCTCCAGCTTGCCGGTTTTCTTTTATCGCAAATAAAAAAACCGGACAGACCTTCCTCATAAAGAGAAAGCAGTCTGTCCGGAACGCAGTCTGTCCAACATTAAGAAACAAGACATATTACATCCTGGAAGTTCATCTACTTTCTCTCATAGTCCAATAATTTACGGTTATTGGGTAGAAACTTTTGGGCCATATCCCCAAGTATTATATGAGAGATTTCATTTTCACTATCACCATAGTAACGCTGACCATGTTTCACTGTCAAGCAATAATCGAATATTATCTTAATATAAATTAAAATCGTTCGTGTTTAGTCGACTAACTTTGCTTCAAATACGATTTTCCTCTTTACAGGCTCATATTTTAACAGTCCGTCGATCTTTTTTTCTTCAAAAATCGGCTTTTCTGTCCGCTTCACCGGCATATAGCCTTCCTCTTTCATCCTATACAGGCAATCATCAATGCTCTCGCCTTCCTGCACTTCAAAAATCATTTTACTTTTTTTACTCACCAAACAGCTTCCCTTTCTTCACGGATTTCACCCAAAAGCCACCGTGTATCGTTTTAGGTTCATAAGTAATAATAAATGCTTTGGGATCAATCTGCTTAATAACAGTATACACCTTCAGCTCATGTTTTCTTGGTGTTAAAATCTGAAGAGCCATCCGGTTTCCCTCAAGCCCCTGAGCCTCCCAGTTCGTTACCCCGAAGCCCTTATCACGGAGCAGCTTAGGCAGGTTTTTATCCTGTTCCGTTGAAATGACATTTACAGTAATATAACCCAATGCCAGCTTTTCTTCAATCTTCATCCCTGCAAGCACACCGATTCCATAGCCCGCAGCATAAGCAATCAAATTCTGAATCTGATCCAGGTTATCCAGCACAAGCCTCAGGCCTATTACATATATAATGACCTCAATCATGCTGATGAATGCGGCCAAATACTTCTGGCCCTTCAAGGTAAGAATCATCCGAATCGTATTAAAAGAAACATAAACAATATTAATGGCTAGTATGATGCCAATCATGATAATGCCGTTCTCAAGCATATCCGTCACTCCGATGCAATATGTAGTAGATTGTGCTGTGTCTTCATGTATTATATACCCCATTGCAGTCAAAACACATGAAAAACAGAGAGGTAAATCCTTACATCTGGATTATTATGGGTGAGTTTAATACTGATTCATAGTTTTCTTGCCTAAAAGGATGCCTAAAACGTTAAATGCTTATTAATTGCGGTCGTTTAATTTCCAAAAATATGGATAATCGAGCCAAATCGGCTGTCATTCGAGCGAAATTCTCTCTGATTAGAGCGAAATCACCTTCCATTCGAGCCAAATAGCAGTTTATTAGAGCGAATTAGGCTAAAAGGCTAACCGGTACACATACTGGTGGAAAGTCTTTAAAGAATTTAGTTATGATGAATCTCATTTTTTACACAAAAAAAATACCGGCACATCGAATCTGCTGGCCTTTCGTTTATTTGGCGGTTCCTATTCTCACTGGACTGCTCAAGACGTGCTTACTTCTGCGCTGCTACAGGACGTGGCGGGTTTTTAGCAGAAGCTCCATGCAGTCCAACTGCTATCGGTGCGCGAGCTAAACTGCCGTGTTCGAACTACCGAATGGAGGTAAACTGCGCATTTCTTCGTCAGCTTCAGTCATTCCGCTCCTCGTTTATAACCTACACTCCGGTGCTCACTTCTTCGCTTCCTCGGCCTCCTTGGTTCTTAGCATTCAGGTTTTAGCTTATTGGACTCTTGGACTCTTGGACTCTTTTGAGCTCTTAAGAAATATCCATTTCTGCACACAAAAAAGACCAGCATCTCTGCTGGCCTCTCGTTTTGCTTGGCGGCGTCCTACTCTCACAGGGGGAGAACCCCCAACTACCATCGGCGCTGAAGAGCTTAACTGCCGTGTTCGGAATGGGAACGGGTGTGACCTCTTCGCTATCGCCACCAAACTATGAGGAACGTTGTTCCTTCAAAACTAGATAATAGAAGAAGTACATATCAGGCGTCATTTTGGTTAAGTCCTCGATCGATTAGTATCTGTCAGCTGCACGTGTCACCACGCTTCCACCTCAGACCTATCAACCTGATCATCTTTCAGGGATCTTACTAGCTTGCGCTATGGGAAATCTCATCTTGAGGGGGGCTTCATGCTTAGATGCTTTCAGCACTTATCCCGTCCGCACGTAGCTACCCAGCTATGCCTTTGGCAAGACAACTGGTACACCAGCGGTGCGTCCATCCCGGTCCTCTCGTACTAAGGACAGCTCCTCTCAAATTTCCTGCGCCCACGACGGATAGGGACCGAACTGTCTCACGACGTTCTGAACCCAGCTCGCGTACCGCTTTAATGGGCGAACAGCCCAACCCTTGGGACCGACTACAGCCCCAGGATGCGATGAGCCGACATCGAGGTGCCAAACCTCCCCGTCGATGTGGACTCTTGGGGGAGATAAGCCTGTTATCCCCGGGGTAGCTTTTATCCGTTGAGCGATGGCCCTTCCATGCGGAACCACCGGATCACTAAGCCCGACTTTCGTCCCTGCTCGACTTGTAGGTCTCGCAGTCAAGCTCCCTTGTGCCTTTACACTCTGCGAATGATTTCCAACCATTCTGAGGGAACCTTTGGGCGCCTCCGTTACTCTTTAGGAGGCGACCGCCCCAGTCAAACTGCCCACCTGACACTGTCTCCCGCCCCGATCAGGGGCGCGGGTTAGAATTTCAATACAGCCAGGGTAGTATCCCACCGACGCCTCCACCGAAGCTGGCGCTCCGGCTTCTCAGGCTCCTACCTATCCTGTACAAGCTGTACCAAAATTCAATATCAGGCTGCAGTAAAGCTCCACGGGGTCTTTCCGTCCTGTCGCGGGTAACCTGCATCTTCACAGGTACTATAATTTCACCGAGTCTCTCGTTGAGACAGTGCCCAGATCGTTACACCTTTCGTGCGGGTCGGAACTTACCCGACAAGGAATTTCGCTACCTTAGGACCGTTATAGTTACGGCCGCCGTTTACTGGGGCTTCGGTTCAAAGCTTCGCTTGCGCTAACCTCTCCCCTTAACCTTCCAGCACCGGGCAGGTGTCAGCCCCTATACTTCGCCTTGCGGCTTCGCAGAGACCTGTGTTTTTGCTAAACAGTCGCCTGGGCCTATTCACTGCGGCTTTTCCGGGCTATTCACCCTAAAAAGCACCCCTTCTCCCGAAGTTACGGGGTCATTTTGCCGAGTTCCTTAACGAGAGTTCTCTCGAACACCTTAGGATTCTCTCCTCGCCTACCTGTGTCGGTTTGCGGTACAGGCACCTTTCATCTCACTAGAGGCTTTTCTTGGCAGTGTGGAATCAGGAACTTCGGTACTATATTTCCCTCGCCATCACAGCTCCGCCTTCATGGAAACGGGATTTGCCTCGTTTCCGGCCTAACTGCTTGGACGCGCATATCCAACAGCGCGCTTACCCTATCCTCCTGCGTCCCCCCATCGTTCAAACGATGAATAGGTGGTACAGGAATATCAACCTGTTGTCCATCGCCTACGCCTTTCGGCCTCAGCTTAGGTCCTGACTAACCCTGAGCGGACGAGCCTTCCTCAGGAAACCTTAGGCATTCGGTGGAAGGGATTCTCACCCTTCTTTCGCTACTCATACCGGCATTCTCACTTCTAAGCGCTCCACCAGTCCTTCCGGTCTAGCTTCAACGCCCTTAGAACGCTCTCCTACCACTGACACCAGAGGTGTCAATCCACAGCTTCGGTGATACGTTTAGCCCCGGTACATTTTCGGCGCGGAGTCACTCGACCAGTGAGCTATTACGCACTCTTTAAATGGTGGCTGCTTCTAAGCCAACATCCTGGTTGTCTAAGCAACTCCACATCCTTTTCCACTTAACGTATACTTTGGGACCTTAGCTGGTGGTCTGGGCTGTTTCCCTTTTGACTACGGATCTTATCACTCGCAGTCTGACTCCCATAAATAAGTCTTTGGCATTCGGAGTTTGACTGAATTCGGTAACCCGATGAGGGCCCCTAGTCCAATCAGTGCTCTACCTCCAAGACTCTCATTATGAGGCTAGCCCTAAAGCTATTTCGGAGAGAACCAGCTATCTCCAGGTTCGATTGGAATTTCTCCGCTACCCACACCTCATCCCCGCACTTTTCAACGTGCGTGGGTTCGGGCCTCCATTCAGTGTTACCTGAACTTCACCCTGGACATGGGTAGATCACCTGGTTTCGGGTCTACGACCTCATACTCATTCGCCCTATTCAGACTCGCTTTCGCTGCGGCTCCGTCTTCTCAACTTAACCTTGCATGAAATCGTAACTCGCCGGTTCATTCTACAAAAGGCACGCCATTACCCATTAACGGGCTCTGACTACTTGTAGGCACACGGTTTCAGGATCTATTTCACTCCCCTTCCGGGGTGCTTTTCACCTTTCCCTCACGGTACTGGTTCACTATCGGTCACTAGGGAGTATTTAGCCTTGGGAGATGGTCCTCCCTGCTTCCGACGGGATTTCTCGTGTCCCGCCGTACTCAGGATCCACTCAGGAGGGAACGAAGTTTCAACTACAGGGTTATTACCTTCTCTGACGGGCTTTTCCAAGCCTCTTCATTTACCCCGTTCCTTTGTAACTCCATGTTGAGTGTCCTACAACCCCAAGAGGCAAGCCTCTTGGTTTGGGCTAATTCCGTTTCGCTCGCCGCTACTCAGGAAATCGCGTTTGCTTTCTCTTCCTCCGGGTACTTAGATGTTTCAGTTCCCCGGGTCTGCCTTCAGTACCCTATGTATTCAGGTAAAGATACTGTTCCATTACGAACAGTGGGTTTCCCCATTCGGAAATCTCCGGATCAAAGCTTACTTACAGCTCCCCGAAGCATATCGGTGTTAGTCCCGTCCTTCATCGGCTCCTAGTGCCAAGGCATCCACCGTGCGCCCTTTCTAACTTAACCATAAAACATGGTATGTTTTTGAAAAGATTGACGCAAAAATTTGCCTTCTATCTATTATCTAGTTTTCAAAGAACAACATTCTGAAAGAATTGCTTCTTTCAAAACTGAACAAAACGTAAGCGAACGTTATTTTCCTTAGAAAGGAGGTGATCCAGCCGCACCTTCCGATACGGCTACCTTGTTACGACTTCACCCCAATCATCTGTCCCACCTTAGGCGGCTGGCTCCATAAAGGTTACCCCACCGACTTCGGGTGTTACAAACTCTCGTGGTGTGACGGGCGGTGTGTACAAGGCCCGGGAACGTATTCACCGCGGCATGCTGATCCGCGATTACTAGCGATTCCGGCTTCATGCAGGCGAGTTGCAGCCTGCAATCCGAACTGAGAATGGCTTTATGGGATTTGCTCGGCCTCGCGGCTTTGCTGCCCTTTGTACCATCCATTGTAGCACGTGTGTAGCCCAGGTCATAAGGGGCATGATGATTTGACGTCATCCCCACCTTCCTCCGGTTTGTCACCGGCAGTCACCTTAGAGTGCCCAACTGAATGCTGGCAACTAAGATCAAGGGTTGCGCTCGTTGCGGGACTTAACCCAACATCTCACGACACGAGCTGACGACAACCATGCACCACCTGTCACTCTGTCCCCCGAAGGGGAACGCCCTATCTCTAGGGTTGTCAGAGGATGTCAAGACCTGGTAAGGTTCTTCGCGTTGCTTCGAATTAAACCACATGCTCCACCGCTTGTGCGGGCCCCCGTCAATTCCTTTGAGTTTCAGCCTTGCGGCCGTACTCCCCAGGCGGAGTGCTTAATGCGTTAGCTGCAGCACTAAAGGGCGGAAACCCTCTAACACTTAGCACTCATCGTTTACGGCGTGGACTACCAGGGTATCTAATCCTGTTCGCTCCCCACGCTTTCGCGCCTCAGTGTCAGTTACAGACCAGAAAGTCGCCTTCGCCACTGGTGTTCCTCCAAATCTCTACGCATTTCACCGCTACACTTGGAATTCCACTTTCCTCTTCTGCACTCAAGTCCCCCAGTTTCCAATGACCCTCCACGGTTGAGCCGTGGGCTTTCACATCAGACTTAAGGAACCACCTGCGCGCGCTTTACGCCCAATAATTCCGGACAACGCTTGCCACCTACGTATTACCGCGGCTGCTGGCACGTAGTTAGCCGTGGCTTTCTGGTTAGGTACCGTCAAGGTGCCAGCAGTTACTCTGGCACTTGTTCTTCCCTAACAACAGAGCTTTACGACCCGAAGGCCTTCTTCGCTCACGCGGCGTTGCTCCGTCAGACTTTCGTCCATTGCGGAAGATTCCCTACTGCTGCCTCCCGTAGGAGTCTGGGCCGTGTCTCAGTCCCAGTGTGGCCGATCACCCTCTCAGGTCGGCTACGCATCGTGGCCTTGGTGAGCCATTACCTCACCAACTAGCTAATGCGCCGCGGGCCCATCTGTAAGTGACAGCCGAAACCGTCTTTCCATCTTTCCTCATGCGAGGAAAGAACGTATCCGGTATTAGCTCCGGTTTCCCGAAGTTATCCCAGTCTTACAGGCAGGTTGCCCACGTATTACTCACCCGTCCGCCGCTAACTTCAGGGAGCAAGCTCCCATCCATTCGCTCGACTTGCATGTATTAGGCACGCCGCCAGCGTTCGTCCTGAGCCAGGATCAAACTCTCCGAAGAAATGTTTGACTTGCTCATTTGCTTTTAGAGTGTGTGCTCACTATTTTAAAACGTTGGCGCTTAGTTTTGTTCAGTTTTCAAAGAGCAATCTGTCGTTTATCTCGTAAGCGACTTTTACATCTTACCACCGGATTCATTACGGTGTCAACACTTTCATAAAAAAATATTTTATGTTTGTGAGGTATGTTTTACATATTATCACCCCAGATTCTTCAAGTCAATGTTATTTATGTAATTAAATCATGTAAAATAGTTACATTTTTCAGCATAAAACTCCAAACCACAAAGAAAAAAGCCGGGCCCCTATAATAGGACCCGACTTCCTTGCATCATTTATTTTATAGAAATAATATTTTTTTCTTCTCTATCTACTTGACCTGTTTTTTCAATCTTCACCGCCTGGCCTTCTTTCAGGTTTGTAAAGACAATAGGTGTAATGATAGAAGGTGCATTGTTTTTCACGTACTCAAGATCAACCTCTAGCAGCGGTTGTCCTTTTTTGACTTTATCTCCCTGGGAAACAAGGCCATTGAATCCTTTTCCTTCTAATTTAACTGTATCGATACCAACGTGAATCAGCACTTCGCGTCCTCCATCAGATACAATTCCAAGAGCATGCTTGGTAGGGAATAGGTTGACAATTGTTCCATCAACCGGTGAAACGATTGTGCCTTCAGAAGGAAGAATTGCAAATCCGTCACCCATCATTTTTTCAGCGAATACCGGATCTGGAACTTCAGAAATCGGTTTGATTTCGCCTTTAATTGGAGAAACGAAAACTTCATCCTCTCCGTCTGTTTGAAGAGCGCCTGGAACTACATCTTCAATTTGGTGTTCCACTTCTTTTTCAGGAACCGTTTCAACCGGACGCGGAGTTTTTCCGTCCATAATATCTTTCATTTGACCTTTGATGGTCTCAGAGCGAGGTCCGAAGATTGCCTGGATGTTGTTGCCGACTTCCAGGACACCAGCTGCCCCTAACTTTTTCAATCTATTTTTGTCTACTTCTTTCACGTCGTTAACTGAAACACGAAGACGTGTTATACACGCATCCAAGTGAGCGATATTTTCTTTTCCGCCCATTGCCTGAAGGATGTCTCCAGGAAGGGTACCTGCGTTTTTGCCTGCAGGCGCTGATTCATCTTCATCTTCTTCAGTCGCATCTTCGCGTCCTGGAGTTTTAAGATTGAACTTGCGGATCGCGAAACGGAAACCGAAGTAGTAGATAAGAGCAAATACTAAACCAACCGGGATAACAAGCCACGCGTTTGTCTGCGGGTTAAGAAGACCAAATAATACATAGTCAATTAATCCCCCGGAGAATGTCATACCGATTTTTACATTAAGCAGGTGCATAGTCATAAATGAAAGACCTGCAAATACTGCGTGAATTCCGAATAGAACCGGAGCTACGAATAAGAATGAAAATTCAAGCGGTTCTGTGATACCAGTAAGGAAAGAAGTCAGTGCCGCAGAGGCCATAAGACCGCCGACAATTTTCTTTCTTTCAGGGCGTGCTTCATGATAGATCGCAAGCGCCGCTGCCGGCAATCCGAACATCATGAATGGGAATTTACCTGCCATGAATGTTCCGGCAGTAAGGTTTTGTACACCATCTTTAATTTCGTTCATGAAGATGGCTTGATCACCTTTAACGACTTCTCCGGCATGGTTTGTATAGCTTCCAAATTCAAACCAGAAAGGCGCATAGAAAATATGATGAAGGCCGAATGGTATTAATGATCTTTCAATTAAACCGAAAATGAATGCTGATAATGTAAGGTTTGCACCAAGCATGTTTTGTGAAAATGAATTTAAGCCATGCTGTACAGGAGGCCAAATCACGATCATGATTAATCCTAGTACTACCGCACTGGCAGCTGTAGCGATTGGAACAAAACGTTTTCCTGCAAAGAAGCCTAAGTAAGACGGCAATTCGATGCGGAAGAATTTATTGTACATAAATGCTGCAATAATACCGACGATAATACCGCCGAATACACCTGTGGATAAAGTTGGAATTCCGAGTACACTTGCATACTCCTGGCTTCCTTTGATGTCGCCGGGCTCAATTCCAAGAACTGTACCCATTGTTACGTTCATGATAAGGAAACCGATGATTGCTGCTAATCCCGCAACTCCGTCCCCTCCCGCCAAGCCGATCGCTACCCCCACAGCGAACAGCAAGGAAAGGTTACTGAAAATAATATTTCCCGCATTCTCCATGACTGATGCAACCATTTCAACACCATGGCTATGCAAGAAAGGAGCAATATCCAACAAAGTAGGATTTTGCAGTGCATTACCAAACGCCAGAAGAATACCGGCTGCAGGCAAGATTGCAACTGGAAGCATTAGTGCTTTACCAACTTTTTGCAGAACTCCGAATAATTTCTTAAACAAAACGCAAACCCCCTATTAAATTTTTTAATCAACTAATAAAACGGTTACATTAAAATAAAATAAACAAAAAAGCATAAGCAAAGAAAGCATCGATGTATGGCTCTGGGTTTTAATATGCCCAAACGCCTGACATTCAATCGCAATCTTTACTTATGCCTGATCGAATCAGTAACACGTAAAGTTATCGGTTCGTTTATTTAATTTTCTTTTGTAAACGTTGTAGATGCATGGTTAAATATACCGCTTCGGCATCGAAGACTGGCTTTTTTAACTGTTGTTGCATGATTTTTATTAGCTTCCACGAGAGATTATAACACAGCGGGTATTCTTCTTTCAAGAGTAAAGTTATTTTTTCCGGCTCTTCTACTATCTCACCGCCAAGCACCCTGTCAATGGTAAATCTCAAATGGCGGACCAGCCTCATGTAATCCACGCTTTCTTTATTTATCAAAAACCCGAACTGATCCTCCACAACAGAAATCAGATGGGAAACCAGCTGGGAATACTGGTTAACTTCAGATAAATTTTTGTTGGTGATGGCACTGTGTATATGCAAGGTAATGAATCCGATTTCACCCTCAGGCAGCCCAACTCCTGTCTTCTCTTCGATTAAGTCTATAACTTCTTTGGCTATTTCAAATTCAAAAGGATAAAGGGTGATGGTTTCGACTAGAAAAGGATTTTTAATTTCCATGCCATTTTTTACACGGGTCAAGGCGAAAAGCAGATGATCCGTCAAGCCGACATGAATATGTTCGTTTAAATTGCCGCGCACTTTGCTGCTGATCAATTCGAGCACTTCAATAATGGCCGCCTGCAGATTTTCATTCATCTCCGGAAGCAGCTTTTTATAGTTTTCCTGCTCTTTTTCATTTCTCAATACGAACATTTTCTCCGCCGACTTCAGTTCGATTTCATCATTTTTCTTTCTATTGAAGCCTATACCCTTCCCTATCATCACAACTTCCCCATGATCCGGATGGGAAGCAATGACTACATTATTATTCAATACCTTATTAATTATAATTTCCGGCATGTTTGTTCCCTCATTTTGTCCCTTGTAGTATGAGTACATGTTAGACTATCTGCTTTCAGGAAAGCAACTATTAAAATTAGGCGCTCGCTCTAAAAGCTGTTTCTTCTTTTTTTGCCAAAAAAAAGAACCCTGCCCGGCAGGATTCCTTTTTTCAATGTGATCAATTTAATTATTATACCAAAAAAATGAAGTAAAGGATAAATATACAGAATAACAAAAACATTATAGGATGAACTTCTTTGATTCTTCCCTTCACAAGCATGGTGATTGGGTAGAAGACAAATCCTACAGCAATTCCTGTTGCGATGCTGTATGTCATCGGCATTGCAATCACGGTGAAAAATGCTGGAACGGCAACTTCAAATTTTTCCCAGTCAATTTTCTTGAGTGATGCTACCATCAGGACACCCACAATTATTAACGCCGGTGCAGTAACGGCCGATGTAACCACTGAAAGCAGCGGGAAAAAGAAGATGGATAAAACGAATAGCAATCCTGTAATGATTGAAGCAAACCCCGTACGCGCTCCAGCAGCAACACCAGCTGTAGACTCCACATAAGATGTCGTTGTACTTGTGCCAAGTATTGAACCGATTACGATTGAAAGAGAATCTGCAAAAAGTCCTTTTCCTACTCTCGGAAGCACATTCCCTTTCATGAGTCCTGCCTGCTGGGCAACAGCTACGAGTGTACCTGCTGTATCAAAGAAAGCAACAAACAAGAAAGTTAGGATAACAACCAGGATCTGAACGGTAAATAACTTATGTGTAGGATCCCCAAATGCCTGGAAGGCTGCTCCAAATGTCGGCTTAAGGCTTGGCACCGCTCCAACTACCTGATGCGGAAGTTCAATTAAGCCGAAAATCATCCCAACAATTGCGGTGATGACCATTCCAATAAATATACCGCTGTGTATGCCTCTAGCCAGCAGAATAACCGTTAAAATAATCCCAAATACCGCTAAAAGGGTCTGCGGGTTTGTTAAATCGCCTAATCCTACAAGTACTGAATCGTTATTAACTATGATTTTTGCATTTTGAAACCCTACAAATGTAATAAATAACCCTATCCCCGCTCCAACTGCAAATTTAAGTTCAGCCGGAATCGCATTTATGATTTTTTCCCGGATTCCCGACATCGTCAGGAGAACGAATATCACACCTGAGATGAAAACACCGGTTAAGGCAGTCTGCCAAGGAATTCCGTACGTCAAGACCACTGTGTAGGCAAAGAATGCATTCAATCCCATGCCCGGTGCCAGCGCTATCGGGTATCTGGCTATGAGGCCCATCAGCATGGTGCCGATTGCCGCAGCAAGGGCGGTTGCTACAAATACCGCTCCATAATCCATTCTTAAATCAGACGGGAAATCTTTTACACTGTTCAAGGAAAGTGTCAGCGGGTTAACGACCAGAATATATGCCATTGACAGGAAGGTCGTTAAGCCTCCAAGGATTTCACGGCGGTAGCTGGTTCCCAGCTCTTCAAACTGAAAATATTTTTTCATACCTAATCTCCTCTGATTGGCACGTCGCATAAAAAAGCCCCATTCTATAACCGAACGGGGCTTGACTGTAAATGGAAATAGAAAAGGGCATAGACTCCAGCCTTTTTCAATCACATCGTAGTCAAGCTGTTAACGGCAGCTCGGTAGAAACTTTTGGGCCATATCCCCAATATTATACGACGAACATATATTATTATGATTTCAACTTTATTTTAACAAAACTAATTTTTTTCGTCAACCTCTAAAACGAATATTAAACTGGATTCAGTTCCGATCATTCGTATTCAGGAATGAAGGCTTCCTTCCAAAAAATCGTTAAAATTACAGCCTTCCCTCCCGTTTCATTTTGCCTGAAACAGAACATATTTAAATATCCGCTCATGATCCTGCTGTTCTGCAACCACCCGGTAATTTTGGTGAATAAACGGGATTCTAAGCCTTTCAGCAGGAACACCAGGGAAAGTCCTCACCACTGCAAAGCGGACTTTCTTCTCTCTCAGATACCGGTTTTGCTCATTCATATTCTCAGGAAAGATATCATAGCTAATGTTCTGCCTTTCAAAGTACTTGATTGTAGGGATAATATTCGATTTTAGATAAAACCCTCCGTCCAAAAAACCATAATTCAGCAGCGTGGGATGAGAGGAGGAATTCATGATCTCCGCAAAATTTTCCTGCGGGCTGCGTTCCTTCACGTAAATTTTGGATCCGAGTATATTTTGATTCACAGAAAAGCAGAGGGCAATCGCGAGAGCTGTAAAAAAGACATATGTTAGAAACATGTAGTCTTTATTGAACGATTGAAATAAGGACACCCTCTTCAGCAGGTTTGCAATCGTAATCAGCCCTAATCCTGATAATGGCGTAATGATCAAAAAGTAATAATAATAATCTCTTCCTCCATAATAGACGCCAAACAGCAAAAACAACATGATACTGAAAAGCATCAGCTTGCCAGAAGGTTGTTTAAGATACTTTTTCGTGAACATAAAATCAATAAAACCCGCCAAAGTGAGCACCAGCGCTGCCGGGTTTCTGCCAAATGCCTTGCCGATATTTATGGCACAGTGAAGCAGTTTGCCTAAAAAGCCATATTCGGAAGGGTAGGACACCATATTAAAAATAAAATACACGGAAAATAACGAGTGCAGGGCATGATGCATACCAAAATAGCCAATCCACGGAACCGAGGCAATGACGAGTCCGGAAGCTGTATAAAAAACTGCCCGGATCAATTCTTTCCATCTCCCTTTATAGAGGCAGATGGCAGCAATCATCAGATAGAAACCAATCCATGCCCCAAGAAGTGTATATTTCGTCCACAGCACGGCCCCAATCGACAGTCCATTCACCAGGTAAAAGCCTGTTGAAAAAGTCTCTCGTTTTAACCTGAAATGCTTCAGCACAGAGTAGAGAAGCAATAATAAAAAGGGAATGCAGAATTCCTCAGCACTGTCACCGGATAAGAAGGCATTCTCGTTCAGGATGAGTGCCGGGAACAACACAGCAATGATGGCTGAGGTTCTTTTGCCCGAATACAAGGATGAAATTTTAAACATAAGCACCATGCTGAAAAACAAAAAGATGCACTCCAGCATATACACCCCAGTAAAGCTTGTATTTGAAATAAAGTACGCAATTTCGTGATAAAAATAAAGCAGCGGTCCTTTTTGCTCAAATAAATCTCTATATGGAACTAATCCATTGGCCATTCCTTTTCCCATTGTAAAAAAAGCATTCGAGTCCACCCAGGGATTAAAGGAAAACAGCGGAGAGGTTTTGGTGAAAAATAACATAATGCTACATGCATAAACAAAAAACAAGCTGCTCCGGATCGCAGGCACATATCCTTCCGCTCTTTGTTTATCAAGAATTTCATGCAGTTTTTGGATGAACATAAACTGTCTTCTCTCCTCTATTTTAACTTTTCCGTTCTGCCTTAGGCTTCCCTACAGCAGATTTGCTGATTCTATCATATACTTTTCCGGATGTTATTCAATTAAATAATTCTTTTATTTTTATCGTTTCTATCGCGGTTTCAAGCTAAAAATGGAGCACCCCGTTTATTGGGCGCTCCATTTTTAAAATGATTCTGTATTAATTGTAATGCAGGCAGCTGCTAGTGGAAGCTTATCTTATTCCCACTCAATCGTCGCAGGCGGCTTGCTCGTAATATCATACACAACCCTGTTTACATGCGGAACTTCATTGACAATCCTAGTTGAGATAATTTCAAGAACATCCCACGGTATCCTTGCCCAGTCAGAGGTCATACCGTCAATGGAAGTGACAGCCCTGATGCCAATTGTATAATCATAGGTACGGGCATCCCCCATTACGCCGACACTGCGGATATCAGGGAGCACGGTAAAGTACTGCCAGATTTCCCGTTCAAGTCCAGCCTTTTTAACTTCTTCGCGCAGGATGAAATCTGATTCACGCACGATCTCAAGCTTGTCCTCAGAAATCGCGCCAAGAACACGAATCCCAAGTCCCGGACCTGGGAAAGGCTGGCGCCAGACTACTTCGTCAGATATGCCAAGCTCTGTTCCCAGCGCACGCACCTCATCCTTAAACAGGGTGTTCAGCGGCTCGATCAGTTTAAATTGCATATCCTCAGGCAGACCGCCTACATTATGGTGGGACTTGATGGTTTGAGCTGTTGCCGTCCCGCTTTCGATGATATCCGTATAAAGAGTGCCCTGTGCAAGGAACTCGATTCCTTCAAGCTTGGTTGCTTCATCATCGAATACATAGATGAATTCATTGCCGATGATTTTACGCTTCTTTTCAGGATCTGATACGCCTTCAAGCTTGCTCATGAACCGGTCGCGTGCATCCACTTTGATGACATTCATATGGAACCCTTCGCTGAAGGTCTTCATTACACTTTCTGCTTCGCCTTTACGAAGAAGGCCGTGATCAACAAAAATACATGTTAATTGATCGCCGATTGCCTTGTGGATTAGTACGGCAACGACCGAAGAATCCACCCCGCCGCTCAATGCGCATAAAACCTTTTTGTCTCCAACTGCCTGGCGGATTTTTTCTGTTTCAATTTCAATAAAGTTTTCCATGGACCAATCGCCTTCACAGCCGCAAACTTCGAAAACGAAATTTTTGAGGATTTCATTTCCATGGACAGAATGGCGGACCTCAGGATGAAACTGCACAGCATATAGCTTTCTTGCTTCATCACTCATCGCAGCAATCGGGCAGGAAGCATTGATTCCATCAACCGTAAAGCCTTCTGGAGTTTCCACAACTAAGTCTCCATGGCTCATCCAGACAATTTGTTCCTCAGGAAGACCCTTGTATAAGGCAGACTGATTTTGGAGTTTAAGCACAGCTTTTCCATATTCACGGTTTTTCGCACGTTCTACCTTGCCGCCAAAATGCTTGGTCATCAGCTGCATGCCGTAGCATATTCCTAAGATGGGAAGGCCAAGGTCAAAGATTCTCTCATCACAGCCAAAAGCAGAAGCATCATATACACTGTTCGGGCCTCCTGAGAAAACAATTCCCGACGGATTCATTTCTTTGATTTCCTCAAGCGTAATGGTATGGGGATGCAGCTCGCTGTATACTCCCATTTCACGTATACGGCGTGTAATTAACTGATTGTACTGGCTGCCAAAATCTAATACTACGATCATTTCCTGCTGCTGCAATTCTTTTTTTCCCGGCACAGTCGTCACCTCAATTGATGTATTTCACATTTTAAAAATAAGCCTTTCCTCTTTAAAATGTGCTGAAATAAATAAAAAAAACAGAATTCTGCCTTCGTAAAATTATACAAAGGCAGAATCCTGTCATGATATATCAAAGATTCTGCCTTCATAGTCAAATCATTTACGGTGATTTGGTAGAAACTTTCGAACCATATTATCGAGGATATACGAAGGACACTATTAAATTTTATTACTATAATTTAAATACAATTGTACGAGTTCATTGTAACAAGGGAACAAAAAGCAGGTCAAGAGGCAGTTTTTTTAATTAATTTTTCCCATAATTCTTGATATTCTCCAAAATCCCCGGCATCTCTGTCTCCCCTGTAAGCAAGTTTTTCATATCTTTCTGTCATAATCTTCATAGCATCTGTACCATATACAAAATCAACATACGCGGCATATTCCCGCAATGTCTGTCCAGCCGGCCTCTTCACTCCTGACCGGTCCAGCTGTTTAAGCAGCACATGATACGCATGTGCAAACGTTTCGCCGCCTGCTTTCCTTCTGTATACAAGAATAAGAAGATGCGGCAGCCATTTCCTCCATGTCAGCACAGCCGTAACTAAAACAGCCAAAACAATTGCAGCAGCAGCCCATGCAATTTTGCTATAATTCTTCAGCCAGCTTTCTTTTTGAACAGCAGTCTTTGAAGGGCTGTCCTCCCGCAGGAGATCCTGCTTCGGCGGTGTCTTTTGTGCAGCCTTCGCTTTCGCTTGAGGGGTAACCTCCTGCTTATCATTTTGGGTTTTCAGTACAGCAGAGTCATAAAAGGATGTGCTTTGGGAAAAGCCTTTGGTTGGTTCAAACGGCACCCACCCGCTGCCTGGAATTAACACTTCCACCCACGAATGCGCGTTATCATTTGTAACCTTAAACTGGGATTTACCCTTGTATTGCTCAACAGTTCCTTCTGTGTACCCCTTTGCCCATCTTGCAGGGATTCCAATCGAACGCACCATAACGGTCATGGCTGTTGAAAAGTTATCGCAATATCCCCTCTTTGTTTCAAAAAGGAACTGCTCTACATAATCCTGATTTTCAGCCGGGTACGGGATGTTTTGTTTGTCATACGTAAACTCCGGCCGGTCAAAATAATCTTCAATGGCTTTCACCTTGTCATAAAGAGTTGTTTTATTTTTGGTAATTGAAATGGCTAAATCTCTGATTTTTTCGGGAAAGCTATCAGGAAGCTGCATTTCATCCATATAGTATCCTGCAGGAAAAACAGCTTTCCTCAGTTTTTGAATGTCATAATTACGGGGAATGTATTCCTCATCATACTCGTCCAGATAAAGCTTCTTTCCTTTCTCATTTACAGCCTCTACCCGGTCTTTACTCGTATAATGGCGGTATATAACTCCATCTGGTGCGTTTACTTTTAATACATAGCTGGCTTCCGGCATCAGGACGTGCTCGTGTGTTTCTTTGACGGATATATGCACATGCTGGATTTTTTTCTTATTGACAGGAACAGGTGTATCCAATACCTTATCATTCACAAACATTGTGACGTCTCCAATTTTTTTTTGATCTTCCCATCCCTTGCCTGTATAGAAATATTTATTCTCAACCTTCCAATAATGGCTGCTTTGAGCATCGTTGTAAAAAACAACTGAATCATCCTCCTTGACCGTTCCGCCAAGCCGGGAGTCGTTTTTTCCGTATCCCACTTTATGCGGCCCTCCAGCCCCGTCTGCTCCCGCCTTGTTGGAATGGGAAACAATGAATGGCACGGGATCCGGCCATTGAGGCTTGAATTTCGGAAGCGCAAATCCCATGCATGCGCTTATTGCAACCATGGCCGCAAGCGCGCCTGTCCACCTTTTGACCGACGTCCCGGACAGTCTTAGTTTTTCACGCCCTGTCAGGCGGATAAGCCTGAGCAGCCCGAGCATAACAAAGCCAATGATGATTAAGCGTACAATGCTATTTTTCGCATCATAGGGAGTAAAGGTATCTGCCACAGCCAAAAAGACAATCGTGACAAAGAAAAACAAAAAGATGCTATTTCTTGCCATCACCCAGTAATGAATTAAATAAGTGACCAGCCAAAGCAGAATGAACAGCAGAAATGTCCGGAATGGGTCACTCAACATCTGCCAGTCTGCATGAAAAACAATTGTGATGCTTCTATAAAATTCAGCGATATACCCAAAAACCCAGCTGGGATCAAAAAAAGGAACATTGGAATAAAAATAGTGCAGCGCAGCGGCAATATAAGCAATTAGGATAGTAAACCTCAGAAGAATATGCGTCTTGAAGTAGTGAAGCAAAAGAGAAAGCCCTGCGAAAAGAATGAATATAGAAATATTGTCGGTATTCGTAAGCTCATCGACAGGCCTCAGCCATTCCCATAAAAGCAGGATGCCAAAAGCATATAACAGTAAATGCGTAAAGTTTTCGAGCCGGCTATTATGCCTCATTGTGCAATCACCCCGGATAACCCTTCTTCCAAATGGCTGTGTTCCATAAAGCTTACTTTGATACCTCTTTTAAATGCAGCCTGACGAAGCCTATTTTCATATTCTGTTATAAAAGAATCTTTCTTCAGGCAAAAGACGGCCGCAGCCATGTTCCTTTTATAGGTTTCCAGTAATTCAATGGACGCATCCGTAAGATCAGACGTGATATAAACCAAAACAGCGTTCGGAGGCAGCAGCGCTTTATTCATATCAAAAACCCGGTCTGATGCAGCGGATTGGCCTCCTTCAGCCTTTGCCAGCTGATAGAGGACTTTTTTCCGCTGAATGTCCCCTCCCCTGACAGGCAAAATGATTTCTTCATTCGTTCCAAGAAAACCAATTTGAATGCCTTTTTTAAGGACCGAATGGGCAAAGGAAGCTGTAAATGATACTAATTCTTCAAAGAAATCGGATGTTTCTTCATCCAGGATAATGAATAAATCATGGTTTTTTTGCTCTTCAAATTCTTTTGTCATAATTTTATTCGTCCTCGCGGTGGCTTTCCAGTTAATCCAGGAAAGCTGGTCACCCTGCTGATATTCCCGGATTCCGCTTACTACTGAATTTTCCCTTTGGAGCTTTTTGGTTGTCCCTGCCAGACCCTGGTCAAAAAAGTTTTCAAGCTGCCTGTACGGAAGATCGTAATAGGCTGGCAGCGCAAGAAGCTTCTGGCGGAGTTCGAAGGATTCCTCCTTTTCAAAAAACCCGAAAATATCCCCGGTCCGGACCCGGATTTCCTGAAGATGATACTCTCCCCTGATCATATTTTCAAAAGAGTAATGAAGTGTGATTTCCTTTTTGAAAAGAGGAAAAACAATGGCTTTCGCGCTCTGCCTGCCTGCAGAAAGCTTACGCGGCAGCATCTCCTCTACTACTAAATAACATAAAGGAAAACGGCTCCTGCGGGTAATTCTGATGCTGATCTCTATATTTTCACCGGCTATGCATTCTGTTCTGCTTACGAGCCTTTCCGCCGAGAAATCCTTCATAGGATAAAAAAACAGGATAATCGGGTAAACCGCAAACGGAAAAAACGTATAAAAAAGGAACCAGCTGACAAAGCCTCCCTGAAACATGGCGAAAGCAAAGGATGCCGCAGCAATGAGTATGAGACTCGGTATTTTCATATAAAAACCCAATCTTCGCAGTATTTTTCTCATGGAAGCTACACAAACCTTTTTACTGGCACCGGAACAATTCTGACAATCTCCTTCATGATGCCTTCAGAGCTTTTCCCTTCATATCTCGCCTCCGGTTTTAAGATAATGCGGTGGGCAAATACATTAGGGGCTAGATATTGTACATCATCTGGAAGGACATAATCCCTGCCCTGAAGCAAGGCGTACGCCTGGGAAGCTTTCATCAATGCTATGGAACCCCTCGGGCTTGCCCCAAGATAAACACTATGGTGGCTCCTAGTTTTTGCGGCCATTTCGACGATATATCTTTTGATCGTTTCATCGATATGCACCGCCTTTGCCTCATTCTGCAAATCACGCAGCTCTTCAAGGGTAATGGCTGGCTCAAGATCATCAATCGGCGGTATAAACTGGACACGGTTCAGGACCTCGACTTCATCCTCAGCGCTCGGGTATCCCATCTTGAGCTTTAAAAGAAACCGGTCCAGCTGGGCTTCAGGAAGCGGATATGTACCTTCGTACTCAATCGGGTTTTGAGTAGCCATAACAAAAAATGGCTTTTCAAGTTTTCTTGTCTCTCCGTCTATTGTCACACTTGCTTCTTCCATCGCTTCCAATAGTGCGGATTGCGTTTTAGGAGAAGTTCGGTTGATTTCATCTGCCAAAATAATGTTTCCCATAATGGGGCCGGCCCGAAAAATGAATTCCTGTTCTTTCGGGTTGAATATGGAAACTCCTGTCACATCGGACGGAAGCAGGTCAGGAGTAAATTGGATTCGTTTGAAGCTTGCCGAAATCGAACGGGCAAGGGCCCGGACCATCATCGTTTTCCCCACGCCAGGCACATCCTCCAATAAAACATGGCCGTCAGCAAGCAGGGCAACCAGGCTAAGCTCTGCAATCTCCCTTTTACCGATAATCACTTTCTCAATGCTGCCGAGCACCTTCTCAAGCTTAGAATGTTTTTGTGTATATGTCATACGTTCCCTCCTGTGGAAGCCATAGAAATTAAAATGCTAAACTGTTATCCTATTCGACTCCAAAACACAAAATCCCTTTTTTTACCTTTAATCCCGTTCGCATTTTAATCATTGTGACGAAAAAAATCTTCCTGTTAAGAGGAAGATTTTTTCAAGAGTGCTTAATGCTTCATCTGCAGGTGCCCTCTCAATACCGAAGACACCTCATCCCTTTCTCTAGGGGAGACGATCTGATAATCCAGGCCTTCTATTTTTTGTGTTTCTCCGTGCAATTGAAGTTCTTGTATGGAACGGGCCGCGTCTTTATAGTTTTTCTGAATCTCAAGCATTTCGTTTAATGTCAGGTTTGTTTTTATATTCCCTTTGATGGCATTCATGATTTCGTCATAATGTGTAAGGGTATGAACCTTGGTTCCTTCGCTAACGATTGCTTTGATGACTTTTCTTTGGCGAAGCTGACGCCCAAAATCTCCGCGAGGGTCCTCATGGCGCATTCTTGTATAAATAAGGGCATCATACCCTGTTAAGAAAATGGTTCCTTTGGCAAAATGCACGCCCTTGTACGTAAATTCAAAATCATTACTGACCGTGACCCCGCCTACGGAGTCTACAATATCCTTGAATCCCTGCATATTTACCTGCACATAGTAATCGATTGGAATGTCGAGCAGGTTTTCCACGGAATCTATGGTCATCTGAATGCCTCCAAAAGCATAAGCATGATTAATTTTATCCACCGTATGATGCCCTATGATTTCCGTTCGTGTATCCCTGGGAATACTCAGCATTTTCGTGGTGTTTTTTTCAGGATTTACCGTAACTACTATCAAAGAATCGGATCTCCCTGTATCTCCTTTTCGCTCATCCACTCCGGCTAAAAGAACAGAGAATGGATGCTTTTCATTAACATCCACTTTGCCCTTGCGCTTATCGCTTTGTTTAATGGACTTATGAATGGCTTTCGTTGTGCTGCCCACTTCTGAATATACCTTTACTCCGAGGCATAACGCGGCAGCTGCCATACATGCCGCCAGGAACAAAAAGACTCTTTTCATTCTTAATTTGCTTTTCTTTTTTCTTCTCATATTTTTATTTTTCCTTTACTGTGATGGATGCTGCACTCATAAAGGAAGGAACACTGCAAATACAGTGTTCCTCCGTGGCATATTAACAGAAATCAGAAGGGACTCAGATGGCGCGCGATATTCTTTTCTGCTGATAGGTTTTATATTCGTGCATATTTCCCAAATTCACCACTTGAATCTTTTCAAACTCAGCAGTATTTATACAATTCCGCGTATCAAGGATCACTTTTTGTGCCATGCTTCCCGCAAGCTTGTCATAGTCCATGCCTTTAAACTCGCTATGGTCGGTTAAAATCAGCAGAAGATGCGCATCCTTTACTGCATTTTCTGCCGACACAACCGGCATTTTGCTAGGCTGCACATGCGGATCATGGAAAGAGACTTCTATATTTCCCTCGCTCATCAATTTGTTGACAACTTCTATAGCCGGACTTTCTCTCAGATCATCCACATCCGCTTTATAAGGAAGGCCGAATACCGCAACCTTTGGATATCGAATATCCCCAAGCAGCATTTTTACCCGGTCGACAATATATTCCGGCATAGAGACATTAGTTTCACGCGCAAGCTGAATGATCTTAGCAAGCTCAGGTGATTTGGCAACGATGAAATAAGGATCAACGGCCAGACAATGTCCGCCTACTCCCGGCCCGGGGTGATGAAGATTCACACGCGGATGCTTGTTGGCCATTGAAATAACATCAAGTACATTAATATCAAGGTCGAAGCAAACTTTCGCTAATTCATTCGAAAGAGCAATATTCACATCACGGAACGTATTTTCCATTAATTTGGACATTTCAGCCGTTTTGGCATCTGTACGGATAATTTCGCCCTTCACAAATGTTTCGTAAACCTTGGCCCCCGCTTCTGCACAGGCTTCGGTCATGCCTCCCACAATCCGGTTATTGTAGACAAGCTCATGAAAGATTTGCCCCGGAAGAACACGCTCAGGACAATGAACCAAGAATACATCTTGTCCCACTTTAAGGCCGGCTTTTTCTACAATTGGCTTCACATAGTCATCCATGCTGCGGGGAGCAATCGTGGATTCTATAATAATCACATTTCCTTTTTTAACATATGGCAGCACTCGCTCTGTTGCCTGAAGGACATAGGTCAGATCACATGATTTATGTTCGTCCTTTTTATTAGGAGTCGGGACGGCAATTAAGAATACATCCGCAGCTTCCGGTTCAAGAGAGGCGTGGAACTTGCCGTTTTCCGATACTTCATGAAGAAGCTCATAAAGCCCAGGCTCTTCAATATGAAGATGTCCGTTATTCAGCTTATTTACGATTTCAGGAAAAACATCAACACCTACTACCTCTGCGCCGTGTTTCGCAAACATTACTGATGTAGGCAAACCAATATATCCTAATCCCATTGTACATAATTTCATAATCTGACAGCTCCTGTTCAATTATATTTTAGAAAACTTGTTTTCTCTAAAAATGTTCAGCTTAGGCTCATGCTGTTTCGTAAATTTCGATGAATATCTCTTTTTCCTTCAGCCAATTATAATTGTGCCTTGCTTCCAGACAATTGCTGCTCATATCATCTCTTGCTTCTGGATGCTCCAGGAGATAATTGACTCCCTCTGCAATAGAAGCAGGTTCATGAGAATCTACACAAACTCCGATGTTTTCCTGCTCTACTACTTTTTGAATCTCAGGAAAACTGCAGGCAACGACAGGTACTCCGCTCATCATATATTCAAATAGTTTGTTAGAAGACGCAGAATAGTGATTAAAGCACACATTATTCAGCACCTGAAAGCCTAAGTAGGCGTTTCTTGTGTAGTGAAGCAGTTCATCCACCGGTACCTTTGGGATGAATTTGACTCTGTCTCCAAGATTTTTATCATGGACCATATTTTCCAGAAGCGGCTTGATTCTGCCATCTCCGATAAATACAACAGTGCCGCGTTTTATGAACGGAACTGCTTCGATAATTTTTTCCAGCCCCCTTCCAGTCTGAATGCCTCCCTGATATAAAAGAATGGGTTCTTCCCTAGGCAGACCCAGCATATCGTGAAGGTTTACCGATGAACTTTGCTCCGGCTTCTGCGGGATTGGGTAGTTATGCACCACATTCGGATAGATGCCATATAATTCTTCATTATATTTCGCCCTTGTATGGTTTTCCGCAATCATTTCATCTACAAAGCCCAGCAGAAATTTTTCCATGACGCCATAGACTTTACTGTTATAGCCGGTCCTGCTCGTCTGCACTTCATGCGAATCATAAATCAGCTTTCGCCGCCGAAAAAGTTTTGCACTCAGCACTCCCTGCATCAGGGTATTTAAATCGTTGCTGTGGTAATAATCAAATTTCTGTTTTCTTCCTTCCCGGACCATCTGGGTGAATATATGGGCTCGTACCAGCATGGTTGGAAGCTTGGTTTTTGTCATAATGAATGCTGCAAGTGCCGCAATAAGAATCACGCTTGTGCATAGGGCGGCTTGGAACAGGTTCGTTATGACCCGGAGGCTTGCCAGGATATTCAGAGTGAGCAGAAAGAGAACAAGTAACTCGATCTTTCTTTTTTTCAGCTGGCGGAAGCCCCTAAGCACCTTATTTAATGCTGTGCTTCTGTTATTGACACGAATGACGCGAAACCCGTTTTTATGCTGTTCACGCTTCGGCAGCACCTCATTTTTCCAGTCATGAATGGCTACGAGGCTCACGTCATAGCCTGATTCGGACAATGCCGAGCATGACCGCAGGACCCTTGCATCATTCGTGAAATGGTTCCAAACGAACATACATACCTTTTTAGACATGGTTTTCCTCCAAGTTAAGCTTCTAAAATATTCAGCAAGCCTTGTATATTTTGATTCCACTGAAAATGCTGTTTGGCATATTGATATCCATTCTCCCCATATGCCTTGCGGAGCTGCTTATTTTCCGCAAGTGTGAGGATATGCCGGCAAATTTGTTCAACATTTCTTTCCTCTGCAACAAGCCCGCATTGCGCTTCCCCGATAATTTCCTGTGCCCGCCCTGCCACATCACCCACAATCGGTTTTCCGACGCACATATAATCAATGATTTTGCCGGGAAGCACTTTATGAAACACATCCTTCTCCACAAGACTTACATAAGCGATATGAGAGGAGGATATTTCCTGAAGGGTCACCCTCCGATTTCTGGCATCGATCAGCTTGATATTCCGGAGACCCTTTTTTAATATAGCTTCTTCTATTTCTTTCTTTCTGAATCCATATCCGATGATCGTAAATTCCATAAAGGTATGGCTCTTGAGTTTTTCCGCCACTTCTATCAGCTTGCTGACATCCTGGGCAAGCCCGATGTTTCCGGTGTAAATTACCTTAATTCTCTTTTCAGACAGGGGTGGAAGGGTTTTTCTAATATCAAATTCTTCAGCAGTTAAAGAGTTTGGGATGAATTGTATGTTGTTATCGCCAACTCCCTTTGACAGGATGTATTCACGGAATCCCGGACTGTTGATGATAATTTTGTCGCTGTACTGATAAAGCATCTTCTCAAAATAATAGGCGAGTTTCAAAATTCGCTTATTCGCAAACACACCTACTCCGATAAGCGACTCCGGCCATAAATCTCTTACATCTGTAATGAGGGCAGCCTTCATTTTCTTCTTTGCAATCATTCCAGCCACACTCGGGAAGATGGGAGGTGTGGATACAAACACGTAATCATATTTTTTCTTTAGGGTCATAACCTTCCAAATAAATAGAATCATGGTTTCCATATAATGAAAAAGGCGATTCCACTTGCTGCTGGTGTAGCTTTTGATCTTCCCCGGCTGAAGTCTTACAATATCTTTTTCAATGTCCTTTTCATCCCAAAACTGCTCATCCTGATACAGACTTTGATTCGGATAGCTTGGCTTCATGGTCAAAACGGTCACATCATAGCCATTCTGCTTCAGGTTAAGATAGACATTTTTCAGCCTATTGCCCGCACTGCCTATTTCGGGGTAAAAATTCTGGACAATCATCAGCACACTTTTCATTTGCTCAAATCACCCAATCTCCATTTGGATTAATCATGTTCTTGTTTTTATTATGAAGTCAGAATATTGAGAGCATATGAATGTAAAATAAAGATTTCTTTAGAGTTGTTAACGGATTGTTGGGGTTATTAATGGACAATTAAGTTATCAGGAATCTCGTAAAGTTTTTGTATAGATTGATGAAAAGAGCTAAACCGGCTATCCCGTTCTTATATAATGTATCCATCGCAAGCACCTCCTTGCTGCATGAGGCGGAGTGCGATGGATTCATGAAGTGATATCTTAATGATCATAAAATGCATGTAATGAAAGAGAGGGTTCCACTATGAAAAAGCTAAAAGTTATGACTGTATTCGGCACTCGGCCAGAAGCGATAAAAATGGCTCCTTTAGTTTTAGAATTGCAAAAGCACCAGGAAATCGAAACCATTGTCACAGTTACTGCCCAGCACCGGGACATGCTCGACGGAGTTTTGGAGTTTTTCGGAATTTCTCCGGATTATGATTTAAATATCATGCAAAACCAGCAAACTTTAATGGATATAACAACACGCGGACTAACTAAGCTGAATGGAGTGTTAGAAGAGGCAAAGCCGGATATTGTCCTTGTTCATGGAGACACTTCGACGACCTTCATCGCAAGTCTTGCAGCATTTTATCACAAAATCCCTGTTGGCCATGTGGAGGCAGGACTCCGTACCGGAAATAAGCTTTCTCCTTATCCGGAGGAAATGAATCGCCAGCTCACCGGGATACTGGCTGATTTCCACTTTGCACCGACACAGCTGGCCGCCGATAATCTTCTAGCGGAAAATAAACCGGAGGCAAGCATCCGCATTGTTGGCAATACCGCTATCGATGCACTGAAATACACGGTACAGGAAAATTATAAGCACCCTATCCTTGAAGGACTGGGAGATGACCGGCTCCTTCTTATGACGGCGCACCGCCGCGAAAATATAGGGAAACCGATGGAAAACATATTCCGTGCCGCAAAGCGTCTCGCAGAAGCACATCCGGATGTTCAAGTTGTTTATCCTGTACATAAAAATCCAATCGTGCGCAAGATCGCTGCTGATATTCTCGGTAAATTGGACAGGGTTCATTTAATAGAACCATTAGAAGTCATTGACTTTCACAATTTTGCAGCACGGGCGCATTTGATTATGACAGATTCCGGGGGCATACAAGAGGAAGCCCCATCGCTGGGCGTTCCTGTGCTGGTGCTCCGCGATACCACTGAACGCCCAGAAGGAATTGAAGCAGGAACACTGCTGATGGCAGGGACTGAGGAAAACCAGATTTTCTCGCTTGCCAGCGAATTGCTTCAAAACAGGAAAAAACACGATGCAATGGCTAAAATCTCGAATCCTTATGGAGACGGTTTCGCTTCCCGGAGAATCGCTGAAATTCTGCTGAAGGAACTGAGCCATTCAGAAACTGGTGTCCTGACATTTTAACAGCAAAAAGGGGTGCAGTTTTCACACTGCACCCCTTTTTGCTATCCAGCATTCTGCGCTGTTTACTATTTTTTCACTTTCTTACCTTCTTGCGAACCTGCCATCATTCTTGGAACAAGGATGAAGAACAAAACGATGAGAGAGAGTACCAGGATAATGCCTAGCAGGAGGGTCAGGCTGAAAGCAAAGCTCTGCTCATTGTCCGTCTCCTCATCCTGTTCAGAAGCCGTATCAATTGCTGCTGCATCCTTTTCAAAAAGCTTCAATTGCTTTACTTTTGCTTGTATCGAATTATTATCTTTCTGTTCTTTTTTAAAAAGCTCCGATTTAATTTCACTGACCTGCTCATCAGGTTTCTTCTCAAATGTGAGCGCCTTTTGTTCTTCCGGCAAGGCATGCTTTTTTCTCAAGCTGGAATCTTCCTGAAAATAATCTGTTTTCAAATCGATCTTTTTTTCATGGTACGCATTCGGCTTTACTGCCGGATTTCCCTCTTCAGCAAATCCGTGCAGCGGGAACATGTACAAAATATTAAAAATGATGAAAGATATCGCAAATTTACGCTTCATGTGCCAGTTCTTGTTCTGCCTGCCTTCGATTCATGATATATGGAATGACAGACGCGATAATAACCGCTGCCGCCAATATCAGAGCTGCCGGAAGGAAGGAAGACTGATCTCCATATTGGATGGACAGGTAAACATTCGAAACCGGATGGCTGACCGAGAAATTAGGCATAATCAAATCAAGTGCCGGAGTGACAAAGAAGACAATAAGCGCTGCTGCAAGCAAGGAACCGATGAAAGGCCCGATAAAGAATGCAAGGCGGATAATGCCTGACGCTGCCATTAACAGCAGGATAGTGAAGATTGTCCACTTAAGCGCCTGTACATCATGAAGCGGATAAATTTTCAATCCGTAAATGCTGATGACCAAACCGACAATCAGATTCAGCATAAGAAACAGTGCGATATGAACCAGAACCGGCAGGCTTGAATAATGGTGCAGGAAGAATCCTATTAACAGCCCGCTTATCAATATAATGATGAGCATGAGTACCGGAGGAGCATATGACGCTTTTTGAACCTGCGCTTCACCGCTGACTTTGACCGGATTTGCAAGATAATCATAGACATAGCCATTTTGCTGGTCATCAATCATGGTATTGCCTAGAATATTATACACATCACCTTTGACTTTCTTCGTAGAGCCTACATTGAGTGCCCAGTTATTATTTAATTCATCAGCCTTCTTCTGAACAGAGCCTACCTTTGTCTGAAGCTCATTGGTATAGTCTGTCACCTGATTTTGGCGATCGGCCAGGGAATTCACCAAATCTGTTATTGTGCTGACTTCACTCGCGGTTGTATCCTGGACGGACAGCATAAACTCTCCGTTAAGGCTTCCCACCGGAATAGACTCCGTTTCAAGGGTCTTTGTATTTTGCGTAAGGTTTGCCGAAACCTGATCAGCGCTTTCTATGATTGCACCAAGCTCATTTTGGATTGCAGTCTGCTGATCACTTACATTTTGATCGTATTGGGCAATGAATGAATCCAGGGATTTAGAGAAGCTTCCAAAATCCTTGCCGACTCCTTCTATGCTTGCTGAGTTGTTCTTTACGTCCTCTAATGATTTATTCATTGCTGCCAAATAAGGAGAATCCTTGAAGCCCTCCTGATTTTCCACAATATCCTTCATTAGCGCATCGTCTGAATTTCCGGCTTTTTGCAGGATTGCCTGATAGGCGGAAAGCATATCGCTGTAAGCCATCAAATCTTCCATATTGGTGCTTTTGATATCATTTTGAAAAATTCCAGCGAGCGCATTTTTCCTATCCTCTGACAGCACAGAAGATTCGAGTATATTTTTTTCCTTTGTCCTGATGTTTTTGACGGTTTGTTCTTCTGCATCTGCAGGAACCGGTTCCCCTTCTTCTTCAAGCTGTGCTTTTAGAGAAGCAAGGAGCTCCTTATAATTCACTTCCAGCTTCTTTTGGCCATCAGCCTGCTTCTGTACCTCTCCCTCTACCTTTTCCAAATCGGCTTCAAGATTTTTAATCGTTTCATTAATGGCAGCCCAGTTCTCTGGCTGCTCTTGCGGCTTAACTGCTTCTAGACTTTTCTTTAAAATGGCAATCTGATCCTTTAATCCCGTAAGAGTGATGTCCCCGGGGTTTGCCGGATCTGGAGCAGGGGGCGGGTTTGGAACAGGAACTTGCGGATCAGGTGTTCCTGGTGTGCCCGGCTGACCTGGCGATGCATTTTGTATTTTTTCATGCAATGGCCCAAGGTTTTTCTCCATTTCATCCAATGAAGCATTTACTGATTTTTGTTTATACTGCTTCATGACCGTACTAAGGAAATCATTCAGCTGCCCGCCGCTTGAATTCGCTAAGTCCTCAGATATCTTTTTCAGCTGTTCTGTACTGTCTGAAATCTTCCCTTCAATTTCAGTGACATTCTGATCCATATCCTCACCGTTGTTATCAAAGCTTGGCTTTGGATCCTTTTGCCCATCGCTGATTTTCTGTGTTTCATCATTCAGTGCTGTATTGTACTGGCTCATGCCTGTCTGCAGCAGCTGCTGATTTTCAGCGGATGTTTGCTGAAATAGATTCGCTTGCTGATTCTGATACTCTTGATATAAATTAACATCTTCGATAAAGGATGCGACCTTCGTTTTGGCATCATCAATATTTTTCAGGGTTTGCCCTGTGGACTTGCCCGCTTCTTTTGTAGAAGCGAACACACCCTCAAGCATTTTCTTCTGCTGGTCTATTTCCCCTGCCAGCTTTTTTGAGTTCGGTGTATAAAAATTATACATAGACTGCTGGAAGGCAATCTCCTTTTCTAGTATTTTGCTGAACTTTTTGCGCACATCTTCAACAGACTGGGAAACATAGCTCCAATATAACGTGGATACTTTCGTATTCATTTTATTTTTGGCCATTTCCAGTTCCTTTTGAACCTTTTCCATGTTCTCTGCATTTAAGTCCGATTGTATTTCATAATTGACGCCTGCTTTTACAGGATCTTTTTCATTAAAGGTAAATATGTTTTTAGAAAAGTCGGAAGGCATATAAATGACAGCATCATATGTCTTTTTCTCCAACCCTTCCTCTGCAAGGCTTCTGTTCACGCTCTCCCACTTATACTGTGAATCCTTGTTCAAAACCCCGGATACTTTATCTCCGAAATTCAGGGATTCTTTATTGAATTCTGCTCCTGCATCTTCATTAACGACAGCAATTTGGCGTGATGCCTTTTCAGTATTCTTCATTGGATTTTCTCCCACATAGGAAAAGAATAAAACCGGAAGAATCAAAATCACCAATATTTTCCCGACTAGGATCAGTGGCTTCATTTTTCCAGACACTCTATGCACCTGCTTTCCTGTAAACTATCAATAATCATCTTCAATTTATATGGGGAATCTGTATTTTATTTTCCTTGCCATTCATGACAAAGTAGCCATAGCCTGGCTGAATTTCTTCTTCTTTCCTTGAATATGCCAGGGTGAAGAGACTTTGATCGGATTTTTTCATTAACAAGACGCATTGGCGGATTTGCTTCAGCTCGCTCGTAAGTGCATCATATCCTTTTGTAAAGTCTGCGGCATTCCCTGAAACGATGAGCTTAAATCCAAGATGGCTGTATTGCTTGATTAGGAGTGCCATCTTATCCTGGATTTTACTGTCGATGGTTTGCTGAAACCTTGTGATACTGTCGATAACAAACAGCACTGGTTCGAATGACAGGCTGCCGATTGTTCTTTGCTCAATCGCCTGGATATACTCCCGCTCTCTTTCTTCAAAGGCTTCAAGAATTTGGTCCAGCCAATCAGAAATGGCGTCTTTGGTTTCTAAATAATACACATTCTCCCTGCCTGCATACGGGGCAAGCCCTCTGTCTGCAGCATCAAAGATTGCAACACTGGAAACCTCTTGTGTTAAAAGTGACTCGACGATCAGCTTCAGCACATTTGTTTTTCCTTTCCGGGACTGTCCGGCAATCAGCAGATGAGGATTGGACATTAAATCCACATAAACCGGTGTGACACTTTCTTCCGCAAGTCCTATAGGAATCAGCCCTGCCTTATTGGCTGGTGAATAGAAGGATTTGAAGCTTCCGATATCCAGCCTCGAAGGAAGCATAGGAATTCCTTTTGGTTTCGTATAATTTTCATATTTCTTATTCAGCCTGGCAATATTCCGTTTAACACCATCCAGGACCTCCAGATCATCACTGCCTTCTGCGGGCAGATAAACCTGCATAAGATGGACATTGTCCTTCTTGACAAGTGCTCTTCCAGGAATCGGCTCATTATTAAATGGCGTTCTGCCAAGGATGGAATACTGCTCCGAGCTATCCATTAAATAATGGACAATTTTTGTTTTTAAATTATTCATAAGAGGCTGCCTGATGGCACTGATCCTGGTTGCCGTCAGAATCATAAATATCCCGAGTGACTGGCCATCACGCGCAAACTGGGTAAACTGCATCTCAAGATCCGGCAGTTCATCCTTCACGAGATCAAAATTATCCAAGACCACATAAATGACCGGCAGTTTTTCCTCTACCTGGGAGTTATATAAAGTAATGCTGCTGAACTCCTTCTCGGTAAACAGCTGCTTTCGCTTTTCCATCTCTGCCTTTATGAACATCATGAATTTCTCGATTTTGCGCTCCTGGTCAACCCGGAAATAATCACCGGTTTGCGGAAGCTGCCGAAGCGGCAGGAGCGCCCCGTTACCGAAGTCAAAAATATAATATTGAAGCATTTCCGGCGTCTGTTTTTCTGCAAACCCCGTTAACAGAGTAAGTACAGTGTTTGATTTACCGTAACCCGAGGAACCAAAAATCCCAATATTCCCATCCTCGATCCAATTGTAGGCATAGGGTGCCTGGCTCTGCTTTTCAGGCTCATCCATCAGCCCGATTGGGAAGAGCCGCTCATTATCACTGTTTTCAGGCTTGAAAATTCTTTCCTCAAGAGGAGGCAGCCAAGGACTTGAAAGCTTTTCGATTTTCAATTCCTGCTGAACGGCCAGGATTTCTTTTACAACAGCCTCGATTTCCGTCTTCTTCTCCTGGCCCCCTCCTAATGATTTAGCAGGGACATTGGAGATTGGAATCAGTCCAAGATCGGTCACGATGCTCACTTCATCTTCTGCACCATAGGTGTCCTCTAGATACGGCGCCCCGCTCCATGCTGACTGAAATAGCTCGTATACTTCGTTATTGCCGACCTGGAGATATCCCCGGCCTGTTACCGTGATATTGGCCGCATCGGCATTTTTTAAAATTTCCTTACTGTCGCCCGCGTCCTGGACCTTTAGGGAAATCTTAAAGCGTGCATTGCTCCATATCTGGTTATCAATGATTCCGCCAGGTTTTTGTGTAGCTAGAATCAGGTGGACCCCAAGACTGCGCCCAATCCTGGCCGCACTGACAAGCTCCCTGATAAAATCCGGCTCCTCATTTTTAAGCTCAGCGAACTCATCTGAGATTAAAAACAGGTGCGGGAGCGGCTCGCTTGCTATTCCTTCTTTGTACAAATCTGTGTAATCATTAATGTGATTCACTTCATAGCGGTCAAAGAGGCGCTGCCTTTTCTTCAATTCACTGTTGATAGAAGCAAGTGCACGCGCGCTGAAGTTTTTGCTTCCCTCAATATTCGTAATCGTGCCAAGCAAATGCGGAATGTTTTTAAACGGCTGTGCCATCCCGCCGCCTTTATAATCAATCAATAAAAAGGCCACTTCGTGCGGGTGATAATGAACAGACAAAGCCAGAATATATGTCTGAAGCAATTCACTTTTCCCGGAACCTGTTGTTCCAGCAAGCAATCCGTGCGGTCCATGCGCTTTTTCATGAAGATTCAGCTCTACAACATCTTTTCGTCCCTTTAGGCCGATTGGAACAGCAAGCGACTGTGAGGATTGATTGACTTGCCAGTTTTCTCCGATTTGCAGATCCTTCACTTCTTTGGCATTATGAAGCTCCAGGAAGGAAACCATCTCCGGAATGGAGTTGTTCATCCCCTTTTGATGATTAAGGGAACGAAGCAGCCTCGCATAATCTTCATTTCCCTCTTTTTTATGAATATCCAGGACAAACGGGGTATGAACGGCTTTTCCCTGGCCAATCAGGATTTCACCTTCCCGTTCATTAATGTATCTGACAAGCGTATGGATGTTTTCTGACAGGCTTTCTTTTGCATCGGTGGCAAATATGGCAGAAATGCCCACTTGGACATCTTTTCCCTCCAGATATTCCATGATTACATGCTCAGCCACAAGATTGCGGTCTGTAACAATAAAAACAAAATGCGGGAAGAAACGCTTCTTTTCTTTTTCTTCATCCAGGTCGCGCTCCCGGAGCATTTGGTACAGAGAAGACAGCAGCTGGTCCCTGCTTTGTTCGTTATAAACAAATCCCTTGGCATAGGAGTGCGGCAGCTGAAAGTGCGGAAGCCATTTCATCCACTCCCATTCCTTATAATCTTCTTCATTAAAAATGGCTACAAATCTCACATCATGATAGCTATGGAAAAAGGCAAGCTGGCCGATCAATTGCTGCAATTCATTTTTAACAATCGAACTCTTTCCGACAAGCCCCATGGACCCATGTGAAAGATCAATGGCTAAGGGCACATTTCTTATGTATTTATAGGTGCTGACAAGCTCTTGTGCCTCTTCAAGCAAATCATCCATATCCCTGTTGGACATATCATTGGAACCCACTGTTACTGCGTAGCTGGAAAGAATAGTTGCCTTCCCGATCCGAAAATGCAGAAAATCCCCGCTGTCTGCAGTTCTTTCCCAGATACGGGCGCTGATGTTGCCAGTCATATATTTCATTCTCTCAAAGGAAGGAAAGTGGTACTGCAAGACATCTTCCTGTTTCTTTGACAGCACATGCAGCTCCTCGCGTTTTTGCTCCAAGTAGCGTGTGTATACCCTAAGACGCCTCGCTTCTCTTTTCTTGCGGCTTTTCCTGTCTTTAATATATTGAACCGTTGAAGTAAAGATTGTCGTTGTAAACATCACTATCGAGATTAAAATAAAGATCCCTCTCGGCTGAATATAGGCAACAACCCCCATTACAATCATCATTAAAAGAGGCGGCAGTATCATCAGCCATAATCCTCTTTGATGATCATCTGCCTCCTGGGCAGGAAACGTGATGGCCACTTTATCATCCGGCAGGTCATACACCATTCTTGGTGTCCGCCTGTATTGTGGGTAATTTTTCTGCATCTCGGAAACTGGCGGAAGCGTCCTCGTCAGCTCTGTCTGGAAGGAAGCAGCCCCTTTTACCTTCAGCAGGTCACTTTCAAGAAGCGAGAATTCCAGAAACGGGGAAAAAACCACATCACCTATTTCAAGGGTTCTTACTTCTTCTGCTTTATGGCCGTTCACATACACAGAACCTGTTTGAGCAGGCAGCATCCATTGTCCGTTCAGCCTGACCATTTCAAACCCATGATCTTCACGGATATTTGATGCTTCTTTTTTAATGTCTGCCCAGCTATTGGAGGAAACCGTCAATTCATCAAGATTACCAATATAGTAGACCTGCTCATCTTCATGAAATGCGGAATAGCAGATGGTCATCGTTTCACCAGATACTTCAAAGGAGAAGGCGCCGCCATGGTTCACCTCTCCAATCTGCCTTGAATTTTGGATAACACGGTAACCGCTGCTGTTTTCCTGTCTTTGAAGCTCTATTGAACCCTCTTTAAAGGAAAAAGAGCGGACCGTGCATGTATTCCTTTTTTCATTCCCTATGGTCAGGGTGCCAGGATGATTTCCTTCAATTGAAAAATGCTGATAGGCATCACTATAAAAAATCCATAACTGCTCCATTAAAAATCATCTCCTGCAAAACGCTGTTGAAATTATCGATTCATTACTTCGTGCTTTTGGCTGCCTCTTTCGATTTGCTGTTTGTTTTATTTTTCTGGGCCGCAGCCTGTGCCGCAGCTTGCTCACGCTTTTGTTTCTCCGCCTGCTGTTTCATTGCTTCCTCCTGCTGCTTTTGCAATTCGAGCTCTTTATCCAATTCTTTTTGTTTTTCAGCTTTTTCAGCTTCTTTTTGCCGCTTATATTCATCAAATTCTGCAGTAATAGGTTTAAGCTTCTCTTCCTTTTCCTTGCCTGTCAGGCTGTCGTCACTTTGAATTTCTACCTGGTAATTAATTAAGCCAAGCATGATCAGATCCTGATAACGAAGCGAACGGGCAATGTCGATTGCTTTTTCATTCTCTCCTCTGCCAAGATAGATCCAATAGAGGAAGTACTTTTTATCCGATTGGAGATTAAGTGTATTTTCAAGCACCTTTCGCTGATCATCTGATAAATCCTCATTCACGAAGTAAGCATAAGCTAATTCATACTGGACAACGTCGGGCATTTTTTCTGCATTTTCATTCTCTAAGGTGTCAATCACTTCACTGTATTTCTCCTGGAGGAATGCCTTCCCGCTATCCACATAAGCCGTTTCCCTCGGCTGGAGAAACAACATGGAATAAAGTGTGTAAACGAGGGCAGGCACAAGAAGGATCAGGCTGCCAAATAAGAAATAGCGGTTCCTTTTCCATCTCTTCTGCGGGATATGTATAATCGTCCTTTCCTTTTTCTCAAGCTCTGTTATATGTGACTGTACGAGATCTGCAAGGTCATCCAGGCTGCCAGCCGAAAGGATTCCCTTCACGGAAGAAGATAGCTTCAAGGTTTGGTGATAGGAAAGATATTGTTCGAATGTATATTGACCATCTACGCTTTCCGCCACAGCAGCCTTTAGCTCCTGCAGTAAAAGTTCTGGATTTTTTTCATAGGGAGGCAAGCTTTCTCTTACTCCGTAATGGAGGAAGTATGGCGTCAAGCTTGAATCTAGCACGATATTTTCCGGGCAGACCACCATATGCAGCCTTGGCGAGCGGCCGTTCTGCACTTTTTTGATCAGCTGATGCGAAAACAGCCATCTGGATAGTTCATTTTTCTTTTTGATTTCAGAAAATTCCACAAAGGTTTCCGGCACTTTAACCGAAATCCTCACTTCTTCGTCATTCACTTCTATCTCTTTGTGCAGCACATCGTCTGCATCCTTAAGCACTTGCAGCTCGAGCTCATTTTTCACTTTCAACCTGGCTCTCTGAAAGATAAAGACATATCCATCATCCTTCGTCACCGCAGCTTCAATTCTTTTATCTAAATAAGATGATTTTACCTCTTCCATTTCCTGCTCCTTTACCTCTTTCCAGAGATTCTAAGACTATGACTCTGCCTTCCGGCTACAGGATCTCGATCCTGTCTCCATTTGTGATGCCGCTCTCAAGCAAGGTCCCGTTTCCTGAACAGACGAACTTTTTATTTTGAATCCTGATCCAATAGCCTTCCCGGGGAGGGCGGGACAGGTTTTTGACCTGCCAAATGACTTCTATAACCTTTTTAATAGAAAGGTAATTTGATAGCTGAAGATCAAATACTTCTCCGCTATAATTCTTCAGATCAACGGTAAGCTGGATATAAATATGAAATCACCCCTGTAGCGCATTTAAATCTCCGTTAATTTTGTGTTTAAACAGAGAAAAAGCGCTATAATCTTAATAGATTCGCAGCGCTTTTCCTACAATCACTATGTTTCTATTATCCGCGAATTTGGCTGGCAATCTGATTATCAGTATCACGCATAATATTAGCAGCTTTATCCAACTGCTGGTGAACATCTTCCAGCAAATTTGACATGTCCTTGAAGGATGGCTTTAACTGTTCATATTGATCATGAAATGCTTCGCTTGATGCACCCTCCCAAATTTGGTTCAGGTGGCCAATCAAAGTATCCAAGCGGCCAATCATTAAATCAATTTCATGGCTTTCCGTCTGGTATTTCTTCGAAGCATCAATTAACTCATCTGGTGTAACGCGAATATTTCCTGCTGCCATTACATATTCCTCCTTAAAATTTAATTAGTTACATTGTAAATTACCCATACAAATTTTTCCATTGATACCGTGATATTCTTTTAAAAATGGTTAATTTTTACTAATGTATAAATCTCTAGTTTCTTTATAATAGACTTTTTACCCAGTACAATATCACCTAAACCCATATTTTAAAAATAAATCCATATTTTTCATATTTTCTGTATCAGGCAAATTTAACAGGATCATTCCAAAAGAAAAAGCCTGCATCTGCAAGCTTAAGAATTCAATATCTAACCAATAATGATTCTTTCTTTTGGATAGTGATAATGGTTCTTGATCGGCTTTCCCCCCAATAAGAATAAAAAGGTGAAAACTCCTATCCTTCCGATAAACATTAACACCATAATGATAATCTTGCCAAAGGTATGCAAATCCGAAGTGATGCCCAGCGAAAAACCTACCGTCCCAAAGGCTGAGGCTACTTCAAATACGATCTCCATAAAAGAAAAGCGCGGCTCAAGGACCATCAGAAGCATAACCGCACAGCTGCACAATATCGTCGCTGTCACCGTCACGATATACGCCTTAATCACATCCTCCATGACCACTTCTCTTCTAAATACCTTGATTGTCGTGTTTCCATTAGCAAAATAATAGATGCTAAGCAGCATTATGGCAAACGTTGTCGTCCTGATCCCCCCGCCGGCACTGCTTGGCGATGCGCCAATGAACATAAGGATGCTCAGCAGAAAATGTGTAGGTGCAGAAAACTCCCGGATATCTATCGTATTAAGTCCGCCATTCCTGGAAGAAACCGAGTAGAAGAGAGAATACAGGAGCGATTCCCCCCACGGCATATTTTTATAAAAATGATGATTTTCCAATATAAAAATCATCATTGCCGCAATGATGATCAATCCAAAAAAAGTGATCGTCGTGATCTTTGTAAACAGGGAAAACCTGAAATTTTTACGATTTTTCACTTTAAAGAACTGAACCACCTCCATCAGCACGGGAAAACCAATGGCTCCGATTATTAACAGAAACATCGTGACGGTAAGAACAAACCCGTCCTTTGCAAAGGGTATTAAAGATTCTCCTGTTATATCGAATCCCGCATTTGTCAAAGCACTCACACTTGCAAAAAAGCCCTGCAGGAAAGATTCCTTCCAGGTAGGAAAGTATTTTAGATAATAAGTTCCAAGCACCGCTGCCCCTGCCAGCTCAATGAGCGTAAACAAAATCAGCAGCCTCTTCACCAGCTGGACAATCCCTGCCAGGGAAGAAATATTCTGGTCGGTCATAATGAGCATCCGCTCTCTTAAGCCGATCTTTTTCCCAAGCATCAGCCAAATAAACGTTCCAAACGCCATAATGCCGATTCCTCCAAACTGAAGAATCACAGCGAAGATGAAGGTTCCTGGCACACTGAGGATTTCACTCAAGTTAACCGTGGATAAACCTGTTACACTCACAGCACTAATTGCCGTAAAAAGCGCATCAATAAATGAAAGCTTAGCATGCGGCTTAAGTGTGATAGGCAGCAATAGCAGTACGGTAGACACCGCCACTGCCAAAATGTAATAAATGACTATAACCTGTGCCGGTGATATCTGTTTTGATCGATTTTCAATTGGACTTTTCATGTTTCTCCTGATTTCGTTTTTTTTACATATTATATCGAATCCTCTCAAACTTTAAAAGTTCGGGACAGCTGAAGGGCTTTTAGCACATTTAAAAAGGTTAATTAGTTTTATTGCGTGCGCGTAAGTAGTAGTATGGACTCAAGTCTTATGAACTATATGATATTACATACATTTTGGAGGAAAAACAATTGAGCATTTATAATTTTTCAGCAACAGCCATGAACGGGCAGGATATAAGTTTAGAAGAATTCAAAGGCAAGGTGGTTCTCATTGTCAATACAGCCGGACAATGCGGCTTCACCTTTCAATATGAAGATTTGCAGCGTCTTTATGACCGTTATAAAGAAAAGGACTTTGTGATCTTAGGTTTCCCTTGCAATCAATTTGCCGGCCAGGAACCGGATGATAATGAAAAGGTTCAATTCTTTTGCACCCTTCGATACGGCGTCAGTTTCCCGATGTTCCAAAAAATCGATGTGCGGGATGAAAACGCCCATCCGCTCTTTCACTACCTTGCATCTTCACAGCCATTTAAAGGCTTCGATGAATCACATCCAGTCGCAAAGGTACTGATTCCTTTACTGCATGAAAAACATCCAGAATACATATACGGCGACTCAATAAAATGGAATTTCACAAAGTTCCTTATTGATAAAAAAGGAAATGTCGTCAAAAGGTTTGAACCTACCACAGACCCTATGGATATGGAAAAAGACATTGAACTGCTTTTGAAGTATTCATAAGAATAGAGAGGTTCCCATTATTCAGGGAACCTCTCTATTTTTTTTTTGATTTCTATACTCCAAAAAAAACCCGCTCATCGAATCAAAAATTTGCTGCTATGGAACAAGTGGTTGATTTCCGCTTCAGGATGCTCGCTTTCCGCGGGGCAGGCGGTGAGCCTCCTCGGCTGCGCCTGCGGGGTCTCACCTGTTCTGCTAATCCCGCAGGAGTCTCGCACCTTACGCTCCAATCAACCAGATTTAACAATGTAATCACCTCACAGAACCCAAAAATCACAATTTCTGAGAAAAGTGACTTTTATTTTAATTGAAATAGAACAAATGTTCGTATATACTTTTAGAAAAGGTTATATGACCGGAGTGGATCCATTTCGCTCCGGTGTGATAGTGTTACGGCCAATTCCCATCATGAGCATTCTGTGAGAATGCTAGCCGGATGCACTGAAAGGAAATCAACAGGCAAGTTAACAGAGACAAAAGATAAGGAGCTGATGAAAATGATTAAAGACAATATAAAATGGACTTCTCTCATGCTTCCGGAGCATATTCGATTACTAAGACAGCTAATAGAAGAAAATAGATTAGGAAAGAAGCCCATTTTAGACGGACAGCAAATGCAGCAGCTTGGGCTAGCAGCATTTGATTCCCTGAACCTTACCATCCCTGTCCGGACCATATACTGGAAGGATGGACTGTTTGATACCAAAATAGGAATCGTGGCAGATGTAGACATGCTAAATAGGGAGATAATTGTAGATTTATTAAGCGGCAGCATTTCCATCCCGATAGACCATTTAGTAGCTATTGAAAGAGTTTAAATACCAGGATGGCGTCTGGCTTAAAATCACCGGTCTGCTTGTAAGGACCGGCACAGAGCGGGTTCTTAAACATTTCGGGATTCCCCCGGTTACCTCATTCATCAACATTTCCACTTCACTTTTCCAATTGCCTTTCTTCTTATAGACACTTATCGCTATAGCGGTTGTAATCAACTTTGAACATGTTTCAAATAAATAGTTCTGACATATTTATTAACGGTCAGATTTGGAGTATGATAATATGTAAAAAAAGAAAGAGGTCATCCGGTGAATTCAACATTTCCACAAACACAAACAGCTAAAACAAGGGCCTTAGTCATGAACGCCCTTTTTATCGCATTAACCCTTGTAGCTACCATGTTCATCCACATAAAGCTTCCAACAATAGGCAACGGCGGCCTCATCCATCTGGGCAACGTGCCTCTATTCATAGCAGCCATGGTTTACGGCAAAAAAACGGGGGCCATAGCAGGCGCCTTCGGAATGGGTTTATCTGATCTTTTCTCCGGCTGGGCCGCTTGGGCGCCTTTCACCTTTATCATTGTAGGTGTCATGGGCTTTATAGCAGGCCTCATATCTGAGAAGGCACCCGGCAAAAGAGCATTGGTAAACACACTGGCAGTAGCCGCTGCCCTGATTATAAAAATCGTGGGCTACTATTTTGCCGAAGTTATCCTTTACGGCAACTGGATACAGCCATTCGGCTCCATCCCAGGAAACATTATTCAGGTCGTACTAGCCGGCATCATTGTAGTGCCGCTTGCAGGGCGATTCAAGAAGAGAACCGGACAGATTTGAACAGCTCCTTAAATTTCGGGCATTTAATGAGAATCTGTTGAATACATTTAGACTTGTAATAGGCACCCTATGGAGCAGGAAACTACTTTATGGGGTTTTTTTTTGTATAATGATTTAAAAATTAAATGTGAATTCTCTTTATTAGACTGTGTTAGCCTTAACCGTTACACAATCAGTTTTTATTATGATTTTTTCTAATTTTAACAGGATGTAATTTTCTTTCAATATTTATTATGCTTGTACTCTTAACTCAAATAAATACTTTCGAGCTAGTGCTTTAACATTTTCTGATATTCTTGGAGAATCAATAATAATCCGTAATGCGTCTTCTTGTTTTTTATCCTTGAATATATCATTAGCAAAAGAAACTCTTATTGCTGCACCACTAGCTGTATATTTTTCAGCAAGTTTAACAACTTTTTCATTCGTTGTCATATTGAAATCCCTATAAATATTATAATCTTCGACGAAAGATTTCTTACCAATCGATTTTAATGATTTCTCAAGCTTTACTGTATCCATACCAATTCCCTCCAATTTTTGCATTAACAAAAAAAGAATAACACAAAAAAATGTAATCGTGGCTTCAATTTTCGTTATTGGAAGTAATGTCTAATTGACAGTGATTAATAGAAATTGATATTTTAAGTCGTCATTGGTATAGAAGAATTTCTTCTTCGTTAAAATCAGGGTTCACTATTTCGGTTCAGATATTGTTTACATCTTCAGTAAAGTACCCGGCGGTGAAGGATTCCTTCTATATGAAGGCCAAACAACTAGAAACTATAAAAAATTTCATTGTGTGTTTTGAAGGGTTATAAAGGAAGTTCAAGAAGGGGTAATCAAATGGTAGGTGGCCGCTTACTATAACTTAGGAGTAATCCTGATTCTGGACAGTATCTACCTCGTTAATAACAAAAATTTCCAGTGGAATAGGTTATGGTTCAACAGGAAATTGTGGCTTATTATTTAAAATAAAAAGGATAGATAAGCACCAATGAATATGCTCTTTCTATCCTTTTTAGTCTGCGTTCATGCCTCTGATTCAACAGGATGCATGAACTTATGCAGTTTTTAAAAACTTATCATATTTTTCAAGCTTTCCGATTGGCCATGGAAAGTGTCTCCTGGTTTTTGGTTTTTCTCACCAGGATGAAATAACAAAGGAAAGCCAAAGCGCTGGCGCCAAAAATGACGGCGGCCATTGGAACTCCTGTGTACGCTCCGCCAATTCCTACAATCGGGGCAGAAAGAGAGCCCATAACAAAAGGCAATACCCCCAATAAAGCAGAAGCGCTGCCCGCCATATGTCCTTGTGACTGAATGGCCAAGGTGAAAGATGTCGTCCCGATTATACTAATGGATGATAAAAAGAAGAAAACCGGGATAGCGACACCAATAAGCGGCGCTTTTAGTAAGAGTGCAATCAATAGCCATAAACCAGATACATTCGCAAGGGTTAGGCCTATTTTCAGGAAAGTCCCTTCTGAAATGCTATCATTAAAGCGGCCGACTGACTGGCTTCCAATGATCAAAGCGAGCCCATTGACCCCAAACAAAAGACTAAATTGCTGGGGGCTCACACCGTAAACATTCTGATAGACAAACGGTATGCCAGAAACGTAGGCAAAAATACCGGCAGTGATAAACCCCTGTGTTAATGCATAGCCCATGAACTCTTTATTTTTAAATAACGTTCCAAAATTCCCTAATACATAAGGTAAATTACTCGGTACACGCTTTCCAGCCGGCAGCGTCTCTTTTAACTTAAATGCAACAGTAAAGATTAAGATGATCCCAATACATGCCAATACAATAAAAACCCAATTCCATCCTTTAAAAGCAAGAATCGCTCCTCCGGCTATCGGGGCTACAATGGGCCCGAGGTTTCCTACCAGCATGATTAAAGAAAAGAACTTTGTCAGTTCCTTCCCGCTATAAAGGTCCCTTACAATGGCCCTTGATATAACAATTCCGCCTGAGGCTGCAAACCCCTGTACAAATCGGCACCCAATAAGGAAATAGATATTAGGTGAAAATGAGCATGTCAGGGATGCCAAGATATATAAACCAAGGAAAAACAACAAAGGTTTCCGGCGTCCGTTCACATCACTTAATGGGCCGATGACTAATTGCCCTAAACCAAGACCCAATAAACAGGATGTCAAACTAATTTGAACGAGTGACGGGGTCGTGTGGTAATCATTTACGATTGTAGGAAAGGACGGCAAATACGTATCAATTGTAAAAGGACCCAAAATTCCTAATGATCCTAAAAGCACAGCAAGCTGAAGCCGTTTCTTTCCGCTAGATTTATCCAAGATGCTCTCGCCTTTCTTTATTTAATTTTTTCATCATCAATACACAAACACAAATGTTTCGATAACCGAAATTTAACATTCCTTATTATAACTGGAAACTTGCCTGTTGGTAAACAATAAAATATTTCAAATGGTGAGTCATATTCTTTTCTTCAGCAATTAGTTTACCGTTTCATAATAAAGAATATTTAAGGCAGTAATACACGGCCGCCAACAATTAGATGCGGTAACCTCAAAAGTGTTCGTCTAAGCAACAAATCATAAAAATACCTCTTACAAATTCAGCAAATTGGTTCGAGGCTTAAGAGAGAAAATCCTTGAAGACTTATACTTGCTTTCAAGTAACATAGACTTTCAAAAGATTTTACAGAGACCCAAAAACTTAATTCAATACTTCCAAGGAGAAAATATTATTTTTCTCGAATCACTTATTATTTCTTCAGGCAATAATAATCTCAATTGATCTTTAGTTGCCCATTTGAAGTCAGAGTGTTCCTTGGATAGTATAACTTCTTTAGTATTACTGCTGCATAAATAGGTCAAAATAACAACTTGTCTCATTGGATCAGTTTTGAATGTGGCTGCATATAAAATCTTCTCTACTGCAACAGATAAACCTACTTCTTCTTTAATTTCACGTAAAAGTGCAGTTTCTAAATCCTCCCCAAATTCAATTTTCCCGCCAGCACATTCCCAAGTTCCTCCGCCAATTTCATCGTCTTTATCACGTTGAACGATCAAAACTTTTCCTTCATTGACAATGACACCTTTAAGAGCAACAACTATTTTATTTGGATTTGTCATTTAATATACCTTCCTGTTTGTTATTAAAAAGTCTTATTTTTAAAGATAAATTATATCTTTTATATTCACATGAATTGTTCCTGTTCGTCGACTAAATAAAAACAGTAAGTGGTGAAAGAAAACAGAGTTATACATAGCAAAGGCTCGTGATTACAAATGTGCCAGATCGAATGAAAAGGCTGCTTATCGCAGGTTTGAATGAAGAGTTAACACCTCATAGTCTAAGACACACTCATACATCTCTGCTTGCCGAGGCCCGAGTCACTCTCGAACAAATTATGGATCGTTTAGGTTATACTGACGATCAAATTACGAAAAATGTGCATCTCCACGTAACCCAAGAAATATAAAAGAAGCCTCTCTTATGAGAAGCCTCTAGATTAACCTTAGAAAAATGTTGGCATTTCACTTTCACCTTACATACAAACCCAGTCATACCAAGGGTTCAGAAGGCAATTTCATCATGCCGCCCATTCATTTTGATATATAATAGAAGTAAATAGGGTTTTAAAAAGCCCTACATCTCAACGTTTTTAAAATTCCACCTTAAATAACTTTAAATATTTTTTAAAAATGTCGAGGACAATCCCGAGGACAAATGCTGACAAAGTTCATCAGCGTTTGTCCTTTAATATTTCTAAGTCTTAAAAAGGCAAAATAAAAACCCGGTCACTTTTGACGAGTATGTATTAAAAGGTAAAAGCACCCTAAGGGATGCCCTCGACGAAACGGAGCACACTTACTAATTAATAGCGTTTTCGCGAGTCAGACAGTCATTGGAGTCGATAGAACCTCTTAGGATGTTCACTGATTCCCATAGGGAATCGAGTATGCAATCATACTACTTATTAAATCTTTCTTTTAGATGCCACTCCAAAAATTTCCTTCTTAGGTGGAGCAAAGTTCGGGTACTTTATCTTCTTATTTTCATAAGGCCTTAGCAGCTCTGATAAAACAACATCCTTGTATAATTTTGGTGCAAAAATTACTCTGTATTCATTAGAGATCCCTATGTATCCTTTATCAAAGGCCTTATCCACCAAAACCGAAAGACAAATCCCATTCTGTGGATCTAGCCTATATTCTTTATTTTCAGACCATGGGACAATATGTGATGATACTAAAAAATCTTTTGTAGTAATCCCCGTAATAGCACATTTATATCCATAGTTTAGCTTTACTTGATCGGCGAACACTTTGTGACCAACGCGAATTTTTTGTTCAGACCTTTGGTCGTCGACAAAATAACCTCTCTTTTGTTGTTGTTGGATTAATCTAATTTCTTGATCAACATCTGCAATATCATTTGTTTCATTATTGAATGATAATTTCAATATTCCTATAAAGTCTTCCTTAACGATTTGATTCATTCCATATTGATTGAAAAAATGTTCCCATGAACAACAGGTATAGGAGGTTATTTATGAATGTTTATCAAGTCATTATTGCGGCAATAAATGCTTACTTGGAAAGAGAAAAAGCAAGACAAGATGAGCCACGAACAATGGAGATTATTCGAGCAATCAATGCAACAGTTCTTGGGAATCGGCAGATAATTGAAGATGCGCTTCGTGACTGGGAAATAGATAGATTGACCGGTATCTTGGACAAGTCCAAAATTTTAATGAATATGAACCAACTGACGATCACAAAGATTTATTAAAAGCTATTGCTTATGATACCAATCAATTTATTTTTGGTCCCTTGATCAATCTTTTTGATAATGAAGATGATGTGCCTCGTGTTAGAAAAAAAGTAAACTTAATGGAACTTGTTGTACATTTACGTGCTATCGTTTTATCTGAACTGAAAAATAGACACGAAGATAATCGTGACGATCACCTCTTAGATCAGTTGAAATACGTTAGAGCGTGTTGTACGTGGTTAAAAAATAACCAATATAGTCGACATTATTTATCCCTATCCAGGAGATTTAATAATTAATACGTTATTAATTCTAAAAGTTCATTAGTCATATTGCTCCCCAGTTGTTCGGATCTAAAGATTGTTTAGATAAAGAGAAAAACGGATTCAAAGTTTGGTTAATAAAAGAATTTAATTATGTTACGAAACACTTTGAGATACATATATTAGGAATAACTAATATATTTGAGTGGTGATGGCTATGTGTACAATTACTCTTTGTATGATCGTGAAAAATGAAGAAGAGGTTTTGCATCAATGTTTAAGTAGTGTAAAGGAAATTTGTGATGAAATAATTATTGTTGATACAGGTTCAATGGATAAGACTAAGGATATAGCAAAGAATTTCACAGAAAAGATTTTTGATTTTGAATGGTTTGATAATTTTTCGGCTGCAAGAAACTTTGCTTTTAGTCATGCTACAAAGGACTATATTTTATGGTTAGATGCAGATGATATTTTACTAAAAGAAGATCATCAAAAATTTAAAATACTAAAGAAAAATCTAAATGCTTCAATTGATGCGGTTTCTATGATTTACAATATCGCTTTCGATGAATACGGCCAACCAACCTTTAGTTATAGGAGAAACCGTTTAGTAAGAAGAGAGAAAAAATTCAAATGGATTGGTCTTGTACATGAATATTTAGAAGTTAGCGGTAATATTTATACAGCTGATATAGCTATTACTCATCGAAAATCGGATAAAACTAAATCTGTTCAAAGTGACCGAAACATTCTTATTTATGAAAATCGTCTAAAAAATGGAGAAGACTTTTCACCGAGGGATTTATATTATTATGCAAATGAATTAAAAGACCATGCCGATTTTCAGAAAGCTATAAAGTATTATCACAATTTCTTAGATACAAAAAAAGGATGGATTGAAGATGAAATCCGTGCCTGTATAAACATGGCGGAGTGTTATAGAAACCTTGGTAATTTGATAAAAGAAAAAGAATCACTTGTGATGTCATTTATTTATGATGTACCACGACCTGAAGCTTCATGTCGATTAGGGGACTTATATAAAGAAAACAAAGAATTCAACAAAGCCATTGTATGGTACCGCCTAGCTCTTGAAAAAGAGGCAGTTAATAACCCTGGGTTTAGGCAAGAGGCATATTCAACATGGTATCCACATCTTCAGTTATGTGTATGTTATTGGGAAACAGGAGAGCAAAAACTAGCTGAAGAACATAATAATAGGGCCAAAGTATATCGACCGAATGACTCAAGTGTGAAGACAAATGAAAAGTTTTTTAAAAATTATGACGTGTAATAATTAGGATTTTTTATAAAAACGTTTCTATTCTCCTTTGTATGAAAATATGCTGATCTGTATTAATCATTTTGGGAGGTGAGATTTTTACTAATAATTTTTCAAACTCAAACTGAATACACATAAAAACGAGAAGGTTTACTTAAATAATCCTTCCCGTTTTTTTATCCTTTTTGTTAAACAGTAACTGAGTTTTGAATTTGAAGATTTTTAACAAAATTAAATTAATCGATTACAATACCTGCGCTTGCAAAACCTACAAGAGATGTGAGAACAGCAACTGCAGTATCTATAGAGAAAACCATTAATAATTTATCCCCTGTAACAACCGGGAGTGCCGTTGCAGCAGTACCAGTAGAAACGTCTAAAAGGTTAATTATAGGTCCTAAAGCTGGTGATAAAAGTACAAAGGCGCCTGATGGAGAAAAGGTATTGCTAGCTGCAGGTGCCGTATATAATTCTGCTCTTACGGTAACAGGTGTACCTATAATTGCTGCCACTGTCGTACTAAAGAATGCAGATATTGATGATACAGTTCCGGCACGAGGAACCACGAATGCGAAGTCAAGAACGCCTCCGATACCAGGGCTCAGAGTAATTGTTCCTCCACCAATAGTAACACCCTCAAAAGAACTTCCGAACCCAATAAGAGCCCCAGTATCAAGTAATCCTCCTAAAACACTCGTAAGTGCAACAGGAGTACCTGACGCATATGCAATTATAGCACCAGCTCCAGGAGTTCCAGTCGCTCCTGTTGCCCCAGCAGGTCCCGTTGCTCCTGTTGCCCCAGCAGGTCCCGTTGCTCCTGTTGCTCCAGCAGGTCCCGTTGCTCCTGTTGCTCCTGAAGGTCCCGTTGCTCCTGTTGCTCCATCAAGTCCCGTTGCTCCTGTTGCCCCAGCAGGTCCTGTTGCTCCTGTTGCTCCTGTTGCTCCTGAAGGTCCCGTTGCTCCTGTTGCCCCAGCAGGTCCCGTTGCTCCTGTTGCCCCAGCAGGTCCTGTTGCTCCTGTTGCCCCAGCAGGTCCTGTTGCTCCTGTTGCTCCTGAAGGTCCCGTTGCTCCTGTTGCTCCTGTTGCCCCAGCAGGTCCCGTTGGTCCTGTTGCCCCAGCAGGTCCTGTTGCTCCTGTTGCTCCTGAAGGTCCCGTTGCTCCTGTTGCTCCTGTTGCCCCAGCAGGTCCCGTTGCTCCTGTTGCCCCAGCAGGTCCTGTTGCTCCTGTTGCTCCTGAAGGTCCCGTTGCTCCTGTTGCTCCTGTTGCCCCAGCAGGTCCCGTTGCTCCTGTTGCTCCATCAAGTCCCGTTGCTCCTGTTGCTCCAGCAGGTCCTGTTGCTCCTGTTGCTCCTGAAGGTCCTGTTGCTCCTGAAGGTCCCGTTGCTCCTGAAGGTCCTGTTGCTCCTGAAGGTCCTGTTGCTCCTGAAGGTCCTGTTGCTCCTGAAGGTCCTGTTGCTCCTGAAGGTCCTGTTGCTCCTGAAGGTCCTGTTGCTCCTGAAGGTCCTGTTGCTCCTGAAGGTCCTGTTGCTCCTGAAGGTCCTGTTGCTCCTGAAGGTCCTGTTGCTCCTGAAGGTCCTGTTGCTCCAGCAGGTCCTGTTGCTCCTGTTGCTCCTGAAGGTCCTGTTGCTCCTGAAGGTCCTGTTGCTCCTGAAGGTCCCGTTGCTCCTGTTGCTCCTGAAGGTCCCGTTGCTCCTGTTGCTCCAGCAGGTCCTGTTGCTCCTGTTGTTCCTGAAGGTCCTGTTGCTCCTGAAGGTCCTGTTGCTCCTGAAGGTCCCGTTGCTCCTGTTGCTCCTGAAGGTCCCGTTGCTCCTGTTGCTCCAGCAGGTCCTGTTGCTCCTGTTGTTCCAGCAGGTGCGTTTACCTTGACCACGACTTTTTGCTTTACTTTAGATTCGCATTGACATGTTTTATGCCCGCAATCTTTACATTTTTTATCATTACTCAATTTTTCACCACCCTTTAATAAGAGATACGGTATTATATGATGGGAAATTTATTTGGAATGGACAAGTTCCTTAATTTTTTAAATTTGATTTCAATATTTTCACTTTTTTTAATAACACTCGGTTTCATATTAATGGGAAAATAAGAGTTGGCCGGTACAATGCCTAAACTAAAGATCGCCCAAGAGCAATTTCGTACGAGATATTTTTAATTCAGTACCTTCCAAATACTCGGATACCATGTACATTATCTATTCTGATGATAATTCCTACTACTACATATTCAAAGATAAAATAAATCCCCTTATGCGAGGGCACTGCAAAACGAATACATTAATTGGAAAAAACGCCCATGACTGGCTTAAAACATATAGTCGTAGTGGCGTAAAAGTTAGCAGTGTAAGAGCCAGGGAAAAGGAAATGAAGCATTTCATTAGTGATTGGGGGCCGTTCCTATAAGCCGCATCACTAAGAAAATGTATGAGGAAAGGATCCTGGAATTAAACGAAAAATACAGTCAAAATTATATGGATGGTATTCATGCTTGTGGAAGAATGATTTTTCGGAAAGCATTAACTCGGGGGCTGATAAAAAATAATCCTACTGAGGATTTCAAAATGCCTAAAAAGCAGCAAAGTATTGAAGAGCTGGAGAAAGCTGAAGAAGAGATTATTTTTTTGGAAAAAGAGGTGCTTGCTCATTTTCTAAAATTAGCCCAATCTGATGGGCTTGAAATGGATCATTTAATCTTCACGGTATTATCGTATACTGGTTTAAGAATTGGCGAATTATTGGCCATAAAATGGGCAGATTTTAACGAAAAACAAAGCACTATTCGCGTGACAAAAACACTTTATAACCCTAACAACCATATTGAGAAATATCAGCTTTTAACACCAAAAACAAAGGGATCTGTCCGTGCAATCAAGATTGATGAAATGCTGATTAACATGTTAAAGAAGCACCGCATTAAACAGAATGAGATTAAATTAAAAAACGGCCTTGTTTACCAGGATAACGGATTTATTTTTGCTCGAGAGGATGGACACCCACAATTATGAAAAGTAGTTAATACCCGGCTTAAACGACTTCTGAAAAAATCAGGAATTGAAAAAAACATCACTCCACACTCGTTTCGGCATACCCACACTTCACTATTAATTGAGGCTGGAGTCGGCATTAAAGAAATACAACAGCGGCTTGGACATACGGATATAAATACGACAATGAATACTTATGCTCATATGACCGCCAATATGGAAGAAAAGGCCTCCCAACAGTTTAGCAAACTGATGAAAGACCTTCTCTTATAGTTAGCATTTTTTGTCATGGATTCGATGTGAGGACAAATCCGAGGACAAGAAAATCATATTATCATTTTAGACATTGATATAACAAGGTTTTAAACCCCTTATTACATCATGCCGCCCATGCATTGCGGTGATTTCCTCAACAATATCAACCTATTTCCTTCTATTAATAAAGTAATTCATTTCATATAAACCATTCATCTATTCACCAGACTGTATTAAACTATATTTCTTTTGGCACCGATATGGCACCAATTTAATTTTGGTGCCATTCTTATTTTATATTGCTTTAAAATGGGAGATTCCTCTTTCTTATACCGCAGCCTCTCCAACTTTCTTTAAAACATCAAGGATTAAAACTTTTCAGTCCTCTGTTAGTCTGTATTTTTTCTCAATACTACATTAAGTCTATTTCATTTGTTTCTATATTAATAATACTAACAGGTACTTTTAATTCATCTGCTATTCGAAGTGCTAAACCTCTATCACCGTTAACTAAAGAGCCAACCATATTGTTCTTCTCTACTAATTTCTCAATACGTTCTTTTTCAAATTCATCCTTTATTTGTATTGAAACTGCTGAAATCATAAAATAATCATCCTCATAAGAATGATCAATAAGAACTTCAATCATATTGACTACCTCCATTTTTATTAAAGTATATCAAATATTTTTATATAAACAGCGTAATGTATAATTGATATATTCCCACAAAAAACCTAAAATTATAACATTTTCCATTACTCTCTCTTTTCACCTAGTAATAAATGGTATTATTGATTTAATTAAATTGGTTTCTCATTACATATTATTTATTGGAGGTATAGCGCACATGTCAACATCTTACTTTAAAAGCACAAAGGCATTTATACATGGTAACTCTGGCTTAAGAACCCCACAACGGTCCGCTCACAGAGAATTGAAAAGTTCCTTTCAGAAAGATTCAAATACTCACAAAATTATAGTTTTACCTACTGGAACAGGTAAAACTGGGGTAATCGGTATTACTCCTTTTGAAATAAGTGACGGCCGCGTTTTAGTTATTACTCCAAGCCTCATAATTAGAGAGGGTATTTCTGATGATTTTGACACTAGAAGTCAATTTAACTTCTGGACAAAACGCAATATTATTATTGATGACAATGATTTACCAACAGTATATCGTTATGTTGGTTTTAAAACACCAGCAGATAAAAAAAGAATTATAGGAAAACTTAATGAATCTAACATTATAATAGCAAATATCCACAAAGTTTATAGTTCTTCTTCAAAAAAAGCATTAGTTAATCTTCTGGATAAAGACTTTTTTGACATGATTATTATAGATGAAGCACATCATGCAGAAGCTGAATCATGGAAAGAAACCTTAAATCATTTTAATGCAAAAAAAATTGTTAAGTTAACTGCTACTCCTTTCAGAGCAGATAACAAAAAATTAGTAGGTGAAATAGTATACGAATTCTCATTATCAGATGCGATAAAGGATAAGTATGTGAAAAATCTGGTAGCAGAGGACTATACAAATCAAAAATTACAATTTGTTATCGATGGTGAACCAGTAAATAAAGAAAAAGCACTGGAGATAATGGACTCAAATTGGCTAACAAGAACGGTTGCGTATGCACCAGAATGCAATAAAACTATAGTTGATATGAGTATAAAACGACTTAGAGAAAAAAGGCAATACGGAAATGCTCATCATCAAATAATTGCCGTGGCCTGTAGTATAGAACATGCCAAAGACATAATGGAGTTATACAATAGGGCCGGATTAACGGCTGATTATGTATCCAGTGACCGTCAAGATGACTCTGAAAAGATAATTATTGCTTTTAAAAAAGGACAAATTGACGTGTTAGTTAATGTCAATATGTTAGGAGAGGGCTTTGATCATCCCAATATAAGTATTGCGGCCATTTTCCGACCATTTAGAAGCTTAGCTCCTTATGCACAATTTATTGGGAGATCTTTAAGAATTATCCAGGAGGGTAATCCGGTTGATGGGATAGATAATATTGCACATGTTATCTATCATACTGAATTAGATCTTGATGAGTTATGGTCTTATTATACAGGGGAAAAGGAAAAAGCTGACCGAAAGAAAATAATTGAGGTTGATTTTGAATCACGGGATTTCGAAAAAAACCTGGGTGTTGGTGAAGTTAAAATTGATGGTGATATAATTAGCACTACAAAGGAGTTTTTAACTGACGGTATTGGAAATCATTACATGAGTATGATTCAAGCTAGTATTGTAAAGCAAAAAAAGGAAATAGATGAAACTGTGAAAAAAATGCAAGATGCTGATATTCCTGATGATTATATCCGCGAATTTATTGAAAATAGACAACGGGATCTTGAGAAGGAAGTAAATAACAAAAGAGAAAAGTTACGCGAAGATCTACTAAGAGAAGAATTGCAAGATGCACACAAAAACCGTATTATTGAGTATGTTGAAAATTTATTACGCGAAACAGGGCTGGAACTAACCGGTCTCGAATTACCTAATAATACCACAAGTGCTTTTTTAAAATCTTCAGGATCAAATAGCGGATACTGTATAAAGTACATCAACTCTAATCTAAAAACGAAATTAAAACGTGGCATTGACGAATGGGAAACATATGATTTCGAAGAAGCTGAAAAGCTTGTGCCTGAGTTGGTGGGAAGATTAAAAATAAAAATTGAAGGGTTGAGTTAAAATGCAAAATTCAATCGATCAAGTTGCTAAATTACTAATGTACAAAGGTCCAAAAATATCCGATTTAATATCAATTGCTCTTAACGAAGGAAAACAGTTTAGTATTAATAAAGACGATTACTCATATTGTCTAACTACAGAGTTTAAAACAGCATATGATATCACGGTCGTAGATAATTACATCTTTAACTTAAAAGATGAACTCATTAAGCAAACTTTAAATATAAATAATAAAGAGAAAGTAGTGTTTGACAAATACACTGAAGCGAAGCAATTGCTGAAAAATATAACAAAAAGCAATGTATTAGTTTCTTAACGATGATGAAAATAGTGGCCCTTCTCTTTGAGAAGGGCCTGTTTTTTTAGGTGAAAAGTTTTGACCAGGTTCCTGCCCTGGTTATCCCATCTTGCTTTATCTTCTTTGAATGTTGAAAGTTTTTAACAGCAACTTCAGTACCAGGGCCGAATACTCCATCAATTCCACTTATAAAATTCCTACCAATAAAGCATAAAATAAAGATACATGAAGTTAAAAAGGATGAGGTTTTCGCTATGTATTTTTCTATAATGGATATAATGAGCACCATAACTAATCAAATTGAAGAAGGTTGATGTCTTATGGATTTGACAGAGTTTTTACAAATAAAAGAGGAATATGCTGAGTTAAAACATCAATTAATAAAGATAGCTGCCCAATTACATGAAGATGATTGCTACTCAAAAGCAGATGGTTGTTTGGATATTCTGCAAGTAATTGAAAAAATCGAGCAGTATGATATTAAGATTAGAGAATTGGACTTAAAGGAAGTTGAGAAATGAAAGTTTTAATACAAGTTATGTTCGGGAGCACAGCCCGATTTTTGCAAAAGGGAAAATTTGATGTGAATGCTCGTGAGTTTAAAAAAGATCCTGATAAGGAAGCTGCTCGAGTGGCATATAAATGGATAAGAGAAATTAAGCAGGCTTCTAGCCATGACTTAAAGATTTTACAGGTGAAATACAACGAGGAAAAGGATATCACGGACTTAGTGAAGGAAGAATTCATGAAACCTTTTGATTAAATTAGAATACAGTTATTGAACAAATTGATGTACAAATCAAATTACTGGCCCCTCTCAAATAGAAAAGGACCATATGTGAATAATAACAGCAGCTTCTGTCCCTGGACCAAAAGACACCATCAATGCCACTTGGGTCAAATTCCAAACAATAAAGCATGGATTAATGAGACACGAGATATTAAAAGGAATGAAATTTTTACTATGTTGGCTTTTACCTATAATGGATATGTGGATTATCATAGCTATTTCAATCCTCGATTAAGGAATAGAGTTGAGGAGTTGCTAAGGGAATATTTACATAATGAATCTGAGGATTAACCCAATCAAAATAAAGCTCTGCTTAGTAGCCAGAGCTTTATTATTGTGGGTCGATATTTCTAGTGTTTCTTTCTCTAAGTGAGTCATAATCATTAACTGGCTGAGTTTCTTGCTGGTATGAAGATGTTTCATATGCATCATGTTTAAATAACATATACATAATTATAGATACTATTCTATAAGATGAGAAAACAAAAAATACTGCTATTCCAAGCCAAGCACACGCTGTTATCGTATCATATATATGTATTTTCTCCTTATTCACAACAATAAACATATAGATGGAAATGATTACAGTGATAAACCCACTTATTAATGATGTTTGAAAGTATTTATACATTATATTTTTACCATTAATATTACTATTTGAACCTACATAGTTATATAAATGTGTCATAGCAGCTGATTTAGATATCCCAAGAATAATGGCCAGCAAAGCAGCCACAAACCCTAGAACTATCGATGAAAAAGAAATAAATCCATCTAACACGTTATCCAATCCCTTAATCTTCGGATTAAATCCTAATAAATACGCAGCCACAATACTAATTACAGCTAATAACAACGGGTAATATTTATCCCATATACGCCCCAATTTATCATCTCCCTAGTAATCGGATTAATTGAGTTCTCCTTTGTTCGTAGAGTCTTTCCATTTGTAAAATTACTGCTTCATGATTCAAAATTGTACGAGGTGGAACCTGGAAAGAAGCTATGTCGTGAGCATTATCATTAAATAAATCTATTACCTCATTGTCGGCTAAATCTGTTTTCTTTATACTGGCTTCCGCACGTGTTATAAGGTCTTGATTTTCGTAGATTTCATCAACAAGCCCATTTAGGTTACCCCCTAAGGTAGCCTTCCGCTTTCTACCTACTGTAAGGACTATTTCACCTGAAATTGTTTCATATTCATCAAACATCTTAATCCATTTCTTTAAAGATTGACCTTCTACATTCTTGCTTGCTTTTTTTACATCAGCAAACTTTATTCGTAACTTTCTTACAGTACTAGCACTTTTTATCCTTTTTTGCATGTCTGTAACAAAAATTGGTTCTAATTTTATTACATCATTTGGATTAGCAAAAGCATTAAAATATTCCTCAATTGCAGCTGGCCCCAAGCTGTATCTATTTCTTTGTATCATTATTATATTTGTTGATTGATCGTAAATTGCTGAAACATTTTCGCCAATATATTCATCATCATCAAGATCCACTGGTTCAGATACTGTATTTACCTTTGCCTTCCTAGGTAGATTAAAATCTCTTAGTCTAGAAAAATACATGTCCCATAAATTTTGTGTATGCCCCATAAACGAAAATTGTTCCATTCTTGCTTGTTCTTGTTTATACCCAACCGTTCGGTTAGGAAGATCTTTACTTTCTAAAATCGAAAAAATAGCTCTTAAATCGAAAGGCTTACTTCGAATATTTGCTGCAGCACCTTGTGGTCTACAGGTCACTAAAAAATAGTCAAAATTCACATACTTAGTAATCAAATCATTGCCCCCAAAAATGCAATAATCACCAAACATATATAAATAAGTTGAGAAAGGTAGAAACCATAATAAAATTAAAGTATACTATGATTAGAATATTTATTTTTGACATGTTTGGTAATTCTGCATGTCTTTTTTTATTTATTGAGTACATTTTACCACTTATGGAACTATATGTCTTTTTTTATATAACAAATGTCCTTCTCTTTTGAGAAGGACATTTTACTTTAATTAAAAAGATTTGACCAGGTTTCTACACCGGTTACCCCATTTTGCTTAATCTTCTTTGAATGTTGAAAGTTTTTAACTGCCACTTCAGTCCCTGGGCCAAATACTCCATCAACTCTGTTTGAATCAAAGTCTAAACAATAGAGCATAGCTTGAAGAATCCATACAAGATTCCCTTTTGCTCCTTTTTTCACAGGAACTGCCGCTGCTTTTGTTTTTGAGCCCCATTTTCCATCAACTTTAAGGCCAGCATGATATTGCTTATTTAACTCTGTTTGAAATGCGGACAGTAGGAATAGCTTAGTTTCACGCCCGAACTTACCGTCCACCTTAACTTTATATCTATAACGGCTATTCAAAGTGTCTTGAATGGTTTTAATTTGCGTATCTCCAGAAGATTTAACGCTTGTTTGTACTTGTGCTTTTGTTGCAGTTTTCGCTGGTGCTTGGCTGCCCGCTCCCACACATTCATTGTATTCTGACACAATATCCTTCAACAACTGATCATACGTGCGGCCGCTTTTAGAAAGTCCGTTCCGCGGATCAATCTTCCTTTTAGGATCCAAGATAAAATGGCCCACCCAACTTTTAGGTGAGAATCCTCCGATATAAGAACAATACGCACAAACCCACACGTATCGCTTGTATGCTTCTTCAGCATTAATACTTGGTCCGTAGCAATATTCAACACCTGGCGCCACATCATTAGCATCATCACCAAACATTTGATTATCAGTTGTCACATTGTAAATAACATGATTTGCCCTTTCAGGTTTGCCTGTTAAATAAGGAATGCACTCTCTAATTTCCTTATCATCTACAAAAATTTGCGCACCTGCAAAGTTGTTTTTTGCGCTGTTTCTATAAAAAGCTATATTCCCTTTGGCCGTTGAATCCGGATTACCGGTATCATGAACCACCCCAAAAAGCGATTTCTCCAATACATATCCTTGGCGCCTTTGCATATGAACTCCTGGGTAGTGTGGAAGATAATCTTTAATAATTGGATATTTCATTTTGAATGACAATATAATCCTCTCCTTTTCAATTAGAAAAAGCCGCCGAATGGCAGCTTATTTTTTTGCTAATCCTTCTTTAACTAAAACAACCTTCTGAGCCTTTCCCTTTTTGGTAACGTAGTTGTTTTTGTACCAAGAGATGCCTGCAATTACTCCCGTAAAAATAAAAGAACCAATGGAATAGAGCATATCTATAAATGATGTTGCTTCTTCATTTGAAAAAGGTAATTTTTCCTTACCAAATACAGCTAGAGCCTGGTTGGCGAATGCTAATAAAAGAAGCACCGTCCGTAAGACAGTGCCTTTGTCGTGTTTCCTCATATAAAATTCCTCCCTATTATTGAAAAGCTTGTACAATTACTACTAATAAACCGCCGGCGCCGAATATAGCCAATGATATTTTTCCGAATAGTTCCCACTTTTGTTTTGTACGATCAATAACAGCTTGCGTTTCTTTTTCATCCTTTCTCAAAACATGATCTAGAAGTTTCTTGGTGAATGCTTTATTTTCATTCATAATATCTCTGCTTGCTTGTCCTTCCTTTACAACAGTCAACTCAAGGTCTTTTTGACCCTTTTCCAATTGAACCTGACCCTTTTGGACTCCCATTAAATCAGTTTTAAGGGAAGCCATTTCTTGTTTAAAATGAGCGTGCTCCATTTCCAATCCTTCTAAACGTGGTAGTATATTCTCGTTGATAACCTGCTCATGTTTTTCTATCATGATTTCCGCCTCCAATATAATCCCCCCGTCAAAATTATCTCTATTTAATAACAATTAACTGTAAAGCATTTACAAATCATCTCCTTTACTGTTAAGTTATTAGTGGTATTAGAGACATAAAAACGACTGCTTCTCTTATTAAAAGAGACAGTCGTTTTTTTTAATTGCTTTAAGTTAGATAAAAAAAGACCACCATATAAATGACTGGTGGCCTTAATAACATTTTTGATTTCCTGTGATTTTTATGCCGTTAATTTCTTCAAATAAACGAATTGCATTAGTAACAGCATTAGGATCTTCAAATAGTGAGTTCTTAACTTTAACAGGCTTTTGATAAACTCCGCTATAAATATATATGTGATCTTCACATATATTTATTTTAACTTTCACTGGCTTTTCACCTTTGAAATAATCTTTCATCGCACGTCCTCCTTAATGGTAATATTCTCCATTTGAGGACTATTATCCTGTATTAAACATAAAAAATACACCTATTCGGTAGGTATAGCTTCTATAGGAGGTTGGACATCTGTAGGAAAAGATTCTTCAATAGGCTCAGGATCGCTATTCCAGTCTGGATATTTAATGTTCATCGTTTGATTATACTCATCTTCCGTGATGTAACCCGCATCTAGGGAAGCTTTCAATTGCTGGTCTGTATAAGCAGCTGCGGCCTGGTTCTTAACCGGCTCCTGATAATCGGCCGGGACCCCTCCTGATAAAGTACGATTCCCAAAAATGTAAACATTTTGTGCATATGATTTTGTCATAAAACTTAGGATAGCCATTTAGTTCCCGCCTTCCGTTACAAACTCCATAAAGTCCATTAGTAAAGCGCTTGTCTCTGCCAGTTGTTGTTTGACTGCTTCAATTTCTGATTTGGGCCCAATCCTTGGGACTGAATTTCTTCGACTTCTCGGTTAAATTCATCCATCGTTTTACCGGCGGCAACCACTACCCGTGCGATAAATTCCTCATTCATTACAATCCACCTGCTTTCAATCGTTTAAGTACGTCATACAGCACATTGGCCTGGATGCTTATATTTGCTGTATTGTCCTCAACCCTTTTTTCGACATCATCCACCGCTGACCGGATGTTATTTGCAAAGGTTGCAGTTACGCTAATTGCGTTTGCTGTGAATTTTTCTCTATCCAATATCAGATACGTTACAGTGTAGTCGGCTGCAGTGTCATAGTCGGCTGCTAATATTCTTGTTCTCGATAATCCATTTCCGGAATTTGAAGGATTTTCGGTCAACCATTTAGTATCTTCAACACCATTTTTATAAACTTTTAATAATTTTGCTGCTCGATAAGTAAGCCAAGATAATGGAATAAGTAGTGTATTTACATAGTAATAACCACCCGATATTTGTGGTTTTACCTTCTCCCTCATAATAACCCCTGCATCCACTGACACTTGAGTTTGTCCATTAACTGAAATGTCGCCTTCAACCTTATTAGTAACTGTTTCAATAACAGGAGTTGCTAAAATATAAGAGAGTTTATAGGGCGTGTAATTGGCTGCTTTTGTTGTTGAAACATACGCAAGGGTTTGTGTTGGTGCATCCGTACCATCCACAATGTTTTTCCAGGCTGTTGGTTTTCCAGTTGCATCCAGCGTTTTAGCTTGCCAGCCGTTGAAGTAGGCTTGAATTTCTGCTGTGACAGGTGTGTAGGTTTCACCGAATCCTGAGTCAGAGTCGGAAACTGATATCTGCATCCCCGTACTCGATGCGCTATTTAATATCGTTTTGTCAAAAGAATCTAATGGAGAGTTGGACCCCCTAATTAAAGATAATCCATTATACTTTGTTATAAAATGGCTGTTATTTAAGGGGTTATTTAAGGTAGAAATAGGGATGCCAAACGACTTAAACCCTAAATTATCACCATAATAGGACCACGCAAAACTTCCATCCAGGACAACATCTTTTTCAATCGCCTTGTTAATTTTCCAATCTCCATCTTGTTTGTAAAGAACGTCTTTTGCTGTTCCAATCTGCCCTAATTTCACACTAGCGTACATATATGATGGATTTCTTGGAACGAATGGCTTTGCAACCGAACCTAGGGAAAGCATTGGTTGGCTGAATGTTAACTTACCTGTCGCTGCTGTATTTCTTGTTCTGAATTTTAATTTTCTTGCACCTGAAGATGTAGTAAAAGTGTAAGAATTTGCAACAACTGAAGAGAATACAGTCTGATAAAAGACTCCGCTATCTGTGTACTCATCTATCTGCCACTTGTTACTAGGTACGCTAGAAAAAGTATATGTTTGACTCGGTAAACAATTTACAAGTGGTGTTTCAGATACTTGATCTACAGCCGTGGCATTTAACTCTAATTCATATGGACTGTTCACTTTAGTATTTGCATGTAAGCTCCACTCATAAAACGGAGGAAGTAAGTTTTCCCCTTCAGCTGTAATAATTGGATTCTGCAAGTGCTGCGTACCCTGTACTTTTGGATAGCGACTTATAACAGCATCCTCATTCCAATCAACAAGGATTTTTGCAAATTCATCAGTTGGTATTTCATATAAAGGGACAACTGGATCTAACAGGATTGCATCAGGCTTCAGTTCAATTTCAAGTTCAATATAATCTGTGTTGATCGTGCTGGCTGTTGTACCGTCAGAAGCTTCTGCATAGGCTAAGAAATGGATAAACCCATTAGCATCCACTTTGTTACCTACGAAACTCCCTACACCATAAACCAATTTTGTAACAACTGACGTTGCATGACTAACGGAGCTTGCTGAATACCCATTACTAGGCACATCCCAACATTTTAACGTTGCTTTATTTCCGCCAACACTTGAACCGTACCCATACCACGAAAGGGCAAACGAATTTAAATTGTCCTTACACCACTGAACTTTATCAGCCAAAGATACTCTTGGAATCCGACCAATTTGACGTTCGATTTCCTGAACAATGTCGAAGGAGAATAACTGTTGTTGTATGTTTCCGCTGGTTGAAGTCTTTGGCGTATACACTACTCCATTAAGAGAACTCATATTTGCGTATTCAGTGTTAGATATTTCCCCAAAAGTACCACTAGGAGGAAGTAGTGTACTGGAAGCTCCGCTAACTTTAGAGATGTGTGGACTTTCCAATGTGCTTGCAGAAACCTTATTTAAAAATGTCGCAATCCTGCTTATTACCGGTTTCCCGTTTTCACCAGTAAATTTAGCTACACCTTGATAAGTGTTATTAGCAAATCTTAATTTTGTATGCTTGGCAGCAAGCACATAATTCTTCATCGGATCCAATGGAGTGGTACCCATAGAAACCAATGTACGTCCTTCAATCTGGATATCCACCGGTGCATTGTTATTGCCATTTAGAACGGAAAGGCCATGAGATAGAATTTGTTTTTGCCGCGTTGCACCATCGAGCTGAGCATGAGCATCTGAAATCCCTTGCTCAATGTGGTTCATATTTCCGGCGCTGACAGGAGTTCCTTCCTGAATGATGTTGCCGCCTGCGTCTCTAATTCTGTCTTGCCATAATTTTTTATCGTAGGTCATCCAGAAAGCCTCCTATAGTTTTTTTAATGTGTATTTAAAAGAAATGAGCAGGCCATTGATATTTGGCTTGTTAATGTTGTCTGGCTGGTCATCAAACGTTGCACCGTCCTGATCTATTAATTCAAATTTGGTAATCGTCCCACTTACCGAATCATCTAAATATAGATATATAGTAGCTACATCTCCTGTTAGATCCGTTTTATAAATAGGAGTCTTATATTTAACTCCTCCCATGGTGTATTGGCCTTCCTTAATAATTCCAATCAGCCAGTTTTTCATCTTTAGATGCCCCTGAGTTGTAATAGCCATTTATTTCACCTCTCCCGCAACGCAAAATGACTCCCGCTTAGTGCAAAGCCGGAGTGGAAATATTATCATTCTTGTTATTCGCAACACTTTCACCACAGATTAAATAGTCATTTAACTTGCTAGCATAAGATCCTGACAGCTCAAATGAAGATAAATACACTTTATTATCATTTTGTGTTCTTTCTTCTCCGGCTAAAAGCTCCCCAGCATACTTATCAAACGGATACATCCATCGCTGGTACTGTGAGCTTACTGTCAGATTGGTTTCTAAAATATATTCCCACTGAATACCAACCCCGCCTGTTACAACCCTGGCCAGCTGCAGGAAGGGGATGCCATAATCCTCATTTTTCCCCTTTATTGTGACGATTAAAGTGGCTGGTTCTCCTGAAAAAGGGCCATCCTTTATGCTCCAAGCTTCCTGAACATTTATTAAATGCTCATCAAGGTAAATTTGCAGTAATTTAATAATGGTTTCTATATCTCCTCTAGATAAGAAATTCGCGACGATTCTCGTTTTGATCTTCAATCGATATTCTATATCTGAAGCTCCTGACCGATATTCCCCGACAATCTCTTCACCAATTCTGTCTAATTGCTTCCCTTTTGCCAGGTCCACGTCACGCCATTCATCCATCCTGTCAAGCGTGCTGCTAATGTCATCCATTTGAGTAGCGACAAGAGAAATGGTCTTTCCGATATTGCTATCTTTGGCTTTTTGAAAAACATCGGTCAGCTTTGAAAGCATAGTATCTAAAAAAATCATGTAACCGCCACCTTATCAAAGGTAGTTTTCGCGACCTGGTTAGATGCAATCACAAGGTTTCCGGTAGTATAATTTACTCCATCCAGGCTAAGCTGCACATTGGCATCTTCCACACTACCTAAAGCAAAGACTGAGGCCACTATTTTGGCCTGTATGACATTTTCGTTTAAACCAAGGCCTGAGTATTCTGTGCCAGATTCATCTTTACCTCCAATATAAGAGAGCACCTGTGAGCGTGCCATTTTCAACCCATCTGAAGGGAAATCAGATTTCTTCGTCAGGCTTACCTTTACATAAACTTGCACTTCTTCAGGCCGGCTAAATCCTACAAAGTGCTGCTGCCCTTTAGAATCTCTGACTTCCCTTATAATGGTTCCAAAAGACTCAATGCCTCCTGATTTAACGGCAAAGATAGCTCGGGCCACTTCGTCATCGTCTCCACCAAAAACAAATGGAGCTATGCTGTGAGCTGGAATGCCGTCTTTTTCTACGCTTTTCGTATTTTGATAGACGACAGCATCCCTAACTCCCTTAGTCTCTAATAAAGTGGACTCAATACTTTCAATATCTGAAGAACCACTATTCGACGGTGATTCCTGGTACCTTGCATAAAGCTCGGAATCTGTTTCCCGGTCGCGGCCGCCGGAAGTTGGTTCTAAATTGATCACTTCAAAAACCACTTCCGGATCCGGATATAAAATTTCTGTTATATCCCCAGCTGCCACGTTACCTTGTGAACCGGTCTCAGAAGCGTAAATATCTACAATAGAAACCCCCAATTCATCCAGCACTGCATCTTGAACCGTTTCAAAGTAAATATTTCTTTTAGTCCCTACAATGAAGCCTGCCTCAATGGTGTTCCCTGGCTCTCCTCTGATTCTAATTTTCCCGTATGAATAGCCTTCTTTATTTCTTGTCAGACCCTTAAATTTAACGGCACGATCAAGCGAAACTCCGGTCGCCGTTCCTGGAAACGAATTGTTATACACGCTCTCCATCACCTGCCAAATGATTGTTAGGAACCATGCATACAAGCGAATTAAAATCCCTAAGAAGGTCCTTGGGGAGAGATTGATGGTTTCACCGAACAGCTCTTTAGCCTTATCATTCATTTCCTCAATGAGCATGGCGTATGTTTTTCTATTAAATCCATTTTCATCAAGCATCTATATTCACATCCTTTATGGAGAGCGTTTCCCCATCCTCCTTGCGAAGCACAAGAGAAATGGAACGGGTCCTGGCCTGTAGATCATCATTAAAAATGACTTCTTCTACAGAAGCAATGCGATCCTCTTGGGAAACTGCCTCTACAATATCCTCAAGTGCTTCATCCTGATTGGCCTCTTTTCCAAGAATATTGTCAAAGACAAGGCCATGCTCCGGTTCAAGGAAAAACTCACCCTTTCTTGTCTCCAAGGTTTCCTCTACTGCCTGAGCCAATTCCTCATCGCCTTCAATCATGACGAATTCTCCGTTTTCATCAATGACTATATCGCCATCCATTATTTTTAAAGCTCTCAAAACCTCACCCCTAACACAAAGGCATCTCGGACATCGTGGGTGCGGTTAAATTCCGGATCAAAGGCTTTGGGCCCATCTAAGTGATCCAGGGCTCTTTCTGCAAATCCAACGAAAACCACATCATCCTTTTTCAAGAAAGGTTTGCACTCAATTTCCTGTTCAAGATTTACCACTGCTGCAGATCCATCCACGCCACCATGTACGCCCATCAAGCCATTAATAGTTGCTTTGATAGGATGATAGATTTTATATCGCATACCGAGCACCGGAACATCTTGAATAGGTGCGTATTTTTCTTTATCCCCATCCTTATCCACAGATAAAAAAAGAAGCTCAACGTCAGCCGTTTGCTTCGATTCATCAAAGGATATAACTCTTGCCGGGGCTAAAGTATGCAGGCTGACTAGCAGCCTTCTTTCAAAGGCTTCAAAGACCTGTGTATGAATGGTCATTAAATCACCTCAATTTCTGTTAAATACTCACTGCCATTAAAGGAATGAGTGCCTTTCCTAACTCGATATTTCCCATTTGCCGTTTTGCTTTTAATTGTAATGATAGAAGCCGTAGTGATTCGATGCTGTAGCAGGGCTTTGACCTTGAACCCTTTTACTCCATCTTCTTCAAATGGCTCTGGACTGCCTATCAGGCCTGTAAGCTCGTTAAGTGTAAAGCTTTCATCATTACCTTCTTTGAGGGAGCGAATGAACAGGCTGCCACGACGGTGATACATAACAGCTCCGCAATCTTTAACCACATCTTCTAAATTATTTAGAATTTGCCCCGTTACGTTATATCCCTTTTTGTAAACAACATCTTTCGGCAGCTTCATTAACGCAAGTTTGATTCCTAGAATGGAACATAGTTTCTTAATAATCGTGGAGGCATGCGTCCCAGCCTTGAAAGATATATGAAGTGTTTGTTTTTTACCTTTTTTAGCCGGGTCCGCGGTTTTAGCTGTTACTTTAATTCGAGAAAAATCTTCACCCTCCAGTGAATATATGGCCGTTATTTTATCCACTCCTTCGCGCCTGGTAAGGATCCGAGAAATTTTCCCGATAGATAAAACCCCATAATCCGTTTTCGATCCGCTTTGAACAGTACATGTATCTGCCCGCGCCATCCGGTGAATGGAATCATCCGAAAGATTATAGATTTCAATTAAACTTTCATTTGGTTTTGCATCATCATCAAAGGGTACCTCAAATTGAATCTCTAAATCATCATTCGTAAAGGTAGTAGAATTGTTTCCTTTTACCGATACCTTGATCACCCGGCTTAAAAGGTTAGACGACATCGCTCTCACCTTCTTCACTTGAAACATCATCAATATATAAAAAGACCGAAACACCAAAATTCTCATAGGTGATTCGATCTTCTTTTCCTGACTCATCCAACGGAACCAGCGAAGGGCCCGGCAGGTGCGGGTTTACAATATCCGCCCATAAAGGTATGCCTAAAACAAGCTTCTCTCCATAAACAAGAATATTCCCGGCAGCATCATATAAATCAACAGTAAAAAAATCAGCCGACTCATTATAATTAAATTCAAAAGTAAAGGTTTCTTCCGCCAAGTCCATTTGAAAACGCTGGGGAATTTCTTCTTTATCAATCGGTACATAATTTCTCATTTCACCCTCACCTTTACCCCGATAGGAATTGCCTTGGCTGGCCACTTATTCAGGCTCTCAAGTGCTTTCACTGTTGTCTTATATTTCTGAGCCAGCTCCCAGTAGGTATCCCCTTTTTTTATCGTATAGTATTCGGCGGCAGACGATTTTTTGGCCACCGCCTGTTTTTTTCCGGAATTCGTCACCGGCTTTTGTTGAGCCTTTTGTTTTGCCGGTGCCTTTTGCCAGGGAGTTGAGACAAGCCGAACAAACTGAAGTTTAATACTGACTGCGCTGCCATTGGCTGCCTCTGCTGTTCGGTTATCATCAATACTTAAGATAATGACGTTTTGTGCAACTGTGCGCCCTGTGTAGGTAAGAATCTCGCCTTTTCTCATGGAATTTCTCAGCTGGGCTAACCGAGTCTTTGAATCCGAACCTAGGATATACCCGTTTAGTGAAATTGGCCGAGTATTTTCCTGAATGTGGTCCGTCATCGGCTCCCCTTTTTCAACCGGGTAGGTAGTGGCATCTACTGAATTGCTGATTGATTCATCTGTAATTTGCAGTTTTACGTTTCCCAGCTTCGCCATTAGCGCACCACCTCTGTTCCCAATAAAGCCAATAAAGCCTGATACTGATCATTTGTTAGTTCCTTAACAGCGTCCTTGACCTGCTGCTTGATATTCTCAAGCTTACCATTACCTTCAATATTAATTTCGTAGGTAGGATTGAAGTCTATTTGAACTGTTTTAGATGTCGATGGACCACCTAATGACGGTTTATAAAGATTGTTTTTTGTTTCACCTGAAGCAGGATCAGCAGAAACACCAAGCTCCTTATTTGCCTGTTTCAGCAATGGAATAGCACGCTTTCGCATGCGTGGCTCAGTAGGGATGATAAATTCCTTCCAGCCATTCTCCGCAAGCGTAGCCCATTGTGGTTTTGTCGCAACGCCTCCAGTGGCGTAGCCCTTATAGCCACCGCCTTTAGCCATACTTCTCATTCCAGGAGTATTAAAGACTGAACCATACCTCGATTTCATGTAACGTATGGACGCAATCGCATTATCTACTGGATTCCAAATATCTCCGTGACCACTCATTTTGTAAGCACCAAAGGTTGAATCAATTGTTTGCATCAGGCCCTTTGATGGATGGCCAGCTTTGGCATTGCTATCCCATAGATTTATCGCCCGCGGATTCCCACCACTCTCTTTCATCGCAAGCCGAGTTAATGGGCCAAGCCATGTTCCTGGTGTGCCTGTCGCGACCATTGCCTGCATGATCCATTTTTTTACGGTAGCTGGAGCATTACCGCCGCCCAGGGAGAAGTCAGGCAGCTTTCCTTTTACAAACGATGTAGCACTCTTTTTGAGAAGATCCAACGCCCCTTTGCCAAGGTTGCCTAATGCACCGCCAACGTCAGGGAAGGAAGGAATCCCGATCTTGTCAAAGAGCTTGGTTACAAGACTGGTAGGTTCCGAAACGTAATTCCAAATGTTCTTAAAGAAGTCACCTACACCGCTGGCATAGCCCGGCATTCCTCCGGCAAGTAGTTGTTCCGTCTGCTTATTCGGAAGCACTGAAGCACCTCTCGGAAGGTTGAGCATCATTTGCTTATTGGCTAAAAAGGTTTTTCCGTTAGCGTGAATGAGTTCCCTTCCTGCCTCTCCGACAATGGCCGGCCCGCCTGGATGGAAATTGGTTCCCCGGGCATAGGACGCCATCGACACGCCACCTGTCGCCATCTTAGATTTGCTGACTGTCCCTGCACTGCCTCCAATTATAGTTGGATGCCATTCAGGAATTTGCGCCTTGATTCCGAAAGCATTCAGAACCTTATTGATTCCACCGGTTATTGCATTAACGGCTTTGGATAGGGTGCCAGCCATGCTGTTAATGCCGTTAATCATGCCCTGGATCATGTCTTTACCAATCTTTTTAAAGTCAAGGCCCTTAAAGAATTTCATGATGTTCCCCACTATATTTTTGGCGGTGTCCTTAATAGCTGTCCAGGCTCCTTTCCAGTCACCATGTATAAGGGCCACACCAACTTTTATAACACCACCGATTATGGTTAGAGCGTTATTTATTATTAGTTTCATGAAAGCCCAAGCAACCTTCACAATTCCGACTATTAAGGGCCAAACTGTTTTGAAAATACCAAAGATCATGCCAGCAACAAACTTGATGTAACCCCAAATAAACCCGAAATAAAACTTTACTATGTCCATAATTCCTGAGCCATTTGAATGCCAGAAAGATTTCAACTGGTTCAATTTTTCAGAAACGAACCCTGTTACGGCTTTGATTGCATCCATGATATAGGGCTTTAGATATTCCCAAACAGCAATGGCAGCTGTTTTAATCTGAGTCCAAGCCCAGATAACGCCTTTTCTGAAAGTTTCACAGTGTTTCCATAACAAATAAAATGCTGCTGCAACCACTACAACGATTCCAGCTACCAGTAAAGCAGTTCCTACAAAGGCTCCCAAACCTGTTGCTGCAGGCCCAATAGCTGTCCACAACGTGCTAAATGCCAATCTCATGCCGTTTATATAACCTATTCCAGCGGCCATTGGAGTTAGTAATAATGCTGCTGATACCGCTACGTAAATAAACATTCCCGCAATCTTAGTAATCCATGGGCTTATATCATTTAATTTATTGATAAGATCGATAATAACTCCTGCTCCATCAACAACTTTGGAAGCAATCTTACCCCAAATATCTACAAATGGAGCTGCAGCTTCTGTCCATTTATTTTTTAACTTGTCCCAGGCTACTCCAAGTGGATTTAAAGTTTCCCTTATTTCTTTTATCTTTTTAGCTGTCTCCTGACGCATCTTAGCAAGCTCATCTGTTGCTGATGCTCTCGCCAACCCCATTGAACTTCGCCATGTAGAGACATATTTATCTAGCTGAGGCTTGCTCATTTTATCCAAGGCTCTAATTTGACCGGCTGCGGCAGGACCTGCTTTCCTCAGTTCAGCTAATAATCCTTCATCGACCCCTTTTTTGGTCAGAGATTGCATGCTCTTTCTCCAAAGGAGCATTGCATCCAACTGGGACTGCATAGCCTTCATCATCTCAGCTGGTTTCACTTTTGGAACGGAGACCTTCTGAAAGATATTAACGAAGCCTCGAATGGCGGTTACCCGATCCTGCCAAGCATTCTTATATTCTGTTGTTACTTGTGCTTCTTGGGCTCTTACAGCGTTAGGATCTGCCCCGTATGAAGCATTAGCCATTATTGCAGTAAATCCTAGCCAGGCTACACCCAAAGCAATGACAGCTCCTTGTTGTCGCATAACTCCAGCTGTAATCAATGCTGTCATATCCTGCAATGCTTTCATGTTTGCGTTTGGACCAAGCATTTCTAAGGACAGTTGAGCCGCATTACCGTTCCTAGCAATTCGATCTAATCCGCTTGTTACATGCAATAAAGGTTTATTTACCCCGAGAAATGCTCCACCCATACGGTCGTAGTTCTTAGCGATTTTTTCACTCTGACTGCTCATTGCGGACATTGTTGCAATTGTTTGTATTAACCCTTGTCTCATCGACAGGTTGTTATTGATCATGGCATCTGTAACTTTTTTATTCCGTTTTCCTAATTCTGTGATTTCTTTCATAAAATCATTCGTAGACCCGCTATAATGTCCCATTTGATTGCCGAGTTTTCGCATATCATTTTGAACATTCAACAAATCCTTGCGATGACCCACCATCTGATTATGATTTTGGATAAGAGATTTTCGCATATCTTTGCTCATATCCTGCCAGTCAGATGCTAAATGAACCGCACTGGTCCCCATATCACTTGAAAGCTGTCTGATTAAATCACTTTGACGCGACACATGGTCATTTAACGCTTCGGTTTCTTGAATGATGCCTCTATTAGAACGCCTCAGCTGTCTGTCCATACGATTTAGTCCAGAGTTAAAATTCTCAGTACCACGGATAACCTGGTTCATTTCTCTATTCAGGTCGAGTAACGGAGAAGAATCGGTATTCAAACGCATATCGATGATCATATCTCTAAGGCTCACGATTTACCTCCTTTCCTCAGTATTTTGGTTTATTTACTGCCTTTTTTTTATTGCTGCTTCTTCATTTTCTGCTTTTATATCAAGTGCAGTATTCAGCAGCATCATTTGCCGCTTCGATAATTGGCCGGCTTCAGTAATGCTTACAACCTTTTCAATAATTGGGCGGTAAAACCACATTTCACGGTGTACTTCCGCCCTGAGCTTGTTCGGATCCTCTGAATTATTTTCCTGATCGAAGAAAGGTCATTGCTTCTTTTAAGACCTCTTCCATTCCATCGTGTTCGTCAAAATATTCAAAGGAAACTTTAGGATCTACAATGACATGATTAAACATTTCCTTGGCAGTTTTTTCAGCAGATGGAACACCACTATCATTAACCATTCTGTCCTGAATGCGTGTATATTCCAGGGAACCTGGATGCTGCAGTGTATATTCAATTCCTTCAACAGTTACTTTCTTTTGAGTACCGATTTTAGCCATTTTATTTACCTCACTTTTTAGTTTTAGATGTAAAAAGACAGCCCGATTGGACTGCCTGTTTAGATTGCTTTTTTTCTTTTTAATTTCCATTCAAATCAGCTTTCTGTGAAATCAAATATCTGGAAGGCGAACTCCCGCGAGCTCGCTTCATCGGCAAACTCTTTGGCTGGTGTTTTCTTTACCCTTGCCCGGGTGCCCCCAGCTTTCTCAGGTGGCGTGCCGCTATAATTCACCCAAATCGGAAACTCCTTTTTTGACTTAGCCTTTGCCATCAGAAAAGCATAGGATGGAGAAGTTTGCGACAAAGTTGCTGTAACCGTTCCAAGAGGGTTATTTGTTTCAGAAATAATAACCTCCCCCAAAGCGCTGACTTTTGTAGAAAAAGCATCCTCATCTTTCTCTGCAGAAATCATTGTTCCGTCTTCAAAACCTGTGATGAACGTTCCATCCACTGTTAATGTACATAGATTTGCATCGTAATTTCCCATGTTTTTATAAGCCCCCTTACACTAAAATTTCGCCAGCAATATTTGATTCATGAATGGCTCCAGCAAGTTGGAATGAAAATGTCAGGCCATTATAGATACGCTTTGCCCGTTCTGGACCCGGTACCTCTGTACGTGATTTTGTTTTAACTGAATATAGAGGATTACCGTCATCATCTGCTGCAATAATTCCATTAGTAAATCCCTGCAGTAGGGTCGTGGTTACTTGCCCATTCAACACACTTATACCCCGGTTGTCATACGGCAGTTTTTTTGCATTAGCAAACGCTGTTTGAATATTATTTTCGATATTGACCTTAACCCAATCCTTACCGTGGATTACATCGATATATTCACCGCTGGTAACAATGCCTTCGCTTGTTTGGTTAATGCCGGCCTTTGTCACATAAGCAATGGCACCATCTGCATGGATAGCAGCCAATTCTGTTTTATTAACGTCAATTGGTGTAATCCCTCTTAATTTTTTGAACTTCCAGGTAATCGAACCAACCACATAACTGCCTAGTTCTCCAACTAAAGCAGCGTCAGGTTGCTCGACAGCAATCGTGTGATAAAAATCGATAGTGCGGTCATAGTTTTTGGTTTTAAACGCTGTACGTCCTGCTGCATCGCTTGTTTTGGTTACATAAATTTTGTATTTCGCAGCTTCAACTAAGTCTGCAACTGCTACCTGTTCAGTTAGTGCGGCATCCGCGGTAAGCAAGAAATACCAGTCATTATCAAGATACTTTGCTGCTGCATCAACCGGATATTTAATTCCTGTCACTGCTGCTGGATCATATGTTGCGATGGCAATAGACTGAGGTGCATGATCTTGTGCGAAAATCGCTGCTGCTTTTTTATAAGCATTTGTTGTCTCCGGGAAATCAGCTTTAACCGCGGCTATTTCTAGATAGTTTTTAATAGTTGAAGCCCCTGCCTTGGATGCAAGAATCAATGGTTTGCCAAAGCCAATCAGCTGAGGCGGTTTAATTAAATCAATGGTTACGGTGACATCTTGTAATGGCATCCTTCACCCTCCTAATTTGTAATAATGACAGCTCCTATAGATTCCATGACTCTGATTTGTTCAACTGTTGCCCGGAACTGGACATCAAATCCAAATTTGTACTCATATTCATCTATAAGAAAGGTGGTTCGATTTTCTATATTCCAGACATTTGCGACCACAATGTCTTTTTCTTGAAGGAAGTATTCTCCCGAAAATAAAAACCACTGATGAACTTTGTGTGCCAGTTCAATAGTGGTTTCTGTGTTTTCAGCATATATGGAAAAAGAAATAGTGAATTTATACTCACTGGTCCTTTTTTCGTAATCTCCCGTTTCATCTTCAAAGTGAGTGATAGATCCTCTGCCTCTTCCTTTGATATAAGGGGTTGTAATGGTATACACGCCATATGGCAAATCAGGAGGTTCATTGGTGGTATCTCTTTTAATAATCTGTAGGCCTGTATCCTTTTTTATCTGGGCAATCATTTCTTTAAGTGCTGCCAGATTCATGACCTGCCCACCTCGCAATATAAATGAAAACATCCGAGTAATCCCGAAAGTCTCTAAAGTATTGGATTGTATAAGGGATATCACGGTGTACGACCTTCTGGCCTTGCTTGAGCTCCTGTGTTACATATATCTTTCTATCTCTCGCATGATAGGTGCCATTTTCAGCATATTTTAAATCATCATCAGTGAAAGGTAGAACAACCCCTGTGATAGTTCCTTGAACGAGCTTACTGTCCGTAATCCAATCACCATTTTCTGCCCAATGGCCTTCCCTCTTTTGATAAGAAACAAGAGGTACACCGAATTCTTCAATCATGCTTTTGAACTCCATGATCTCCGCCATTATGCCTTCACCACTTTCCAGGTAACCCGCCGAATTAACTCTCCAGTATCCTTCAAAGGATTTGAGGACCCCTTATTTTCCTGGGTAATTCGGGAGTTGGCAGGAGAGCGCAGAGAAGTCATCTTTTCCTGGATATCACCAGCTACACGGCTACCTACCTGATTGAACATATTCTCGGGAGTGATCTTAAAGGAAACTACTTTCTCAACCAGCTTTTCCATGAACTGAACCCATTCATCATTCTTTTCATCAAACGTTGAACGAATAAAAGACCGTTCAGGGATTGTCACGCTTTTCACTAAGTAAAACATGACCTTTATCCCATCACCGTCCGGCACAGCTAGTATGTTCTTGCCCGGCACCTTAAATAGCCGTGGTATTTCTGCCGCACTCCGTCCCTCAGCTTCCTTAGTCGGAATGGTTAGGGCTTTTCCTTTCGGCTTAATCACCATCCCGAATTCATGGACATTCGCAATCATGGCATAAAAAGAATCATCGGAAGCAAAAATTCCGATTTCAACGGAGTACTTCCCTAATTCATCCAGGACTCTTATAAGGTCCTCTAATCTATCGTTTTTGATGGTTACTTTTGCATGACTTCGTCTAGATGGCATATTAAAGCACCGTCAAGTTCAGGCTCTTTTTTACCGGCGGCCCTGCTATAATCCTTTGATATTCCTGCCCAAAAGGCGTGGAATTAAGCCCGGATTCACTGCTGGAATCAGCATATGTTCTGGCCAACTCTCCGACTTTCTCCGATTTAACCCGCTTGATGTTGACGAAAGCAAGGTGAGCAGCTAGATAACGAGTAAGCCGCTCCTTCTGTTCCTCTTTTACATTTAAAAAGAACACCTCAAGAGAAGCGTCCTCAATGTACATATTCAGCTGATCATCTGAAAGAGAAGCCATTTCTTTGCTCATACTTCTCACTCGGCCAGGTGTGGTTGTCATAGGACGTCACCCCTTCCTATTTCACTTTCTTCTTCAATTTGTCTGGTTTATCCCCAAGGCCCCCTGCTTCCTGCTCAGGTACTGGAATAGATTCTGGTTCAGCTGCTAATGCTTGTTCTTCAGCTTCATCCACAATCTCGATATCCTTTAGCAAATGCTGATTTAGTGGATTACTATAGACTTCTTGAAACTTCTCCTGATCAGATAAGGAGAGCTCATTATCACCAGGAACTAACCTTACTCCAATATGACGAACATATTTATCAGTATTGCGTACGATCATCTAATCACACCTTTCTTTTATTCATCATCTGAATCTTTATCGCCATTTCCGCCTTGAATTTCTACAAGCTGAGCATCAATGGATTCAAGAACCTTTTTGCGCTTCTCTGTTTCCTTCATTTCTTCAAGTAGGGAAACTGAGAACGTGTCCTTTACAAGATCGATAGCATCCTCAGCAGATAGGTCTTTCAGGCCTTTTTGAGGAACGATTTCCCCTTTGTCTACAAGTATTTTCATCAGAGGATGTGCACTAAATTCCTTGAATTCTTCTGGTGACACTTGGTTGCCACCCGGTACCAGCATTACACCGGCTGCATGACGGACGTATTTTCCTTTGTTATGCACCAACATTAAATGCCATCTCCCCTCATGATTGCCATTGGATAACGCACAATAGCACCGCCTGTTCTTTCCTCAAGAGGCACCTTGTAATTCGGAAACTTATATTCTTCAGGATGGCGTTTGATGTCCATTGGAATCAGCACTTCAATTACATCTGGAGAATTATCAAACACTAAGAAGCAATCAGTTGCCCCAACCCCCTGTTTTTCCAAATCGGAAGTGAATTCAATCCTGCTGAACCAGTTCTGGCTACGTAGATATTGAAGGACTGTTTGTCCGGTATATTGATTATATTCTTTCTCTAATTCTTCCATCCCGTCAGGGGTTACCACCAAGGTATTAGCTGTATGACCAGGCAGGCGATTAATGGTTGTGCGTGCTTTCCTTAAATCAGAAACAATTTCCTGGCCCGTTTTGTCTTTCCATTTGGTCGAAGCGCCTGCTCCATTCTTATCCAATGCTAATATCTGAATACCTTCTGCGTTTGTAACACCAAGAATGTTATGTTTAGCGTCTCCAATCCATACAATGCGGTTTTCTTTTTCAGCAATGGCTTTTCTAGCTGTATCTGCCTTAGTAGCTTCAACAGGACGGCCAGACATAGCCGCTTGTCGTAGCTCTTGAACAGTAAGACGAAATGCTGCAGCAATAGAATAAATTCTTTCAGTATGGCGCTCCATATCCGCATCAACTAATGGAATATCATCGGCACCCGGAGCAAGTACTTTAGCAGCACCTGACCGTTTGATGACATCATAGCTATATGTTTCAGCACCCTCTGGTACATCACTCTTCACATTAAAGATGGAACGTGCTTTTAGCTCTTCTTTCTTTGCTTCGTAAATTCGGCTATCAATGGCCTCAAGGTCCATAGGGCGAATTAGTGTCATATTTCTTTCACTCTCCTAATTTTCTATTATGGTAAATTAATTTCTACTTGAACCAGGGATCCGGCAGCTGCCTTTGATTTAAATGTTGCAGTAGGGAATACAATGGTTCCGGACGTTGCTGTGTCAGATGCGTAAAACTTCCCATTTGAAGGATTGATATTAGCAGCTTCACCCGTAATAACATCCTCACCTGCTTCAACCCAAATAACACCTTTGCGAATAACTGCAACAGGGTCAAATTGAGGGTAGCTTTGATCATTTGCCTTCGTTACCCAATCGTGAACCTCTTGAGCAAGTGCAATCCCATACGGCTTGTTTCCTGAAGATTTAATTGTTAAGACTGTTTCACCATCTGGACCAAGTTGAACACCTGCACCAAACGGAATCACTTCCCCTGCAGCTTTAGTATCCGCACTATAATCCTGATAATTTGCCAATTTCCCTTTTCCGTTTGCTTCCGGCATATATTTCTCGTAATCAGTAATAGCCATATTCAGTGGACCTCCTAAATTTAATAATTTTATTTAGATTGATTCATATTCAAGCGCTGAGACTTCATTTCTTCCAGCTTTTTAGTATTCGAAGCTCCATCACCCGTCAGTAAATGATTGGGTCCAGTAGAAGAAAAACCGTCATTCTTCACACGTTCTACTGTTGCCTCATAGAAAGCATCGATGTAATCTTCTGATTTACCATCACCTTTAAAATCTGGCTTAGCCTTTTGAATCACCGCCTCTTTAATATCGCGGTCTGTTTTGCCGGTAAAATCAAAGGAATCACCAAGCAACGTTTTAGCACCACTAATAAGGACCACGCGCTCCTGAACCTTTGCATCCAACTGATCAGCAGACAGCTGGCTTTCCTTCGCCTCCTTTAATTCCTTTTCTGTTTCTTTAAGCTTTACTTCCTGAGCATCATAACGGCCCTGCAGTGCATCAAAGTCCTTTGCTTTTGTTCCTGCAGCATCCAAACGTGCCTGCTGTGCATCTAAAAAGGACTTAACCTCAGATGGCACCTCAAAGTCTTTTCCATCAATCTTATAAGTTGGCATTTTTTCTTTTCCTCCCTGTTTTTCAATTTGCCATGCATCAGAGTCATTCCGGATAGCCACCTCTGGCCCCGCCCGGCCCTGATCCACAATGGCAATATGGTTAATTTCTAAATTTCGTTGGACATATTCATAAGCCTGGCCATTATAAGCCCCTTGTTCAGCCACCACATCAGATAAAAAACCAATACTGATTTCCCTCTTGCCATCTTGAATTTTTTGAATGAGTGCTTCATCCGTAATGGTCATAGATACATAGAGTTTTAAATTCTCCACCCTGGCATCCGTATGGGAAAGCCCCTTGGCATACCTGCTATAGTTTTTTAATGTGACCGGCTCATTGGGATGATCGTCTGTTACCGGCTTTGACTTGGCTGAATAGATTGTTTTGTCGCTGAATATTTCATCCGGCAGCTTGGCTTCCATCTGAATGGTTCCATCCTGCCGCTGATAAGGAAAAACACCAGGTCTGGTTATCGGTACCGTAACGGTTAGATATCCTTCTGGTGTTTCGCTGTAATCCTTTATGAATGCTTTATCAAAACGCTGATTTTTAATTTTTTTCACCTCCTTTAAATTAAAAAAGAGGCTGATTATCAATCAACCTCTTTCTGGAGTTAAATTTATTTATTAATGAAAAATAGATTAATAATTATGGCTATAATCATAACTAGAGTAAAGTACCTATTGTTTACTACAATATTGCGATTTCCTAATATTTTTCTTAAACCTACTTCAAGTAACCTAAGAACTATTATAACCAAAAGTAAGAAAGGAATTAGGTACAATACTGGATTTTTTATAAAAGGAGCCATAACAATGACTACGAAAAAACTTATAACAAATGCGATAAAGCTACTTAATTCATTTGTACCTCTTTTAAAAAGCCATTTACAGAATTTAATCAATGGTTTCATAATAACTAACTCACCTCGGTTATAAATTACCTATTTTTTACTAATTAATTAAATTTTAACACGATAATGATGATAAGTTATATCATTAATAAAAAATCGAGGCTTCTCTTATAACCAGTATTAATCAAAAACAGGAATAGCCACACATCGGCACCGATAATCTGTACCAGGTAAGCCAACTTCAGGCGGTTCAGTGTATGGAAACACTTTATTACTGAGTGCTTTGTGGGTAGCTCGGACCCTTTCATCCTGGGAAGTTAGCCATTTGAATTTATCCACGCCCATTTGCTGATGTCTCTTGGCTGTCATTTGACCAAAAACAGAACCCGATTGATCCACAGCAATAAATTGTGCTCTTTTCCTGCTCATTCCCACTCTTTCAACAAGCTGCTGGCGAATGTCTTTAATGCTATTGCCATTCTTAACGCCCTGATAGATGATGCTTTCAATTTTAGGAAAATATTCATCTTTTATGGTTGTAATGTAGCTAACATTTTCAGATATGGTTGTTTTCATATAATCAGCAAGCCACGGTTCGCTTAGTGTAGGATCAATTCCTTTAATTCGTCCCTGGGCCTGCATGTTCTTAGAATTAAAACCATTGAGATTGTTAACAAACCGAGTCGCTGTTTCTAAAACACTGTTTGATGTAAAAATATTAAGAGATAAGCCTTTAATCAAATCAATGGAATGCTGAATAACAGACAGTGGACCATCCTGCTTGTAGGAAGAACTATCCGTCCGGGATCGATACAGTGTTATCTGTAGCTTGATATGTTCGTCAAACACCTTCAGCGTAGCTCGTCCTAGCTCTGTTATAAGGCGATTAAGGTCTCGGTAATATGAAACTGCGACAGCATCAGGAAAACGCGTAGGAGGCACTTTTTTAGCCATGTGTACCATTCTCCTTATGAGCCCTATAAATTTCATCTGCCATCGCCTTTAAATCAGCCTCATCACCTGAAAACTTTGTGATATTCGTTAACCCGAATTGTCCAAAACGTGTTTCCCTTATTTCGTCAGCTGTTAGGACTCCATCGGTTAGATAAATCGTGTCTGTTTCTGCTACTATCTTTCGGATCGTTGCGTCTGTTTGCGAATCCACTTCCCACAAAGGATTAAATTTCAAAGACCACTCTACTTTTGCAGGGTCAATTGCCCCGCCCAATTCATCGGTAGACATCAGCAGTAGGCGTATAAGCCGCTCTAAGTGAGGGCGCATTTCATTTTCCTGCTGTGCTGCTATACGTGAATAATAGTTCATGACATCATATTGAGCGCCAGCAATCGTTCCTGCCTCCTGACCTTTAATCACCGTTTTCGGCATCCTGGCTGCACCTGCAAGCATATCCCAGACGTAATCGAGAAGGTCTTTAATACCTCCAATTGGAGTGCCTTGTTTGGTCAGTTCCTCGTCCTTACCGATAATGGCCAGGGCCTCTGTCCTGAACATATAATCCATCAGCATACCAAGCTCGTTTTTATCAGCAGCAGACATTCCATCTATCCCGTCAGATTTATAAACCTTGAAGGCAAAATCATAAAGCATCTGGCCTACTGACCATAAGGAAGTATCCAAGATAGTGATAATGTCATATAAAGGTTCAAGCAATGACTGACCTCTGTATTCATCCTCTAATCGCCTTGTCTGATCGTGAATAATACGAGAAGCATGTACATTCTCCTGACTAATGCCTGCTATCTGTTCCCCTACCCTTGACCTTCTATTGATCTGGAACATTTCAACTTGTCCAAAATTCGGGCTAAACATATCTTCATTTTGTAAGAAATCGCTAACCTTCATCCCGCTAAACGCATGAATATAATCCAATCGCTTAAGCTTTGCTTCCTCTAATGGATTTTTCAATTCAAAAGGATTGGATTGGGTTACACCTAGAGAAATAAAGCCATCCCCGCGCAATCTTTCATAAGAGCGCATCTTCTTAAAAGCGTCCTGTGCTTTCAGGTCGCGTAGTTTACTCATGATATTGTTTTTCAAAGTTTCATCCTTCATCTTCAAAGTGAACCAGCTGCGCGTCATATCTTCAGCAGGAATATCAATGATATTTTGGATGATACGATTATTGGCATATAACTGTGTAAGATCAGCATCCGAAAGGATTCTTCTCATGCCTGGCTGCTGCCTGGTTAAAACGTCTTTCCCGTGCCCTTTGCCATTTCCTATCATGAAGTCATTTCGAAAGGCTTTGGCCTGGTCAATTGTTTTCAAAAATCTCACCTCCTGCCCATAAGTCGTTTCATACGTTCTAGCGGATTCTTCAAGTCTGATACCTCGTAATCATCGAGGGCATACCAAATAGCACTGAGCGTATGAGGGTCAATGCTAAATTCATCAGGTATGATGACATCATTTTTATCCTTTTTGTACGTCAATGGCTTGAGCTCATAAATCACATTAGTACACTTATCAGAACAAATGATTTTCTTAAATCGTTTAATTTTCTTGGTGTACTGCAGCCGGGAACCTTGGAACTTCTTAGCCCCCCTCATATTGAAACCATTTTGTTTATAATACTCGATGGTCTTTGGCTCAGCTGAATCAGCCCTAATCAATTCTCTGGACTCTTTAAATTCAACAATTTCCAAAGCTGTCTTATCATCCGTCATTTTATTTTTATAGTACTCCCAATAGATATAGAGAATCTTTTTATTAGGATCCACTGCCACCCGAACCAAAGCATTATAGGATTCCTCAAAACCAAAATCCATGCCAGCCCGCTTAATTGGCGAAGGGAGACGTCTAATTGCTTCTTCCACATCTTCATGAGGCTGTACTTCGAATTGCGGCAATACCTTAACGCCATTAACGCCAAAACGACCTTTCCGGGCAATGCGGTAAAGGTCTGGATCATATTCTTTCATTTCGTCCAGCTGCTCAATATAGCTCTCCGGAAGGAATAAATTATCATCAGCAGTTGAATGGTGGTAATAGGTATCGTTAGTTATGACTGTACGCTTTTCATATAGATCAGCGTCATCTAATACCAAGCGATTATTCAGCTCATCTTTAAAAAAATGCTTGAACGACCAATTATCTTCACCGACTGGATTTGTCGAAAGAATCATATGAAGTTTTAATTTCGGATGCCTCAAACGGCCTAACAGCTCTTTAAAACCAGCATATTTGACCTCTGAACACTCTTCAATCCAAACAATTGAAACATTGTTGATTGATTTTAGTTTCGCTGGCTTGTCCATTCCTTTGAATATAATCTTGCTGCCATTCGGAAAACGAATCTGCATAGGAGATGTCATGCACTTAATACGGTCATCAAGACCTAAATCAATGACCAGCTCTTCCAATAATGAATATGTGGAATCCCTATGCGTGTCATAGACCTCACGAACAATCAAGGCAGTACGTTTCTCTTCTAACAGCTTTAAAATCAATTTAAGGGCCACATGGTAGCTCTTTGAGGAACCATATCCACCCACTAAAAATTGAAACTTAGTGCTCCAGTCAAATAGGAAATCTTCAAAGTGAGGATTGACCTCTTTCTCAGTCATCGTCCTTCACCCTCTGTTTCCGTTTAATAATAATTTCAACTGGCTTTTCGTCATCAGGCTTTTTAGCCTTGTCTCGAGCAAGCTTTACTTTCTCTTCCTCAATCTGCCGTTTAAACTTATCAGGGAACAAATCAAAGTATAAGGACAGTTTATCCAGGGCTTTCATGCGGTCTTCTAACTTTATTGAAACACCATCCTTGCCCTGCTTAACTTCTGAAATAATGGTTCCATCAACATAACTGGAATCCTTAAAGTCAACGAAATTAACCTCTTCATAAATTTGCCTGCCGTTCTTATCTTTAAGCGGACCTGCCATGCCCATAACAGGTTGGTTTTTCTGGCCGAATGTAAGATAGTCCGTCATATCAGAGAAGGCAATCTTGATGTATTTATTCAGGACATCCGCTGCCTCTAAAAACAAGTCATTCGTTATTGCTGTTTTAACCCGTTTTATCTCTTGGCGAACTCTAACATTCCCTAACAACCTTGGACCCTGAACATGGGCAGTTGCCACAGAATATCCGGCATTGATTGCTGCCTGTGTAGCATTAAAACTTCTGACGTAGTAAAGGCAAAAAATCCTTTGTTTATCAGTAAGTTCAGCTTCTTCAAGAAAGTTATCCAAGGTTATTTCTTCATCAGGCGCACGCGCCTTCTGCTCAGTTTTTTTGAACGGAGTACTCCGTATTTTTGAATGGAGTACTCCGTTCAATTTTTCACTCCATTTATCCTTTGATTTCCACCCGCCGACGGTCTTTTCAGAAACATCTAAGATTTTGGCTATCTCTCTGTTTTGAATATTACCGTCATGCTCCTTAAAAATATTAAAGGCTTTATCTCTATTAGGATCTCTTTTTCTTGGCACTACATTTCACCCACCCCCAAGAGTTTTTTGAAAAACAAAAAAGGCATCCCTGAATGGAAGCCTATACGTCATTGAGCTATTTTAATTTTCCCAACTCTTCAATTAAATCTTTATTTAACGATTCTAGAATATTGTAACCGAAACTGGCAGCATCATCTATATCCATACGTATAGCATCAAACGATACTTCATCTATTGAATATTTTCTATTTTGCGGTTCTATATCCTGAAATTGATAATAGCCTTCATAAATTTTATCTGCCAGTAATAGATACTTATCATAAAAGATTTCAATATTATTCTTATAATCCTCGTCTAAAAATAGTATTTTTACCTTTATACCTCTATATAACTTTGTAGTTCTTTCTTGATGTAAGTCGTTACCTTGCTGAAATTCTCCTAAAGCGATTTTATTTTTAGTGAGTTTAAATATTAATCCAAAAGGAGAAACTACTTCTCTTATTAAATCAGATAAATCTTGAGATACTTCTTGAAGGTTTTTAATTTTAATTTCTCTTAATAGAAATTCTTTTTGAACCTTTATATCTGACTTTTGTTTTAACCTGCTACCTAACCATACGCCTATTAAACCAATAACAGGTGCTGCAAAAATTCTTACTATCTCTAATATTTCTTTCACTACTTATATCCCCCCTATGCCGATTATACAATGGATAAAGTGTGAATTGTTATTTTCTTCTAATACTACCTCTGACTCTTTTGTATGTATCCTTGTTGGTATTCATAATCTCTAGCCAATCTTTTCTGGATAGCTTTTCTTCTTCGGCAGCTCCCTGAAGTTTCTGTTTGTCTTCCTGCTTCAACACTTCACTTAATTTCATATTCATCTCTCCCGTTTCTGATTAAGCACCACCTTATGCTAATAGCTTCTATGTATTGGTTTCCCGACTCAAATCAATCACCCAGGAGGATTGCTAGGATTGTTAAATCGGTCGGCCATTGTTGCACCATTACCTTACAAACGGATTTTCACCTTTTGTTCCCCCGTGGCCCATCAACCGCACTACAGCTGTATCGACTCCGGTTGCTCCCCCTGTGCAGCTGGCAACCTTCAACATCGACTGATTTTCCCGAGTACACCTTGATAAGGGATCTGTGCGTCTCCCACCAGGCTAATTACCTGATAAGAAAATCTTACCTGTAATGGAAAAATAAAAAGTCCCCTGTTTTATCCCTAAAAATATCCTTATTTTTGTCCGCTTTTTCTCTGGATTTTGTCGGCTTTTTGTCGGCAAAAAAAATAACAGCACTTAGATAATTCCTAGTGCTGTTGCAATTAAAAGGATGGCTTGCCGTTTATGTGAATAATACTGATCTTTGGCAAGGCCTAAATCTAAATAGATGTTAATATCCTTCACACGATTGTTCGATAGATACTTTTGTTCAATAATCTGCCGTTCCACATCATCCAATGCATGCTGCAGAGCACGATCTATTTGTTTCACTTTCAGGTTCTTTTCTTTTTCGCGGTTAATCAATGCAGGAAAAAGAATTGTTGTTCCTTCCTGCTCTTGTTCCACCTTGTTTTCCATCGCTACTTTAAGCGCTTTATACTGTTTTAGCTCCCTTGTAATGACTTTCCGTACTTCTTTTTCATCTATATCTTCAAAAAAAGCCAGTTGTTTTGCCCCCACAGTAATCCCCCTTAAATAATAAAAGGACACCAAACAAACGCAAAAGCGTTCATTTAGTGCCCTCGGTTTTTCCGATAAGCGTATTTAAAATTTTATATCTGTCTCTAATTTAACGTTACAAGGCTTATGCCCTTGCCAGTTAATGATTTGCTTTCCATAACCGGATTCGGGCTTTATGATTTCGTGGATAGTTCCATCCTTAACGATATAAGTCGCATTTTTCATGAGATCAATCTCAGCTTTCATAGTTTCTATATTAACGGCAGCTTGTTTCACCAAGATTCCCCCTATGGTATAATGGATTTTGTCAGGTACCATCGCTAAGAGAAATCTTGGCTTTTTTTATGCCTTTTTACGGTTGCCCCATTCATATCGATTATTAATATTTGCAAAGGCTAAGTCCCTTTTCCCTTTGGGCTTTTCGGTTTTTACAATTGGATGCTTCTCTATGTAAGCAAGTCTTTCATCTTCGGTCATATACCAAACTGTTACTTCACTCAAAACGATTCCCCCTTTATGACGTTTCCTTTCACAACCTGCAAAATAGAAACGGATTATACATTTACTTTTTTAAGATATTCCGTTGCAACTTCACCTGAATATCCTTCTAAATCAACTACTTTTCTTCCTGATAACTCGTATTCATCAGCGATTACTTTGTATTTTATTTTGTCATTTCCAATAATAAAAACAACAACATCATCCTTTTTCAAAAATTGTCACTCCTTCGCTATAACTATCGAATGTACGGTATATCTACCATTCATAAAGTGCCATTGCTTCTCTGGTTTCTTCAGCATTTCTGAATTCGTTCCAAATGCTCAATCCATCGAGCTCAATGACATTTTCAAAATCTTCATAGACCAACTTTTCAGAGATTGCTGTTCCTGGATCATTGACTTTTTCTAAAGGAATAGCCTGGTCTATCCCGTGCATTTTTCTTAATGGAGGATTTAACTGTAATTTCTGGTTACATATCCTCAAATAAAGATATTTCGTCTTCGTCAGGACCCTTACATGTAACAATGCGCCGTCCTTTTCAATGTATGGGTCATTATGATGAATCCATTGAATTGCATACTGAACAATTTCCTGCTTTACGAGTTTCTTCAAGGTCCTTATAAACTGAGCAGCATAGTCTTTATAAGATTCTTCCTCTTCCAGAAAATCAAAGATTGTCATCTGTTCCACTCAATCACCGCCTAATGCCTCATTTTGTACCGCGTGAATTTTGATTTACGGGATCTGCAGCCATCTCTAAATCCTTTTGTATATGCATTTGCTGAAAAAAGACCCATTCCAAATGCTCCCAATATAACCCCTAGAATTATAAGAAAAATGCCTGGCATCCTATTTATCCTCCCATATCTAGTTTCCAACCTTTAAGCAGCCGTTTCTCCAGCTCGTGTTTTCTCAATGGCTCATAGATATAAACACGACGCCCCTCTTCCCAGCGGAAGAGAAGCATCCATTTTCTCCTGGACATTAGGCTACGCCATCCTGCGTATCATCTTTATCATCAGCTTGGTCGGGCTTGTCCGGCTCTTTATCAATTAGGAAATCAGCATTTTCTGGTGCTTTAACGGGTTCATCCAGTTTTTCAGTGTTTACTGAATTTGGCTCTCCCTCTTTCCAATCCCACCACGCCTGTGCAAGGGGGGCCACTCTTTGGCGATAATCATCCATCATTTCCGCAACTTTACCAGAGCTGATATCAAGTTCATTTGCTAGTTTAATGAAAGATTCTCCTTCAAGACGTCGTTTTACAAGTTCCGCAAAGTCATTAGGAAGGTCATCATAATTTGGTGCAAGCCCTTCAAGGATGAATTTATCAATCGGTTCACGATCAATTTCTTTTTTCTCTTCCTTGGTTTTTGGCTTTTCTTTAGGCAGACCCAGATCAGCTTCTAATTGCTGGTTTTCATTTTTCAATTCTGAAACAGTGCCGTTTCCATCTACTGTGTAACGAGTAAGTGGTTCATTTGTTCTTAAATCAACCGTTACACTGTAATTCACGATTAAAGATTCAAGCTGAATTTCTGCCTTTTGATCTATCATTTCAGAAAGGCTATCAAGTTTTCCATCAAGTCCAGAATCACTTACCTCCAGAACAATTTCCTTAACGCCTTTTGGCTTAAGATTAATTTTCTTTACTAAGGCTTTAAAATCGATATATGACATTTTGTTTCCTCCTAGATTGATAGATTTAATTGCTGCATTTCAAATGGTTTAACCATAACTTCTACACGTGGATTCTCGCTATACCACTTACTAACATGAAGTTCGACAACCTGACTGTCATCCTGCCAAATAACTTTGTTTAAGGCATCCTTTATCCCCTTCACATAATTATCAACGTCCGGTTTGGTTGTTGGTCTCAAATCGCCACACTCAGCTGCAGCCTTTTTCTTTTTACTAAAGCTTTTAAGTGATGGCTTATAAACTCTCACAAAAAGTTGTAGCGGACCTTCCAATAATGTTTTTGGCTTATGTTGCGAAGCGACTACTTGTACATATTTTTTAAAATCCCGGGACTTAGCAGGATCATACATCCTTACCTGCCCGTTAATTGTGGTTGCCCGCGGGCGCCCCTGGGCGACAGGTTCACCATAAACTGTGAATTGAATCATGTTATCCCCCCTCAATCATCCAAATCCATGTATTTAGGCTTGTGCTCAGTTGCCATAAGATGTTTGCCTTCTAACTGTTGGATACGTTCATTGGCCCGTTTAAGCCTGTCCTCTGTGATGGTGTACATTGCGTGCAGCACTCGATATTTTTCTTCCATATCCCGGATTGTGGCGTTAGCTTCTTTAAGCTTAAGGAGTGATTTTCCCTCCATCGTTATGCCCCCTTCTTCATAAGCAGGCGCTTGCGGTCAATGTCCGCTTGGATCCTGGCGAATGTGGCCTTTTGTTCTGCCAGTATGGATTGATCTAGCCCACAATCAGGGCAACCTGTTTTCTCTAAGAAATAGCTGCCAATTTTATTTATAATTCGGGTACCTTTACATCGCTCACACATTTGGAGCACCTGCCAATCTATGATTTAATGTTTTTCTGTCACCTTGAATCACTACTGTAAAGTCCCTGCACATTTGATAAATTCGAGTACCTAGAGCTTCGTCCACATCCGCCAGCTGATCCACCGTCAATTCAGAGGAAACAAGGATAGGTTTATGGTTCAGGTAGCGATAATTTATAACTGAATACATTTGTTCTATCTGCCATTCAGTAGCCCGGGGAACTCCTTTTGCTGGCTTAAACAGGTCATCGATAAAAAGCACTTCAACTTGCTTCATTCGTTCCAGTTTTGCTTCTAACTTATCGAAATCATCTTTCAGGTCACTGAATCCCTCAACGTATGGAAAATAAAGTACAGGCACGCTCTCACGTTGAATAAGGTTATTGGATATCGCGGTAAGCAAATGCGTCTTGCCGGCACCAGGCTGCCCCAACAAAGCAATGCTGTTCTGCCGTTCCTGTTTAATAGTTTGATAGCCTTTTAGGTAGGCCATGGAACAATCATAGGCATCTGCTATGACCTTCGGTTTTCCGTTTCTTATAAAATTTTGAAAACCCAGCTTCTTAAATTGGTCGGTAATCTCACTGGCCTTGATGATACGTTCTGTTTTATACCGCTGAACACAATCACATCGGATTGAAAAGGTTGTATGCCACTCCTTTGCCTCTTCAGGTCCACATATCTTGCCCGCAAGGTAATCATCTTCCAATACCATGCTGGCAGGAGTTAGTCTGCAATCCGTTCCTCTCGTTTCAGCAATCCATTCCGTATTTTCATGAACCCTATAAATGATGATCTGCTTATCCTTGCATTTAAGACATTTAGGCTTTTCTTCTTCCAATCCATCCAACTTCATTTCCTGTGATTGATTGTTCCGGTGCCGCAGGTTTTCGAGAATTTGATCTATTGTTGTAGCCATTAATGGTCCCCTTTCTTGTAGGTTTATCAGGGTTTTTAAGAACAGCTTCCACATACTTAAGGTTTCTCGCTCCATGTAAGGTTGCTTCTTTCATAGCCTCCAGCACTTTTTCCTCTCCGTAATCATCAATCAGGCTGCCTAACCGTTCTGCAGTGAAACCACTAATAGTGCCGAATCCTTCCGCCTCAAAGAATCCAAATACATTGACTGGTTGCTTATCTTCCTCTAATTCCTTCTTGTCGGAAACGTTGTAGGAAACTTTGTCGGCAATAGTTGCCGACAAATCAATTAAGCTGTAAATTGCTGACTGCTTACCCTTCCTGGATTTAAAATCTATATAGACTTTGGTTTTCAATTCGTTTCTTGCATTGCTAATGGTTCTTTCAGAGAGGCCGGTTTTAATACAAAGCACCGATACAGCCACCGTAAATTCTCTCTGCCATCCGGCCTTATTGTTTATGTGCACCAAGGCATGCCATAAAGCAATTGCCGATGTGCTAAGTGAATTTGTTTCGAGCCGATCATAGAATGTATTTATCAGCTTTATGTAGTTCATGGTGAACCTCCCCTCTTATTCCCATCATTTGGTGCAAATTGCAAAGCCATCTTTTACTGCTTTTATTCGATAATCTGGATAGCCTTTGGCGATATATTCATAGATCAACCGCTTTAAGTGTTCCTTGTCCCGTGCCTGCTCCCAAATTTTTTTCGGAAGCAAAACACGGTGCGGAACGTCACTGTCACCTATCATAGGAACGGAGGATTATCTTCATCAAAATCCATTTCAAAGCTCATCATGTCCGGAGGGGCTTCTCCATATTGTTCTTTTTCTTGTTCAACAGGTGCTTCTGTCGGCGTGGATTTAATTTCTTCAAAGCTTGCCTCTATCGTTTCAGCCTCTTTAACCTTTGCCTTGCTTCTTTGCCCTTCTAATTCCACGAATTTTTTAAGTGCAGCTAATTTCTGAATGCTTAATTCATTTATTTCTTGTTGGAACCGTTCTTGAGCTATTTCGTTAACTTGCTTATCTGTAAATCCAAATTTTCCAGCATCTTGCTTAATTTCATTTATTAGTGCAGTTTTTGCATCTTCTTCATCGATGGATTCCCCATCTTCAATTGAAATTTCTTTCCGTTCCATTCTTCTTGCATTGTCCTGGACTGAATCAACACTTCCTTCAACGGTATGATCATCAATATCAACACCAAACTGCGCTTTAAGAGCTCTCTTTAAGACATGCTTCTTGAACATGTCATTAAAGTTTGACTTCCAGAGAGGATTAATTCCTTTTTCCAAATGCTCAACCTCGCTACGGTCCATAAATACAACCTGATCAGGTGCACCTTTTCGTTTAGCTATGGCGTAGGCTGCTACAGCTTTTCCTCTGAGCGGTAAAGCAATTTTATGTTTAAGGATTTTGAACTCACCATCCACAAGTTCAGCTTCAAAGTTTTCAACTTCGTTTTCTCCAATAACCTCACCGCTGGCCGTAATATACTCTGGATGTTTTCTAGCTAAGAAGTGGATTCCTTCAACACTTATTTGAATGTTCATCTTGCCTTTGTAAGGAATGGCATAGATATGATTCATGAAAGGATTTAGACCGGATGCAGCACAAGTTTGAATAAATAGGTTAAATTGTGCATCGTTTATTCCTTGTGGTGTGAGGGTTTGTTTTAACGTTGCCACTTCCCCGCGTGTCATTCCTCCGACTACAACCTCGTTAGGATCATTTTTTTGAACCATTTGGTTTTCACTCATGCTTATGCAACCTCCTTATTAGGATTTTCAGTTTCGATTTTAAATTCCCCAGCCTTTACTTTTGCGGTGATTAATTGGCCGGCAGGAGCTGTATATTTAAGGATTGATTCCGCATTGTCTACAAAAGTGGGAGTAATAACCCCAGATTGCTGGCTAAGAACCTCAATCATTTCTAATCCGCATTTGATTTTTTCGGCCGTTGATAGTTTGCTATATGGTTTGTTATCCATTTCAATTTCAAATGTATCTCTAAAATCACCGTTCTTTAATTCCTCGAAAAGGCGAACAGATATTGTTGTAAAAAGGTCCCCGACCTTCTTCACCATTAGTTCAGCTTGCTTCCCTCTAAAGACTTTTATGGCTTCGATAATCCGCTGAGATTCAGCACGCTCTTCCCGAATGATATCCCGGTTTGCTTTGGCTGCTTCAATATCTTCTTTCAGCTTTACCAGTCGGCTGGCTTGCTCAAGCTGCGAACGTAAAGGATAAATTTTCGCATCTAACTCTTTTGTAATAGCAGATGAATCCACTTCTAATAATTCAGGTAACTCTTTAAGTTGTTCATTCAGTTCGTTATATTCAGCCACTAATTGTTTGCCGGCCTGCACTTCTTTTGAAAAGCGGCTATTAAGCGAATCTTTTACATTTTGTATAGATTCTTCATCAAGAGCTTGTCCACATGTGGCACAATGTTCATCAATGCTTTCATTTTTAATCGAATCTACCAAGTTTCTTTGACGGGTAATCTGGCTTTTAATAGATTCCACTTTGGACTCTATCCTTAAACGGCTTTGGTTAGTTCGCTGCTGTTCAAAACGCTTGTCATCCAGAGCATCACGTTCTTTTATTAGGTTTTCAATTTGCTTTTGAATCGCATTCTTATCCAACTCGTCAGTATTCGCACTTGATAGTTGTTCTTCAAGGGTTAACACCCTCTCCCCAGCCCTTTCTAAAGCTTTATCCTGTGTTTTGAAACGCTCACGATGTATTTTCTCCAAATCCTCTAATGAATGCTTTTTCAGTGGACCTTCAAGAGCTTCTTTATGAATAGGAAGCATTTCCGCATACACTTCAGCATTTAGAGGTTCATCGACATACTGGAGAACCTGCTGGCGCTGTTCTTGCCACTTCTGAGTAAAGAAGTACGTTGGATTAAATAAAGATAGAAAAAGATCTTTGTCGAACAAGGATTCAACTAGCTCGTTATAGGCTGTAGCTTTTTCTGGCACACCATCAATGTGATAACTTGCTGTTTTCTTTTGGCTGCGGCAAAGCTTGATGTCTTTCCCATCAACTTCAAGCAGAAGTTCAATCTTGGTTTCAAGTGATGAGTCATGAATTGGCTTAGGATCTAACTTTGACCCGAGAATATCTGTACTGAATAACGCCCAAGTTACCATATCCCCGACAGAGGACTTTCCTGCTCCGTTCCTTCCCATGATTCTATTAATCTCTGCTAATTCAAGGGACAAGGCAGCATGGCTTTTAAAGTTACAGGCTTCAATTTTTTTAATAGATACGTTCATAATTGCCTCCTATATTGCTTGATTTTTTAAAATGAGATAAAATACTTGTAATTGAATTTTCCAAACCTTCGACTCCTGTTACAGCAGGGGTCTTTGTTTTATTCTCCGGCAGTCTCACAAACTGACATTTCTGCAATGTAATCCCGGCAGCATTCCAATTTTTGATGCACATAAACGGTTTCTCCTTGGCCATCCTCAAATTCATAAAGTTCTTCTCCAGCATAGATATCTTCATGGCAGCCCAGGCATTCTCCAAACACCTGCGGGTCCTTGGACCATAAAACATCCAAAACCATTGGATTTTCAACGATGTTCATTTTCCCTTCTCCTTTCTAAACTATTGATGGTGCGTTATTTGCACCGGCATGATCAAAAGTGCTTCCGCGGGTGAAGGGAGAACTCCAAGCCCCACTTTTGACCATGACGGCATAAACAAGCTTGCCGTAGAGAGTTTCAACCTGCTATAATAAAGCCAACCTTTAATATGTTAGAAGAAAGTAGTGAGTTCACAGCTCGCTGCTTTTTTTATTCCATCCAGCCCGTTTTGGCTGCTATAACTACTCCAATTCCCATTAGGATGATGAATGCTATAAAAAACACTAGATACCCCATTCACTTGCCTCCCCTGGATATCAATTGTGCGCGTACCCCTAATGAAGTCAGTCCCTGAACCATGCGGTTTAAATCTTTCCTGTTCTTTCTCTTCACTTCAATTTTTTCAAGCTCCCTTATGCTATTTAATAAATCGCAGGCAGTTAATTTAGCTTCTTTGAAGTCCTTATTCATAATGGATTCTTCAATCCGGCTTAAGCATGTGTGAAAACAACGCTTTTCATTAACTTCCTTTCTTAGCTCACTATGTAGCTGCTGTTGAAAATTCATTTTCTTAGGAACCTCCTTTGAATTAACTTCAATTTGTGTTGTGTCCACATTTTTATCCACGATATTCCGTACTCCTTACAAAGAACCGCTACATAATGATTGAGTGCCGTAATAGCATCAATACTTTCTTGAATTGCCTTTTCAATTACTTGGATATCATCTGAATTTACAGTATTGGGGTTATTTCTCAGTTTTTTAGAAGCTATTGAAATAGCTGTTAATGCCTCCTCTAATTCTTCCTCGGTAACCACCGATACGTTGGTTCTATGTAGGTCGACAGCGTCACCGTCCAGCTTAGGAATACCCCAGTTTGTATACTCCTGGGCAGCCTCCATTGCTACCCAAGGATTATTAATTTCATCCGCAAAGTATTGAGCTGTGCTTGGCTGTACCTTATAAGCTCCTGTTTCCTGTTGTGAAATCGCTTCTCTAGAACTGAAAAGCTTAAAGGATAATTGTGTTTGAGTTAACTTGGCTTCTTTTCTACCAAGTTGTAAGGCTTTATTTGCCCTGCCATTTTTCATTATTTGCTTCCCCCTTTCTACCAGTGTTATTGGATAATCTTGTTAAAATAAAATTAAGGAATTAAGAAACCTTACGAGGTATCCAATTTTCGATGTAACGAATGGCACTCTGCATTTCTTTTCGTTTTACATCCTTGTAGCTGGCTACCCCGAAGCGGTCTTTAATCTCGCGATAGAGTTCTCTGAATAGCCTGGCTGCTTCTTTCTTATCTTCCGTAAATTCATATACTCGGCGGGCCACACCTTTTTGAAGCCGACGCTGTTCGCCGTAATCCAGGGTGATCTGCTCCTCCACCTTGGTTTCAAGCTGTTGGATCTTTTTAGAATGATCGTTCGTGACTAATTTCAGCTCTTCCGTCTCCTCGGCTGTGATTGCTGAGAGTTTCATTAGAGCAACCAAAGATTGCTTATCATTTAGAGGAATCACGTTAGATCCTAAGTAGACTCCGTTTTTCCTGATTGATGGCAGGACTTCTTTCCGGATCCATCGTTTAAAATCATTCGCTTCTTGCTTTCTGCTGGATAGTACGAATGCATATAAGCCAGATTCACTGATAATTGTCATCTGCTGCCGGCCGCCGGGGGTGTCGGCTGAAACTACATCCTTTTCATCTTCATCAAGCCTGGACAATGTATCGCGGCTGTTTTTGATGCCTAAGATGTCAGCAACATCCTTTGCAACAAACCAAGGTTCCTTTTCCTGTTCAACAATGCGCAGCTCCTGCCCGCGGAATTCGAAAAGCCTTTGTAATTCGTTCATTAGATCGCCTCCCTGATGTTTGTTGAGTTGGCTTTGATCCACTCAAATACTTGGTCCCGGGGATAGCGTGCTTTAATTGTCTGTAGCCTAGGGAAGGTAGGATTAGCTGTTACCTTCAGGACGGTAGGTGGTGCTATTTGAAGTATTTCAGCTAGATGTTTATTGGTTAGAGTGGGAGGATACGAAAATCGTTTCATTCCGTCCTCAACACCTTTTTCATATGCTTTTTGAAACAGCTCTTCCATTCGTGACTGAAACAAGTTTGCTTCCAGTTCATCAAAAGTTATGGATGTTCGTGGCATTGGTAACCTCCTATAAATTGCGACAGTGAACCTTTTCTTTTGGCTTATGATTCATGGTTGGCATCGTTAGGCTGAATTGTTTGTATAAGTTTCTTGTACATGTTTTCCGAATAAATAAGCTATATCTTGTTCAAGTATCTTAGATATTTCAATTGCTTTATTAAGTGTAGGTTGCGAATGCCCGTTTTCCCAATTGGCAACAGTCTGTTTCCCTTTAAACCCCAGCTTTATAGCTAACTCTTCTTGTGTGAGTTCCTTAGCTTTCCTAGCAGCTAGTAACCTTTTGTTTTTCATATTGATTCACCACCTTTGTATAAGTAACTTGTACCTTTAATCAGATTATAATGTATAAGAATCTTGTACGTCAACAATAAAATATAATTTTCTTGTACTTTTGTTTCTTTTCTTTTGAATTAAGGTACAATTTCCTTGTACATATAACCTATGGAGGAATTCCTGTATGTTGAAAAATAGATTAAAAATGAAGAGAGAAGAAAAGAAACTTACACAAGATGACTTGGCAAAAAAAGTAAACGTCACAAAAGGCACAATAAGCAACTATGAAAATGGCCATAGTACACCATCAAATGAAATGCTGCGGAATTTGCAGATATATTAAATACAACTACAGACTATTTACTCGGAAGAAGCGAAGAAAACTTAATAACCCCTACCTTCGAGAAATCAGTCGACAAAGATGAGAAAGATATTGCTAAACGCATGGAAGAGTTTAGAAAAGACTTAACAAAACAAGATGGTTTAAGTTTTAATGGGGAACCAATGAGTGAAGAAGCCATTGAATCATTATCAGAGGCTATGGAATATGCTTTTCGACAAACTCAGAGGATAAATAAAAAGTACATTCCTAAAAAACATAGAAAAGATGACAACGAAGAATAGGACACGGGGCGATTTCATGAAATGGATCAAAAATGTTGTGATCAAATTAGGACAGAAACACAAAACAACGGACCCTTTTGAGCTCGCATCTTTATTAAGTATTGAAGTTGTTCCGTGGGACCTGCACAAAGAAATTAGAGGATTTTATAAATACGACAAAAGAAATAAGTTTATTTTTATTAATTCCAATTTAAATTGGGAGATACAACGTTTTGTTTGTGCCCATGAGTTAGGACACGCTTTGCTTCACCCTCGCTCTAATACTCCATTTTATAGGGAGAAAACCTTATTTTCGATAGAGAAAATTGAGGTCGAGGCTAATTCTTTTGCAGTAGAGTTATTAATGCCAGATGAGATATTAACTGGTTTTAACCATACTAATCTATCACTTGATGAAATTGGAGAAATTTGTGGAATTCCTAAAGGTTTCTCTCAACTCAAAGAGATTGAAAATTAAAAATAAGGAGAATGAACTATGGCTGTAAATATCGAGAAACTATTACAAAAAGCTAAGGAACATTTTGAAACTGGTGAAGTAGCTAAATATACAATTTATGGTGCTTATGAAACAAAATCACTAGGAGCAGATACAGTTAAGAATGGAATAATGATAGCAACTGATCGTCGAGTTGTTTTTTATGGTAAAAGAACTTTTGGTTTCGATCTTGAATCATTTCCATATAAAAATATCAGTTCATTTGAAATGGGTAAGTCTATGATGGGTCACAAGATTTCATTTTTCTCTTCTGGAAACAAAGTATCAATGAAATGGATTAATAAAGGGGACTTAGAATCTTTCATATCAGAAGTAAGGAACCAGATTACTGGCAATGCCTCTAATGCTGCACCAACCTCAACAAACATTGATGAAGCTGACCAAATTAAAAAGCTTGCAGAACTAAGAGATCAAGGCATTCTTACTGAGGAAGAATTTAGCGCAAAGAAGAAGCAGCTGCTTGGAATTTAAATAAGGCCCACTAACAGGGCTTTTCTTTCACGGCAAAAACAGAACATACATTCCTGTTTCAGATGTAAATCTTTTGTTCGTTTATTATCATCATCTAATGTTTAGTTTAGTTTAGTTTAATTAATGCGGAAAGGTTGTCGGAAGAGTTGTCGGAAAGGTTGTCGGAAACCAAGCAGGAAAGATTACAGGCAATGATTGCCGACAAAGAAGGAAGAGAACCATTAAGAGGAGTGGAAAAAATGGCACGTGTCCAAAAATATCAAACAGCTAAAGGCGAACGCTGGATGTTTATTATTGAAAACGGGATAGATCCACAGACCGGGTCCCGCAGGAGAGTCGTCAGGCGTGGTTTCGAAAAAAAGAAACAAGCCGTAGATGCTGCCAAAGAATTAGAATACCAACTTGGAATTAGAAATCTTGATACCAAAGGCAATATGACTTTTAAAGAAATGGCTGAAGAATGGTTATCGGTATATGGATTAACAGACAGAAAGATTAGCACCTTGAGGGTCAGGAATCATGAAATTGGCCATTTAAATGCATTTTTAGCCCAATACAAATTAAAAGATATCACTAAGAAAATGTATCAGAATGTTTTAACCACCCTTAAAAATGACAAAAAGCTGGCTCATAACACCATTTCCGGTATTCATGGTACTGCAAGAATGATCTTTAAGCGTGCCATGGAGCAGGATTTAATTATGAATGACCCGACACAGTATGCCTTTATTCCAAAAGATAAAAAAACAGTCGAAGACATTGAAAATGCCAAAGTTCAGGATAAATACTTGGAAAAACACGAACTGCAATTATTCCTTGAAAAATCAAAGGAACTAAATGAGGAAACATACACTATGCTCTTTGTTTTAGCGTGGACAGGTCTCCGAGCAGGAGAACTTGTAGCTCTAAAATGGCGGGATATAGATTTTGAGGAAAAGACCATAAATGTGACCAAGACATATTATAATCCGAAGAATAACACGAAAGACTTCACCCTGCTTCCCCCTAAGACAGCCGGTTCAATTCGAAAGCTGATCGTGGAAGATGAAGTTCTAAAGGTCCTCCAAAAACACCAGTTAAAGCAAAAGGCTATGAAGCTAGAGGTTGGAAAAGAATACTTCGATGAAGATTTTATCTTTGCACGAATGAACGGTCCTTATTATGGTTATCCCCATTTTATAAAAACTGTAGAAAACCGGATGGAATCAGTCATGAAGAATTTGCCGAATATAAAAAAGCATCTTACTCCCCATTCTTTACGTCATACACATACATCTTTGCTTGCGGAGGCTGGAGTAGAGCTATTACAAATTATGGATCGTCTGGGGCATTCAGATGATGAAACAACGACTCAGGTATATTTGCATATTACCAAAGATCGTAAAAAAGAGGCTTCCCAGAAGTTCGGAGAACTAATGAGAAACCTCTCTGTATAAAGTATTGGCACCAAAATGGCATCAAATGAGGGGATGTTTCACTCGAATACCTTATATATCAAGGTATTTTTGAGTGAATTACATCATGCCGCCCATACCGCCCATGCCGCCCATGTCAGGCATTGCAGGAGCATTTTCTTCTGGCTTGTCAGCAACAACAGCTTCTGTTGTTAAGAACATAGCTGCAACTGAACCAGCGTTTTGAAGAGCGTAGCGTGTTACTTTAGTTGGGTCAACGATACCAGCTTCGATCATGTTTACCCATTCGCCAGTAGCAGCGTTGAAGCCAGTGCCGACTTCTTCGCGTTTTAAGCGTTCAACAATGACAGATCCTTCAAGACCGGCATTGTGAGCGATTTGGCGTACAGGCTCTTCGATTGCGCGAAGCACGATAGAGATACCAGTTGCCACGTCGCCTTCTTCCTGAAGAGAAGCCACTTTATTGTATACATTCAGAAGAGCAGTTCCTCCGCCTGATACGATTCCTTCTTCAACTGCTGCACGAGTAGAGTTTAATGCATCTTCAATGCGAAGTTTGCGTTCTTTAAGCTCAGTTTCAGTAGCAGCACCCACTTTGATGACTGCAACTCCGCCAGCTAATTTAGCAAGACGCTCTTGCAGTTTTTCACGGTCAAATTCAGAAGTTGTTTCTTCTAATTGAACACGGATTTGGTTAACACGTCCTGAAATGGCAGCAGATTCGCCAGCGCCTTCAACGATCGTTGTGTTTTCTTTAGTAACAACCACTTTAGAAGCGCGACCAAGAGATTCAATCGTTGCAGATTTAAGGTCAAGGCCTACTTCTTCTGTGATGACTTCTCCGCCTGTAAGGGCAGCGATGTCTTCTAGCATTGCTTTACGGCGGTCACCGAATCCAGGAGCTTTAACAGCAACTGCATTGAATGTTCCGCGAAGCTTGTTCACAACAAGAGTTGCCAATGCTTCACCTTCAACATCTTCAGCAATCAATAAAAGTGATTTTCCTTGCTGTACAACCTGCTCAAGAACAGGAAGGATTTCCTGGATGCTTGTGATTTTTTTGTCAGTGATTAAGATGTATGGATTTTCAAGAACTGCTTCCATTTTATCTGAATCAGTAACCATGTATGGAGATGCATATCCACGGTCGAATTGCATACCTTCCACAACATCAAGCTCAGTAGTGAATCCTTTAGATTCTTCGATTGTGATAACACCATCATTTCCAACGCGCTCCATAGCTTCAGCGATCAGTTGTCCAACTTCTTCATCATCAGAAGAGATTGCAGCAACCTGTGCGATGGATGCTTTGCCTTCGATTGGCTTAGATATCACTTTTAATTCTTCTATTGCAGCTTTAACTGCCTTTTCGATTCCTTTGCGGATTCCCATTGGGTTAGCGCCCGCTGTTACGTTTTTAAGGCCTTCACGGATCATGGCTTGAGCAAGAACGGTTGCAGTAGTTGTACCGTCTCCAGCTACGTCATTTGTTTTGCTTGCAACTTCAGCAACAAGCTTGGCACCCATGTTTTCGAATGCATCTTCTAATTCGATTTCCTTAGCAATTGTAACACCGTCATTTGTAATTAATGGAGAACCGAATTTCTTCTCAAGAACCACGTTGCGTCCTTTAGGTCCAAGCGTTACTTTTACTGTATTTGCAAGTGCGTCCACACCGCGAAGCATGGAACGGCGAGCTTCTTCACTAAATTTAATATCTTTAGCCATTGTATAAGTTACCTCCCTAATGGTTTTAAATGTATGATTCGTTAAGTATGCCGCTAGAAATTAGCCGATTACAGCTAAAATGTCGCTTTCACGTAAAATTAAGTATTCAGAGCCTTCGTACTTCACTTCAGTACCGGCATATTTTGAGAAGATAATTAAATCGCCTTGTGCTACCTCTAAAGCAACACGTTCGCCATTATCAAGCACACGGCCTGTTCCGACAGCTACAACCTTGCCTTCTTGAGGCTTTTCTTTTGCAGTATCCGGCAAAACGATACCGCTGGCAGTCTTTTCTTCCGATTGAACTAGTTCAATAACAACGCGATCACCTAATGGTTTTAACAAAGTGAAACAACCTCCTCAAATTCTTTGGTTAATTGGTTTAGATTATTAGCACTCTACACTAACGAGTGCTAACACAATTCCTATATTAAATAAATCATCCATCTTTTGCAAGTATCTTCATGAAAAATTTTTTTATAAATTTCTAAGGCAATTGGGAAATGCTATATCGTAATAGCAATAGGCTCAGATAATGCACCAAATAGGCTGCCCGCAAACCTTTAATTGGAGTTCTCCGTGTTTTTTTGGTACCCTTTTATGTATAGAAATCTTTTTGACGGGCTGTACCTTTTAAAACATTCGCACACTTTCAGGAAAAACTGTTATGCTGTTTAAAGGATCTTTTGCAGCATGGACTGCAAGAAGAATAAAGGAAGTTTTTCTATTAAAGGAGTTTTCGTTTTTGAAAAGAGAATATTGGTTTGTCATCATCACATATATCGCCATGCAGCTATCGGGATTTGTCGGCGTACCCATCCTTATGATGCTTGGCGCCTTAACAGGTGCTTCTCACCATGATCTGCAGATGAAGTCCGGGGCATATTGGATTGTCATCAGCTTCCTGGCAGCACTGGTGCTTGTTTTATTCTTTATGAGGCATGATATGAGAGAAAGCAGGAACAGCCGGAATCAGGCTTCTATTCCTGTGTCAATTGCGTGGGCGGTTGCAGGGATCTTTCTCGCCTTGTTTTCCCAGTCCATCGCGTCCTATCTGGAACAGCTTTTTGGCATCAGCCCGGGCTCTAAGAATACTCAGGACATCCTGACGCTTATCAAACAGGTGCCGTGGGTCATCTTTGTCAGTTCCGTTATCGGGCCGATCCTTGAGGAAATTATCTTCAGGAAAATTATTTTCGGATCACTTCATAAGCGTTATAATTTCTTTTTGTCTGCATTGATCAGTTCGTTCATTTTTGGTCTTGCCCATATGGAATTCGTTCATATTCTACTTTATACGGCAATGGGCTTTTCGTTTGCATTCTTATATAATAAAACGAAAAGAATTTGGGTATCAATGTTTGCCCACGTGGCAATGAATACATTGGTCGTTATTTTGCAATTGTTCAGCAAGGATATCGAAAAAATGGCCCAAAATGCTAAACATGTGCAAGGCATCATCGGAGGGTTTTTATGAGACGGCAGCAATCACCGCTTGCTATGGGGATCCTTTATTTCGGCTTAGGCATTCTATTTACTGTATATGCCATCCAGCATGTCTCTCACTCTGGATGGGGATTCATTTCATTATTTCTCATCCTTTTGGCCACACTGGACATTGGATCTGGAATACGGATGCTGCTTTTATATGCCAAGATAAAATCTTCTAAACAAAAATAGTCTGTTAAATTTTCGGGGGAAACACCTGTAATGGTGTTTCCCTTTCTACATCCTTCAATTGAAAACCTTATCATTTCTTGGCCTGTCATAATCCAATATCCAATCATTATATAATTCATACATCCCTCTAATTGTGTAAGGTGAAGCTGCTAATACATCACAGCCTCTATCATCATAAACGTGAAAAATGGTTTTCTTATTTATATTAATGAAATAAACGCTATGATGCATCCTTGGTTTTATACCAAGATCCTGATTGCATATCGCCTTTAACAAAGGTTTATATGTCAATTCAGCCGTTTTGCACTTCAGAGAAAACCTGTGTGTTCTATATATTCCTTCTTGATCATCTTCCGGATATAAATAGGGCATTATTTCGTGCTTTAACCTATACAAAAGCGGCTTCTCAACATACGGTGAAAAGTTACTGAATTTACGTATACTGTATTTTCCTTTATCACAATCATTTACATCCATACTTACAAAAATATCATCATCAGAAGAATGCAGGGCTTCAAATAATGTAATGACCCTTTTATAGCAGCCTAACACATATGGGCTGTTCGGATAAGAATACTCCCTTTTCCACTCCGCTCCAAGCTCAAATCGTATGCCAGTATCCCAGCTATAAAATAAAGGTGGTTTTAGTTCTAAATCAGGGAATGTTTCGTGCATAAATTCATTTACTTTCACTCCAGCACCTCATAACATTTTTGTAAGAAAAAGCTAAAAATAAAAATGCTGCCCATTCCGGCAGCATTTTTTATTCGTTGTCAGGAAGAACTTCTTCCCCGGAAACCGGATAATGTTTAAGAAAGTAGATCAGCGATTGAAGCTCAACTGCAAGATCTATATGATGGATCCTGATTGACTGCGGCACATTCAGCCTTGCAGGTGTGAAATTCAGGATTCCCCTGATGTCTGATTCAACCAGAAGGTCTGTAATCGGCTGTGCAGCCTGTGCTGGAACCGTCAAAATAGCTACAGCCACATTTCTTTCCTTTAGTCTTGCACTGATTTCATTCATATGAAAAACAGGCACATCGCTTATCGTGGTTCCTACTTTCGCTTCATCTACATCAAAAGCAATTTCGATCTTTGTATTATTGTTTTTCAAAAAATTATAATTTAAAAAAGCAGTCCCCAAATTGCCCACACCAATCAAAGCAACTTTTGTCAATTCATCCTGATCGAGCGTCTTTGAGAAAAAAGAAAGCAGGTAATTCACATTATACCCGTATCCCTTTTTGCCAAGCGCACCAAAATAGGAAAAGTCCCGCCGGATTGTCGCTGAATCAACTTTCACTGCCTCGCTTAGTTCCGCGGAGGAAACCCTCTGCTTGCCAGAGACATGCAAATTCTTCAGAAATCGGTAGTATAAGGGCAGCCGTTTCGCTGTTGCCTGCGGTATCTTCATTTGTTCTTGACTCATTCTTTTCCCCCGCTTTCAAGCAAATCTCTTTATGCTATTGATTGATTTGCCTTTTATAATCCGGACTGGAGACCCCGCCAGTTTTTTCGATTAAGTATGTCGGGCCGATGACCATTCCTTTATCAATGGCCTTGCACATATCATAGACAGTCAGCGCAGTAACTGAAGCGGCTGTCAGCGCTTCCATTTCCACTCCTGTACTTCCTTTTGTCTTGGCAGCTGCTTCTATCATAAGACGATAGCCGTCTTCCTCTTCTTTCCATTGGAACGAAATATTGACGCCCTGAAGCGGAATGGGATGGCACATTGGAATAATGACTGATGTGCTCTTGCTTGCCATAATTCCAGCCACCTGTGCCACAGCAAGGACATCCCCCTTTTTCATCTTATTATGGACTATATTCTCGTAAATCTCTCTATTTAAAGAAATACTCGAAGCGGCCACAGCCGTCCTGACTGTTTCAGGCTTTTGGCTCACATCGACCATTTTCGCCCTTCCCTGCTCATTAAAATGAGTAAATTCAGCCATAAAAAAACACCTCTTTCTTAAATGATACACTATTATACCCATTTTGCGGAACCTTTGTTTTATGTTTCACATAATCACTTCTATTGCCGATAGAGCCTGCAATACGTTACACTATCACTATAGCAATTGAGGTGAATACGATGATTTTACTGCAAATAAATCAGCTCACAAAGTATTATGGTGCTGAATTAATATTATCAAATATGAAGCTTGAGGTACAAAACCGGGATCGGATTGCTCTGGTTGGCCGCAATGGCGCCGGAAAATCGACCCTGTTAAAAATAATTGCCGGAAAATTATCGCATGATGGCGGAGAAATCCTGAAGCCTAAAGGAGTATCCATCGGTTATTTAGCTCAAGATACCGGCCTTGAGTCAGAGCTGTCCATCCAAAATGAAATGCTGACGGTTTTCAGTGATTTAATTAATCAGGAAAAAGAACTGCGAAGACTTGAAGAAAGCATGTCGAAGCCTGAAATCTTCGAAAATGACGTCCTGTACCAAAAGGTTATGAAGGAATATGATGAACTTCAGGTCAGCTTTAAAGAACAAGGCGGGTACCAGTATGAAGCGGATATTCGCTCTGTCCTGCACGGCCTTCAATTCGCAGGCTTTGACAGCTCAACACTTATATCTTCCTTGAGCGGCGGCCAAAAAACGAGGCTTGCCCTTGCCAAGCTTTTGCTGAAAAAACCCGATATTCTGATACTGGATGAGCCGACCAACCATTTGGATATTGAAACACTGTCCTGGCTCGAACAATATCTCCAAGGCTACCAGGGAGCTGTTTTAATTGTATCACATGACCGCTATTTCCTTGATAAGGTGGTCAATCAGGTTTATGAAATTTCCAGGCACTCTATAAAGAAATACTTTGGAAATTACAGCAATTACCTGGTGAAAAAAGCGGAGGATTATGACCGTGACTTAAAGCAATTTGAAAAACAGCAGGATGAAATCGAAAAGCTGCGTGACTTTGTGCAGAAAAACATAACACGTGCCTCCACCACAAAACGGGCTCAGAGCAGACGGAAGCAGCTCGAGAAAATGGATGTTTTGGACAGGCCGCAGGGAGATGAAAAATCCGCCAATTTTTCATTTGGAATTGATAAACAAAGCGGCAATGAAGTTCTCCACATCAACAGCCTGGGGATCGGTTATCAGGAACAGCCGGTAGCAAGCAATGTCACTCTTCGGATCGCTAAAGGAGACAGCATGGCGCTTGTTGGACCAAATGGCGTCGGTAAATCAACGCTGCTAAAAACAATCATTGGCAGATTGCAGCCCTTACAGGGTGATTTCCGATTTGGCACAAATGTACAGGTCAGCTATTATGATCAGGAGCAGGCGAACCTTGTTTCCAATAAACGCGTGCTGAACGAACTATGGGATGAACATCCCCTATTGCCTGAAAAAGATATCCGTACCGTTCTTGGCAACTTCCTTTTCTCAGGGGACGATGTGCTGAAGACTGTCTCCACACTTAGCGGCGGTGAGAAGGCACGCCTTGCACTTGCGAAAATCATGATGGAAAAAGGCAACTTCCTTATCATGGATGAGCCAACCAACCATCTTGACTTAGACAGCAAGCTTGTACTCGAAAATGCCTTGATTGATTATCCAGGGACCATCCTTTTTGTTTCTCATGACAGATATTTCATTAACAGGATAGCAACCAAGGTAATAGAGCTTTCTGGCACCGGCAGTGAAGAATTCCTGGGAGATTATGATTATTATCTTCAGAAGAAGCAGGAACAAGCCGAAATACTCGAGCTTGAGTCCAAAGCATCTATTCAAACTGAACAAGCTGCAGAAAAGACAGGATATAAATTGGACAAGGAAGCAAAAAAGGCAGAACGTCAGCGAAAAAGAAGATTAGAAGAAGTTGAAGCATATATGGAGCAGTTAGAGGTAGAAATTAAACAGCATAATGAACATCTCTGTGACCCGGAAATCTTCCAGAACCATGAAAAGGTCCTTGAAATACAAGAAAAATTAGAAAAAGCACAGCAAGATTTAGAGGTATATATGGAAGAATGGGCTGAACTGGAAGAAATACTAAGCTAATTATGAACAGGCTTCTCCTCGAGATGCCTGTTTTTTTATTAAGAACTTACTTATCCACTGGTTTATCAACAAACTGCATACTGTATTAACAGCTTTTTTAATAGTTTTCCACACTATCCACACCGAAAACGCCACTTATCCACAATTCCCCCTACTTATACACATGCTTCAGCTGTTCTAAAAAAAAGATATCCACACCATTCCTGAAGTCTTATTTGAGTGTACAAAAAAAGCCTGCTGCGCATTGTAATGCGCAGCAGGCTTTCATTATGCTTCTATATCTAACCCCGGATTGCCATTAAGCGCGAGATTCGAGCGTTTCCCGCGTTCATAGAGCACACTTCCGGCCGCAGCAATCATCGCTGCATTGTCTGTGCATAAATTCAGTGGAGGAATGACCAATTCAACATTTGGCAGGTCTGCAAAAGCTTCTGATAAAGCCGCTCTAAGCCCCTTATTGGCCGCTACTCCCCCAGCAAGCAGGACTTGCTTCACGTTATATTCTGCTGTTGCCTGCAGCGTCTTTTTGACCAGCACTTCAATTACACTCTGCTGAAAACTTGCAGCCAGGTTTGCCGGTTCAATTTCTTCCCCGCGCTGTTCTGCATTATGAAGGGTATTGATCACGGCTGATTTTAATCCGCTGAAGCTAAAATCATACGATCCTTCGAGCCATGCCCTTGGAAGGCGAATGGTTGGCTGCCCTTCATGTGCAAGCCTATCTATATGCGGGCCGCCTGGATATGGCAGGTTTAAGGTCCTGGCAACCTTGTCATACGCTTCCCCCGCAGCATCATCTCTTGTTTCCCCGATTACTCTGAATTTTCCATGCGCCTCAAGCAAAACAAGCTCTGTATGCCCGCCGGACACGACTAATGAAAGAGCCGGAAATACCATCTCTTTTATAAGCCGGTTCGCATAAATGTGGCCCGCTATATGATGCACGCCTATTAAGGGGATATTGTGGGCAAATGCAACTGCTTTTGCAGCATTGACTCCTATCAAGAGAGCTCCTACAAGCCCTGGTCCTTCCGTAACAGCAATCCCGTCGATATCTCCATACTGGACTCCAGCCTGCTCAATAGCTTCTTCAATTACCAAAGTGATTTGTTCAACATGGTGTCTTGAAGCAATCTCCGGCACTACCCCGCCAAAGCGCTTATGGCTTTCAATTTGGGAAGCTACAACATTGCTTAAGATTTCTGTTCCGTTTTTGACCACTGAAGCTGCTGTTTCATCACAGCTTGTTTCAATGCCCAAGATAATTTGATCCTTTTTCATAATAAATTCACCCACATCACATAGGCATCCTCTTGATTATCTGTATAATAATTCTTCCGGATGCCGCCTTTTTGAAAACCTAGTTTTTCATATAATGAAATTGCAGTCGTATTTGAAACACGCACTTCCAGAGTCATTCTTTTCACACCCTGGCTCAGCGATATTTCTATCATCTTTCTTAGTAACGCCTCACCAAGCTTTTGGCCTCTGTAATCTGGCAGGATGGCAATATTGGTAATATGGGCCTCATCAATGACAATCCAGGCTCCGCAATAACCGATTATTTCCCCTTCATCTTCAATGACCATATAGACTGCATATTGGTTATGATTTAATTCATTAAAGAAAGCATCCCTGCTCCATGGAAGAGTGAATGACTTTCTTTCTACGATAAGAACTTGATCGATATCTTCTGTTTTCATCATCCGGAACATCATTGTTTTACTCATCCATATCGGTCTCTTTCCCATTTATTTTTTTCCCTGAGAACTGCCCTGCTGCTCGAGCCATTTAGCCTCCGCCTCAGCCAGGCGTACGTAGTTGGGGACAAAATGATGGATATCCTCCTCACTCTTGTCCCTGCCAATGAAAGCAAGCTCAGATGGACGCGGTATATAAGCCTGAGGAGGAGAAAATACAGCCAGGTCACCAAGCTGTTCGGCAATGGCCTCTTTATGAAGGCTTATATCTTGTCCGACAAATAAGACGGGCTTTCCAAATTCCTTTAATTTCGCGGCCCATTCAGAGGATAAGATATTGGTATCTTCATGCACGGTCTCTATTCCTGATTCTCCGTATTGATATAAGCCCGTATAAACCTGCCCGCGTCTTGCATCAAATAAAGGGGAGATCAAACCATTGAAATACCTTCCATTTGCTGCGAGCGCTTCAAGGCTTGAAACTCCCGACAAAGGAACCTTTAGCGTCCAGGCAAGGGTCTTGGCGATAGTCACACCGATCCTCACACCTGTGTATGATCCTGGTCCCTTTGCTGCTACAATTTTGCCTATTTCCCCCGGAGCCGTTTCACAGTCCTTAAGGAGGGTTTCAATTGCAGGCATAACTCTTAATGAATGGTTTTTCTTCAGGTTGGTTACATACTCCCCAATTATCTGGCTGCCTTCAATCAATGCAATGCCCAAAGTAAAATTCGATGTATCAATAGCTAAAACCTTCATGAAAGAATCTCCTTACATAACTTAACATATCGTTCGCCATGAGCTTCGAAAACAAAGCGCCTCTTTGTCTCATCCAGCCGTAAAATTTGTATCTGCAGCAGGTCTGCCGGCAGCTGGCCCTCAATCAAATGAGCCCATTCAACAACCGTCACGCCATCACCATTAAAGTACTCATCAAATCCCAAATCTTCCTCTCCTTCGCTCACACGGTAAACATCCATATGATACAGAGGCAGGCGACCCTGATATTCTTTAATGATGGTAAATGTGGGGCTGTTGACATTCCTTGTTACTCCCAAACCTTTCGCAAGCCCCTTCGTGAATGCCGTTTTTCCCGCACCCAAGTCTCCTTCCAGGGCAAGTACATCTCCTGCAATTAAGTGCTTTGCCAGTTCCATTGCGAATTGATCCGTCTCTTCCGCACTTTGAGAAATCCATTTAAATATTTCCATCTATCGTTCACCACTTAACTTCATTCAATTTTATTTTAGTTTACAGCTTGTGTATACATAATCTTAGTGTACCTTTTTTCAAAAAAAGAAACAAATTAGAAAAAGGATAGCTTGGTTTTGAAGCATAATTAATAGGTTCATTTTAGCTAAAAGGGGTGAAGCGTATTTCAAGATCTCAGAAAACAAAAAAAAACGAAACAAAAGTTTCGTTTTCCTGATTGCGGGGACAGGATTTGAACCTGCGACCTTCGGGTTATGAGCCCGACGAGCTACCAGACTGCTCCACCCCGCGACGATAAAATATTGATTCATATATATTATAACCATATTTCAGGTGAATATACATAAATTTCGCTTGGCGGCGTCCTACTCTCACAGGGGGAGAACCCCCAACTACCATCGGCGCTGAAGAGCTTAACTGCCGTGTTCGGAATGGGAACGGGTGTGACCTCTTCGCTATCGCCACCAAACATTTTCTCTGAAGACATTTATTATTATATATCTTTTCAAGAAATTTTGCAAGAACTTTTTTTGTTCTTTCAAAACTAGATAATAGTGAAGGGTTTACGCGTCATTTTGGTTAAGTCCTCGATCGATTAGTATCTGTCAGCTGCACGTGTCACCACGCTTCCACCTCAGACCTATCAACCTGATCATCTTTCAGGGATCTTACTAGCTTGCGCTATGGGAAATCTCATCTTGAGGGGGGCTTCATGCTTAGATGCTTTCAGCACTTATCCCGTCCGCACGTAGCTACCCAGCTATGCCTTTGGCAAGACAACTGGTACACCAGCGGTGCGTCCATCCCGGTCCTCTCGTACTAAGGACAGCTCCTCTCAAATTTCCTGCGCCCACGACGGATAGGGACCGAACTGTCTCACGACGTTCTGAACCCAGCTCGCGTACCGCTTTAATGGGCGAACAGCCCAACCCTTGGGACCGACTACAGCCCCAGGATGCGATGAGCCGACATCGAGGTGCCAAACCTCCCCGTCGATGTGGACTCTTGGGGGAGATAAGCCTGTTATC
>NZ_CP183879.1:602500-707500 GCF_048572925.1 Peribacillus sp. B-H-3 | reverse complement strand
AAAGAAAAATGGCGGTCCCGACGGGAATCGAACCCGCGATCTCCTGCGTGACAGGCAGGCATGTTAACCGCTACACCACGGGACCATGAATGATAATATAAGAAGACTTTCGTCTTAATGACCCATACGGGATTCGAACCCGTGTTACCGCCGTGAAAGGGCGGTGTCTTAACCGCTTGACCAATGGGCCTTTTATGTAAATAAGTCCGGCTGGCGGAGAAGGAGGGATTTGAACCCTCGCGCCGCTTACGCGACCTACACCCTTAGCAGGGGCGCCTCTTCAGCCTCTTGAGTACTTCCCCAAAAAAATGGCTCCGCAGGTAGGACTCGAACCTACGACCGTTCGGTTAACAGCCGAATGCTCTACCACTGAGCTACTGCGGAATAATAAGGTTTTAAATGCCGCATCAACGTGTTGTTGTTTTGTCGACTCTTTAGATTATATAGACGATTACTCACGAAGTCAACACTATTTTTAATTTTTTTATATTCACTTTTATCAGCAGGCTTTTCTTACGCTTGCCTCACTGTTTTCATTCTAAAAAAACCAGTCTCCCTTTACATTTGCCGCACACATATCTGGCTGTATCCACCCTTCTTCTGCGTAAATAAATCTGCCTGCATTCCAGGCATTCATATTTTAAAATCTTTTTAGGCTTCGCTGCCTTTTTTGCTGCTTCTTCTAAAGGTTTGCAGAATCTGGGCGCACCTACTTCATTTAATAAATCCCTAAAATCCCGGTCGCGGTGCTTATATCCTTTTTTCTCGAGATGAAGATGGTAGTGGCATAATTCATGCTTGATAATCCCGATTAATTCCTCCATGCCTCTTTCTTCAAAATACTTTTTATTAATCTCTATATTATGTGATAACAGCAAGTATCTGCCGCCAGTAGTTTTAAGGCGGTGATTAAAAATGGCCTTATGCGAGAAAGGTTTATTAAAGTCCTTTTCGGAAATTTCCTCCACGAGCAATTGAAGCTCACGATTATCCAACGCACTCTTCCTTTCTTCTTGTATCGTGACAACCCATTATAACATACACTCTTGTAAGGGCTTCTTTTCCTGAAGCCTGATGAATTATTTCAAATAAAGGGGTGTACTCATGCCTAAATGGTTTCAAAACCAAATACGAAGAGCATTTTATGAAAAAGATTATCAGCAAATTAAGATTCTGAATCAATGCTGGTTTTTTTACACAAATAAAGAAAGCTATCGTTCCTGAGTGCAATAAAAAAACCTCCCTCCCAAATACAGCGGAAGGAAGGCAGACCTGTTTTTCTATTAACTCTTATCGGGATTGAGCATTGTCAGAGCAACTCTTTGTTTTTGTGCATCAACCTGATCCACCCATACAGTGACTACATCTCCTACTGATACCACGTCTAATGGATGCTTGACGAAACGGCTGCTTAACTTGGAAATATGCACGAGTCCATCCTGCTTAACGCCAATGTCTACGAACGCGCCAAAATCTACTACATTGCGCACTGTTCCTTGAAGCTCCATGCCGGTTTGCAAATCTTCCATCTTAAGCACATCCTGCTTGAGCAGCGGCTTTGGCAAATCATCCCGAGGATCTCTTCCCGGTTTCATTAGTGCATCTATAATGTCCTTTAAGGTAATTTCCCCGATTCCAAGTTCCTCTGATACCTCTTTAACATTAAGAGTGACAAGCACTTTGTTGAGGTCCTCATTCCCCAGATCAACAGAACTATAACCAACCTTATGAAGCAATTGATTCACAGCCTGGTAATTTTCCGGATGAATGGATGTTTGATCAAGCGGTTCATCTCCATTTATTATTCTTAAAAATCCGATGCACTGCTCATATGTCTTGGCTCCGAGCCTCGGAATATTCTTAAGCTCTTTACGGCTTGTAAAGCGCCCTTCTTCGTCGCGTTTCTTTACAATGTTTTGCGCGACTGCTTTGGAGAGCCCTGCTACATATTGCAAAAGGGAGGGAGATGCTGTATTAACATTGACGCCTACCTGGTTAACCGCTGTTTCTACTACAAATGACAGCGAGTCAGAAAGTTTTTTCTGTGAAACATCATGCTGATACTGTCCGACCCCCACCGATTTAGGATCGATTTTTACAAGCTCCGCTAAAGGATCCTGCAGTCTTCTGCCGATGGAAACAGCACTTCTTTCTTCTACCTGCAGGTCTGGAAACTCCTCGCGCGCTATGTCAGAAGCGGAATAAACGCTTGCTCCGGCTTCATTTACAATGATATACGCAATGCCATTTCCCGATTCCTTTAATATTTCCGCGATTAACTGCTCTGTTTCTCTTGATGCAGTGCCATTTCCGATGGCTACTATTTCTATGCTGAATGCTTTTAGCAGTTCTTTAATCTTTTCCTTTGCTGCTTCTTTTTTAGCTGCTGGGGGATGGGGATAAATCACGCTGATATCCATTACTTTACCTGTCTCGTTGATAACCGCCATTTTGCAGCCCGTCCGGTAAGCAGGATCTACAGCAAGAACTGTCTTTCCTTTAAGGGGAGGCTGCAATAGCAGGTTCCGGAGATTTTCCGAGAAGATATGAATGGCTTGGTTTTCTGCTTTTTCCGTCAGTTCTTTTCTAATTTCCCTTTCAATTGAAGGAAATATCAGCCGTTTGAAGCTGTCTTCTAAAGCTTCTCTGACAAAACCGGCCGCTGTAGAATGATTGGATCTAATAATTCTTTTTTCCATATAACGAAGGATGGCCTCTCCATCAGGGTGAAAGGATATCTTCAAGACCTCTTCCTTTTCTCCCCTGTTCAACGCCAATATTCGATGAGGCACAATTTTTTGTACAGGTTCTTCATACTCATAGTACATTTCAAAAACTTTTTTCTCATCCACGCCATTGTTTTTAACAGCCGAAATCAATCTGCCTTTTTTAAAGGTCTCTTCTCTAATCCACTTCCTTAGAGAGGCATCATCCGATATCTGCTCTGCAATAATGTCTTTAGCCCCCGCGATCGCTTCTTCAGGTTCAGTCAGGCCGTTTTCATCCGTAAGGAATTGTGCTGCTTTTTCGTGAACATCCTCGCCCTGCGGGAATTCCATCATCCAGACAGCAAGCGGCTCTAGCCCGTTTTCCTTTGCTGCAGTGGCTTTTGTCCTTCTTTTCTGCTTATATGGACGGTATAAATCTTCTACTTCCTGAAGCTTTTCAGAAGCCTCAATTCGCTTTTTTAACTCATCTGTTAACTTTCCCTGTTCCTCAATTATCCGGATTACCTCACCCTTTCGCTGGCCAAGCGCCTCCAGATAATTAGAACGTTCCATAATTGAACGGATTTGCACCTCATCAAGAGAACCTGTCATTTCTTTTCTATATCGTGCAATAAAAGGCACTGTATTTCCGTCTTGAAGCATCGCAATAACATTTTGGACCTGATGTGCTTTCAAGGTTAATTCTTTCGCAATTTGTGCGATCAAAGCTTTTTGGGCAGTAACTTCACTTATCAAGAGCATTTCCTCCAAGCATCGTTTCTCTTTTCTTATTTATCCGCATGAACGGGCAAGTTTTGCCCTGCATACGGAAGTTTCCCTTACAGCATATCAAATGTAAATCTATGTTGCTAATATGTATGGCATCAATCAATATGGTTTTTCAGCAGGAAGCCTCGCTGCTCTCCCGTGCTGATTTACGTTCCAATCCCCATTGTGTCACAATCCATATCAAGCTTTAACAGAGCAAAAATAAAAGGCTTTTTTCTTAAAGATGGTTGTTTTTTAATGAGTTCTGTAATGCGATCTCCTATTAAATGAGGTTGATTGGAGCGTAAGGTGCGGAACTCCTGCTTAGATGAGCGGGAGGGTGAGACCCCCGCAGGAGGCCCACCGCCCGCCCAGCGGAAAGCGAGCATCCTGGAGCGGAAATCACCCCCCTGTTCCATAGCAGCAAAGTTTACGAAAACAGCCAAATAAAAAAACAAAAAGCTTACTCTTCACTAAAATCATGAAAGTAAGCTTCCCAGGATAAATGTTGTATCATCAGATTCCATTGTATTGTTCTGCAGAATATGATGTGCGTTTTGTTCAAGAGAGTAATGCCTCTTCAAAATGTTTTTAGCTCCTTGAAGCTGCAATCCATCAGAATGAAGAAGAAACTTGGCATTTGGCTCATATTTATATCTTTGTGTATGATACTTTTGTTTTCTTCCTGATAAATAGCCTGTAACAGGAAGGGGATAAACAAGTTTGTCCGACTGAGGATTATATAGAAAGAAGCGTATATTGCCAACAGAGCTATAAACAAATTCTTTCGTATCATAATAAATCTTCAGAATGGAAACGACAGCTCCCCTTTTGTTTACCAGGGAACTGTTGCAATTCGCCATTAGGGTTTCTACCCCTTTGCTGTGATTCTTCTTTACTTCTTCAATAACTGCATGGGAAGACTCATATGCAAACTTGCCGCTGCCTAAGCCATCAGCCAGAACACAAAGGAAGTACTCCTTTGTTTGACAGATAAAATAATCATCTCCGCAATATGGCATATCATCCTTAGAAGACTGAGAGGCGAGCACTTCGATTTCCGTTTCGCGCAGCACTTCTTTAATCATTGGACAAACTCCGTGTTGCTTTCCGCATTTATAGCTTCCTGCAGTTTCTTAATTGCTCTTCTCTGCAGACGGGAAACATGCATTTGAGAAATTCCAAGCTTTTCTCCAGCTTCTTTTTGGCTTAAATTCTCCAAATAGGTGTACTGGATGATTTTCTTTTCTCTTTCACTAAGTACATGCAGCACCTTTTCAAGCACCATGCGCTGATTGACTTTTTCAAATCCTTCATCAACATTTCCAAAGATATCAAGCAGGGTAACAGTTCCGCCGTCAGAGTCTGCCTCAATCGAATGATCCACAGACAATGCCTGATAGCTCTTACCCATTTCCATCGCTTCCAGTATCTCTTCTTCAGGGACATCCAGATGACGGGCAATTTCTTCGATTTTCGGGGAACGATGAAGCTCTGTAGTCAGTTCTTCAACAGTAACCCTTATCTTCGGACCAAGCTCTTTAATTCTTCTCGGAACATGGACACTCCAGGTTTTATCCCGTAGAAATCTTTTAATTTCACCAATAATTGTAGGAACCGCAAAAGCCTCAAAGCTTTTGCCAAATGACTCATCATACCTCCTGATTGCACCAAGCAGCCCAATCATCCCTACCTGAGAAATATCTTCCTGAAAAGACTTTCCCTTGGAATACTTTCGTGCAATGGTTTCAACCAGGCCTTGATAATGCAGCACCAGCTGATTCTGGGCCTCATCATCCTGGGTAAGCTGATAAGCTCTGATCCATTCGTTTACTTTTTCTTTTACCGCCGGATTAGGTTGAGAGTGTTTTTGCATCCATCTCCACCTGCTCTCCTTCTAGAAACTTAGTCATAAAGACTGTAACCCCTTCATGCTGGTGAATTTTCACCTCGTCCATCAGGGTTTCAATGAGATAAAGACCAAGGCCTCCTTCTCTCAAGAATTCTACGTTATTTCCTTTTTCGTACGGTCCGATGCCTTGGCGCACTTCATCGAAATTGCAGCTTTTTCCATTATCGGAAACCATCACTTCAAGACGGTCTTCATAAAGGCCAAACCCAATAATTACTTCACCTTTATCCATTTCCTTATATGCATGCTGCACAGCGTTGGTACATGCCTCACTGGTGGCTATTTTCAAATCTTCAATTTCGTCATAGGAGAATCCCATCCGGCTGGCAATTCCAGAAAGCGTCAAACGAATGACTCCAATGAAATCCGGTTTTGCAGGTATCTTCATTTCGATGTATTCGTATGTCTGACTCATTCTAACCCACCCTCTGCACTACTTTTTATATCAATAATGTCTGCAAGGCCTGTTATGTCGAAAAGACGGCGCAAACGTTCAGATAAGCCAATAAGCCTGAATTTTCCGTCGTGGGCTTTTACGCTTTTAAATAATCCTACAAACACCCCAAGCCCTGTACTATCCATATAGGATACTTCGCTAAGATCTATTACCAATGATATTTGATTCTGCTCAGAAAGAGGAAATAAGGATTCTCTAAGCTTTGGAGCAGTATAAGCATCAATTTCGCCTTTAACTTGCACTTCAACCTGCGAATTGCTGTCTTGAACGTCAATATTTATATTCATCTAATTTAACCCACCTCTTCAATCCTTAATTACATGCTATCGCAATATATAAATACCCTGTTTCAGGAGAGCTAAACCTCTCTTTTCATTACAATTAAAGTGAAATCGTCACGCAGCTGGAAATTCTGCATTCGTTCCAGCTGCCTGTATATATTATTTACTATATCCTGTGCTTTTAAATGTATATTTTTTTGTATATATTCAACAAGGGTTTCTCTTTCAATGAACCCCTCGCTTGTGCGGCACTCCGTTACGCCATCTGACAGGAGCACAATCAAATCGCCAGGCTCCACATTTTTCTCATACTGGCGGTAGCTTGTTTTCTTCTCCACGCCCAAAAGGAGTCCTTTTGCTGTGAGATCCGAGAATTCTTTCGTTTCTGCATTATAATAAAATCCCGGTTCGTGCCCTGCTGCAGCATAAGAAAATACATGCTTCCTGGGATTGTATAGCCCATAAAACATCGTGATAAACATACTGGGATCTACGTTGTGCTCCACTACCCGGTTCAAGCTCTCCAGCACACTGCTCGGAGCATGTCGGTGCTCAGGAAGGCTATCCATTGCATATTTGATCATGGACATGCAAAGTGCAGCAGGTATGCCTTTTCCGATTACATCGGCAATCGCAACACCAATGCACTCATTTTCATCTTGGACAAAATGATAGTAATCACCGCTCATCTGCCTCGCAGGAACGCTGATTGCGCCAATTTCGAGTCCGTCAACAACCGGTATGCTCGTTTCAAGCAATGTATGCTGGACATTGGCCGCAATTTCAATTTCTGATTTCAGTTCCTGCTGCTGATGCCGCAAACTCTGATGCTCTCTGTATGCAATTCCATATCCCATCATAACCTCAAGCAAGAAATCCATTGAGTTAAGGACCTTTTCGGGTGTATCAGGACAAATTTCCAGAAGAATGCTTTTGTGCAGACTGATGATTTCTTCTGGGGATATCTTAGATTCAATTGTTTTTCTGCTGATCTTCTGTCCTTGATACAACGCTTGTTCCGTTTGGTCTTGCAAATAGGTAGAGAGAGCTTCACGGTACTTTTCTTCCATGTTCTCTCTAAAGTTCATAGTTCCCCCCCCTTAACGGAGCCATTTGGTTGCACGGATTTCCGTGCCCTTTCCGGGAACGGAATCGATGTCAAACTCATCCATCAGGCGTTTAACACCCGGAAGGCCTGCTCCAAGTCCCCCGGAGGTCGTAAAGCCATCCTCCATCACCTTTCGAATGTCCTGTATGCCAGGACCTTCATCAGCTGCGATGATTTTGAGGCCTGATTTCCCGCTGTCAAAAATCTTTTCTATACAGACACTGCCTTGTCCGGCATATAAATATATGTTCCTGGCGAGTTCACTTATTGCTGTAGTGATTCTAGCCTGGTCAACCGTACCAAATCCCAGCTCTTTGGCAACATTTCGCCCAAGCTGGCGAGCCGCTACGATGTCCCATTCATTGATAATTTTCACGCAGGATTGGAACTCCATACATTTAATCCCCCAGTTCCTGTTGTAATTTCTCCAGGCCTTTCTCTAAATCTAGAGCTGTAAGGACATCATCTAGAGTAATGCCTAGTTCAATTAAAGTAATCGCAACAGCCGGCTGGATCCCGGTAATTACAACTTTTGCTCCCATCAGCTTAGACATGCTAAATACATCGCCTAAAACCTTGGCAATAAAAGAATCAATGAAATCAATGGAGGTAATATCTATAACAACGCCATTCGCGCTTGTTTCATGGATTTTATGAAGCAAATCCTCCTGGAATTGCAGCGCAGTCGCGTCATCCAGCTCCCATTGAATAGAGACCAAAAGGCAATCATACAATTTTAATATTGGAATCCTCATGATTCTTCCTCCACATCCACAATCTTGCGGCTTGTAAGTTCCAGTGCTGCTTCAATCCCTTTTTTCAGGGTGTTTTTAGTTACCACTTCATTTAGGTTAATGCCCAGGTTGACAATGGTCTGGGCAATTTCAGGCCGGATTCCGCAGAGCATGCACTTAGCTCCTACCAGCCGGACAGCTTCGGCAGCCTGAATGATATGATGTGCTACCATGGTATCCACCACAGGGACTCCTGTGATATCAATCAAGACAACTTCGGAACGATGCTTTACTGCCCCAACAAGCAGGTTCTCCATAATCTGTTTCGCTCTTTCCGTATCTATGGTGCCGATCAGCGGCATGACAGTGATTCCTTCCAGTACGGGAATCAGCGGTGCAGAAAGCTCCTGAAGCGCCATTCTCTGGAGGGAAACCGTTCTTTCCCATGTTTGGGTATACATATCGACTATCTCATTATTTAAAGGGGCAGACCACTCGTCGAGCTCCTTAATGATAGATGATATTTCGTCAGGGGCCACTTTCCCCTGATTAAGAAGGCCAGTAAGCACGATTCTGCTGAATTTATGCAATCCATCATTCACGAATGTCAACGGCCAGCCAAGGCGGACCACCTTTTCAGCAAAGTCATTCAGCTTTGCTGAAAATTCTTCGTTGTTATTTTCTGTATTGGTAATAATCACATCTATAAATTCACTGCTTGTTTGGCCGAACATGTTATCAGAAACAATTTTCAGCAGCCTGCCGTCTGCATTCCGCTTCATCATTTCCATCCATTCAGACAGGATATGATCGTGATTTTTCGTAATAAAATCGTAAACCAGCTGATTCATATTTTCCTCCCATTCTATCACAATCGCCAAAAACTGATATAACTCCGGCATGCCCCCTGCTATGCTAAGACGACAATGATTCTTAGGCAAAGTTGTGAATGACTGCAAATCTTTGAATCCTTCTTTTATTTACAGGGTCATTTCTTAGAAAATAACCTCTTTATTCTTCAAATAATCTTCTTTCCTACATTTTCACTATATAGCGTTGTCCTTTCATTCGTCAAATGATAGTGTATTCCCTGCAAAAAATGCAGAACAAGAGAAAAAATAGGAAAAGGACGGTATAGGAACACCATAATGCAAGAAGGCCTGTCCTTTGGATACCAGGAAAAACCTCATCTGCAGACAATCTTGTGCCCCATTGGCAGGGACCATCAAAATTGCAAAAACGGCTCCAGTATTCTGGAACCGTTTGTTCGCCCGCACTAACGGACCATGATAAAAATATAATAAAGGCCTAAAGGATTATTTTGTTCATATCCAGACTTTTCCAGAATTTCTTTTAAAAATCAACCAGACCCAGGCTGATCTGCAGTGCATCATTGACTTTCTGCATCATCGGTTCATCAAGATGCGTAATTTTATCTGTCAGGCGCTGCTTATCAATGGTTCGGATTTGTTCTAAAAGAATAACAGAATCACGTTCAAAGCCATATTTCTTTGCATTGATTTCAACATGTGTAGGCAGTTTGGCCTTTTGGATCTGCGCTGTAATTGCTGCCACGATTACAGTGGGACTAAAGCGATTACCGATATCATTCTGTAGAATCAATACCGGGCGTGTTCCGCCTTGTTCAGAGCCCACGACCGGAGACAGGTCTGCGAAGTATACGTCACCACGCTTAACAACAATCAATGGCTCAGCCTCCGCTAGCTAATCGTTCAACGCAATGTCCAGCCTCATATTCTGCCAGGAATGCTTCAGAAGCAATCGTCAAATTAATGGCTGCCATTTCAATATAGCCACGTTTCATTGATTCGCGAAATTCTCTCTTTTTTCGTTCGCGAAGATACATTTTTGTCGCACGATAAATAAATTCGCTGCGATTCACATTTTCTTCACTAACATACCCATCTAATTCGGATAAAAAATTTTGAGGTAATCGGATTAAAATTTCTCTTGTTGCGCTGGATTCAGACACAAACATACACCTCCACCATCACTACACACCTTTAATATATATATCCTTTTTCATATTACCATTAAAACGGCCTTCTGCAAAGAGTATATTCCAAACTCTGTACTATTATCAGCAAAAAGGGATGTGTTCTATTCATTATAAAACAATTTCATAATATAAAAATCAAATCATACAAGAAGTGAAACAACTTGTTTCTGTGTTAAAGGAAACCTCACACTCGCTAAATGTCAGCTCCACAGAGGATTGGAAACCTCCGCTTCCTTTCCATTTCTTACATAAACCCTCGGAATGCGCGCTCCCAGCATACATGTAACTTCATAATTAATCGTTTCGAGACGTTTTGCAATGTCATCAGCAGATATGCATAGCCCTTCACTTTCTCCAATCAATATGACCTCAGTGCCCAGCGGAACTTGCCGGGACAGCTTCACCATGCATTGATCCATGCAGATTCTCCCTACAATTGGCGCCATTTCTCCTGATACATTCACTTCCTGGCCCTGCAGTCTGCGGATCCAGCCATCTGCATACCCGATAGGAAGCGTAGCGATCCATTCACCATCTTCTTTCGCTGTATAAGTCGCTCCATAGCTGACACTTTCTCCCTTTTGCAATTTTTTCACATGCACAACTTTTGTTTTAAGAGAGAGAGCAGGCTTCAGCGGGAACGGCAATAGCTCCTTCATTTCCGGGGAAGGACTTAACCCGTACATGGATATACCCATCCTCACTGCATTATAGACAGAATCAGAGAAGCGAAGAGATGCTGCGCTATTTGAGGCATGAATAAGTTCAGGCTTCTTTTTCAGCCAAGACAGCATCTCATTAAATGTATTCAGCTGCTTCTGGTAATATGACTTGCTGATTTCATCAGCCGTGGCGAAATGGGTATAAATTCCCTCCAGATAAAACCTTGGATCCTTCTCCAGGCTCTCTTCGACTTTTTCCAATTCTCCCTTGGTTTTAATGCCAATGCGCCCCATTCCGCTGTCACATTTTAAATGGAGTTTCAGGGTCTGGCCGCAAGGAATATACTGGCCGGCTTCTCTGATCCAGGATTCCTGGAACACCGTTAATGTTATATGGTTCTCAGCCGCAATACCGGCACTTTCAGGTCTTGCCGCCCCAAGCACAAGGATGGGTGAGGAAATTCCCTTTTGTCTTAAAGACAGAGCTTCATCAATAAAAGCTACTGCCAGAAAATCAGCACCGGCTTCCAAAGCTGTTTTTGCCGTTTGCACATCTCCATGTCCATAGCCATTGGCCTTGACAACTGCGAAAATTTTCACATTTTCCGGCAGCCTTTTTTTCATCGAAGCAACATTGTCATAGATATGATCCAAATTAATCTCTGCCCACGTATCTCTATGGAATTTTAGCGTCTCCAAACCTGCAAACCTTCCTTCTTTATATTGCATCCCGTATTTTATTTTCATATGAATCGTTGTTAGTGTCTGACAGAAATACCCCTATCATCCACCCATTGTTTATGCCATTTATTCAGGATTCCTTTATTATAGCAATATTACCGGGGATTTAAAGAAGGGTCCTCCAATTTGAGGCGATTGGGCATGCAGAAATGAGTGAGTGAGGCAGCATCAAATCTAAACAAAAACCGGCTCTTGGTAAGCAGGAAACAGAAAAATACCTTTCCGCTGCACAAGGGCCGGGAGAAATTATTTTATGCTATTTCCAGACGGTAGAATTCCGGCTAGATCGTCCGCACGTATAGGCTTTTAAATTACTTAACAGAATTTCCGCCAACAGATTCTGCGATTGTGACCATTTCTTGTTTTGAGAGATCATCAGAAACAAGCGTATAATCCACTCCATCATGTGTCCAGGCAAGTGAGTGTGCAGACATTGCCCCAACTGTATAGCCCAGATCAACAGGCTCCCCATTCATATCAGTCGGAACAATTGTCGTTTCCATCACTTCTGCTTTCTCCTGTACCAGCGTAAAGTTCTTATTGCCTTCGTATGTTAAAACAACCCTTTTTCCATTTTCTGCCTCAATTTTCTTTTCTTCTATTAAACTTGATCCAGCTAGGTCCGCTGGATATTTGACAGAAAAACTGTCATCCCCGACATTGCCCATTACAGGAACCTCTAATTGAGCGCTTGTCATATTTTTCTTCATGTCAAAAGCGTCTTTGTCAAAGGTGGTTCCAAACTTTACATTCGAAAACTTCACAGTGACCAGTGTCTTATGGTCCGGATCCATGACCTTTACCTGTACCGGGGACAGGTCTTTTTTATTTAGGGTAATTTCCTGATACGGTAGCATTTTGTTATTCTGATAACGCGTTTTCGTCTCAAAAACATAATGATTATCTACCGTTTTGAAGGAAGCATTTTTGTCCTCTATAATATCCTTCACCAATGATTCGTAAAGATATGCCTGGCTGCTGTTTTCCGGCCACTCGCTCTGAAATTTAAAGCTTTTGTTCAATGCAGGAGTCAGGACATACACTCCTTCATTGTTGCGCAGAATCATCTGGCTCTGTTCCTTTTGGTTGTTCTTCAAATTCACCCTGTAAAAAGAAGGATCTTTATGCCAGATAACAACATTGTAAACCTGTGGCTCTGTTCCCATTTCAAGCGTCATTTTTGCATTCGCTTTATACCCCTTCATGTCAGTAAGCTTCTCGTTCAAGGCACTTACTACATCTTCCTGCGATTTTTGACCGCAGCCAGAAAGAGCAAACACGAGCAATAGCCCAGTGAAAAGCACAAGCACTTTCTTCATCTTTTCAACCCCTTTTTTTATTGAACTTAAAAAGGGAGAGGAAAAGGCAGGATCCAGACATTGAGGCAACGTTTTTCTCGGCAGGATGATTGGGTCTTCACAGTTTTGAATGTCTTTTTTTCGGAAGGCATTCACATTTTTCGAGAGCGCTTTTCCTGCAATGTACCTTATACCGGGCCTTGTCTCCCTATAGCAATAAAAGTATATGAGGGGGCCTGGCCATTTATTACCCTATGCTTTTTCACCGGTATTCCCTATTCTGATTCTTCAATAACAACCTGAGCCGCTGCATATTCAGAGCTATGTGTAATTGAAAGATGTACGCCCTTGGAAATAGGAGATATGAAGATGGGCTTTCCCATTGAATCATATGAAATTTCCATATCTAAAAATGAGAGTTCCTTTCCGATGCCAGTACCATATGCCTTTGCAAATGCTTCTTTTGCAGAAAACCGGCCTGCAAGAAACTCCATTTTCCTTTTATTCTTTAATTCAGAAAACCTTTTTAATTCGCCGCCCGCCAAAATCCGCTCCGGAAACTTCGGATGCGCTTCAAGAAGCTTTGCAATCCTTGATATTTCAATGATATCCATTCCAATTCCTTTTATCATTCTGTTCTACGTTCCCTTCTAACCAGGACGTGCCTGGCATATAAATTTCAAACAAACATTTATTTTAAAGGAATGATTGAATTGTATAAAAAAACAGCTCTTAATCTGCAATCTTCCGGAATGAGCCCTGCTGTCACAGGCATAATCACTCTGACAGGAATATGTTATATTGTTATTCTGATACCAGCAACGCCTGGCTTGCTTATTTTTCAAAAGCTAGCCGGCGTCAATCTTTTCATCGGCAATGGACAGCTGTGGAGACTGCTGACCCCGATATTCCTTCACACCTCTTTGAGCCATTTGCTTTTCAACGGTTTTTCCCTCGCCGTCCTCGGACCAAGGGCAGAGCGCACTCTCGGCAGCTTAAAGTTCACGCTATTATTCCTGTTATCAGGAATAATGTCCAACATAGCCACTTTTTTATGCATGCCGCTCACCTATACACACGCCGGTGCGAGCGGAGCCATTTTTGGCATTTTGGGATTTTACCTTTATACAGCCGTTGCAAAAAGAGATATTATCCCCATGCGGCACCCTTCCATATTTTACATATTAATAATCGTATCCGTCATTGCTTCATTCCTTCAGCCTGAAGTAAATGGCATTGGGCATTTAGGCGGGCTTGCGGGCGGTTTTCTTTTGGCAGCTCTTTTTTTGAAAAAAGCGTAAGTACCTTGATTGATAAAAAAACCAAGTTCATACAATCCTGTCGCAAGCTTTTCAATCCCGCATTATAAGAGCTCCCATTTGCATGGCATTACTGCCTCTCTTTTCTTAAAGATTGTTATTTTTTTAATATGTTCTGAAGGCGATCCCATTGTTAAGTCAGGTTGATTGGAGCGTAAGGTGCGAGACTCCTGCTTAGATGAGCGGAACAGGTGAGACCCTGCAGGCTCACCGCCCGCCCCGCGGCAAGCGAACACCCTGAGAGAAATCAGCCACCTTTTTTCATAGCAGCAAAGTTACGAAAACAGCCAAATAAAAAAAAGGATCCCCAGCAAGACAGGCTCATAAGATGCATACAGATTATCAATCCATATACATCCCTGCTGAGTCGTCCTTTATGAGTGATCCTTAGTTTGTTCATAAGTGATGCTTCCACCAGCTCAAGCTGAACCATTCAGGCTGGCTGCCTGAAATAAATAAGCTAACGGAGCTTATTTATTAAATTGTTCCCTTTTTTGCCCTGTGCTGCGGTTCCCAGTAGAGCTGCCGCTTGGCTTGCGGTTGTTTGTTCTCTTGTTGCTGTATTCTTTTTTGCCAGATGTTCCTCTTCCGTTGCGCTGTCTGTTGTTGCTGTTGCCGAAACGGTTGCGGTCGCGTTTCATCGGCATTGGCGCTTCTTCAGTAAGTTTAACTGGAGTGCTGTCCGGTTCTTTTGTCATGGACTTAAGCACAGCAGCAACCAAATCTACTGCACTATGCTTCTGAAGCAATTCTTCAGCGTGAGTCAGGTACAGGGATAAATCTTCATTTTCAACTGCATTGACGATTTTTTCAGTAACTGCTTTTTGCTGTCCTTCTAGTGCTTCTGTTATCGTAGGAGTTTTTAATTTCTCCATGCGTTTCTTTGTTGTATGTTCAACAGCATGAAGCTGTCCTCTTTCTCTTGGTGTTACAAAAGTGATGGCAACTCCGTGTTTTCCGGCTCTTCCTGTACGTCCAATACGGTGGACATAGCTTTCAGGATCTTGAGGAATATCGAAGTTATACACATGTGTAACGCCTGAAATATCAAGTCCGCGGGCTGCTACATCAGTTGCCACAAGCACATCAATGTTTCCTTCTTTGAACTTTTTCAAAACAGAAAGTCGTTTCGCCTGGCTCAAGTCACCATGTATTCCTTCAGCCATGTAACCGCGGATTGTCAAAGCAGAAGCAAGTTCATCCACACGGCGCTTAGTGCGTCCGAATACGATTGCAAGATCAGGTGTCTGGATATCAAGCAAACGTGCAAGAGTGTCGAATTTTTCGCTTTCTCTTAATTCCACGTAGAATTGTTCAATTTTAGAAACCGTCATTTCTTTTGCTTTAACACGGACAACCGTCGGCTCATTCATAAATCTTTCCGCAATTTTACGGATTGGTTCAGGCATTGTAGCAGAGAAAAGAAGTGTTTGTCTTTCTTCAGGAACATTCGAAAGGATTGATTCGATATCTTCGATGAATCCCATGTTCAGCATTTCGTCCGCTTCATCAAGTACCACTGTATGAACATCGCCAAGGCGGATGTTTTTGCGTTTGATGTGGTCAAGCAGGCGTCCCGGTGTCCCAACGATGATATGCGGGTACTTCTTTAGGGCACGGATTTGACGGTCGATGTCCTGTCCTCCGTAAACAGCCATAACACGTGCACGCTTGCCGTATCCAAGCTTATAAAGCTCTTCAGATACCTGGATTGCCAGTTCACGTGTCGGCGCTATTACGATTCCCTGTACATGATCATCTTTAATATCTATTTTTTCAATTAGAGGAATACCGAATGCAGCTGTTTTTCCTGTACCAGTCTGTGCCTGGCCAATTAGATCTTTTCCTTCAAGAGCCAAAGGAATAGTCTGCGCCTGGATCGGGCTCGCTTCTTCAAATCCCATTTTTTCAATTGATTTCATAGATGTTCTGTCTAAACCTAATTCACTAAACAAAGTCAAAATTGTCGTACTCCTTTTTTTTCATGTAATTTATCATAAGCAAATCATTTTCTTGCCCATGACAGTTGAATAACAGCACCAATGCGATCTGCATTATAAGTGCATAATTAATTTACCCTTAAGAAAAGTTTTCTCATTACCACCTAAAAGAATGACTACAATTAAAAAATAATGAACTCAATGATGATTTATTAAAAAGAAAAGCATATTGAACATAACAAGCGCAGGAAAAATCATAAAACGCTGGCTCCAAATATAAATATCGCCCTTTTAATAGTACATGTAACCAAAATCAAATTCAAAAAAACGGAAATGTCAAAGTAGCAATACGCGGCAGGTAGCCGGTTATTAGGTGAGGGCTGCTGCACCTTTCTTCTTTCAGCAGAAGTCATAGCTTGCGAAGCTGCATGGAAACCCGGAAGAAACCAGGCTCTTACAAAAAACAGGCCCTTATGCGTTGAGGGGTGCGGAAGTGGAAAAGAATCACAAGAGTTGTCGCTGCGGATACGGGCGGTTCATCATCCTAGAATGACTCCCTGCCGGTAAGGGCAATCGGCTTGTGAGGCAGCCTGGCCAAGAAGTACTTCTCAGTCACGCCGGACTTTCCTATTAGCAACTAAAGCCGCCACACTGGCAGCTTTTATATGGTTTCAAGACGCGCGGCCTATTTTATCTAAAAGTACAGAATTCTTCACAAACAATGAAGAAACTTAACGGAAATTCTTTCAAAAGGAACAGTAAACTCTCTTTCATTGATTTGTGTCTTTTGCAAAGATAATTATACACATACAGTTATCATCGATTCAATGACACGCAATCACATACTGTATGTTACCACCTTAAGCGCCCTAATGCAATAAAGGATATCTTCACATTGCATTAAATTTACATTACAGGTTTCTTTCTACTATACTCTATTCCATACATCAGCGATTATTTACTCTGAAATCCCGGAAAAAAGGAAAATTCAGCAGATTTATACTAGACATGAAGCAACCGGTGAATAAAACATGCCAAGCCGGAAGATTTTTGCTGCTTATTCCGAACCCCCGCCATAAAAATGTTCCTACTTAAGTATTGCCCGGAAAACCGCCCAAAATAACATCGTTTTAAAAATCAGTTTACCTAATTTATTGCAGCGAAAAAACCCCTGACGGTTTTACATCGCCAGGGGCAGATTCATCTTTACTCTGATGTTGTTTTGCTGCTTATCATGATGGTTCTAACCTTATCTTTTTATTGAAGGGCTGATACCACTTGTTCCAGCTTCATTCCCCTTGAAGCCTTAACCAAAATAAGGTCGTTAGTATCCGTGTGCTTTTTAAGCTCCTCAATCAGCTCGGTTTTATCCTGAAAGGCAAAAACATTTTCTTTTGAAAAAACAGTCAAAGCCCCGTCGCTGATTTTTTTGGCCAATGGACCGAATGTATAAACTTGATCAATTTTCTCGGCTGAAATCTGTTCACCAATTTTCTGGTGATAATCGCCTTCCTGCTCTCCTAATTCCAGCATGTCACCAAGCACAAGGATTTTTTTCCTAAATCCAGACATCCCTTCCATTAGCTCTATGGCAGCTTTCATTGATGTCGGGCTGGCATTATACGCATCATTGATAATTTTTTCTCCCCTAGCTCCTTCGACCATTTCCATCCTCATGTTTGTTAAACGAATTTCGTCCATTCCTGATTGCATGGATGCTTCAGAAACTCCAGCCTCTTTTGCTGCAAGCATCGATGCCATAGCATTCAGAACATTATGGTTTCCAAGCACAGGGATGGTCATGACTTTACCCGGATTACTATTTAAAGTGAATGATGTGCTGTCCTTTTCCTGAGTAATCGTAATAGGGAACATGTCATTATTCTCAGAACGGCCGAACGAAATAACTCGAACTCCCGGGAATTCAGCTTTAATCCGGTCTCTTAGTAAAGGTTCATCTCCATGGTAAATTAATACCCCGTCTTCTGACAGGCCTGAAAGGATTTCAAGCTTGGCATTCGCGATTTCTTCTCTCGATCCCAGATCCAATAAGTGAGACTCGCCGATATTGGTAATAACAGCAACATCCGGGCGTGCTATTTCGGAAAGCAGTTTGATTTCTCCCCTTGCGCTCATGCCCATTTCAAGCACAGCTGCTTCTGTATCTTCACCCATGGATAAAATCGTTAACGGCAGACCAATATGGTTATTAAAATTGCCGCTTGTTTTATGAACTTTGTATCGGGTCTGAAGCAGGCTTGCAGTCATATCCTTTGTTGTGGTCTTGCCGTTGCTGCCCGTCACACCCACCACCTTAAGCGAAAGCTCGCTGCGGTACTCTTTTGCCAGCTGCTGCAGGGCAGCCAAAGCATCTTCAACGATAATCAGAGGAAGCCCAACAGGCGGATTCGGTACACCCTTTTCCCACAATGAAGCTGCTGCCCCATTTTTTATAGCTCCTTCAACATACTGGTGGCCATTAACATTCTCGCCGTTCAGAGGAATAAACAAATTATTTTTTTCAATATTCCTTGAATCAATTGAAACGCCGCAAATCTCGGCATCCTGGAAATTTTCCAGTACATTCAGGCCTCCTGCCATTTCATGAACACGTTTCAAGCTTCGTCTAATCATTCTTGCGCCTCCTTAAAATTTTAACCCTGTGATGCTGTCAGAAAACAAAGCAAGCAGAAGCCAGCAGTTGGATAACCGCAGCTTCTGCTTTTTTTTGCTTACTCTTCATATCCCGCATTATTGGGCAGAAAGATTCCCGCTGACGGAAGTATCTCATTATCCAAAGTCAGAAAGTATATTTTATTTTTTGTTTTTCAACATGGCGCTGCTGGGCCAGTTCAACCAGGTTTTCTATCAATTGAGGATAGTCAACGCCTGTATGCTTCCATAAAAGCGGAAACATGCTGAATGGTGTAAAACCAGGCATTGTATTCACTTCATTAATATAAAATTCCCCTTCTTTAGTCAAAAAGAAATCGGCACGGACAAGGCCGGAGCAATCAAGTGATTTGAATGCATCAATGGCCATTTCCTTGAGACTGCTGTATTCCTCTGCTGAAATGTCCGCTGGAATAACCATGGCTGTTTCACCATCTTCATACTTGGCTTTATAATCGTAGAAGGCTTTTTTAGGAATAATTTCTCCGGCAACAGAGCATTTTGGCTCATCGTTGCCTAATACACCAATTTCCACTTCCCTGGCTGTAACTCCTTCTTCCACGATGATTTTACGGTCAAATTGGAAGGCTTCAATAAAGGCAGCTTTCAATTCTTCCTTGGATGTGCATTTGCTGATGCCGACACTGGATCCAAGATTGGCAGGTTTAACAAAGCAAGGATAACCAAGTTCCTCTTCAACCTTCTGATATGCACCTTCTGTGTCCTTTTCCCATTGAGTGCGCACAAACCAGGTGTACTTCACTTGAGGGAGGCCAGCCTGAGCAAAGATATTTTTCATGATGACTTTATCCATTCCAGCAGATGAGGCAAGAACTCCATTACCGACATAAGGAATGTTTAACAGCTCAAGCATTCCCTGGACAGTTCCATCCTCTCCGTTCGGTCCATGAAGAAGCGGAAATATAACATCATAGCCTTCCCGATTTTCTCCAGCCTCAGCCGCCGCACTTAACGCCAATGGCGAAAAAGTTTGTTCAGAAGCATAAGCCAATTCTTTCACAGATTCTACAGGGGCAGTCAGCTGCGGGCCGTTTACCCATTGTCCCTCTTCAGTTATATAGATAGGATGTATATCAAACTTTTCTAAATCCAGTGCTTTAAGGACAGCATACGCAGTTTGCAGGGAAACATTATGTTCAGCAGACTTTCCGCCATAAAGCAGACCCAGTTTTGTTTTCATTCCAGTAACCTCCATTATTCAAGACAAAAATTAATTTTCAGGCAATATATTCCTTCGTAAGCATTTGCTAATGCCTAGCGCTTGCTATATAGCAAAATTAGGGGCAGCTGTCATGCATGCGAGGAAATTTGACTTTTCTATTGTATCATTTTCTGAAGCAAAGAAATAAAATTTATATTATTCCTTTTTTCTAATTTCACCATTTTTTAACAGCATAAAGACCTGCCACTATTTTATGAAATAAGGGGCACGGCCTACACCTGTTTACCTTTAAAATTAATTCCGTAAACATGCTTGCCTCCATTGGCCAGCCATTCACCATCATGCCGGAGGATGACCTCAAAAAAACCCGGTCACATAAGGACCGGGCTTCATGGGCAGTCAGCCCTGTTTACATTTTTTCGAATGCCGCCAATTCTGCCAGCAGGTATTACAGACCATTATTTCGTCTGATAAAAAATCATTGTTTTTTCAGGACTACGGACCATTCTTTGGTCTTGCGGTTAAACACAACAAGTGCATGGGCGCTATCGTTTTTCGCCTCATTATAGGCTTCGATCATATCATCCATATTTAAATAATCGCCCACAGTCCAGATAGGGATTTCAATGCGGTTCCTTGACTGCTGCACGCCAATCAGCGAAATGGCGATTCCCTCTCCCATAAGAGGCTCCAGGCTTTCGAAAACCTCCAGCGGCACCTGGGGATATTCGCTTTTTTTTCGGATACCTAGCCATGTCCTCTCAACACGAAGGGACTCAAGCTTAATGGAAAGCAAGTTTCCAAGCATTTTATAATATGTATCAAGCGATCTGTAGTACGTTTTATTAAACCATCCATCATCATGGGAAAGATATGCAAAATGGTTATTCAGCTTTCTGAAAAAAGGCTGCCTTAAGTGGCTTTTGGTGTGTCCCAAAAACAGAAGCTCCGCAAGTTCCTTATCTTCTATATCATCAAGAGCTGCTTCTTCTTCAAAGTCTACCCAGCAAAAATCTCCATACTCGCTGACATCCTCTTTAAGCAGATTCATCACACTGTCACTTGGAACATAATCCAAAAGCGTGTTTCTATTGAATTCTCCATCTTCAAACTGATGCTTCAGCAGCAGAAGATTGGAAAGAGGATGCTGCAGGGAATAAACAAATTCCTGAAAGCTCATTCCATAGGAAATCACAAATCGTTCGGAAGCCTGCACATGCATATAAAGAATGTCTTTTCTTTCATTTTTCATACTATCCCTCCGAACTGGCATTTGTCCTTCCTGTTTTCAATAGAATGCCCAAAAAGTCCATTATTGATTATTTTACCAAAAACAATTCCCCTTTGTATAATTTGAATAGGAATTTTCCTGGCGAATCCTAAATCTCCATTACTCAGTGAAGATGTGGCTCAGTTAGCCATCAACACAGAAAGAGAAAAGCAGCATTCTATTGTTCAAGGCATCTTGCCAGTTCGCTTTCGCCAAACAGTCCCCTGCCCGTCTTCACGTCAGACTCTATATTAGCTTTTTAGCAGAGCTAAAAATAAAAAGCCTTCTCTGACAGAAAGCTTTCAAAAAATTCATAAGTGTAATCAGCACTGGCCACTTAGGGGAAAGTCCAGTCTCTATAATCCCCTCTAAAACAGAGCCATTCCTTGTCCTCACTGACTATTGGTTTCTTATTTCTTCATTAACCGCTGGATAGTCACAAGCACTTCATCAAGGACCTCCATGTCGCCTTCTTGAATCCTTTCAACCACACAGCTCTTCATATGGCCTTCGAGCAAAAGCTTTCCTACACCATTCAGAGCAGATTGAGTGGCAGCGATTTGGGTGATCACATCATCACAATAGGTATCTTTTTCTATTAGTCCTTTAATGCCCCTTATTTGACCCTCCACTCTGTTCAAGCGAGTTATCAGGTTTTTTTTAACAGCGTCAGAATGATGGCTCTTTCGGGAAGATTCTCCTGAGCAGCAATCTGCTGCCCCGTCTATCGGCATCACGCTTTGTTCATTAGGGTTTTTTTCACTCATTGCACAGCCTCCCTCTACAAAAATCTTATCATACCCCCCTGGCGTATGCAATGCGCTAAACACTCTTTACTCATGTTCAATATCACTATAATAATTTATCCTTTTTTCTCTGCCGCAGCTCTCATCCCTTTTTCCTTAATTACTCCTATATATCTCGCATCCGGCCGGTAAATAGCATTATCTGACCATTGCTCCATCACATGAGCAGTCCACCCTGTTATTCTCGCCGCTGTAAACGCTGGAGTAAACAATTCATCTTCCATACCTATTGCTTTCATAACGGCAGCCGCATAAAATTCTACATTCGCATAAAGGTTTCTTCCAGGCTTATATTCCTTGAGTAATCTAACCGCACAGTCTTCCACTTCTACAGCCAATTCAAGCCAAGAATTATTTCCGCTTACTCTTTGGGCAATTTCACGTAAAGCAATTGCCCTTGGATCAGCTGTTTTATAAACCCTATGTCCGAAACCCATCAGTTTCTCTCCGTTATTAAGCTTGAGACGGAGTATTCTTTCTATCCCTCCTGACTCTATTTCATTTAATAATTCAATGACCCCGCTCGGCGCTCCCCCGTGCAAAGGTCCTTTCATGGCACCCGCTGCGCCTGTAACTGCTGATGCTAAATCGGATTCTGTTGATGCTATCACCCTTGCCGCAAATGACGATGCATTCATTCCGTGCTCCATCGTCAAAATCATATAGGCCTCCAGAGCATCCCTTTTGGCCCCCAGCCTCCTTTCACCTGTTAGCATATAGAGAAAGTTCTCCACATGATTGAGCGATTCATCAGGTTCAATCTGCAATAACCCTTTATTTTCCCTATATCGCCAGGCAATGACAGAAGGAATGACAGCCATTAGTTCAATCGCCTGCTCTATAACTGGTTTTTCATTAAATTTCCGGGTTCCCATAGACGAAATAACTGTGCGGATGGCCGCCATTAATTCCATATCCGCAGGTAAGGCCTGAAGCATTGCTATTGTTTCAGGCTGCAGCATTCTTTTTTCCTTAAGCATTACCTTCAGCGCATCAAGCTGGTTTCCATCAGGCAATTCCCCGTGCCATATCAGGTAGGCCGCTTCCTCAAATGACCTTGTCAGAGCCAATTCTTTAGCATCAAATCCACGATAAATCAGCAGACCCCTTTCCCCGTCAATCATGCTTATAGATGTTTCAGCAGCAATGATTCCCTTCAACCCTTTACTCATTTTAACTCCTCCTTTTCTACTTATATAATAAGCCGTATAATTAATAGAAAATATTGAATTTTTACGCTAAAGTTGATTACTTTTTTTAATCAGGAGGTTCCTTATGGACTTAAAATGGCTTCAGACCTTCACAGTTGCGGCAAAATATGAAAATTTCCGAAAGACTGCTGAAGAGTTATTTATTTCCCAGCCTTCCGTTACGGTCCACATCAAACTGATGGAAGAGTACATAGGAAGCGAGCTCTTTGAGAGGATCGGGAGAAGGGTCCAGCTGACAGCAGAAGGAAGACGCTTCCTGCCGTACGCAAAAAAGCTCCTCGCCATACATCAAGAAGGCATTGAGGATATGGAAGATTTCAAACAAGGCCGTTCCCGCAAGCTGACTCTTGCCATATCACCATTAATTGCTTCTTCCATCATGCCCTCAATCCTGAAAAAATACATGGTCCTAAACCCTGACATATCTTTGGAAATTCAGGTTATGGAGTCTAAGGATATCCCCGCTGCGGTATTAGAAGGACAAGCTGATTGCGGGCTCTCGAGAATGCTGATTGTACACACAGAGTTAACCTGTTCACCGCTTTACGCGGATCCTGTCATCATGATTGCCCCGCATGATGGCTGGTATAGCGAAAGCAGCCCGCCGGTCGATATGGAGGAATTGTTGCGGCAGCATAAGATTTTAACTCATAACCACCCAGAATATTGGGGAGATCTGCTGAAACAAATCAAGAAGAAATACTCTTATGTCCAAACAATGGTAGTGACACAGATTGAAGTGACGAAACGATTCATTGAAGAAGGACTCGGAATTTCCTTTTTGCCGTCCTCTATCGTCAGAAGGGAATTACTTGAAGGCAGGTTTTCGGAAGTATTAACAGAAGAACTTTCCCTTCCAGTTGCACGCAGCTATTTCATTGCCAAGTATCAGCATGAAGAGGGCATGCGCTTCCGCCAATTTCTGTCTCAGTTTTACTATCAGTAAAAGCCAAGCAGCCGGGCACCCATCACAAAGATAGATTTCCGCATCCTGCTTATGCGTTCAGACTCAGTTTCATGGGCCCATACAGCACATAAAAATATGGCGCTGGTACCAGATTGAACGTGGCAGCCATAAATCGAGTAGAGGGAAAATAAGTCATTTATTTTCACCCCTCTCACAACACCGTACGTACGGTTCGCGTATACGGCGTTTCAATTTATATCACAGTGTGTACTTTTAGATAATGTTCTAAAGCAGAGGGGACTCCCCTCTGCTTTAGTCTTTTGTTTGAGATTGCTCTTTGGACGACTTTTGATAATCCTATGAATCGGTAACCTTTTCGACAGTATGTTAATCCTTTCGCTTCTTCCTCCGGAATCCCTAGTTGAATAAGCGATTTGATTTGTTTCTTCGTTACTTTCCATTGCTTCCAGATGATGACCCTAATTCTAGAGCGAAGCTTTTGGTCTATTCGTTCAGTCACCTTTTTCATGTTTGCCACTCTGAAGTAGTTTACCCATCCAAGTATCACTTGTTTCAGTTTCAATATTCGGTAGTCTAGTGGAACACTCCAGCTCCGTTTTGTCAGTCGTCGAAGCTTCCTTTGAAACTTCTGTACCGAACTTGGATGAGGTTCCACTTGATATCTCTTGTTTTTAATGTCGTAATAATACCCAAATCCTAAGAATTTTAATTCTTTTGGACGTGAGATTCTACTCTTCTCTACGTTGACTATAAGACCTAATTTCTCTTCTATAAATCTCACGATTGAGTTCATTACTCGGTTCGCTGCTTTTTCACTTTTCACAAAGATAAGGGCATCATCTGCGTACCTCACGAACCTTAGTCCTCTTATCTCTAGTTCCTTATCAAGTTCATTTAACATAATATTACTCAATAGTGGACTGAGGTTTCCTCCTTGCGGAGTACCGACAGGTGTGTCTTCATATTTTCCATTCACCATGACTCCACTGACTAAGTATTTTCTGATTAACGAGATGACATCTCCGTCTTTTATTGTGTTGGATATAATTCGCATGAGTTTATCGTGATGGACGGTATCGAAGAATCTTTCAAGGTCAATGTCGACTACCCAATCATGACTATCATTCAAAAATTCCAGGCTTTTAATAATCGCCATTTCACAACTTCTTTTTGGTCTGAAACCGTAACTGAATTCGCTGAACTGTTCTTCAAATATCGGACTGAGACTTGATGAATGGCTTGTTGAATGACTCTGTCCACTACTGTTGGTATTCCCAATTTGCGCACCTTTCCGTTTTCTTTTGGGATTTCCACTCTTAAGGCAGCTTGTGGTTGGTATTTTCTTGTTCTGATGCGCTGACGCAGTTCATCCTTATTCTCTTTCAGATATTGCTTTAGTTCGTCGACTGTCACTCCATCGATCCCACTTGTACCTTTATTTTTATAAACACGTAAGTAGGCTTCATTCATATTTTGATTTCTTAGAATCTGTTCTAAAAGTTCCACACTCGTTTCTCCTTCCCTCTCACGTAGTAAGTGATAGCTCCCTTTTGGTTATCCTTTGAGATACGCTCATACTTTTACCATTAACACATTCGGAGTTTTCGTCACTCACGCATTCGTGGTGTTGAAACACTATAAATTGTTCAGCCCTTCATGAAATTATTTCACTACTATGGCTTCTGCTGACTTCTTGCGGCTAACCTTTTTCGACTGTACTTCTGTACATCCGCAAGACCTCCCAGGGTAAGACAACTATCTTTCCTCTTTTGCTCGCCTGATTTACCCTACAAAGTTACGCACATCTTTTGGACTTTAACTTGTTTGGGAGTCTCGTCCCTTTATAGAGCCTTAGTATCAGGTTTCTGTTCGTCGAGTCAAGATTTTATTCCACGCTTCCTCCAGCCCTTACCTCACGATAAGTACCTTGCGCTTCCTTAGTGGTTGGTCGATGTGTACCCCCACAGTGGACTTTCACCACCTAGATAGTTGCCATGCCTGGCACACCAAAAAAAGCCCGCATCTCTTAATGCAGGCCATCCTAAGATGAACCGCATTAAGAGATACGAGCTTTTTTACATTTATCCGTTAACCTTCTCTGCCGCATGGACATTTCTATTAGGATCGAATTTGCCTTCCCATTTCGAAATAACAATCGCAGCCAAGGAATTTCCTACTACGTTTACAACGGTACGGCCCATATCCAGGATGCGGTCAATACCTGCAATAAACGCAAGTCCTTCAACTGGAATTCCTACAGAACCAAGTGTGGCCAGGAGAACAACGAATGAAACTCCAGGAACACCAGCGATTCCTTTTGAAGTAACCATTAAGACAAGAACCAATGAAATCTGCTTGGTGATGCTCAAATCAATCCCATACATCTGGGCAATGAAAATGGCGGCAAGCGATTGGTAAAGTGTAGAACCGTCCAGATTGAATGAGTAGCCAGTCGGAATAACGAATGATGAAATATGCTTCGGACAGCCGAGCTTCTCCGTTTTTTCCATAAGCTTAGGAAGCACTGATTCAGAACTCGCGGTAGAAAATGCTAATATTAGCTCTTCTTTCAATGATTTAATTAATTTGAAAATACTGAATCCCGCTATTTTTGCAACAAGCCCCAGCACAACTATTATAAAGAAAAACATTGTTCCATAAACCGTAATGATGAGCTTGCCTAATGGTATAAGTGAAGAAAGCCCAAACTTGGAAACTGTTACACCGATAAGCGCAAATACGCCAACTGGCGCCACTTTCATAATCTGGTTTGTCATATAAAACATGGCATCTGCCGTTCCCTGGAAGAAGTGAATCACCGGTTTCCCTTTTTCGCCTATGGCCGAAATCGCAAAACCAAACATCAAGGCAAAAAAGATAATGGCCAGCATATCGCCATTGGCGATTGCCGAGATTGGGTTCGCAGGAACTATATTAACGATTGTATCAGCAAACGAATGCTGTTCAGTAGTTTTTGCTGTGTCAACATATGAGCTAATGTCTGTTTTACTTAAGTGTCCCATATCTACACCGGCACCCGGCTTGAAGATATTTGCCGACAATAATCCTAATAAGATAGCGACAGTCGTAATAATTTCAAAATACAAAATCGTTTTACCGCCAATTTTCCCAAGCTGTTTGATGTCCCCAACACCTGCAACAGCAATGATAATACTTGAAATAACAATCGGTACAACAATCATTTTAATTAAACGGAGAAAAATGTCTCCAATAGGCTGCAAATATTTAGCTATGTCAGAGTTTCCATAAAAAATGGCCCCTACAATAATTCCAATCACCAGACCTATAAATATTTGCCAAGCTAAACCAATTCGTTTCATCTACATCCTCACCTTCTGTAAAATTCTATTGTGGAAAAGAAATTTGTCTCGGTAAGGGAAACAAATAGATGTTTTGGTTCAAAAAAAAGACACGTAGGGTGTCTTTTCATGCGAACGAAATTCACATACTGTTCCCTTTAAGACGCTGACGAGGTTAGCTGTCGGGTTAGGGCCCGGAAACACACATTAGCCCTTTCTGAAGTCAGAATTCACCCCAAGCGGAATACACCGCAAAGTTGGTTCCCCCGTTCTCAATAACAAGATTAAGCGGAAATTGAATTATAATAAAATATTATCCTATAAAAGCAAATCTGTAAATCCTTTTTGATTATAACTACCCGCAGAAAATGCTGGATAACAGACAGGATTTCCTGCCGCAGCAAAAAATCATCTGATCGCTGCCCTCAATAAAAAAATCTCCTCATGCTTAAAATGCAGCAAGAGGAAATGCCCAAAACACCAATATTAAAGATCTATTTTTCCAATAAACCAGTCAATAGATAGCGGATTGTTAAGTGCTTGGCAATTTTTTTATAAGTTGGGGCTCCATTTTCGCTGACTAATATAGGAGTAATAAACAAACTATGATCCTGAGGCGTTTTACATGGTGACACTACAGCAAATTCGCCAGCAGTCAAACCGCTTTTTATTTCCTGCTTCCCTTGAGAACGAAGGCCTAATTCAACATATTGGTTATTTATATACCCTTTTGGGTTTATTTTATAAACATGAGGCTGCTTTTTTACATGCACAGCTTCCTCTTCGATAGCTGATACTCTTTTTGCATTTTTTGCTGTGACGGTTAGAGAAACATTGGAACCAATAGGAAGCTCCCTTTGGGTTTCTTTTATGCTCCCTTTAAAACGGTAGGAATTTTTGGAATTGACGGAAGGCTCCTTAACAGGGTAGGCATTAATTTTCACGACCGTTCCCTTAAGCGGTCTTTTTAATTCCGGTGATTTGATGGTTATCATCATCCCCGTTTTGGCCATTCTAAATTCTTTTTCTGATAGCACACCTTCTACCGAAGGTGTCTTGGATGCAATTGTAAGAATAGGATTTTTCAAATTTTTATTGATTTTTTCCACAATTCCATCTGCCTGGCTTGCTGCGGCTGCGGTATTGCTTTGTTCATCCATGAAGGCGAGCTGTTCGTCAAATCTTTTCATTTGTGATTCAAGCTTAGTCTTTTCTAATTCTTGTTTATAAATTTCCTGTTCAATCGCGCTTAGGATTGCCTGATTAGAGGCATCAGATGCAAGATTGAGGTTTTTATTTATATCTGCATTTTCATCTGTAACAGGCATATCTGCTGTAATGGTTTCCTTATAGCTCTCAAGCTTGCTGATGTATGCATCAATTCCATCCTTGTCGCCTGCAGCCTGGGATTTTTCTGCTTCAAGATTTTTTTTGATCCTGTCTGCTTCTGGAGAAGTATATTGAAAAAGTGCGGTACCTGCACTTACGTCATCGCCTTCTTCAACAAGGAACTTCTGAAATTCCTTGCCGTTCCCGCCGTTAAAGTAAACCGGATACTCATTATTTGGTTTTATTACGCCAGAAGTGTGAAATGATTTTGTCAGGTTCTCTTTTTTGACAGACGACCATTTGCTGACAAAGAGCGTTCTTTCCACTTTGCTGTTTTCTTTTACAATTAAATACACATTGATACAAATAAATAATAATGCCGCCAATAGAATGATAGCTTTGTACTTAGTTTTCATAATCTCCACAGCCCCTTACAGAATCACACTAACATCAAGATAAGCGAGGAATGCTCCTGCTGTCCAAGTGATGATAAAAACCAATGCAACCGACAGCCAAACTATTAATCTGCTTTTCTCTGACAAAAATTTTAAATAGTAACAGGTTAGCGCAATCATAGTAAGCTGGAACAGCGTAATACTTCCAAAAAAGTGAATCAAATACTCATTAGAAGTAAAGTGCTGGCTTATTACCCCGAATGAAAAAGGGTTTGCATCCTGATTTACGTTCAGGAAAATGGAAATCGGTACAAGCAGCAGCTTTTCCAGCAGATATAAAATGAATACGATCATTTGGACCAGCACAATTTTTATGTATGCAATATCCAGCAGCATCCAGTAAACCAAGGATGCACCAAAGAAAAATAGAGAGGGAAACACGATTCCCGCTGCCAGCTTTCCATATAAAAACAGCATTTTCGCTGCTTCATACTCCCCTGGTGTCATCTTAGTCAGCTCTTTGGAGATTGATTCTGCCCCTAATCCAAAATATGCTCCAACTCCATAAACCAGCAAGCTGACAGCATACAGCATGAACAAGGAAGGGCCAAACCGGGTCACGGCTTCCGCCTCTTTTAATTGATACCTGCTTGAAGCCGGATGAAGCAGGCCTTTCACAAATTGCATTTGATAGATCATTTATGTTCCCCCGTAAACTTGAAAATAATGTTATCTCTTATTTTAACGTAAAACTGGACAAAATGAACAAACGAATGCTGTAAACTTTATGTTAATTTTATTGTAACCGCCGCCACTGAAGACATCCGCAGGTTAAGCTTCTGGTCCGCACAGCATAGGGAGGTGGTTTTGCAGGACTTGAATATTGGCAGGTGTTTTCAGATAAATCTCTCCATCTGTGTCTGCTTCCATTTCCTGAGAGGTTTGAATTTTAATATCACTTGCCTGAAGATACCATACACCCGAGTCAGGTTCTGCGCTTTCCGCTGCCAGCCTTTTCATTGCTAGAAGTTCTTTGAATACTGCTATGTTTGATTTCTTAAGAATGACGATATCCATTACTCCATCCTGGCTATCGATCAGGGGAAATGGAAGCAGGTTTGTCCCAATGTACTTTCCGTTGAGGACGAGAATCATGATTGCTTCATCCTCTATCGTTTTTCCGTCATACTCCATTGTGAAGGAAAATGGTTCATTATCTCCAAGCGTCCGAATGGCACTTAAAAAATAGCCGATTTTCCCAAAAAGGTTTTTCTCATGTTCATCAATGTTGCTCGAAGTATCCGTAATAAGTCCGATTCCCCAAAAATTCAAGAAATACCTATCTCCGGCTTTACCGACATCCACTTCCTTTATCCTGCCCGCCATCATTTCTTCAGCTGCTTTTCCGATTTTTTGCGGCAAATTAAGCGTCCTCGAAAAGTCATTGCAGGTACCGCCAGGTAAAATGCCTAAGGCAGGCCGCTTATTAAGTACAGACAAACCATTGACACATTCGTGAACCGTCCCATCTCCTCCAAGGACAAATACTACATCCATATCTTCCCCGAATTCCCTGCATATCCTTTCTGCATCACCGGCCTCTTTGGTTTGAATAACCAGAAACTCCTCAATATTGCACGAAAGGACCGGCAGGCATTCTCCCAAATTCTTTTCAAGCTTTCCGCCGCCGGCATTTTGATTATAAACCAGCAATCCTTTTTTCCACTTCATCGTCCCGCCTACTTTCTGCTTTTCAAAATGTATATGTCTAACGCTTTCCAAAATCCTTGAATTTAAAACATTATTTATTGTTCAGAAAATACCTTGCTCTAATGCTTTATTATTATTATAAACTTTTTTTGTAAAAAAACCCCAAACCATTCCAAGCATTCAAATGACCTAAATAATAGGGTTTTGTATATTCAGCAGCATGTCTGGCAAACTAAAAAAAGACAGCTTAATGCTGCCTGGTTAAAAAAGGTACCCTTTAAGCCGCTTCTTCAGCGTAAGGAGAGATGGATCTTTCAGATTTATTTTTTCAGCCATCAAAAGAAGGCTTTCTAAAATAATTGAATTGGGAGATGTTTGCTCCAATTCGTTTTTTATAGCCTGGAGTGTTTCTAGTTCTTTTTTCTTGCTGGGGCTATGGGAATCCCCACTGGAGATAACCAACTCAATCGCTTCATTTACAGCTTCCCTAAGAAGTGCCAAGGTATCCTCCGTATCTGCGGCATTCGGAAAAGCAATATCCTTAAGAAGCGACCCCTTTTCATCCTTCAGTCCTTCCACTATGGAATCCAGGCGATTCAAGAGAAATTCAGGGAGCCTTCCACTGTCATATTCAGCTTTCTCATCCATTAAACTCAAAGACATGTAGGATTTAAAAACGCCATCGATCATTATGGCACAATCAGGAATATATTCTTCCTTCAATTGAGGATAGAGGCTTTTCATCTTTTTTTGGAGCCATAAAAAATTCCCTTTTTGGATCATTAATAAAAACTGATCCAGTTCTTCAGTAATATGGTGCATATGTTCTTTCATCAGCATCTTAATAAATCCAGTATTCTCAAGCATCCGTTTTATTTGAACAGAAAGCTGCTTTGCAAATTTTGCTCTTTCACCCAAGGAATCGTCACTTTCTACAGAGGATAATTCACCCTGGATTGATTCATAGAAATGAGTAAATATAAAAAGCAGCAATTCGTCCTTTGATTTAAAGTAATTATAAAAGGAACCCTTTGCCATCCCGCACTTATCCACGATTTCTTGTATCGAGGTGGCATGATACCCTCCCTCAGCAAATAACGCTAAGGCCGCTTCCATAATAAGCCTGCTTTTTTCTTTCATAGAACATCCACCTAACATCCATTCAAATGAAATGACCATTCAGTCACTATGTCTCCCATTGTATATGATATATTTACAAATCTCAATAGAGCCTACAGTCGAGGGTATTTATTATTGCATTGAAACATTAATTCCTATATATTCTAGAAGTGACTAGTTGGTCATAAATTTGATCACGGAGGAATCAGATTGAATTCGATTATTAAGTTTTCTCTTAAAAACAAACTGGCTATTTGGCTGCTGACAATCATCGTCGTTGCCGCTGGGATATATTCCGGTTTGAATATGAAGCTCGAAACACTGCCGAGCATATCAACACCGGTAATCAGCATATCCACTGTTTACCCTGGCGCCGCCCCGGATGAAGTAGCGAATAAAATTTCTGAACCGATTGAGAAAAGAGTCAGCAATCTCTCAGGAGTAGATATTGTCAGCTCATCATCCATGGCGAACGCATCTTCCATACAAATAGAATATAACTATGACAAAGATATGGACAAAGCTGTGGATGAAGTCAAAGAAGCTATCTCAGGACTGGAATTGCCAGAAGGGGCACAGGAGGCAAAAGTTTCGCGCATCGACTTCAACGCTTTCCCTGTTATTGCCTTGAGCGCAACAAATGCTGGGACCGGCCTGACTGAATTGACAAAGCAGGTAGAAGAGGACCTCGTCCCTAAACTTGAGGGGATTGACGGAGTTTCAGAAGTGACTGCCTCAGGACAGCAGGTCCAGCAAGGGTCATTAGTCTTCAAAAAAGAAAAGCTTGCACAATACGGTCTTGACGAACAAACCGTCAAACAGATTATCCAGGGTTCCAATGTTTCAGTGCCTCTTGGATTATTCAATTTTAAAGATAAAGAAAAAACCATTGCTGTCGATGGCAACATCGGCACTCTTAAAGACTTAAAAAACATTGAAATTCCTGTTTCACCTAAATCTGCAGGAACTCAAGGGATGCAGCAGTCCCCGCAAGGAATGGCCGGACAAGCGGCTCAAGGCCAAAACCAGCCATCTGCAGCCTCCCAGCCACAGCCGAAGCTGGCAAAGGTTAAGCTTTCTGACATCGCCGACATCAAAATTACCGGCCAGGCTGAAACGATTTCCAAAACCAACGGACATGATTCCATCGGGATTCAAGTAACCAAATCTCCAGATGCGAATACTGTCAATGTTGTAAACGACGTAAAAGCTGAGCTGAAAAAATTCGAAAAGGATACGCCAGGATCAAAGATCCACACAACCTTTGATCAGGGCAAACCAATTGAGCAATCAGTAAAAACCATGCTTAACAAAGCAATTGTAGGCGGAATTTTTGCAGTGCTGATCATTTTGATTTTCTTAAGGAATATCCGTACTACACTTATTTCAGTCATCTCAATTCCGCTTTCATTGCTGATTGCTGTTCTTGTTTTAAAACAATTCGACATCACCTTGAACATCATGACTTTAGGAGCAATGACCGTAGCAATCGGGCGCGTAGTCGACGACTCCATTGTTGTTATTGAAAATATATTTAGAAGAATGACATTGAAAGACGAAGAATTAAAGGGCGGCGAACTCATCCGTTCAGCAACAAAAGAAATGTTCATTCCAATTTTCTCATCTACCATTGTAACGATTGCAGTCTTTTTGCCGCTTGCCCTTGTTAAAGGACCTGTAGGCGAAATGTTCCTGCCATTTGCCTTAACAATTGTTTTTGCATTGCTGGCTTCCCTGCTTGTTGCCATTACCATTGTTCCTTCTATGGCCCATTCTTTATTTAAAAACGGCATAAAAGGGAAAAATCACGAAAGCAAGCCAAGCAAATTATCGAATTCTTACCGAAAAGTACTGAACTGGTCTTTGAACCATAAACTTATTACATTTATCATCGCCATTTTATTGCTGGCAGGCAGTTTATTGCTTGTTCCAAAGATTGGCGTCAGCTTCATTCCATCGGATGAAGAGAAAACCATGATTGTCACGTATAAACCTGCTCCGGGAGAAAAGAAATCAGATGTTGAAAAAGCAGCCGCCAAAGCTGAGAAGTTCTTCATGGATAAAAAACAGGTAACCTCTGTGCAGTACACAATCGGAGGGGAAAATCCGATGATGCCCGGTTCCGGAAATTCAGCGATGCTGTACGTCTCTTATAAAAATAACACACAGGATTTTGAAGCTGAGAAAGACAAATCCTTAAAACATCTTACCGGATTCAGCACTGCCGGAACATGGAAATCGCAGGACTTCAGCGGCACAGGCTCCAATAATGAGCTGACACTTCATGTTTACGGAAAAGATCTGAACCAAATAGAGCCCATTGTCAAAAAAGTGACCAAGCTGCTGAATGATAACAGCAGCCTAAAAGATACCGACACTACTCTTTCTGCGTCTTATCAGCAATACACGCTTGTTGCTGACCAAAGCAAACTGAGTGATCTTGGCTTGACTGCTTCACAGGTCGCGATGGCACTTTCTGCAACAGGTGAAAAAGAAACTTTAACAACCATCAAAAAAGACGGAAAAGATGTAAATATCTATATTGAAAAACAAAATAAACAGTTCCAGGATAAAAATGACCTAGCTAGCAAAACCATTACATCCCCTCTTGGAATGGAAGTTCCGCTAAAAGAGGTTGTCAAAATCAAAGAAGGAAAATCACCGGATACCGTAACCCGCCGCGACGGAAAAAGGTATGCTGACGTTACCGCCAAAATTAAAGGCAAAGATGTTTCCAAGGTCACCAAAGAGGTTCAGGATAAGATAGATAAACTGGACTTGCCTGCAGGAGCGAGCGTTTCCCTGGGCGGAGTTTCCGAACAAATAGGCGATTCATTCAGCCAGCTTGGACTTGCCATGCTAGCTGCCATCGCGATTGTTTACTTGATTCTTGTCATAACCTTCCACGGAGGGCTTGCACCTATTGCCATCCTTTTCTCTCTGCCATTTACTATTATCGGCGGATTGGCCGGATTATTCCTGGCAGGTGAAACGATCAGTGTATCTGCATTGATTGGCGCACTGATGCTGATTGGAATCGTCGTGACCAATGCCATTGTCCTTATAGACAGAGTGATTAAGAAAGAAGAAGAAGGACTCAGCAAACGCGATGCCCTTCTAGAAGCTGGAGCAACCAGGATACGTCCAATCCTTATGACAGCCATCGCAACAGTGGGAGCACTCATTCCGCTTGCAATCGGCACTGAGGGCGGAGGATTAATTTCAAGAGGACTGGGCGTCACCGTAATTGGCGGCTTGATCAGTTCCACGCTGTTAACTCTTGTCATCGTCCCTGTCGTATACGAATTCATCACAAGCTTCGGCAAAAAGAAAAAAAGAAGGAAAGCATAGTACTATATTAGTCAAATGCCCCTCACATTCCGTGAGGGGCATTTTGCTTGTTCCATATTGCTGGTCTTCAGGTGATATATGCATTAAAGCTATATACTTAGGTCAGCGTTTGTGGCCCGTCTTCCGTCAGCTATGCTTGGCTGAGGAGGCGTCATGCAGGGTGACGCGGCGCCATGGCGCTTGCGTCGAATCCTTTCCATAACTGCATGAATTCCGTAATGAATGGCGTTAACCGACAATTTGGCAACAGGCAAGATATAAAGAGTCATTACTAAAAAGCAAGCATAGCTCCTTTTTCGTCAAATACAGAATCCGGATTCCACGCTACCTCCCACATGTTATTTTCAATATCTGCAAAATACGCGGTCCGCCCTCCCCAGAATGCAGCACTTGGTTCTCGGAGAATTTTCCCTCCTATTTTTCGGATATGGTCAATAACGGCATCAACTTCTTCCGGTGTATTTACGTTAATAGCCAAAGTAACTGCTTGATAGGTATCCTTTGTTTTATGGATTTGCACTCCTGAATCAGTTTCCAGTTCTTTCAAAGGAAAGAGAGACAACAGCACACCGGCTGTTTTAAACACTGCATATTGATCTGAACTCATTTCCGGTTCGCTCCAGCCCAGCTTTTGATAAAAAGCGCGGAGTTCCGCCAAATCGATTGCTCCTATTGTTATAAGTGTTACACGCTGCGGGACCATATATTACCACTCCTAACCACTGTTTATACACAGTATAAATGCGGAGAACTACATTTGAATCATATATTTTTCGACAAAATGGGGTCAGACCCCTAAAAAAAATCATAAAACCGCTAGTCAGGGTCTTATGATCTTTGTGTATTATTTATTTTTCCGCATGGCGGAATTCTGTTTTAACTTTTTGCAGCAATTCTTTGTCTGTCAGGAGTCGGTAGCCTGTCAATGCAAGGGCTTTGGCTCCTGTTAATAATGCGTGTTCTCCCTGCCTGGAGCCGGCTGCCTCGCGGAATTCATTTGTGTGTGCAATCAGCTCGTCATGGCCGATTTTTATATAAGGATGCGCTGTCGGCACCACATGGCTTACATTGCCTGCATCTGTGGATCCAATTCCTCCGCTTCTCTTATCAACAGTTTCTCCTAGGTTCTCCAGTTCTTCCCGAAGAACCTCATCCAAAGATGTATTGATAACAATATCATGCACTTCATTTTGGAATCGCTCAATCTTTACGGTAGCTCCTGCAGCAAGTGCGGCACCTTGAGCAACATTCCTGACCTTAGCTGACACTTCCTCTGCACGTTTCCATGTGCTGGCACGAATAAAGAAACGGGCAGAGGCAAAGTCAGGAATAATATTAGGTGCATCGCCTCCATGGGTAATGATTCCGTGTATTCTTACATCTGAAGGCAATTGCTGCCGAAGGGCATTGATTCCATTGAATAAACCAATTACTGCATCTAAGGCATTGATTCCTTCTTCCGGTGATCCCGCAGCATGTGCCGCTTTTCCGTAAAAGAAAAAATCTAAAGGGTCAACTGCCAAAGATGGGCTTGTCAGCCCTGTTTTACCGCTCGGGTGTATCATGAGCGCAGCGTCTATGCCCTCAAGCAAGCCATGTTTAACGAAGCTCCCCTTTGCACTTCCATTAGGGCCTCCTTCTTCTGCAGGGGTACCGAAAACCACTGCTTCTCCGCCGGTTTCCTCAACCACTTTTGATAAAGCAATTCCAGCAGCAATACTCGTCGTTCCAATAATATTGTGGCCGCAGGCATGCCCAAGTCCCGGCAAAGCATCATATTCTGCTAAAAACGCAATGGAGGGGCCCGGTTTTCCTGAGGATTTTCTTGCTATAAAGCCCGTTTCATGCCCGGCGACATTTCTTGTCACTTCAAAGCCAGCTTCCTCCAGGATATTAGTTAATGTATCAGACGCAAAATATTCCTGGTTTCCTATTTCAGGATTTTCGTGGATGTTATGGCTTGCTTCTATATATCTATCCCTGCCATCCTCAATGCTTCTCACAATCAAATCTCTTTGTGTTTCAACTACTACTGTCATATAAACCTCTCCTCTCTCTTAACTTTATATTTGAGCTGGCCAGCAAAAAAGATTTCATCCTATAAGTTTTTAATTTTATCTATCGAGGTTACTACTGGCACCGTGGCACCTTTATCGCGTTTGATGATGTAATCGTGAACTGCTTTCGACTGATATGCTTTTACGATTTTAAGGAAATCTTTATCCTTTTTATTTTTTGTTGCAGCAGCAATTACGTTGATATAAGGCTGGGCCGCTTTGTCATTCGGATCTTCCTTATAAAGAGGGTCTTTGGAAGGCTTCAGGCCGGCTTGCACGGCAAATCCATTGTTAATGACAGCCGCTCCCACATCTTCAAGCGATCTTGCCGTTTGTCCGGCTGCAATCGGTTTGATATTCAAGTGCTTCGGATTGTCTTTGATTTGGTCCACACTGCCTCTCGGATCAAAATTATCCACCAGTGTAATAAGCTTAGCTGATGCCAAAAGCTTGAGAGCCCGCCCGGCATTGGTTACATCATCGGGTATTGTGATGGTTGCTCCGTCCGGTATGTCTTCTATCTTTTTATATTTTTTAGAATAAATCCCCATTGGCGCTATCACTGTGGAGCCGATTGCCGAAATATCGAGGTTATGATCTTTTTTAAATTGATTCATATAAGTGATGGTCTGGAAAGAATTTAAATCAATGCTGCCATCATTTAAGGCTGTATTAGGCTGGACATAATCTGAAAAAGATACAATCTTCAGGTTGATTCCATCGTCTTTTACCTGTTTTTGGACAAGACTCCAAAGATCATTGTCGTCACCATTTATCCCTATTTTTATTGTGCGTGTGCCTCCATCCTTGGAAGCTGAATTTGATGAGCATGCTCCTAAAACCAATATCAAACTTGCCACTGCCGCGAAAATAATACTTAATCTTTTCATCCTCTTTTCCTCCTCACATATCTTGACCATGTATTTCCAAAGCTTTGAATAAGCTGAACGCTAACAATAAGCAATACGACTGTAATGACAATAACGACCGTGATAAAGCGCTGATAGCCATAAGTAATAGCCAGGTTCCCAAGACCCCCTGCACCTACTGCGCCCGCCGCTGCTGTCGAACCGATCAGCCCGATCGTTGCTGTAGTAAACGAAAGTATCAATGATGGCACTGCTTCTGGAATAATGAATTTAGTGATAATCTGCATTTTTGTGGCTCCCATTGCGTGAGCTGTTTCCAGGACTCCTTTATCCACCTCGAGCATGGAATTTTCAATCAGCCTTGCAAGATACGGGCCTACAAAAATGGACAAAGGTACAATCGCTGCAGCTACACCTATTGATGTCCCCGTCACAAGCCTTGTAAATGGAATAATAGCAACCAGAAGAATAATAAAGGGTACAGAACGGACTATATTCACAATGGTATTCAGGGCTAGAAAAACAGCCTTATTTTCCATGATATGTCCGGGTCTCGTGATCACAAGAATGATGCCTAATGGCAGTCCTATGATTGTTCCAAAAATGAATGATCCAAACACAGTGAGAAACGTCTCTTCACAAGCCTGGAAAAACTGGGGCCAGAAAAATTCCCAATTAAGCTCCATGCGCTTCGGCCTCCTTTATGTCGATTCCGCTATTCAAGATAAATTGAACGGCCTTATTTCTTTCCTCAATTTCCCCGTCAATCGCAATAAAAAGATTTCCGTATGGTTTTTCCTGCAGCTCTGTAATAGATCCATACAGGATGTTCAGATGAATATCAAACTGCTTGGAAACTTCCGATAGTAAAGGGCGTGCCGCTTTTTCTCCCAGAAAAACAAGACGGTAATAGGTCCCGCTTCTTATTTTTTTTGATAAATGAGGCGGTATTTCATTTTGCAGAACGGTATTAACGAAATTACGGGTAATTCTTTTCTGAGGATTAGTAAACACATCATAAACTGTCCCTTCTTCAACGATTTCCCCGTCGTCAATCACCGCCACCTTATCGCATAAATCACGAATCACACTCATTTCATGTGTAATCAGGACAATGGTAATACTGTAAGCTTTATTTACCTTTCTTAACAGTTCAAGAACATTTCTTGTTGTTTCTGGATCCAATGCGGATGTTGCTTCATCACAAAGCAGGATTTGGGGATCTGTCACAAGGGCCCTGGCGATTCCGACACGCTGTTTTTGTCCGCCAGACAGATGGCCCGGATAAACATTTTCCTTTCCGCTGAGTCCTACAAATTCAATGAGATTCATCACCTTTTTTTGAACATCCCGCTTCTTTTCCCCCTGGAGATATAGGGGCATTGCAATATTGTCAAAAACGGTTTTAGCAGAAAGCAGATTAAAATGCTGAAAAATCATCCCAATTTCCCTGCGTGTTTTCCTAAGTTCATTTTCATTCAATGACATCAAGTCCAATCCATCAATGCTGATTGTTCCTTCTGTCGGTTCCTCTAACCGATTAAGACATCTTATTAACGTGCTTTTTCCTGCTCCTGAAAATCCTATGATTCCAAATATATTCCCCTTATCTATTGTCAGAGAAATATTATTTAGTGCATGAATAGGGGTTTTTCCCTGATAAACCTTTGAAACATTTCTGATTTCAATCAATTCTAATTCCTCCTATGGCGCTTTTAACCTAGTATTCTCATAAGTTTAATCAGTTATATACATATAAGCCGCCCCTTTCATCAATCTTCCGGAAACGAAAAAACCCTTCTTTTATCCATGACAGATAAGAAGAAGGGTTTATATGTATAAGCCGATCTACTTCTTATCTTTCAAACCGATTGTACCGATTTGCAGGAATTAGCACGGTATTTGCAATAAGAAGCAAACCCGTTGCCGAGGTTTCGCAGGGCCAGTCCCTCCACCTCTCTGGATAAGTAATAGCATATTATTCAATTGTTTTTTAATTTGTAACTACAATATTATGTGGACTTATGGGATAAGTCAATATTTTTTTAAAATTCCCAATAAAAAATTTCCGTTTCGTCATTCTAGGTTATGTATTCAAAAAGAATTCAGAACAAGATTTTACAGATAAAAGAGGGAACGGTTGACGAAAAAAATCATATCGTGTTATTATAAAACCAAGTAAATTAATAAGAATAGTAAATTATAAACTTCATATACCATTATCACGAGTGAACGAGAGATCTGGCTCAATGACTTCACAGCAGCCTCATGAAAGGTGCTCCTACCAGCAAAGCATATTTGCTTTGGCTGATAAGATTTGTTTAAAAAACTTTCTTTGCAGCCGGGCAAGGAAAGTTTTTTATATTAGAAAGGAGTTTTTTCGCAATGTCATTTTCCCCTGTTATTCCTGGTGCTGAATCCTTTTTCCATCCCGGCAATTCTACAGGAATTTTAATTTGCCACGGTTTTAACGGGACTCCTCAGAGTGTTGAATATTTAGGGAGCCAGTTTGCCGAGAAGGGATATACCGTTTATGCACCCCGTTTAAAAGGGCACGGATCTGCTGCGAGCGACCTGAAAGCCTGTTCTTATCAGGATTGGATTCAAAACCTGGAAGACGCCTACTGCGTTCTTCAGCAAACCTGCAGGAGGGTTTATATCCTGGGGCAGTCCATGGGCGGGGCTCTGGCCATTGATTTGGCTTCGAAGACAAGCTGTGATGGCGTCATTACAGTTAACGCTGCTTTAAAGGTGCCGCAATATGAGCAATACCGAAAAGTCCAGTCCCCCCTTTTCGTCCCGGATGGCTCACCAGATATCAAGGATCCATCGGCAAAAGAAATCACCTATCCAGAAGTGCCGCTCCACTCAATTAAACAGCTGCTGTCGCTTATGGATCTGACTAGTGAAAACGTTAAAAAAACAACCTGTCCCCTGCTCTTGTTTTATTCGGTTGAAGACCATGTGGTTCCGGCAGAATGTTCATTTTATCTTTATGATCAGGCCGCTTCGCCTGAAAAAGAACTCATCGCTCTTAGGCAGTCTTACCATGTGGCCTCCCTTGATTATGATAAGGAACACATTATCAAAAATACGCTTCGCTTTATTGAAGAACATTCCAAGAAAGAAATGGCATCATAATTTTGTTTAACAGACTCCTCTGCGGGTAAATAACAAGTAAACCAATGAAGGAGGAAGATAAAGATGAGTGGTTTATCTGATAAAGTCAAAGGTACTGTAAATAAAGTAAAAGGTGAAGCCAAGGACCAAATGGGCAATGCCAGCGATGATAAAAGAATGCAGGGCGAAGGCAAGAAAGATAAGTTAAAAGGCGAAATCCAAGAAGGTATTGGCAAACTAAAGGATTAATACTAAACCATACACTAGGAAGCTGCAGAAAATCTGCAGCTTCCGTATTACGATAAAGAATAAAATTTCTATATGCGCACAGGTGTAAAAAGCAGCCCTCCATTTTTTTCGGAGGGCTGCTTTTTTTATTATATAAAGGAGTCTCCCTGCCTTACTGATGCAAATGCTTTAGGGCGTGCGCCTCTAAACCATTGCAGGCAAAAAATAAAAATCATGATGAGATCAATTGCATCCCCGCCATAGTACATGAGCATCCCCCCTGTTTTTGCCTGGGCTTCCCCTACACCAGCGGGTGGATATGCATAGATGTACTTTGATAAAATCCCGTGTCCACCGGACGCCAGCACCAATACTATCGCGCGATAAGCAAATGGGTATCGGCAGCTGACCAAATCCATATAAATCATGGAAACGGTGAAAAGATACCCGGCGATGAAGATGTGCATATGTATGACAACATACCATATCATATTCTCGTGCATTACATAGTATAAATTTGTCATGTAAAGCAGCCAGAGGCCGCCAATATTCAGGACAGCAGCCACAACGGGATGAAAAAACAGGTGTACGATTTTAATCTTCATAAGCCGTGTAAGCCTTCGGGCAAAAGAAATCTTGACTGTGCGCAGCAGAAGAGTCATAGGAGCTGACAGAGCAATGAGCAGAGGCGCAAGCATCCCAAGCAGGAGATGGGCAGTCATATGGCAGTTAAAATCAGTATGTGCCCGTTCTGCCAGAGGACCACTGACAGCAAAAATGGTACAAAAAACACCAAGAATCCAAAAGATACAGCGGCGCAGCGGCCATTGACGCAACCGTTTGTGGCGATTCGGGACATAGGCCGCACCCACATACAAAAACGAGAAGAGAACGATGAGAAACACTGGAAAGATGATTCCTAGGGAACTTCCACTCGCGTGTTCCATGTGATGATTCACGAGATATTCTCCTCTTGACTTGAGGCTTTTTCTTTTCTGCTGGTGATTACTGCTCCAATCACAATAATAGCGACCGCGAAGATATTCCAGACCACGTCATAAAAGAACAAGTTTGACACATAACGAATCTGGTGCAATCCCATGAGTTTATGCTGGACAGTGCCATCATAAAATTGAAACAAACCTGCTCCGAGCAGCACACCTCCCCACCACCTTGTCCGCAGCCAAGCCTCTCGCCTGCGAAGGTCAGCCACCATGAACAATGAAGCAATCGTGGCAAACCAGCTTAACGCGTGAAACAGGCCATCAGAAACCAGTCCCACAGCAAGAGTGGACTTGTCATAAAAGTGATGCCAGTGCAGGAGCTGATGAAAAACCGCCTCATCACCGACCAAAGATTGCGCCTCAGATGATTAGTTGCAGAAGACATATGTTCCTCCCCTGTGCTTTTGTAGGAACGTTCACGATCACTCGAACTTATTACCTTCCATTCCCATTAACCCTGCTAACAAAACACGGAACCGCAGAAAAGGAGTTGCGGCAGTGAAAATAGAAGGCTGTTTTCGTAAACTTTGTCGTTATGGAGAACTAGGTGGTTGATTTCCGCTCCAGGATGCTCGCTTTCCGCGGGGCGGGCGGTGAGCTTCCTCGGCTGCGCCTGCGGGTGTCTCACCTGTTCCGCACGCATCTTATGCACCAATCAAACCCATTAACAATGGGATTGCTTCACAGAACTCATTAGAAACAACAATCTTTAAGAAAAGAGCCAAATAGTAAGAGCAGGGTAATTTTCATATAAATTTACCCTGCTTTTTTTTACATCTATTTGCTAACTTCATGATGTGGAATTGAGGAATCAAATTTAAAGCACTAACCAATAGCAATAATTGATATGATGAAACTGGTTTAAAATAACCATCCCACCTATCCCCTAACGAAACTCCCATTTTGTGTACGAAATAAAATGAAATGATCGCAGATCCTATATTGCCTATAATAAAAGTAGTTGTGATGCTAAAAATTCTGCAGAAAAAGGCAAGAATCGAAGTCACTATAATCATGATTAAATAGCCAAGCATAGACCAATTAGCAAAGTCTTGGTACATTGCGAAATAGACAAATGGAAAACAATAAAAACTGATTATCAGAATGCTATTTATTAACTTTCTCATGTTTTCACCTCTTTTTTAATCACAATTCATCCGTAGTGTAATTTTACACTATTATGTGTAAATCGTGTAAAAATCATTTCAATAAAATGAGATAATAAAAGCAAAAACCCTACTTCATTTTTTATAAAATAGATTATTTTAAGGCTATTTTCGTAAACTTTGTTGCTATAAAACAAGGTGGTTGATTTCCGCTCCAGGATGCTCACTTTCCGCGGGGCAGGCGGTGAGCCTCCTCGGCTGCGCCTGCGGGGTCTCACCTGTTCTGCTAATCCCGCAGGAGTCTCGCACCTTACGCTCCAATCAACCAGACTTGACAATGGGAACGCCTCACATAACAAATTAAAAAAACAACAATCTTTAAGGAAAGAGCCTTTTCTAAAGAGCTTTATCCCTATTGCATAAGATACAAAATTTATAACGGTACACGATCCATCGACTCAAGATTGTATTAGTGCGATTTAAAAGAAGACTGAAAAAAATATGCAGCTTTTTAATTTTCTATTAAATAAGATGTTTAAGGTCAAAAATATCGGGGTATTATCTATTAGGGGTTTTTTGTTTTTTTGCAGATTCCTTACAATATAAAATATAATCAGCAAAATTTAGCTTGAAAAAAATCCAGCAAAACAATCATCTGATTATAAATAAATAGATACAGAATATATAGGTAACCTAAAGGAGATATTGAGAATGTCGATCTTAATCGTAGATGATAACAAGGTTAACCTTTTCGTTATTGAAAAAATATTAAAACGGGCTGGATATAATGACTTTGTTTCTCTGACTTCAGCAAGGGAAATGTTTAATTACTTAGATGCTGATACCCCTTCACCTAAGGAAACATCCGTTGATATCATTCTGCTGGATATTATGATGCCTGAAATAGATGGGATTGAAGCATGCCGGCGCCTTCAGGAAATCCCTCATTTGAAGGATATTCCAGTCATATTCGTGACTGCTCTTGAAGACTCGAATAAAGTGGCGGAAGCGCTTGATGTCGGGGGAATTGATTATATAATGAAGCCGATTAATAAGGTAGACCTCTTAGCGAGGATACGGGTGGGACTCCGGCTTAAATATGAAAAAGACTGGCACCGGAAGCAGGATGAGAAGATCCGCAACGAGCTGGACCTTTCCATGCAGGTGCAAAGCAGCTTGCTGAGCGAGCCGGTAGAAACTGAAAAACTGCTGATCAAAGCCTCCTATTTGCCTGCAAATAAATTAGCAGGAGATATGTATTATTGGCATCGCATTGATGAACACCGCTCTGCAATTATCATGCTTGATATGATGGGGCATGGAATATCAGCTTCGCTTGTCTGTATGTATATCTCTTCTGTTCTAAGAGACGCACTGAGAACCTATACAGATCCCGTTCGCGTCATTACCGAACTGAACCGCTGGATGAATCTTTTAAATAAACCGGAAAGTCCTGTTCATTATTATTTCACCGCCATCTCCATGATCATTGATACAGAAAATAAAACTGTAGAATATGTGAATGCAGGGCACCCGCCAGGATACGCACTTCTAGACGGAGATAAGGTATTTGCTCTTTCAACAGGGTGCTGCCCGGTCGGATTTTTCCCGGAAATGGATGTGAAAAAAAACACTATCTCTTTTGAGGACCGGATTCAAATCCTTTTATTCACAGATGGCGTAATGGAGGCCTTAGAGAAAGATGATGTAAATGGATTGGATAAAATACGAAGTGCCGTCTCGAAAGGGTGGCTGGACTGCCGCACATCATCCCCTATTGATTTTCTTTTGCCAAGTGAACTACAGCGCGATCAGCCAGATGACATGTGCGTTGTGTTCATACAGGCTCAATAAAGCATTAATACATAAAAAAGCAGGAAAGCCGCTGGGCTTCCCTGCTTTTTATTTTTTCTGGTAAATTTTCTCATTCAGATCCAAATCATCAAATTCCTCAGAGAAACTCAGTGTGCGTATTGTTTCCTTGTTGCCCATCGCCATGAACCCTTCCCGGCATAGGCTATGATAAAACAAATCGCTAACCTTGCCTTGAAGGTCACTATTAAAGTAAATCATAACATTCCTGCACATAATCACATGAAATTCATTAAAGGATCCATCCGTTACTAAATTATGCTGAAAGAACACAATGTTCCGAAGCAGGGAGGGATCTAAATAGGCGTACTGATAGTCAGCAGAGTAATATTCGGAAAATGCCTTTTCCCGCCTGCCTGAAGATAATTCTTCGTATATGACTGCATTCGGTTAAGAGGGAGAATTCCCTTTCGAGCCTGCTCTAAAACATTTTCATTCATATCAGTCGCATATATCTTGGCCTTTTCATATAGTCCTTCTTCTTTTAGCAATATAGCCATGGAGAATGCTTCTTCACCAGTAGAACATCCGGCATGCCAGATCCGAATTTCCGGAAGTTTCCTAAGAAGCGGAATGACTTTTGTCCGGAAAGCAAGAAAAAATCCTGGGTCCCTGAACATCTCGGTCACATTGATAGAGAAATCGTTCAGAAGATTTTCAACAAATCCTTTTTCGTATAGCACCTTTTCAATCATATTGCTGATTGTCCGGATGCGATCCAGGCTCAGTCTGTTTTCAATTCTTCTTTTTATTGATGAGCGCATATACTGGCTGAAATCAAAACCAGTTACGCGGTAAATGGCCTGGAGCAGCAAATCAATTTCAAAGTCTTCCCGTTCTTCGGCAGTTATCGTATCTTTCATAGTATTTCCTTCCTTGCTTTCCTGGCAATTAATTAGTTAGCCATACCCTCATCACTGAAAGCAGCTGATCCAATTTAAGCGGCTTGCTGATATAATCTGAAGCACCAGCCTGAAGACATTTTTCTTTGTCGCCCTTCATTGCTTTCGCTGTTAATGCAATAATTGGCAGATTATCATACATGCTGTTCAAGCGAATTCTGCGCATGGTTTCATATCCGTCCATTTCAGGCATCATAATATCCATTAATATAGCATCAATACTATGTCCGTTTTGCAGCACTTCCAAACATTCCAGTCCATTTTCTGCCGCTATGACCTGCATACCTTCCTGTTTTAAGGCATTGGAAAGGGCAAAAATATTGCGATTATCATCATCGACAATTAAAACGGTTTTATTTTTGAATAGCTGATCACCTTCAGGTTCATCTGGAATATCTCCAGAAGAAAGCTCCACAATTTCCTCCTTTTCAACAGAAGGAGCTAATTCCTGGGCTTCCGCAGCCGCAACCTGGCTGGAGGCTATAGAGATATCCTCAGCTCCCTTCATGCCTTCAGGAAGGCTCGGAATGAACAGAGTAAATTTGCTTCCTTTGCCCTCTTCACTTTCAACGACAATCCAGCCGCCAAGCAGCTTGGCAAACTCGCGGCAAATCGAAAGTCCGAGGCCCGTGCCGCCGTATTTCCGCATTGTTGCTCCATCACCCTGCTGGAACGCTTCAAATATAATCTTTTGCTTTTCAGGAGAAATGCCGATTCCTGTGTCAGTCACATTAATTTCAAGCCATGAGCTAGCGCCTTGTGTATTGATCCACTGTGCAACAAGCTCTTCTTCCGCCCGCTTGATTGTGACTTCCACTGTCCCTTTCTCAGTAAACTTAAAGGCATTAGACAGCAGGTTTTTAAGTATCTGCTGAAATCTCTGCTGGTCAGTAAAGAAGATGTCGGGAACATTTTTGTCTTTTGTAACCTTAAAGGAAATTCTCTTTTTATGTGCTACATGATCAAAATTCCGTTTAAGCAATTCCGGAAGTTCACTTACATTCATTTCATCAAAGACAACATCCAATTTGCCGACTTCCACTTTCGATAAATCAAGGATGTCGTTGATTAATGAAAGCAGATCTTGTCCAGAAGAATGAATGACCCGCGCGAATTCCTGCTGCTCGCTTGTCAGGCTGCTGTCACCCTGGTCTGAAAGCATTTCTGACAGGATCAATATGCTGTTAAGCGGTGTCCGCAATTCATGTGACATATTCGCAAGGAATTCAGATTTATATTTCGAGCTTTGTTTTAATTCTTCGGCCTGGGCTTCCAGATTTATTTTAACCCGCTGAAGTTCTTTGGATTTCTGTTCTGTATCCCTGTTTCTTTCTTCGAGCTGTTCATTGATCATTCTTAACTCTTCAGACTGTGTTTGCAGTTCTTCTGACTGAGCCTGCATTTCTTCAGATTGGGACTGCAGTTCCTCTGATTGCACCTGCAGCTCCTCTGTCTGAGCCTGTGATTCCTTAAGAAGCCGTTCAATTTCCATTCTTCCTCTTACACTGTTAATGGTAATTCCGAGAGTCTCCAGCACTCTTCTAAGGAAGCTTTCCTGAAATTCCGTAAAAGGAGTAAGGCTGGCAAGCTCGACCATCGCTACAACTTCATCTTCAAAAATAACAGGTGCGATAAAAATGCTTTTAGGAAGCGTTTCACCGAGGCCAGTCTTGATGAGATTATAATCATTCGGAACGTTATTGATAATCTGTGAACGCTTCTCAAGGGCACATTGGCCAACAAGGCCTTCACCCAGCGTAAAGTTTGTCCGACCGGCATCTTTTCCTTCCTCTGCAAAAGATGCAAGTTTGACGAATTTGGCGTTTTCTCCTTCTCCTCTTTTCAGATAAATCACACCAAGGGAGGCTTCCACCATAGGCGCCAGCCTTGTAATGAAACGCTGGCCCAGCACTTCGAGATCTACAATACGCTGATACATTGTCGCAATATCAGCAAGTCTTGTCTGAATCCAGTTTTGCTCGCTGATTTTGGCGGTGAATTCTTTTTCTTTTTCGTTATAAGCTTCCAGTGAACCTGCCATTTCATTAAAGGAATAAGCAATATCGCCGATTTCATCATTGGATCGAAATTGAATCCTTGGTATGTCGCTTAGGTCATTGTAGTCAATATTTTTGATTACTTTTGTAATGGACTGAAGATTTCTTGAAGTACTTCTGATCATCCATATCACTGTAATGGCAATCACCACAATGCTGATTAAAACAGCAATAATGATAAACTGGATGATTTGATTATACGTTTGCTTGGAGCTTTTAAGCGCATCATACATCAATGATTCCTGGTACTTTTTAAAGGAGTTCATCGTTTCAATGACTTTGGTCCGTTTGTCCCTTTGGTCACTCATCAGCGCCTGCAGGTTAGCAGGCCCTTTTCCTGATTCGATCTTCTGGATAATATCAGCTTCTGTTATTGAATAGGAACCATAGTTGGTTTCAAGCTCCTTCAGCAGTTTTTTCCCGTTTGCAGTATTGGCAACACTTGATAGAGTGGCAATTTCATTCTCAATCCTGGAATGATTATCATGGATAATATCAAGGCTGTCTGTCCTTTCGCTCTTGTTCGCTTCATTTACAGCAAAAAGGATCTCTCTGTCCGAACTGGAGAATAACTGGCGGATTTCCGAAATATTTGAAACCTTGTAATATCTGTCCTCAACGATTTCAGTTAAATTGCTCTTTATGCTATTCAGCATTATGACGATGCCAGTCAGCAAAACGACCAAAAAAAGCAAGATTAAACCGAAACCCAACAGCTGTTTCTTTTTATAGCTCATTCTCTCTCCCGCCTTCTGCTTTAATATATTGGATATAAAAACGCATAATACGCCTTCTAGATAAATAAATGTTAGCCATGCGCCTATCATTATACCATTTTTGTTCAAATAAAAGGGGAATTCCAGCCTGTTATTTTTGTTATTTCCGCCAGTTAAAGAAAAGGCCCCGCACTGCATAAACTGCTGTGCGGAGCCTTTTGGCATACTTATATCTTTTTCGTTCCCTGCCCTTTGGATATTAAAAAAGTAACCTCAAGCATGGTCGCTGTAATGGATGTTTTTTTTCTGTAAGCAAGATACTTTGGATTCCAAACATCCACGAATTTATCCTTGATGGAATTCAAGTCCTTATATTGATAAAAGCGATGCCCGTAGCTGAAGATCTGGGAAGCGATTTTTTCGCGCAGCAGGGAGAAACGCGAACTTCCTGAACTAGGCAGCGGCGCAAGCCCAAGAGAGAAATATTTATAATGATTCTTTCTGGACCAGTCAATCATGTTAAGGAACATATAATCCAGAAGCCCTTTCGGCGGATTGCTGCGCCAGCGCACTAAGTCTGCAGAGATATTTTCATTATCAAATGCAGGAACAAGGGTGGAAAAGCCGGCAATTTTCCCCTTGCCGTCTTTTACGATGGCAACTGGCGAATTCCTCAGGTATTCTTCATCCACATAAAAAGGCGCGATCTCTTTCTCATCTCTTTCGGACAGCCATTCATCGCAAATAGCCTTTAATTCTTTAACCGTTCCTTCCCCGATCGGCTGATTAAGGATATCAAAATCAAAATCCTGTTCATCTAATGAGCCCCAGGCCTTTTGTATCGGTGCCGGTACAGCCTTTGAATCAAAATTCTTCAAATCTACAAGCCCTTCTTCACCAAGCTTAAAAAAGTCATATCCCTCATCATGCAAAAATGTCAGCAGGCTGTTTTTAACTTGATAGAAGACAGGAGTATATCCAAAGCGGTCCGCCTCAGCAAGGAATTTTGCCACTGCCTTAAACACGCTGCTATCCTTCCCGATTGGATCGCCTATGACAATGAGCTTATCACTGTAGTTTTTATAGTAAAACAATACTTTATGATGATTATCCCAATATGTATGCCGATCATTCAGCAAGCTCCAGTGCAATAGCTCGCAGCCTTCATATTGAGTTAAAAATTGTTTGATTTCAGCTTGTGAACTTTCAGAAATTGCAAACGGGAATTTATGGCGCCTGTACAGAAAGAACGTTATATAAATAAATATTAGCGCGATTGAAAAGCCCAGAAATGCACTCATCAACAGATCATCCGAGGTTCCAATTACGTATTTTTGATAAGCCGAAGGGATCTTTATTTTGGTATCAGGAAGATTTACGTAGCCTACAAACAAATAGCCTCCAAAGAAGACAAGAAGAATCAGGCCATCCATCACCGTTCTTCCCCACGTCATAACAAAGTTCTCTTTATAAAACTGCTTTTTAGCAGCAAAAAGCAAAACGGCCACAATGAGGAAAAAGATGGCGTCTTCATAATCAAGAGCTTTCGAAAATGCAGCAATCGATCCCAGAATAAGCATAAAAAGGGTAATGTACCAGGCACGGGTTACCTTGTATCCAATGGCCCGCGTCATTCCCAGCAGAGCAAAGCCAATGCTTACAGAAATGATATGCGATAAATTGATTACCCAATCAGGCAAAATTCCGCTGATGAATTTAATCCTTTCAATCAGCCCTGGTACTGCGCCAGATAAAAGAAGCAAGGTCCCGGATATAAAAATCAGGATATTCAGCCCTTTATGGCTTATATAGCTCAATATTTGTCCAGGAAGGTGATTGAATTCCAGATTGAGTTTTGCCCAAAGCACTCTTGTATAAAGCAGAAAACCGAATATAACCGGAACGATGTAATAGCTTAAACGATAAATGATCAATATCAGCAGTGCATGCTCTTCATGCAGCCCCAAAGAAGAAAATCCAAGAATGAAAACAAAGTCAAAGGACCCTAAACCTCCAGGAATCAAGCTGATGATGCCAGCTATCGAAGCCCCGACAAAAATAGAAAACAGAGTAAAAAAAGGCACATGCGTTCCAAGCAAGCGAGTAATATAGTAGACAAGCAAAAAAGCGGAAAACCATTCTAGTGAAGAAATGCCTGTCAAGATAACGGCTGATTTAGGCGTCAAATGTTTCCCGAAAAGGTTTTTCTTCCGCAGTGAAATGCCCAGCATGACAGGAAAAAACAGCGACATGCCCAAGATGCCAATATATAAAGAATGTTTTTCTTTTATAAAGGCATTATCAAATACACCAGTGATAATTAACATACTGTAAATGGATAGACCGGAAAGGAAAAACAATCCGAAAGTGCCGACAAGCGGAACGATTTCCCTTTTTGAATATTCCTTAGAATAAAAGATGGTCCGAAGCGTCGTCCCTGCAATACCTCCAAATCCCACTAAATTAGAAGTGGTATTCGTTAAGTAGGAAAAGATAAACACTTCTGAACGCTTCCTTTTCACTTTAAGGGCACGCGATATGACAAAGTCATACAGCACCATTGGAGTAACTGCAATCATCCCGAGACCCAGAATAATCAAGTACTGAATGAAGCTCAAATCATTAATGTGCCTTGAGAGAAGCCCAAAATTAATATTGGACTTAATATGCAAAGCCTCGTATATCATAAAAAGCATGATCACTGTGATAAAAACAGACTTAAGGAGCAAGGGGTTTTTTGCCAATAGTTTTTTCATTGTATGTTTTATCTCCATTTATTCCCTTATGATTATCTTTATTATTACACAATTACCCTATGAAAAGACATGTTATTTTATGTCGCGCCAAGAAAAAAGGCCAGAAGGATACAAAGGTGTATACTTCTGGCCAAGTCTGTCCATGCCTGCCATTTTTCATGCGGGCAGAGATTACCGCTGAAGAGGAAATTCCAAAAGCATGCATTTCCTCGCCGGCAGATACTGTAGCCATAAGCTGTTGTCACAGGTTCACGCGACAGACATTCAGCACGGGACGGCCATTATTCCACTGTTTTTCCAGCAGCTATGTCTGTCGCAGACTGGTTTACACCTTTTTCGCCTCGATGTATAAGATGTGATGTCCATCCATTTCCTTGACCGTGAACGCATAGCCTTCATATTCAATTGTGTCGCCCGTTACTATTTCGTATCTTCCGGTCAGCATCCAGCCGCCAAGCGTATCGATATCCTGCTGAGGCAATTCTACACCGAGCAAGTCATTCACATCGCCAATAAGCACTTTGGCATCAAGAATATAATGTGTATCATCCAATTTTTGAACAAGCGGCCTTTCATCCTGGTCAAATTCATCTCTGATTTCCCCGACAATTTCTTCAAGTATATCCTCAACCGTTACAAGCCCGGCGGTTCCTCCGTATTCATCCGTCAAAACGGCCATATGTGTCCGCTCTTTCTGCATCTTTAAAAGCAAATCATGTATCGGGGTGGTTTCAAGCACGCGGATAACCGGACTAATGAAGGTTTCCAGGGAAAGTGATGTTCTGTTTTCCTCTGTAATGGCAGCCGTGTATAGGCTTTTGATATTTATCATTCCGATAATGTTATCTTTGTCCCCGTCAGTTACAGGATAACGTGTAAATTGTTCTTCATGTACTATTTCTACCACATCTGAAAGGTTTGCTGTTTTTTCAATAGTCACCATTTCTGTTCGGGGCACCATAATTTCATTTGATATTCTTTCATCAAAGTCAAAAATATTATTCACATAACCATATTCAGATTGATTAATTTCTCCGCTTTCATAGCTTTCGGATAAAATAATTCTCAATTCTTCTTCAGAATGGGCCTGTTCCTGTCCGGAGGCAGGATTTAGCCCTAACAATCCTGCAATGCCGCGCGCCGAACTATTCAACACCCAAATAAACGGAAAAAGAATGCGATTAAACCATATTAGGGGCTTAGAGAACATAAGGGTAATTTCTTCTGCTTTTTGAATGGCAGCTGTTTTGGGTGCCAGTTCTCCAATAACTACATGCAAAAAGGTAATAATGGCAAAGGCGGCAGCCAATGACATGATATTTTCAATAGAAGGATCGAGATTCAACATGCCAAATAAAGGGCTAAGCAAGATTTCCATCGTACTTTCCCCAAGCCACCCAAGCCCTAATGCCGTTACTGTTATGCCAAACTGGCAGGCAGAGAGGTATTCATCGAGGTTATCCGTTACCTTTTTAGCTGTTATGGCACGCTTATTGCCTTCTTCAATTAATTGATTAATGCGCGAGCTTCTAATCTTAACAATGGCAAATTCAGATGATACAAAAAAAGCCGTCATCGCGATTAATATTGCGACCAGAAATAATTTTAGCGTTATATCCAATGTGTCAGGAAAACCAAAGCCATTTCACTATACACTTACTATAAATTGGCAATGATCAAATCCCAGGCACCTCCTGCCGTAATGGTCCATATTTCTTCTTTATGCTGTGAAGAAGACAGGATACCTCAGAAAACCGGTTACCTGATATCTTGTCCACTCCGCTGATAATAAAGCTTCTATACGAATGAATCGTACTATTTTATCGCTCCCTATATGTACGGATGAATCAGCACTTCGTTTCAAAATTTATTTTTATTATAAAGGGAAATCTAATCAATCACTAATTTATTGGCTTTTTAGGCTTTAATGCCTCCAAACTTAAATGAATGTTGATGCTTTCATGTAGGTTGATGAACATTAAAAAACCGATTCATCAGTATTAGCATAAATCGGCTTGCAAGTTTATCTTGTCCAGTTTTTTATGGATTATTGCTTTTTTTGAACAGGATGTCCTGTTAAAATTTTATGATTGCATTGGCATAGGATGGAGTGCTTGAGTTTTTTAATAGGAAATCCGCAATTTTCGCATATTTTTACAGCAGCCATTCTGGCATCCTCCTCTTCTTGCTATAGTTCTTTAATATATATTATATAACATTTTAATTAATAATCAATATCAGTTTATAATTATTATAAATCACTCCTGCTTTTCGCATCCCTTATACATTTTCGTATCTCTTCTCTATCATCAAAATGCTGATGTTCTCCCTGCACGATTTGATAGGTTTCATGTCCTTTGCCTGCAACAAATACAATATCTCCTGGTCTCGCCTGTTCAATTGCCTTACCAATGGCAGTTCGGCGGTCCACTTCCTTACAATAGGAAGCATGTTTCCCTGTAAATCCTGCAGCAATTTCATTTATGATATCATCAGGATTTTCATCCCTTGGATTATCTGAAGTGATAATAACATAATCGCTGTATTTTTGCGCAATTGCTCCCATAACTGGTCTTTTGCCAGCATCTCTATTTCCTCCGCAGCCAAAAACCGTTATGATTCTTCCTTGTGCAAATTCATTCAGTGCCGCAAGCGCATTTTCCAGTGCATCTGGAGTATGGGCATAATCTGCAATGGCCAGGAAATTTTGTCCCTCATCAATGATCTCCATTCTCCCTGCAGCATTCATACATTCCCTTACACTTTCCGCAATCGTATCCAGCGAGATTTTTTCAGCAAGAGCAGCGGCGGCTGCAGCGAGAATATTGTATATATTGAATCTTCCAATCATCCTGGTTTTGATATGCTGATGTCCAGCAGAAGTAAGCAATGTAAATTCTGTGCCAGCTGCAGTCATGTTTATGTCTTTTGCCATAACGTCCGATGACGTTTCAATTCCATAAGATATGACTTCAGATGCAGTTACCCTTTTAAAATAGGGAGCTGAAGGATCATCATGGTTAATAACGCTGTACTGCTTTTCTGCTTCGGATGAAAAAGTGCCATTTCCAAGCCGGCTGAATAAAAGGCCCTTGGTTTCCCGGTAGGCATCCATTGTGCCATGGTAATCAAGATGGTCAATTGAGAGGTTTGTAAAAATTGCTGTTCTAAAATGAGTCCCTATCACTCTGCCCATATCAAGCCCCTGTGAAGTGACTTCCATCACACAGTACTCTGCTTGTGAATTCCTCATTTTCCGGAGATTTTCCTGTAGAACGGGAGGCTCCTGAGTATTGATGTCTGTTTCAAAAATCTCTTCGCCAATTCTTACACCGATATTTCCCATTGTTCCCGTTTCGTGCCCGGCTTTTTTCAGTATTGATTCTAAAATATGCGAAGTAGTTGTCTTTCCATTCGTACCAGTGACTCCAATCACTTTCATTCCCTTGCTTGGATACCCGTAAAAAGCTGCCGATAATATTGCCATTGCAGCGCGGACATCTTTAACAAATATTTTAGGTACACTAACATTAACATCTTTTTCGAGCAGCAGTGCCGCAGCACCCGCATCAACTGCAGCCTGGGCAAATTGGCTCCTGTCCTCTAAAAACCCCTTTATTCCCGGAACACACATAAACAAATCGCCAGGTTTCACTTTTCTAGAATCCATTTTAAGTCCGGTAATCTCTGTTTGTTCATCTCCTGAAATATCCGCGTAAAAAAGATGAGAAACAAGCTCTTTAATTTTCATGCACACACTTCTTTCTCCTGATAATTATTGAAAAATATGACCAATTTTTCAAACAGCCTGGCTGCTCCCTTACTATTCTCCCCGCAGCCATTATATTCCTTCCTGGCTTTATGAGAGCTTTATCCTTCACAAAAGAAGGAATTATTTATAAAATGTTAAAAACAGATAAAATTCATAAGAAAGGTGGGGATTAACTTGCAAAATACAGTGCGGACCATTCCCCGTCCCCTTGTCAGGACAAATCAGTGGTTCATTGTGTTAAGCGTAATATCTTCTTGGATTTCAGGACAGGAGTGGATACTGGCCATCCCTTTACTTGCTGGTCTGCTGGGTCTGGTTTTCAATTATAATCCTGTTATGAGACTTGCAAAACTGTTTCTAAGGAAATCTCCTTCTTCATATATACCGGAGGAACATAGCCAGCAGCAATTTAATCAGGTCATCGCTGTCGTATGCCTTGCCCTTGGTCTAGCAAGCTTCCTTATAGGGTGGACGATAGCGGAATATGTTTTCACCATTATGGTTGCACTAGCCGCCTTTGTTGCCATCCTCGGCTTTTGCATCGGATGTTTTATCCGCTTTCAGTGGCAGCAATATCGATACCGCAAATCTAAATCTGGAACGTGAGATACTAAAAAAGTTCCCCTCTTCAGGGGAACTTTTTTCATTTTCCAGCTTTAGGGGCTGGCTGGGGTGCTTCCCCTTTTATAAAGCTGTTTGATTTCTTTTTTTAATCCAATAGCCTGCTAGTATAATAATCAGGATTAGCACTCCCTGTGGCACTAGAGTTTCTGCAGTAGGATAAAGTCCAATCCATTCAATGAATGGGAAAGAATGAATCGTATGTGTAGAAATAAGCTGTGAAACCTGGAGAGAATGAATGCTGATTCCAAGTACTTTAAAGGACAATACATAAATCAGTAATGTTGCAGCAATGAAGAATAAGCGAATTGGCACTTTCACACTGTAATGGATGATGATAAATCCAATTACCCCCAGAATGGCAATCGCAATTACAATTCCAATTACAAGCTGCTTTAAACTCATATATGGCGCCATTCCTGTATAAAAAATGATGGTTTCAGCACCTTCTCTAAAAATGGAGAGAAAGCTGATAAAAGCGAAAGAGAACAGGCTTCCTGTAGCAATGGCCTCTCCCATCTGCTTATTAATATACCGGTTCCAGCCGTTTACATTAGATTTGCTGTGAAGCCACGCGCCGACAGTCAGCATCATGATGACAGCCGCAATTCCGACCAGGCCTTCAATATATTCCCTGCTTGAAGCGGCCGTGATTCTGGAAAATAGTATGTTTATAATGACAGCTAGCACGGAGCTGGCAGCAAGTCCTGCTGCGACACCTGCCCATATCCATTTTTGCTTGTCTCCCTGATTTACCTTCTTCAGGAAGGATAACAGCGTTGCCACGATCAGGAGAGCTTCTAATCCTTCTCTGAGGAGAATCAGGGCAGCATCCCACATGGAATAGCTGGTATCTTTCAGTAAAGGTGCCAGTCTGTCATGCAGATCTTCAATAATGGATTTTGCCACTTTTGTTTGAGGTTTTTTTGATTGAAGCAGCGAGATGCTTGAAGGGACCTTCGTTTCCATATCACTATAAAGTTTGCTGTCTCTTGTCGAAACATCACCTTCAACCATCGGCCATATGTTCAGGATTTGATTAAGACTGCTTATTGCCTGTTTATTCTTTCCGTCTTCTATGTAGTCTTTACTTTGGGCTAACAGCCCGGAAACATCAGATAATGAATAATTCCCTTTTATAGACTTTTTGATGTTGCCAGTCAGCAAGCCATTGATTGATTCTTTCAATTCTGCTATATTCTCTTTTGCCTTTGCAGGATCTGGAGGCTCCTGGGTAATGGCAATCCTGACGAAGGCCATATATTTCTCAATTTCTCCATACGAAGCAACGCTTATCTTGCGCACGTCATTTTCTGCATCGGCCCATGCAGACATAAGATTTTGGTATTCTGATTTTGCAGCATCGAAGTCTTTGTTTTCCACCTTGGACTTCAATCTGTCAGCTATAGGAAGCATGGCTTTCACACGTGCTTTTCCCTCACTGCTGTCATCAGGCTTCTGCTCCTTATCATAGGCAGCAAGAGAACCTGAAAGAGCAGAAAGGAGGGTATTGATTTCTGCAGGTTTTTTCCCTTCCTTTACGGCTCTTTCTACAGCAAGAAGATGTTTATCCACCTGTTTTGCCTTTTTACCCTCTTTTTTGCTTGAATTCCATTCTTTGCTGAACTTGCTCATATTTACGGAAACGGTTTTTAAATCCCCCGCTTTTGCTTTCATTAAGCTGTCGCCTATATACATAAACAGTCCGTCTGTACTTTCCTCGGCATGTCCTGAAGGTGCAGCGCCAAACAACATGCACAAACAAAAAATGAATATCGCTATCGATCTTCGTTTTGGGGAAATCATTGAGTTTCTCTCCTTCAAGAAAGAGGACACCATTATGAAAATAGTGTCTCTCCTATATATCCGCCCTGTTTGATTCCCGGCAGGCAGGCAAAAATAGCACTGCCGCGGTGAACGGTATACTCATTTAATTTATCGTTTTTAGCAAGTCGTTCCTGAATGGGGATAAATTGCTTGCTTGGGCTTTTCTGAAAACAAATGAACAATAGGCCAGCGTCAAAGCTGCCTGTTTTAGGATCCATGCCATCAGCATATGAATAGGCTCTACGCAGTATTTGCTGCTTTCCTTCTCCATGGGCAGAACGCATATGGGAAGCAGCAGGTATGACGGTCTGTCCGTTTTCATCCTTTTTTTCAAAATCTGCTTTATCAAATTCGCGCTGTGAACCCAGCGGCGCCCCGCTGTCCCGATGTCGGCCAAATGTTTTTTCCTGTTCCTTCAGCGTCGTCCTGTCCCAGACTTCAATAAACATTTGAATGCGCCTGACGACCATATAGCTGCCGTTAACCATCCAATCTTTATCGCTGCCGGGGGTTACAAAAACTTCGCTATTCATATCTCTGGCTTTTTTGACGTCCGGATTGACGGTGCCGTCTTTAAATCCGAATAAATTTCTTGGTGTTTCATTTCCATGATCCGCCTGCTTGGAGCGCTGGAATCCCGTTTGTGCCCAGCGGATAACAGCTTTACCTCTTGCAATTCTCACAAGATTACGAACAGCATGAAAAGCCACCTGAAGATCATCGGCGCATGCCTGGATGCAGATGTCGCCGCCTGACCATTTATCCTCAAGGGCATCAAGTGAAAACGCAGGGAGATCTTTTAGTTCCTTAGCCTGTTTATGTTTTAAACCGTATCGATCTTTACCATCTTTCACAAAAAGTGCAGGCCCCACCCCGAAAGTAATCGTTAAGTTTGATGGCGATAAACCAGCCGCGTCACCTGTATCCTTTGGCGGGAGAAATCCGTTCGGGGACTGGTCTCCTACCGGTTTGCCTTTTGTCAGCCTCGCAGCAGCCTCTGTCCAGTCCTTGAATAATTGAATCAGTTCCAGCCTGTTTGAAGCTGTTGCATCAAGTGAAACAAAATACAGGTGATTTTGTGTTTCTGTAGCAATTCCTGACTGATGCTTTCCATAAAAGGACACGATGTCCGTACCCTTATCTGCCTGGTGGTCCGCCTCAGCATTCGCCAAAGAAAGAATGCCGCCGAGCCCGGATGCACCTATCAGCACGCCGACACCGCCTGCGCCTGCCGTTTTCAGCATATCTCTTCTTGTGAATTTTTTGTTTAATAAGGAAGGTTCTTGTGATGTTTGTTCTGGATTCTTTGCCAATCAGGATTCCCCCGTTACAATTCCTATTTGAGACAGCGGCTCTGCCAGCGCATCAATTGCCTGGCTTAGCTGCTTAACCTCATCTTCCTTTAGTTCTGTATAAAGCTTGTAGCCGTTTCCTTGTTTATGCTGATTCAGCAGAGAATAAACTGCTTGGAAGTGCTTTGCAATATTTTCGGATACAGCTGGATCTTTCTTCTCCAATACAGGTTTTAACAGCAGATAAATCTTTTCTGCTCCCTGGACATTCGCTGCGAAATCATAAAGATCGGTATGGGAATACTGGTCTTCTTCCCCAGTTACCTTGGAGGTGGATACTTCATTCAATAAGTCCACCGCCCCTGTAATCAACAGTTCAGGAGTTACCTCAACGGCCTCTACCTTCGCCCGCAGCAGTGTCACATCCTTCATCAATTGATCAGCATATATTTCGCTGCCTTTGGTCGTTTTGTCAACCCACAAACCTTTTTCAATACGGTGATAGCCAGTCCAGGTCTTTTCTGGAACGTCTCCTTCTCTGGCATCTATTTTTGGATCAAGGTCTCCGAATGCTTCAGCAATCGGCTCTGACCTTTCATAATACATTCTTGCAGGTCCGTATAATTCCTGCGCTTTTTTCAGATTCCCAGACTTAACAGCATTTGTAAAGTTTTCTGTAGCTTTTACAAATTCCTCAATTTGTCCTAGTGCATATTCTCTGTATTCGGATGAAACGCCTTTAAGTTCCTTTTCTGAAACAGACTCAGCAGGCTTTGCTGATTCCTTATCAGGTGATTTGGTTTCTTTGGTCCCAGCACAGCCAGCCAGAAGACTGATAGATACCAAGACTGCGGCGGTCTTTTTTAAATGTTTCATATGTATGGTTTCTCCTCTTTTTACAATGGAATGATATTACCTACATTCTAACAGATATTGATAATCATTTTCAATTAAAAATAGAAAAGAATTGTGAAGTTTATTGTTAAAGATGAACAGCCCCGAAACATGGATGCCCTCTAAGTATCTTACTGTCTCCGGCAGTGTCCGCCCTTTGTTAATTTAAGGTTTTCTTCATGCATGATTTGCGAAAGGTGCCCGATGAAATCATTAAGCAATGAAAGTTCTTCTTCATTATAGCGGGTACAGTATTCCTTTGTGGCACGCGAAAGCGAGGTATAGTGCTGCCTGATATCTTTTTGGCGCTCTTTTGCCGGAACGATGATGACTCTTCTAAGGTCTTCCGGGTCTTTCTCTCTTTTTACATAGCCTGCCGTTTCCAGGCGGTTAATAAGCGCAGTCACGGAGCCTGAGCTTAATCCTGTAATTTTGGCCAGCTCTCCGGCAGTGATGGGTCCAGTTTCATTTAATATATCGGCAGTTTTTAAATCCGTATGTACAACACCCAATTTGTAAGCCACGTTCTGCTGAAAAAGTACAGTTCTAGTGCTGAATTTACGCAGGCTTTGCGACAAACTCTCTGTCAGTTCTTCTTTACTGTAAAATTCCCTTGACATACATAAGCCCCCCTCACTACACTTAAAATTATCTTGATAATCAAGATAATCCCATTTTATTATATTTATTTTACCGAAAAGCAATCATCTTTGTAAAACACTCTGGAGTTTATTTATTGGAAGGGAGATTGAATATGGTTACTAGTGATCAAAAACAGAAATATATTGTAGCCGGCCTTTTATTGGGCATTTTGATGGCCGCCATGGACAACACGATTGTCGCGACAGCCATGGGTACGATCGTTTCGGATTTAGGAGGCTATGATAAGTTCATTTGGGTTACCTCCGCCTATATGGCAGCCACGATGGCAGGTATGCCCATATTCGGAAAGCTTTCCGATATGTATGGCCGCAAGCGGTTTTATATCTTCGGACTGGCTGTTTTCCTTATTGGATCAGCACTATGCGGAATTTCGCATAACATTATTCAGCTTAGTATTTTCCGTGCAATTCAGGGGATTGGCGGCGGTGCGCTTATGCCGATTGCCTTCACCATTGTGTTTGATATTTTCCCTCCCGAAAGACGAGGGAAAATGACTGGTCTGCTTGGCGCAGTTTTTGGCGCTTCAAGTGTACTTGGCCCTCTTCTTGGGGCGTATATCACTGAATATATTACCTGGCACTGGATTTTTTATGTAAATGTTCCGATAGGATTATTGTCTTTGTTCTTTATCGCTCGTTATTATAAGGAATCAAAAGAGCATAAAGAACAAAAAATTGACTGGGGAGGAGCCATTACACTGGTCATATCCGTTGTCAGTCTGATGTTCGCACTTGAGCTTGGCGGCAAGAAATATCAGTGGGATTCAATCCAGATCACCGGTCTGCTTAGCAGCTTTTTGGTCTTTATCCTTCTCTTCTTTTTATTTGAAAGACGTGCCAAAGATCCTATTATTTCTTTTTGGCTGTTTAAGAAACGTCTATTTGCAGTTTCCCAGGTTTTAGCTCTCTTTTACGGCGCGACATTCATTATCCTGACCGTGTTTATTCCTATATTTGTACAGGGTGTATACGGCGGATCTGCGACAAGTGCAGGATTCATTTTGACGCCAATGATGCTCGGCTCTGTCGCCGGCAGTGCAGGCGGAGGGATTTTCCAGACTAAAACGACCTTCAGGAATTTAATGTTCGTTTCTGTTGTTTCCTATTTTGCAGGCATGTTCCTATTAAGTACACTTACACCAGACACCAGCCGTTTCCTATTAACTATTTATATGATTATCGTAGGCTTTGGGATGGGCTTTTCCTTCTCCCTCCTGCCGACTGCAAGCATCCACAATCTCGAACCAAGATTTCGCGGTTCTGCCAACTCGACAAATTCATTCCTGCGCTCTCTCGGAATGACATTGGGCATTACAATTTTCGGGTCCATCCAAAACAATGCATTTACTGATAAATTGAAGGATGCCTTCAAGGGAATGAAAGGTGCCGGCTTTCAATCGCCTGTAAACGGTGAAAATGCCCAAACATTATTCCAATCAAGCGAACGTGCAAAAATTCCTTCTGTTATACTGGCTAAAATTCTACAGGCTATGTCAGATTCAATTACCTTTACATTCACCCTTGCTCTAATACCGATTGGACTAGCCGCAATTGCTGTCTTCTTTATGGGCAAAGCCCGCGTCAAATCTGCTTCTCTAGAAGAAAAGACGAAAAAATCCATGTAAAAAAAGGCACTGAAACCCATTTTCAGTGCCTTTTTCATGATGTATATAAATTGAAAAATCAGCCGGAAGAACTTAAAATATAAGCAGACGCACTAAACGAGGTGGATACGATTGAAGATCATTTGTTTTGGTGATAGCTTAACAAGAGGCATTACATTCGTCAAAGGGCGAATGAGAATATTAAAGGATAATTATCCGAGCGTTCTCGGTAAATTGACCGAATCCATTCCTGGTATCGAAATCCTTAATAAAGGCGTATTTAACGATAACTCCGACTTCCTTGTAAACCGGCTGGAAAAAGATGTGCTTGCAGAAAATCCTGATGCCGTATTGATCAATGTAGGCGGAAATGACTGCAACTTTAAATGGGAAGAAGTTGCGCTTGAGCCAGATGGAAACCATCAGCCCATTGTCCCCCTTGAACGTTACGTGGAAAATCTGTCTTTCATGGTCAGCGAATTCCAAACAAGGCATATAACCCCTTATTTATTGACTCTCCCTCCATTAGACCCGACCCGTTATTATCGTTCGATTGCTGACAGATACGGTCCATCCATTGGACATTTTGTTTCTTTTGTAGGCGGCATTGAACACTGGCACGGCATGTATAACCGCAGGCTGAAAATGCTTGCCAAGGAGCTAAATGTTGCACTCATCGATGTCCGGTCCTTCATTAAGTCAGCCGGTGATCTTAATATTCTAATAAGCGATGATGGCATCCATTTAACAAGGGAAGGCTATTTCAAAATGAGCCAGGCAGTCCTTGAGAACTTAAAGAAACACCAGCTCTTTCCGGAGCACTGAAAAGCTGAAAAACATGACAAAAAGGCAAAGCAGACGCTTTGCCCATATGTTCCCTGCTCTCACAGGCTTTTAATCTCTGTATTCTCAGGAAGCTTAAATGGATTTTCGGAATTGATCCGGTCATAAAACATTTTTCCGTTCAAGTGGTCCAGCTCATGCTGAAACACAATGGCAGGAAAGCCCTTCAAGCGGAAGGTCACTTCCTCGCCTTTAATATTGAACGCCTTTGCCTTCACCCGTTCATATCTCGGCACATAGCCCTTTACATCCCTGTCCACCGACAGGCAGCCCTCGCTCTGAGGCAAATAGATCATGGAAGCGGACGTGCTTATAATCTTTGGATTAATCAGGCACTCTTCATAAAGTTTGCCGTCACTATCTGTAAAGTACATCACAAACATCCGTTTATTCAGACCGATTTGGTTTGCCGATAAACCAATTCCCCCGCGCAGGTTATATTTCTTTGACATTACCGGATCCTGGCTGTTTTTAAGGAACTGCATCATGCAGGCCAATGTATCCTTATCATCTTCAGCAAGCGGCAGGCTTACCTCATCCGTAATTTCGCGCAGGATAGGATCGCCTTCTTTTATAATATCTTTCATAGTAAGTATATAATCTGGTTTAAACTTATTCATACTGCAATAATCATCTGCCTTTACATTAAAATCTTTAAGCATCGCCAGTCAGCGTCTTCTTAGAGGCTTCTTTTTACCACATACAATTCTACTTTATCATTCCTATGTATGCTTGTCTAACAGCTGCCCCCTAGCCATCTTTTTATATTAAAATCAAGAAAAATGCATTTTAAACCTCTTTTTTGAAATTAGCATAATTTACCTCTAGTTTTAGTACTAATTACCTATGTATAATAATTATAATTTTTCTATACTGGATATATATTCAAAAAGGAGATGGAATATTGAACTCAAATTCAAAATTTGTTTCGAAGCTGCTGCCAATATTTTTGGCTTTCATTGTGATAACTGCTGGAATAGCATGGTATACCCTTTCAAGGACAGGGCCTGCCGAGATCCCTTTTTCATCGGTTGAAAAAACGATCAAAGATCAGCATGGCAAACCCGTATTTCTGCAGGAGAAGCCAAACGGCACTCTTACCATTGGCACAGACAGCGGAAAGTTTGTTTCTCATGTGCCTCCAAACAGTCAGATGGTCAATAAACTTGTCGAAACTTATAATGTTCAATATTCATTTTCATCTACCAGCAGGACAAGCGCCTGGCTGCTTGGCGGTTTTGTTGCTTTAATAGTTGCTGCTGCCATTTTCATACAGCAAAAAACCAAAGGCGGAATTGGCGTCGGCAATAAAATGAAAAACAGCCTTTCTGCAGCCAGACCTCTTCCATCCATCACACTCAAGGATGTAGGCGGACTGCAGACAGAAATCAAAGAGGAAATCCTCCAGACTCTAACTATTTTGAAAGAGCCGGAACGTTCTTCAAAAATTGGAATTAAGCCGCCTCAGGGCATTTTACTATACGGGCCGCCGGGAACTGGAAAAACACTGCTTGCCCAGGCCATCGCAAAGGAACTCAATGCAAACTTCTTTTCAACAAGCGGTTCTGCATTTAATGAAATGTTTGTCGGAGTCGGTGCTTCAAGAGTGCGCAGCCTCTTCCAGAATGCGAGAAAACAGACACCTGCTGTCATCTTTATAGATGAGGTGGATGCTCTTGCTGCAAGAAGGAAAGCAACCGGAGGAGAAGAAGGAGAAAAAACCCTGACTGAACTTCTGGTACAGCTTGACGGAGGACATCCAAATGACGGGATCTTATTCATAGCCGCTACTAACCGGAAGGATATGCTGGACGAAGCCTTTCTGCGTCCCGGAAGAATTGATTTCTCCTTTCAGGTGCCGCTTCCGGATACAAAAGGAAGGAAAGAAATTATCAGCATTCATTCCAAAGGAAAAAATCTTGCCGAGGATGTTTTAGCATCCCTGGATGAACTGGCTGAAAGCACTTCTGGATTTTCAGGTGCGGATCTAAGCTTATTATTTGACACAGCTTCCAGAAAGGCTTTGAGAAATGGACAGGAAGCCATCCATAAAGAAGATATGGATTATGCCATCGACCGTACGATATTAGGAAGCACCTCCCGCACTCTGAATGATTGGGACACGAAAAAAAGAGTCGCAATCCATGAAAGCGGACATGCTTTAATTGCTTCTCTGACAAAGCCGGGATCGGTGCGTAAAGCAACGATCATTCCACGGGGAGAAGCATTAGGCTATGTTGCCCCTATTTCCAAAGAGCTTCATCTTGCAACAAGCAGCGAATTGCTGGATCAGGTCAAAATGATCCTTGCCGGCGGTGTAGCGGAACGCATGTTTTTGGGCGAGCACAGTATAGGCGTATCAGGCGACGTGAAGCAGGCCAAGCATGTGCTCGAACAAATGGTTGAAACTGGATTGCTGCAGGACGGCTTCACCCTGACCTTCAACAAAGGGCAAAAAGAAGTGAAAATGCAGGAATTATTCCAGGAAGCCATTCTTCAAACAGAAGAACTGATTGATGTACACCGTGTACAATTCCAGAACCTTGTGGAAACACTTCTTAAGAAAGAAACACTGGAAGGATCAGAAGTTGATGAAATTGTCCGTGCAAACTCGCCGGATCTTGTTTTAGCATAAATGCGAAATGCCTTGTAAAACACGACTGGCTTTACAAGCAAAGTTCTTTTTTACAAAAACAAAGGGGCGGATCACAATTGTGTGATCCGCCCCTTTTTTCTATGAAAACTTCTTATTTAATAAATGGCCACCAATTTGCTTTGCCGAAGGTTTTCGCCATAATCGGTATGAATAGAGGCAATATAACCAGAGCATACAGCACAAGGCCTATAAGAATTAACGTGGCAATTTCGAGCAGGGAGAGAACTCCAGCCGGCATCATGGCAGCAAAGGTTCCCCCAAGGATAATGGCAGCAGAGATAATCACCGTTCCCATTTTCCTCATTGATAAAAGCATAGCTTCTTTTATCGGCATATCTTTGTATTCGTTGAATCGGTCCATTAAGAATATGCTGTAATCAATTCCGAGCGCTATCAATATGACGAATGCAAAGAACGGCACGGCCCAGCTGATGCCTTCATAGCCAAGGATGTTAACAAATATCACTTCTGTTATGGCCATGGAAGTATAGTATGTCAAAACCAGCGAAGCAATTAGATAAATCGGCATCACGATTGAACGGAGCAGCAGGAACAGTATGATACCGATTCCAGCGAGCATAAGCACAACGGTCCTTGAATAATCTGCATCTGATATTTTGCTCATATCATTATAGGTGCTTGTTACACCGCCAATGGCTACCTTCGCATTTTCAAGGCTCGTATCCTTCACTGCAATGGCTATAGACTTCTTGATTGGATCAATCTCACTGATGGCTTCATTGGAATATGGATTATCCTTAAATATCACATCCATGGTCATCACTTTGCGGTCTGGAGACATATATGCATCAAGTGCTTGTTTGAAGTCTTTGCTATTCAGTACTTCATCCGGAATATAAAGTCCTGATACGTTTTTGTCCGAAGAGGCTAATCCAGACAAATAGCCTTGGGCAGAATTCAATCCTTTGTGGACCTGATTCAAGCCATTCGCACTGTCATTCAGCCCATTCGTCAATGAATTCATCTGTCCGTTCAGGTTTGAAAATCCGTTCAGCAGCTGCTTCTGTCCTGTATTCAGGCTAGTAAGGCCGCCTTGAAATTTCGAGATATTTCCAATCACTTGCTCCTGCCCGTTTGCTGCTTTAGTCAATCCTGTCTGCAGCTCGTTCATCCCGGCAATAAGCTTTGTCATTCCGCTGGCCAATTCACTCTGGCCAGAAGCTGCTGAAGCGAGACTTGCATTGGCAGTATCAATGCCGCCCTTCACTTTTGACAGTCCCCCGTTAAGCTGAGTAAGACCCGAGGATAGAGGCCCTAAGCCCTTTTGAACAGAACCGACAGTTCCTTTAATCGTTTGATAATCCCTGTCAGATTGAAGATCAGGGTATTTGTTTTCTATTCCTTTAAAGTTTGCATCGAGTCCTTGGAGGCTTTGGGAAATTTGTGTGAGCCCCGTCCCGATTTCTTTATACTTGCTTTGGAGGTCACCCAAACCTGCACTGGCTTGTTTATAGCCGTTTGCAAGCTTTGTCATTCCATTTGAGAGCTTGACAAGGTTCTTCTGTACCTCACGCATCCCCTTTTTGATGTCCCCGGCACCCATCGAACCACTGCGGATGCCTGTTTCAATGGCAGTTAATCCGTTTTGGACTTTACCCATTCCATTTTTCAGCTCATCCGTCCCGCTAATCAGGCCGTTAATTCCATCTGTCGCTTTATTCAGCTGAGGTGCTGACTTGGATAGTTCGCCGCCTGCTTTCTTCAGGCCGTCACTGATTTTTTTGATGCCTTCATTTCCTTTGCCGACACCCTTTTCCAGTGAATCTGCCTGCTTGGATACAAACAAGTTCTCTATAGGCTTTCCTGCAGGGCGGGTCACGGAACGTACTGTATCCACTCCATCGACTTTTGCAACTTCCTGGGAAATTTTTTCAGCCAAAGCTACATACTCTGCTGAATTCATGCTCTCGTCATTTTTAATGACAACCTGAGTAGGCATGGACTGCCCTGGGCCGAATCCAGATGAAACAATATCAAATGCCTTAACAGATGCCATATCATCTCCTGCTTCATTCAAGGAATTGTAAGACAGCTTCCCGTCGTAAAAAACCAAAAATGGAACACATATTGCCGCTACAATAAGTAAAGCGATAAATGGCCGGGCAAGCGCAAATTTCCCAGCAGCTCCCCATAACCTGCTTTCTTTATGCTCAAGCTTGCCTTTAGAGGGCCAGAATATTTTCTTTCCTAAAACAGCCATAAAAAAAGGCACGACCGTTACAAGAGCCAATAATAAAACTGCTACTCCAACAGCTACCGCCGCAGCGGATTGATAAAGCTTAAAGGTTGAAAAGCCGATTGCAGCAAAGCCGACAAGGACTGCAAGCCCGCTGAAAAATACAGTTTTCCCCGCTGTCCTGTAGGTAGTGATAATTGCTTCCGCCAAGGTTTCGTGCTCTGATATTTCTTCTTTAAACCTGCTGAATAACAGGATGCAGTAATCCGTTCCAATCCCGAACATGATGGCCACCATAAATATTTGTGTATAAGATGAGATAGGAAAGTCAAAGGAATTCACCAGGAAGGACACGATAGATTGAGAAACCAGATAGGAAATCCCCACCGTCACCAGCGGAATGATGGGCGTAATGACCGAACGGAATACGAGGAGCAATACACCAAGGATAAAAATAACGGTAATGCCTTCCGTTTTTTTCAGTCCTTCCTGGGAGTTCGTATTAAGATCTTCATCGATCATCCAGCTGCTGGTATAGTAATGCCCGACCTTTACTTCTTTAAGCTCTTTGTACAGAGCCTTAGACGTTTCTTTCCGGTCGCGGTTCCCCATGTTCATGGAGAGTGAAGCCAAAATAGTTTTTCCATCCTTTGAAACCAGCTGGTTTTTTAGGGATTTTTCTTTAAAATGGGTCGTAATGTCATTGATGCCGAGTTTACTTTTATCGGTTTCAAGCTTGTTTATCCCTTGTTCTATATCAGCCAGATCTGCAGCTGAGAGCTTTGTCTTGCTGTGAAATACAAGCGCCACCTGCGATTCATCATCATCGCTGATATCCTTCATAATTTTATTAGCCATGGCAGAAGAATAGGTGTCAGGTATGGAAAGCTGCCCTTTTTCACTGACAAGGTCAGCCATATTGGGAGCCAGCCCCATTAATACGGCAGCTGCTGCAATCCAGGCAGCAAGGATCAGCCATTTTCCTTTTAATATTACGCTCATGAAGGTTCCTCCTGTTTTTCTTTTGTCATTTCGATTAATATTCGCGAAAGCTTTTCGTATGTATGAATGAAAGCTTCTATTTCCTCATTATTAAACTTTGTGATAAATGATTCTACGAGCTTATGGATTTTCTGTTCTTTTGAGGCGAATAATGCTTCTCCTTCTTTTGTCAGGGTGAGATATACCACCCTGCGGTCATTTTCATCCCGTTTACGCTGAATAAGCCCTTTATCGGTTAAACGGGTGATAATGGCTGAGATTGCGCTTTTATTAACATAAAAGGCCTCAGCTAGGTCAGTGGACTTGCACTGCGGCGCCTGCTGGATGAATCGCAGCGTATAATACTGCTCATTTGTCAGATCACTGCAAATTTGTTCCTTTATCAGTGATTCGCCTATTTTTGAAACATAAAAGGAAACTCTTAAATAGCGGTCAATTAACCCTTGAACCTCGTCATTATGCATAAATAATCAACATCCCTATATTAGTTCAACTCTTTAACTATTAATGTATTTAACTATAATATGGTTTTTTTTTACTGTCAATAACTAAAAGAGACTGCCCCTTGTCCAGAAGATTTCAAGATTTAGTTCCTGCCTGGCTTGCGGCTAAAGACCAAGGTGCACAGCCGGAAAGTTTAGAAAGCAAAATTGTTTGTTGTTAATTTTTTTAAATTTTTTGTTTGATTTTTGCATATATCGGGAAAAAACCAACAAGCATCGATACTTACAAAATAAGGAGGAAGTAAATATGACTCAGCAAATGACCAGCGATAATGAGAAAAACAGTAAAATGTTAAAAGGTATAATTATTGGGGGAATCATTGGAGGGGCTTTAACCTTATTGGATTCACGCACTCGTACTAAAGTGAAAGAAACAGCAGTCGATCTAAAGGACTCATCAATGGGCATGATTGCACAGGTAAAGGAAAACCCAGGCGAGTTGAAGGACCAGATGATTAGCCGTTTCAAAGATGCTTCAACAACTTTAAAGGAAGCAATCAGTGATGCACAAAGCCTTTATGAAATGGTGAATGAAGAGGTTCTGGGGCGCGTAGGAGAAGTGAAGGACATTTCAACTGATGCTCTTTCAACAGCAAAACAAGCCACTGGTGAACTGAAGGATATCGGATCCAAAGTGGCTGATGCCGGTTCACAGCTTAAGGAAACAAACAGTAAAAAACACAATAGCAACACTTCCAGTACATCCGCTGACATAAACCAAAACCGCAATATTTAAATTACTGATAAAAACAGAAACAGGCTTTTCTTACTTAATTCCTGTAAAGAATCTTTTGAGTATGCCAAAAATAAAAGTCGGCGCCAATGCCTGGCGCCGACTTTTATTTACTTTCTGTGCATCTTGAACTCTAAGAACAGTTCGTTATAGTAGGCAAGATTTTTTTGCCCGAGATTTTTATATACCTCAAGCTTATCGGTCATTTCAGGTGATGGATAAAAACGTTTATCATTTACAGTCGCTTTTGGCATGTATTTCAATGCCGCTTTATTTGGAGAAGAATAATTAACATACTCTGCATTTTTAGCAGCTACCTTTGCATCCAGCATAAAGTTAATAAACTTATGTGCTGCCGAAATATGCTTAGCTGTTTTAGGGATAACCATGTTATCAAACCATAAGTTTGTTCCTTCTTTTGGGAGCACGTATTGCAGATCTTCATTTTCTGCCATAATTTCTGAGGCAACCCCAGACCATACAACCCCAATGGAGGCTTCCTGGTTTTCAAGCAGCATCCTGCTCTCATCACCGACAATCGCTTTAATATTCGGTGTCAGACTGTCCAGTCTCCTCTTTGCCTCCTGAAGATGCTTTTTATTCGTATCATTCAGCGAGTAATTCAGACTGTTCAGCCCCATTCCGATTACTTCTCTTGCACTGTCTGCCAGCAGAATCTGATTACGTAAATCTTTATCCCACAGATCATCCCAGCTGGTGATTTTTTTATTGCCGAGTAATTTAGGATTATACACAATCCCGACTGTTCCCCAAAAATAAGGAATGGAATACTTGTTTTTCGGATCAAACGGCAGATCCATAAATCGCTTGTCAATATTCTTAAGGTTCGGAAGCTTGCTGTGATCGAGCGGCAGAAGAAGGTTTTCCTTCCTCATTTTATCAATCATATATTCTGAAGGAACCGCAATATCATAGGCAGTCCCGCCCTGCTGAATTTTTGTCATCATAGCTTCATTGGAATCAAAGGTTTCATAAATCACTTTAATGCCCGTTTGTTTTTCAAACTTCTTGATTAGAGAAGAATCGATATAATCTCCCCAGTTATAAACCGTTAAAGTCTTTGCTCCTGAATATCCCTGAGAGGAGTTCAAGCCCGATACTGCGTACAGGAGCACCGCTGAAATAATAGCGATCGCAAGGAAAACTTGGCTCAGCTGTTTCATTTTCCTGCCCCCATTCCATTCCTGGCATTGCGCTGGGTGATGAAATAATATCCCACAACAAGCACCATGGTAAATAAGAATAGCAGTGTAGATAGCGCGTTGATATTAAGGGAAATCCCCCTTCTGGCCAGTGAGTAAATTTCTACGGAAAGTGTTGAAAATCCATTTCCCGTCACGAAAAATGTAACTGCAAAATCGTCGAGGGAATAGGTTAATGCAAGGAAAAAGCCAGCAAAAATGCCCGGAGTAATATAAGGAATGACTACCTTTGACAGTACATCCCAGCGGCTTGCCCCTAAATCCCTGGCTGCATCAAGCAGACTCGGGCTCATTTCCTGGAGTTTAGGCAGAACCATAATGACAACAATCGGCACACTAAAGGCAATATGCGACAGCAGGACCGAGAAGAACCCGAGCTTAAGCCCAATCATGGTAAAAAGAATAAGGAATGAAGCACCAATAATGACATCAGGACTTACAATCAGGACATTATTCAGTGAAAGCAGTGCATTTTTTGTCTTTCTCTTCCTTACACTGCGGATAGCAAGTGCCCCAAGCACGCCCAGAATCGTTGAAATTGCAGCGGAAAGCAGCGCAATGACCAGGGTATTCAACACAATAATCAGCAGGCGGGTATCATGAAACAATTCTTTATACCACTGAAGGGTAAACTTATCGAATTGATGCATGTCACCTCCGCTGTTAAATGAATAGTACACTAAAAAGAAAATAGGAGCATATAGCACCAGAAACACCGCAACAAGATAGACGGACGATAATGCTGAATTTTTTCTTCTCATTCTAGACACCCCGCTTTCTGTTGCCTGTTAGGGCCATAATCGCAAACATAATAATGATCAGGAAGACTGCAATCGTTGACCCCATGCCCCAGTCCTGGGTAACAAGGAAATGCTGTTCAATTGCTGTGCCAAGCGTAATAACACGGTTTCCTGCAATCAATCTTGTCAGCATGAATAGTGATAATGATGGAATGAATACTGCCTGGCATCCCGACTTAACACCTTCAATGGTGAGAGGGAAAATGACCCGGCGGAAAGTAGTCCAGGAAGATGCCCCCAAATCATTAGCCGCATCAAGCAAGGTGGGATTCAATTTATCCAATGTATTAAAGATCGGCAAAATCATGAATGGTATGAAAATATATACCGAAACGAAAATAAAGCTGAAATCTGTAAAAAGGATTTGTTTGCTTCCGATTCCGATTATTTTTAGGAAGCTGTTAGCTGCTCCGTATGTCCCGAAAATGCCAAGGAACGCATAGGCCTTTAACAGTAAATTAATCCAGGACGGCAGAATGATTAAAAGAAGCCACAGCTGCTTATGTTTCGTTTTAGTTAACAAATATGCTGCCGGATAGGCGATGAGCAGTGAAAAAGCTGTTATTAAAAATGAATACCAAAAAGAACTCAGTGTCATTTTCAAATAAACGGGTGTAAAAAACTTTTGATAATTGGAAATTGAAAAATTCCCTTCAATATCAAAGAAAGAATAATAAAGGACAAGAAGAATAGGAGCAATAACAAAAAGCAGGATCCATAATGCATATGGAATCAGATATATGTTACGCGACGCCTTATTCTGCATGGCTCGCCCCGCCATTATAAGCTTCCAGACGCTTATCGAATTCTTCTTCCGTTTCCCCGAAACGCATGACATGAATGGCTTCCGGATCGAAATAAAGACCAATTTCATCGCCTACCGTAGCCTTTTTCGTTGAATGGACAAGCCACTCGTTACCCTCTTTATCATAGCTGCTGATTTCGTAATGAACACCGCGGAAGAGCTGCGAATCTACACGCACCTGCAGCTTGCCCCTATCTACTGTGGTTATCTCCAGATCTTCAGGGCGGATGATGATTTCAACAGGCTCATTCGGATTGAAGCCCTGATCCACGCAATCAAATTGCTTCCCGCCAAATGCAGCCAGATTGTCTTGGATCATCATTCCTTTAACAATGTTCGACTCCCCGATGAAATCGGCAACAAACCGGTTAATCGGCTCGTCGTAAATATCCGTAGGAGTTCCGCTTTGCTGGATAATTCCTTTATTCAGCACGAATATTTCATCCGACATGGCCAAAGCCTCTTCCTGGTCATGTGTAACGAAAATGAAGGTAATTCCAAGGCGCCTTTGAAGCTCGCGCAATTCATACTGCATTTCCGTCCGAAGCTTAAGATCGAGGGCAGATAATGGCTCATCAAGGAGGATGACTTCCGGTTCATTCACAATTGCCCGTGCAATCGCCACACGCTGGCGCTGGCCGCCGGACATCTCACTGATTTCCCTTGTCTCATATCCATCCAGGTTAACAAAGGATAGGGCCTCAAGCACCTTTGCTTCAACATCAGCATTTTTCATTTTTTTAATCCGAAGGCCAAATGCTACGTTTTCAAACACGTTTAGATGGGGAAATAATGCGTAATCCTGAAACACGGTATTAACCTGGCGTTTATTAGCCGGTACATCATTAATTAATTTCCCGTTAAAATATATGCTGCCTTTCGTTGCGTCCGTAAAACCGGCAATCAGGCGGAGAATAGTGGTTTTTCCGCAGCCTGAAGGGCCAAGCAGCGTATAAAACTTTCCTCTCTCAATCTCAAAACTTACGTTATCCAGTATTGCAGGGTCTTGGTCATACTGCTTTGTTACCTGCTCAAAGCGGATAATTGTCTGGTCTGCCATTGCAGCCTCCTCCTTCTCGGATACATATTTTTCTTACAGATAGGAATCTGTAGCCACCAGCAGCAGCTCGGACATCCCTTTATGGTCGTTAATGATTTTATGTTCTTCTGAAGCATGAAAATATATTGATTCACCAGTTTTTGCAATATATGTATGCCTGCCCAGCCTGACCTGTACCTGACCTTTGAGTACATAGCCAAATGTCTCTGAAAGAGAGGGCTCGAATGTCTTAAATTCACCGTTTTCCTTAAAAGTCAGCCGAATCGGTTCCATTTCTTTTTCATTGGATTCCGGTACAAGCCATTGAATTTGATAGCCTCTCTCCTGGTCATCATAAAAAGTCTGATCTTCCTGGGTGTACACGACCTTTTGCTTGCGTTCTTCTTCATCAAAAAATTGACTAGGGCTGCAGCCAAGCACCTCTAAAATAGTAAAAAAGGTTTCTATAGATGGGGAGCTCAAATCACGCTCAAGCTGTGAAATATAACCTTTGCTTAAATCTGTTCTTTCTCCAAGCTCTTCTTGCGTTAATCCTTTTTTCAAGCGCAGATTTTTTATTTTTTTGCCGATTTGCATAATATAGCCTCGATTTATTGTTTAGTAATAGTAAACATTAAGGCACAATTGTTTTCATATACTAAACCTCAAGTTTACTTTTAACCTTATCCATTATACATGACATTTCGTAAACCGCAATATATTTCCCATGGATTTAACAATTATCCGGTGATGCCGATTTCCGCCACTGCCTGATACCTGTATCCTTCCGGGAAAGCATAAAAAAAATCCGTCAATTCGACGGACTCTCTGCACCTTATTGCTCCTGCCTGCGGTATTTTCTCCAGACTAAAAAATAAAAAAAGCCAAATAGACAAAGATCAAACAGCAGGGAGTATACCGGATCATTATTTTTCACCTTAAACAACGAAGGAATAGCGCCGCCTACAGATTGATCGTCTGCAAAAAAGATAAACAAAAACATATTATTCGCAGCATGGACTCCAATGGACAGCTCAAGCCCCCCCATTTTAACTGCAATGAATGTAAGAATAAACCCGACAAATAAATAGTCGAGTCCTACAAAAATGGCTGAACGCTCCATTTCGGGATTTGAAAAATGCATGGAGCCAAAGATAATCGCAATAATGCCGGCGAGGATATAAGGATTACGGATCTTTTTGCCAAACCATTGCAATAAAAACCCTCTGAAGAATAGTTCCTCCACTGTAGTTTGGATTGGCACAAGCACCAAAATCAAGACAAGCAGAATGAAAAAATCCTTCCACTTCACATTATTTAAAGAAATATCAGATGGGAAAATGGCATAATCAATTAGCTGAAAAACCATCATGAAGAAAAAAAACATCCCATACGCCCAGAAGATCCGCCTCCAATTTATCCGTTCTCCTGAGGTAATCAGTGTTCTAAGCTTTCTTTTATGGATCACCCTTATGCAAAACCAAAGTCCCAAGATCCAAAAAACATCTGCCAGCATGGTTAAGGCAAAATCCAGCATGGGATGATGAACTCCAAAAGATTCGATTAATGACAGGTCTTCCCCTGATGCCCACAAATATGCGGCCATTGCAACGCCATAAAAAAAGGATGCTGCAATGAGAATTGCCCCCATTGTCACGAGAGAAAGCGTATACCTTTTCCAGCTATTTTTCCCCGGCGGATTATATAGATAGCTTTTAATAATACCCCCCCTTGCCTGCTTTACTACTTATTGGCGGCTCAGCATTTTATATATTTATTCTACCATCTCAGCCTCTATTATTTCCGGGTAAATTTGATTTCAAGTTTTAGTCCTAAAATACAGGATAAAAATTCCGTTGCCTGAGGTCATTTTTCGCTTGCCAGTACAACAGCTATATCATCCTGTATCTTTTGGATTCCCTCTTCTTCTGTGAAATTGTTTATTAGAATAGAGAAAATAAATTTTTCCCCATTTTTTGCAGTTGCGTAACCGGATAGAGTACTGCATGATGAAATTGTTCCTGTTTTCGCAAATACCTTCCCCGCTGCAGCTGTGTTTTTCATTCTTTTTCTAAGGGTCCCTCCTTCCATTCTGCCGCTTGCGCCTGCTGTTGGCAATGCATGCAGATATGCTAGAAACCATGGCTTTTTCTGTATTTTATACAATAGTTTAGAAATTTCATTGGCTGGAAACAAATCAGCCTGGGAAATTCCGGAGCCATCTCTGATCTGCATTGCATGAGTATCCAGCCCCCAGCTTTCTGCTGTTTCTCTTACAGTTTCAAGGCCCTTCTTCCAGCTTCCTTCTCCTTTTTTCACTCTGCCTAATTCTTTCACAAGCACCTCTGCATGGCTGTTATTGCTTAGTTTCATAAATGGCACCATAAGCTCAGATAGCGGCATTGATGAATGAACAGCTTTAACTGCTGCAGTTTCTGGAACCTTTCCTGTCCTAATCCTTCCAAGAAGCTTGATCCCCTGCCTTTTAAGTGCTTGATCAAATAAATCCAATGCATACCCGGTTGGCTCCCATACAGCGCTCCATTGTTTATCAGGGGATGAACCAAGCGGAATTGTCCCCTCCATTGTAATTATGTTCGTTCCATGCTTGCGGACCATTTTCAATTCTTTTTCTGCATCCGGTCCTGATGTTTGAACATGATTGATGATTTCCACATAATCCGTTTGAGGAGAAACAGTTATTGCGGCAGGCTTTCCAGCCCGATTGGCCGGACTCACTTTTAAAATGACCGAACCCGCATCATAATCTTCATCAGGAGATACCGTTAGAGCCGAAATCTGGGCTCCGTAATATTCCTGTTCATCGGTCCAGGCAAGATCAAAGGAATACCTTTCTTGGTCAAACCAGGAATCATCTCCAATCAGGTTTCCGGAAACAGTTTTTATGCCGCCCTTCTTCAACTTTAAAGCAAGCTCATCAAAATCCTTCTGTAAAAGAGAAGGATCGCCTTTTCCTTTTAAATAAAGATCACCATGTAATAAGTGGTTCATCACTGGCCCTTCTGCCAGCACCTCTGTTTGGAAAACATATTGTTCTCCAAGAATTTCAAGGGCTGCCGCTGCAGTCAATAGCTTCATGTTTGAAGCCGGCCTTAATCGTGTATTCCCGTCCCTGTCATACAGTATTTTTCCTGTTGAAGCGGAACGGATGCTGACTCCTGCCAGCGCTCCGTTTAAATGGGGGTCTTGAAGGATAGCCGTTATTTTCCGCCCCAGCTCTGCTTGACCCTGGGTGGCATGCGCCAGTTCACGTTTATCTTTGACCGAAGGAATAATTGTCAGCATAAACACCAGCAAGACAATTGGAACACTCTTCACTTTTTTCTTCAGCAACAGCTTCCACCTCCGAATTACCTTTGTCTTTCTTAGGCTCCGTTAATCTTGCCTGTTGATTCCTGCTCTTAGGCGCTCGCTTTCCGCGGCGGCCGGGAGCCTCCTCCGCTTTGTGCCTGCTGGGTCTAACTTAACCTGCTTTTCCCGCAGGGGTACTGCACTTTCCACCACATTTAGTCTTCAATCTATATAAGAAGATTTATTTTCCTCTTCACTCACACAAAGTATTCCCATTATGAGTGCTTCCAAAAATAGAATAGCGCTATATCAATTTTTATTAAGCAGGCTCTGTTATCCAGCTTGTTGATTTCCGGTTTTGGCGCTCGCCTTCCGCGGGCGTTCTTTGAGGCCCCTCTCCGTTTTTCGGCTGCGGAGTCTCCCATAACCCGCCTTTTCCCCAGGAGTCCCGTACCGTCCGCTTCAATTGATAAAATGTAAAAATTAACATTGAGCTTTAACAAAGCTATTATGTAAAATAATGAAGTAGCTATTCCAAATGGTTAATGCAGAATAATTAAAAATTTCTAAATATATTGACATAATATTATCCATTTGATAAATTATCAATATCAAGAAAGTCGATGACGAGAAAGAGTACGATTTATTCCTGTTCCACAGAAAGCCGGCATCTGATGAAAGCAGGCGTTCAGGATGTTTCTGAAAATCATCTCCGAGATGCAATGCCGAATGTTAGTAGGCATTGACGGGACTTCCGCCGTTATACGGAACGCGTATGTATTGTACGCTAGTTGAGAGCCGGATTTAATCGGAATTCCGGAATTAGGGTGGTAACGCGAGCTAAACTCGTCCCTGTTATTGGGGGCGAGTTTTTTATTTTGACTAAAAGGAGAGAGTACGTTGAAAAAATTAGACATCTTATTTATTGGTTTTATGCTATTTTCCATGTTCTTTGGAGCAGGAAACCTCATTTTCCCTCCTTTTCTTGGTGCACAGTCAGGTACTTCATTTTGGCTGGCAATGACAGGATTCATTTTGACAGGAGTTGGCCTTCCGTTTGCAGTATTACTGGCAGTTTCACTTGTAAAGGGCGGCGTCCAAACAATTGGAAACAGGGTACACCCGCTCTTCTCCACCATATTCATGGTCGTCATTTATTTATGTATTGGCCCATTTCTTGCCATTCCAAGAAATGCGAATGTTGCCTATGAAATGGGAGTGAAATCTTATCTCCCTGGACAATCGCATTCCTCCCTGTTTTTATTTATATTCACAGTTGTTTTTTTCTTGCTCGTTTATCTGGTGAGCTTAAACCCTTCCAAAATGGAAAAGTATATGGGGCGCTGGATCACTCCGGTTTTGCTTATCGCCATGGTTGTTTTGTGTGCCGCAGGATTCTTCAAGCTGCATGCACCAATACAGCAGCCGGCAGAAGCCTATCAATCCGGGGCGCTATTCAAAGGATTTATTCAAGGCTATTCAACAATGGATGCACTTGCTTCCCTCGCATTTGGGATTGTTATCCTGACATCCATCAGCCAAAAAGGAATAGATGACAGAAAACAATTATCAAGATATACCTTAAAAGCTGCCATTATTGCAGGCATCCTGCTTTCATTTGTTTATATTAGCCTTGGTAAAATCGGCGCTAAAATGGCTGCCGGACACTCTTATCACAATGGCACCGAGCTGCTTTCCGATGCCTCTGTTCTCTTACTGGGACAAGGCGGCAAAGCTCTTCTTGGTTTTATTTTCACCCTCGCCTGCTTTACAACAGTCGTCGGCTTAACAACGGCCTGCGGGCAGTATTTCTCTAAGCTTATTCCCAAGGCCAGCTATAAGCAGATTATTTCAGCGGTGACGCTTGTTGGATTTTTCTTATCCAACTTAGGACTGGATCAAATTTTGAAGGTTTCCGTACCTTTTCTTGTCACCGCCTATCCGTTAACCATCGTTCTTGTGGCATTAACCTTTTTCAGCAAATACTTCCGGAACAAGAGGAAAGTCTACGGAAGTGCCATTTTATTCACTGGAATCTTTGCACTGATTGACGGTATCTTTGCATTTGGGCTTACACTTGGACCTTTGCAGGAAGCATGGAAATCCCTTCCCCTCTCCAAATACGGCCTTGAATGGATCATTCCGGCAATTGCAGGAACTTTGTTCGGCATCCTCATAAGCGCATATGACAAAAAGGATGCCTCGGAGGATGAAAAAGATTCGACCATGGCTGAGAAAAAATCAAGCTGAAAAAATACCCGGATAACTGTTCCCATAGGGATGTCATCCGGGTATTTTTCTTTTCTAATGGCTGTTTTGCTGTAAAAAGTAATGCGTCATTGCTTGTTAGGTTCAGCTTCTGAGATTTAATCCTAAGATTGTTAAAGACTAAAGCTCAAAGCTTCCAAACAGAAACAGCTCTGCTACGTAGTAATGTTTTTGATCACACATGCAATATTCTCGCTAACATCTGTTGCGAGCATGCTTTCAGGCGCTTTATTTTCACTCCAGAAGTCAGCACTTGCTCCATGGAAGTATACGGCATTTGCAATCGCTGTCTTGATTTCAGGCTGTGAAGAAATCATGGCAAGGATAATGCCAGTCAATGTATCGCCCGTGCCTCCCTTGGCAAGTCCAGCGTTTCCGCTTCTATTAACAATCAGGGAGCCGTCCGGATAAGCAATAACCGTATTTCTCCCTTTTAACACAACAATGATTTCATGTTTCTTCGCATAATCACTGGCATAGGCCAGCCGTTGTGCCCCAATTTCCGCAATAGGGAGTCCAGTCATTTTGCTGAATTCTCCAGGATGGGGCGTCACAATAACTTCGGCCTCTCTGCTTGGATACCTGCGTTCTCTCAGTGCTCCTGCATCAAGGATCAGCGGTAAATTGCCAGCAAGCAAATACTTCAGCGCATCTTCAATTTTCTCTTGGTCATCCAGTCCCGGTCCGATGGCTGCAGCCTTCATGCCTTTTGGCAGTTCCCCTGCCGCAGCCTTTTCCAGGCCATCATGAACAAAGGTGCACTCTGGGACTCTTGCAGAAATAATTCCTGAAGCAAAGCGTGTTGTTCCTACTACAAGCTTCCCAATTCCACTCCTCATTGCTCCAAGACTTGCAAGCATGGCGCTTCCCGGCATTTCATCAGAGCCAGCAATCAGGAACCCAGTGCCAGATGAACCTTTATGTGCCCCCGGCATTCTTTGTCTGAATGTCTGGGCTGCCTTTTCCTTTGTCCATACCTGCCATTTGGAATCGTGGGGAAGACCAATATCAAGAACCTTTACTTCCCCGTAGTATTCGGTGCTGCCCTCCAAAAATGCTGATGGCTTGTACCCGTGCAGCGTAAATGTGATGTCTGCCCTGAACGCCGTGCCCGTCTTGCCATTGTCAGCTTCTGTACCAGAAGGAATGTCTACGGCAACCCGGCAGGCATTTGCTTCATTTGCCCAGTTTATGATCTTTTCCAGATCTCCGCTCAACGGCAGCTTTGTCCCTGTTCCAAGGAGGCTATCCACAATTACGTCGGCATGGCCTTCAAACTCAGAAATCTCAAACCCTCTGTTTCTAAAGTAATTCAAATGCTTTTTGGCATATCCTGATACCGGCTCCCCGGCAGGAAACATCAGCCGGCATGAATACCCATTCTCCTTTAGATAACGAGCAAGTACAATTCCATCTCCGCCATTGTTTCCTTTTCCGGCAAGAACAGCGATTTCCTGATTTTTTGCGATTTTTTTAGAGAGTGCCAGATAAATCTCCCGGCCTGCAATTTCCATCAATGTAAAAGCATCTGCTTTTCTGATGTCTTCTGCACTATATATGAACAAACCATCACCCGCCTTTTATTTACATTCGTTTCTTTTTTCCCCTAATCCTCTACAACTAACCAGCCCCTACTTATTGTTTTATGATGAAGCATGCCAGATTAGCCGAGAATGTTTGCTTTTTTAAAGGCTATGTTAATCTTGCCTATTTATAAAAACAAAGGGTTTCGCGCCTGCGAAACCCTGATTTTACTCATAGCTATTTTCATCTATCAGAGCTGCTTCCCTGATGTTGATTTGCTGCCGGATTTTATGGGAAAGCTCACGAGTGATTTCACCATGCTCAAATAAAGATTGAACCTGATCTCTTTCTGCCTGAATCGCTTTATAATGAAGCTCTCTTTCTATATTCGATAGGTCTTCATTTGTCTTTTGATTTAAATAAGCATGGTTCAGTCTTGCAATCAGCGTTCTGTATTCGGCTATCACTAATAAAGAAAATTCTTTATTTTCCTCTGTAATTCCTTTTTTTATAGCTCCAATGGCAGCTCTCGAAGTTCTGACCTTCAGCTTTCTTGCATTTCCCAGGTACTCTTGTCCCCAATCCGTGAAAGATCTATTTCTTGAAAACAGTTTATGGAGCAGACGCTTCGACAAGACCACCGTAATGAGGAGCCTGTATTTCAGCCTGCTGGTGACTGCTGATTCCTTATAATGGATATTCTGAAGGAACTGATAAGCCAATTCTTTTTTAATTTCCTCAGTTTTTGCTAGTTTGCGCACTAGCTCCTCTTCTGCATGAAGTCCCGAAAGACGGATGTCCGCTTCCATCTCACGGGAATGGAATGGATTTTTCGGTACGCCGCTATAGTTAATTTCCTCTACGGCTCTTGTATATTTTGAAACTACAGATGAAACAGCGACACGATTTTCTTCGTTTTCGAAAAACTTAATAAACTGAATAACTTCCTTATAAATGTTAACTTTAGCCTGATTTTCTTTTTTACTTGCATCACTGGAAGATGGGTCTTCCTTCTGTTTGCCGAGAATCGGAAGAGCAATGCTAGAAAGAATAAGTGTTAAGAGAATGACTCCCGCGGAAATAAAGATGAATAGCTCTCTTTGCGGAAACTTGCTGCCATTTTCAAGAACGAAAGGAATGGAAAAAGCACCTGCAAGCGTAACAGCTCCGCGGACACCGGCAAACGACAGGGTTAAGGCTGATTTCATTCCCATACCTGGCATGTGTATGTTTAATTTAGGCGATATGAGAATAATCACAGTCACCCAGATAAAGCGCAAAGCAATCAAAAGCAAGGTAATGATAGCGACATAACTGAAAACCTTCATATTATTAAAAGCAGGATCTGAAATAATAACCTTCAAAACATGGGGAACCTGCACCCCAAGAAGCATAAATACAAGACCATTCAATATAAACGATAAAACAGTCCATGTGCTGACAGAAACGACCTGCAGCTTAACCGTGGGAGATTCATCCCGGTCACGCTCAATGGCGTGAACGATGCCAGCTGCAACCACACCAAGAATTCCGGAAACTCCAATTTCCTCTGTAACCAGATAAATTATAAAAGGAGTCAGGATATGGATCAGCATGTGTATGGTAACATCCTCCATGCCTAACCGTCTTATGAATGTCCGGAGCCTTAAAATTAAAAAAGCAAGAACGGCACCAATAACGAGTCCGCCTATTGCAATAATAAAGAAGCTAAAGGTGGCTTCTGCAATGGAAAAGACACCAGTGACGGTCGCTGCCACTGCAAATTTAAACGCCACAAGACCGGAAGCATCGTTCATTAAAGCCTCGCCCTCTAATATCCTCATGATGATTTTTGGCATCTTGACTCTTTCGGAAATTGCACTCACGGCAACTGCATCTGTCGGGGAAAGAATGGCGGCAAGAGCAAAAGCTGCCGGCAGCGGGATGGACGGAATCAGCCAGTAGATGATATAGCCCATAACAATAACTGTTAGAAAAACCAGCCCTAAAGCTAGAAGCAAAATGGGCGACCGAAGCTTCCATAAGTCAGCTCTCGGAACATTTTTCCCATCATAAAAGAGCAAAGGAGCAATAAACAAAACAAAAAACAATTCGGGATTAAGCGGCAGGTGGATGCCTGCAGGCAAAACTGCCAGCATGCCTCCCAGCGCTATTTGGATGAGAGGGACAGGAATTATGGGAATAAAGTGGTTGATAAAGTTCGATAACCCTATAAGAGCAAGAAGAATAAGTACTGCTAAAAAGGTTTCCAAGGGCAGCTGCCTCCTTTCTTTTAATCGGGAGCCCTTTTTCTATATAGAAAGCAGGATTGTCCGTATTTAAAAACAAATGTGATATCCTTAGTTTATTATACCCTTTTAAGTATAAGATAAAGAAATAGTCAGCATTATATAAAATTTAAGATCATTGCCTTTTCACTTTTGCTTTGTTAATAAAAGAGAAAAAGAACATTTTCACTTGGTGGTAAAGGAGATTATTATGAGCACTGAAAGCAATCTGAATGTGAACGTTGGCGGTCTGAAATTCGGGTGGGATTTGGAAAAGGGCGTCTTTCAATATGAAAATGATGATGCTGTTTTGTTCTGGATTTCATCTGCCATGAAATCATTTTTTGATACCATTGAAGAAATTTCCGGAAATGATGCCGCAAGCGTGGTTTTAGAAACTACAGGCTACCGTCAGGGAATCACAGTAGGCGAATATTACAAAAGCCAAAAATTAACTATAGAGGAAGTGGCTTCAATGGTACCCAATACCTATGCTTCGGCAGGCTGGGGAAAAATTAATATCATTGAAATGAATCAGGAGAAGAAAACGGCAACGATTACGATTGAAAACAGCTGGGAGTCCAAAATTAATAAAGCACAGGGCAAAGCCCAGCATGGAACGTTTATTCCAGGACATTTTTCAGGCCTATTGACCGGCTTATTAGAAACAGGCATATGGTACAAGGAGGTAAGGACCTCCTTTGAAAATAATAATAAACAGTTCATTTATGAATTCTTTCCATCTGAAAGAACCGTACAGCAAAACATACATGATTTGGCAAGAAAAGCAGAAGCAGAGCGTATCAGAAGCTTGGAACAAACGGTGAATGAAAGAACCAGAGAGCTGTCAGAACTAGTCAAGGAGATATCATCTCCAATCATTCCGGTGCTTGACGGCATTGTAGTTGTTCCGCTTCTTGGAAAATACGACGAATTTCGTTCTGAGGAATTGACTGTGAAGACGCTGTACAATCTTCCTGCTTACAAAGCTAATTATCTTGTTCTTGATTTAACCGGACTGGACAAGCACATTGATGGATACACTGTCGGCTTTATTAACAAACTGGCTTCCGCGGCAGCTTTAATAGGTACGGAAACCATTCTTGTCGGCATCTCAGCTGAGCTAGGAATGACCATAGCCCAGACAGATTATAACCTGGCTCAATTCAATTGCTTCCAGACTTTGCAGCACGGCATATACTTTGCGCTTTCGCAGACAGGAAAACAGATTATTTAAGACGCATTAGTAATACCATATCTTAAATTAGAAGCTGATGGCACATTTTAATCTATGCTGCTGTTCAGCTTCTTTTCTTAGTCATTGGTTTTAATACAATGCGATAGACTCATACCCAGCAGCGCCAGATCCATTTACCATCCAGCCATATGGCCGTTCCCTCTAAAGTAAGCTGATAGTTTTACAAAGAGAAAACTGCAAACAAGCCAAGAAACATGCCAGTCCAATGCGGTTAAACTATCCTGCACTGTTAGAAACCCTCGTTGACATATAATATAATAATCTCATGGAATAAGATTGCGAATACTGTAATAAATATAGGCACTCGCTTCCATTCACTTGGGCCATATCCTTCTTTTTAAAATTCCAGGCATAGATAGCTTAAATTCCCAAATTCGTAATCCCGATAAACCACTTTTCCTGTTTTCTTTTCACTTCCGCTGCCCATTGCAATAAATAGCGGAACAAAGTGTTCTTCTCTAGGCACCGCCAGCCTTGCATGGGGAGCCTGAGTTTCCCAATTGAATAGAGCGGAATAATCTTTATCATGTATTTTTTCAATCAGCCAATTATCAAATTCCACTGCCCATTCTTCCGGATGTTTTTGCCCCCATTTCACAATCCTCAGGTTATGGACGGTTACTCCGCTTCCGATTACTAATATTTCCTCCTCACCTAACATTCTGAGGGCTTCACCGATCTTAAACTGGCCTTTAGCATCAAGTGCGGGGTTAATAGAGATCTGGACAACAGGCACATCTGCCTGAGGAAATAGGTGCGAAAGAAGTGTCCATGATCCATGGTCCAATCCCCTCGTACTATCCAGCTTGGAGGCTATGCCGTTAGAGCTGAGGCTATCCCTTACCTTTAAAGCAATTTCCTTAGATCCTTTTGCGGGATAAGAAACAGCATACAATTCTTCAGGAAATCCATAAAAATCATAAATGGTTTCATATTCACCATCCGTAAATGTGATTTCCGGAATCTCGCTTTCCCAATGTGCGGTAAAAATGACTACAGCCTTAGGATTCAGTCTTTTTCCAATCGCATTAAGGGTTTTTGTATATTCATTATCCTCTAGCGCCAGCATTGGTGAACCATGAGCTAAAAATAAAGAATTCAATATAAATACCTCCAAGTAACTTACTTTTTGTAACTAAGTATATAATTATATGTTAATTACGTCAAGTAATGATTTTTTTGTTATTACTATTATTAAATCTCCATAAAAAAACACTTTTAGACTCTCTTCCAGAATCTAAAAGTGTTTTTTTATTATGCAGAAACAGTTTCCTCGCCTAACTTGCGAAGTCTTTCTTCTACTTCTTCTTCTGTTAAATTATGCTCTTTAACATATAGGTTGCGTGGTGTTGTGCGGCATTCATGAGAGCATCCACGCAGGTGCTTATGCTCATTTTCTTCAGTACAAATAATTTGTCTATTGCATGAAGGGTTTGCACAATTAACATAGCGCTCAGAAGGCTCGCCTGTGAAATAGTCACGGCCGACCACTACATGCTCCTTTTGATTAACAGGAACGGAAATTCTTTCATCAAATACGTAGCATTGTCCATCCCAAAGCTCTCCTTGGACTTCCGGATCTTTTCCGTATGTCACAATTCCGCCATGCAGCTGTCCTACATCCTCGAAGCCTTCTTTTACGAGCCATCCGGAGAATTTTTCACAGCGGATGCCTCCTGTGCAGTACGTTAAAATCTTTTTACCTTCAAGCATTTCTTTATTTTCACGGACCCACTGCGGAAGCTCCCGGAATGTTTTAATATCGGGTTTAACAGCACCCCTGAAATGGCCCAGGTCATATTCATAATCATTTCTGGCATCTAGGACAATGGTATCTTCATCCTGCATGCTGTCGAAAAATTCTTTTGGGCTTAGATATTTTCCTGTCACTTCATTCGGATTGATGTCATCTTCCAGTCGAAGTGTTACCAGCTCTTTTCTTGGGCGCACATGCATTTTTTTAAATGCGTGCATATCTGCTTCATCTATTTTAAATATGATATCTGAAAAACCAGGTTTGTTTTTCATCATTTCCATGTACTGTTCTGTTTGTTCAATTGTTCCAGATACAGTTCCATTAATTCCTTCAGCAGCTACTAGGATACGTCCTTTCAAGCCTAATTCTTTACAGTAAGCAAGATGCTCTGCTGCAAATACCTCAGGATCTTCAATTGGCGTATAATAGTAATATAGCAATACTTTATACTTTTCCATTTTTTTGTTACCACCTATTCATTTATATTTGCAAGATATAACGTACAAGGCTTTTGTTATATACATACATGATTGTCTTACAAACAAATATTATAACAAATTATTTTAAAAAAATGGATAAAGAACTTCTGCCAAATCATATTTTTCTTGCGGAATTTTACAGATGGATCCATTTTATTGCATTTTATGGATATCACACGCAAAAAAAGAGACACATTTTCATGTCCCTTTTTCGCTGCCTGGCAGAACCACGCTGCCTCTTTACTTTTCTCCTTTGGAGGAAATCTCCTTAAAATCCGGTACAAAAAAATTCAGATGCTTCCTCAAAACCTTGGCTTGAAACGGCAAGGGCTCTCCCTCATCTCCATCAACATTGACAATAAGCTCCTCTGATGCCGTTACAGCAATAGATGAAGAACGGATATATTCCACTTGCTTATGCTCCTTCAGTTCGCCGCGCATTAGCTTAGGCAGGATTTTCAGGATACTCGGCAGTGATATATCTTTTATAATGAAGATATGCATTTTTCCATCATCCACTTCTGCATGGGGTGCCAGCTTTTCAAATCCGCCAACGGAATTTGTCATGGCAGCGAGCATCAAATAGGTTTTCCCTGTCCAGCTTCCATGGTCATGCTCGATAGTAAGCGTAAAAGGCGTTTTATTAATCAGTGTCTTCACACCTTCAACAAAATAAGCCAGTGAACCCATTTTTGTTTTTTGGACCGCACTTACATTGCTTGTGGCTTCAGCTATCGCCCCTACTGCAAGGACATTCATAAAGTGGCGCTCATTCACCTTACCTATATCCGCCGGCACGGTTTTTTTGAGAGAAATCAGCTGCAGGGCCTCTTCAGGATCCAAAGGTATACCGATGGCCCTTGCAAAATCATTTACCGTCCCGAGTGGGATAATGCCAAAATCCGGCTGGTGCTCCTTTTCTGCAAGTCCATTTACCGTTTCATTTACCGTTCCGTCTCCGCCCATTGAAACCACGGCATCAAAATGATTCCTGCATGCATCCTCCGCAAAACGGGTGGCATCACCCTCGCCTTTTGTTTCACTAACAACTATTTCATCATATAAACTCCCAAGCAGGTCTTCTGCCTGCGGAAGAAGTGATTTTGCTTTTTCTTTTCCTGATGAAGGATTTATGATAATCATCGCTTTTGTCACAGGGAAACCTCCATTTTTTTAACTTCACATTGCTCATACTTAGCCAATACCCTTAATGAATTGTTATTCAAACAATAATGCGATAGAAAGCCGCATTTATTCATGGGGACAGACCCTGATTATTATTTTTTAAATTTTTAGACAAATGGCTATACTTTTTGTTTGTTGGGGTATATACTGTATTATAACAATAAAACAAATTCAATAATCTGTACTATAAAAAGGAGGAGTTAAAATGCAAACTAAAAATCCAATGGAATTTTTCAGGAACCTGCCGCCGAAAACCTGTCCGGAATGTGGAGAGCACATGACCGAACAAGCCGAATCTTACCGGGTCGAGTGTGACAGCTGCCTTGCCAATCATGATAAATGAGTTTAAATGAAGAATAATGCTCCGAATGAGGGGAGTAAATAGCGGCGCAGACTCGATCATACATCTTGGAGTGACATCGCTGTTTATCTAAAAGAAAAGAATATTAATAAAAAAACAGGCCGTTAATGCGGGTCTGTTTTTTTGTTAATATTACCTTCCTTTGCGTAAAATAAATCCAAGGACATTAATAAGGAGCATGTAAATGAAAAGCCTCATCATTTTTATTCTGTTATTCACCTTTACTTTTTCCCTGATTTTCCTGCTTGATATTCTGCAGGGCAATCTGGGCTACATGCTTGATTATGTTCACGTTATGTCAATAAAATTTTCCAAAGAAGAAATAGTTTTACTAATCATCTTCCTTCTTCTTTGGTTCCATTCCTCGAGAACGATGGCCAAAAAAACAAAAAAGCCGCAGTAGACTTATGTCTTTTGCGGCTTTTTTGCAAATAATTGTTTTAGCCATGCTATGAGTAAAATAAAAGCCGGAAGAACAATCTGAAACGGAATATGAAGATAAAACGGCACATATGTGAGACCCTCTTTTATATGCTCGATATAATTGGGAGCTATAAATATCGAGCCCATCAAAATAATAAAGCTGATTGGAAATATCAGGGTTCGAGGCTCTTTCACCTGAAAAATTTCCATGCTTCCTTTCACCGCGCAATAAAAAAATAGAAATATTTTTATAAAGCCGACAATGATAATGCTGACAATAACCAGCGCATCAAGACGCTGAATAAAGCCTCCAATATCAATATAGCTGACCGCAGTCAAAATGGGAAAGGCAGATCGATACCGCACACTCGGACCGATAACAGCAATCGTTAATGCCGTTATCAGGGACAAAAACAGGCCGCTGAATATAACTGAAATAAAAGCAGTTTTTATGGTTTTCTTTACATTCTCAAGAAGAGGAAACACCATTGTAAAAACTATTAGCTCTCCAAAAGGAACGGTAATAGTTTTCGGAAATGCCTCTTTCAATACGGGTTTCCAGCCATATTCCAATATCGGTGTGAGGTTCTTCCATACAATCAGCCCGCTGGCAGCCTGAAGCAAAACAATGAATAAAAAGGTAGGTATTATAACATATAAGCATAGTTCAGTTAATCTCGAAAACACCTCCAGCCCTTTAAACAATGTATAAATCAGACACAGCAGCATGGTTGTTCCAATAACTATCAATGTGGTTTCCTGATATGCTGAAATCACTAGTAATTCACTAAAATCTCGCAGCAGTCTCGAAGCTATATAAATAAAGTAAATGACATATAAAAAACCAATGATGCGGCCAATGCTGGTGCCAAATATTTTTTGCACATATCCTGTTAGAGAAAGACCAGGAAACATCTGATGCATTTTCAGGTATAAACCAATCAGCACACACCCCGGAACCATTGATATGAGAACAACAAGCCACGCATCCTGTTTTGCTGCTCCAGCGATGCTGAAAAGCACGGAACTTCCCATTTCAAACAGAAACATTAAACAAAATAGCTGAAAGTAGCTTATTTTTATTTTTCCCACAATGCTTACCTTCCTCTCATTAAAATGGGTATGGCTGCACTCTCATGCTGGTTCCCTCGATTTTAAAGTTTACGGTTACCTGAACCTCTGCTTTTGGAAATATCTTTTCCCAATTACCCTGGACTTTCTGCCACTCTTTTAAATTTGATTTTCTCAGCATTTCTCCAAAGCCAAATACATCACACTGATAATCCTGGGCATAGGCAATTCCGTCTCGGATCAGCTTCCCGTAATCTGAGCTGGCTTCTTTTTCAAAACTTTGTATCCCTGACAGACTGGATATGTTCCTGTTGCAGAGGCTTTCGTCTATGATTCCGCTTGCCCTTACATCAACAGTGATAACCGGTTTATTATTTCTCATGACCACTTTTGCCTTGCTTTTTGAGTTTTTCAGCTGAAGAGAGGTATATTGATTTTTACTGCAATGCAAGCTTAAATTGCTGCCTTTTATCGTATTTTTGATGATTTGGACGGATTTTGCTTTATTTCCTTCTATCCATCCAATTAATTTTCCTTTTTTAAACATTCCTAATCCATTTAATTGGGTATGGGTATAAAACAGCTTTTCATAGTTTTTCTTGGTTAATCCCTGCTCCACATTTCCTGATATGCCGATCCCCGAGATTACCGGATCCTCTCCATTTGAACCTAGCGCTTCGATAACCTGATAAATTTTGGTATATGAGGTTTCACCCAGAAGCTGTGCGCTGTTTTTCAGCTTACTTTCTAATGATGCCGCCGGGTCTTCAATGCTTGGAAGAATATTCATCACTTTTTTTGCTTTTTCCTTTTTTGCAATCATTAGCGGGACATTCACTCTAATCCTGCCGTCACGTTCAAAAACATCGAATAGATAATTTATGCCTGCTTTTCGGGCCAGTTCTTCCCCTATCATAATGATCGCAATATGGGAATAATCATTTTTCCTTGAAAATCGCTCAGTGGAGTTCCTAGCCGCTTCGCTGATTGTTTTACCCTTTGAACTGAAAACAACTACCGGCAATGCTCTTCCCGCAGAGGCCGAGGTTGATTTTTCAGTAGGATTGATTGCCTGGAATGTTACATCATACAGCTTTTCTTTAGAATCATAATCGATTCCCAAGCCTACAATGACCGCTGTTTTATTAAGCTCACTGTAGCTGGAGCAGCCGCCGAGCAGGAGGGCAAACATGGACACAATAATAATTGTCCTTCTCACTGGGAATCCCCCCCTGTATTTTCCTCTTTTCGGATTGGAGACTGAGTGACCGTAAGATTAATAAGCGTATCTTTTTGTTTATTGAGCCTTACTGGTGCAAAAGGGGAAAAATATGGCATACCAAAGCTTCTTAAACTGCAAAGGTGAGCGGCAATTGCAAGGGTTACGAGCAATAGTCCGTACAAACCAATATAAGCTCCTGCTAAGAGCAGCGAAAATCTTAAAATCCGGCCCGTATTGGATATATTGTAATAAGGCAGCGTGAAACTGGCGATAGCCGTAATTGATACAATAATAACCGTTGCAGCAGACACAAATCCCGCCTCCACGGCTGCCTGGCCAATAATAATTGCCCCCACAATGGAAATAGTATTTCCTACAGCACGGGGCATCCGTACACCTGCCTCACGCATGATTTCAAAGGCAAATTCCATGATGATAGCTTCAATAATGAGCGGAAATGGGACACCCTCCCTTTGAGCTGCCAGACTGATAACAAGAACTGTCGGAATAAGCCCCAAATGGTGGGAAACAAGTGCAATATAAAGGGCAGGTGTATACAAGGTAAGAAAAAATGAAATAAATCTTAAAATCCTTATAAAGGAACTGATATATTTACTTAAGTAATAATCCTCAGGTGACTGGAAATATTGAAAAAATGTAACCGGCCCAATCAGAATAAACGGCGAGCCTTCAACGAATATGGCAAATTTTCCTTCTAAAAGGTTGGCAGCGACAGAATCCGGCCTCTCTGTGCTTAACAATGTTGGAAAAATTGACTCTGGATGATCCTGCAAAAATTTTTCGATGTAGCTGGAATCCAAAATCTGATCTGCCTGGATTTGTTTCAGCCTTTTTTCAAGTTCTTTTATAATAGAAGGCTCAATAATTCCATCTAGGTACATGTACTCCACCTTCGTTTGAGTCAGCGTGCCAATTACCAAGGCTTTCAGCCGCAAACTTGGGTTTTTGACCCGCATGCGCACAAGGGAAGTATTGACCCTGTTGTCTTCTGTAAAACTATCCTTTGGCCCTCGGATCACGGTTTGTGTAGTAGATTCTTCTATTGCCCGTTTTTTCACCTCTGCTGTCGATGCAACTAAGGCTGAAGAAGAATCTTTTAAAAAAATGACCGTATTGCCGCTCACCAGAGAGGGAATCAAATCCTTGATATCTTCCGTTTCTGTGAGATTCGGTACGCTTAGCATGTCAGCCACATCAAGTAAAGAAGGCAATTCATGTGTTTGCGATAATTTTATTAAGGGTTCCATAATCTGTTCAGAGATATTCTTTGCGCTTGAAATCCCCTCAATATGAAAAACAGCAAAATGAGTCAATGCTGTATCCCTGTTTTTCATGATTCTGACAGCCAAATCCGAACTGTGTCCCAGTTCAGCTTTTATCAATTCAATATTTTTTTCTATATCAGTCCCAAGCTTTATCGAAAGACTTGAACTATCTCTTTTCTGGACGGGGATGCTGTTATTGGACCTCTTTGCTACTTTTCTCACCATGTTCAGCTTCCTCCCCGCAGTATTTATACATTACATTATTGTTTACAGCCTGAGGAAAAGTTATGTAGAAAAAAAAGGATGTATGCTGCCCCGATTTTCGGGTATAGAATCCAAAAAAAAGAGACAGCAGGTGTCTCTTTTAATAGTTAGAATTCGCCTTTACAGTAATCATCACAAAAACCAAAACCCTTAAGAATTTTTCAGGGTAAAAATGGAACATCAAAAGATACTCTGCAGGGATAATTATTGCCAAAGCTGCTGCAACAAAGAGAATAAGGCTTGAACAAAAAAAGACCAGTAAATGAATTACTGGCACTCTTAGCATAATCACATGGGACCTGCTTCTTTATTATATTTCATATAGAGATTGAAATTGCCCTGCCGCATATTTCTCGGACTGCGGCATTCGGATTAAACCCACATTTAAATCAATTGAGATACCAGAGGATGGCGGCTGCTTATATAAAAACCTCCATCACCCTCTTCGCTGTATTCTATTTTCGTATCCGTTATATAGCGAATATCCGCAGGGTGAACCGCCACTTTAAATCCCGGAAATTCGAAAATCCTATCATCCTTATTTTTTTTGGATAAACTTAAAGCATAATTTAATTCATTGCAGCATGCAGACTTCACCCCATACTTTAAGATAATATCTTCATCCATTTCTTCTTTCATTTCTCTGATTTTATCCTGAGCGATACTAGAGATAACAATCATATTCTCATCCTTTCTTTTATTGCAGCAGATGAACATACTAATAATTTAAAATTGTACCTTACAGCGCTCTTAATATACAGTTAAGCATCTTGGATGTTTCACATGAAACAATTTCATAAGCGGAAGACTATATTAACAGGAAAATAAACAAATTATAAATATATACAAATGTTTGAAAAAATTCATTATAGTGGTAGATAGGGTATATAGCAATTTTAATTTCTTAATTTAATGGAGGATGACAATGAAAAGCAAAGTAGCTGCAGGCGTATTAGGAATTTTACTGGGTAATTTCGGGGTACACAAATTTTACTTAGGAAAAATCGGGATGGGGATTTTATATTTAGTGTTCTGCTGGACAGGAATTCCCGGAATCATAGGACTCATCGAAGGCATTATTTATCTATGCAAATCAGATGAAGAATTTAACGCAAAATATAATCAAAAACAGCTTTCTCTTTAATATATGTAATTTGTCCATGAATAGATATTTGGCTGCCGGCCAGTTTACATAGGACAATAACACGACTTATAAATAGCCAATTACCAGAAAAAAAGGGAGCTTCCACATTGGAAGCCCCCTTTTTTTCATTTATGAATTCTTACTCCACAGTAACACTTTTCGCAAGATTACGCGGTTTATCCACGTCACATCCGCGGTGAAGAGCTGCATAGTAAGCAATCAGCTGCATTGGCACTACAGAGATAAGAGGTGTTAACAGGGCATGTATTTGAGGGATGACAAAGCGGTCATCTTCTTCTTCAAGGCCCTTCATGGAAATAATGCACGTATTAGCACCGCGGGCTGCGACTTCTTTCACATTGCCGCGGATGCTTAGATTGACAGCTTCTTGTGTAGCAAGAGCAATAACTGGTGTACCATCCTCAATTAAAGCGATCGTACCATGTTTCAGTTCTCCTCCTGCAAATCCTTCTGCCTGGATATATGAGATTTCCTTAAGCTTAAGAGCACCTTCAAGGCCCACATAATGGTCAACAGAACGACCGATAAAGAAGCAATTGCGAGTTACAGACAGATATTCGCGTGCGATTTGTTCCATTTCTTCTTTTGAATCACAAAGAGCTTCCATGACAGTAGCTGCAATACCAAGTTCTTTAACCAAATCAAAATCTACAGTCATGCCGCGGAACTGAGCCGTTACATCAGCCAGGATGGCTAGAACTGCAATTTGAGCTGTATAAGCCTTTGTAGAGGCAACTGCAATTTCTGGACCTGCATGCAAAAGCAAAGTGAAATCAGCTTCACGGGACAATGTTGACCCAGGTACATTGGTGATTGTCAGCGCCTTGTGGCCAAGCTCCTTAACAGCTACAAGCACGGCGCGGCTGTCTGCTGTTTCTCCGCTTTGTGAAATAAAAATGAACAGCGGTTTTTCTGAAAGCAGCGGCATATTGTATGTGAATTCCGAAGCAACATGTACTTCAACCGGAATTTTAGCCATGTTTTCAAACAACTGTTTGCCGATCAGCCCTGCATGGTAGCTTGTTCCGCATGCCACGATATAAATCCGGTCTGCTTCGCTCACTGCTTCAGCAATGTTATAATCGATTGCAAGCTTGCCCTGTTCATTTTGGTACGCCTGAATGATTTTTCGAGTCACTAATGGCTGCTCATCGATTTCCTTGAGCATATAGTGAGGGTACGTGCCTTTTTCAATATCACTTGCATCCAGTTCAGCTGTATACGGCTCACGGATAACTGCCTGGCCATCCAGTGTCTGTATGGATACATGTTCTTTTGTTACGATAACCATTTCCTTATCCATTAGCTCCAGGAATTGATTAGTTACGTGTATCATAGCCATTGCATCAGATGCTACGACATTAAAGTCTTCACCGACACCTACAAGCAGCGGGCTTTTATTTTTAGCTACAAAAATGGTTTCATTGTTTTGGTTATCCAATAAAGCCAATGCATAGGATCCTTTAACAAGCTTTAGCGTTTTGCGGAATGCTTCTTCCACATCCAAACCGTCATTTACAAACTTTTCGATCAGCTGAACCACAACTTCTGTATCTGTTTCGCTTTTAAAAGTGACATCTCCAAGATACTCACGCTTCAGCTGATTGTAGTTTTCGATTACACCATTATGAACAAGTGTTAAGCGTCCAGAAGTGCTTTGGTGCGGGTGTGCATTTGAAACGCTTGGCACACCGTGAGTTGCCCAGCGAGTATGGCCAATGCCTGTATGTGTCGTAACATTTTCATTAACTACCGCACGAAGGTCCGCAATCCGTCCTTTTTCTTTATAAACCTGTACTCCTGTATTATCTATAACGGCGATTCCTGCAGAATCATAGCCTCTGTATTCAAGCTTTTCAAGACCTTTTAATAAAATTTCCTTCGCGTCATTATTACCAATATATCCAACGATACCGCACATAGTAATTGCTCCTCCAGCCGATGATCGGGGAACAAGAATGCCCAGGGGCAGCCTTGCCCCCTTATCTCATATTTTTTTAGATGTGCATTTCTTATCCTTTGTGCAGCAGGTTGCCCCGCTGTTTTAAGATAAAAATTCCTGCGGCTGTGCACGTTCAGCCGGGAGGCATCCGCCGAACTTTCGATAAACCTCCACCTCGTCAACTAAACCGCTTCCGTTCCGGCTTAGTCCTGGCGCTTTTAGTATTACACTGCCATCACTGCCCGCCCTTCATTTTAATGTCTGCTGTTTATCGGAAGATCCGAAAAACAGAATAATCATACCCTATAACAGGCCGCTTCGTCAACTATGATTAAATCTAAACGGACCAGGCTTTAGGATAAGGATAAAGACTCCTGATATAAAAATATGCATAAGAAGAAAAAGCGTTCCCCTTATGCATACCTATCAGTTTATTCGTTTAAACCCATTTCTTCTTTTACGACTGCTGCTATTCTGTCCACATAGTGGCGGCATTGCCCGGCGTCAGGCGCTTCTGCCATAACACGCACTAGAGGTTCTGTACCTGAAGGGCGGACCAGAATTCTTCCGTTTCCGTTCATTTCAGCTTCTACCTCTGTGATGACCTGATGGACCTTTTCATTTTGTGTGACAGCATGTTTGTCTGTCACTCTGATGTTTACAAGTGTCTGAGGATATTTCTTCATCTCAGCCGCCAATTCTGACAGCGGCTTTTTTGTTTGATTCATAATATTCACCAGCTGCAGGCCGGACAGGAGGCCATCACCCGTTGTATTATAATCAAGGAAAATAATGTGCCCGGACTGTTCTCCGCCCAAGTTATAGCCGCCTTTTTTCATCTCTTCCACAACATATCTGTCTCCTACAGCTGTTTGCACACTTTGGATCCCATGCTGGTCGAGCCCTTTATAGAATCCCAGGTTGCTCATGACTGTTGAAACGACAGTTCCTTGTTTCAGGCGGTTATTTTCTTTCATGTAACGGGCGCAAATGTACATGATCTGGTCGCCATCCACAATGTCTCCATTTTCATCGATGGCAATCATGCGGTCTCCGTCACCGTCAAAAGCAAGGCCTACGCTTGCTCCTTTTTCTTTTAAGAAGGCAGCCAAAGCTTCAGGATGAGTTGAACCAACGCCTTCATTTATATTCAACCCATTTGGTGATGCTCCCATTGTAGAAATATCTGCATCAAGGTCGGCAAACAAATGTGTCGCCAGTGAAGAAGTCGCACCATGCGCACAGTCTAAAGCTATATGAATGCCGGTGAAATCTTCATCAACCGTCTGCTTAAGATACTGAAGGTACTTTTGGCCTCCTTCGAAATAATCATTCATATGGCCAAGGTCTCCGCCGACGGGGCGAGGAAGTTCATCCTTTTCCATATCCATTAATCGTTCGATCTCGTTTTCCTGTTCATCTGAAAGCTTAAAACCATCAGGTCCGAAGAATTTTATTCCATTGTCAGCCACGGGATTATGAGAAGCAGAAATCATGACACCTGCTTCTGCACTCAAAGCTTTTGTCAAATAGGCGACACCTGGCGTCGAAATAACACCAAGACGCATTACCTCTGCTCCGATGGACAGCAGTCCTGCTACAAGAGCTCCCTCAAGCATATACCCGGAAATCCTGGTATCACGGCCAATCAAGACCTTAGGGCGTTCCATATCTCTCGTTAAAACATACCCTCCGAATCTGCCAAGCTTAAAGGCAAGCTCTGGGGTTAATTCACTGTTTGCAACCCCTCTTACTCCGTCTGTCCCAAAATATTTACCCATAGAATATCGCTCCTTCTTTCTAATAATCCTATATATTACGCTGCAATTATTATGTTTCTTTATCTTTTTTTGTAATGGAGACCGTAGCCGTTTTAACCGGAAGCTCCCATTTAATATTCGCAGGAACCTTGACCTGAATGACTGTGTCATGCTCTCCTTCTTCAAGGCCTGTGGCATCTACCGTGATTTGAATATCATCAGGCTCTACCTTTTGCAGATCATCGGCGGTTCCTGATAAAGTCAGATCAATCTTGCCGCCTTTCGGAGATTTGAAAGTCAAGTCCTCATCATCAGCAAGTCCAGATGAAGCAATGTCGAGATTTTTGAAAACTTTTGTCTGCGCCGAAGTATCTGGACTTTTTGTTTGTTCATCTTGCTTTTCAGGCGGTTTTTTCTCCGTTTCAGCTGTTTTTTTGTCAGCCGGCTGTACCTTCTCTGTCTGGATTTTCACCGTCGCTGTACCCAGTGACATTTTTTTCACACCATCTGGAACAGTAATAGGCAATTCCACCTCTTTACTGTTATCTATGTTGGACACATCTACCGGAACGCTTACTCCATGTATGGAATCTAAAACCGATTGCTTTCCGTACAAAGTAACATTCTTAGGGAAAACGGCCATGCTTTTAATGCTGACAGTGTCTTTAGGTGTGCCGGTTTGAACAGGTACGAGCTTTACTGTTTTAGAAGGGATATTCACGTTCAGGGAAACATCCACAACGGATGGCTCTATCGATACATTGAGCTTGTTCAAATCCCTGTCAAGCGCCCGCACCATAGCCTGGCGGTGAACCGTCTCATTGACCCTGCCCGAAAGTGCCATTGTGGCTTTCACATAGGCAATTTGGTCGATAATATCTTTTGCGCCGGTTATTTTAACGGTTTGCGGACTGACAGCTGGCTTATCTGCTGTATATCCATCCTCAATAAGCGACCTATTATACTCCGGATCGACTGAAAACTCTTTTGTCACCTTTTCTTGAATTTTCACCGTAGTATATTCAGGATTTACTGATGCTGTCAGCTTTTCATTTATATCCCTGATTTTTAATGGCACCTTTTTTTCGCCCATAGCGATCTCAGGATCCGACAAATCGATGTATACCTTGAATTCCCTTTGGTTTTTCGCCGAAATTAATAAGCTTTTTACCCCTTTTAAGGTAACACCCACTGACTTCGGTGCACCCGTCACGACAAGGTTATCGCGATCGTAATACACTTCCACGGGCACATTTTTAATTGTTTCCGTGCCAGTCTCTCCCGGTGTGTTAAAACCGAGGGATTTTTTTCCGGTTCCAGGTGTAAAGTTAACGGAAGTAAATAACAGGACAGTTAAAGCGAGCGCCACAATTTTTGTGAACCAGCTGCTGTTCATGAATTTATCCATTTTTCTTCCCCCTCCAGTTCCATAACGTTGAGGAAGCCAATTTATTATCCAGGACCAATTCTTTTTGCAGCATGTTCCTGAAGGTATTCTGGTCTAATTCGCGATACAGTTCGCCATTTTTCGTTAAAGAAACGCCGCCCGTTTCTTCTGATACAACAACCGTGATACAATCGGTCACCTCACTGATGCCCATTGCCGCACGATGCCTCGTCCCAAGCTCCTTTGATATGAACGGGCTTTCGGATAAAGGCAGATAACAGGCTGCTGCAGCCACCTGGTTATTCTGCAGGATAACGGCACCATCATGAAGCGGTGTATTGGGAATGAATATATTGATTAAGAGTTCAGAAGAAATTTGTGATCCAAGCGGGATTCCGGTTTCTATGTAATCACTCAGTCCAGTTTCCTTCTCGATGGAAATCAATGCACCGATTCTCCGTTTTGCCATATAGGCAGTTGCCTTAACGATTGCTTCCACTAGCCGGTCTTGCTCATCTTCTTCCTGGCCGGTGCTTCTTACAAACAGCTTTCCTCTTCCAAGCTGCTCAAGCGCCCTCCGCAGCTCAGGCTGAAAAATGATGATAATAGCAAGGACTCCCCAAGTCATAACTTGTTCCATTAACCACCCTAGTGTATTCAGGCCGATCAGGCTGCTCAAGGCACGGACAATTACGATGACGAATATCCCTTTTAAGAGCTGAACAGCCTTTGTTCCCCGAATAACGACAAGCAGTTTATATATCACAAACCAAACAAGGAGAATATCAATTAAATTCACTACATAATCCAAGAAGGAAAAGTTGGATAATGACATGTTACTTCCTCCAGTCGGTAAATACTCCATAGCCATAGATTTTTAATATAACCTAAACAGTATACCATTTTTCTGTCCGCACTTCTAAATATTGTAGACCTCTTTTTTGATTAATTCAAAAAAGCCTCCCGTCAGAAAGGGACAAAACCGGGCAGGCCGCCTTATGGCATAGCCTGTCTGTCCTACCTGACCTGGAGACCTGAATGATACCATTTACGGCCCACCTACCTGGAAAACCGCTTTTCCAGCGTTTTTCATTTTAAACCATAGCCAATCGAATATCTTATTGACCATCTCAATTTCTCCTGTGACGCTTCCTGCCGAAGCCAGGTATTCATGGCCATTGATTACTGTCACATTCCCTTTTACTTTCCCTTCGATCCGAATATCGCCATTCTGCACCACGATATCTCCATTCACCGTTTTCCCTTTAGGAACAATTACCGTGTTTCTCTCCACTACTATATTAGACTTTTTGGATACCGAAAAATGTGGATCCTGATTCCAGATGGAGATAACAGATCCAGCCATTAATAGAATAAAGAGGGAAGCCGCTGTGATAAAAGGATGATTTTTCAGCCAGCGCCTTGCACCTGCATTTTTCTTCTCTTTAGGAAGGTTTGCCATAACCCTATCAGTAAAATGAGCCGGAGCCCTCCTGCTTGGCAGCCCCTGAACCAAAGCTTCAGCCTTTTTTAATTCATGAAAATGCAAACGGCATTCAGAACAGGTTTGCAAATGCTCCCTTAGCTGCCCCTCTCTTTCATCAGAGATTTCCTCATCAAGATATTCATGCATGTATTCTAAGAACTCATTGTGGCAACTCATCATTTTCACCTTCTTTTTATAAATGGCCCAGCTGTTTTCTCAAAGCTTCACGGCCCCGGTGAATCCTGGTTTTTACAGTTCCAACCGGCAGATCCAGAATCTCGCTGATTTCCTTAAGTGATAATTCTTCAATATACTTCAGAACAATGGCAGACCGATATTTCTCCGGAAGTTTTAAAATCTCTTCCTGAATCGTTTTCCGCAATTCCATAGATTCGAGTTCTTCTTCAGGATTGCTGCTTTCTGAAGCAATCTGCGAGTATAAATCCAGCCCTTCTGTGCCTGCAACTTCCGCGTCCAAAAAATAATCCGGCTTTTTTTTGCGAATCCGGTCGATGCACAGATTGGTAGCAATCCTGTATAGCCAGGTCGAAAATTTCATTTGAATATGAAAGCTCCGAATATTGATATAGGCTCTCAAAAATGCCTCTTGTGCCATATCTTCCGCTTCATGGCTATTGCCAAGCATTCTGTAGCAAAGCTGATAGACGCGGTCTTTATACAGCTCTACGATTTCACTGAATGCATTTTGATCACCTTTTAGAACCTGTTTAATTCTTTTTTTTATGATTGCTTCCATTTGGTTTTTTACCCCCGCTCATGCGGCTATAAGATACTTACGAATTCAGCCATATATAGGTTTCAAAAAAGGATATAAATAATTTTAACAAAAATAGAAGAAACCTGTTTAAATTCTGCCAAAAAGGGATATATAGAGAAAAATTGAATGTGAAAGCGGGGAACAGCTGAAATGACTGCAAAACAGCTTTTACACCATATAGAAGAATGCAGACAGCGTATGATTCATTTGGCTTTATCTTCCTCCAGAATCGACACCCAAGTGGTTAAGGCAAGCACAGAACTAGATCAGCTCATAAATCAATATTATCGCATAACTAAAAAACAGTAACCCCCGGTTACTGTTTCATTTTATATAGAAGGTCTCCATTAACCGAGTATAAAATCTCCTGCAATGACACCTCACACCCAAAGTCCGCTAATCCCCTTAAAAACTAACCCCTATTTACAAGGTTCATTCCGATTGAAGCGATATAAAACCGGCTTGTAAAGTCATAGGAAAAGAACATAAAAAAAGCCTTTGATTATACAATCAAAGACGAATAATTATGTATGTAGTTAGATGGTGGAGCCTAGCGGGATCGAACCGCTGACCTCCTGCGTGCAAGGCAGGCGCTCTCCCAGCTGAGCTAAGGCCCCATATTTTTATGTATGCATGCAGTTCTCTGGAGCGGAAGACGGGATTCGAACCCGCGACCCCAACCTTGGCAAGGTTGTATTCTACCACTGAACTACTTCCGCAAAAGAGTGAGCCATGAAGGATTCGAACCTTCGACCCTCTGATTAAAAGTCAGATGCTCTACCGACTGAGCTAATGGCTCATGAATGGCTGGGCTAGCTGGATTCGAACCAACGCATGACGGAGTCAAAGTCCGTTGCCTTACCGCTTGGCTATAGCCCAATAAAGTATTTTACAAAAAAATAGGTGGTAATCATATAATCCCCGACTCGAAGGAAAATATAACTCATCCACAATGTTTTTTATTAGAATGGTGGAGGGGGGCAGATTCGAACTGCCGAACCCAAAGGAGCGGATTTACAGTCCGCCGCGTTTAGCCACTTCGCTACCCCTCCGTAAAGTGGTGCCGGCAAGAGGACTTGAACCCCCAACCTACTGATTACAAGTCAGTTGCTCTACCAATTGAGCTACACCGGCATTTTTAAGATGGTATAAATCTATTAAGTTTTTAAAAAATGGTGGAGGATGACGGGATCGAACCGCCGACCCTCTGCTTGTAAGGCAGATGCTCTCCCAGCTGAGCTAATCCTCCGATATAATGGTGACCCGTACGGGATTCGAACCCGTGTTACCGCCGTGAAAGGGCGGTGTCTTAACCGCTTGACCAACGGGCCGATGCATGATGTGTACTAGGAAGCTCCCAAGCGGGCTCGAACCGCTGACCTCTTCCTTACCATGGAAGTGCTCTACCTGCTGAGCTATGGAAGCATGGCTCCGCAGGTAGGACTCGAACCTACGACCGTTCGGTTAACAGCCGAATGCTCTACCACTGAGCTACTGCGGAATAGTATAATGTTTCCTGAAACCCCTGATGTACATCTTAGAAGATTTAGCCTGGCAACGTCCTACTCTCACAGGAGGAGAACCCCCAACTACCATCGGCGCTGAAGAGCTTAACTTCCGTGTTCGGAATGGGAACGGGTGTGACCTCTTCGCCATCATTGCCAGACATCAATTCACTTGTAAGGACATTATCTATTATAATATCTTTTTAAGCAAATTACAAGAACTTTTTTGTTCTTTCAAAACTAGATAATAGAAGAAGCACATATCAGGCGTCATTTTGGTTAAGTCCTCGAACGATTAGTATCTGTCAGCTGCACGTGTCACCACGCTTCCACCTCAGACCTATCAACCTGATCATCTTTCAGGGATCTTACTAGCTTGCGCTATGGGAAATCTCATCTTGAGGGGGGCTTCATGCTTAGATGCTTTCAGCACTTATCCCGTCCGCACGTAGCTACCCAGCTATGCCTTTGGCAAGACAACTGGTACACCAGCGGTGCGTCCATCCCGGTCCTCTCGTACTAAGGACAGCTCCTCTCAAATTTCCTGCGCCCACGACGGATAGGGACCGAACTGTCTCACGACGTTCTGAACCCAGCTCGCGTACCGCTTTAATGGGCGAACAGCCCAACCCTTGGGACCGACTACAGCCCCAGGATGCGATGAGCCGACATCGAGGTGCCAAACCTCCCCGTCGATGTGGACTCTTGGGGGAGATAAGCCTGTTATCCCCGGGGTAGCTTTTATCCGTTGAGCGATGGCCCTTCCATGCGGAACCACCGGATCACTAAGCCCGACTTTCGTCCCTGCTCGACTTGTAGGTCTCGCAGTCAAGCTCCCTTGTGCCTTTACACTCTGCGAATGATTTCCAACCATTCTGAGGGAACCTTTGGGCGCCTCCGTTACTCTTTAGGAGGCGACCGCCCCAGTCAAACTGCCCACCTGACACTGTCTCCCGCCCCGATCAGGGGCGCGGGTTAGAATTTCAATACAGCCAGGGTAGTATCCCACCGACGCCTCCACCGAAGCTGGCGCTCCGGCTTCTCAGGCTCCTACCTATCCTGTACAAGCTGTACCAAAATTCAATATCAGGCTGCAGTAAAGCTCCACGGGGTCTTTCCGTCCTGTCGCGGGTAACCTGCATCTTCACAGGTACTATAATTTCACCGAGTCTCTCGTTGAGACAGTGCCCAGATCGTTACACCTTTCGTGCGGGTCGGAACTTACCCGACAAGGAATTTCGCTACCTTAGGACCGTTATAGTTACGGCCGCCGTTTACTGGGGCTTCGGTTCAAAGCTTCGCTTGCGCTAACCTCTCCCCTTAACCTTCCAGCACCGGGCAGGTGTCAGCCCCTATACTTCGCCTTGCGGCTTCGCAGAGACCTGTGTTTTTGCTAAACAGTCGCCTGGGCCTATTCACTGCGGCTTTTCCGGGCTATTCACCCTAAAAAGCACCCCTTCTCCCGAAGTTACGGGGTCATTTTGCCGAGTTCCTTAACGAGAGTTCTCTCGAACACCTTAGGATTCTCTCCTCGCCTACCTGTGTCGGTTTGCGGTACAGGCACCCTTCATCTCACTAGAGGCTTTTCTTGGCAGTGTGGAATCAGGAACTTCGGTACTATATTTCCCTCGCCATCACAGCTCCGCCTTCATGGAAACGGGATTTGCCTCGTTTCCGGCCTAACTGCTTGGACGCGCATATCCAACAGCGCGCTTACCCTATCCTCCTGCGTCCCCCCATCGTTCAAACGATGAATAGGTGGTACAGGAATATCAACCTGTTGTCCATCGCCTACGCCTTTCGGCCTCAGCTTAGGTCCTGACTAACCCTGAGCGGACGAGCCTTCCTCAGGAAACCTTAGGCATTCGGTGGAAGGGATTCTCACCCTTCTTTCGCTA
>NZ_CP183879.1:530000-600000 GCF_048572925.1 Peribacillus sp. B-H-3 | reverse complement strand
GTTAGGTACCGTCAAGGTGCCAGCAGTTACTCTGGCACTTGTTCTTCCCTAACAACAGAGCTTTACGACCCGAAGGCCTTCTTCGCTCACGCGGCGTTGCTCCGTCAGACTTTCGTCCATTGCGGAAGATTCCCTACTGCTGCCTCCCGTAGGAGTCTGGGCCGTGTCTCAGTCCCAGTGTGGCCGATCACCCTCTCAGGTCGGCTACGCATCGTGGCCTTGGTGAGCCATTACCTCACCAACTAGCTAATGCGCCGCGGGCCCATCTGTAAGTGACAGCCGAAACCGTCTTTCCATCTTTCCTCATGCGAGGAAAGAACGTATCCGGTATTAGCTCCGGTTTCCCGAAGTTATCCCAGTCTTACAGGCAGGTTGCCCACGTGTTACTCACCCGTCCGCCGCTAACTTCAGGGAGCAAGCTCCCATCCATTCGCTCGACTTGCATGTATTAGGCACGCCGCCAGCGTTCGTCCTGAGCCAGGATCAAACTCTCCGAAGAAATGTTTGACTTGCTCATTTGCTTTTAGAGTGTGTGCTCACTATTTTAAAACGTTGGCGCTTAGTTTTGTTCAGTTTTCAAAGAGCAATCTCGGTCGTTTATCTCGTAAGCGACTTTAATATCTTACCAAACCTCTATCTGTCTGTCAACATTTTTTTGGAAAAAGTTTTTAAAAAGTTTTTTAATACTTGTTTAAAATCCCTTTGCTAACAACAGCTTTTTTAATATATCAGCCTTTTTTACTGTGGTCAACAACTTTTTCACCAAAACATATCATTTTTATTTTCTTATATCATTGACCGGGAGTTATCCTCATATATTTCATGCATTCATTTGACGGCGCGACCCGCTTGAATAAGTTAAAAAGGATTTTATATCTTTCTTCCATCGCTCTTTTAACAATATGGTCAATCCTGTCATCCTGCAAATCAAAAAGGATTTCGTCCAGCTCCCTTTTTACGATATATTCCATTTCTTTCTGTTCTTTTTCATTTATCACGAATCCAAGCATCATTTCACCTCTAAACCCGTTTCCCCTTATTTTTTCCATAAATCTTTTTTTTATAATGCCTCCCCTCAAATTTGGCATATCTTTATGAAAAACACATAGGATGAGACAAGAGCATCTGGACGAGGTGATGATGATTGAATTTCTTTTTGGTTCTTAACGCACGAACCATAAAACAGCTTTCCCTGATTCTCCTGACTTCTTTAGCGGCAGCTTGGTTTCTTTTTGTGCAAGATGTTAAAATACCTGTCTTTTCTTCGCCAGATGGCCCAAAGGCTGTTTATAAAGGCGAAAAGAATGTTGCACTCACTTTTAATATTGGATGGGGAGATGAACGGGCAATACCGATTTTGAACACGCTAAAAAAAGAAAATATAAAATCGGCTACCTTTTTTCTTTCCGGTGCTTGGGCAGAACGGCACCCTGACACTGTGGCCCGAATCAGCAAAGAAGGCTTTGAAATCGGGTTGCTCGGCTATGCCTACAAGGATTATTCCGACTTAAAGGATGAAGAAATCCTACGTGATATCTCCAAGGCACAGGAGGTATTCAAAAAATTGAATATTAGTGATATTGAATTCCTGAGGGCTCCAACGGGGCATTTTGACAAAAGGCTTCTAAAAATCAGCGAAAAGATGGGATACACGGTGGTCCATTGGAGTGTAGATTCCAAGGACTGGACCAACCCAGGGGTCAAGGTAATCATAAATAATGTCGACCAGGCCGGCAAAGGGGATATCATACTGCTTCATGCATCAGACTCCGCCAAGCAAACGAACAAAGCTTTGCCTGAAATTCTGGATGAACTGCGATCAAAAGACCTTACCTTTGTTACAATTTCACAAATGATTTCAAACTCGAGCACAAATACCGAAGAAATCAAATAAAATCACAGGTTCAAGGTATGCCTTGGACCTGTGTTTTTATTTTGCCTTGGGTTTCTATTTGCCAGATTGTTCTGAAGTTTCTGCTCGCGGCAATCCCTTTTTAGCAGCTAACTCCTTTTGTGACGCTTCAATCATGCTATTTAAAATAAGCAGCTGATAGGTGTTGCACACCAGAAGAGTTATCAACATGAAATAAAGCCATCCCTGGTCATTCGTTCTAAGTACCGGAACCCATTCAATGATTGTGATGCCCGTCATAAAAAATAAAGCAGGTATGAATGCTGACTTATTGGTTTGCTTCATTTTCAAATACGCCACAATGAATGCAATAATGACAATAAGAGAAACAAGTGTTAAATCAGTAAGCAAACTGCCTTTTGTTTCTGCATTAGAATGGCGAAGATAAATAAAATCGAACAGGACAAATACCATCAAAACAACTTGTACTGAATTCCACAAGGACACGCTCTTAAACAGGCCAAGTCCAAACCTGTGAACAGTCAGATATGCAAAAAAGCCTGCCTGGCTGATTACACTGAAGATAAAGCCCACGCCAACAAGCCATATAAAACTTGTAAGAATTCCCTTCACATCTGCAGAAGTAAAGAGATGCGCAAACTCATTCCAGCGCGCTAAATATCCCACAATCCCTCCGGTTAAACCGCCCAAAATTAATGTTGTTACAAATAAGCGAACTATATTCCTGCTGTTCATTATTTTCCCCCAACACTATTCTCTTTTTCCTTGATTGTACCAATCAGCATATCAAAATGCCACATTTTCTATGCGGCGAATAAATTTCCGGCACTGACCCATATTAAAAATATGATGTTAAGAAAGGGGCTCTGAGTATGAAATTTGGGGTTACTTTACTTCTTTTTTCCATGCTTTGCTTAGCTTGTGCCGGCTGCGGCCAAAGCGGTGCAGGTGCTGAAAAAATGGATTATGAAGCAACGAAAAAAATGGTTGTCGATATATTAAAGACCGATGAAGGAAAAAAGGCTATACAAGATGTTATGAATGATGATTCAGTAAAAAGCCAGCTGATTATGGATCAAAAAGTAGTGACAGATTCCATTGAGAAGACCGTTACTTCCGATAAAGGAAAACAATTCTGGGAAAAAGCTTTTAAAGATCCGAAATTTGCCGCCGCCTATGCTAAGGGATTGAAAACTGAACATGAGCGTTTACTGAAAGATATGACTAAAGATCCCCAATACCGCGGGATGATTATTGAAGTGATGAAGGAGCCTGAATTACAAAAGGAATTTAATGATTTGTTAAAAACCAAAGAAATGCGGGAGTTTTCAAAGCAAACTCTCATCGAAACGATGGACAGCCCTCTTGTCAGGGCAAAGATACAAGACATTCTTTTAAATGCCGCCGCGCAAACCCAGAAGTCAGCAGCTGCATCAGGCAGTAAAGGCACAAGCGGGGACAAGCAAGCACAGCCTGAAGATAACAGCAAAAAACAATGAAAGAAAAATGGGATGGCCAAAAACACGGCCATCCCACTTTTAGTTTACCTCTTTATGAACAATCTATAGACATGGTTTCAAAGGCAGCGAAGGCCTTATATTCCCGTTTAGGATTGCCAGGACGCAATCTGATACTGCTTTTTAATTCTGCAGTTTATTGATTACTTTTTCGGCAATGTCGGTATAAATTCTGCCTAAACGATGCTCTGGAGCATATATGGACGGAGCAAAGTCTTCTTCGTTCCAGTCAGGCTGCTGCAGCGGCAGCTGTCCCAATACTTCTGTGCGAAGTTCTTCTGCCAGCTTTTCTCCTCCGCCTTGACCGAATACGTATTCCTTCTCGCCAGTTGTCTTGCTTTCAAAAAAGGACATATTTTCGATGACACCAATTACTTCATGTTCTGTTTTGATAGCCATGGCACCCGCTCTGGCTGCTACAAAGGCTGCTGTCGGATGCGGGGTAGTGACGATGATTTCCTTGCAGGAAGGAAGCATGGTATGTACATCCAGCGCTACATCTCCGGTTCCAGGAGGCAAGTCAAGTACGAGGTAATCAAGGTCTCCCCATTCCACTTCATTGAAGAAGCTGTTAAGCATCTTTCCAAGCATGGGCCCTCTCCAGATAATTGGAGCATTATCTTCCACAAAGAAGCCCATTGAAATGACTTTTACTCCAAAGCGTTCAACCGGAATGATTTTCTTGCCCCTTACAACAGGACGGTTAGAGATCCCCATCATATCCGGAACACTAAATCCATAGATATCAGCATCCACTAATCCAACTTTTTTGCCTAGGCGGGCTAAAGCAGTTGCAAAGTTAACCGAAATGGTAGATTTGCCTACTCCTCCCTTTCCGCTCGCAATGGCAATAAAGGCAGTTTTGCTGTTAGGGCTAAGTAAACCAGGAGCCTCTTCCGGTGTATTTACGCGATGTTTTGCCAATTCTTCTTCCGGCAAGTCAGTAAAGCGGATTCCAACTGAATCAGCACCATTGCTTTTAAGCAATTCCACAATTTTTGTCTGCAGCTGAAGCTGTTCCCCTGTGCCGGTCTTAGCAATGGCAATTTTCACGCTTACATGGTTTTTTTCTGCCTTGATCTTTACTTCTTGAATCCCATTTGTTTCATTTAATGTTTTATGCAGAAAAGGGTCATTTAAGCCCTTAAGTAAGTCGAATACTTTTTCTTCAGTAATCAAAACAGACACCCACCTTTAGTGAATTCATTTTTCAAATAATAGTATACCACACACCTTAAATGTTTCTGAAACCTCAAACATTAGCAGGAGGCTGAATTAATTGAAAGCACTATCAACCCATCAAGGTAATCAGAAGGGAAAGCGGACTGACATAGACCACTCACCTCCCGAATGCGAACGGCTGATGCAGAAAACCAGAGGCAATTTTGACAGAACTAAAATAAAAAGGCAGTGCTTTTTCCGATTCTCATGCCTGGACATGAAAGATGGTTATGCACTGCCTTTTTCACCTATTGCTGATCTTTTGACGGAACCGTGTCTTCCGTAAAATATCTCAGCACGCCCTTATAGATAGACGCCGCAATTTTTTCCTGATAAGTATCCTTGATCAGGTTTCCACGCTCTTCAGGATTCGACAGAAACCCGATTTCAACCAGAGCTCCCGGTTTTTTTGCATTTCTCATCAGATAGATATTGTTGATGATTTTCGCACTCCTTGAGGTGTTCTCCAAATTTCTCTTTATTTCGGCCTGAATAAACTGGGCCGCCCTCTCATTTTCCTCATAGCGAGCGGTATAAAAGGTTTGCGCCCCTTTCCACTTTGAGGACGGAAAAGCATTTAAATGGATGCTCAGGAAGAGATCTGCATTAGATTGATTAATCATCTTCACCCGATTCCGAAGATCTTGCTGCTTCCTCATCCGAATGCCCTTGGTATCCTTATCAGCCAGGTCTTTATCATTTTTTCTTGTCAGCACAACAAAAGCGCCTTGTTCCTGAAGAAAATCCCTCAGCTTTAAAGTGACAGCCAATGATACTTCCTTTTCAACAATAGAATTAACATTTGCTCCGCCGTCCGGCCCTCCATGTCCCGCATCCAGTACAATTACTTTGCCTGTAAGCGGCAGGTTCCATGACTTCCAGGAGTCATCATCCATAAATTTTATGCCAATCATTAAAAACAAGGCAATAAAGCCAACAGCAATCCCCGTATATATTAGCTTTCTTTTCATACAGTTCTCCTTCCGGCTAGTCCTCCATATTTAAAAATATGGGACAACACCTGAAAATAGAACTGCTTACATGCTTGCTGATTCTACATGAATTAATGAAGACGCATTTTATATCTTTTTTCTCCTTTGCCAAAGCCGTCTTTCCACCACACCTCTACATAAGCTGTGCAGCGATAATAAAGATCTTCACTGTACAAATCGATATCACCGACTTTTCCCCAATATAAAATGAAATTAAAAAGCGTATCAATCAGATGCTTTTCTTCCTGAGCGCATCGTAACCGGGCCATATCCTCCGATTCGCCGTAATAGCCAAACTTGCTGAAACGGGCACCAAGCAAAAAAGCCTCTATTGCTATATCAAAGCAGCCCTCTTCTAAAACATCCGAAAAATAAATGCCAATCGACTTATCCGAACCAAAATGCTGAAACACTCTCTTCTTCATATTTTCAATCGACAAATCCCTAAGCAGCCTTCTCTCATACTTAACCTGCTTCTCCCTCTGCCGTTCCTTTAAAGTTGTAATTACATTCATCCTAGCACCTCACTGATGGGGTCAGACCCCATTTCCCGGAGTATTTCCCGGTTTATTATTAGTGTTTGCATGCTGGGTGCGGTGATTCTTTTTTTTGGTGATTTTGCGGATGGCAATTATTTATCAGGATGACTGAGCTATTTTTTTGGGAGGCTTTATGTATGAGGATATAATGACAGCGGTCACTAATTATAACTTGATTCTGGTTCGGTGGTTCAGATAAGGTGCAATTAGTTAATCAATGCCTACATCTGTTCTGCTTTGTGTAACTTAAGATTCTAAGGAAATTGATTCAGCGGTTAAAAAGCTCTGTCTATGTTTGTGCCAGTTAAAACCCAATTGGAATAATTCCTTAATATATGGGAAAGAAAACTTTCACGGCATAAAAAAGACCCCCAACCAAAATGGCTGAGAGCCTCCCGAGCGCCAAAAATTAACGCTTTGAGAACTGAGGTGTGTGTTTTATCAAAAATCACACCATCTTCCTTTGTCATAAGAGTAAAATAATCTTCTCCTACAGCTAGAAGTTTCCCAACTCGTGATTCTGCTCCGCCTCTGTCCACCCTTAGTATCTTTCCAACTAATGACTGCATCATATCCTTATTCATGCTGCTTTTTTCCTCCTAAAATTAGTTTTCCTGTACTATATGTGAGACAAAGTACTATAGTAAATGCCCTATTTCGTGTACCTGTCAAATTAGGAAATAAAAGCAGCCAAGTAAAGAACTAACGGAATTAAGATAAGTGAACTAACTCCCTTAATAAGTACAGCCTTCTGTTCCGGACAAAATCCAGTATGAATTGGGATTCTGATAAAAAAACCGGCATTTTCTTCACCATATATGGATCTTTATCAATCCATGGTTTTATTTTTTCAATCTCCGCATAAATCAATGGTTTTTGCTGGTATTCAGTAAATTTATTCTTGAGGATATCCTCCATGATTTTCTTGTATAAGCTTCGAAATGTGGAGTTATAAAGAATCCGGGCAGACAATGTGTTATACCCCTCAATTGGTATATAGTCGTACGGCAGTAACTCCCCATGTCTATTCCTTCCCCATGTTCCATCACAATCCCAAGGGGAAATTTCAAAAAGGCCCGTCCCACTGTTCCAATAAAGGGCATAGTTATGGATAAAACCATCGAAATTCTGTGTGCATACAACTCCCGAAAGCCATTTCAAATACTTTTCTATATCAATCATCTTAGGTATTTCGCGTTCAAATTCCAGATTGGACAGAGTGTTAATCTTGTAAATAAGATCAGAGAGCAACTGCTCACCTTTCCCATTAGTATCGAATACTTCAGAATATCCCTGAAGTATTTCTGTTTTTGCTTCTTCTTCTTCAGTCAATAAAGAAAAATTTGCATCATTGTCAGTCGCATAAAAGATTGCACCTTCAGGAAGATTCCATTTCTTTAGAAAAAATTCATCAAATGATTCAAGCTCAAGATAAATCCCCTTAAATTGGCCATTCAAATATAACAAAGCATGCTGTGCCCGTGGTGTAATAACCCCCAGACTTCTGAAAAAATCCAGGGACAGCTTGTTTCGGATCAGGGAAGGATCCTTATACTCGCTGTTTAAATGGATCACGTGATTCCTATTTACTACATAAGGTTTTTTAAAGGTAATTTGATAGGATTTTTTTTTATATTTTCTTATGGAGTCTCCCCTATAGGTAATATCAATTAATAATTTCTTTGCATCGTGCTTGAGTATTCCTGGAACTACATCATCACTCCAAATATCCTTGTTTAAGGTTTGAAGATCTTTAGGATGAATATAGACTTTATAACTATTCACGATAGAACTCTCCCTAAAAATTTCTTTTTGTTTCTAAATTATGTACCCTCAGTAAAACGGTGACCTACACAGGTTTTTATCAAATTTTATCAGAGGGCTCTTAATGCCCAAGCAACTGATAAAAAAATTCATACGATGGATTAAAAAGCAATTTCAGGAAGGATGAATTTTATTGACGGTAACATACGATATTGCAAAAGCAATTTCTGATTCAGCTCATAACGGCCTTGCAGGATTTATGGTAAATAACCCGGTAGAAAAAGATTATGATACTCTTACAATCGAAATGAAAAACAAATCTAAAGACAATAAGTCTGGTGAAAAAAACGGCAAAGGCGATAATTCTGGTAAAAAAAATAGGTCCAAGGGTAATAAATCCGGCGGCATGAACGGTTCTAAAGGCAATAAATCCGGTGGTAAGAACGGTTCCAAGGGCAACAAATCCGGTGGTAAGAACGGTTCTAAAGGTAATAAATCCGGCGGTAAGAACGGTTCTAAAGGTAATAAATCCGGCGGCAGGAATGGCTCTAAAGGCAACAAATCCGGCGGCAGGAATGGCTCTAAAGGCAATAAGTCCGGTGGTAAGAAAAGGAGATAAGGTAATAAGTCTGGCGGTAGGATGTCTCTAAAGACAAAGTTCATTAATGGCGGAAGATGCACGCCTCGTTAAAAGGATATCTATCTTAATAAGGGAGTTCATACTTTGAGCCCTTTTTTAAGATAGATGATTCCGCACTTTACCTGGGATGACATTGATTTCGAAGCAGGATCTATTCGGTTGTGGAAGACTCTTTTTCAAGCAAACGGTACAGATGTCTTTCAAACACCTAAAACCAAGGATTCTAGGCGTTTAATTAGCTTAGATACCTCCAAACCCTTTCTTTGCTAAAAAAGTGGCGTATAAGCCAAATTGAAGAGAATTTGGCTTATGGGGAAAAGCAGGGACAAAACAACATAGTATTTACTAGGTCAGACGGTACTCCACTCAGATTAGCTTATTTAAACGAGAAGCTGAATGGTTTAGTTAAGCAACACAATTTACACCCTATCACTATTCATGGATTACGCCATACACATGCTTCTTTGTTATTTGAAGCCGGAGCAAGCATTAAAGAGGTTCAGGAACGATTAGGTCACTCAGATATTCAAATGACAATGAACGTCTATACACACGTAACAGACACTTTAAAAGAACAGACCGCTGAAAAATTTCAAAAATATATTGAGCTTTAGAGGTGGTCATATGTGGTCAAAAATAATTTCGTGGTCAAAATGTGGTCAAAGGTAAGTTTTAAGCATAAAAAAGACCCCCAACCAAAATGGTTGAGAGCCTCCCGAGCGCCAAAAATTAACGCTTTGAGAACTGAGGTGCACGACGAGCACCTTTAAGACCGTATTTTTTACGTTCTTTCATACGTGCGTCACGAGTTAATAGTCCTGCAGATTTCAATGAAGGACGGTATTCAGGATCAACTTGCAGCAATGCACGAGCGATGCCGTGACGGATTGCTCCAGCTTGTCCAGTGTATCCACCGCCATTAACATTTACAAGAATATCGTATGTGCCAGTAGTTTCAGTAGCAACTAGGGGCTGCTTCACTATTTCACGCAATGCTTCGAATGGGATATATTCATCAATTCCACGTCCGTTGATAACAACGCGACCTTCGCCTGGTACTAAACGTACACGAGCTACAGAGCTCTTACGGCGACCAGTACCATAATATTGAACTTGTGCCAAGATAGTAACCTCCTTATTAATTATCCGCGTAATTCATATACTTCAGGCTGTTGAGCTTCGTGCTTATGCTCGCCGCCAGCGTATACGTGCAATTTTTTAAAGATTTGACGACCAAGAGAGTTCTTTGGAAGCATGCCTTTGATAGCAAGCTCAAGCATTCTCTCAGGGTAGTTTGTTCTCATCTCAAGAGCAGTTCTTGTCTTAAGACCGCCTGGGTGCATAGTGTGACGGTAGTAGATTTTGTCAGTAAGTTTCTTACCAGTTAGTTCGATCTTTTCTGCATTGATCAAGATAACATGATCACCAGTGTCAACGTTCGGTGTAAATGTAGGTTTGTTTTTGCCGCGTAAGATGGCTGCTACTTCACTAGCAAGACGACCTAAAGTTTGACCTTCAGCATCGATTACATACCATTTACGATCAACTTCGCTAGCTTTCGCCATAAATGTTGTACGCATGATTACCCTCCTAAAAAATGTTCATCCATTTTGTTATATTTATTTTCAATCACAATAAACTTCCGGGGCTTATCGCGGGATTAAAATACATACCATATTATATTATATTCTCGAGAAGACATTGTCAAGAGAATGTTACACCAGGTTTAGTTGTCATGAAGATTTTTTTTCACGATTAATCATAATGAACTTTCCACAAGTATAAACCATGGCCTGGAGCCGTTTTCCCAGCCAGAGCCCGATCCTTCCCCTCTAAAATCCGCGGAATATCACCTGGTGCCAATTTCCCGCTGCCTGCTTCAAGGATAGTGCCAGACAGGATCCTGACCATATTATATAAAAATCCATTTCCTCTGAAAGAAAAAACTAAAGTATCTCCTTCGTCAGCCAATTCAATTTCTTGAATGGTCCTCACTTTATCAGACACTTCCGTTTTTGCCGAACAAAAGCTTGTAAAGTCATGGGTACCCTTTAAATATGCCATCGCTTCCTTCATACGGGATTCATCCAGCGGATAAGGATAATGATGGGCATAATGCCTTCTAAATGGATCCCGCTGGGAGGAGCGGGATATAACGTACCTGTATTCTTTTCCCTTAGCATCAAACCTTGCATGAAAGTCAGCTGCTGCAGGCTGAAGCTGCAGGATGGCTATATCATCCGGCAATAAGGCATTCAGCGCCTTAATCCAATTGACTTCAGGAAATTCATATGGAGAATCAAAATGCACAACCTGTCCGCGTGCATGGACTCCTGCATCGGTTCTTCCTGAGGCAGTGATTTTAACTTCCTGCCCTTTATGCATCTTTCTAAGTGCCTGCTCAATCTCACTCTGAACGGTCCGTTTAGAAGGCTGAACCTGATAGCCTGCAAAACCGGTTCCGTCATAGGAAACAACAGCTTTATATCTCATATGAACCGTCCTTACGCCCAATATCGTAAATAAAATAAAATGATAGTCAGCACAAAAAGAGCAAGCAGCAGCAAAGAATCTATGGCCTGCCATTTCAGCTGGCGGTATTTCGTCCTGCCTTCACCGCCGCGATATCCCCTGGCTTCCATGGCAATGGCCAATTCCTCTGCCCTTTTAAAAGAGCTGACGAATAACGGAACAAGCAAGGGGACAATTGCCTTGATCCGATTTTTAATAGGCCCGGATGAAAAATCGACGCCTCTTGCAGTCTGTGCTTTCATAATCTTATCCGTCTCTTCCATAAGCGTCGGAATAAAGCGGAGGGAGATCGACATCATGAGAGCCAGTTCATGGACAGGCAGCTTCCATCTTTTTAAAGGATTCAGAAGCTCCTCCATTCCGTCGGTTATCGAAATAGGCGTAGTAGTCAACGTTAATAGAGAAGTAACCATAATCAAAAAGGTAAACCGGAGAGAGATGAATATCCCTTGTCTCAGGCCTTCTTCATGGATTTCAATCCAATTGAATTTATAAAGAATGGCTCCTTCCTTATTGAAAAAGATTTGAAGAAGGAAGGTAAAAATAATCAGGAAAAAAATAGGCTTAAGTCCGTTATAAAGAAAACCGAATGGGATTTTTGAAAGGATGATCAAAGAAATAGTAAAAACCCCGACAACCGTGTACGCTTTCCAATTATCTGCAAGGAAGATGATGCATACAAAAAAGAAGACCAGAATTAATTTTGCCCTTGGATCCATTTTGTGAAGCAGGGAATTCATTGGGACATAGCGGCCTAATATCATTTTATCAAGCATTATCTCCCCTCCGTTCCAAGACCTTTTTAACCTCACTGGCGAGGTCACCAATTGTTAAACAAGGCCTCTCAAAGGCTATTCCCAGCTTTTCCTGAAGCTTCAGCTGAAAACGGACTGTATCAGGCACATCAAGCCCCAGTTCCATCAATTGTTTCGGCTGTGAAAAAATTTCAAGCGGAGCCCCTTTTTGAAAGACTGTCCCCTGGTGCATGATAATGATTTCATCAGCATAACGTGCTGCATCCTCCATACTATGGGTAACCAGGATCGTAGAAATGCCTCTTTCCTTATGAAGGCTATAGAACATATCCATAATTTCCTTGCGCCCGCGCGGATCTAAACCTGCTGTAGGTTCATCAAGTACAATTACTTCCGGCTCCATGGCAAGGACACCGGCAATGGCTACTCTTCTCATTTGCCCTCCTGATAAATCAAAAGGAGATTTGTATAGAATATCCTCGTCCATGCCCACCTGCTTAAGAGCTTTTCTGGCCAGGATTTTCGCTTTTTCCTCAGAAACCCCAAAATTCATGGGTCCAAAAATCAAATCCTTTTCAACGGTTTCTTCAAACAGCTGATGCTCAGGAAACTGGAAGACGATACCCACTTTCTTTCGTATCGGCCGCAGCTCCTTCTCTTTCCTTCCAGACTCTATGGTCCGCTCACCAATGGTAACCTTCCCTTTTGTGGGCTTAAGCAAGGCATTTAGGTGCTGCAAAAGTGTGGACTTTCCAGACCCTGTATGTCCAATGATAGCAACGTAAGATCCTGATTGAATGTCAATGTTGACATCATGCAGTGCACGATGCTCAAAGGGGGTCGAAGCCTGGTAACGATATTCTACATCTTGAAGTGTGATTCGCATAAATCCTTCACCAGCTCTTCCTCTATCAGATGGCCACTTTCAACATCAATCCCCTGCATACGCAATGCTTTGCTCAGCTTTACAGTAAAAGGGATATCCAGCCCTAATTCCAATAGTTCATTTTCCAATTTAAAAATCTCAGCAGGGGTCCCTTCACGGTAAACCTTTCCCTGATTCATGACAATAATCCGGTCGGCTCGCGAAGCTTCTTCTAAGTCATGGGTAATGGAAATAACAGTTAAGATATTTTCATCTTTCAATTGCCTGACCGTTCCCAGCACTTCCTCACGCCCGCGCGGATCGAGCATGGACGTCGCTTCATCCAGAATAATAATATCCGGGCGAAGTGCCAGTACTCCTGCAATAGCCACACGCTGCTTCTGACCTCCTGAGAGATGGTGCGGCTCTTGATCGAGAAATGTGTCCATTTTGACCTTTTTCAGGGCATTATGCACACGCTCAACCATAACATTTTGCGGAACACCTGAATTTTCCAAACCAAAAGCCACATCATCTTGAACAGTGGTTCCTACAAATTGATTGTCGGGGTTTTGAAACACCATCCCTATCCTTTTGCGGGCATCCCAAACTGTTTCCTCTGTCAAAGGACTGCCATTAATGAGTATTCTCCCTGAATCTGCAAAATGAAGGCCGTTTAGCAATTTTGCCATTGTTGATTTTCCTGAACCATTATGGCCTACGATTGCCAGCCACTCACCTTTATATATATCAAAAGAAACACCATCTACGGCATTCCTCTCCTGATCTTCATATTTAAAAATAACATCCTCTAAAGAAACCAGCTTCTCTTTCATGTGGCCCTCCCTGTACTCAGCTATTTCTCTATCATATCTCAGCTCTGCTCGCTTATAAAATGAATAACTTCTATTTTTGGATATAAAAAAACGCTGCACCCCTTCCGCCGAAAATTATCGGCAAATTAAGAGCAGCTTACATGGTCCTGATCCGTTAACCAGGAATATCTTATTAACGCTTACTGAAAAGCGGGAAGGGGTGCGAGAGCTAGACGTGAAGGCTCCCAGAAAAAGGGCTGCCAGCCATCGTATCACTCAAGCGTATTCTTGTAGGGTTCAAAGGTAAAATAAAGATAGAGAAAAAGGGCAGAAGACAGGGTAATGTTCAACTGTCCCGCCCTTTTATTCCATCGTTATTAAACTAGTTCGATAACCACGATTGGTGCAGCGTCACCGCGGCGTGGTCCCATTTTCATGATGCGTGTGTAACCGCCTTGACGTTCTTCATAACGTGAAGCAATGTCACTGAACAATTTTTGAACGGCATCTTGACCTTTTTCAGCATCAGCCACTTCATTGCGCACGTAAGCAGAAGCTTGACGGCGTGCATGCAAGTCACCGCGTTTGCCAAGAGTGATCATTTTTTCTACAACAGAACGTAATTCTTTAGCACGTGCTTCTGTAGTTTCAATGCGCTCATGGATAATTAGATCAGTAGCTAGATCACGAAGTAATGCTTTACGTTGGGCGCTAGTGCGTCCTAACTTTCTGTAACCCATTGAGGATTCCCTCCTTTGTTGAAGTGTTATATTCTTTATTTAAGGTTCAGACCAAAATCCTAGCGTAGCACCAGGCTATCTAGAAGTCAGTCATCTTTACGCAGACCAAGGCCTAATTCTTCAAGTTTCGCTTTCACTTCTTCAAGTGATTTGCGTCCCAAGTTACGCACTTTCATCATATCTTCTTCCGTTTTATGAGCAAGCTCTTGAACGGTGTTGATTCCGGCACGTTTCAGGCAGTTGTAAGAACGGACTGAAAGATCAAGCTCTTCGATGGTCATCTCCAAGACTTTTTCTTTTTGGTCTTCTTCTTTTTCTACCATGATTTCAGCATTTTGTGCTTCATCCGTTAAACCAACAAAGATATTCAAATGCTCTGTTAAAATCTTGGCTCCTAGTGCTACAGCTTCTTGCGGAGCATTGCTTCCATCTGTCCAAACATCAAGAGTTAACTTGTCGAAATTGGACAACTGGCCTACACGTGTATTTTCTACCTGGTAGGACACACGAGAGACAGGAGTGTAGATAGAATCGATCGGAATCACGCCAATTGGCTGATCTTCTCTTTTATTCTGATCTGCAGGAGTATAACCGCGGCCTCGGCGTGCTGTTAAACGCATGCGCATATGGCCATTTTTGCCGATGGTAGCAATGTACAATTCAGGATTCAGAATTTCAACATCGCTATCATGGGTAATATCGGCTGCTGTAATGACTCCATCTCCCTGCACATCAATTTCAAGCGTCTTTTCTTCATCGGAATAAATCTTAAGAGCTAGCTTTTTCACATTTAGAATGATAGAAGTTACATCTTCTACGACGCCTTCAATTGTTGAGAACTCATGCAGCACTCCATCAATTTGTATAGATGTGACAGCAGCACCTGGAAGTGAGGATAAAAGAATACGACGCAGGGAATTACCCAAGGTAGTACCATACCCACGCTCTAGTGGCTCTACGACGAACTTGCCATACTTGGCGTCATCGTTGATTTCAACCGTTTCGATTTTTGGTTTTTCTATTTCGATCATTCATTAAACCCTCCTTCAAAACGTCAAAACCCCGGCTAGTGAATATCTATTCACATGTAACCGAAATTCCCCATGTATACGTTCCCGCTTGTGCGCAACAACTGAAATAATCCTTCTGTAAGAACGCAAACCTAGTATTGTATCCCATTATAGACAAGGATACAAAATTCTATACAGAAAAATTAAACACGGCGACGTTTTGGCGGACGGCATCCGTTATGCGGAACTGGAGTTACATCTTTAATAGCAGTTACTTCAAGACCAGCAGCTTGAAGAGCACGGATAGCTGCTTCACGACCAGCACCAGGGCCTTTAACTGTTACTTCAAGAGTTTTCATACCATGTTCGATAGATGTTTTAGCAGCAGTTTCTGCAGCCATTTGTGCAGCGAATGGAGTAGATTTACGTGAACCTCTGAAACCTAAAGCTCCTGCACTTGACCAAGAAATAGCGTTACCATGAGCATCTGTGATCGTAACAATAGTGTTGTTAAATGTAGAACGAATATGTGCAATACCAGTTTCTATATTCTTTTTCACACGACGTTTACGTGTATTAGTTTTACGTGCCATGAAAAGTAACCTCCTTTACTGATTATTTTTTCTTGTTAGCTACTGTACGACGAGGTCCTTTACGCGTACGAGCATTGTTTTTAGTATTTTGTCCACGAACAGGTAGTCCACGACGGTGACGAAGACCGCGGAAGCTGCCGATTTCCATTAGACGTTTGATGTTAAGGGAGATTTCACGGCGAAGGTCGCCTTCTACCTTTAACTTGTCAATGATATCACGGATTTTATTTAATTCATCTTCTGTTAAGTCCCGTACACGTGTGTTTTCAGAAACACCAGCTTCAGCAAGAACCTTGATAGCTGTTTGTTTACCAATACCGTAAATGTATGTTAAAGAAATGACAATACGTTTGTCACGGGGAATATCTACACCAGCAATACGTGCCATGCTTTAGTGCACCTCCTTCTAATTAGCCTTGTTTTTGTTTATGTTTAGGGTTTTCGCAAATAACCATAACTTTACCTTTTCTGCGGATAACTTTACACTTTTCGCAGATTGGCTTTACAGATGGTCTGACTTTCATTGCTATCTAACCTCCTTATACAGATCGGAGCGTAACCGATTTATTTAAATCGGTATGTGATTCTGCCGCGAGTTAGATCATACGGGGAAAGCTCAACTGTTACTTTATCACCAGGCAAAATGCGAATAAAGTGCATACGAATTTTACCGGATACATGAGCTAAAACAGTATGACCATTTTCTAATTCTACCTTAAACATTGCATTTGGCAAAGTTTCTAAAACCTTACCTTCTACTTCAATTACATCATCTTTCGCCATTAAATGATTCTCCCTTCTCTATGCGTGAACTCAGATCATCAGCATTCAGTGCAGCCACTTCAAAGTATAGTAAGAATATCAAACCCTTTGTCTGTGATTGCAATTGTATGCTCAAAATGAGAACACATCATTCCGTCAACCGTTACTACAGTCCAGTTATCCTCTAAGGTCTTCACATATCTGCTACCGGCATTCACCATTGGTTCAACAGCGAGCACCATACCAGGCATTAACCGAGGACCTTTTTCAGGTGGACCGAAATGAGGAATTGTTGGATCCTCATGTAAGTCTTGACCGATTCCGTGGCCTGCATACTCTCTCACAATTGAGAAGTTATTAGCCTCGACATAGGTTTGAATAGCATGGGAGATGTTTGAAAGGCGCACGCCTGGCTTAGCTTCTTTCAACCCTCTATATAATGACTCTTCGGTAACTTCTAAGAGTCGCTGCATTTCTACATCAATTTTGCCGACCGGATATGTCCAAGCGGAGTCTCCATGATAGCCATTATATTCAGCACCGATATCGATACTTATCAAATCGCCTTCATACAAAACCCGATCCCCTGGAATACCATGGACAAGTTCATTGTTAACAGATGTGCAAATACTGCCGCGAAATCCATTATACCCTTTAAATGAAGGGAATGCACCATGTTTATCTATAAAGCTTTCAGCAATTCTATCCAGCTCTTTAGTCGTAATGCCTGGAGCAATATGTTCCTTTAGCTCTTGATGAGTTAAAGCAACAATTCTTCCGGCTTCACGCATGATGTTTATTTCGCGAGGAGTTTTACAAATGATCATTAACGCAATCCTTTGAGGAGCACATCAACGTCTTCAAAAACTTTGTTAATATCCTGCTGTCCGTTAATGTTGCGCACATACCCTTTAGATTCATAGAAATCAAGAAGTGGCTGTGTCTGCTTAAGATTTACATCCAAGCGATTCTGAACGGTTTCTTCATTATCGTCAGCACGCTGATAAAGTTCACCGCCGCAGCGATCGCATACTCCCTCTTTTGCAGGAGGATTGAAAACAAGATGATAAGTAGCACCGCATGATTTACAAATACGGCGGCCAGTTAATCTTTCCATGAGTATAGCTTTATCAACATCGATATTAATAACAAAATCAATTTTACGATTTAAATCTCCAAGAATGTTTTCAAGTGCATCTGCCTGGGCAACCGTACGAGGAAAGCCATCAAGCAAGAAACCATGTTCACAATCTTGTTTGCCTAGTCGTTCACGCACAATGCCAATTGTAACTTCATCAGGTACAAGTTCGCCTTTATCCATGAATGATTTAGCCTGTAAGCCAAGCTCCGTGCTATCTTTAATAGCTGCCCGGAACATATCTCCAGTTGAAATATGAGGGATGTTATACTTTTCTACGATTCTTTCGGCCTGGGTACCTTTACCAGCACCTGGCAGTCCCATCAACACAAGATTCACAATTAGTTCCCCCTCAAACTCCATAATGGGCAAGGGAACACAAACCTGTTCCCAAAACTCATTACTTTATAAAACCTTTATAGTGGCGCTTCACTAATTGCGCTTCAAGCTGTTTCATCGTATCAAGGGCAACCCCGACAACGATTAGCAAGCTTGTTCCGCCGATTTGGGCTGATTGCGGCAAATTAGCAAGCTGGATGAAGATGACCGGCAGTATGGCTACTATCGCTAAGAATATAGAGCCTACAAACGTCAAACGGTATAACACACGAGTCAAATAGTCTTGAGTGCTTTTACCAGGACGTATTCCCGGAACGTAACCGCCTTGTTTCTTTAAATTGTCCGCCATTTGTTCAGGATTGACCTGAATGAAAGCATAAAAGTAAGAGAAGGCAATGATCAGGGCAACATAGACAATCATGCCGATTGGCTTGGTATAGTCAAATGTAGCTTCTATCCATTGTGTTACGTTATTAGAACCAAAGAACGAGGCAATCGTCCTCGGAGTAATGATAAACGCCATTGAAAAGATGACGGGAATAACTCCCGCAGCATTCACTTTCAAAGGCAAGTGAGTGGACTGGCCTCCCACCTGTGTGCGTCCGACTGCAGCACGTTTTGCGTATTGGATCGGGATTTTACGAAGTGCTTGCTGAATGAAAATAACAGCAACCACAACGGCTAATATTGCAATAATGATAAGGGCAACAGTAACGATTTTCAAGAAAAGCTGATCTCCTGCATTTTCAAACTGCTGAGCATAAATCTGGTTAACCGTAGTAGGTATTCCAGCAACAATCCCAGCAAAGATAATAATGGAGATACCATTGCCAACACCTTTAGCAGTAATAAGCTCACCAAGCCACAATAGAAAAGCTGTACCGGCCGTCAGGACAGTTGCAATAAGCAGGTAAGTTCCTACTCCAGGATTTTGAATCAGTTGACCGCCAGCTAAATTATTAAAGCCATATGACATACCAAAAGCTTGGATAAATCCAAGTATGATGGTGCCATAACGGGTAAACTGAGCTAACTTGCGGCGCCCTGCTTCTCCTTGCTTAGACCATTCAGTGAACTTAGGCACAACGTCCATCTGGAGCAGCTGAATGATGATTGAGGCAGTAATGTAAGGCATGATCCCCATAGCTAATATGGAAAATTTCTTAAGAGCACCTCCGCCAAAGGTATTAAGAATACCAAAGACGCTTAGCTGATCCTGTGAAGCTAATAAGTCGGCATTCACATTCGGTACAGGTATAAATGTACCGATGCGATAGACGACTAACATTAACAGGGTAAAAATAATTTTGTTTCTTATTTCACCCACGCGCATAAAATTGGAGATCGTACGAAACATTAGATCACCTCAGTTTGACCGCCGGCAGCTTCGATAGCTTCTTTAGCGGCAGAGGAGAATTTGTGAGCTTTAACAGTAAGCTTTTTCTCAACGTTTCCTTTTGCAAGAATCTTGATTCCTGCTTTTTCTTTGCTGACGATACCTGTCTCGATTAATAGAGCAGGTGTTACTTCAGTACCGTCTTCGAAGCGGTTAAGTACATCAAGATTCACAATAGCGTAATCTTTACGGTTGATGTTTGTAAAACCGCGTTTCGGTAAACGTCTGAATAATGGAGTTTGACCTCCTTCAAAACCTAGACGGACACCGCCGCCTGAACGAGCGTTTTGACCTTTATGACCTTTACCTGCTGTTTTACCGTTTCCAGACCCGATACCGCGTCCTTTACGTTTACGTTCTTTACGAGAACCTTCTGCAGCTTTTAACTCATGAAGTTTCATGTTGGCACCTCCTTGTTAAGAGAAAATATATTTTATTGTTCTTTTACAGTAACAAGATGAGCAACTTTGGTAATCATACCGCGAATCGCAGGGTTATCATCATGAACAACTGTTTGATGCATTTTGCGTAGACCCAGTGTGTTAACTGTAACGCGCTGGTCTTCAGGACGACCTATTAAGCTGCGAGTGAGGGTAATTTCTAATTTATTAGCCATTTGATTTCCCTCCTTATCCTAATAGTTCTTCTACTGATTTACCACGTAATTTTGCTACGTCTTCAGCACGTTTTAATTGCTTAATTCCTTCTAATGTTGCACGAACCATGTTAATTGGTGTGTTTGAACCCAAAGATTTAGAAAGGATATCACTGACTCCGCCTAATTCTAGTACCGCACGAACCGGTCCGCCAGCAATAACTCCAGTACCTTCAGAAGCAGGTTTTAATAAGATATGGCCTGCACCAAAACGACCGTTCACAAGATGTGGAATTGTTGTACCAACCATAGGTACAGTAACAAGGTTTTTCTTAGCATCCTCAATAGCCTTACGGATTGCATCTGGAACCTCTTGAGCTTTTCCAGTACCAAATCCAACGTGGCCATTCTTATCGCCTACAACTACAAGTGCAGTGAAACGGAAACGACGTCCGCCTTTTACAACTTTAGCTACGCGATTAATAGTAACTACACGTTCTTCAAGCTCTAATTTATTAGGATCAATACGAAGCATCTGCTTTGTCCCTCCTTTGACTATTAAAATTGTAATCCATTTTCACGAGCAGCGTCAGCTAGTGCTTTTACACGTCCGTGGAAAAGGTATCCTCCGCGGTCAAATACCACAGCAGAAACTCCTTTTTCTACAGCGCGTTTCGCAATAAGTTCGCCAACTTTTTGAGCTGCTTCAGCATTTCCAGTTGCTTCGATGCCGATCTCTTTATCAAGAGTAGAAGCACTTGCAAGAGTTATGCCTTTTGCATCGTCAATTAATTGTGCGTAAATGTGTTTGTTAGAACGGTACACATTTAAACGAGGACGAGCTTCAGTTCCAGAAATCTTAGCACGGACACGTGCGTGTCTTTTCTGACGAACAGAATTTTTATCAAGCTTCGTAATCATTTACGTCACTCCTTTCGTTTACCTATGCGGCATTACTTACCAGTTTTTCCTTCTTTGCGGCGAACGAATTCACCTTCGTAACGGATACCTTTGCCTTTATAAGGCTCAGGAGGGCGTACATCGCGAATGTTAGCAGCAAGTGCTCCTACACGTTCTTTGTTAGCGCCTCTTACGATGATTTTTGTATTGGAAGGAACTTCAACTTCAAGTCCTGTTTCAGGTTCGATTTCTACCGGGTGAGAGTATCCTACGTTAAGGATAAGCTTAGTACCTTGCTTTTGTGCACGGTAACCAACACCGATAAGTTCAAGTGATTTTTCAAATCCCTTTGAAACACCCTCAACCATATTTGAGATAACTGCGCGAGTGGTACCGTGTAAAGCACGGTGTTCCTTCGCGTCAGAAGGACGAACTACAGTTAGAACGTTCTCCTCAACAGTGATTGAAAGATCAGGATTAAAAGATCTTGTTAATTCACCTTTAGGGCCTTTAACAGTTACAGCATTTTCGTTAAGTGTAACTGTTACGCCGTTAGGGATTTCAACAGGTTTTTTACCTATACGTGACATCTAGTGCACCTCCATTCTTGTGAAAATGTATTACCAAACGTATCCTAGAACTTCTCCGCCAACTTGTTTAGCGCGAGCTTCCTTGTCTGTTAAAACTCCTTGAGAAGTAGAAACAATTGCGATACCTAAACCATTAAGAACGCGTGGAACCTCACCAGTTTTTGCATAAACACGTAGACCAGGCTTGCTGATACGCTTTAATCCAGTGATTACACGCTCGTTGTTAGCACCGTATTTCAAGAAGATACGGATAATACCTTGTTTATTGTCTTCGATAAATTCAACGTCACGTACGAAGCCTTCGCGCTTTAAGATCTCAGCAATGTCTCTTTTGATCTTAGAAGCAGGAACCTCTAGTTTTTCGTGACGAACCATATTCGCATTACGGATGCGAGTAAGCATATCTGCAATAGGATCTGTCATGACCATTTTAATTTACCTCCTTCCCAAACTCGGGTTTTACCAGCTGGCTTTCTTAACACCAGGAATTTGTCCTTTATATGCAAGTTCGCGGAAACAAATACGACAAAGCTTAAATTTACGGTATACAGAATGTGGACGTCCGCAACGTTCGCAGCGTGTGTATTCTTGCACTTTAAACTTTGATCCGCGCTTTTGCTTTAAGATCATAGATTTTTTAGCCACGTTTTCGCCTCCCTTTATTTAGAGATTACTTTTGGAACGGCATTCCGAATTGAGTAAGTAATTCGCGAGCTTCTTCGTCTGTGTTAGCAGTCGTTACGATAACGATATCCATACCACGGACTTTGCTCACTTTATCATAGTCAATTTCAGGGAAAATAAGTTGTTCTTTAATACCTAATGTGTAGTTACCGCGACCATCAAATGACTTCTTGGAAACACCGCGGAAGTCACGTACACGTGGTAAAGAAACAGATACTAGTTTATCAAAGAATTCATACATACGCTCGCCGCGCAATGTGATTTTCGCTCCGATAGGCATGCCTTCACGTAAACGGAAACCAGCGATTGATTTCTTTGCTTTTGTAACAACAGGTTTTTGACCAGTGATCAATGTTAATTCTTCAACAGCGTTATCTAAAGCTTTTGAATTAGAAACAGCATCACCGACACCCATGTTTACCACAATTTTATCAAGCTGTGGCACTTGCATTACTGACTTATAGTTAAACTTGCTCATAAGAGCTGGAGAAACTTCTTTTTGGAATTTTTCCTTTAGGCGGTTCATTATTTCGTGTACCTCCCTTCTTTAATGACTTATTTATCTAAAGATTCACCTGATTTTGTAGCTACGCGTACTTTTTTGCCGTCTACCATCTTGTAACCAACACGAGTCGGATTACCTGATTTCGGATCAAGCGGCATAACGTTGGATACGTGAATAGCAGCTTCTCGGCTGTTAATTCCGCCTTGCGGATTAACTTGAGATGGCTTTGAATGCTTCTTCACGATGTTAACTCCTTCTACAAGCACTCGATTTTTCTTAGGGAATGCTTCAAGGATAACACCTTGTTTGCCTTTGTCCTTACCAGAGATGACCACGACTTTGTCACCTTTTTTAACATGCATTAGCTTCGCACCTCCTTGAAAGGCTTTTTACAAATATTTATCATTACAGAACTTCTGGAGCTAGAGAAACAATCTTCATGAAGCTGTTGTCGCGCAATTCACGAGCAACTGGTCCAAAGATACGTGTTCCACGCGGGCTCTTATCGTCACGGATAATTACACAAGCATTCTCATCGAAACGAATGTAAGAACCGTCAGGACGACGTACACCGCGTTTTGTACGGACAACAACTGCTTTAACTACGTCACCCTTTTTAACAACGCCACCTGGTGTTGCTTGTTTTACTGTACACACGATTATATCACCGATGTTAGCAGTTTTACGGCCAGAGCCACCAAGTACTTTAATTGTAAGAACCTCACGGGCACCAGAGTTGTCAGCGACTTTTAAACGTGATTCCTGTTGGATCATGTACGAAACCTCCCTTCGGATTTACTTAATCCGAACTGAATTAAATAATAACAGCTTTTTCTACTACTTCTACAAGACGGAAGCGTTTTGTAGCTGAAAGTGGACGAGTTTCCATAATACGTACTACATCGCCAATTTTAGCTTCGTTTTGCTCGTCATGAGCTTTAAACTTTTTAGAATATTTCACGCGCTTACCGTATAAAGAATGCTTTTTATAGGTCTCTACAACAACGGTTACCGTTTTATCCATTTTGTCGGATACTACGCGTCCAGTGTAGACTTTGCGTTGGTTGCGTTCGCTCATTCTGCAAACCTCCATTCATTATCGATTGTTGACACCGATCTCTCTTTCGCGAACAACTGTTTTCATACGAGCGATCGATTTGCGCACTTCACGGATGCGTGCTGTATTTTCAAGTTGTCCAGTAGCTAACTGGAAACGAAGATTAAATAGTTCTTCTTTAAGAGATTTTACTTTTTGTTCAATTTCGGCAGTGGTAAGTTCTTTGATTTCATTAGCTTTCATTTGATTCACCACCAATTTCTTCTCTTTTTACAAACTTACATTTAATAGGAAGTTTGTGTGCTGCAAGGCGCAATGCTTCTCGTGCCACCTCTTCAGATACACCGGAGATTTCAAACATAACTTTTCCTGGTTTCACTACTGCTACCCAGCCTTCAGGAGCACCTTTACCAGAACCCATCCGTACTTCAAGAGGTTTTGCAGTGAACGGCTTGCTTGGGAAGATTTTAATCCAAACTTTACCGCCACGTTTCATGTAACGAGTCATTGCAATACGGGCAGCTTCGATTTGGCGGTTAGTGATCCATGATGCTTCAAGAGCCTGCAAACCGAATTCACCAAAATGAACTTCAGTGCCGCCTTTAGCATTACCTCTCATCTTACCGCGATGTTCGCGACGGTATTTAACGCGTTTAGGCAATAACATATTATTTTCCTCCTTCCTCGGATTTCTTCTTAGTAGGAAGAACTTCTCCACGATAGATCCATACTTTCACGCCAAGCTTACCATAAGTAGTATCAGCTTCAGCATGTGCATAGTCGATATCAGCGCGAAGTGTGTGAAGTGGAACAGTTCCTTCGCTATAATGTTCAGCACGAGCGATATCAGCGCCGCCTAAGCGTCCAGATACCATTGTTTTGATTCCTTGTGCGCCAGAACGCATAGTGCGTTGGATAGCCTGTTTTTGTGCACGACGGAAAGATACACGGTTTTCAAGCTGGCGAGCGATGTTTTCTGCAACTAATTTTGCATCAAGATCAGCTCTTTTGATTTCAATAATATTGATGTGTACACGCTTGCCAGTTAACTGGTTAAGTGCTTTACGAAGTGCTTCCACTTCAGTACCGCCTTTACCAATAACCATTCCTGGTTTAGCAGTGTGTACAGAAATGTTAATGCGGTTAGCCGCACGTTCGATTTCTACTTTAGATACAGAAGCATCACTTAAACGCTTCGTGATGTACTCACGAACTTTAAGGTCTTCATGCAAAAGTGCTGCGTAGTCTTTATCAGCGTACCATTTTGATTCCCAATCACGAATGATCCCGATACGCAAACCGACTGGATTTACCTTTTGACCCACAGGTTATCCCTCCTTCTTTTCTGATACAACGATTGTAATATGACTAGTACGTTTGTTGATCGCACTCGCACGTCCCATTGCGCGAGGACGGAAACGTTTTAAAGTTGGTCCTTCGTTAACGTATGCTTCTGAAACAACTAGGTTATTAATATCCATTTCGTAGTTGTGTTCCGCGTTTGCAACAGCAGACTTAAGAACTTTTTCTACGACTGGAGAAGCGCCTTTTGGAGTTAAGCGTAAAATCGCTACCGCTTCACCTACTTGTTTTCCTCGAATTAAATCTGCTACTAAACGGACTTTACGAGGAGCAATACGGACTGTTTTTGCAACAGCTTTTGCTTCCATGAGATGCCCTCCTCTCATTAACGTCTTGTTTTCTTATCGTCACTTGCGTGACCTTTGTAAGTACGTGTAGGCGCGAATTCGCCAAGCTTGTGGCCTACCATATCTTCAGTTACATATACCGGCACGTGTTTGCGTCCATCATAAACAGCGATTGTGTGGCCGATGAATTGCGGGAAGATTGTTGAACGACGAGACCAAGTTTTTACTACCTGTTTCTTGTCAGCTTCATTTAACTTTTCAACCTTAACGATTAAATGCTCATCAACAAAAGGCCCTTTTTTAGTGCTGCGTCCCATATGTGTACCTCCCTTCGTGATTGTTCTACGGTTCTATATATGAACCGTAGTGCAACCCCGTTATTTTTTGCGACGACGAACGATAAATTTATCGGACTTGTTTTTCTTCTTACGTGTTTTATATCCAAGAGTCGGTTTGCCCCATGGAGACATTGGAGACTTACGTCCGATTGGAGAACGACCTTCACCACCACCGTGTGGGTGATCATTAGGGTTCATTACAGATCCGCGGACTGTCGGGCGTTTGCCTAACCAGCGAGAACGTCCTGCTTTACCAATGTTGATTAGTTCGTGCTGCTCGTTGCCGACTTGGCCGATTGTTGCACGGCAAGTAGCTAGAATCATGCGAACTTCACCAGAGTTTAAACGTACAAGAACATAACGGCCTTCTTTACCAAGAACCTGTGCAGATGTACCTGCTGAACGAACTAATTGTCCGCCTTTTCCTGGTTTAAGCTCGATGTTATGAATAACTGTACCAACTGGAATGTTTGATAATGGAAGAGAGTTACCTACTTTGATGTCAGCTTCAATACCTGACATAACCTCCATACCTACTTCTAGGTTTTTCGGAGCAAGGATATAACGTTTTTCTCCATCCACATAATTAATTAATGCAATATTTGCTGAACGATTCGGATCGTACTCAATAGTAGCAACGCGTCCTGGTATACCATCTTTTTGACGTTTGAAGTCAATGATACGGTATTGACGCTTATGGCCGCCACCTTGATGACGAACTGTCAACTTACCTTGGTTGTTACGGCCGCCTTTATTTTTTAAAGGAGCAAGCAATGATTTTTCCGGTTTGTCAGTTGTGATTTCTGCGAAATCAGACACCGTCATGCCGCGTCGACCGTTAGAGGTAGGTTTATACTTTTTAATCGCCATGTGTATTTCCCTCCTTCTCTAATGAATTAAGCTTCAAATAGCTCGATTTCTTTGCTGTCAGCAGTTAATTTAATAATTGCTTTACGGCGCTTGTTTGTGTAGCCGGCATGTTTACCCATGCGCTTGAATTTACCTTTGTAGTTCATGATGTTAACTTTTTCAACTTCAACGCCGAAGATTTCTTGAACAGCATCTTTAACTTGAGTTTTATTAGCTCTAACATCGACTTCAAAAGTGTATTTTTTCTCAGCCATTAAGTCTGAAGAACGTTCAGTAATTACGGGGCGCTTAATGATATCGCGTGCATCCATTATGCAAGCACCTCCTCTACTTTTTCAACAGCTGATTTAGTCAAGATCAGTTTGCTGTGGGACACAACATCAAGAACGTTAAGACCGTTAGCTTCTACTACTGTAACACCAGGAAGGTTACGTGCAGATAAAGCAACTTTCTCATCTACTCCATCAGTTATAATTAGTGCTTTAGTGTCTACAGAAAGACCTTTCAGTACAGCTGCAAATTCTTTTGTTTTCGGAGTTTCGAAAGACAAGCTTTCAAGAACTAGTACGTTCTCTTCCAAAACTTTAGCAGATAAAGCAGATTTAATAGCTAGACGACGTACCTTTTTAGGCAGTTTGTAGCTATAAGTTCTTGGTGTAGGACCGAATACAGTACCGCCTCCACGCCATTGTGGTGAACGGATAGATCCTTGACGAGCGCGTCCAGTACCTTTTTGTTTCCAAGGTTTACGTCCGCCGCCTGCCACTTCAGAACGGTTTTTTACTTTATGGTTTCCTTGTCGCAAGGAAGCCCTTTGCATGATGATTGCTTCAAATAAAACACTATTGTTAGGCTCAATTCCAAAAATAGACTCATTTAGCTCAATATCGCCAACTTGAGAACCAGCTTGGTTGAACATTGTAACTTTTGGCATTCTAATGCTCCTCCTTTCTCGGAAAATTACTTAGCTTTAACTGCAGTTTTAACTTTAATTAAAGCTTTTCTAGGTCCAGGCACATTACCCTTGATTAAAAGAAGGTTGCGCTCAAGATCAACTTTAACGATAGTTAGGTTTTGTACAGTGATTTGTTCTCCACCCATACGTCCAGGCAATAATTTACCTTTGAATACACGGTTTGGAGCAACAGGACCCATTGAACCTGGGCGGCGGTGGTAACGTGATCCGTGAGCCATTGGTCCGCGTGATTGTCCGTGGCGTTTAATAGCACCCTGGAAACCTTTACCCTTTGAGATTCCTGTAACATCAACTACATCGCCTTCGGCGAAAATATCAACTTTGACTTCTTGACCCATCTCATAATCAGTGAGATTTGTATCGCGGAATTCGCGAATGAAGCGCTTAGGTGCCGTGTTTGCCTTCGCAACATGTCCTTGTTCAGGTTTGTTGGAAAGTTTTTCACGTTTATTTTCGTAACCGATTTGAACAGCTTCATAGCCATCAACTTCAACTGTTTTCTTTTGAAGTACAACGTTGTTAGCTGCTTCAATAACAGTTACCGGGATAAGCTCGCCGTTTTCAGCAAATACTTGCGTCATACCGATTTTTCTTCCTAAGATTCCTTTGGTCATTAGTCACACCTCCTGAAAAATAATTGTTTTTATATATTAAAGTTTAATTTCAATGTCAACACCGGATGGTAAATCCAAACGCATAAGTGAATCAACTGTTTGCGGAGTTGGATTAACGATATCGATTAGACGTTTGTGTGTACGCATCTCGAATTGTTCACGAGAATCTTTGTACTTATGAACCGCACGAAGGATCGTGTAAACAGATCTTTCTGTCGGTAATGGAATTGGGCCAGATACAGCCGCACCAGAACGTTTTGCAGTTTCTACAATTTTCTCAGCAGATTGATCAAGAATTCTGTGATCATATGCTTTCAAACGAATACGAATTTTTTGTTTTGCCATTATTTTCCCTCCTTTTCGCCTATTTTAGAAATAGACCTTCTCAATGGAAATTTCCCACATACCCGCCATGGCAAAGCGGCCGGGTGTGTCAGCAACCTTCCATATCATCGCAGTCAAAGACCAACATTGTCTATTATACATAAAACACTATGAATTAGCAAGTAAAAACTTTAACTGATTCAATGTGCAACACACTTCTACTATTATACATACGCTATTACATTTTATCAAGTAAATCTTTACGGTTAATTTCATTTGTCCATTTGCTTCTATTATATAGAAAATATCAAGACTGTATCTAACAGAAATATACATGCTGGTGATCACAAACATGAGCTAAATATACTCTGCATGATTTGCATTTCTTATTAATGTCTCTGCATATATTCCTGCTGATATCCTCTCTAAACACGATAGACTCCGAGGAGTTTTGAATTCCGGCCTTTCCTGAGGACCATCGCTCTTCATAAACATATTTATCCGAAAGGAATAGTCTAACCCACTTGCTCCAATTAATATGTTTCTTTAGCAGAGCCTATTTAATATATTTAAACAAAACAAAAAGAGCAGATGGCGTCCCATCTGCTCTTCTGTGAAAGGCGTCCCTTTCGATATAAAAATGTTAAAATTACTCTTGGATTGTAGCTACTACTCCAGCACCAACAGTACGTCCACCCTCACGGATAGAGAATTTTGTACCTTCTTCGATAGCAACAGAAGCAATAAGTTCAACAGTCATTTCAATGTTATCGCCAGGCATAACCATTTCTACGCCTTCAGGAAGGTTGCAGATACCAGTTACATCAGTTGTACGGAAGTAGAACTGTGGGCGGTAGTTAGTGAAGAAAGGAGTATGACGTCCGCCTTCTTCTTTTGAAAGAACATAAACTTCAGCTTTGAACTTTGTGTGTGGGTTGATTGTACCTGGCTTAGCAAGTACTTGTCCACGTTGGATGTCTTCACGTGCAACACCACGAAGAAGAGCACCAATGTTATCGCCAGCTTCTGCATAATCAAGAAGCTTACGGAACATTTCAACACCAGTTACAGTTGTAGATTTTGCTTCTTCAGCTAAACCAACGATTTCAATTACATCGCCGACTTTAACTTGTCCACGCTCAACACGGCCAGTAGCAACTGTTCCGCGTCCAGTGATTGAGAAAACATCCTCAACAGGCATCATGAATGGTTTTTCAGTGTCACGAGTTGGAGTTGGGATATACTCATCAACAGCTGACATTAATTCAACGATTTTTTCTTCCCATGCTGCATCGCCTTCAAGAGCTCTAAGAGCAGAACCTTTGATTACTGGGATATCATCGCCAGGGAATTCATATTCAGAAAGAAGATCACGAATTTCCATTTCAACTAGTTCAAGTAGTTCTTCGTCATCAACCATGTCGCATTTGTTCATGAATACTACTAGGTAAGGAACACCAACTTGACGAGAAAGAAGGATGTGCTCACGAGTTTGTGGCATTGGGCCATCAGCTGCAGAAACAACTAGGATACCGCCGTCCATTTGAGCAGCACCAGTGATCATGTTCTTAACATAGTCAGCATGTCCAGGGCAGTCAACGTGTGCATAGTGGCGAGTTTCAGTTTCGTACTCAACGTGTGCAGTAGAGATTGTGATTCCACGCTCTCTTTCTTCTGGAGCTGCGTCGATTTGATCGTACCCACGTGCTTCAGCTCCACCAGCTTTAGCAAGAACAGTAGTGATAGCAGCTGTTAAAGTTGTTTTACCATGGTCAACGTGACCAATTGTACCGATATTAACGTGCGGTTTTGAGCGATCGTATTTAGCTTTTCCCATTAGGATATTCCTCCTTAAAATTATATAAAAGTTTAAGTATATTATGGCTATGAAAACAAGGGTTTCCTGCTTTCATAGCTTATATAAGTAGTTATACTTGATTAAAAGGCGAAAATCAATTATTCGCCTTTATTTTTTTTGATAATTTCTTCAGAAATGCTCTTTGGTACTTCTTCATAATGGTCGAAGTGCATAGAGAATGTTCCGCGTCCTTGAGTGTTAGAACGTAGAGATGTTGCATAACCGAACATTTCAGATAATGGAACCATCGCACGGACAGCTTGTGTGTTTCCGCGTGCTTCCATACCTTCTACACGTCCGCGTCTGGAAGTGATATCTCCCATGATGTCGCCCATGTATTCTTCAGGAATAACAACTTCTACTTTCATGATTGGCTCAAGAATAACTGGTTTACATTTAGAAGCCGCATTTTTAAGTGCCATTGAAGCTGCAATTTTGAAGGCCATTTCGTTGGAGTCAACGTCATGGTAAGATCCATCAAATAATTTAGCTTTGATGTCAACAAGCGGGAATCCTGCAAGAACACCATTATCAAGGGAATCTACTAGACCCGCTTGAACAGCAGGGATGTATTCACGAGGAACTACACCACCGACGATAGCATTCTCAAATTCGAATCCTTTTCCTTCTTCGTTTGGAGAGAACTCAATCCAAACATGTCCGAATTGTCCGCGTCCGCCTGATTGACGTACAAACTTACCTTCGACTTGCGCAGAGCCGCGGAAAGTTTCACGATATGCAACCTGAGGGGCACCAACATTAGCTTCGACTTTGAATTCGCGTCGCATACGGTCAACGATGATATCAAGGTGAAGTTCACCCATACCAGCAATGATTGTTTGTCCAGTTTCCTGGTCAGTATGTGCACGGAAAGTAGGATCTTCTTCTTGTAGCTTTTGAAGAGCATTAGACATTTTGTCTTGGTCTGCTTTGGACTTAGGCTCAACTGAAAGTGAGATAACCGGTTCAGGGAATTCCATAGACTCAAGAATTACAAGATTCTTGTCGTCACATAGTGTATCACCAGTAGTAGTATCTTTCAAACCTACTGCAGCTGCAATGTCTCCTGCATGTACTTCAGAGATCTCTTGGCGGCTGTTAGCGTGCATTTGAAGGATACGCCCGATACGTTCACGTTTTCCTTTAGTAGAGTTGATAACATAAGAACCAGACTGCAAAGTTCCGGAATATACGCGGAAGAATGTCAGTTTACCAACATAAGGGTCAGTCATAACTTTGAAAGCTAGAGCTGAGAATGGTTCGCTATCATCTGAATGACGTTCTACTTCTTCCTCTGTATCAGGGATAGTACCTTTGATAGCAGGTACATCTAATGGAGATGGAAGGAAGTCGATAACGTTATCCAGCATTAGCTGAACACCTTTGTTTTTAAATGCTGATCCACAGATTACAGGGAAAAACTCAACATTAACAGTACCTTTACGAATGCCAGCTTTAAGCTCTTCGTTAGTGATTTCTTCACCGCCAAGGTATTTTTCCATTAAGTCTTCGTCTAATTCCGCTACTGCTTCAATTAGCTTTTCACGGTATTCTTCAGCAAGTTCTTTATGCTCTTCAGGAATATCACGCACTTCCATATCAGTGCCTAAATCGTTGCTGTAGAAAGTAGCTTTCATCTCGATTAAGTCAATGATAGCTTCGAAATCATCTTCAGCGCCGATTGGCAATTGAATAGGATGTGCATTTGCTTGAAGACGGTCATGAATGGTTTTAACTGAGTATAGGAAATCAGCACCAATTTTATCCATCTTGTTTACAAATACGATACGCGGTACACCGTAAGTAGTAGCCTGGCGCCAAACTGTTTCAGTTTGAGGCTCAACACCTGATTGTGCATCAAGTACTGCTACTGCACCATCAAGTACACGAAGGGAACGTTCAACTTCTACTGTGAAGTCTACGTGTCCCGGTGTATCAATAATGTTTACACGGTGGCCTTTCCATTGTGCAGTTGTTGCTGCAGAAGTGATTGTAATTCCGCGTTCTTGTTCCTGCTCCATCCAGTCCATCTGAGATGCACCTTCATGAGTTTCACCGATCTTGTGGATACGGCCTGTATAATAAAGAACACGTTCTGTTGTAGTCGTTTTACCAGCATCGATGTGAGCCATGATGCCGATATTACGAGTATTTGCTAAGGAGAACTCTCTTGCCATTTGGTCTTTCTCCTTCCTAGTATTAGAATGTTTTTAAAAGCAAGGCCGATCTTACCAGCGGTAGTGAGCGAATGCTTTGTTAGCTTCAGCCATTTTGTGTGTATCTTCACGTTTCTTTACAGAAGCTCCAGTGTTGTTTGCAGCATCCATAATTTCGTTAGCCAAACGCTCTTCCATCGTTTTTTCTCCACGAAGACGAGAGTAGTTAACCAACCAGCGAAGTCCTAGAGTAGAGCGGCGGTCAGGGCGTACCTCAACTGGTACTTGGTAGTTTGCACCACCCACACGGCGAGCTCTAACTTCTAATACAGGCATGATATTTTTTAGTGCTTGATCAAACACTTCAATCGGTTCGTTACCAGTACGTTCCTTAATAAGGTCAAGTGCTGAGTAAAGAATTTTTTGTGATTTACCTCTTTGTCCATCAACCATCATTTTGTTGATTAAACGAGTTACAAGCTTAGAATTATAAATCGGATCTGGCAATACATCTCTTTTTGTTACTGGTCCTTTACGAGGCATTACATTTCCTCCTTTCGAGAAAGTTCATATTTTTAGTTATTATTATTTTTTCGGTGCTTTTGGACGCTTTGTTCCATACTTAGAACGTCCTTGCATACGGTTGTTTACACCAGCAGTATCAAGCGCACCACGAACGATGTGGTAACGTACCCCTGGTAAATCCTTTACACGTCCGCCGCGGATAAGTACCACGCTGTGTTCTTGCAGGTTGTGTCCGATACCTGGGATATAAGCTGTTACCTCGATACCGTTTGTCAAACGTACACGTGCATATTTACGCAACGCGGAGTTTGGTTTCTTTGGAGTCATTGTACCAACACGAGTACAAACACCACGCTTTTGCGGAGATGATACGTTAGTTTGTGCTTTCTTAAAGCTGTTGTAGCCTTTGTTTAGTGCTGGTGAATCTGATTTTTCGATCTTGGACTCGCGTCCTTTGCGCACTAATTGATTAATAGTAGGCATTTTTGTTTCCTCCCTTCACTTTTTCGTTCTAGTACCACACATCCAGGTGGTTCATAAATGAGCAAAAACAAAGTTCTTGCAAAAGATATTCGCAAAAACAGTTTTACTTTTTAATGGCAACAGTTGCTGCTCCGACATCTATACCACATGCCTTACCCAGCATTCGCATCGAATCAACGTATGTGATTGGAACATTTAATTCTTTGGCTGTTTCTGCAACCCGGGCTGTCAAGAAAATGTCAGCATCCTGAGCGATAAAAACTTCCTGAATCAAACTATTTTTAAGAGCTCTCACTGTTTGTTTTGTTCCTATAACCACTGACTTTGCCTGTAGCACTTTTTCATAAGACATGATTCATATCCTCCAAAGTAACAGGGTTTTATAGGAGCACCTTTGCTATAGTATCACTACAACTAGTATACTGTCAACTTTCTTTTAGAAAAAAAACTCTAGCAAAAGATTTCCTTTTAATAATAACAGCTATGCAATAGCCTAAAGCAATGAATAGATCATAAAGAGAAAGCTTCTCTTTATGATCATCATTTGCCATGTACCAGTTTTTACTTAATCTGCTGGCACAATTTCTTCATCTGCAGTTTCTTTGAATACTGGCTGTGCTTTTCTATAGCGCAGCATTCCTGTTCCTGCAGGTACTAATTTACCTATGATAACATTCTCTTTAAGACCAAGCAATTCATCGCGCTTGCCTTTGATTGCTGCATCAGTCAAGACTCTTGTAGTTTCCTGGAAAGATGCCGCAGATAAGAATGAATCCGTTTCAAGTGATGCTTTCGTAATACCCAGTAATACAGGGCGGCCAGTCGCAGGAATTTTACCTGATAGAAGCGCAGCTGTATTTGCCTGTGTAAATTGGTGTACATCCAAAAGGGTTCCTGGAAGGACATCTGTATCTCCTGCGTCAATGACTCTTACTTTGCGCAGCATCTGCCTTACCATTACCTCGATATGTTTGTCGCCAATTTCAACGCCTTGCATACGGTAAACCTTCTGAACTTCACGAAGCAGGTATTCTTGAACAGATAATACATCTGTTACTTTTAAGAGTTCCTTAGGATCGATGGAACCCTCTGTTAATTCATGGCCGCGGCCGATGTGCGAATCCACGGTTACTCTCAGGCGCGCTGTATATGGCGCTGTGTAAGTGCGGGATTCAACTGCACCCTGAACAACGATTTCCTGCTGTTTATCGCGAATTTCATTAATTGATACAATCGTACCCTCAATTTCAGAGATAATCGCTTGACCTTTAGGGTTCCTTGCTTCAAATATCTCTTGAATACGAGGAAGACCTTGAGTGATATCATCACCGGCAACACCGCCTGTATGGAACGTACGCATTGTAAGCTGTGTTCCTGGTTCACCGATTGATTGGGCAGCAATGATTCCGACTGCTTCACCAACTTCAACCTCTTGGCCAGTTGCCAGGTTGCGTCCGTAACATTTTTTACATACACCATGGCTGGTGTTACATGTAAATGCAGAACGGATCCAAACTTGTTCAACGCCAACTTCTTCGATATAGATAGCTAGATCTTCAGTGATCAGGCCGTTTTCAGGCACGATTACTTCATTCGTTTCCGGATGTTTGATCGCTTTTCTTGCATGTCGGCCTATTAGACGTTCTTCAAGTTTTTCGATAATTTCTGTTCCATCTTTCAGAGCAGAAATCAGCAATCCGCGGTCTGTACCACAATCATCTTCACGGACGATGACATCTTGCGCCACGTCAACGAGACGGCGTGTAAGGTAACCTGAATCCGCCGTTTTAAGGGCTGTATCCGCAAGACCTTTACGAGCACCATGGGTAGAGATGAAGTACTCCAGAACTGTTAAGCCTTCACGGAAGCTTGATTTAATCGGCAATTCAATAATTCGCCCAGCCGGGTTGGCCATCAATCCGCGCATACCAGCAAGCTGAGTGAAGTTAGATGCGTTACCACGCGCTCCGGAATCACTCATCATGAAGATCGGGTTGCGGCGGTGAAGGGAATTCATCAGTTTGGACTGAATGGTATCCTTGGCAGCGCTCCAAATTGAAATAACACGATCGTAACGCTCATCTTCGGTGATTAGACCACGTCTGAACTGTTTTAGAACATTATCTACTTTATGCTGTGCTTCTTCGATGATCTGCTGCTTTTCGCCCAATACAACGATATCAGCAACACCAACCGTAATGCCGGCTTTAGTAGAATATTTAAATCCAAGGTCTTTCATGCGGTCAAGCATTTTGGATGTTTCAGTAATTTTGAAACGTTTAAATACTTCCGCGATGATATTACCAAGTATCTTTTTCTTGAAAGGATCAATGATTTCCTGAGCCTTGATTAATTCCTTAATGTCTGCGCCTTTTTCCACAAAATATTTCTCAGGAGTTTTCACTTCCAAGTTTAATTTTGTCGGTTCATTAATGTAAGGGAACGATTTAGGAAGAATTTCATTAAAGACAAGCTTTCCAACTGTTGTGATGAGAAGCTGCCTATTTTGTTCTTCTGTAAACGTCTCATTATTTAATGAAGAAGCGTGTACCGCACAGCGGGAATGCAAATGAATATAGCCATTTTGATAGGCAAGCAGCGCTTCGCTTGTATCCTTGAAGACCATGCCTTCACCAATTGCGTCTTCTCTTTCAAGGGTAAGGTAATAGTTGCCCAGTACCATATCCTGTGAAGGAGTAACAACCGGTTTTCCGTCCTTAGGATTCAAGATGTTTTGAGCTGCAAGCATCAGCATGCGCGCTTCTGCCTGTGCCTCTGCAGATAAAGGAACGTGAACAGCCATTTGGTCACCGTCAAAGTCAGCATTGTATGCTGTACATACAAGCGGATGAAGACGGATTGCCCGGCCTTCTACAAGTGTAGGTTCAAATGCCTGGATACCCAATCTGTGAAGCGTTGGTGCACGGTTCAGCAATACCGGATGCTCCTTGATTACAGCTTCTAGGACATCCCAGATTCAGGAGACAAACGTTCAATTTTGCGTTTGGCAGACTTGATGTTATGCGCCAATCCTTTTTGTACCAATTCCTTCATAACGAAAGGTTTGAATAATTCAATTGCCATTTCCTTAGGAAGTCCGCACTGATACATTTTCAGGTTAGGTCCAACTACGATAACGGAACGTCCGGAATAGTCAACACGTTTACCAAGAAGGTTTTGACGGAAACGTCCTTGTTTACCCTTCAGCATATGTGACAGGGATTTCAAAGGCCTGTTTCCTGGTCCAGTAACCGGACGACCGCGGCGGCCATTATCAATTAAAGCATCTACAGCTTCTTGAAGCATACGCTTTTCATTTTGTACGATAATACTAGGCGCACCTAAATCCAAAAGTCTTTTTAGACGGTTGTTCCGGTTAATTACACGGCGGTACAGGTCATTCAGGTCAGATGTAGCGAAACGCCCTCCATCCAATTGAACCATCGGACGAAGCTCTGGAGGAATGACAGGAAGCACATCAAGGATCATCCATGATGGCTCGTTACCGGAGTTACGGAAAGCCTCAAGCACCTCAAGCCGCTTGATAGCACGCGTTCTGCGCTGTCCTTGAGCGGTTTTAAGCTCTTCTTTAAGAGATTCAACCTCTTTTTCAGTATCGATGTCTTGAAGAAGCTTTTTAATGGCTTCGGCACCCATCGCAGCCTGGAATTTTTTTCCGTATTTTTCGCGGTATGCGCGGTATTCCTTCTCAGAAAGGAGCTGTTTCTTTTCAAGTGATGTGTCGCCTGTTTCAGTGACAACATATGATGCAAAGTAAATGACTTCCTCTAAAGCACGAGGTGACATATCAAGGACTAATCCCATTCGGCTAGGAATGCCTTTAAAGTACCAGATATGAGATACAGGAGCAGCAAGCTCGATGTGCCCCATACGCTCACGGCGCACTTTTGCTCTGGTAACCTCAACTCCGCATCGGTCACATACTACACCTTTATAACGTACACGTTTATATTTACCGCAATGACATTCCCAGTCTTTTTGCGGTCCAAGATCCGTTCGCAGAACAAGCCGTCTTTTTCTGGCTTTAATGTACGGTAGTTGATTGTTTCAGGTTTTTTTACTTCACCATGGGACCAAGAACGAATCTTGTCCGGTGAAGCCAAACCAATCTTCATATATTCAAAATTATTAACGTCTAGCAAGGGGCCTACCTCCCTTTTGTTATCCAGGTTTTACCCTTATTGCTTGTATAGCCAAGCTCTGCCGAGATATTAGATGAGTGTCTATCAGACAAGATTGCTATTATCCTGTCAGACAGTATTTAAATTAAATGCTCCAACAGGCAGCCGGTGCCCCGGCAAAATGCAGGGATACCAGTAACTGCCCGTCAGTGCATATCATTAATTAATTGTTGCCTGCGTTTTTAGCTCCTGCTTCAGAAGCAACCATATCTTTATTTTGGCCTTCAATGGACAAAGAATCCGATTGGTTAGGATCATCTTCATCTTCTAAATCACGCATTTCAATTTCACGGTCTTCTGCATTCATGATCTTGACATCCAATCCTAAGCTTTGGAGTTCTTTTATCAATACTTTGAATGATTCAGGCACTCCAGGCTCAGGAACGTTTTCGCCCTTGACGATGGCTTCGTAAGTTTTAACACGTCCAACCACGTCATCAGATTTAACGGTAAGGATTTCTTGAAGAGTATAAGCAGCACCGTATGCTTCAAGAGCCCAAACTTCCATTTCCCCAAAACGCTGTCCGCCAAATTGCGCTTTACCGCCAAGAGGCTGCTGCGTTACAAGTGAGTAAGGTCCAGTTGAACGGGCATGAAGCTTATCGTCAACCATGTGGGCAAGCTTAATCATATACATGACACCAACGGAAACACGGTTATCAAATGGTTCACCAGAACGTCCATCATAAAGAACAGTCTTTGCATCTCTCGCCATTCCAGCTTCTTCAATTGTAGACCATACATCTTCTTCACGCGCTCCGTCAAATACTGGTGAAGCTACGTGAATATTTAGTGCACGGGCTGCCATTCCAAGGTGAAGCTCAAGTACCTGGCCGATATTCATACGGGACGGAACACCCAGAGGATTCAACATGATATCAACCGGTGTGCCATCAGGCATGTAAGGCATATCTTCTTCAGGCAGGATGCGGGAGATAACACCTTTGTTTCCGTGTCGTCCGGCCATTTTATCGCCTTCGTGAATTTTACGTTTCTGAACGATGTACACACGGGCAAGCTGGTTTACGCCTGGAGGAAGCTCATCTCCGTCTTCACGGTTGAATACTTTGACATCCAGTACGATCCCTCCGCCGCCATGCGGAACCCGAAGTGATGTATCACGGACTTCACGTGCTTTTTCACCAAAGATTGCATGCAATAGACGTTCTTCAGCAGTAAGTTCCGTCACCCCTTTAGGAGTTACTTTACCTACAAGGAGATCCCCGTCTTTTACTTCTGCACCCACACGGATGATTCCGCGCTCGTCAAGATTGCGCAATGCGTCTTCACCGACGTTTGGAATATCACGGGTGATTTCTTCAGGTCCAAGCTTGGTATCACGTGACTCTGACTCATATTCTTCAATATGGATAGATGTATAAACATCATCTTTTACAAGGCGTTCACTCATAATGATGGCATCTTCATAGTTGTAGCCATCCCATGTCATGAAGGCAACAAGGACATTACGGCCAAGTGCCAGCTCTCCTTTTTCCATTGAAGGGCCATCAGCAAGGATTTCTCCTTTTACCACTTTATCGCCGACACTGACAATCGGACGCTGGTTATAGCACGTTCCCTGATTGGAACGGATAAATTTAAGCATGCGGTATTTGTCAAGGTTTCCTTTAACTTCCTGTCCGTCAACCTCACTCACACGGCGCACCCATACTTCACGGGACTCAACATGCTCTACAATGCCTGGATGCTTGCATATTACTGCAGCTCCAGAATCCTTTGCAGAAACGTATTCCATACCGGTTCCGACACGCGGAGCTTCCGGCTGCATTAACGGAACTGCTTGACGCTGCATGTTCGCTCCCATAAGCGCACGGTTGGAGTCATCATTTTCAAGGAAAGGAATACATGCTGTCGCAGCAGATACAACCTGTTTAGGAGATACATCCATGTAGTCAACGCGATCACGCGGAACTACAGTGTTTTCTCCCCGGAAACGGGCTACAACATCTTCATCAACAAATGAACCATCATCAGAAAGACGGACATTTGCCTGGGCTACAACATAGTTATCTTCTTCATCAGCTGTCAAATAGTCGATGCGATTAGTAATTTTTCCTGTTTCCGGATCTACACGGCGATATGGAGTTTCAATAAATCCATAAGGGTTCACCTTTGCATAGCTGGAAAGAGAGTTAATCAGACCGATGTTCGGGCCCTCTGGTGTCTCAATCGGACACATGCGGCCATAGTGGGAGTAGTGAACGTCACGTACTTCAAAGCCGGCACGCTCACGGGTTAACCCGCCTGGTCCCAATGCAGAAAGACGGCGTTTATGAGTCAATTCTGCCAAAGGATTCGTCTGGTCCATGAATTGCGATAATTGAGAGCTTCCAAAGAACTCTTTAATAGAAGCAATGACAGGACGAATATTAATAAGCTGCTGAGGTGTAATTGTGTTCGTATCCTGAATCGACATTCTCTCGCGGACAACACGCTCCATACGGGATAAGCCGATGCGGAATTGGTTCTGAAGCAATTCACCGACAGAACGGAGACGGCGATTTCCCAAATGGTCAATATCATCCGTAATTCCGACCTGGTGCAGCAGGTTGAAGAAATAACTGATAGAAGAAATAATATCAGCAGGTGTAATGTTCTTCACCTGATCGGATACATAAGCATTGCCGATGACATTAATTACTTTTTCCCCTTCAGCATCATTTGGAGCATATATTTTAATAGGCTGAAGAAGAGTTTCTTCTTCTACTACCCCGCCTGTTGGATGGTAGGTTTTAAAACCGATTCCCGCTTCGATGTTTGGCAGGATTTTATCCAGATTACGGCGATCAAGCAATGTGCCTTTTTCAACGACAATTTCACCTGTTTCAGGATCAATTAACGTTTCAGCGATGCGCTGGCCAAACAAGCGGTTTTTAATATGAAGCTTTTTATTTATCTTATAACGCCCTACGTTAGCCAGATCATATCGTTTAGGATCAAAGAATCTGGACACCAAAAGACTCTTGGCGTTTTCTACAGTAGGCGGTTCACCCGGACGCAGACGCTCATAAATTTCGAGCAGCGCTTTTTCAACACTTTCAGTATTGTCTTTTTCAAGCGTGTTGCGGATATATTCATTATCACCGATTAAATCAATGATTTCCTGATCTGTGCCAAAACCAAGCGCACGAAGCAATACCGTAATAGGCAGCTTTCTGGTGCGGTCAATCCTTACGTAAACTACATCTTTGGCATCTGTTTCGTACTCCAGCCAAGCACCGCGGTTAGGAATGACAGTTGCACTGTATCCGCGCTTGCCGTTTTTGTCCATTTTACCGTTGTAATATACACTCGGAGAACGCACCAGCTGTGATACAATAACACGCTCAGCACCATTTATAATAAATGTGCCGGTTTCAGACATAAGAGGGAAATCGCCCATGAAAACATCCTGGTCTTTTACTTCCCCTGTTTCTTTATTTACAAGACGTACCTTTACACGAAGAGGAGCAGAGTATGTAACATCCCGCTCTTTTGTTTCTTCTACAGAGTATTTCGGGTCACCCAGGCTATAATCAATAAACTCAAGTGATAAATTACCTGTAAAATCTTCAATCGGAGAAATATCCTGAAACATTTCCCTAAGACCTTCGTCTAAAAACCATTGATAAGAAGCTGTTTGAATTTCAATAAGATTTGGTAATTCCAAAACCTCGCTAATTCTAGCATAGCTTCTGCGCTGGCGGTGTCGTCCATACTGAACAAGTTGACCTGTCAACAGATTCACCCCTTAAATCAAGCATTATAAGGATCTAATCATCTCTTGGACTTGTTAAATTCCAAAAGACAAAAAGAAAATGGTTTTTGTTTTAAAAAAACCACTATTACTCATAAAACGAACTATTATTTATATATTTTTTCCACATTATGCATTTTTTATACTAAAAATGGTACAAAAATTGCATAGTTAAGGAATTATATATATGCATTATATAATACTAACATAGCCAAAAAACAGAGTCAAACCTTTTTAGATACAAGAATCCAATAGCCCTTTTTCTTTTCTGCTATCTCTGCATTTCCAAAAAGCTGCTCCATTTTATCCATTGCTGATGGCGCACCCTGCTTTTTTTGAATGACAACCCGCAATTCGCCGCCAGTCACTAATTTCTTAAAACTTTCCTCGAAAATCTCATGAACAACCTTTTTTCCCGCCCTTATAGGAGGATTTGTTAAAATAGCAGCAAACTGGGAGGATTGAACATTTTCCAGCCTGTCACTTTCATAGATTTTCACATTGCTTATTCCGTTGGCTTTTGCGTTATCTTTAGCAAGTTCTACAGCACGGTTATTGATATCTACCATTTCTATGGTTCTTTCCGGAAAAGAAGCTGCAATCGATAGCCCAATAGGACCGTATCCGCAGCCAACATCCAGGATATCCCCTCTCAGTTCACTATCAAATTGAAAGGTTTCAATTAGAAGACGCGAACCAAAATCAATTTCATTTTTAGAGAATACGCCATTATCACTTTTAAAACGGAGTTTACGTCCTCTTAATGTATAATCCCAAAATTTCGGATTGCTTTCCACATCCGGATTTTGTGAATAGTAGTGGTCTGACAGAGTCATCTCCTCCTATCGGAAAGGAATAATTGAAGAAAATATGAGAGAAGATTTTTCAAGAAACGGAGTCGCGGATTCTTTATTTAACAAGAGAATTCCCTGTTGGCACCGCCTCAAGAATCCAGTTATTCATAACGGCCACAATCCCTAATCAGCCGTACAGACATGGAGAAAACAAGAAATGAAGTGAAAAAAAGCCCGCTAATATAAGCGAGCTTTTTTATCAAGCAACATTACTTAACTTCAACGTTTGCTCCAACTTCTTCAAGTTTACCTTTAACTTCTTCTGCTTCTTCTTTAGACACGCCTTCTTTGATAGCTTTAGGTGTGTTGTCAACAAGTTCTTTCGCTTCTTTAAGTCCAAGACCTGTGATTTCGCGAACAGCTTTGATGACTTTGATTTTTTGATCTCCAGCGCTAGCAAGAATAACATCAAATTCAGTTTGTTCTTCAGCAGCACCGCCAGCAGCAGCTCCGCCGCCCATTGCTACAGGAGCAGCAGCAGTTACGCCAAATTCTTCTTCGATTGCTTTTACAAGGTCATTTAATTCTAAAACAGTCATGTTTTTAACTGCTTCAATGATTTGATCTTTAGTCATTGTATAGTTCCTCCTAAAATGGTTGTTTTTTTTAAAATCAGCCGGTAGCGGCTATTAGCTTACGCGCCTTGCTCTTCTTTTTGATCTGCAACAGCTTTTGCTGCAAGAGCAAGATTGCGGATAGGTGCCTGAAGCACGCTTAGTAGCATAGACAGCAAGCCTTCACGTGATGGAAGATCTGCAAGTGCTTTAATTTCTTCAGCAGATGCAACATTTCCTTCGATAACTCCAGCTTTGATTTCTAATGCTTCATGTTTTTTCGCGAAATCGTTAAGGATTTTCGCTGGCGCAATAACATCTTCACTAGAGAACGCAATTGCATTTGGTCCTGTAAGAGATTCGTTCAAACCAGTAAGTTCAGCTGCTTCAACTGCACGGCGAGTCATTGAGTTTTTGTAAACCTTGAACTCAACGCCTGCATCACGAAGCTGTTTACGAAGTTCAGTAACTTCACTAACAGTCAGTCCGCGGTAGTCAACTACAACAGTTGATTGGCTTGCTTTAAATTTATCAGCAATCTCTTCAACGATTTGTTTCTTTTGTTCGATAACGCTGCTCATCCTTACACCTCCTATTGATTTGCTTGAAAACATTTATACCGTTTAAAGAAAAAGCCTTCATATCAAGCAGACATGAAGGCAGTAATTTCAAAAGTCATAGTCCTAAAACTATATTTATCGAATTACCTAGGCAGGATATTAAGCCAAAAGCCCCTGCTGTCTTCGGTACAAATGATATTCATTTATTAACACAAAACGTATTATATCAATAATCGTTTTGGATTGTCAAATTAATTTTTTACTGCTACGAAAGAAGAAGGATCAACCTTCACGCCAGGGCCCATTGTAGTCGTTACAGAAACATTCTTCATGTAAGTTCCTTTAGCAGCTGCAGGCTTAACTTTCATCAATGTATCATAGATTGTTGTAAAGTTTTCAACCAATTTGCTGTCTTCGAAAGAAACTTTACCGATTGGAGCGTGAATATTACCAGCTTTATCAACGCGGTATTCTACTTTACCAGCTTTGATTTCGTTAACCGCTTTAGTAACATCAAATGTAACTGTTCCTGTTTTAGGGTTTGGCATTAAGCCTTTAGGTCCTAATACACGTCCAAGTTTACCAACTTCACCCATCATGTCAGGAGTAGCTACGATTACATCGAAGTCAAACCATCCTTGCTGGATTTTAGTGATGTAGTCTGTATCGCCAACGAAGTCAGCTCCGGCAGCTTCTGCTTCTTTAGCTTTTTCGCCTTTTGCAAAAACCAATACACGCTGAGTTTTACCAGTTCCGTTAGGAAGCACTACTGCTCCACGGATTTGCTGATCTGCTTTCTTAGGGTCTACGCCTAAACGGAAAGCCACTTCAACTGTTGCATCGAATTTTGAAAAATTAACTTTTTTTGCTAATTCAACAGCTTCAGCCGCTGAGTAAGCTTTTGAACTGTCAACTAGTTTAGCTGCTTCAAGATACTGTTTACCTTTTTTTGCCATGATATAAATCCTCCTAAATTGTGGTTTTAACGGAATGACCTCCCACGAATAAAGGTTGCGAGTATCAATCGCAACCTCGTAGAAACCAATAGCTTTTACATGGATTAGTCTTCGATGACAATACCCATGCTGCGTGCTGTACCTTCAACCATACGCATAGCAGATTCAACGTTTGCTGCGTTTAGATCAGGCATTTTAGTTTCAGCAATCTCACGTACTTTATCACGCTTGACTGTAGCAACTTTGTTACGGTTAGGTTCACCAGAACCAGACTCAATTCCAGCCGCTTTTTTAAGCAATACTGCAGCCGGCGGAGTTTTTGTAATAAATGTAAATGAACGGTCTTCAAATACTGTGATCTCTACAGGTATGATAAGACCAGCTTGGTCTGCTGTACGAGCATTAAACTCCTTACAGAATCCCATGATATTAACACCAGCTTGACCCAATGCAGGACCAACCGGTGGAGCCGGATTAGCTTTACCAGCAGGAATTTGCAATTTAACCATTTTAATTACTTTTTTAGCCACGAGACACACCTCCTTATAAGTCCGTGATGTGGTAATAGGGTATTTACCCTCCCACTCATCGTAATTCTTTATATTGTGAATAAAGAATGTTTAGATCGTTAAGGTCTCATATGAAACATACTGACCTTTGAAATTTTACCACTTTCCAAAAGTGATTTCAAGTTATTTCAAATTATAATTTTTCTACCTGGTTAAAATCAAGTTCAACCGGTGTATCCCGGCCAAACATGTTGACGAGCACCTTGACTTTGCTTTTATCTTTATCAAGCTCTTCGATCAATCCGGTAAAGTTCGCAAACGGACCTTCTTTCACCTGTACGGTTTCACCGATTTCGAAGTCAACTTCAATGCGTTTTTCATCTACTCCCATGCGCTTCAGAACTACTTCAATTTCTTCAGGCAATAATGGAGTCGGCTTGGATCCCGCTCCAGATGAGCCAACAAATCCTGTAACTCCCGGTGTGTTTCGCACAACATACCATGAATCATCAGTCATGATAATCTCTACAAGCACATAGCCTGGAAACACTTTCTTTTTCATTACCTTCTTTTTGCCGTCTTTGATTTCTGTTTCTTCCTCTTCCGGTACAACTACCCGGAATATCTTATCTTGCATACCCATTGTTTCTACACGTTTTTCAAGATTTGTTTTTACTTTATTTTCATATCCTGAATAAGTGTGCACAACATACCAGTTCTTTTCCATTCATTTGGACTTTTCGTCCATCCCTCCCCGTGTTAATTTCTATTTTCGCAAGGCAATACATGCCATTATTTACTAGTCTGACACAAGTGCTGCAGCCTGTTCGCGGGACAAAAGGATCCAGGGCCGGCCATATCCGGCGCCTCCCCAATTTGCTCCAGTCCCGGGCGACGGATCCGTTTTTTCGGAACACTGTCTTATGCCCTGGCGGCAGCCGCGTGAACAAACTGACATACGAACAATAAAATAGCGTTTTTATTGTAAATAAAAAAAGACAAATTAAAAAACCCGTTTCCGGGCTTTTCTTCTGACACTTATTATTCTATCACTATTATACCTTATTTTTAAATCTCTTATTCAAGAACAAAGCGAATTAATTTAGAAATCCCTAAATCCACAACTGTAAAAAACACAGCCATTACAGCTACAGTTGTTACAACAACGACTGTATATCTTGCAAGCTCTTTTCGTTTAGGCCAGCTTACTTTTCTCATCTCGCGGCCTACTCCGCGGAAAAACTCAGTTAAGCGATTCATGAATGTACCTCCAACAAATAGGGATAGCTTTTTTCAAATCTATTTAAAATGTTTATTTTGTTTCCTTGTGGACTGTATGGGCATTGCATGTACTGCAATATTTCTTGACCTCAAGCCGTTCAGTGCCAGACTCTTTATTGCTTTCAGAGCTGTAATTCCTGGAACCGCAATCGGTACAAGCCAGGATGATTTTTTTTCTCATAACATACACCTGTCCTATCTTTATGTCCATAAAACCTTATCACGGCTGTCTTTTATTGTCAATAATCAAAAAAATGAGAAAAGGCAGGCTTTATACCTGCCCAATCGTGTTCTATCTGTCTTGCACAATAGTAAAAGGGGGCGGCTAAAGTGTAACTTCCCTTACCTCCAAATAGCGTTCCAGCTTCCGCTTCACACGCTGGAGCGCATTATCAATAGACTTAACGTGCCGATTCAGCTCTTCGGAAATCTCCTGATAGGATTGTCCATCCAAATAAAGAGACAATACTTTTCTTTCGAGATCACTGAGCAATTCAGCCATCTTTAATTCAATGTCATCGAATTCTTCCTGGCTGATGATCAGCTCTTCAGGATCCTGGGCTTTTGTCCCTGAAATAACATCCATGAGTGTCCGGTCGGATTCTTCATCATAAATCGGCTTATCCAGAGAAATATAGGAGTTCAGCGGGATATGCTTTTGTCGTGTGGCTGTCTTGATTGCTGTGATTATCTGCCTTGTAATGCAAAGTTCAGCAAAGGCTTTAAAAGAAGAGAGCTTGTCCCCTTTAAAGTCACGGATTGCTTTATACAGGCCGATCATGCCTTCCTGAACGATATCTTCCTTGTCAGCACCGATTAGAAAATAAGTTCTTGCTTTGGCCCTGACAAAGTTTCTGTACTTATGGATTAAAAAATCCAAGGCTTCGCTGTCGCCTTTATGTACCAAGTCTATAAGTACATCATCATCAAATTGCAGATACTTTTCATCATGCCTCATTGAGAAATTGACACCCACATTTGCCCCCCCTGACCGTACACAGTAGTTAGCAATATTATACAGTAGGGAAATTTTATACGTCAACAGCCTACAGCTGTCCCCGTCTCCATTTTTCGAATATTTCTGCAACTTCTTCTGAAAGCTGGATTTTTGTGGCTGGTTTTATTTTCACCGTCTTTTTCACGCTTTTTTCAATATCGGCATGTATCTGTGATACTTCGATTAATAACTCGCGGGCTGACTTTCTTAGAGCACCTTGTCCGAAAATGACCCATTGTTCCGTGTAATCAGAAGTAGCTACATGAACCTGGGTCTTCACATTATTTAAGTCGATGGCCATTTTTTCAATCCGCTCGTCTGCCGTTTCATTTTCCCGGGTAAAAATCACTTCCACCTTATAATTGTTATACTTTCTGGCAATTCCCTGGACGAATTGCGCATCAAAGATGATGATTACCCGATCGCCTGTAAATGCTTGGTATTCAGCCATTTGCTCAATCAGCCGGTCCCTGGCTGCCGCAAGATCTTTATCTTTTAATTCTCTTAGTTCCGGCCAGGCTCCAATGATGTTGTAACCGTCTACCAACAGAATATTCATGTTCTATTCCCCTAGAGGATTTCTTTTTCGATACACTTCATACATCAGCAGGCTAGCTGCTACAGAAGCATTTAAAGAGGTGACTCTCCCAGCCATCGGCAAATTAATCAGGAAATCACATTTATCCCTGACAAGCCTGCCCATACCCTTTCCTTCACTCCCAATGACAAGTCCAATCGCCATTTTGCCGTCCATGCTCCGGTAGTCATCGCTGCCCTTAGCATCCGTTCCGACAATCCAGACAGCCCGCTCCTTCAATTCGTCGATTGTTCTTGCCATATTTGTCACACGGGCCACAGGGATGTACTCTATTGCACCTGTTGATGCTTTGGCAACCGTCGCAGTCAAACCTACTGCCCTGCGCTTTGGAATAATAATCCCATGTGCGCCCACAGCATCTGCCGTACGCATGATGGAGCCAAGATTATGGGGATCTTCAATTTCATCCAGGAGAATGAAAAAAGGTGCTTCATTCCGCTCTTCCGCAACGGCGAACAAATCATCCACCTCTGAATATTCATAAGCTGCCACCAGGGCGGCGACCCCCTGGTGATTTCCTTCTGCCATTTGGTCAATCTTTTTCTTTGGCACTATTTGCACAAGAACGCCATTTTCCTTTGCCAGGGAAAAAATTTGCTGCATTTGCCCTTTTTGAGATCCTTCTGCGATCCAGATTTTATTAATATCCCGCTCGGAACGGAGAGCTTCCAAAACGGGGTTTTTTCCAATAATGTATTCTTCGCTCATAGGTTCATCTCCCTTTTTCGTCTTCAATATAATTAATGGCGGCCAAAACAAGCTCTTCCAGTCTTTCTTTTTGTCCGGATAAATACAAGAAGCCCATTAATGCTTCAAACGCTGTTCCATATCGGTATGTCTGGACGTCCGTATTTTTTGGAACGGTACCGGACTTTGCATTTCTCCCTCTCCGCACCACTGCCGTTTCTTCATCTGTCAGCCTTTTTGTTTCGATGAAGAAATGAATGATTTTACTTTGGGCTTTGGCAGATACAAAGGAAGTAGCTTCTCTATGCAGCAAATTGGGCTTTACCGCTCCCTTTTGAATAAGGTGATGCCGGATATACGTTTCATATACGGCATCACCCATGTAAGCAAGGGCAAGGCTATTCAGTGTCTTTTCATCAACTTTATTGTCATAGTGAAGCATGCTTACCCTCTTTTCCATCTTGTCCCCTGTGGTGTATCTTCAAGAATGATATCCATATCCTTCAAACGGTCCCTGATTTCATCAGAAAGTTTAAAATTGCGGTCTTTTCGGGCCTGTATCCTTTGCTGAATCAGCGCTTCAATGTCTTCATCCAATAAGGCTTCTTCCTCTAGGGTCAGCCCTAAAATATCGAATAAGGTTTCAAATTCGCTGATGAATGCCTCAATCACCTTTTTATCCGTGTTTTTTTCCATCAAGTAGTAATTAGCCTGTTTAGAAAGCTCAAAAAGTACAGAAATGGCATTGGCTGTATTGAAATCATCATCCATCTCTTTCAGGAATTGTTCATGAAACTCTGAAATATTCTTCAGCCATTCTTCGTTATTTGCCGTTAAACCGTCACTTGAATTCAAGCGATGTTTCAGATTCTGGTAAGAGGTCTTTAAGCGATCCATTGCTGCATTCATATTTTCCAATAACTCTTCACTATAATTAATCGGATGGCGATAATGAACGGAAAGCATGAAAAATCTCAGTACATTCGGGTCATGTTTTTTGATAATATCATGCACAAGCACAAAATTGCCAAGCGATTTAGACATTTTTTCATTATCAATATTTATATAACCGTTATGCATCCAATAATTCGCAAATGTCTTGCCTGTCATTGCTTCCGACTGGGCAATTTCGTTTTCATGATGCGGGAATGCCAAATCCTGTCCGCCAGCATGGATATCAATTGTGTCCCCAAGATATTTCCGCACCATTGCCGAGCATTCGATATGCCATCCCGGGCGTCCCATGCCCCATGGACTGTTCCAGGAGATTTCACCTTCTTTGGCCGCTTTCCAAAGTGCAAAGTCAAGTGCATCCTGCTTCTTTTCGCCTACTTCAATCCTTGCGCCAACGCGGAGTTCATCAATGGATTGATGCGACAGCTTACCATATCCCTCAAATTTCCGTGTCCTGTAATAGACATCTCCTTCAGATTCATATGCATAGCCTTTATCAATTAATGCGGCAATGAAATCAATGATGCTGTCCATATTTTCCATGACGGTGGGGTGGGCATCCGCTCTTTTGCATCCGAGTGCTGATACGTCCTCAAAGTAGGCATTAATGAATCTTTCCGAAATAGCCGGAACATCTTCTCCAAGCTCTTTGGCTGCCCGGATCAGTTTATCGTCTACATCCGTGAAATTAGAAACAAACTGAACATCATAGCCTCGGTAGGAAAGATGCCTTCTTACTGTATCAAATACGATAGCTGGCCTTGCATTTCCTATATGGATATAATTATATACGGTAGGACCGCATACATACATTTTTACTTTTCCTTCTTCTAACGGTTTAAAATCCTCTTTTTTTCTAGTGACGGTATTATAAATTTTAATCGCCATTTTTGATTGCTCCTTTTTCCTGCCAAAGCTTTAATTCAGCTTTTAATTCATGTATTTGTCTTTCCAGATCTTTAAATCTGTCTCCAGTTGGATCAGGCAGGTCTGAATGATTAAGGTCTTTATTGATTTTCATCCCGTCCCTTTTAACCACTTTCCCCGGAATGCCTACAACTGTCGAGTTTGGCGGTACTTCTTTCAGCACGACGGAGCCTGCCCCGATTTTTGAGTTTTCCCCTATGATAATGGAGCCTAGAACCTTTGCTCCTGTTGCGATTAACACATTATCCCTGATAGTGGGGTGGCGTTTGCCTTTTTCTTTTCCTGTTCCGCCTAGCGTTACCCCTTGAAACACAGAAACATTATTGCCAATTTCACAGGTTTCCCCAATGACTACTCCCATTCCATGGTCAATGAAAAAACGTTTTCCAATCTTTGCGCCTGGATGAATTTCAATTCCTGTGAAAAATCGGCTGATTTGTGAAATTATCCGCGCCAGAAAGTAAAGCTTTCTTTTAAACAAAGCATGTGCAAGCCGGTGGCTCCAAATGGCATGAAGGCCTGCGTAAGTCAATATGACTTCTAAATAGCTGCGTGCTGCAGGATCCTGGTCAAAGACCACATCTAAGTCTTCTTTAAAAACTTTAAACACCGTGTTTCCTCCTGACTCCCCATCTTTTTTTGCCCTGTTTATGTCTCTTCTATTTTTTAGAAAACAAAAAAGCGCCTCTGCCATAATGACAGAGACGCTTATCAAGCGCGGTTCCACTCTGTTTGGAATGTCGTAGTGTTTTTGCCATCATGTGCAAAAACAGATCATCCCCAACTTATATCCTTTAACGGAGGAAATACCGTCTTTACCTACTGAAAAATGTTCAGCAAAGAACTCAAGGGTGCATTTCAGAAACAAGAGGCTTAAACCACTTTCAGCAGGCTGTGGTTCTCTCTAATAAGCTTTGTTTACATACTTCTCCCCATCGGCGCTTTTATCGTATAAGATTATTTATTACTATATTATATTTTCACCAAATTGTTAACTTAAAATGCTTTCTAGACGCTGTTTAATTTTTTCTTTGCCTAAAAGAGCGATTGCCTTAGGCAGGTCGGGGCCATGGGTCTGGCCGGTAACAGCGGAACGGATCGGCATAAATAACTTCTTCCCTTTATGGCCTGTGCCCTTTTGCACATTTTTAATCGCCTTTTTAACGGCCTCAGCGGTAAAGTCCTCAATTGAGTTAACTTCCTCAAGAAATGCTTTCATCACTTCAGGAACTTGTTCCTCAGCAAGAACTTCCTTTGCTTCTTCTTCAAAGTCAATGGTGTCTTTAAAGAACAGTCCGGAAAGCGGCACAATTTCTGCTCCGCAGCTCATTTGCTCCTGATACAGTGAAACTAAGTCCTTCACCCATTCAGTTTCCTGCTCACTCAAATCAGCAGATACTCTTCCTGCTTTAATTAAGTGGGGAAGGGATATCTCCATGGCTCTTTCAGCAGAAATCTCTTTCACATATTGGTTATTCATCCATGCCAGCTTTTGCTGATCAAAAAGAGCAGGTGACTTGGACAGGCGTTCTGCTTCAAATTTCTCGATGAATTCTTCTTTTGTGAAGATTTCTTCTTCCCCGCTCGGAGACCACCCAAGCAGGGCAATAAAGTTGAAGAGGGCTTCGGGCAGATATCCTAAATCTTCATATTGCTCGATAAACTGAATGATTGATTCATCCCGCTTGCTTAGCTTTTTTCTGCTTTCATTTACAATTAACGTCATATGGCCAAAAACAGGAGGCTCCCAGCCAAATGCTTCATAAATCATCAGCTGCTTCGGTGTATTCGAGATATGATCATCCCCGCGCAGCACGTGGGAAATTTCCATCAGGTGATCATCTGCTGCTACGGCAAAATTATAAGTTGGGATCCCATCTTTTTTTACAATAACAAAGTCGCCGATGCCGTCAGATTCAAAGGAAACTTCATCTTTGACCATGTCATTGAACGTGTAAACCTTGCCCGTGGGCACAGCAAAACGGATGCTCGGTTTTCTTCCTTCAGCTTCTAATTTTGCCCGGTCTTCATTGGACAGATAGCGGCATTTTCCGGAATACTTCGGTGTTTCATTGCGTGCAACCTGTTCTTCCCGCTCCGCTTCAATTTCTTCCTCCGTACAGTAGCATTTATAGGCAAGCCCTTGATCCAGCAGCTTTGTATAAAGGCCGCTATATATTTCGTTTCTTTCAGACTGGCGGTAAGGACCGTATTCTCCTCCGGCATCCACGCCTTCATCCCAGTCCATGCCCAGCCAATCCAAATACTTCAGCTGGCTTTCTTCTCCGCCTTCAATGTTGCGCTTTTGGTCTGTATCTTCAATGCGGATGATGAATTTTCCGCCTTGGTGTCTTGCAAACAGGTAATTAAATAAAGCAGTACGCGCATTCCCAATATGCAGATGCCCAGTCGGGCTTGGTGCATAACGTACTCGAACTTCGCTAGTCATTTTGACGCCTCCTAAGGTATTATCATTCCATTTTATCATTTTAGGATCACATTATAAAGCATCCCAATAACAGCTTCAATCCGCTTTGACCAAAAGAACAACTGCCTGTGCAGCAATCCCTTCGCTTCTCCCGGTAAATCCAAGCTTTTCGGTAGTTGTTGCCTTCACGTTTATTTGGTCTGGAGCTGCTTCAAGCAGTTCAGCAATTCGTTCCTTCATTTGCTCAATATAAGGAGCCATTTTGGGGCTTTGGGCAATAATCGTACAATCGGCATTTCCCAGCACATATCCTTCTTTCTTTACAATTGTCCAAATATGCTGAAGAAGCTTGGCTGAATCAGCATCCTTAAACTCCGGATCTGTATCCGGAAAATGCTTTCCGATATCTCCCGCACCAATTGCACCCAAGCACGCATCAGCAACAGTATGCAGCAAAACATCCGCATCCGAGTGACCAAGCAATCCCTTTTCATAAGGAATATCGATCCCTCCAATAATTAGCGGCCTTCCTTCTACAAGCTGGTGCACATCATATCCCTGTCCAATTCTAAACATACAGCCCTCTCCTTTTTCCACATGTAATCTGTTTTTTTAGTTAAGAAAGCTGTGACTCGCCTCCCGAGGCCATAAACCACCTAAGAAATGAAGCCAAAGTGCGCCTTTTTTTCTTACGCGTCTTATGCTAGTCGAGGCTGTTCAAGGCGCTTCCGCTTTTTTTATGTAAAATTGCTTCGGCAAAGTATAAGTCTTCTTTTGTGGTTATTTTAATGTTATCATAGTTTCCCTCTATAATGACAACAGGCTGGCCTGATCTTTCAAGCAGGCTTGCGTCATCTGTCCCCAGATACCCTTCCGCTTCCGCTCTTTTATGTGCTTCAAGCAGGGCTGAAACACGAAAAGCCTGTGGTGTCTGAACCGCCCACAAGCCAGATCGTTCAACGGTTTCCAGTACAGCTCCGTCTTTTGCTTTTTTTATGGTATCTTTCACGGGAACAGCCGCCACCGCTCCTCCGTGTACGGATGCAGCATCTGCCAGCGCGGCAATCATTCCGGAATCGATAAAGGGGCGTGCTCCGTCGTGAACCAGCACAATATCACTAGTTGATAACTCCCTGATTCCATTGAATACACTTTGCTGGCGTTCACTGCCGCCTGCCGTTAATTTACTTATCTTTTTAAAACCATAAAGGGAAATAAGGCCTGAGAATATCGCTTCTTCAGCAGGATTAATGGAGAGGATGATTCCCTGGCAATTGGGATCACCTTCAAAAACCTTGAGAGTATGAACGATAATAGGAATTTGTGCAAGCTCAATGAACAATTTATTTTTACCGGCATTCATTCTCTTCCCCTGGCCTGCTGCAGGTATTACTACTTCATAAAACATATCTCTTCCCCTAACCTGTTTTATAATGCTTTTTCCAACAATTTAGGCTTGGCAAAAATCATGCGGCCGGCAGATGTCTGAAGGACACTAGTCACAAGAACATCTAGGCGTTTGCCGATATGATCCCTGCCGCCTTCCACCACGATCATGGTTCCGTCATCTAAATATGCAATCCCCTGATTCTGTTCTTTTCCATCCTTAATGACTTGTACATTCATCTCTTCTCCTGGAAGAACTACAGGTTTTACGGCATTAGCCAAATCATTGATATTCAGCACCTGAACATTCTGAAACTCGCAAACTTTATTCAGGTTAAAATCGTTTGTTACAACAATGCCGTTTGAAATCTTCGCAAGCTTAACAAGCTTACTGTCGACTTCTTGGATATCTTCAAAATCGCCTTCATACATTTCCACTTTTATCGGCACTTCTTTTTGGATACGATTCAGAATATCCAGTCCGCGCCTGCCTCGGTTTCTCTTCAGTGCATCAGAGGAATCTGCGATATGCTGCAGTTCATGCAGCACGAATTGAGGAATGACGATTGTTCCTTCCAGGAACCCAGTCTGGCAGATATCGGCGATTCTTCCATCAATAATAACACTTGTATCAAGAATCTTCAGCTTGCTTCTATCATCCTCGCCATCTTCTGAATGGCCGTCCAAACCCTTTCTTTTCGTACTTCTTGAGAATAAATGCAGCAATTCATCACGTTTTTTAAATCCCACCTGAAAGCCTAAATAACCGAATAACAGGGTTAAGAGAATTGGCGCTACCGTATTAATGACCGGAACCTGGATTAAATTAAGAGCAGATCCTATTAAAAAGGCAGCAAACAGTCCTACAATAAGTCCAAGGCTCCCGAATATAATATCTGTTATTGGGGCTTTAACGAGCGTTTCTTCAAACCATTTCATAAAGTTGACTACATACTCCACTGCCCAAAAAGTAAAAAGATAGAATATAATTGCGCCTAAAATCACACTAACATAAGGATTGTTTATAAAAGCAATATCATCTGCATGTAACAACGTTAATAGTTCAGGAATCAGGAAACTGCCCAGAGTTCCGCCTAAAATCAAAAAGCATGCTTGAATAATGCGTTTTAACATCCTCTCACCTCCTTTTAATCATTATTGACACTTTAAAAAAATTGAAACCCTGTTTTCAAAATTGTTGCTTTTATTCAGCAAAATAATTATTTTGTCACTAGCTTTCATGAAGCGGGGTTGATTGTACCATTAGCCTAGCATCAGGGGAAAGGGGTGTCAAAAATAAGAAACTGATAAAGAACATCTGCAAAAGGAGGCTGTCATAAATTTTTCACACTTTGAAACCCTACATTTTTCTTTCAGTAATCAGCTGGTTTCTTAGTATTTTCAGACCCTCTTTTATTTTATTTGCCCTTACTTCCCCAATTCCTTCTACATCATCCAGCTGTTCGACAGATGCTTTGCTTATATGGGTGAAATCACTGAACTGTTTTATCAGATTTTCAATAATCAAGGAGGGAAGCCGCGGAATTTTGTGCAGAAGCCGGTAACCTCTGGTTTTTACGCTTTCGTCCAGGTGTATATAACCATTGTATCCAAGTGCCTTGATCAATAGGCTGTCTTCCATTTTTTCCAGCTGCGCCATCTCCTCAAGACGCCCGATAATTCCTTCAGGCTTTTCCTCCTTATCAAAGCTGTAATCTTTAATAAGCAGCCTTCCCTCCAGTTCAAGGTCAAACAGCAGCTCATTCATCTGGAGCCGGATCAGCCGCCCTTCAGTTCCCAGCTCATGCAGATAAGCAAGAAGCTCCCCCTTAATCCTTAGCACCATTACATACCTGTGAAATACCCGAAGAAGGTCAGCATACGTGACCATTTCCTCAAATTCCAGCAAACCTAAGTCCGATATGCTTTGCTGCAGAACGGCTTTATATTTCTCAAGGGTTTGAATGGCTAGGTTGGCTTTTGCTAAAATGACTGCGATATCTTTGAGTGCATAGCGGAAATTGCCTTGATAAAGGGTAATGACATTCCGCCTTTGGGATATTGCAATAACAAGTGTCTTCGTTTCCCTCGCAACCCGCTCAGCTGTCCGATGCCTCATTCCCGTTTCTGTAGAAGGGACAGAGGTATCCGGCGCAAGTTGTGCATTGGCAAGAATGATCTGATTGGCTTTTTCATTCAGGATAATCGCTCCATCCATCTTAGCCAGCTCATACATGGTACTGGATGTACAGGGGCAGTTGATTAAAAATCCTCCATCAACGATAGAGCGTACACGGTCATTGCAGCCTACTACAATCAATCCGCCTGTATTGGCCCGTAATACGTTATCAATTCCTTCTCTCAGGGGAGTTCCGGGAGCAACCACTTGAAGGATATCCAATTTCATTTTCTCAAAAGCCTTTTTATCTGTCATCGTCACCCTCCTAAAGCATATTTAAGAGCCTCCGCCACAGTTGATACCCCTACGATTTCTATTCCTTTTGGAACACTCCATCCGCCTATGTTATTCGACGGGATGATAATGCGTTCAAAGCCAAGCTTAGCAGCTTCCTGCACCCGCTGTTCAATGCGTGAAACCCTTCTGACTTCCCCTGTAAGCCCCACTTCGCCAATCAGGCAGTCAGATGGCTTTGTCGGTTTATCACGGAAACTGGAGGCAATGCTGACCGATACAGCGAGGTCAATGGCCGGTTCATCCAGCTTTACTCCGCCAGCGACCTTTAAGTAAGCATCCTGGTTCTGCAGAAGCAGTCCAACCCTTTTCTCCAAAACAGCCATTAATAGAGAAACCCGGTTATGGTCAATGCCTGTTGCCATTCTCCTTGGATTCCCGAAGCTGGTAGGTGAAATTAGCGCCTGAATTTCTACGAGTACAGGACGGGTTCCTTCCATGGAAGCAACAACCGTGGAGCCGGATGTGCCTTGTGAGCGCTCCTCCAAAAATATTTCCGACGGATTTCCGACTTCTTCAAGCCCGTTTTCCTTCATTTCAAAAATACCCATTTCATTTGTAGAACCGAATCTGTTTTTAACCGCCCTGATGATCCGGTAGGTATGATGCCGCTCTCCTTCAAAATACAGGACAGTATCCACCATATGCTCTAATAGCCGGGGACCGGCAATTGCTCCTTCTTTCGTCACATGGCCGACAATAAAAATGGCAACACCTGTTGTCTTGGCAATCCGCATCAGCGTGGAAGTGCACTCTCGGACCTGAGAAACGCTGCCAGGGGCAGATGTTACTTCAGATTGAAAGACTGTCTGAATCGAATCTATTATGACAAGGTCAGGCTGAACATCGCTAATGGCCTGCTGAATGTAATCCATATCTGTTTCCGAATAAACAAATAAATTTTCTGAAGCGGCCCCGAGACGATCCGCTCTAAGCTTGGTCTGCTTAACGGATTCTTCTCCCGATATATAAAGAACCTTTTTTTGTTTTCTCGCCAATTGTGAAGATACCTGCAGCAACAGAGTGGACTTTCCGATTCCAGGGTCCCCTCCTATCAGCACCAGTGAACCTTGGACAATTCCTCCGCCAAGCGCCCTGTTCAGCTCTCCCAAGTCAGTGGCAATCCGGGGCTCCTGTGATGTTTCAATGGTAGTTATAGGTGCAGCCTTTTGGCGGCCAGCTCCCAATCCGGCAGGGTCGGAATGCGAAAAAGCGCCTCTTCTGGCGGGTTTGACGATTTCAACTTCCTCCACCATCTGATTCCATTCACCGCACCCCGGGCATTTGCCCATCCATTTTGCAGATTCATAACCGCAGGATTGGCACATAAATTTTGTCTTCTTTTTTGCAGCCATAATTAACTCCTTTTCATTTGCAATCTTTTAAGAATTGCAGCCACCACTACTAACATATTAAATGTCCTGGCGGTTTAATCCTTCTAATTTTATTAAGATTTGTTAATGACTGATAATTTCCGCTCCGGGCTCTAATTTTCCGCTTCAATCATCATTTCCCATTATGAAGCACTCGCCATAAAACAGCCAAAAAATAGAGGTACACTGCAAATATGCGTGTACCTCCTTGCTGTTCAAAGTTAATCAGCGTTAACAGTTGCTCCCTGCTTAATCGTAAATTCTCCATTTTGAACATCCAGGACTACTTTATGCCCTTTTTGGACGTTGCCTTTGAGCAATTCTTCAGAAAGGTAATCTTCTACATGCTTTTGGATCGCCCTGCGGATTGGCCTTGCCCCGTATTCAGGGTCAAATCCTTCATCTGCCACTTTTTCTTTTGCTGCATCAGTAAGTTCCAGTAAGATATCCTGCTCTTTCAGGCGTGTAATTAATTGATCTGCCATAAGAGTGACAATTTCCTTCAAATGCTTTTTCTCCAAGGAGTGGAAAACAATCGTTTCATCGATACGGTTCAGGAACTCTGGACGGAAGGCACGCTTTAGCTCTTCCATTACTTTCCCTTTCATATCTTTATAATCCTGTCCTTCATCCTGGATATTAAAGCCTACATATTTATTGCTTTTTAGTGCAGATGCACCGACATTTGAAGTCATAATCAGGATGGTATTCCTGAAATCTACTGTGCGTCCTTTGGAATCCGTCAATCTTCCGTCTTCAAGAACTTGAAGAAGAATATTAAACACGTCAGGATGCGCTTTTTCAATCTCATCCAGCAGCACTACTGAATATGGTTTTCTGCGGACCTTTTCTGTTAATTGCCCGCCTTCTTCATATCCTACATATCCTGGAGGCGATCCGACAAGACGTGATGTCGAATGTTTTTCCATATACTCAGACATATCAATTCGGATCATGGATTCTTCATCACCGAAGATGGACTCTGCAAGAGCTCTTGCAAGCTCTGTTTTACCTACACCAGTCGGCCCAAGGAAAATGAATGAACCAATCGGGCGTTTCGGATCCTTCAGCCCTGCTCTTGCACGGCGGACGGCTTTCGATACTGCTTTAACCGCTTCTTCCTGTCCTATAACCCTGGAGTGAAGGATCTCCTCCATATTAAGAAGTTTGTCAGACTCAGTCTGGGCAAGGCGCGTTACCGGAACTCCAGTCCAGCTTGATACTACATGGGCAATATCGTCCACGGTTACTTCGCTGTTTTCCTGCCCCTGCTTTTCCTTCCAGGTCTTTTTAGTTTCTTCAAGCTGCTCTCTTAACCGCTGCTCTGTATCCCTTAAGGAAGCAGCCTTTTCAAATTCCTGGCTCTGGACCGATGCATCCTTTTCTTTGCGTACTTCATCTAACTTATGCTCAAGTTCCTTTAAGTTCGGCGGTGTTGTGTAAGAACGAAGCCTTACCTTTGAACCCGCTTCATCTATTAAATCAATCGCCTTATCCGGAAGGAATCTGTCTGAAATGTAGCGATCTGACAATTTAACTGCTGCATCAATGGCTTCATCTGTAATTGAAACACGGTGATGCGCTTCATAGCGGTCACGAAGGCCTCGCAAAATCTGAATGGATTCGCTGATAGTCGGCTCATCGACCTGAATCGGCTGGAACCGCCGCTCAAGTGCAGCATCCTTTTCGATATATTTGCGGTATTCATCTAAAGTGGTTGCACCGATACACTGCAATTCACCGCGTGCCAATGAAGGCTTTAGAATATTTGAAGCATCGATTGCGCCTTCTGCTCCGCCTGCTCCAATCAGTGTATGAAGCTCATCAATAAACAGTATAATGTTTCCTGCCTGGCGTATTTCATCCATGACCTTTTTCAAACGGTCTTCAAATTCACCGCGGTATTTGGTACCCGCTACAACAGTTCCCATATCAAGGGTCATAACACGCTTATCACGAAGGATTTCCGGCACTTCATTATTAATGATTTGCTGGGCAAGACCTTCAGCAATCGCTGTCTTTCCGACACCCGGCTCCCCGATAAGAACTGGGTTATTTTTTGTCCGTCGGCTCAACACCTCAATAACACGCTGAATTTCCTTGCTGCGGCCAATAACTGGATCAAGGCTGCCTTCACGGGCGATAGCTGTTAAATCGCGGGCAAGGCTATCAAGAGTCGGAGTGCTCGCATTTGCAGAAGCATTCCCCTGGTGGCCGCCTGATTCATTGCTTCCCAATAGCTGCAGCACCTGCTGGCGAGCCTTGTTAAGGCTTACTCCTAAGTTATTGAGCACACGTGCCGCTACACCTTCACCCTCACGGATAAGCCCTAAAAGCACATGCTCGGTTCCAACATAGGAATGGCCTAACTTTCTCGCTTCATCCATGGATAGTTCAATTACCTTTTTTGCACGGGGAGTGTAATGGATAGTTTGTGCAGTTTCCTGTCCGCGGCCAATAAGATTTTCCACTTCTTTCTGGATTTTTTCAGCACCAAGTCCAAGAGCATGCAAAGCCTTAGCTGCTATGCCTTCCCCTTCTCTGACCAAACCCAGTAATATATGTTCTGTTCCAATATTGTTATGTCCTAAACGAATTGCTTCTTCTTGTGCCAAGGCTAAGACCTTTTGGGCTCTCTCAGTAAAACGACCAAACATCATAGGGTAATTCCTCCTTCAGAATTTTCGTTTTTCTCTTCATTTAATCGTTCTCTTATCAATGAAGCACGCCGTATATCTCTTTCCCGGGCTCTCAGTGGACCCCCGGCATATTTTTGCAGGAAACCCGGCTGAGTCAAAATGATCAGCTCGCTTAAAATATTCTTGGAAACGTTGGTGATATAGCCCAAATCAATCCCCATTCTAACATCAGATATGCATTTGGCCGCTTCCTTGGTCTCAATAATTCTTGCATTTGATAAAATACCATAAGATCGGTATATTCTATCTTCTAATTGTATGTTAGAGGTCTTAACTAATGCTTCTCTTGCTGACCTTTCCTGGGCGATTATCTGTTTTACCACCATAGAAAGATCCTCAATGATGTCTTTTTCAGATTTACCCAGGGTAATTTGATTGGATATCTGAAAAATATTCCCCAGGGCTTCACTGCCTTCGCCATATATCCCCCTTACCACCAGCCCCAGCTGATTCATAGCAGGGATAATTTGGTTAAGCTGCTGTGTCAGCACCAGGCCCGGCAAATGCATCATAACTGAAGCCCTTAAGCCCGTTCCCACATTTGTAGGGCAGCTGGTCAAATAACCTCTTTCCTCATCATATGCATAATCCAAATTTTCTTCGACCCAGTCGTCAATTGTATTTGCAAGCTTCAATGCCTCGGTAAGCTGAAGCCCTGAAAATAAACACTGTATGCGCAGGTGGTCTTCTTCATTCAGCATAATGCTGACTTCTTCATTTTCAGATAGAAGGCATGCTCCATAAGGCGATTCCTCAGCCAAATGGGGGCTAATCAGGTGTTTCTCCACCAGTACGTTTTTTTCCAGCGGCTGCAGTTCTCCCATGTCAATAAACTCAAGCTTGCCGACACCAGGATGTACGGAGTCTGACTCTTCAAGCCTGTTTTTAATTAAACCCAGAATTTGCTGAGCTTCTTCTTGCTTAAAGAAAGTAGGGAAAGTGAAGTCCTTAAAATTCCTTGCCAAGCGGACACGCGAGCTTAAAACAATATCATTTTCAGGACCTTCTTCTGTTAACCAAGAGCTCATTGCATTTTGAACAAATCGTTCAAGGCTCATGAATGGTCGACCCCCTCTTGCTCTTCATGCCTTTTTTCCAGTGAGCGTATTTTATCCCTGACTTCAGCTGCTTCTTCAAATTCCTCTTGATCAATATGCTGCTTCAGCACATCCTTCAAATCCGTAATTTGTTTTCTCAGATGAATCGTTCCGCCAATCCTCTTTGGTATTTTTCCGATATGTGCGGTATTGCCGCTATGCACCCGCTTAAAGATAGGATTGAGCTGTTCATTGAAGGACTGATAGCATTCCGCACAGCCGAACTTGCCTACATGTACAAATTGCTGAAAGGAAAGATTACATCGGCTGCACCGCAATTCTTCGCGCTTTGGAAACGAACTAGCTTTCGTCTGCTGAAATCCAGGTTCAATATTATTAAGCAAACCTGCAAGCAAATGATTGAATGAGAAGCCTTGTGCTCCATTGGGCATAAACATATCGCCTTTTTCCTGTGCACATACTTCACAAAGATGGACTTCAGTCTTTTCGCCATTTATAATTTTCGTAAAATGAAGAGTTGCAGGTCTTTGATTGCATTCCTGGCAATTCATTCTCATCACCTCTGCCGGACTATTTATATTTTAATGTGGTAAGCATGGCTTTCAATATACGGGATCTCAATTCATCACGCTCTGGCAGATCCATGTAAATGACAGAACGATCAATAACGCTCATCATAATCTTCGCTTCTCTTTTATTAATAATCTCTTCATTTATCAGCCGGAAAATAACCCCTTCTGCCGTTGACTGTGAAACCCTTAAGCCCAAAAGAGACATCAATTGATCGATTAGCTCCGCGTGATCGTATGATTTTACTTTCATGATCCTTATATAGCCCCCGCCGCCGCGCTTGCTTTCAACCACATAACCTCTTTCAATCGTAAATCGGGTGTTGATTACGTAATTTATTTGAGAAGGAACGCATTGAAACTTATCTGCCACTTCACTTCTCTTTATTTCTAAAATATCCTTCTGACTTATCTCTAAAATCTGCTTCAAATAGTTTTCGATAACATCAGATATATTCTTCACTACGCCTCCCCCATTCTGACTTTGACTATATTTGACTTTTATTATACATTGAAAATCACAATTTGCAACACATACGCTTTATGTAAATGCATTAACCATTTTCTCCAAAATGCAGGGGGCGGCATACTCTAAAAATTAATTTTTTTATATATATTTATACCTCATATTGAATCATGTAAAACGCTGCCTTCGGACAAAATCCAAATTTTTATATGCATGCTTTCCCAAAACCTCAAATTAGCGCCTATAAGATACTATGAGTCAGAAGCCCTTTATGTGAGTCATAATCAGATATTCCTCTATATAAGCGTTATTGCTTTTATTTGTGATTTACAATTCATAGCCTTTTAATCTGGGCAAATTGCATTAAGCCCTAATTAATCCTGGTAAATGGTACTGTATTACCTTCTGCTCTGTCACAGGACGCTGCGGTTTTAGCAGAAGTTCCTTCCAGCCCCGGTACCGAGTTTAACTGCCTGCGTTCGAACACCTGAACAGCGGTAACCGGACTGGGGTACTTTATCATCAGCTTCTGCCGCTCCCCGTGTACATCGTAACGGTTCAAACATCGTTCAATTTTTTTGGCTCTGCATTCAGGTATTGGCTTACCTGGACTCGTTTCCTCTTTTGAGCTCTTATGAAATATCATTTCTGCGCACAAAAGAGGCCAGCATCTCTGCTGGCCTCTCGTTTTGCTTGGCGGCGTCCTACTCTCACAGGGGGAGAACCCCCAACTACCATCGGCGCTGAAGAGCTTAACTGCCGTGTTCGGAATGGGAACGGGTGTGACCTCTTCGCTATCGCCACCAAACTATGAGGAACGTTGTTCCTTCAAAACTAGATAATAGAAGAAGATTTTTGCCTTTTAAAACAATACATGCTGTCTGGCTGCGAAAGCCAAACCGTACGGCTGCTTCGCTTCTTCTGTCTGAGACGTCCGTCTCTTCCGCCAGAAGCTCCATCATCCTACCGGTTTATGCGGGCTTTCTCCGCTTTTCAATTGGTTAAGTCCTCGATCGATTAGTATCTGTCAGCTGCACGTGTCACCACGCTTCCACCTCAGACCTATCAACCTGATCATCTTTCAGGGATCTTACTAGCTTGCGCTATGGGAAATCTCATCTTGAGGGGGGCTTCATGCTTAGATGCTTTCAGCACTTATCCCGTCCGCACGTAGCTACCCAGCTATGCCTTTGGCAAGACAACTGGTACACCAGCGGTGCGTCCATCCCGGTCCTCTCGTACTAAGGACAGCTCCTCTCAAATTTCCTGCGCCCACGACGGATAGGGACCGAACTGTCTCACGACGTTCTGAACCCAGCTCGCGTACCGCTTTAATGGGCGAACAGCCCAACCCTTGGGACCGACTACAGCCCCAGGATGCGATGAGCCGACATCGAGGTGCCAAACCTCCCCGTCGATGTGGACTCTTGGGGGAGATAAGCCTGTTATCCCCGGGGTAGCTTTTATCCGTTGAGCGATGGCCCTTCCATGCGGAACCACCGGATCACTAAGCCCGACTTTCGTCCCTGCTCGACTTGTAGGTCTCGCAGTCAAGCTCCCTTGTGCCTTTACACTCTGCGAATGATTTCCAACCATTCTGAGGGAACCTTTGGGCGCCTCCGTTACTCTTTAGGAGGCGACCGCCCCAGTCAAACTGCCCACCTGACACTGTCTCCCGCCCCGATCAGGGGCGCGGGTTAGAATTTCAATACAGCCAGGGTAGTATCCCACCGACGCCTCCACCGAAGCTGGCGCTCCGGCTTCTCAGGCTCCTACCTATCCTGTACAAGCTGTACCAAAATTCAATATCAGGCTGCAGTAAAGCTCCACGGGGTCTTTCCGTCCTGTCGCGGGTAACCTGCATCTTCACAGGTACTATAATTTCACCGAGTCTCTCGTTGAGACAGTGCCCAGATCGTTACACCTTTCGTGCGGGTCGGAACTTACCCGACAAGGAATTTCGCTACCTTAGGACCGTTATAGTTACGGCCGCCGTTTACTGGGGCTTCGGTTCAAAGCTTCGCTTGCGCTAACCTCTCCCCTTAACCTTCCAGCACCGGGCAGGTGTCAGCCCCTATACTTCGCCTTGCGGCTTCGCAGAGACCTGTGTTTTTGCTAAACAGTCGCCTGGGCCTATTCACTGCGGCTTTTCCGGGCTATTCACCCTAAAAAGCACCCCTTCTCCCGAAGTTACGGGGTCATTTTGCCGAGTTCCTTAACGAGAGTTCTCTCGAACACCTTAGGATTCTCTCCTCGCCTACCTGTGTCGGTTTGCGGTACAGGCACCTTTCATCTCACTAGAGGCTTTTCTTGGCAGTGTGGAATCAGGAACTTCGGTACTATATTTCCCTCGCCATCACAGCTCCGCCTTCATGGAAACGGGATTTGCCTCGTTTCCGGCCTAACTGCTTGGACGCGCATATCCAACAGCGCGCTTACCCTATCCTCCTGCGTCCCCCCATCGTTCAAACGATGAATAGGTGGTACAGGAATATCAACCTGTTGTCCATCGCCTACGCCTTTCGGCCTCAGCTTAGGTCCTGACTAACCCTGAGCGGACGAGCCTTCCTCAGGAAACCTTAGGCATTCGGTGGAAGGGATTCTCACCCTTCTTTCGCTACTCATACCGGCATTCTCACTTCTAAGCGCTCCACCAGTCCTTACGGTCTAGCTTCAACGCCCTTAGAACGCTCTCCTACCACTGACACCAGAGGTGTCAATCCACAGCTTCGGTGATACGTTTAGCCCCGGTACATTTTCGGCGCGGAGTCACTCGACCAGTGAGCTATTACGCACTCTTTAAATGGTGGCTGCTTCTAAGCCAACATCCTGGTTGTCTAAGCAACTCCACATCCTTTTCCACTTAACGTATACTTTGGGACCTTAGCTGGTGGTCTGGGCTGTTTCCCTTTTGACTACGGATCTATCACTCGCAGTCTGACTCCCATAAATAAGTCTTTGGCATTCGGAGTTTGACTGAATTCGGTAACCCGATGAGGGCCCCTAGTCCAATCAGTGCTCTACCTCCAAGACTCTCATTATGAGGCTAGCCCTAAAGCTATTTCGGAGAGAACCAGCTATCTCCAGGTTCGATTGGAATTTCTCCGCTACCCACACCTCATCCCCGCACTTTTCAACGTGCGTGGGTTCGGGCCTCCATTCAGTGTTACCTGAACTTCACCCTGGACATGGGTAGATCACCTGGTTTCGGGTCTACGACCTCATACTCATTCGCCCTATTCAGACTCGCTTTCGCTGCGGCTCCGTCTTCTCAACTTAACCTTGCATGAAATCGTAACTCGCCGGTTCATTCTACAAAAGGCACGCCATTACCCATTAACGGGCTCTGACTACTTGTAGGCACACGGTTTCAGGATCTATTTCACTCCCCTTCCGGGGTGCTTTTCACCTTTCCCTCACGGTACTGGTTCACTATCGGTCACTAGGGAGTATTTAGCCTTGGGAGATGGTCCTCCCTGCTTCCGACGGGATTTCTCGTGTCCCGCCGTACTCAGGATCCACTCAGGAGGGAACGAAGTTTCAACTACAGGGTTATTACCTTCTCTGACGGGCTTTTCCAAGCCTCTTCATTTACCCCGTTCCTTTGTAACTCCATGTTGAGTGTCCTACAACCCCAAGAGGCAAGCCTCTTGGTTTGGGCTAATTCCGTTTCGCTCGCCGCTACTCAGGAAATCGCATTTGCTTTCTCTTCCTCCGGGTACTTAGATGTTTCAGTTCCCCGGGTTTGCCTTCAGTACCCTATGTATTCAGGTAAAGATACTGTTCCATTACGAACAGTGGGTTTCCCCATTCGGAAATCTCCGGATCAAAGCTTACTTACAGCTCCCCGAAGCATATCGGTGTTAGTCCCGTCCTTCATCGGCTCCTAGTGCCAAGGCATCCACCGTGCGCCCTTTCTAACTTAACCATAAACATGGTATGTTTTTGAAAAGATTGACGCAAAAATTTGCCTTCTATCTATTATCTAGTTTTCAAAGAACAAAGTTCTGAAAGAATTGCTTCTTTCAAAACTGAACAAAACGTAAGCGAACGTTATTTTCCTTAGAAAGGAGGTGATCCAGCCGCACCTTCCGATACGGCTACCTTGTTACGACTTCACCCCAATCATCTGTCCCACCTTAGGCGGCTGGCTCCATAAAGGTTACCCCACCGACTTCGGGTGTTACAAACTCTCGTGGTGTGACGGGCGGTGTGTACAAGGCCCGGGAACGTATTCACCGCGGCATGCTGATCCGCGATTACTAGCGATTCCGGCTTCATGCAGGCGAGTTGCAGCCTGCAATCCGAACTGAGAATGGCTTTATGGGATTTGCTCGGCCTCGCGGCTTTGCTGCCCTTTGTACCATCCATTGTAGCACGTGTGTAGCCCAGGTCATAAGGGGCATGATGATTTGACGTCATCCCCACCTTCCTCCGGTTTGTCACCGGCAGTCACCTTAGAGTGCCCAACTGAATGCTGGCAACTAAGATCAAGGGTTGCGCTCGTTGCGGGACTTAACCCAACATCTCACGACACGAGCTGACGACAACCATGCACCACCTGTCACTCTGTCCCCCGAAGGGGAACGCCCTATCTCTAGGGTTGTCAGAGGATGTCAAGACCTGGTAAGGTTCTTCGCGTTGCTTCGAATTAAACCACATGCTCCACCGCTTGTGCGGGCCCCCGTCAATTCCTTTGAGTTTCAGCCTTGCGGCCGTACTCCCCAGGCGGAGTGCTTAATGCGTTAGCTGCAGCACTAAAGGGCGGAAACCCTCTAACACTTAGCACTCATCGTTTACGGCGTGGACTACCAGGGTATCTAATCCTGTTTGCTCCCCACGCTTTCGCGCCTCAGTGTCAGTTACAGACCAGAAAGTCGCCTTCGCCACTGGTGTTCCTCCAAATCTCTACGCATTTCACCGCTACACTTGGAATTCCACTTTCCTCTTCTGCACTCAAGTCCCCCAGTTTCCAATGACCCTCCACGGTTGAGCCGTGGGCTTTCACATCAGACTTAAGGAACCACCTGCGCGCGCTTTACGCCCAATAATTCCGGACAACGCTTGCCACCTACGTATTACCGCGGCTGCTGGCACGTAGTTAGCCGTGGCTTTCTGGTTAGGTACCGTCAAGGTGCCAGCAGTTACTCTGGCACTTGTTCTTCCCTAACAACAGAGCTTTACGACCCGAAGGCCTTCTTCGCTCACGCGGCGTTGCTCCGTCAGACTTTCGTCCATTGCGGAAGATTCCCTACTGCTGCCTCCCGTAGGAGTCTGGGCCGTGTCTCAGTCCCAGTGTGGCCGATCACCCTCTCAGGTCGGCTACGCATCGTGGCCTTGGTGAGCCATTACCTCACCAACTAGCTAATGCGCCGCGGGCCCATCTGTAAGTGACAGCCGAAACCGTCTTTCCATCTTTCCTCATGCGAGGAAAGAACGTATCCGGTATTAGCTCCGGTTTCCCGAAGTTATCCCAGTCTTACAGGCAGGTTGCCCACGTGTTACTCACCCGTCCGCCGCTAACTTCAGGGAGCAAGCTCCCATCCATTCGCTCGACTTGCATGTATTAGGCACGCCGCCAGCGTTCGTCCTGAGCCAGGATCAAACTCTCCGAAGAAATGTTTGACTTGCTCATTTGCTTTTAGAGTGTGTGCTCACTATTTTAAAACGTTGGCGCTTAGTTTTGTTCAGTTTTCAAAGAGCAATTTCTGTCATTTACCTAGCAAACGACTAAATTATTGGTGGAGCCTAGCGGGATCGAACCGCTGACCTCCTGCGTGCAAGGCAGGCGCTCTCCCAGCTGAGCTAAGGCCCCATAACATAAAGAAAAACTGGTCGGGAAGACAGGATTCGAACCTGCGACCCCTTGGTCCCAAACCAAGTGCTCTACCAAGCTGAGCTACTTCCCGTAATATGGCGCGCCCGAAAGGAGTCGAACCCATAACCTTCTGATCCGTAGTCAGACGCTCTATCCAATTGAGCTACGGGCGCATATTAAAATAGTGGTGCCGAGGACCGGAATCGAACCGGTACGGTAGTCACCTACCGCAGGATTTTAAGTCCTGTGCGTCTGCCAGTTCCGCCACCCCGGCATATACGAAATAATGGAGCGGAAGACGGGATTCGAACCCGCGACCCCAACCTTGGCAAGGTTGTATTCTACCACTGAACTACTTCCGCATATGGTGCGGGTGAAGGGACTTGAACCCCCACGCCTTGCGGCGCCAGATCCTAAGTCTGGTGCGTCTGCCAATTCCGCCACACCCGCATATGAATGGTGAGCCATGAAGGATTCGAACCTTCGACCCTCTGATTAAAAGTCAGATGCTCTACCAACTGAGCTAATGGCTCAAAACATTCTAATCATCAAAACAATGATGGTGCCGGCAAGAGGACTTGAACCCCCAACCTACTGATTACAAGTCAGTTGCTCTACCAATTGAGCTACACCGGCAGGTGAAATAATATGGTGGAGGATGACGGGATCGAACCGCCGACCCTCTGCTTGTAAGGCAGATGCTCTCCCAGCTGAGCTAATCCTCCATATATGTAAGCTTGGCGGCGTCCTACTCTCACAGGGGGAGAACCCCCAACTACCATCGGCGCTGAAGAGCTTAACTGCCGTGTTCGGAATGGGAACGGGTGTGACCTCTTCGCTATCGCCACCAAACTATGAGGAACGTTGTTCCTTCAAAACTAGATAATAGAAGAAGATTTTTGCCTTTTAAAACAATACATGCTGTCTGGCTGCGAAAGCCAAACCGTACGGCTGCTTCGCTTCTTCTGTCTGAGACGTCCGTCTCTTCCGCCAGAAGCTCCATCATCCTACCGGTTTATGCGGGCTTTCTCCGCTTTTCAATTGGTTAAGTCCTCGATCGATTAGTATCTGTCAGCTGCACGTGTCACCACGCTTCCACCTCAGACCTATCAACCTGATCATCTTTCAGGGATCTTACTAGCTTGCGCTATGGGAAATCTCATCTTGAGGGGGGCTTCATGCTTAGATGCTTTCAGCACTTATCCCGTCCGCACGTAGCTACCCAGCTATGCCTTTGGCAAGACAACTGGTACACCAGCGGTGCGTCCATCCCGGTCCT
>NZ_CP183879.1:467500-525000 GCF_048572925.1 Peribacillus sp. B-H-3 | reverse complement strand
TCAATTCTGTAAATGCATTTGCATGCTCGCGGCCGACAATGAATAACTCAAAACGGTCTGTAAATCTTGGATCTGTTTCGTTTTTCTTTGCCAGAGGAGAAATCTCGACAGGATGGCCGAAAATAAATGTTGGCTGAATCAGCTTTTCTTCCACAACCTGCTCGAAGAATTCATTTACGATATGCCCGAACTCCATATTGGCTTTCACTTCAATGCCATGATCTTTGGCAAGCTGATGTGCTTCTTCTTTGGTCATTTCTTTCCAGAAGTCAACACCTGTATATTCTTTAACAGCATCGACCATATGAAGTCTTTTCCATTCAGGCTTCAGGTCGATTTCATTTTCCCCATATTGAATGGTAGTAGAACCAAGTACATTCTCTGCGATATGTGCAATTAAGTTTTCAGTAAGGCTCATGATATCTTTATAGTCTGCGTATGCTTCATATAACTCAATCAAAGTAAACTCAGGGTTGTGTCTGGTGGAAACTCCTTCGTTTCTGAAAACACGGCCGATTTCATATACCTTTTCCAGGCCGCCGACAATAAGGCGCTTCAGATGCAATTCAATGGCAATCCTTAAATTCAAAGGCATATCAAGTGCATTATGATGCGTCAGGAATGGACGGGCAGCCGCTCCGCCAGCAACAGAATGAAGCAATGGGGTTTCTACTTCTAAATATCCGTGGTCATCAAGATAGCGGCGCATAGCCTGTACAATCTTACTGCGCATGATTAGCGTGCTTTTGCTTTCTTCATTCGTAATTAAATCCACATATCTCTTGCGGTAGCGTTCTTCCACATCTTTAAGGCCATGGAATTTATCAGGAAGCGGTCGGAGTGCCTTGGTAAGGAAAACAAATTCCTTAGCTTTAATCGAAAGCTCGCCGACTTTTGTTTTAAATACCAGTCCCTTAATGCCGACTAAATCGCCAAGATCGGTTTGTTCAAAAAGTTTATATTGCTCTTCTCCGACTGCATCAAGACGGACATAGATTTGAATCTGGCCGCTAATATCCTGAATATGAGCAAATCCCGCCTTGCCTTTTCCGCGCTTCGTCATGACACGTCCAGCAATAGTTACTTCAATATTTTTTTCGTCCAGGTCTTCTTTGCTTTCTTCACCAAATTCTTTCACGACTTCCTCAGTAAGGTGGGTACGTTCGAATTTGCTTCCGAACGGGTCTTTTCCTTCATTGATTAAAGCCTGCATTTTTTCCCGTCTTACTTTGAGCTGGTCGTTTAATTCTTCGCTCATTTATAATCATCTCCATCTTGTTATTCAAAACTTATATATAAGTGAAATATGCATCCTTACTTATTTTCACACAAAGTAAAGTAATCGAACAGTACTTTAGCCCAAAAATCTGACTCTTCCGCCTAAATAAAAACTGCCAGAGAAACCTGGCAGTGATTGTAAGCGTATTATAGGTAAAAAGAACAAGGCATGTCAACTTTTTATACAACCTGGACGTTTTGTTCAGCAGCTTCCACTTCATCGACAAGGGTATATAAAAGTGTATGGACATCTTCCCGCGTGTTGCATTCATTAATGCCTTTTCTGGCTTTTCCATTTCCGCGCACGCCTTTTAGGTACCAGGCGGCATGCTTACGCATTTCGCGGACTGCAATATATTCATTTTTAAGTGCGATCAGGCGGTCCAGGTGCAGCATGCAGACATCCATCTTTTCGCGCACGGATGGCTCATCAACAGTCACTCCTGTTTCAAGGTACTTCACTGTGCGGTAGATCATCCACGGATTTCCAAGTGCCGCACGGCCTATCATGACTCCATCTGCACCTGTTTCTCTAATCATTCTTTCCGCATCCTGAGGCGTTTCAACATCTCCGTTGCCAATTACAGGGATATTCACAGAGTTCTTTACTTCGCGGATTATATCCCAGTTTGCTTTCCCTTCATACATTTGCACACGGGTGCGCCCATGAAGAGAAACGGCTTTTCCGCCAGCACGTTCGACAGCCTGGGCATTCCGCACTGCATAAATGTGGTCTTCATCCCAGCCCATGCGCATTTTTACAGTAACCGGCTTATCAACAGCATCTGTTACAGCTGATACCATTTCGTATATTTTATCCGGATCCAGAAGCCATTTTGCGCCCGCATCACATTTTGTAATTTTCGGAACCGGGCAGCCCATATTAATATCAATGATATCTGCTGTTGTGTTTTTATCTACAAACTGCGCAGCTTCTACAAGGGTCTCTTTTTCTCCTCCGAAGATCTGCAGGCTCAGCGGTTTTTCTCTTTCGTCTATATATAGCATATTCATTGTTTTCGCATTTTGAAGTACGATTCCCTTATCACTGACCATTTCCGCACAGACCAGGCCTGCGCCGAATTCTTTTACTGTGAGACGAAAAGCGGAATTGCAAACACCAGCCATCGGAGCCAGCACAACCCGGTTTTTCATTTCGATATCGCCTATTTTAAACACCGTAAAGCCTCCTTGAGCCTTAATTAAAGCTTCTATCTATCTTCAGGCGGTTCTAATTCCTCCAGGGAAACGTGAAGGTTATCGGCAACCTTCACTAAAAAGCTCTCAGTCGGTGTACGATTGCCCCTCTCCACTTCACCCAGCAAGGAAACTGACACACCTAGTTCTTTAGCAAATTCCTCTTGTGTAAAACCTTTCAGCTTTCGAAAAGCGCGAATACGCCTTCCCCATTTTTCTGCTTCCATAATCGAACTCCTTCTTTATCCTTATCCTGCATATTATCAAGAATAACTCTTAAAGGGGTCTCCATCTTCGGCAGAGTGATGTGCGGATCTATTTCCAGCAATGGAATGATGACAAAGGCTCTATCTAAAATCCGAGGATGAGGAATAATAAGATCCTCTGTTTCAATATTTTCGTGATTATACAGTAAAATGTCAAGGTCTAAAGTCCGCGGCCCCCACCTTATTATCCTTTTTCTCCCAAGTTCTTTTTCTATTTGCAGACAATAAACCAATAATTCATCTGCTTTAAGAGAGGTTTCCGCTTTTATGACTGCGTTTAAAAAATCTTCCTGATCCAAAAAACCCACTGGCTCTGTTTCATATAAAGAAGAACTGTCGACGACCTGTATTTCGCTATGGTTTTGAAGAAGCCTTAAGGCATCCGCAAAAATTTCCTTTCGATTCCCCATATTGGACCCTATAGAAATGTATACAATATTCTCCAAATCAGCGGCTCCTTGTAATTTCTACAGCTACTGATTGGTAATGCCCGGGTATCGGAGGATCCGGCTTGATGACTTTGACCGTTACAGACTGGATTTTAGGAAACTTTAACAGCATTTCTTTTGCAATGTTTTCTGCGATCGACTCCACTAGCTTAAACGTCATGCCCTCCACAATATCCTTGCACACCTGATAGATCTCTCCGTAGTTGACTGAATCCTCAAGGCTGTCACTATTTCCGGCAGCGGATAAATCCGTTTCTGCCAGTACATCTACCGCAAAACGCTGGCCCAGCTTGTTTTCTTCAGGAAAAACACCATGATAACCATAGAATTCCATTCTATTTAGATAAATCTTATCCAATATATTCACCCTTTCCAACCAGAACATCCATCATTTTTGCCATTCTCGCCATTTCTTTGACATCATGCACCCTCACCATGTGGCAGCCTTGCTGAATGCCTGAGCAAACTGTAGCACCAGTGCCTTCAACACGCTCTTCAGGAGGAAGGTCCAAAACCTTGCCAATCATTGATTTCCTTGATGTAGCAAGGAGTACCGGATATCCTAACGATACAAGCTTATCGAGATTCTGCATCATCTCCAGGTTAAGAGCGAAGTCCTTAGCAAATCCGATGCCGGGATCTAAAATAATTTTATCATCCCTGACACCTTCTTTTTTCACTAAGGCAATGCTTTCATAGAGGTCATTCCAGGCATCTCTCAAGAAATTCTTATACTCCATGTTTGGGCGGTTGTGCATCAGGATAATCGGAACCCCGGCTTCAGCAGCCGTCCTGGCCATTTCAGAGTCTGCCTTTGCTCCCCAGATATCATTAATGATATGTGCTCCTGCATTTACTGACTCCCTTGCTACCCTGGATTTATAGGTATCTATGGAAATGGGGATTTCAAGGTTCTTTGATATGGCTTCAATCACCGGCGCGACTCTTTCTATTTCCTCTTCATCCGTGATTTTTTTATAATTGGGCCTAGTGGATTCCCCGCCGATGTCAATGATATCTGCACCATCCTCAAGCATCTTTTCAGCATGGAATAATGCAGTATCGACCCGATTATATCTCCCGCCGTCCGAAAAAGAATCGGGTGTCACATTTAGAATTCCCATAATTAGTGTTTTCTTGCTGTAGTCCAGTTTATAAGCGCCGCAATCAATGACAGTATTAAGATTCTTTTCCATGGTTCTCCTCCTGCATGCCTCTTAGCTGAGATTTACCAAATAGGTTTGTTTTGTAACGCTGATACTCTTTAAATAATACACGGGCCACTTCCCCGTTTTGCCCTGGAAAAGTTTTTACGTTTTCAACATAAGAAAAAGCCACGATTTCCTGTACCGAATTTGTATAAAAGAATTCGTCTGCTTCCAAGAGGTCCTCCAGGGGAAAAAGTCCCTCGGCAATAGGAAAGCCTATATTTCCTGCAAGCTTAATTATCCACTGGCGGGTAATGCCGTTAAGAATTCCTGTATTTATCTCAGGTGTATACAAGAGGCCCTCTTTAACCCAGAATAGGTTGGATGTAATCCCTTCTGCTATATACCCATTTTCTGTAAGAAAAATGCCTTCCATGTCTGCCTTGTTTCCTATTTCCAGTTTTGCTTTTACATTATTTAGATAATGATGTGATTTTAAGCGGATTGACGTTTCGGGTGTGTTTCGCCTTGTTTGCAGGATGACACCTTTTTTAGCTTGAAGTTCACTCGCTGATACGGCCGGAGTCATCAGCATAATCACATTGGGCGAGGTGTACGGCACTGACCGCAGTCCAACCGGAGCCTCCCCGGCTGAAATATTAAGCCTCAATCTCGCATTTCTGCACGCATTGGCATGCATCAATCGATCAATTATGCGCATGATTTCTTGCCTTGTGCAGGAAAAATCAATATTCAGCTCATGCAGCCCTTCATTTATGCGATTTATATGGTCATCTAAAAGAAAAGGGTGGCCATCATATATGCGAAAGGTTTCAAAAAGGCCAAGCCCGTATAAAAAACCATGATCAAACGGAGAGATGGCCGCTTCTTTCTCATCTATTATTTCACCATTCATATACATATACATCAGCAGTTCACAGCTCCATTTCTTTTAACAAACTAAACCATCGTTATTGACATCCTGCTGCTTTTTATAATGATCCAAGAAATTGCGCAGCAGCTTCTTTCCATGCTCAGTCATAATGGATTCCGGGTGGAACTGTACTCCTTCTAATGGATAGCCAGTGTGGCGGATTCCCATAATTTCACCTTCCTCTGTTTCTGATGAAATAACAAAGCAGTCAGGAAGCGTGCTTCGTTCCACAATTAACGAATGATAGCGTGTTGCCAGAAAAGAGTTTGGAATATCAGAAAAAATCGTTTTCCCGTCATGGAAAATGGGAGATGTCTTTCCATGCATCAGCCGTTCTGCCTGCATAACCTTTCCGCCGAAAACCTGTGCGATGGACTGATGGCCAAGGCAGACGCCAAGAATGGGTATTTTGCCTGCAAAAAAACGGATAGCCTCCATACTGATGCCTGCTTCGTCAGGGCTGCAGGGCCCAGGGGAAATCATTAAATAATCCGGGTCCAGTTCTTCTATTTCTGACAGGGTAATGCTGTCATTTCTTTTTACAATCAGGGTTTCACCAAGCTCCCCAAGGAATTGCACCAGATTATATGTAAATGAATCATAGTTATCTATCATGAGAATCATCAATTAATCCGCCTTTGTTTGGTATAATTCTGCTGACTCTATCGCTTTCCAAAGTGCGACGGCTTTTTTTAATGACTCATTATACTCATGCTTAGGGTTTGAATCAATGACAATTCCAGCCCCTGCCTGGATATGCGCCATGCCGCCCTGGACAAATACTGTCCTGATCACGATATTTAACTCCATATCTTCCGAATAGCCAATCCAGCCGATCGAACCTGTATAAACCCCTCTTCTAACAGGCTCTAATTCTTCAATAATTTCCATCGTCCTGACTTTTGGCGCCCCTGTTATTGTTCCGCCCGGAAAAACCGCCTCTATGACATCGAAAGAGTTTTTCCCCTCAGAGATTTCGCCTCTGACATTTGATACAATATGCATGACATGGGAGTATTTCTCGATCACCATAAACTCATTAACATGAATGGAGCCATATTTACATACACGCCCCATATCATTTCTTTCTAGATCAACAAGCATCACATGCTCTGCCCGTTCTTTTTCATTCTCTATCAGTTCTTTGGCCAGCTTCTCGTCCTCTGCCTGATCTGTCCCTCTTGATCTCGTGCCGGCAATCGGTCTTGTACTAATTTCCTTACCTTTTCTTTTCACCAAAAGTTCCGGCGAACCGCATATAATCTGAAATTGAGGTGTTTGAATGTACGCCATATAAGGTGATGGATTAATCCTTCGTAAATGTTCGTACACTTCTATAGCCGGAACATGAAGTGTCCTAGACTGCCTGACAGACAAATTAACTTGGAAAATATCACCCTGGGCAATGTACTGGCGTACCTTTTCAACCGCTTCTCTGAACTGCCCTTCTTGAAGGGAAACCTTCAGCAAATCTGCTTCTGCGGTGCCTGCAACTCTTTCATTGTCACCCAGCTTTACGGCAGAGGTCCATTGCCTTTTCATTTCTTCAAGTCTTTTGTCGGCATACAGACCATCTTCCTCACATGTGTACATAAACCAGAGCCGGCTTTTTTTATGGTCAAATACTGCAACTTCATCAAACACCAAATAATACATATCCGGTGTGTTAAGGTCATCTTGTGCGGTATTAGGAAGATCTTCAATATAACGGGCATAATCATAGCTGATAAACCCCATGGCCCCGCCTTGAAAGTCGGGAAAATCTTTGTTTTGCTCTGCCTCGCGTCCTGCCATCCAATTCTTTAGGGCATCAAGGGGCTTTCCTGCTGCTCTTTCACTCGATCCATCTCGATAAAAGATGTCTGTCAGATGATCTTTTCCTATTAATTCAGCCACATGATCAAGACCAGCCATGCTGAAGGAGCCGCCTCTTCCGCTCTCAAGCAAAACATGCTTGTCCCTCCCAGATGATAATGATTTATATGCTTCAAAAAACTGATTATAAGAAAATGGTATGTGTGTTGCATAAACCTTTCGTTTACCCATTTATTCATCCCCCATTTCATGCAGCCTGTCCGCCAAGTCATTTTATGTCTCAGTAACATTTTTATATTCTCATTAAGTGTAATCATTTCTAACTGAAAATTAAAGAACAAAAGCGATGGGCAAGTGCCGGGAACTGGAACACAATCTATAAATGACTTATAACGAAGCAAATCCAATGGGCCATGCCACAGTTAATCGGGTCTCTCCCCATCCCATGAGGCCAAAATAATGGGGCTTTCACAGAGCAATAAAAAAACAAAGCCCCTAATGGAGCTTTGCTGCTTATGCTGAAATGAATAGCCCAGCCATACGGGCTATTGCCTAATTAACTTATTCGAAATTATAAAGAGGTGTACTTAAATAACGCTCGCCGTTGCTCGGAATAATGGCTATGACTTTTTTTCCTTTTCCAAGCTTCTTTGCTGTTTCCAATGCGGCGTAAATGGCTGCCCCAGAAGAAATACCGCCCAGGATGCCTTCTTCTTTTGCTGCCCTGCGAGCATATTCAAATGCCTGGTCATTAGTGACAGTGATAACTTCATCATACAGGCTGGTGTTTAAAATATCAGGAACAAAACCTGCTCCAATTCCCTGAATTTTATGAGGTCCTGGTTTTCCGCCTGATAAGACAGGTGAATCTGTGGGCTCTACTGCATAAATCTTGATATCCGGGAATTTTTCCCTAAGCACCTCACCGGCACCAGTAATGGTTCCACCTGTACCAACTGCAGAAATAAAGGCATCCAGCTGTCCGCCAGCTTGTTCTGCAATCTCTTTTCCTGTGGTATTTCTATGAATCTCCGGATTTGCAGCATTTTCAAATTGCTGCGGCATAAAGTATCCGTTTTCCCTGGCAAGTTCACTCGCTTTGCCAATTGCTCCCTTCATGCCATCCGGTCCAGGTGTCAGCACTAACTCAGCACCGTAGGCCCGAAGAAGATTACGGCGCTCAAGGCTCATTGTTTCGGGCATGACTAAAATCGCCCGGTATCCTTTGGCAGCTGCAACCATTGCCAAACCGATGCCGGTATTGCCGCTGGTAGGCTCAATAATCGTATCGCCTTCTTTAAGCTTGCCGCTTTGTTCCGCCGCTTCGATCATGGAAAGTGCAATCCGGTCCTTCACACTGCTTCCAGGATTCATATACTCCAATTTCAAATAAACATCTGCACTGTTTTCATCCGTCATTCTGTTGAGTTTCACCAATGGTGTCTGGCCAATTAAATCGATGATTGAATTTGCAACTCTGGTCATTTTCTCCACTCCTAATACCGACTATTTTTATTGGTTTTATATAAAATTTACATCTTTCCAATATCATTGTCAATATTTTTGAACTATTCAGATGATTTTACAGCAATTAGTTTCATAACAATTTATTCTCTTGTTTATTTTTTATACTGCGTACATTATTTATTTTTACCATAATACCAATCTACCTTCATCTCATTCCAGAAGACCTTGCTTGATATCGGCATATTCAGCTGTTCTAGTGCTATTTGGCGCCTGATTTGCTTTTTAGATTCAGAGAAGCTGAATTGCTCGCCTGAAATTTTTTCATGGAGATAAATAACAGCCCAGCCATCCTTCATTTTAATTGGCTTACTCCAGCTGTTGTTCTTTAATGCTGCAGCGGCCTTTAAATATTGCTTGGGAGCCTGTTCATTATCCGCTGATAAAAATCCCATATCCCCGCCCTGATTGGCTGTAAATTCATCCAAAGACTTCTCCATTGCTAATACAGCAAAAGTTGAACCGCCCTTCAGTTCTTTCCGTATTACGTTAGCCTGATGTTTAGAAGACACGAGAATCTGCGAAAGATGATAGGCAGTTGGTATTTTATATAGTTCCTGGTTTTCATCATAAAACTTCTTTTTTTCTTCTTCAGAAATTTTGACGTCCCTTGTGAGAAGCTCTTCCAGCAGTAAATTCGACTTTATCTGCTGTTTCCACTGCTTGGCACTTTTATTATTCTGTGCAGACGCTCCATACATTGTTTTCGTTACTTTATATTCTCTTTCGACATCATTATCCGTAACTTTTACCTTGTATTTCTCAGCAGCCCGCCGGATGACTTTATCGTCCACAAGATCGCTTAATACTTCTTTTCCATAACGATCCTCAAGCGCCTTCATCCATACAGCCCGCGTGATCTGGGTATCCCCTACTTTGGCAACCGCCTCATCTCCGCCAAAACCAGCAGTTTTGGCAGAGTCAAGCGGCTTTATAACAAAGACGAGGATGGTCACAACATTCAATAAGATAAGCCCGGTAATTATGGACCACAGCTGTTTATGAGACAACTCCATCCCCCCGTCAGGTTTTATTTGACCTGTTCTTCTAATTCTTCTAATTCTTCTTTAGAAAAATGATATTTTTCGTTGCAAAAATGGCATTGCGCTTCGGCATGGCCGTCTGTATTGATGATATCCCGGATCTCTTCTGCACCCAGGCTAACCAGCGCATTCGAAATCCGCTCCCTTGAGCATTGGCACACAAATTGAATAGGCATGGTTTCAAGGATTTTCAAGTTATCTGCACCAAGAATTTTTTCGAGAATCTGTTCAGGCGAAAGACCTTGCTGTATCAATTTTGAAATAGGCGGAATGTTGTTCAGGCTTTCTTCAATCCGGGAAATGGTCTCTTCCTCTGCTCCCGGCATCAATTGAATGATGAAACCGCCTGATGCTAAAATGCTATTGTCCGGATTCACCAGGACTCCAACACCTACGGAAGAGGGAACCTGTTCTGAATTCAATAGGTAATAGGTAAAATCCTCGCCAAGCTCTCCTGATATAAGCGGAACCTGTCCTGTAAAATGGTCTCTCAGGCCAATATCTTTTACTACAGTCAATAAACCATCTGTACCTACGGCTCTCCTTACATCCAGCTTTCCTTTTTCATTTAAGTCGAAATGCGTCTGAGGATGTGTCACATATCCTCTCACTTCCCCATTAGCGTTGCTGTCAACGAGAATGGCTCCTATAGGGCCTCCGCCTTCAATTTTCACAGTCAGTTTTTCCTCGCCTTTTAACATGGCTCCCATCATGACAGTCGCTGTCATGGCGCGTCCAAGTGCAGCTGAAGCTGTAGGCCAAGTATAATGGCGCCTTTGCGCTTCCCCGATAGTTTCTGTTGTTGTAGCTGCATAAGCGCGAATCTGGCCGTTAAATCCCAAGGCCTTAACTAAGTAATCACTCATATTTATTGCCCCCTTCGTTTATTACTGTTTAAAATGATCTCTGTTTCTTTTATAAATAAGCTGAAGTCCTTTTAGCGTCAAAAATGGATCGACGATATCTATAACATCTGATTCAGAGGCAATAAGTCCTGCAAGTCCGCCTGTCGCAATAACTGTCGGGGAAATTTGGCTTTGCTCTTTGATTCGTGCTACAATCCCTTCAACTTGTCCTACATATCCAAACAGTATGCCGGCCTGCATGGAAGAAACTGTATTTTTGCCAATAATATCATCAGGTCTTGCAATTTCAATTCTCGGAAGCTTGGCAGCCTTTGAATAAAGCGCTTCCGTTGAAATACCGATTCCAGGTGCAATGGCACCGCCCATATATTGTTTTTCTTCGTTAATATAGCAATAGGTTGTAGCTGTTCCAAAATCCACGATAATCAGCGGGCTGCCATACTCCTGAATTCCTGCCACCGCATTCACGATACGGTCTGCTCCTACCTCACGGGGGTTTTCATACTTTATATCCAAACCTGTTTTCATCCCAGGACCCACTATTATAGGTTTAATCCGGAAATACTTTTTACACATTCTTTCCAGGGCAAACATGATCGGAGGCACTACAGAAGAAATAATAATCCCGTCAAATTCCTCAAAAGATAATTCCTCATGTTCCAAAAGGGACTTAATGATCATTCCATATTCATCTTCAGTTTTATGGCGATTGGTTTCGATGCGCCAATGATGTTTTAATGTTTCGTCATCATACACACCCAAGACCGTATTGGTATTTCCGACATCCAGTACAAAAATCATCGTTATCATCACTCCGGAAAATTATTCTCCAACATCATACCATAGAGTCTTTAGCTGCGCTATTAGTCCACCTTACTGATAGATCCCTGTAATTCAGTTTCCCCTAAATAGAGAAAAGGTATTTCCTCTGAAGGAAATACCTTTTCTTGAAAAATTAAAGTTTCTTATCATCATCCTCATTCGGAAATGAGAATGGTTTATCCTGAGGATGTCCTTCTTCAATTGGCGGAGTTGGGATTTTATCATCCGTCACTTCATCTAAATCACCATTTGTCCGTTTATCCAAAGGTTTTAAAAGAGCTTCTTTTTCTTCTTTTTTCGGGTTGATTGTAACTTTTACATCGTCATCAATGTTTCCATTAAGTGAGCTGTAATCCCGTTTAGGCAGCGTGCCATGATCATATAAATGCTTGATCTGCTCTGCATCTAAGGTTTCGATATCAAGCAGTGTCTTTGCAATAATATCCAGTTTATCGCGCTTATCTGTGATAATCTTCTTGGCGCGGCTATAGGATTCTTTGATGATCCGCTGAATTTCAAGATCAATCTCATAAGCAATGGCATCAGAATAATTCTGTTCATTATTAAAGTCGCGCCCAAGGAAAACCTGTCCCTGTGACTGGCCAAACTGAAGCGGTCCAAGCTTGTCGCTCATTCCGTATTCAGTCACCATGCTCCTCGCAATGCCAGTAGCACGCTGAAAGTCATTATGGGCCCCTGTACTTACTTCGCCGAAAACAACCTCTTCGGCAACACGGCCTCCGAGAAGACCTGTAATTTTATCCAGCAATTCAGGCTTAGTCATGAAGAAACGATCTTCCTTAGGAAGCATAACCGCATATCCGCCAGCCTGGCCGCGTGGAACAATTGTAACCTTATGGACAATTTCAGCATCATCCAGGACTAACCCGATGATTGTATGTCCGGCTTCATGGAAGGCCACGATATTTCTTTCCTTCTTGGAAATGACCCTGCTTTTCTTGGCTGGACCGGCAATAACCCGGTCAGAAGCCTCATCAAGGTCGGACATATCAATTTTCTTTTTGTTCTGGCGTGCTGCAACCAAAGCAGCTTCATTAAGAAGATTTTCAAGATCTGCACCAGAAAAACCTGGAGTCCTCTGGGCAATGGCCTTCAAATCTACATTTTCCTGTAATGGCTTATTGCGGGCATGCACCTTAAGAACCGCTTCCCGTCCTTTTACATCCGGGCGCCCAACTGTGATCTGGCGGTCAAAACGGCCAGGTCGCAGCAATGCAGGATCCAAGATGTCTGCACGGTTTGTCGCTGCAATGATGATAATGCCTTCATTGCCGCCAAAGCCGTCCATTTCGACAAGGAGCTGATTCAGTGTCTGCTCGCGCTCATCGTGCCCTCCGCCTAAACCGGCACCGCGCTGGCGTCCGACTGCATCAATTTCATCAATGAAAATGATACATGGCGAATTCTTTTTAGCGTTTTCAAATAAATCACGTACACGGGATGCACCGACACCAACAAACATTTCCACGAAATCAGAACCGCTTATTGAGAAGAAAGGCACTCCTGCTTCACCAGCTACCGCTCTCGCAAGCAAGGTTTTACCGGTTCCTGGAGGTCCTACTAAAAGTACCCCTTTAGGAATGCGGGCCCCAAGCTCTGCAAATTTACGGGGATCTTTCAGGAATTCGACAACTTCGACAAGTTCCTGCTTTTCTTCGTCAGCTCCTGCAACGTCATTAAAGCGAACCTTCTTTTTATCATCGTTGTACAGCTTCGCTTTGCTTTTCCCAAAGTTCATGACACGGCCTCCGCCGCCCTGAGCCTGATTAAGCAAGAAGAAGAACAGGATGAAGATAATGACAAACGGGATGATGGAAGTAAAGAAGGTAACCCAGCCGCTGGTTTCCTTTGCCGGCAGGACCTCAACTTTTACATCGCTTTTCTTTTCAGCCGCTTCAATGCGCGCCTGATTGTTCTCGCTGTCTGTTACATACGTTTGGAAGTAGGTGTTTTTATCATATCCGTCCAGCTGCCCTTTAACCTGGTATACATACCGTTCAGGCTGCATGGAAAATGATTTAACCTTTCCACTGTCCAAGTACTCAAAGAATTGATTTTGGGTTATATTCTTATTCGGCTCATTGTTATTATTAAAAATGCTTACAATACCAATAATGACCAAAAAGATAAGTAAATAAAATATGGTGTTACGGAAATCCGATTCATCCCTTGCCTCCTCCCACAGGTAAACAAACTATAGTAAATACTATCATATTAAACAAATGTATTACAATTAATTTACACTGCTGTTTTATTCAGCCAAATTGAAGCACAGCCAAAGGCCTGCATTACTTATTTTCGTATATTTCAGGCTTCAGCACCCCAATATACGGTAAGTTGCGATATCTTTCTGCGTAATCAAGACCGTAACCGACTACAAATTCATCCGGAACGATAAATCCCGTATAATCCGGTTTAAGATCAGCTTTTCTTCCTGTAGGCTTATCCAGAAGAGTAACAATTTTAATGGTTTTTGCTTTTCTGTAGCGGAATAATTCCACCAGGTAGCTGAGCGTTAAACCGCTGTCGATGATATCCTCGATGATTAGGATATCCCTTCCTTCAACAGAAGTGTCCAAATCTTTTATGATTTTGACTTCACCTGAAGAAACCGTTGAATTCCCGTAGCTCGAAACATCCATGAAATCCATTTCCAAATGGGCATCAATCCGCTTTAGCAAGTCTGCCATAAAAGGCATGGCTCCTTTTAAAACACCAATGGCCAGCGGAAAGCTTTCGCTATAATCCTTTTCTAGCTGTGCCGCTAACTCTCTGATTTTCCCTTGGATTTCTTCCTCAGTAATTAGCACTTTTTCAATGTCATTTTGCATCGTCATTGTGATTGTTTGCCCCCCAGAAGATCTATGCTTTGTATATTCTAAATAAATTAAAGACATTTCATCAGTTGCACCATCAAACTCCCTGTTTGACTTTTTAAGTCCAGGCAGCCAGATAATTTCCCCCGCTTGATCTGTTACGATCGGCCACGCATTACGTTGTGACATCGGAATCTTTTCGTTAATGAAAATATCCTTCAGCTTTTTTGTGCCTCCTGATCCCTTGACTGCCATCCTGTCTCCGTTGCTTCTTGTCCGGGCAATGAGAGGAAGACGCAGCTTATCGGATCCGAAGATAAAAGAATGGCTTCCAATCGTTTTCGGAATTTCTTCTTCTATATATTGCGCTTTAATTTTATATCCATTCGGAAGAAAAGTATCACCGGGAATTTCCAGAACCACGGAATAATCAGGAGCCAGATTTTGAAAAAACCGAAAAAAGCAAGTGCCATAGGATTTTTCCGCAATCAGCCCTTCCGGAAGATGCAATTCAGCGGATGGGTGAGGATTTGAAAACAAAGCGAAAAGCTGGTCAATATGTAATGCTGAAAGCGATGAAGGTCTCTCTATATAAAGATAGTTTAATATTAGTTGAATCATCCTTCTTTGTAAAGGCTTAGGCACTGTGAAGAACTGCCTTATATCAACTGATGAAAAGTCCTGATTTTGTTCCAGCAGTATCGTGCCCAATTTATCCCTGGCCATATCCAGAAGAAACTGTTCATCATCATATATTTCTTCACTGAGTCGCTGGAAATGCTCATGGACTTTTGGGTTTTCTTTCTTCAAAAAGGGCAGCATCGAGTGCCTGAAACGATTTCTTGTATAAATGTCCTGTTCGTTGCTCGGATCCATTCTTGGCTCGAGCCCATGCCTGCTTGCATATTGCATAATTTCTTCCTTGGAAACCACAAGGAATGGCCTTACAAGCTTTGCTTTTCCAAATGCCCTTATGACAGGTATGCCTCCCCTGGCCTTGCCAGTGGCTCCCCTAGCCATTCTCATCAGCATGGTTTCAATCTGGTCATCCGCATGATGGCCTAGAACCAAAAGGTCCAGCTCATTCCTTCTAATCACTTCATCAAAAAAAGCATACCGCGCATTTCTTGCTGCCAATTCAGTGCTTTCTCCTGTTTTTTGCATACGCACGGGAACATTGATCCTTTTACCCTCAAACGGAATGTTCCAAGCTTTGCATATTCTCTTAACAAAGAGAAAATCCTGATAGGATTCTTCACCTCTAATCATATGGTCAATATGAGCTGCCGTTAATTCGATATCCAGCAGTTCTCTGACAGATTTTAAAAAGTGAAGCAGAACCAATGAATCCGGCCCTCCGGAGATGCCAACCAGCAGTTTCGATTTTTTGGGAATCAAGCCGTGCTTGCTGATAGCCCCGAGGATTTTTTTCTCAAACATAATGATCTTCCTTTTCAGTCCCCATATATAGTTCAATATGAGCTGGTCCTTATAATACGAGTAAAAAGCAAAATGGTTTCAAAATAAAATAAATATTAACTGTGAAAATATCTTTTAACTATATCATAAGAATTGTTCGTAAATATAAAGAACGTATAACAGTGAGACAACAGCAACCAGCAGGCACGTTTCAACAAAGCCGCCTTTCCCTTTTTTGTTAGCTGCCCGTTTTCTTTTTGTCCTGGATGATGCAGACGGTTTTCCGGGTGAATTCACTTGTTTCTTTATTGCTGTGCCTGCAAATCTTTCCCTTTGGCTAAGAATACCGATTAGACGGTCCCTCATTTCTGAAGCAGCAGAAAACCTGCCGTGCAAAGCGTCTTCTAGAATTGATTTGAATGGGCGCAATTCTTTTTTTTGCATGATTGCCTCGCTTAGCTGTTTATACCCTTCTCCATTTCTTGAAAAACGTGCAGGATATGCCGAATTGATGATAATCATGGCCACAGCGAACAAATCATATTTGGGATCTGCTTTCCTCGACCCCAGCCCCCAATACCCGCGGTCAAAAAACTCGGTAAATTCTTTGATTGATCTCCCTTGTTTTGTTGTTCCTCCCACATCCACACAGCGTACTTTGCTCGAAGGAGAAGCCACAATCAGATTTTCTGGTTTCAAGTCGCCAAACACCCAGCCTTGTTTATGTAAGGATTCTAAACTTGCAAGAAGCTGGAGCATGAGAATGCCGGTCCATGACGGCCCTTTCTTTTGGATGAATTCCAGAAATCCCTCCCCTTTAATATACTCCATAACATAAAAAGAAATCGGCTTTCCGTTCTTCACCCAATCATCCGCCTCCACGAAGGAAGGCCCTAGAGCAGAGCCCTGGGCCTTGGAAAACTCTTTGAGAATATTCATCTCTGAAATAATGGATGCACCGTTATCACTTATCTTTAAAGCAAATAAGGTTTTATTGTTTTCAGCCAGATAAACAATTCCATTAGCCCCATTCCCCAACTCCCTTACCACTTTGTATTGGTTTTTATTCCATTTTCCAGTGATAATGCTCCCGGGCGGTATATTACATTGATTCCTCAAAGTATTGTTCATCATCATGTGATAACAATCCCCTTAATGAACGTTTTTTATTAAAGTAATCCAATGCCTCCGCAATGGCGGGTCCTGTTGGTGTTATCCCTCCTGTTGTAAGCTTAGGGAATATTTTAGTCAGGACTTCTAATTTCGGGGTCCAATCCAGCAATTTTTCGACATCTTTCCTTTTCCCGGGAAATACGAAAACCGAAAACCGATTATCACCCAAACGGGCATTCATGCTGAGGGATAGGTCCAGGAGCGCATCTTTTACGGTCGGAAGCTTGTGCTTCATACTGGCGCTTGTATCGACAAGAATCAGTACATCCAGCTTGCTCGTTTCTCCTAACTCATCGACTACTTCCATCACTTCGCCGCGCTTATCCGGAGAAAGATCCTCCATCGTGCTCGACTTCCCTAAGATTTGCTGAAGTTCTTTATTTACTACTCCCTGAATGGTTTGAGTCATTGCCTTTCTGGTCACCATCTGCACGGTTTGGGAAAGCTGCTGTGCATAGACGATTTGACTGACCCCGCCTCCGGAAGAAGCTATAGCTTCTATTTCCTGCAAGCCCTGCTCATTAATCGTATCGTTCTCCATGACTCCTATGACATTTACAGTAATCCCCTGCTCGCGTGCAAGAGCAGCCATAGCAGCAGGGTCTTGTCCCTGGTTCGAACATCCATCGGTAATAAGCAATATCTGGCGTAAAGTTCCTAGTTCCATATGATTCTCCCTTCCTATCCAAATGTGTTACCATCTTCGACGAAAAAGAGAGAATTTATACTTCTATATAAACATCTATAAGGATCGCACCCTTATTTTACTGTGCTTTTTTTCTGCGGGGCTGAACCGGGATCGTAGCCCACTTTGGTGTGTTATGCTTAATTTTTGCTGTTACAATCGTCATATCGTCATCAATCATTCCTTTTGCCCGAATCACTTCCTCCAGAATCAAATCAGATATCTCCTGAGGATCATCTGTTTGAAGCTCCTTGATTTTCCTCTTCATCCAAAACTCGAAGTTTTCTACTAGATTAGGGCCTTCAAAAACACCGTCACTCATCATGATCAGGATATCTCCTGCTTTCAGTTCTTCCGTCACCACATCCACATCCAAATCTTGAATAATGCCCATCGGCAAATTGCTGGACTCTACTTTAATTAACTTATCACCTCTTTTAATATAGCTGGGAATGGAACAAATTTTTAAGAATCTGGCTTTGGCATCCTGAAGATCAATCATCGCCAAATCTAATGTAGAAAAAATTTCATCTGTTGTGCGCAGTGATAATACGGAATTGACCGATTTTATGGCAATTTTCTCTTCAATTCCAGATACCAGGAATTTTTGGAGCAGCTTGAGGGTTTCCCTGCTTTCAAAGTGTGCACGCTCACCGTTCCCCATTCCATCACTTATGGCAATCGCATATTTTCCGCAGCCGATTTCCATGGTTGTGAAACTGTCACCGGATACCAGGCCTCCTCCTTTAGCGGCATGTGCAACCCCTGTTTCCACCGTGAATTTCTTGGCTGAACGGAAGGTCACTTCGCATTGTCCATCAGGATATTCTGAGCATTCTTCCGTATGGACAACAATTGTCTCGCCAAGGATGTCCGATAGCATGGGAGCAATTAATTTTTCAGCTTCGCCCCGGCCCTGGCAGTAAGGAATATTCATTTCTATATCAGCATTTCCCTGTTCAAGGCTATAAATTTCAATATTTCCTACATGAAGGCCAAAATCCTGTATTGCCTCCATGATCAGTTCTTCCTGCTGATGATGGTTCTGGCGCTCCCTTTGAATTTCTTTTGCAAAATCATCCATTACAGCTGATACACCGCGGAGCTGGTCAGCAACCAGCTTCCTGCTTTCATGCACCTGCTTCTTTAATTTCTGGTTTGCCTGGTAATACATTAGTTCTTGCGAAATAGCGGCAATAACCTGGGGGCTTTTGCTGCAGTATTTTCCCCATTCCCTTGCTGTATTCTGCGAGAGCTGACCTTGGTTTTCGCTTAATTGCAACATGATATCCTGCATTCCTTCATAGGTGGCATCAAAATTCTTTGTCCAGCATTGATCTTTTTTGAAGCATAGCTGGCACGTTTTTTCCGTCACGTTACTCAGGAAGTAATCCAGTTCCTTTTCATCTTCTTCATGCCGGCCCCTTTCATCCATTTGCGTGAAGCTATTGGATAGCGCCTCAAAAACATTAGAAAATTGGGCGACCCGCTGAGCGGTTACATCCCTCACCTTTCTGGCATACTGCTGCTGCTCTGTGGAATGCTCTGCTGTTCCGGGAATATGCCTTGCAATGCCTGAAATAATCGCATAGGGAGTCAGTGTGAACAAAAGAACTGCGATAACAGATTCATATAATGTAACAGTGACATTATTCGTCCCTTCTCCATATAAGCCAATCAGGAGAGTCGCAATCAGCAGGCCGAACGATACTCCTATTCTTTTGCCATCCTTCAGCAGGCCGCCAAGAAGCCCAGAAAACGCAAGCAGGCTCATCTGATACAGGCTTGCTACACTTGCAAGACTGAATATCAGCCCTGTCACTACACCCACAGTGGAGCCGATGGCCGCGCCCCCTGCCATGCCGAAAAGGAGGACAAGGTACCGGGACAAAACGTGTTCAACGGATAAACCATGGATTTTCCAGCCGATTGTACCAGTCATTACGGAGGCAAGCAGGATAATGATGCAGACAATTTCTTCCGTTTTAAATGATTGGGTTTTTTTTCTGACTGCCAGTAAGGGTATGGACTGTATAAAGATAAGGGTCAAAATCATGGCAAGTCCAGCTTCTACGCCTATCATCAGCCCATCATACAGTTGAATGCTACGGTGTAAGATATATTGTTCCGCTATGTTAACGAGTGAAAGGGAAATGAAAACGTAAATTGACGTTGTTTTGAATTGTCCTTCCGTCCCTGGATTTTTCATTTTAATCATGAACATCAGCAAAAAGGATGATACAACTAATGTTACGCTATTTGAAATGCCGACAGTTGCAGCTCCTGCTAGTAGTCCAATTAAAGCAAGCGGGGCACGGTCACGCCGCATTAAAAAAACAGCTGCAAAAAATGGAAGGCCAAATGGAGAAAGCTCTGAAAGAATAAGGGCCCGTCCCAACAAAAAACCTATAATGGCCAAAGATATGCCTTTTTTCAGAAAAAAGTCTTCACTTTTCGCCTGCAGTTTATGGATCCAATTGATGGCCCCCGCCTTTGCTTCGTGTATATTTACATCAGCAATCGGCTCTATCATATTCCGTTCAATCTTTTCCATTTGTAACACTCCCCATTCTTCTTATTGTGTATCATTATAAGTAGATGGTTTTTATTTTTTTGTCACAATTCTGATTCCACGGAAAAGAAATGTTCGACGGGATTCTCCCAGATGATTCATATCTATACATCATTTTGAAAGGAAGGGGCTGATTTCAAAACACCCGTTCCCAGATTTCTGCTTAAAACCAATCTTTTTATCTGATTTTTGCATATAAAACCTGGAATAAATTAAAAACTATAAAAAACCGACAAATTATATTTTTCTATTGACATTTAGTCTTCAGAACGGTAAGATACAACTTGTGCTTTTGATAATATTATGGCGGCGTAGCTCAGCTGGCTAGAGCGTACGGTTCATACCCGTGAGGTCGGGGGTTCGATCCCCTCTGCCGCTATCCTTATTACGGCCCATTGGTCAAGCGGTTAAGACACCGCCCTTTCACGGCGGTAACACGGGTTCGAATCCCGTATGGGTCATCCTTAAATATCAAAAAGAAATCCCCGCTGCCTAGTAGCAGCGGGGATTTCTTTTTGAATAAAATTAAAAGAAGACAAGCCCACGAGCCTGTCTGTATCTATAAGAAGTCAACTTATAAATTATTCGAAGGGAAAAATGCCATAATCATATTTTCAGCAGCAGTTCAGCTCCGTCTTCCTCCTCTTCCTCCCCGCTTGGTTTCGGTGCTGCGTTTGAGGGAAGATAAACGGTCTTCACTATCTTTTAAGAAACGAGCCATTTTTTGTTCAAAGTTTTCTTTAGGCACAAAATTTCCTTTTGAACGGAAGTCTTTGGAACGATTGTCATTCCCTCTTCCTTGGCGCGGGCGCGGATTATAGGAAGATTGGCCTTCTGGCTTATCTTTGGCTTTTTTTATGGAAAGCCCTATTTTTCCGTCTTTATCAACATTAATGACCTTAACTTCAACTTGATCGCCGACCTTAAGGTGATCATTGATATCTTTCACGTAGTTATCGGCCACTTCGCTGATATGAACAAGTCCAGTAGTTCCTTCAGGTAATTCCACAAACGCTCCAAAATTAGTAATGCCTGTTACTTTACCTTGTAACTTGCTGCCTACTTCGATTGACATAAAAAAAATGCTCCTCCTTAGAAAAGTAAAAAATTCATATACACTATATTATAGCGAACAGAAAAAAACAGTGTCAATATTAGTCACTGTTCTGATTCTTTTTCTTCGGAAGATTAAAAATGATTTCCCCTTTATCAGATAGGAAGTAATCACGTCTTGCCAATTTGGCAATATAATCATCATCATTCAGTTTTACAATCTCTTCACGAAGATCAGATTCCCGGCTTTTGAGAGCCGTAAGCTTTTTATGGACCACCGCTTTTTCCTGTTCCTTCTTATCTAATGCTGCAGCTTGGGTCAGGAGTGTAGTGATTGCCAGGACCGAAAGGATGGCTGCACAAACTGCATAAAAAGTGAGCCGGCGAACCAATCCTTTTCGCTTTCTCTCCACAGTTTGAACGTTCTTTTCTTGTTGGAAGACATACGGGGTTTCTAACTTAGCCACTTTCTTTTTCCTGAGGCTTCCCATTTTTATTACCACTCCTTATTCCTTTTTATTTCTCCACCGACGTAAAGTCCTAATTATAAACTTCTTTGTCCTGTCAGATAATCCTGTAACTATATTATAAGACTTCCCGACGTTATTTGTAACAAATTTCGGCAAAATATTCCATAATCCTGTCAATATCCATAGAAATGGCTTGAATATTATAAGCAAAATAAATAGCACACTTTTGCAAAGCCCTTTTAAGAGTAAATAGATAGCTTTTACAATTGCAAGGATCAAAAACAGAATGCTTGATAAAATCCAGGTAATTGGCGAGATAATAAGTGCCTTAAAGGATTTTCCCGCGAACCGGGCCACTGAAACCACTGCAAAAATGAAAGCCTTGAGACCCCTCATGTACATACCCTTAAATAGACTTTGGTATGCAGCAAATCCACATAAAAGTGCTAAAAATAAATATAGCCTAAGCTCACCCTCATTGACAGTAAAAAGAACATAAAATATGATAAGAGCCTGAACAATCCAAAAAAGAAAGTCATTGATGAAGACTATCCAGCCCTGTCGCCTGGACCTTTTCAGAAAAAGATTGTAAGTATCCAGGGCAGCCCCAAAGCAGCTGCCCATTCCAATCATCGCAATCAGTGTATAGAATTGGGTGGAAAGTGTCATTTGAACAGTTTGCCAAAGAATCCTTTAGCTTTCTCCCCTGATTGCTCATCTAAATAAATCAAATCAAAAATCTTTCCTTTTATTGATACAATTCCCTTATCCACATCCAGGTTTTTCATCTGCAGGTTTTGGCCTCTGATTGACAGAAATCCCATGGAAGTCTCCAGCAAAAATTCCTCATTATCGAAGCTTTCCACATGTTTTACACCAGTAATCTCCAGTAAGCGGCGGCCTCTCATAATTACATCATGTTCTGGTATGTTTCCTTTGGAGCTGTTTTGGGCTGGATCTAAATATTGGCTCATTTTCATCCCCCACATTAGCACAGTTTGTTCCAATATATGTGCACCTGCAGGAAATTAGAACAAGCCTCATAGACCATGATTCAATCCTGGGAGAGGTTTTCTTCTTTTATTACAGTATACATATCCGCTGCATCTTCTTTGCGGGTAGTTTCCTGAATTTTTTCAATCCGGACCGTTACACGCTTTTGGCCAAATTGCACAGCAAGTTCATCGCCCGCTTTTACATTGGAGCTGGCTTTTGCCTGCAGCCCATTGATGGATATTCTTCCTTTATCAGCTACTTCTTTTGCCAGTGTACGGCGCTTTATCAATCTTGAAACCTTTAGAAACTTATCCAATCTCATTGACATCTTTTATCGCTCCTTTTAAAGTCCTTTTGATTTCGCTTCATTCCAGTACCTATCCAGCTCGGCAAGAGAGTAATCGGCGAATTGCTTATTATCGCGCGCCACACACTCTTCTATATATGAAAATCTGCGGTAGAATTTCTGATTTGCTGCATGCACCGCTTCTTCTGCCTGAATACCATAAAACCTCGTAACGTTTACCAATGCAAAGAAGAGGTCGCCAAGTTCGTCTTTTATACGCTCCCTGTTATTAGCAACATACAGTTCGGCTTCTACTTCCTGTACTTCTTCTTTAACCTTATCCCATGCCTCAGAAACCTGATCCCAATCAAATCCGGCATTAGCAGCCCTCCGCTGGTATTCATTTGCTCTGATTAAGTTCGGCAGTGCTTTTCCTACGTCATCAAGCAGGGAATTAGTTTTCGGCGCACTTTCTTTTTCGGCTTCCTTTATATCCTGCCAATTCGCCAGGACATCTTCGACCCCATTGACTTCCACATCCCCAAATACATGCGGGTGACGGCGGACCATTTTTGAGGATACCTCCTCAATCACGTCTTCAATAGAAAACATGCCTTCATCTTCGCCAATCTGCGCATGAAGCATGACCTGAAGCAGCACATCACCAAGTTCGCCTATCATTGCTTCGACATCATCCGAATCAATGGCGTCTATGAGCTCATAGACTTCTTCTATCAGGTAGGTTTTCAGGCTTTCATGGGTTTGTTTTTGATCCCATGGACATCCGCCGGGACCTCTGAGCCTTGCAATGATTTGCTTTAGCTTTGAAAACTCACGGAATTTCTTCTCTTCTTCCTTCACTGGAGGGACATATACACTCGTCAGGTTATTTAACTCCAGATGCCGGTCCAGTTCATACAAAACAGTCTTCCTGACTGCTTCTTCTTTACTTCCCGCGGCCGTAACGATGAAAACTTCATGATCATCCGGCAATTTTTCCATCAAAGTCAGTTTCACATCAGAGGCGACATATGCATCATATACCTGGCCAATGATCATATGCTGCTCGATATGGATCTGTTCCATTTTTAATGCCGTTCCATCCAGCAGCTGGAACCCTTCGATCGGATCAATTTTAACAGACTGGAAAAGGGCATCCAGAAAACTCTGGCCTCCGGATACTGTAATCTTGATGCCTTTTTCTTCTCCCTTTTCCAGAAGGAGCTGCACCGTCTTTTCGGCGACCATCGGATGGCCGGGAACCGCGTATAATACCGATTCATTTTCTGCTTTATCCAGCAGTATGTCTGATATTTCCTCGTAAACCTCGCTGAACCCATCGTGCTTTTCATATACAGCATCAAAGCTTTCAAATGCTATCCCCTCAGATTGCAGTTCCCTGATAACAGGATGCTCAATCGTTCTGACATAGCACATTGAAGACTTCTTCAGTAATTTATAAACTCCTAAAGGAAGCTGATCAAGATCCCCCGCGCCTAATCCGATTATTACTATTTCATTTATCATAAAGACGTACTCCTTATTTCAGTTTTCATGTTGATCTTGCATCACCTTGGCAAGCTTATCACCCATAGGCAGAATTCCCAGTTCTTCTCTATTGAACAGTTTTGCGCGAAGGATATAGGCAATGAATACAGCCCCTCCTATTCCGGCGCCCGCCAGCGCCTGGCACGCTGCGAGAACACGGCTGACCTGCAGGCCTCGAAAAAACAAATGAAATAATCCATTTACAGCCATCAAGCTTGCTGCCATAACTGCCAGACCTGTCAACACAATAAAAAGATGCCTTTTCTCCAATAGCGTTCTTTTAAGCTCTAATTTTAAAACAGCATAAAACAAAAGTGACATGAATGCAAAGGCGGCCACGGAAGCAAGAGCTGCACCGGTAATTCCATAAACCTTTACCAAAAGCAGATTGAACAGCCATTTGAAAGCGATACCCGCAAACACAATCCATACTGTCGCCCTAGTGCGCCCAAGACTTTGTAATACCGAGGCTTCAGCCATTATCAATGAAGTAAACAAGATTGAACAAGCCAATATACCTAAAGCCGCTGTTCCTCTCGTGTCGGTAAACAGCATATAATTGGCCGGCTTTATTATGAAAATCAGACCCGCCGATGCAGCTGCCCCGATAGTAACAGCCGACCTGAGAGAAAGATTAACTTTATTATACAATTCTTTTTTGTTTCCCATTTTCACACAGCGGGAAATGAGGGGAACCATAGAAAGTGAAATCGAATTCGAGATAACAGTCCCCAGCTGAATGAGCGGCTGCCCCCGGTCATATACCCCTTTCCACTCCTTCGCCTCCATTTGCCCCATTCCCGATTCCTTCAACAAGGAATAAAGATGAAGCGAATCAACAAGCTGTATGAGAACCAGAATGAGACTTGTCAGGCAAAAAGAAAACCCCTCAAACAGGAGGGCTTTTGCGATTTTTAAAAAATAGCCCTTTGCAGCTCTTCCTCCATGAAAATCAGCCCAATCACTGCGGAAAAATACAAAGCCTGCAAGTATTAAAAGACTAACAAATCCTCCAAGAATCGAAGCGAACACTGCCCCTGTTCCTGCTGCATATAAGGATTTTCCCTGATGAATGAGAATAAAAGACAGGATAAGAATGCCCGCCACTCTTATTATTTGTTCCAGGACCTGAGAAACGGCAGTGGGAATCATATCATGGCGCCCTTGATAAAATCCTCTAAAAACCGACAAAAAAGGCATAAGCAAAAAATAGAAGGCAGTCATTTTTAAAAGCCCAGCAAGCTTATGATCTTTCATAGAATCTGCTATCCAGTCTGAACCGAAATAAAGCCCGATAAAAATCGATACTCCAATCAGCCCGATCACAGCAAAAGATGTCTGTACAATCTCTTTTGCAGAAAAAACATGTTCAGAGCTTTGAGATTCCGCTATCAACTTAGAAATCACAACAGGAAATCCCAATGTTGACAATGCTATCGCAATCCCATAGAAGGGATACACCTGCTGAAATATGTAAAACCCTATATCACCGGCAATATTCTGATAAGGAATACGATACGCCGCACTTAAAACCTTAATAAAAAGGGCAGCTGCGCTTAAAATTAAAGCTCCATGAAAAAAACTCTTAGATGCACCTAAAGGCTGACCAGCCATCCCAGAACCCCACTTCCAACATATGTGGTTGTATTATAACATAATTAGAAAAGCTGCTGTGTACCCGTGAACCCCATCGTGAGGATCTCATCTTTCAAATGAAATAGGGTTTTCCAAGCAGGCAAGATGGCTCTATGTTTGCTCCAAAAAAAGAACAGCCAGAGGCTGTCCTTAGCAGGGGCATATATAAGATTGTCCGTATTATTATTGTTCCATTTGACGGGCAAGGAAGCTTGCAGCCGTTTCTACAGCTTTATGTTCAACTTCTCCGACTGTGCTCTCTTTAGAGTAGATGACAACTGCACCAATTGGATCTCCATTTGCAACAATAGGAGCAATGGTGTAAGACTGGACATCTTCTTCATTGGAATCCGCTAATGTAATCTGGCCTTTTTCAGTGACAAGAACGGAATTGCGCTCATCCATTGTTTTTTCTACTAGTTCACTGACGCTTTTGTTTAAGTAATCCTTCTTTGAGCCGCCTGCAACCGCTATATATGTATCACGGTCACAAATCAAGATAGGATTGCTCAGGCTATCAAATAGCGCTTCTGCATATTCTCTCGCAAAATCTCCAAGTTCACTGATAGGAGAATATTTCTTTAGAATGACTTCACCATCTCTGTCCACAAAGATCTCAAGCGGATCTCCTTCTCTGATGCGAAGGGTTCTGCGAATTTCTTTCGGGATTACAACTCTTCCTAAATCATCAATTCGGCGAACTATACCAGTTGCTTTCATGTTGTGTTGCCTCGCTTTCGTTTAATTGATTTCTGATAATGAGCTTTCCTTGATTGGTAGTAATCATTACCTCTGTGAAACTTAGTATTTTTCTAATGGAAAGTTCTATGCACTTTGAAAAAAATTTTCTTTATTTTAAAATATTTCTCTGAATAGAATGCCATCCTATCTCTAAATAACAGCAGGCGCTGTTATTTTTTTACAGTTTGATCTGCTTTCCTGACATGCTGCAAACCTTTTACAGTCTCAAATAATACATTCAGCCACTTATCCTGTACAGTGCCTTTGGTATGAAGGACTAATTTCATCCGGCTTCCATCCATGCCAAGACCGACCATGCGGCCAAATTTCGAACTTAACTGAAATACCTTCTGGCCATCTATATTGCTGCTTTCTTTTTGTGAAATTAAAATAGTAACATCCTGCTTGGATTGTTTAATGCTTTCAATCCCCGCCTGTAAAGCATACACCTTTATCTCTGCAATTAAAAATAAATAGGCTACCTCATCAGGGTATTCACCAAAACGATCCAGCATTTCCTCTTGAAGCTCGTTAAATTCCTCTATGGAAGTGATTCCCCTGAACCTTTTATACATCTCAATCTTCTGATGTCCATCAGAAATGTATGAATCAGGAATATAAGCATCAATTTCTAGGTCGATTTCGATAGAGGCCCGTTCCTCGGCCGGCTTATCATTCTGTTTTGCTTCTACCGCTTCTTTTAGCATCTGAGAATACAAGTCAAAACCTACAGAATCGATGAACCCATGCTGTTCTGCTCCAAGCAGGTTGCCTGCTCCTCTAATGGAAAGGTCCCGCATGGCAATCTTGAAACCAGAACCCAATTCAGTGAATTCCTTGATGGATTGAAGCCTTTTTTCTGCGACCTCTGTCAACACCTTGTCCTTGCGATAGGTAAAGAAAGCATAAGCTACCCGGTTTGAGCGTCCTACACGGCCGCGCAGCTGATAAAGCTGTGAAAGGCCCATTCTATCAGCATCATGAACAATGAGCGTGTTAACATTCGGAATATCCACACCGGTTTCTATAATTGTGGTGCTTACCAGCACATCATATTCTCCATTGACTAATCCATACATCACCGATTCAAGTTCCTGTTCAGTCATTTGCCCGTGAGCAAAGGCTACACGCGCTTCCGGCACCAGCATGGAAATTTCTTCTGCTTTTCTTGCTATATCTTCTACCCTGTTGTAAAGGAAGTAAACCTGCCCATCCCGCGCCAATTCCCTTTCTATTGCCTCTCTTACCAGGCCTCCGTTATACTCCATGACATAAGTCTGTATAGGGAACCTATTCTCCGGCGGAGTCTCAATGACCGATAAGTCCCTGACACCAAGCATCGACATATGCAGGGTTCTTGGAATTGGGGTGGCTGTTAAGGTCAGTACATCCACGTTTGTTTTCAGTTTTTTGATTTTCTCTTTATGTGTTACACCAAAGCGCTGCTCCTCATCAATGATCAGAAGACCAAGCTCACGGTATTGCACATCCTTCGAAAGCAAGCGGTGTGTGCCGACTGCTATGTCAACAGTCCCCGCCTTTAATCCCTTCGTAGTTTCAGTCTGCTGCTTTTTAGTGCGGAAACGGCTCAACAATCCAATGGTAATCGGGTAATCCTGGAATCTTTCCTGGAGGGTTTCAAAATGCTGCTGTGCGAGAATGGTTGTCGGAACTAAAAATGCGACTTGTTTCCCGTCCATAATGGCCTTAAATGCAGCCCGTATGGCAACCTCCGTTTTTCCGTAACCGACATCTCCGCAAAGCAGGCGGTCCATTGGCCGTTCACGTTCCATGTCTTTCTTGATTTCAAGTATGGACCTGAGCTGATCCTCTGTTTCGTTATATGGGAAAGCAGTCTCAAACTCCCTCTGCAAATCTCCATCAGGTGAAAACGCATAGCCCTTTGCAGCTTCCCGCTCTGCATAAAGCTTGATTAAATCATCCGCAATATCCTCAACGGAAGACTGCACCTTGCTTTTGACCCTTTTCCAGTCCGAACCGCCAAGTTTATAAAGCTTGGGCTCTTTCCCTTCGGAGCCGACATATTTTTGCACTAAATCTATTTGGTCAACAGGCACATAAAGCTTATCGTTAGCCTGATATCGAATATGGAGATAATCCTTATGAACGCCATTTATGTTCAAAGTCTCAATACCGAGATATTTTCCGATTCCATGGTTAACGTGAACAACATAATCGCCAGTCTTTAATTCTGAATAACTTTTTATTCTTTCGGCATTGGTAAGTTTTTGCCTTCTTGCCGTTTTCTTTACTTTAGTATTAAAAAGCTCCTGCTCTGTTATGACTGCGTATTTTTGCATAGGCAGTTCAAAACCTGAATTCAGGCTTCCCTGGAGGATCTGCACCTTCCCCGGAAGGATTTCGCTGCCGCTTTTGAGCTCGGCTGCTTCAATCTCGTAGTCTTCTAGCACCCTGTGCAGTTTCTTGACCCGCTCTTCATCAGGGCCTAAAATAATCACTGCAAATTTCCCCTTTTTCCAGCGGTCAGTCTCAGCTTTAAACACATTCATTTGGCCATGAAAATTTTGCATCTGTTTACAGGTGAAATTAATAATATTCTGAGGATTCGTATGCGGCACATGGCGCAAGAAAAGAGATAAATAAATAAACGGCCGGTCAGAGCCTGCTATAAGCTCCGGCAAGCGGTGGGCCAGTTTGACATCATGGATGATTTGGCCTTCTGCAAGCAGATTTGTGTACCATTCTGCCTCTTCTTTTTCCAGGGAATCACTTATTTCCTGAATACGGCTGATTTCATCAAGGATGACAATGCCGTCGCTGGGCATATAATCTATCAAACTAGCTGGTTTTTCATAGCCAAGGCTTAAGTATTTTGAAATCTGATCCGTCAGATTTCCAGTTTTAAATTGTTCTAACTCATACCCGATAGTCTGTACCAGCTGTTCCTTTGTCTTTTCATTTTTTATTTTTTTCAGGCTTTTGCTCAAGCCGCTTTCTAGCTTTTCAATAATAGAGTCAATATGTGCAGGCTCTAATAGCGTTTCAGTAACAGGACCAATGGAAACCGCTGGATGCCTCTCGATGGATCGCTGGTCTTCGAGTGAGAAGGTCCGTATGGAATCTATTTCGGTATCAAACAATTCTATCCTGACAGGATTATTTTCAGTAATCGGGTAAATATCAATGATACCGCCCCTTATGCTGAATTCGCCTGGAGATGAAACCATTTCCGCCCTCGAATAGCCCATATGAACAAAAGTCTGGAGCGTGTTCTCCACTTCAATATCTTCACCAACCTTAAGATCGAGCTGATACCTTTTCCAAAGCTCCTTAGGAGGAAGCAGCTTCCTTAATCCCGGAATCGGTACGATAATGACTCCTTTTTTACCATGTGTCAAATGGTTCAGCGCTTCTACACGCTGCGCTCTTAATTCTGGACTGGAAACGCTAAGTTCTGCAGCAATCAGCTCATTTGCCGGATATATAAATAATTCTTCCTCAGAAATGAAGCCGGACAAATCCTCTTGAAGCTTCTGTGCCTGCAAAAGGTTATGTGTAACCACCAGGATGGATTTTTTTGTTTCAGCATAAACCGAAGCGATCAGCACCGATCTTGAAGAACCAGATAATCCAGAAACCAATTGCTCCCTTAACCCCTCATCTATTCCCGTTATTAATGAGCGGACATCCTCGTGTTTGGAAAACAGATTTTGCAATCCTTTCACACTCTGCCCCTCCCCTCTCAATAAATAAAATGATATGTCCCCAGGATTCATGCTCCTAGATACGTTCTATAATTTTAACGCGTTTATACCAATTGCATTTTTCAAATCACATAAAGGAAATAAATGAATCCAGCATCTTTAATTAGGCTGTTTTCATAAACTTTGCTGACATGGAACAATATGGCTGATTTCCATTTAAGGATGCTCGCTTGCCGCGGGAGTCATACACCTTCTGCTACAATCAGCCGATTTAACCAGGGGACCGCCCCCCAATTAAAGACAACAATCTTTATGAAAAGAGCCTTTAAAATTGAAACAAACGGAAAAATGCTTTGGATTTGTCCCAAAGCTGATTTCCATTAATGAATAATATAATCGTTTTGATGCAATCCAGGATTTTTTTGCAGTGATTCCTGGCAATCTGCACATATGGATTTAACATATATATCTCCTGAAGAATCATAAACAATCATTTCCTGGCGTTCTTCATCATTAAGTTTATCAAAACCCAATTGTTCTATATCCAAAACCTGCTGGTGTATGCTTCCAAGCTTCATTCCGCAATGTCTGCAATTATAATGGAGAGCCATATCGCTAACCCCCTACTCTCTTTTTATGGTTTAGTATTCACCAAAAAAAGGGGGATTTATTCATCTGGCTGCAGATACTTTTTACGATCAGTTAAATTCATTCATTACCTGAAGAAACGGCTTTTTAAGCCATTCTTCGCAAGCATTCACACTTTTATCGACTGCTTCGCTCATGACTGGCCACTCTTCCTTTGTAAATCTGCCGAGGACATAATCCGTAACAGGAATTCTTCCTTCCGGCCTGCCAATTCCAATCCGGATCCGGTTGAATTCCTGTGTGCCCATATGGGCAATAGTGGATTTTATTCCATTGTGTCCACCTGCACTTCCTTTTTGGCGCAATCTGATTTTTCCCGCAGGCAAATCTAAATCATCATACAGGACGACAAGATCATTGACCTCCAGTTTAAAAAAATCCATAACTGCCCCAATGGATTCTCCAGATAAATTCATATATGTAAGAGGTTTAAGAAGTATGACCTTTTCTCCATTTACACTTCCAGATCCATATATTCCTTTATGCTTAGCCTGATCCAAAGGTATTGACCAATTTCTTGATAATTCATCTATTGCTTCAAAGCCGATGTTATGCCTTGTTTTTTCATATTGTTTTCCCGGGTTGCCCAGTCCTGCAATTATCTTCATATTTCACTCTCCGTCACTGCTTTCCATACTTGAAGCGGTTCACGCTTTTTTTATATTAAATCTTATAAAAAGCGTAACCCATCTGCACTTTATCCTGCAAGCGGCTCCAGGCCTATTCTATTTTAAAAAAATCCAGCCATAGGCAGCAGGAATATTCCAAAGCCAAAAATGCCAAGAAAGCTGATTAATCTCTCCTGACAAAAGGCGTAACCTGTATAGGTTACGCCTATTATACCATGTTTTTGCTTCTATCATGCATTATCAAGACTCAGAAGATGGAGAGGTTTCACGGCCTTCTTCGTTCACCGGAGTACCGCCATCCTGCTGTTCGCCTGTACTGATTTCTTCTTCCTGTCTCGGAGCAAGTACAGAGGCGATGACTTCTTCCTCATCCTGGTCAATCGTAATCCCATTCGCATTTTTCACATCTGCAATGGTAACTGTATCGCCAACATCTAAATTCGTAACATCCACATTAAACGATTCCGGAATGTCATTTGGTTTAGCCGTCACAGTGACTTCATGGATGGATTGCTGGAGAACGCCGCCATCTTTTACACCTTTAGAATCGCCAACCAAGTTTATGCGCACTTGTGCCTGGCGCTCCTCTGACATGTTTACAATCAGGAAATCCGCATGATAAATTTCATTTTTTAGCGGATCCTTCTGAAAGTCAGACAGCATAACATCATGTTTTTTTCCTTGTACATCCAAAGAAATAATTCCATTGCGGCCGACTTCCTTGATGACCCTCTGGAAGTCTCCATTACTCACAGAAATAGCAGTGCTTGTATTTTTATTGCCATAAACGATAGCAGGAATGTCACCGCTGTCCCTTAAATGTTTTAAGTTAGTCTTTTCCCGTTCTTTTGCCGCTAATACGTTACTCATAAATCCTCCGCCTTTCCGAATGAAATAAATTATTGCTTCTCTTACTTAAAAATTGCCCTAAAAAGAAAGATTCTAAACATCTTTCGGCAATGCTGCTACTGGCAGAGTCTGCCGGAATCGGCTGGATGAGCGGCTTCAGAAGCACTTTTGGCAAAAAAAAAGACGATGAAAAAATGAATCATCGTCTTTTTTAATACTAGTAAATCTGGCTGGCATTACCTGACAGGCACCCGGAATTATGTTCCCGGCTGAACAGGCGTCTGCACTTTTTATAATCAAGCTTCGCGTGCTGGACGAGGCGCCCGCACTTTTTAATTAATCAAACAATGTGCTTACTGATTGTTCTTCGTGTACACGGATGATTGCTTCACCGATCAAAGTAGCTACAGACAGCTCTACAATTTTATCGATTTTCTTTTCTTCCGGAAGAGAAATTGTATTCGTTACTACAAGTTCTTTGATAGTTGAGTTTTGAATACGCTCGATAGCCGGACCGGAAAGAACAGGGTGTGTACAGCAAGCGTACACTTCTGTTGCCCCGTTTTCCATAAGGGCATTTGCTGCTAATGTAATAGTCCCGGCGGTGTCAATAATATCATCAATTAAAATGGCCGTTTTTCCTTCAATATTTCCGACAATGTTCATCACCTCAGCAACATTCGGGCGGGGACGGCGTTTATCTATGATGGCAATCGGCGCTTTTAAGCGGTCTGCCATTTTCCGGGCACGGGTAACTCCGCCATGATCAGGAGACACAATTACGATATCCTGCAAATTCTTTTCTCTGAAATAATCAGCTAGAATCGGCACACCCATTAAATGGTCGATTAAAATGTCAAAGAATCCTTGTATTTGAGGTGCATGAAGATCCAGTGTGATGACACGGTCTGCGCCTGCAGTTTCCAAAAGATTAGCAACAAGCTTGGCAGTGATTGGCTCCCTGGCACGCGCTTTCCGATCCTGGCGCGCATATCCGTAATAAGGCATAACAATATTGATTGTTTTAGCGGAAGCACGCTTTAATGCATCAATCATAATCAGCAATTCCATCAAATGCTCATTAACAGGCTGGCTTGTCGATTGAATGACAAACACGTCACAGCCGCGGATGCTTTCCTCAATATTGATTTGCACTTCACCATCACTGAAATGAGTCACTGAACATTTTCCAAGCTCAACACCGATAGCTTTAGCAATTTCATGAGCTAATCCATGATTGGAATTTAGAGAAAAGACTTTTAAGTTAGGATCTAAATACTGGTTTGACATGATGAACCTCCATTGGGTTATTTATTGAACTTCAGGTTTTTTACGTAGTCTTCTTTATTCACCTGGCGTGCGCGGGCTATTGATAAAGCTTCACCTGGAACATCTTCCGTTATGGTTGAGCCTGCTGCTACGTATGCTCCTTTTCCAATGGTAACAGGAGCAACCAGATTGGAATTGCAGCCAACAAAAACCCCGTCTTCTATTTTAGTCAAGAATTTATTTTTTCCGTCATAATTTACAGTAATGGATCCGCAGCCGATATTAACATCTTTTCCAACTTCAGCATCACCAATGTAACTTAAATGAGAAGCTTTGCTTCCCGTGCCAAAGACCGCTTTTTTAATTTCGACAAAATTCCCAATTTTTACTTCATCCATAATTTCAGATTGCGGGCGGATATGGGCAAACGGTCCAATCTTCACTTCTGCGCCAATCGAGCTGTCATGTGCAACAGATTGGCGAAGTACGGTATGATCGCCAATCCTGCAGTCTTTAATTTCTGTATGAGGACCGATCAGGCATTCCCGGCCAATATGGGTGCTGCCCATGATCATGGTTCCAGGATAAATTACTGTATCCTGTTCGATGGTTACGTCAGCTTCAATATAGGTCGATGCCGGATCTGTAATGGTTACTCCATTCCTCATATGCTTTTCGTTAATTCTGCTTCGCATGATGGCTTCTGCCTGGGACAAAGCGACTCTATCGTTCACTCCCATTGTTTCGCCAAAATCATCCGTTTCATAGGCTGTGATAATTTCTCCCTCAGCCTTCAGGATTTCAATAACGTCAGGCAGGTAATACTCGCCCTGCACATTGTCATTCGAAACTTTTTTAAGGGCAGAAAATAGCGCCATGTTATCAAAGCAATAGGTTCCAGTATTGATTTCCTTTACCTTAAGCTCGGATTCATTAGCATCTTTGTGTTCTACAATTTTTTCAACTTCCCCATCGCTATTGCGGATGACCCGTCCATAACCAGCAGGATTTTGGGCTGAAGCTGTCAATATAGTTGCCTTTGCCTGTTTTTCTTCATGCAGGTCTATCAATGCCTGCATGGTATCGGATTTAATCAAGGGAGTATCCCCGCAAATCACAAGAGTGGTTCCTTCTTTGCCGGCAAGCGCTGCTTCTGCCTGCATCACTGCATGGGCAGTTCCCAATTGCTCCGTTTGAAGGGCATACTGGCTTAAATTGCCCACCTGATCCTGCACTTTTTCAGCTCCATGGCCAATAATCGTGACTATATCTTCTATTTTAAGTTCATTAACGTGGTCTATAACATGCTGTACCATTGGTTTTCCGCAAACAGGGTGTAAAACCTTGTAAAGCTTAGATTTCATTCTGGTACCTTGTCCCGCGGCCAAAATTATTGCATAACGATTCGTCATAACAGGCCTCCAATTTTACCTTTTTATCCATTAAAAATATTATCTCAAATGAACCTTCTTTTCAACATTTCTGAGAAAAGTACAAATTATTGTCAATAAGAAAACCTGCATTTGCTCTCTGCTTAATTAAAAAGCATGCCACTTTGCATACTGGCTGTCCATGGCAATGGTATTTTCATTCTTAATTGTGAAAGAAATCACATCTTGTCAATTATATACCTTTCAAGGAGTCAAATTAAGAGTTTCTGAATTTTTTTGGAGGGTTTTTTAAAATTGGCGTTAAAAAAGGTTTACATGCTAATAATCGGGGGAATTGAAATGTTATAATGAAGTCTGTTTTTTTCGATAAAAAGAGCCTTACTTTTGAAGTAGGCTCCTGATGCATATTTATTTCAAATTTTTATGAAGCTCCAGCTCCTGCTTCTTCTAACTCGACTTCCATTTCTCCTAAACGATGATATTCAGCAAGCACAGCATCCTGAATTTTACCGCGTGTTGAAGAATTAATCGGGTGTGCAATATCACGGAATTCTCCATCAGGAGTGCGTTTACTCGGCATAGCAACGAATAAACCATTATTTCCGTCGATTACACGGATATCGTGTACCACAAACTCATTATCCAATGTAATTGATGCAATTGCCCTCATGCGCCCATCTGTATTTACGCGGCGTAATCTTACGTCAGTTACTTCCATTCTGTTCACCACCTTTTTTCATGATAGAAACTTAAAATACATATTCTACAAGCGCTTTCTAAACTCCTTCTAATTATTGTAAATTTTTTAAAAAAACTATGCATATTTCTTGAATTTTTTAATCTCATGTTTTCGCTGCGCCTAAAACATTGATATGAAAGCGTTTTAAAAACTTTCTATGCAAATAACCTGTATAGAAAATACTTATGTCCCTGCTAATAAATAACCGAAGCTCCATAAATTTTTTTCCAAGCTGATTTTTGTTGTATAGAAAAAGGCCAAAAATAAAAAAAACGCCCGTCTTAAATTACTTAACGAGCGCAATTACTTCTATTTCCACTAATGCATCTTTTGGAAGTCGTGCCACTTCTACACAAGAACGGGCAGGTTTATGATCTGAAAAGTATGTTCCGTATACTTCATTGATCTCTGCAAAGTCGTCCATGCTTTTAATAAACACTGTCGCTTTTACAACGGTTTCCAGTGAAGCGCCTGCTTCGGCTAAAACGGTTTTCAGATTTTTAAAAACCTGATGAGTCTGCTTCATGACATCGCCAGTCACCATTGTTCCTTCCGCTGTGAGGGGAATCTGGCCTGAGCTAAAGAATAGGTTATTTACCGTAATTCCTTGTGAATAGGGTCCAATTGCGGCCGGGGCCTCATTAGTATGAACGATTTTCATAGTGCTCCTCCTTATGGCTTAATGCATTTTATTCTGCTGCAAAATAATTTCCTTGTGCTACATTGATACTCTTATCTTTTTCGTTCACTCCGGAAAGCTTGATGAGGGAAGTATAATCATCCACTAAGCGTTCATCCGCTTTTTCTGATTCTACCAGAACAGCTATGCCAGCTAATGTAGCTTTGAACTCTTCAAGCAGCGAAACCATGCCGTTTACCGTTCCGCCAGCCTTCATGAAATCATCTACAATCAGTACGTTTGAGCCTTCTGCAAGACTCCTTTTTGAAAGCACCATAGTCTGGATTCTTTTTAGAGATCCAGAAACATAATTGATACTGACCGTCGAACCCTCGGTCACTTTATTGTCTCTTCTCGCGATTACAACCGGGACATTTAAATAATGGGCAACGGAATATGCAAGAGGTATCCCTTTTGTCGCCATAGTCATAATGACATCCACACGCTTTTTTGCATAAGCGGCTGCTATTATTCTCCCGACGGTATTGACAGTCTGGGGATCGCCCAGTATATCTGTCATATACAAATAACCGCCAGGCAAAAGCCTTTCAGGACTCGCAATGACCCTGCACAATTCATCAATAAAGCCTTTCGCTTCACCGCGGTTTACATTTACGATATATTTCACACCGCCTGCTGCCCCCGGAACAGTGTTCAATGATCCGATTCCGCGCTGTTCGAAGGTTTCCTTGATGATCGTTAAATCTTCGCTAATAGAGGATTTAGCAGAACTATAACGTTCCGCAAAAAATGTAAGCGAGACGAGCTGGCCAGGATGTTCCAAGAGGTAATTTGTCATGTCCACCAGTCTCTCACTGCGCCTAAATTTCACTTTTTTCCACCCCCATTCCATTTTCCGAATATTTTTATAAAATTATATCATTAATGTACGTGTTTACTCAAGAATGTTTATATCTCCAAGCATGCGGACCGCATATACCTGATCACAAAAGCCGCGCAGTCCATTATATACTCTTTGCATTCTGGAATCATGCTCAGCAAGGCCAAAAACAGTGGGGCCGCTTCCGCTCATAAGCACGGCATCTGCTCCAAAGGTTTTCATCTGATCCTTTATATTGGCCACCTCAGGGTAAAGAGGCAGAGTGACGCTTTCCAGCACATTTCCAAGTCCGCCGCAAACCTTTTCGTAGCTATTTTCCTCGATGGCAGAAATCATTCCGGGTACATCCGGGTGGGACATTTTAGATAGCTGCAAGCGTTTATAAACATCTGCCGTCGAGACTCCAAGAGTTGGCTTAGCCAGGATCACCCAGCATTTTGGAGGAACGGGCAGGTGAGTGATTTTCTCTCCTCTGCCTTTTGCGAGTGCTGTTCCGCCAAATACGCAAAAGGAAACATCCGAACCGATTTCCGCACCCAGTTCTGCCAATTCATCCAACGATAAACCAAGCTTCCATAGCTTATTCAATCCTCTTAAAGTTGCCGCTGCATCACTGCTTCCTCCAGCGAGCCCGGCTGCCACCGGAATGTTTTTTTCTATGGCAATCGAAACTCCCTTATTAATGCCGTAACGTTCTTTTAATAAAAAAGCTGCCTGATATGCCAGATTCCTCTGGTCATCCGGAACAAACCTGTTATGCGAAAGGATTTCAATTTCATTATGTCTGATTTCCTTTAATTCAATTCTATCCGCAAGATCAACCGTAGTCATAATCATTTCGACTTCATGGTATCCATCCGGCCGCTTATTAAGCACATCCAGCGCTAAGTTTATCTTAGCTGGCGCCTTCTCCATAAGCTTCAAATTTACCACCTACTTTTAACGTTCTAGAAAGTTCTTGTCCTATTTTATCATATTTGTTTCCATTCTAAAGGTTTTTTAAGGGTAATTTCAATGCAGCAAAGGAATTTCGCAAATTATATAGAACATACATGGTTTTTATCGGGGTTTAAGTGCGGGGCTTTGCCTGCTTGACCGGCAAAGCAGAAGGGGAAGCTTAAGTGAGCTTCCCCTTCTGCGGTGTATTGTGTGCTGTTTTAAGTCAGAATACGCGGTATATATAACGTCAGTTTTTATTCGCAAGCTGGCTTTGAGCCTTTTCAATGGCCAGCTTAACCATATTTCCCGCATCACGGGCCCGTATTCCTCCCCAGCCTTCTTTTTGGACCACATCATAAAATCCAAGTTCTTTTGCCAGTTCTTCTTTAAAACGCTCTGACATAATCCCTTTATTTCTGCCCAAAATGAACATCCCCTTTCACAGCTGACACATAGTTAGCATCTGCATAGGATGATTTTTCATAACCAGCTCTTTTATCCTTTTTTGTTATAAATCAACAGCAGACAGGAATTTTGGACAAATTAAAAAGCAGCAAACTGTGTTTACTGCCTACTCAAAGCTACATTTCCTGCTGCTTATTCAAAAATGTTAGTTGTACGGTTTCCGTTAATACGTCTGCATAGCTGTAAGATACTCTTTCGAATGCATTTTCATCTTGATCGAGTTCGATTACAAAAACAGCTGGATAAGTTTCTGCTAACGTACCAAAACGTTCTACAGTTTTTCTTCTTCCACCGTTTGCTTTCAATAGCAGCCTTTTTCCAAGATTGGAGTCCAGTGCATGTTTAATATCAGCTAAAGTTTTTGGCATTTTCGGTCCACCTCACTAAGTGTAGTATATCACAAACACCAACCAAGGTCAAACAAAATAATAAATTATAGCAGTAGTTAAATTTGTTTGTCAATGGTTTTTTATCGCATGTTCCTTCAAAATTCGCATCCTTCTTTACCCCACTAGTATCCTCCGCAATTGAAAAATTATGTAATCTTTTTATGAAACCAGCCATTTCAGCTATTTTATTTCCAAAAAAACCAACTCTCTCTGCAAAAATTGTCCGATAGCCCCGAAATGTATTCAAATCTCTGATTGCTGCGAGATAAACAAAAACAAGCTGCATGTATTATACATGCAGCGTTTATTCTTCAGTTGTAAGGTTATAGGGCATTCCTGTTCTTAAAACTCCGCGTGTTTCAATGCCGCCGAGCCCTTTTTCGCCTGTTAATGTATTCCTCAGCACATCCCATACACGGATATGTTCCATGAAAGGTGTGTAGCTGATTTTCGCAACAATATAAACCGGATCCAGCGCATGGATATTCACTCTTGATGGAGAGCTTGCGAAATTGGCTCCTGCCCGAATGAGTGATTCAAAATGGGACTGGCAGGCACCGGCAAAAATAACAAGCTGATCCAAGTGAGATACCCTTTTTCTTGCCTCCATAACAGTTTGGACAAAATGCCTGGAATGCCGGTATGCACTCAAATCTTCAGGATTTCCTTTGGTTTTGGAGTAAGAATCATGGCCTGTGATCACTAGGATATCTGGGCGATAATGATCAAGAAGCTGGCCGATTTTCTCTGGCATTTCCTTTTCATTGCAATAGACACCGTTCACAGGAATCCCGATTTTTTCATATAAGTCCAGGCATTTTCTAAGATAGGAAGCATCACCGTCTACATGCAGAACCCTGCCAGGCATCTGAAAATAGTTGCCGCTATACCTGTAGCCGCCGCTTGCTTCATAATCGCTTTTTTGTTTTTGAAGCTCCTGCTCCTGCGTAAACAGGCGGAATGATTGATCCTGCTTTTCCAAATCGCTTCTGTGGCGCTGATTCCTCTCATTTTCATCGATTTTCAACAAATCGGAAAATGGTGCATCTGCAATCAGCCGGACATCCTCTCCGTATAAAACAGCTTCCTTGATTCCTTTTTTCTCTTTGATATCTATAACACGGAAAAGGACATCGCCTTCATATGACTTCCTAGCTACAATATCATGGATTTTAATACTCATGGCCTCACCCCGTAACAAGATCACCTATGGCCCTGTCAAAATTATGTTCTTTCTTAAGTTATGCAACCAGCCGAAAATGGTGAAATGCAACGGCACCATGGCCAGCAGCCGAAATCTTTTTCGCCGTTAATGAGCAGATAATATAAAAATAGCCAGGAATCCGGTAATTTCCGGTCCTGGCTATTATCAGCTCAATGCATTCCCTGTAAAATCAAGAAACAGCTCATCGCTCAATTTTCCAAATTCCTGAATAGAAAGAGTTTCTCCCCTTCGGGTAGGATCAATATTTGATTTTTCGAGTGCAGCTAAAATAATATCTTTTTTGGCTTTTCCATCTGGAAGCTGGCTTGTAAGGTTATTCAAGATGGTTTTACGCCGCTGTGCGAAGCTGGAGCGTGTCAGCGTAAAGAAAAAGTCCTCATCCTTTACCTCCACAACCGGCCGCTCTCTTACCGTAAGTCTTATGACAGCTGAATCTACATTAGGCTGAGGCATAAAAACAGTTTTTGGAACTACCATGACTGTTTCCGCCTCCGTATAATACTGTATAGCAATGGATAATGAACCATATTCCTTTGTACCGGGCTTTGCGGCAATCCGATCAGCAACCTCTTTTTGAAGCATTACGACAATGCCCCGGATCGGCAGTTTTTCAGTCAGCAATTTAAGAATGATCGGAGTTGTGACATAGTAAGGAAGATTGGCTACAACCATTACATCCGGGGTATCTGCAAACTCTTCTTCTATCACCTTTTTCACATCTGCCTTCAGGACATCCCCATGTATTACTTTTACATTATTATAAGGTGACAAGGTATCCTTCAATATCGGCAATAACCTCTGATCTATTTCAAATGCCGTTACCTTTTTGCTGCTTTTTGCCAGTTGTTCTGTCAAAGCGCCGATTCCCGGGCCAATTTCAATGGCGCCGCTTTGTTCGGTCAGGTTAGCATGCTCGACGATATTCTTTAAAATATTGGTATCAATCAAGAAATTCTGGCCTAGGCTTTTTTTAAAGGAAAAGCCATATTTTTTCAGTATCTCTTTGGTTCTGAGGGGAGTTGCAATATCCTTATGCATGATTTTCCTCCTGCTTGATTTGCTTTAATGCTTCAATAAAATCTTCTTTCGAGATTTGGAACATTTTTAATCGCTTATACAGCTGCTTGCCATTTGTAAAACCGATCTTTAACAGCTGGCCAAGCCGTTCCCTTCTTTGTCTGGAACCTTCGCCGCCGATCAGTCCGGCATCTGCAAGATCCTCCTTTGAAATTTCCTCTTTCGCTTCTTCATCCATAGTCTGGGCATCTCTCAGCGCATTTCTGATGGATTCAGGGGAGGCATGCTCCACACCGAGACCTCTTCCTGACTTAGGAAGTGCTTCGTTTTTTGTTAAAAATGCATGCTTGCATCCTTTGACCTGATCTGTAATCGTATTCCTTATTTTCTGTCCTGGAAAATCAGGATCAGTAAAAATAATGACACCCCTCGTTTGCTGGGCAAGCCTCACCTGTTCGATTACAGACTCATTAACTGCAGAACCATTCGTCTCGATGGTATCGGCATTCACAGACCTTTTTATGGCTACGGTGTCGTCTTTTCCTTCCACCACGATAATTTCTTTAATTTTTTTCATGTGTTCCTCCAAATTGATGAAACCTTCTTCACTTTATATTCGCCTAAACATAATGAATCGAATACAGCAAGCAATAGCTGAATTCTGCTTTATTATTATAACGTAAAAAAGCAGGAGATATAAAATCTCCTGCAAAAGTTTATCCCGCATTAAAGGAAAGCCATATCCGCCGCCTCAGTGGATGATCAGCGAAGACAGCTAGGCAGGGGCTGTGAGGCCTTCCCGCACGCGGAAGTTCCACGTTACCTACTGGATAATCCGCACTTTTACCCTTTTCACTCCCCAACGGTAGGCGTCTGATTGCGAAGAAAAGAAAACATCGATCCGGTTTCCTTTAATGGCAGAGCCCTTATCCGCTGCAATTGCATATCCATATCCCTCAACAAACACTTTGGAGCCGAGCGGAATGATACTCGGATCAACGGCGATGACTCTTGCTCCCGGGTTTTCCTTCAGATTAATGCCAGTTGCTGTTCTTCCTGAACATCCATTGCAGCTTGCCGTATAGGCGGTCGAGGAAACATAGACTTCCCTGCCGCCAGACTCCTGAGCCTTGCGTGAAGCCTGCACTATGTATTGCCGGGTTCCAATGGCAGTAACCCTGTCGCGCTTATGCTTAACAACTTGTTTTGAAAGAAGTTTTTTTGCCACGATTTTTCCATTTTCTTTTGTAATCTCAAAATGCTTGGCAAGAAGCCCCTTGCTCCCTGGAATAATGACCTTTTCTTTTCCTTTCCGAAGGCTGTTATCTTTTTTTGTAATGACTGCATAATTAATCGGTTCTTCCACTACATCGGTGACTTTTTCAACTCGTATGACGTTTACTCTGTTCTTGGCTTGAACTTTTTCTCCTAATTTTGGCTCAACGCGGTCTAAATGATTGAGTGTTACACCTTGTTGTCTTAAAAAGTCAGCGACCGTAGTCGAAGTTGACCAGACTTGCTTTTCGTTTTTGCCAACTGCCAATGTAAGCGGAAAGGCTTTTTCGATTGCAATGTCCATTTTTTCCTGTAGCCTGGTGTCGGGTGCCGGGGAAATCTGATCTTTTTCCTTTAATTCGAGATTTTGTTCCTTCAGCAGCCCGCTGACCGTTTCAGCCGTTGTCCATACCGTTTTCTTTTTGCCATCCACAGTGATGCCAATAGGCATGGCCGGCTCCCACACGACATTCGTGTGATCCCCCACTTTGCTCTTTTCTGATGGCGATAAATAATCCTGGGCCTTCACGTCAATCTCAAAGTCTTTTAATATATCACGAATCGTTTCAGCATGTGTCCTTACTACTTTTTTCTCGCCATCAAGCGATAGTGAAACCGTTTGTTTTGTCCCCTGATAATATAGCAATCCCAATATGGCAATTCCGGCTATGGCCGCTCCTGCCCCAAAGGCCACTCTCTTTTTCCCAAAAGACTTGGGAATCAAGTTTTTCATATTTTTAAAAGAAATGAAAAACTCCTCCTTCCTCTCGGTGATTGTATAGTACTCCCTGCCGGACTCCCATCCGATTTATAGAAAGCCTTGAAAGTTAATTTCTATTATGCATACTCTCTATCTAATTGAAAAGGGAGACTTATCGACATGGACATACCATAAAGTGACGAAGATTTGCATTACTTTCTTGAATTCAGTTTTTCTGCAGACAAACTTAGAAACAAACTGACAAAATGTGCTATCATTTTATGCCGAATAATTTCTTTGCATTCTGTGTAGTCACAGCTGCTATTTCCTCAGGTGCAACCCCTTTTATCTCAGCAATTTGTTCGGCTACTAACTTCACATATGCTGGTTCATTCCGTTTCCCCCTGTATGGATGCGGAGCTAAATAAGGACAGTCCGTTTCAATCAGCAGGCGGTCCAAAGGAACCTCAGCTGCTACTTCCTTAGGCTTTTTGGCATTTTTGAATGTAACAGGCCCCCCAAGTGAAATGTAAAAATTCATATCAATGCATTCCTTTGCCGTCTCTGCACTTCCGCTGAAGCAATGCATAATGCCGCCAACCTCTGAGGCATGCTCTTCTTTTAAGATGTCTACAATGTCTGCCGTTGCCTCCCGGTTATGGATGATAATCGGAAGCTTAACCTTCCTCGCCAGCCTGATTTGTTTCCTGAACACTTCTTTTTGGACATCTTTCGGAGACTTATCCCAATGGTAGTCCAGGCCCATTTCTCCGATTGCCACAACTTTAGGATGACTTGAAAGCTCTTCAATCCACTCCAGATCGCCATCCGTCATATCAATGGCGTCTACAGGATGCCAGCCCACGGCAGCATACATGAATTCGTATGTCTCCACAAGCTCCATGGCCCTTGTGATGGTAGGCCGGTCAAAGCCGACAACAACTACATGGGATACTCCCGCTTCTTTCATTCTATCTATTACTTCTTCCAAGTCCTCAGAAAATTGAAGATCATTCAAATGAACATGTGTATCAAATAACATTATTTTCTCCCTTTCTAGCAATAGTCTATTGTTGAATAAAAGTTTTCATGCCTCACAATTATGTAACAAAATGATGACAAACGGCCGTAAGTGTCCCGCTTTTGTATTATCTGCTTTTACTTCTTGCATTATCCTCTTGCCAGTCCCTCGCTGATTTTCTATATTTTACGAAATAAGTATGTACATTGGAAAATGATTTGCCTGCACTCTTTTATGGATTTTTACACCATACCCAAAAAAGCAAAAAAAATAACATAAAAATGTTCCATGTGAAACATTTTTATGTTATTAATTGGGAATTATTTAACTTTTGAACCGTTCGGCAGCGAATCATTAACAGTAGCCACAGACAAAACTCCATCGCTGCTTCCTGCCAATATCATTCCTTGTGATAATTCTCCGCGCAGTTTGACAGGCTTTAAATTAGTTACACAAATAACTTTTTTCCCTATCAATTCCTCAGGCTTATAGTGTTGAGCAATTCCAGAAACAACCTGTCTTTTTTCATAGCCAAGATCCAGCTGCAGTTTAAGAAGCTTGTCGGCTTTTTTCACAGATTCCGCCTCAAGTACCTGGGCAACCCGCAATTCTACTTTCATAAAGTCATCAATCGTGATTTCTTCCACTTCAGGTATCTCTTGCTCTGCAGGCTTCTTTTCTTCTTCCTGAGGCAAGCTGCCCTGCATTTGCAATTTGATATATTCTATCTCATCCTTCATCTCCAAGCGAGGGAAAATCGGCTCCCCTTTACTCACTTTGGTCATTGCAGGGATTTTTCCAAACTCTTCAAGGCTTTCCCATGACTTAAGAGATTCATCTTCAATATTCAACTGAGAAAAGATTTTACCCGGAGTTTGAGTTAAAAATGGCGTAAGGAGAATTGCTGTTCTTCTTAATGATTCAGCCAAGTGGCTCATCACACTGCCAAGTTCGCCTTTTTTCTCCTCATCTTTAGCCAGAATCCACGGTTTTGTTTCATCGATATATTTATTTGTTCTGCTGACAAGCTGCCAAATGGTAGATAAGGCAACTGAAAACTCCATCTTCTCCATCGCTTCTTCATACTTGGAAACCGTTTCTCTGTTCTTCGCCTCTAGAGATTCATCAAACTCCCCTAGTGCGCCTTTATATTCAGGAATCATCCCATCGAAATATTTATCAATCATGGCTACAGTCCGATTCAAAAGGTTACCAAGGTCGTTAGCCAAGTCGAAGTTAATTCTTTCCACGAACCCTTCAGGAGTAAAGACGCCATCAGAACCAAATGGTACCTCCCGCAGCAGGTAGTAGCGCAATGCATCAAGGCCATAACGGTCGATTAAAGTAGCAGGGTCAACAACATTCCCCTTTGATTTGGACATTTTTCCGTCCTTCATTAACAGCCAGCCATGGGCAAAGACCTTTTTTGGAAGAGGAAGGTCAAGGGCCATCAGCATGATTGGCCAATAAATGGTATGAAAACGCACAATCTCCTTACTCATCAAGTGGACATCAGCTGGCCAGTAGTTTAAATACTTGGCATCATCTTCATTTCCATATCCAAGAGCTGTAATATAGTTTGATAAAGCATCAATCCAGACATAAATTACGTGCTTCGGATCTCCAGGCACCTTGATGCCCCAGTCAAAGGTTGTTCTTGAAACAGCCAGATCCTCTAGTCCCGGCTTAATGAAATTATTAATCATTTCGTTTTTCCTGGACTCAGGCTGAATGAATTCTGGATTTTCTTCGTAAAACTTCAGCAGCCTGTCTGCATATTTGCCCATCCTGAAGAAGTAGGATTCTTCCTTCACAAGCTCAACCGGATGGCCGCTGTCAGGACTCTTGCCTCCAACTATTTTTCCATTCTCATAAACTGGGTCTGCCAACTGAAGCTCTGTATAATAGGTTTCATCAGATACAGAATACCAGCCTTCATATTCATCCAGATAAATATCTCCCTGGTCCAGCAGCTGCTTAAACATCTTTGTTACTGCCGTTTTATGCCTTTCATCTGTTGTGCGGATAAAGTCATCATAAGAGATGTCCATCTTCTTCCACAAGTCCTTGATTCCAGATACAATGCCGTCCACATATTCCTGCGGAGTGATGCCAGCTTCTTCAGCCTTACGCTGGATTTTTTGTCCATGCTCATCTGTACCCGTCAGATACATTACATCGAATCCCCGCATCCTCTTATAACGGGCCATAGCATCACCGGCTACAGTCGTGTAGGCATGGCCAATATGTAAATTTCCGCTCGGATAATAAATCGGCGTTGTGATATAAAAAGTTTTCAGTTTTTCTTTCATTTTTTTCCCTCCTTAAAAATAATAGACAGCAATAATAATTTGCCTTGCATACCTGCTTCCATTTTACCCTTATATAAACAGAAGAGCGATAAAAAACTCACGCCCAACAGGACGCGAGCTAAATAAAGTGAAGCTTCCCTCCACAGGAGGCCTTCCCCGGGATGGTTAGCTGAAAATATCAGACTTTCACTGGCAGTCAGCTCCTGCTTAAACTGCTTCAATGGCTGTACAATGTTGAGACGGGTCTTTAGAGGCCGCTCAGTTAACATGCTTTATAAAGTGAAAAGCAGTAATCCTGACTTTTTAACACTTCTATGATGTCAGCATTACCTCTTATATGAACAAAATATACCTAAAAAAATTAAATTGTGCAATAAAAAGAGTAAGGCCTTACTCAAATTCCCCGATGTCTTCTTTTTACTAAAAGCATTCCTTCTCCCCTAATCCCAAAATATGTCTCTTTACTCATTTTAACATCAGCATAAAGATAGGATTATGTTGGCTTTTGTTTGTTTTTGTCGAATTTAGTCGAATTTATTAGGGATTTATTCTTATTTTTATTATCGTAATAAAATAAAACAGGTCCAATATCATACAAAAAAGGATTTATCCTACTTAAGGAAACAGCTTAAAGCCTTAAGGATAAAGGGTTTTACGTTTTCTTGCTGAATTTATCTTAAGTTAAAAATAAAATGATTGACGTATTTGGGAATGGCTGGTATTATTAAATTTATAAAAAAAATTGTCGAATAATGACGAAAATAGATAAAGAGAAAAAGGTACTAGTATAGTCTGAGAGGAGATTTACAGAATGAAATCTACAGGAATTGTTCGTAAGGTTGATGAATTAGGACGGGTGGTTATTCCAATCGAACTTCGCCGTACGCTTGGAATTGCAGAAAAAGATGCACTTGAGATTTATGTGGATGACGAACGCATCATCCTAAAAAAATACAAGCCAAATATGACTTGCCAAGTAACTGGTGAAGTTTCTGATGAAAACTTGACTCTTGCTGGCGGCAAGCTTATCCTTAGCCGCGAAGGTGCTGAAATGCTGATTAAAGAAATTCAGCAAAGCTTCGAAACATCAAAATAATACAGTGAAGGCTTCCTATCCGGAAGCCTTTTTTATGCTTATTTATTCTTCATCTACATGATACGATTGATATACTTCCCGTTTCTGTATGCCTCTGTCCTTAGCGGTCTGCTTGATGGCTTCCTTGGAAGACAGGCCTTTTTCCTGGATGTAGGCCTCTACATGAGCTGAAACCTCCAGGTTGTCCCACCACTTTTTCTCCTCAGTATCTTCACTTTCCTGAGACCCTTCAATGACAAGACAAAATTCGCCACGGATTTCTGATTCTTCAGCCCATGCTAAAGCTTCTTCAATGGTGCCTCTGATAAATTCCTCAAATTTCTTTGTAAGTTCACGGCAAAGCACGATTTTTCTGTTTCCAAGTACCCCAAGCATGCTTTTAAGCGTTTCCTTCAAACGATGGGGAGATTCATAAATAATCCAGGTCGACGTCATTTTTTTCAATCTTTCCAGTTCTGCCTTTTTTTCTTTATTGCTTCTTTGCAGAAAACCATGGAAATAAAAAGGCTGAGGGATAAGGCCTGAGCCAATCAATGCAGTTAACGCAGCATTTGCGCCAGGAAGCGGGACTACAGTGATATTCTCTGCCAGTGCCTCTGTTACAAGTTCATACCCGGGATCGGAAATCGTGGGCATTCCTGCGTCACTGACAAGGGCGATCATTTGCCCGGAACGGAGGCGCTCAATCATCTGCTTGCCGCTTTTTTGCTTGTTATGTTCATGATAGCTGACGATCGGGGTTTCGATTTCAAAGTAATTGCAAAGTTTTTTAGTATTACGTGTATCCTCAGCAGCTATCACATCTGCCTCTTTCAATATTCTCAGAGCCCTGAAGCTCATATCTTCCAAATTCCCAATAGGAGTAGGCACCAAGTACAGAGCCGGTTCTAGTCCTTCTTTTTCATAGCTTTTCTGCTGCTGCATGAACAGTTTTCTCCTTTTTATCAATAATTTGTTCTTTTTGTGCCCTATTCAGCTGTTTAAAGCTGTACTCGGCACGCATTGCTTCCGTTTTCGTTGCAAAGACCTCATAATGGATCAGCTCCACCGGTCCCCTGCCTCTAGTGTACTTTGCCCCTTTTCCTTCATTATGCATGCTTACCCGCTTTTTTATATCATTTGTATAGCCTGCATAAAAACTGCCATCCCTGCATCTCAGCACATAAAAAAAATGCTCATTCTTCTCCATATAAAATCCTTCTGATTTCCGGATTATACTCATGATCCTCATTATAAACTACAAGCGGAGGAAGTATTTTTAAATCAGGCTTTCCATCCTTGATTCCTTCAATAAGAATGGTATTGGCCTCCTTGCCCGCCTTCGGATAAACAAACTGTAATCGTTTTGGTTCAATCCGGTATTTTCTCATCAGGCTCAGTATGTCCATCAGCCTTCCAGGCCTATGTACAAAGGCAGCCTTGCCTCCCTGGCGCAGCAGCTGGCTGCTTGTGCGCACCACATCATCAAGGGTACAGTAAATTTCATGCCTGGCAATTGCAAAATGTTCGTTTTGATTGATTTCTTCTTTTGATGGAGTTGGAAAGTATGGAGGATTGCAGGTTACCACATCAAACTTGCTGTGGCCAAGCAGTCCAGGGATTTCCTTAATGTCTCCATGCATCATATGTATTTGCCCGGAAAGCCCATTATAATCAATGCTTCTTTTCGCCATATCATATAACCTTTCCTGAATTTCCACACCAATCATGCTTCCTTTAGTCCTCGTGCTTAATAATAGCGGCACAACTCCATTTCCTGAACACATATCAATCAGCTTGCCTTTTTGAATCGGCACACTGACGAACTTCGATAGCAGAACAGCATCTAGTGAAAACGAAAAAACTGAAGGGCTTTGAATAATTCTCAAACGTTCAGCCAAAAGATAATCCAGCCGTTCATCACCTTTTAATTCCAACAATTCTCATACCTCCTCTGGATGCATTTCCCTCGGTTATTAAAAAAGCCTTCCCTTGACAGGAAAGGCTTGAGATTATTTTTTATTCAAAAATGATAAGCAAAACAGGCAGTCCCCATCTTTTCTTAAACTTCCAAAATGAAGGTTGCAAATATGAAAGCCTTCCTGATACAAACGGGCAAGATTATCGTAGCCTTCCCCTATATCGAGCATCTTATCGCCCTGGGCTGTTTGCTTATTTTTTACTTTATTTTTTTCCTTCACGCTGGTTCCTGCTGTTTCCAGCTGATCTAACCGCCGCCTAAGATGGCTGTTTTCAAGCTTCAGCGAATTATTCTCTTCAAGAACCTCCGCCAAATGCTGTTTCATCTCACCAAGCTGCTTGTATAGATGGCCGATTTGGGTTTCCATATTAGTGACCGATTCAAAAATTTCTTTTTTATCCACGCTCTCCACCACCTTAATAATCTGTGGCTTGAATAGAAACGGCTCCCTCTTTTAGAATCTCATCTAACGTATATTCTAAAACTCTTTCTTGTTCGACAAATTCAATCTGAAGTACTCGTTCTAGAATATTAAGCCCAACTACCTTGCCTTTTCCATGAGGGGTTTTAATGATTTCACCCAAATCCGGAAGCATTTCCTTCGCACTCTCATACTCATCGTTTTCATACTTAAGACAGCACATCAGCCGGCCGCACAGACCAGAAATCTTGGTCGGATTCAGCGATAGATTTTGATCCTTGGCCATTTTAATGGAAACCGGTTCAAAATCACCCAGGAATGTCGAGCAGCAAAGCATTCTTCCGCATGGCCCTATGCCTCCAAGCATCTTGGCTTCATCCCTGACGCCTATCTGGCGCAATTCAATCCTGGTTCTAAAAATCGCCGCCAAATCCTTCACTAAATCACGGAAATCAATTCGTCCATCTGCAGTAAAGTAAAACACTACTTTATTTCTGTCAAAAGTGTATTCAACATCAACGAGCTTCATATCAAGCTTGTGTTCCTCTACTTTTTGGCAGCAGGTTCCGTATGCTTCAGATGCTGCCGATCTATTTTCCTCAACAATCAGCCTATCCTTTGCATCCGCAATCCTGAGAACCTTTTTCAGCGGCAGCACAACATCATTATCATCTACTTGTTTCCGGGCAGTTACAACCTTGCCAAATTCAACTCCGCGGACAGTTTCCACTATAACAAACTCATCCTTTGGAATGGCGAGCTCTCCCGGGTCAAAGTAGTATATTTTACCCGCTTTTTTAAAGCGGACGCCTACTACATCATACAAATGATGATCCCTCCTGCAAATTCAGCACAAGCTGTTCCATCAACAGCTGTGGATTTGTATTGGACAGCAGTTTCCTTTTCGCTTCTAAAATATAGCCCATGCAGTCTGCAAGGCGCCTCTGGGAAAGATGAAGAGCGTGTGTTTCAAATTCCCCGGTTTTATTTTGAAATACGGCAAGTTCACGCTTGTCCAACTGAATATATAATAAATCTTTATAGATAAGAAATAACAAATCAAGACTTCTGTCCATTTGCTCCCTTTCTTTAAAGTGCACAAACCACTCTTCCTGAAGATATAATAATGCCTTCATGGGATTTTGGTTTAGCACTTCATATAATTTTACCACTATTTTTTGGGCTTGTGCAAACCATTCCTCATTACTTATTCTTATTCCTTCTTCAAAATTGTGGGTTAAGTGGGGGATTATAGATGAGTCTTGGCTGTTTACCCCTTGATTTATCAGCTTTTCCTTAAGAATTGCAGGAGAAAGAGGCTTAAAAGACAATACCTGGCAGCGTGACAGGATGGTAGGCAGGATTCGCTGTATTTGCTCTGTAACCAAAATGGCAACTGTGTCTGAAGAAGGTTCCTCGAGGAATTTAAGCAAGCTGTTTGCTGCCTGCACTGACATTTTGTCCGCATTGAAAATCATATAAATTTTACGATTGGCCTCAACGCTTTTCTTTGAAAATTCCTCTTGAAGACTTTTAATCTGTTCCTTTTTGATAGACAATCCATCTGGTTCAATCAGATGCACATCCGGATGGTTCCCGCTGTTTATGCGTTTGCAGTTTTTGCATTTTTCACATGGCATATACCCGTCAATCTGCTGCTCACACAGCAGGCTCTTGGCGAAAATGATGCTTGCCTCTCTTTTTCCGACACCTTTTTCACCTTCGAAAAGGTAGGCGTGAGCAACCCGGTTTTTTAGCATGCCATTTTTCAGCATTCCCATGATTGTCGGCTGAATATCAGCTAGTTCGTTCCAAGTTTCCGTCATAACCAATCAACTCGCTTAAGTAAGTCCATTTCATCATATAAACACTATATTAAAAATATGACTCTTTTTTTATTTACTGGCCCTAATTGGGTAACATTCGCCTATTATCCGCAGGTTCAGAAAAAAGGACGGTGATATTTTACGTGTATAAATTAATCAGCAGGCCTTTAATTTCACCTATTTTTTCCAAAACGTCCACAGAGGTCTTTTCTTTGGACAATACAGCTTCGGTTAACTCAACCAATTTATCATCGATTGTTTCGACAATTTTCAGCGGGCGGCTCTGCCCAAATTGATTCCAGCTGTTCGAATGCTTAAGATCCATTCCAAAGTCAACAGCTTCTTTTACGAAACGCTTGACCAGCGTTTTGAATTTTGCGATATCCTTAAAAGTGCGGGATTTGCCCAGTCTGCCGCCAGCTCCCTCAATATCGCTCAGCAGCCGGTTCAGTGAGGCATACTGCATTTTTTGATCCTGCTTTTGTACCAGCTGCTGAAATTTTCCATTACCAGTTTGAACCTGCTTGCTGTCTTGCCTGGCTTTATCCAGGCTTAAAGGAAGGTCCTGGTTAATTTTCATTCATACCACACTGCTTTCGTACGTTAAAATTGCATAAAAGTTTCGATTGGCAATACAAATACTGCCGCTCCGCCAACCTGGATTTCAACTGGATATGGAACATATGAATCGGCATTTCCTCCCATTGGGGATACAGGCGCTACCAGCTGCTGCCGGGACTCGCAATTATTTTTAATAATTTCAAGGGCTTTTTCAACGCGAATGTCATCGGTACCTATCATAAAGGTTGTATTGCCTGATTTTAAAAACCCTCCGGTGCTGGCAAGCTTGGTCGCCCGGAAGTTATGTTCAACAAGTTCATTCAGCAATCTATGGCTGTCTTTATCCTGTACCACTGCAATAATCATTTTCATATCTATCATCCTCCGCTTGAACACCAAATGTGTTCTGCTTTGTTTAATTTATATTATAACAATTATCTATACCCCAAAAAGGAGGTTTGCAGGCATTTTACGATAAATATTATCGTGAGGCCGCCTCCCTGCTAATAACCTGGTACACCTTGGATGCAGTTTGCTCCAATACCCGTTCAAGTGATTGGGATGCATCTACAATAAAGAATCTTTCTTTCCACTTCTCTATAATAAGCATATATCCTTCTTTTACTTTTTCATGAAAGTGCAGAGCTTCCATATCCAGGCGGTTTACTTCCCTTTCTCCGTTGGATGCAATGCGTTCCAGGCCAAGAGCCGGGTCAATATCGAAGTAAATCGTAAGATCCGGCATAACTCCATTGATGGCAAATTGATTGATTGAATAGACTTCATCCATTCCCAGGCCCCTTGCATATCCCTGGTAAGCCAGAGAGCTGTCAATAAAGCGGTCGCACAGTACAATTTTCCCCTCACTTAAAGCAGGCAGCACTTTTTCAGCAAGGTGCTGCCTCCTTGCTGCAGCATACAGCAGGGCTTCTGTTCTGCTGTCCATAGCTGTGTTTACTTTATTTAAAATGACTTCCCTGATTTGTTCTGAAATAGGGATGCCTCCGGGTTCTCTAGTGATGAGCACACTGTGCCCCATATCTGTAAGGAGTTCTCCAAGCATATGCAGAATGGTTGTTTTCCCTGCACCCTCAGGTCCTTCCATGGTTATAAATATTCCTTGATTCATACATGACCTCCAACTATCACTTTGCGGTTTAAGTATACTATTTTCTAATTCAAAAAGGAAAACTTATTCGTAGATCCACAGCTGCCCGCTTTCAAGCTCAGGGCCCCCATGGAACCTTCCCCCTTTTCTCAGCAGCTCCTCAATACTATTTATTTTTCCCGCCGTTACTTTTTCACCCGGCATTATTAATGGAATGCCAGGAGGGTAAGGAGTAATCATTTCAGCCGAGATTTCTCCTAAACAGTCAGTTAACGCCGCAAGCTTTTTCTGTCTTTTTTTCATTTGCTGATAAGTCAGGGCAAGCGGCTGAATGGACTGTTCCTGAAAAAGGGAATGAGAGGATACATGATCCTCCGCATCTTCGCTATTCTCCATGGCACGTTCAACTCTCATTAGCGTTTCCTGAAATGGAAAATCACTGTTCTTCTTTATTAGCGGAAGCACCATAAGTACATTTCTCACATCGGCAAGCTCCGTAAAAATCCCTTCACTTTCAAGTATCTGCTGCAATTGAAAGCCAGAATGCCCCTTCTCAGACCGGATTGTAAGCTTAAGGAGATCACTGATGCCTGATTTGCTCTCTGCCACATGGATTCCTGAAATGTTGTTTAGTTCCCCCTTGAAGTCACCCACTGCTTGTTTCAATGCTTCTATATCGTCCTGGCTGTAAGTAGCCAGATATGCCCTCGAAAGATCCAGTGATGCCATAATCGGGTAAGATGGACTGCTTGACTGCAGCATTTGTAAGCAGTACTCCAGCTTCCTGGAATCGATCAATTCACTGCTGCAATGCAAAAACGATCCCATCGTCATGGCAGGAAGTGTCTTATGCGCAGAATGAACCACCACATCTGCACCTGCTGCCAGGGCAGATTCCGGAAAAGGAGCACCAAGGCAAAAATGGGCCCCATGAGCTTCATCCACAAGCACAGTAATGCTGTGCTGATGAGCCAATGAGATAATCTCTGAAACTGCATTGCCGGTTCCATAGTAGGTTGGATAGGTTAAAACAATGGCCTTTGTTTCGGGATAAAGCCTGATTGCCTCTTTTACAGCAGATACAGTTACACTGCCTGCAATCTCCAACTGGTCATCGATGTCAGGAGATATGAAAACTGGCTTAACATTTGCAAGCATCAGGCCGTGCAAAACAGATTTATGGCAATTCCTTTGTACAAGCACTGTATCTCCCTCCTCACAGGCAGCGAGAATCATGGCAATATTGCCCGAGGTAGAACCGTTCACAAGAAAATAACTTTTTTGGGAGCCATACAAATCAGCCAAAAGCTGTTCCGCCTCCAAAATGGGGCCGCCTGGGTCATGCAAGTCATCAAGACCGGTGAGCTCTGTCAGATCGATGGACAGCACAGGATCAAAAATGTGTTTGCCCCAATGATTAAATATACGGCCGTTTTTATGGCCGGGAACGTGGAAAGAAAGGCTTTCCTTTTTTCTATGCTTTACAAGAGCATCAAATAATGGCGTTTTCTCTGTTGATTTCATGGTATACTTCCTTTTTATTATTCTTTGTTTATTTTATCAGACAAATGCAAGGGCAGACTCCAGCTTGTCCAATTTTAATAATGGAAATAAAAAAATCAGAAACCATAAAAAACCTTAAGGCGGTTCTTCATAGTCTCTGACTCTCATAAATGCCAATTCCTCTTCTTCTTAAGAACAAATTTCTGGAACATTTACTTTCTTCAGCTGTTTTAAATAATAATGGTACATCGGATTATCCGTTCCCGTATTTATGATATCATGTTCACATTCTTCGCATAAAAATGATGTATAAAGATGTATGCCAACCGATTTTGTCTTTTCACAAACCACGCAAGTTTCCGCTGGTGCTTTATTGGCTGCTGCTGAACTCAATATCCCCACCTCCATACCTGCATTCTCTCCAAAATCTAAATGTTGTATACAATTTTTAGAATAGTTCATGTCAGCTGCTGTTTAATTTCTATATCAATATATGAGGGCACTGGGCTTTGAGTGTATGTCTCTGCCTGAAAAAATCAAATATAGGAAATTTCCATACTCTCAACAGTGAGGATAAACCTTTTTATAAAGGATTTCTCCACGGGGAAGGGCCTTTCAAGCTGCCAAATAGACAGGCTGCAAGGGTATTAGCTTATGTGGTATCAGGGGCGTGTTAAAGCTTAATTCACTATTGCCTTAAAGACCAGTACCGCTGCTTGTCTTTCATCTGTGTGGGGGCGTCCAGCTCTCTCAGGACTTGCACAGGACGCGGCAGGTTTAGCAGAAGCTTCTTGTCTTGCAGTCATCAGCGTGCGAGCTTAACGGCCTTGTTCAAAATCCGGAATGCAATATCTGGCGTATTGCTTCGTCAGCTTCAGTCCTTCGCACCCCGCCCTCCTTGATTTTGGCTTACTGGACTCGTTTCCTCTTTTGAGCTCTTATGAAATATCCATTTCTGCACACAAAAAAGACCAGCATCTCTGCTGGCCTTTCGTTTTGCTTGGCGGCGTCCTACTCTCACAGGGGGAGAACCCCCAACTACCATCGGCGCTGAAGAGCTTAACTGCCGTGTTCGGAATGGGAACGGGTGTGACCTCTTCGCTATCGCCACCAAACTATGAGGAACGTTGTTCCTTCAAAACTGGATAATAGAAGAAGGTTTTTGCATTGGTTAAGTCCTCGATCGATTAGTATCTGTCAGCTGCACGTGTCACCACGCTTCCACCTCAGACCTATCAACCTGATCATCTTTCAGGGATCTTACTAGCTTGCGCTATGGGAAATCTCATCTTGAGGGGGGCTTCATGCTTAGATGCTTTCAGCACTTATCCCGTCCGCACGTAGCTACCCAGCTATGCCTTTGGCAAGACAACTGGTACACCAGCGGTGCGTCCATCCCGGTCCTCTCGTACTAAGGACAGCTCCTCTCAAATTTCCTGCGCCCACGACGGATAGGGACCGAACTGTCTCACGACGTTCTGAACCCAGCTCGCGTACCGCTTTAATGGGCGAACAGCCCAACCCTTGGGACCGACTACAGCCCCAGGATGCGATGAGCCGACATCGAGGTGCCAAACCTCCCCGTCGATGTGGACTCTTGGGGGAGATAAGCCTGTTATCCCCGGGGTAGCTTTTATCCGTTGAGCGATGGCCCTTCCATGCGGAACCACCGGATCACTAAGCCCGACTTTCGTCCCTGCTCGACTTGTAGGTCTCGCAGTCAAGCTCCCTTGTGCCTTTACACTCTGCGAATGATTTCCAACCATTCTGAGGGAACCTTTGGGCGCCTCCGTTACTCTTTAGGAGGCGACCGCCCCAGTCAAACTGCCCACCTGACACTGTCTCCCGCCCCGATCAGGGGCGCGGGTTAGAATTTCAATACAGCCAGGGTAGTATCCCACCGACGCCTCCACCGAAGCTGGCGCTCCGGCATCTCAGGCTCCTACCTATCCTGTACAAGCTGTACCAAAATTCAATATCAGGCTGCAGTAAAGCTCCACGGGGTCTTTCCGTCCTGTCGCGGGTAACCTGCATCTTCACAGGTACTATAATTTCACCGAGTCTCTCGTTGAGACAGTGCCCAGATCGTTACACCTTTCGTGCGGGTCGGAACTTACCCGACAAGGAATTTCGCTACCTTAGGACCGTTATAGTTACGGCCGCCGTTTACTGGGGCTTCGGTTCAAAGCTTCGC
>NZ_CP183879.1:447500-462500 GCF_048572925.1 Peribacillus sp. B-H-3 | reverse complement strand
TCAGGTCCGATTCCTTCCATAGGAGAAATGCTTCCATGAAGGACATGGTACAGGCCATTATATTCCCGCATTTTCTCCATGGCAATAACATCCTTTGAATCCTGGACAACACAGACAAGGCTCCTGTCCCTACGCTGGTCTTCGCATATATAACAAGGATCCTGATCCGTTATATGTCCGCATACCGAACAATAGGTCAGATTCCGTTTGGCATTCACGAGTGCTTTGGCAAAATCCAATACAACATCTTCTTTCATATCCAGAACAAAAAAGGCTAGCCGGGATGCTGTTTTCGGGCCAATGCCCGGCAGTTTCATGAAGCTGTCGATCAACTTGGAAATTGGTTCAGGATAATGCATCGAATTCCCCCTCATCATAACAGCCGATATTGCACAGCCTGCATCCTCGTCGATTTGTTATAAGCAGCAGGCTGGCTGTATCAGCTTAAGCGCACCTTCCAACATCAGGAGAGGAATCCCCTGCTTGGAGGTGGGCATAATCATACTCTTACTGACATGCATCCCGTTCGCCTGGACTTCTTTAATGAATCTCAAGGACTTGAAGCAGGGACTTATGCCATAGCAGCACTCAAAAAAAAAGCGTATAAGCCAGTCAGGAAGTTTCTGCAGGTCACCTCTCCCTGAAAATGGCAAACAGGAAAAGAGATGTCCTAAGCAAAAACGGCCAGGCTAGTTACGCTTGTAGGATAATAGTAAGTTTCACTCTTTCTTAAAACATTCCGCCCGGAAGGTTTAGTCCTTTGGTGAATTGTCCCATTGTTGAGTTTGAGAGCTCATCTGCTTTTTTCAAAGCATCATTAGTTGCAGCAAGAACTAGATCCTGAAGCATTTCAATATCATCCGGATCTACCACTTCTGGTTTAATGTTTACTTCTACAATCTCTTTGTGCCCTGTAACGATGACAGTGACCATTCCGCCGCCAGCTGTTCCTTCGATTTTCTTTTCGCCAAGCTCTTCTTGTGCTTCAGCCATTTTCTTTTGCATTTTTTGCATTTGCTTCATCATGTTCTGCATATTTCCCATTCCGCCACGCATACCCATTTTTCACGCCTCCATTATTCTTTAATTTCGAGCAGTTCATCACCGACTAATTTACGGGCTTCTGCTATAAAAGGATCTTCATCTTGCTTCCTGTCCGTTTCAGTAGAATCCTGATTCTGGGTTGCCAGGAAATCCTCGCGCAGCTGCTGCCATTGACTTTCCGGGACACCAGCCATCTCCAGGCGATGACCTGTGATTTGTTGCAAAATCATGGCCATCGTTTCTATAAAACGGTCATTTTCCATCGCCATTTGGCAATGAATATCATATTTAAATTTTAACACAAAAGCTGCTGAAGACGCAGCAACAGGTTCCGCTTCGTTCAATAAAGCAGCAAGAGATTTTTGGTTTTGATGAGATAATTGCTCCAATACCTCTCCCCAGCGGCTTTTTACTGTCTGAAGATCCTGTTTCGTCGCCTGCCTTAGAATCTGTGTAATCTTTCCTGCTGGCGCCCTGTAGGCTTTTTTATTGATCCGCTGGGCCTTTGCAGGGGAAGGCTTCACATTTTCAGCTGCAGGCACTCCCTGTTCTCTTATGCTTTGAAGCTGTCTCTCAAGCTCCCCGATTTTCCCTAACAGATCCTGAACCTGGCCGTCAGGCACTTGGCTTCCGCTTCCCCTGTCCTGGCTGCAGAGCTTAACAAGTGCTACTTCAAGAAAAATTCTCGGATGGTTTGTCCACTTCATTTCCTGCTGTGTTTTATTAAAATTTTCTATATTAATATAAATCTGTTCCTGGGAAATCAAGCCCGCTAATTCCTTGAATTGAGGATCGATTAAAACGCGTTCAAAGGAATCTCCCAGTCCGGGTGCAGCCTGGTATAAAAGCATATCTCTATAAAAGAAAATCATATCCTCAATGAAGCGGGAGGTGTCCTTTCCCAGTGCCAGCAGTTCATCAAGGACCTGCAGGGCTTCTGCTACTTCTTTCTCATAGATGGCCCTAGCCAGCCTGCCTAGAAATGCCTGTGATACAGACCCCGTCACCGTCAGTGCATCTTCAACACTTACTTCATCCTCACTAAAGGAGATTGCCTGGTCAAGAAGGCTGAGAGCATCCCGCATCCCGCCTTCTGCTGCCCTTGCGATAATGTGCAGAGCCTGCTCACTGCATTTCACGCCTGTTTCCTCTATGATTTGCGACATGCGGCCAACAATATCCTGCGGCTGAATTCTTTTAAAATCAAAACGCTGGCAGCGTGAAATGATGGTCAGCGGGATTTTATGCGGCTCTGTCGTTGCCAAAATGAAAATTACGTGTTTAGGCGGTTCTTCCAGGGTCTTTAAAAGCGCATTGAAAGCTCCTTGAGAGAGCATGTGGACTTCATCGATAATATATACTTTATATGTAACCGCATTAGGGGCATATTTCACTTTATCCCTGATATCGCGGATTTCTTCCACACCGTTGTTGGATGCCGCATCGATTTCAATTACATCAGGAATGGAACCATCCGTTATCCCCTTGCACGCTGAACACTCATTGCACGGTTCACTGACTGGAGCACGCTCACAGTTCACAGCCTTTGAAAGGATTTTCGCCGCACTTGTTTTCCCTGTGCCGCGAGGACCTGAAAATAAGTAGGCGTGGGAAACTTTCTGCTGTATGAGAGCATTCTGCAAGGTTTTTGTAACATGTTCCTGGCCGACTACATCTATAAACTGTTGCGGCCTCCACACTCGATATAATGCTTGATACCCCACGATTTTAAACCTCCTATATTTTCTCCTGTCCCTCTATTATATCGTAATGCTTTTGTTTTTTTCAAAAAAGGGCATAAAAAAACTCATCCGTCCGGATGAGTTTATCTACTATGTAATAACTGCCGTGCACCTTCCGTCGATTAGCACCCATAAGCGTTACTTAAGCAGTTAGCTCGGCCCAGGCAACCCTGCGGCACATGAGAGCTTCCACTTAATGCTGCTTCCTTCCGGACCTGACATGGTTCATGGATTCCCATTGCGCAGGACCCGGGCGTCAACGCCACTTACTTAAGGCAGGCCCTACAGGATACTAACCTCGAGAAGGGATTCAGCCTCGCTGGAGCGGATTGCGAGTACAGGGCACCGCTACCTCCCCGCCTAGCACGGCAAATTTGCTACCAATTTTATGTGCCATATGTGACACAAGAATTATTATACTAACCCAGAAGGAAAAAAGCAAATGGTTATTCTTTGTCAAATGTCATTTGATTTTCTAATTGAGCTAATTTTTTCTTTCTTTTCTTCTTTTCTCTCAGTTCCCTAAAGAACCTGCTCAGTATCTCTCCGCATTCATCGCCCAATACCCCCTGGACGAGCTCGCACTGGTGGTTGAACCGGCTGTCCTGAAGCAGATTCATAAATGTGCCGGCACACCCCGCCTTGGGATCATATGCGCCGAACACCACTCTTTTGATTCTGGACTGCAGAATGGCTCCCGCACACATTGGACAAGGCTCAAGCGTTACATAAAGTGCAGCATCCTCCAAACGCCATGTGCCTTCTATATCGCATGCGTCGCGGATTGCAAGCAGCTCGGCATGGGCAATTGCACTTTGCTCTGTTTCCCTTAGATTATGACCGCGGGCGATGATTTCACCGTCTTTGACAATTACAGCTCCAATTGGAACTTCCTGCAGCCGGTATGCCTTTTTGGCTTCTTCCAGGGCGATTTCCATAAAATATGCATCATCTTTCACGTGAAGGTTCCTTTCATGAGTAAAGATAAAAATTACCGGCAAAATAATCGGTAAGCACATGCCTGTTTATACAAATGAATGAATGTATCTAATCATGAATAGTAGCGTATTATTTTCAGGCATGCAACAACTGTTCTATAAGAAGGGATGATCATGAATAATTCCAAAACCCCAACATATGCGTTATTGATTATAGATATGATCAATGATTTTAATTTTAGCCACGGCGATATGCTTTTTGAGCATACACTCCCGATTATTGATCCGATCCTTCAGTTAAAAAAGGAAATGAACAAAAGAGGCATGCCCGTTATTTACATCAATGACCATTATCAATTATGGCAGGCAGACTACAGTAAAATCATTTCGGCCTGTACAAATAGCAAAACGGCCGCCATGATCAAGAGCATCTCGCCAGGCGAAAATGATTATTTCCTGATTAAACCAAAGCATTCAGCCTTTTACGGAACAGCACTGAATACTCTCCTTCACCATCTTGGTGTAAAGACACTCATTTTAACAGGAATTGCAGGCAATATATGCGTGCTCTTTTCAGCCAACGATGCTTACATGAGAGAATATAGTTTGTGGATTCCTTCCAATTGCATCGCTTCAGCCAGTATGCAGGATAATCAGTTTGCATTGACTATGATGAAAAATGTTCTGAAGGCAAAGATTGATAAAAGCGGACCGCCTCCTTCTATTTTCTGATTTTCCACGGGACTGCCTTATTTAGAAAGCAGTCTCTTCTCCCTTTTCTAATTTTCCCCTGCAAGAAATCTCTCACTTAAGCTACTAGACTGTGATACAATAATTCTTGGCTTAAAAAACAAACTATGAAGAATGACCTATAAATTGATTTGGATAGAGTTTTGAAGGAGGAAGGAATCCATGAGAAACACACCATTTATCACCGTTGAAGGTCCGATTGGTGTGGGAAAAACATCGCTCGCAAAGGCCATCTCTGATCATTTTCAGTTCGTATTATTAAAAGAAATTGTTGATGAAAATCCTTTTCTCGGCAAATTTTACGAAAATATAGATGAGTGGAGCTTTCAAACAGAAATGTTTTTTCTGTGTAACCGCTATAAACAACTAGAGGATATTGAAACAAAATTCCTTGCCAATAATCAGGCGGTTGTAGCTGATTACCATATTTTTAAGAACCTTATTTTTGCCGAACGCACTCTGAGGAACCGCCAATATGATAAGTACCTGCAAATCTTTAATATTTTAACAAAGGATATGCCTAAGCCGAATATGGTCGTATATTTAGACGCGAGCCTCGACACCCTGCTTAAACGGATCGGAAAAAGGGGCAGAGATGTTGAAAAGAATATCAGCCCATTATATCTAGAGCAGCTATCCAGTGATTACCAAAGCTTTATGCAGACATTCGAAGAAACACATCCCGATATTCCCGTACTTAGATTTAATGGAGATACATTGGATTTTGTAGAAAAGGAACAAGACCTATCAATGATTATTTCTCAAGTTGAGAATGCACTTAAAGGAGCATGTACGAATGAACCTACGTAAAAAGTACGATATCCCCAATAATGCCATCATTACAATTGCAGGCACGGTAGGAGTCGGAAAATCGACCATGACCAATGCTCTTGCACAGGCATTGAAATTTAAAACCTCTTTTGAAAAAGTGGATACCAACCCATACCTTGATAAATTTTATGATGATTTTGACCGCTGGAGCTTCCATTTGCAAATTTACTTTTTAGCTGAACGCTTTAAGGAGCAAAAACGCATTTTTGAATATGGCGGCGGATTTATCCAGGATCGGTCCATTTATGAAGACACCGGCATATTTGCTAAAATGCATTATGAAAAAGGAACCATGAACAATATCGATTATGAAACCTATACAAGCCTTTTTGAAGCAATGGTCATGACACCTTACTTCCCGCACCCGGATCTTCTTATTTATCTAGAGGGTTCGCTGGAAGACATTCTTGACCGGATTAAAGAACGCGGACGCCCTATGGAGCAGCAGACGCCGATTGAATATTGGAAAGAAATGCATAAGCGCTATGAAGACTGGATCAATCACTTTAATGCATGCCCGGTATTGCGTTTGAATATCAATGACTATGATCTTATCCAAAGTGAACAATCCATTGAGCCAGTTGTTGAACGAATTGCATCATTCATGGAACAGACAAGGAAGCTGAGAAAAATATAATCAAGAGACTCTGGAGACTTTCAGAGTTTTGAACATAATATTAAATCACCGGATCCTTTAGCAGATCCGGTGATTTTTTTGCACAGTTATTTCTATTTCAGCAAAATAAAAAACCTGCCGCATTACTGCAGCAGGTTTTATCGATATCCAATTTTATGCGCAATGGTTATTAATAAGTTAATGGAGGAGGAAGAGGGATTCGAACCCCCGCGGGCTTTGACACCCCTGTCGGTTTTCAAGACCGATCCCTTCAGCCAGACTTGGGTATTCCTCCGTATCACCGTATCAACAATTAATATAATACCAAGTATAAAACTAAATGTCAACACTACTGAAACACTTTTTTAAAAAAGTTTTTGGACATGAAATATCTAAAGCATTCGGGAAGTAAAAGAGACACTTAACTGTGAGCCGGGCCCACCTTTTTATTTGAATAAAAGGACTCCCACAAGGAAAGTCCTTTTACTTAGTTTATGGCTTGATCACTTCAGCACCGCGCATATATGGGCGAAGCACTTCTGGAATGATGACACTTCCGTCTTCCTGCTGATAATTCTCAAGGATAGCAGCAACTGTACGGCCGATGGCCAATCCAGATCCATTTACCGTATGGACATGCTCCGGTTTCGCATTAACATCGCGGCGGAAGCGGATATTTGCACGTCTTGCCTGGAAAGCTTCAAAATTTGAACAAGAAGAAATTTCACGATAAATGCCATAGCTTGGAATCCAAACTTCTATATCGTACTTTTTAGCCGCTGTGAAGCCTAGATCAGCTGTACACATGCTTAGCACACGATATGGAAGTCCAAGCAGCTGAAGGACCTTTTCTGCGTGTCCTGTAAGGTTCTCAAGCTCCTGATAAGAATCCTCCGGCTTTACAAACTTTACGAGTTCAACTTTATTGAATTGATGCTGGCGGATCAGCCCGCGTGTATCCCTTCCTGCAGATCCTGCCTCAGAGCGGAAGCAAGCGCTATAGGCAGCATAGCTGATAGGCAATGCATCAGCAGCAAGAATTTCATCGCGGTGGTAGTTCGTTACAGGAACCTCGGCTGTAGGAACAAGGAAATAATCTTCACTTTCAATACGGAATGCATCTTCCTCAAACTTAGGAAGCTGACCGGTACCTGTCATGCTGGCCCGGTTCACAATAAACGGAGGCATCATTTCTTCATACCCGTGTTCTTCAGTATGCAAGTCAAGCATAAAGCTGATTAATGCCCGCTCAAGCCTTGCTCCAAGGCCTTTATAAAAAACAAAACGGCTTCCAGTGACTTTTGCTCCTCTTTCAAAATCAAGGATGTCTAATTCATCAGCAAGATCCCAGTGCGGCTTAGGCTCATAGCTGAAATTTGGAATATCTCCCCATTTTTTTATTTCAACGTTATCATCTTCTGTTTCCCCAACCGGCACACTTTCATGAGGAATATTCGGTATAGATAAAAGCAATTTGTCCAGCTGCTCTTCCACTGTGCGAAGCTTTTCATCTAATTCCTTGATTTTATCGCCAACCTCCCGCATTTCTGCAATCAACTGGTCAGCATCCTTCTTTTCTCTCTTCAATGCAGCAACCTGCTGGGAAACTTCATTACGGCGGCTTTTCAGCTGTTCAGTTTCCACCAGTAAAGAACGGCGGCTGACATCAAGCTCCTCAAACTTACCAAAATCCGTCATGTCTTCCCCGCGGAACTGCAGGGCGCGTTTTACTTGTTCAAAATTATTGCGCAGATATTTTACATCCAGCATTGCTTATTCCTCCTTAAATTTCATCCATGACATTGACGAAAAACGCAAAAAACTCCCGTCCCTATAAAAGGGACGAGAGTTAACCCGCGTTGCCACCCTAGTTAAAAGCAGATTCCTGCCTTTCACTCAGTTAGATAACGGCTAATGCCGAAAGTAATTACTGACCCGCATGGGGGTTCCTTACTTTACTCGAGGATGGATCCCCAAAATCCTTTCACCGGTTCACACCAGCCACCGGCTCTCTTTTAGAAAGTAATTTTGGTACTATTTCCTGTCATGGTTTTAAAATATAAAATGTTTTCCATAATGTACTATAATTTTTCAACAGATGCAACCATTTTATGCATATTGCTTAAATTTTGATTAGGAGCGGTCAGAACCAGCCTTTTACCGCAGAAGAAGCACTATCCCATACATCAGCGAAAAATCCTCCGATTGCATGCATAGATAGAGCGAACCAGTTTGCTTTTTCTACTGTTTCGGCAGCCACAACATCAGACCTTACATACTTGTCTCCATCTTTATTAAGGAAACCATAATCAGAGCCATCTTTTTTCTTGACGGTCAAATATCCAATTTTCTCGCCTTTTTTAATAGGTGCAGTTAATTCGCCATCTTTATTCAGCTTGCTTTTGTCGATCACAAGCTGCGGTGTATAATTTTTCTCTTCACCATTGTTTTTGACGACTAAATCAATGGCACTCTTTGACTTGATCTTAACGGAATCCTCTTTTCCTTTTGCTACAGGCAATGTCTTTTTGCCTTTAACCACATAATTCGCAGGAAGGATTTGTGTTTTTTTGAAGCTATCGTAAGCGTAATTCATCAGCTTAGCCGCATCTACAAAACGCTGTGCTTTTGATGTTGATTTCATGACAATGGTAATGTAACGCTGGCCATTTCGTTTCACCGTGCCAGCAAATGCATACCCAGCAAAATCCGTTGAGCCTGTTTTCAGGCCATCAACTCCATCATAATGATAAATCAGGCCAGGAAGCATCCAGTTAAAGTTAGGATACGTCTTTCCATCACGGAACTTCAGTTTTGAAATGCTCGCATATTCCAATGCCTGCGGGTGGTCCTTCAAAAGGCGGTAAGCAAGAAGGCCGACATCTTTCGCAGTCATGACATTTTCATCATTCGCATCGCCGGTCGGGAAGTGGCCAAGCAAGTCTTTATTGCTTAGTCCAGTAGCATTCACAAATTTAAAATGCTTTAATCCAAGCTCTTTTCCCTTTTTATTCATAAGGGGAATGAAATTAGTCTCACTGCCTGCAATCTTCTCAGTCAAAGCAACAGTAGCTGCATTTCCTGAGTAAATAGCCATTGCTTCATAAAGCTCTTTCACTTTATATTCCTCACCTTGCGTTAGGCCTACATTTGAAAGATTAGGAGCTTTAGATAAATTATGTACATATTCGTTGATTTTCACAGGTGTATCCCAGCTGATTTTCTTATCTTCAATGGCATCAAGAACCAGGTACTCTGTCATCATTTTTGACATAGAGGCGATGCCCATTACTTTATTAGCATTTTTTTCATATATAATTTTCCCTGTTTTGGCATCTACGATCAGTGCTGCATCTGCCTTTAAGCCCAGGTTATCTTCTGCAGCTTTTGCAGTGCGGGGATTGTAGGAGAATTGGGACGCAACAAGAACAAATAACAGTGTAAAAACCAGTGATATCTGGGTGATTCTTTTCAATTTCTTTTACCTCCAACTTTTCATAGCTTCTGTATAAGACGAAGAAAAAAACCTTCGTTGTTTGATTTGCACCTTGTCTAGTTTATCACATGTAATAAAAAAAAAATAGACAGAGTGATGGGTCCCTCTGCCTAAAATTATACGGAAAATTATTCCTTCCAACTAAGGAAAAAATTAGAATTTACAAGGAGTAGTTTGGTGCTTCCTTCGTTATCTGCACATCATGCGGGTGGCTTTCCTTCAGTCCGGCACCAGTCATTCTGATGAACTGAGATCTTTCTCTCAGTGCGTGAAGGTCTCCGGCACCGCAATAGCCCATTCCTGACCGCAGTCCGCCAATCAGCTGGTATATAGTCTCTTCCAGAGGTCCCTTATACGGGAGGCGTCCTTCAATTCCTTCAGGCACGAATTTCTTGTTATCTTCCTGGAAGTATCGGTCTTTGGACCCCTTTTCCATTGCAGCAACAGAACCCATTCCGCGGTACACCTTAAAACGGCGTCCCTGGAAGATTTCTGTTTCGCCAGGACTCTCCGTTACGCCAGCAAGCATACTGCCAAGCATAACTGCATGTCCGCCTGCTGCCAATGCTTTTACGATATCACCGGAATATTTAATGCCTCCATCAGCAATTATCGTCTTCCCATGCTTGCGGGCCTCTGTGGCACAGTCGTAAATTGCGGTAATTTGAGGTACGCCAACACCGGCAACCACGCGTGTAGTACAAATGGACCCAGGGCCAATGCCAACCTTCACTACATCTGCTCCAGCTTCGATTAGTTCTTTTGTAGCTTCTGCCGTCGCAACATTTCCTGCAATGATTGTTAATTCAGGATAAGCTGCCCTGATTTCCTTAACAGTTTCAATGACTCCAAATGAATGTCCATGTGCTGTATCAACCACAATGGCATCTACATGTGCTTTAACGAGCATTTCTACACGCTTCATTGTATCCTTAGTAATCCCTACAGCAGCACCAGCAAGCAATCTTCCCTGCTTGTCTTTAGCGGAGTTAGGAAATTCAATCACTTTTTCTATATCCTTGATTGTAATCAGACCGTTTAACACGCCATCCTCATCAACCAGCGGGAGTTTTTCAATTTTATATTTCTGCAGGATTTTTTCTGCCTGCTCAAGGTTGGTTCCAACTGGGGCAGTAACTAGATTTTCTGCCGTCATGACCTCTGCAATTTTGATGGAAAAATCAGAAATGAAACGCAGATCACGATTTGTAATAATGCCCACAAGCTTTCTTTCATCCACGTTATTTACAATTGGAACACCTGAAATACGATATTTGCCCATCAGATGCTCTGCATCAAAAACCTGATGTTCAGGAGTGAGGAAAAAGGGATCGCTGATTACTCCGCTTTCTGAGCGTTTAACTTTATCAACCATATCAGCTTGTGCCTCAATAGACATATTCTTATGGATAATCCCCAAGCCGCCTTGGCGTGCCATGGAAATAGCCATTTCAGCTTCCGTTACCGTATCCATCCCGGCACTGATAATTGGAAGATTCAATGTTAAATTTTCTGCTAATGAGACCTGGTAGTTCACATCTTTCGGCAAAACCTCTGATTTAGCGGGTACTAACAGCACATCATCAAAAGTTAAACCTTCTTTTGCAAATTTATTTTCCCACATATTTTTCCCCTCCTGCTTAAAAATATTATTTGTAGGTTATCAATTGGACAAAATACTGTCAAGGTAAAGTAGAAATGTTTGATTTTTCTATCAATTATAATTTGTTAAAATACATGGCTGATTTTCGCACGTTGTTGGTCGAAGTGAGCCGCGCTGGCCAGGCGAATCCACCCGGAGTCTTTGCACCCGGGAATCAACACGCACGTTTATCAGAGCCATCAATTTAAGGAGAATATAATATGCAGCCACTCAACACATCCAGCAACAAATTCATCTATTTCAGTTCAGCATCTTCTACACAGTCTTTTCTTAGGAAATGCTATGAAAGAGAAAATAACCCTGAAGCTGATTTAAAAAGCTTTGAAAACTGCTATCCATTTATGTATTACCTTGAGCATGGGCAAACATACTACAATCAGGCACAAATCGCTCCTCTATCACTGAAACCCGTTTTGCTTTTTTACGGATTTGTACAGCTTTTAAAGGCCTGCCTGCTCACATTAGATTCGAACTACCCTGAATCAACCACAGATTTAGCGCACGGAGTTACCACCAGAAAAAGAAAAAAACAACAATACGAATTTATGTTTGATGAAGTGAAAGTACAAAAAAACGGATTATTCACAAATATAGCTGAAAAAATGTTCCACATGAAACATCTTGAGTCAGAGAAATATACCATGGAACAGCTGCTAAGAGAAATCCCAGAGCTAAAAGACTGCCATCTTTATTTAGCATCCAAAAAAACATTTCAGGAATTAAAATCTGCCGGAGAAGTATACCAATTGCCAATTGCCATTTTATCAAGCTTTAATATGACCGAAAACCGATTTAATGGTTATTTGGAATCCAAACTAAGCAGCAGCATTAACATGACATCCAATTCATCATCTATCTCTTTATCCGTTGAACAAGGATTGCTGGTGAATCAGGATTCGCCCATACACTATCACATGTTTGAGAAAAGCTTCATGCTATCCCTTAACAAAAGCTCCCCCTGCTACCTATTTCCTGAATTGATGATACATTATCTCGTCCTTTATAATCTAAGCATGATTTCAAGGTACGAAACAGAATGGTGGTCAGAACTTTTAAAAACTGCCCCTAACGATGACTATCCATATATTTCAGAGTTTTTGAATATTTCCCAGGACAAAACTCCATTCTTAGTCTTTGAATGGCTGATGAAAGAACGACTTAACACGAAATGAATCATGCAGGGGTATATTTTAAGAAAATTCCATCACCATTTAGCTTTTATTGAGAGTATTTTACAATGTTGGATTATTTGAGAGACAAGTTTTAAAGCTTAGTTTACTTCAGCCGTTCACTGCCTGTGATGCCCATTGACAGTGTGAGAAAAAATGGGGAACAAAAAAACACCAGCATCTTAGCTTTCTCGATTGCTTAGCGGCGTCCTGCTCTCACAGGACTTGCACAGGACGTGCAGACCTCTGCGCAGCCATAGGACGTGGCTGCTAAATTCGAACTCCTGAACAGCAGTAACCGGACGGAGGACATCTTCATCAGCTAGAGTATTACCGCTCTTTAAATCTACCATTCTGATTTTGGCTTACTGGTCTCTTTTTATTCCTTTTAGTTATTATGAAATCTCCGTTTCTGCACACAAAAAAGACCAGCATCTCTGCTGGCCTTCCGTTTTGCTTGGCGGCGTCCTACTCTCACAGGGGGAGAACCCCCAACTACCATCGGCGCTGAAGAGCTTAACTGCCGTGTTCGGAATGGGAACGGGTGTGACCTCTTCGCTATCGCCACCAAACTATGAGGAACGTTGTTCCTTCAAAACTGGATAATAGAAGAAGGTTTTTGCATTGGTTAAGTCCTCGATCGATTAGTATCTGTCAGCTGCACGTGTCACCACGCTTCCACCTCAGACCTATCAACCTGATCATCTTTCAGGGATCTTACTAGCTTGCGCTATGGGAAATCTCATCTTGAGGGGGGCTTCATGCTTAGATGCTTTCAGCACTTATCCCGTCCGCACGTAGCTACCCAGCTATGCCTTTGGCAAGACAACTGGTACACCAGCGGTGCGTCCATCCCGGTCCTCTCGTACTAAGGACAGCTCCTCTCAAATTTCCTGCGCCCACGACGGATAGGGACCGAACTGTCTCACGACGTTCTGAACCCAGCTCGCGTACCGCTTTAATGGGCGAACAGCCCAACCCTTGGGACCGACTACAGCCCCAGGATGCGATGAGCCGACATCGAGGTGCCAAACCTCCCCGTCGATGTGGACTCTTGGGGGAGATAAGCCTGTTATCCCCGGGGTAGCTTTTATCCGTTGAGCGATGGCCCTTCCATGCGGAACCACCGGATCACTAAGCCCGACTTTCGTCCCTGCTCGACTTGTAGGTCTCGCAGTCAAGCTCCCTTGTGCCTTTACACTCTGCGAATGATTTCCAACCATTCTGAGGGAACCTTTGGGCGCCTCCGTTACTCTTTAGGAGGCGACCGCCCCAGTCAAACTGCCCACCTGACACTGTCTCCCGCCCCGATCAGGGGCGCGGGTTAGAATTTCAATACAGCCAGGGTAGTATCCCACCGACGCCTCCACCGAAGCTGGCGCTCCGGCTTCTCAGGCTCCTACCTATCCTGTACAAGCTGTACCAAAATTCAATATCAGGCTGCAGTAAAGCTCCACGGGGTCTTTCCGTCCTGTCGCGGGTAACCTGCATCTTCACAGGTACTATAATTTCACCGAGTCTCTCGTTGAGACAGTGCCCAGATCGTTACACCTTTCGTGCGGGTCGGAACTTACCCGACAAGGAATTTCGCTACCTTAGGACCGTTATAGTTACGGCCGCCGTTTACTGGGGCTTCGGTTCAAAGCTTCGCTTGCGCTAACCTCTCCCCTTAACCTTCCAGCACCGGGCAGGTGTCAGCCCCTATACTTCGCCTTGCGGCTTCGCAGAGACCTGTGTTTTTGCTAAACAGTCGCCTGGGCCTATTCACTGCGGCTTTTCCGGGCTATTCACCCTAAAAAGCACCCCTTCTCCCGAAGTTACGGGGTCATTTTGCCGAGTTCCTTAACGAGAGTTCTCTCGAACACCTTAGGATTCTCTCCTCGCCTACCTGTGTCGGTTTGCGGTACAGGCACCCTTCATCTCACTAGAGGCTTTTCTTGGCAGTGTGGAATCAGGAACTTCGGTACTATATTTCCCTCGCCATCACAGCTCCGCCTTGATGGAAACGGGATTTGCCTCGTTTCCGGCCTAACTGCTTGGACGCGCATATCCAACAGCGCGCTTACCCTATCCTCCTGCGTCCCCCCATCGTTCAAACGATGAATAGGTGGTACAGGAATATCAACCTGTTGTCCATCGCCTACGCCTTTCGGCCTCAGCTTAGGTCCTGACTAACCCTGAGCGGACGAGCCTTCCTCAGGAAACCTTAGGCATTCGGTGGAAGGGATTCTCACCCTTCTTTCGCTACTCATACCGGCATTCTCACTTCTAAGCGCTCCACCAGTCCTTACGGTCTAGCTTCAACGCCCTTAGAACGCTCTCCTACCACTGACACCAGAGGTGTCAATCCACAGCTTCGGTGATACGTTTAGCCCCGGTACATTTTCGGCGCGGAGTCACTCGACCAGTGAGCTATTACGCACTCTTTAAATGGTGGCTGCTTCTAAGCCAACATCCTGGTTGTCTAAGCAACTCCACATCCTTTTCCACTTAACGTATACTTTGGGACCTTAGCTGGTGGTCTGGGCTGTTTCCCTTTTGACTACGGATCTTATCACTCGCAGTCTGACTCCCATAAATAAGTCTTTGGCATTCGGAGTTTGACTGAATTCGGTAACCCGATGAGGGCCCCTAGTCCAATCAGTGCTCTACCTCCAAGACTCTCATTATGAGGCTAGCCCTAAAGCTATTTCGGAGAGAACCAGCTATCTCCAGGTTCGATTGGAATTTCTCCGCTACCCACACCTCATC
>NZ_CP183879.1:0-445000 GCF_048572925.1 Peribacillus sp. B-H-3 | reverse complement strand
AAACCGTCTTTCCATCTTTCCTCATGCGAGGAAAGAACGTATCCGGTATTAGCTCCGGTTTCCCGAAGTTATCCCAGTCTTACAGGCAGGTTGCCCACGTGTTACTCACCCGTCCGCCGCTAACTTCAGGGAGCAAGCTCCCATCCATTCGCTCGACTTGCATGTATTAGGCACGCCGCCAGCGTTCGTCCTGAGCCAGGATCAAACTCTCCGAAGAAATGTTTGACTTGCTCATTTGCTTTTAGAGTGTATGCTCACTATTTTAAAACGTTGGCGCTTAGTTTTGTTCAGTTTTCAAAGAGCAATCTCTGTCGTTTATCTCGTAAGCGACTTTAATATCATACCACGCATAATTTACTAGGTCAATAACTTTTTATATTTATTTAATTTCCTGCAATCTGCTGCTGGTGCAACTTTGTTATTATAAAGGCTAAGGACAAGAAAAGCAAGGGGGGATTCCCCCCTGATTAATAGATTGCACAACTGATAGTTTTCAGCCCATGATCCATATATTTCGTTTTACCTGAAGTTTAGGTTAGGGATGATTACAGGATTTCCTCAATAAACAGTTCCCGGGTTTTACCCAGATTAATGATTTCTCCGCTGTCTGCAGCTTTTACGAGAGGCCGTGTCTGAGAATGGGCATCTATGAAAATGATTTCTGCCGTGTAGCCATTTGAGAGCCTTACCCTGCTTCCGATGGTGTAGGTTGTCACACATTCAAGCAGTGTTTTAACCACTGTAATATCAAATTTGCCAAAGTCATCCTGAAGAATCATTTCCATAACTTTAAACGGCGATTGTTTATTCCTGTATATCCTTTCAGAAGTCATTGCATGATATACATCAGCAACTGCTACAATCCTTGAAAAAGAATGAGGCGCCTTACCATTCCTTCCGGCGGGATATCCGCTTCCGTCTAATCTTTCATGATGCTGAACAATTGCATATTTTACTGTTTCTTTTAGTATGGGGGTATTCTGTAGCATTCTCAGGCTATATATGGGATGCTTTCTGATCTCCTCGTATTCCTCAGAAGTCAAGCTCGTTTTCTTATCGAGTATTTTGGGAGGAATCTTTGCCATTCCGCAGTCTGCCAGACAGCCTCCCATCGTAATTTGCATGATATCTGCCAGTTCGTAGTTCATTTTCTTTGCGATAAAGCCGCAGATGATGCCCATTGAAATAGCATGATGATATAAATAGTCCTCTTTGCTGCAATAATGATGAAGCGAAACAAGCTCCTGAGGATTTTCCAAAAACTTTTCAAATAGAGGAATAATGATGCTGCGGACTTTTGCCACATCTGCTATGCTTCCTGCCTGCCAGTTCTTAAAAAGCTTCTTATAGGCTTGTACTGCTTTTAAATATTGAGTTAAAAATGTGGAATCGCTGCCCTCTTCTTCTGATTCCTCATCAATGATTTCCTTCGGTGAAAACCAGCTTCCGTCAATCAATGTCTTTTCAACACTGACATCAGTGACCAAAAAGGCCTGCAGCACTTCCAGCATTTCGTTTGTGATGATGGTTTTTTTAGTTATGATGGGGCGCTTTGTCATTCCAATAACATCTTTTGAAAGGATACAGCCCTCTTCTAAATAATGTGTTTTTACTCGCACTTTGTGCACCTCTAGAACGCAATTTTGTTTTTACCATAATATTACTTCACTTTTTCTGAAAAGACTATATATTTTCTCAGAATGCAAAAAGGAGGGGCATGGCATCCATGCTCCTCCTTTTTGCATTTATTACTCTTCACCGTTTTCAGTGTCTTCGTGTGTTTCTTCCGGTGGACTTCCTTCTTCTCCTATTTCATCCTTAAATGGTTCAACAGGAGTTGTTTCAGCTATATCTTCAATGACTTCTTTTTCTTCATCACGCTCAACCATAGCAACTGTTGATACATACTCATTTTCAGAGTTTTCCAGGCGGATAAGCTTAACGCCCTGTGTGTTTCGTCCGGTCCTGGAGATATCCTCAACAGCCATCCTGATTAAAACACCTGCTGCTGTGATCAGCATCAGATCTTCTTCTCCGGTAACGGTCTTAACTGCAATAAGTTCACCGTTCTTGTCAGTGACATTGCAGGTTTTAATTCCTTTTCCGCCTCTATTTTGAATACGGTATTCATCGGCAGGCGTCCGCTTTCCGTAACCGTTTTTAGTGACAATCAGCACTTCTTCACTTTCTTCCAGTATTTCCATGCCGACAACTTCGTCATTATTTCGCAGTGTGATTCCTTTTACTCCTGAAGCAGTCCGGCCCATTGAGCGGACATCTTCTTCAGGGAAACGGATCAGCATACCGTTTTTCGTTCCGATAACGATGTGCTTCGTTCCATCGGTCAGCCTTACTGAAATCAGTTCATCTTCTTCTCTCAAGCCAAGGGCAATCAAACCGTTAGTCCTGATATTTGCGAAAGAAGATAATGGAGATCGTTTCGATATGCCATCCTTGGTGGTGAAGAACAGGAACCAGTCATCCACAAAGTCTTTTACAGGTATGATGGCATTTATCCATTCTCCTTTTTCAATTTCAAGGAGATTAATGATTGGAAGCCCCTTCGCTGTTCTTCCATACTCAGGGATTTCATATCCTTTGGCACGGTATACTTTTCCCTTATTCGTAAAGAAGAGGAGTGTATCATGCGTAGATGTTGTCAGTAAATGCCCGACAAAATCATCCTCATTAGTGCCCATTCCCTGAATGCCTCTTCCGCCGCGCTTTTGGCTGCGGTACGTGGAAGCAGGAAGACGCTTGATATAGCCATTATGAGTCAGTGTGACAATAATATTTTCCTCTGGGATCAAATCTTCGTCTTCAATGCTTTCAAAGCCGCCCAAAACAATTTCTGTGCGTCTTTCATCATTAAAGCGTTCCTTGATTTCCAGTAGCTCCTCACGGATGATGGCTAATACTTTTTCTTCATCTGACAGGATTGCACGCAATTCCGCTATTAACTTAACCAATTCCTGATATTCTTCTTCAATTTTCTCCCGCTCCAAACCGGTTAGACGCTGAAGACGCATATCCAGGATGGCCTGGGCCTGCTTTTCAGAAAGAGAGAATTCCGTCATTAACCCTTCACGGGCAATTTCAGTAGTCTGTGAACCGCGGATTAAACTGATGATTCGATCCAGGTTATCAAGAGCGATGCGCAATCCCTCTAAAATGTGGGCACGTGCTTCAGCTTTCCTGAGTTCAAATTCCGTCCTTCTTCTAATTACGACCTGCTGGTGTTCAAGATAATAATGCAGAGTCTGCTTCAGATTCAGTACTTTAGGCTGTCCATCAACAAGCGCAAGAAGGTTGATTCCAAAGCTTGTCTGCATAGCAGTATGTTTATATAAGTTATTAAGCAGCACATTCGCATTTGCATCGCGGCGGACTTCAATGACGATCCGCATTCCGTTCCGGTCAGACTCATCGCGAAGATCCGTTATGCCGTCTATTCTCTTGTCGCGGGCAAGCTCGGCTATCTTTTCAATCAGCTTGGCCTTATTAACCTGATAAGGAAGCTCCTTAACAAGAATGACCTGCTTGCCGTTGGATTTTTCTTCAATTTCAACCTTTGCACGAAGCAGGATGGAGCCGCGTCCTGTTTCATACGCTTTTCTAATGCCGCTGCGGCCAAGAATCATTCCTGCAGTAGGGAAATCCGGTCCTGGAATAATTTCCATAAGCTCAGGGATAGTAATTTCAGGATTCGTGCTTAAAGCAAGCACACCGTCAATGACTTCTCCTAATTGATGCGGAGGAATGTTTGTCGCCATGCCGACCGCGATGCCCGAAGAACCATTTACTAGCAGGTTCGGAAAGCGGGCGGGCATAACTGCCGGTTCTTTTTCGGAACCATCATAGTTTTCCTTATAATCAATTGTGTCTTTATTGAGGTCGCGAAGGAGCTCCATTGATATTTTTGACATTCTGGCTTCTGTGTAACGCATGGCTGCTGCCGGGTCGCCGTCTACAGAACCGAAATTGCCATGTCCGTCTACTAGCATATAGCGATAGTTGAAATCCTGCGCCATCCGCACCATCGTTTCATAAACGGCACTGTCGCCATGCGGATGGTACTTGCCGATTACTTCGCCAACGATACGGGCAGACTTTTTGAATGGCTTCTCAGCTGTCATTCCTAAGTCGTTCATGGCATAAAGGATACGACGGTGAACAGGCTTCAGTCCATCCCTGACGTCAGGAAGGGCACGCGATACAATAACGCTCATGGCATAATCCAAAAAGGAAGTGCGCATTTCGGTGCTTATGTTAATCTCTTTTACATTTGAATGCTGATTTTCTGACATGGAGCCAACCTCCTTTTATAAAGCAAAAAGCTTTTTGTAAAAAAGTATAATGAGAGCTATAACAGGTGATTCTCCCTGGCCCTCATATTTTCCGGAAACAAAAATGTAAACAACAGGATAGAAGAATGGTCATCTATCCTGCTGGAATTTAAATATCGAGGTTCTTTACATAAATGGCATTTTCCTCAATAAAGTTGCGGCGGGGCTCTACTTTGTCGCCCATAAGTATCTCAAACGTTTCATCGGCTTCTATGGCATCGCTCAGGCTGACCTGTAGCAGTGTCCTTGAGTCAGGATCCATGGTAGTTTCCCAAAGCTGTTCAGGATTCATCTCGCCAAGTCCTTTATAGCGCTGCAATCCCGGTTTTGGCTGGCTCGGAAGGCTTGCCGTAATTTCTTCAAGCTCACGGTCATTGTACGCATAAAGCACCTTTTTGCCCTGGGATACTTTATATAAAGGCGGCTGGGCGATATATATATATCCGTGCTCGATGATTTTTCTCATGTACCTGTAGAAGAATGTCAGCATAAGCGTGCGGATATGCGCACCGTCTACATCTGCATCTGTCATGATGACGACTTTATGATATCTTGCCTTTGCGATATCAAATTCCTCTCCAATACCAGTTCCGAGAGCCGTAATAATGGTCCGGATCTCGTTATTGGAAAGAATTTTATCCAAGCGTGCTTTTTCTACGTTGATAATTTTGCCGCGCAATGGCAGGATCGCCTGATAATGACGGTCACGCCCTTGTTTCGCAGAACCGCCCGCGGAGTCACCCTCAACGATATATAATTCGCTTATTGCAGGATCCTTTGAGGAACAATCTGCAAGCTTGCCGGGAAGGCTTGACACTTCAAGTGCACTCTTCCTCCTGGTTAATTCACGGGCTTTTTTCGCTGCCAGACGTGCTCTTGCAGCCATTAAACCTTTATCGACAATCTTCCTGGCAACCGAAGGATTTTCATACATGAAGGAATCCAGTTTTTCAGAAAGAATGGAATCTGCTACAGTCCTGGCCTCGGAATTGCCAAGCTTCGTCTTAGTCTGGCCCTCGAATTGAGGATCAGGATGTTTGATGGAAATGATGGCTGTCAGGCCTTCCCTTACATCTTCACCGGATAAATTGGTATCGCTGTCTTTGAAGATACCGCTTTTGCGGGCATAATCATTAATAACCCTTGTCAGGGCTGTTTTGAAGCCGGACTCGTGCGTTCCGCCCTCGTAAGTATGAATATTATTGGCGAAAGAGAACAAATTACTGATATAGCCGTCATTGTATTGCAGGGCAATTTCAACAGATATGCCATCTTTCTCGCCTTCCATGAAGATGGTTTCGTGAAGCACTTCTTTTGATTTATTCAAATGTTCGACGTAAGACTTTATGCCGCCTTCATAATGGTATGCATTCGTGCGTCCTTCTCCGCGCTTGTCTTCAAGGATAATCTTGATCCCTTTATTCAAGAAAGCAAGCTCCCTTAAACGGATAGCAAGCACATCATATTCATAAACAAGCGTTTCGGTAAAAATTTCGCCATCTGGAACAAAATGAGTGGTTGTTCCTGTATGGTCCGTTTCTCCGATTATCGAAAGATCTTCCTGTGGTACACCGCGCATGAATTTTTGATAATAAATATTGCCATCGCGATGGACAAATACTTCCAAAATAGTGGAAAGTGCATTAACTACAGAAGCACCCACTCCATGAAGTCCGCCGGATACCTTATATCCTCCGCCGCCGAACTTTCCGCCAGCGTGAAGGACTGTCATGATGACCTCGACTGCGGGACGGCCCATTTTTTCATGTATTCCCACTGGTATGCCCCGTCCGTTATCAACGACAGTAATGCTGTTATCTTCTTCGATCGTTACTTTAATTTCATCACAGAAACCGGCAAGGGCTTCATCTATGCTGTTATCAACAATTTCCCAGACAAGATGATGGAGGCCTTTTGAAGCAGTTGACCCAATATACATCCCGGGACGTTTGCGGACAGCTTCCAGGCCTTCTAATACCTGTATCTGATTCTCATCGTACGCTTGATTTTGAGCTTCTTTTTGTTCCATTGACACGCCTATCACCTACACTTTTCTATTGGCATTCTATGCTTGTATGTTAATTGTTCAGTCCAGGACTGAAAAAAGGATAGTTTTAGCTGATAATGTCTTTGCAGCGGGTCATCAGTCATTCAAAACGGAGAGCTGCTGCGACCTTTTTTTTAACGTACCTGAAGCAAGCGGCGAATAAAATACGTGCTTGTCTGTAATAACAACCGATTTTATTGACCCTTTTGCCAGGTTGGAGATAATGCTTTCTTTCTTCTCCAGGAATTCCTGGGTAATGACTGAAGAATGGAGAATCTGTTTATCCAAGATGGCAATCACATCATCCGTTTTAACAAGTATATCCTCCCCGATATGCAGATACATGAACTCACCTCATCATTTGACCTTTGTTACATGTCCCTGATTCACTGTAAAGGCTGCAGCTTCACGCAGAGTCTGATGGTCGATTCCCTCTACAGAAGTGGTAGTAACAAATGTCTGCACCTTCCCTTGGATGGTATTTAACAGATGTGACTGCCTGAAGTCATCCAGCTCTGATAAAACATCATCCAGCAGCAGTATTGGATATTCGCCGATTTCGGCGTGTATTAATTCAATTTCAGCAAGTTTCAAAGAAAGGGCGGTGGTACGCTGCTGCCCCTGAGATCCAAAGGTCTGTACATCCCGTCCGTTCACATAAAAGACCAGATCATCCCGATGGGGTCCGGTCAATGTCACACCCCGTTCAATTTCTCTTGCTTTTATTTTAGCAAATTTTTCTTGGAATTCTTCTATCATTTTCGACAAATCCATAGATTCTGATACATCGAGAGAGGGCTTATATTCTATTTTCAGAATTTCCTTGCCTCTTGATATCCCGGAATGTACCGGTTCTGCCCATTTTTGCAGCAAAAGAAGGAACTTATACCGGCGCAGCACAATCTTCGCAGCGTGGTCAATAAGCTGCTCTGTTAAGACATCCAGCATGGTGGTGTCTGTCTGTTTTCGGATTTGAAGAAGTTTTAAATAATGATTTCTTTGTTGAAGTATTTTTTGATATTGACTCATATCATGAAGGTAGACGGGAGAAACCTGCCCAATTTCCATATCTATAAAACGGCGTCTCACCTGAGGACTTCCCTTGACCAGATTCAAATCCTCCGGAGCAAACATAATTACATTCATATTCCCGACATACTGGCTTAGCCTCTGTTGTTCAATATGATTGCTTTTAGCTTTTTTACCCTTTTTGGAAATGAGTAATTCAAGTGGAATAGAATTATTTCTCTTTTTTACCCTACCTTCTATTTTAGCATATTCCTGGTCCCAGCGAATAAGTTCTTTATCATTGGATGTCCGGTGGGATTTTGCCATGGCCAGCACATAGATGGACTCCATGACATTTGTTTTGCCCTGGGCATTTTCTCCAAGGATAACATTCACCTTGTTTTCGAAAGATAGTTCAAGATCTTCATAATTCCGGTAATTCTTCAGTTTTATGTTTTCTATATGCATATGTTCTATCCTTTGCTTAGGATGTGATCAAGAAACGGCCGCTGACCTGCGGGATCTCTATTTTATCACCTTCCCTAAGCTTCCTGCCCCTCCGGACATCCAATTCACCGTTTATAAATACTTCATGCTCACTCAGGAACCATTTCGCCATCCCTCCGCTTTGGATGACATCAGCCAGCTTCAAAAATTGACCCAGTGTGATATATTCCGTTCCAATCTGAATCTCTTGCATATCGCTCACTCATTTCTCAGTAGTCTCTAATATTTTATTTTACTAAAAAAAACGCAAATAGACAAAGTATTGAGGATACAGCAAGGCATTTTTCGCAAGGACGGCTATTTATGTGTGATGAAAGCTGTCATTTTGATTTTGGGCTGATCAACTTACTTCTCTTTTTTAAGACTGTCAATAGCATTCAATACCCCATGACCCCTTAGAAAATATGTACTTCCTTTTGGGCGATTTCCCTTAAGCCATTGATCGTAAAGCATGATAAAAAGAAAAAGGCCCGCAGGACAGACCTTTACTTTCACAGTACAAAATACATATATTGCCCTTTACGCTGTTTGAGCCGCAAAGCTTTGAAATATGTTATTCGCTTTTTAGTATGTCCTTACAGGCAGGATTAATTGCAGCATTGTGTCATCGTTTAGCGAGCGGATGACGAATGGCCGCATGGCGCCAGTGAAATTAATTGTAATATCCGTGCCTTCCAAAGCCTTTAAAGCATCCATGACAAACTTTGCGCTGAAGGATATTTTAAGATCTTCGCCTTCAATGGATTCAGCAAGCACTTCTTCAATGACTTTCCCGATTTCAGGAGTATTGGAAGATACTTCAATGATTTTTCCATCATGGGTAGATAATTTGACGACATTGTTTCTTCCTTCTCTAGCAAGCAGTGACGCCCGGTCAATCGCCTGCAGGAAATCCTTGGCGCGGACGGTGACATCGGTTTTGCTGTCGTTTGGAATCAGCCTGGATGTGTCAGGATAGTTTCCTTCAAGCAGCCTGGAGTAAAACAGCAGGTTTTGGGCTTTGAAAAGCACCTGGTTTTCTGTAATTACAATTTCGATCGGATCGTTCGTATCATCCAGAATCTTGCTTAGCTCATTTAAGCTTTTTCCGGGGATGACCACACTATGGGAGCCTTGGATGCCGCTTTCTATTTTTGCTTTCCTCATTGCCAGGCGGTGGCTGTCTGTTGCAATACAGGTTAATTCGTCCGTTTCAACCTTCAAGTTTACACCTGTCAAGATGGGCCGTGTTTCTGACGTGGACACAGCAAAGACGGTTTGGCGTATTAGAGTTTTAAGAAGGTCCGCTGGAATCTTAAAAATGTTTTCTTCTTCAATCATTGGCAGGTGAGGATATTCTTCAGCATCTAATCCATTTAAATTAAATTCAGCTTTTCCTGAACGGAGAATTGTCTGGAAATGGTTTTGCACTTCAATTTCAACCGTATCCATGGGAAGTTTTTTAACAATATCACTGAAAAAACGGGCATTAAGGACAATTGCTCCGCTTTGTTTGACTTCAACAATCTCATTGCCCTCATCTTCCGCCGGAATAAAAGATTGAATGGAAATATCCGAGTCACTTCCGGTAAGTGTGACACCTTCACTTGTAACATTGATTTTTATCCCAGTCAGAATAGGGATTGTCGTTCTGGATGTAACAGCCTTTAGAACTTCCTGGACGCTATGAACCAAACGATCTCTTTGGATGATAAATCTCATTTTATTTTTTCCTCCCGTTAAGTGATATTTTCAGCCTGCTAAGCATAGTGTTTTAGTTATTATTTTTTTAAAAAAGATAGTAGTAATAGTAGTAGGGCCTGTTAGTATGTGGATAACTACGATAAACATAAGGAAAAACAGTCTATCCACATGTGGACAGACTGTGAGTAAGTGTAAGGAAGTTATCAACACTATTCGAATGTCAGACTTTTAGCTGGACCTGTATTTCCTTAACCTGTCTTTGCAGCTGGGAATCTGTTTGAAGCAGTTTTGAAATTTTTTCATGTGCATGAATGACGGTGGTATGATCTCTTCCTCCGAATTCATCTCCTATTTTAGGAAGAGAGAAATCTGTCAGCTCGCGGGATAAATACATGGCGATCTGCCGCGGGAAAGCCACTGACTTTGTTCTCTTTTTAGCTTTAAAGTCTTCAAGCTTAACACTGTAATGCTCTCCGACTGTTTTTTGAATATCAAGGATCGTAACGATTTTAGGCTTTGAGCTTGGAATGATATCTTTCAATGCTTCAGCAGCAAGGTCTGCATTGATATCTTTATTAATCAATGACGAATAAGCGACAACTCTGATAAGTGCCCCCTCAAGCTCACGAATATTCGAATCAATCTGGTTTGCAATATAAAGCATCACTTCATTTGGGATATCAAGGCCCTCTGCTTTAGCTTTTTTGCGGAGTATCGCGATCCTGGTCTCAAGATCAGGCGGTGTGATATCTGTTATCAGTCCCCATTCAAAACGGGAACGCAGCCTGTCTTCGAGTGTAGGTATCTCTTTAGGTGGACGATCACTTGAAATGACAATTTGTTTGCTTTCTTCATGGAGGGTATTGAAAGTATGGAAAAATTCCTCCTGTGTTTGTTCTTTTCCAGCTAAAAATTGAATATCATCAATAAGAAGAACATCTACATTCCGATATTTGTCGCGGAAGTCCCCCGCCTTGTTATCACGTATGGAATTAATGAATTCATTGGTGAACTTTTCCGAAGAAAGGTATACCACCTTTGCCCGCGGATTATGTTCCAGCACATAGTGGCCGATAGCGTGCATTAAATGCGTTTTGCCAAGGCCCACTCCCCCGTATATAAACAAAGGATTATAGGCTTTAGCTGGAGCTTCGGCTACTGCAAGCGATGCTGCATGGGCAAACCGGTTGCCTGAACCAATAACAAAAGTGTCAAATGTATTTTTAGTATTTAACATGTGCTGCGGAAAATCATTATGATCATCGTCTTGTTTCTTTGGCTTTTTGGCAGGAGGCGAATCGGCAAAGTCATCTTCTCCCTGATTAGGGGGAATGATAAATTTAGCTTCTAATTCTTCACCTGTGAGCTCGAACAGAACATCTGATATAAGCCGGGAATAGCGTTCTTCCAGCCAATCACGGGCAAATTCATTGGGAGCTGTTACAGTTAATAGGTCTCCCTGCAGCATATGGGCTTTTGTCGATTTAAGCCATGTTTCAAAACTTGGTTTTGAAATCTTCTTTTCAATCTTTGATAAAGCCTGGTTCCATAGACTATCAATGTTGTCCATCTAATCCCTCCTTTGCTAAGGATATTTCTATAAAAAATGAAAATGAATACGCAAGTTCAGGATTGTATTCTAACTCCGCATTTTCTGGTTTCTGACCCTGTTTCCATCCGTGTGCAACATTTGTATAAGTAAAAATACATTAAAATTCATAAGCAGTATTTTTATGCATCAACAGGAATGGGGAAAAAATATATAATAAGAAGTAAAACAGTTTTCGACAATATCCACCGATTGTGGACAAATTTATATTCACAGCCAGAATAATTTATCCACAAGTTATACACAATTTGTGGATAACTACTAAAATGATTGAAAGTTATTCAGAGTGAAAACACAAATATAATATCAGATATTTGCCTTGGTTGCAATGGATTTAAAAACTTTATCCACAAGACCGCACGCTGCGGGAAAAACTTTTCCACAGTCCTTTTTTATGTGCAAAAGTATAACTGGAAGGCTGTGGATATTGAAAAAAATGTCGAAAAAGTATCCACAGCTAGAAATGTCAGCTTTATAAATGGACAAGCGGTTTAATATGAAGAGCTCTCTATGAGTACTTTAACCAATAAAAAAAACCGTGAGGAAGGATCAGCGATTAACAATAAAGTCATGTTTTCTTTCATAAAAACTGCTGAGCCAAAATTTTCTATGTTCCAAAGCAGTAAAATGATTTACAATAGGAGAATACGAACAAAAAGATCACTTGGCTTTTTTTGATGTGAAATTGATTTTTTTTTATAGAGAGGTTGACTTTTTAGTCCTGCCATCTATATAATTACGAAGACTGTCTTTAACTGTTATTCCTCAGGGAGGTGTCATATAATGAAAAGAACTTATCAACCGAATAAGCGCAAGCACAGTAAGGTTCACGGTTTCCGTAGCCGCATGAGCACGAAAAACGGACGTAGAGTGTTAGCTGCACGTCGCCGCAAGGGCAGAAAAGTATTATCTGCATAGACCACTGAAAAGTCTCAGTGGTCTTTTTTTTCAATAGAAGGTGTTTTTGGGGTTACCCAATTTCATTTAATGTAGGTGTAAAGAATGAAAAAAAAGCTAAGGATTAAGAAGAATGATGAATTCCAGGATGTTTTTAAGAAGGGTGAATCATTCGGAAACAGGCAATTTGTAGTGTATGTCCTTGAAAAGCCTAATCAGGACCATTTCAGGATCGGCCTTTCTGTCAGCAAAAAAATCGGAAATGCCGTAGTAAGAAACCAAATTAAAAGGTACATAAGGCAATCCTTCCTGGAACTTATAGAAAATATCGGAATTGGCAAGGATTATGTCATAATTGCCCGCAAGCCTGCATCACAAATGGACTTTCTTGAAGTGAAGAACAGTCTGATCCACGTTCTAAAACGTTCCAAATCATTAACCCTAAATAAAGCAAGCAATAAATTCACCAAATAATGAAACCATTTAGCCTGCATACCGTAATATATGTGACCGAAAGAGGATCATGACCTGCCGGCGGCTTTGGCCCTTGGTCTGAAGATAGGCCGGACAGTCATGCAAAAAAGCCTTTGCAGGCAGCTTCAGGATCTTTCGGAAGATAGGAGGAAAAAACGCTTGAAAAAAAGAATATTTTTCATTATGGGGATTGCTGCCATTATCATGCTTCTTTCCGGCTGTACGGAAATCAAGCAGCCGATTGATTCAAGCAGCACAGGATTCTGGAATCACTATATTGTGTATCCTTTATCGGTGCTCATCACAAGTGTCTCTAAGTTTTTAGGAAATAACTATGGCCTTGGCATCGTAGTGGTTACCATACTGGTCCGATTAGTGATCCTGCCATTGATGATCAAACAGACAAAAAACTCTAAAGCAATGCAGGCCCTGCAGCCTGAAATGGCCAAGCTGAAAGAAAAATATAGCTCAAAAGATGCTGCCACACAGCAAAAGCTGCAGCAGGAAACCATGGCTTTATTTTCTAAATATAATGTAAATCCTTTAGCGGGCTGTTTTCCGCTATTAATACAAATGCCTATCCTGATTGGCTTTTACCATGCAATCAGCCGGACGCGGGAAATCGCTCACCACAGCTTTTTGTGGTTTGACCTTGGAACTCCTGATCCGTTGTACATTTTGCCGATTGTTGCGGGAATCACAACGTTCATTCAGCAAAAGCTTACAATGGCAGGGAATACGACAACCCCTCAAATGGCAACGCAAATGACAATGATGCTCTATATTATGCCGGTAATGATCGTTATCTTTGCGATAAGATTCCCAGCTGCCTTGTCTCTATATTGGGTAGTCGGCAATATTTTCATGATTGCACAAACCTATTTCATTAAAGGTCCGGATCTGAGAAAAACAGCTTCCGGTGATGCGGGAGGAGCTAAGAAAAAGTGAAAAGGATAACTGCTACAGGACAATCAGTCGAAGAAGCAGTAGAATCAGCTTTATCTCAGCTAAACACCACAAGAGACCGCGTAGAAATTGAAATTGCTGATCAGGGAAAAAAAGGTTTTTTTGGAATTTTCGGATCCAGGCAGGCAGTGGTAAATGTCACATTGCCTCCAGACCCTGTTGAGGAAGGCATTCGTTTTTTGAAGAATGTGAGCGAAAAAATGGGTGTCGGTGCCGAAGTTGCTGTGAAACGTAATGGCAGAAATATTTCCTTTCAGCTTTCAGGCGATAAAATTGCGCTGCTGATCGGAAAAAGGGGACAGACACTTAACTCTCTCCAGTATCTTACACAGCTGGTTGCTAATCGGTATTCCAAACAGTATTTGACAGTTGAGGTAGATGCTGAAGATTACAGGCAGCGCAGAAATGATACATTGGTCCAGCTCGCGGAAAGAATGGCAAATAAAGCCATGAAAACCGGGAAAGAAGTAGCTCTTGAACCGATGCCTTCCAATGAGCGCAAGGTGATTCACAACGCCCTGATGGGCAAACGGAAAATCAAAACCGAATCAAGCGGTGCAGAACCATACCGCCATCTGGTGATTAAGCCTATAAAATAATGAAATGCCCTCTGCATAAGCAGGGGGCATTTTTGCTGTGCTCTCAAAAATATTGAGGCAGACAAAAGCACATGAATGATGAGGGAGGGTCAGGCTTGCTTGTTATTCACATGTGGATAAGTTAAAATAAACGGTAAAGAAAGTGATTTTCAGCGCGTTGTGGATAACATCATGCGCCAAAGGTTATGTGCTTTTTTTCAATGGCTGATTGTGTTATTGTAGTTATTTGGGTATAAAAACGAAATTTTTTATTGATATAGATGAAAAGATACATTTGCGGGGTGACAGGAATGGAATATGATACGATTGCGGCTGTATCCACACCCATGGGAGAAGGCGCAATAGCGATTGTCAGGCTCAGCGGCGAAGAAGCAGTATCGATAGCGGATAAGATATATAAGGGCCCTGGCAGCAAGCGTTTAGCCGGGGTGGAGTCTCATACCATACATTATGGGCACTTAAGGGACCCTAAAACTGGCAATACAGTGGAAGAAGTCATGATATCAATCATGAAAGGACCTAAAACCTTTACACGGGAAGATGTTGTGGAAATTAACTGTCATGGCGGCATCGTTTCTGTAAATCGGGTGCTTCAGCTTGTCCTGTCCCAGGGCGCGCGGCTTGCTGAACCCGGCGAATTCACAAAACGCGCCTTTTTAAATGGCAGAATCGACCTCTCCCAGGCTGAAGCAGTCATGGATCTGATCCGTGCCAAAACAGACAAAGCGATGAATGTGGCATTGGGGCAAATGGAAGGCAGGCTTTCACAGCTGATCCGGAAGCTAAGGCAGGAAATATTAGAAACCCTGGCCCAGGTCGAGGTGAACATTGACTATCCTGAATATGATGATGTGGAAGAAATGACACATCGGCTATTTATGGAGAAAGCCCATTTTGTCCGCGGAGAAATTAAAAAAATCCTAAGGACCTCTGAACAGGGGAAAATCCTCAGGGAAGGATTGTCCACGGTCATTATCGGACGTCCGAATGTCGGCAAGTCCTCCTTGCTGAACAGCCTGGTTCATGAAAATAAAGCGATTGTGACGGACATACCAGGAACAACAAGGGATGTTATCGAAGAATATGTGAATGTGCGCGGAGTGCCATTAAGGCTCCTGGATACGGCAGGTATCCGCGAAACAGAGGATATTGTAGAAAGAATAGGCGTGGAACGTTCACGTGCTGTTTTAAAGGATGCAGATTTAATCCTTCTTGTGCTAAACAATTCTGATGAGCTAAGTGAGGAAGATGAATTGCTTTTTCAGGCCGTTGAAGGCATGGATGTCATCATCATCATTAATAAAACAGATCTTCCGCGTAAGATTAACATAGAGCGGGTGAAGCAGCTGGCACCAACACAAAGAATGGTTTCCACTTCTTTGCTTGAAGACGAGGGCATTGATGAACTGGAAGAAGCCATATCCTCTCTGTTTTTCGAAGGGGCAATTGAAGCCGGCGATTTGACGTATGTTTCTAATTCGAGGCATATTGCATTGCTTGGACAGGCCTTGCAAGCAATAGAAGACAGCATTGATGCTATCGAGTCGGGCACACCTGTTGATTTGGTACAGATTGATTTCACGAAGGCATGGGAGCTGCTTGGTGAAATCATTGGAGAAAGCGTCCATGAAAGCTTGATTGACCAATTATTCTCCCAATTTTGCCTTGGTAAGTAAAGTGAATCACCGGGCGGGACAGTTATTGCCCAGAAAGTGCTGTAAATAAATATATATTTTGAAAGTGGAGGTAAAAAGCTATGCAATATGATGCAGGCAGCTATGATGTCATTGTCATAGGAGCAGGTCATGCAGGCAGTGAAGCAGGTCTAGCAGCAGCGAGAGTCGGCGCGAAGACCCTGATGATCACTATCAATTTGGATATGGTTGCATTCATGCCTTGTAACCCTTCTGTCGGAGGGCCGGCAAAGGGAATCGTGGTCAGGGAAATCGATGCATTGGGCGGAGAAATGGGCAGAAATATCGATAAAACCCACATTCAGATGAGAATGCTGAATACTGGAAAAGGGCCAGCCGTACGTGCATTAAGGGCACAAGCGGATAAGTTTCTTTATCAGAATGAAATGAAGAAGACCATTGAAAATGAGCCGAACCTGACATTAGTTCAAGGAATGGTAGAGCAGCTGATTGTAGAAGATGGCATATGTACGGGGGTTATTACCCAAACAGGTGCTGTATATAAAGGGAAAACCGTGGTTATTACAACAGGAACCTTCCTGCGCGGGGAAATCATTCTTGGTGAATTGAAATATTCAAGCGGCCCGAACAACCAGCAGCCTTCCATCCGATTGTCAGAACATCTGGAGGAGCTTGGTTTTGATTTAGTCCGCTTTAAAACAGGGACGCCTCCTCGTGTGAACAGCTCAACCATTGATTATTCAAAAACGGAAATACAGCCTGGAGATGATGTGCCTAGAGCGTTTTCCTATGAAACGACGAAATTCATTACAGACCAGCTTCCATGCTGGCTGACTTATACAAATGAAGAAACACACCTGATCATTGATAACAATCTTCACCGTTCACCGATGTACTCAGGCATGATCAAAGGAACAGGACCGCGTTATTGCCCATCCATTGAGGATAAAGTAGTCCGGTTCAATGATAAACCGCGCCACCAGATTTTCCTGGAGCCGGAAGGACGCAATACCCAGGAGGTTTACGTACAGGGACTTTCCACAAGCCTGCCTGAAGATGTGCAGCGAAAGATTCTCGAATCCATCCCTGGCCTTGAGAAAGCACAATTAATGCGTGCCGGATATGCCATTGAGTATGATGCGATCGTTCCGACACAGCTATGGCCGACTCTCGAAACCAAGAAAGTGAAAAACCTGTATACAGCGGGACAGATAAATGGTACTTCAGGCTATGAAGAAGCTGCAGGACAGGGATTGATGGCTGGTATTAATGCCGGACTGAATGCTCTGGATAAAGAGCAGCTGATTCTTGGAAGAGCGGATGCATATATTGGGGTATTAATAGATGATTTAGTAACTAAAGGAACGAATGAGCCATATCGTTTGTTAACATCCCGCGCTGAATACCGCCTTCTTCTGCGCCACGATAATGCCGATCTTCGCCTGACTGAAACCGGCCATAAAATCGGGATGATAAAAGAAGAGCGATATCAAAGGTTCCTCGCGAAAAAAGAAGCTGTGGAAGCTGAAAAAGAGCGCTTGAATAGCCATTTTATCAAGCCGACCAAGCAGGTGCAGGAAATTATTGTGGAAAGCGGCGGCAGTGAATTGAAGGATGGCATAAGGGCTTCAGATTTGCTCAAACGCCCTGAAATGAATTACAGCCACATTCAGCTTCTTGCTCCAAGTGAAACAATGCTTAGCGGAGAAGTGACTGAACAGGTAGAAATCCAGATTAAGTATGAAGGATATATTGAAAAGTCCCTGCAGCAGGTAGACAGGCTTAAAAAAATGGAAAATAAAAAAATCCCTCAAAATATTGATTATGATGCCATTAACGGCCTGGCATCAGAAGCACGCCAAAAATTAAAAGAGGTTGCTCCGCTTTCAGTAGCGCAGGCTTCCAGAATCTCCGGGGTGAATCCGGCTGACGTTTCTATTTTGCTTGTTTATTTAGAACAAGGCAGAATCGCACGTGTTTCTAAATAGAGGAAATTCCGGAAAAGGATTGAAAACCTATGAATATTGAACAATTCCAGCAAGAGCTCAAGGGTCGTGGAATTGACCTGAGTGAGCTGCAGCTCCAGCAATTTGAAACATATTATTCCCTATTGGTTGAGTGGAATGAGAAAATGAACCTGACAGCCATCACCGACAAAGAGGAAGTGTACCTCAAGCATTTTTATGATTCAATCAGTGCTGCTTTTTATTTTGATTTTACTAAGCCTTATAAATTATGTGATGTAGGGGCAGGGGCAGGATTTCCAAGCATTCCGCTGAAAATCTGCTTCCCCGGGCTGCATGTTTCCATTGTCGATTCATTGAATAAGCGGATTACCTTTTTGGAACAGCTTGCAAGCTCGCTTAATCTTTCAAATGTATCTTTCTACCATGACAGGGCTGAAAGCTTTGCACAAAACCCTGAACATCGTGAAAAATACGATGTAGTAATGGCCAGGGCCGTGGCAAGAATGTCCGTTTTAAGTGAATTGTGCCTGCCGCTTGTAAAGCCTGAAGGCCATTTTGTCGCGATGAAAGCTGCAAGCACTGGCGAAGAAATGGAAGAGGGAAAAAAAGCGATTTTCCTTTTGGGCGGAAAAGTGGAACAAATCCATCCTTTCCTGCTTCCTGAAGAAGATAGCGAAAGAAATATCATCACAATTAAAAAGGTGAAACCGACTCCGAAAAAGTATCCAAGAAAGCCAGGGACACCAAATAAGACACCGATAGAATAGCAGTGCTGCCTGATTATTGGCCGGCCCATGGGGTTTTTATCCTGAAATGCCGCCGGGCAGGCTTAAGCTGATAGTTTGGGTTGAATTTCTTATAGCACAAACCCTGATTTTCTTTTACTATTAAAGGTAGCGGATCATGAATCAAAGGAATTGTTTAATATTGTCAAGATTTAAGCAGGACTTGTCATTTCTGTAGAGAATATGTTATATGGGAGTTCCTTAAAGGTGGTGTAGGGAGATGAAGCATCCTTTTTCGCGGTTCTTTGGGTTAGGCGAAAAAGAAGAACAGCAAATAGAGATGGAGGCACCAGTTAGCAGCGAAGAAATAAAAAAAATCTCCATTTCTGACATTGTGCCGAATCGATATCAACCAAGAACGGTTTTTAATGAGAATAAAATTACGGAGCTGGCCCAGACCATTCATACACATGGGATCATCCAGCCGATCGTAGTCCGGGAATATGAGCCCGGCAAGTACGAAATCATTGCTGGAGAGCGGCGATTCCGGGCCATTCAGAAACTTGGCTGGGATACTGCGCCAGTCCTGATCAAAGACTTCAATGATACTGAAACAGCTTCAGTAGCACTTATAGAAAACCTGCAGCGTGAAGAGCTTACGCCTGTAGAGGAGGCTCTGGCCTACAGCAGGCTCCTCCAGCTTCATGAGCTTACCCAGGAGGCACTTGCCCAGAGGCTGGGAATCGGTCAGTCTACAGTAGCGAATAAACTAAGGCTTTTAAAGCTTCCGCAGGAAATCCAGGATGCCCTTCTTCAAAAGCATATAACAGAGCGGCATGCGCGCTCGCTGATTCCCCTGAAGGATCCTGAAAAGCAGGTTAAGCTATTAGAAGAAATCATCGAAAAAAACCTGAATGTTAAGCAGACCGAGGAACGGGTTGTCAAAATGCTCACCAGCCTGGAGAAGAAGCCAAAACCGAAAAGAAAGGCATTTTCAAAGGATATGAGAATTGCCGTTAATACTATCAGACAGTCTTTAAGCATGGTTACCGATAATGGCATTAACCTTGATTCAGAAGAAGAGGAATTCGAGGAATATTATCAGTTCACCATTAAAATACCAAAGAAAAAGCCATAATAGATTTTTTTGCGCCTGGCAGCTGCGGATTGCCGGGCTTTCTTGTTGTTTCGGGGAATCACCGGTAACGGTCGCTGCAGCCGTCTCAGGGGAGCAGGAAGCTTGGACGTGCTCTTTGGCAAAGCACGTATGCTTTAGTTTTTTTCCCGGAAAATAATATCAACTTTATTTTTTCATGATAAAATAGATAGCGAAACTTCAATTAATTGGAATAAGGTTTGTAATATAGATTTTGTTAAAATACCATGCTTCCATTTTGATTGGCAGCAGGCAAGTTTAACAGACCCTTTATATGAAATTTTTTGCGGCATTTTAATAGATTGTAACTAGATTTGTTAGGAAAGTGGGTGACTTTGTGGGAAAGATTCTCGCCATTGCGAATCAAAAAGGCGGTGTGGGAAAAACCACTACTTCTGTGAACCTGGGGGCCTGTTTAGCTTACATAGGCAAGAAAGTGCTATTGGTTGATATCGATCCGCAGGGCAATGCGACCAGCGGGGCAGGGATTGACAAAGCGGACGTGGAACAATGTGTATATGATGTGCTTGTTGATGATATTGAGGCACGGGAAGTGATCAAGGAAACAAAGGTCGAGAATTTATTTGCCATACCGGCGACAATTCAGCTTGCCGGGGCGGAAATTGAACTAGTCCCTACTATCTCAAGAGAGGTACGCTTGAAACGAGCATTGGAAGAGGTGCAGGAACAATTCGATTATATTATCATTGATTGTCCTCCCTCGCTCGGATTGCTGACATTAAATGCTTTGACAGCAGCCGATGCAGTATTGATTCCTGTTCAATGTGAATATTACGCATTGGAAGGGCTCAGCCAGCTGCTGAATACAGTCCGGCTGGTCCAGAAGCATCTTAATCAGGATCTGAAAATTGAAGGGGTCCTGCTTACCATGCTGGATGCCAGAACAAACCTGGGCATACAAGTCATCGAAGAAGTGAAAAAGTATTTTCAGGACAAAGTGTATAAAACGATCATTCCGCGAAATGTCCGTTTAAGCGAAGCGCCAAGCCACGGAGAACCTATTATTATATATGATCCCAAGTCAAGAGGTGCGGAGGTTTATCTAGAACTGGCAAAGGAAGTGGAATCACATGGCTAGAGGACTTGGCAAAGGAATCAATGCTCTATTTACAAATATGGAGGCAGGAAAAGAAGATGCGATCCATAATATCAATATAAAAGATTTACGGCCGAACCCCTATCAGCCGAGAAAAATTTTTCATGCAGAGGCAATCAGCGAATTGAAGGAATCGATCGAGCAGCACGGTATCCTCCAGCCGATTATTGCCCGGAAAAGTATTAAGGGATATGAAATTGTCGTTGGAGAAAGGCGTTTTCGGGCGGCGAAGGAAGCGGGACTGACATCTGTTCCTGTCGTCATCAGGGAGCTGTCCGAGCAGCAGATGATGGAGCTCGCCATTCTTGAAAATCTACAAAGAGAAGACTTGAATCCTATTGAAGAAGCAGTGGCCTATCAGTCTCTTTTGGATAAACTGAATGTAACGCAGGAGGAGCTGGCGAAGCGCCTTGGCAAAAGCCGTCCTCATATCACAAACCATATCCGGCTGCTTTCCCTGCCTGAGGATATCCAAAGCCTAATTACAGAAGGGAAAATTTCGATGGGCCATGGAAGGGCGCTTCTTGCCCTGAAAAACAAGGATTTGCTGCCTTCTGTGGCGGAAAAAATCTTTAAGGACTCCATGAATGTACGCCAGCTTGAAAACTATATCCAGGATTTGAACCAGCCTGTTTCACGTGAAACAGTGCAGCCTTCAAAGCCTAAAAAAAATGTTTTCATTAAAGAGCGTGAATCGAGTTTACGAGAGCGTTTAGGAACAACCGTTACAATTAAACAAAATAAGAAAAAAGGCAAAATTGAAATCGAGTTCTTCTCACAGGAAATCTGGAGAGAATTTTGGATATAATCGATCAAGAAAATCAAAATTTTTAAGCCATCTTGATCAGGTGGTTTATTTTTTTGAATATTATCAGAAGGAAAGAAGCAGCTGACAATGAAACGGCAGTTTTGCTTATTTAAAAGGTGAAAAGAAAATGATACTTCTAGGGACCATAGTTAATGCTATTTGTATAATCGCCGGAACGCTCCTTGGCAGGGTATTGCAGAATATTCCTGAAAAAATGAAGGATACGGTGATGAGCGGCATCGGCCTTGCGGTAACGGTGCTTGGCCTTCAAATGGGATTCAAGAGCCAGCAATACCTGATAGTGATTTTAAGCTTAGTAATAGGGGCAGTGCTTGGTGAGTTGGCGGATATTGATGCACGCCTTAATTCGCTTGGCCGATTTATCGAAAGAAAAATGAAGGCTAAAGAAGGCAATACAATCGCTCAGGGGTTTGTCACGGCCACCCTGATTTTTTTAATTGGTGCGATGGCTATTATCGGGGCCCTCGACAGCGGGATTCGTCATGACCATGATGTGCTGTACACAAAAGCAGTCATTGACGGATTTACTTCCATTATCTTAGCCAGCACGCTTGGCATAGGCGTCATTTTTTCCGCAGTTCCGGTATTTCTCTACCAGGGTGCCATTGCATTATTTGCTACACAAATTGATAAATGGGTACCTCAGGAGCTGATGCATTCCTTCATTATGGAAATGACAGCAACCGGGGGGCTGATGATTGCAGCCATCGGGCTGAATCTGATGGGCCTTACTAAAATCAGAGCAGCGAACCTTCTTCCAGGGGTGCTTGTGACAGCTGTGCTTGTCACTATTTTTTACTATTTTGATATAAAGCTATGATCCATTGCTTTCAAATCGGCAAACATAAAAAAGGGAAAGGCGGCTGCCTTCCTTTTTTCTATACTATAGCGTTTTTTCCTGTTCATAGCTCCAGGTGAATGGAGTGAAGCTGGAGGGGCGGCTAAGCTGGCTTGAGGCCAGGTGAATACCGTTTGAAATGGTTTTGGCCATTTTAAGGACCAGGTTTAGCCTGGTGTTCTGCAGGACCATGAATTCCATAAATCCGCTCACATTGACAATCCCTGTAATATGGGCATCACCTACACTCGGGAGCTCTTTATTTACACCGGCGCCCGGCTTGACAGGACCTTCACCAATTTGGACAACTCCTACGCTTTTCAGCTTGCCTAAACAGGCATCGATTCCAATGATGAATGGACGGTCATATTTCAGTTTGATTTCAGTTAGTTTTTCTTCGAGATTCATCGCGTGAATCGGATCTTCAAGGGTTCCATAAACGGAAAAGTTAGAAGCGAACGTTTTCTCTTTCAGGAACGTCCCGACAAGAGGGCCAAGGGAATCTCCAGTGGAACGATCTGTACCGATGCAAACAATAACAATGGACTGAGTCTGAGAGGCAGGAAGCAGGGCGAGCAATTCTTGGGAAATCCGTCTCGAGGCATCTAAATCTTCGTGCATGACCCGGCTCATTCGATTTTTATTTTCTAAAAAACTGGGTTTTAGGTTCATCGGTTCCACTCCTCTTTAATAGTAGTAACAGTATACGGAAAAAACAGGGATAGTATACGTGCAGGCGGTAAGAAACTTATCCTCCGTTTTTTCAGATAAAACAGCCGGGAGCTGTACATTATATATTGAAGGAACCAAAAGGCATGATGTGCATGCCAAAAACGCGCTGGGATCTTCGCGATATATGAAGTATTTCGTGCCTGGTTTTATTCTGCTTTCATACGGTTTATTTGTTCTATCTATATACCCATAGTTTTTTTGTACAAAAACCTATAATTGTTGTTATTATAGTATTTAAGCAGAATCCTCTTGAAAAGCTGGTGATTTATTTGTGGAATATAAAAGGAAGATTTTATAAAAAACTGTATGATGAGGATACATGGATTCATATTGGAGAAGGCTTGCTCAAGATTATTGCCATTTTAGTCATCTCCCGGATTATCATCGGAGTTTCTAAGGCACTGATTAAAAAATTCTTTCTGGTCCGTTCGAAAAGCCCGCTGCGGATTTCTGAACGCCGGGAAGCCACCTTATTAAAGCTATTAGAAAATGTGATTACCTATGCCGTTTATTTTATTTCGCTTGTCATGATTTTGGATGCATGCGGAATAGAAGTGAAAGCACTGCTGGCTGGTGCCGGAATAGTAGGACTTGCGGTGGGGTTTGGAGCACAAAGTCTTGTAAAGGATATCATTTCAGGATTTTTTATCATTCTGGAAGACCAATTTTCTGTTGGGGATTATATCAGAATAGGGAATTTTGAAGGGGAAGTGCTGGAAATAGGACTTCGGACAACGAAGGTGAAAACCTCTACAGGCGAATTGCACGTCATGCCTAATGGAGGAATTTCTGAGGTCACTAATTTATCTATATTAAATAGTGTGGCCGTGGTGGATGTCAGCATTCCATATGACGGTAATGTCGAGCTTGCCGAAAAGGTCATTAATGATTTGCTGGAAGGCATGCCGGATAAGTATGAGGATTTAATCAAAGCTCCAGAGCTATTAGGGATACAGTCGCTCAATCCGACGGAAATTGTTTTGAGAATCGTGGCAGAAACAAGTCCAATGCGCCACTGGAATATGGCCCGCATCCTTAGAAAGGACATACGGGCCTCACTCGATGAGCACGGCATAGAGAGCCCTGTACCACGGATGGTTATGGTAAACCGCAGTGAAGGCGAGTAGGAAAATCCTTGAAGGAGGGATGAGGAATGGAAGAAAAAGAGTATGCATTACATGATGTGGTTGAAATGAAGAAACCTCATCCATGCGGTGTAAATCAGTGGAAGATCATCCGCCTTGGAATGGATATCCGGATAAAATGTGAAGGCTGCGGGCACAGTGTCATGCTGCCAAGAAGAGATTTTTCGAAAAAAATGAAAAAAGTACTGAAGAAGCACGAGGAATAGCCCATCACGCATGCAAAACAAAAGGTGATAGTTTTTCACAGACTTGTCTTTTTTTCGCGCAAAATCTATAATTGTGAAGGGTTTAAGTTGCCCGATGGAATAATATACAAATTTTTTTGGACAAACATATTTGATATAGAGAGTATAAGAGGAGTGACATATACATGGCTTTAACAGCTGGTATTGTAGGACTGCCGAATGTAGGCAAATCTACTTTGTTTAATGCAATTACACAGGCAGGTGCCGAGTCTGCCAACTATCCTTTCTGCACAATCGACCCGAATGTCGGCATAGTAGAAGTGCCGGATCACCGTCTGCAGAAGTTAACTGAGCTTGTGCAGCCAAAAAAAACGGTTCCGACTGCCTTTGAATTTACGGATATTGCCGGAATTGTAAAAGGAGCAAGCAAGGGAGAAGGATTAGGAAATAAATTCCTTTCGCATATCCGCCAGGTAGATGCCATCTGCCAGGTTGTACGCTGCTTTGCAGATGATAATATTACACATGTGGCCGGAAAGGTCGACCCGATTGAAGATATCGAGGTTATTAATCTGGAGCTTATTCTTGCAGATTTAGAATCTGTAGAAAAACGTATCGAACGCGTCGGCAAAATGGCCAAGCAAAAAGATAAAGAAGCTATGGTTGAGCATGAAATTTTAACGATGCTGAAAGAGGCGTTTGAAGAAGAAAGACCGGCACGGACTGTCGAGTTTACAGAAGAACAGCTGAAAATCGTAAAAGGCCTGCACCTTTTAACCATTAAACCAATCCTTTATGTTGCCAATGTTGGAGAAGATGATATTGCAGATTCCGCCGATAATGAATATGTTCAGAAGGTTCGGGCATTCGCTGAAAAAGACAATGCTGAAGTCATTGTCATTTGTGCGAAGATCGAATCGGAAATTGCTGAACTTGAAGGCGAAGAAAAAGAAATGTTCCTTGGTGAGCTTGGCATTGAAGAATCTGGGTTAGACCAATTAATCCGTGCTTCATACAGCCTTCTTGGCCTGGCTACTTACTTTACTGCAGGAGTCCAGGAAGTGCGTGCATGGACGTTCAGAAAAGGAATGAAGGCGCCGCAATGCGCAGGCATCATCCATTCAGATTTCGAGCGCGGGTTCATCCGTGCGGAAATCGTCTCCTACGATGATCTGCTTGCTGCAGGAAGCCATTCGGCTGCTAAAGAAGCAGGTAAAGTCCGCCTTGAAGGCAAAGAATACATCGTGGAAGACGGAGATGTTATCCACTTCCGCTTTAACGTATAATAAGTAACCCTGCAGCTAATCGGCTGCAGGGTGTTTCATTTAAAAATAACCCTGCAGCGGACATTGCAAAGAGACAGACACTGTGATATAATTTTGCATTGTGAGTAATTTAAATTTAATTGCTCCTTGCCCAATAGGGCCGCTTAGACCAAAAGGAGGTGACAGAGATGAGAAAATACGAAATTATGTATATCATCCGTCCAAACATTGAGGAAGACGCTAAAAAAGCGTTAGTTGAACGTTTCAACACAATTCTTACTGATAATGGTGCAGAGGTTTCTGAATCAAAAGAGTGGGGTAAACGCCGTCTTGCTTACGAAATCAATGATTTCCGCGACGGTTACTACCAAATCGTGCGTGTTAACTCTGAGGCAGCTGCGATCCAGGAATTCGATCGTTTGGCTAAAATCAGCGAAGACATTATCCGCCACATGGCTGTTAAAGAAGCTTAATGCCAGTATAATAAAGCATATTTGATTGAAAAAGATCTGGAAACTTAGGGGTTGATTCTGATGATGAATCGCGTGATTTTAGTAGGACGCTTAACTAAAGATCCTGAACTAAGATATACACCGAATGGGGTTCCTGTAGCAACGTTCACTTTGGCTGTTAACCGTGCATTTACGAATCAGCAGGGAGAACGCGAAGCAGACTTCATTAATTGTGTAGTTTGGCGTAAACCGGCAGAAAATGTAGCTAACTTCCTTAAAAAAGGAAGCCTGGCTGGCGTGGATGGACGAGTCCAGACACGTAATTATGAAGGACAAGACGGCAAACGAGTGTATGTAACAGAGATTCTGGCTGAGAGCGTTCAATTTCTTGAACCACGAAGCAGTTCAGCGGGTGAAAGAAATGATGGCGGTTCTTACGGAAATCAGAAAAGCTACAATAATGATAATCCGTTTGGACAAAATCAGAATCAGAATCAACGCAATAACAACAACAACAACAACAACAACTACACTCGTGTAGACGATGATCCATTTGCCAGCGACGGCAAAACCATCGACATTTCAGATGACGATCTTCCATTTTAATGGATGAATGGATAATTTTAAATTGCAGGGAGGGAAATAATCATGGCAGGAAACCGTAAAGGCGGACGTGCAAAACGCCGTAAAGTTTGTTACTTCACAGCAAACGGAATCACTAAAATTGATTACAAAGATGTAGATCTTCTTAAAAAGTTTATCTCAGAGCGCGGTAAAATTTTACCACGCCGTGTAACAGGTACAAGCGCAAAATGGCAGCGTAAATTAACGATTGCTATCAAACGCTCTCGTACAATGGCATTATTACCATACGTTGTTGGTGAATAATCCAATTCAGCACATCAAGGCGCTTGCCTTGGTGTGCTTTTTATTTGGCGTGAAAACACACGGTTTTTTTGCCTGTTTTTATATGTCTGCACACTGCACGGATGGCCAAAGCGTTTGCCCTATATGCGAATAGAAGATCTCAGCACGCCTGCTGAATAAACATTTGCTGCACTTTAGAGGATAATTATTGGATTGCCCAACAATCTGAAAGCAAACGTTTGAATCTGTTTTTTGTAACAGCTACAATAGGGAAAGAATATATATAGCAGGCTTTGCTGATTTTTGATGAATGGAAGTGAAGGATTGAATAATGGGAGAAAAGTAGCCGAGGGCGGAGTGCTCCTCGCTTTGTATAGCATTTTATTAATATTGGTGGTTCAGCTGCCATTTTTGATTTTTTTATTTTTCTTTTTGCCGGCTCCGTTTATACTGGCAGCTATTAAACAAAAGCTGTCATGGTCTTTTGGGATGCTGTTCATGGCCAGCCTGCTAGCAGCTGTCCTTGGGATGGTGTCACAAATACCGATGGTGCTTGTGACAGGCTTGGTCGGGATTACAATCGGATATCATATCCAGCATGATAAATCTCCTATATTGATGTTTATCCGTACGGTCCTTGTCTTTATAGCGGGCTTTGCCGTTATGGCAGCCAGTGCAGCACTATTCTTTCATTTTAACTTCATCTCATTATATAAACAGTTCATGAAACAAGCCCTGCTCCAGATTGATAAGTCAGCAGGACTGCTATCCTCAATGGGACAAACATCGGCCGGGCAGTTAAAAGATCAGTTTTTAGAGAGAGCTGAACTTATTATGACCCTGCTGCCAAGCCTTATCGTGACTGCTTCCATATTCATGGTTTTGCTTTTCCTTTGGGCAGCACATCCGATTTTGAAAAGATTTAGCCCCAAAAAGACAGCTTGGCCCCGATTCCGGGAGATTCAGCTTCCTAAAAGCATTTTGTGGTATTATTTAATTACCATGATTCTTTTGGCAGTCATACATCCGGATAAAGGCAGCACCTGGTATATTGTGCTGATGAACCTGTTTTCTATCCTGCAGTTCTTTATGACCATACAGGGTCTTTCCTTGTTTTTTTATATCAGCAATATCAAGAAGCTGCCAAAAGCAGTGCCGGTCATTTTGGTAATTGCTTCATTTTTCATTCCAATCATACAGTCTGCCGTAAGATTATTAGGTATAATAGATTTAGGTTTTCCTTTTAGGGAATACATCCGGAAAAAGAACTAGTTTACACTTTCTGCATTGCAGCAGATGTTTTTAGGAGCTGAATATATGCCATCTTATTTAAAAAAGACAGGAAGCTCATCCATATATGGACTATTGGTGATCAGCATCGTATTTCTAGGCGTCCTTGCCTTTTATAATTGGTGGGCTGCAGCATTGGGGTTCTTGCTGCTTGGCGGAATTCTTATTCTTACATTAAGGGCTGAGTCCCTTAAACGGCGTGAAACGGAAGAGTACATTTCGACACTTTCCTACAGGCTGAAGAAGGTAGGGGAAGAAGCCCTGCTTGAAATGCCGATAGGAATTATGCTGATTAACGAAGACTATTATATTGAATGGACCAACCCCTTCCTTGCGTCTTGCTTTGATGAAGGCGCATTGGCAGGAAGGTCGCTCTATGATGTTGCAGAATCTATCGTGCCCCTGATCAAACAGGAAGTAGAATCGGAAACGGTGACCCTTCATGGCCGGAAGTTCAGAGTGATTCATAAGACAGAGGAACGGCTGCTGTATTTTTTTGATGTGACAGAACAGATTGAAATTGAAAAGTTATATGAAGAAGAGCGTACAGCCATTGCTTTTATCTTTCTGGATAATTATGATGACCTGACACAGGGCATGGATGACCAGAGAAAAAGCAGCCTGAACAGCATTGTCACCTCTTTGCTGGATAAATGGGCTAAAGACAATGGTGCATTCTTAAAAAGAACCTCATCAGAGCGCTTTATTGCCGTTTTTAATGAAAGCATCCTGCAGCTGCTTGAAAAAGGGAAATTCACCATTCTTGATGAAATCCGTGAAACAACATCAAAGCAAAATGTGCCGCTCACATTAAGCATAGGAGTGGGCTCTGGCGTTTCCTCGCTGCCGGAACTTGGATCTATGGCCCAGTCCAGCCTGGATTTGGCTTTAGGCCGGGGAGGCGACCAGGTGGCCATTAAGCTGCCTAATGGAAAGGTGAAATTCTACGGCGGAAAAACAAACCCTATGGAAAAACGGACAAGGGTGCGTGCCAGGGTCATTTCCCATGCTTTGAAGGATATTGTCCTCGACAGCGATAAAGTCATCGTAATGGGACATAAGCATCCGGATATGGATGCAATCGGATCAGCCATCGGGATTTTAAAAGTAGCCCAGATGAACCAGCGTGAAGGTTATATTGTCGTTAATTTCCAGGAAATTGATACAGCCGTCCGCAAGCTGATGGAAGAAACGAAAAATACGAAGCCAGAGCTTCATTCCCGTTTCATCACCCCGGAAGATGCTTTTGAAATACTGACTGAAGACACTCTGCTCGTTGTCGTCGATACGCATAAGCCATCCATGCTGATTGAAGAGAAGCTGCTTGGCAGAATCGATAAAGTGGTTGTCATCGACCATCACAGGCGCGGTGAGGAATTCATCAATAATTCCCTGCTTGTATATATGGAGCCTTATGCTTCCTCAACGGCAGAACTCGTTACAGAGTTATTGGAATATCAGCCAAAACGAAGCAAGATCGATATGCTCGAATCCACGGCGCTGCTTGCCGGCATCATTGTAGACACAAAAAGCTTTACCCTGAGGACAGGTTCAAGAACATTTGATGCTGCCTCATACCTCCGTGCACATGGTGCAGATACCGTGCTTGTCCAGAAGTTCCTGAGAGAAGACGTGGATACCTATATTAAGCGCTCCAAGCTTATTGAATCTGCATCCTTCTATAAGGATGGCATTGCCATTGCAAGAGGAATGGAAGGCGAGATTAAGGATCAGGTGCTGATTGCCCAGGCAGCTGACACCCTTTTGACGATGGAAGGCGTCATTGCTTCATTCGTCATTGCCAAGCGCTCTGATGATATGGTCGGGATCAGTGCAAGGTCACTTGGGGATATCAATGTCCAGGTAATCATGGAAATGCTGAATGGAGGCGGACATCTGACCAATGCCGCAACACAGCAGGTATGCTCCATAGATGAAGCGGAAGCTAAATTGAAGGCCGCTATAGATGAATACTTAGAAGGAGGACAAAAAGAATGAAAGTGATATTTTTAAAAGACGTAAAAGGCAAAGGTAAAAAAGGCGAAGTAAAAAACGTGGCAGATGGCTATGCACATAACTTTTTACTGAAGCAGGGCCTTGCAGTAGAAGCATCTAACGCCAATGTCAAAACATTGGATGCACAGAAAAACAAAGAAAAAGTGCTTGCAGAAGAAGAGCTGCAGCAAGCGAAGGAACTAAAAGAAAAGATTGAAAAGCTGACTGTGGAGCTGTCTGCCAAGGCTGGTGAAGGCGGCAGATTGTTTGGCAGCATCACGACTAAACAAATTGCCGAAGAGCTTCAGAAAAAGCACGGAATCAAAATCGACAAACGTAAAATGGAGCTGAGTGAAGGCATCCGCTCATTGGGCCATACAAAGGTTCCTGTAAAGCTTCATCCAGAGGTATCAGCGACGCTTACAGTACAAGTCAAAGAAATTAACTAATTTTAGCTCTTTCAAATCTATGAAAACTTGATAAAATAGAACTTAGGGAAAAAAGTGATAGGTCTTTCGCGTCCATCACTTTTTTTCTTTTTGGACATATATTTCTACACCTACTAAACTCTTTAAAGAAAAGAGTTCACTATAGCAAGAGAAATCCTCTCGAATGGAGGCTGCATATGAACGAATTATTTCAGGATCGGATTCCGCCGCAAAATGTGGAGGCGGAACAGGCTGTATTAGGGGCTATATTCCTGGAACCATCATCTTTGACGGTTACATCGGAAATGCTGATTCCAGAAGACTTTTACCGCAGCTCGCACCAGAAAATATTTAATGTCATGCTCAACCTGAATGATGAAGGAAAAGCCGTGGATTTAATTACGGTCACAGAAGAGCTTGCTGCTGCAAAAAATCTTGAAGAAGTGGGCGGCGTCTCTTATTTAAGCGAACTGGCAGCGTCTGTGCCGACTGCTGCCAATATTGAATATTATGCGCGGATCGTGGAGGAAAAATCCCTCCTGCGGCGCTTGATCCGCACAGCTACGAATATTGCCCAGGAAGGCTACAGCAGGGAAGATGAAGTGGAAAATCTTCTTGGCGAAGCCGAAAAAAATATCATGGAGGTGGCACAGAGAAAGAACTCTGGCGCCTTTCAGAATATCAAGGATGTACTGGTACGCACTTATGATAATATTGAGGTTTTAACCAACCGCAAAGGCGACGTTACGGGCATACCAACAGGGTTCGCCGAATTGGACAGGATGACAGCCGGCTTTCAGCGGAACGATTTAATTATTGTGGCTGCCCGCCCTTCTGTAGGTAAAACGGCATTTGCACTGAATATCGCCCAAAACGTAGCCACAAAAACGGAAGAAAATGTAGCTATATTCAGCCTGGAGATGGGTGCTGAGCAGCTTGTAATGCGTATGCTGTGTGCTGAAGGCAATATCAATGCCCAGAATCTGCGGACAGGATCATTGACCGATGAAGACTGGCGGAAATTGACCATGGCAATGGGAAGCCTCTCCAATGCCGGCATTTATATTGATGACACCCCTGGGGTAAGAATCGGGGATATAAGGTCAAAATGCCGCCGGCTGAAGCAGGAGCATGGCCTTGGCATGATTTTGATTGATTATCTGCAGCTAATCCAAGGAAACGGAAGATCAGGTGAAAACCGCCAGCAGGAGGTTTCTGAAATATCCCGCTCCCTTAAGGCGCTTGCACGTGAACTGCAGGTGCCGGTCATTGCCTTGTCACAGCTTTCCCGCGGAGTGGAGCAGCGCCAGGACAAACGCCCTATGATGTCGGATATCCGTGAATCAGGAAGTATTGAGCAGGATGCTGATATCGTTGCTTTCTTATACCGCGATGATTATTATGACAAAGAATCCGAAAACAAGAATATCATTGAAATCATTATAGCCAAACAGCGTAACGGACCTGTAGGCACGGTGTCTCTTGCCTTCGTTAAGGAATACAATAAATTCGTAAACCTGGAACGAAGGCTTGACGATTCGCAGATGCCGCCTGGCGCATAATATAATGCAAGATAAATTAGGGCCATTCTTCTATTTAGGGAAGAATGGCCTTATTTTTGGTTATCCTGTAAAAGCGGGCTATTGTACTCATTCACGAACGTATAAAGTAATTATGTTGTTTATTGTTCGGTTTTTTATTGACTTCTTTCCCGTTAACCTGTTAAAATGAGTTTGTTTGATAAGAACCGGTTATGAGAACCGGTATTACGTGAAATCTTTGGAGGTGCTGTATATGTCATCAGTGGTAGTGGTCGGTACGCAATGGGGAGACGAAGGCAAAGGCAAAATTACAGATTTTTTATCTGAAAATGCGGAAGCCATCGCTCGTTATCAAGGCGGAAACAATGCTGGGCATACGATTAAGTTTAACGGGGAAACGTACAAGCTTCACTTAATTCCATCAGGAATTTTCTATAGCGATAAAATCTGTGTGATTGGAAATGGCATGGTTGTAGATCCTAAGGCGCTTGTGGAAGAGATTGCTTATCTTCATGACCATGGCGTAACAACGGATAATCTTCGCATTTCAAATCGCGCACATGTGATTCTGCCTTATCATTTAAAACTGGATCAAGTGGAAGAAGAGCGCAAAGGCGATAACAAGATTGGAACAACGAAAAAGGGAATCGGTCCAGCTTATATGGATAAAGCAGCCAGAATGGGCATCCGCATGGCGGACTTATTGGACAGGGAGATTTTTGAAGAAAAGCTTGCACGCAATCTTGAGGAAAAAAATCGCCTTCTTGAACGCTTTTATGAAACAGAAGGTTTCAAACTGGAAGAAATCCTTGATGAATACTTTGATTATGGCCAGCAGGTGAAGCAGTATGTCTGCGATACTTCTGTGGTGCTGAATGATGCCTTGGATGACGGAAAACGGGTATTATTTGAAGGTGCACAGGGAGTAATGCTTGATATTGACCAGGGGACATATCCTTTCGTTACTTCTTCCAATCCTGTAGCGGGCGGCGTAACGATTGGATCAGGGGTAGGCCCTACTAAAATCAATCATGTTGTCGGCGTATGCAAGGCCTATACAAGCCGTGTGGGCGATGGCCCGTTTCCTACCGAACTGGATGATGCGATTGGCCATCAAATCCGCGAGGTCGGACGCGAATATGGTACAACGACTGGAAGGCCGCGCCGTGTCGGGTGGTTTGATTCAGTAGTTGTCCGCCATGCACGCCGTGTGAGCGGGATTACAGATCTATCTCTGAATTCCATTGATGTGCTTACGGGCATTGAGAAATTGAAAATTTGTGTAGCATACAATCATAAAGGAACCATCATAGAAGAATTCCCGGCAAGCCTGAAAACCATTTCTGAATGTGAGCCTGTTTATGAAGAGCTGCCAGGATGGGAAGAGGACGTTACGGGCTGCAAATCGCTTGATGAGCTGCCGGTAAATGCACGCCACTATATTGAGCGTGTTTCACAGCTTACAGGGATTCCTTTAACGACTTTTTCAGTCGGCCCTGACCGCATGCAGACTAATGTTGTCAGAAGCCCATGGCGCCAGGTATAAGAAAAAAAGGCCTGCTTGTATTAGATACAGCAGGCCTTTTCTCTGCCTTAAATCCAGATGGAAATTGTCCCGTGAAAAAATAAATAAAATTTTATTCTGAAATACTATTGCCATAGTCATAGATTCTATGATATTATCAAAAGCGTCGTCACAAGAGAGAATAAAACAGCAGACAGGGATGCCAAAGAACGGCACACACCGATTGTAATGTTTTATTGATAAAATCTTTTATGCCGAGCCATTAGCTCAGTTGGTAGAGCATCTGACTTTTAATCAGAGGGTCGAAGGTTCGAATCCTTCATGGCTCACCATTTCGGCCCATTGGTCAAGCGGTTAAGACACCGCCCTTTCACGGCGGTAACACGGGTTCGAATCCCGTATGGGTCATTAGCAAAAGCGAAGCAGGAAGATGGGGAGGATTTTCCTCCCATCCAAAGCTTGCCTTGATGCTAGCTTAATAATCAAATGTGGTCCCGTGGTGTAGCGGTTAACATGCCTGCCTGTCACGCAGGAGATCGCGGGTTCGATTCCCGTCGGGACCGCCATATTTGGCTCAGTAGCTCAGTCGGTAGAGCAAAGGACTGAAAATCCTTGTGTCGGCGGTTCGATTCCGTCCTGAGCCATCTCTAAAACGCCTTTAGGGCGTTTTTTTGTTTGCTTAATAATCTTGTTCCAGTCCCTTGGTTTATTGAAACCGGGGACTTTCTTTATGAGGAGCAATGATTATTACAATAAATGAAGTAAAGGCCCATATTCCAGCTAAAAAAAACAGTATGCAGGCAAAATTGCATTTGGTAAATGTTGAGCTGAAAAGTAAAAAGGTGATTTACCGGTAATAAAATGATAAAGTAGAATAGACAAGATATGCGATGCTTGAGGGAAGCATGCATGGTTTTGCGGAGAAGCTTGGGACATGCCGCATGCGCTTATAAGTACCGGTGACAAGGCTTGCTATTATGATACAAGCCTTTCTTTCATAAATACAGAGAATGAATTGTAAACAAAGGAGCGGGAGATATGGAAAAGAAAATCCTTGTAGTGGACGATGAAAAGCCAATTGCAGACATTCTGCAATTTAACCTGAAAAAAGAAGGCTTCGATGTACAGTGTGCGTATGACGGCAATGAAGCGCTGAAAATGGTGGAAGAACTTCAGCCTGATCTTATTTTGCTTGATATCATGCTTCCTTTAAGAGACGGTATGGAAGTGTGCAGGGAAGTCAGAAAAAAATATGAAATTCCAATCATTATGCTGACGGCAAAGGATTCTGAGATAGATAAAGTGCTGGGGCTTGAACTGGGAGCGGACGATTATGTAACGAAGCCGTTCAGCACCCGGGAAATAATTGCACGGGTCAAGGCAAATCTTAGACGCCAGCAGGCCATAGCGGTTACAGAAACGGAAGATGAATCGAGAGAAATCACAATAGGCTCTCTTATTATTCATCCTGATGCATATGTCGTTTCAAAACGGGGCGAGACCATCGAACTGACTCACCGCGAGTTTGAGCTGCTTCACTACTTAGCAAAGCATATCGGACAGGTTATGACACGGGAACATCTGCTGCAGACCGTTTGGGGCTATGATTATTTCGGAGATGTCCGTACGGTGGATGTCACTGTAAGGCGATTGCGCGAAAAAATTGAAGATAATCCAAGCCATCCAGGCTGGATTGTAACAAGAAGAGGGGTAGGTTATTACCTCCGTAACCCTGAACAGGAGTAAGATGCATGAAAAAGGTAGGAATATTCCGTTCCATACAGCTTAAGTTTGTCTTAATCTATGTACTGCTGATTTTTGTTGCCATGCAGATCATTGGCGTATATTTCGTCGGGAAGCTGGAGAAAAACCTTGTCGGAAACTTCAAAAACTCTATAGAAGGCCATGTTAACCTTCTGGCCTACAGTGTTGGCGAAGAAATGGCGAAGGAAAGAGACAAGGATTCTCCGCCGCTTGAGACGGACATTAATAGAATTCTATCGGAAAAAAATAACTCTTCCAATGATATATCAGAGGTACGGGTCATTGACTTGCCAAGCAGAAGAATTATCGCAACATCTGATCCTGGCAATCAAAAGATTGTCGGCCGGAAAACAACAGAAGTCATGATTAAGCGGACCCTTGTTTTTGGCACAAATGAAAATAAGATATTCCGTGATCCAAAAAACGGCCGGAGAATCCTGGTGCTTTCCACCCCTATTGAATCAAAAGGCAAGGTGATTGGCGCCATCTATATCATTGCCCAGATGGAAAATGTGTACCAGCAAATGAATGTCATTAACCGTATTTTTATTACGGGGACTGCCATTGCATTAGGCATTACAGCCATACTTGGGATTTTCCTTGCCAAGACCATCACCAGGCCGATGACCGATATGAGGAAACAGGCCATTGCGATGTCAAAAGGGAACTTCTCGCGGAAGGTTAAGGTGTACGGAGATGACGAAATCGGCCAGCTTGCTGTTACCTTTAACAACTTGACGAAGAAGCTTCAGGACTCCCAGTCAAGCACGGATGGCGAACGGAGAAAGCTATCCTCTGTCCTTTCCTATATGACGGATGGAGTAATTTCGACCGACCGCAGAGGAAGAGTCAATCTGATCAATGAACCTGCAGCAAGGCTTCTCGATGTTTCACGTGAAACAGTGCTTAACCAGCCCATTCTGCAGCTTTTGGGGCTTGAGGATGAGTATACATTCGAGGATTTGCTCGAGCAGCAGGAGTCTTTAATTCTTGATTACGGAAAACAAAATAAGCCTTATATACTGCGGGCGAATTTTTCCGTGATCCAGAAAGAAACTGGCTTTGTTAATGGTCTGATCACGGTTCTTCATGATATAACCGATCAGGAAAAAATCGATGAAGAACGCCGTGAGTTCGTGGCGAATGTTTCACATGAATTGCGGACACCCCTGACTACGATGAGGAGCTATCTCGAAGCGCTGGCAGAGGGTGCATGGCAGGATGAGGATCTTGCTCCTTCTTTCTTAAATGTGACCCAAAATGAGACCGAGCGGATGATCAGACTGGTTAATGATTTGCTGAAGCTATCTAAAATGGACAGCAGGGATTATAGGCTATCCAAGGATTGGGCTGATTTCGGCGAGTTCTTTAATCATATTATAGACCGTTTTGAAATGTCGAAGAAGGAAGACATTACCTTTAAAAGGCTAATTCCTAAAGAGTCCTTCCTTGTGGAAATTGATGAAGATAAAATCACCCAGGTTCTCTACAACATCATTTCCAATGCAATGAAGTACTCACCGGAGGGCGGGCAGATCACCTTTGGGCTGCGTGCTGAAGAAAAGCAGATTATCATCAGCATCAGCGACCAGGGAGTGGGCATACCGAAGAATACCATCCATAAAATCTTTGAACGGTTTTACCGGGTGGATAAGGCACGTTCAAGGAACCTTGGGGGAACCGGACTGGGACTTGCCATAGCGAAAGAAATGGTTGTGGCCCACGGCGGGAAAATCTGGGCTGAAAGTGTTGAAGGCAAAGGAACAACAGTGTTCTTTACCCTTCCTTATGAACCGGAACAAGAGGATGAGTGGTCATGAATATAGAAGGAGCAAAGAGCATTATACTGACGCTTCTCATAATGATTAGTGCATTTTTGACCTGGAATATTTGGACATATCAGCCGAAGTATGACCCAATCAGCCAAAGCGGCGATACGTATTCGGTTGATATTGACAAAAAGGGTATTGATGATGTTGTAAAGCCAAACAGTGTCCTTTTTCATAAAAATGGAAAGCACTATCAGACTTTTGAGGAAGCAGATATATACAATATTCAAAAAGAGCTGTCGGGCTGGACTCTATACAATTTCAGGGACATTTCTTCAACCGTCAACTCTTTAAAATTCAAGGATTTTGTCCATGGGAACGGAAATACGGAAATCATCTTCAGGGATATTGTGCCGCTTGATTTATTTAAAAAAACCCTTGATATCGATGAAGAAAATCTTCCGTCCATCTCATTCGACAGAATTGTATTTAAGCCTGCCGATTCTCCGCGCAGAGAAGCAAATGTCTATTTTGTTTCGTATGAAAAGCAGAGGGTATTCGAAGCTAAAGTGAATTCTTCCTATATAAAAAAATTCAATCAGGCCTTTTATCAAAAGGCAGCCGATTATCCCGAGTACCAGGAGCACGGCAAGCGCAATGTCTTATATGTTTCAAAAGATCCTTCAAAAATGAATCAATATAAGTACAGCATTACAAGAATCAATACCGAAAAATTCAAGGATGCATTATTCAGCGATCCTAAATATGTTGTCCGCCATGAGTCCGTGATCCAGGGCGATGAGTATTCAGATGGCTTGAGGCTTATGCTTGTTAATAAAGAAAGCTCGATGATTTCCTTTGTGAACCCGGCTCAAAAAAGCAAAGTATTCGGAAGCTCAAGCGATCTTTTGAAAAAAAGCATTGATTTTATCAATAATCACGCGGGCTGGGAAGATAACCGCTATCTGTTTGACGGATTAAATGAGGAAGAACAAAGTGTCCGCTTCCGGTTATTTGTCAAAGGATATCCTGTGTTTAATGATATTGGCAGCATTAATGAAATCTGGGGCAATGCAGATATTTACCGCTATGAGCATCCAAGCTTCTTCCTGGAGGTGCCTCTGCCGGAAGATCTCTCCATCACCCTGCAATCTGGCGAAGAAGTGTACCAAAGGCTCAGGAATATGAGGAATATCGATATGGATGCCGTCCAGGACCTTGCCTGCGGATATATGATGATGAAGGATCCGACTGATAGTAGATTAGTTTCACTGGAGCCCAAGTGGTATTATCGTTCCGGCGATGATTGGATCATGGTTCCCGATGAAGATCCCGGGACCAGGAGGCGATAAGTGTGGATTGGAATAAAACCAAAACGATATTCATTATGGTATTTCTTATTCTCGATATCTTTTTGCTGTATCAATTTATTGAAAAAAGAAACAGCAGCAAATACGATCTCATGTCAAAAACCTCTACAGAGGATTTGATTAAAGAGGATGACATTAAATACGTAGATATGCCCAAGGAAAGTTTGAAAGAAAAGTTCCTTATTGCCAAGAGCAAGGTCTTTGAAAAAAAAGATATTCAGGAGCTGCAAAATCAGAAGGTGCAGATTTTAAGCGGAGGGACCCAGATCAGGGGAACGTTCAAGAACAAAATCAGCCTGAGTGACAAGTTTCAGTCCAATCAGCTGGACACATATCTGAAGGGGAACATATTGAACGGCGACCAGTACCGCTTTTGGTCATATGATAAAACCAATAATGTTCTCATTTATTATCAGTATGCAGACAATAAGACCTTTTTTAATAACAGCAAGGGAAAACTGAAGTTATTTCTCAATGATAATCGGGAAATTGCTTCATACGAGCAAACATTCCTTGAAGGAATCAATGAACAGTCAAACAAGGAGAAGGAAATTCTGCCGGCAAGCCAGGCGATTGAAAACTTATACATCGATGGCGATATCCCAGCGAAAAGTGAAGTAAAAGCCGAACTCGGTTATTATAATTCACTTCAGTCCTCCTCGGTTTCCAATCTGCTGATTCCGACCTGGAAAATTACTGTGAATGACAAGAAGGATTTGTTTGTAAATGCCTTTGACGGTGAAATCATTGAATTAAATACAGAAGAAAAAATACTATTGGAGTGAGTTTCATGACTATGCATTTTAGTGTTCTCGCAAGCGGGAGTACGGGAAATGCCTTTTTCGTCGAGACAGAGGATCAATCCTTTCTCGTGGATGCAGGACTGAGCGGCAAAGCGATGGAGGGTTTATTCAGCGAAATCGGCCGGGATATGTCCAAGCTATCCGGGATTCTCGTCACCCATGAACATAGCGATCATATTAAGGGCCTCGGCGTTGTTGCAAGGAAACACAATCTCCCAATCTATGCAAATAAGAAAACCTGGGATGCTATGGAGCGTTCCATAGGGGCTATTCCCCTGGAGCAAAAGTTCTCATTTGAAATGGAACAGGTCAAAACCTTTGGCAGCCTTGATATTCAATCCTTTGGTGTTTCACATGATGCGGCAGAACCGATGTTTTATGTCTTTCATCAGGGTGAGAAAAAGCTGGTTTTGATAACAGACACCGGGTATGTCAGTGACAGGGTGAAGGGCATCATATCTAATGCAGATGCTTATATATTCGAAAGCAATCATGATGTTTCCATGCTGAGGATGGGTAGGTATCCATGGAGCATCAAACGGAGGATTTTAAGCGATGTCGGGCATGTGTCCAACGAAGATGCCGCACTTGCCATGAGTGACGTGGCAGGCGACCGTACCAAGCGGATCTACCTTGCTCATTTAAGCCTTGATAATAATATGAAGGATTTGGCGAGAATGTCTGTGGAACAAACCCTGCAGACGCAGGGCATAGTAATCGGCGAGCAATTCTCCTTGTATGATACAGACCCAAAAAAGCCTACAGAGCTTGTACATTTGTAGAGTAGCAGGAAGGAATGAGAAGGAAATTTTCTTTTCATTCCTTTTTATTTTTCGTTTTTTAGGCTGTTTTTGTAAACTTTGGTGCTATGGAACAAGGTGGTTGATTTCCGCTCCAGGATGCTCGCTTTCCGCGGGGCGGGCGGTGAGCCTCCCTCAGCTGCGCTTGCGGGGTCTCACCTGTCCCGCTAATCCCGCAGGAGTCTCGCACCTTACGCTCCAATCAACTCGGTTTAACAATGGGATTGCCTTACAGAACTCATAAAATCTGCTTAATCAGCCAATAAAAGTATAATTATTTTATAAATGAAGAGTTCTTTGAGTATAATTATGGGTATAAACAAAGACTAGAAATTGCAATTATCGCATGTTTAAACAAGAGAGGATGGAAGGGCTTGGGATATTACGACGACCATGATTTTGAAAATCGGAAACAAAGAAAAAAAGGAAGCAAACTCGGTTATTTCCTTGCGGGGCTTGCGGGCGTTATCATCGGAGCCATTCTGGTATTGAGCATTTTGCCGAGTCTTGGGGTTTTCAAAAATAACGACGATGAAAGTAATGTTTCCCAGGATGCAACAGTTCAAAATGGTAAAAGCGTCAATGAAAATGTGAACCTGGATGTTACAACCTCTGTCACGAAAGCAGTAGATAAAACAGGAGATGCGGTTGTCGGCATTGAAAATATCCAGAAATCAAGCTTCTGGGATCAGGATAACGGCAAATCCGCCTCAGCATCAGGTTCAGGGGTAGTTTATAAAAAGGCAAATGGCAAAGCGTACATCGTTACGAACAATCACGTAATTGAAGGTGCCAATGAACTTGAGGTGACATTAAAGGATGGCACGAAACTCTCGGCTAAGCTTAGGGGAAGCGATCCCTGGACAGATTTAGCAGTTATTGAGGTAGATGGAAGCAAGGTCAAAAAGGTTGCTGAATTCGGGAATTCAGACAAGCTGAAGCCAGGTGAGCCTGTAATTGCAATTGGCAACCCGCTGGGGCTTCAATTTTCAGGTTCCATTACACAGGGAATTGTGTCTGGGTTAAACCGTACGATTGATGTAGATATCAATGAAGATGGAGAAGTGGACTGGAATGCCGAGGTCATCCAAACCGATGCGGCCATCAACCCGGGCAACAGCGGAGGTGCACTTGTAAATATGGCGGGGCAGGTTGTCGGCATTAACTCCATGAAAATTGCCGAAAGCGCTGTAGAGGGTATCGGCCTTTCCATTCCAATCGATGCAGCCATTCCGATTATTAATGATATTGAAAAGTACGGTGAAGTTAAAAGAGCCTATATGGGAGTTAACCTTAGCTCTGTAGAGGAAATTTCGCAGTATCATCAGCAAAATACGCTTAAGCTGCCTGCTGGAGTCAAATTTGGGGTTGCCATTACAGGTGTGCAGCCAAATTCACCAGCATCAAAAGCTGGCTTGAAAGAATTTGATGTCATCATTGCCATGGATAACAAAGAAATTAAAGACGTGGTGGGATTAAGAAAGTACCTTTACAATGAGAAGAAAATTGGCGATAGCGTTAAAATAACTTTTTACCGTGACGGCAAAAAAGAATCAGCAACAGTCAGATTGTCTGCTGAAACGATGTAATAAAGGCAAAGACACAGCGGGAAAGCAAATGCTTTCCCGTTTTTTCAGGTGCAGCAATGACGATTTTTCTTATTTCTGTTAGGATAGATATGGTGTGGATAAAATAAATCGAAGGCAATTTATAGAGAATTGTGGATAAAAAAAACACAGGCAAAAAACAAGAAATGTGTCGAAAAATATCATGGGTAAAGGAGGCAGCCCTATATGATTTATTGCTGCAAGGAACACGTAGAAATGGCCCTGAATACAGTGGTAGTGGAGCATGAAACAGCACCAGTATTATTGGAAGTAGCAATGGAAAAACAGTTATCAACATGCTGTGAATATTGTCGAAACACGGCTGTATATATGGTAGGGAACTAATATTCGCATACAACATGTGGATAGAAAATGTGTATATGTGGATAAGTATTGTGGATAACGTGTTCGTAAACTGTTTGTAACCTGTTTGTAAAGTGGGGATGAAGAATGAATATCAGTATTGTAACAGTAGGAAAGCTAAAAGAGAAATACCTGAAGCAGGGCATTGATGAATATCTGAAACGGCTATCGGCTTATGCAAAAGTTGAAATTATCGAGCTGCCGGATGAAAAAGCACCTGAAACACTAAGTGAAGTAGAAATGGAACAAATCAAAGAAAAAGAGGGAGAAAGAATCCTCCAAAAAATCAGCAGTGATACCCATGTCATCGCCCTTGCAATCCAGGGCAAAATGAAATCATCCGAAGATCTTGCAGAAACCCTGGACAAACTGGCCACATACGGCAAAAGCAAAGTTGCCTTCATCATCGGCGGATCACTCGGCCTCAGCAAAGAAGTCCTGCAGCGTGCAGACGAATCCCTCTCCTTCTCAAAAATGACCTTCCCGCACCAGCTCATGAGGCTGATTCTTGTAGAACAGATATACCGAGCGTTTAGGATTAATCGTGGGGAACCGTATCACAAATAGTGGTAAAGCAGAGAGTAGAAGTTACTCTGGATAAAGAAGTATTAAAAAGGCTAATTTAAATTGAAGGAGACCGTTGTGTTATTTAGACGGTCTCCTTTTGATTTTCTTAAACTTGTACTTCACTCATAAATGCATGAGTATTATCTTCTGTATCTTTAAAAAATACCATCCATGTTTCTGTTTGTCCCATTTTCGCTACAACATGTGGTTCATCGATAAAGATAACTTCTTTATCTACTAAGCGCTCATAAGTATCTTTAATATTAGTTACTTGAAAATAAATAACTGAACTTGAATGGGCGAATTCATCTTTTTCTGGTAGTGATAACATTAGCCGCAACCCATTACATTCAAAGAAAGCCATACTATCAGTGTTTAATAAAAGGGAGAGACCTAATTTCTCTTTATAAAAATCTAATGCTCTAATCAAGTCTTTAACAGGTACACCAATCTGTCCAACTTTTTGAACTATTGTCGTTTCCATAATACATTTCTCCTTTCAAATATTTATTCAATATAAGCATAAATAATTTCCTCTAATTTTTCTTATCCAATATCACCTTTTTTTCGATATTCCATAGGAGATATACCAACATGTTGTTTAAACATTTTACTAAAGGACACAGGGTTTTGAAATCCAAGTATAAAGGTTATATCAGTCATATTTTTATCTGCTTTTGATAATAGTTGCTTTGCTTTTTGTATTCTAAATTCTGAAATATGCTTATGAGGTGTTCTACCGTATATTTGATAGTAAGTTCTTAATAAATGGTTTGGTGATAAACAAGCAACTCTAGCAACTTCTTCTAGTTTTATAGGTTGATTAAAATATGATCTAATATAATCATGTGCAATACTTACCCTTCTATATAATTCTTCACGTGTAGAATTACGAATTGCATGTAATGATTCAATTTCTTTATATGTATCAAAGTGTTCATTTAAAATAGAATACATTATCTTATGAAATTGTTCCTCATAACCAAGGGAATCAATATCAAGACTAGGTAATATCTGCATAAAATTTTCCAGTTGAGAAGATAGAGTATTATTTTTATGATAGGTTTTTTCAAAAAAACCAATAGAACTTGTATCCTTAAACGGATCGCTTAGAAGACCATCATTTGTTTCTTTTAAGGAATGAAAGACTTCTTCTGCAAACCCATCTTTAAAGAAAACACAAAAGGATTCTACAATTTTAGTTTCATCAATGGATATTGTGTATGCGCCTTCATTAAGGAGTAGGTATCTACTCTCTTCAACAGCAAAAAAGCCTTTATTAGTCTTATAATGGGCTTTACCATTGAAGAATGTTTTAATGGATAGTTGACCAATACCCTCCCAGTAAAACTCGTCACTTTTTGCATGCAACACGAAATTGGTAGAATCATTTTTTGTCATAATACAATCTCCATAATAGTTAACTTATTTTTCTATAGTAATATTATACATAATAATGGGATTTTAAGTATGTTCATATATATTACCAATGAATTTGGGTGAACCGTACCATAAGTAAATGAGGTTTTTGAGGGAATATAAGAATCTAAACATTGAAAAACACTTAATCTATTTATAAAGAACCATATCATAAGTAAAAGAAAGTTTCTTTGTGTAATTAAAGCCGGCTGCAATCAGCAGTCGGCTTTATATTTATATCCAATTGCAATTATCGAATCACCAATTTATCGGGAAACCTCATTGTTTTTTATACTCTCTGCAGACAGGGTTTTTAAACAAAACCTTCTAGTACAATTTTACCAATCGTCCTATTGCTCTCCAAAAATTTGTGGGCTTGACGGAGATTTTCTGCTGGAATCGGTCCAAGGACTTCGGCCAGTGTTGTCTTTAATCTTTGATGGTCCACAGCATCAGCAATACGATTAAGCAATAGATGCTGCTCAATCATATCATCTGTTTCGTAAACAGGGCGAGTAAACATAAACTCCCACACGAAGGTAACGCTTTTTTGCTTAAGCAATTTGAGGTCCAGTGGAGAGGTTGGATCATCAATTGCGCACACAACTCCTTGTGGAGAAATAGCTTCGCTAATACCGGCCCAGTGTTTTTCCAAAGCATTCAGGCAAAAAATGTACGGAACGTTTGTAAATCCAATTGCTTGAAGTTGTGGAAGGAGCGGGTCATGGTGATTAATGGTATAGTCCGCGCCCATTGATTTAACCCAGCTAACAGTTTCCGGTCGGGAAGCAGTCCCGATTACAGTAAGCCCCGCTTGTTTTGCAAGCTGAGTGGCAATGGAACCCACACCCCCGGCTGCGCCAATGATCAGCAGAGCCTTTCCTTTATTAGGGCCCGGATCTTGGGAAATAGACATTCGGGTAAATAACGCTTCCCAAGCTGTAATGGAGGTTAGGGGAAGAGCTGCGGCTTCCACAAAACTTAAGGAAACAGGTTTGCGTCCAACGATTCGTTCATCGACCAGATGGTATTCACTGTTTCCGCCTTGTCGTGCAATACTGCCAGCATAAAAAACTTCATCTCCCGGACGAAACAATGAACAGTCCGGTCCTGTCTCTTCGACGACTCCTGCTACATCCCAACCTAGAATTTTAGGAACTTCCTCAACTCTTTCCTTAGGAGCTCGTACCTTTGTATCAACAGGATTGACCGATATGGCCGCAACTTTGACCAAAATGTCACGACCCGTTGCTTTTGGTTTTTCTACAACTACGTCCACCAGGCTTTGGGGATTGTCAATTGGAAGGTAACGAGTTAATCCTACCGCCTTCATTGTATTCATGATGAACCACATCCTTTCCTTATTAGTATACCCGTTATTAGTAATGGCTTAAAATAATTACTATTAGCCTATAGTTTCTAAGCATCAGTGAAATTTAGTATTAATATAGATGTGAATGAGGTGTTAATAATATGGAAGATATAACCTTAAGTTCACTGCTGAACGTCATTGGTGAATTAATTTCGAATGAAATTTCGATTGCTGTTTCTAATACAAAATCCGTCGACAGCAGCGTATTGACCGCTGATTCTAAGTATGTACGAAAAACTTCAGTAATATCTTGTTTTTTTTACTAGAGCATCAATGATTTCTGTTGTAAACTGATTCATAGGGAAGACCTCTTTCTAGGATTGGTTGTGGTGACTTAATTCTACCAAGAAAAGGTCTTCCTTTTTTCGTCTTTATTCATTTACACAAAATATTTTATACTCTCGTTCTTTCTTTTATAACCGCAAATGAGTGGTTAATAAAGGAATCATTTATTGTATTAGTTTTTCTTTACAAGTTTTTCCAATAGTACTATATTTAATCTGTTGAGACATCTCTGTTAAGTTTCAAAGGGTTTCAAATATTTCTTTATTCAGTCTGGATGTGACCTTAATGATTCTATCAGTCAATCAGATTCATAAATCTTATAGAAGTGACAAGGTGCTAAAAGGGGTCACGTTTGAAATGGCAGCCCCCGGAATTGTTGCTCTAGTTGGACCAAATGGTTCGGGCAAGTCCACGCTGCTAAATATTATTACCAATCTAATTCACCCTGATCAGGGTGAAGTGACGGTTCTTGGGCAAAGCAACCGAAACCCTCAGATATTCCGGCAAGTATCTTTTATGCAGGACAATTCGGTACTTTACGATTATTTAACAGGAATGGACCATCTTCAGTTTGTTGGCAGAGTCCACGGGATTACTAAAGAAGAGCTAATGAAAAAGGCAAGGCTAGTGGGCATTGAGGGATACGTAAACAAGAAAGTAAGCCAATATTCGCTTGGGATGAAGCAGCATCTTCTCTTAACACTTGCTATTGTAAATGAACCTAAGCTGCTCATACTAGATGAACCGCTGAACGGCCTAGATCCGAGCAGTGCCATTTATGTGCGCGAGTTGCTGCTTCAGCTAGCGGAACGCGGAACGGCCGTCCTCCTGTCGTCTCATAATCTAGCAGAAATTGATCGGGTTACGTCTGCGGTCATGTTCTTAAAGCAGGGAGTATTAATAAAAGAGGACCTATCTAATGTGAAAAGAGTTCACTACCAGCTAAAAGTACAAGAGGCTGAGAAGGCCCGCCAACTGCTAAAACAGACTGGGTTTGAAGTAGAAATCAAGGAGAATCAGCTCCTTCTATCCGAGTCAAATCGACTTCAGGAAGTTCTTCAAGAGTTAGGAAAACAAGAGATAGCTGTATTGGATATGGATAAAGTGACAACAGGGACCGAGGATCGCTATAAGAGGATTTTCTTCGACGATGGTGAGTAGTATGAATATCGTGCGATTTGAGTTGAGGAAGTTTTGGCGAAGAAAATTGTTTCTCTGGATGACCCTGATTGTATTCCTTTGTCTAACCGGAATGCTGGTTCAAAACCATTTACAAAAGGATGCAATGAAAGAACGAGCCCTAAAAATCATTCAACCTATTGAAAAAGAAAATGATGAACTTTATCGGAGTCTGCAAAACAAACCGTCAGAAACCCAGCAGCTGGAACATGTTAATGAAATGAGTCAGGCTCTGTTTAATTGGAAAGCAGCGATCCTAGAGGAAGAGTGGGCACAGATCCCCAAGTACGAGCACGATTTCCTCGTTACTTTGCAGCGTTATTCCGCGCAGGGAGGCACATTCAATGCACTGACAGGAACAGACCGGGAAAAAGCCTTACTCAAAAATCAATGGCTGTTAAAAGAACACATGCCATATGTAGATGAGACCTATCCATTGGTTCCAGCTTTGTTCCTCAAGGAAGCAGCTGCATTTTTATGGGCTTTGGCGGGTTTAGTGTTGTTGGTCTTACTCTTTGGCAACTCTTTTACAATGGAACACGAGCAACAAACGTGGAGATTTCTTAACACGCAGCCATTGGCAGAGTGGAAAATACGATTTGCTAAGTTTGCAAGCTTAGTAGTAGTAATATTTATTTACATACTAGCAATCATAGTGCTGTCACTAGTGGGTTCATGGGCTTTTGGTTCACATACTTGGTTATGGGATTATCCGCAAGTCATTCAAACAGGTGAAAAAGTGTCGGTCATTACAACGGCTTCTTATGTGTACAGAGCTAGTGTACTTTTTGCCGCTGCAGGCATTTTTGTATTTAGCATACTGCTGTTTGTGAGTAAGTGGCTGAAAAACACCTATTTAGCTCTATTTTTGACAAGCATTCTTGTACTGGTTGGAACTTTGTATTCAGGTGGCCGCAGTCTATGGAATCCCTTTAGAGTATTTCGGTTTCAAGAATTGCTCTTAAGTTTACCAAATGAAGTACCTCTAACCACTTTGTTGTATGGACTTTTTATAGCAGGTTTAACAAATTGGTTGCCATCGAAATCTTTGTTGGGCGGCATTTCACTTTCCAATTACATGAAGCCGTTCAGGTACCCTGTACGCACAGTTAGCTTTTCACTTGTATGGGAAGTCTTTGTTTTTGAGGTTCAAAAGAACTGGCGCAGAGGCTTACTGCGATATACACTGGTTTTTCTGTCTCTAATGATATTCATTGGGTATTACATGTTATCTTTACAAACCGCTGAAAAGAAGCAACATTATTTTAAAGATTTAAGCCAGACTATCACTTTATTGGAAAAAGACATTATACCAACGCAACAAATGCAAATCGATGAAACAAAGAAGTCAACTCAAGCTGTAGCTGGTGAAGAGGGTTACATAAAGGCGTTGACAGTTTTAAAGGAGCAGCTTGAAAAAGGGAAAGCGGCCAAGTCAGCATTTAACAACGGGAATTGGCAGCCGCTGCTTGCCTATCAACTCTTCCTAAATCGCTGGGCTAATAAAGAGCTTGATTCGGGGAACATCGATTTTGATATTTCCACATTGGGAACATTTTCATTAGGGGTTGGGATAGCGGAAAAGAAGTGGCTCCTAAAGCATCACATTCAACCGGTGATTTCAGGAGACTTTGTGCCGACCATCCATTCCCACTGGGAGGGAAATCGGCCAGAGAAGAAGTGGTTGAAAGCCAATGAAAAGCTGGATAACAGCGGCTTGTTTTCTTTGTACCATTTCTTTCAATATCATCTAGAACTAGTGTTAATAGCACTGCTTGTAATCCTATTTGGTGCAGGCCTTGCTGGTGAACGAGGGAAGAAGAACACATTGCGGTTTCTAAGAACACAACCGCTCTTTGTTAGGCAAGTTTTTGCGGGAAAACTAATTTACGGTGCGGTAATTTCTGCTTTCAGCTTAATTGGATTGATCGGCGTAGTAGTTCTGACTGGTACCTTTGGCAATCGATTTGGCGATTGGCAATATCCAATTCTTCAGTATGCAGAAGAGGGCAGAGGGTTTAACTTTATTCCTTTAGGAGTTTTCCTCTTACAAACAGCCCTATTATCCGGACTGGTGTTACTTTTTACAATTGTTTTAGCTAATATAGTTGCATTATTTTGCAGGAATACATTGTCCGTTTATGCGGTTACAGCTATAGTCATTCTAGCCGGATTTTTTACTAGTACACAACTCGCAGACCAAGTTGCCTATCTGTCTCCGTTTACGTACTTCAATCCTTTTAAAATAATAAATGGAGAGTTGGCAGTCTTATTGAATCAGACTCGGCTGGACTGGAGCCATGGATTAATCGTGCTAGGCACTTCCATTATACTGTTGTCGGCTATGGGAACATTACTGCTTAAATCTAAGTAGTCTTTAGGATCGTTTTTGAAGAATATTCCTATAGACAAAAAATAGCTAAAAAAAGACGCGTTTGAGTGGGTTATTATTTGGGATTTAATGCATAAGGTTGAAACAAATGCTCGTTACAAACGTAATTAAAGCGTCTATATATAAAGTCACGAGAATATTTGCTATTAAAGTATTCTGTAATTAGGACGTTCAAATATTTGAAAATCATAATAGCAACCCAGCAACAACATTATTTTTTGATGGAAACTTAATAGTAACCGTTGTTCCGGTATCTTTTGAACTTTGAAAATTGATTGTCCCATTATATTTTTCTACTATATGGTAGCAAATCATTAAACCTAATCCTGTACCATTGCTTTTTAAAGAATAGAATGGTGTACCGAGAGATTTAAGTTCCTCTTCTGACATACCGTAGCCATAGTCTATTACTTTTATCTCTACGAAATGATTTTTTCTTACCGTTTTAATAATTACAGAATCACCTAGTTTAGAGGCCTCCATTGCATTTTTAATAATATTAATCATTAATTGCTTAAACTCTATGTGGTTAATAGAGATAAAGCAATCTTCATCTACATTTAAATCGATCGTATTATCATGCAATAGCCCATATGATTTAAGCAACTCAGTTATGCTTTGAAGAACAACCTTCACATTCACTAATTCCATTTTTTTATTTTTATCTGGCTTTGCAATAGCTAAAAATTGAGCAATTACTTGTTCTGCGTTATTTAATTCAGCAATCATCAAGTCAAAATGTCCTTTGATTTCATTATTAAATGGTGTGTCTTTTTCATTGTAAAGTTGCAAAAATCCTGTAACGACTGTCAAAGGATTTCTTATTTCGTGTGCAACTGCTGCTGCTAATTGACCTGTGGTCTTCAATCGTTCTGAATGTTGTAATTGTTCATAGTATAAATGCTGTTTTTTAATTCGTACATACGATAAATGATAAATAAGATATATAATTGCTTGACTCCCGATAAAGTTGATCAAATTTCCTATTAAGTCTTGTTTGAAGTAAAAATATAAATTTTCTTTGTCAAATAGCAAGATATAACTAAATGTAAACGATATTGATAGTGTATTTAACATTAAAGAAAAGTAAAACAACTTTGAGTCAAAAAATAAAATAGAAATCGCAGGAATAAAACATAGAAAAATAAAGTTGGATACAGTCCCTTGATATAAAAAGAAGATTGCATACAAGAAGGCTGTTGTCACAGCCATAATGATAATTCTGAAAGTCAGATTTTCATATTTAGGATAAAGCAATAAGCATGCAATTAGAATGATAGAGAGAATACTATGTAAAATATAGCCAACACCGAGTTCATAAAAACGTGGATTATCTACTAACAGACCTATCATAATAAGAACGATTATGATGGACACTACCTTATAATATATTTTTTTATTCATTTGAGAATAGAATTCCTTCATGATTAACTCCTTGTTGTTTAACTTAAAATATGAAATGAAAATTATAACTATTTAACCATAATAACACAAATTATCATATACGAAGATTTAGACCTATAGAATGTAAAAATATTAGGTGGCATAGATGAGATACTCATATGTTAATGTAAAAAATCCAGTAAATAAAAATGAAAAAATTGGGCCGTAAATGAGCCAGATAAATATGAGAAAACCTCATTTATATACGTTACGGAGAACCGTACCATAAGTAAATGAGGTTTTTGAGGGAATATAAGAATCTAAACATTGAAAAACACTTAATCTATTTATAAAGAACCAATCAAAGAAAATTTCTTTGTGTAATTAAAGCCGGCTGCGATCAGCAGTCGGCTTTATATTTATATCCAATTGCAATTATCGAATCACCGATTTATCGGGAAACCTCATTGTTTTTTATACTCTCTGCAAACAGGTTTTTAAACAAAACCTTCTAGTACAATTTTACCAATCGACCTATTGCTCTCCAAAAATTTGTGGGCTTGACGGAGATTTTCTGCTGAGATCGGTCCAAGGACTTCGGCCAGTGTTGTCTTTAATTTTTGATGGTCCACAGCATCAGCAATACGATTAAGCAATAGATGCTGCTCAATCATATCATCTGTTTCATAAACAGGGCGAGTGAACATAAACTCCCACACGAAGGTGACGCTTTTTTGCTTAAGCAATTTGAGGTCCAGTGGAGAGGTTGGATCATCAATTGCGCACACAACTCCTTGTGGAGAAATAGCTTCGCTAATACCGGCCCAGTGTTTTTCCAAAGCATTCAGGCAAAAAATGTACGGAACGTTTGTAAATCCAATTGCTTGAAGTTGTGGAAGGAGCGGGTCATGGTGATTAATGGTATAGTCCGCGCCCATTGATTTGACCCAGCTAACAGTTTCCGGTCGGGAAGCAGTCCCGATTACAGTAAGCCCCGCTTGTTTTGCAAGCTGAGTGGCAATGGAACCCACACCCCCGGCTGCGCCAATGATCAGCAGAGCCTTTCCTTTGTTAGGGCCCGGATCTTGGGAAATAGACATTCGGGTAAATAACGCTTCCCAAGCTGTAATGGAGGTTAGGGGAAGAGCTGCGGCTTCCACAAAACTTAAGGAAACAGGTTTGCGCCCAACGATTCGTTCATCGACCAGATGGTATTCACTGTTTCCGCCTTGTCGTGCAATACTGCCAGCATAAAAAACTTCATCTCCCGGACGAAACAATGAACAGTCCGGTCCTGTCTCTTCGACGACTCCTGCTACATCCCAACCTAGAATTTTAGGAACTTCCTCAACTCTTTCCTTAGGAGCCCGTACCTTTGTATCAACAGGATTGACTGATATGGCCGCAACTTTGACCAAAATGTCCCGACCCGTTGCTTTTGGTTTTTCTACAACTACGTCCACCAGGCTTTGGGGATTGTCAATTGGAAGGTAACGAGTTAATCCTACCGCCTTCATTGTATTCATAATCAACCACATCCTTTCCCTATTAGTATACCCGTTACTAGTAATGGCTTAAAACAATTACTATTAACCTTACTAAGCATCATTGAAATTTAGTATTAAATAGATGTGAATGAGGTGTTAATAGTATGGAAGATATAACCTTAAGTTCACTGCTGGACGTCATTGGTGAATTAATTTCGAATGAAATTTCGAGTGTTGTTTCTAATACAAAATCCGTCGACATCAGCGTATTGACTGCTGTTTCTAAGTGTGTACGAAAAACTTCAGTAATATCTTGTTTTTTTACTAGAGCATACACTTTTTCGTGCTATGATCTTACAACTGATTGTATAAAAAATCCTAGAGCTGCTTAATGAACATTATCCTAAATTAGGTAAAATTCGTGCTTATGACAAGGGTTTAATGCATAATAAAAGTAAGAATAATCCAGTAAATAAAAAATTATAGAGAGAAATAAAATTCTTAAATAATGAAAGGAGCAATGAATCCATGAGTGTAACTTTGGTAAAAGGTCAAAAGGTTGATATCACCAAAAATGTAGAAAACTTAAATTACTTGCATGTTGGATTGGACTGGCAAACATCCAATCATTTTGATATTGATGTTTCTGCATTTTTGCTCGGGGAGGATGAGAAAATTGTCAGGGAAGAGGATTTTGTTTTCTATGGACAAACTAGTTCCAGCAATGGATCTGTCCGGTTAGAGGATTCGTTGTCAACGATTGAGAAACAGCGCTTTATCATTAATCTTTCGGAGGTTGTAGAGGAAGTCCATAAGATTTCATTTACTTTAACTATATATGAGTCAGAAACAAAAGGATTTACATTTGCAGATGTATCGGAAATTAAGCTTAGGATCATAAACAGTAGATTACAAGAAGAAGTAGCTGTTTTTCCAATTAGTTATGATTTCACAAAGGAAAGTGCGATTGTTGTGGGAACTCTGTATAGGTATTCGGGGGAATGGAAATTTCATGCAGTAGGAGCCGGTTTTTATGGTGGGCTTTCAGATTTGTGTAATGAATATGGTGTGGAGGTCATTGAAGCAGAGAATGTGGCTTCACAGGAAGAAACTTTAGGATCATCGTCACCGAATGACCGTTTCCAGGTCGTTCATGAGAGAGAGGAAACGGGAAAAGGTGAGGTAATACCAAAGCAGCCAACAGAACACGTTTTGTTAAAACGTTCATCGGTGGTACAGTTTGACCAGGGCAGAATTGAAGAGTTATCAAAGCAGAGTACAAATCTTGTAGATCTTTTTGATGAACAAGGTGTCCGGACAAACAGCTCAGCGGCTCAAACAGAAGAGTTTAATCCAAACTTAAACTTAATTGATGATGCTGATGAAGAAGATATGGAGAAATTTATTCATTCCTTAACTGATACCGAAGTATCTTTCTTAAAGTTAATGGTAAATGGGAAAATACAGCTTCAAGACGCTAATCAGTTTTTACGGCAACGAGGTGTGATGCCAGCAACATTTTTGAATGCTATAAATGAGAAGGCAAGTAAGCACCTTGGAGACAATCTATTACAGGAGAGAGGAGAATCCATTGCCGTATTCGAAGAATTTGAAACTGTTATTGGAGATATAAAGGAGAGGGTCGGAAATGAATATTAAAAGACGAGATTCTACAGCGATTTTAAATTCTCTTTCGGGCGGGGTAGTTCCGAGCAGGGGACTTCAATATATATTAGTTGGCAGGGCGCAAGAAGCTACGCAAATTCTTAAGGATCTAGAAGAGGTTAAGAAGGGTTCATCCGTTGTAAAGTTTTTTATCGGGTCTTTTGGGAGCGGTAAAAGTTTTATTCAAGCATTGATTCAGCAAATTGCTCTTAAAGAGAAGTTTGTAGTAACAAAAGCAGATTTTACACCAGAACGTAGATTGTATGGTAACGACAACAAGGCAGTGGCAATTTATACAGAGTTAATGAAGAATCTCTCAATTTCTACCGTACCGCAAGGAGGTGCGTTGAGTACAATCCTTGATATGTGGATCACGAAAGTACAGGAGCAAGTCGTACAGATGAGAGGATATAAATCAGTTGAGTTGGATAACCCAAAATTTGTTACTGATGTGGAATTAGAGATTACTAGGGTTGTATCAAAGATGGATGAATTTACAGGTGGATACGATTTTGCCCGCATCTTAACTCAGTATTACTATGGCTTTATCGAGGGCGACCAAGAACTGCAGCGCAAAGCGTTAAGATGGGTGAGGGGAGAATATCGGACAAAGACAGAAGCACGGGCTGATTTAGGGGTAAGGGATGTTATCACTGATGATAACTATTATAATTATATAAAAATCGTCTCTCAATTTGTTCGGCAGATTGGATATGCTGGTTTGGTGGTGAACTTTGATGAAGCCATCAATTTGTATAAAATCACACATTCCCAAGCAAGAGAGAAAAACTATGAAACAATTTTAAAAATATATAATGACACCTTGCAGGGAAATATGGAAGGACTTTATATCTCATTCGGAGGAACGCTGGAATTCCTTGAAGATGAGCGACGAGGTTTATTCAGTTACGGGGCATTGAAAAGAAGGCTTGAAACGAATCGTTTTGAAACGAATGAATTCAGGGATTTATCTCAGCCTGTCATTAAATTAAAGCAGTTAAGGCATGAAGAAACATATGTATTGCTGCAGAAGCTAAGAGACATACATGCTATTCATTATAATTACCAAAGTACGGTAACTAATGAGGAGATAATGCAATTTATTCAAAAAGAATATGCAAGGCCAGGTGCATTGGAAAATTTAACGGTCGGAGAGGTTGTCCGAGGATTTTTGGGTGCAGTAAACATTATCTATCAAAATCCGCATTACAACCGTGCAGAAATTTTTGAGGATAGAGGTGTGAAAGCTGCCTCTGGACAAGTGAACAGTCGTTTCTCAAGACTGGAGGGTTAATAACATGAGTTCTTTTGACCTTTTATCGACAAATATGAAAAAGAAGATATGGGATATGAAATGGGATCAGCTTACTCCGATTCAGGAGAAATCAATTCCGCTTATTATGCAAACGACAAAGGATATTATCATTTCATCTGCGACAGCTTCTGGTAAAACAGAAGCTGCTTTATTACCTATTCTCTCGCTTGTTGAAAAAGATGCCGTACATTCTTTGAAGATCATTTATATATCGCCATTAAAGGCATTGATTAATAATCAATTCGGTCGTATTGAAAAGCTTTGTGAGTTCAGCGATATTGCGATTCATCGATGGCATGGAGATGTAAGTCAAAGCAAAAAGAAAAAATTTTTGGAAAATCCAACTGGCATCCTGCAAATTACTCCTGAATCAATTGAAAGTTTGTTTGTAAACCGTTCAAACCTTTTGAAAGCAACATTTCAAGATGTACAATTCATTGTAATTGATGAAATACACTCTTTTTTTGATAATGCTCGCGGTGTTCATTTGCGCTCCTTGCTTTCTCGTCTTTCAAGATATACTAAGGTTCAGGCTCGGTTAGTTGGGCTTTCTGCAACTATTGATAATTTTGACCTAGTAAAAAAATGGGTTAACTTTAGCCATCCCGATAATGTAGAAATTATTGAGGTAAAAGGAACCGACAAGAGTTTACTTTTTCATTTAATGCATATACCAATTGAAACAAGCAGCCTTCCAATGGAGCTTTTAGAGGATTTAAGAGATTTAACGCGCCATCAGAAATCGATTATTTTTTGCAATAATAGAGGGCAGGTTGAAGAAACGACAGTTGGGCTTAATCGCCTGGCAGAAAGAGAAGGATTGAGTGAAACTTATTTTCCTCACCATTCATCAATCGATAAGAAAGAGCGTGAATATGTTGAAAAAGTAATGAGTGAATCAACTCTTCCAAAAAGTGTTGTGGCAACGAGCTCACTTGAATTAGGAATCGATATTGGAAACATTGAAGTCGTTATCCAAATCGATAGCACGTTTTCTGTCTCATCACTAAAGCAAAGGCTGGGAAGGTCTGGCCGGAAACTTGATGCGGATCAAATACTACAATTATACTCCACCACCGATGATAGTTTAATTCAATCTCTGGCTGTGATGGAGCTAGTGATTGACAAATGGGTCGAACCTTCAAAAGGATATAGAATGCCATTTGATGTCCTGTTCCAGCAGCTGCTTTCCATTTGTCACGAGTTCAATGGAGTAGGTTACAGAGTATTATTGGGGAAAATAAAAGAGAATCATATCTTTCATGTTTTAAGTGAGGAAGATGTTCAGGAACTTATCGAGCATATGATCAATACGGAATATCTAGAGGTAGTGAAGGGCAGTGGCGATATTATCGTTGGACTTGAAGGAGAACGGCTTTTAAGAAGCAAGGACTTCTATTCTGTCTTTATGACTACTGATGAATTTGAAGTCATGGAGGGTCCGAAAAAAATCGGACGACTGGATAAATCATTTATCATTAATATTGGTGACAATATCATTCTCGGCGGAAGACTTTGGGCTATTAAGGACATAGATTACGAGCGGAACAAAGTATATGTAAGCAAAGCTGTGAGTGGTATAAGACCGGCCTATACTGGTTCGCCAGGATATATCCATAAAAAAGTTGGAGAAAGAATGATGGGAATCCTTTGTTCAACAAAACAGTATCACTATGTGGATGATAAAGCAGTGTTCACCTTGAACGATATAAGAAAAAAATATATTTATAGCAATATTACATTAAACCAGCGGGTTGTGTGGTTAGAAAGCGACGAAGCCGTATTTGAGACTTTCACAGGAACAACCATCACAAAAACCCTCATTTGGATGCTTCGTTTTAATGGAGTAGATGCTTCTCTAAAAGACGGGGTCGGACGGATTCAAATAAAAAAGCCAGCAGGATTAATCGATATTATAGCAAAAATGAAAAAGACTCAATGGAAACCAGAAGATTTGCTACCTCATGTATTAAAACATGAATTTTTTCTCACAAAATATACAGAGCATCTGAGTGAAGAACTCCGTATGAAAATGCATGTGGCAAATGAGATTGATATTGAGGAAACATTGAAGTATTTGAGGGATTTTGAGATTAAAGTGGTTGAGTTAAGGTGAAAATGTATGTTTGTGTGATAGAGGATATTTAATCGTAACTATAGAAAAAAACATGGAGATCCATCAGCAGATTAAGGGATCGGTGAATAGGGAGAGGGTAAAATGAACCAATTGCTTCAAATGGGAGCGAATACATCGTTAAGCTCCTCTAAAGGTACGGTTACTGTCAGCTATGATAAGTCTAATTTAATAGATATTTCCTTAACAGCTTTTCTTTTAACAGATTCAGAAAAGGTACAGGGAGACAGCGGGGTTATCTTTTATAATCAGCCAACGACTATCTCTGGTGTAGCGGCACTTATGCCAACGGAGGAAGTAGGCCATACAAAAGTACATAAAATTCATTTTGACATGAGTAAAGCTCCACAAGGTATTGCCAAAATAGCGATAACTCTTACGGAGGATAATAGCACGGGCTTTGCTAATGTAAAAAACTTAAAGGCACAAATAAGTTCAGAGGGAACTGTTATCGATTTTGTTCCATCCAGTTTTAAAAATGAAAATGGGATTGTTGCGTTAGAGGTATATGTAAGAAATGGCCAGACAAAGGCGAAATCCATTTGGCGCGGATTTGATTCAGGGCTTGATGGATTATGTAAACATTTTGGTGTTGAGGTTGAAGATGAGCAAAACAAGCCTTCTGAACCTAACACTATTCAACAGCAGCCGTCCAAGGCTCCCGCTGCAGCAGTTCCTGAAAACAAAAACATGCTTCCGTCGATCAGCTTAGAAAAGGTGAAAGGTAAAATCAGTCTAGACAAAGGGCAAAAATCGGTGATCATTGAAAAAACGCCCGAAATTACGGCTACGGTATCGTGGAAGACGGGTACCGATTACGATATATATGCTTTAGTTTATACAAAGAACGGCAAGCAGATAGATGTTGCTATGTTTGGGGCACAAGGAACTCCTCCCCTCAGAAGCTATGGCAACGGTGCGGTTGAGCATATGGGAGATGTGGGAAGAGATAATAGGTCAATGAAGACAGAGATTATTAAATTAAGGTTAAATAATGATATTCTCGCTGTTGTTCCTGTGGTTTACTCTGCTCAGTCAAATGGAACGGGATCCTTTTACAGATACAAAGTGTCCATGAGTATAGATAATCACAAAGGGACCTCCGTTACGATATCCTCCAAAAATGCAAATAACAATGATAGCATCTATACCTGTGTGCCTGGAATTCTTCATAATACGCAAGATGGCATTGTGATAACTCCATTGGAACTTTATAGTGCCCCGAACTCTGAATTCAGGCCAAAACTTAGGATGGGTGCTTCCAATACGGTAGAAGTTTTGATGGATTCTGGGCCAATAAATGATTACAAGTAGACCAAAATTAATAGCTAAACAAATAGAACTCAAATGTTGCTTGGTTGTTGATTTGCTGACATTATAGGGGGTTTTTTTGATCATCAGCTCTTTTAAGATGCTTTTTTAATTAGTTATTATTTAGCGTTTTAGGAATAAAATGAAACGAATGCCCGTTACAAACGTAAGTAATGTAAAACTTAAGCTTGGGAGGCATGGTATGAGGCAGCTTTATATAAAGCAGAAGGTACTCAGTCTTAGCGGGAAATTCACAGTAAAGGATCAGCAGGAAAAGGATATATATTACGTGGAGGGAAGTTTTATGAAAGTTCCAAAGACTTTCTCCATTATGAATACAGCAAGAGACGAAGTAGCACTCATTACAAAAAAGGTGTTCAGCTTTTTACCAAAGTTTTTCGTTGATGTGAATGGCAGGGAAGTCATAACCATAAAGAAGGAATTTTCCTTCTTAAAAGCACGCTACACAATTGATGCAGAAGGCATCGAAGTACATGGTAATTGGTGGGATATGGATTTTCAAGTTTTTCATCATGGTAAACTCGCAGGTGAAGTGAGCAAGGAGTGGTTCACTTGGGGCGATAGCTATAAGGTTCAAATAATTGATGAAGAGTTAGAAACCATCATTATTGCACTTGTTGTAGCCATTGATTGTGTAAAGGCTGATCAATCGGCTTCTTCCTCAGCAGCTTCGATTTAACTTAGAATTGTAAAATTAAAAGGCTGACAGTTTTTAAAATCTCAGCTTGAATAGGTGCGGTAAACCGCAGTATAAATAAAGGAAGCACAGGGACGGATTCTGTGCTTCCTTTTGTATAACCAGCAGAGTAAACACCTCAGCGATTTCTTCTGATGTCTTCAAAGTTTTGTTCCAGAGCTTCTTCACTGCTCTTCCATTGAAAATCATCAAAAGTTAAGAGCCCTCCATAGTGAGGGAGATGGCACTATTAATTTGATTAATCTTTTACAGCGAGTTCCATATCGAGCGGGGCTGCTGAATGGTTTACGCTTACTAATTTTTCTTGGAAAGGAAGTCATAGTTTTTTTTGTATAGAATAGTTGACTTTACATTATGTATAGAGTTCTTTACTTCGAGGGAGATATGGTGCATGACCTATCAAGAAAAGAAAAGCATTACATCGTTAATCAGTTCCATTCTCATTTTTGCTGCGTACTGCTTGTACAGGTACCCGCATTATCCTGGCGGGGGAGCAAATTCAAGGGAAGTGCTCCATTACTGGGGATCATTCATACTAATATTGACGCTGGTTTCCATCGCAGCTCACATCGTTATCAGTATTATTTTCAACATCGTCTTCCGGATGATGACAGGAGAAAAAGAACCTTCATTCGCGGATGAACTGGATCAGCGCATTGATCTGTTAGCATTCCGGAATTCATTTGCCGTATTTGTCGCCGGTTTTCTTCTGGCTATGGGTTCCTTGGTGCTCGACCATACCTTGAAGGTAATGTTTCTAGTCTTAATCGTTTCAGGATTTATTTCAGACGTAACCGGTTCTTTATCAAGACTGTATCACTACAGGAGAGGAGTCTAAGATGGGTAAAGTTCTTGTTGGCAATCACATCACCTAGTATCGCTGTAATAGCAGCTATAATAAACAGAACACCTGCAATTCTTGATGCTGTCCTCGTTGAAAAACCCATTTCCTCATCTCTCCTCTTCTGCATAGTCTCCGTAAAAGAATACCTCTTCCAACGGTAGTTAAATTCGGACTACTTAATTCAAGGTCCCGCACATTCTAATCTTGTGGTTCTTGGTGCACTTATGGAGTTAGTTCTTGTTGTTTCAGCGGTCGGGACTGCAACCGTTATGTACCCATTCTTGAAAAAATATAATAAAACGATTGCTATATGGCATGTTTGCTTCCGGTTTATGGAGGCCATTATTATCACGATCGGGGTTATCAGTGTATTGTCTCTGCTGACCTTGAGCCAGCATTATATAGCCGCGGGAGCTTCAAATCTCGCCTCTTATCAAGTTTCCGGTATTTTGCTGAAAGCAGTACATGACTGGACCTTTTTACTTGGGCCTAATTTCTTCCTGGGAATCAACACAATGATGTATAGCTATATCTTTTATAAATCGAAACTTGTGCCTAGATTCATTTCAATATTAGGTATGTCAGGTTCCGTACTCATTTTTCTAGCTGCCGTTTTAGAAATGTTTGGAGTCATTGATCAAGTTTCTGCATGGGGAGGGATCCTGGCGCTTCCGATCTTTGCCAATGAAATGATCCTGGCAGTTTGGCTCATCACAAGAGGCTTCAATATCTCTGCAATGAAGTAACGGTAGGCAAGTCATTGCCTTTAATTTGCCGTTACAGTCAGCGTTTAAACAGTACCATAAGCAGTTGAGTTTTTTTGTATACAAAAACAGCACCTTCGCAAATTAGTGGATGGTGCTGTTTTTATTATATAGGCTGTTTTCCTTTCCAGGAGTCTCGCACCATGCGCTCCAATCCACCTCATTTAATATGAGATCGCATCACAGAACTCATTAAAAACAACAATCTTTAAGAAAACAAAATCTTTTCTTTGGTGAGCGTTTTTTAGCGAGATGAAGTCATTATTTGCTTTAGTTAGTAAGTGAAATCAAATGAAGATAATAACAGTAAAGTTATTGCAAGATGTAAAATGTGTTTATACTTTTGTCTCTATTTTTAAAAATGCTGGGTAAATAGATGTATTTCTGAAATACACAATTGTATCTTTAGAGTGGTAGTATTATAATTGTATAATAATTCAGATAAGTTAAAAAAAGCAATTTTTTGGAATGGGGGAGTCAAAGTGGCAACGAAAGAATTAAAGAGAGGCTTAAAATCCCGTCATATTCAGATGATTGCGTTAGGCGGTACAATTGGTGTCGGCTTATTTATGGGTTCAGCAAAAACCATTCAATGGACGGGTCCTTCTGTGCTGCTTGCCTATATGATTGCCGGGATTTTTATCTTTTTTATTATGCGGGCAATGGGAGAAATGTTATATGTGGAGCCAAGTACGGGCTCTTTTGCAACATTCGGCTATAAGTATATTCATCCTATGGCAGGGTATTTAACGGCATGGAGCAACTGGTTTCAATGGGTGATTGTCGGGATGTCAGAGATTATAGCTGTTGGGGCTTACATGAAGTATTGGTTTCCAGATTTACCTGCTTGGATTCCTGGTTTAGTTGCCTTTGTAATTCTTGGGGCAGCAAATTTAATTTCCGTTAAATCATTTGGTGAGTTTGAATTTTGGTTTTCGTTGATTAAAGTTGCCACTATTTTAATCATGATTGTTGGCGGATTTGGTCTCATTTTCTTTGGATTTGGCAATGGAGGAACCCCAACCGGATTCGCAAACCTCTGGGAACATGGCGGCTTCTTTACAGGAGGCTGGACAGGATTCTTTTTTGCTCTGTCACTTGTTATTGGGGCATATCAAGGTGTCGAATTAATCGGGATTACAGCCGGAGAAGCAGAAGATCCGCAAAAAACCTTAACAAAAGCAACCCAGAGCATTATCTGGCGGATTTTAATTTTTTACATAGGGGCAATATTTGTGATTGTGACTGTGTTTCCATGGGACCAGCTGCATTCAGTTGGCAGCCCGTTTGTTGCAACCTTTGCAAAAGTTGGCATTACAGCGGCAGCCGGAATTATTAACTTTGTTGTCATCACTTCGGCAATGTCCGGGTGTAACAGCGGGATTTACAGTGCAGGACGAATGCTGTACACATTGGGCGTTAATGGACAAGCACCCAAAATCTTCACAAAACTGTCTTCTAATGGGGTACCCCTTTTAAGCACGATTGGTGTATTGGCTGGTTTGGCATTGGGCATTATTTTAAGTTATATTGCACCAAAAAATTTATTCGTCTATGTATATAGTGCCAGTGTACTTCCGGGGATGATTCCGTGGTTTGTCATTTTGATCAGCCAAATTCAATTCAGAAAAGTGAAGGGGGACAAAATGGACAATCATCCTTTCAAAATGCCTTTTGCCCCTGTATCAAACTACCTGACAATCGTTTTTCTGATTCTAATATTAATAGGAATGGGTTTTAATAAGGATACCCGCATATCGCTTGTTGTAGGAATTGTTTTTCTCGCACTTGTTTCCATCAGCTATTACGCGTTTGGCATCGGAAAGCGCGCAGCGGGAGTGCATACCAAACGTGTTTCTTAAGACTTCTTGAAAATATCAATATATTAATCAACAGGGGCAGTTACAACAATGCCTCTGTTTTTAACATGAGACGAAAAGAACTATCATAAATAACGGTAAACTCCAAGCATGTTTACTATTATCTAGGACTATTCAAAGAAACATCACATGCAGTTTTGGTGTTACAGAATATAAAAAGGGTGGCAGGAAGCATTCTTTACTATCTCGGGCTGATAAAGCTTTATGCATATCTAAAGAAAACGGGCGGAATCAGGTAAGTGTAATCTAAACAAACAAAAGCGGCTATCGATAAAAGATAGCCGCTTTTGTTTAAGTTTTTTTCTTAAGAATTAGCTTAATTTATATACTCGCAACCGAACCGCCATCTACCCGAAGGTTTACACCATTAATAAAGGAGGCCTGTTTGGAAGCAAGATAAACAACAGCAGACGCTGCTTCATCAACTGTTCCAGGCCGTTTTACTTCGACATGTGGACGGTTTTCCTTTAAAAATTGTTGAGTAGCTTCTTCATAGGTTATATTCAGCTGCTTCGCATTATCTTTTAATAGATTTTCCAGCATTGGTGTCATGATAAATGCTGGTGACACAGTATTCACCAGAATTCCCTGTGCGGCATACGCCTTTGATAAGCTCTTTGAAAAATTGATAATTGCTGCCTTTGAAGCATTATAATGTGGCATAAACGAATCAGGCTGAAGCCCTGATTCCGATGAAATATTAATGATGCGTCCAAATCCGGCTTTTTTCATAAAAGGGATAACTGCTTTGGTTACGCGGACAGTCCCAAATACATTCACATCAAATATATGCTGCCAGGCCTCTATATCCAATGTTTCAAAATCATCAAATCCACTGGCTATTCCTGCATTATTTACGAGTATATCGATTGATTTGAAGCGGTCGATTGCAGAGGAGACCAGATGTTCCACATCAGATTGTTTCGTTAAATCCGACTGAACGGCAAGCACATTGCCTCCCAGCTTTTCAATTTCCGCTGCTGCTTCTTTTAATGCTTCTTCACCACGGCCACAAATTACAACATTGGTGCCTTCCTTGGCAAACGCGACGGCAATTGCTTTTCCAATACCTTTACTGCCGCCTGTCACGAGTGCTGTTTTATCTTTTAATCCCAGGTTCACTTTAGATCCAATCCTTTCTATAAGCGTCTATTGTTGATTATATATTAACAATAACTTCTAGTCATAAACAAATGAATTATGGCTGATTTTCTGCTCTAATACTCAATAAAGAAGGGAAACCACTAAGATGGTTTCCCTTTAAAATGTTCTGTCTTATTTAGTTTAAGCTATATTCTTATACTTGCTGAGCAAGGACAATTATCATCACGATTCCCATTTTTTGTAGAACAATTCATGGAAGCAGAGATGGAATGAGATAAGTGAACTCCTTATACAATAGGAAGCCAGCCAGGGATGCTAGTATAGTACTCCCACATTTTATCAGAAATAGCCAGTTCTTTTTGATCTTTTTTAGATAATGTTGTACGGATTTTGTCTTCTTCACCGGCTTGTACTTTTTGTACCCACTGAGGTTCCATTATCAATTCCCTACCTAAAGCGATTAAAGGTACACCTGTTTCAAATGCTTTCATCACTTCATCGGCTGTCCGCAGCATCCCAACACCCATCACAGGAACACGATCGCCGACACGTTCGTGGATCATAACAACTCGGGATGTCTGATCGTTATCATCACGGATTGATCCTTTCCAAAAGCCGCCGACAGAAATATGGAGATAATCCAGGTCCTGGTCTGCTAACTTGTCCACTAATTGCAACGTGTCTTCCATGGTGATGCCAGGATTCTCTCTTTCTTCAGGCGATAACCGATAGCCGATGATAAAAGGTTTGGTTGCATGGTCTGAAACTGCTTTTTTAACAGCATCAACTACAGCAAGCGGGAAAGACATACGTTTTTCCAGTGTTCCACCCCACTTGTCAGTTCTGCGATTTGAGTGTGGAGACAAGAATTGCTGAATCAAATACGTATTGGCACCATGGATTTCAACTCCATCATACCCAGCTTCGATTGCTCTTCTGGTTGCTTCACCAAATGCTTTAATAATTTCATCGATTTCGTCTGCTGTCATTTCCCGAGGTACCACGGCATCGTCCCGTTCCGCTGCTACCGCACTCGGAGCAATTGGTTGACGATCGAGCAATTCTTCAGGCGGGCACATTCTGCCACCGTGAAAAATTTGTAAAATCGCCTTTGAACCTTTTTCCTGTATAGCTGTCGCCACACGTCTTAAACTAGGGATCAGGGAATCGGAATCTGCACCAAATTCACCCGGGAATCCTTTTCCATTCCTGGTGACGTATGTGCATGCGGTGATTACCGCTCCTACACCACCGGCACGTTCTTGATAATACGTAACTTCTTCGTCTGATACTTCACCATTTTCATGTGCCGCCGTATTGGTCATGGGTGCCATTGCAATACGGTTCTTTATTTCAACTCCAGAACGGAAGGTAAATGGTTTAAAAGCAGCTTCATATTTTGGATTCATCTTTATTCTCCTTTTGTATACATCAAGTTTTGTTAAAGGGTTACTAATTAGCAAATGGATAACATAGACTACAAAATTTCTTTGACAGGCACTTTTTTTATATTCTAAACAAAAAATTTTTAGATATACATTAAAAGCTTGCTATTAGGATTGCCAATTTTGACCTATTTTAGCTGAGTAATTTCTGCCAATATTTCATAGGAATGGAGGCGGGCCTTTTGATCATAAACCTGGGCGATTGCCATGATTTCATCGGCTTGACTTTCATCCAGAAACTTTTCCAGCTTTTCTTTTACGGTTTGAGGACTGCCGACAATCGAAGTTCCTAATTGATTCTTAAGGGCAGCTATTTCATAGTCGCTCGCTATATCATTAATATTATCCACTGGCGGCTGCAATGGGACTTCCTTCCCGCGCATCAAATTCAAGAACTGCTGCTGCAATGTTGTAGCGAGCCGCTCAGCTTCTTGATCTGTATCGGCCGCAATGATGTTTAGCCCTACCATTGCATGCGGCTTGTCCAGTACTTTAGAAGGCTTAAAAGAACGGCGGTACAGCTGGATAGCCGGCAGTGTGTTATCCGGCGAGAAATGGCTCGCAAATGCAAACGGCAGTCCAAGCTCTCCTGCCAGCTGGGCACTGTATCCGCTTGAACCTAACAGCCAAATAGGTATGTTTAATCCCTGACCCGGAATTGCTTTAACATGACTATATCCTTGTGCCAGGGAAGGGTCAAAGTAATTCCGGAGCTCAGCCAGCTGCTCAGGGAAATCTTCTCCTGAACCTCTCAAGTCACGTCTTAATGCACGTGCGGTAAGCTGATCAGTGCCTGGTGCACGGCCCAAGCCAAGATCAATACGTCCTGGATATAATGATTCCAGAGTACCAAATTGCTCAGCAATAACAAGAGGTGCATGATTCGGCAGCATAATGCCGCCTGAACCTACTCGGATTTTTGATGTACCTGCTGCAACATGGGAAATGACTACCGATGTTGCGGAGCTGGCGATAAATGGCATATTATGATGCTCAGCGAGCCAATATCGGTTATACCCCAGCTTTTCAGCGAGCCGGGCGAGCTCTAAAGTATTGCGAAAAGAATCAGCCGGCGTACTTCCATCTGCAATTGGAGAGAGATCCAGGACGGAGAATGGAATATCCGTAATTTGTTTTGTATCATTTTCAGGCATATGCTCATCTTCTTTCTTTAATAGGTTGTTTTCTTTGTCTTCTTTTACTGCTTCAATCTAAATCACATTAATTTAACTGATTTAATATCTGCAGAAAATACATCCTTTATTAGACTAATTTACTGCAGCCTGAGACAAAATTTCATAAGAGCGCAGCCGTGCCTTATGATCAAAAATCTCTGTATGAGCCATAATTTCATCAGCGTCAGTCTTTTCTATTAACTCCTGGAGCTGCTGCTTCACACCTGCAGGGTCCCCGATGATGGAAGTGAAAAGCTGTTCTTCAACCGCCCTGCGTTCATTATCGTTCCAAAGCTCGTCCATATTATCAACAGGAGGCAAAATGGGCGAGGGCTGTCCGCGGGTTAACAAAAGAAATTTTTGATACATCGAAGTGGCAAGCCTTTGTGCCTCCTGTTTCTCATCAGCAGCCACTACTTGAACGGCTAACAGTACATAAGGCTCCTCCAAAAATTGAGACGGACGAAAATAATCCCGGTACAGTTTTATGGCCTCCATCATGTTACCTGGAGCAAAATGTCCCGCGAAAGAGAATGGTAACCCAAGTATTCCAGCCAATTGTGCACTATAAAATCCTGAACCTAACAGCCAGATTGGCACATTTGTTTTTTCGCCGGGAATGGCGTGAAAACTAAATGAACCATTCTTAGTGGCTGTTCCTGTACCATAAAGATATGCGATTAGCTCCTCAAGCCGGGCATCAAATTCAGGTTCACCAGCAACCCGCTGCCGCAATACATTTGCTGTATATTGGTCTGTGCCAGGTGCCCGCCCCAACCCAAGGTCGATCCGGCCAGGGAAGAAGGTTTCTAATGTTCCAAATTGCTCTGCCACGGAAAAAGGAGAATAATGGGAAAGCAGCATTGCGCCTGATCCAATACGCATTTTTTCAGTGACAGAGGCTACTCGTCCAATTACGATCGGGGATGCTGAACTCGCCATTCCTACCCAATTATGATGTTCAGCTAGCCAAAACCGTTTATATCCCCACTGTTCTGTTTTCTTTGCTAGATCAAGCGTGTTTTGAAGGGAAGATTCGGCTGATCCTCCCTCGACAATTGGGGAGGGATCTAGTACTGAAAGTTCTATTTTTTTTGTCATAATTCTTCCTCCTTTTATACAATTTTTAAAGCTGGCCTCTACCTTTATGGGCTGGAAAGTAGGGTAAAACAAACTCTCCAAGTTCCTGGATTACTTCCTCTGGAGGGCGCTTGGAAAAATACAGAACAAATGCCAAATGGTTGACACCAATCGCTTGAAATTGATGAAGTAGATCAACTAAACGGTTTCTTCCTACGGAATAGCCTAAGGGTATGGGGACAGGCATTTCATCGGGATTTTCCAATAAATTGATGAACAAACTTTGAGAGAAGGGTTTAAAAACTCCTGGAGCATGAACTTCAGTTAAAGCACGATAATCCTGGATAAGCTGCGCCTGTTGAATAATGCTTCTTGGGTATTGAAGCCACCCATCCCCATTCCTGGCTATCCAATTGATAGACTGATTGCTAAATCCAGTCACCATGGTTGGAATCGAAGATACCGGCTTTGGGATTAACCTCATATCTGTACCATCGATCACCCCGGCGTGGCTGTGGATTGTCGGCTGATCCTCTTTTAACAGCTGATCGAGAATTTCGAAATTTTCTTTAAATAACGGGCCGCTTTCTTGCTTAGATATCCCTAAAGCTGTAAAGTCTTTTTCCCTGTCCCCTGAAGCCACTCCCATAATCAATCGACCTGGAAACAATTGATCGATTGATGCAGCTTCCTTGGCTACCCTGACAGGGTGGCGCAAAGGGAGAACTACACTTCCTGTCACTAACGCAATGTGCTTCGTATAGGCAGCAAGATACGTCAAATATATCCATAAATCGTACTTTTGGCCGTTATCATCAATATTCAAATTCTGCATCGTAATATCACGGAGCCATAATGAAGCAAAGCCATATTCCTCAATTTTACGGGCAAGCTCCAGCTGATTCTCCATAATCGGATTTTTAGACATCCTGGCAGTCGGGAGGATAAATCCGAGTGTCATTTTGTCTTTTAGGTACATGCTGTTATAGGCACGATGATTTTGAAAACTCACTCTTGGTCCTCCTTAAAAGGTTATATTTTTAAGCCTATATACTTTTCAAACTGTTTAATGGTTTCTTCATTGCGTCGATAATAAGTCCATTGTCCGATTCGTTTCATTTCCACCAGCCCGCTTTGCAATAGGATAGACAAATACTGGGAGGTGGTGGACTGTGATAGTCCTACTTTGCTTCGAATATCACTAACACAAACCCCGCCATCAAAGCCTTTTTCATTGATGACATGGGCCTGCGGGGAAAAATTATTATCAGGTTCTTTCAACATTTGCAGAATATTTACTCTTGTTTGATTTGACAGAGCCTTGAAAATTTCAACTGCCTGTTCGTCTTTTATCATATTTGATTCCTGATTCAACACTGCCCGCCCCTTTCTGAAATCTATTTTGAAATACGTATAAACTAACCGAACAAAAGGATATTGATAATTTGCGATATGTCTATATTACTTTCCTTTAAACCCAAAATCAAATTTTATGCTTGCTTTTAGACAGGGCTAGGAAACGGCTTTAAAGGAACTGCACAAATTAGCTTAGAGAACAGGTGGCGGAGAGATGAGGATTATTTTGCCTATCTTTTAAATGGTTTGGGTTGGCATACGGGAAGAGAAAGCTGGTCCAACAATTGGCCGAATTTCATCTGAAGGCACTGGCCCAATTAGCATATTATAGGAAATTTCAATTAACGAGTAGGTAGGTTAGGAAGTGATTTACGTAGGATTAGGGTTGAAGGGGAATGGAAGGGTAAATGAAATACTTGGTCAAGGACATGCTATCCATGATTTTGATGCTACCTGCAATTCACCCGATTCAAAGAAGCATTCCTGTCAAATCCCTATAGAATTAAATTCACATCAAGAACAAAAGGCTGTTTCATAAATGGAGAGAGAAACTTTTATTATATTCTGTTCAATGGTTCTCAGAAAGATTCACAATCGTTATTAAAAATGTTTCAGAAGTTAGTGAATAACTTATAACAATGTTTACGGTGTGATAGGTGACAGGCAGCTTTTCTTCTACAACTGACGAGCTGGTTGAATATCTACCTGTGTAATATATTAGGAGACATTTTCCAAAGAAATGTTGATATTAAAACGGGTCAGGCCCTAGTTATTCCGTATATGCCTTTTCTTTACAATCTTATATCTGAAGGAAAGGTTGATATTGGTGATGTAATTACACATGTTCTCCCATTAGACCAGGCAAAGCATGGATACGAAGTTTTTGACACAATGAACGATAATTGTATAAAAGTCATTCTAAAACCTTAAATTGAATAAATCTAAGATGAATAGAGGTCATTATTTGGGATAGCAATTTGTGGCGTCCTATTAACAACGTCTGCACCGCAATACTTGCATCACAACTAATGGCCACAAAACAAAAGGTTGATTACCTTTGTTTCATTTACAGAAAGATAAAACAATCATTTAAGGCGGTGATCATCTCACCGTCTTTTTTGTTGAATCAATGATTTCTTAATTACTGATAATCATTATGGTTAAAGGTATTGTTGAATATCCTTAATTTCTTGAAGGATAGCAGGATTTATTACGGGGTACCGTATCATAAGAATTGAGGTTTTTATTCTATACAAAAAAATAAATGACACCTAGACTGCACTATGTCTAGGTGTCATTTATTTTGTCATGAGATGTATCCGAGGTCTAAAGAAACTGTGTTAGGAAGCTTCACTCAGTTTAGTTTCATTGTTTGGGTCACTTGATTCAGATTTAAAATCTTGTTTATCCAAGAATACGGTGGCCAAGGTACCCCCAACCAGACCCCAGAATGGCGCTCCAATATGGAGTATAGAGATCCCGGAGATTGTGATTATAAAGGAAAAGAGGGCGCCTGATTTGAATGGACCAGAGAAACTCATTTTCAAAGAGTCAACCAGTACACTAATCATGGCGATGCCACCTAGTAATTGAATTAATGAGGCAGGAATGACATATGGAATTTGCGAAGCTATTGGAGAGAATAGAGCTAATAAACAGGATAATACTCCTAATACAATAGCAGCGACATACCTATGTTCAAGTTTGCCTGAATCTTTATTAACAAGTAAGCCCGTCATGGGACCTGCAATACAGGCTGGGTGGCCCCCAAAAAAAGCATTTATAATGGTACCGATTCCGCTCCAATTGGTCATGGCATTGATCGGTGGACGATAGCCATGGGTCTCTAACATAGCAATCCCTTGGGCATTTTGAATGGCAATAACCGTTAAGAGTAATGGAATGACAAGTTCCCCTACAACGGAAAAACTAAATGATGGAATGATAAAATGGGGAATGCCCATTGCTATATGGAGAGGCTGTACCGATACGTTCGGCAAAAATTTAAGACAAAGAATTGCTGCAACGATCGCCCCTAATATAGGCGGAAACTTTTTTGAAAATCGTAAGAAAAAAGAAAGAGCAAGAAAGACAAGTAACGGGATTCCGTTGAGTAACGGATTTTTTACAACCGAGCCGATCATTTGAGTTCCGAAAGGGAGTAAGACACCTGACACCATCCCCATCATAACTGGCATAGGTAAAACCTTCATCAATTTTGTAACAAGGCCAGTTAATCCTAAAAGAAAAATAAGGATCCCGGTTATAATATAGGCACCAACCACTTGGTTGAAAGAATAATGGGTTAAGCTTGAGCCGACAAGAATGGCTCCAGGTATTGAAAAGGCATAGCCTATGGGTTGCCCATAATATAAGGAGACGATGAGCGTTAGGAGTCCACCCATTCCATAAATGGCGAAAATCCATGAGCTGGTTATGCTACCAGATAAATGACCTTTTGCAGCAGCTTGTAAAACAATTAATAATGGTCCTGCTGAACCAAAAAGCCAGGCCACAAATCCATTCGATATATTCCCAACCGATAAAAGCTTTGGAAATTGTATGGTATTTTTTTTGAACAACAAAGTCACTCCCCTTCACCTTATGAATTACACTACACCTTAGTGTATACTTAATTTATCAATACTTAAAATATCTGTTTTATCTTTTTACTATATCTTTTAGGTATGATGGAGGTTTCATCTTGGATATTCGACAGTTAAAATACTTTGTCACTATAGCAGAAGAAGGTAAGATCACGACAGCTGCAAAGAAATTAAATATTGCCCAGCCCCCTTTGAGCAGACAACTCAAACAAATGGAAGAAGAGCTAGGCGTCATTTTATTTGATCGAGATAACAAAAGTCTTAATTTAACCTTGGAGGGGGAAAGATTACTTCTTCGAGCAAAAGAACTTTTAAATAAACTTGATGAAACAATGGTAGAAGTTCAAGAATTGAGGAAAGACGCCAGTGGGATTTTATCTGTTGGATCCAATCTTTATTGTGCATCTTTAATTCTTTCCAAGGTGGTAGATATTCGTGAGAAAAATCCTGGTCTTACTTTCAAAGTATGGGAAGGTGAAACGATTCATCTCATAAAAATGTTATCTAAACGTCAGATTGAGATTGCGATAACAAATAGTCCAATAACAGAAAAAAGTATCTCTCAAATGACATTGGAAAGTGACCCATATGTGCTTGTTTTGCCTGAAAAATGGACGTGGAGTGGATCAGAACAATGCAGGTTAGAGGAAATCATCGATTTGCCATTAATTCTTCTGCGACCAAACTATGGTTTAGGTGCGTATGGACAAATTGTCAATGAATTTCAACGGTTAGATTTAGAACCAAATATACTGTGCGAATGTCAGGATTTAATTATGTTACTTGGTCTCGTTTCATCGGGGTTTGGTGCAACAATCTTACCGCTCTCGTTATTATCCCTCCATTCATTGGGAGGATTGAGAGTCATTCAGCTAAAGGATCAAACCCTTATATCTGAACCCAAAGTAATTTGGAGGAAGAATAGTTACTTATCAAAAGCAGCAAAAGAATTTTTAAAACTTTTTTAGACACCAAAATTATTTACTCAAAAGTAAAAGACTTCAACGTTGAAAAATGGCAAATAAAATGAAACAGGTATTAATTTTGACTGTGGTAAAGTAGATCTTTAAATGAAAAATAAAATATATTTATGGTTTTATAACCTCATTTAGATTCGTTACGGAGAACCGTATTATAAGTAATAAGATTTCTGATGATTTCTGATAATAAATAATTAAACACCCTTCACTGACCTACGGAGTACGAAGAAATAAGATAGTTAGTGAATGGTTGTATAGTGAAAGAGGAAAAAAAGTGGAGCATATTTAGCTTCACTTTTTTTCCTCTTAAAGACAGACCATAAGAGCAAGAATGAGGACGAAATGGATGTCGAATACTTGTTAAAATGGTTTCAATAGCATCAGGAGAAATAAAATGAAAAGATCCAGAAATTTATTGAGATGCATTCCTCACAGGCACGCCTAGGATGCGCTTTTTGCATTTACACTTGAAAGCGGGCTTCAAAGCAATCTTGTTACGGACAGCTGGGGGGTCTAACTCAATAGGATATTCAGATGGAGAATTGATTCTGACAGTAATTTAGCCTAGCAGAGAATGTGGAATTCCTTGTTTCCGCTGATATTGAAGCAGGCTATGGGAAGATCCACAACAATGAGCATGTGTAATGATTGCTTCTTTAGAAAAGAATGCTGGTGTAGTAATGAAGTTTATGGATACTTCCCTTGTATGTGAACTAACTTTAGTGCAGAAAGGATAGTGGGGCCATGGCTAATATCAATCTTTCTTTCGAAGAGATGTGGGAGAAAATCATTGCGTGCGATCGTATGTATGATGGTCTATTTTTTACGGCTGTAAAAACAACGAAAATATACTGCCGTCCTTCCTGCAGATCGAGAAAGCCGAAAAAAGTGAATGTAGAGTTTTACGATGATATCACTGAAGTTGAAAAAGCTGGTTTTCGCGCCTGCAAAAGATGTCAGCCTGAAGCTGAACAATCCCCGCATATGGAGGTTGTTAAAAATGTCATTACGTTTCTGATCAACCGTTATAAGCAAAATTTGGTTTTAAAAGATATAGCCGATCAAGCCGGTTTAAGTCCCTTTTATTTGGAACGTTTATTTAAACAAGAAACCTCTGAGACTCCGCGTACTTATTTAGATAAAATACGCATCGATAAAGCGGCCCATCTTCTTAAAAACACGGCTTTGACGAACCTGGATATTTGCTATGAAGCGGGATTTAGGAGCCCTTCCAACTTCTATAAAGTATTCCGGAGCCTAAAACACTGTTCACCTAGTAAATATCGAAAGGAACACATGAATGAATTGGACGGATTATGAATCATATATAGAAATTTATCCTCCTGAGGAATTTAACTTTGAAGAGTGTTTAATTCTTTTAAATCGATCTGACCTTGAAGTCCTTCATCAAATTAGAGAGGGGGCTGTATATAAACTAATAAAAGTTAACGAGTCCTTGATATTATGTAAGATTGGATTCATCAATAATGTCATGAAAATTGAATTTCCACTAGGATCCCCGTCCGCTCAATTTCGCAAAAAAGCAGCAGAATTTATTTGGGAATGGTATGACTTGGAGCAGAACTTAGGGGCATTTTATCAAATGGCAAATCAGGACAAAGTTTTAAAGAATCTTGTTCATAAATATTATGGGTTACGTATGATGTGTATTCCAGATTTATTTGAGGCGTTAGTGTGGGCGATTATAGGACAGCAAATTAATTTAACATTTGCTTACACATTGAAGAAACGCTTCGTCGAACAATTTGGAGAAAGTCTGACATTTGAAGGTGAAACGTTTTGGTTATTCCCTTCATTTGAAGATATAGCTTTATTAAACGCAGATAATTTAAGGAAGCATCAATTTACTGGCAGGAAGGCAGAGTATATCATTGACATTGCTAAGGCGATGACAAACTGCGAATTAACAAAAGAATTATTGCTCCAGAAAAAAGATCATCAGAAAATACGCTCGTCGTTATTGAAGATAAGGGGTATCGGACCATGGACAGCAGATTATGTGATGATGAAATGCCTGCATGATACCTCTTCCTCCCCAGTTGCAGATGTCGGCCTTCATAATGCATTGAGGAATCTATTAGATCTTGAGAGAAAACCGACTATAGAAGAAATAGAAGCATATGCAGCAGATTGGGAAGGGTGGCAGGCGTATGCTGTCTTTTATCTTTGGAGGTCTTTATATGACAACAATATATAAATTAGATTATGAATCACCGATTGGCGTGATAGAAATAATCGGTACGGATAAAACAATATGTTCCATTATGTTCTCTGAAGAGGAAAAAAAGGTGAATCTGCTGCATGCTGAAACTCCCCTGATTTTAGCAGAGTGCTATAACCAGCTCGACGAATATTTTAAAGGAATACGCCATGAATTTACATTTTCTTATCAATTTGAAGGAACTGATTTTCAAAAAACTGTATGGGAGGCTTTAAAAGAAATTCCTTATGGGGAAACGGGGTCTTATAAGGATATTGCCGTGTCTATTGGAAATGAAAAAGCGAATAGAGCGGTAGGAAATGCGAATGGGAAAAACAAGTTAACCATTATCATTCCTTGTCACAGAGTAATCGGTTCAAATAAGAAATTAACTGGTTATGCAGGAGGCCTATGGAGAAAGGAATGGCTGCTTCAGCATGAGAAATCTTTCAATATGGGAGTTATTAAATAGAAAGCACCCTCGAGAATTTCGAGGGTGCCTTCCTATTCTATCAATTTATTAAACAATCAAGCTAAGAAGTAAAGTGAATCCTAGCCCGCATACAGAAATAATGGATTCAAGCAGGGTCCAGGTAGCAAATGTCTCTTTCATGCTTAAACCGAAGTACTCCTTGAACATCCAGAAGCCTGCGTCATTTACGTGTGAAGCAATCAGGCTTCCAGCTCCAGTTGCAAGCACAACTAGTGCAAGGTTGACGTCAGAATGTCCTAACAGCGGAATGACCAGTCCTGCAGTCGTAAGGGCTGCAACAGTTGCAGATCCAAGAGAAATACGCAGGATCGCTGCAATCAGCCATGCAAGCAGGATGGGTGATAGGGAGCTATGTTCGAATATCTTGGCAACATAGTTTCCGACGCCTCCGTCAATCAATACCTGTTTGAAAACGCCGCCGCCTCCAATAATCAGAAGCATCATTCCAATTTGGGTGATGGCTGTTGTACAGGATTCCATGACCCTGTTGATTGGAATCTTTCTGGCGATTCCCATTGTGTAGACCGCTACTAAAAGGGAAATCAGCATGGCAGGTGATGCGTCTCCAATGAAACGGATAGCTACAAGGATGTGATTGTCTGCAGCTCCTGTTGTTTTTTGAATCAAAGTGATGATTGTCGCAATGGACATTAAGATCACCGGAAGCAAGGCAGTGAATACACTGATACCAAATCCAGGTGTTTCTTCAAGCTTGAATGCTTTTTGTTCTCCTAGTGAAGCAATGCTGCCGGTTTTCTTGAAAGACTCTGGCACGAGCTTTTTAGCAAGCTTTGTGAAAACAGGTCCAGCAAGAATCACGGTTGGAATGGCTATGATAAATCCGTAAAGAAGGACTTCTCCAAGGTTTGCTCCATATTCTCCAGCGATTGCTGTTGGTCCCGGATGCGGAGGAAGGAAGCCGTGTGTAACAGATAGTGCAGCAGCCATCGGAATGCCAAGGAACAGGATGGATACTTTCAATTCTCTTGAAATCGCAAATACAATTGGAATCAATAGAACTAAACCTACTTCGAAGAACAAAGCAATACCGATAATGAAGGAAGCGATCACGATCGCCCATTGAATATTCTTTTCTCCAAATTTGTTAACGAGAGTCATAGCGATCCGCTGTGCGCCGCCTGAGTCAGCAATCAGCTTGCCGAGCATGGCCCCTAGGCCGAAAATCAGCGCTAAATGGCCGAGAGTGGCGCCGAGTCCTGTTTCAACGGTTTTGACGATGTTTTCTACAGGTATCCCGAGTGCTAAGGCCACTCCGAAAGATACGATGATCAGCGAAACAAATGTGTTGAGCTTTAAGCCCATAATTAACAGCAGCAATGCTAGAATACCAGCTGCAACAATGATTAATGGCATGATAATTTCTCCTTATAAGTTAAATTTATAAATGGCAATTGATTTAAATCCGGTTGTTTGGAATCGGTTTCAAGTGTATGCATGTTAAGCCTGTTCACCCTGACCCGCACCTTTAGCCAGCAGCTGCTGAGACATCCACAGGTCTTCTACTTTTCCTTGGACATCATCAAAATTCTGGTGCAGTGACTGAATCATTAAGTTTCTTTCTTTCGTTTTAATTGCTTCAATATATAGCTCATGGTTTTTCAGGATTCTTTGAAAGTCGTCATACTTTTCCTTGAAACGCACACGCATGGATAAGAGAATTAAGCTTTCCATAACAGGCTTCAAGTTATTCCAGATCATCAGAATGTAGGAATGATTAATAAAACGAATAATGGTTTCATGAAAGATGACATCCTGGCAGGAAAATTCATCTGCATCGCCATATTTGACGGCAACCTTCATCATTTCCAATATTTTGCTGAGTTCTTTTACTAAATCCCCGGTATCTGCTTTTACGATCCGTTCAAATACAAACGACTCGATCATCAGCCGGACATCATAAATTTCCTCTATATGCTTATCTGTTAAACCAGTGACTGATGCGCCCATTCTCTTTAGCTGGACCATGTTTTCAGATGCCAGAATTTTTAATGCATCACGGACGGGAGACCGGCTTACAGAAAAGTCTGCAGCAATTTTATTTTCAGATAGTATGGTACCGCTTTCAATCATCCCTGAAATAATCGATATTCTTAGCTCACTTGCGATTCTCTCGCCGGCTGAAGCCTTTAAAAGCCATTTTTCAGGATATAAAAACTCCTCTTTGGCCATGAACTCCCTCCCTTTAATTTTTCGAAGTATACTTGTATACAAGTAGTATAACTGGTATTTCAAATTATGCAAGCGCTTTTAATAAAAAAATAGTTCTTTTGGCTTGCAAATTTTTTAAGGTGAGAGATGATGTGAGAATAATAGAGTCATCTTTATATGCATCATGCAAAAAAGGCCACTTTCAAAGCGGCCTTTTTAGCGTTATGTCAGGTAATCGATACGTCAATATGCTGAAAACTCTCTGCATCAAACAGGCCGGTGTCGGTTAACTTTAATGCCGGAATGACAGGCAGGGTTAAGAATGAAAGGGTAAGGAAAGGATTAAATGCTCCAGCAAAGCCTAATTGCGATAATGCAGATTTCAGCAGATCCAGTTCCGCGTTTACTGATTGGTAGTCTTTATCGGACATTAATCCCGCGATTGCCAATGGGATGGAGGCGAGTATCTCTCCATTCTTGATGATGGCTAGTCCTCCATTTAATTCTTTTAAGACCTGTACTGCTGTTAAAAGGTCGCTGTCATTAGTGCCTGCTGCCACGATATTGTGGGAGTCATGGGCAATGGTTGTCGCGATGGCTCCGCCTTTTAGCCCAAATCCTTTTACGATGCCTTTTCCAATATTCCCTGAATATTTGTGCCGTTCTATCACTAATATCTTCAGCTGGTCCTCATCACCAGAGGGAGAAAAGCAGCCATTCTTTACATGTACGGTTTCTATTACTTTATTGGTTCTCAGCTGATTGGGGATGATTTCAATGATGTTCGCTCTGCCAGTTTTCCCGATAGGAATTTGGATATCCTTTTCCTCTATGTGAGGGATATGGACGGTAGCAGTGAGCTGAGATAGCGGTTTTTCCTTTACAATGGACTCCCCGGTATATTTTCCATCTTTCGCAACAAGCTTTCCGGATTTAAATACTTCCGAAATCGCAATGGACTCCAGTTCATCCAACAATAAGAAATCTGCTTCAAAGCCTGGAGCGATTGCCCCTTTTTTAGACAAACCGTAGCATTCGGCAGCATTTAATGAGCCCATCTGGATCGCTGTTAACGGAGAAAGGCCGCATTGGATGGCTAAACGGATATTATGGTCAATGCTGCCTTCTTGCATCAAATCATCCAAATGCTTATCATCCGTGCAAAATAAACAGCGGCGAGCATTATGGATATTCACTGCTTTAATGAGTGACTTTAAATCCTTTGCAACAGAACCTTCGCGAATCAATAGATACATGCCGCGCCTTAAGCGTTCTAACGCCTCAGAAGGTGTACTGCATTCATGGTCGGTGCTGACCCCGGCTGCCCTGTATATATTAATTGCATTGGTATCCAATCCTGCCAGGTGGCCATCTATCTGATTTCGGTGCTTCAATGCAGCCGCAATTTTATCCATCATGGCATCCTCCCTATTAGCTAAAGAAGGATAGTCCATAATCTCTGCCAATCCCAGCACCCTTTTATGGGCATAAAAAGGTTCCAGGTCCTCTGCTTTCAGCACGGCTCCTGAGTTCTCAAAGGGAGTGGCAGGTACACAGGAAGGGAGCATGAAAAATGTATCCAGTGGAAGGCCGCTGGAGTTTTCAATCATAAAGCGTATGCCCTCACTTCCGGATACATTAGCAATCTCATGGGGATCGGCGACAACGGCTGTAACCCCATGGGGAAGCAGGACTTTGGCGAACTCAGCAGGGCTCACCATTGAAGATTCGATATGGACATGTCCATCAATGAAAGCAGGGCAGACATACCGGTTTTTTGCATCGATGATTTGCTTTCCTTCAAAATCTCCAATGCCAACAAACATACCCTCTGAAATAGCAAGATCAGCTTCAATTATTTCAAGGTTGAAAACATCAATAATCCGTCCATTCTTAATCACAATATCTGCAGGTGCCTGTTTGCCGGCGGCGGATATTTGTTTTTTTAATGTTGTTTTTTCAGCTGTCATTTTCATCTCTCCCTAAAAAAATAAACCCTAGATTTATCTAAGGTTTAACATGGAGAAGGAAAAATAGAGTCATAGCAAAAAAAGAGTGCCAAAACTCAAATCCTTCTCGTAGTCAAACCATTTACGGCGGTTTGGTAGAAACTTTTGGACCCTATCTCCAATATTATACGAGTGACTATATGCATTTTTTTGTTGGAAATTTATTATTTTACATTCTAACTATCATCAGCGGAGAGGTCAATGGCTATGTGGAATTTTAAAAATTTGCCAACTTGTTGGAAGAATATATCTATATGGGAGGTAACTGTTATGAAAATATTAAACAGGAAATCTAAAAAAGCAATCGTGATTTCGGCGATTGCAGCATGCAGACTATTTGCAGGTTCAATGGGAGCTGGAGCAGAAGGCAGCACTGCAGCAAGCAAAACGGGGCAAGCTCAGCTATATGCCAGCTCCGTAAAAGCAGCTGCAACTTTGTCGAAAAAGGGTGTCATGTCATTTCCGAAAAGATTCAATAAGAAAAATGTCATCAATGAGCTGAAGCCCGAAGCAGTCAATCTCATAAAAACCTATGGCTCAACCCTTCAGACAGGGAGCACCAGAAATTTCAATGCCTATGTAGATAAACATGGGTTGATTTATTGTTTCAGACGGCATTTGGATTATGAACGTGTTTGATGAATATTCCTTAACATACATCATTCATAACACAGGATTTTTAGGATCCCCGGACAAAGAAGAGTGATATTCTTATTATGGTTATTCATGCTGGAGAATGGGTTTTTCGCGGAATCAGCCTTGTTGCCTGGCTGTTTCTTTGGTTGTAGGGCAGCAGACAGATCGTCAATTCTGCTGCCCCGATCTTTAGTCTGCCAGACTATGCAGGCGCAAAATTTCGTTAAAGATGTTAATTCCGGTAAATAGCGAATCAATCTCAAAATGCATATCAGGATGATGCAAACCAGGCTGAAGATTGCATCCTAAACCAATCATTGTGGCTTCTAATTCCGGCATTTTCACTTTATAAAAATGGAAGTCATCACCGCCGGGAGTCACGACAGGAGGAGCGGTTCTTGCAGGTCCCAAAATATGCTGTATGGCTTTATCTGCAATGTCCTGCGCTGCTTGGCTTGATTCTGCAGCCACTATTCCATGGTCGCTGGTAACCTCAATATCTGTTTTATAGACTTCTTGTGCATTATGGATGACATCAAGCACACGGTTATGGAGTTTTTCCATAAGTTCATTTGTTTGTGCCCTCATATCAATGGCAAGGGAAGCTTTTCCGGGAATAATATTTGTATTTCTTCCTCCTGAGATAAATCGTGTCACCTTCGCGGAATGCGGAATATTGGGATCAAAATATAGAGAGTGAATCGCATTCATAATATAGGCGCCAATTTCAATGGCGCTTTGTGTGAGATGCGGCCTTGCGCCATGGGCATCTTCTCCATGGATTTCAAACTCGATGGAACGTGTCGCACTGTGCAGAATGGCAGGAGCGGCATAACCTGCTGCAAGCTCCTGTATCGGCCGGAGATGGACTCCATATAAATAATCCGCTTCAGCAACAACTCCCTTTTTAGCTAATTTAAGCGCACCGGCTCCTACCTCTTCTGCAGGCTGGAAAATAAAGCGTACACCTATTTGTTTCTTCAGATGTTCATTATGCTGCAGGCTCCATAAAACTCCTAACACCAGTGTCATATGGGCATCATGTCCGCAGGAGTGATTGGCCTGCATTTTACCCTTTACTTCCTGGTATAGGGCATCCATATCTGCCCGGATGGCAATGATTGGACGGCTGCCGCTGAAATTCCCCATGTCTCCAATCACACCTGTACAGTCGTCAAATGTGGTTAACCTATGGCAGCCTGCATCCTTTAAAATGCCCTCAATATATTCTGTAGTTTTCCATTCTTCCCAGCTAAGCTCCGGGTTTTTATGAAGATGGCTGAAAGTTTCATATATTTTCTTTTTAAATATATTTGTTAAAGGCTGTGATTGTGAGTTCAAATGTTCCATCCCTTTCTTTACTTGCTGTCATACTTATTATGTATTAACTCTTTTGAGCGATATGAAGAAGAATTGAATGTAATGGGGAAAAGGGTACAGGCCCGTTATCGAGTATGGATTTTTAGGAATTTAGACAGAGCCTTACAAAAGAAATAATTTTTAGAACACTATAATTATACATATTAGTGAATGATCTGCTTTGTTTCAATATGAATCAATGAAGAAAACAATTTTTTGAAAGTATGGCGGGCGTTATATCAGCGACGGTGCGCCTGGGAAAAAATTTTAGCCTCAGTGAAAAACGCCAGGAACTTTCTTACCTTACATAATTTCTCCAGAACATGAAAGCCTTAAACCGGGGTTATTTTTCCAAACTGTTAGGGTTAATTTGCACGGATGGCTATTCTTTGCATGCATTTTCTATTAAATCCAGCTAATTATCCTTGTTCTGTCTGACAAATATTGATAGAATGTGAAATTATAATTAAATAGTTAACAAGCTATGATTGCTGGGGATCAGACTTTAGCAGGAGCAGTTTCTGGAGAGACCGCACATTATTGCGGCGCCGAAGGGTTCACTATCTCAGGCAAAAGAACAGAAGTTTAATAAAGCGTAAATTTTTTATTTTCTTAAAGATAATAAAAAAAACATTTATTATTCTGTGGTATGAGATTGGAGAACTCCAGTCTCTTTTTTTATTGGCATTGCATGGTTGATTTTTGTGCTTTGCTGATTGGAATGGCGTTATAAAGGAGAGCAGCAGGCACGTTTAAAAGAGGTTTTTTTAACTAAATATGAGCGGGGGAATGCAGCATGGAACAGCAGGAGTTAAAGAGAGATCTGAAAAATAGGCATGTACAGCTGATTGCGATTGGCGGCACAATCGGGACCGGTTTATTTCTTGGCTCAGGAAAAGCGATACAATTAGCTGGCCCTTCAATCGTACTGGCCTATCTCATCGTAGGGGTCGCTTTGTTTTTCGTTATGAGGGCACTGGGAGAACTGCTTCTGTCTAATGCCGGATATCAGTCCTTTACGGATTTTGCCGAAGAGTATATTGGCCCGTGGGCTGGCTTTGTGACAGGATGGACCTATTGGTTTTGCTGGATCATGACTGCTATGGCTGACATGATAGCGGTTGGCGTATATGTACAATACTGGTTTCATATTCCGCAGTGGGTTCCTGCTGTCGTCTGTTTAGTCATTTTATTGGGGCTGAATTTGTTGACTGTTAAGCTGTTTGGAGAATTGGAATTTTGGTTTGCCTTAATCAAGGTGATTACCATTCTTGCTTTAATTCTTATCGGGATCGCTTTGCTTATTATTGGGTTCAAAACAGATGCAGGAACGGTTTCCGCGGGAAATCTATGGAATTTTGGAGGGATATTTCCGCATGGGATATCCGGATTCCTGCTTTCCTTTCAGATGGCCGTGTTTGCGTTTGTGGGGGTCGAATTAATTGGTGTTTCTGCAGCAGAAACAGCAGATCCTAAAAAGAATATTCCGTCAGCCATTAACAAAATTCCGCTGAGAATTCTCTTTTTCTATGTGGGAGCATTAATCATCCTTTTATGCATCAATCCGTGGAACCAATTGTCTGCAGACAATAGCCCTTTTGTAAAAACGTTCAGTTTAGTGGGCATTCCCGTTGCCGCGGGAATTATTAATTTCGTGGTATTAACCTCCGCGGCCTCGGCCTTTAACAGCGGATTGTTTTCAACGAGCAGGATTTTATATAATTTAAGCCGGCATAACGCCGGTCCTGCTAAACTGGCTAAATTGAATAAAAACCATGTGCCCAGCCGCGCTCTATATACTTCAGCAGCTGTTCTCTCTGTTGGGGCCATATTGAGCAAGCTTATACCTGGCGAAGCCTTTGGCATTGTGACAACTATTAGTGCCATCTGCTTCATTTGGGTGTGGAGCATCATTTTGATTTCTCATATAAGATACAGCAGAAAACGTCCGGATTTAAGAAAGAAATCAAGCTTTAAAGCACCCTTTACTCCTTTTATTAATTACATTGTTCTACTATTGTTTATTTGCATTTTAATCATCATGCTGTTTGCTGAAGCAACCCGCCTGCCTGTATTGCTGACGCCTTTATGGTTTGTGTTCTTAATTATCGTGTATTTATCTAGAGCAGCTGGCAAAAAGTAACCCGGGGAGATGGCACACTCCCAAAAGAAAAAGCTGAACCAGAAGGAGCTCTCTTCCTAAGGTTCAGCTTTTTGCAGGTTGTAATGAATTTTTTTATGGCGAATTGGCAGGGAATCCTGACGGGCAACGGGCAGGGACAAAGCCTTAAATAAAAGAATTTTCTACGAAAGCTAAATAAACTGGTTAATCGCGGGTATAACACTAAGGGAAGATGAGCAATTTTTTTATTCGTTTATTGTGAATCGTGTAAGAGGAGGAAATATCATGAAATGGAAAGGGAGACGAGAAAGCTCCAACGTTGAGGATAGAAGAGGGATGGGCAGCAAAACGCTTGTTGGAGGCGGGATTGGCGGAATTGTCATTTTGCTTCTTGTGACCTTGCTTGGGGGGAATCCAAGTGATCTTTTAAATAGCATGATGAATGCTCCAGAATCCGGGACAAATGCACCGTATGAGGAAAGTGCACAGGAGAAGGAGCTTTCACAGTTCGTATCTGTTGTTCTTGCAGATACAGAGGATGTCTGGACAGATGTATTCAAGAAAGAAGGCCTTACCTATAAAAAGCCAACACTTGTGCTGTATTCCGGCAGTGTTGATTCTGCTTGCGGTACAGCCGGATCAGCGGTAGGACCTTTTTATTGTCCGGGTGATCAGAAGCTGTATATTGATCTCAGTTTTTATGAGGAATTGAAGCAGAAGTTCAAGGCTCCCGGTGATTTTGCCATGGCATATGTAATTGCCCACGAGGTGGGGCATCATGTCCAGACCCTGCTCGGAACAACAGAAAAGGAAATGCCGAATAGGCAGCAGGTCAGCCAAAACGAGTATAATAAATATTCAGTTCGGCTTGAATTGCAGGCAGATTACCTGGCCGGTGTCTGGGCCAGCCATGCAAAGGATATGAATTTGCTGGAAAAGGGCGATCTTGAAGAAGCTTTAAACGCAGCGAATGCGGTCGGTGATGATAATATTCAAAAAAAGGCTCAAGGCTATGCGGTGCCGGAGAGCTTTACACACGGAACATCCGAACAAAGGAAGCGCTGGTTTAATAAAGGCTTCCAATCTGGCACGATAGAAGGCGGAGATACGTTTTCTGCTAAAAATCTGTGACACATGAAAAAAGCTGTCCCGAAAAGGCTGAAATGAGACCTTTTTAGGACAGCTTTTTTTATTATGAGTGAATATACTTTTCGGCATTTTGAGATTCACTATGCCGTGTAACGGAGAAGATGGAACATAGCAAAGCGATCAATACGAAAACGGCACCGACCCAGGCATTATATATAATCGAGGTATGTTCAATGACAATGCCTCCAATGAAGGATCCCAGCGCAATGCCGAGATGGCTGGCGGTCGTGTTCAAGCTTAACAGGATGTCTGAATTATGCGGTGCCATTTGGATAATAAAATTGTTTTGGGCAGGCGAAATTGCCCAGCTCAAAGCGCTCCATAAGATAATAACTGCGGTGAACAGATATATGGGCCACTCGACACTAAACGGAATCAAGAGCATCATCACGAAGAATAAAGTAATAATGGTTAAAATGGATTTCTTTGAACCCCACTTATCAGAGCTGAAGCCCCCGATTCCGCCTCCCGCAACAGCCGCAATTCCAAAGACAAGATACATAGCTGTGACCATTGCGGTATTCAGATGCAGGGCGGTGCGCAAGAATGGAGTTAAATAGGCATATAAAGTCAGGTGTCCGGCTAATAAAAACCCTGATGAAAGCTGGGTAGCGACAATTTTAGCTTCTTTTAATGAACGAAGCTGCACGCGCAGGGAGATGACTGGAGGCGGTGCGGCCTTTTCAAGCATGACCTGAACACCAATCATGATGACAGCAGTCAGCACGGCAATAAGAATGAAAACCGCACGCCAGCCATAGGCATTACCCACTAAAATGCCAATCGGTATTCCTAAAACCAGGGAAGCGCTGATTCCCATGAAAATAGTGCCGATTGCCCGCCCTTTGAATTCCGGTGCCACCATGCGGGATGCCATTGTGGTCGAAAGGACAACTAAAAAGGACCCGCTCATGGCAGCGACAATCCGCCCTGTAAAGAGCATTCCGTAATTGACGCTAAAGGCAGACAAAATGTTGCTGAGAAAAAAGGCAAATAAAGTCCATAAATATGTTTTCTTCCGCTCAAACCTAGCTGTTGCATTCAAAAGAATAGGGGCGGATAGAGCAAAGAAGACAGAATATATCGTAATAAGATTGCCCGCTGTACTTACAGAAATCCCTAGGTCCTTTGAAATGATATCTAAAATCCCGCCGATAATGAGCTCCACGGTTCCAATTACGAAGCACGAAACGGCAAGAATATAAATTTTTGGATTCACATTATATCCTCCTTTTGAAAAGTTACTACAGGAATAGTAACCTTTTTCAAAAAGAATAACAAGTGGAAAATAAAAAAGAAGCAAAATGCTCTAAAGAAGAACATTTTTGCTTCTTGATTTTACCTTCTTAGTAGCGCAAACGAGTCAAAAGTTTCTTTGTCACTTCGTCATGGACAAGCTGATCATGGAAACGCTCGGTAATGGTTGTAAGAGCTGCATCATGATAAAAGAAATCTGTAAAAAACTTAACAAAAGGCTGGCTCATGGTTTTGATGGCTTTCCATTGATCATGTTCGATACCAGCAAAGACGGCATCCTGCTGATCAATTACAAGCAGGTGGGATTTCTCCAGCCGCTCATGCTCATCTAATGGCACAAGCGTATGAACACGGGATAATGAGGTTTCAATATTCCCGATGGTGAGAATTTCGACCTCGAGACCTTCTCGTTCCTTCTGCTCCAGGATAGGGAGATAAGGAACCAGATTTTCACTCCAGGATGACATGAGAATAGAGGTATGTGCCTGCTGGAGCATCGTTTCAATTTGAGCGAAAATTGTAGAGCGGGCTTTTAAGCTCCAAACACGGTCATCTGTATAAGAACGCTGGATTTTCTTCTGCTTTAGCGATTCAACACTTTGTTCAAACTCATAGGTTAATTTTTTTATTACTGCTTCAAGCGGGACAGCGTAGTACAGCTTCTTCTTTTCAGAAACGGTATTCATGATCAGTCCTTTATCAATCATTCGATTCAGCACTTCATATACCTTAGCCTTTGGCACCTGTGAATGTGTGACAATGGCGGTTGCATCCATAGATTCCTGACTCGACAAAAGAGTTTCATATACTTGGCTTTCATATTGGGAATAGCCGAATTTCTGTAACATATTGCCCTCCTGACCAAAAATGGGACCTTTTTCTATCATCTAAGTATTATACTATCAGAATTCAGAAACAAGAAATATCTGCAGATGAAGGCAGCGTGAAAAGGAACCAGGTTGACTTAAAAGGATATTTCACTTATTATATGTTTAAACGTTTGAACATACGAACTAATATAAATAGATGGAGGGATTTAATATGACGAAAACAGCACTTATTACAGGGGCAACAAGCGGTTTGGGCTATGACTTTGTACAATTGTTTGCAAAAGATGGATATAATCTTGTGTTAGTCGCAAGAAACAGCCAAAGGCTTCAGGAAATCAAAAAATCCCTTCCTAAAATAGAAGTGACGGTCATTGCTAAAGATTTAAGTGTGCCCGGTGCGGCAAAAGAGGTATTTGAGGAAACGGAAAGGAAGGGAATTGCGATTGATGTTTTGGTCAATAATGCGGGATTTGGCTTGATGGGCAAGTTCGATGAACTCGATATCCAAAAGCAAATGAACATGATTTCATTAAATATCGCGGCACTGACAGAACTGACACATTACGCATTATCCGGAATGAAGCTGCGGGAAAGCGGCCGAATCCTGAATGTAGCCAGCACAGCTGCCTTCCAGCCGGGGCCGCTGATGGCTGTGTATTATGCGTCAAAGGCTTTTGTGCTTTCTTTTTCAGAAGCACTTTCTGAGGAGCTGGCCGGAAGCCGTGTCACTGTAACAGCCCTCTGTCCGGGTGCAACGAGCACCAACTTCGGGGCTGTTGCAAATGTTGAGGGCACAAAAATGTTCAGCAGGGCAATGGCTTCAGATGACGTGGCTAAAAAAGGATATGCTGCCCTGATGAAAGGAAAACGCGTCATTGTGACTGGCGGATTAAATAAGGCGGGTGCCATTGGCGCTAAATTTATGCCCAGAAGCATGGCAGCAAAAGTCGCCAAGTATGTTGCGGGTGAAAAGTAAGGAAATGAAAGGTGGAGGAAAGTATGGAAACCAAAGCTATTGATGTATTCCGGGCATGTATACCGCTATTTAATGCACTGAGCGACCCGGCAAGGCAGGATATCATCCTTTTGCTGGCAGAGAGGGAGCGCTTAAGCGTAAATGAAATTGCTGAGCAGTCCAATTTATCAAGGCCGGCCATTTCCCATCATTTAAAAATCATGCGGGACAATCATCTTGTTGAAATTGAGCAAAAAGGCACACAGCGATGCTACTCGCTTTCTTTAGACCAAAGCGTGGCACAGCTGAAGCAGCTGATCAGCGTGGTTGAGAGCGAGTGCCTTCTGTAACTAGGCTGATTAAAGGATGTAAAGAAAGGATGAACGGTACCGTTCATCCTCTTGTTTGTTTATTAATAAGCAGCTTGAAGATGCTGTGCCAATTTTTCAGCACTTTCCTGAATTTGTTCATGAGTCAATAGCCGCACACCCTGTGTAAAGAAGGGAGGCAGCATTTTCATGCCTGTGAGGTTGGCTGTCGCCTGAAATGGCTTTGTTAATCATCCATGGTGAATTGATTATACCCTCCTGCTTTATAGGCCTCTTCTGGTCCGCCGGTAGAAATGGCGAGAATTAACTCTTTTCCATGCAATTTGGTTCCTTCTGAGCCGTAAGCCCATCCGTAAGGAGCACAGCATCCTGCCACTCCTTCAGCAGAGAAGGGCTGCTGTACCAGTAAAATGGAAACTGAAAGACGACTCTATCGTGCTGCAGAAGCATTATATAATAAAACATCTACTTTCCCATATGCCAGTACCACAGCGGGCAAAGCTGGACAGGAAAACAGTCATTTCGACGGCTTCCGGATTTAATCAAGAGTATCCATGCTAAACATTTCTTTGGAAGAAACTGCAGACGCGCTAATTTGCCTTTCAGAACGCTTGTTAAAGGAAAAATTGTCGTCAAAATCAAATAAACCTTTTAAGAGGCATTCAGCTGTCCTTTTGCTTTAGATAAGCCGAAAGTAATTTCTAAATATTGACACATTCCGGCAGATATGATATTTAATTAGTGAAATAGGTACTGATTAACTGGCTGGTCCATTCTGCCAGAAGGTTTTGAGAGGGGAAAGAGAAAATGGAAAAAAAGCAATTTAAAGCAGAATCTAAAAGATTGTTAGAAATGATGATCAACTCCATCTATTCAAAACGGGAAGTTTTCTTGAGAGAACTGATTTCAAATGCCAGCGATGCTATCGACAAAATCTATTATAAATCATTAACAGATGATTCCTTAAGCTTCGACCCAGACAGCTATTACATAAAAGTTGCAGCAGATAAGGAAAGCCGCACACTGAAAATTGCGGATTCGGGCATCGGCATGACAAGGGAAGAGCTTGAGAACAATCTGGGGATTATTGCGAAAAGCGGCTCTTTGGCTTTTAAAAGCGAGAATGAACTGAAAGATGGCCATGATATTATCGGCCAGTTCGGAGTCGGGTTTTATGCAGCCTTTATGGTAGCTGATGTAGTTACCGTAATCAGCAGGACCATAGGCAGTGATGAGGCTTATAAGTGGGAATCCACTGGCTCTGACGGCTATACGATTGAGACCTGCACAAAGGACTCTGTGGGTACAGAAATCATTTTAAATATAAAACAAAATACAGAAGACGAAAACTATGATGAATACCTGGACGAGTACAGATTAAAAGAAATCATTAAAAAATACTCTGACTTCATCCGTTATCCTATCAAAATGGACCTAACAGAAAGCAAGCCGAAAGATGGCAGCGAAAATGAATATGAACAAGTTCTGGTGGAGCAGATCATCAACAGCATGGTACCTATTTGGAAAAAGAATAAAAGTGAGCTTACATCTGAGGATTACGAGAAATTTTATTCTGAAAAGCACTATGGCTTCGACAAGCCGCTCAAGCATATTCATATCAATGTGGACGGATCGATCCGATATAATGCCATTTTATTCATCCCGGAAAAAACGCCTTATGACTATTACACAAAGGAATATGAAAAAGGGCTCGAGCTGTATTCCAATGGCGTCCTGATCATGAGCAAATGCAGTGATCTTCTGCCTGATTATTTCAGCTTTGTGAAGGGGATGGCTGATTCAGAGGACTTATCTCTGAATATTTCAAGGGAAATGCTGCAGCATGACCGGCAGCTGAAGCTGATAGCTAAGAATATCTCAAAGAAAATCAAGAGCGAGCTGCAAGGCATGCTGAAAAATGAAAGAGAAAAGTATGAAGAGTTTTATCACTCATTTGGCAGACAGCTGAAATTCGGCATGTACAGTGATTATGGAAGCCACAAAGAAGTATTGCAGGACCTGGTGATGTTTTACTCATCTTCTCAAAAAAAGCTGGTCACACTGGATGAATATGTATCGCGGATGCCTGAAAACCAAAAGTATATCTATTATGCTTCCGGGGAATCTGTTGAAAGAATTGAAAAGCTGCCGCAGACCGAGATGGTATCTGAAAAAGGGTACGAAATCCTGTACTTCACAGATGATATCGATGAATTCGCAATCCGCATGCTGATGAGCTATAAAGATAAAGAATTCAAGTCTGTATCAAGCGGGGACCTTGGTATTGAAGAGGAAGAAAATCAAAACGTTGACGGCTCAAAGGAAAATGAAAACAAAGATCTTTTTGATAGTATGAAAAACATCTTATCCGGAAAAGTGAAGGATGTCAGGGTATCCAAACGATTAAAGTCACACCCTGTATGCCTGGCTGCTGATGGTGACTTGACCATTGAAATGGAAAAGATCTTAAATGCCATGCCGGATAGCCAAAATGTCAAAGCTGACAAAATTTTAGAAATCAACATCCATCATGAAGTATTTGCTTCCTTGAAGAACGCCTTTGAGTCTGATCAGGAAAAACTGGGCTTATACACCAATCTGCTGTATAATCAGGCCCTTCTGATTGAAGGACTTCCGATTCAGGATCCGGTGGAATTCACGAATGAAATCTGCAAAATCATGGTCTGAATACTGCAAAAAAAAATGCGCGGGATTATCCTGCGCTTTTTTTGCAGTATTTTTTTAAGAGGCTATTTTCGAAAACTTTTTGCTATGAAACAAGGTAGTTGATTTCCGCTCCAGGATGCTCGCTTTCCGCGGAGCGGGCGGTGAGCATCCTCAGCTGTGCCTGCGGGGTCTCGCCTGGCCCGCCAATCCCGCAGGAGTCTCGGCTATGTTAATGTACATGATTAATTGGATTGAAAGATGCTTGGCTCCTCGGGATTAGCGCTATCGACGGGGAGGACCGGCGAATGCCGCTCCCGGAGTCTTGCGTCTGGAGGGGAAATCAACAGGCAAGTTTAACAGAGTTTTAAATATAAAAATTAGAATATTCAGCATATTTTTCCAATCAGACTTGATATAATATTAATGTATAAGCCTTCATAACTTTTTCTTTTCATTCTGCTGTTAAAAGGGGGGAAGATTACATTTTCTTCATCATACGGTTATTAAAACATGAGGGGAGTTTTTTCAGATGATGAAATATCTTCAAAGGATGGGCCGTTCCTTAATGCTGCCGGTTGCTGTATTGCCGGCAGCAGCAATATTGATGGGAATCGGGTATTGGATTGACCCTGATCCTTCAGGATGGGGTTCGGGAAATGAAGTAGCTGCTTTTTTGATTAAAGCAGGATCTGCCATTCTTGATCATATTGCTATTTTGTTTGCGGTAGGTTTGGCTCTTGGCATGTCAAAGGACAAAGATGGATCGGCTGCATTGAGCGGGCTTGTGGCCTATCTGGTGATTACCACTTTGCTCTCGAGCAGTTCAGTAGCTATGCTGCAGGGTGTGGACGTAGCAAAGGTCAACGCGGCTTTTATTACAATCGAAAACCCTTTTATCGGGATTATTTCAGGAATTGTTGCTTCGATCATGTATAACCGGTTCAGCCATGTGAAATTAGTAGATTTCCTGGCCTTTTTCAGCGGAAAGCGCCTTGTCCCGATTATGTCAGCCGTTGCGATGCTGTTTGTATCGCTGGTGCTGTTATTTGTATGGCCTGTTGTTTATACATGGCTGGTTACATTCGGCACATCGATTTCGAAGCTTGGTTTTGCGGGCGCCGGGCTTTATGGATTTTTCAACCGGCTGCTGATTCCTACCGGTCTGCATCATGCGCTCAACTCCGTATTTTGGTTTAATGTAGCAGGCATTGATGATATCGGAAAGTTTTGGTCAGGAAAGGGAACGAAGGGTGTAACAGGCATGTATCAGGCAGGATTCTTCCCTGTCATGATGTTCGGTTTGCCTGCGGCAGCCCTTGCCATGTATCACACAGCTAAAACAAAAAAGAAGAAACAGGTTGCTTCACTGATGCTTGCTGCAGGGTTCGCTTCCTTCTTTACAGGCGTAACGGAGCCCATGGAATTTGTCTTTATGTTTACTGCGCCGCTCCTTTATCTTGTTCATGCAGTTCTAACAGGCCTGTCACTGGCCATAGCGGCATGGTTCCACTGGACGGCTGGCTTCAGCTTTAGTGCAGGTTTAATTGATTTTGTCCTGAGCTCAAAGCTGCCGCTGGCAAATGCCCCTTATATGCTGCTGGTACAAGGGCTTGTCTTTGCGGTCCTGTATTATTCAATCTTCCGCTTTTTGATTACCAAATTCAATCTGATGACTCCAGGCAGAGAAGAAACGGACGATTTGGATGGAGCCAGTGCCGAGGCGGCTTCCGCAGCAAGCACAGCAAAGGAAGATAAATTCACTGCAATGGCAGCTGTTATTTATGACGGATTAGGCGGAGATGCAAATGTAACATCCGTAGACAATTGCGTCACACGCCTAAGAGTCGAGGTAAAAGATATGTTTGCGGTTGATCAGCAGAAAATCAGGTCAACAGGCATACCGGGCATCAACATAGTCGGTACCAATAGCATTCAAGTCATCATTGGACCATCCGTCCAATTTGTGGCGGACGAAATCGAGAAAATCCGTAAATTATAAGAACAAACCTAAAAGCCGTGATTTTAAAAATCACGGCTTTTAGGTTTGTCATATTTCAAGACGAGCGCGCTCAATTCCCTCAGTGCTGCTTGTTTGGAAGTTTTTTAGTAGGCTTTCCTTTTCCCTGACGTTTGCGGTTCGCCTCATCCTTTTCCTGTTTGTCATGCAGCTTTTCAACGAATTCACCAGTATTATCCACCTGTTATCCCTCCATCTTCTATCCGATTTGTTTATAAATTCACCCATTGACCCGCAGAACATGCAAGCCTATTTCATAGGATGCTTCCAGGCGATTCCCTGTATTACAATAAAAAAACAAAAAAATATTTGATTAACGTAACAGTGTTATGTTACATTAAAAAATATAAAAGGGAGTGTCGGCAAATATGAATGAAGACTTGATATCCAAAAAGGAATTGCTGGAGATTAGCGGCATTTCATATGGACAGTTGTATAGATGGAAGAGAAAAGACCTGATACCTGAGGACTGGTTTATAAGAAAATCCACCTTTACCGGGCAGGAAACCTTTTTTCCGAAGTCACGTATCCTTGAACGCATAGAAAGAATTCAAACGATGAAAGAAAATTTATCTCTTGATGAATTAGCAGATATGTTTGCGCCAGGCAGCGGAAAGCTACTGAATAAGGAAGAAATAATAAGGAGGGGAGTGGCCTCTGAATATACGGTCCAGTTTTATTTAGAGCATACTGGATTTAAGGAAAACTCCTTTCAATTTGACAACATGCTTGTTCTATATATCCTTGAAAAACTGCTTAAATCAGGGGATATAAGCCTTGATGAAGGAAAAATGGTGCTTCATCTTCTGCATGAGCAGTATGAGTTATCGGGGAAAAATAAAGAATTGTCTTTGCTGGTCATCAGGAAGTTTGGTATATCATCATGTTTGCTCGTTTCAAAATCAGAGGATGTTTATTTCGAAAAGGATACAAAAATCATTTCAGCGATTGATTTTTCTAAATGCTCTGAGGAGCTAAAAATTAAATGGGTATGACGGAGGGGATTACGGTGGAGCTTGCAGAAAAAGGGATCCTTGAAATAAACGGATTTGGTTCCTCAAATGGAGGCGTGTTTAGAAGCGTTCATGTAAATGGTAGAGGCACTGTGAACGGAGATATCGATTGCGGATATCTGGAGTGCAATGGCTCGGGAACCTTCAAGGGTAACATTGTTTCAAAGAAAACGCGTGTAAGCGGTCATAGCACGATGCACGGAGAAATTTCAGGGAATGAGCTGAAGGCAGAAGGAAATGCGAAAATAAAAAAGAATGTACAAGTAGAGATCCTGAAGGTTTCAGGCAATGGAACATTCGGCGCGAATGTCAGGGCGGACAGCATCATGATTGAAGGGAGGGCAGCCATAGCAGGGAACTGTGACGCAGAAGATTTCCTTGTGCAGGGCAATGTGAAAATCCAGGGGCAATTAAATGCAGAGAAGATTGTCATCGAGCCTTTCGGGCATTGCCAAATTGCTGAAATCGGCGGCCAAAGCATTTCTGTCAAATACCATCATCATTTTTTCCTTCAATGGTTAAACCCTTTTTTTGATCATATTTTGACTGCGGATATTATAGAAGGTGATGACATTACACTTGAAAGCACGAAAGCCCGGATTGTCCGCGGCAGAAATGTGAAGATCGGAAAAGGCTGCGAAATAGGCCTTGTTGAATATTCGGGTGTTTTTGAACAGGAAGAAGCTTCGCAAGTGAAAGAGTCCCGAAAAGTTTAAAAAAGGAGACAGGATGATGGAGACAGGAATAAGCAATTTAACCATTAATGGATCTGGTTCTTATGGGGGCGGATTATACCGCAAAGTGAAGGTGAACGGAGAGGCTTCCGTTACAGACCATCTCGAATGCCAGGCTTTCACAATCATGGGTAGGAGCAAAGTTGAAGGAAATACAAAGGCGGAAACTCTGTCTGTATATGGGGAAGCTGAACTGAATGGGGATTTAAAAGCCGAAAAAGTGAAGATTTACGGTTCTTGCCTGATTCAGGGAGATGCAGTGATCAAAGAAAGTAAAGTGCGCGGTTCACTTGATATTAATGGCTCATATCAGGGGGAACAGGTTGAAGTAAAAGGAGGTCTTACTGTAAGAGGAGATGTTGAAGCGGAAGTTTTCAGCTCGCAGGGCCAATTCCAAATAGACGGATTGCTCAATGCTGAAGAAGTAAATGTGTCATTAAGATATGATCACAGTTTTGCAGGGGAAATTGGCGGAAAAAGGATTAGCATACGTGCCAAAGGAGGTCTTGGCGAAATGTTTCAGCTGAAAAAATCCATGCTGCAGATGAAGACTTCAGTTATTGAAGGGGATGAAATTTACCTTGAATGCACGACAGCCGAAGTCGTCCGCGGTAGAAATATTGAAATTGGGCCAGGCTGTGAGATTAATATTATCGAGCATCAAGGAATATATAAGAAGTCTAAAGATTCTATTGTTCATGAAGAACGGAAAAGCTGAGGAGGATCACATGGAACAAACTAACGCTAAATTAAAGCTGATAGTGACGGGCTTGTTGCTGGCCATTCTAATGGCTTCAATGGATAATACCATCGTCGTTACGGCTATGGGGACCATTGTCGGCGACTTGAAAGGGCTGGACAGCTTCGTATGGGTCATTTCTGCATATATGGTGGCTGAAATGGCAGGAATGCCGATTTTCGGTAAATTGTCGGATATGTACGGCAGGAAAATTTTCTTCTTGATGGGGATGATTTTATTCCTTGCTGGTTCTGCATTATGCGGAATCGCAACAGATATTACACAGTTAAGTATTTTCCGGGCTATACAGGGAGTCGGAGGCGGTGCCTTGATACCTATAGCATTCACGATTGTTTTTGATATTTTTCCGCCAGAGAAACGCGGCAAGATGGGCGGGCTGTTTGGGGCGGTTTTCGGGCTGTCCAGTATATTCGGTCCTCTCCTTGGGGCATACATTACAGACAATCTCAGCTGGCATTGGGTCTTTTATATTAATCTTCCGCTTGGCATCATTGGATTTATTTTAATTGCCTTATTTTATAAAGAATCAAGCGTCCATAGCAAGCAAAAAATCGACTGGCTCGGGGCCATTGCATTGGTTGGTGCAGTTGTCTGTCTTATGTTCGCGTTAGAGCTTGGCGGCAAAAAATATGATTGGGATTCCACTGAAATCAGAAGCTTATTTTCAGGCTTTCTTTTATTGATCATTGCTTTTATTTTTATTGAAAGAAACGCCGCCGAACCGATTATTTCATTTAAAATGTTCAAAAATCGTTTATATGCAGGGAGCACCATTGTTGGAATGTTTTACGGAGCTGCATTCATGGGTGCCACTACATATATCCCGATTTTCATTCAGGGTGTGCACGGGGGGTCTGCAACAAATTCCGGTCTTCTGCTTCTGCCGATGATGCTCAGTTCAACGGTAACTGCACAAGTTGGGGGAATATTGGCTGCCCGGATGAGCTACCGGAATGTGATGTTCATTTCTTCTGTCATTACAATAGCAGGTATCATCCTGCTTGGCACCCTGACACCTGATACCAGCAGGCTTGTAATCACGTTATATATGATTGTGGTTGGGCTTGGAGTCGGTTTTTCATTCTCCGTGCTCGGCATGTCAGCCATCCATGGCTTTGGAATGGAGCAGCGCGGCCAGGCTTCTTCAACAAGCAACTTCCTCCGCTCGCTTGGCATGACAGTTGGTGTCACCGTGTACGGAACGATCCAGAACAATGAGTTCAAGGACCTTTTAAAGGAGGGATTTAAGAAGCTTGGAGCAGGTGCAGGAAATGCTGCCGCTCCCGGCTTCAAGTCCGCTGACCCGAATGGGCTATTGTCTGAACATGCACGCAGCATGATGCCGCCGCAGGTTCTGCATAATATTATCGATGCCCTGTCAAGCTCGATTGTCCATACCTTCCTCTGGGCGCTCGTGCCAGCCGGAATGGCCTTTCTGTTCATTTTCTTAATGGGGAATGAGCGCCTGGTTATAAACAGGCAGCAAGGTGCTAAGGGAGATGCAAAAACAGCTCTGATACCGGCCTCAGACAAAGGCGTATAATGGCATGGAACAAGGTACAGTACTTTTTATAGCTACTGTGCCTTTCCTTTTCTCACGAAGTTTTACTTCTGTGTTTTAACAGGCATGAAATGTGGAATTAATTTACTCTAAGGCATCTTAAAGATGGAGGGGTATTTTTGAAAGATATAGAATACAGAAACGAAGCAGGGCATTTAAGCGCTGATGAATTGGATAAGAATTTTTATTATGAAGGAAGCGATCTGGGCTGCCGGTATGATGCTGATAAGACACAATTCCGGGTGTGGTCGCCGGCGGCATCCGAGGCAATGCTTGTGACATATGGAACTGGGGATGATTCTAATAAAAAGGAAATCCCGATGATGCGTTCAGAAAAAGGAACATGGACAGCGGAATTAGCCGGTAATCAGGACGGCTTGCTATATACGTATAAAGTCAATATGGAAGGAAAGTGGAATGAAGCGGTCGATCCGTATGCCCGTGCCGTCACGGTCAATGGGACCAGGGGGGCAGTTGTTGACCTGCAAAGCACGAATCCGGAAAATTGGAATGATAAAAAGCCGCTGCTGGCCGGTCCGGAAGATGCAATTATCTATGAGATGCATATTCGCGATTTATCCATCCATCCTCAGAGCGGCATAAAGCATAAGGGAAAATACCTTGGAGCAGCTGAACCTGGGACCAGGGGGCCAGACGGCGTGAAAACCGGTCTCAGCCATATTGTGGATTTAGGTGTGACCCATGTCCAGATCCTGCCGTTTTTCGATTATGCGACGGTAGATGAAACCCAATTGCAGGAACCCTCCTATAACTGGGGATATGATCCCGAAAATTACAATGCACCTGAAGGCTCATATGCAACTGACCCGTTTGACCCGAAAACCAGGATACGCGAACTGAAAACAATGATTGGGGCCCTGCACGAGACGGGGCTGAGGGTCATTATGGATGTGGTGTATAACCATGTCTATTCTGCCGCTGAATCCCACTTCAGCCGGCTGGTGCCAGGCTACTATTTCCGGACAGGTGAAGACGGGACCCTTTCGAATGGAACGGGTGTCGGAAATGATACAGCTTCAGAGCGGAAAATGATGCGTAAGTTTATCGTCGACTCTGTTGTATATTGGGCCAGGGAATACCATCTCGACGGGTTTCGATTTGACTTAATGGGCATCCATGATGTAGAGACAATGAATGAGGTGCGCCGTGCTCTTAGCCGGATTGATCCCTCCATCATCATTCTTGGTGAGGGATGGGATCTCAATACCCCGCTGCCCCCTGACAAAAAGGCCAACCAGAAAAATGCGGCGTCCATGCCAGGGATTGCCCATTTTAATGATCATATCCGGGATGCTATCAAAGGAAGCGCATTAGAAGATAGTGACCAGGGCTTTATCAACGGCAAAAAACACCTGGAGGAAGAGATAAAAAAAGGAATTGCAGGAGGATTGGGCTATGACTCCTCGCTTGCTTCCTTTCAGTCTCCGCAGCAGGTGGTTGTGTATGCAGAAGCCCATGACAATCATACGTTATGGGATAAGCTTGAGATTGCAAGTCCAGAGTCCTCTGAGGAAGACAGGAAAAAAATGCATAAGCTCGCTTCTTCCATCGTTCTCACTGCACAGGGCATTCCGCTTATTCATGCAGGCCAGGAATTCATGCGGACAAAAGGCGGGGAGCATGACAGCTATAAATCACCAGATTCCGTGAATGAGCTGGATTGGAATCGACGTGCTGCATTTAATGAAGAAGTAGAATATATGAAAGGGCTAATTGAAATAAGGAAGGCATATCCTGCATTCCGGCTGAGTTCTTATCAGGAAATTCAAGAACAGCTTACCTTTATGGATGCCCCAGCCCAGTCTGTTGCTTTTATGATTGAAAGTGAAAAAGAGAAGTTCATCGTCATTCATAACGCAAACCAGTATGAAGTGAGTATTGAATTGCCCGGAAATGACAGATGGGCTGTTTTATCTGATGGAAGTAAGTCCGGAACTGTTCCTCTTTCAATGATTACGGGGAAAACAGCATCTGTTCCGGCCATTTGTTCATACGTACTAAAAGCTGAGGAAGTTCCTTCATAAAGCAAGGCGTTTTCGTAAGCTTTGCTGCTATGGAACAAGGGGGCTGATTTCCGCTTCAGGATGCTCGCTTTCCGCGGGGCGGGCGGTGAGCATCCTCTGCTTCGCCTGCGGGGTCTCACCTTACCGCTAATCCCGCAGGAGTCTCGCACCTTTCGCTCCAATCAACCTGACTTGACAATGGGAACGCCTCACATAACAAATTAAAAAACAACAATCTTTAAGAAAAGAGCCTAAAACAAAAAGCTAACCCCCGGGTTAGCTTTTTGTTTGCATAGATACTGTCAGGAGTTTGATCAATGTGCAGCTTTTTGTTCAAATAGCCTGGCAATTTCAACAATCACGCTGACAGCTTTCATCATGCTTTCAACAGCGACAAATTCATATTTTCCGTGGAAATTTTCTCCGCCTGCAAAAATGTTCGGAGTAGGCAGGCCCATGTAGGAAAGCTGGGAGCCATCAGTGCCGCCTCGGATAGGAGATATTTTAGGCTCGATATCAAGATTCTTCATGGCTTCATAGGCGATATCCACAATTTCCTTAACAGGCTCAATTTTTTCCTTCATATTGTAATATTGGTCAGTCAATTCCAATGTGATACTTTCCTGTCCATATTTTTCTTTAAGCTCGCTGACGATTCTTTCAAGATTAGCCTTTTTGTTCTCGAATTCCCGTTTATCAAAATCACGGATAATATAGGAAAGCCTGGTTTGCTCAACATCACCGCTGATGGACAGCAAATGATAAAATCCTTCATAGCCTTCAGTATTTTCCGGCGACTGTTCTGCCGGCAGCATACTTTGCAGCTCCATCGCGATTTTAGCGGAGTTGACCATCTTGCCCTTGGCAGATCCGGGGTGGATGTTGTTTCCCTTTACCGTGATTTTTGCACCCGCTGCATTAAAGCTTTCATATTCAAGCTCTCCCACAGGACCTCCGTCCATTGTATATGCATAATCAGCCTGAAAAGCAGCCACATCAAACTTATGTGGGCCCCTGCCAATTTCTTCGTCCGGAGTGAAGGCGACACGTATTTTGCCATGCTTAATTTCCGGATGCTGGATCAAGTAAGCCATGGCTGTCATAATTTCAGTGACGCCTGCCTTGTCGTCTGCCCCAAGGAGTGTGGTTCCATCTGTCGTGATGAGTGTCTGTCCCTTGTAGTTGGACAGGTTTGGATAGCTTTCAGGTGAAAGAACAATATGTAAATCTTCATTAAGGACAATGTCAGAGCCATCATAGTTTTCGATCAGCTTTGGATTGACATTTGTGCCTGAGAAGTCAGTGGCAGTATCCACGTGGGCCAGGAACCCGATGGTTTCAACCTGTTTGTCTGTATTGGAGGGAAGGGTTGCCATGACATAGCCGTTATCGTCGATTGTTACATCATCCATGCCGATTTCCTTAAGCTCTTGTTTGAGCATGTTTAAAAGTGTCAGCTGTCCTGGGGTAGAAGGGCATGTTTCGCTTTCTTCATTGGATTGTGTGTCGACCTGTACATAAGATGTAAACCTTTTGATTATTTCTTCCTTCATTTTAATCAACTGCCTTTCGAGGTTAATATCTATATCTTATCACGCGAGGAATTTCTTCCATAAGGTTAAGTTTTAAAATTATTTGCTTTTCTTAGCTGTTTCAGGAGAGTAATGCATGAAAAAGAAGCAGCCGTTAAGCTGCTTCCTAATGTTAAACGGCAACTGCTGCCGCTGCTTTTTTTCTTTCCCAGGGCTTAGAGAGCCAGCGCCTGAAGGCAAAGCATCCCCGAAGCCATTCATCCATACCCGTTGCGATCCAGACTCCGAGCAATCCTAAGCCAAGGTGGACGCCAAGCATGTAGCTGAAAACAACGGAGATTCCCCACATGGAAAAAATCCCAATAACAACAGGGAAGTTCACGTCTCCAGCTGATTTTAATGAATTCATCAGTACAATGTTCATCGCCCTGCCTGGTTCAACAAAAACGATGGCCCATAAAACAGGAAGTCCAACTGTCATGACATTCATATCATTTGAGAAGAGATTCAGAACAGGCTTTCCGAACAATGCTAAAATCAGCGATGCGGCCAAAGAGGCAGCCATGGCGATTTTCAGTGTGCCTATTCCGCGCTTAAATGCCCGTTCATACTGCTTGCCCCCTATATAGCGTGCAATCAGGAGCTGTGTTCCCTGGGCGATTGCCAGGGTAAATAAATAACAGACCATGGAAATGTTCAAAATGTATACTCTGGCTGTCAGTGAGGGGGCCCCCATCGTAACCACAAATCCGGTAATGAAAAGCTGTGACAGCTGATAGGACAGGTTTTCACCGGCCGAAGGAATTCCGATTGCTAAAAGATTTTTAATATCTTCTTTTCTGGCTTGAAAGATATCGGCAATCCCAAGCCTTAATGAAAGCCTGCGGTAAACCAGAAATAACAGGGCTGCAACCGCAAAAGCGCGGGCAGCAAACATAGCCCAGGAAACGCCTGCAACGCCGGTCACCGGCAACCCGAAAATCCCCGCTGTCGCCACCAGATTTCCGCCCGCACTAATGACATCCATGATAACTGTCACCATCATAGATTCCTTTACATGTCCATGGCTTCTAAGGACTGCGCTTAATGCAAGAGAAATAGATTCCAGGAAAAGAGAGATCCCGCAGATGCGGATGAAAGTCAGGCCGTAGCCAAGAACTTTCCCTTCTATGCCGAACAGCCGCAAAAAATACTCTCCGAACAAAAAGACGAAAAAAGCAACGCAGAGGCCTGCCCAGAAGTTCAAGCCGAACACTGATCTGGCAAGATGGCGCGCTTCACTAAATTGCTGAGCCCCAAGTCTTTGCCCAATCAAAATGGTTGCTCCCACGGATGTAACGGTGAACACCAGAATGAAGATATTTAATAACTGATTGGCAACACCGACACCGGCTGCAGCGGAATCAGAATAATGACTGAGCATAAGGGTGGCAACCATACCCATGCCCATATGAAGCGCTAATTCTATTAAAATTGGCCAAGTAATATTGAAAAGAGTCTGATCTTGAAAGTTATTGCTTTTGTAGCCCAAAATGATTCTCCTTTATGTATTTCGAGTAGGGAAATAAAAAACACAACATCCATTCTACTCGGAATATGGGCAATGTAAAGGGAATAGGAAAAATTATCAAAAAAATTTCATTGGCTTCTTTAGAAAACTGGCAATGTATTCGTTTTTACTGTAGCTATATTTTTCAGCAGCCAGGATTTATCTTCTTCCTTTGAAATGTTTTCAAGCATCTGGATAGCTAAATCTGTGTATCTTTCCATGTTTTCCTGATTTTCCGCCACTGTGAACGCTCTTGCCATTGCTTCATAAGCAAATCCGGTATCAAAAGCTCCTAGTTCATTCTCCCTGCACAGCTGAAGCGACCTCTCGGCATGATGAAGCGCAGGCTCATGCCGTTTGAGAAGGGCATATACTCTGGAAATCTGCCATTCACCCCGTGCTAAATGAAGCGGCTCCCCGGCAATTCCCCAATGGTAGCGGGAGGCATTTGCTGCATAAAGCATCAGCTCTTCCTCTTCTGCTGTCCGGTCTTGTTTCTCTATTAAATCCCATGTTTGATTAAAAAGCTGGATGGCCAGCTGTTTATGTGTCTCAATATCAATGCTTTTACTTCTAGTGCTCAAGATTTCACGCCCTTTTTTTGATAAGCTCTTTTCTTAAAGATTGTTGTTTTTTAATGAGTTGTATGAGGCAATCCCGCTGTTAAATCAGCTGCCTTGTTCCAAAGCAGCAAAGTTTACGAAAACAGCCTTTTGATGAGATCCCGAGTTATATTGTAAAAACAAAAAAATTAAAACGTCAATAAATTCAATGCCGGAAAATAATAAAAATCCCTCCCCGGCAAAATTGCTGGGGAGGGATTTTTATTACGCTTTAATAGTTATTCTCCGCCTGTTTCGAGTTCAGCCCAAACGGAAACACTTCCTCCGTTTACAGGAAAAACTGCAAACCCGCCGTCTTCAATGGTGATGCTTTCCTCCCGTGTGCCTGTTAGATCGACCCAGGTCTGGCCAGACCGGTGTTCTCCAACGTTCATCCGCTTTTCTCCTTCATCGCCGTTAGAAATAACCACAGCGCATCCGGAATGGGCAATTTCCTCCGTTCCAAACCTTACCCAACCAATGGTATTAGGATGGTCAAAGTAATCCTCCTGCTCGCCGTAAGCCTTATGATATCTCGCGAAAAGAAGGGGATCGAGCGCTTCTTTTTTTCCCGGCTGCGGCACGGGTCCTCCGATTCCATAATAATCTCCATAAAATACACAAGGATATCCATCTTTGCGCAGAAGGATAAGTGAATAAGCGATTTGCTTGAACCAATCTTCTATCCAGGATTCGAGGGACTCGTGAGGCTGTGAATCATGGTTGTCCACAAAGGTTACCGCATGAAGCGGATGCGATTGTACCAGCGTATCATCGAAGATTGTTGTCATATCAAAATCCCTGCCAGCCTGTGAAGCCGCATGCAACTTATAATGAAGTGCAACATCAAATAAATCGATTTGATAGTCTGTTTCATCCAGGAAATTCCGGCAGGCATCGAGATCAGGATTCCAAAACTCGCCAAGTAAATAAAATTTCCCATTATTGTGTTCCAGCATTTCCTGTGCAAAGCGCCTGATAAATTCATGGTTTATATGCTTTATGGCATCAAGCCGGAACCCATCGCATGAAGCATTTTCACAAAGCCATTTCCCCCAAGAAATCATTTCCTCTATGACTACAGGATGATTGTAGTCAATGTTGGCAAACATCAGATAATCGTAGTTCCCAAATTCATCATCGACATTTTCATTCCAGTTTTTGTTTTCGCCTAATATCCTGAAAACACCTGTTTTATCTGTTTTAGCATCATAATCGGTACCATTGAAGTGCTGGAAGTTCCATTGAAAGTCAGAATATTTCCCTTTGCGGCCGGGAAAAGTGAATTTGGTCCAGCCTTCAATTTCAAAGGGCTCTGATATCTCTTCGTTCCGGTTCATAGGATCTACTTCCACGACCTGAAAGGCTTCTGTTTCATCTGCGCCGGCTTTGTGGTTCATTACCACATCCACATAAACGCAAATCCCCTGATCGTGGCAGGCTGTAATGGCCTCCTGAAGTTCTTCTTTCGTTCCATACTTTGTCCGGACGGTGCCTTTTTGATCAAATTCGCCAAGATCATACCCGTCATAAATCCCATACCCGGTATCTTCTGCAGATTGGCCCTTTGTAACCGGCGGAATCCACACTGAATCAATCCCGATATCCTTTAATTGAGAAGCAGAATCTCTCAGTACGTTCCAATGCGAGCCATCGGGCTTAATATGCCACTCAAAAAATTGCATGATGGTATGATTCCTGTCCACTAAACATTACCCCCTGCTCCTGATTTCTTTTTATCATCTGCCGTCATCTAATGAATGAATTCAATTTACCCAATAGTTTCTAAATGTAAACAAATATCCTGCACCCTGAAACCAGATATAAATGGCCATTCATTCTTAAGAAACTTTAAAGATTTATACTTGATAGTTATTAAGGTTTTTTGCTTAAAATGTAAATAACTTCAAAGAGGATTCTGTTATATTTGAGAAAGGAGTGTGAGACAGATGAATCAGAATTTCACCATGGTGATTGCAGATGATGAAAAAGAAATCCGCGATGCCATTGAAATATACCTATCATATGAAGGCATCAAGGCAGTACAGGCTGCAAACGGCGCCGAAGTTCTGAGATCCTGGATGCACCGGGGAGGTTTAGCTTTATAACGGAATCTTAAGGTGTCTTCAAGGCGTCAGGTTTTTTTGCTAGAAAGTATTTCTATATAGTCTGTGGTGAATCCCTATTTTTGAATAGTCCTTTTTTAAATAAAATAAAAAAATATCTTTATTTATCAACGTGTTAAGCGCTTACTTATTTTACTGAAATAAAAAAGTGCTTACATTGTCAGAATATTTGTGATATTATTGCCGATAGATTAATCTAAGAGAAACAATTTTTCAAAATTGACACCCGGATAACACAAAGATATGATTCTTTTATTGTCTTAAAAAAGAAATCCGTTCTTTCTCTTAGATGAAAACCAACAGGTATTAATTGGAGGTCCTGCATACATAGTAAATGGTAAGAAAATTTGGTATTTTAACTGAAAATTCAATTAATTAAATGAAGCAACAGGAGCGTGAAACATATGAAAGCTTATTTTGTTGAAAGAATGTATAAAGCCTCAGCAGGGGTTGCCAATGCCGTGCTGGTAACACTGGGTATTGGCCTGCTTTTTGAATCTATCGGAAAATTTACGGGTTGGGAAATATTCCTGATTATCGGCGGCACTACGAAGGTTCTCCTGGCGCCTGCAATAGGTGCTGCAATTGCTTATCAGCTTGGCGGCAATACCCTGGTCCTTTTTAGCGCTATGGCCTGTGCGGCCATCGGGGGCAACGCTATCCATCAAACACCGGATGGAGTGTTCACGCTAGTTACAGGGCAGCCAATCAGTGCCATTTTAGCGGCCGCAGTAGCTACGTTTGTAGGCAAGAGATTGACTGGACGCACCAAGCTTGACATGATGGCGATTCCATTTGCCTCCATTCTTACCGGAGGGGTAGCTGGAGTGGGGCTTGCTGCAGTGACAACTCCTTTATTACAGTGGATCAGCGGAGAAATTACTTCCTCTGTCCAGGGAAGCCCGTTCATTGCTTCCATGGTGATATCGCTTGTGTGGAGCATCCTTCTCATGACGCCTGCTTCTTCTGCGGCGATTGCCATCGCTCTTCAGATGGATCCGGTATCCAGTGCTGCTGCACTAATAGGATGCACGGCACAGTTTGTCGGGTTCACAGCAATGTCTCTTCGCCAAAATGACCTGGGAGGTTTTCTTGCCCAGGTGCTGGTGACACCTAAGGTTCAGTTTCCGAATTTAATTAAAAATCCGCGGCTGGCCATTCCGACGTTTGTTTCGGCGATTGTATGCGCGCCTATTGCAACACTTGCTTTTGGCTTTCATGCCACCTATGAAATTGCAGGGCTTGGCTTAAATTCCATGATTGCGCCAATCAACATCCTTGCTACACAGGGAATAAGGGTTTTTCTGATTTACATTGCTGTAGGAGTCATTCTTCCAATTGTAATTTCTCTGGGCTTGTATCAGCTGATCAAGGTTTTAGGCTGGGCGAAAAAAGGGGACTTGCATATGGAAGTCCAATAAGAAAAAAAGCGCAATCACTGCCGATTGCGCTTTTTTTCTGTTTTGTTCATTCTCTATGGTGGTGCTGCAGTTTCTATCTTTGTTAATTTCTAAGCTGCTCAAGGACCGTTTGTGCTTGGAAACCTTCTGAAAAGCCGATAATGATGCTTTCTTCACCCTTTAATGCCCTGACAACATGATCAATAAGAGCTTCGTTAAAGGAAGAATCCTGCTCAATTGGAGCAAGGGGCTCACCAAGCTTTCCGCCTTCGAGATCAGACCAGTTTAGCAGCGAAAGTGTTCCTTCCGTTCCGTATGCGGTTAATCGGATTTCCTCACTTCCTGCAATCCCGCTCAATCCGTTAATGATGACAGGAGTTCCGTCACCAAGGCTTAATTCTGCAACAATGCCCTGTTCGCTTGCCAGTTTGTCCTCTGGAAACTCTAGACTGCGGTTTTTCACGGTTAATGGTCCAAACAGCATGTGGATTTGCTGAATAAAATGGATGCCAACTTCAAGAACAAATCCGCCCTGCTCCCTGCTCGCCACCCAGTTATTCTGCTGCCAGGCTCTTGGCCACTGCGGAAAACGCATATGCAGTTCTACCCTCCGAAGCTTTCCTATGTATTCTGAACGAATGAGATTTGCAAATGTCCTGGCACCCGCGCTGTAGTTAAGGGGAAAATTCATGGCTGAAACCAGTTTTTTTCCCTGTGATTTTCTAAAAAGATCCTCTGCTTCCTCCAGAGAATTTGCCAAAGGCTTTTCACAAAGGATATGTATCCCCCTATCCATGACAGAAGCTGCTATCCCGTGGTGATGTTTAGGCGGAACGGCAACATAAACAAGATCCAGTTCAGCTGTTTCAAGCATCTCTTTATAATCAGAAAAAAATGGGATGCTGCCAAGACTTTCAGAAACCTGCTGTGCCAGAGTCCTATCACAATCGCATACCGCTGCAATTTCAGTTTCCGGATGGCTTTCAAATTGTTTAATCAGGCGCTGTCCAATTGCCCCTAACCCGATAATCCCTGTTTTAATCATATTACCCCTCCTTATCTTTCTTGTTTTATGATCATTATAGTATGATATGTAAATATTCAAAAGGTTGAAATAAATAGTTACACGAATTCTGGGGGAAGTTGCATGATTTCTTCGGGAAGCTGCATGATTTCTTTGTAAAGGTGCACGATTCTCAAGCATTTGCTGATTTGGAACGAAAGATGCGAGACTCCTGCACCCGTACAATTTTAAAAAGATATACTTTAAAGAAGCATGGCCGGGATTATTCAGCTCTTTTTGATTGTTTTTTTGAAACAGCGGAGGAGATAGGGTAAAGTAGAGCTATACTAAGTCTGGAAACACGTTTGAGGTTTCCGTAAAGTAGAAGGATGGTCTGCATGAAAACTGAGATTGTGTTACAAGTGAAACAGGAGAATGTCCATAAATTTCAAAAGGGATATCCGCTGATAACCAAAGACGCGGTTGTTAACATCGGGGATTTAAAGGAAGAAGGATGTGCCGTAAAGCTGGTGGACAGGGGCGGGGATTTCCTGGCAAAAGGGTATTATGGAAAGCAGAATAAAGGAATTGGATGGATTTTAACCAGAAACAAGAATGATGTTTTCAATCAGATATTTTTTGATAAAAAATTAAAAACTGCCGTTACTCACAGAAAGAACCTCTTTAATGACGAAGGCACCACTGCTTTCAGGGTTTTTAATGGGGAAGGCGACGGGATCGGCGGGGTCACGATTGACCATTATGACGGACATTATGTAATTAGCTGGTACAGCCAGGGGATTTATCAGTATAAAGACCTTATCATCAAGTCGCTGTGCAATACGGCCGAAGTTAAATCGATCTATCAGAAAAAACGATTTGATGCAAAGGGCCAGTATATGGATGAAGATGATTTTGTTATGGGTGAAATGCCGGAATTTCCGCTGATTGTGAAAGAAAATGGCGTCCGCTTTGCCGTTTATTTGAATGACGGTGCCATGGTGGGTGTGTTTTTAGATCAGCGTGAGGTGCGGAAGACAATCCGTGATAAATATGCCTCTGGCAAAAAAGTATTAAATACGTTCTCGTATACAGGCGCTTTTTCCGTTTTTGCGGCTCTCGGCGGTGCAGAAAAAACAACAAGTGTAGATCTTGCCAACAGGAGCCTGCCGAAAACAACTGAACAGTTTCAGGTGAATGGCATCGATCCTGCTGAACAGGATATAATCGTCATGGATGTGTTTAATTATTTTAAATATGCTGCCAAAAAGGAAATCAAATATGATATGGTCATATTGGATCCTCCGAGCTTTGCCAAATCCAAAAAATTCACCTTCAGTGCAGGCAAGGACTATAAGAACCTATTAAAGGATGCCATTTCCATTACTGAGAAAGATGGCTTGATCGTAGCATCAACCAACAGCAGCTCTTTTGATATGAAGAGATTCAAAGGATTCATTGCAGCTGCCTTTAAAGAAACAGGCGGTTCGTACCGGCTGATGGAAGAGTTTTCACTGCCGGAAGATTTTAAAACGATTCCTGAATTTAAAGAAGGCAACTATTTAAAAGTTGTGTTTATAAAAAAGGTAAACTAAGGGAGCAGTTTTTTCTGCATGAGATTAATAGATAAAACGGAGAGTGGGAAAATGGCGAACAAGCAAAAAAATAAAAATTCACTTCACAAGCAAAAGAAGTCCAATACTGCTTTATATGTTGTGCTCGGAGTGGTGATAGCTGCCATAGTGGTCTTTATCGTCCTGGCAAAGACAGCGCACAATGACTCTAAGATTGATTACAGCGGCCAGCCAGTTTTGGGAGATAAATCAGCATCTGTGAAAATTGTAGAATTCGGCGATTATAAATGTCCGTATTGCAAAAATTTCACATTATCTGCTTTTCCTCAAATTGATAAGGAAATCGTTAAAAAGGGAAAGGCTTCGTTTTATTTCTTCAACTATCCTTTCATTAATAATGATTCTACACGGTCTTCAAGGTTTGCTGAGGCTGTTTATAAAGAACTTGGCAATGATGCATTCTGGAAATTTCATGAAAAGTTATATGCTGCCCAGCCTGATGACAGAAAATATGAGCAGATTGACTATTTCACAGAAGATAAGCTTGTTAAGGTATTGAGAGAGACAGCAAGCAAAGAGGATGCAGACAAAGTATTGGCTGCCTTCCGTGCAAGCAAGTCAGCAAAAGCTTCCGACAAAGATGTGAAAATTGCAAACAAACTGGGGGTAGAAAGCACTCCGGCCATATTTGTCAACGGAAAGCAGTTCAAAGGCAAAACTCTTGAAGATTTGAAGAAAATGGTTGAAAAAGCATCCGAATAACGTAAGGCACTGCAGAGTGAATCTAAGGGAGCCAATAGTTAAAAAACTCGTCAATCCTGGCGGGTTTTTTTGTTAGTAAATAAATTGGGGAAATGTGATATTGTAAAGCTGTCAGGTGGAAATGTATATGAATAATATGTTAATGCCAATATTGTTTCCCGCAGCTCTGGTTTATGTCATCAGAAGGAACAAAAGCATAGTAAAGAAATTAACAATACTACAAATTCTAGGTGCTGCAGTTTCATTTTTGTCTCATTACTTATAGCCTATATGATTATATACTACATTGGAAATTCGGTTTCTGGGTATTTTGAGAATAAGATCCTTAAAGTAACTAGCGAACTGTTTTTGGTAATCATTACGTTATCTCTGTGCGGAAAAGGTGTAAGGATACTCCTCCAAAAGATTACCGAGGGTGCGTTAACGAAATAAAATTTCTCCTGAACGAACAAACTTTCATAATATGCACTCCAAAGTGAAGCCCTCTTGAATTAATCGGAGGGCTTTTTTTGTCCATTTTCTTTTAAAATGGCTGTTTCCTTGCTGATATGGTAGAGTGCATAAGATTAATTTAAGTAAAAAAACATATATTTTTTACTAAAAAAATAATTGACTCTAAAATCCGCTGTATTATAATGAATCTGAAGGCGCTTTCAGAAGGTGATTGATGAGCGGCCATAGCAGAATAAAAAAACAGAAGCAGCTCTATTAAGAGCTAGGGAGGAATCGTCATGGATGTAAAGCAGCTCCGTACCTTATACCAGGAAATATTTCATGAAGAAAGCCCGCGTGTCTTTTTTGCACCGGGAAGAATCAATCTTATTGGAGAGCACACAGATTATAATGGAGGATATGTATTTCCATGTGCCATTACAAAGGGGACATATGCCCTTGCTTCAAAACGCAGTGACAAAAAAATCCGCATGTATTCCGTTAACTTTAAGGAGCTTGGCATAGTTGAATTCGAACTTGAAAATCTCGATTATGAGGCGAAGCATGAATGGGCGAACTATCCAAAGGGAATGCTCCGTTTTCTTAAGGAAAGCGGCTGCAGCATCGGCAGTGGATTCGATGTGCTGTTTTACGGGAATATTCCCAATGGTGCCGGATTATCCTCTTCCGCATCGATTGAACTTGTGACCGGAGTGTTATTGGATAGTCTTTTTGAACTAAGCATGGACCGGATAGAAATGGTTAAAATCGGCCAGCAGGTTGAAAATAAATTCATCGGTGTCAACAGCGGAATCATGGATCAGTTTGCAATAGGGATGGGCAGAAAAAATGCCGGAATCCTTCTTAATTGCGACACCCTTGAATACGAATATGCGCCTATTGAATTGGAAAGGCACAGCATCTTAATCATGAACACCAATAAAAGGCGTGAGCTGGCTGATTCGAAGTATAACGAGAGAAGAAGTGAGTGTGAGCAGGCTTTAGCCCAGCTTCAGAAAAAGGCGGATATACAGGAATTAGCAAATCTTTCTCCAAGTGAATTTGATGAATATCAGTCTATAATTGACAGTGAAGTGCTCAGAAAGAGAGCGAAGCATGTGGTCTATGAAAACAGCCGCACACTTGAAGCACTAAAAGAGTTAAAGAACGGAAATCTTGAAGCATTCGGAGAGCTTATGAATCAGTCTCACCTGTCATTAAAGAACGATTATGAGGTTACAGGGACAGAACTTGACACACTTGCAGAAACAGCCTGGAAGGAAGACGGTGTTTTGGGTGCGCGCATGACCGGGGCAGGATTTGGGGGCTGTGCCATTGCCATTGTTGAAACAGACAAAGCGGAAGCGATCATGAAAGCAATAGGAAAAGTGTATAAAGAAAAGATCGGTTACGAAGCAGAATTTTATCAAGTGCTCATCGGTGATGGAGCAAAGGAAATAAAGGAGGTTGAAGGAATATGAGTATTCTTGTATTTGGAGGAGCCGGCTATATTGGCTCCCATGCCGTTTATCAGCTGATTGACAGAGGTTTTGAAGCAGTGGTCGTCGATAACCTTCAAACTGGCCATAAAGAAGCCATTCACCCGAAGGCGAAATTTTATCAAGGTGACATTCGAGACCGCGAGTTTTTGCGCAGTGTTTTTGAACAAGAGCAAATTGAAGCTGTCATCCACTTTGCGGCTAATTCCCTTGTTGGGGAATCTGTGGCACTGCCTCTTAAATACTATGACAACAATGTTTTTGGAACACAGGCAATCCTCGAGGTCATGGAAGAATTTAATGTGAAGAAGATTGTCTTCTCTTCATCTGCTGCAACGTATGGAGAACCTAAGCAAGTGCCGACTACAGAGGATATGGAAACCAATCCGACGAGTCCATACGGTGAAACTAAGCTTGCTATGGAGAAAATGATGAAGTGGACAGAAATTGCTAATGGTATGAAATTCGTATCTCTTCGCTACTTCAATGTGGCAGGCGCCAAATCTACTGGAGAAATTGGCGAAGATCATGATCCTGAAACACATTTAATTCCGGTTGTCCTGCAGGCTGCATTAGGAAAAAGAGAAAAAATCATTATTTTCGGTGAAGACTATGAAACAGAGGATGGTACATGCATCAGAGACTACATCCATGTCGAGGATTTGATTGATGCTCACATCCTTGCACTTGAATATCTGCAAAATGGCGGAGAAAGCAATATTTTCAACTTGGGAAGCAGCCAGGGCTTTTCAGTCAAGGAAATTGTCGAAACGGCTAAGGCTGTAACTGGCCGGACCATTCCTGTCGAGATTGGCGAGCGACGAGCAGGTGATCCAAGCACGTTAATTGCTTCCTCACAAAAAGCGCACCAAATACTTGGATGGGAGCCTAAGAAAACATCAGTCGATAAAATTATTGAGGATGCCTGGAACTGGCATGTAAACCATCAAAACGGCTATGAAAGCTGAGGGAGAGAGCATCATGAATATATTCAGCACTGTCCAGCAGCTGCTCAACAAGGCAGAAGAGGTTTTTTTACTAAAAAAAGAAGATGAGATTTACGCAAGAAACCAGATTCTTTCTCTGCTTTCTATTGAAAATTACATCCCGGAGCAGGCAGGCTCTGATAGGGAAATTCCTGATCTTCTGGAAGACTTGACTGAATATGCGTGTGAAAAGAGAATCATCGGGGATTATTTAGATGCGCGGGAAATTTTCGCAAGCAAAATTATGGATGTAATGATCCCTTTGCCGTCTGCCGTTAATGAATCCTTTTACCGAAAGTATACACAAGACCCGGCTGATGCAACTGATTATTTTTACGAGTTAAGCAAAAATAGCAATTATATTCAAATGAACAGAATCTCTAAGAATATTGTTTTTCAAACAGAATCCGAGTACGGAAACCTTGATATTACAATTAATTTATCAAAGCCTGAAAAAGATCCTAAGCAAATTGCCATGGAACGCCAGGCCAAACAGCCTGAAACAAAGTATCCCAAATGCCTTTTGTGCATTGAAAACGAAGGCTATGCAGGAAGAATCGGACATCCGGCAAGATCCAGCCACCGCATGATTCGAGTAAATGTTCCACGTGAAACATGGTATCTGCAATATTCGCCATATGTTTATTATAACGAGCATTGCATCCTTCTTTGTGAAGAGCATCGAGATATGAAGATCAGTAAAGCAACCTTTGAAAGGCTGTTGTCATTTGTTGAACAATTCCCCCACTATTTCATCGGTTCAAATGCAGATCTGCCAATTGTAGGGGGATCGATCTTAACTCATGATCACTATCAGGGCGGGCGCTATGAATTTGCCATGGCTAAGGCGCAGGAAGAATTCCCGTGCAGGTGGGACCGTTTTCCAGAGCTGGATCTTTCAATTGTAAAATGGCCGATGTCTGTCCTTCGGTTAAAAAGCAGGAATGCCTCCATACTTGCAGATGCAGCCGATATGATTCTTGCTTTCTGGAAGGATTACAGTGACCCTGAATTGGGTATTTTAGCAATGTCTGATGGGTCTTTGCATAATACCATCACCCCTATAGCCCGAAAGAGGAACGGACTGTTTGAATTAGATCTTGTGCTGCGGAATAACCGGAGCAATGATGAACATCCTCTTGGAATATTTCACCCGCATGCCGATGTACATCATATTAAAAAGGAAAACATCGGACTGATTGAGGTGATGGGACTCGCAGTATTGCCTGCACGTCTGGAGAAAGAGCTTAAAGAAATCGAAAGCTATCTTGCCGGAAACCCTGATGCAGCGGTGGCTTCTTACCATTTGGATTGGGCAAAAGAGCTGAAAATGCGATATGGAAACGATTTGAATAAAAATAATGTGTCCGATATTGTGAAGAAGGAAACTGGCCTTAAATTTCTGAGGGTGCTTCAGCACGCAGGAGTTTTTAAGAGAGACAGTGAAGGAAAAGATGGTTTTCTGAGATTTATTGATTCATTAAAAATGATCTAGGTCAGGAGAGATTGGATGGAAGTCAAGGTTATGGAATTTGGGGAAATCAATGGCGAGCAGGTTCAGGCCTATACAATTAAAAATAACCGCGGCATGAGCATCACTTGTTTGAACTATGGCTGCATCATCACAGAAATCAAGACGCCTGACCGCGGGGGAAAGCTTGAAAACATTGTACTCGGTTTTGACAGCATAGAGGAGTATATAGAGCATTCCCCTTATTTTGGAGCAATAGTAGGACGTGTGGCCGGCAGGATTAAAGAAGGGAAATTTGAATTGGATGGCACTTCATATACCCTTGCGAAAAATGATGGTAACCAGCATCTTCATGGAGGAATAAAGGGCTTCAGCAATACATTTTGGAATGCTGCCTTGTTTGAACGCGAAGATGCATCAGGCATCACATTTACACGCATAAGCCCGGATGGTGAAGAAGGATATCCCGGCAATGTAAAAGTGGCAGTCACATACAGCCTGAATGATAAGAATGAGTTTATGATCGAAACCAAGGCAGAAACCGACCAAAAGACGCTAATTAATACAACTAATCATACGTACTTCAACCTTTCAGGAGAAATAAAGCGTAATGTGGAAGAACATTTGCTGACACTAAAAAGTGAGCAATTTCTTGAACTGGACGAGGAGCTGCTTCCTACCGGAGAACTGCTTGATGTAGAAGGAACTCCATTCGACTTCAGGAAGGAACGTCAATTATTTGAGGAAAAAACATACAGGCATCCCCAAAACCTGATAGCTGGAGGCGGCTTTGATACGCCATTCTGCCTGAGCGAAAACGATAACCAGGAAATTCATCTGGCAGATCCGCAGTCAGGGCGCACCCTGACTATTGAAACAAACCAGCCAGGCGTCGTTGTTTACACGAGCAACATGCTGGAAGGGGATTTTTCCATCAGGGGAGTCAAGGCCAGTAACCATTTGGCCATCTGCCTGGAGACACAGGGTTTGCCGGATGCTATCCATCATTCCAATTTTCCTTCTATTGTGTTGGACAAGAATGAGGAATACCGTTCTCTTACAAAGTACGTATTCAGCGTGCAAAGCTAAGGAAACCGGACGGGAGACATTTGATGGCAACCATTAAAGATATTGCTGAAAAAGCAAATGTATCAATTGCAACAGTTTCAAGGGTGCTGAACTATGATACAACGCTATCTGTAGGCGATGAGACGAAAAAGAAAATCTTTGAAATTGCTGAAGAGCTTTCTTATAAAAAGCGTCCATCAAAAAAGGCCGCTGCCCCAAGGATTGCCATGATCCACTGGTATTCTGAGCAAGAAGAGCTAAATGATCTGTATTATATGTCGATCCGCTTAAGCGTCGAGCAGCAGTGCATGCATCAGAACCTTCAGCTGGTAAAGTTTTTTTCCTATGATATCGAGCAGATAAAATCATCAGATATCCAGGGAATCGTTGCAATCGGCAAGTTCAGCCAAAAGCAGGTAGATGAGCTTTCAAGGGTTGCTGATACGATCGTTTTCGTGGATTCAAGCCCTGATGATGAGCAATTCGACTCTGTTGTAATTGATTTTGAAAAAGCAGCAAAAAAGATACTGGATTATTTTATTAATAAAGGCCACGAAAGCATCGGATATATCGGCGGGCATGAGGCATTTAAAGATCAGACGGCTGAAATAGAAGACTTGAGGGAAAAAACCTTCAAGGAATATATGGCACAGAAAAATATGTATGATGAAACCTTTGTATATACAGGGGAATTCACCGTTCAGGATGGCTACCTCCTTATGCAAAAGGCCATTGATGATTTCGGTGATGCCTTGCCAACAGCATTCTTTGCCGGAAATGACCTGATTGCAATTGGGGCATTAAGGGCACTTCATGAAAAAGGGATTGCTGTTCCTGAGAGAGTGAATATTATCGGCGTAAATGATATAAGCGTATCTAAGTATGTATATCCGCCTCTCAGCACGGTGAAGGTGCACACTGAATTGATGGGTGAGACAGCTGTCGACCTGCTTTTAGAAAGAATAGCAGGCAGGAAAATCGCCAAGAAGATCTTCATCGCCACAGAACTGGTAATTAGGAAAAGCAGCTTTTAAATTCGGGGACCGCTTATATAAGCGGTCCCTTGTTTGTTTTAATGGGCCTTTCGCCTGCATAGATTTAGTGGAGGAAGATTTCTGTGTATTGGAGGAAAGAGCTGTGCTGATCCTGATAAACGAAGAAAAAAAACAATTTCATTTATGCAATGGCAAGGTAAGCTATATTTTTCATGTGATGGAAAATGGCCAGCTTGGGTCCTTGTATTATGGCAAAGCGCTTCACCACCAGGAAGACTTTTCGCATATGCAAACATATGGAGTTCCTGCCACCTATACCGCCCAATATCACGGGAAGCGTGCGTTCAGCCTTGAAATCCTGCGCCAGGAATATCCAGCCTACGGTACATCAGATTTCAGGGAGCCTGCCTATAGTATCCGCCTCCAAAATGGCAGCCATATCACAGATTTTACCTATAAAACCTATGTGAGATCCTCGGGTAAACCTCCGCTTGCAGGGCTGCCTTCTACTTATACCGTGAATGAGGGGGATGCTGAGAGCATCCAAATCATTCTTGAAGATAAAGAACTCCAGGCTGAGCTGATCTTATGCTACACCATATTCAAGGACTTTCCTGTGATTGCGAGAAGCGCCTATATTTTTAATAAGGGGTCTGACCCCTTTTACCTCGAGCGCTTCATGAGTATGTCAGTGGATTTTCCGGATGCAGACTTCCACATGCTCCAGCTGAGCGGGGCATGGGCCCGGGAGCGCTATGTGAAGGAGCGCCCTCTTGAAGCGGGCATACAGTCCATCTCCAGCATCCGCGGGGCAAGCTCGCACCAGCATAATCCTCTCCTTGTGCTGAAGAGGCCAAATGCGGGAGAAAGCCAGGGGGAGGTTTATGGTTTTAATTTTGTCTACAGTTCAAATTTCATTGCTCAGGCAGAAGTAGACCAGTTTGGGGTAACAAGGGCGACGATGGGCATCCATCCTTTCCGGTTTTCCTGGAAGCTTTCCGAGAATGAGCACTTTCAGGCGCCTGAAGCTGTGATGGTATATTCGAGTGATGGCCTGACAGGCATGAGCCAGGCTTATCATGATCTGTACCGTAAGCATCTCCTTAGAGGAAAATGGAAAAATGACGTGCGGCCCATCGTAATTAACAACTGGGAAGCCACTTATTTTTCATTCAATGAAGATATCTTATTGAAATTTGCCAGGAAGGCAAAGGAGCTTGGTGTTGAGCTGTTTGTCCTCGATGATGGCTGGTTTGGCAAAAGAAACAACGCTTCTTCATCTCTTGGCGACTGGTATGCTGATCCTAAAAAGCTTCCGCATGGTATGAAATCACTGGCAGAAAAGATAGAAAAAATCGGTTTGAAATTCGGGCTTTGGTTTGAACCTGAGATGGTCAGCCCGGATAGCGGGATGATGAGGGCCCATCCTGAGTGGGCGGTCAAAACGCCCGGGCGGCCTGCTTCACTGGGAAGAAATCAGCTGGTACTGGATTTTTCAAGAAAGGAAATTGTTAAAGAAGTATACAGGAGAATGGCAGATATCATTAGGGAAACAAAGCTTTCATATATCAAGTGGGATATGAACCGCTATATTACTGAAGCTTATTCCAGGGGGCTGGGCGCTGACCGGCAGGATGAATTTTTTCACCGCTACATATTGGGTGTGTATGAGCTGTATGAACGGCTCACCTCGGACTTTCCGCAGATTCTTTTTGAATCGTGTGCAGGAGGCGGGGGCAGATTTGATCCTGGATTATTTTATTACGCACCTCAAGCATGGGCAAGCGATGATACGGATCCTGTGGAACGGCTGAAAATCCAATATGGATCTTCATATGCCTATCCAATTTACAGTATAGGCTCCCATGTATCAGCTGTGCCAAACCACCAGACACAACGCATTTCTCCGCTATCTATGAGGGCAAATGTGGCTTATTTTGGAACATTCGGCTATGAATTGGATCCTGGAGCGCTTTCTGATGCGGAGGAAAAAGAAGTCAAAGAACAAATCCGGTTTTTTAAACAGCATCGCCATCTGATTATGACAGGGGATTTTTTTCGGCTTAATAGCCCGTTTGCAGGGAACGAAGCTGCATGGATGGTGGTCAGCAAAGATAAAAAGGAGGCGCTTTGCGGGTGGTACAAAATCCTGGCAGAACCGAATCCCAGCATCCAGCAGAAGCTGAAACTGGCTGGCCTGGCTCCTTCTGCTAAATATATGCTTGTCCAAACAGAAGATATCTATAATGGGGATGAGCTCATGTATCATGGCCTTACTTTGCCGCTCGAATTCAATGGCCCAAACAAAAAGCGGGCAAAACGGGCAGGAGATTTCCAGTCGGCAGTATTTTATCTGGTTAAAAAGTAAGTAATAAAGGCTTTTCTTTTTATAAAAAGCTCCCTATCCTGCGAGGATAGGGAGCTTCAGAATACATATTATGAAACGGTTTTTTCCCGGTTAAGAGACCGCTTCATCCAGTTTTTCCCCTCGACTAGGCGGGTTACCATCATGGCACTTACGGTATTGCCTGCAGAGTTTAGAAGAGTCGCAGGTGCATCAATAATTGTACTGATGACTGCAATGATCGGCAGCACGTCTGCTGGAAAGCCGAACACGCTCAGGATCAGCATTTCGCCAATCATGCCTCCGCTTGGGATGGCACCCATGACGGCTCCCACGAGGAAGGAGACGGCAAGAATGCTGAGAATGCTTGAAATACTCGTCATATCCTTGCCGAATAAGCTGAACAAAAAGACGATTTTTAATACTCCGCCAAAAACGGATCCATCTTTATGTGTGTTGGCGCCAAGCGGAACAATCGTTTCTGCGATGTCCTTTGGCACGCCCATTCTTTTTGTATATTCCAGATTGACTGGTATGCAAGCGGCACTTGAACAAGTAGCAATAGCTGTAATGGAAGGTGTCATGGCGTTTTTCCAAAACACCTTCACCCCTTGGCTTCCGCCGGCAAAAAAGGCATATAAAGTGAAGAAGCCAAAATAATAGATAACAGCCAGGATTAAGTAAAGCCCAAAGCTTCTTGCGTATCCTTCCAGAATCTGCGGTCCAAGCTGCCCGATGATTGCTGCAAAATAACAGCCTAATCCAATTGGAGCGTAGTACATGATGATTTTCACCATGCGCATCATGACAGTTGTTCCTGCAGACAGGAATGCAGTAACAGGCTTGGCTTTTTCTCCTGAAAGTGCAGCAGAAAGTCCGAAAAGAACAGAAAATACAATAAGTGCCAGCATATTGCTTTTAGACAGCAGCTCTGTAAAATCAGAAACAGTAAAGGTTTTGACAAGCTGCCCTAAAAAAGTTACATCTTCCGTGTCGGCAGAAGGTTCGCTTTTTGACATAAGTTCTTTTATCGCAGAAGTATCGGTATGCTCGAGCGGATTCATTACGGATGTGCCTGCAAATCCCAAGATGGCGGCAATGGCAGCTGTTGCTAAAAATACAAGGACCATGCTTCCCATAATTTTGCCAAGCCGCTTCATTTCACTCATATTGGCGATGGCAGAGGAAATGCTGAAAAATACTAATGGAACAATGATCATAAACATTAAGTTTAAAAATAAATCGCCAAGCGGCTGGACAATCGACGTTTTAGTGCCGAATATAACGCCTGCAGCCCCGCCGATAAGAATCGCTCCAAGAAGGAAAATCGTGGTGCGGTAATTTTTAAAATAATTCATTTTGTCACGCCTTTCTAAGATTGCTTATAAGTGCATAAATTTTATTATCAGGGCTGAGACATGGTTTGACAACCTCTATTTCTATATGGATTAGATAATGATCTAACGATAGGCTGCCGGCAGTGGGATTATTTTCGTCTCCGGTTAGTTAAATAAATCAGCCCTTCAGGACAGTAATCCCCGCTTAAAATTCTGCGGTCAGGCGCAAATACCGGGTGTTAAAAAAAGGAGGAACAGAGATGCCATTTATACATATTGAAAAGGACACAGAGCTGTATTATGAAGAAAAGGGGCAAGGGAAGCCCATTATTTTCCTTCATGGAGTTTGGATGAGCAGCCGTTTTTTTGAAAAACAGCTTTCCTATTTTTCGGAAAATTACCAGACTATTTTAGTGGACTTCAGAGGCCATGGCCATTCATCCTCTGTCCATCATGGCCATACGGTTGCTAATTATGCCCGTGATTTGCATCATCTGATACATGAGCTTGATCTTCAGGATGTTACGCTTGTCGGCTGGTCGATGGGAGCGTTTGTGGTCTGGGATTATCTGAAGCAGTTTGGTGACGGAAATATAAAGTCTTCTGTTATTGTTGATGAGCTTGCATCCGATTTTAGGTGGCCCGGCTTTGATATCGGAGCGTTTACAATGGAAACATTAATCGCCTTTATGACGGAAATCCAAATGAACAGGACAGAGTTTTTAAAAGGATTTTTGTCCTCCATGTTTAAGGAAGAATGCAGTCCGGCTGACGCAAGGTGGATGCTGAAGGAAGTGTCAAGAATGCCTGAATCCACTGCGAGTGCGATATTGTTTGATCAGTCAATTGTAGATTACAGAGACTTTCTACCGCAGATCAGCGTTCCCACCCTGCTTTGCTTCGGGAGAGAGGAGAAGGTCATACCCGTTGCGGCAGGTGAACATTTAAATCAGCATATAGCTCCCTCCGAGCTTGTCATTTTTGAAAATAGCTGCCATTGTCCTTTCCTGGAAGAACCGGACTTGTTTAACGATACAGTAGCCGCTTTTCTTAGAAAAAATGGAATTTGATCCTAAGGGTGAATTATATTTCCTTTTCAAGGACCAGCAGGTACAATAAGGAAGTAAATCAGGGGATTAAATACCATTTTGGAGCAGGGGAGATTTATAAAATGACCAATGAAAAAATGCAGCAGACATTGCCGCCAAAAACTTGCAGTATTGACCGGTTAGTGACTGTAAAACAGGATGTAGCAAAAGTAATGGCCGGCGAAAAAACAGCAGCACGAAGAAATGGCCGGTATGCAGATGTTGGAGAAGTGATGGTCCTTGAAGGCAATGATTTTGTAGTGGATAAAGTCTATCAGCAGACACTTGGAGAAATGACGGAAGAACATGCGGTTCAGGAAGGTTATGAAAATCTTGAGAGCTACAAAGAATTCATTCTTTCAATGCATAAAGGCATGAAATGGCTGCCTCAAATGAAGGTATGGGTGCACGAATTCCGCCAAGCATAGGTTTAGGATATGTATATTTTATATAAAGTGATTTTATATATTCATATTTTAAGCGTAATTTCTTCTATCGGCCCGTTTGTCATTCTTTTCCCTATTGCAAAAAAGCTGAGAGTGCGTGAAGATAGCGGAAATGAAGGATATTTGAATGTGTTTCAGTCTGTGGTGCGGCTGGCAAAGCACGCAGGCCATGTCCTCGTGGGATCAGGAGTCCTGCTAGTCATAATAGGTCCCTGGACCTGGAAGACTGCCTGGATTGACATGACGCTCATTATTCTTGCTGCTTCCCTGTATTTTCTTGCGCGTGCTTTTTCACCAAAGCTGCGAAAATATAGACAGCAGAAGGAAGGGTTCAGCGAAACAGCTGATTCCCTGAGAAATGCAGTTTACATTTATATGGCTTTGCTGCTGATCATGCTTTGGTTTATGGTCGCAAAACCAGTTTTATGGTGAGCAGCCTTCTGCGATTATTCTGTCAAGGAATGATCGTTTTTTTTGTGCCGCACTAAATATATAGGAAAAGTAAACATGAACTAAACATCTGGTGAAATTTAGTGTTATATTGGATAAGAAAGCCGAACGCAAGAAAATCAATGATGTAATGAAAATGCTTTTAGAATGCCATGCACATGAACTTCACACAATAAGAGTAGTATCTGGCGCCCCTCACTTTTCTGAGGCGGCATTTTGATGGCTTTTTATCACCTGAAATTTTAGTTTCTTCGGAGAGAGATGAATGGAAAAACAAATGAACAATCGATATGACATTATTGAGGTATGTCTGCTGGCGGGGAAAATTATGCTGAGAAGCGGAGCAGAAACCTACCGCGTTGAAGACACGATGACACGCATTGCCGCCTCATTTGGAATTACCAGCTCCCACAGCTTTGTAACGCCGACAGGCATCATTTTTTCCGCGGATGGAGCTGATCCAAGCAAGCTGGTCAGAATTTCCGAACGCTCGACTGACCTGCAGAAGGTTGCCAATGTCAATAGCATTTCGAGGCAGATTTCCGCTGGAGAACTGTCCGCCATCGAAGCATATGGACTTTTAAAGGAAGTGGAAAAGGCCAGCCATGCTTATGCGATTTGGGTACAGATTTTTGCTGCTTTTATTTCAAGCGGCTGCTTTACAATCATGTTTCAGGGCCAGTGGCACGATTTCCTTGTAGCATGCATGGCAGGGGCATTGGGCTTTTCGTGCTTAATTTACTTGCACAGGCTTCTTGAAATAAAGTTTTTTGCAGAATTCATAGCTGCTTTAGTCGTTGGGGTATTTAGCATTTGCATCGTAAATATGGATCTGGGGCGTGAAGTGGACAAAATTATTATCGGTTCTGTGATGCCTTTAGTTCCGGGATTATTAATAACTAATGCAGTGCGGGATTTAATTGCAGGCCACTTGGTATCAGGGATATCAAAAGGTGCTGAGGCCTTTCTGACAGCCTTTGCCATCGGGACGGGAATTGCCGTTGCTTTTATATTCAACTAAAAAAGAAAGGAAATGAAGATGTTAGCACAGCTTATCACCAGTTTTATCGCATCAGCATCCTTTGGAATTATCTTTAATGTTCCTAAAAACTCAATCGTTAAATGCGGATTGGTCGGGATGATTGGATGGCTTCTTTATTATGCCCTTGTTGAAAATAGCGTGAACAGTGTGATCGCAACACTTGCCGCAGCTTTTCTGGTAGCGGTGATCAGCCTGGTTTTTGCTAAGGCTTATAAAACACCCATCATTATTTTCAGCGTATCCGGCATCATCCCGCTTGTGCCTGGAGGAATGGCTTATGATGCGATGAGGCATTTTGTCCAAAATGATTATAATGTCGCCATACAGCTTGCGGCAAAAGCCTTCATGCTCTCAGGAGCCATAGCCATGGGTCTGATGTTTGCAGAAGTAATGAATCAGGTATATATCAAATATAATAAAAGAGTGAAAGCATGATGGGATTATAGCAGGCAGCAGGAAAATGCTCTTGTTTGCATCCTGTCTTTTTTTGTTTTTCCTGAAAAAGGAAATGTACTGTAAAGTGTTGAATGTTTATGTGAGCGCTTTATAAATTTGGTGATATTCAGACAATATTGTTCCTTAGTATGGCAGAAAGTTACTATAGACTTGAGCATCATTGAAGGAACCTGGGCAGGGAAGAGTGGCAGCTTGATCTCCCGCAGCATTGCAAACTGAGCGTCCGTATATGGCTTTTTAGTATTATACACTGATTATATTTCCACTGAGTTTTGGCTGATCTCCTGATGTTTCGCATAGTGACAGAACTGAAAAAACCAAGAGTTAAAGGAGGAGGACATATGAGCATAGGCAGGCTTGAGGAAGATCAAAGCTATTATTCGGAAAAAGATTTTGAGACAACGCTGCTCACTCCCGGCTACCGGGTTGATTTGCGAAATGCCGGAAATGAACATCTCGATCAGTTTTTTAATGCAGATTTGGTTTCTGACTGGTCACAGCTATCGTGGAAGGAAGCAGGCAAGCCCTATGAAGTAAAGTCTGTGGCAAAGTCCAAGCAACACTGGGAAAAAGAACATGGAGACATGTCTGTCAAAACCTCTTGGGAGTTTTTTAACCGTTCCTTTCATGAATGGTTTGTTAAGGATGTCCCAAAAGAGCTTACCAGATCAAAAAAAGAGCTAAAAAAATACTTATCACGTTTTCAGATGCGTGATGTAAAAGCGGCTCTTGGAGAAACCATCCAGTTATCGCTTTGGAATTATGCCCACCGGGTGGAGGATGGAATCTGGGATCCACGGGGGAAACGGGCCCTTTTTGAAGGGCTTGATGTGAGGAAGCCGAGGATTCTCTTTTTGGGTGCGGCGGAAGGATATGAAGCCATGCAGCTTTATGCCATGTATCCGGAAGGAGAAGTTTTGATGGTCGATTATGATGACTTCTGCCGGACAGACCGCTTTGGGCACTTCCCGGACAGTTATCCCTTCCTCGGATCAAATCCTGTATCCGGGCATCCTAAAGTCTGGCATAAAAGTGAGATGAATATTCACTATGAGGTAAACGACATTAGAAACCTTCCGTTTGGCCATGAATTTGATATTGTTTTAAGTGTTGGTTTATTGGAGCATTTTCCTGATGAGCATAAACACGAAGTGATGGAATGGCACAGGAAGTTTCTGAAACCCGGGGGATATGTAATCATGACTACTCCGAGGCTGCAGTTCAAGTCCAAACTTTTCTATAACATCATGGCAGATGTGATGAACCATACCTACAGGGAACTGATGGATGTGCGACAGATGGGGCTATACGTGTATGAATCAGGCTTTGACATCCTTCGCCATGGCTATATTAAGGTTCATAACGGAATCGTTGCAAAGCCCAGGTAATTAAAAGGCCGAAGCGCTGACTTTTGCGCTTCGGCCTTCATTTTGCTTATTTTTCATTTTCCCATTTCAGCCAATCGTGGGCTTCCAGGATTTCAAGAAACTTTACAAGCCTTGGCAAGGAAGGGTCTGCTTCTTCTCCGAAATGCAGCAGCATGTCATTTGAAATTTGCTCGACATTTTTGTGATGCTGCATTTGGCCGATTGCAAAAGCCCCGAATTTATCCAGCTTAATCCGGCGGTAGCCTGGCTGCTTAAGGAATTTAATCGAAAAACGTTCGATGAGGTTCGTCCTGCTGATTACAAGAAATGAATCAGCGGCGTCACTTTCAAGTCTGACACGATTTTCTAAAAGAGGAACCATAGTAAGCAGGTTCTTCTTTTTTGAATTGCGTTTATTAGACATTCTGGTTTTTCCCTTTATTTGAAACGAACCAGAGCAGTCCTGCAAGGATTAAGAATAAAATGAATGGAAGAAGGTTGCTCGCTGATTTTGCAGCGTCAGGTATTGATACGCCTGCCGCAATTAAAATTGCAATGACAACACCAATCAGGGATTCCCCTGCAATTAAACCAGATGCGAATAATGTACCGCGATCTACACGCAGCTTTCGTTCTTCCTTCGATTTTGCAGAGCGTTCCACAAAGTAGCGAACAAATCCGCCAAACATGATTGGAGCGCTTGTATGGACAGGAAGATAAATTCCCACAGCAACAACCAAAGAGTTCAGACCAAAGAATTCAAGTGTAATGGCAATGGCTGCACCTATAAAAATCAGTGTCCATGGAAGGTCGCCGCCCAATACACCTTCAGCCAGGATTTTCATCAGGGCCGCTTTAGGAGCAGGCAGAGCTGGAGAGCCCATTACATACGCCTTGTTCATTAAAATCAGGATAAATCCAATGACAGAAGCGGAAGCAACTACGCCAATCATCATGGCAACCTGCTGTTTCCATGGAGTACCGCCGACAATATATCCTGTTTTTAAATCCTGCGAAACGTCTCCTGCAACGGCCAGTGCCGTACAAACAATTGCAGCAACTGTCAAAGCTGCCACCATTCCGTTCATGCCTGTAAACCCAGTCGCTTTATAAATCAATGTAACAATCAATAAAGTAGCAATGGTCATACCAGAAACAGGGGATGAGGAGCTGCCGACAACTCCGACAATACGTGATGCCACGGTAACAAATAAAAATCCGAAGACGGCAATGGCAATAGCCCCGATAATGCCGACATCAGTAAATGGCGTGAAAGCAATAATTAAAATGATAAGAAGGATGCCGATCCAGACATATTTTGCCGGCATATCCTTTTCAGTGCGTAGTGAACCCGCCTTTAATTGGCCTCTATTGGCTTGTACACCTTTAATAGTGGCTATAGCGGAACCAACCAGAGTAGGAATCGTTTTAACGAGCGTGATCAATCCGCCTGTAGCAACAGCACCTGCACCGATATACCGGATATAGCTGTCCCAGATTCCCCATGCATCAAGCTTGGAAATAGGAACATCTGCCGGGAAAATGGCATGAGCACTGCCGCTCCCGAAAAAGCTGATGGCCGGAATCAGGACAACCCAAGCCAATAAGCCGCCGCCAAGCATTTCCCCTGCTACACGCGGTCCGATGATATATCCGACGCCCAATAGCGAAGGAAAAGCATCAAGGCCGACTACAGCATTTTTAAAGTGTGAGATTCCTGTTTCTACCTCAGTTTTGAAGAGTTTAAAACCATCTCCAAGTGCTTTTACAACACCGCCAATGGCTAAGCCGATACCAATCAGCTTGGCACTTGTGCCGCCTTCCTCACCTGACTTAAGCACTTCAGCACAAGCTGTGCCCTCAGGATATGGAAGTGTTTCATGTTCTCTTACAATCAAAAGCTGGCGAAGGGGAACCATCATGAAGACTCCCAGAAATCCACCTGTCAATACGATAAACATGATCAGTCCCTGACTGACCGGAACCTTCCAGAGAAACAAGGCAGGAAGGGTGAAGACTGCACCGGCTCCAATAGCTTCACCGGCTGTTGTCATGGTTTGGACAATATTGTTTTCCAGGATTGAATTTCTGCGGAAAACTCCCCGAAGAATTGCCATGGAAATAACGGCAGCCGGAATGGAGGCTGAAACAGTTAAACCGATGAGCAATCCTAAATAGGCATTTGCTGCCCCGAAAATGACCGCAAGAATGATCCCGAGAATAATTGCAGTTACAGTTAGTTCAGGAAGAGATCTGGATGCGGAAACGTAAGGGACGAAATTACTTTCTTTCGAATTATTAGACAATTTTTCCACCGCCTGTTTGAACTTTTAAAAACATAAAAATCATTATAGCACTCTAATTTTAAGGTATGCAATGAAAACTTTATATTTGCTATTTTCTGATAGTTGACCACGCTTACTTCACTGCATTAAAGGGATTTGGCAGAGATCCAAGCATGGAACTGTACATTCCGTTATTACTATTCTGTCACAACTTACAGCATTATATTTAACCTGGAAAGTTATTATTGTCATCAATTGCAGGGAAATAGAAAGCCTGTTTGCCTAAAATTATTCCGGCTTGAGTGAAGTTTTAATTTTACTGTGCTTTAATGAATCCAGAAAATATCTGCATAATTTTGGTGTGCGGATGTTTAAAGAGTTTTGCAGCAGGGTAAATAGCAGTAGCTTTATCCATACATAATGCAGCTTTAATTTACTCTCAATAATAAAAAATTCAATATTTTTAATTATTGAATCCAGGGGGGAAAGACTTTTGAAGAAAATAGGATTATTAGGTTTATTTTTTGCGTTGATTATTGCACTGTCAGCTTGCGGAACTTCTGATGACGGAGGAAATGGGAAGAACAAGACATACCGTGTGGGCATAGATACGACATATCCTCCATTTGAATATGAAGAAGGCGGAAAGTATAAAGGGATAGATATTGATGTAATGAATGCAATTGCTAAAAGCCAGGGCTTTAAAGTGAAATACAGCGCCATGGACTTCCTTGGAATCATTCCTGCTATGCAGGCGGGAGATTTGGATATGGCTATTGCAGGCATGAGCATCACAGATAAACGGAAAAAGGTAGTTGACTTTTCAGATCCGTATTTCAATGCGGGCCTTAGCCTTGTTGTAAAGAAAGGCAATAAGGATATTAAGACTATCAATGATTTAAAGGGCAAGCAAGTGGCTGTTAAAAAAGGGACAACAGGTGCGGGATTTGCTGCAGAAAAAGCGGATAAGATCGGATTTAAGGTTGTTCAATTCAATGACAGCCCCTCCATGTTCCAGGAAGTGTCTAATGGAAGTTCAGATGTCCTAATCGAAGACTATCCGGTTATAGCCTATGCTATCTCCAAAAAAGATCTTGGGCTTGAAATCGCCGGGGACAGACTAAATGGAGATAAATACGGCATTGCTGTTTTAAAAGGGGAGAATGAAGACCTTTTGAAAAAAGTCAACAAAGGCCTGGCAGAACTGAAGAAAAACGGAAAATACGACGAAATCATCAAAAAATATCTTGGTGATCAAAAATAGAGAAGAGATTGTTAAGGCGTGCATATCGCGCGTCTTCTTTTTGGGGGGAGCGGAATTATGGATGTAATCAGTGAAGCCTTTCCTTATTTAATGAAGGGGCTGCAGACGACACTTTATATTTTTGTTATTGCTGTAATTCTTGGTTTTATCATTGGTCTGATCGTGGCATTAATGAGGCTTGCACCTCTTAAGCTGTTAAATGGAATTTCCCTGGTCTTCATCAACGCCATCCGGGGGACTCCATTTATCGTGCAATTGTTTTTTATCTATCAGGGTTTAAATACTCTTTCGTTCATTCATTTGGATAGAACAACAGCTGGAATTGTGACGGTAGCCATTAATGCAGGTGCATACTTTGCGGAAATTATCCGTGCGGGCATCCAGTCAATAGACAAAGGCCAGACAGAGGCGGCAAGGTCGCTTGGTTTAACAAGCAGACAGACGATGACTTCTATCGTTCTTCCGCAGGCATTCCGCCGGATGCTGCCAACAATCACGAATCAGGCAATTATCAGCTTGAAGGATACCTCACTGCTTTCTATAATCGGCATTGCTGATTTAACACAGAGAGGCCAGATTCAGCAGGCGGCTACATTCGAAGCCTTTAAAATCTGGCTGGCAGTTGGAATCATCTATTTCATCATCATCTATCTCTTAACCCTGCTTGCCAATTTCCTAGAGAGGAGATTTATAGTCAGATGAGCATGATTTCAGTGAAAAATTTAAAAAAGTCATTCGGTGAGCTTGAGGTACTGAAAGACATCAATACCGTAATTAACGAACGCGAAGTGGTGTGTGTCATCGGGCCATCCGGCTCAGGAAAAAGTACATTCCTCCGTTGCCTGAACAGACTGGAGGATATTACAGGTGGACATGTAATTGTGAATGGACATGACATCACTGATCCCAAAATTAATATTAATGAAATTCGTCAGGACGTAGGGATGGTCTTTCAGCAGTTCAATCTTTTTCCGCATAAAACAGTCCTGGAAAATATAATGCTTGCGCCCATGAAAGTGCGGTCTGCGGAAAAGGCAACTGCGAAAAATAAAGCATTGGAGCTGTTAAAGAAAGTAGGATTATCGGAAAAAGCCGAAAATTATCCTGCTCAATTATCAGGCGGACAGCAGCAGCGGGTAGCCATAGCAAGGGCACTAGCTATGAATCCTAAAATCATGCTGTTTGATGAGCCTACCTCAGCCCTGGATCCGGAAATGGTGGGAGATGTGCTGGATGTCATGAAGCAGCTTGCACAAGAAGGAATGACGATGGTGGTTGTTACCCATGAAATGGGGTTTGCACGTGAAGTGGGTGATCGTGTTTTATTTATGGACGGCGGATACATCGTGGAAGAAAATAAACCGGAAGCGTTATTCGGGAACCCGCAGCATGAGAGAACAAAGTTGTTTTTAAGCAAGGTTTTGTAATAGCAAATGCAGAGATGGATCAGGTGAATGTTTGCCTGGTCTATTTTTGTTTCTGTATTATCATTTGCGGAAACTCTCCTTCTATTCTGATGAGTCTTAGTCTTTGTTCCTCCAACCAAGGCGCTTGCGCTTTTTATTAGTCCAGCTCCAGCGCCTAGCCTCTCGAGGTCATAAGCCACATCAGAATTGAAGGCAAAGAAACGCCTTCTATTCTGAGGCGTCTTATGCTGGTCGAAGGCCCCCAGGATGGGGGTCACAAAGACGTTACCGCAGGACGCGGTGTTTTTAGTCTTTGTTCCTCTGATCAAGGCGCTTGCGCTTTTTATTAAGGAAAAGTTAAGGCTTGGATTTCATAATGGGTTTATCAAGGGAATGCATAATGATTGAAGGAGGAGTTTTTGTGAAGAAGTGGATAGTAATTGGCGTGGTTTTAGTTTTGGTTTTGGGGGGAGGTTACTGGTTTTTTAATAGAAGCGGCACTCAGCCAGCCGTTGCACAGACTATGACGGCTGCAGCCCAAAAAGGCAAGCTCGAAGTGAAGGTCAATGGATCGGGTTCTGTGTCAGCGGTTCATAGTGAAGACCTGACATCCTCTATATCGAGTGAAATCGATGAGGTCCTTGTGGATGTGAATGATAAGGTGAAAAAAGGGGATGAGCTGGTTACTTTTACGGATGGAAGTGACCCGATTACAGCCCCTTTTGATGGAACGATAACAGCCATGGCTGCCAAGAGCGGAGAGCGGCCAGCTAACAGTGCAGTCCTGGGACACATAACGAATTACAATAATCTTCAGACGGTGGTTTCTATCGATGAACTGGATATTCCAGCAATTAAAAAGGGACAAAAAGCTGAAATCACGGCAAGTGCCTTTGAAAATAAGACATTTCAAGGCGTAGTGACAGATGTGGCAAAAGAAGGAACCGTTGAAGGCGGAGTATCAAGCTTCAATGTTACCGTACACATTACAAGGCCTGAAGGTTTGAAAATCGGGATGTCGACAGAAGCCGACATATTAACAAACAGCAAAAATAACGCCCTGTACATCCCTATTGAAGCTGTCCGAACTAACAATGAGGAGAAATATGTCCTGATTGGATCTCCTTCAAAAGAAAATGGCAGTTTAGCTGTGAGACAAGATGTGAAAATTGGCATACACAATGATCAATATGTGGAGATAACTTCAGGTCTTGAAGAAGGCCAGACCGTAGAGCTTCCAGCCATTAAAACCGGCAGCAGCCAGAATGCGCCTAATATGATGGGCCGAGGCGGAATGGGAATGGGCGGAGCAGGCTTCCAGGGAGACGGCATGAGATCCATGCGAGGAGGAAATTTTGGCGGTTCAGGAAAGGGAGGCAACTAAATGTCCACACCCATTATAGAAATCAATAATATTTCGAAGTCTTATACATTAGGAGGGGAAACAGTAAATGCTCTCCAAAATGTATCACTTCAAATACATAAAGGAGACTTTATATCAATTATTGGTCCATCTGGATCAGGAAAATCAACCTTTATGAACATGATAGGCTGTTTGGATACACCAGATTCCGGCCAATACCTTCTTGACGGCAAAGAAGTGAGCAGGATGAAGGAGGATGAGCTCGCGGCAATCCGGAATGTGAAGATTGGATTCGTTTTCCAGAATTTTAATTTGCTTTCGAAAATGACGGCTTTGGAAAACGCAGAACTTCCTCTTGTGTATCGTGGAATGAGCGGAAAAACCCGGAAGGAAGCGGCAGCGGCGAGCCTGAAAATGGTTGGGCTAGGGGACAGGGCCAGCCACTTGCCTTCCCAGCTTTCGGGAGGGCAGCAGCAGCGTGTGGCAATTGCCCGTGCGCTTGCCGGAAACCCGCCGGTATTGCTGGCGGATGAGCCGACAGGTGCCCTTGACAGCAAAACAAGCTTTGAACTCCTGAATATGCTGAAGGAGCTGAAAGCCAAAGGCCAAACAATTATCCTGATTACCCATGACCTTCAAGTAGCGAAGCAAGCCAATAGAGTGGTGCGCATCCAGGACGGCAGATTGTCAGAAGATGGAGGTGATTGGATTGAGCCTTCAGGAATCTATGAAGATGGCTATACGCAGTATCAGGAGCAATAAAGTAAGGGCATTTTTGACGATGCTTGGCATTATTATCGGTGTGGCTTCAGTAATTGTTCTTGTTTCATTAGGGAAGGGGTCCTCTCAAACTGTCAAAAATCAAATCAGTAATCTTGGCACAAACCTAGTGACCGTTAATATTACCGATACAGATTCGGTTACTTTAAAGGAAAAAGATACGGAGAAGTTCGGCACCTTATCTGCTGTCAAAAACATCTCGCCTTCAGTATCCGGCCGGGTGACGGCACAAAATGGCACAGTATCCGCCCAGACAGCACTGACCGGCACGAATGCAGATTATCTTTCGGTAAGAGATTTAAAACTGGATCAAGGGCGTTTTCTATCTGATTTGGATGTTGCTTTCAGACAGAAAATTGCTGTTCTCGGTTCGGATACAGCTCAAACCTTATTCAGCAGAAGCAATCCTGTCGGCCAAAGCATAAAGATTGATGGCACATCCTTTAAAGTGGTCGGGGTATTGGCTTCAAAAGGCAGTTCTATGGGGCAGAGCGGCGATGATGTCATCATCACGCCAATTTCGACAGCACAGCGCCTGACTAAAACAACAAGTATCCAAACGATGTATATCAAAGCCAAAAGCGAAAGTATGCTATCTGCAGCCATGTTTGAAGTTCAGGGGACAATGAGCAGGCTGTTTCCTAAAAAGAGCGATGATTACTCTGTGGTTAATCAAACTGATCTCATGGAAACAATGAGTTCAGTCTCTGATACGATGACCTTGCTGCTGGGAGGAATCGCCAGCATTTCCTTGCTTGTAGGTGGCATCGGGATCATGAACATCATGCTTGTTTCCGTTTCGGAGCGAACGAAGGAGATCGGCATCAGAAAGGCGATAGGTGCCAATCGGAGGACAATACTGATTCAGTTTTTAATCGAGGCAATTGTCTTAAGCTCACTGGGAGGAATTATTGGAGCTGGAGTAGGATTAGGTATAGCAAAACTCGTATCCCTATCAACAGGAATGGCAATTTCCTATTCTATGTCCGTTACAATCATAAGTTTCTTATTTTCATTGATTATCGGCGTTGTTTTTGGTGTTTTCCCGGCAAGCAAGGCTTCCAGGCTTCACCCGATCCAGGCACTGAGGTACGAATAACTAAAGCAAAGCGGCTGCTGAATTGCGGGCGCTTGTTTTGCAGCGACAAGATTTAGGTATAGTAGAAGAAAATATTCCGCGGAGGAGCGTTTCACTTTATAATGGGCTTTGTTAAAGCCTTGATTTCCTCTCCACAAACACGCAGTGCCGAAGAGCGGAAGTTATGGGACTGTATAATAAAAAAGGGGGATAGAGATGAAAATATTAGTAGTCGAAGATAGTATCTCCTTGCTTCAGTCAATCAAGGAGATACTATCGGATGAATTTGAAGTAGATACAGCAGATAATGGCGAAGACGGATTGTTTTTGGCACAGCAGAATATCTATGACAGCATTGTCCTGGATGTGATGCTGCCGGGTATGGATGGTTTTGAAATTGTCCGGCAGCTGCGCAAAGAGAAAAATGATACAGGAGTGCTGTTCCTGACGGCAAAGGATTCTTTAGAGGATCGTGTCAAGGGGCTTGATATAGGCGGTGATGATTATTTAGTAAAGCCATTCCAGGCACCTGAATTAAAAGCCAGGATCCGCGCGCTGCTGAGAAGAAGCGGAATTTTGTCCATTGATTCCGGAGTGAATTACAGGGGAATACAGCTAACGGGAAAGGAGCATGAAATGCTAGTGGACGGACAGCCTGTTAAATTGACCATTAAACAATATGAGCTATTAGAATATATGATTCAAAATGCAGGCAAAATCCTTACCCGTGAACAGATTTTTGACCGGATTTGGGGATTCGATTCAGATACAACCATTGCCATTGTTGAAGTATTCATTCACCATTTAAGAAAGAAATTAGAGCCGTCTCAATATCATAAGGATATTCAAACGGTCAGAGGCATCGGTTATATGCTAAAACAGATCTGAGGAGAATATGATGTTCCAAAAAACCAGATTAAGGCTGACTATTTTAAATTCCATTGTCTTTATCATTTTAATCGGTGCGCTTGGAAGGGCCATTTATTACTATACAGAAACGCAGATTTACAGGGAAGTGAACCGCTCGTTAGATAAAATGCAAAGCAGTCCTTCATTCAGGGGAGAAAGGCCGCATGGGGAAGTCCAATTGGGAAGAGGGCCGAGCGTCATAATCTGGGGTCCGGATAAAAAAATTCTCGATACAGGACTTGGGGAGGAAAATGACCCGTTCAGAGAAAATGAAAAAACATTATATCCTAAGGTTTTAAGGAAAATACAAACGATCAAGGTGAGGGACTCTACATTCCGCACTCTTGCAAACCAGGTGGATACCGAATACGGGAAAGTAACTGTGCAATTTATCCGCAATGTCGATGCTGAAGCTGCCCTTCTTCACCGGCTGCTGCTCATTATGGTGATTGGCGGGGGATTAGGCGGAGTTCTGGCAATTGCTGCAGGATATTTCCTTGCAGGCCGCGCTTTAATTCCCATTAAGAGAGCCTGGGATAACCAGCAGCAATTTGTTTCAGATGCATCACATGAGCTTCGCACGCCTCTGTCTGTCATTCAGTCGCGGACAGATTTACTATTTCAGTCTCCGAACAGCACCATAGAAGAAAAAGCAGTTGACATTTCCATGATTTCCAAGGAAACAAGGCGGCTGAATAAATTAGTGAAAAGCCTGCTTACCTTGGCACGTTCAGACTCAAACCAGCTCCAGGTGATTAAAATGCGTTTCTTCTTAAATGACCTGCTCACGGAAATTGTTAATCAATATTCAGATATTGCCGCTTTTCAAGGTAAAACAATCACTCATGACTCTAAAGAACCACTGACCTTTTTGGGTGATAAAGAACGGATCCATCAGCTTCTTGTAATTCTTGTGGACAATGCCATGAAATATACAGAAGAAGGCAAGGAAATCCGTTTATCCTGCCATAAAAATTCACATTCAATCTTCCTGTCCGTAGAAGATGACGGAATTGGAATACCTGAAGAAGATATTCCGAATATTTTCAACCGCTTTTATCAGGTGGATAAATCGAGGACAGCCCGTGAAGAATCAGGGTTAGGGCTTGGCCTGTCAATTGCCAAGTGGATAATTGATGCACATCAAGGGACGATTAAAGTGAAAAGCGAATTACGTAAAGGAACAAAGATAGAAGTGATTTTTCCAAAAAACCAAAAAAGCCAATGATAAAAAAAGCCGCTGAAGCAGCTTTTTTTATTTTCAAGCTCTGGATGTTGCTTTTTCTCTGCTGGCCGGCAATCTCGAAATTTCTCTTCTTTTCACCATAACATTTACATATAGGGCATCGATTAAGCTTAACTGTGTGATGAGGGATGCCAGGTCTTCTGGTCTGTATTCGGTTTCCTCCGAGCTTGTGCAGAGTGAAACATGCGCCCTCCGAGCCAGCGGGGAGTTGGGAAAGCCAGTAATGACAATTGTTTTTGCTCCTTTTTCAAGCGCCGCATCTAGTATCTTCAGGCTCTCCTTATCAGAACCGGAATGAGAAATTATAACAGCCGTATCCTGACTGTCAAGCTGGGAAGCAAACATTGACTGAAAATGGGTATCCATAAAAGAGTACGCATGAAATCCAGCAGAGATAAACTTCTGGAATGCATCCATTGCAATAGCAGATGAACCGGCAGCTCCATAAAAAGAAATTCGTTTTGCAAAAAGTATACATTCAGCTGCTTTTTCTACGGAAGCGCATTCATTTATTTGCAGCGTATTTGCCAAAGAACGTATATTGGACTTGAAAATCTTTTCGGTAATGTTTTCATCATTCATTAATTCACTGGCTGGCTGAATGGCTGTCATAGATTCAGAAGCAAGAGCAATCTTCATGGCCTGGTATCCCTTGTAGCCGATCCGCTTACAAAAACGAAATACGGTTGCTTCTGCAACTTTTAGGTCTTCAGCCACTTCATTTATGGAGCAATGAATAATTTTACCGGAGTTTTCAAGAATATAATCAGCTATTATTTTTTCTTTATCGCTGAATCTCGGATAATAGGAACGTATTTTACTCAAACAATTTGTATTCATGTGAAATTTCCCTTCTGCGTTATTGAGTGATGATTTCCCTATCTTTCGGTAAAAAGGTTTTCTGCTATAAAAAAATGTAAGCGTTATTAAAAAAATTATAGCACAAATATCGCCGGAAATATTTTTCAGTAACTGTACAAGTATGAAAAAAATTTTTTCATATGATAAAATGTTAGGGAGATATATATGTGCGCCTAAGGGATTCTTAAGATTATAAGGGGATTGCTGCTTCTTTCGGGATTTTTTTGAAGTGCTGTGATTTTCTGCATGCAATAACGGGAGAGACTTAAATTTAAGCGCATTCTTTTTTTCAGTGTGACGGATGAAGCGGAATTATGCAATGAACAGCACATGATGCCGTTGCATTCAATTTATTCTCATATAATAGAACCTTAGTTTATTCTTGGGAGATATATACTTTTAAGATTGGGCCAGGAAGGCACCTAATGTCTTCTTTTATTTGGACATGCATGATGATTTAAAAAAGTTAGATGCAAGGAGGCAGCATAATGAGCGAAAAATATCTAATCGGTGTAGACATAGGGACAACGAGTACAAAATCTGTGGTATTTGCAAAAAACGGAAGAATCATTTCCAGCCATAGCCAAGAGTATCCGTTGTATTCCCCTACTCCAGAGACGGCTGAACAAGATCCGGAAGAAATTTTCCAGGCCGTAATTTCCACAGTAAAAGAAGCCGTAAAGAAAAGTAATGTGCATCCAGAGGATATTCTGTGTGTATCTTTCAGTGCGGCCATGCACAGCCTTATTGCTGTGAACAAAGATGGAAAGCCGCTGACAAGGTGCATTACCTGGGCAGATAACCGGAGTGCAGAATGGTCAGAGAAGATTCTGAGTGAAATGGGCGGACACGAAATTTATCTCAGGACAGGGACGCCAATACACCCAATGTCGCCGCTTTCAAAACTCGTCTGGCTGCAGAATGAACAAAGCAGCCTATTTTCAATGACATATAAATTTATTTCTATCAAAGAATATGTCTTCTTTAAGCTGTTTGGACAGTATGTTGTAGACCATTCTATAGCTTCTGCAACGGGTTTGCTGAACCTGAAAGCCATGCAATGGGACGAAGGCGCATTAAATGTGGCGGGCATTACCAGTGATCAGCTGTCACAGCTTGTGCCGACTACTTACAGCTTGACTGGCCTTGATGCTGGCTATTCAGCTGAAATGAATTTGCCGCAGAGTGTGCCATTTGTCGTTGGCGCCAATGACGGCGTTCTGTCAAACCTTGGAGTGAATGCAATTAAACCGGGTGTAGTGGCAGTTACAATCGGTACAAGCGGTGCAATCCGCACAGTGGTTGACCGTCCGATAACGGATCCAAAAGGCAGGATTTTCTGTTATGCATTAACGGAAAACCATTGGGTCATCGGCGGGCCGGTCAACAATGGAGGCATGATTTTCCGCTGGGTAAAAGAACAAATCGGTTCAGCAGAGGTTGAAACGGCGAAACGCCTTGGAATGGATGCATATGAAGTACTGACATCCATTGCGGCCAAAGTAAGCCCGGGTTCTGAAGGATTGCTGTTCCATCCATACCTCGCTGGAGAAAGGGCGCCATTGTGGGATGCTAATGCACGAGGCTCATTCTTTGGTCTTGGGCTCCACCATAAGAAAGAACACCTTATTCGGGCTGTATTGGAAGGTGTAATCTTCAACCTGTATTCTGTACTGCTTGCACTGAAGGAATTAATCGGTGAACCAGTTAAAATCCAGGCTACAGGCGGTTTTGCTAAATCGGAGCTATGGAGGCAGATGATGGCTGATATTTTCAACCATGAAGTATTTGTCCCGGAAAGCATTGAAAGCTCTTGCCTGGGTGCAGTCATTCTCGGCTTATATTCTTTAGGGGAGATTGACTCGCTGGATGCTGTTTCCGATATGGTGGGAGCAGACCATTATCATAAGCCAGTTCCTGAAAATGTGGAAATTTATGAGGAACTTGTTCCGATTTTCATTAGAATGTCCCGTTTATTGAAGGAAGAATATAAAGCTATCTCAGATTTTCAGCGTAAAATGAGTTCGAATTCTTAAGTCCTGAAAATCTACATTTAAAATCCCCAGCTTCCTTTCCGCCGTGAAAGGAAGCTGGGGATTTTCTTTATATACTTTATTCAGACTGGAGGTCAAGGCGCTCCCGCATTTTTTAACAATTGGTCATGGGTACAGGTTCCATCAGGGTAGCCCCGTTCATCTGTACACCAGGACTGTGAAAGAAAGGCTAAAAACACGGCCGTCCAATGTGAATCAAATTGAATGAGGATGCCTCCGTCATGATAAATCCCATTGTCCCTGGCCCAGTCCTTTTCGTTTCCTGGTTTATCTTCATTTCCCTGGTTCATATGAACATTATGCATGCCATTTTCTGGGCGGAACCCGAACACTTTATCAGTGGTATTTTCAGGCCCGAATCTGGATCCGTAGATATATACGGGAGCCTTCTCTGCTTTTGCTTTTTGAATATAAGCATCAAGCCTGTCATTCAAATCATCATCTGGTCCTGCCGCATCAAAGGGCAATGCTTTCATTAAGGAAGGGTCAAATAGTCTGCCTCGTACATAATCCAGCCCGGGAATGCTGCTTTCCCTGTCAATTCTTGTATATCCCGGCTTCATTGCAAGAAGGGCACGCAAGGAAGTACCGTTAAAATTTTCATCTGCCATATACAGCACCTCGGACTGCTGTGAGCTTGACATCACATTCACTGCAATTCTGTAATGCATGCCTTCCTCGCCAATCATATGGATTTGGTAATGGGGAGTATCGGCATTCCGTTCAGGACGGCCTTCTAAAACAATTCCCTTCAGTACACCATAATTCTGAACTGGCATAAACATCCTCCTGACATTTTTAAGAATGTAACATTGAGAGGGACTAAACATGGCTTTTTATGCGCTTGACAGATTCCCCATCAATCTGGCGTTTTCAAAATACCCGCTCTTTATTTATATCATATTTTAAAGATAACATACTAAATATTCAGTGTAATATAACCAAAGAAGAGTAAAGCTCATTCCTGCTGAATCAAAATGGGCAAATGGCCATGGTTCTCTCTCTTTTAAAGTTCGCTGCGAAGAAGGTCCTATTTAGAAGTAGGCTTTGGTTAAAGTACATTGTTGATTGGAGTGCATTTGAAAAAAAGAAGTACCACTTTCCATTATTTTTGGTAGAATAATGTTAATTCAATTAGGTGAGCGGGTGTGCTTTATGGATGATGAAAAAATCAAAAAAATTATCGAGGCGGCTAAGCTCTATTATTTGCATGATTATAATCAAAACGACATTGCCAGAAAGCTTGGGGTGTCGCGGCCTACAGTATCCCGCTTTTTGCAGCAGGCAAAAACCAAGGGGATCGTCCAAATCACCATCATGGATCCGGCAGAAAATTCGGCTGACCTGGCAAAAAAGCTTCAGCATAGATATAAGCTTAAAGATGCCATCATTGTTCCGGTGCCCTTCAATGATGAAGAACTGATAAAACGAAGGCTTGGTGAAAGAGCAGCGGCCTATTTGCATGAAGTTGTTGCGGATGGCGATATTGTCGGAGTTACGTGGGGAACAACACTTTACCATATCGCTTCTGAATTAAAGCCCAAAGCAGTGAGAAATGTTAAGGTGGTACAGCTAAAGGGAGGCGTCAGCCACTCCGAAAAAAACACATATGCATCTGAAATATTATTCCTTTTTGGCAAGGCTTACAACTCAGTGCCTATCCAGCTACATCTTCCTGCTATTGTCGACCATATGGCTGTCAAGCAAGCCATGGAGGCAGACCGCCATATACGCAGGGTGCTGGATACAGGCAAGAAGGCAAACATTGCTGTTTTCACGGTCGGTTCAGTTGAAGCAGAATCACTGCTATTTCAGATGGGCTATTTTACTGAGGATGAAAAAAGGCATCTCTATGAGCATGCGGCAGGCGATATCTGCTCCCGGTTTTATGATAGAAGCGGGAAGGTTTGCAATGAAGGAATCAATCAGCGGACATTAGGCATTGAACTGGATTGCCTGAAAGATAAGGATCAGTCGATTCTTGTAGCCGGAGGTTCTGCCCGGATTGCTGGAATCAAAGGCGCCTTAAACGGAGAGTACGCCAACATTTTAATAACTGACCAATATACTGCACAGGCTCTGCTTGGATAGCGGAGATGAAAAAACTGATCCTATAGTGGGATCGTTTTTTTTTTGAACCTGGTTTATTTTTTGGCTCTTTTCTTAACCTCTTTTCTTAAAAATTGTTGTTTTTTAATAAGTTCTGTGAGGCGATCCCATTGTTAAGTCAGGTTGATTGGAGCGCAAGGTGCGAGACTCCTGCGGGATTAGCGGAACAGGTGAGCCGCAGGCGCAGCCGCCCGCCCCGCGGAAAGCGAGCATCCTGGAGCGGAAATCAGCCACCATGTTCCATATCAGCAAATTTACGAAAAAAGCCATTTTTTATATACCAGAAAAATAATTTTTACATTTGTTCAATTTCCTGTTTACATTTGTTCAAGTCCTGTTGTAGTATAAAAGTGTTAGAAGTACGTACCTCTTTGTATGAATTTCCAAGAGGGTCTCTTTTTTTGAGCGTGATGAAAGCGTTTCCTGAAATAGATAGAAAAATAGAAGATTTTTGGGGAAAGTTCGTTCCATATTTGAAGAAATGGAGTGTTTTATATGGATAAAAAAACATTAATACAAGAAGCAATAGAAGCAAGAAAGCAGGCTTATACACCGTATTCCAAATTTCAGGTGGGAGCAGCCCTGCTGACTGCCGATGGCCGTGTTTATCAAGGGTGCAACATTGAAAATGCTTCATATGGCCTGACAAATTGTGCAGAGCGGACAGCTATTTTCAAAGCAGTATCAGAAGGCGCAAAAGGTATCCAGGCCATAGCAGTGGCGGGGGATACAGAAGGCCCGGTTTCTCCATGCGGAGCCTGTAGACAGGTAATAGCAGAATTCTCTGATGAAAACACAAAAATATACCTGACCAATCTTAAAGGCGATGTCACTGAAACAACGATTAAGCAATTGCTTCCAGGGTATTTCGCTGCATCAGATTTGAATCAGTAATCAGTTATAATTCAGGAAGTTAGTACAAAGAATAAACAAGATATACGTAAGCATGCTTGTGGCATGCACATACAGAAATTTAAATCATCCAGCGGAGGTACATCATGAAATATCTTATTGCGATTGCCGGCCTGATTGTGGTCTTTGGACTTGCATTCCTTGCAAGCAGCGACCGTAAAAAAGTGAAAATCAAGCCTATCATAACGATGGTCATCATACAGATTGTTCTTGCCTTTCTCTTATTGAATACTAAATTCGGTTACATTATTATAAAAGCCTTTGCGAATGTTTTCTCAAAGCTCCTCGAATATGCAGGAGAAGGAATTTCCTTCGTGTTCGGCGGAATTGCCAATAAAGGGGAAGGGCCCTTTTTCTTGAATGTGCTGCTTCCAATTGTTTTCATTTCTGTACTGATCGGAATCTTCCAGTACTTTAAGATTCTGCCTTTCATCATGAAATGGATCGGGTTTTTACTGAGCAAAGTAAACGGAATGGGCAAGCTTGAATCTTACAATGCGGTTGCTTCTGCTATGGTCGGCCAATCAGAAGTTTTCATCACTGTAAAAAAACAGCTCGGCCAATTAACATCTCAGCGTCTATACACGCTATGTGCTTCTGCCATGTCCACAGTATCTATGTCCATCGTTGGCGCCTATATGACAATGATTGAACCTAAATATGTGGTAACGGCCATTGTAATCAACCTGTTCGGAGGATTTATTATCTCTTCTATCATTAACCCTTACACGATTGCTGATGAAGAGGATATTCTTATTGTTCAAGAAGAAGAAAAACAGTCCTTCTTTGAAATGCTCGGAGAATATATTCTTGACGGCTTTAAGGTTGCAATCATTGTTGCTGCCATGCTAATTGGTTTCGTAGCATTAATGGCTGCGATTAACAGTCTGTTTGATATGATTTTCGGTATCAGCTTCCAGCAATCTTAGGGTATATCTTCTCTCCATTTGCCATCCTTATGGGGATACCGGCAGGAGAAGCAGTTAAAGCCGGCGGAATCATGGCTACAAAGATGGTTACCAATGAATTCGTGGCTATGCTTGACCTAAGCAAAACTGCTTCACAATTGAGTTCAAGAACTGTAGGAATCATATCTGTCTTCCTTGTTTCTTTTGCCAACTTCTCTTCCATCGGAATCATTGCGGGAGCTGTAAAAGGGCTGAACGAAAAACAAGGTAATGTAGTAGCTCGTTTTGGATTAAAGCTTCTATATGGCGCTACACTTGTAAGTGTCTTATCATCAATCATTGTAAGTCTTATAATCAAATAATTAAACACGGCAATTCTCCTTCAAAAAAGAAGGAGAACTGCCTTTTCTTTTTTTAACAATATAATTATGGAATAATAAGGAGGAATGGTGAAAAGGCAGCTTTTCACAGTAACATATGGGTACAATAGGATTATTTTTATCAGGCGCAGTTTTATTTTTAAATGGACTTATGCTGCTTGGAAAAGCAGATGGAAAAAGCGTTGCATATTTCAACTTATTCGTAGGAGCGATTCAAACTGTTTCTCCGTTTTACTTGGCGGTTGTTTCGGATCAAAGCAACTGGGAGCTTTACAATAACGCCAGCATCTTTTTATTCGGGTTAACGTATCTTTATGTTGGTGTTACTACGATAAAGGACTTGAACGGCAGCGGACTTGGCTATTATTCTCTGTGGGTAAGCATTGCAGCCATTGTATATGCTGCTGTTTCCGTCATTCATTTTGGAGATTTATCAAGCGCACTGACATGGATTATGTGGGCATATCTCTGGTTCTTGTTTTACCTTTCTATGTCACGCGGCAAAGATATTGATGAGTATATCGGAAAAGTCGCTGTCGTGTTATCGTGGGTAACTTTGACAATACCATCATTACTTAATCTGACAGGAGTAGCAGAGGAAACAGTGGCTCTAATAAATTATGTCATCTCACTTGGTGCCATCGTATATTTCTGCTATCTGACATTCAGCTGGCAGCGCAGAAAACAATATGCTTCCTGATTTCCCGGCAAACGGCAAGGAATGTTCATTCCCGCCCGTTTGCCTTTTTATACGGATGAACTGTCTGGTTTAATTTGCAGAAAAATACCCTTTATAATAATAGTGAAACGCATGCGGTGTGCAGTGTTAAAATAATGGGTCTTTTGCCTGTTCGCGTAAATATAGGAGTAAGAGGAGGGAAATCATATGATATCAGCTCAGCATGAAAGGGCCGTATTTGCAGGCGGCTGTTTTTGGTGCATGGTTGAGCCCTTTGATGAAAGAGAAGGGATTATCCGGGTCATATCGGGATATACAGGCGGTTTTGCGGAAAACCCGACATATAAACAGGTAACATCAGAAATGACTGGACACCTGGAGGCAGTGGAAATTCTATATGATCCCAATAAGATTACCTACAAAGAACTTCTTGATGTGTATTGGAAGCAAATTGATCCTACAAATGAAGCTGGCCAGTTTTCTGACCAAGGGCATTCCTATTCGACAGCTATCTTTTATAGTAATGAAAATCAAAAAAGGGAGGCTGAAGCCTCTAAAAGTTTGCTTGAGGAAAGCGGCAGGTTTAAAAAAGAGATTGTGACTAAAATCATACCGGCAGGAGTCTTTTATCATGCTGAAGAATACCACCAGGATTTTTACAAAAAGAATGCTTTTCGCTATGCCCTCTATCGCAGGGGGTCAGGGAGGGAGGCGTTTTTAAAAGAGCATTGGCCCAGGGATCTTTCAGATTTAAAAGAAAAACTTACGGAACTCCAGTTTCATGTCACTCAGGAAAACGGCACAGAACCCCCCTTTGAGAACGAATATTGGGACAATGAAAGCGAAGGCATATATGTGGATATTGTTTCGGGAGAACCGCTGTTCAGCTCCCGGGACCAATATGACAGCAGATGCGGTTGGCCCAGCTTCAAAAAACCCATTATGTATTCAAGTGTAAAAGAAACCGTGGACCTGAGCCACCGGATGACGCGGACAGAGGTTAGGAGCAGGGAAGGGGACTCACACCTTGGTCATGTGTTCCCGGACGGCCCAGGACCTGACGGACAGCGCTACTGTATCAATTCCAGCGCTTTAAGGTTTATACCAAGGGAAGAGATGGAACAGCAGGGCTATGGAGATCTGCTGCTGCTGTTCCGGATCAAATAATAAGGACAGAAAAAAAGCCTGAATCCCGGCAAGCTGGGGATTCAGGCTTTTTACTGGTCTTATGCTGGTCGAGGGCCCCCAGGATGGGGGTCACAAAGACGCTGCCGCAGGACGCGGCGCTCTTAGTCTTTGTTCCTACGACAACAGGCGCTTTCGCTTTTTAAAAATCCAGCTGCAGCGCCTAGCCTCTCGAGGTCATAAGCCACATAAGAATTGAAGGCAAAAGGCGCCTTCTATTCTTACGCGACTTATGCTAGTTGAGGCTGACCAGGCGCTTTCGCTTTATTTAATCCAGCTGCAGCGCCTAGCCTCTCGAGGTCATAAGCCACGTAAGAATTGAAGGCAAAGGGCGCCTTCTATTCTTACGCGTCTTATGCTGGTCGAGGCTGACCAGGCGCTTTCGCTTTATTTAATCCAGCTGCAGCGCCTAGCCTCTCGAGGTCATAAGCCACGTAAGAATTGAAGGCAAAGGGCGCCTTCTATTCTTACGCGTCTTATGCTGGTCGAGGCTGACCAGGCGCTTTCGCTTTATAGTTTAAATGAGCTTTTTAGTTCTACTATTTGGTTAAAGACGATATGGTCTTTTGTTGTGTTTTTCGGGTCTGCGTTAAAGTATCCGTGCCTGAAGAACTGGAATTTGTCCTGAGGTTTTACTTCCTTCATGTTCGGTTCTACAAACCCGTTAAGGATAGTCAGGGAATTAGGGTTTACTCGTTCAAGGAAAGTTTTTTCCTCTTCTTCCTCTGTCTCATCATCTAAGATTAAAGGCTGATAAATCCGGAATTCAGCAGGAATGGCATGCTTGGCATCTACCCAGTGAAGAGTTCCCTTTACCTTCCGTCCAGTGAATCCTGTACCGCTCTTTGTTTCAGGATCATACGTGCAGCGGAGCTCAATAACATTGCCTTCATTGTCTTTGATTACTTCTTCGCACTTAATGAAATAAGCGTGCTTCAGGCGGACTTCATTGCCCGGAAACAGGCGGAAGTATTTCTTTGGAGGATCCTCCATGAAATCATCGCGCTCTACATATATTTCACGTGAAAATGGAATCTGGCGTGTGCCCATTTCAGGATTTTCGGGATTAATTTCTGCATCAAGCATTTCCACTGCATCTTCAGGATAATTTGTGATCACTACTTTTAACGGATCAAGAATACCCATTGTACGAGGTGCTTTCAGCTTTAAGTCTTCCCTTACAAAGTGGTCCAGCACCTGTGAATCTACTGTTCCATATGCTTTGGATACGCCGATTTCATGGCAGAACGCACGAATGGCTTCTGGTGTATATCCTCTGCGCCTAAGACCGGAAACAGTCGGCATACGCGGGTCATCCCAGCCGTCTACATATCCTTCTTCAACCAGCTGTTTCAGCTTGCGTTTGCTCATTACGGTGTTGGAAAGATTCAGCCGGCCAAATTCATACTGCTGAGGCTTGTTTTCCATTTCGCATTGTTCAATAATCCAGTTGTATAGCGGACGCTGGTCTTCAAACTCGAGCGTGCAAAGAGAATGGGTCACACCCTCAATAGCATCTTCAAGCGGATGTGCGAAGGCGTACATTGGATAAATGCACCACTTATTTCCTGTGTTATGGTGCTCCGTGTGTGAAATTCGGTAAATAACCGGGTCGCGCAGGTTGATATTAGGGGAAGACATATCAATTTTTGCGCGCAGAACCTTTTCTCCATTGGCAAAAACGCCATCGCGCATTTTTTCAAATAGTTCCAGGTTTTCATCTGCTGTGCGGTTTCTGTAGGGGCTGTCCTTTCCAGGCTCAGTCAGTGTTCCGCGGAACTCACGGATTTCATCTGCACTCAAGTCATCCACATAAGCCAAGCCCTTTTTGATTAAAAGCACGGCTCTGTCATACATTTCGCCAAAATAATCAGAAGCAAAAAAGAGTCCGTCCCAATCATAGCCAAGCCATTTTACATCTTCTTTGATGGAATTCACATATTCAATATCTTCTTTTAAAGGATTAGTATCATCGAAACGCAGGTTTGTTTTTCCGTTGAACTCATCCGCCACGCCAAAGTTCAGGATAATGGATTTAGCATGGCCAATATGTAAATATCCGTTTGGTTCAGGAGGAAAACGGGTGACAATTTTCTCGTGTTTTCCAGTCTCTAAATCTTCTTGGATGATATTTCTGATAAAATTCGAAGAGTTATGTTCCAACTGTTTCGACCTCTTTCGTGTTTAAGGATATATATCGTGATAATAGGATCTGATAGCGCCGGGCATATGCATGCGCCTTTTAAATTTCGTAAAGGGAGCAAATCTATATCATATAATTTTACCTGTATATATACCATAAATACAGACTTTTTTCCACGTTCTGAACTGAAAGTCCGCCAGCCTTGCCATTTTCTGTTTAAAAGCTTTTCTTCCCAAAAAAGAGGCTGTCCCAAAAGGTCCGGTAAATAGGACCTTTTCAGACAGCCTCCTAACTTTTACTTAAGAGATGTAGTTTGAAGAAACTCTTTTGTGCGCTCTTCCTTTGGGTTATCAAAGAATTGGGCGGCGCTATTGCTTTCTACAATTTTGCCTTCATGCATAAAGACAATCCAGTCAGCTACTTCCCGGGCAAAGCCCATTTCGTGCGTAACGACAACCATTGTCATTCCTTCATCGGCAAGGTGTTTCATTGTGGCAAGAACCTCGCCCACCAGCTCCGGATCAAGCGCGGATGTAGGTTCATCGAATAGGAGAATGTCAGGCTTCATGGCGAGAGCCCTGGCAATGGCAACGCGCTGCTTCTGTCCGCCTGAAAGCTTGCTTGGATACACATCCGCCTTATCTTCAAGACCGACCTTTTTTAACAGCTCCTGTGCTTCCTGAATGGCTGTGTCTTTAGATACCTTTTTGACATGTATGGGAGCCTCAATTACATTTTCAAGGACGGTCATATGCGGAAACAGCTGAAAATGCTGGAATACCATGCCGATTTTTTCTCTGAGCTTATTAATATCCTGCTTGCCCGGATTAATTTCCTTGCCCTCAATGATAATTTGGCCGCTGTCCTTCTTTTCGAGATAATTCAGGCAGCGGAGCAGGGTGCTTTTTCCGGAACCGCTTGAGCCGATCAGGCAAACTACATCACTTTCAAGGACCTTCATATCTATATCTTTTAAAACATGCAAGTCACCGAAGGACTTGTTCAGGTTCTTAATTCTTATCATAACTTTTTGTTCCATGTAAGCATCCTCCTATCGGTCGCTGACTGCCAGTTTCTTTTCGATCAGGTTTACAGCAATCGTTAATATCGCAACCAGAATTAAATAATAAACGGCAACGATCAGCAAGTACGTCATTTCGTCAAAATTATTCGATCCGAGCGTTGTGGAAACGTTAAACAATTCATTCATGGAAATGAAGGCGGCCAGTGATGAATCCTTCAAGCCGATGATGAATTGGTTGCCAAGCGGTGGCAATGCCCTGCGCAGAGCCTGAGGGAGGATGATCCTGCGAAGTGTAAGTGACTTGCTCATTCCCAGGGATCGGCCGGCTTCCATTTGTCCTTCATCAATGGATTGTATCGTTCCGCGGAAAATTTCCGCTATGTATGCGCCGTTATGCAGGGCAAGAGCCAGTGCAGCTGCCCAGAAATCAGGAAGCAGGAAGATGCCGCTGATCCCGAAGTATAAGATAAAGATCTGCACGATTAACGGTGTTCCCCTGATGAGATAAATATAGGCGTTGGAGATATACTCCAGAATTTTAATATTTGATATTTTAAGAAGTGCAAAAAACAGACCGATCACAATACCGATTAAAACAGATACGACTGTCAGCTCCAAAGTCAGGAGCATGGCATCGACAAATACATTGGTCGAGCCAAATAAGGTGTCGAAAAAATGAGAAAAACTAGGCAAATGGACAACTTCCTTTCTATCTGGACTTTTGGGTCACTCAGGTTTCTTTGTGATATCCTCGCCAAAGTATTTCTTTGAGATCCTGGCAAGAGTACCGTCTTTGCGGAGGTTCTCCAGCGCTTTGTTTATATCTTTAACAAGCTGGGGATTATCCTGCGGAAGGACGACAGCCTGTTCGCTTCGTTCAATCAATTGGCGGCCTGTAATCTTGAACCCTTCCTTGGCAGCGGTTTTGCCTGTTACGAAATCCGTGATTACGGCATCATGCCTGCCTCCGCTTAATGCTTTCAAGGCAGTGATGTCACTGTCATACATTTTTATGTTGCTGGTGTACCTTTTTGCTGTATCAGCATATGTAGAACCCTTTGCTACAGCCACTTCTTTTCCTTTTAAGTCTTGGACCGTCTTGATTTTGCTGTCTGGCCTTACAAAAATCTGAGGTCCGGAGTAGTAATAGGGCGTTGAAAATGAAACATGTTTGCTCCGCTGGGGATTAATGGTGTGGCTGGCTACCGCCGCATCAGCCCGGCCTGTTTTAACTCCTTCTACGATTCCCTTGAATTTAATCCTTTTTTCGACTGGCTTTAGATGCAATTCCTTGGCAATGGCCCGTCCCACTTCAATGTCGAAGCCGGTTAAAGACATATCATCCTTTACATAACTGAACGGCTTAAACTCGCCGGATGCTGCAAATATGAATTCGCCTTTATGGATGAGCTTGGCGCCATCGGGCAACTGGTCTTTCTCAGCACAGCCTGCCAAAAGACCCAGCAGGAGAACGGAAGAAAGGAAAAATGTCATTTTTCTTTTCATGCTGTATAATTAGCCCCCTTTTTACATAAATTTTCAGCTTAGTTATTTCCATACCCCTAATCTTTCCTTGGTAATCCGCTAGTTAACTAACTTCCATTAATTGATATGCCCAAAGGGAAGATGGAGACTTGAGAAGGAAGGAGAAGCAAAAAAAACCTGCATTCATCCATGCAGGTTTTTTGAGTTAAAGATTATGAAGTTCATGTAAATTGCTTGATTTTTCATGCACATTTTCTACATTTGCAGCTATTTCCTGGAAGGTAGCTGAAACCTGCTCGATGGCTGAAGCAATTTCCGTGATGCTGCTGTTGTTTTTAGCATGCTTTTCCCGAAATCACCCATTGATAGAGAAATAACACTGCCATTCTGTGATAGCTGATTAATCGAACCTGCCATTTCCTGCAATTGGGCATTCATCACCTTCTGGAGGCCTACTAATTCATCGTATCCATCTACAGAGGCCGTAATGGCTGTGACATTGGAATCAACTATAGAATCTGTTTCATTGAGTGATTCTATGACTTTATCTTTTTCATCCATTATTTCCATCAGCAGCAGCTGAATGAACTGAGAAGACTGTGAAGATTGCTCAGCAAGCTTGCGGACTTCATCGGCAACGACTGCGAAGCCTTTACCCTGTTCACCCGCTCTTGCAGCTTCTATGGCCGCGTTCAAGGCCAGCAGGTTCGTCTGTCTGGCAATTGCAGAGATGGAATTCAGTGCCTCCGTGATATCGCTTATTTTATTATCAAGAGCTGTTACCGCGTATTTGGACTTTGTTGATGCCTGCTTAACTTCCCCGATATGGGCCGCAGTATTTTCTAGGGCTGTTTTATTTTCTTCCGCCATTTTTGAAACATGATTGGTATAGCCTTTGATTTCAATTGCTTTTTCAGAGTTTTCCCTTAAACGGCCGATGATGTCATTTACCTTTTCCTCTGTATCTTCAATGATATGTGAGAAGTCCTGGCTTTCCGTATGGATTCCCTGGACAAATCCGTCTATTTGCTGAAGGGCGCCGGTTGAATCTGATATGTTTTGATTCAGGCTTGAAACATTTTGATTAAGCTGAACGGAGGAACTCTTAACGGCTTCCAGGACAGCCTGGATATCCGCTGTAAGCTGCTCGCTATTCTCAAGAGTTTTTCTTGCCCGTTTTGTGCTGTTCAGAAAAATAATCCCTACCAATATAAATTGAATGCCATAGTAGACCGAAGTCAAAATGGAACGGTGTATGCTTGATTCGATAACCATCCGGTCTGCAAAATAGTAATGTGTGAATTGAGACAGAACCAAAAGGGGAACCGTTAAAAATAATGTCTTTTTAATAAGGGAATAATCGGCATATAGACTGGCCAGGCCTAAGGGAATCAGCCAGACAAATGGGACATTGACCCAGGAATCGGTATGCAGGATAAAGGCAAAAATGAGCATGGAAACGAGTGATAAACTCTTGAATTTCCTGGCGTCCCTGCCTAATTTATAATACATAGCCGGCACAAGGAACAAAATGAACTGAAGATTATAAAGAACACTTATGACCTTAAGCTTTGGCATGCCATAAAGTACAATTTGAAAAACATCATTTAGCGCCATGAGTACGGCAGCAGCAAGGAATATACGAAAGATGATCTTGTTTACCATTTCCTCACTTCGAATAGCAGTTTTATTTTCCATGTTAACGCTCCTGTATGACTTATATTTTTGAACTATTTACCATTTTAATATAGCTGTTATGATAAATATAGTAAATTATACACATTAATAGCAATTAAGGTAGTATAAGGAAAAATATATTTTGCAGGAGAGACGCATGAAAAAGAAAAATGGATATGTATTATTAATTACTGTATTGCTCAGTATCATCCTTATACAATGGGTGATTCCACCGGTATTGCTTCAGCTGTCTAAAGCAGATGAACCCCAAAGGAAGGGTAAAGGGAAAGAATTATCGTATTATATCAATACCTACGATCAGTCACTGAACCGTTTTCTAAACTATGAATCCATGCTGAAGAAAACCTGGAAAAGTGTTCATCACGAAAAAATCCAAGTGGGAAAAACGGGCTTAACACAGGATTATATGATGGCTGATGCAAATGGAACGAGGAAGAATCTGATTGTGCTGACAGCAGGCGTGCATGGAATCGAGGGCTATCAGGGATCTGCCATGCTCGATGTATTTCAGCATGAATTTTTATCAAAGATTAACCCTGAGAATACGGGAATCGTGATTGTACATTCGGTAAATCCATGGGGAATGAAAAATTTCCGGCGCTATAATGAAAATAATGTAGATCTTAACCGTAATTTTATATATAACTGGAAAACATTCAATCTTAACAAAAATAAGGATTATAGTGATCTGGCTGCATTTTTTGAAAAAAACAGCGGGCTTGGCAACAGTACACTGCATGAAATTGGTTACTATGCTGGCCTTGGTAAAGAAGCGGTCTTTTCAGGTACAGGAAAAATTCAGGATGCTTTGCTGACAGGGCAATATACAAATCCTAATGGCGTTTATTTTGGGGGAAACAGCGATACCGATGCTACTAAGCTATTAAAAAAGCTGTATAAAAGCATTCTTAAGGGACCGTATAGCAATATTGTACATGTGGACCTCCACACAGGATATGGTCCCCGCAGCCAAATGAGCATTTTCAGCTCCAGCAATGAAACGATGAATCAAAAAGAGGCAGAAAAAGCCTTTAACTATCCATTGGTATTAACACCAGATGCTGAGGATTATTATGTGACAAATGGTGATAACACTGAATACTTTAATAAACTGAAACAATCCATTGCACCTGATAAAACGCTGTATTCCACAACATTCGAGTTTGGAACATTAGGGGATGATATGCCGGCCTCTATACAATCTCTAAAAAATACAATTGATGAAAATCGTCTATATCAGCATGGATCATCGAGCAAGATAACAGAAAAAATGATCAGGAACAGGTATCTGCAGATGTTTTACCCAACTGATGAAAAGTGGCGCAAAAAAGCAGTAAGGGATTTCCGGCAAGGACTGAACGGAGTGCTTGTGAACCGCGGGATTATAACTCGTTAATCAAAAGATGCAGTGTATGTGGCATGGAGCCAATTACACTGCATTTTTGTTCCTTATTGATACGTATAGTCCGCTTTGGCTGATGCTGAAATAAGCAATTCTCCCTGCTGGATGGGAGCACCGGGGCTCTTGGCAAAAACAGCACTTTGATAGGAAAATGGCTGAGGTGACTGGGAAAGTTCCTGGACATACACAGGCTTTTCGTTGAGGGAGACCCTTAATGTTTTTGCTGCTGCTTCTGCCTTACTCCTTGTTTGCAGTAATGCAAGGATGAATGCCTTGTTATAATACATTTCCGGGTTCTTTAAGGTAAAGCTGACACTGGCAACCGCATTCGCCCCATGCTGGACAGCTGTATCCACCAGCTCCCCTGCCTGTTCAATATCATCAGTTATGATCCTGATCATGTGAGTCACCCTGTAGCCGGCAGACACCGCTTTTCCTTCAGCATAATCATAAAGAGGATCCACTCTATACTCAATTGTTTTCATGTTTTCCTTCTTCATTCCCTTAGCCGCTAAAGCAGAAAGGATGTCTGTGATAGACTTATTATTCTCTTTCTGTGCGGATGCCGGATCCTTGGACTCTGTGACCGCACCAAGTGTTATGGCAGCCTGATCAGGTACGGCAGGCACAGAACCTTCTCCAGAGACAGAAATCAGCTTATGTTCTTTTTGGGGCATGTATTTTCCACTTCCTTTAATGGAGGTATATAAGTATACGGCTTGAGCTGGAACAGCATTCGCTTTTTCGAGTTTAAGTGCCGGATGTGTTACAATAAACGTAATTTTAGTGATATAAGGAATGTGAATAGATGAGAATCAATAAATTTATTAGTGAAACGGGCTATTGTTCCAGAAGAGAGGCAGACAAGCTTGTTGAGGCAAAAAGAATAACCATTAATGGCAAGCTGGCAGAGCTCGGAAGCCAGGCTGGGCCTGATGATGATGTCAGGGTTGACGGCAGGCCTCTTGGAGAAAAGAAAAAGCCGGTATACATTGCCTTGAACAAACCGGTGGGAATCACAAGTACGACTGAGCTTCATGTCCCTGGGAATATCATTGACTTTATCGGCTACCCAGAGCGGATTTTTCCAATCGGGAGACTGGATAAAGATTCGCAGGGATTAATTTTGCTGACAAATGACGGGGATATTGTTAATAAAATATTGCGTGCTGAAAATAACCATGACAAGGAATACATTGTCACTGTTAATAAGCCTATCACTGATTCTTTTTTAAAGGGAATGGCAAGCGGAGTGGAAATTTTAGATACAGTTACAAAGCCCTGTGAGGTATACAGGATTAATAGCAGGACATTTAAGATTATCCTGACACAGGGACTGAACCGCCAAATCAGGAGAATGTGCCAGGCATTCGACTACCGTGTGGACAAGCTTGAACGGGTCAGGATTATGAATATTCATTTGAATAACCTTAAATCTGGCAGCTGGCGCAATCTTACTGCCAGCGAACTTCAGGACTTGATGAACAAATTATAAAGTAAAAAGCATTCAGATGACATTCTGAATGCTTTTTACTTTAAGGCTGCTTTTTAATTTCCTGTACTCTTCCCACTTGACCATCCGTGAGTCGTACTTTAATTCCGTGCGGGTGAAATTGGGAATTTGTCAATATATCTTTCACAATGCCGCTGGTAAGTTTTCCGGTTCGCTGATCTGCCTTTAAGACAATATCCACTGCGGTTCCGGGTATAATGTCTTTGCGGTTCTGTCCATTCATTTAAACACCTGTTCTTCTTCGCTGATTATTAGCTTTTTTTGTTTGCTGGCTTTTCATTTTTTTTGTTGTTTGTGGAGAGTTGGTAGAAGATTTTCCAGATTCTCCCTGATTTTTCTTGCTTTCCAGCTGCTTTTTAATTGCCTCTTGCAGGCTTATTTTCTTTTTAGGTGCTGATTGTTCTGATTCACTCATTTAATATCCCTCCTGAGCAGGTATGCAGTAACTACAGTATAATCGATAATGCCTGCCAGCTGTGAGTTATTTTCACTACCCGTGCAGATAAAGAAGGAAAGGACAATTAGTCTTGGTCCTGATGATTTTGGTTTTCTATAACATTCAGTGGTTCTACAGCAGGACCTTCAAGGACTTCCCCTGAAATCGAGAAGCGGGATCCATGGCAAGGGCAGTCCCATGATCTGTCGCCGCTGTTCCATTCCACCTCACAGCCCATGTGCGTACAGGTGGAGTCGACTATATGAAGCTTTCCTTCTGGATCACGGTAGCAGCCAGCCTTCTGTCCATTAACTTTGACGATGGCTCCCTCGTCATTGGCAAGGTCTTCTGGATTTTTGTGTACAATGGAAAATTTACCCTGAACTAAATGCTTCGCAACATCTGCATTATCCTTGATGAGATTCTTAACCCCTTTAACACGGCTGGGATGAAATAAGTCTGCATATGGATTTTCTCTTTTTAAAATATGATCAGTAAGAATCCTTGCAGCTGCAGTTCCATTGGTCATCCCCCACTTGGCATAGCCTGTAGCTACCAATATATTATGGTGGTTTACGGTTATCGGGCCAATATAGGGGAGATGGTCTGGAGTGATTAGGTCCTGCGCCGACCATCGATATGGAATTTCCTTTACGCCCAAGTGGTTTCTGCTGAACTTCTCCAGTTCTTCGTAATGCTGGTGTGTTGATATGCCCTGTCCTGTTTTATGACTTTCCCCGCCGGCTAAAATCAGCTGTTCTCCATCCACCATAGTGTAACGCAGTGAACGTGAAGGGCTGTCTGCACTAACATACATCCCTCCAGGATATTCCTCATCAATTTTTACACCAAGCACGTATGATCTTTCCGCATGCATTCTGGCAAAGTACAGACCCATTTCATCATTAAAAGGGAAGTGTGATGCTGTAATCAGATAACTGCAGCGTATTTTTTTCTTGTTATCGGTTATAATGACGGGATTGTCGCCATCCTCCACCTTCATGGCTGCTGTATGCTCAAAAATTCTTCCCCCCGACTGCTCGATGGATGGAATCAATCCGGCAAGGTATTTTACCGGATGAAATTGAGCCTGGTTTTTCATCACAACTGCACCCATGCAGGGAAGGGAGAAAGGAAGCGATTCGACAAATTCTCCGGGAATGTCCAGAGATTTATATGCTTTTAATTCATCAATGATACTGTCTGCATATTCCTTTGTTTGTGCGTATACGTAAGCATCCTCAATGGTTAAGTCACAATCAATATGTAATTCTTCTGATAGATTTTTAATAAAGTTCATTGCTTCATGGTTTGCTTCATAATATAACTTTGCGCTTTCCCGGCCATGCTCTTTTATCAGGCGATCATAAATCAATCCATGCTGTGCAGTCACTTTGGCTGTTGTATGGCCTGTGGTGCCGTTCAGCAGTTCCCCAGATTCTATAAGCACTGTTGGAACTCCTGCCTTGGATAGAAGATAAGCAGCTGTTATGCCGGTTATTCCTCCTCCTACAATCGCTACTTCTGTCTCTATATCTTCTTCTAGTTTCGGAAAAGACGGGATGGAAATGTGATCTCTCCAATAAGATTCCGGGTACTTCGGCAGGCTTTGCGGCTTGTCAGCCATAAATAACCCCTCCTGTATTTTTAATCAGATTAAGTCCATTTATTACCATACCCATATTCGAAATTTATACACGGCTTTTACAGAGTTAAATGTTCACCTTCATTAAGAGATATCCATTAGCAGTTTTTTGAATATTGGTTTTTCTTTCTTTTATTTTGCAGGGGGAGAAAGGGAGGTGAAGGACAGCTGGACAACGCTTGAAATTTGTATGTTTACAAAATTGTATACTTGTAAACATTTTTGTATGTGTTGTATACACTTTTCGTTTACATGTGTACAAACATGTATACATGTTGATATGACGGGATGTATACAATTTTAAATATCTTGTACACGAATTTGTTTACATGTATACATAAAAGTATGCAACTAAAGAAGTATTGACCAAACGTGGGATTTTTTTTATTCTTAGTGTAATGAGTTTTTTTGTATGTGGAAAAAGCTCATAAAAAAAGATGGCCGTGTAAGGCCGATAAAAAGTGAATAGAGCATGTTAAGAGTTTTATCATTTTTTATAAGGGAAGGAATGGTTTGATGAGTAACTCAAGAATCGCAGCAGTTGATGTAGGAAATGATGCAATTAAAGCTTTGTTTGGCAAAATGGATTCTGAACTTTACATACCAAATGTCATCGCAAGAGATATAGAAGACCGCCCGGTAATCGGTATTGAAGATTTGGATGACAATGATCCTATTGAAGGTATTCATATTAGGGTCCACTCCCCTGCCCTTCAGGATAACAATGCAATCTACCGTGTGGGTAACCTGGCTACGAAAGCTGACAATCCGTCTGAGTTAGATCCAGGAAGCAGCAAGTCGGAAGAAGACCAGACATTAATCATGCTTTTTGCAGCACTTGCACTTGATGCAGTGAAGGAAGAGAATAATCAAGTTTTCAAGTCGAATAATTCAGTTGTTGAAGCAAATTATACATTAGGAACAGGATTGCCCCTTCGTGAAGTAAAGGAAGGAAAGGATGTCGGCTACCGCTCCCGTCTTCTTGGGTCTGTTCATCAGGTTGAATTCCTTGTAACTCCTAAGTATCAGGGGAAAAAGGTGAATATCCGATTTGATGAGGTCAAAATTTATCCAGAGGGATTTGCAGCTTTCATAAATCTGGTTATGGACAATGATTCAAATATCATAAACAGAGATTTAATAGACAAAAGAATTCTTATTCAGGATATTGGCGGATTATCTACAGACATCGCTGTAATCAAGAACCGCAAAGTGGATGATGATAAGGCCCAGGGATTTAATCTTGGTGTGGCAGAAGCGCTCGAGGCAATCAGGGAAGAAATCCGCTCCAAGCATGGAGTTGAATTGGATAGCAGAAGAGATGTGGTTGAAATCATTACGAAGAAGAATGATAGAAACCATATTATGGTGCGGGGAAGCAGGACAAGTGTACATGACATTACTGACCGCATACTCGGGGAGCTTGCAAAAAAACAGTACCGCCACTTGCGTAATGTCTGGCAGAAGAATTCCCAGACTGAAATCTGCTACTTCGTTGGTGGAGGAGCGATTGTACTTAAAGATTATCTAAAGACATTGAATAACAACTTGGATGGCTATAACATTGACTTCTTTGAAGATGAAAAAGAGAGCATCTGGATGATGGCAAATGCTTATTATAAGCTGATCTCAGAATTCGCCAAGAGAAATTCAAGAGCTGCAAAAGCAGATACCAAAAAGGAAGAACAAAAAGCCGGATCTGCTAAATAGGTGATAAAATGAAAAAACCAAATTCTTCAGAAATTCAAAGGGGACAAGCCATCACATTCCGCATCCCCTCTGATGTGCCTGATCATATTTTAAGGCAGCTGCAGAAGTTAAAGGAAAAAGAGAAAAGAAATTTTTCCAGTAAAGTGGCTGAGTATGTTTTAGATGGAGTGGGAAATGAGTCTGTACAGGACAGAGAGATGATTTCCATCCCGCTCCCGCAGAAACTGAATAAATCTCAGCGTGATTGGCTGAAGCATGCCCATTCTGAAGCAATGCTTGGAAGCATCCTTTTTCAGCTGCTGTCAGATCCGCTGAGGGCAACATCTTTGCTTGCATCTTTGAACAGCAGCGCTCTGGAAATTGATGAAGCTCTGTATTTGCAAGACCATTTTCCATCTGTTTCTCCTTCTGAGGCAGAGACAGAGACGGTTACGCAGAAACCGCAAAAAAATAATAATGATCAGGACCTGGACGATTTTGATTGGTCCTCGCTTAATCAGGATTCTTCTGGCAAGTTAGAAGAAGAACAAGAACAGGAAGAAAGCCTGGATGATTTATTAGGTGACTTTCTGGCTCAAATGAATAAATAAAATTTTAAAAAGCGTCTGTTTCCTGCAGACGCTTTTTGTTTTGGCTCTTTTTTATAGATTGTTGTATTTTTCATAAAAAGCGGATTTCTCTTTGAGGAAGAATGGCTATTGGCGGGTTTATTTTAAGGATTTTATAAGGCATTTATGAAGAGATATCTTTGGAATGTGGATGATATTAACATCTTTCTAGTAAAATAAACTCTATTAATCCCCAATTTGGTCCATATCGATGATATAATTGGGGAAGCTTTCATGCTGGAATTTTTCCTGTTTGCCGGTCTTTTAATATTTGCATGCACACGTGCAGGCAAATGGGTACTACATGGAACGATATGCTTGGAGGGTAGTAAAATGAGATTCTTGCCGCTGGTATTAGCGCATGTTACTGCAGATGCCCATGTGGAAAATGATTTTCAGCTATGGCTTTTGCTTGTTTGCAACATCTTTATGGTGATAACTGGATTCATTTTTATTTATAAGCTGTTCAAACAAAGAACTGGGCGGAAATTGGCTATCATCTTCGGAATTTCGCTGATGGTTAACTATGTGCTGGTTTTAATTTTTGGAAGTGCTTTTGATTTGTTAGGCTAGAAAGAATAGGAGGCTGGAATTTTGAAATTCTACCGATTATGGGTTATCGCTTTTTTTCTGAAATTTGCGGGGTCAGCCTGGGATGCTTCTTATCATTTTAAGTATTTATTTGAGAAATACTCTATCCCTCATATTGTTAATTTTGCTGGTTTTGCGATTGGCGCTTTTTTGCTTTTTCAGGAGTGGAGAAAGCTAAAATATATGGACGGCTTATCAAGAAATATTGCTACAATAGGCTATGTTTTATTCCTGATTGGAATCCCTCTGGATTTCAGCTATCACATTGCTTATGGAATTGACCTTACAACATGGAGCCCGACGCATTTTGTTTACTATATAGCCACTGCAATCATGATTGCGGGCGTGTGGCGCGGCTATCACCTCTATACTAAAGGCAATAAGCCTGGATGGAAAACCTATCACACATGGTTTGCTATGTTCCTGCTTGAATGCCTTGTTTTCCCGAACATGCAGCAGGAAAACGGTTCTATTTCTTATGATCAATATATTCATGGCAAATCCATTGCTTCACAGGAGATACTGGATTTGCTGTCTGATCCGGCATCACAGATCTTCGGCGGAATTGCACCATGGTTGTATCCGCTCTATTCAACGGCTGTAGTATCTTTATTCACTGTTTTTGTGATCCGGTATTTCCGGAATTCCCGGATTCCGCTCGCAGCAGCTGCCTTATATATAGGTTTAAGGTTTATCGGCAAGCTGATCTTTTTTGAAGTTGGCTATCCAACGTCATATGTGCCTATTACCCTATTATTCATTCCATTATGCTATTTGCTCATAAAAAAAATTCCTTGGGCAGCAGGATTGGCAGGAAGTATTCTTTACTTCACCGCACTTTACGGCATCTGCCAGTCAGGAGTGCTGATAACGCCGCCGGCAGTTCTGTGGGAGATCATTCCCGTTGCACTTATCGGTGCCATTACACCACTTATCCTGACTTTAAAGCATGGCCAATCCGATCAAGAGAGCCTGCAAGAACAAAATGCAGGCTGAAAAAACCGTTCGCTATAAATGGCGAACGGTTTTTTTGCCTAACAATATTCAGTTACCTCGCGATGAATATCAGCTGGTATAAAAACAAAATGGCAAAAATGTAAACCAGGGGATGGACCTCGCGATACTTCCTTTTGGCAAGTTTCATAATCGGATATGAAATGAATCCAAGTGCGATTCCGTTGGCTATACTTGATGTTAAAGGCATGCTGACAATAACAAGGAAGGCCGGAAATGCTTCATCGAAATCATGCCAGTTAATTTCTGAAATGTTTTTTATCATAAAACTGCCGACAATAATCAGGCTGGGCGCCGTAATGGCCGCGACACCTGAAAGCGCGCCGACCAAAGGGCTGAAAAAGGCGGTTATCAAAAATAATACGGCAACTGTGATGCCAGTCAGACCTGTTTTGCCTCCTGCTGCGACACCAGCAGAGGATTCAACAGTGGCAGCTGTCGGGCTTGTACCAAACATGGCGCCAATGGCCGTACCAATTGAATCAGCAAAAAAGGCGCTTCCTGCCTTCTCTAATTTTTCGTTTTTAAGTAATCCTGCCTGCCGCACGATGCCAAGCAGGGCGCCAGTCGTATCGAAGAGCATGACGAGCAGAAAGGAAAAGACGACTCCATACAGCCCATAATTAATTACATCATTAACAGAAGTGATAGGGTTATAAACGACAATGCCTTCTGGCAAATGAGGCAAAGCAATAATGCCTTTAGTGAAATGCAGCTGTCCTGTAAAGTAAGCAATTGCCCCGGTAATAATCATCCCGATAAACAATGCCCCCTGTACATTTAACGTCATCAGGATAATGGAAATAACTAAACCGATCAGTGTAAGTGCTACCTTTGGGTCGCTGAAATTTCCAAGGGTCACTAAATTAGTCGGATGATCGGCTACGATTCCAGATAAGCGGAGACCGATGAAGGTGATGAATAAGCCGATTCCGGCGCTGATTGCATGCTTTAAGTTATTAGGTATCGCTGCAATGAGCTTTGAACGGAAAGAGGTAAGCGATAAAATTAAGAAAATGATGCCTGTCACGAATACGGCAGAAAACGCAATGGTATATTGAATATGGTGCGTCCCAAGAACAGAGTAGGCGAAGTATGCATTCAATCCCATTGCAGGCGCGATAATAATCGGGTAATTTGCAAAGAAGGCCATGCTCAATGTACCAATTAAGGTAGCGATGATTGTTGCTGAGAAGGCCTGGTTAAAAGGCACGCCAGCGTCTGATAGGATCATTGGGTTGACGACAACCACATAGGCCAGAGTAAGAAATGTCGTAATCCCGGCTAAAACCTCAGTCTTAACCGTTGTTTTTCTTTCTTGAAGTTTGAACATGCTGCCACTCCTTTTAAAATAGAAACCTCCTTGCGTATAGCAAGGAGGAAAACGTTACTCCAAAGCTTGAATATTGTTAGTTTGTTCAAAAATGAAAAATCCTATAAATTATAATCAATTACAGTGAAAAGCACAATAATGTAAAGGCGAAGTGCCATCGATTATCGGCATGTAAACGCTTCAATCCAAAAATAAGTTTTATTCCCGGAAAAAAACGCGTTAAAAGAGATATTTTAAAGGGTGAATTGCTGTTTTCGAAACATTGGACAAACAAGGAAATTTTCAAAAGCAAGCTTATAATGGGAATGTTATACTAGACAAAAATCATTATTAGAATAGGCAGGTACGATATGAAATTTAATCAGCTTGGAATCAGCCCGGCATTTGAAAATATATTGAAAGAACGGGGCATCATGGAACCCACACCCATTCAGGAACAGGCAATTCCTGAAATACTGTCAGGAAAAGATGTTATTGCCAAAGCACAGACTGGAACGGGAAAGACCTTTGCTTTTTTGCTTCCGATATTGGAAAAATGGAATATAGAGTCTTCGTCGATTGAAGCATTGATTGTCACTCCTACCAGGGAGCTTGCCCTGCAGATTACACAAGAACTGAATAACTTTGCAGAGCATATTGATGGCTTTGAGGTCTTGGCGGTTTACGGAGGCCAGGATGTTGAGCGGCAGATGAAAAAGCTTCAGCGCAATATATCTGTGGTGGTTGCCACACCAGGCAGGCTTTTGGATCATGCCAGGAGGGGAACGATTGACTTGTCTCATGTAGAAAAGCTGGTCCTGGATGAAGCAGATCAAATGCTTCATATCGGATTTTTGCCGGAAGTGGAAGAAATTATAGAACAGCTTCCATCTGACAGGCAAACGCTGCTGTTTTCTGCAACAATGCCGGATCAAGTGAAGTCATTGGCACAAAGATTCATGGTCCAGCCGATTACAGTGGCAGTGAAATCTCAGCAGATAACGGTAGAGAAGATCAGGCAGCTGGCAATTGAAACAACAGATCGTGCCAAACAAGATACACTTATTACAGTGATGAATGAAGAACAGCCATTTTTGGCTATTATTTTCTGCAGGACCATAAGGAGAGTATCAAAGCTGAATGAAGCTTTAAAGGGGGCAGGCTATAAATCCGAGGAGCTTCATGGTGACCTTTCCCAGGCAAAAAGAGAGCGTGTCATGAAGAATTTCCGCAATGCTTCCATTCAATATCTGGTAGCGACGGATGTCGCAGCACGCGGCTTGGATGTTGAAGGAATTACACATGTTTTTAATTATGATATCCCTGAGGATGCTGAAAGCTATATCCACAGAATCGGCCGGACTGGGAGAGCCGGTGAGAATGGATTGGCTGTAACTTTTATCGCTACCAAAGACCTTCAGCTTCTGGGTGACATTGAAAAAGGCATTTCCATGAAAATTCCGAGAAGGAAAATAGAAGGCATTCATATGAATCAGCCGGATGAGGTGCAAAAAAAGGCTAGACAGGGATCAGGAGAAAGAGGACGGAAAGAATTCTCCCGTGAAAGCAGCGGAAGCCAGAGAAGCCGGGGCCGCCGCACTGATGGCGATAGTTCCCGTTCAGAATCCCGCAGCGGCCAGCGCAGGGCCGATAAGCGAAATGGCAGTGAGGACCGGAGGAAAAGGCCGGAAACCTCAAGTGCCCGCCCTGAAGGCCGCCGCGGCAGGGAAAGCGGACGATCGGATAGAACCGGAAACGGCCGCAGAGGCAGATAGGATTTTTTTGGCCAGTTAAACGGCGCGTCAGCAGAGATCACCGGAAAAGATTAACAGGGCCACTTTGAAAAAAACATGAATGGAGAGCATGCCTATGAACAAACCATGGCAAGCCGAATATCCGGTTAGTGCTGAAACTGCAAGGAGCATTATTCATCATCAATTTCCTGAGCTTTGTCCAGCGAATGTTACAATACTGGGCAAAGGATTTGATAATACTGTTTTTGGAGTAAATGGCGAATATGTATTCAGGTTTCCGCGCCGTGATATCGCTGTGCCTCTGTTAAGCACAGAAAATAGGCTGCTCCCTGCTCTTGGTCCAGTGCTGCCTCTAAAAATACCCGAGCCCGTTTTTTTTGGAAAGCCTGAAAAAAGTTTCGCTTTTCCTTTTACAGGCTACCGTCTTGTAAAGGGGAAGCTGCCTGTAAATGAATCACACCAGGCACGGGCTGTTTCAGCTAGGAAATTGGCTTATTTTCTAAGAGCTCTTCATGATTTTCCTGAAGAAAGGGCCCGTGCCCTGGGAGTTTTGCCTGATTCTATGGGACGAATTAATATGCAGGTGCGAAAGCAAAAGCTCGCATCCAATATCAAACAACTCTTTGATGCCGGATACACAGATGACGCGAAAATAGCAGGTGAGTACCTGTCTCATGCAGAAACAGTAAATAATAATAGTGGAAATCAATTAGTTCATGGAGACATCCATGTCCGCAATGTCATTTTAGATGAAAAGGGCATGCTTTATGGAATCATAGATTGGGGAGATGTTCATTTAGGAAATGCGGCAGTAGACATTTCCTTTATTTATAGTTATTTTCCTCCAGATGCACGCAAAGAGTTTTTCTCGATTTATGGAGAAATAGATAGGGAAACAGAAATATTAGCACGCTTCAAGTCAGTATATACGCTTATTAACCTGTTCCTTTACGGCCATGATCAAGAAGATGATCATCTTATTGCACTGGCCAGAAAAGGACTGAAGCTGTCAATGCTTGATTGAAACATAACTCGGCGGATGCCGGGTTTTTTTGTTGGCTGTTTTCCGCTTCAATAAATCAAAATTTAAGATATGGCAGCCTTCGCAAAATACAGGGAAGCGGTATGTAGTCTTTCCGTGCTTTTTAATAGTATAGAAAAAGGCGTATTCGCTTACAAATACGCCTCAAGCCTTATGTGAAAATATGGCCTGAGCTCATTATGAAAAAGGGGAAAGGCAGGTAAACTTGGAGTATAGATTGAAAGGAGGAATATATAAATGAAAAAATTCGGATTAGCAGCTGCGGGGGTTATCGCGGCGATAATTTTGCTGGCGAATGTTGGCCCGCTGGCTGGTTTGGCAATAAGCCTGGTGATTTTATATTTTGTGTTCAAACAGTTTATTAAAGCAGAATCCGCATGGGGAAAGGTAATTTGGGCAATTATTTCCCTCGTTGCACTTTCTGGAGCGATAGCCAACATCCCATCTGTTATTGGCATTGCCGCTGCCCTTGTTCTGTATTTTGTTTATAAGAAATGGAATGAAACAAAAAGTGAGCAAGTTAGCGGAGAAAAAGATCCTTTTATTAATTTTGAGAAACAATGGGCGGATTTAAATAAAAACTAATGTGATAAGGGAGAGAAAAAATATGAACGTATTTACAAGAATAAAAGAGACAATTGCTGCTGATTTTCATGAACTTCTGGATCAAAAGGAAAAGAAGAATCCTCTTGCTGTCTTGAATCAATATATGCGCCAAAGTGAACAGGAAACAGAAAAGGTGCGCAAGCTTGTAGAACGCCAATACCAGCTGAAGGAAGAGTTTACACGGGAATTGGCATATGCGCTTAATTTGGCCGATAAACGGAAGCATCAGGCAGAGGTAGCTGCCAAGGCCGGGGAAACCGGGCTGCAGGAGTTTGCTGAGCGTGAAATGGATCAATACGAAAAGCGTGCAGAGCGATTAAAAACGGCACTTCATGATGCAGAGAATCAGCTGCAGGAGCTTGAACAGAAATACGAAGAAATGAAGCATAAATTAAAAGACATGAACATCAAACGCCTGGAACTGATGGGGCGCGAGAATGCTGCTAGAGCTCATTATAAAATCAATAGCGTGCTGGATACAGAAAGCAATGCGGAAAAGCCATTTATGCGGTTTGAAGAAATGGGACAATATCTGGAGAGGCTCGAAGATACGGTTAATTCTTCTTATCACCATCAAACCATTGACGGCAGAATCGCCCGCCTTGAAAAGGAATTGAAAAATAAAGAAACCCATTCTATTTCTTAAAGCAATCGTGGTATTCTTAAAGGGGCGCAGATTTCTGCGCCTCTTTGAAATATATGCAGCAATAAAAAAGCAGTATCAGCGAAGGGAGAGGCCCTGTGATGAATAGACATAGAACAGAGTGGATTGGCTGGGTTTTTTTAACTGGCATTGTACTGCTATTTTTAGAATTAGTATTTTTTGATGGGGATTTATTCATTTCACTTCCTCTATCCTTCGGGTGCTTATACCTTGGCAAAAAAAAGTATCATCGTGCAATAGGGAAAATGCTGTTTTGGATAGGTCTATTCAGTACGGTTGTAATTGTGCTGCAGATGATTGTCTTTAAATTTTTTATTTTAGCTATTCTTGCTTATCTTTTATACACTTTTTATCAATCGAAAAAGAATCCGGATCATATCAATCCGGTACTGATAGAGTCTAAGAATTGCGGCCAGGAGCCGCTGATCAAGAAGAATTCTCTTTTTGAAAACAAGCTGTTCGGAGGCAGGAAGACGCCTGACCATGTTTATGAATGGAATGATGTGAACATACAGACCGGGATTGGTGATACTGTCATTGATCTGAGCAATACAATTCTTCCTAAAGGAGACACCTTCATTTCCATCCGGGGTATTGCGGGAAATGTCCGCATTTTAGTTCCATATGATATGGAAGTGAGCATTCACCACTCTGTCATTGCTGGAAGTACGTCGGTTTTCAATAACCAGGACAGAAAAATTTTTAATAGTATTCTTTCCTTCCAGACACCTGGATTTAATGAGGCAGAACAGAAAATTGCCATCATCACCTCATTGCTTATCGGAGATTTAGAGGTGAAGCGGATATGAGCATTCTTATCCGGCAGATTATCAGGAGTGCGGCCATTTCTTTCGCTATGTCGATCCTATTGCCTTCGCTTGTGTTTTTTATATATCCGCTGTCCGATTGGTCACTGTTATGGAACAGGAAAATCATGAATTTCCCATTTGCGCTCTTTTTGCCGATTACCAGTGTTATTCTTGGTGTCCTCTATGGAGCCATTTCGGGTGTTTACTGGAAAAGGCAGCTTGCTGAAGTGGGGGATGAGTTATATAAAATATCACAAGGCTCTGCATCTTCCTTTGAAGGAAACACACAAGTCCAGGAGTTTGCCAGAATTTCAGCACAGCTTGAAAATGTGCGCCGGCATATCGCTGAACGGGCCAAATCGGTTCAAAAGCTGTCCAATGAAAAAGTGAAAGATCAGGAAAAATATATTCAGGAAATTATTTCGCAGGAAAGAAACCGCCTGGCAAGGGAGCTCCATGATTCAGTCAGCCAGCAGCTGTTTGCCGCCTCGATGCTCATGTCAGCCATAACCGAAAGCAGGCAGGATACTGACAGCAATGAAATGAAGCAGCTTAAGCTAACAGAGAGTGTCATTCATCAGTCACAGCTTGAAATGCGGGCACTTCTCCTTCATTTGCGCCCGGTGCCGCTAAGAGGCAAATCCCTGCAAGAGGGCATTACCTCATTGCTTGGGGAGCTCGTTCAAAAAGTTCCGATGAAAATCACATGGAAGATAGAGCCTGTTTCCATGGACAGGGGGATAGAGGATCATTTATTCCGCATTCTTCAGGAGTCTGTTTCCAATACCCTAAGGCATGCCAAAGCTTCATCACTTGAGGTTTCATTAATATCAAGAGACGGCCTGATTATCTTTATAATTGCAGATGACGGCTGCGGCTTCCGCTCAGAAAACTCCAAAGCAGGTTCTTATGGGCTTCATAATATGCAGGAGCGTGCAGCGGAAATTGGCGGCACAATGAAAATAGTCAGTGTGATCAATAAAGGAACAAGGCTCGAAGTAAAAGTGCCATTAATTTCTACAGGAGGTGAAGATATTGATTAAAGTATTGCTTGTAGATGATCATGAAATGGTAAGAATAGGGGTATCTTCTTATTTATCTATGCAGGCTGATATAGAAGTGATCGGCGAGGCAGATGATGGCGGTGCAGCAGTCAGGCTGGCACTTGAACTGCGGCCGGATATTATATTAATGGATCTTGTCATGAAAGAAATGGACGGGATTGAGGCAACCAGATTGATTATTGAAAAATGGCCGGAAGCAAAAATCATTATTGTCACAAGTTTTCTGGATGATGAAAAGGTGTACCCAGCTCTTGAAGCAGGAGCTTACAGCTATATGCTGAAAACCTCCAGGGCAAGTGATATAGCAGAGGCAGTGCGTTCTACCTACCATGGCCATTCCGTGCTGGAACCGGAAGTTACAGGCAAAATGATGAAAAAAATGAGAACACCAGCTGTGCGGCTTCTCCATGAACAGCTCACAAACAGGGAAATGGAAATTTTGCTGCTGATAGCACAGGGGAAAACCAATCAGGAAATCGCAGACGAACTATATATCGCCCTGAAAACCGCAAAGGTGCATGTTAGCAATATTTTGAGCAAACTGGAAGTGCAGGATCGCACACAGGCCGTCATTTATGCATTCAAGCATGCACTGGTGAAATAACAGGGAAAACTGGAGACTCTTTATAAAAGGCGGTCTCTTACATAAAATGAAGATTCTCTAAGCGGAAATATATTACCCGCTATAGCAGGATGAAAACGAAACAGGCTTTGACAAAAATGGAGGATAGGATATGGAAGACAACACTTATTATACTGACATCCTTCAAATAGGCTCTCTTTTAAACCATGCGGGAATACCCTATGAATTTACCGGGGCTTCAGCACTATTGCTGCAGGGGGTCATTCTGGAGGATGAAGATAAAATAACCGTAAGCGTACAATGGGATCTGCTTCAGCAGGCATATAGCCTTTTTGAAACCTTCCAGCCTTCTCAACTCGTGAAAACGCCGGAAAAGGCAGAGTTTCATCTTAAGATCAACCATATCGAAGCGGTAATAAGCTTCTTTTACAATACCACTGTTAAAACGGATCCATACCGGATAGCCATTCCGCATGGCGGCGAAGAGATCTGGTGCCGTTCACTTTACAGCCATTTATATGATAAAGAAATGAATAGATTCAGCAGCAGCATCCACGCCCATCTATTGAAGCAGCAGCAGGGGTTCACCGAGCATAATGAGCAGGCCTGGAACCAGAATAATTATCTGGCGCTTATTAACAGGTACGGACGCCCGGAAGATATGGCAGAAAAAATCAGGCAGAACCCTGCTTGGAGGCTGCATCCCTTCTATAAGTATTTAGGTGAACTTAATGGAAAGAAAGTAGCCCATTTGATGGGGTCAAATGGAGTGAAAGCAGCAGCACTGGCATTACTGGGTGCAGAGGTTACGGTGGCTGATTTTTCAAAAGAAAATAAAGCATTCGCAGAAGAACTGGCTGCTTCCTGCGGGGTCGATATAAACTATATCGTTTCAGATGTTCTTTCGCTGCCTCAAGCAGAGCTTGGCGGAAAATATGATCTTGTTTTAATGGAGCTTGGCGTTCTGCATTATGTAATCGACCTCCAGCCGTTAGCAGAGGTTATCGGGGGCTTGCTGAAGAAGGGCGGAAGGTTTGTCCTTCATGAGTTTCATCCTATTTCGACAAAGCTGATTTCATCTTCAGGAAAAAAACATAAAGTAACCGGCAATTATTTTGATCCAGAGATAGAAAATAATAGAGTGGCATTTACCAAGCATATGCCCGAGCAAGAGCAGGAAAGCCTGTCAAATGTTGTCCAAAGAAAATGGTCCATGGGCGAGCTGATTACGGCTATTGGCCAATCAGGGCTTGTTATTAAGGTGCTGGAGGAGGAGCCGAATCATAAAATCCACGATATCGGGCTTCCAAAAACCTACACACTTGTCTGTGAAAAAACATATTAATGTATTATTGAAAATTATCTAACAATAAAGTTGACGGATTACCAAGTTTCGTAGTAGGATTAATTTATGTAAAAATTGAATAGTACTTATCGAGAGAGGTGGAGGGACTGGCCCTTTGAAGCCCGGCAGCCGCTGACATAGTCAGAATGGTGCCAATTCCAGCAGAGTCATGCACTCTGGCAGATAAGCAGGGGATAAATCGAAACTTCTTCTTATCGGGGGAAGTTTTTTTGTTTGTTTTCTTTTATTCAAGATGCAGGCAGAATTGACTGGAAAAGGAGATAGAGAGATGAAATTTGGATTTTGGCTACCCATCTTTGGCGGATGGCTTCGGAATGTAGATAATGAAAACATGCCGCCAACTTTTGAATATGCAAAGACTGTCATCCAGGCTGCAGAACAGTGGGGATATGATACGACATTGATTGCCGAACTTTACTTGAATGATATAAAAGGGCCTGAACAAGACTCCCTTGAGGCCTGGACTACAGCAGCAGGGCTTGCTGCAGTGACCGAAAAAATTGAAATTATGACCGCAGTCAGGCCTGGATTCCATAATCCGGCTGTTACAGCAAAAATGGCGGCGAATATCGATCAGATCAGCAATGGCCGATTCACGCTGAATATTGTTTCTGCCTGGTGGGAGGAAGAGGCTCGCCAGTATGGGGGGATCTTTACGGCCCATGACGAACGATATGACCGCACGGAAGAATTCATTGATGTTATTAAGGGCTTATGGAAAGAAGATACCTTTTCCTATAAGGGAAAGTACTATGATATCAAAGACGCCCATTTAAACCCAAAACCGGTGCAGCGGCCTAATCCAATCCTATATGCCGGCGGTGAAAGTGAACGCGGTAAGCAGGTGATAACTGAAAAATGTGACGCATATGTGATGCACGGCGGAACAGTTGAAGAAATCAGCGCTAAAATTCGAGGAATGAAGGAAAGACGGGCAGAAGCCGGAAAACAGCCATTCTCTTCTTTTGGACTGGCCGCCTATGTTATCTGCAGGGACAGTGAAGAAGAAGCACAGGAAGAACTTAAGAGAATTACGGATGTAAAAGAATCAAACGCATATGCCGGATATAATGATTTCGTCAATAAATCGCAGCTTGAGCAGCAGGTCAAGCTTTATGATTATTCTGTTTCCAACAGGGGATTGCGCCCGAACCTGATTGGAACTCCAGAACAGATTGCAGATCGTATCATTGAATTTGAAGAAGCGGGAATAGATTTGCTTTTGCTTCAGTTTTCACCGCAGCTGGAAGAAATGGAGCGTTTCGCGAAAAAGGTAAAACCGCTTGTGGAGAAAAAACGCCAAAAAACAAAAGCCTGACGGTCAAGTTTTGAGCTATATAACAGGAGGCTATAATAATGAGCAAAATATACATCATTCACGAAAACAGCGAATGGACAGAGCATCTGACAAACAGATTGAATGAACTGAACCTGTCTTATGAAGAGTGGCATCTTGACCACGGACTGGTGGATTTATCCCAGGAGCCGCCGGAGGGCGTATTTTACAGCAGGATGAGCGCTTCTTCCCATACAAGGGGTCACCGTTTTGCGCCTGAGCTTACCGAGGCAGTCTTGGCATGGCTTGAGCAACACGGACGGAAGGTCCTGAACGGCAGCCGGGCTCTCCGATTGGAAGTGAGCAAGGCCAATCAGTACACCGCGCTTGCCAGCCACGGCATTAAAACACCTAAAACCATAGCGGCAGCCGGGAGAGATATGATTATAGAAGCAGCCGGGAAATTGGGTGCAGAATCTTTTATCACCAAGCATAACCGTGCCGGAAAGGGACTTGGTGTTCAGCTGTTCCATTCCATTGATGCACTGAAGCAATATGTGGATGGCCCTGATTTTGAAGAACCGGTCGATGGCATTACACTGATTCAGGAATATATCAAATCCCCTGAGCCATATATCACCCGCTGTGAATTTGTTGGCGGAAAATTTGTGTATGCTGTCCGTGTCGACACTTCTGAGGGCTTTGAGCTGTGCCCGGCGGACGCATGCCAGATTGGCGATTTATTCTGCCCTGTTGGGGAGGAAGTTCCTGAAAAGCCTAAGTTCCAAGTTATTGAAGACTTCCGGGAGCCCATTATCGAGCAATACGAAACTTTCCTGAAAGAAAATCAAATTGCTGTTGCCGGGATTGAATTTATCAGAAACAGTGAAGGGGAAATCTTCACATATGACATTAATACAAATACAAATTATAACAGCGATGCAGAAAAAGCGGCAGGGAAATTTGGCATGCTGGAATTAGCCAGGCTATTGGGTAAAGAACTGAAAATAGTTGAACCAGCCCGTTTATAAGATATAAATTCTGCTATAACAAAAACCATCTTTGGAGCACCCAAAGATGGTTTTTGTTATAGCAGTTAAGGCTATAAAAGAGTCAGCTTTGGGCTTCATTCGCCCAATCTTCCACGTTCCATACCTTTGTCACCCAATCCTCATAGAAGTCAGGCTCATGGCAGACAAGGACAATAGTGCCTTTATAGGCTTTCATGGCGCGCTTAAGCTCTTCTTTAGCTACAATATCCAAGTGGTTGGTCGGCTCGTCAAACAAAAGCCAGTTGCTTTCTGTCAGCATTAGCTTACATAAGCGGACCTTTGCCTGTTCACCTCCGCTCAGCTGGTTCAGCGGGCGGGTTATGTGATCATTTTTCAAGCCGACCCTTGCAAGGATTCCTCTTACCTGAGGCTGCTCCAGACTCGGGAATGCATTCCAAATTTCGTCAAGCGGCGTGGTGCCTGCAGCTTTTACTTCCTGTTCAAAATAAGAAGGGAAAAGGAAATCGCCAAGGATGACCTTGCCGCTAATGGGCTTGATTTTTCCTAGTATGGTTTTTAATAGAGTGGACTTTCCGACACCGTTGCTTCCGACGACTGCAATTTTGTCGCCGCGCTCAATCGTTGTTGTAAGCTTAGGGAAAAGCGGGCGGTCATATCCAATTTCCAATGCTTCCCCCTCGAACACAAACCTGCTGCTTCCGCGTGACTCTTTAAAATCAAAGGTAGGCTTCATGGCCGTTTCCGGACGGTCGATCCGTTCGATTTTCTCAAGCTGCTTCTGCCTGCTCTTTGCCCGGCCCGTTGTTGAATAGCGTGCCTTATTTTTAGCTATGAAATCCTCCTGCTTCTTGATGAATTCCTGCTGTTTTTCATATGCATGGATATGCTGATTTTTATTGATTTCAGCTAATTCCAGGAACTTTTCATAGGTAGCTGTATAACGAGTCAGCTTGGAGAATTCGAGATGAAAGATGACGTCAACTACGCCATTCATAAACTCCGTGTCGTGGGAAATTAAAAGATAGGCATGCGGATATTCCTTCAAATAGCTGCTTAGCCAGCGGATATGCTCGACATCCAGATAGTTGGTAGGCTCATCTAATAAAAGGACCTCAGGCTGCTCCAATAAAAGCTTGGCGAGCAGAACCTTAGTCCGCTGCCCGCCGCTAAGAGCAGAAACATCGCGGTCAAGTCCAATGGCATCCAGACCAAGTCCGCGTGCAGCTTCTTCTACCTTGATATCAAGATTGTAAAAGCCGCCTGCTTCCAGCTTGTCCTGAATGACACCCATCTGTTCCAAGAGCTCTTCAAGCTCTTCGGGAGAAGCCGTCCCCATTTTCTCTGTGACTTCATTCAGGGCCTTTTCTTCTTCAAACAGCGGAAGAAAGGCATCTCTTAAAACATCACGGATGGTCTTTCCCTTCGTAAGCACGGTATGCTGATCCAAGTATCCGTATACGACGCCCGGAGTCCATTCCATCCGCCCTGTATCATGAATTAAATGTCCGGTTATGATATTCATTAAAGTAGACTTGCCGACGCCATTCGCACCGACCAGGCCAACATGTTCACCAGCCATTAAACGAAAGGAAACATCCTTGAACAATGTACGGTCGCCGAAGCTATGGCCCAATTTATCTATAGAAAGTAAGCTCATTATTTGTGAACCTCCAATATTTATTAAAACATCCATAGTCCATCTTACTAAAATCCGTGATAGATTGCTATCCTTGCTTGCCGGCTCGCCCAAAAATATCAGAAACAGCACGGAAGCACCAATCGACAAATTTCTCGGGAAATAATTTTTGAATCATAAGCTTTGTAAATGTGAATTGCTGATTACTGAGGTACGCTTGGCGACGAGGAGCTCGTCGGGCTGCCCCCGGAAAGGAAGCTTCTGGAGCGGAAATCAGCAGACAAGTTTAACAGAGCCAAAAGTTATTGAGAGCCATGTATGTTCCGTCCCATATCGTCGCTCTCCAAAGCAATTTATGAGATAATGGAAGGGAACAAACATTTCTTGCATTTCAGGAAATTGAAAGGATGTTATGATGAGTAAAACACTTATACTGGCTGAAAAACCTTCAGTCGGAAGAGATATAGCTAAAGTGCTGAATAGCCATAAAAAAGGAAACGGTTTTTTTGAAGGAGATCAATATATTGTCACTTGGGCGCTGGGACATTTAGTTACCCATGCAGATCCTGAGGCGTACGATGAAAAGTATAAAGCCTGGAAGCTCGAGGACCTGCCGATGCTGCCCGACTCTTTGAAATTGGTAGTCATCAAACAGACCGGCAAGCAGTTTCAGGCAGTGAAGACCCAGCTGAACCGGAAAGATGTTAAGGATGTCGTTATCGCGACAGACGCCGGCCGCGAAGGAGAGCTTGTCGCAAGATGGATTCTTGAGAAGGCACATGTCAAAAAGCCCGTCAAGCGCCTGTGGATTTCATCTGTGACTGACAAAGCGATCAAAGACGGATTCCGCAAGTTAAAGGATGGAAAGGAATATGAAAACCTTTATGCTTCTGCGGTTGCAAGGGCAGAAGCCGACTGGATAGTAGGCATGAATGCGACAAGGGCGCTTACGACCAAATATAATGCCCAATTATCCTGCGGCAGGGTACAGACCCCGACACTTGCCATGATTGCGAAAAGAGAGGACGAAATAAAGAGCTTCAGCCCGAAGCCTTATTACGGACTAAAAGCTGTGGCCTCTAATATGAATTTGGTCTGGCAGGATGGAAAAACAGAGGATACCCGAACATTTGAAAAAGAGAAAGCAGAAAGCATCCTGGCTAAAGCAAGAAACCAAAGCGCTGGGGTGGCGGACGTTGATAAGACGACTAAAAAAAGCTTTGCTCCACAGCTTTACGATTTGACGGAGCTGCAGAGGGATGCGAATAAAAAGTACGGGTACTCTGCAAAGGAAACACTGTCCATTATGCAGGGGCTGTATGAAAGCCATAAGGCCTTAACCTATCCGAGAACCGACTCAAGGCATTTATCTTCGGATATTGTGGATACCTTAAAGGAACGGCTTGAAGCTGTAAGGGTGAAGCCGTATGCCATGCTCGCTTCCAAAATTCTCAGAAGCCCCATTAAAGTGAACAAATCGTTTGTTGATGACAGCAGGGTATCAGATCACCATGCCATCATACCAACAGAACAAACGCCTATCATGAGTAAATTAAGCGACAAGGAATATAAAATATATGATTTGGTTGTCAGAAGATTTCTTGCTGTGCTCCTGCCTCCTTTTGAATATGAGCAGACAACCATTAAAGCAATAATCGGAGGAGAAGTTTTTGCAGCCAGAGGCAAAGTGGCATTACATTCCGGATGGAAAGAAGCATATGATCATCAAACAGATGAAGAAGACTCTAATGATGGTCTCCTTGAACAAATGCTGCCGTCCGTGGCAAAGGGCGATGTGCTGAAGATTACAAACCTCTCTATGACAAATGGAGAAACAAAGCCGCCTGAGCCCCTGAATGAAGCCACCCTGCTTTCTGCCATGGAGAATCCATCGAAATACATGAGCGGAGAACGAAAAGATCTCATAAAGACCCTGGGTGAAACAGGCGGCATTGGAACCGTTGCTACCCGTGCCGATGTGATTGAGAAACTGTTCAATACCTTCTTAATTGAGAAAAAAGGAAAAGGGATTTTTGTCACTTCCAAAGGAAAACAGCTTCTTGACCTGGCACCGGATGAACTGTGCTCCCCGGCCCTGACTGCCCAGTGGGAGCAGAAGCTGACAGCTATAGCAAAAGGGCAGCTCCCTAAGCAGGCCTTCATCAGCGAGATGAAGGCATATGCCAAGGATATAGTCACAGGTATCAAAAACAGCAGCAAGAAGTTCAAGCATGACAATCTGACCGGAACTAAATGTCCTGATTGCGGAAAACTGATGCTTGAAGTAAATGGAAAAAAAGGAAAGATGCTTGTCTGCCAGGACAGGGAGTGCGGATACCGAAAAGGTGTGTCCCGGGCTACAAACGCAAGATGCCCGCAATGCCATAAAAAGATGGAGATGCGCGGCCAGGGCGAGGCACAGACCTTTGTCTGCAAGTGCGGCTATCATGAGAAGCTTTCCTCTTTTAATAAAAGAAGAGGCGAAGGCAAAGACCAAAAAGCATCCAAAAAAGACGTATCAAGCTATCTGAACAAGCAAAATAAAGATGAACCAATCAATACTGCTCTTGCCGATGCACTCGCTAAACTAAAGTTTGATTAACCCCAAAAAAGGATGAAGCAATTTTTGCTTTATCCTTTTTTATCGCGTTACGGACGATACGGGGGCTCTATAGAATGTGATACTTAGAGGAAAAGCCTTTATGCCTTATCATCCATTCTCTTACGCCTGGGCCAAAGTGAATAGCTGAAGCTGTATAGAAAGTCGATTGCAAGAGCAATAGACCACCATTTAATTAGCTTCTGTATTTCTTCAGTACTGTCATAATCACCAATATACAGAATCATTCCGTACATCAGTGCTATGCCGATCATCCAGGATAAAAAGTGCCTGAGCCATCCTATGCGTTCAGCGCGTGCATGCCCGGTTCCGAATTTAGGAGCTTTTTCCGGTATGGGACCATCAGCCATCCAATATGAAAATCTCTGATCCATCCATTTAATCATGGAATGGCCAAACCCTGCTGTTACACTAATATATACAGCAGATAAGGCATGGAATATAGTTGCAGGAGAAACGGAGCGGCTGTATGCTCTTATAGATGGATTAGCATTACATCACCTGAAAAAAGGCGATGAAGTCACACCAGAGCTTATGGAGGCTGTAATTGCACTTCATCTAGAAAGTCTTTGCAATAGAAATTCTTGAAAGGGAAATCCTTGGCAGCACTAAGTTTCATAACTTGCTTATACGGGAAGTAAGGATGAAAGGAGATGGTGTTATGCGAAAAAGACTGCTGGCTGTTAATCGGCAACTTTTGGACATTAGTCTGGAGAAGCTGGATGGGAAGACCTATCGCTCCATAGCTCAGCTTCGAAAAGGCGGAGAACAGCATGCGGCGTATTATGGGTCAACTCCCAATGAGGCAATCTGCCAATCAGTTTATGAAATATTCAACCATAAAGATGTGAAATAGATAAAACAAACACTCGCTATGGCGGGTGTTTTTATATCCTGCCATCAAGCAGTTTACTTTGATAGTTTGAGCATACATTTTAGTGAACAGAGTTAATAATTGTATGGTATGATTTTTATTAGAAATAAAACTGACGGGGGTAGAAAATGGACGCAAATAAAGAGCTGCACGAATTTTTATTGGAGAAAACTTGGGATTTAACCGAAGAATGGTATGCTTCTTTGGATAAAAGCGATCCCGCTGGTGTATATTCGTCTACTGATCCTGAAGTTATTAAAGCCGTTAAACAGCAAAATTATGAATTTCATATTCATTTTTGTGATCTTTTTATAAAAGATGAATCTAGTTTTATAGAAAACTTCGAATCCTGGATTCTGGAAATTGCCCAGGATGACCAGCATTTAGGTACGCCTATCCATTTCATTTTGAGGGAGTTTTTCAGGACCCAGGAACAGTATTTGGATTTGCTTCAGCAATTCTTTTCACTTCATAAAGGGAAATATCCAGAGGATGCAATTTCCTCATGGGAACGGAAAGTTATTAAAATATTTAGTAAGGTCATGATTTGGTTTGTACAGGAAAATCATAATTATTCTATGAAAAGGCTCGAATCGCAGCAAAGGATGATCAATGAATTGAGTTCTCCTGTCATCCCGATTGGCAGCAGGACCGCCTTGCTTCCGCTAGTGGGGGATATTGATACGGCAAGGGCCAAATTCATTCTTGAAAATACACTGGAACAATGTGCCGAAAAGCTGATTAAATTGCTGTATATTGATTTATCTGGAGTAGTCATCATGGATACCATGGTTGCCCAACAGATTTTTCAATTAATCGAAGCGCTAAGGTTAATTGGAGTAAAATCTATCTTATCCGGTATCCGGCCGGAAATCGCTCAAACAGCCATTCAGCTGGGGCTTGATTTCAATAATGCAAATATAAAAAGAAACCTTGAACTTGTATAGCATTAAGTCAGCCGCCTCTTTCTCTAAGGGCTTCAGACAAACCTGGGATGGTCAGCGAGAAAGCTTAAATATTAGAAATGGATTAAACCGCCTGGATTTTATGGGCGGTTTTTTGAAGTGGTTTTTTTCGAATAAAGTGCAGGTTTGGAAAAGAAGGATAACAGCTAAGGGGTGTTGAATTTTCACCTTATAAGTGATTCGTATGTGCTGGATAAATATAAGTGCAAATAAGGTTTTACAAAGCCAGAAGTTTTGGAGGTCTTATGGAAATTTTAATAAAAGACTTTGCAAGTAACTGTTCTTTAAATTATTTTGAAGTTAGCTTAATTGAACAAAGCAATGAGACTCATCAATCAAACCTTTAAATTTTTAGAGGTAATTTTTAAAGGCTCTTTTCTTAAAGATTGTTGTCTTTTTAATTTGTTATGTGAGGCGTTCCCATTGTCAAGTCAGGTTGATTGGAGCGTAAGGTGCGAGACTCCTGGCGGGATTAGCAGAACAGGTGAGACCCCGCAGGCGCAGCCGAGGGAGGCTCACCGCCTGCCCCGCGGAAAGCGAGCACACTGGAGCGGAAATCAACCACCTTGTTTCATAGCAACAAAGTTTACGAAAGCAGCCTTTTTAAATTAAACGGTATAATTTAGAAAACGAAGATATGATAATTTATAAATTATATGATGAAAAACTTACTGAAACAAACACAGTTCGAATAACGATAAATAAGTTTAGAGGCATTAATGCCTGAATTAATGAAATGAAAGGTGGCGTTGTATTATGAAAATGGCAATTATACTTAATGGGGTTAAATTGATTAGAGAGTAAGCGTATCATTCCCCTATAAACTGCGTGTTACCTAAATAATAGGAGGAATATAATTTTGGGATATATAGAGCAACAGAGCCGATATACGATAGAAATTGGCAGAGTGAGATTCCAGTTAAAAGAGCATCATGATTTTTTATGGCTAAAAAAAATTGGGGATATTTTTTGTGTATTCGATGAACAGGATTCTGGGAATATTTGTTTTGGAGTAGAAATTAACAATAAAAAGCTTTTTGTCAAATATGCTGGAGCCAAAACGCTGGAATTTTCAGGTAACCCAAAAGATGCCGTTGATCGCTTAATAGAAGCAATACCAGTTTATAAGAAATTAGAGCATCCAAATTTAATAAAGTTGGTTGACCATTATTCTGTTGGAGATGGTTATGCAGCAGTATTTGAATGGGTCGAAGGTGAATGCCTGCATTCTCATTGGTCTTTTGGGGGAATGGCTAAGTATACAAACCCTGAGTCTCCATTCTATAGATTTAAAAGCCTTGATATTAGAAAACGTTTGGACGCCCTTGATACAATTTTCTCTTTTCATACTTTTGTAGAATCACAAGGTTTCATTGCAGTAGATTTTTATGATGGAAGTATATTATATGATTTTAAATATCATAAAACGAAAATTTGTGATATAGATTTTTATCGTAAATCCCCTTCTATAAATAATATAGGGGAGCATTTTTGGGGTGCTAAAAGATCTAAAGCTCCAGAGGAATTCACTTTATGGACCCCTATTGATTCAAGAACCAATGTTTTTACAATGGGAGCCATTGCATTTGGTTTGTTAGGCGGAGAAATGGATCACACATTGTCAAAGTGGGAAGCTGACAGGGAATTATATAAAGTAGCCATTAAAGCTGTTGAAAAAGAGCGAAATAATCGTTATGCGACTGTTAAAGAATTTTATGAAGCGTGGAACAAAGCATTAAAATAGTTTTTATTAACATAGGCAATACTTCGAAGAGACTAATATTAACTCAATAACAAAAAAAACCTCCAAACCCTTAAGGGCTTGGAGGTTTTTATGTAGCGTCCCAGATAGGAATCGAACCTACGACCTACAGCTTAGGAGGCTGTCGCTCTATCCTGCTGAGCTACTGGGACATGTTGAAGCATCTGTTATATTATATGCCTGCCGCAGTCACTTTTCAAGTATATTGATTAAATAATTCTCTAAGCAGCCATTTATATTCTGGAAATGATGAAGTTAGGATGAAATCTTAGAGGAAATGGTGTGTGCTTTTTAGAATATATATGAAGATGGCATAGATCCTAAAAGGAGAAGAGATAGATGGAGAAATTACAAGAAGTGGTACCCCGCATTACCCTGACTGCTGCTGAGCTTGAAGAAATTAAGGAACTTGAGCTGATTTGTGTTAAGCATGATGGAATCGAAATGAAATTAAATTGGAGTATGCTCAGCAAAAGGCGAGGCAGTGAGGTAAATGACCTTTTATATTATGAAGATGGGAGGCTGGCTGGTTTCCTGGGAATTTATTTCTTTGGCAGGACTGAGGCAGAAATAAGCGGGATGGTTCATCCGGACTTTAGAAGGAGAGGGGTTTTTTCTGCTCTTTTGAAAAAGGCTGAGGAAGAATGCAGGAAGAAAAAGTTTCAGCGAATTCTTTTGATTTGTCCCGGCAATTCAGCATCAGGAAAGGAATTTGCCCTTGCAAAAAAAGCGGAGTATTCCTTCTCGGAGTATTTTATGGAACGTAAAGACGCGGCTCTCCCTGCGCTGTCGGGATCCATTTCTTTAAGGAAAACCCAGCCTGGTGATTTTGAAACATTAGTTACGCTGAATCAAGAAGGGTTTTCCATATCAAGGGAGGAAGCGGAGGAGTTCTTAAAAAACAGGATGGAAAATAGCAATGATATTACACTTATTGCCGAAATAGAGGGGATGCCGGTCGGTAAAATCGGTTTGAAGCTTGAGAAGGACAATGTTTTTATATATGGTTTCAGTGTTATGGAAAGGCTGAGAGGCAAAGGCTACGGACGGCAAATCCTGCAGCAGAGCATTCAATACACACAAGAGGTGTTAAAGAAAAAATATAATTCTCTTGAAGTGGCCGCACAGAACGAAGGAGCATTGCATTTATATCAATCGTGCGGATTTGTAACAGCAAGAAGCATCGATTACTATGCAAGCCCGCTTTGAAATATAAATCATAAAAACAGGGTCCGTTAAACTCGGGACCCTGTTTCTTTGATTAGTTTACTGTTTTCCTGAAAATCCAGTATGAATAAACAATGGGAAGCAGGACGACTGCCAGGATGATTGGAATCATGACTGATCCGATAAGTGAAGCAGGCAAGAAGGCAGAAGCCATCAATAAAACCCCGGCAATCATAAAGGTTTTGGAGCCGAATCGGTGGGTTTTCTTCCAGACTGTTTCATTACTCAGCGTCCAAGGTGTCTTAATCCCCACAAAATAATTAGGTTTCACTGAGTTTGTGTAGTTTCCGATGACTATAAACAATAGTCCGACAAAAATAGTGACAAGATGGCTCATTGGCAGCTGATAGCCAAGACCGGATAAAATGGTAAACATATTGATGAAAAAGAAAAACATCAGCAGACAGTAGGTGATGATTCCGTAACTTCTTGAGAAATACTTGTAATTTTCCTTTTTCGGATCAAGTTTTGGACTAAAAACAAGGATGACATAGAGCAGAATCATCATGCCTGTATTCATTAACATCGCATCCAATTTGGTTCCATAACCGTCCGCTCCGTCTGTGCCCCAGTGAACGGGAATCTTTCCGGGAAGGTCCCGGTAAAAAATGAGCCAAAGCATGACAGTAGCTCCTATAATTACAATTGGAATAAGGTGCTTTTTCATACAATCACTTCTCCTCTTTTTCTACAAAATTAAAAGCCCAGCTGATTAATTCCTGGAAGACGGTGGTGTTTAATGAATACACGATGAATTGTCCTTTTTTTTCATCATTAACGAGCCCGGCATTCTTTAGGATTTTTAAATGCTGAGAAATACTTGGCTTACTCATGCTGAAGTGATCTGAAATTTCTCCTGCACTTAAGTCCTCCTCTTTCAGCAGTTCGAGGATTTTCCTTCTTGTGGCGTCTGACAGGGCTTTAAATGCATCGTTCATAACAAAAAATTCTTCCCTTCCTGGTCATTTCAATTAAGTATTTAGTTATTTAACTAAATTATAAAACGTTCGTTTTCAAAAGTAAATAGGCTGCTCGCATGTTTTACATATAAAGTTTTTTTATGAAGTGAAATAATTCATTTGGAATTTAGCCAAGCAAGTGTTATTTTAGATACGCAGGTTTTGTTTTCACATGCACTTATTTGATATAAATGGGAGTACAATTAATGGCCAATAAATTATTGCGAGGTACAGTCCAGCTTTCTTCTGCATCCTTTATCTCCAAGATTCTCGGATTTATCTATATGATACCGCTTGGAATGATGATCGGAAGTACAGGGAACGCGCTGTACAGATATGCTTATGGACCCTATGCCATCATGATCAGCTTATCAACTATGGGCATTCCGCTTGCCATTTCCAAAATGATATCTAAATATAATGAATTGGAACGGCAGGATGTGGTGCAGAGAATTTTTAAATCAGGCATCCTTTTAATGCTGGCTTCTGGATTTACCGCCTTTCTCGTTCTCTATATGCTTTCCCCTTTAATGGCCAGGATCGTTGTGAATGACAGCAGCAGCGGAAATTCGCTGGAAAGTGTCATCTTTAATATTAAGCTAGTGAGCTTTGCCTTGATTATTGTCCCGCCGATGAGTTTTCTCCGCGGCTATTTCCAGGGGCACCAGACGATGGGCCCGCCAGCTGTAAGTACTGTAGTGGAACAAATTGCAAGGGTTATTTTTATTTTGGCAGGAGTTTTTGTCACAATAAAAATCCTGCATCTGTCAGTAACTGCTGCAGTGGGAGTCGCCACCTTTGCTGCGTTTATCGGAGCTATTTTTGGAATTGCTGTACTCATTAAACAGGTTTGGAAAAGAAGGGACCATATCTTCAGACCAGTTGTGACAAGAGAGGGCAGCCCGGATATTTCCATCAGGGAAATTTTCAAGGAAATTATTCAGCATTCGATTCCTTTTGTTGTGATGGGAATGAGCTTGCCACTATATCAGAATATTGATTCGTATTCGATTAATAGGATTTTAATGCATATCGGCTTTAAGCAGCATGAAGCTGAAGACATTAATGGCGTGATTTCATATGCCCAGGTCCTTGTATTGCTTCCGGTTTCAATCACGACAGGTCTCAGTGTATCAATCATCCCGAATATGACGAAATCCTTTGTTTCCAAAAATTATAAATTGATGAGAAAGCAAATGAATCAGTCCTTCCTGGTGCTGATGACCATTATGCTGCCGGCAGCATTTGGGATGTTTGCTTTAGCAGAGCCTCTTTATTATATTATGTTTCCTAATGCAACTCCTGAAATGGGGGGAGGGCTCTTGAAGGTTTACGCTCCGGCAGGGCTCCTTATTGCCATTTATGGTGTTACAACATCCATTCTTCAGACAGTGAATCAGCAAAAAAAAGCAATCGCTGGTCTTGCAGCAGGTCTCATTGTTAAGCTGGCCTTGAACTTTATCCTGCCAAACTACTATCCTGAGTCCGGATTCATCATTGCAACATACTTTGGATATCTTACATCTCTGACTGTAAATATCATCGTTATAAATAGAAATATCGGCATCAATCTCAAAAATATAAAATTCAGGCTCATAAGTCTCATCGCTTCCACAGCCATTATGGTACTTGTCGTGTCAGCGCTGAAAAGCCTTTTGATAGCTTTGTTTTTTCCAAAAGCGACTTACGTGAATGAATTAATTGTTGTGATTATCGGAGTTCTTGCTGGCATACTGGCATTTGGCGGTGTGCTATATGCACTGAATTTTACCAGGATAAAAAAATATATTAAGATGAAACAATAGATGAAGGCGGCATACCCAATAAGGGTGCTGCTTTTTTTGACACAAAATTTTCAGATAATTCAGCGTTCCGGCAAGAAGGCGGGTGGTATAATTCAAGAGAGAAAGCAAGCCGAAATAGGAGGGATGACATGAATTCCAATAATGAAGGCCCAAGAGACTTAATGTCAGAGATTTTTAGAGAATATGAAAGAGATGAAGCCGGATTAAAATCAAACCCAGGATACGGAAAGCCTTTACCCAAAAAGCTTTTTACGGGAAATGTGTATGATAACTTCGTCAATACAGCAAAAAATGCAGGCTACCTGCCTCCCTGGGTAATGCTCCAGCAGGAAATAAGACATCTTCTGCAAGAAGCGGTTGAGCAAGATAAAGCCGACGTTCTTCTTGCTGCTATTAACGAAAAAATAAGAAAGTATAATAGTCAGTGCCCAGTCAGTATGCAGCGGGGACTGATTGAGAAGAACTCCATCAGGACACAGATAAAATCCTGGCTATAGAGAAGGACATGACCGGAAAGAGGGCGAGCAGCCAGATTTATTGGCAATCAATCTCTTTTTTTGTTTGGCGCTATTAGATGATTTCCTCTATTTTTAAACAGCGATTTCATGGCCGGATGATTGATGCAATCCCTTTCCCTGACTTCCGCTCTGTGAATTTTCTAAACATTTGCATGCATAAACAGCAAACATCTCTTTTTTTCAATATCGTTTGGTGTATAATCGATATGAACAAAATAAATGTGAAAACAGTACTGGGTGTCTTTCTTAAGACTTAAAAGGGAAGCTGGTGAAATGCCAGCGCGGTCCCGCCACTGTAAATGGGAGTAAGCAGCAATAGGCCACTGTACAAGCTACGGGAAGGTGCTGCAGACAATGACCATAAGCCAGGAGACCTGCCTGTAACTGTACACCAATAAACCCGCGAGGATGGGGAGGTGTGTGGCGGACAAGGTTAATATTTTGCCATGCAGCTATCTCCAATGATTATTGGAGTTTTTTTTGTTTTCGGGAAAAATGAAGAAAGCGGAGGTTGTGTAAAATGAAGAAAATCTTTTCACTGCTGTTTTTAATGACTCTGATTGGCATGCTTATGGGAGGGTGCGCCTCGGAACAGAAGAAAACGGGGGATTCAGGAGAAAGCAAAAATAAAACGGAGCAAACCGCAGTATTTCCGCTGAAGGTAAAAGATGCTTCCGGAAATGAAGTAAAGATTGAAAAAAAACCTAAGAGGATTGTTTCCATCATTCCGAGCAACACAGAGACCGCCTATGCTTTAGGCCTTGGCAAAGAGGTTGTGGGAGTCTCTGATTTTGATAACTATCCTAGTGATGTGAAGAATAAGGAAAAAATAGGCGGCATGGAATTCAACGTTGAAAAAATCCTTTCCTTGAAGCCGGATTTGGTGCTGACTCATGAATCTATTATAAAAAGTGCAGCTGACCTGCATAAACAGCTGCAGGATGCCGGAATTCCTGTTGTTGTGGTAAATGATGCCCAAAGCTTTGACAAAGTATATCAAAGCATCGAACTGATTGGTACGGCAACAGGGGAAAAGATCAAAGCGGATCAGCTTATTGACGGCATGAAGAAAAAAATAGCAGGGATAGAAAAAAAGGCGGAGGGCATTAAGGAGCAGAAGAAAGTTCTTTTTGAAGTGTCTCCTGCACCGGAAATCTATACAACAGGCAAAAATACTTTTATGGATGAAATGACAGGCATCATACATGCTAAAAATGCAGCCGGAGACCAAAATGGATGGGTTAAATTGGATCAGGAAGCTATGATTAAGCATAATCCGGACGTCATTATCACAACTTATGGCGGTAGCAAACAGGTCTTGGACAGAAAAGGCTGGCAGGATGTGAAAGCAGTTAAGAACAAACGGGTATTTGATGTGAATACAGATCTTTTGACACGTTCAGGCCCGCGCCTTGCTGAAGGAGTAGAGGAACTTGCAAAAACAGTCTATCCGGAAACGTTTAAAAAATAATCGGGGGCTTGCCTATGCCGCTGCAGCTGTTTTTTTAGTTTGGGCAGCCCTCATGGGTATTTCCATAGGCAGTGTTTCAGTTCCTTTTTTAAGCATTCTCCAAATCATCGGGAAGGGTGTATTTCACCTTCCCTTCGATTATACAGATTCCATGTACACGAATATAGTGTTGAACATAAGGCTTCCGCGCGTTATTTTAGCAGGGCTTGTCGGGGCTTCCCTAGCTGTTGCTGGTGCTTCATTTCAGGGGCTGCTGCGGAACCCGCTGGCTGATCCGTATACACTCGGTGTTTCGTCAGGCGCTTCTGCAGGTGCGGTCCTTACATTATTCTTTAACATTTCCATCCCTTTTTTAGGGTTGTTCACATTGCCGCTTGTCAGCATCGTATTTTCAATGATTACGATATTCATCGTGCTTTGGTTTTCGCGCAAAATTGACCCGGCCATGAAGGTTGAGACCATTATCCTGACGGGTATTATCTTCAGTTCCTTTTTAGGGGCGGTCATCTCACTGATGATCGCTTTGAGCGGGGAGGAGCTGCGGCAGATCATTGGCTGGCTGCTTGGAAGCGTCTCGATGAGAGGATGGGATTATATCGTGATCCTGCTTCCGTTTTTTATCATCGGCTCATTATTGCTGGTGCTGAATGCACGGGAACTGAATGCCATGTCTTTTGGCGAAGAAAAGGCCCGCCATCTTGGCGTGGATGTGCAGAAAAGGAAGCTGATCATCCTGATTGCAGGCTCCATGTTAACTGGCGCTGCTGTAGCGGTCTCCGGGACCATTGGATTTGTCGGTCTGGTCATTCCTCATCTTGCCCGGCTTCTTTGGGGGCCCGACCACAAGCATCTGCTGCCGCTTTCGATGCTTGCGGGGAGCGGTTTTCTGATATTGGCCGATCTTATTTCGCGTACTATTATCGCACCGGCCGAATTGCCGATTGGAGTAATTACAAGCCTGATTGGTGCGCCGGCATTTGCGGTAATTTTATTAAAGAGAAGAGCAGAAAGTAGGGGATGAAGATGCTGAGTGCGGACAGCCTGGAGGGCGGCTATGGAGGCCGGTCCGTCTTGCAGGATATATCCTTTGAAGTTAAGCAGGGAGAGCTGTTTGGAATACTTGGGCCAAATGGAAGCGGTAAGACTACTTTGTTAAAAATGCTGAGCGGGATTATTAAGGCACAAAAAGGAAGAATTGAAATAAAGGGCAAAAACCTGTATGAATATTCAGCTAAAGAACTTGCCAGAATTGTGGCTGTATTGCCTCAGCATTATGATCAGAGCTTTGCATATTCGGTGAAAGAAACAGTTTCTCTCGGGAGATATGCCCATCAAAGAGGATGGCTGCAGTCATGGAGTGAAAGAGATGAAGAAATTGTTCAAAAAGCCATGGCTGATACAGGAGTGGACTCCTTCGAGACTCGGTACATACAGGAGCTTTCGGGAGGAGAGAGGCAGCGTGTATTTCTCGCGCAGGCTCTGGCACAGGAGCCTGAGATCTTGCTATTGGATGAGCCTACCAATCACCTGGATCTTTCTTTTCAAAAAGAACTCCTGGATTTGCTGAGAAAGTGGACATCCTCAGGAGGCCTTACGGTCATTTCCATCTTCCATGATTTGAATTTGGCCGCCCTTTATTGCGACAGGCTGCTTCTCATGGAAAAGGGAAAAATGGACATTCTTTCTGTACCGCATCATGTACTGCAGGAACAGCGGATCAGCAGGGTATATCATACAGAAATTCTTAAACAAAGCCACCCTGCTGTCGATAAGCCTCAAATGGTAATAATGCCTGAAAGAGCCGCCGGCAATGATGGCTGCTATAAAATGAGCAGAGAATTTCTGCACACTGAGCCCGGTGTCGTTGAGTTTCAATCCCCCATTCCGCTAAAAACGGTATCTACCCAACACGGAATAAGCTGGTATAGCCGATTTTTGATGAAGACTGAACAAACTCAAGATAGCTTGGAGTATGATTCAGGAACCTATTGGTCTAGTACAAAAGCTGCCCGCCTTAATGTGAGCACCGGGAGCACACACAATGATTCTGTATTTGCGGTCATGATTCACAGTACAGAAGAGCTGAGGGATCAGCGGGAAATCTGGGTATTTATCGATGCCGCTCTATCAGAAGCAGCGATGATAGAGTGTGTTGCTGTCTGTGCAGATGCACAAGCAAGGGCACATTCAGGAAACGGGAAACAAGGTCTTCAGGCCGAAATTTTAGTTGCTTCCACTCAACAAGGAAAAGAAATCAAAGAGCGAAATCAAATCACTTCTTTAAAGGAGCTGGTTGCTGACAGCATAGAGAGCTGTCTGATGGAGCTGTGAAGGCAGTCTCTGCCATACTGGAGCATCTCCAATTATTTGGAGATGTTTTTTTTGAAACGTCTCTGTGGGAAACAGGGTTTTTTCCAATGCATAATACGAATACACACTTTAGCTTAGTAAAAAGCCTTTAATGGAAACAAATACTGTTAATAAAAAAACAAGAATAAATAGCCAGCCATTTGCTGGCCGCTTTTTTTGAAATTCCTCTAAGCCCATAATCAGGAATGTTAGACCCATGAACAATATCATTATAGTATTGTACTCAAAATTTTTCGTGATTAACCCATATGCAGCGAATAAAAAAGTTGCTATTGAACATATATAACGAAGGACTTTCAGCAAGATTATCCCGCCTTTCTTTATGAACAATTTTGTTTGGTCAGTTCAATGGACTCTGCAATCTTAAACTATCATAGGTACCGGTCATTTTACATACAAAATTTTCAAAAAACTGGTTTGCGGAGGAGTTAGCCTGTAAAATGGCGAAACTCTAAAAAGGAAGCATGCATTGCTTTATAAAAAATGGAAACGTTTTGCACCGCCGCCGAGGATATATGGCTAGCTGGGTTTTTAAGGATTTGGCAGGGCCTAAGGACAGGTAATATATAAATCAATCAGCTATATATAGGGAGGAAATTAAATGAAAATTTATACACGAACAGGCGATAAGGGAAAAACAAGTGTAATTGGGGGACGCATCGATAAGGATGACATCCGGGTTGAATCCTATGGGACAGTGGATGAGGTGAACAGTTATATCGGACAAGCTGTAACAGAACTCGATCAGTCTGTATTTGGAGATGTACTGGAGGATCTGGAAAAAATCCAGCATGAGCTTTTTGATTGCGGCGGCGACCTCGCCACTGTCTCTGACAAGGCACCAAAAAAGCTGGCTCCTGAAAGCATTGACTATCTTGAGGAACGCATCGATAAATTTATTGAAGAAGCGCCGGAACTGGAGAAATTCATCCTGCCCGGCGGATCCAAGCCAGCGGCATCGATTCATATTGCCAGGACGGTAACCAGGAGGGCAGAACGGCTAGTAGTTTCATTAATTAAAGCAGATAGCAGTGTATCAGAGCTGCCGCTTCAGTATTTAAATCGCCTATCTGATTATTTCTTTGCCCTGGCCCGTGTCATAAACTACAGGCTTGGCGTGAAGGACGTGGAGTATCTACGCAGCGCAAATGTATTCAGGGGCGGAAAAAGAAAGGAACGGAGCGATGAGAAGAAGGAGTGAGGGGAATTGGGGATCGCCAAGACCAACGCCATGCGGATTCTAGAGTCTAAAAATCTGGAATACAGTTTGAAAACCTATGATGCCGGGGACGGAAAGATTGATGGAGTATCTGTTGCTGAAAAAACAGGATTGGCTCCTGAAACGGTATTTAAAACACTGGTTGCACGAAGCGGAAACAGTCATTTCTATGTTTTTGTTGTTCCTATCGAAGATGAGCTGGATTTGAAAAAGGCTGCACAGGCTGCAGGAGCCAAAAAGGTAGAAATGCTTCCTGTCAAAGAGCTGCAAAAAGTAACAGGCTATATCAGGGGCGGCTGCTCTCCTGTGGGAATGAAGAAGCTTTTTCCAACCTTCATTGACTGCCGTGCTGAAGCATTGGACAAGATGGCAGTAAGCGGGGGCAGAATCGGTGTCCAAATTATCATAAGTCCTTCAGATTTAAAAAAGGCAGTAAAAGCACAATTTAAACAGCTGACTAAAAATATTATTACGGATACCCTGTAAATTTCATAAGTGAGCAAACCAGGCATAGGCAGGGTGTTTTTTAGATTAGCGGGAAGGTGAGACCCCGCAGACATTGCTGCTGATCACCGCCCGCCCCGCGGAAAGCAAGCGTCCTGGAGCGGAAATCAACCCTTTGTTCCAAAGCAGCAAAATTTACGAAAACAGCCTTAAAGAAAAAGAAAATCTAATACATAATCATGCCGGAAATTTCGTTTAGGCATTCACCCAGGCGGGGAGAGCTGCATACCTTAGTCAATGTAGAGAAACACGGAACAAAAGGGAGTGTTTAATCTTGACAGGTAAAATTAAAAACTATTACGCCGGGGGAAATACAGCAAGAGGCTTTTATAGTTTATATGATTCCAATCTTAAGGGACTTGAAAAATTATTTATCTTAAAAGGCGGGCCGGGAACGGGTAAATCTACATTAATGAAAAAAACAGGTGAGGATTGGGTCAAAAAAGGATTTGATATTGAATACCTTCACTGTTCTTCAGATAATGAATCAATTGATGGAGTCATTATCCCTGCCTTTAAAATCGGGATTGTGGATGGCACAGCTCCGCATGTCATTGAACCAGCAGCACCAGGGGCCGTTGAGGAGTATGTGAACTTGGGTGTTGCCTGGGATTCAGCTCTTCTGGTTTCCCAAAAAGAAGAGATTGTAAGACTGACAAAACAAATCGGTTCATCCTTTAAATCGGCTTACGGTAAATTTGCCGAGGCGCTGTCCATACATGACGAATGGGAAGAAATCTATATAGAAAGCACAGATTTCGGAAAGCTTAATGTGCTGGCGGCTAAATGGAAGGAATCCTTCTTTGGGGACATTTTCATTAACAAGACTGCTGACGTAAGGCATCGGTTCCTGGGTGCCGCGACTCCTAAAGGAGCTCGGGACTTTATTCCGAATTTAACGGAAGACGTGCCAAAGCGGTACTTACTTAAAGGGCGCCCGGGATCAGGAAAATCAACCCTGCTTAAAAAGCTGGCATCTGCCGCCGAGCAGAGAGGCTTCGATGTTGAGGTGTACCACTGCGGATTTGATCCTGAAAGCCTGGACATGGTCATTGTAAGGGAAATTGGCATAGCTATTTTTGACAGTACAGCACCACATGAATATTTCCCCAGCAGGGAGGGAGACGAAATCATAGATTTATATAAATCGGCTGTCAATCCGGGTACAGACGAGATATATGCAGAAGCAATCAGCGATATCTCCGCAAGGTACAAAGGGAAGATGAATGAAGCAAATGCATTTTTGGCAAGAGCAAAGTCTCTTCATGATAAGCTTGAGGAAATATACGTAAAAGCAATGAATTTTAAAAAAATAGAGGAAATCCAGAACAGCATTGGAGCTGAAATTGAATCGCTGGCAGGGGAATTTTCAAAAAGTTAGCAAATTAGAAAAGGAAAAAGACAGGATTGTCTTCTTCCTTTTCTTGCTTCTATAGCCGTATCGCCCAGCCAAACTTTAAGGCACTTGCTTTTTATGGCAATCTGCTGCCTCTGGAAGATACATAAAGGGAATACCATTCTTCGCGGGTCATCTGTTTTGACATCTCGATGGCATCCATGCAATTTCTGATTCGTTCTGTGTTTGTAGTGCCGATAACAGGCTGTATCATTGCAGGGTGGCGCATAAGCCAGCCCAAAACGATTGCTTCGCGGGACGTTCCCTTCTCAGTCGCCATCTTCTGCACTAGCTCCTTTGTTTTAAAATCAGCTTCAGACAGCTTTTCAGAATCATTTCCTGAGTAGATTCCTGTTACCAGCGGGGACCATGCCTGAATTTGGATATCATGAAGCATACTGTGTTCTAACAGACCTTCACCAAAGTGAGTTCCAGTTCCTGCCGCCTGGTTGACATGAACCCCCTGATCTACCCAGTCGAGCTTTTTCAGATTTAATTCTAATTGATTAACGATAAGCTTTTCTTCCGTGTAAGCCTGAAGAAGCTGCATTTGGCCTTTATTCATATTGGAGACTCCAAAGTTGCGGACTTTTCCTGAAGATTTCAGCTGTAAAAAGGCTTCAGCCACTGCTTCAGGCTCCATGAGAGGATCAGGACGGTGAAGCAGCATAACATCCAGGTATTCAATGGAAAGACGTTTTAAGATTTTATCCACAGAGTTCAGGATATGCTCTTTTGAAAAATCATATCTGCCAGGACCTATTTCATCCTCAAAACGAATTCCGCACTTGCTCTGGATAACCATCTGATCTCTTAAACCAGGACGGGAATTCAGCACTCTGCCAAAGACTTCCTCTGCTTTTCCCATTGTATAAATATCGGCATGGTCAAACATCGTAATCCCTAAAGAAAGGGCCTCATCGATGGCTTGCTCTGCTTTTGTAACATCTTCATCTGATATCGGGCTGCTGTCCCAGCTGCCCCCAAATCCCATGCAGCCTAGTACTAATCGGCTTGCTGTAACCTCTCGTTTCTCTAAAGGCATCACGCGCATAAAAATAACCCCTTTCGTTGTATCAATTAGTTGTTATGTAATCGTCTTCATCTGCAGAACTACTAAAGCATACAACTTTTCATGGCAAAAAAAAAGAAATCCCGCTCGACGAACAGCAATTCAATAAGGGGAAATGCAAATAACGTTATTTGAAATTATACACGGACATTCCAGTCTATCCACAGACCAAATAAAAACCCGGCGTCAGCCGGGCTCAGGAGGATTCACTCCCGAAGTTCTGCTTTATTTAATCCAGCGCTTTGCACCAGTGTATGCTTTTGACCAGTATTTGGTGTTAAGCTTCTCCATTGTCACGCCTTTGCTTGTTACGGCATAAAACATGTTTTTGCCTGTGTAAATTCCGGCAAATGTAGGTGCTTTTCCATTGAAACTGAAGAATACGACATCACCTGGCATTAAATCCTTCATGGACTTAACGGTCATACCTTGTTTATATTGCTTGGCTATTGTTCTTTCCACTTTCATTTTTGAGGGATTTGCATGGGTGTAAACATAGGAAATATACCCTGAAGCATCGAATCCCTTCAGAGATTGACCGCCATATTTATATGGCTTTCCTTTAAGAGAAGCTGCATACATGGCTACATTTTTCCGGATGGCATCCGCATCCATCTTTTTGACGATTTGCATAGCAGGCTCTTTAGTCTCTGCATGCGCTGCAGCGGCAGGCTGTGCTGAAGCTGCACCAAATAATGCTGAAAAGGCCAGTGCTCCTGAAGCGGCCATCATTGATAAAGATTTCTTTGACGTCATAGTATCTCCTCGCAATCTCTTGGATTTTTAATCACTTTTTATGTACCCGTTTGCGTTAAAAGAAAACACAGCAGTGCCCGCAGGACAAAAAACTCTGCGATGAGGAGACAAATATGTTATAGTGTGTAAAAAAAGCATATTAGTGGAAGTATGTTAATAAAAGCTGTTTCTGAAAGATAACAATGGGGAACTTAATACAGTGCAAAAGAAAAAATGCGGGGTGTATTCATTGATCCAAACGATAGCAATTGATATGGACGGAACATTATTAAATAAGCAGCAAAAAGTAAGTGCGGAAAATAAAAGAGCTATAGAGCGTGCGCAGAAAGAGGGAGTGGAAATCGTTATTGTAACAGGGCGTTCTTTTCAGGAAGCCCGGTTTGCTTTGGACGAGGCAAATATCGTGTGCCCGGTGATTTGTGTAAATGGTGCGGCCATTTTTTCTGAAAGCGGCGTACCTGCCTATTCAAGCACACTCAATGTTAAGGACGTCATATTTGCCGCAAAAACTCTTGAGGAAAAGAAAATTTACTTTGAAATTTACACGAATAAAGGTGTGTATTCCAAGAACTACGAGAAATCAGTCGATGCATTGATTGATATCATTATTACAGCCAACCCAGAGCTTGACCGGCAAACAGCCACAGATCATGCCATGGAGCGCCTGACATTGGGACATATCATATCAGTGGAAAATTATGAAATACTATATGATAATCCTGAACTTCAGTATTTGAAGCTTCTTGCATTCTCCAATGATGATAATAAAATGAATGCCACAGCTGAATTTTTGACTGAAAAAAATCGTTTTGCAGTCAGCTCTTCCGGCTTTGAGAACCTGGAAATCACAAACAAGCAAGCACAAAAAGGAATTACTCTCGGGAAATACCTGGAGAGCAAGGGGAAATCCCTGGAACAGGCAATGGCCATAGGAGATAATTATAACGATATCTCAATGTTTAAGGCGGCCGGAATATCTGTTGCAATGGGGAATGCACCGCTTGAAATTCAGCAGGTAGCTGATTTTGTCACAAAACGCAATGATGAAGATGGCGTAGCACATGCTATCTTGAGCCTGCTTGAGGGCCGGGAAATCTAACAGCCGGAAGCTTCCTGGTGCTTGGCATCTGCGGGCTTTGATTGATTCATGTTTTTTAATGATGTTTATGTATAAAAAAAGCAAAAAGGGGCTATCCTTAAACCATGATGAATTTTTCATAGTAATCCCCCTTTTTAGAGCCTGCTGCATGCAGGCTATTTTTTTAGGCTGTTTTCGTAAACTTTGCTGGGGGATTCCCGCTCCAGGATGCTCGCTTTCCGTAAGGCGGGCGTTGACCATACTTGGCTTTACCTGCGGGGTCTCAACTTACCGCAGGAGTCCCGCACCTTTCGCTCCCATCAACCTCCTTTAATGGTGAGATTGCCTCACAGAACCCATCAAAAAACAACAATCTTTAAAAGAGAGCCTTTTTTTATTTACTCGAAAATTTATTGACTTCCATTTTTATGGACGCACCCGATTTGCTCACAATTTGAGCCAATTACGCATTGATTAGAGCGAATCCAGCTTCATTCGAGCCAATTCGGACTTCATTCGAGCGAATTGGCTGCTCACGGTTAAAATAATCCGCAGGGCGGGGGAAAGCAAAATAAATTATAAGGTAACACAGTGAACAATCAGAAAAAAACCTTCAAAGCCTGGATGTTCAGGGCCCTGAAGGTTTTTCTCAATTATTTTTTGGGCCACTGATAGGTCCAAAGGCGTTCGTTGCGGATCCAGGAAAGAAGCTGCGGATCATTGTTCTTCATTTTGTCTGCCCATGTGGCAAGCATGGATTCAGTCTGGGAGCGGTGAGCTTTCATGGCTGCCAGCTTTTTATCCTGGACAGCAGTGACATCATGGTTGATATCCGCCTCACCGAGTTCATCTGTACAATTATTTGAAAATGCTGCGCAATACAGCTTTGGCCGGCTTGCTTCATCGATGCGTTCTACAGCACGGACCACTGCTCTGCCTGTTGCCTCATGATCGGGATGGACACTGTATCCAGGGTAGAATGTGATGATAAGAGAAGGATCCAATTCGCTGATTATAGCGGAAATTTTTCCTGTCAGCTCCTCATCGTCCTCGAATTCAACCGTTTTATCACGAAGTCCCATCATGCGCAAATCCTTGATACCTATTGCATCTGCAGCATCCTGTAATTCCTTTTTGCGGATTTTAGGAAGTGATTCTCTTGTTGCAAATGGCGGATTGCCCAGGTTGCGGCCCATTTCGCCCAATGTCAGGCAGACATAGGTTACAGGGGTGCCCATTTCTGCGTAAGAAGCAAGTGTTCCGGAAACTCCAAATGCCTCATCATCAGGATGAGGAAATACAACTAGTACCTGACGTTCTTTTTCCAATGTATGTGCTCCTTTCTGATTTTTATTCCGCGTTAACGGAGTAAGGCCTTATTCCGATAAATGTTCCCGTTATTCAAAAGGGAAGGGGCTGATTTCCAGCGCTACTGCAAGCTTTCCTGTGAAATCAAGTCCGGCAAGCAGCAATCTTCCCTGATTATCAATTTCATAGTGGGTCAGGCCTTCAGCATAGATCCAGCCTATCGCAAGCTTCAAACCAACCCTGTAGGGATCGGTTCCTGCTATTTTTCCATGTTCATATTGAACGAATGCATTGCGTATATAAGCTCCTGCTGAGAAAAAAGATTCATCATTATGAGTGGCATATGCACCGTTCGTTGTTTCAAGATGCAAATATACATCTTGTTGGGCAAACGAATCAATAGCCTGCTGCACTCCTGTGCGATCGATTGGTTTCATTGCAACTCCTCCTTCAATAGCCCGGCAATCTGAATATCTATAGCTAATGTATAGTATCTTTCTATCTTACTAAAAACATAAGCAAAAAGCGAAAGGATGAGATTGAGTTTTCCAGAAAAGCTTTTCACAGTGCAAAAAAAGAGCCTTGTCCAAAAAGGAACAAGCACTCTTTGCGAATCTTATTTTTCAGCTTCCGGACGGCCTGCAACATAGCTGCGGTATGCACCGTGCATAACAGGGCCGACATACTGGTTTAGCTTCCATGAATGGCGGATTGCCTCAGAAATGAATTCCTTGGCGGTATAAATTGCTTCCTTCACAGATTTTCCTTTTGCAAGCTCAGCTGTAATCGCAGCTGAATAGGTGCATCCGGCTCCATGCGTATAAGCAGTTTCAATCTTTTCTGACTCAAGGATTTCAAACTCTTTTCCATCATAAAGCAAGTCGATTGCTTTTTCATGTTCAAGCTTGCTTCCGCCTTTGATCAATACATATTGAGCACCAAGTTCATGGATTTTTTCAGCGGCTTTTTTCATATCATCAACAGTTGTAATAGGTCCAGTTTGTGATAATTGCCACGCTTCAAAAAGGTTCGGTGTTACAACAGTCGCCCGCGGAACCAATACTTCGCGAAGCGCCACGGCTGTTTCAGGATTCAGGACCTCATCTGTTCCCTTGCACACCATAACTGGATCGATGACAACATTTTTTAATTGGTTTTCATCAATTGTACGGGCTGCGAGCTCAATGATTTCCACTGTTCCGAGCATCCCGGTTTTCATGGAATCAATGCCGGTTGAAAGAATTGTATCTAATTGAGCCTGCAGGGCATCTATATCTTGGACAAATACTTTATGGTTCCAATTATCCTTGGGATCCATGGTTGCAATAACTGTTAAAGCGGTCATTCCATATACGCCAAGCTCCTGGAAAGTTTTTAAATCTGCCTGGATTCCTGCTCCGCCGCTGGCATCTGAGCCCGCGATGGAAAGTGCCTTTTTCATTGTCATTATACTTGCCTCCCCAAAAAAATCTGCGGTATTTCTTTTGAAATATCTTATGATTAGTATACCATATTCGGCTAAAACTACATGAAATGAGATTTCCATGGGCGGCTATTACTTCAAGTGCATGTATAAGGAAAATGAAGTAATCTTGTACAATAGCCGATAATAAAGTCCGGCAGGTATCATGCGAAGGAGAATGATTTATGAAGGACACAGAAAAGAGAAAAAGTGAAACAACAGCTATTCTTCTGGCGGGGGGGAAGTCGAGCAGGATGGGTGTAAATAAGGCTCTCTTAAGTATGTCACATGGAGTTAATATTGCTGCCATTGCCGGGGAATTAGAGAAAGAAGCGGGTGGGGCGGTGCTGATTACGAATACCCCGGATTCTTACAAATTCCTTGGTTTGCCGATGATTGCAGACCGCTATAAAGAGTCTGGCCCTTTAGGGGGAATTCACGCCGGACTGTGTGCTTCAAAGACTGACATCAATCTTATAGCTGCTTGCGACATGCCATTTATTAAGGCTGAAGCTGCCCGTGAGATGGTTATGCATATAGGGGAATATGACGCAGCAGTTCCTGAGATTCATGGCCAGCTGCATCCTCTATTTGCCGTCTACAGAAAATCATGTCTGCCCGTATTGAAGGCATGTCTGGAAGAGGGGCAGCTGAAAGTGCGTCATTTCTTAAATGGAGTGCGCGTAAAAGTGCTAAAGGAAACAGATTTCAAACTATTCCATCAGCAGCCTGAATTTTTCCCCCACATCTTCTACAATATGAATGACCGTGAGGAGTATGAAAAGGCAAAAAAGATGGAACGGGAATACCGGCGTTTCCTCAATTAATAGCTGGATGAAATGCTGTATGTTCTATAAGGAATGGTTTAGAAGCATACAGCTTTGTAAACAGAGTTCAATAGCATATAATTTATATGATACATCTTGGTAAGTAATTTTTTATAAAAAGGATGAAATTCATGAATTATGAAATATCAGGGACTCCTATTCAAATACAAGACGTGATTGATAAAGTAGCGGATAGAAATGCAGGAGCAATCACCACTTTTATCGGAACTGTAAGGGAAATGACCAAGGGAAAGAAAACCTTGCATTTAATATATGAAGCATACGAAGCGATGGCTGTGAAAAAGCTGGAGCAGATAGGGCTTGAAATCAAGGAACGCTGGCCAGATGCGAAAACGGCCATTACCCATCGTACCGGCAGGCTTGAAATAACAGATGTGGCAGTGGTCATTGCTATAAGTACGCCGCACAGGAATGATGCCTATGAAGCCAACCGCTATGCGATAGAAAGAATTAAGGAAATTGTTCCGATCTGGAAAAAGGAACATTGGGAAGATGGAGAAAAATGGATCGGAAATCAAAAAGAGACCATCAGTTATCCATCCGGAAAACCTGAAGGAGAGGATTTGAATGATTAAAGTTTTATTTTTTGCTCATTTAAAGGATGCAGCTGGAAAAGATGAAATTTCTATTGAGGGAAGCGGCATGACAGTTTCCAGCCTTAAGGACACGATCGCTTCTGAATTTGGCATTGACACTCTTGATTCTGCCATGACAGCCATCAATGAGGAATTTGCCGATGAGGAGACGGTTCTTCAAGAGGGAGACACCGTTGCTTTTATTCCGCCGGTCAGCGGGGGGTAATGAAGGATGAATGAGCGCTATTCCAGACAAACTCTGTTCGCCCCTGTCGGTGAAAAAGGGCTTAATAAAATCAGGGGAAAGCATGTATTGCTGATTGGTGCAGGTGCTCTTGGGTCTGCAAATGCGGAAATTCTGGCCAGGGCTGGCATCGGCAAGCTGACTATTGTGGACCGTGATTATGTGGAAGAAAGTAACCTGCAGCGCCAGCAGCTGTACACGGAGGAAGATGTGAAAGAAAAGCTTCCTAAAGCTGAGGCAGCCAAAAAGCACTTGCAGCTCATAAACAGCGAGGTCAATATAAGGGCTGTTATTATGGATGCGACAGCCGTGAGTCTCGAGGGGATGCTGGAAGGTGTATCTCTGATCATGGATGCCACAGATAACTTCGAAACAAGGATGGTTATTAACGACCTTTCCCAGAAACATAGGATTCCCTGGATATATGGAGCTTGTGTCGGAAGTGTGGGGATGAGTTTCACCATAATTCCGGGTGTGACTCCTTGCCTGAATTGTCTGCTGAGATCCATGCCCATACAGGGGATGACCTGTGATACCGGGGGCATCATTTCTCCAGCAGTCATGATGACGGTTGCCCACCAGTCTGCCGAGGCTTTTAAGATTCTAGTAGAGGATTGGGAAGCCGTTTCTCCAGGCTTTTCCACCTTTGATGTTTGGAGAAATCAATATCAGACTATAAAAATGGGCAAGGCAAAGAAAAAGGATTGCCTTTCCTGCGGCGAAAATGCAGTTTATCCATTTTTACAGCTTGAAAATGCCACAAAGTCCACTGTTCTTTGCGGCCGGGATACGGTTCAGATAAGGCCGCCCCGTTCACTTGCTATCAAGCTTGATAAGCTTGCTGCAGATTTGGCAGGAAGCGGGTATCAAGTGAAGTCGAATCCATTTTTAGTTTCCCTGGAGCATGAGGGAGAAAGAATGGTTGTGTTTGGGGATGGACGGGCATTGATTCACGGCACAAAGGATCTTGCACATGCTAAAGCCTTCTATCAGCGGATTTTGGGCTAAAAATTAAAGAGGTATAAAAAAATCCAGCGCCCTATGGCCCCAAGAGGCTAAGGTGCTGAATTTTTTTATGGAAAAGGGCTGCAGTCTGCAGCCCTCTTTGTGTTTCATTTATTGGATCAATCAGCATCCTTGCTTGCTACTAGCACGACCTTGCCTTTATCCAATTCTTTTTCATATTGGGCAGCTTCTGTTTCTGTCAGGCCAAGATTGCCCATTCTGTTGCGAAGCTCATCGCCGCGTGATTTGAATAGATTTCCCACTGAATCCAGAAGACCTTGTTCTTTAACGCCTACTGATTCTGTGTCAGTATTTTCCGTTAAGTGCTGTGAACGGTCTTTATCATGTGCAAATAGATAAATATCTTCATTGGTAAAGCCTGAAGTCGTCAACTCGTCAATTTTTTCTTTTGCCTGAACGCCATTTTCTAATACATGTACTTGATACATAATGAAATTCCTCCTTAAGATTTAACCGTTTTGATATTTTTTAAATGATATGGTGAATAGCTATGTTTTATATGTAGCCGTTTAGATAGAATCTAAAACATCTATTTTCTGCCATCTATTAAAGACCCGCCAGCAGAACCATAGTCTGCAGCAAGCGAAAGTTTCGTTCTTATCGTATAATGTTAGAAGACAAAGTACGGAGAAAGGAGACAGGGGAAATGACTGCGAAAATTCTTCATAATGACTGGGAGCCTTTGCTGGCAAGCGAATTTGAGAAGCCCTATTATTTGGAACTGAGAGAATTCTTAAAGAATGAATATGCACACAGGACGATATATCCTGAGCAAAATGATATCTTTAACGCCTTGCATAACACATCCTTTGAAGATGTGAAGGCTGTCATACTTGGACAAGATCCTTATCATGGCCCTCATCAGGCTCATGGGCTAAGCTTTTCAGTCAAACCGGAAGTACGGATTCCTCCTTCTTTGAAAAATATTTTCAAAGAGCTGAGAGACGACCTCGGCTGCAGCATTCCGGATCATGGCTATTTAATACAATGGGCGAAGCAGGGAGTACTTCTCCTGAATACGGTATTAACTGTCCGGGAGGGTGAAGCGCATTCCCACAGGGGAAAAGGGTGGGAAACGTTCACCAATAAGGTGATTGAAACTCTGAGCAGCAGACAAAAGCCGATTGTATTTGTGTTATGGGGCAAGCCGGCTCAAAGTAAAATATCTTTAATTGACACCAGCAGACACAAAATCATTACATCAGTTCATCCGAGTCCGCTTTCAGCCAGCAGAGGTTTTTTTGGCAGCCGGCCATTTTCTGCCGTGAATGCTTACCTTAAAGAAGCAGGAGAAAAGGAAATTGACTGGCAAATCCATAATCTTGAAACATAATTAAAATCGACAATGTTCCACATGAAACATTTTGTGAATCATCCTTTCCAATCAAATTTTGAATGGAAAAGCCATTTTTGTTATGCTAAAAAAAGAAAATGATCCGGCATCTGAATGAGGTGGGAAGAATGAATATTTCATCAGGAAGAGTATTGGCTAAAATGGAAGATATGATTACTAAGGCAAAGTTTGCTGAATCACAGGACAAGCTGAATGGCTATGCAATAGCTATTCAGGCATTGTGCGAAGTTCTGATTGATGACATTGAACATACAGACAAGAGGCATGAAGTCACTGCCCGTGCAGATCAGCAGCTAAGCCTATATACAGGCACACAGGTTCCGCAATCACCTTCACCTGTCTCTATGCCGCAAACAAAGCCTGTGAAAATGGAAGATGCGAATGGTGATTCACTATTTGACTTTTAAGAGCGAAGGAGAAAAAGTATGAAAATATTCTTGATTTTAGGAGCTATTAACGCTTTTGTTGCAGTAGCTTTAGGAGCCTTTGGAGCACATGGCCTTGAGGGGAAAATTCCTGATAAATACCTGGAAGTATGGAAAACAGGTGTTACATACGAAATGTTTCATGCCCTTGGTCTTCTGGCCCTCGGTATACTTGCAGGAAAAATATCAAGCCCGCTAATCAACTGGTCAGGGTGGCTGATGTTTGCCGGCATCATTTTATTCTCCGGCAGCCTGTACGTATTAAGCGTCACTCAAATTAAACCGCTCGGGGCCATTACGCCCCTCGGCGGAGTATCATTCCTTGCTGCCTGGGTTCTGCTGATTACAGCTGTATCTAAGCATTTATAAAAAAAGGAAGGCAAAAGCTAATGAAAAATGCTTCTGCCTTCTTTTTTTATTTTACGCGCCTTATGCTGGTCAAGGCTGAACAAGGCGCTTCCGCTTTTTATTGAATCCAGCTTCAGTGCCTAGCCTTTCGAGGTCATAAGTCACTCAAGAATTGAAGGCAAAGGGCGCCTTCTATTCTTGCGCGCCTTATGCTGGTCAAGGCTGAACAAGGCGCTTTCTCTTTTTATTAATCCAGCTGCAGCGCCTAGCCTCTCGAGGTCATAAGTCACGCAAGAATTGAAAGCAAAGAGCGCCTTCTATTCTTGCGCGCCTTATGCTGGTCGAGGCTGGACAAGGCGCTTTCGCTTTTTAGCGGGGAGGGTAGGATGCGAGGTTTGCTCCTCCGCCGTATGGATATTCATATTCTATTTCTTCTTCGAATGTAACATAATCCAGATAAACCATTGGAATCAGGTAGCGTACTCCTGTTTGCGGATCACTGAGGATGAGGTGGTCACGGCCAGCTGCTTCGATAATGCCTTTAAAAATTTTGGCGTTCCATTCCTTGTTGTTTTCAAAAGTGGTATAGACGGTTGCAAGCTTGCCTTTGTTGAGGCGGAGAATATTTTCAATGTAAGACTCTTCGACAGGAAGCATGCCAGGAACCTGGGGTCCTCCGGATCCCTGTGATCCCCCGGCACTGACGGGCGGCATTTGGGGCTGCTGCGATGGATACGAAATTGGCTGCTGATAGCCCTGCTGCTGGCCTATGTTCTGAGATGGGTTTACATTTCCATATGGAGTGTAGGGTGTTCTGTAATTCTCATAGGGATTATTATAATTTCCTTGATTCATTTCATTCCCTCCAAATATCGCAAAATATGAACGTGCCGCGAAAAAGCTTTTCAGCTATGTTGAAAAAATCCACCTCACATGATGCTGAAGAAGATGTATGAACGAAATTTATTAAGCCGGTGAAATGAATTCATCACTATTTCAATTGTATGGGCTTAGCTTAATTTTTATTCCAAAAAGGGAGGAAGTCAGTACGCACGGGAGAAATAACTGGAGGAGAGCAAAAGAAAAACCCCCGGCAAACCGGGAGCTTCATGTTTTAAACGTATAAAAAAGCTGGGATGTTTTCTTCAGGAAGAAGATTTCCGACGAAGAAAGAGCCGAATTCACCATAACGTGCGCTTACTTCATCAAAACGCATTTCATACACAAGCTTTTTGAATTGAAGCACATCATCAGCAAACAAGGTAACTCCCCACTCATAATCATCAAAGCCCACAGAGCCGGAAATGATTTGTTTAACAAGTCCGGCATACTTTCTGCCAATCATGCCGTGGGAGCGCATCAGGCTGCGGCGTTCGTCCATGGGAAGCATGTACCAGTTGTCGTTTCCGTCACGGCGCTTGTCCATAGGGTAAAAGCACACATGCTTGGATTTAGGCAGAATCGGATATAAACGGGCGCGTACACCCGGATTCTGGTAAGGATCTTCTCCGCCAGGGAGGTAGTTGCTCAATTCAACTACTGAAACATATGAAGAAGCTGGAATTGTAAATTCAGCCAATTTGGATTTGTTGAATTCCATTTCGATCTGATTTAATTCTTCCATCGTTGGGCGTGCAAACATTAACATGAAATCAGCTTTTTGTCCTACTATGGAATATAGGGCGTGGCTGCCTTCGCTATTGCTTTGTACGGTATTCCATTTATCAAGCAATCCCTGAAATTCGGAAATTGCCAGTTGACGCTCATCGCCGGAAATCTGTTTCCATGAGGTCCAGTCAATCAGGCGGAAATCATGAAGGCAATACCAGCCATCAAGTGTTTGTGCTGCTTCACTCATACAATCACTCCTAATCATTCAAAACGTATATCCTTACTATACCATAGTTTGATTTAAAGAAAATTTATAAGAACACCAATCCGTAAGGAACAGGGACTATGTTCAAAAAAAGTTCATATTTACATCATTTCCAAGGGGAGCTGCTTTAAACAGGCCTTTTTATTCGTTTTATTTCTTCATGGAAGCTTGCTGCAGGATAAAGTCGATGGAGTACGCTAATAAACTGCAACCATGTTTGAAGGATGTTGAAAATCAGAAAAACTCTCATTCTTGTCTTTTGGGTTTAAATTGAATTCATATAAAAGGATTAAGATGCTGAAAAAAAGGAAATTATCAATTTAGGGAAACTTTCATAGGGGTTTTTCACCCCTGCGCTGTTTAGATAAGGCTCTTCTCTTAAAGAATGTTGTTTTTTAATGTGTTCTGTGACGCAATCATATTGTTAAAATCAGGTTGATTGGAGCGTAAGGTGCGAGACTCCTGCGGGATTAGCGGGAAGGTGAGACCCCGCAAGCGCAGCTGAGGAGGCTCACCGCCCGCCCCGCGGAAAGCGAGCATCCTGGAGCGGAAGTCAACCACTTGTTGAATAGCAACAAAGTTTACGAAAACAGCCTTAGATAAAGAAATTAGTTTAAATTGAATACTATTAACTGCAATAAAGTAATTGAAGAAGGATTGTTACGGCCGGTTAAGGCAAATTAAAGACAGATTCTTCTTTTTGCTTCTGAATATAGCTGATATACTTTTTTGAAAATAGAGGAGGAGATGTGTATATGAGAGATTTATTTGACGTTTTAAAAGAAAAGATCACCGGCAACAATTTAAGGATTGTTTTTCCGGAAAGCATGGATGAAAGAGTGCTAAGGGCAGCAGGAAGGCTTGCGGAAGAAAAGCTGCTTACTCCTATTTTAATTGGCCCAATCGAAGGGGTAATGGACAAGGCAAAGGAACTGGGAATTTCAGTGGAGGCCTGTGAAATTTATGATCCCTCCAACTATATAATGACCGACGAGTTGGTAGCTTCCTTTGTGGAATGCCGCAATGGCAAGGCAACCGCAGAATCTGCCCGTTCTATCCTTTTAGATGAAAATTACTTTGGCACGATGCTGGTTCATACAAACAAAGCAGACGGGCTGGTAAGCGGGGCTTCACATTCGACTGCTGATACAGTAAGGCCGGCACTTCAGATTATCAAGACCAAGCCGGAAGTGAATAAAACCTCTGGTGTGTTTATAATGGTCCGCGATGATGAACGCTATGTGTTTGCAGATTGTGCCATCAATATTTCTCCGGACAGCCATGATCTTGCTGAAATTGCCATAGAAAGTGCTAAAACTGCCCGCATGTTCGATATTGAGCCGCGTGTAGCAATGCTTAGCTTTTCGACGAAGGGTTCAGCCGTATCGCCGGAAACCGAAAAGGTGTCACATGCTGTTAGGGAAGCACAGGCTAAGGACCCAAGCCTGATTCTTGATGGAGAATTCCAGTTTGACGCAGCGTTTGTACCTTCCGTTGCACAGAAAAAAGCGCCGGATTCCCTTATTCAAGGAGATGCAAATGTATTTGTTTTCCCGAGTCTGGAAGCGGGAAATATCGGATACAAAATTGCTCAGCGTTTTGGGAATTTTGAAGCGGTAGGACCGATTCTGCAAGGGCTGAACCGTCCTGTAAATGATCTGTCAAGGGGCTGCAGCGAAGAAGATGTCTATAAGCTGGCTCTGATCACTGCTGCACAGGCTTTGCATCATTGAAAAAAGAAAGCAGGCTGCAGGTTAACAGGCAGCCTGCTTTTTTGATTTTTCATTATGGTCTTCTCCTGCTCATCTCGAAGTGTCGGATTGCCCATGCTATAATAAAAAGCGTTCTATAGATTACTATTTAAATTACATCGCTAAAGGAAGAATACTTATGAATGATACAAGTTCATTGCTCAAACAGCCGCAATGGCGGATTATTGATCAATCGTCGCTGGGGGAAGGCTTTCACGCCCTGCAGTCCTTTGCCATGGATGATACACTTTGTGCTTCTGTTGGCGGAGGGAGTTCCTCTGCAGCCGCTAGAGCATGGGTTCACCATCGAACCATAGTACTTGGGATTCAGGATACTAAGCTTCCTTTTCTGGAAAATGGCCTGAAAATACTTGGCGAACAAGGATATCAGGTGATTGTCAGAAATTCCGGCGGACTGGCAGTGGTCCTTGATGAAGGGGTATTGAATATATCTTTAATCTTCCCTGAGACGGAACGGAAGATAGAAATCAACAGAGGCTATGATGCGATGTTTGAGCTGGTCAAATGCATGTTTTCCGATTTTGGCGCAACTATTGAAGCCAGGGAAATTACAGGTTCCTATTGTCCGGGAAGCTATGATTTAAGCATTGGCGGGAAAAAATTTGCAGGTATTTCACAGCGGCGCATCCGCAATGGTGTGGCTGTGCAGATATATCTGTGCGTAAATGGCAGCGGATCAGACAGGGCCTCCCTCATTAAAGGCTTCTACAAAGCTGCTAAAGAAAATGAGGAAACGAGATTTTCCTATCCTGAAATTAAGCCTTCAGTCATGGCATCATTAACAGAGCTGCTTTCTGTACCTTTGACCATTGGCGATGTCATGCTGAGGTTTCTGAGTTCTTTAAAGGAAATGGGGGGCAGCATAGCATCCTCTCAATTATCAGGAGAAGAATGGCCGCTATATGAAGCATATTTGACAAGAGTGACGGAAAGAAACGAAAAAGTCTTTCAGTCACTTTGATGTCCGGAAAAAAGTCTGCTTTTGATCCCGCCTTGGGTTCAAAAACGGATTTTTTTATTTTTATAGCTAAGGATATTAATGTTTCAATTGAAATAACGGGTATTTGCTGAAGTATAACGAAAATAACCTCGTTTTCAATAGTTTCATGAGGTGAACGGCATGGAGTTTTCAAGAGGAATTACCATTTAGTTGGATGATCAAACTAAATCAGCAGGGATTAGAGCCAAATTCTCTCTGATTAGAGCAAAAAACGTTATGATTAGAGCCAAATCTGGATCAAAATTCGAGCAGATGCGTGATTTTTGGAATTTTACTGCCTCAAATCGTCCCGCTATCCATAAGAAAGGGCCCTGTTAAAGCTTGCGCTAACAGAGTCCTTTTATATCACTATACCTGGTCCATTATTCTGCCAGTTTTTCAAGATTTCCATTTCGGTCCATTTTGAACTTAGTGGCAGGACGATCATCTTCCTCAAGTAAAACTAACTTTCTGGCTCGGTTCATGATTTTCATTAAAGTTTCATAATCTTCCTGGATAAGTCCGGTATTTTGCTCTAGACTTGATACCTTCTTTGCCAGTTCCTGATTTCTTGCTTTAAGCTCCTGAATTTCCAAGTGAAGCCGTTCGTTTTCGGATTTCAGGACCTCTGCCTGAAGCACAGCACCGTTCATGGATTGAAGATAAGAAATAACAAGATCAAGAGACAGCGGGCTGCCTGCAGCTTCGTATGGCCGGCTAGGAGCAGCGGCTTTTGGTTCAGGCCTAAGTTCGGCATAAATCAGCTCTTCAGCCTGATAATTGATAGTTTCGGATTCTTCCTGTCCGTCTATATCCGGCTGCACAGTGACAATATCCTGGATGGTCGGTGCAGGCGGGGTATACAGAAGGCGTTTCTTTCCTCCTTGATCTTTTCCTAAAATGCGCTGGCGCTGCTTTCGCTGTTTTTTTGCCAATTGAAGCGCTTTGTCATAGGTATGGCGGACAACGGCATTCCAGCGAAACCCGCAGGCTGCCGAGGTTCTGTTCAGTTTATCTCCGACTTCTTCAAATGCATTCAATTGAGTGCTGCCTTCACGGACATGTCTCAGAACTGTTTCTGCCAACAATAAATCATCTTCTTCGGTCCAAGCGTCTTGACGGACTTTCATACTGCCAACTCCCTTTCCTCTAGCATCCAAAAACAAAATTGGTAACATAGTAAATTCGTTTTTGCATTTGCCTGTAATGTATTTGCTTATCTACATGTTTGACACCTATTGAACTTTTTATACAGAAAACTAAAAGGATAGTAGTTTTTATTTCAGCAGACTTTTTAGCCGCAAATATATGTGCAGCATTGTTTTTAAACAGTGGAGGCAGGGTAGAATGTTAGAGAAAAAAATTCTTGTGTGCGAAAAATGTCTTTTTTTGCTGCAGCCAACAGGTTTTCACCTGTTTTTGATCGAAAAGGAGAAAGGGTTGGGCATATTTTTTTTGCATAAAACGAGCTATAATAACAGCATGATAGAATAAAAAATCATGTGCACCTTGAAAAGCCATGCAGCTGTACAAAGAAAATAAAACAACATTTCAGTTCACCTATACAAATTTTGAATCTATAAAAAAGAGGGTCGTCCATGGCATATTCCCGCGAAAAATTAAGCGAAGAAAAAGTGTTTAAGGATCCGGTCCACCGTTATATTCACGTGCGTGACAGGGTCATTTGGGATTTGATAGGAACAAGGGAATTTCAGCGTCTCCGCCGGGTCAAACAGCTCGGAACGACTTATTTGACTTTTCACGGAGCTGAGCACAGCAGGCTGAATCATTCGCTGGGCGTGTATGAAATCGTCCGTAGAATCATTGATGATGTTTTTGAAGGAAGGCCGGAATGGAATGGGGACGAGCGGCTGCTTTCCCTGTGTGCGGCACTTCTGCATGATTTGGGGCACGGCCCATTTTCCCACTCTTTCGAAAAGGTTTTCGACACAGATCATGAACATTTCACCCGTGAAATCGTTTTGGGCGATACTGAAGTAAATCAGGTCCTGCAAAGGGTTTCGAAGGATTTTCCGAAAAAAGTTGCAGAGGTTATTGCCAAGACATACGGAAGCAAACTAGTAGTCAGCCTGATTTCTAGTCAGATAGATGCCGACCGCATGGATTATCTGCAGCGTGATGCTTATTTCACAGGGGTAAGCTATGGCCAGTTTGATATGGAGCGGATTTTGCGCGTCATGAGGCCGCGCGAGGACGGAGCTGTCATCAAGCAAAGCGGCATGCATGCGGTGGAAGATTATATCATGAGCCGATATCAGATGTATTGGCAGATTTACTTTCACCCTGTTACCCGAAGCGCAGAAGTCATACTTACGAAGATCCTGCATAGAGCAAAGCACTTATTCGAGGCAGGCTATTCCTTTAGGCAAGCCCCGGTGCACTTCTACTCTCTCTTCAAAAGAAACGTCACGCTCGAGGATTACTTGAAGCTGGATGAAGCTGTGATGCTGTATTATTTTCAGATGTGGGAAGAGGAAGAGGATCCGGTACTGAGCGATTTGTGCGACCGTTTTATGAATCGCAGGCTTTTCAAGTACACGGAGTTCCATCCATCAAATGATCAAATGAATAAGTTAATGGAATTGAACAGGCTGTTCAAGAAGGCAGGAATCGATCCGGATTATTATCTGGAGGTCGATTCTTCCTCTGATCTGCCATATGATTTCTACAGGCCGGGCGAGGAGGAAGAGCGATTGCCCATACACCTGCTGAAGAATAATGGTGAAGTCCGCGAATTATCGCGTGAATCGGAGATAGTCGATGCCATTTCGGGGAAAAGGCGTACAGACCACAAGCTGTATTTCCCCGCCGATTTGCTGAGGGACGAGTCATCGAAAAAGAATATAAAAAAGCAGATCCGGGAGCTGCTGGAACTGCCGGAATGAGAATGATGCTTTGCTTTGGGAACATTTTGGGTGAGGAGTGATGAGCCTTGTTTAAGGATCATGCCAAGATTATGCATGCTGTTTTTGCTGCGGGAGAAATTTCTGGAAGGAAAAAGCTGCAGAAAATTATATATATAGCAAAAAAACTATCCTTTCCTTTTCATGAAAAATTCCATTTTCACTTTTACGGGCCCTATTCAGAAGAACTGACTCTCAGAATTGAAGAGCTGTGCAATATGGGTTACCTGAATGAAGTAAAAGAAAAAAAGGCAGGATATTATCAATATTGTTATTCTATTACAGATTCGGGCAAAGAATTTATGAAAATGCACGATATGGAGATTCCATCCATGGAGGTCTGCCTGGTGGATATGAATGACCAAAGTGCACGTTTTTTGGAACTGGTGTCGACCGTATTGTACTTTGAGGAGCTGGAGAGGGAAGAAGTAGCTGAAAAAATCTTCACCCTGAAAAGCAAGCAGAAGTATACCCTTGAAGAAGTTGACGAGGCCTATCTTTATATAGAACAATTAAAAGGAAAAGCTAAGCCGCAATAAGGCTTAGCTTTTTCTTTTTGATATCTGCATTTGCTGAGGCCCCCAGGATGGGGGTTACAAAGACGCTGCCGCAGGACGCGGCGTACTTAGTCTTTGATCCTTTGGACAGGCGCTTGCGCTTTTTGTTCAATCCAGCTCCAGCGCCTAGCCTGCTGTGCAAAAGATGTTTCGGCAACAGAAGGCAAAGAGCGCCTTCTATGGCCAAAACCCTATTTGCTTCGCAAGCTGAACAGGCGCTTACGCTTTTTGTGTAATCCAGCTCCAGCGCCTAGCTTGCTGTGCAAAAGATGTTTCGGCCACAGAAGGCAAAAAGCGCCTTCCATGGCCGAAACCCTATTTGCTTCGCAAGCTGACCAAGGCGCTTGCGCTTTATATGTTACTGGTCGCTTAGGCGGACTCCGCCGGTTGCGTAGTGGTTTTTGGACATTTCTTCGATGAAGACAGTCACTTTTTCTTTGGATGCTCCCGTTGTTTCGATAACGGCTTCTGTTACTTTTTCAACCAATGCTTTTTTCTGTTCCTCCGTGCGTCCTTCAAGCATCTTGACAGTTACAAATGGCATGTACAAAGCCCTCCTTTCATATTCTATGATTGTAGTGTTTCATACTCATATATGAATTGCAAGAAAAGTTAGATAGAGTCTAGGCTGTCCTTTCTTATACGACTTACCATGGGGCGGATGCGGCAGCAAATATGCGGCCGCGCCTGGTGCTGTGTGATATGTCTTTGTTCCTATCAATTAAGGGGCTTGAGCTTTTTACTTTCTGCATGATTTTCATGTATACTATTGTTTAGTAAAAGATGGAGGAGAAGCTGATTGGATTTTTTAAATCAATATTTAGCATTTAGTCTTGATCAAATTCCGTATGTAGTTTTGACTTTGCTGATTGCATTTACATTTCATGAATTTTCGCATGCTTATGTGGCGTATAAATTTGGTGACCCTACGGCTAAGAATCAGGGGAGGGTGACGCTCAATCCTGTTTCGCATCTTGATCCCTTTGGGACGCTGCTCCTTTTGGTTGCCGGATTCGGCTGGGCGCGCCCGGTGCCCGTTAATCATTTTAATTTTAAGCGGCCAAGGCTTGCAGGCATTCTGGTTTCCTTTGCTGGCCCTTTAAGCAACCTGCTTCTTGCTGTTTTTGCCCTGCTTATCTGGTATATTCTTGTGGCTTCAGGGGCGGATGCTGACATGCCGTTTTATGTTACTTCATTTTTCAATACATTTTATCAGCTGAATATTGTGCTGTTTGTCTTTAATATGCTGCCGCTGCCTCCGCTTGACGGATATCGCATCCTGCAGGACCTTGCACCAAGGGATATACGGGCAAAGATGACTCAATATGAAGGATACGGCTCATTGATTTTTCTGATCCTGATTTTGATTCCGCAGCTGAACAGCTACACCATTCAGCCGATTTTCAATGCGGTGCTGCCGTTTTTTATGGATGGATTAAATAATTTCTTCGCATCTTTATTTTTATAGCTTCTGATATAAGGAGGAATATTCGTGGAAGAACAGCCAAAAAAGAAACTGGGTTTTAATATTATTAAAAATGATCCGACAGAAGGCCATGGCGGATATGGGGCCGGTGTACTGACGCTGGATAATATTGCTCCAGTCATCATTGATGTTGAAGCAGGAGAGGCTGCTGTAGATATTGGCGCCATGCACGCAAGAAGTACAGTGGAGCGCGGAATTAAATTTTTGAAAACAAAAGAAGAAGTGCCGAATGCCAAACCATACTGGCTTGTATGGGTGACCATTGAACCAACTCAGGCAGGCCCTATGTATGCAGGTGTAACGGCATGCGAGATGACAGTAGACCGTGAAATCAGGAGGGGATACAAATCGCTTCCAGAGCACGTGAACCGCATGGATAAATCCCTTAAAAGAAAGATCATTGTCGACCACATGGATGATCGTTCGAAGGAAATCCTGGCGACATTCTTGAAGAATCACGATGCAGGTATGTGGGAACGGTCATCAGGGGAATTAAAACAGGGTCTAACTGTACAATAAATCACTTTGTGTCATTTTTGTGAAATTTCGAAAAATGGCTACTGGTATCTTGTGAAATTAAAGGAATATCAGTAAACTGATAGAAAGCGTTTAAAGCGCTATATAGCTAGGACACGAAAAACCTCGAAGCTCAAGATGGCTTCGAGGTTTTTTGTCTGTATGGAGTTAATGCCCCCAGAAATGCAGGATCCGTTTATACCAGCTTTTCTTATGTTTTTCGGGAGATGACAGTATTGGATTTTGGCTATTCGGAAGGTGCTCTGTGCAGTATTCTTCGGGCTCAGTGCCTTTGACAAAGTATGTTTTCCTTTTGACAGGACAGTCTTTTGTTGCCAGCTTGCCGTTTTGAGGATTCACATATACCCCGACAACACCGCTGGGTTTTTTGAAAGGCTTTACGGGTATTTCTTCAAGGCTGGTTTCCATAAAATCAGCCCAAATTTTCTTGGCATATACATTCTCAGCCGGATTCTCCATTTTCTTTGCCTGGTCATAACCTACCCAGACTCCCGCTGCCTGCTGCGGTGCATAACCAATCATCCAGCTATCTGTTGTGGTCGATCCGGATTTTCCGGCATACGGTCTTGTAAGCTCTGGAGCTATTGTACTGCCGGTTACCTTTGTGTATCCATTGAGCTTTTTATCAAAGACACCTGTAAGCATTTCAGTCATGACAAAGGCTTTATTCCGGTCAAGTAATTGTTTATGGTCGGTTTTTTGTTCGAAAATAACATCGCCCTTTTGATTTTCCACCCTTTTAATGAATATAGGTGTAACATGCTTCCCGCCGTTAGCCAGCAGGCTGTAGGCATTGACCATCTCAATCACCCGGACGCCTGAAGTGCCAAGTGCAAGGGAAGGTGAAGCATGCATTTTTGTCGTCAGTCCAAACTTCCGGATGTTTTGGACCAGAGATTTCTCACCGAGAAAAAGATTGGTTTTTACCGCAAATATATTATCCGAAAGCGCGATGGCCTGTGCCATGGTAATGTCCCCGTTGGCATATTGGCTATTGTAATTATGAGGGGTATATGTCGACTGGCCTCCGTCATATTTAAATGTCGTTGCCTCGCTTTTCAGTGTGGTAGAAGGAGTGAATCCCTTCTCCAGCGCAGAATAATACAGGATCGGCTTAATGGTCGAGCCTGGCTGGCGGATGGCCTGCGTTGCCCGGTTAAATGGTGATTTATCATAATCCCTTCCGCCTGCAAGCGCCGTTACAGCGCCTGTTTTAGGATTCATAGCCACAAGTGCTGCCTGGACATTGGATTGGCTTGATATAATATCAGAAAAAGATTTTTCTGCGGCTGCCTGTGTTTTTTCGTTTAGGGTGGTATAAACCCGGAGCCCGCCAAGCTCAATCGTCCTGTCGTCCAAATGCAGCTGCGTTTTTAAAGCCTGTTTCACCGCATCCTGAAAGTAGGGAGCAACCCTGCCATGTACGGTTTCTTTTTCTCCATTAAAGGAGAGGGGGGCGCGGCTTGCTGCAAGCTTTTGTTTTGTGCTGATATATTTCTTTTGAACCATGGAGGACAGAACCACTTGCTGGCGCAGCTTTGCTTTTTCCAAGTTGGCCAGTGGCGAGTACCGTGAAGGCCCCTTTGGAACACCGGCAAGCATGCTGGCTTCGGAAAGTGTCAGGTCTTTTGCGTTTTTTCCATAATAATAAAGGCTCGCTGCTTGGGCTCCGTAAGCTCCGTGCCCGTAGTAAATGGTATTTAAATAGCCTTCAAGAATATCTCTTTTTGAGTAATTCATTTCAAGGCGAATCGTGTAAAAGGCTTCACTTAGCTTTCTTTTCCAGGTTTTATCATGTCCAAGGTAAAGGTTCCGGGCATACTGCTGGGTGATGGTGCTTGCACCCTGTACCTTGGACATGGAGCGCATATCCGCCAAAACAGCGCCCGCAATCCTTTTTAAATCAAATCCCCGATGTGTATAAAACTGCCGGTCTTCAACAGCTACTGTGGCATTAATCAAATCCGGCGATATCTCTTGAATCGGGACCCAATACCGTTTTTGTCCATGGCTGGTTTCGCCGATCACCTTGCCGCTTTCGCTATAATACAAGGTAGACTGCGGCACCGCTACTGGAGGCGGCCCCAGAACTTTAGCATACATGAAAAGAGCAAGAAACATTAAAAACAGCAACAGAGCAGAGAGTGCTGTCACGATGATGAACGCGCGTATGTATTTGGAGGATCTCTTGAAACGCTCAGTAATTAGCTCCACTGTTTCCACCTCTTTTTTTGGCTATGGTAATATCGTGTTCACTGCAGGCTCCGCCCGGTTCGGGCTCATTCATACGGAGTTAAAATCAGCATGGACTTTAACAGAGCCTAAAAAATATCAATCGCCTTTCTTGCAAAGCATGCTGCATTGACGTCATGCCATTTAAGAAAAGAACTTATTAGTAAGTATGAAAAAAAACTTCCTTTTTTAAACATAAGGAAACTGCAGACAAAAAAAATCTTGCAATTTTGCTGAATTCGTCTATACTTTTTCTAGCTAATCATGATGAAAATCGTGTCGAATTACCGGACAGAATTAAAGTCATTGTTATAGTATTGTTAGGGAATATTAATAATGTTCGTGTAAAATATAGTGAACCTTCCATCAGGGGATTTTCTTTCATCCTTCATGGTGAACAATTGCCCGTTAATGCGGGATAAAATAAAAACGGATTCAAGAAAGGAAGCGGAATAATGAGCATTTGGTTTACAGAGAAACAAACAGAGAATTTTGGAATTACAATGAAAATTAACCGCACTTTACATACGGAACAAACAGACTTCCAAAAGCTGGATATGGTCGAAACTGAAGAGTGGGGCAATATGCTTCTTCTTGATGACATGGTCATGACATCAACACGCGATGAATTTGTGTACCATGAGATGGTGGCCCATGTGCCATTGTTTACGCATCCTAATCCTGAAAACGTATTAGTAGTGGGCGGAGGAGACGGCGGTGTAATCCGTGAAGTCCTAAAGCACCCAAGCGTGAAGAAAGCAACACTTGTGGATATTGACGGAAAAGTAATAGAGTACTCTAAAAAGTACCTTCCGGAAATTGCCGGAATGCTTGATGATCCAAGAGTGGACGTCCAAGTGGATGATGGATTCATGCATATTGCCCAAAGCGAAAACGAATATGATGTCATCATGGTTGACTCCACTGAGCCAGTAGGCCCTGCTGTCAACTTATTCTCAAAAGGCTTCTATGCGGGAATTTCAAAAGCATTGAAGGAAGATGGAATTTTTGTTGCCCAGACCGACAACCCTTGGTTCAAAGCGGACCTGATCAGAGACGTACAAAGAGACGTGAAGGAAATCTTCCCGATCACAAGCCTTTACACAGCGAACATCCCAACTTACCCAAGCGGCATGTGGACATTCACAATCGGTTCTAAAAAACATGACCCGCTTCAAGTAAGCGAAGAGCGTTTCCATGAAATCGAAACAAAATACTACACAAAAGAACTTCACAAAGCTGCATTTGTTTTACCGAAATTTGTACAAGACTTAATTAAATAAAAAGCGCAAGCGCCTGTTTAGCCCTGAATAGCATAAGGCGCGCAAGAATAGAAGGTGCACTTTGCCTTCAAATCTTGCGTGACTTATGACCTCGAGGGGCTAGGCGCTGAAGCTGGATTAAATAAAAAGCGCAAGCGCCTTGTTCAGCTCGTGAAGCAAATAGGGTTTCGGCTATAGAAGGCGCTCTTTGCCTTCAGTGGCCAAAACATCTTTTGCACAGCGGGCTAGGTGCTGAAGCTAGATTAAATAAAGAAAACTGTGATGAAAGGGAGAGCATACTCTCCCTTTCATTTTGAAATGAAGGAGGAAAACTAGTGCGTTTTGATGAAGCATACTCAGGCAATGTATTTATTAAAAGCCATTCTAATTTTGATGAAGCGGAAGCAGTCATTTATGGAATGCCTATGGATTGGACAGTCAGCTACCGTCCAGGTTCAAGGTTTGGACCGACAAGAATCAGGGAGGTTTCTATCGGCCTTGAAGAATACAGTCCATATTTAGACCGTGAACTTGAGGAAGTAAAGTATTTTGATGCAGGTGATATTCCGCTTCCGTTCGGCAATCCGCAGCGAAGCATAGATATGATCGAAGAGTTTGTAGACAGCGTATTAGAGGCAGGGAAATTCCCGCTTGGCATGGGCGGGGAGCATCTGGTTGCCTGGCCTGTTATGAAGGCTATGTACAAGAAGTATCCTGATCTAGCCATTATCCATATGGATGCCCATACCGATCTTCGTGAAGAGTATGAAGGCGAGCCGCTTTCACATTCTACGCCAATCCGTAAAATTGCTGAGCATATCGGTCCGAAAAATGTATATTCTTTCGGAATCCGCTCCGGCATGAAGGAGGAGTTCCAGTGGGCCAAGGAAAATGGCATGCAGATCTCTAAATTTGAAGTTTTGGAGCCATTGAAAGAAGTGCTTCCTAAACTTGCTGGACGTCCTGTATATGTCACGATTGATATTGACGTACTGGATCCTGCCCATGCTCCTGGCACAGGCACAGTGGATGCAGGCGGAATCACATCGAAAGAGCTTTTAGCATCTATCCATGAAATTGCCCGTTCTGAGGTAAAGGTAGTGGGCTGTGATTTAGTCGAAGTAGCTCCTATTTATGATCCATCCGAACAAACAGCGAATACAGCCAGCAAGCTGATTCGTGAAATGATCCTAGGCTGGGTGCAAAAACGATAAAATAGGATGAATAGCGGTTTCAGCTTAGAGCTGGGACCGCTTTTACTTTTAACTATTTTCGGCATTTCGCCCGAATCAGCGAAGGATTCGCTTTAATGGGGCGTGTTTTGGATCGAATCAAAGGAGAATTGGCTTGAATAAAGCCGGAAATAAAAAGATTATCCATTTTCATGGAAAATAAAAAACGTTCTTGCCTGATAAAACTGCTTTTATTAATCAAAACAGGCCACATTTGCTTGTAAAAGTTTTCGTAAACTTTGCTGGTGATTTCAGCTAATCCCGCAATTACGCTCCCATCCAACAAGGGGATTGCCTCATAGAATTCATTAAAAAACAACCATCTTTATGAAAAGAACTTTGTAAAATCATCCTTCTCTCAGCGGGAATTTTGCTAAATTAGGAGAAACGTCTATAGAGGTGCCATTTTGTTAAGAATGATTCTCTGATGTGCGTTTAGATATAGCTAATTTTCCTCCTTTTTTAAAAGGCAGGCGGCCTGCTTATTTTTCAGGTGTTGAAACTTGCCCAAAGAGTATTTATACTTATAGGGTTATAAGTGTAGTGAGGAAGTGTAAAATTGACTCTTCAGGATAGCGGAAAAAAGAATATTAAGGTTACATTGCAAACAAAAATTAGAAATGGCTCTGGAACGGAATCGTATGAATTAATCACCTTTGGAACAATGTTTTTCAAAGCAGGATCTCTTTACCTTCAATATGGTGAAGAAAATGAGTACGGAAAAACGCAGACCACCATTAAATACAAAGGGCACGAAGCACTTCTGCTGAGAAATGGCGCGGTTAAGATGAGGCAGTCATTTGTGCCGGAAGAAACTGTACATGGCCATTATGAAAGCGTATATGGAACATTGGGGATGATCACTCATACAAATTCCCTTGAATACCAGTGGAATGAAGATGAAAAGGAAGGCAAGCTGGTCCTGAATTATGAATTAACCATGCAGGGCAGTGAAAAAGGATATTATGAAATGACGATTGCATTCAGGGAGGAAGCATGAAATGAACATAGTTGAACAGGTTCAGAGTAAATTAAAGCAGGAAATTAAAAATGCCGCAATCAAGGCTGGCTTGGCGGCGGAGGAACAAATTCCAGGTGTCATTCTGGAGCTTCCGAAAGATAAAACTCATGGAGATTATTCCACAAATATGGCAATGCAGCTGGCTCGTGTAGCCAAGAAAGCACCTCGTGCAATTGCTGAAGCGATTATTGAAAACTTTGACCATTCTAAAGCATCCATTGAAAAAATTGAAATTGCAGGACCGGGATTTATCAATTTCTATATGAATAATCAGTACCTGACTGAGTTGATTCCTGTTATCTTACAGGCTGGCGATACTTATGGGGAAAGTGATTTTGGAAAAGGGGAAAAAATTCAGGTTGAGTTTGTTTCGGCTAATCCGACAGGAGATCTTCACCTTGGCCATGCCCGCGGAGCAGCGGTAGGCGATTCGCTTTGCAACGTGCTGGACAAAGCAGGTTACGATGTTTCCCGCGAATATTATATCAATGACGCAGGCAATCAGATCAATAACCTTGCCTATTCTGTAGAGGCCCGCTATTTCCAGGCGCTAGGAATGGATAAAGAAATGCCTGAGGACGGATATCATGGTGCGGATATTATTAATATCGGCAAAAAACTTGCAGAAGAATTCGGCGATAAATATGTTCATGAAGATGAAAAAAGCCGTTTTGCCTTTTTCAGAGAGTATGGGCTTAAATATGAAATGGGCAAACTGAAGACGGATCTTGAAAACTTCCGTGTTCCTTTTGATGTCTGGTATTCAGAAACATCTCTTTACCAAGACGGCAAAATCGATGAAGCTCTGGCTGAACTTAAGGAAAGAGGCCATATTTATGAACAGGACGGCGCAACCTGGTTCCGTTCTACAGAATTAGGCGATGACAAAGACCGGGTTTTAATCAAGCAGGATGGCTCCTATACCTACCTGACTCCGGATATTGCCTATCACCGCAATAAATTGGAACGCGGATTTGATAAGCTTATTAACATCTGGGGTGCCGACCACCATGGCTATATCCCCCGCATGAAGGCAGCAATTGAAGCACTTGGCTACAGACGTGACCAGCTTGAGGTCGAAATCATTCAGCTTGTCCACTTATATAAAAACGGCGAGAAAATGAAAATGAGCAAACGGACTGGTAAAGCAGTGACAATGCGCGATTTGATTGAAGAAGTAGGATTGGATTCTGTCCGTTATTTCTTTGCAATGAGAAGCGCCGATACACATATGGATTTTGATTTGGATCTTGCTGTTTCCCAGTCAAATGACAATCCAGTTTATTATGCCCAGTACGCACATGCCCGTATCTCCAGCATCCTGCGCCAAGGTGAGGAGCAGAGCATCCAATTTGATGAAACAGCAGACTTCTCACTTCTTTCATCTGAAAAAGAAGTAGAGCTTCTGAAAAAACTTGGAGAATTCCCGCAGGCTATTGCAGAAGCTGCTGAAAAACGCATGCCGCACCGAATGACGAATTATATCTTTGATCTGGCTTCTGTATTCCACAGCTTCTACAATGCAGACAAAGTGCTTGATCCCGAAAACATGGATAGAAGCAAAGCTCGTCTTTCATTGGTGAAATCTGTACAGATTACACTTAAAAACGCTCTTGCTCTTATCGGAGTTTCCGCACCGGAAAAAATGTAAAAGCATAAGTAAAGGCAGCCAAGTCTCTAGAAGAGTCTGGCTGCCTTTTTGTTTATGCCTCGGTCCCTGTCATTTCCACTCAGCAGATCCGCCCGAGATTCTTTTTACGCCTCTGATTTTGGATATGTCTTCAACAAGCTTCAGCATGGCCTGATCCTTTTTTTTCGCTTCAATCATGAAATCAACATCCTGGTTTAGTGTCCTCAGTGCCTTGATTAGAGGCATAAGAAACTCCAAATCGACAAAGTCGGAATGGGAGCGGAATTCCTTTTCGTTTTTAGGTGATGAAACATGTATTTTAGGTATAAGGCCAGTATGCTCCCAGGTTGCAAAAATATCTGGAAGCAGGTGCTCGAAAGGTTTCTCTCCCTGATTAGCCATATAGTGATGATAATCAAAAACCATGGGGATGTTTTCATTTTGGCAGACCTTCAGTGTTTCATCCGCAGTATATGTTTTATCGTCATTTTCCAGAGTCATCTGCTGTTTGACATGAAGGGGCAGTGCCGTAATATGTTCATAAAAGCGTGCTGTTGCCTTCGCTTTGTCACCGTAGGCACCGCCAACATGGATATTGATGACAGATTCTTTCTCCACACCCATGGCACTCAGCATCTCATAATGAAATACCATATCCTTTACAGCATTAGCCGTTATGACAGGATTTGAACTTGTAAACAGGGTGAATTGGTTAGGGTGGAAGCTGACACGCATGCCATACTGTTTGATGAGGCTTCCAAGCTCTTCCCATTCTTTTTTAAAAGGTGCCACAAAATCCCATTGTACCTCGGGATGTGTGGCAAGCGGGACAATCGAGCTGGAAAGGCGATACACTTCTATTTGATGTGCGGCATTATAGAGAAGGATTCTGCGTGTATTCTCAATGTTCTGTAGTGTTACTTCATGCAGTTTATTTATTCTTTCATCTTTCCCGAGCTCGCTGAATCGTTTAAAGGTAAGGGATTTTGCCGGTGAAGCATCCCATAGCAATGTTGCATTTGCAACGTAGCCAAATCGTACTTTCATGTTGTCCTCCTTACAGGCAGCAGCTTGTCACAGAAATGGGGAGAGCAGTGCCGCAATCCGTTCTTTAATTTTAATGAAAATTCCCGTATTCGCCAGCAATTCTTCTGTCAATGGCCGTGATTGCTGTATATCTTCTTCAAGCAGGTTTCGGACGGTCGTAATAAATGTCTTATCGTAAATAAGGCAGTTCATTTCCTGATTGAGAAATAGGCTCCTTTTATCGAAATTCGCGGTGCCGATATCACAGATTGTATCATCAGCTAACAGGATTTTTGAATGGTAAAACCCTCTCTGATATTGATAAATGTGTGCTCCTTCATTCAGCAGCACTCTAAAATAGCGGTAGGCTGCTTCTTTTACAAAAAGGTGATCTGCATTTTTGGGCACGATGATTGTTACCTTTATACCCTTAGCAAGGACTTCTCTTAAACCTGTTAATACTCTTTTGCTCGGTATAAAGTAGGGAGTGCCGATAATTATATGTTTTTTTGCAGAGTTGAAAATTTTCAGAATCAGCTCTTCAAGACCAGCTCCATTGGTTGAAACAAACTGGTGCAGGCATTCTCCTTTGGCAAGCATGGGAAAGTAGGCTTCGCGTTTTGTTATGTTCTCTTTGGCGGAAATTTCCCAGTCCTTCAGAAACTGTGTCTGCAGATCCTGCACACCCTCCCCAGTGATCTTTATATGATAATCTCTCCAAGGAGATAATTTGGGGTTGCCGTTCATGTACTCCTTGCCGATGTTAAATCCCCCAAGGTAGCCGGTTTTTCCGTCAATGATGGTTATTTTCCTGTGGTTGCGGGTCTGTGATGAGTAAACAATGAAAGGAAATTGCGGAACCGCTGCGAAAGAAACATGGACCCCCATTATCCGCAGATCATGAATAAGCAGATGGCTGATATCTTTGCTTCCGATACGGTCAAGCAATAGCCGGACCTCGATGCCGGTTTCCGCTTTTTCCATAAGCAGCCGGAGGAAATCCATGCTGAATGCATCCTTTTTGACCGTAAAAAATTGAATATGAATGCTTTTCTGGGCTTGCCTGATATCTTCAAAGAAATCGCCGAAAAAAGATGGGCCATTTGAATATATGGAAAAACTGCTGTGGCGGAAAGGGAATTTTTCTGCGGTTTTGCCGCATGCCGCATGCTTTCTTCTGCCCAAATTAAAATCTGCTGCCAGCCAGCTGAGGATTCCTATCAGCAAAAGCAAGGCCATTCCAAGTTTTTTCATAAAAACATCTCCTCGAATCCCGGAATATTATAAGGTTAGTTTGCTCAGTGGCATGATGCCTAATCCCCGTTAAATAAACACAGGTGAGGATTGTTAAGATGAAGGTGATTAACCATGATAAGTTTTTGGAAAAAAAGTCTGTAATATTGAAAAGAATTCGTTGACTGAATGCTCATTCATTATATAATGGAATTAACCAATATCAGAAAAATTTTACTGTTTCAACTATTTTGGCGGCAGGAGTGCCAGCATTCAACAAAGGAGGGCGCAAACATTGAATACGTTGCTTTGGATTAACTTAATCGCATTCATTCTTGTAACCGCTTACGCAGTCAGCTTGTTTGTTTACTTGATCAAAACGAGAATTGCTTATATTAAGCTCGGGAAAAAAGTGGAATTCGATAACCGCGTCAAAGAAAGACTGGAGAAAATATGGGTATATGTATTTGGCCAAAAGAAGCTCTTGAAGGATAAGAAAAGCGGAGCGATCCATGTGATGTTTTTCTATGGATTCATTTTGGTTCAGTTTGGTGCGATTGATTTTATTATCAAGGGAATTTCCCCCGGATCGCATTTGCCATTTGGGCCAGTATATCCAGCTTTTACGTTTTTTCAGGAAATTGTAACGCTTGTCATTCTTGTTGCAGTGGTATGGGCTTTTTACCGCAGATATATTGAGAAGCTTGTCCGCTTGAAAAGGGGCTTTAAGGCAGGTCTCGTATTGATTTTCATCGGCGGGCTTATGGTATCTGTCCTTCTTGGAAACGGTATGGGCCTAATCTGGCACAATGAAGCTGCTTCCTGGTCTGAACCTGTTGCCTCAGGCATTGCAGCTCTAACCAGATGGATGGGACATTCAGCTGCTATCACCGTTTTCTATATAGCCTGGTGGATGCATTTAATCTTTTTATTATCCTTCCTGGTTTATGTTCCTCAGTCCAAGCACGCGCATTTGATTGCCGGACCGGCGAATGTTTATCTGAATCGCATGGATAACCCGGGCAAGTTAAAGGCGGTAGATTTTGAAGATGAGTCACAGGAGTCATTTGGTGCAGGAAGAATTGAAGATTTTACTCAATACCAATTAATTGATCTTTATGCTTGTGTGGAATGCGGGCGCTGTACAAATATGTGTCCGGCAACCGGCACAGGCAAGATGCTGTCGCCAATGGATATCATTATAAAAATGCGCGACCATTTAACCAACACAGGCGCAGTGGTTACAGCTAAGCAGCCATGGGTTCCGTCCTTTGTATTCGGACATACAAAGGGAAATCAGCTGGCCCTTGCCGGAGCCCAGGAAGGTGTCCAGGAGTCTGCTGCTGCAACGGAGATTTATAACCCGAGTCTGATAGGGGAAGTCATTACCGAAGAAGAGCTTTGGGCATGCACGACCTGCCGGAATTGCGAAGATCAGTGTCCGGTCATGAACGAGCATGTTGATAAAATCATCGATATGCGCCGCTATCTGGTGCTTACGGAAGGAAAAATGAACCCTGATGCACAGCGCGCCATGCAGAATATTGAGCGCCAGGGCAACCCATGGGGATTGAACCGCAAGGAAAAAGAAGACTGGAGAGAAATAAGGGACGATGTCCATATTCCAACAGTCAAAGAGATGAAAAAGGCTGATGAGGAGTTTGAGTACCTGTTCTGGGTTGGTTCAATGGGCTCTTACGACAACCGCAGCCAAAAGATTGCCTTGTCTTTTGCAAGATTGCTCAATGAGGCGGGTGTGAAGTTTGCCATTCTCGGCAACAAGGAGAAAAACTCTGGAGATACGCCTCGCCGGCTGGGCAATGAATTCATCTTCCAGGAGCTTGCTGCCAAAAACATCGAGGAGTTCCAGAAGAATGAAGTGAAGAAGATCGTAACCATCGATCCTCATGCTTATAATATCTTTAAAAACGAATACCCTGACTTTGGACTTGAGGCGGAAGTGTATCACCATACCGAGCTTTTGGCACAGCTTGTCAAGGACGGTCTTCTTACTCCAAAGCATGCGGTAAATGAAACCATCACGTTCCATGACTCGTGTTACCTTGGCCGCTACAATGAGGTTTATGATGCCCCAAGGGATATCTTGAAATCCATTCCTGGCGTTAAGCTTGTCGAGATGGAACGAAACCGTGAAAAAGGAATGTGCTGCGGAGCGGGCGGCGGCTTGATGTGGATGGAAGAGGAAACCGGGAATCGCATCAATGTAGCCCGAACTGAGCAGGCACTCCAAGTGAACCCATCTGTCATCAGCTCCGGCTGCCCTTACTGCCTGACGATGATTACAGATGGTACAAAAGCGAAGGAAGTAGAAGAAAACGTAAAAACGTATGATGTTGCAGAGTTATTGGAGAAATCCGTAATCGGCGAAGGAAAAAGCATGGCGTCTTAATTACAGGCAGTCACAATATTTGAATACAAGATGAAGGCCTGTTTCTAAAAATAATATTTTTATTTTGGAAGCAGGCCTTTTGTTTTGTTTAATCCAGCTCCGGCGCCTAGCTCGCTGTGCAAAAGACGTTTTTACCACAGAAGGCAAAAAGCGCCTTCCATGGTAAAAACCCTATTTGCTTCGCGAGCTGACCAAGGCGCCTGTGCTTTTTAATTAATCCAGCTCCTGCGCCTAGCCTCTCGAGGTCATAAGTCACCTCAGAATTGAAGGCAAAGAGAACCTTCTATTCTGAGGCGTCTTATGCTGGTCGAGGCTCCCAAGGCGCTTACGCTTTTTATGTAATCCAGCTTCAGCGCCTAGCTTGCTGAGGCCTGCAGGATGCAGGTCATGAAGGCGTTTCTGCAGGACGCAGAGTACTTAGCCTTCGTTCCTTGATTCGTTTGTCCTCAGAAGGCAAAGAACCGCCTTCTAAGGCCAAAACCCTATTTGCTTATGCCCCCAGGATGGGGGTCACAAAAGCATTGCCGCAGGATGCGGCGTTCTTAGTCTTTGATCCTATGATCAAGGCGCTTGCGCTTTTTAATCCAGCTCCAGCGCCTAGCCTATCGAGGTCATAAGTCACCTCAGAATGGAAGGCAAAGAGCACCTTCTATTCTGAGGCGTCTTATGCTGGTCGAGGCTCCCAAGGCGCTTGCGCTTTTTGTTACTTTATTATTTAAATTTTTCTTTATATTGTGTAAACTGTAGTAAAGCGCTTACATTCGAGGATGTTTTTTTGGCTGGATTTCGAGCGAGCGTTCAGTCAATGATTGCTAATCGGCATATCTATGAATTTTCGGATGGATGAGAAAAAAACTGGATTGAAATTAGAGGAGGAGCCCATTATGGCTAAAACAGTTATTGTCAGCGGAGTGAGAACACCATTTGGAAAGTTTGGCGGAGGATTAAGCAGCTTTACAGCATCGGAGCTTGGAGGATTTGCCATTAAAGAGGCGTTGGAGCGCGCCGGGATTTCAGGCAGCCAGGTAGACGAAGTAATCATGGGGAATGTTCTTCAGGCAGGACAGGGGCAAATTCCTTCCAGGCAGGCAGCCAAGCATGCAGGCATTCCTTGGGAAGTTAAAACAGAAACGATCAATAAGGTGTGTGCATCAGGACTAAGAAGCGTGACGCTTGCAGATCAGATTATCCGTCTTGGAGATGAAGAGATTATTGTGGCAGGCGGCATGGAATCCATGAGCAATGCGCCGTATTTCCTTCCGAAAGCCAGATGGGGACTTCGAATGGGGGATGCCCCTTTAAAGGATTTGATGATTCATGACGGACTTAGCTGCAGCTTTACGGGAGTCCACATGGGCACCTACGGAAACAGCACGGCGGAAGAACTTGAACTGACAAGAGAGGAACAGGATGATTGGTCATATAGAAGCCATCAAAGGGCCATTTCTGCAATAGAAGGGGGAATCTTCGCAGAGGAAATTGTCCCTGTAACAGTTCCTGTCAGAAAGGGAGAGCCGGTTATCGTCGAACATGATGAAGCACCCCGCAGAGATACCTCTGTTGAAAAGCTTGCGAAGCTTGGGCCAGCATTTAATAACGAAGGCAGCATAACAGCCGGAAATGCTCCGGGAGTGAATGACGGTGCCGGGGCGCTTGTTTTGATGAGTGAGGAACGTGCCCAAAAAGAAGGGAAAAAGCCAGAGGCATATATTATCGGCCATGCCGAGGTAGCTGTTGAAGCAAAGGATTTTCCAAAAACTCCTGGGTTGGTTATTAACGCCATTCTAGAAAAAACAGGGAAGAAATTAGAGGAAATTGACCTTTTTGAAATAAATGAAGCATTTGCCGCAGTGGCTCTTGCAAGCGGAAAGCTGGCTGGCACAGATCCTGAAAAAGTCAATGTGAATGGCGGGGCAGTAGCGCTTGGGCATCCAATTGGAGCAAGCGGAGCAAGAATTATCATTACCTTGATGCATGAATTAAAACGCCGGGGCGGCGGAATTGGAATAGCGGCAATCTGCAGCGGAGGCGGGCAGGGAGATGCCATTATGATCGAGGTCCCGAAAGGCTGATTGTAAGCATAATTGAACGATTATAAGCTGCATGTATTTAAATCAACTCGTCTTTAAGGAGGCATATCCATGAATATTAATAAAGTTATGGTGATAGGGGCTGGGCAAATGGGAGCCGGAATTGCTCAGGTCTTTGCCATGAGCGGCTATCAAGTGATTCTGCATGATCTGAAGCCTGAGTTTGCAGAAAAAGGCTTATCAGTTATCGAAAAAAACCTGACTCGCCAAACCTCAAAAGGGAAAATGACAGAGGAAGATAGAGAAAAGGCGCTATCCCGCCTTGAACTGTCCTCAGATCTGCAAAATGCGCAGCATGCGGATCTCGTAATAGAGGCAGCCGTTGAGAATATGGACATCAAGTCAAAGCTTTTCTCAGAACTGGATAGAATTGCTCCAGAGCATGCGATTTTAGCTACTAATACATCATCCCTTCCGATTACTGAAATTGCTGCTGCCACAACAAGGCCGGAGAAGGTAATCGGCATGCATTTCATGAATCCTGTCCCTGTTATGAAGCTCGTGGAAATCATCCGCGGCCTGGCTACTGCAGATGATGTCTACACACTTATTCATGAAACATCACTATCGTTAAACAAGGTTCCTGTTGAAGTGAATGACTTTCCGGGATTTGTTTCCAACAGGATCTTGATGCCGATGATCAATGAAGCGGTTTACACCCTATATGAAGGCGTCGCAACAAAAGAGGCGATCGATGATGTGATGAAGCTTGGAATGAACCATCCGATGGGACCGCTTACACTCGCTGACTTTATTGGATTAGATACCTGTTTATATATCATGGAGACTTTGCATGAAGGGTTTGGGGATGACAAATACCGTCCTTGCCCGCTGCTGAGGAAATATGTAAAAGCAGGATGGCTTGGCAAAAAAACAGGCCGCGGTTTTTATAACTATAACGAACAGACATAGAGTTTGCATCTGAGGGAGGCACGTATGAACTTTCAATTAAATGAAGAACAAAACATGATGCGGAAAATGGTGCGGGATTTTGCTAAAAAGGAAATCGAGCCGTTTATAGAGGAAATGGAAGCGGGTGTGTTTCCAAGATCAATCGTTAAAAGAATGGGTGAGCTAGGCCTGATGGGGATTCCAATTCCAGAAGAATATGGCGGGGCAGGAATGGATTATATGTCGTACATCATTGCGATTCATGAAATCTCCAAGGTAAGCCCTACAGTCGGTGTTATTCTTTCCGTCCATACCTCTGTAGGAACGAATCCGATTCTCTATTTTGGCACAGACGAGCAAAAGAAAAGATTCGTTCCAAAGCTTGCTTCCGGGGAATATCTAGGCGCGTTTGCTTTGACTGAGCCAAGTGCCGGATCTGATGCAGCCAACCTGAAGACGCGGGCGTTAAAAGAAGACGGCCATTACAGGCTTAACGGCTCCAAGGTATTTATTACAAATGGCGGGGAAGCTGACATTTACATTATTTTTGCCTCAACCAGCCCTTCAGATAAAAGCAGGGGAATTTCAGCATTCATTGTAGAAAAAGACACACCAGGGCTAATCATCGGCAAAGATGAACATAAAATGGGACTGCTTGGCTCAAGGACTGTCCAGCTTACATTTGAAGATATGAGAGTGCCTGCAGGTAATATGCTTGGGGATGAGGGCGACGGCTATAAGATTGCCATGGCCAATCTGAATGCAGGGAGAATCGGCATTGCCACCCAAGCACTCGGCATTGCTGAGGGGGCATACGAATATGCAGTTCAGTATGCGAAAGAGCGTGTGCAGTTCGGAAAACCAATTTCCTATCTTCAAGGAGTGGGCTTTAAGCTTGCAGAAATGGCCACAAGTGTTGAAGCGGCCAGGCTGCTTGTTTATCATGCAGCATATCTAAGGTCCCAAGGGCTGCCGTGCGGAAAAGAAGCCTCCATGGCCAAGCTTTTTGCATCCAGAACAGCAGTGGAGGTTACAAGCGAGGCTGTTCAGGTATATGGAGGTTACGGCTATACAAAGGATTATCCGGTTGAAAGATACTTCCGGGACGCTAAAATCACAGAAATCTATGAAGGCACCAGTGAAATACAGCGGATTGTGATCAGCAAGCACCTATAAAACAGTGACTGAAAATGAAAATATGATAATGGGGGACTTTTAGATGCAATTCAAACTAACAGAAGAACATGAAATGATTCGTAAAATGGTACGTGATTTTGCAAGGAATGAAGTGGCCCCGACAGCGGCAGAACGTGATGAAGAAGAAAGATTCGATCGTGAAATTTTTGATAAAATGGCCGAACTGGGATTGACAGGCATTCCATGGCCGGAGGAATACGGCGGCATAGGCAGTGACTTTCTCGCCTATTGCATTGCAGTTGAAGAACTTTCGCGCGTCTGTGCATCTACAGGGGTGACTCTATCAGCACATACGTCGCTTGCTGGATGGCCAATCTATAAATTCGGTTCTGAAGAACAAAAACAAAAATATCTCCGTCCTATGGCACAGGGAGAAAAAATCGGTGCTTACGGACTGACAGAGCCAGGCTCAGGCTCGGATGCAGGCGGCATGAGAACGACTGCCAGGCTGGATGGAGACCATTATGTCCTCAATGGATCGAAAATTTTTATCACAAATGGCGGCATTGCCGATACCTATGTGGTGTTTGCCCTGACTGATCCGGCATCCAAACAAAAAGGCACGAGTGCTTTTATCGTGGAAAAAGATTTTGCAGGATTCAGTGTCGGCAAAAAAGAAAAGAAACTCGGCATTCGTTCATCACCGACGACTGAAATTATTTTTGAAGATTGCAGAGTGCCGAAGGAGAACCTCCTTGGAAAAGAAGGAGAAGGCTTTAAAATTGCAATGATGACCCTTGATGGAGGAAGAAACGGAATTGCTGCCCAAGCGGTCGGAATAGCTCAAGGGGCATTAGATGCAGCCGTCGATTACGCAAAGGAACGCGAGCAATTTGGCAAGCCGATTGCAGCACAGCAGGGGATTGGCTTTAAGCTTGCAGAAATGGCCACGAGCGTTGAAGCGTCAAGGCTCTTGACATACCAGGCTGCATGGCTTGAATCCGCTGGGCTTCCTTACGGAAAGGAATCGGCTATGTCTAAATTATTTGCCGGTGATGCGGCCATGAAAGTTACCACGGAAGCGGTCCAGGTGTTCGGCGGCTACGGCTATACGAAAGACTATCCGGTAGAACGCTATATGAGAGATGCGAAAATCACCCAAATCTATGAAGGCACTCAAGAAATTCAAAAGCTTGTTATCTCAAGAATGATCACAAAATAACATCCATTTTAAGTGAAACTTCTGCAAGCGGAAGTTTCACTGCTTAGCTAATGTTGCATGTTTAACGCCTTGGAGATTCATTTTAGGCCGTTTTTAGAGAAAGAGGCATCTATCAAGGCTGAAGGTGGTGCTGTATGAAAAAGAGAGAAGTTCATGCCTCTGTCAAAGATGAGCGCCTCGTCAGTATGAGACGAAATCAAATGATCAAGGGCGCCGTAACACTGTTTAAGGAAAAAGGATTTCACAGGACCACAACGCGTGAAATTGCAAAAGCGTCCGGTTTTAGCATCGGCACTCTTTACGAGTACATAAGGACAAAGGAAGATGTGCTGTATCTTGTATGCGATTTTATCTACGATGAGGTCAAAGAAAGGCTGCAAAAGGAATTGGAATATAATAGCGGCACCATTGAAAGCCTGAAGCGGACAATTTCTTATTTTTTTCAAGTGATGGATGATATGCAGGATGAAGTTCTTGTGATGTATCAAGAGGTTAAATCCTTAACAAAGGATGCGCTGCCATATGTTCTGAATAAGGAGCTTGAGATGGTGGGGATGTTTGAGAAGGTCATTACCCGTTGTGTGGACAATGGCGAGCTTCAATTATCGGAGCAGCAAATAAAAATCGTTTCCCACAACATATTTGTACAGGGCCAAATGTGGAGTTTCCGGAGATGGGCTCTCCATAAAATGTTTTCGTTAGAGGAGTACATTGAACTTCAGACTGAAATGCTGATCAAGGGTTTATTTTTAAAAAATGCAGATTCTGACTTTTACCCTAAGGAGGGGCAAAATGAGCACAGTGGAAGCTTATAAACCAAAAAATCATATTCGTTTTGTCACGGCCTCGAGTTTATTTGATGGTCATGATGCTTCAATTAACATCATGAGAAGAATCCTTCAATCAAGCGGGGCGGAGGTCATCCATCTTGGACATAACCGTTCTGTTGAAGAGGTGGTAAGCGCCGCCATCCAGGAAGATGTGCAGGGCATTGCCATGTCTTCCTACCAAGGCGGGCATGTTGAGTATTTTAAATATATGTATGACCTTCTAAAAGAGCGGGGAGCCTCGCATATCCGCATCTATGGAGGAGGCGGAGGCGTTATCATTCCCCGTGAAATCCATGAACTTCATGAATATGGGATTGCCCGTATTTTTTCGCCGGAGGATGGAAGGACAAACGGGCTTCAGGGCATGATTAATAAAATGCTTGAGGAATGCGACTTCCCGACAGTCAATACTTCTATTTCCGGACAGCTGGATGAACTTAAATCAGGCAATACAGGGGCTGTAGCCAGGTTTATAACACTCGCTGAAAACCGGCTGGATGCCGCTGATGAAACAGCAGCAGCTGCTGAAGGTCTTCTTGAGCAAATTAAGAATGCAGCTAATCAAGTACCCGTTATCGGTATTACAGGAACAGGCGGTGCCGGAAAAAGTTCATTAACGGATGAACTGATCCGCAGGTTCATTAATGAGATTCCCGAGAAAACCGTAGCTATCCTCTCCATTGATCCAACCAAGCAAAAAACCGGCGGAGCACTACTTGGCGACCGCATCCGCATGAATGCTATTTTCTCAAACCGGGTTTATATGAGAAGTCTTGCAACACGCCATTCCAAAAGCGAGCTTTCCCTTGCCATCAGGGATGCCATTTCAGTAGTAAAAGCGGCAGGCTATGATCTGGTTATCGTAGAGACGAGCGGTATCGGCCAGGGTGACGCGGAAATAGCAGAAATTTGCGATGTTTCATTGTATGTGATGACAAGTGAGTTTGGGGCGCCTTCTCAGCTTGAAAAAATCGACATGATTGATTATGCTGATTTAATTGTCATTAATAAGTATGAGCGCAAAGGATCCGAAGATGCGAAAAGCCAGGTTCAGAAGCAATATCAGAGAAGCCATGTGCTTTTTGATGAAGATCCTGGCCGGATGCCTGTTTATGGGACCATTGCTTCACAGTTTAATGATGCAGGCACCAACGCACTGTTTGCTGCATTGGTGGAAAAGGTAAATGAAAAAACGGGAACAAATTGGGGCACATCTTTCTCCAAGGATGCTGATGTTCAAAAGCAGAACATGATTATTCCAAATGACCGAAGATATTATCTGCGTGAAATTGCTGAAGCAGTAAGGAACTATCATAAGCAGTCACAGCTGCAGTCGCAGGTGGCGAGACGGATTTTTCAGCTGGAAGGTGCCATTGCTGCGGTTAGAGAGCAGGGAAACAGTGAAAGTATCATTCAATCTCTGGAATCACTAAAAGAAGAGACGGTTTCGGGACTTAGTGCTGAATCAAGGAGAATCCTCAAGGAATGGCCATCGTTTAAAGAAAAGTATTCCGGTGACCGCCTGGTTACGAAGATCCGTGACAAGGAAATTGTCACAGAGCTAAAAACAAAAAGCCTTTCAGGTCTCCTTATTTCAAAAGTTTCTCTTCCGCGCTATGCAGATTATGGCGAAATTCTGAGCTGGGTGTACCGTGAAAATGTGCCTGGCTATTTCCCTTATACTGCGGGTGTATTTCCGTTTAAACGAGAGGGAGAGGATCCGAAGAGGCAGTTTGCCGGCGAAGGCTCTCCGGACCGGACCAACAAACGGTTCCACTATCTTTCAAAGGATGACAATGCAAAAAGGCTAAGCACAGCATTTGATTCTGTAACGCTTTACGGAGAGGACCCGGATTACCGGCCTGATATTTACGGAAAGGTTGGAGAAAGCGGAGTCAGCATCTGTACACTGGATGATATGAAAAAGCTCTATGCAGGATTTGACCTGTGCCATCCTTCAACTTCGGTATCCATGACCATCAACGGCCCGGCACCAATCATTCTGGCCATGTACATGAATACGGCTATTGAGCAGCAGGTGCAGAAGAAAGAGGATGAGCTTGGGCGGAAGCTGACAGAAACGGAATTTGCAGAGGTGAAGGCCTTCACGCTTCAAACAGTCAGAGGGACAGTCCAGGCAGATATCCTGAAGGAAGATCAGGGGCAAAACACATGTATCTTCTCTACTGAATTTGCGCTGAGGATGATGGGAGATATCCAGGAATACTTTATCAATCAGAAAGTGCGGAATTATTATTCTGTCTCTATTTCCGGCTATCATATTGCTGAAGCAGGCGCAAACCCGATATCCCAATTGGCCTTTACACTGGCAAATGGATTTACGTATGTGGAATATTACTTAAGCAGAGGCATGAATATTGATGACTTTGCTCCAAATCTATCATTCTTCTTTTCAAACGGCCTTGATCCGGAATACAGTGTAATCGGCCGTGTGGCGCGCAGAATCTGGGCTACAGTGATGAAGAATAAATACGGAGCGAATGAGCGGAGCCAGAAGCTGAAATATCATATCCAGACCTCTGGGCGTTCCCTGCATGCTCAGGAGATTGATTTCAACGATATCAGAACCACTCTCCAGGCTCTGATGGCCCTTCAGGACAATTGTAATTCACTTCATACAAATGCTTATGATGAAGCCATTACAACTCCTACAGAGGAATCAGTGCGGCGGGCGATGGCAATCCAGATGATCATTACAAAAGAGCTTGGCCTGTCCAAAAATGAAAACCCGCTTCAGGGATCATTTATCATGGAAGAGCTGACAGATCTGGTGGAAGAGGCCGTGCTTCAGGAATTTGACCGGATCAATGATAGAGGCGGAGTTCTTGGGGCGATGGAGACCCAATATCAGCGCGGGAAAATTCAGGATGAATCCATGCATTATGAAATGAAAAAGCATTCCGGAGAACTTCCGATCATCGGGGTGAACACCTATCTCAATCCAAATCCTCCGTCTGAAGAAGCGATGAACAGCATGGAAATTGCCCGTGCGACGCGGGAGGAAAAGGAAATGCAAATCACCAATTTGCGTAATTTCCAAAATGCAAACAGCAGCCAGTGTGAAGAGTCGATAAAAAGATTGAAAGCAGCTGCCGTACAGGGCAAGAATATCTTTGCCGAATTGATGGATTGCGTAAAAACAGCAAGCCTTGGCCAAATCACGCATGCCCTCTATGAGGTTGGCGGTCAGTACAGAAGGAATATGTAAAAAAGCCATGGAAGCAGAAAATGGACATCTGCAGCTAAAATCATCAAGTAATTCCAGATAAAACCATATCGATAGAAAAAGCAATGGAAATAGAATTTCCATTGCTTTTTTTTAGACTCTATTAATGTTCTATGTGATTTTTGCCATTGCTGATTTACCCGCCTTGGGTGCAGGCTCCTGCAGCGAAAATAATTACAAGAGGTGCGGAGCCTTACTTATAAAAACCTGGCGATGAGGCAAGAATGAAGATTCAGCATAAACAATTTGGATGGAATGAAGGATATTGTCCCCATTTAAAGGTGCGGAAAATCACTGAAAGATTAAGATAGAACTAGCATAAACACGATTATATTGTTTATAATGATAAATATGCCTTGAAAATGGGCGAAGAATGGCAGAAATTATATCTTGTATATTATTTTTTTATGCAGAAAACATATAGGCTGTTGGAATAGAGAAAGGACGTGCTGGTTTTGAGTTTGAAAAATTTCACAAAAGAGCAAATAAAAGAAATGTCTTTAATAGAAATGACTTATGAATTGCTTGTTGAAAAAAATGGACCATTATCTTTTTCAGATATTATGGCAGAGCTGACTGCTCTTCAAGGAATGAGCAAAGCTGAGAAAGAACGCAGGATTTCACAATTTTATACAGATTTGAATGTGGATGGCCGCTTTACATCACTTGGAGACTACCGCTAGGGATTGAAAACCTGGTATCCATTCGACCAGATTGAAGAGGAAGTCGTCCATACAGCTAAGCCTAAGAAGAAAAAAGGCAAAAAAGCTGCAGTTGCAGATGATGACTTCGAAGAGCTTGAGGATGAAGATCTGGACTTTGAAGAAGATATTGATGATTTAGACGAAGATGAAGATGATCTTCTGGATGATGGCCTCGATGAGGATGAAGATGACGATCTTTTAGAAGATGATGATGAAGATGAAGAAGATATTGATGAAGACATTATTGAAGATGAAGAGTTTGATATCGACGAAGATGATGAAGAAGACCAGGATGAAGACGAAGAAGATTTGGATGATAAGGAAAAAGAAAAATAAGAAGTGCTTGACTTTTATCATCGAAATTTGTAGAATCATTTTTGGGCTCCTTAAAAAAGGACACGTTGATAAATTATACCGCTCCCTTACTTTTGTAAGCGGAGCGTTTTTGTTTTTCAAAATAAGATAAGCAGAAATAGCAGGGATAAACAAATGATGGATGAATGACTGATACATTCAAAAAACATCATTTTTTTGTTTTTTAGAAATGAATTCTCTTTTTATGGAAAAACTATTTGAGAATTCATAATCGGTTTCTTTAGGACAGTCTTTTTGGGACAGGCAATCATTGAAAAACTTGAAGGGGGATATATGATGACAAAATATATTTTTGTTACAGGCGGAGTAGTTTCTTCCCTGGGAAAAGGAATTACAGCAGCTTCATTAGGAAGATTATTAAAAAATAGAGGGCTAAATGTTACGATCCAGAAATTCGATCCATACATTAACGTAGACCCTGGGACAATGAGCCCTTATCAGCATGGAGAGGTATTCGTAACCGACGATGGCGCTGAAACAGATTTGGATCTTGGCCATTATGAAAGGTTTATCGATATCAACCTTGGAAAGCACAGCAATGTAACGACAGGTAAAATCTACTCTACGGTTCTTAGAAAAGAGCGGAGGGGAGATTATTTAGGAGGAACGGTCCAGGTTATCCCCCACATTACAAATGAAATCAAAGACCGTGTTTTCCGTGCCGGGCATGAAACAAATGCAGACGTTGTAATCACAGAAATCGGCGGAACAGTCGGAGATATCGAATCCCTGCCATTCCTTGAAGCTATTCGCCAGATCAAGAGTGATATTGGCCGCGATAATGTTATGTACATCCATTGTACGCTTGTTCCTTACATTAAAGCTGCAGGTGAGCTGAAAACAAAGCCGACCCAGCATAGTGTTAAAGAGCTTCGCAGCCTTGGCATTCAGCCAAATATCATTGTGGTTCGTACAGAAATGCCGATTTCACAGGATATGAAGGACAAAATTGCCCTATTCTGTGATATAGACACAAATTCTGTTATTGAATGTGAAGATGCTGATACTCTTTATTCCATCCCGCTTGCACTTCAGCAGCAGAAAATGGACCAGATTGTGTGCGACCACTTGAAGCTGGATTGCCAGGAAGCTGAAATGACAGAGTGGAAGGCGCTAGTTGAAAAAGTGACTTCCCTTTCCAAGACAACTAAAATTGCTCTTGTAGGTAAATACGTTGAGCTGCAGGATGCATACATTTCTGTAGTAGAAGCGTTAAAACATGCTGGTTACACTTTTGATTCAGATATTGATATCAAATGGGTAAATGCGGAAGAAGTGACAAGAGAAAACGTGAACGAACTACTTGGAGATGCTGACGGCATCCTTGTTCCTGGAGGTTTCGGCGACCGGGGAATTGAAGGAAAGATTTCAGCCATCGAGTATGCAAGGATCAATCAGGTTCCATTCCTTGGCATTTGCCTTGGCATGCAGCTGGCATCAGTAGAATATGCCCGCCATGTGCTTGGACTTGAAGGTGCGCATTCAGCGGAAATTAATCTGGAAACACCGGACCCGATCATCGATCTTCTTCCTGAACAAAAGGATGTTGAAGACTTGGGAGGCACCCTTCGTCTTGGATTATATCCATGTAAGTTGACAGAAGGCACTAAAGCTCATGCTGCTTATCAGGACGAAGTAGTTTATGAGCGCCACCGCCACCGTTTTGAATTCAATAACCACTATCGCCAGGCCATGGAAACAGCTGGATTCATTTTCTCTGGAACTAGCCCTGACGGCAGACTAGTGGAAATTATCGAATTGAAGGATCACCCATGGTTTGTGGCATCACAATTCCATCCGGAATTTATCTCACGCCCAACCCGCCCGCAGCCGCTATTCCGCGACTTTGTTGAGGCATCCCTGCAATTCAGGGAAAAATAATCATTCTGACTGATTGACAGTTTAAAAATACCCCTCATCCAGGAAAACACTGGATGAGGGGTATTTTTTTGTTCCGCTATGCAAGGCGCTTGCGCTTTTTATTTAATCCAGCTCCAGCGCCTAGCTCGCTGTGCAAAAGATGTTTTGTCCTCAGAAGGCAAAGGGCGCCTTCTAAGGCCAAACCCTATTTGCTTCGCGAGCTGAACAGGCGCTTGCGCTTTTTATTTAATCCAGCTCCAGCGCCTAGCTCGCTGTGCAAAAGATGTTTTGTCCTCAGAAGGCAAAGGGCGCCTTCTAAGGCCAAAACCCTATTTGCTTCGCGAGCTGAACAGGCGCTTGCGCTTTTTATTCCTCCTCGTACTCTTGTAATATTTCCTCCAGGGTGAATTTAATTCCGTAATAGGCGAAGAGGGCAGCCATTAGTGAAGGGTATCCGTACCTGCCGCCTGTTTCATCAGGGAGGAGCCCTTTTTTGAGTCTTAGATCAACATGAACATCTGTAACTTTCTCTAATGATTGCTCGTCATCTGCTATGATGGAAGAAACGGCTGCAGTTGGGATGTGCTGTTCCCTGAGGGTTTTTGCCAGTGAAAGTGCTTCTGGATCATTGGCATATCTTGTGAAGATGAGTACTCTGTCTTCAATAGTCAGGGCAGGGCTGCCAGATGCCGTATCGTAAGGTTTGGCATGAGGGAAAATTTCAGGTCCATCGAATGCTTCTGCAAGGATTCCTTTCATTTCGCCCGTTCCGTGTATATAAATGGTACCGTCGCCGATGGCAGCTTGAGCGAGCAAACGGGCACTGTCTTCAAAGCTAAAGCTTTCTTCATCCATTAATTTCTTAAATACCCCAGTAAGCTGGGTGGAGAACATTTTAAGCATAGAAAATCTCCTTTAATCTCAATGATGATATTATTATAGAACAAAGGCAATCTTTACGGAAGCGAAGCAGTTTTTATGATTCCTGGAAAATGAAGCTGGAGAACATCCAGCTGAACAAATTTTCATGGCTCCCCCTTCCTGATGAGTTTTAAGTATGTAAAAAGAGTTTACTGCCTCTCTTAATATGGGAAATTGAAAAATAGCTTTATTTTTCAATTTGGGATAGGAGAAAGAAGGAATTTGCTGACATTTGGCGAATTATTGAAAAAGGACTAATACATTAAAAGTAAAATAGCTGGAATTAGCTTCACGTTTTGGCAGCGCGATTTGATGCATAAAAGAAAATAATTGAAGCTAAGGCTGCAAATGAGGTCGTAATTCTTTCAAATAGGCTTTAGGCTTTGTTAGGTTACATTTGTTGATTAAGCGGGTTCGTTTGACTCCTGTGGAAATAGCGCGGCAGGAGAGACCCTGCAGGACCCAAGCTGGAGCTGGCTTGCGCAGCCCCTGATGTCTTGAGCCGGAAGAATCAGCAGGAAAATTTAGCAGAGCCTTCAAATAAGAAAGAGGTGAGAGAATGAAAGGAAAAATATTAATTGTTGACGACCAATTCGGGATTAGAATTTTGCTCAATGAAGTGCTTCATAAAGAGGGCTACGAAACCTTTCAGGCTGCAAATGGAATTCAGGCCCTGGATGTAGTGAATACCCATTCTCCAGATTTGGTGCTATTAGATATGAAAATACCGGGGATGGATGGAATTGAAATTCTGAAGCGTATGAAACAAGTCGATCCTGATATCCGGGTAATCATCATGACTGCTTATGGTGAACTGGATATGATACAGGAAGCGAAGGATCTTGGCGCAATGACACACTTTGCCAAACCTTTTGACATTGATGATATCCGGGCAGCGGTAAGGGAATATCTGCCTGTCAAATCTAATTAATCTTTGCCATTCATCGGGAAATAGAAAATATGCTCAAAGCCCGCGGCTCTCTTTTTATAAGATTGCCGTTTTTTAAGGTTTTTTTCTGAATTTAGCCTCTAATATAACAGTTCAGATTATTTGTTGCTGTTTTGGGATCATCTTGATATGCTTAAGATGGAACGGTATTACTCGGCCGATTGGCGGTGCCGAAAGAAAGCCGGATGTAATATCTAGATAGAATGCTAACTTGCAGGATTAATGACTGGTAGGAGGAAATTACATGCCTTTAGTATCCATGAAAGAAATGCTCAACAAAGCTCTTGAAGAAAAATATGCTGTAGGCCAATTCAATATTAATAACCTTGAATGGACACAAGCAATTTTAGCTGCTGCTGAACAAGAAAAATCTCCTGTAATCCTTGGTGTATCAGAAGGCGCTGCCCGTCATATGGGCGGATTCAAAACAACGGTCATGATGGTTCAAGGCTTACTTGAAGATATGGAAATCACGGTTCCTGTTGCCATTCATCTAGATCATGGTTCAAGCTTCGAAAACTGTAAAAAGGCCATTGATGCAGGCTTTACTTCAGTAATGATAGATGCTTCCCACCATCCAATTGAAGAGAATATCGAAGAGACTAAAAAAGTTGTAGAATATGCACATTCCAAAAATGTTTCAGTAGAAGCTGAGGTAGGAACGGTTGGCGGACAGGAAGACGACATTGTTGCAGATGGAGTCATTTACGCGGACCCGAAAGAATGTGAGGAGCTCGTTAAACAAACCGGAGTTGACTGTTTCGCTCCTGCACTGGGATCTGTTCATGGCCCATATAAGGGTGATCCTAATCTGGGCTTTAAAGAAATGGAAGAAGTGCGGGACTTGACTAATACCCCGCTTGTCCTTCACGGAGGCACAGGCATACCGCTTAAAGACATCCAGAGGGCGATTTCCCTTGGCACCTCAAAAATTAATGTGAATACGGAAAATCAGCTCGTGTTTACACATGCTGTAAGAGAAATATTAACCAAAGATGTGAAGGTTTACGATCCCCGGAAGTATATGGGGCCGGGCCGTGAAGCGATCAAGGAGACCGTTATCGCGAAAATCCGTGAATTCGGTTCTGACGGCAAGGCGTAAATCATTTTATTCCAATTCTCGTATATAGAGCCTCTCCCTTCAAGCCTAGGAATTATTGGCAGCCTCTGCACAATTGCTCCGCATCCGGCAGGAAGGGATGGGCTTTTTTATTTTATGCAATCCCGATAAATGGAAATCCGGCTTCGCATCCTGTACACTTAATTGAACTGAATGCTTATGAAAACGAAGAGGAATTTTTTATCAATGCCTGAATCAGAAGATCAAGATTGATTTTGAAGCAGCAAATGCAGCGATTCCTGCTGCCGCAAAAGTATTCTGCTCAATGCAAAAGGGTGCAAAGGAGATTTCATTAGTGTGCCGAATGATAATATTAACGATTCCTTGAGTGAAAAGGCACCTTCTTTTCAGGAGATTAGCACTCTCCCTAACATACCCTTCTGTATATTCTTCCTTATATTCTGCAAAAATGTAAAATTTTTTCATTTTTTTACATGACTTTTCTATTTTTGTGTAAACTATTACAATAGAACATGAATGATGTCGGTTTTTGGAAAAAAGGCTTTTGGGAAAAAATGCCTGATGCATTCAGGCCTTTCATTAGCCTATCTTCTTCAGTGCATAGCGTAGAAGGGAGTATTAACATGGAAAAAATTAAAATTGCCGGAGGATATCCTCTAAAAGGAAATATTCGCGTCAGCGGTGCTAAAAACAGTGCAGTTGCTCTTATTCCAGCTACAATCCTGGGAGATTCCCCAGTTACGATTGAGGGCCTTCCTGATATATCGGATGTGCAGACATTAAAGTCTCTTCTTGAAGAAATAGGAGGAGAGGTTGAATTCAAGGATGGAGAAATGACAGTCGACCCGGGCAAAATGATTTCCATGCCGCTCCCAAATGGGCGTGTGAAGATGCTTCGTGCCTCTTACTACCTTATGGGCGCCATGCTTGGCAAGTTCAAAAAGGCAGTGATTGGGCTTCCTGGTGGCTGTCACTTGGGACCGCGCCCGATCGATCAGCATATCAAAGGCTTTGAAGCGCTTGGGGCACAGGTGACCAATGAGCAGGGAGCAATTTACCTGAGAGCGGACGAGTTAAGAGGGGCAAGGATTTACCTTGATGTTGTAAGTGTCGGTGCAACCATCAATATCATGCTTGCTGCTGTGCTGGCTAAAGGCCGCACCGTTATTGAAAATGCCGCCAAGGAACCCGAAATCATTGATGTAGCGACCCTTCTGACAAATATGGGCGCGAAAATCAAAGGAGCGGGCACGGATATTATCAGAATTGATGGTGTCGAATCACTAAGCGGGTGTAAGCATACAATCATTCCGGACCGGATTGAAGCTGGAACCTTCATGATCCTGGCAGCAGCAGCGGGAGATGGAATCCTGATTGATAATGTCATTCCGCAGCATCTTGAATCATTGACAGCAAAGCTTAGGGAAATGGGCGTAAATATAGAAGCGGGAGATGACCAGATTTTTGTTTCACCAGGGCAAAAATTCAAGTCAGTAGATATAAAAACCCTTGTATATCCTGGATTTCCAACTGATCTGCAGCAGCCGTTCACGTCTTTACTGACAAAGGCGGAAGGCTCAAGCGTCGTCACGGATACGATATATGGAGCGCGCTTTAAACATATTGACGAGCTGAGAAGAATGAACGCTTCCATTAAGGTGGAAGGAAGGGCTGCCATTATTAATGGACCGATACAGCTGCAGGGTGCAAAGGTAAAAGCAAGTGATTTGCGGGCAGGTGCGGCTCTTGTCATTGCCGGCCTTATGGCAGAAGGAATCACCGAGGTAACAGGTGTGGAACATATTGACCGCGGATACAGCCACCTTGTAGAAAAGCTGTCAGGACTTGGTGCCACGATCTGGCGCGAGAAGATGACTGCTCTTGAATTAGAACAGCTGAAGCATTAAGGCGTAAACGGTATCTCCTACCTTCCGCTAAATCTATTTGTGTTACAGTACTCGCTTTATTGTGTTATACTAATTTACGTGAAAAATCAGATTAGACATACTTAGGGGGATTCTCACATGGAAAGAAGTCTATCAATGGAGCTTGTCCGGGTGACTGAGTTGGCAGCATTGGCTTCAGCACGCTGGATGGGAAGAGGCAAAAAAGACGAAGCGGATGATGCAGCTACTACTGCCATGCGGGATGTATTCAACACGATTCCAATGCAGGGTACAGTGGTGATCGGTGAAGGGGAAATGGACGAAGCGCCGATGCTGTATATAGGAGAAAAGCTTGGCACAGGCACCGGGCCGCTTGTTGATGTTGCGGTAGATCCGCTCGAAGGAACGAACATCGTAGCTGCAGGAGGGTGGAATGCGCTGGCTGTGCTTGCCATTGCAGATCACGGAAACCTTTTGCATGCCCCTGATATGTATATGGATAAAATTGCAGTTGGCCCTGAAGCAGTTGGCCAAATCGATATTAATGCCTCGGTTCTGGACAACCTTAAAGCAGTGGCAAAGGCTAAAAACAAAGATATTGAAGATGTAGTGGCCACTGTATTGAACAGGGACCGCCATGCAGATATCGTCCATGAGTTAAGAGAAGCCGGAGCGCGCATCAAGCTCATTAACGAAGGTGATATTGCCGGTGCCATCAATACGGCCTTTGACATGACAGGCGTAGATATTCTGTTTGGCTCTGGCGGAGCTCCTGAGGGAGTTATAGCTGCCGTAGCCCTAAAGTGCCTGGGCGGGGAAATACAGGGGAAACTGCTGCCTCAGAGCGATGCAGAGTTAGAGCGATGCATCAAAATGGGACTGGATGTAAACAGCACCTTGAGGATGGAAGACCTTGTGCGCGGTGATGATGCTATATTTGCTGCAACAGGTGTAACAGACGGTGAGCTGCTGAAAGGCGTTCAGTTTAAAGGCCAGCACGGCATCACACATTCCCTTGTCATGCGTGCCAAATCCGGGACGGTCCGCTTCATTGATGGAAGGCACAGTCTGAAAAGGAAGCCAAATCTTTCCAATTACTGATTTCCTGAATATACAACTGGCTGCTGCAGGATGTCACTTGATCCTGCAGCGAATCCTTTATATATCAAGACGGGAAGCGCTGCTGCCGGATAAGGGCGCCGTCCCTTCCTGTCAAAAAAAGCGGGCGGATTTTATCGCTCGCTTTCGCTGTAAAAAAATAAAAGTTGAATAATTAAAGCAAAAAAAGTACAATAGGTTTTGTTTTCAAAAGTTTTTTTAAAAAGAAATCCTGCTTACTACTCCTAACTTCAAGAAGCCTTCAATTAACTTCTTCTTTAACATGTAAGAAAGTAAATATCTCTTCTTCAAAAGGAAAAAAGCCTTACTGGCAAATAAAAAATAAATTTTTACTATCCAAATTCTTCTTTCTCGAAGCGGGTGTAAACGTTTTAATTAAATAAAGTGTGGTGTCATAATGAATTTAACAATTTCTAATTTAGAGACGATGAAGCTAAAGGACTTATACGAGCATGCCCGCCAGTATAAAGTTTCCTATTACAGCAAATTATCGAAAAAAGAGCTTATCTTTGCAATACTTAAAGCCCAGGCGGAACAAGACGGGCTGCTTTTCATGGAAGGTGTTCTTGAAATCATCCCTTCAGAGGGTTTTGGTTTTCTGCGCCCAATCAACTATTCTCCGAGCTCTGAGGACATTTACATTTCCGCATCACAAATTCGAAGATTTGATCTTCGCAATGGAGATAAGGTGTCGGGGAAAGTAAGGCCTCCTAAGGAGAATGAACGGTATTACGGACTTCTGCACGTAGAGGCTGTGAACGGGGACAACCCGGAATCGGCTAAAGAACGTGTCCATTTTCCGGGATTGACTCCTCTTTACCCGGATCGCCAAATCAAGCTTGAAACCGAGCCGAAACATATATCGACGCGGATTATGGATGTTCTTGCACCGGTTGGATTCGGGCAGAGGGGATTAATCGTTGCGCCTCCAAAAGCCGGCAAAACGATGCTGATCAAAGAGATTGCAAACTCAATCACAACCAATCACCCGGAAGCTGAATTGATCGTTCTGCTGATTGATGAACGCCCTGAGGAAGTGACCGATATTGAGCGTTCTGTTGCTGGGGATGTGGTCAGTTCCACTTTTGATGAAGTTCCTGAAAACCACATTAAAGTGGCAGAGCTTGTTCTGGAAAGAGCCATGCGCCTTGTTGAGCATAAGCGTGATGTCATCATTTTAATGGATAGCATCACTCGTCTTGCGCGCGCTTATAACCTTGTCATTCCGCCGAGCGGCCGTACACTGTCAGGCGGAATTGATCCTGCAGCCTTCCATCGTCCGAAACGCTTCTTTGGGGCAGCGAGGAATATTGAAGAAGGCGGCAGCTTGACCATCCTCGCCACAGCCCTAGTGGAAACAGGCTCACGGATGGACGATGTGATTTATGAGGAGTTTAAGGGAACAGGAAATATGGAGCTTCACCTGGATCGCTCTCTTGCAGAGAAACGCATCTTCCCTGCCATTGACATCCGCCGTTCCGGTACCCGGAAGGAAGAGCTTCTCATACCCAAGGATCGTCTTGATAAGCTATGGGCCATCCGAAAAACGATGTCCGATACACCGGACTTTGCTGAGAAGTTTCTGCGCCGCTTGAGACAAACAAAGGGCAATGAAGAATTCTTTGCCAAGCTTGAGGAAGAAATGAAAAAGAACCCTCAAGGAACAAAACGTTCTTAGTATTCTCTATTAAACAGTTGCAAAGCTAGTTTATAGTTGATATAATGAGTTCATGTGTTTTTACAATATCTGTGAGGACCTATAAATCCTCGCCTTATATAACTCTGTTTCGAATGATTCAGGGCAGAAGGAGCTGAAAAAGATGAAAGCTGGAATTCATCCAAATTATAAAACTGCAACAGTATCTTGCTCTTGCGGAAACAAATTTGAAACTGGTTCAGTAAAAGAAGATATCCGCGTTGAAACTTGCGCTGAATGTCATCCATTCTACACTGGACGTCAAAAATTCGCTGAAGCTGGCGGACGTGTTGACCGTTTCAACAAAAAATACGGCCTTAAGTAATAAGAAGAAACTTCAGAAACAGGCAAGTGCAATTTCTTGCCTGTTTTTTTCATGCAAGATAGAAGACATATGCTACATAAACCACGGGTAAAAGAGGCAAAAATGGGGAGTTTAAAACCTATATCCCCCTTTTTGAAGACGGCAGCCCTCATGATTTTCTCGCATTATTCCGGCCTGCCCGGGCGTGGTTTTTCAGAAAGTTTATTACTGTGTGGAAGGGAGAGGCTGTTTCAATGTACGTAATGAAACAATCTGGCTGGATGGAGCTCATTTGCGGAAGCATGTTTTCCGGAAAATCCGAGGAATTAATAAAAAGAGTCAGCCGCGCTCAATTTGCTAAACAGCAGATTGCTGTCTTTAAGCCGGTTTTGGATAATCGCTATGCAAAAGAAGCTGTTGTGTCACATAGCGGTACATCGGTAATAGCAAAACCAATTTCACATTCTACAGAAATTTTTCAATATATCCATGAAGACCTGGATGTTGTGGCCATAGATGAAGTGCAGTTTTTTGACGATGAAATTGTGGACGTAGCGCAGCATCTTGCTGACAGCGGCTATCACGTCATTCTGGCAGGCCTTGACCAGGATTTCCGCGGCGAACCATTTGGCCCCGTGCCGGACTTAATGGCTTTGGCTGAATCAGTTACCAAGCTGCAGGCAGTGTGTGCGGTATGCGGATCCCCTGCAAGCAGAACACAGCGGCTTATCAATGGTTCCCCTGCTTCCCATGATGATCCTGTCATTCTTGTTGGCGCATCGGAAAGCTATGAACCGAGATGCAGACATCATCACGAAGTGCCGGGAAGTTCAGATAGGCTAAAAGAAAAAGAATGGAAAAGCACAAAACTATAGATTACTGCGTGAAGACGAATGTCTTTGTGCAGTTTTTTTTTATTTTATCCATGGACCATGCCTGCTATGGCAAGCAGTCTGCAGAGCACTTGGCCTTCTTTTTTCTGATAGATACTGTTTGAAGGCTGAACCAGACGTATAGGCTATTTTGTATGATGCAGTAAGGTAATTTTCATTTCTTTTATGGGAAAGCTAAGAAGAAAATACAGCGATTTAGCAAATGGCGGCATAATTAGGCAGAAACAGGCTTTTCTGCTCTATTGATGTGTTTGATTGTCTTTGACGTGTATTCTTCACCTATACTATAATGACACTATATGGAGAAACTGAAATGGCATAGGAAAACATATGCCCTGAACGCCCATTGACCAATCAGGCACCTTTTTTGGCCTAACTCATCGTGAGCGGCCAGAAGAAAAGCCGGAAATATTATGAGGTGAATATTGTGTTTGATCGATTACAGGCTGTTGAAGATAGATATGAAAGATTAAATGAATTGCTAAGCGATCCGGAAATCATTAATGACTCTAAGAAGCTGAGAGAGTACTCAAAAGAGCAATCGGACATTCAGGATACCGTGATGGCATATAAGGAATATAAGCAGGTGAAAGAGCAGCATGGGGACGCTAAGGCCATGCTTGAAGAAAAGCTTGATCCGGAAATGCGCGAAATGGTAAAAGAAGAACTCAGTGAGCTTGAGGATTCATTGACAGATTGGGAAGAAAAGCTGAAGGTCCTCTTGATTCCAAAAGACCCGAATGATGATAAAAACGTAATCATGGAAATAAGGGGAGCTGCAGGAGGAGACGAAGCTGCATTATTTGCAGGAAGCCTTTACAGGATGTACAGCCGTTTTGCGGAGGTGCAGGGCTGGAAGACGGAAGTCATGGAATCGAGCCCCACAGGACTTGGCGGCTTTAAAGAAATTATCTTCATGATCAACGGAAAAGGAGCATATTCCAAGCTGAAGTTTGAAAATGGCGCCCACCGTGTTCAGCGTGTTCCGGAAACCGAGTCTGGAGGCCGTATCCATACTTCAACGGCAACGGTAGCGGTTTTGCCTGAGGCTGAAGAGGTCGAAATTGAGATACATGATAAAGATATCCGCGTGGATACCTTTGCATCAAGCGGTCCTGGAGGGCAGAGCGTTAATACCACCATGTCAGCTGTCCGCCTGACCCATCTTCCGACGAATACTGTCGTTTCCATTCAGGATGAAAAATCTCAAATAAAAAATAAAGAAAAAGCGATGAAGATTCTGCGTGCCCGCGTGTATGACAAATTTCAGCGTGAAGCACAGGCAGAATATGATCAAAACAGAAAGCTTGCGGTTGGAACAGGAGACCGTTCTGAACGGATCAGAACTTATAATTTCCCGCAAAACCGGGTGACGGACCACCGGATTGGATTAACCATTCAGAAGCTTGATCAAATTATTGAAGGAAAGCTTGATGAAGTGATTGATGCTCTGATCCTTGAAGATCAATCTTCAAGACTGGAAAATTCGGATGACTAATTCATTTACGAAAGTATATGAAGCCCTGAATTGGGCTTCTTCTTTTTTAAAGGAAAATGGACGCGATGAAAATGCCGGTGAAATCCTGCTGAAGCATATCTTGGGCATGAGCAGGTCCCAATTGCTCGCCAGCCTGCAGGACTTTCTGCCGAAAGAAGCTGGCTCATCCTTCGAAAAGGCGGTAAAGCAGCATGCTGATGGAAAGCCTGTTCAATATATAATAGGATCAGAGGAGTTTTACGGCCGGACATTCTTGGTGAATGAAGAGGTCCTTATCCCAAGGCCTGAAACGGAAGAGCTGATTTATCATACCATCGGGAAAATCCCTGGCATCTTTCCGGGCAGGAACGATTTGGAGCTTGCGGATATCGGGACTGGAAGCGGGGCTATTGCCATCACCATGAAGCTTGAAGTTCCGGCATTGGGTGTTACTGCTACGGATATTGCAGTGCCCTCCCTTGAGGCAGCACGAAAAAACAGCGAAGAGCTGAAAGCAGACGTAAGCTTTTTTTCAGGAGATATGCTATTGCCCCTGATTGCAGAGGAGAGGAGGTTTGACATCATCCTGTCAAACCCGCCGTATATTCCGGAAGAAGACAAGAAAAACATGTCTATTGTGGTTACGGGCCATGAGCCACACCGTGCATTATTTGCAGGAGCGGACGGTCTGGATTTTTACCGGCGATTTATGGAACAGCTTCCCAAGGCTATTAAAAAACCAGGACTGATCGGCTTTGAAATTGGGGCGGGCCAGGGAAAGGCTGTAGCTGCCCTTTTGCAGGGCACTTTCCCTGCTGCCGATGTTTCAGTCATAAATGATATTAACGGCAAGGACCGGATGGTTTTTGCCGAGATGAAGTAAGGTGGAGAAAAGGGGTCAGACCCCTTTTCCCTTTTTTATTAGGTTCTTTTCTTAAAGATTGTGCGGAATTAGCGGGAAGGTGAGGCCCGGCAGGCGAAGAAGAGGAGGCTCACCGCCCGACCCGCGAAAAGGGAGCATCCTGGAGCAAAAATCAGCCCCCTTGTTCAATAGCAGCAAAGTTTATGAAAAAATCCTTAAAAATAGTGGATCTTTGTTTAATAATCAATTTAGTAGTTTAACATATCCCTCTTCTGGACAGACTGGCTGTTGAGGGGGAGAGAACATGAAAAGAAAACATTTAGCCATTATCTATCTATTAATCTTAACTTTAGGAACAATCTCAAGTTTATATATGCCTAAAACAGAAACAGCATCCGCAAAGAATTCGGTTGTAATTCCGGATCAGGCAATCAGGCTCCGGATTTTAGCCAACAGTGATAAAGAAGAAGACCAGGAGATCAAAAGGTCTATCAGAGACAAGGTCAACCAGGATATTACAGGCTGGGTGGGTCAGTTAACCTCCATTAAAGAGGCAAGGAAAGTAATTGTTTCACATCTTCCTGATATTCAAAAAAGGGCAGAAGAAATGATGAAAAAACAGGGTTTGGACCAAGCTGTGAAGGTACGTTTTGGCAAGGCGGATTTCCCGACAAAACTATACGGTCAATATCTATATCCTGCTGGAGATTATGAGGCAGTTGTTATCACGCTGGGTGACGGTGAAGGAGCCAATTGGTGGTGTGTGCTGTTTCCGCCCTTATGCTTCCTTGATTTTTCAAATGGCACAGCAGTCAGCCAGAGTCCGATGAAGGAAGATCAAAATGAGCCTGATGTAAAGAAGCCTGAAGCAGAAGAAAAAAGTAATTCTGCCGAGGAGCCGGAATTAAAGAAATCGGACAAGCATTCTTCTCAGACAGCTGCTTCTGATGACCGGACAGAATCTGAATCATCGTCAGTCACGCCGCTGCATGCCAATTACCAGGAAGAAAATGAAAATCATGACGATGTCTTTGCGAGCAGTGAAGAACAGCCTGTTGTAGTCAAATCATTTTTTGCCGAGATATTCTCCGATATTTTCTAAAACACTATTGATTTCTGTGCTGGGGAGCAGCGTTACAGGCGGGACCAAAGGAGCTTGGCGAACGCTCCCTGGAGCTTTGCGTTTTCTGCAAAAATAAGCGGCAAGTTAACAAAATCTGCAGCTGATTTTTATGAGTAAGAAGGCAGCGTGTTTATTTTCCTTTAAAATGCTATGTATATTTGCTGAAAAAAAGTTATCTACAGGAAAAAGCTGTGGATATGTGTCAAATGATTTAAAATTGTCAAATATCCACATAGTTGTCCACAATATCCTCGTAGTTATGCACAATTTGTGGATAACACTTGTATTCCTTTTTTTCTTCTTTTATACTTTCAAAGTACCAAAATGATAAAAATACGGAATTTCAAAGGGAAAATTAACTTTAGTAAGTATTTTGCCGATGAAATGCACAAATAAAGTGAAGGTGTTAACAATGAAAACAAATATCTGGACGGTGGATAATAATGTGGACAAGTCAGATAGTTATCCACAGGTTAAAAATGCCGCCGTTTTGCTGCAGAAAAATGAGGTAGTTGCCTTTCCTACTGAAACAGTTTACGGATTAGGAGCCAATGCAAAAAGCGATGAAGCTGTAAAAAAAGTTTTCCTGGCAAAAGGACGTCCAAGCGACAATCCGCTAATTGTTCATATCGCTTCAAAAGAACAGCTCTGTGAAATCGTGGCGGGCGTGCCTGAGATGGCTAAAACGTTAATGAATAAGTTTTGGCCAGGACCATTGACCATTATTCTAGAAAAACGTCAAGGTGTGCTTTCAGAAATTGTGACAGCTGGTTTAAATACTGTAGGTGTAAGAATGCCGGACCATCCTGTTGCACTTAGCCTGATTGCGGAATGCGGACTGCCAATCGCCGCCCCTAGTGCAAATACCTCTGGAAAGCCGAGTCCCACCTCTGCCAAACATGTGGAATCCGATTTAGCAGGAAAGATTGCCGGCATTGTGGATGGCGGGCCTACAGGTGTGGGGGTCGAGTCTACCGTGATTGACTGTACGGCAGCTATTCCGGTTATTTTAAGGCCAGGGGGCATTACGAAGGAAGAGCTTGAAGAGACAATCGGCACGGTGATCCTGGATTCTTCACTGAAGGATGCAACGGCCGCCCCGAAGGCACCTGGAATGAAATATACCCACTATGCGCCAAAAGCGCCGCTTGAATTGGTAAAAGGAGATGTGGAATTTCTGCAGAACATCGCTGACCGGAAACAATCAGAGGGACTAAAGGTTGGGATCATTGCCGCAGCTGAACATATCGAATACTACCGTGCAGATTATATTCTTTCTCCGGGAAAGCTTGCTGATTTAAGGACGGTTGCTCAAGGATTGTATGATACTTTGAGGAAATTCGATGAACTGGATGCCGATATCATTTTAAGCGAGGTTTTTCCTGAACAGGGAATTGGCCAAGCAGTCATGAACAGGCTTTATAAAGCAGCGGGACATCATGTAATTTCACAAAATGATAAATGATGATGGATTTTTTTATCTCTTACGTGCAAGCCTCCTGGACCAGCAAAGCTGTCCAGTGCGGCTTGTGCTTTTTTAATTCTTTTTATTCCCGGACATGCATAACATGAAATAGGCACGTCCAAGGGGGTAGGAAGATTGAATGGAATATCAGGGGAATTACTGACATTGCTGATCATGGCATTTGCGCTGGGAATGGACGCTTTTTCAGTTGGTTTAGGAATGGGAATGTTTAAGCTTAGGCTGAAGCAAATCTTATTCATCGGTTTGACAGTCGGCTTTTTTCATATATGGATGCCTATGCTTGGCATGGTGGCAGGCCGGTATATTTCTGGTCATTTCGGCACGATTGCTGCATATGCAGGCGGACTTTTGCTTGTAATCCTTGGAATCCAGATGTTTATTTCGGGATTAAGAGGGGGTGAGGGCAGTATGCTTGCTCCTGTAGGAATGGGTTTATTTATATTCTCGCTGAGTGTGAGCCTGGACAGTTTTTCGGTGGGTCTGACCCTTGGAATTTACGGGGCAAGGACGATTTTGACCATTATCTGCTTTGGTGCAGCGGCAACTATTCTTACCTGGGCCGGATTGCTTGTTGGCAGAAAGGTTCAGGGCCTTTTGGGAGTGTACAGCGAAGTTCTTGGGGGCAGCATTCTTTGCGCATTTGGCTTAAAACTGCTATTTTCCATTTAAAACTTATAAGCGTATAAAGCTTGAAGACAAAGCATGGCTTAGTCTCCGGGCTTTTTTATTTTTAAGGCTATTTTTGCATTTCGCTCTAATGAACCTGGATTCCCCTCGAATACCTCTTAAAATGGATCGAATCATAAGGGAATTGGCTCGAATGAAAGGTGAATTGAATCCCTTTATCAATTTAACTGGAAATAAATGGAGACAGTATGGCAAATTAGGGCTCAAACGGTGTCATCCCGCTAAAATTTCATTTCTGGCAGTGGTATTTATGAAAAGAGGCGCGCAGACTGGCGTACCAAAAGGATAATTAGAATAAAACTGCGAGCTTTTGAAGATGAAGCATTATGGATTATAATAAATCCAAAAGGAGGAATGCCGGCATGATCCGTGTTTTATTTGTTTGTACAGGAAATACCTGCAGAAGCCCGATGGCTGAAGCTATTTTGAAAAATAAAGGAATTCCTGGCATTGAAGTGAAGTCTGCAGGAGTATACGCGGCTGAAGGAATGGAGGCCTCGATGCATGCAAAACAGGTGCTTGAGGACAATGAAATGGGGCAGGGACATTCCTCATCGCCTCTTACCGCTGATGCCATAAACTGGGCAACCCATATTTTTACCATGACAGAAGGACATAAATCCATCCTTGTAAATTCATTTCCGGCTGCGATGGACAAAACTTTTACTTTAAAAGAATTTGTTTATGACGATAAATATGATAGAGACATATCAGATCCTTATGGGGGATCGCAAAAAATTTATCGGGAAACATTCGAAGAACTTCAGGAAGCGATCAGCAGGCTGATTAATAAGCTTGAAGAGTAGAATGTCCGCAGGGGGAGCTTTCAGTGCCGGAAAAAAAGCATTATAAGTTTGGTTTGAGAAAACAGTTAGTATTGTTTATTACTTCACTTGCTTTAATTACGTATGCGACGAGCGAATTATTCATTTATTATGTGCATCCGTTGTTTTTTAAGAGCATGGATGAAAGAATGTTCACCATCCTGACTCTCTTCATGGGAGTCATTTGGTCTGGTATTCTGGCATTTTTTGCAGCAGCACTCATTGTAAAGCCATTGAAGAAGCTTGAAACCGCAGCACTTAGGGCATCTCAGGGGGATATTAGCAAAGATGCCGAGCTTCCAAAATCGGATGATGAAATCCGTTCATTAGGACAAGCATTCAATCACATGCTTTTTAACTTAAGAGACATGGTCCAAAATATAGAAACAAATTTTCAGGAAACAAATGAAAAGGTTATTTCCATTTCGCATAAGTCTGCAGAGGCATCAACTCAAGCAGAAAGCATTTCCAGAACCATTGAGGAAATTGCAAAGGGAGCAGATCAATCGGCCGTTTCTATCCAGCATACGGCAGAATCTGTTGAAGATGTGATTACCATTGCAAAAGAGGTTCAAGATAAAGCGAACTCTTCAGCGGAAACCTCAAGAGAAATGGTGTCAGATCTTCTAAGCAGCAAAGAAGTCATTCACTCGCTTGTGACAGGCATCCAGCAGCTTGCCCATGAAAATCAGGATGCGCTACAGGCGGTTAGGCGTCTGGAGGAAAATGCGCAAAAAATCGAGCGCATCATTCAGTTGGTAGGAAACATTGCAGGACAGACCAATCTTTTGGCCTTGAATGCGTCCATTGAAGCAGCAAGGGCAGGGGAGCATGGAAAAGGGTTTGCTGTTGTTGCTGAGGAGGTTCGCCTTCTCGCAGATGAAAGCGCTAAAGCCGTGCAGGGGATTTCTGCCTTGATCCAAACGATCCAAAATGACGTCCAAAGCGTTGTCACGCAAATCAGCGAGCAGGTTGAAACAGCTAACTCAGAAGCGGAAAAAGGTTCGGAAACAAACAGGGCTATTGAGGAAATGACTGAAACTGTGCATAGTGTGGCAGCAGCGGTTCAGGATATCACTGTATTAGTAGACAGGCAAATGAAAAACATTCAAACCACTTCCCGCCAGTCGCAGGAAGTTGCTGCGATTGCGCAGGAAACTTCTGCCGGGGCGCTCGAAGTGACAAGCTCTGCCCAAGATCAGACAAGTGTTATTGAAGATGTGGACAGGCTGGCTTTTGAGCTGAAAGAACAGGCGGAAAAGCTGAAGCAGACAATCACGCAGTTCCAGCTATAGAAGAAAATGAGAGCCCTGCTGTGCGGGGTTCTTTTTTGTTTTCAATTGCCTTTATCTTTGCTTTTTTTTGTGCCAAAATAAGGGCAGGAAAACAAATTGCCCCGCTTTAATTGGCTGAGACATTTCTAAGATTTGATGCAGAAGAAGTATAAACAGGGGATAACTGCCCGAAAAGATTTATCGGGCTAACCATTAGTGGAGTATGTCACTTTATGGAAAAGTCAGGGGGAAGGACATGAAAGTAGCAATCGCTTCAGATCACGGCGGAAATCATATTCGGGAAGAAATAAAGAACTTGATGGCTGAAATGAATATTCAATTTGAGGATTTTGGATGCAGCGGCTGTGAATCGGTGGATTATCCCGATTATGCGCTTCCCTTAGCTGAAAAAGTGGCCAGGGGTGATTTTGATAAAGGCATTTTAATATGCGGAACGGGAATTGGAATGAGTATTGCTGCGAATAAAGTAAAAGGGATCCGCTGTGCTCTAGTGCATGATGTGTACAGTGCGAAACTGACTAGGCAGCATAATGACAGCAATGTCCTAGCTATGGGAGAGCGTGTGGTTGGGCCTGGACTTGCCAGGGAAATAGCGGCTGCCTGGCTGGCTTCAGAGTTCGAAGAAGGCGGACGCCACAGTAATAGACTCAGAAAAATTAAGGAATATGAAGACCGGAGCATCTAGGAGAAGGAGGGGTGTTTATGGAAAACTATACTCTTGGAAATCGGGAAATCTGGAGAAATCAATTTCACGATCTGCTGAATGAGTTTCAAGAAGCGGCAAAGCTGAATGAAAATGATTTGCTTGTCATCGGATGCAGCACGAGTGAAGTAACAGGAAATGCAATTGGCACCCAAGGAACCTTTGATGTGGCTGAAATGCTTTTTAGTGAATTGCAGTCCTTTCATCAGCGCACTGGCGCACTTCTGGCCTTTCAGTGCTGCGAGCATCTAAACAGGGCTCTTGTTTTATCAAAGAAAACGTCACAGAAATATGGATATGAAGAGGTTTCGGTCATTCCTGTCCGGCATGCAGGAGGGGCAATGGCCGCATATGCCTATCAGCACCTTGCTGATGCTGTTGTTGTGGAACATATTAAAGCAGATGCGGGAATCGATATCGGGGACACCTTCATTGGCATGCATATAAAGCATGTGGCCGTCCCGATCCGGGCATCCTTAAAGGAAATCGGGCAGGCCCATGTAACCATGGCAAAAGCGAGGCCGAAGCTGATTGGCGGACAGCGTGCTGTATATGAACAATCCATTGATAATAATAGCTGTACCTAAAAACTCCTTTTATAAGGGGTTTTTTTGTGCGGTATCGGTTCAGCAGGATCTTCTATGGCTGATAGTCCGGATATGTTCTTTAACAGAGAAAAGCAAAAAGGAGAAGTGCCCGATCCCCTTTTGAGGAAATGAGAGCTGCTTCTCCAGTAAAGAAATTCAGGTTTATGAAGCTGTTTTAACAGCCTTGTTCTTCGAAATCACCAATGAAATACAGAAGGCACATATCGCGAGAATGAAGGTGCCGAGAAATATGAGATGTATGCCTGAGGCAAATGTTTCACTCACGTTCTCCTGGTGAGAGTCAATGGACAGATGCGGTTGGCCGGCACCCTTTTGGCCTCCTGCTATGCCTGCTGTAGCCAGGTTGAAGATCATGCCGAATATAGCAGATCCCAGTGTCTGGCTGAATGTATTAATGAAGGAATTCAGCCCAATTGCTGTACCCAGCTTTTGCGGTTCAACTGTAGACTGAACCAGCAGCATGATGATTGGAGTGACAATTCCCATTCCCAAGCCAAGAAGTCCCATTCCGCAGTATATCGCAATATCGGGAGAGGTGTTGGATATTGAAAACAAAAGGAATGTTGCTCCTATTAAGACGATCGTTCCTATACGTATGATGGTTCTGCTGCTGATTCTTCCTACCAGATGCCCTGCGAGGAAAGAGCCGGCCGTCCAGGCTACAGGCATTGGAGTCAGAATCAGCCCGGCTTGCGTAGCATTCTTCCCGAGAACACCCTGGCTCCATATAGGAAGGTAGACTGTGATGCTGATGACGATCATTCCGGCAAATAGTGTCAGCAAGTTGATAGGAATTAAACTGCGGCTGCCTAGCAGATTAAGCGGTATGATTGGTTCTGGAGAGCTTTTCTCCACTTTGTAAAAAAGGAAGAAAGACAAAGCTGAAAATATAAACAGGAAAATGATAAGAGGGCTGCCCCAATCCTGCTTGCTGCTTCCATTTAATAAAGCGTACAAAATGCTGATTGTGCCAAGCGAAAGGATAGAGGCTCCTTTATAGTCAATATGCTGTTTGGTTTTGCTGATGTTTTCCTTATAGTACTTCAGGATGATGATGATGGAGCTGATGCCAAACGGAATATTTAAATAGAAGATATAGCGCCAAGATAATTGATCCACGAGAAATCCGCCTATTAATGGACCGACAACTCCGGAAATCCCCCAGACAGCACTGACCCAGCCCTGCCCTTTTGCCCGGTCTTTTTGTTCCGTATACAGCCCTCCGATAATCGTCATGGTAACCGGCATAACAGAGCCCGCTCCAATCCCTTGGATGGCACGGCAGATAATCAGCTGTTCCATAGTATGGGCCATGCCGCACAGAGCAGAACCCAGCAAAAAGATCCCGATACCATAAATGATGATTTTTTTTCGGCCGAATAAATCGGCAAGCTTTCCGAAGATAGGAGTGGAAACGGCGGTAGCCAGCATGTAAGCAGCATAAACCCAGCTTACAAGATGTATTCCCGAAAGGTCGTTAGTGATGCTGGGAACAGCCGTGCTGACAATCGTTCCTTCCATTGCTGCCAGTGAAGTGGCGAGCATTAATGCAATCATTACCTTGTTTCTCATGGACGTGCCCCCTGATTCTGTTTCTAAGTCACTGTCTGTCAGCGGGAAGGAAAACCCCGCTGGCAGAAGTTTCACTTTATATAAATGCAGTAAATAAAATGCGCCAAAACATCAGTTTAACAGAGGCGTCTTCAACTGTCCTTATGTTTTATGGAAAAAAAGAAAAAGAGTGTAAAAAAATAACGAACGTTTAATATTTTGATCCTTTAATAGTTCGTTTATGGGGAGTTATGCAAAGGTAAGACTACCGTTCCCAAATTGAACATGTTAAAATGAAAGTGATTGATAGAGAAATGAGAAAAGGCATTTCTTATGGAATTGTTTACACATAATACATAATGAATGGGCCTATAAGAGGAGGATTTCCAATGAACCGTTTAGCGAAGCAAGATAAGCAGGTTTTTAAAGCGATTCAAGAAGAATTAGGAAGACAAAGAAGCAAGATTGAATTAATTGCATCTGAAAACTTCGTAAGTGAAGCTGTAATGGAAGCTCAAGGGTCTGTATTGACAAATAAATATGCAGAAGGCTATCCTGGCAAACGCTATTATGGCGGCTGTGAATATGTTGATGTTGTGGAAGATTTAGCCCGTGACCGCGCGAAAGAAATCTTCGGTGCCGAGCATGCCAATGTCCAGCCTCATTCTGGCGCACAGGCCAATATGGCAGTATACTTCACCATTCTTGAGCAAGGCGACACGGTTCTTGGAATGAACTTATCACATGGCGGCCATTTAACACATGGAAGCCCGGTGAATTTCAGCGGCGTCCAATATAACTTTGTTGAATACGGAGTCGACCAGGAAAATCAGCAAATCAATTATGATGATGTTTTGGAAAAAGCGCACCAGCACAAGCCAAAGCTGATTGTCGCAGGCGCAAGTGCATATCCGCGCGCCATTGATTTCAAACGCTTCAGGGAAATTGCGGATGAAGTGGGTGCCTACTTAATGGTAGATATGGCTCACATTGCCGGACTTGTAGCTGCAGGCCTTCACCAGAGCCCTGTGCCATACGCTGATTTTGTTACGACAACTACCCATAAAACACTTCGCGGCCCGCGCGGAGGAATGATTCTCTGCAAGGAAGAGTTTGCGAAGAAAATTGATAAATCCATCTTCCCTGGAATTCAGGGCGGCCCGCTTATGCATGTTATTGCTGCTAAGGCAGTGGCATTCGGAGAAGCGCTTCAGGATGATTTCAAACAATATTCACAGGACATCATCAATAACGCCAAACGCCTTGGCAGCTCTTTGGTCAAAGAAGGGCTTACTTTAGTGTCAGGCGGAACGGATAACCACTTATTGCTTCTTGATCTGACTTCAGTTTCCCTGACTGGAAAAGTAGCAGAAAAGGCTCTGGATGATATCGGTATCACTGTTAATAAGAACACGATCCCATTTGATAAGGAAAGCCCTTTTGTAACGAGCGGCATAAGGATTGGCACAGCAGCCGTAACAACGCGCGGATTTGGCCTTGAAGATATGGATGAAATCGCATCAATCATTGGTCTTGTGCTTAAGAATCCTGAAGACCAAAGCAAGCTGGAAGAAGCAAAGGAGAGAGTTTCTGCTCTTTCTGGCAAATACAGTTTATATCCTGAATATTGATACCCCAGCCGTTCCCTTTTTAGGGAGCGGTTTTTTTACAGAAAAATGGAAAATAAATCTCCTGAAGCTTTTGTTGAAGTATGAATTGTTTTTCTGTAAAATGAGTAGAAGTGAATTTTCCCTGGACCATGATGTTTTGGCATGCAGGTAAAACCGCAAGAATGGCACACACAAAATTTCGGAAGTAGAAGGAGAGATCTTGATGGCTAAGGTATATGTTTTTGATCATCCGCTTATTCAGCACAAACTTGCCTATATACGTGATATACATACAGGTACAAAAGAATTCCGCGAGCTTGTAGATGAAGTGGCAACGCTGATGGCATTTGAAATTACGAGAGATCTTCCATTGGAGGATGTGGAAATTGAAACGCCGGTAAGCAAAGCAAAATTCAAAATGCTTTCAGGCAAAAAGCTGGGCATCATTCCTATCCTTCGCGCCGGCATCGGTATGGTTGATGGGATTTTGAAACTGATCCCTGCTGCAAAGGTAGGCCATGTCGGTCTATACCGCGACCCGGAAACATTGAAGCCAGTTGAATATTATGTGAAGCTTCCAAGCGATTTGGCTGAAAGAGAGTGCATTGTTGTTGATCCGATGCTTGCTACAGGCGGATCTGCCATTGAAGCCATTCATTCCATTAAAAAGCGCGGTGCCGTGAATATTAAATTCATGTGCCTGATTGCAGCTCCTGAAGGCGTGGAAGCCTTAAGCGAAGCACATCCTGATGTAGATATCTACATTGCCGGACTTGATGAAAAATTAAATGACCATGGCTACATCGTTCCAGGTCTGGGGGATGCTGGAGACAGATTGTTCGGAACAAAATAAATCATTTGTTGAGGTGTATATGATGACAGGGCCTATCAAGGTTATGACAATTTTTGGGACAAGGCCTGAAGCTGTGAAAATGGCTCCGCTTGTCCTTGAATTTCAAAAGCACCCGGAAGAATTTACACCCATTGTTGCGGTTACGGCCCAGCATAGGCAAATGCTGGACCAGGTTCTTAAGCTTTTTTCCATAGAGCCTGATTATGACTTGAATATTATGAAGGACCGGCAGACACTTGTGGATATTACAGTAAAAGGACTTGAGGGCCTTGATGCTGTAATGAAGGAAGCCAAGCCGGACATAGTTTTGGTTCATGGAGATACCACCACAACCTTTGCCGCAAGCCTAGCAGCTTTTTATAACCAAATTGAAGTGGGGCACGTGGAAGCGGGCTTGAGGACCTGGAATAAATATTCTCCATTTCCTGAGGAGATGAACCGACAGCTTACCGGGGTAATGGCAGACCTTCATTTTGCCCCAACAAATAAAGCCGCCGGCAATCTTCGTGATGAAAATAAAAAAGGCCAAATCTTCATAACAGGCAACACCGCGACAGATGCCCTGAAAACCACTGTCAGAGAAGAGTACTCGCATCCTGTCCTCAGCAAGATAGGCAGTGACCGCCTGATTCTTCTGACAGCACACCGCCGGGAAAACCTGGGAGAACCGATGCGGAATATCTTTCGTGCTGTGAAGAGAATTCTTGCTGAACAAAGTGATGTACAAGTGGTTTACCCAGTGCATTTAAATCCGGCAGTCAGGGAATTGGCCAGGGAAATACTGGGGGATGATTCCCGTATTCACCTGATTGATCCGCTGGATGTACTCGATTTTCATAATTTTGCAGCCAGATCTTATTTAATTCTTACCGATTCAGGCGGAGTACAGGAGGAAGCCCCTTCTTTGGGAGTTCCGGTCCTCGTGCTGCGTGATACGACTGAGCGCCCGGAAGGAATTGAAGCTGGCACACTGAAGCTTGCCGGAACCAAAGAGGATACGATTTTCCGTATGGCCATGGACCTGCTGACAGATGACGAAGAACACCGTGCTATGTCAAAGGCGTCAAATCCTTATGGAGATGGCCATTCCTCTCGGCGCATAGCTGAAGCGATACGTTATTATTTCAAAAAAACAGATACGGCTCCTGAGCCGTTTCGGCAATAATGATATAGAGGAAGCTGTCTCGAAAGTCCAAACAAGGCTAATGAGACAGCTTCTTTTTTCTGGTTTCCCTTACCAAACAAAAATACCGTTTATGAAGCATACCCAGCTGGAACGATTTATTTCATTTACCATGCATAGCCTTTGACCTGGGAGAAAACATAAGGGGAAAAGGGGGACTATTTCTGTGCTGAAAAAATGCTTACTGCTTTTGTTGTCTGTTCAATTTCTTCTGCCGGCTTACTGTCCGCTTGCTGCAATTGAGCTGCCGCCACTGCCTGTTGTCTCGCAGTCCAAAGTCATCAGGGCGATCGTTGCGCTTGATAATAAGGCTTCTGTATCAGACATATCTTCTGTACTGAAAAAATATCCCTCCCTTCATTTACGGAAAGTCTACAAACATGCCTTAAATGGTTTTTCCGTTTCAGGGAAGACCTCGGAAATCTCAAGCCTTAAAAAAGAAATGAAGGTCAAGTTTGTTACGGAAGTATCTATTTATCATGCAGAGGGAGATGAAAGCATTCCTTTCATCGGCGCAGATAAAGTCCGGAACTATTTTGATGATAAAAACCGGAGAATTACCGGTAGTGGAGTGAAGGTGGGGGTTATTGATACAGGCATTGACTATACCCACCCGGACTTGAAAAGATCCTATAAGGGCGGCAGGGATCTGGTCGATGGAGACAGAGATCCTATGGAAACGAAAAACCAGGGAGATCTCTCTACTATTCACGGCACCCATGTCGCAGGAATTATTGCGGCAAATGGAAAGATGAAAGGTGTTGCCCCAGAAGCGGAAATATCTGCATACAGGGCACTCGGTCCCGGCGGAGCAGGAGATACGGAACAGGTGCTTGCTGCAATTGATGCTGCCATTGAAGATAAAATGGATGTCATCAATCTCTCGTTAGGGAATGAAGTGAACGGTCCTGACCTGCCTATTTCGCTTGCTTTAAATGAAGCTGTGGACAAAGGGATTGTCGCAGTTACCTCTAATGGCAATTCCGGGCCCGATATATGGACTGTCGGATCTCCAGGAACAGCTGAAAAGGCCATATCTGTTGGAGCCTCGACACCTCCCCTGACAACGCCTGTTTTATTGGCGGGCATTGGGAGCGGGAGAAAGGAAATGACCATGCTCCCCCTTCAAGGTTCGGAAAAATGGAAACTTTCATCTTCGCAAAGCGTCCTATTTGGAGGACTTGGAAGAAAAGAGGATCTGAAGCACGCAAAAGGAAAAGTGGTCTTAGTCAAAAGGGGAACTCTCACTTTCTCGGAGAAAGTAAGAAATGCTGAACAATCAGGCGCTGCCGCTGTTTTAGTCTACAATAATACAAGCGGACTTTTCATGGGTAACCTGGAAAAGCCATCACGCATCCCTGCTGCTGCCATTTCGAAAAGAGACGGGGAAATTCTGAAGGTCCTTACAGAAAAAGATAAGAATGCAATGATACGTATTATATATAAGAAAGAACAAGACAAACTTGCTGATTTTTCATCCCGCGGGCCTGTCACCGTAACATGGGGAATTAAGCCGGATTTGCTTGCGCCCGGTGTGGCCATTGACAGTACGGTTCCTTCCGGATATCAATCACTTCAGGGGACGAGTATGGCAGCTCCGCATGTCGCCGGAGCATGCGCCCTGCTTTTGCAAAAGCACCCGGAGTGGACACCAGAGCAGGTGAAATCAGCATTGATGAGCACTGCCATGCCTCTATATAAAAAGGGGAAAGAGCTATATCACACATATGAACAGGGAGCGGGCAGAATCCGGATAGATCAGGCCATTAAGGCTGACACACTGCTTTATCCCAGCTCGCTCAGCTTTGGGATGTTCACAAAGTCTGAAGGAACCGATGAGCATGAAGAAACGATTGTTATCGAAAATACGGGAAAAACAAAAAAGCATTACTCCTTTATCATTCCTCATAAAGAAAAAGGGCTAACCTGGGATCTGCCTTCATCCTTTGACGTGGGCCCGGGTGAGAAGAAAGAAATTAAAACAGGGCTTCAAGTGAATCCCCGGCAGCTGAATAAAGGGATCTATGATGGGTACTTGAAGATGCTTGAAGGAACCAACAGAATCAGTATGCCGTTTTTGTATGTAAAAGAAGAACCGAATTATCCGCGTGTCATGGGCTTTGAATTCTCGCCCGGAGATAAAGATGGAACATACAGATACGAAATGTACCTGCCGAGGGGAGCCGATGAATTCGGAATTGCCCTATATGATGCAGACAGCTTCAGATTTGCAGGTTATATGGATTGGTCAGTCAATGCTCCTCATGGTCTGATAAAAAAGGAAATACTGAAAAAGGACCTTCCGGAACCAGGGGTATACAGAGCAATTGTATTCGCTAAAAAAAGCGGCAGGGAAGACAGGATAGAAGTGACAATCATAATAGAATAGCCTCCAGGAGAGGGGGGATTACTATCATTGCAAAAAAGTCAATAGTATACCAAAAAACTAATTGTGAACATTTAGTTAATTATTCTTGACGCCAGACATTTTTCCCTATACGCACATTGACATTAAATGTCGGCTATTGTATGCTAACAAAGGATATAGAATGGGAGGGTTTACAGCTCTTCGTGCAAGGTGATTGTCCACTTTTTACACCGGGATAGCATACTATCCGCCTACAAAAAACGCGAGGATGCAAAGATGCGTCAAACAAATCGCAGCTTCTTTAAAGCCATGAGATTAATGTCCGCTATACTTGCCCAGCTGACCGGCTCCATTTTAGCCGGCATCTTCACTGGAAGGTGGCTTGACTCATTGCTTGATACCGAGCCGCTTCTTTTAGTGGTTGGTCTTCTTTTAGGACTTGCTACAGGCGTATTAGCCATGCTGAGCACAGTTCGACAATATTTCTTGGGAGATTAAAACACCAACATGCCAGAATTAGATAAGATGTTCAACAGGCAGAGAAAGTACATAATATACCTTTTGGCTATTTATGTGCTGGGAGCTGGTTTCACTCCCTATTACACAATCTTCCTGGGCTTAATACTGGGAACGTCCTTCAGCCTGTTTAATTACTGGTCCATGGTCAAGAAAAACAGGAAGTTTTCCGAAGCGGCAGCAGAAGGCAGGAAAATGAAATCCCTGGGCAGTCTGACCAGGATGGCAGCAGCAGCATTAGCCGCGGTCATTGCACTCAATTATCCCGAAAAGTTTCAAATGGCAAGTGTGGTTATAGGATTAATGACAGGATATTTAGTCATTATGATAGATTTTTTTATCCAAAACTTACGTCGGTAGTCAAGAAGAGAGGTGAATACTGTTGAATCATGAAGCTCCTTACGTGGAATTTATGGGACTGTACTTCAATATGGCAAATGTCATGATGATTACTATTGCAAGTCTCATAGTCTTCATAATCGCTGTAGCTTCCACCCGCCGTCTTGCGATGAAGCCAACAGGAATCCAGAACTTTGTAGAATGGATCATGGATTTTGTTAAAGGCCTAATCAATAGCACGATGGACTGGAATACAGGCGGACGCTTTCTTATACTGGGAATGACACTCATCATGTACATTTTTGTATCAAACATGTTAGGCTTGCCTTTCTCAGTTGTATTAGGACATGAGCTTTGGTGGAAATCGCCAACAGCTGATCCGGCCGTTACCTTAACTCTGGCAGTAATGGTATTGGGGCTAACCCACTATTACGGCATCAAGATGAGAGGTGCAAGAAATTACGGCAAAACCTATTTTCAGCCGATGGGTTTCTTATTCCCATTGAAGATCATTGAAGAGTTTGCTAACACTCTGACTCTTGGATTGCGTCTTTACGGAAACATCTATGCTGGTGAAATTCTTTTATCTTTACTTGCAGGACTAGCAACAAACGGCTATGCCAACTCTGTTGGAAGCGGCATTGTCGGAACAATCGTAGCAGCTGTGCCAATGCTTGCATGGCAAGGCTTCAGTCTTTTTGTAGGATCCATCCAGGCTTTCATTTTCACTATGTTAACAATGGTTTATCTCTCTCACAAAGTGAGCGAGGACCATTAATTATAAAAAAGGTTCAACTATTGAACGCTCTATCATTGTTTAAAAATAAAAACTTAATTTTCAAGGAGGAAATTTTATCATGACAGGTTCATTAGGTCTTGTAGCAGCTGCAATCGCAGTTGGATTAGGTGCATTAGGTGCTGGTATCGGTAACGGTCTTATCGTAGGACGTACAATCGAAGGGATGGCTCGCCAGCCAGAAGCCCGCGGTATGCTTCAAACTACTATGTTCGTTGGTGTTGCGTTAGTAGAGGCACTTCCAATCATAGCGGTAGTTATCGCATTTATCGTTCAAGGTAAATAATTAATTTCAGGAAGTTCAATAATGGCGAAGATCATTCCATGAGAACCTTCGCCATTGCTTTATGTTTAACGGATAATATAATCTTCTTTCGACCATATAAAATCATAGTGAATTCCATGAAGGGAGTGAACCGAGCGTGTTAACAAGCAGTTTTTTACTTGGGGCATCAGTGGGTGAAGCCCATTTCAACAGCGGGGATATCATTTTCCAGCTTGTCATTTTTATCATTTTGTTAGCGTTGCTTAAGAAATTTGCCTTCGGTCCGCTAATGGGCATCATGAAAGACCGTGAAGCACACATTGCCGGAGAAATCGAAGCAGCAGAACAAAGCCGTGCGGAAGCAGCAAAAATGCTGGAAGAACAGCGCGAGCTATTAAAACAGTCCCGCATCGATGCAACTGAGCTTATCGAAAGTGCGAAGAAGCAAGGCGAGATGCAGCGTGAAGATATTATCGTTGCTGCCCGTACAGATGCTGACCGCATTAAAGAATCAGCTAAACGCGAAATCATCCAGGAAAAAGAAAAAGCTGTGGCCGCCCTGCGCGAACAAGTGGCTTCTTTATCCGTACTTATAGCTTCAAAAGTGATCGAGAAGGAATTATCTGAAGCTGATCAAGAGAAATTAATCAGTGAATACATTGCAGAGGCAGGAAAAGAGCAATGAGCGATATTTCTGTAGCTAAACCTTATGCAGCCGCTCTTTTTCAAATTGCAGTGGAACAGAATCTTCTGGAGAAAATAGAAGAGGATGTACGTGCAGTAAAAGATGTCTTCTCGAATGAGGGAGAGCTTTTAGAATTTCTGGAGCATCCAAAAGTAACAAAAGAGGCGAAGAGAGATTTGATCACAGCTTCTTTCGCCGGCCTGAACACTCAGGTTCTGAACACGCTTTTCATTATGATCGACCGCCACCGTGCTGATTCCATTGCTGTTATGGCAGAGGAATTCATCAGCCGGGCTAATGAGGAAAGATCGATTGCAGACGCTGAAGTATACACTGTACGCCCTCTTACTGAAGAGGAGAAAACAGAAGTATCTGCAGTATTTGCAGCAAAAGTAGGCAAAAAAACGCTTAGAATTAAAAATATAGCAGACAGCAGCTTGCTTGGAGGCATCAAGCTCCGCATCGGCAACCGCATTTTTGACGGAAGCGTAAGCGGAAAGCTAGAACGCCTTGAAAGACAACTGCTTCGTTAACATTCACAGATAGGGGTGAAATTCATGGGCATCAAAGCTGAAGAAATCAGTGCGCTGATTAAAAAACAGATTGAAAATTATCAGTCTGAAATAAAAGTAAGCGATGTGGGTACTGTTATCTCTGTAGGGGATGGTATCGCACGCGTTCATGGTTTAGATAATGTTATGGCTGGGGAGCTTGTTGAATTCGCGAATGGCACCATGGGTTTATCTCAAAACCTTGAAGAAAACAACGTGGGTATCGTAATTCTTGGAGCTTTCAGAGACATTCAGGAAGGCAGCGAAGTACGACGTACAGGCAAAATCATGGAAGTTCCTGTCGGCGAAGAACTAATCGGCCGTGTTGTAAATCCTCTTGGACAGCCTGTTGACGGACTTGGTCCAATCAACACAACACAAACTCGTCCAATCGAAAGCCCTGCAACAGGAGTTATGGATCGTAAATCAGTTCATGAGCCTCTTCAAACAGGCATTAAAGCGATCGATGCACTTGTTCCAATCGGACGCGGACAGCGTGAGTTAATCATCGGTGACCGCCAGACTGGTAAAACATCTGTAGCTATCGATACAATCCTTAACCAGGCTGACCAAAACATGATCTGTATCTATGTGGCAATCGGCCAAAAAGAATCCACTGTCCGCGGAACAGTTGAAACACTTCGCAAAAATGGCGCATTGGATTACACAATCGTCGTAACGGCTTCTGCATCACAGCCTGCTCCGCTTTTATACCTTGCTCCATACGCAGGTGTATCTATGGCCGAGCACTTTATGTTCAGCGGCAAGCATGTTCTAGTTGTATACGATGATCTTTCTAAACAAGCATCTGCATACCGTGAACTTTCCTTGCTTCTTCGCCGTCCTCCAGGCCGTGAAGCATTCCCTGGTGACGTATTCTACTTGCACTCCCGTTTGCTTGAGCGTGCAGCAAAATTAAATGATACATTAGGTGCAGGTTCCATTACAGCACTTCCATTTGTTGAGACACAGGCAGGAGATATTTCTGCATACATCCCGACAAACGTAATCTCCATCACTGATGGACAGATTTTCCTTCAATCCGATTTGTTCTTCTCAGGCGTACGTCCTGCGATCAACGCCGGTCTTTCCGTTTCACGTGTAGGAGGATCAGCACAAATCAAAGCGATGAAGAGTGTTGCAGGTACACTGCGTCTTGACCTTGCTTCTTACCGCGAGCTTGAAGCATTCTCTCAATTCGGTTCTGACCTTGATAAGCAAACCCAGGCTAAGCTTGCACGCGGTGCACGTACAGTTGAGGTTCTTAAACAGGATCTGAACAAGCCGATCAAAGTTGAAAAGCAGGTTATGATTCTTTACGCATTAACCCGCGGACACTTGGATCAGATTCCTGTATCTGATATCCTGCGTTTTGAAGGTGATTACTACGTATGGTTAGATAAAAATCATCCTGAATTACTAGACCACATCCGTACAACAGGCAAACTGCCTGAAGACGATGCTATCGTTTCTGCAATTAACGAATTCAAAAAGACATTCGTTATTTCTGAATAACTGGTCTAACTAATATTAAAGGGTGGTGAGAAGCAATGGCCTCTTTGCGCGACATAAAGTCCCGTATTACGTCGACTAAAAAGACTAGCCAGATTACCAAGGCGATGCAAATGGTATCTGCTTCCAAAATGAATCGTGCAGAAGCGAATGCAAGAGCTTTTGTCCCATATATGGAGAAGATTCAAGAAGTAGTAGCCAGTATTGCGCATGGCAGCAATGGTGTGGCTCATCCAATGCTAGTATCCCGTCCTGTCAAAAAAACCGGTTACCTTGTGATTACATCTGACCGCGGATTAGCAGGGGCATACAACAGCAGCGTACTCCGCCACGTCTTTAAAACAATTAATCAGCGCCACAAGTCCTCTGATGAATATGTAATCATTGCAATCGGAAGAGTTGGCCGCGATTTCTTTGTCAGCCGTAAAATGCCTGTGGAACTGGAAGTAGTCGGAGTTCCGGATCAGCCGTCATTTGCTGATATTAATGATATCGTTAAGTCTACAGTCGGCTTGTTCAAAAACAAGCAGTGCGACGAATTATATATGTACTACAATCATTACGTCAGTGCCATCCAGCAGGATGTCACTGAGAAGAAAATTTTGCCTTTAACGGATATTCATCCTGCGGGCAAAATGACTGCCTACGAATTTGAGCCGTCACCAGAGGAAATTCTGGAAGTTCTGCTTCCGCAATATGCCGAGAGCTTAATTTACGGGGCAATTTTAGACGGAAAAGCTAGCGAGCATGCAGCCCGTATGACTGCAATGAAGAATGCGACAGATAATGCATCTGAATTGATTGACAGTCTGTCTCTTGTGTACAACCGTGCGCGTCAGGCCGCGATTACTCAAGAAATCACTGAAATTGTCGGCGGAGCAGCTGCGCTGGAATAGATACAATGAACGTAAAGGGAACGGGCAAGACTGGACGATTTGCTTCCCGTTCCGATTAATAGATAGTCGTCACAGTAATGGTAGGAGGGAAAACGATGAATGTAGGACGCGTTACCCAAGTTATGGGTCCGGTTGTTGACGTTAAATTTGAAAACGGACATCTTCCAAAGATCTATAACGCACTAAGAATCGATGACAAAGCGTCAGGCAAAAGCCTTACTCTTGAAGTAGCCCTTCATTTAGGCGATGATGCAGTCCGCACAGTTGCGATGTCTTCAACTGATGGATTAACACGCGGTGCTGAAACGGTAGATACAGGAGCTGCGATTTCTGTTCCTGTAGGAGATGTAACTCTTGGACGTGTTTTCAACGTATTAGGCGAAAACATCGACCTTGCTGAACCTCTTGCAGCTGATGTAAGAAAAGATCCAATCCACAGACAAGCACCTACTTTTGAAAATCTTTCTACTGAAGTAGAAATTTTGGAAACAGGAATTAAAGTAGTAGACCTTCTTGCTCCTTACATCAAGGGCGGAAAAATCGGTCTATTCGGCGGTGCTGGTGTTGGTAAAACAGTTCTTATCCAGGAACTTATCAATAACATCGCACAAGAGCATGGCGGTATTTCTGTATTTGCCGGCGTTGGAGAGCGTACTCGTGAAGGAAATGACCTTTTCTACGAGATGACTGATTCAGGCGTTATCAAGAAAACAGCCATGGTATTCGGACAAATGAATGAACCGCCTGGTGCACGTATGCGTGTTGCTTTGACTGGTTTGACAATGGCTGAATATTTCCGTGACGAACAAGGACAGGACGTACTGTTCTTTATCGATAACATCTTCCGTTTCACACAAGCAGGTTCAGAGGTTTCTGCCCTTCTAGGCCGTATGCCTTCAGCGGTTGGTTACCAGCCTACACTTGCTACAGAAATGGGACAATTGCAAGAGCGCATCACATCTACAAACGTAGGATCTGTAACATCCATCCAAGCGATTTACGTTCCTGCGGATGACTATACTGACCCGGCTCCGGCAACTACTTTCGCTCACTTGGATGCTACAACTAACCTTGAGCGTAAGCTTTCTGAAATGGGTATCTATCCAGCGGTTGACCCGTTAGCATCTTCTTCTCGTGCACTATCTCCAGAAGTAGTAGGCACAGAGCATTATGCGGTAGCACGTGAGGTTCAGTCGACTTTACAGCGCTATAAAGAACTTCAGGATATCATTGCGATCCTGGGTATGGATGAATTGAACGACGAGGAAAAATTAATTGTTTCCCGCGCTCGTAAAATTCAAAACTTCTTATCACAAAACTTCCACGTGGCAGAGCAGTTCACTGGTCAAAAAGGTTCATATGTTCCTGTTAAGGAAACAATCACTGGATTCAGAGCAATCCTTGACGGCAAATATGATGACCTTCCAGAAGATGCTTTCCGTCTAGTGGGAAGAATTGAAGAAGTTGTTGAAAAAGCAAAAAAAATGGCTTAACAAAGGGACCAAGGAGGGTATGAAATGAAGACCATAAAAGTCAGTGTTGTTACTCCCGATGGCCCAGTATATGATGCAGAAGTTGAAATGGTAAGCACAAAGGCAAAAAGCGGCGAACTAGGAATTATGGCTGGCCATATTCCAATGGTTGCGCCCCTGCAAATAGGTTCGGTCCGATTGAAAAATGAAGGCCGTACAGACCTTATTGCTGTAAATGGCGGCTTCCTGGAAGTCCGTCCTGATGTGGTGACTATTCTGGCTCAAACTGCTGAAAGAGCTGAAACTATCGATTTAGCCCGGGCACAGGCCGCAAAGGCTAGAGCTGAGCAAAGATTGCAGGACAGCACAGATGCAGTAGATGCAAAACGTGCAGAGCTTGCTTTAAAGCGCGCAGTTAACCGGATTAATATTGCAGAACGCAATTTTTAAGCAAAAGGCACATTCCTTACTTAAGGGAATGTGCCTTTTTTCTTTTTCATCTATTTTCTGCATCGGTTTGTCCTGCATCCGGAGAATTTTCAGCCCTTTATGCCGTTTGGCTCTAATGAACCGGAATCTGGCTCTAATCAACTTGGATTTCACTCGAATGGATAACGATTTGGCTCGAATCAGGGTGGATCTGGCGTAATTATCCAGATTTTTGGAAATTAAAAGTATGAGGATGGGAAAATTCCTATTTACTTTGACCTTGATAGAGCCATTCTCTTTATTTAAGGCTCTTTTCTTAAAGATTGTTGTTTTTTTAATTTGTTATGTGAGGCGTTCCTATTGTCAAGCCAGGTTGATTGGAGCGTAAGGTGCGAGACTCCTGCGGGATTAGCGGGAAGGTGAGACCCCGCAGGCGCCGCCGAGGAGGCTCACCGCCTGCCCCGCGGAAAGCGAGCATCCTGGAGCGGAAATCAACCACCGTGTTTTATAGCAACAAAGTTTACGAATAAACAGCTTTATTTAAAAAGGCTTTTTCAGGTGATCCCATCGTAAATCGGGCAGATTTGAGCGTAAGGTGCTAACTCCTGAAAAAACGGAAATCAGCCACCTTGTTCCAGATCAACAAAATGTTTGAATGCAGCCTTAAGAAAGAATGTAATGATTAGAAGACACAATCGACACATTACCGTTTCGATGTTATAATGATAGCGTTTACATAATATGAAATAACAGAATAATCAATCATTTTAAAACCGCATACGGGCTTGGAAAGGAACATATATTGTAATTGGACAGAAAAGATCCGGCATTCAGTTTGTTTAATCGTCAATGAACGGCCAAAAGGGCGAGCAGACTTCATCTTAGTTGACAGCCACCCGCAGCCTTAATTTTGAACATGGGGGATAGCTATGGGAGATTGGCATATATACCAAAACAACTATTTAATAGTCATCGCGTTTTTGTGTTTAGGAATCTTACTTCCTGTCATCGCTCTGTTTTTCGGAAAACTGCTGCGGCCCAATAAGCCTAATAAAATTAAAAATACGACATATGAAAGCGGAATGGAGCCGTTTCATGATTCCAGGGTACAATTTAATGTCAGGTATTATATATTCGGCCTGATGTTTGTTATTTTCGATGCAGAAACTGTTTTTCTTTACCCATGGGCTGTTGCTTATAATAAGCTTGGAATATTTGCTCTTATTGAAATGTTTATCTTTACGGCCATGTTAGCCATTGGTTTAATTTATGCCTGGAAAAAGAAGGTGCTGAAATGGACTTAAATGCTGAGGGTATTTCTCAAGAAGAGATGAATGAATTGAAAAGAAGTGTGTTTTTATCCACGCTGGAGCAAGTAAAGGCATGGGCCAGAAGCAATTCTTTATGGCCAATGACATTTGGACTTGCCTGCTGTGCGATTGAAATGATGGGTGTAGGTTCTTCCCATTATGATCTTGACCGGTTTGGCTCTTTTTTCCGCACCTCCCCAAGACAGTCTGATGTGATGATCGTTTCCGGGACTGTCACAAAGAAAATGGCCCCCATCTTAAGGCGGCTATATGACCAGATGCCTGAACCTAAATGGGTCATCAGCATGGGGTCCTGTGCCACTGCAGGAGGTCCATATATCCGCTCTTATTCCGTGGTAAAAGGCGTTGATCAAATCGTGCCAGTCGATGTGTACATCCCAGGCTGCCCTCCTAATCCGGCCGCCCTCATATATGGAATCAACAAGCTGAAAGAGAAAATCCGCTATGAGGCAAAAACCGGGAAGAAGGTGATTTAAATGAGCGAAGATAAAAATCCCGAACAGATAAAAAAAGAAGCAGCGGCCGCAGCAAAAGCAGCTGCCCTGGCCAAGAGGAAGGAAAGAGAACAAGCAACAGATGCCGTAGTGCCGGATGAGGACAAAGCGAAGAAGAAGGCAGAAGCAGCGGCCGCAGCAAAAGCAGCTGCCCTGGCTAAGAGACGGGAAAGAGAACAAGCAACAGATGCGGCAGTGCCGGATGAGGACAAAGCGAAGAAGAAGGCAGAAGCAGCGGCTGCAGCAAAAGCAGCTGCCCTAGCTAAGAGGCAGGAGAAGGAAGCTGCGCAGAACAGCGGAGACGGAGAAGAGGCTATCAAACAAAAGGCCATTGGAGCCGCGAAAGCAAAAGCTGCTGCTGCCGCAAAGACGAAAGCGGCAGCGTTAGCCAAGCAAACCAGAAGTGAAACAGCCGGGAACGATGCCGAAAAAACAAAAGCAATTGCCGCAGCAAAGGCAAAGGCGGAAGCAGCGGCAAAAGCAAAGCTGAAAGCCCAAGAACAGACATCCAGTGAAACAGCCCCAAAAACAGAAAAGCCATCAAGAAATTTGCCCCTCCTCAATGAGTATGTAAGCATGATCGAAAGTCAGTTAGGCGAACATGCTTTGGAAGATTCCTATATTAATCAGCTATCGAAAGAAGTTCCTACACTGATAGCTGCCCGCCATACATATTTTCAAGTTGCCGAATTACTGAAAAACCATGAATCAATGTGCTTTGATTACTTATCGGAGCTGCATGGAACAGACTATGAAACACATATGGAAATCTACGTTCATCTTTATTCCTTTAAATACAAAAGATCCGTTGCCCTCAAGGTGATGCTTGAACGCGAAAATCCCGCTGCAGATTCGCTTGTGCCTCTATGGCAGGGGGCGAATTGGCCGGAATGTGAGGCCTATGATCTTCTGGGCATTACATTTAACCAGCATCCAGACCTCAAGAGGATTTTACTGGGAGAGGACTGGGTCGGCTATCCGCTCAGAAAAGACTATGAACCTTTTGATGTGGAGGTGTAGCATGATTCGGACAGAAGAAATGCTGCTTAATGTCGGTCCCCAGCACCCCAGCACGCATGGAGTTTTCAGGCTCGTGATTAAGATTGAGGGAGAAACCATAAAGGAAGCAACGCCGGTTATCGGATATCTTCACCGCGGGACTGAGAAGATTGCTGAAGACCTTCAATATACCCAGATTATCCCCTATACGGACCGGATGGATTACCTGGCCGCCATGACGAACAACTATGTATTATGCCATGCTGTTGAGACCATGATGAACATCGAAATCCCTGACAGGGCAGAATACCTGCGTGTCCTTGCAATGGAGCTTGGGCGGATTGCAAGCCATTTGGTATGGTGGGGAACCTATCTGCTTGATATCGGTGCCACCAGCCCGTTTTTATATGCTTTCCGGGAACGTGAAATGATTGTGAACATGCTTAATGAGCTTTCCGGTGCACGCCTGACCTTTAATTATATGCGGGTGGGCGGTGTGAAATGGGATGCCCCTGAAGGCTGGATTGAAAAGGTCAGGGATTTTGTCCCGTATATGAGGAAGCAGCTGAAAGGATACCACGAGCTTGTGACAGGCAATGAAATCTTCATGAACAGGGTGAAGGGGATTGGTGTTTATTCAAAGGAAGATGCCATCAATTATTCCTTGAGCGGAGCCAATTTGAGATGCACCGGTGTAAAGTGGGACCTGCGCAAAGATGAACCGTATTCCATTTATGACCGTTTTGATTTTGACATTCCGGTAAGAGAAGATGGTGATGCATGGTCCAGATATCATTGCAGGATGGAAGAAATAGAAGAGTCCCTTAAAATCATTGAGCAATGCGTGGAACAATTTCCAGAAGACGGACCTATACTGGCCAAGGTGCCAAAGATCATTAAAGCGCCAAAGGGAGAGACGTTTGTAAGAATTGAATCTCCCCGGGGAGAGATTGGCTGCTATATTGCAAGCGAGGGAAAAAAGGAGCCTTACCGCCTAAAGTTCAGACGGCCGTCTTTTTATAATCTGCAGATGCTGCCAAAGCTTTTGAAGGGTGAAAATATGGCCAACATGATCGTTATATTGGGCGCGATTGATATTGTGCTTGGAGAGGTGGACGGCTAATGATCCATGAACTGCTGCAAAAAACTCCAAGTCTCCTGAATTTTGCGATCTTCTTCCTGCTTGCCCTCATTTTTCTGTTTGTTGTGCTAGGCTTTGTCACCTATGCCATTTTGTCTGAGAGAAAGATAATGGGGCTTATGCAGATGCGTGTCGGTCCTAACCAGGTAGGCGGAAGGTGGGGGCTCCTGCAGACGGCTGCCGATGTGCTCAAGCTATTGATCAAGGAGGATACCATTCCCAAGCTTGCAGACCGGCCTCTGTTTATTCTGGCGCCAGTCATCGCCTTTGCTCCTTCCTTTATGGTGATTGCTGCAATTCCATTCACCAGCCGGCTGCAGTTTGCCGATATGGGAGTGGGCCTGTTATATTATATCGCGCTATCAGGAATTACCACGGTCGGAGTGGTATCGGCCGGCTGGGCTTCGAATAATAAATATGCCCTGATTGGCGGGATGCGTGCTGCAGCCCAAATGATTTCCTATGAAATTCCGCTGGTGATGTCTCTTGTGGGTGTCATCATGCTTGCCGGCAGCCTTAACCTGAATGATATCGTCCATGCACAGGCTGGGCTATGGTACATCATCAAACAGCCGATTGCCTTCATTATCTTCATGATTTGTGCTGTCGCTGAACTGAATCGCGTTCCATTCGATTTGCCTGAAGCTGAATCAGAGCTTGTGGCAGGCTATCATGTTGAATATTCAGGGTTCCGCTGGGCGTTTTTCATGCTTTCTGAATATGTGTATATGTTTGCCATGGCAGCATTGACGACTGTTTTATTTCTAGGCGGATGGCATGCACTCCCGTTCCTCCATTTCATTCCGGGAGTGATATGGTTCGGGTTGAAGTTCAGTGCAGTCATTTATCTGTTAATTTGGATCCGGGTTACTTTCCCCCGCCTTCGTGCAGATCAGCTGATGGAGTTTGGGTGGAAAATTCTGCTGCCAATTGCGCTGGCAAACATATTCCTGACAGCTCTGGCCAAGGAGTTATATAAACTGCTTTAAAATAAAACCTCCAAGCAGGATATGGTCCCGCCGAAGCGGGATGAAAAAATAGCCATAGGAAGCGAGGGACGACAGATGATTGGATTAGCCAAAGGCCTGAAATACACTCTTCAAAATCTGACCCGGAAAAAGGTGACGTATGATTACCCTAATGAACCGCTGCCTTTGCCTGACCGTTTTCGCGGCATACAAAAGTTTTATCCGGAAAAGTGCATTGTCTGTAATCAGTGCGTCACGATTTGTCCGACAGACTGCATCCAATTAACAGGCAAGAAACACCCTGATCCAAATAAGAAAGGCAAGATCATCGATACTTATGATATCAATTTTGAAATTTGCATTTTATGCGATTTATGTACAGAAGTCTGCCCCACAGAAGCAATCGTCATGACCAATAATTTTGAACTGGCTGCATATAGCCGGGACGATCTTTTTAAGAACCTGGAGTGGCTTGATGAAAATGATGAAAATATCCGGCAGGTGAATAAAGCATGAGTCTTTCAGGAGAGCTTGCTGCATTCATTGTGCTTGCCATCATCGCTGTTGGCGGGGGGATATTTTTAATCAATCTGACAAAAGTGGTTCATATGGTGGCGTCCCTGGTTTTTTCCTTTATCAGCATAGCAGGTATTTATATCCTGCTTTCTGCGGAATTTGTTGCCTCGGTCCAAATTCTGATTTATTCGGGAGCGGTGACAATCATCATGCTGTTCGGCATTATGCTGACCCGCCATAATGATGCCGAAGTCCAGCAAATGGGCAAGGGGCGGAAAATTCTTCTTCTTTTCTCGCTTGCCGGATTTGCTTTTGCTGTGTATATGGGCATCTACCGTCTGGATATTCCGGCACAGCTAAATACGCTTCATGTTTCAAATACAGAACAAATCGGAAAAGCCCTATATTCAAAAAATGTCATACCTTTTGAAATAACCTCGGTCCTTTTGCTGGTCGCATTAGTTGGAGCAATCGTACTTGCGAGAAAAGATGAGGAAGAAAAGGAGGATGCCAAGTCATGACCTCTGTACCGCTTTCTGCTTATCTAGCGCTGGCATTGGCCCTATTTTGTATTGGACTATACGGGGCCCTGACGAAGAGAAACACCGTCATTGTCCTAATCTCAATCGAGCTGATGATGAATGCAGTAAATATCAATCTGGTGGCATTTAGTAAATTAGGTGTCACTCCGTCCATAACAGGACAGGTATTTTCATTGTTTGCAATTACGGTTGCCGCCGCTGAAGCAGCTGTCGGCCTTGCCATTTTAATGGCTCTTTACAGGAATCGCCAATCTGTGAATATGGAAGATAACAGCTCTATGAAGCACTGATTTTTACAGAATTGAAGCTCACAGCATGCTTTAAAAGATGCTGGCATGCAGAGAAGGAGATTTGATACGATGATGGAATTTGCATGGCTGATCCCGCTGTTCCCCCTAGTCTCTTTTGTGTTTCTTCTTCTATTCGGAAACGTTATTAAGGGAAAAGCGGCATATATCGGCATCTTTTTAACTCTTGTTTCCTTGGTTCTTTCACTGCTGGTGCTGTTTGACCGGTTTCACTCGCCATCATACAAGGCGTCAGCAGAATGGCTGGCGATTGGGAAAATTACAATAGATGCCGGGTTTACCGTGAATCAGCTGAATGCCTTAATGCTAGTGATTGTGTCCCTGATCAGTTTGCTTGTGCAGGTCTATTCAAAAGGATACATGAGCGGGGACCAGCGTTTTTCTGTGTTCTACTCTTACCTGGGACTGTTTACATTTGCCATGCTCGGGCTGGTCATTTCGCCCAATCTGCTTCAGCTCTATATGTTTTGGGAGCTTGTCGGGCTTGGGTCCTTTCTTTTAATCGGTTTTTATTTTCAAAAAGAAGAAGCAAAGCAGGCAGCAAAAAAGGCTTTCATCATGACAAGAATCGGGGATGTGGGCCTGTTAATCGGGATTCTTCTATTATTCTGGCAAACACACAGCTTCAGCTTCGATGTAATTTTTAGTGCAGTCCAGACTGGCAGCATTTCTTCCGGGATGGTAACCATTATTTCCATTTTGATTTTCATTGGAGCGGTTGGGAAATCTGGCCAGTTTCCGCTACATAGCTGGCTTCCTGATGCGATGGAGGGCCCGACACCGGTATCAGCACTGATACACGCCGCCACCATGGTAGCGGCTGGCGTGTACCTGGTCGCGACAATGTTTCCATTTTTCTCGGGCAGCGAAACAGCGATGTGGGCGGTTGCTGTTACAGGCGGATTTACCGCTATTTTTGCCGCATCCATTGCGCTTGTCCAAAAGGATATCAAACGTATCCTCGCCTACTCGACGATATCGCAGCTGGGCTACATGATGCTTGCACTTGGAACGTCTGGCTACACGGCCGGCATCTTTCATTTAATGACGCATGCTTTCTTTAAAGCACTTCTGTTCCTTGCTGCCGGGAGCGTCATACATGCTGTACATACTCAGGATATCGAGAAAATGGGAGGCTTATGGAGGAAGATGAAACTGACAGGGCCGCTGTTCCTGATTGGCACACTCTCCATATCTGGTGTACCGCTTTTCTCGGGATTTTTCAGTAAAGACGAGATCCTTGCCTCAGCCTGGGCAGGCGGAAATGATGTACTATTTTGGCTCGCCTTGGTTACTGCCTTTTTAACATCCTTTTACATGTTTCGGCTGTTTTTTATGGTGTTTGCAGGCTCTGCGAGGAGTGAACGTGAAAGCATTCAGGAATCTCCGGCCAGCATGACAGGGCCGATGATGATTCTTGGAATCCTTTCTGTGGGGAGCGGATATGTGAATACCCCTTGGTTCGGTTCATTTCTTGGAAACTGGCTGGCCAAAGGGAATACTTCCCTGCCTGGCCCGGGTCATATAGAAGCTCCAAGCTGGATCATGATTGCAGCGGCGGCTGTTTCCCTGTGCGGAATTTTGCTTGCATACCTGATTTACGGAAACCGCTCCGTTGCGAGAAACTGGCTTATGAATGCGGACTCGCCTATTTTCCAGACGTTATTCAATAAATTTTTTATCGATGAAATCTATTTTTTTTCCATCGGAAAGGCGGTAAAAGGATTCAGTTTATTCCTTTCGGGATTTGAGCGTTTCGTCCTGGGAGGGCTTGCCGGCGGCGTGGCGGGAGCCGTGCATAGTCTGGGGAAAAGCGGCTCCAGGCTTCAAACGGGCCATGTTCAGCTATACGGCACCATTGCCTTCTTTTGTATAGCCGCCATCATGGTGATCTACGCTTTGACGGGAGGCTATATTCTATGAGTGTTCTTTTGCTGACCATCCTTATATTTTCACCCTTACTTGGCATTGTGCTGCTGCTTCTCTGGCCGGCTGATGAGGAAAGAATGATTAAATCAATTGGGATTTTTGGTACCATTCCAGCACTTGTTTTGGCATGTTATTTGTACCTTCAGTATCGCTGGGGTACAGATCTATCCAGTTTTTCCATAAACACGGACTGGCTGAAATTTGGAAATCTGAAGCAGTATGGACCTGATTTTTTTGCTGTCCATTATGAGCTGGGAGCGGATGGCCTGTCCCTGGTCATGCTGCTTTTGACGGCAGTACTTTGTACAATGGGTGCGATGGCCTCTCTTTCTATTAAAAGTGAATGGAAAGGATACTTCCTTCTCTTTCTGCTGTTAGAGATAGGGATGCTCGGTGTTTTTGCAGCTCAAAATCTGATTCTGTTTTTTATCTTCTTTGAAATCACTCTGATTCCAATGTTCTTCCTGATTGGAAAGTGGGGATTTCTCCATAAAGAAAAAGCCGCGTACAGCTTCTTGATTTATAACGGAATTGGTTCAGCCATTCTGCTGATTGTTATCATGATTTTATTTGCCAAAACAGGCACTACAAATATTGAGTACTTGAAAAGTGTGATGACAGCCGGTAGCAAAGCACCCTATATGCCGATATCCCAAGCTTTGAAGAATGGCCTGTTTTTTGCGCTGCTGGTTGCATTCGGCATTAAATTGCCGATATTTCCTTTACACGGCTGGATGGTTAAGGTCCACGTCCAGGCGCCGCCTTCGATTGTGATGCTTCATGCCGGAGTGCTGCTGAAAATAGGCGCCTATGGATTGATCCGGTTTGGAATGGGAATCTTCCCGGAACAATTTGAAAAGTGGGCGTATCTAATTGGCATACTGGGTGTGATCAATATTCTTTACGGTGCCTTTTTAGCTTTGATACAGTCAGATTTTAAAAAGGTGCTGGCATATTCATCCGTTTCTCATATGGGAATTGTACTGATCGGACTTGCTGCTTTGAATGAAGCGGGGATTCAAGGCGCTATTTTCCAGGTTGTCTCACACGGATTGATAGCTGCGCTGTTATTTTTCCTGGTGGGTGTTATGCATATGAGGAGCTCTTCCCAGTCACTGATTGAACTTAGCGGGCTGGGTAAGAAAATGCCGCGGATATCCGGCTTATTGCTTGCAGGCGGCATGGCTTCGCTCGGACTTCCAGGCATGTCCGGCTTCATTAGCGAATTTATGGCTTTTCTGGGGATATTCAAGGTATATCCGGTGCTTGCATCGGCAGGAGCCCTTGGGATCATCTTAACTGCAGTTTATATTTTGCGGGCTGTTCTGCACATTACGTTCGGTAAAAATGAATCCGGAATCCTGCCATCTTCAGAAGACATAAAGGGTATTGAACTGACGCCTATAATCATACTGCTCGGACTGATTGTCTTGATCGGTGTGTATCCGGCGGTATTAAGCGGTCCATTGCAAACGGCACTGGATACAATTTTGTTAGGGATAGGGAGCTGAGGGGGAATGAATATGCATACAATGCTTTCATATGACTGGAGACTCATGCTTCCGGAATTTATCATTCTTGCTGTTGCTGTCATTCTCTCCCTGCTTGATTTATTTTTGCCTGGACGTTTAAGCAGGAGGCCGCTTGCCTGGATTGGGCTTGCCGGAATTCTGCTGTCGCTGCTTTCGCTTATTGGTTTGATGGGTGAAAAAGACGCGGGCATTCTCTATGATACGTTCCGGCTGGATTCCTTCTCGAAAGCATTTAAGCTTTTATTGCTAAGCGGCGGCGCCATGGTCATGCTTTTAGCAGAAAGCTATCATCCTAAGGAAGGGATGAAGGAATACCGGGGAGAGTTTTATTATCTTTTTTTAACAGGGCTTCTCGGTGCAATGATGATGGCGTCAAGCGGCGATTTAATCACTTTGTTTACAGGGCTTGAACTTTTGTCGGTCTCTACCTATATCCTTGCCGGCATGAGGAAAAAACACTTGCCTTCTAATGAGGCAGCCATGAAGTATATTATCAGCGGGAGCATTGCTACAGCCATTACCTTGTTTGGAATGAGCTATTTATATGGCTTGACGGGCACAACTAATCTTATGAAGATGGGCTCTCATATGGCGAATCTGGCAAACAGCCAATTTCTATATTTAATTGGGCTTGCCTTTTTTATGATTGTTGGCGGACTGTCCTTTAAACTGGCCTCCGCACCTTTTCACATGTGGGCTCCGGATGTGTATGAAGGATCGCCAGCACCTGTCACAGCCTTTTTAAGTACCGTTTCGAAAACAGCAGGCTTTGTCATTTTAATAAGAATCATTTGGACATTGTTTTTTCATGCCCCAGGAGACGAGTTCGGTGCCCAGACTTTTCTGGAGAAAAACAATGTGTATCTATCACTGCTTGCGGCACTGTCGATCATTATCGGAAATGTAACAGCACTAAGGCAGCGGAACATCAAACGCTTATTTGGATATTCAAGCATTGCTCATGCAGGATATCTGCTTGTTTCTATTGTCTCGATAGGCGCACAGCCATTCTTCTATGAAGCAACATGGTTTTATCTGCTTGCTTACTTGCTGATGAATATGGGTGCCTTTGCAGTCATTCAGGTAATAACCGTCCAGACTGGATCAGAAGACATTTCCTCTCTTGCCGGGTTATATAAGCGTTCTCCGCGGCTCGCTTGTACCATGGCTGTTTTCATTCTTTCTCTGGCCGGAATCCCCGGTACGGCCGGTTTCATCGGAAAGGTGTATATCTTCATGGGCGCTTTCTCCAATCAGCCTGCACATTATGTACTGGCCTCCATCTTAATTGGAGGAACCATAGTTTCTTATATCTACTATTTTGGCATCATGACCCAAATGTTCTTCAGGCCGGTGCACACAAACCCGGTGCCTAAGGTTCCCGCAGGAATCATCGTGGTACTCGTACTGTGCCTGACTGGGACGATATTGTTCGGTGTGGCGCCCAACCTTGCTATAAATCTTCTGAAATGAAGGAGCGGGGGATGATTTAAAAGGATTGGCCGAAACCCGTGGACTAGTGGGAGGAGTTCTTTAAAAAGCTGGATGGAACTGAAGCCGATGTAACCAGGGCATCTGCAAAATCCATATGCAGCCATAAAGGAACCTTGAAAATAGGGTTCTTTTTTTGTGCTGTGCCGCAGAAGGGCTTCCTTTTTCCGGGAATTTTTGTACAAATTGTGTCTAAATTAAGAATAATTGTTTGTTACTTTAGATGCATTCTTCCTTTTTAATTCCAAATCCATTTGTGATGTATGCTAAAATAGGTACGAGTGTATTATAGGAGGTATTTATGTTTACAGATATTGGACAGCAGGCCTTGACGGGTATTGTGGTGCATCTTTTTTTTATTGCCATAACTTGGTGGGCGCTTCAGGCGCTGAACTTTGATAAGCTATTAAGATCGAATTCAGTTTTGAAGGCCAGGGTCCTGTACATTTTGCTGACCATTGCAATAGGATCAGCCGTAAGCAAGTTTTTCCTGGATTATCTCGTATTTTCAAATCAGCTTCCTTTCATGTTTCATCAGGGATAAGGACTTTTATATGCAGTTCTGATCATGTTTCTTCTTGTGAAGGTTGTAACAACCGTAAAAGCGATGTATAGTTTGTCTATTGCATGTGTCGATAAGTGACGAGAAAAACTTAGTATGTGCACACTCTCTTTATGGAAAACATAGAAATAAAGAGAGGGGCTAATGCCATGAAAAATCAATTTAAAAAATTGTTGCCATACATAGGTATTCTGGGTTTGATTATGTTTTTGTTTGGGAATAGTACGATTAGCACAAAAGCGGAACCCGATATCGTCAAAATGACCGGACTTTTACAGCAGGAAAAGAGCATGCATATCGAGGATTGGTCTGTATATGCCAGAGAAAGAATGAAGGGGATTGCAACTGAATCTGAATTTAATCATGAAGTAGAAAAATTAAAGAAAATTTCTCCTGATTTTCAATGGAAAAAAGAAGGAGACAAACAGAGCTGGAAGGCTTCAGCTACTTTTGAACATGTCGAAAACGGTCTAGTAGAGTCTATAAATCTCATGACTACCCACGGAAAATCAAATCAGGTTACGTATATAATATATGAGGTGAAGGGCTCCGTCTGGAAAAAGGATTATGCACCTTTTTTGAAAACACCATTTCAAAAAAGGATTCATGACATTTTTCGAGGAAATCCTTCAATATTCTCTTGTGTAAAGGGTCATTTCAGTGATACTATTGATAAGGTTTTACCCTTAGAAATTACAAGATTATTAGACTTATTTCAAGCAAAGGAAATTGAACATGTAAAAGAGCAAAATTTTATTTCTGTAACTGGACACACAAATGTGTTCAAGCAATCATTGACTAGTGAACATATGAATTTGCAGCTTGCTTTAAGAACAGAAGGATTGGGCGGAAAAACCAGCTTTACAGTTGGCACACCCATCATCACGTTTGAATATTAATATAGAGAAATTGGACGCGGAGGGGAATACTTTTGGAAAAAATCATCGTCCGCGGCGGAACTAGGCTAAGCGGGACAGTTAAAGTAGAAGGCGCAAAAAACGCCGTATTGCCAGTTATCGCTGCAACATTATTAGCAAGTGATGGGAAAAGTATCATTAAAGACGTTCCCACACTCTCCGATGTATATACAATAAATGAAGTATTGCGCAACTTGAATGCAGAGGTTGCCTTTCAAAATAATGAAATCACTGTAGATGCATCTAGAGAGTTATTGGATGAAGCACCATTTGAATATGTGCGCAAAATGCGGGCTTCCGTGCTTGTAATGGGTTCATTATTAGCAAGGAACGGCCGTGCCCGCGTGGCTTTGCCTGGAGGATGTGCTATTGGATCACGCCCTATCGATCAGCATTTAAAAGGCTTTGAAGCAATGGGAGCAAGTGTTAAAGTCGGAAATGGCTTTATCGAAGCTGAGGTAAACGGAAGATTAAAAGGTGCACGTGTATACCTGGACTTCCCGAGTGTTGGCGCTACTGAAAATATCATGATGGCCGCTACTCTTGCTGAAGGAACAACCATTCTTGAAAATGTAGCAAAAGAACCTGAAATTGTAGACCTTGCAAACTTCCTGAATGCAATGGGAGCAAAAGTTAAGGGTGCAGGTACAGGAACCCTTAAAATTGAAGGTGTAGATAAATTATACGGTGCTGAGCACAACATTATTCCAGACCGCATTGAAGCTGGAACATTCATGGTTGCTGCGGCACTAACAGGCGGAGATGTTGTCGTGCAGGGTGCAATGCCTGAGCACATGACTTCTTTGATTGCGAAATTGGAAGAAATGGGCGTTTCTATTGAAGATGTAGGCGAAGGGCTTCGTGTTATCGGGCCTGAAAAGCTTAAGGCTGTTGATATCAAAACAATGCCGCATCCAGGATTCCCGACAGATATGCAATCACAGATGATGGCATTATTGCTTCGCGCTGAAGGAACAAGCATGATTACAGAAACGGTATTTGAGAACCGTTTTATGCATGTTGAGGAATTCCGCCGCATGAATGCTGACGTTAAGATTGAAGGGCGCTCTGTTATCATTAATGGACCGTCTGATCTGCAGGGTGCTGAAGTGGCTTCCACTGATTTGCGTGCAGCTGCATCTTTAATCCTGACTGGCCTTGTTGCTGAAGGAATCACTCGTGTGACTGAGCTTAAGCATCTGGACCGCGGATATGTAAATTTCCACGGCAAGCTTGCATCTCTTGGTGCAGACATCGAACGTGTTCAAGACGAAACGGAAACAGTCAGCGAAACAATCGCCGCTGATTTGAACGCTTAATCGAAAAATAATCCGCATAGGATTGCATGGGGCCAGTTCCCGTTTCAGTATGACTGCTGAAACGGGAACTGGTCCTTTTGCTTTCAAGCAGGTGGTTTTATAAACCTGCAGGAATCATCGAAAGGCTGTCATAAATGCTTGTCCAATCCCATACATTTTTATAGAATACCTGCCAAAGCACGAGATTCTATAGAGCAGAAAATGCATAGGGAGGACCGCCAATCTTGAAAGCCATTAAACCGTTCATCGCACTTTTTATTGCAGCTGCATTTGTACTAATCATGGTTCCAGCACTCCTTGTACTGCCATTCTCCGGTAAGGAGGAAAATGGCAGGTTATCACAGCATTTAGACGGGCAAGTCAGGCAAGAAGGAAAGAAGGTGAACGCCATTTCAGAACCTGCTATAGAGGTTTCCGTATACAGGGCACAATCCAGGCAAATTCAGAAATTTCCACTCGAATCCTATGTTGCAGGCGTAGTGGCAGCTGAAATGCCAGCCGATTTTAAAATAGAAGCGCTTAAGGCGCAGGCCCTGACAGCCAGAACGTATATCGTAAACCAGCTGATGACTCATGACAAAGCTGGCTTGCCGGACGGCGCTGATGTTTCAGATACAATAAAACATCAGGTGTTCAGAAATGACGTAGAATTAAAAAAAGAGTGGGGCTCCCAGTACAAAGATAAATTAAGTAAAATAACAAAGGCAGTTGCAGCCACAAGCGGGCAGATCCTGACCTACAACGGCAAGCCCATACAGGCACTGTTTTTTTCAACAAGTAATGGCTATACAGAAAATTCAGAGGATTACTGGTCCAGTTCTATCCCTTATTTAAAAAGTGTATCAAGCCCATGGGATAAGTCATCTCCTAAGTTTTATTATAAAAAGACCATTCCAGTATCCGAATTCGAACGGAAGCTGGGCATTCATTTGTCTTCCGGGAATGCAATAGGCACAGTTACTAAACGGACTCCTGGAAAGAGGGTCGGAACCGTTGACTTCGGAAATAAAAAACTGACAGGAAAGCAGATCCGGGAGACCCTTGATCTGAAATCTTCTGATTTTGAATGGGTCCGAAAAGGCAGCGACATTGTCATTACTACAAAGGGTTTTGGCCATGGAGTGGGGATGAGCCAATATGGAGCAAATGGCATGGCAGAGCAGGGCAAAGATTATAAGTCTATTGTCAAGTACTATTACCGGGGTGTGGAAATACAATCTTCAAACAATCTTCTTCATACATTAACGGCCAGAAAATAAAAAAAGAGATGATCACAGCTGATGTGATCATCTCTTTTTTATGTGTTTAATTTCTCTATCTTGGTTAAAAAACCGCGGTGGTGCTTGAAGTAATGGTAGCCGACATGAAAGTATACAGCGGCAATACCGATAAAATCCTTCACAATATCAATCAAGCTAGCATCCCGTGAAGGAACGAAGGACTGATGAAATTCATCCAGCAGTGCATAAAGGGCAGCTATGACAGCAGCAAATAAGCTGCTTCGTGCCGTTAATTTTGCATGGGCAGCAAGGGCCGCCGCGAAAAGTGCATACAAAATGGCAAATTCAATTAAATGCATGGCCTCTTTGATGAATCTGTCAGCAGAAGATGATGGCAGCTCCATAACCAGATTATCCGAGTGGCTGGACAAGAACCAGATCACACCCATATAGATAAAAGGCAGGATGGTTAAAATGATGCGTGCGTAATTTTTCATGGCAATACTTCCTTTACTTGATCTCACATCAACGGGCAGCAGGCTGCCTGATTGGCAATTTTACTTTGTAAGGGACAAATTGCCCATAAATGCCTATCGTTTTTATCTCGCATTATTAGGGATAGATAGATGGAGATTCACTAGATATACTAGCCATTTTATCAGTATTAGCTGGAAAGGGAAACACAAGGGACCAGGTAAAGTCGCATAGAGAAACAAAAAGAAAATAATGGATGTATAATTAAATTCATCAAAACAAAAGCTACATGTAAAAAAGTTTTTATCCCTCATGTATATAATCCTTGCAATCTGTTCAAAATGTTAGCAGAGGTGATAAATATGAGAGAGGAAGAAAAGAATACTTCCAAAAAAACAAACATACAGCGCCTAAAAAACCGGCGTTGGGCTTTACCGGCAATTTATATCGCAAGTGCAGCACTTATCCTGGCAGGAGCATTTTGGATGCAGAACAGCTATAATGACTCTGCTGACAAAAGCAAAGAACAATCACAGACCACTGGCAAAGGATTCAAAGAGCCTGCAGTTGAGGTAAACAGCAAGTTAGAAACAATTAAGATGCCTGTTGCGGATTCCACTGACTCTGTTATCAAAAAACAATTCTATGATGCAAAAGCAGACGCAAAAGAACAGGAAGCAGCATTAGTTTCCTACAATAACAGATTTGAACCCAATAAAGGCATAGATATTGCCATGAACGACGGAAAGACTTTTGATGTAGTTGCTTCATTCAGCGGAAACGTTACAAAAGTACAAGATGATGCATTGCTTGGAAACTTAGTTGAAGTTGAACATGACAATGGTGTGGTTACCCGTTACCAATCAATCACAGATATCAAAGTGGCAGTTGGAGATCAAGTGAAGCAAGGACAAACCATTGCAAAAGCTGGCAGCAGCCTGATCAATGAAGAAGCCGGTACACATGTACACTTTGAAATCCGCAAAGACAACGTAGCCTTGAACCCGCAAGATTATTTTGAAAAACAAGTATCAGCTATCCAATCTGCTTCTGATGAAAAAGCTGCTTCAGAAAAAGCTTCTTCTTCTGATAAGAGCCAATCAGAAGAAAACGACCAGCTTGATAAGAACTTGGATCAATCCGGCGAGCCCGGCCAGATCTTAGATGGAACTGACAATGAAACAGACGGTTCATCTCTTGATACATCTGACGAAGGCTAATAACAAAATCAACTAAACGCAACCATATATCGTACCCATTAACACAGCAAACTGAAAATTTGGTAAAGAAGCCCCCCATGCGGCGGGTTTCTTTTTTGTATTGGGCTCTGATTAACCTGTTAAATTTTTGCACCACGGGCCTCAATCCACATGGGGTCACAAAGTTGCCGCAGAACGCGGCGTTCTTAGTGGTTTACGCTTTTAGTTTAATCCAGCTCCAGCGCCTAGCTCGCTGTGCAAAACCCTATTTGCTTCACGAGCTGAACAGGCGCTTGCGCTTTTTATGCAATCCAGCTCAGCGCCTAGCCCCTCGAGGTCATAAGTCACGCAAGAATTGAAGGCAAAGAGCGCCTTCTATTCTTACGCGCCTTATGCTGGTCGGAGGCCCCCAGGATGGTGGTCACAAAGACGTTGCCGCAGGACGCGGCGTTCTTAGTCTTTGTTCTGCATTTCAAAAACTTACACTTTATATTGTAATCCAGCTCCAGCGCCTAGCTCGCTGTGCAAAAGATGTTTTGTCCTCAGAAGGCAAAGAGCGCCTTCTAAGGCCAAAACCCTATTTGCTTCACGAGCTGAACAGGCGCTTGCGCTTTTTGTGCAATCCAGCTCCAGCGCCTAGCCCCTCGAGGTCATAAGTCACATCAGAATTGAAGGCAAAGAGCCGCCTTCTATTCTGATGCGTCTTATGCTGGTCGGGGCTGAACAAGGCGCTTACGCTTTATATGTCTCGACAAATTTCTTGGGAAATAATAGTGACTTTCATAGAGTTAATAGAGATTTGCAGTTTTTGAGAGGATTTTTTTGGTTTATGGATGTTTTTCGGCAAAAAATAAAATTGCCCGTCCTAATTGAGCAAATTGTGCATATATTTTTAACCAAGCTAATAAGATGTTAGAAACCATACAAAGAGAGCGGTTGAGGTGAGTAATCGTTTTTATTAAATTATAAATGCAGTTGAACATATATTTGTTGGCAATTTCCGGGGCAGCGGCTTATTTCAGCCGAAAGCGAATCTCATTTCATACTTCTCACATCCAATTTGGGGAGGTAGAGGGTGTGCACGATTACATCAAAGAAAGAACTATCAAGATAGGAAAGTATATCGTGGAGACAAGAAAAACGGTTCGCGTGATCGCGAAGGAGTTTGGTGTATCCAAAAGTACTGTCCACAAGGATTTGACAGAAAGGCTGCCGGAAATCAATCCGGAGCTGGCAAATGAAGTAAAGGATATTTTAGATTATCATAAATCAATCCGCCATCTGAGGGGAGGGGAAGCAACCAAGTTAAAATATAAGCGTTCAGAAAGAGAGGAGGAAACCGTAAAATAAAGAATTTGATGAAGAGGATAGCAAACCGGTCTTGTATGTGAAAACGTTCAAATAAAAGAGGTTCAAAAAGGAAATGCTTTGAAAAAAGTGTTAACTTAAGAAATGGACCTTAATTGAACATTCACTGAAGATCGGTTTTTTGCTTGTTATTATTGCACCTTTAGGAAAAAATTTACTTAATTTATATTTCTCACTATTTCTGGACTATTCAATATGATAAAATATAAAATTAGGACAGAAAGTGGTTTTTCGATGAGAAATGCCGAATCTGCAAAAAGTACATTTTAAAAACATCCTGTTACGGGTTCGGAATATAAAATTACGAACGTTTTTTATGAGACATTCAAGGAGGAAATGAGTATCATGTTTGCTAGGGATATTGGGATAGATCTCGGTACAGCTAATGTGCTGATACACGTCAAAGGTAAGGGAATTGTGTTAAACGAACCTTCTGTTGTTGCAATTGATAAAAACACTAATCGTGTTCTTGCAGTCGGCGAGGAAGCAAGAAAAATGGTAGGGCGGACTCCTGGGAACATAGTGGCAATCCGGCCGCTTAAAGATGGAGTCATCGCTGATTTTGATGTGACAGAATCCATGCTTAAGCATTTTATCAATAAACTGAATGTGAAGGGCTTTTTATCGAAGCCGAGAATTTTGATCTGCTGCCCGACGAATATTACCAGCGTAGAGCAGAAGGCCATTAGGGAAGCTGCTGAAAAAAGCGGCGGCAAAAAGATTTACCTTGAGGAAGAACCAAAAGTGGCTGCAATCGGAGCAGGCATGGATATCTTCCAGCCAAGCGGAAACATGGTCGTTGACATTGGCGGCGGAACAACGGACATTGCCGTTCTCTCCATGGGTGATATTGTCACTTCTTCTTCCATTAAAATGGCTGGAGACAAATTCGACGGCGAAATTTTGAGCTATATTAAGCGCAAGTATAAGCTTCTTATCGGAGAAAGAACAGCCGAAGACATTAAAATCAAGGTTGCTACTGTTTTTCCCGGCTCAAGAAATGAAGAAATAGATATCCGCGGGCGTGATATGGTTTCCGGTCTTCCAAGAACCATTACGGTGAAATCTGAAGAAATAGAAGAAGCGCTTCGCGAACAGGTAGCTGTTATCGTCCAGGCTGCCAAGAGTGTGTTAGAACGTACTCCGCCTGAGCTTTCTGCAGATATCATAGACCGCGGTGTTATTTTAACAGGCGGCGGAGCATTGCTTCACGGCATCGACTTACTCCTTGCAGAAGAGCTTAAGGTTCCTGTCCTTGTTGCCGAACAGCCGATGGATTGCGTTGCAATTGGTACAGGCATCATGCTGGATAACATGGACAAGCTGCCAAGACATAAATTCAGCTGATAATGAATGTAAAATATTAATAGCCAAAAGGGTCTCAATGTTCAGATAACATGAAGGCACAACACTGTTTGTGCAAAAAGTGATTGTGAACAATGGGCCCTCTTGTATTTTTTTTAACACAATTCCTTTGTATTTGAATAATTTCTCTCCGACTAAAAACGTGATTTTAAGGCTCTTACACTTTTTATGTAATCCAGCTCCAGCGCCTAGCTCGCTGTGCAAAAGATGTTTTGTCCTCGGAAGGCAAAGAGCGCCTTCCAAGGCCAAAACCCTATTTGCTTCGCGAGCTGAACAAGGCGCTTGCGCTTTTTATGTAATCCAGCTTCAGCGCCTAGCCTCTCGAGGTCATAAGCCACATAAGAATTGAAGGCAAAGAGCGCCTTCTATTCTTACGCGTCGTATGCTGGTCGAGGCTGAACAGGCGCTTGCGCTTTTTATGTAATCTAGCTTCAGCGCCTAGCTCGCTGTGCAAAAGATGTTTTGTCCTCGGAAGGCAAAGAGCGCCTTCCAAGGCCAAAACCCTATTTGCTTCGCGAGCTGGACAAGGCGCTTGCGCTTTTTATGTGTTTCTCTAAAGAAGCTGGTTTTCCTGCCGATATTTATTATATTATCGCAATGAATCCGGATTTTACTTTTATTGCCCTTCAGGATGATTGGGCTTTTATATTTTTTAGGTGAGGTGCAGGAATGTTAAGAGGTTTTTATACAGCTGCTTCGGGCATGATCGCCCAGCAAAGAAAGACAGAAATGCTGACGAATAATTTATCGAATGCTGATACTCCAGGATTTAAAACCGATCAGTCAAGCCTGCGGTCATTTCCCGACATGCTTCTTGAACGAATCGACCGAAATGCCGTCCCTGCTGAGAAAGGCCTAAGTCTTCCTGTCAGCAGTACGGTTGGAAATCTTTCAACTGGTATCTATATGCAGGAAGCCACTCCGCTTTTTTCACAGGGAGATACAAAGGAAACGCAAAGAAATACAGACATCGCCCTTGTAGATGGAGACATGCCTGTTAATGCGGCTAACGGCAAGAAAGGCAGCATCTTTTTTACGGTTGAAAACGCAGACGGTCAGTCGCGTTATACCCGCAACGGGAACTTTGCTCTTGATGGACAGGGCTATTTAACAACCTCTGCAGGTGATTATGTGCTGGATGACAATAAAAAACGCATAAAGCTGAACAGCGAAGATTTTACAGTAAGTGACACAGGATACATTGAGGAAAACAGTCAGCCTGTTGCCCGTCTGGGGATTTCCTTTGCTGATAATCCCTATCAGCTTGTCAAAGAGGGAGACGGCTTGTTTAAAGCACCTGCAGGCACGGCGCTGAACAGCGCATTCAGCAGCCCGAATGTAAACTTTACTATGAAACAAGGCTTTATTGAAAGCTCGAATGTAGATCAGTCACGTACCATGACAGATATGATGTCTGCTTACAGATCCTTTGAAGCCAATCAAAAGATACTGCAGGCATATGACCGCAGCATGGATAAAGCAGTAAATGAAGTCGGGAAACTGGGATAACGAAAAGTCCCTGATTTCTCATGTCAGTGAAGCCCAAGGAAATCCGGCACAGCCAGCAAAAGGGGAATAGCAATGAATCGGACCATGATAACCTCTACTAATACAATGAACCAGCTTCAGCAGAAAATGGACATTATTTCAAATAACATGGCCAATATCCAGACAAACGGCTATAAACGAAAAGAAACCTATTTTAATGATTTGCTTGTTCAGCAGGTTGATAACCAGACTAACAAATCTAAAGAAATAGGAAGGCTGACACCACTTGGCATCCGGCAGGGAAATGGGGCCAAGCTGAGCCAGTCCCAGCTTGTTTTGACACAGGGAGCCATAAAAAACACAGACCGAAACCTGGATGTGGCACTAAAAAAGGAAGATTTGTTCTTTAAAGTGCGGGTTTCTGACGAAAAAGGGCAGAATATACGGTATACTAGAGATGGCGCTTTCTATCTGACACCAGCCGGAGGGAATGCTGTACAGCTTGTAAACGGAAGCGGTTATCAGATTCTTGATTCAGCTGATCAGCCAATTGTCATTACCGGTGATGTGAAAAAACTGACCATCTCAGAAAATGGCCAGATAGCGGCGGAGAAGAATAACGGAACGGTCCAAACCTTCGACCTTGGAGTCGTTTCTCTTAAAAAACCTCAATTCATGGAACAAATCGGCGGGAACTTATTAGGTATGCCTGCTAATCTGAATCGTCTTGGAGCTGTATCTGCGGATATCATGACCTCCTTAACTGGCGGCCTCCGCTCCAATATATCCATGCAGCAGGGCGCCCTGGAAACTTCGAATGTGGACCTGTCCAAGGAAATGACAGATCTTATGAGTGTCCAGCGCCAATATCAATTTCAGTCAAAAGCGGTTACAGTGGCTGACCAAATGATGGGATTGATCAACGGAATCCGTTAATTGAGGAACATGTCGGGCTAAAAGGAGCTTTCAGTCATTAGTATGCCAGAGAATAACTTAACCAGAGAAGAATATAAACAAAAGGCCGGGAAAGAAAAAAACAAGAATAAAAGGATCCGCATTAGGCTTTTGCCAATCTGGCTGAGGCTCCTTATTGTGGCTGGTTTAATAGCGGTATGCACCATTGCGGGCGCTATTGTCGGCTATAGTGTGATAGGCGGCGGCAGTGCAATGGATGTTTTCCACAAATCAACATGGACGCATATTACAGACATCGTAAATAAAGATACAAATCCCGGCTAAAGCAGTACGGGATTTTCTTTTGCCTGCTTGTGCGCTAGAATGTTTCCTTATATTCGTGTTATTCTAGTAAAGGAAACCTTATGAAGGAGTGAATGCTTTGTTAGACATTACACAAATTAAAGAAATTATTCCGCACAGATATCCTTTCCTGCTTATTGATAAAATCGTTGAAATCGAAAATGGAAAAAGAGCGGTAGGCATTAAGAATGTTACAGCAAATGAAGAATTTTTTAACGGGCACTTCCCGGATTATCCGGTAATGCCGGGCGTTTTGATTGTAGAGGCTTTGGCACAGGTGGGATCTGTAGCTGTTTTAATTCAAGAAGAATATAGAGGCCGTCTTGGATTTTTTGCGGGAATCGACAGCTGCCGTTTCAAAAGGCAGGTAAAGCCCGGTGATCAATTAAGACTGGAAGTTGAACTGACAAGGCTTAGAGGGTCAGTCGGCAAAGGCAAAGCAGTTGCCACTGTGGACGGCGAAATTGCCTGTGAAGCAGAAATCATGTTTGCATTTGGAGATAAAAAATAATTACATAAACAATCAGGATGTGTGTCTATATGCGCACATCTTCTTTCGTATATCCGCTGAAATCCAGAAGAATATTTGGTGATATAGGACTGTTTTTCTTAGAGAAGGTTTATTTTATGTGAAAATGTGCAATGATATAAGTGGAAGCAGTTTTCTATGCAGCATTGCATAGAATTTTTGTTCATTAATTCATTTGAATTTTTTGGTTTGGTAAACCAATCTTTATTTTCTCCCTATGGAGGCCGGGCACATGTGTCCGGCCATTTTTTTATTCTAAAGGGAAAATACCGGCGCCGCCAAAAAAGCTGATTCTTCTCTTGCAGAATCAGCTTTTTTGCAGAGATGCTGGTATTGATTTGAGGCGGCTGTCACGGTTATTTGTTAGCAGTCAGTTTTGGCCGGGAGCGGATTTTTTCTTTAAATTGTTCCACAAGTACTTCACCGGTAATTCCTTGCTGAATCAGATCTTCAAGAAGCAATTCGGCATATTTGCTTCGGGATCTCTGCAGATGGCCTTCAAACATGATGCTTTTATGGCCTTCTAAATCTTTGATGATCCGCAGAATAGTTTTAAAGGAAGCCGGGTCGTTTTCTTTTTTGGTAATGACAGCCTGGATGTTCACCTCTCCGTTCACTGGGGGGAGAGCGTCCTGGATTTTCTTGAAGTGTTCGTTCTTAATCAAGGCCTCCAGCAGCCAAGTGCTCTGGTCATCTTCTTTATTGATGATCAGCCCGTCCGTAAGCTCTGCTTCAATTAATTCCTGGTTTTCATCCGCTATCTGCAAAGAAATTAATTTAAACGTTTTCATACATTCCCTCCCTTTCTCTTATCCATCTTTCTCTAGCATACCCGATTACCATTCAGTAATAAAAGCAAAAGATTTAGAGGGGGATGGAACATGAAAAAAAATTTGAAAATGAACAAAATCAAGTTTTATATCTAAACCTTCATCTAAATTGTACTTTTTCTTCAGGAAAAAATACAGGATTGCAGCAGCAAAAGGGTTTTGCAGGGTTCTTTTGCTGATTTTACGGAGGTCTTTGAATTCAGTATGATAAAGGCACTCACACAGAAAGGAGCTGATTTATTGATTAATCAAGTTACGCTGGTAGGAAGGATTACCCGTGATCCTGAGCTGAGATATACACCTGAAGGTACAGCAGTTTCTAATGTGACGCTTGCTGTAAACCGGAATTTCCGGAATGGAGATGGTGAGTATACAGCAGATTTTGTACAGTGTACGCTATGGAAAAAAACAGCTGAAAACACGGTCCAGTACTGCCGGAAAGGTTCTATAGTCGGAATCGTCGGGAGAATCCAAACGCGCAGCTATGAAAATCAGGATGGAAAAAAAGTCTACGTTACAGATGTTGTGGCAGAAACCGTGCGCTTTGTCGGTACAAAGCAGGCTGAAAATGCCAAGCAGGAATATGAAGCAATCAAGTTTTAGTTAAACTAAATAGAGGTGATGATATTGGGAGAAAAAGAACGTCTGGAAAGCTGCAGATTTTTTGAAGATGAAAAAGGGGAGTTTCCGGCTCTCGACCGGCTGAATATTCAACAAAGGGCAGAGAGGACAGATCAGCTTATCGGCGACCTGATCCGCTATATTGCCAAGACGCATGTGAAGGTATCCAACAGTGAATATCAAATGGTTCAGCTTGAAATTATACTTGCCCGGGTAGAAAGCGAATCGAAAGCTTTGCGCGCCCAAAATGAATCACTTCTCCAAAGGCTTTCTGAGCTTGAACAGGCAGCCATTCCTCAAACAATCAGAAGGAAACAGTCATTCTTCATGGAAGGAGGATCGCTGCACTTCCGCTCACAGCACACACTTCTTTAGTCTTTGCTCCGCCATTTATCCAGGAATGACTGATATGATCCTTCTTCGACCCAAAGAATGATTAATCTCCGCAATACCCCCCGAATTCTGCGCGTGTTTCCCCTATAAAATACAAAATAGACTCCTTGCACAGTGGCTGCTCCCCGCAGCCCTTTTTTTTCGTGCAGCTAAGCACTTAATGCAAGCCTAAGACTATTGGATGATGTCCAAATGAAAGCAGATCATACAGCGCAGTTACTAGCTTCAGAGAATGTGGGTGTACATAATTATCTGTAAAAATAAAATATTCAAAAAATAGTTATTGTCAAATATTTAGAATAATGACATAATTCAGTAAGACTATTTATCTAGTTTCAAAACATCCAGATAAGGGAGGGTGATCTATGGTCAATCCGATTGTGGAAGTAAAAGGCTTGAAAACAAGCTTTATAACAGATGACGGCGAAATTCCGGTGGTAAATTCAATCGACTTTCATATTAACCCGGGAGAGGTCTTAGGGATTGTAGGCGAATCAGGATGCGGAAAAAGTGTAACCTCACTTTCCATAATGGGACTGGTTGATTCGTCTGCAGGGAAGGTAGAAGGGGAAATTCTTTTTAAAGGCAATAATCTGGCAGATGCTTCGGAATCGAAAATGAGGAAAATACGCGGAAATGAAATTGCCATGATCTTTCAGGAGCCGATGACAAGTTTAAATCCTGTATTTACCATTGGGGAGCAATTAACAGAGTCGCTCCGGATACATAGAAGGTGGAATAAGCACAAAGCAAGGGAACGTGCAGCTGACATGCTGAAGCTTGTTGGCCTTGCACGGGCGGAGGAACTGTTGAACGAGTATCCTCACCAGCTTTCAGGAGGCATGAGGCAGCGTGTCATGATTGCGATGGCCATGATTTGCGAGCCTGAACTTTTGATTGCGGACGAGCCAACAACGGCCCTGGATGTGACCATTCAGGCGCAAATCCTTGAACTGATGAAAAAGCTGAATCGAGAAACAGACACGGCCATTATGATGATCACTCATGATTTGGGCGTTGTAGCAGAAATGTGCCAGCGTGTAGCTGTTATGTATGCAGGGCGAATTGTGGAGGAAGGGGATGTAAGGTCTATTTTTAAAAGTCCGAAACATCCATACACGATTGGCCTGATAGAATCTGTGCCAGATATGAGAGAGAAAAAGGAAAGGCTTTACTCTATACCTGGCAATGTTCCTAAACCTGGAGGAGCCCAGCTTGGCTGCCAGTTCGCGCCAAGATGTGCACACGCCATGGACAGATGCCTGAGTGAGACTCCGCCGCTTCATGCCTTTGAAAATGGGCAGCAGGTCAGATGCTGGCTTCATGAAGACGGGAAAGGAGATAAAATCCATGTCACAGCCATTAGTTAAGGTAGAGAACCTGAAAAAACACTTTCCAATCAAAGGCGGGCTGCTCGGGAAGAATGTGGGCGAAGTGAAAGCTGTCGACGGGGTGTCCTTTTTCATAAAAAAAGGAGAAACGCTCGGACTGGTAGGCGAAAGCGGGTGCGGCAAGTCAACAACTGGCCGGATGCTGCTAAGGCTTCTCGAGCCGAGTGAGGGAAAAATTTACTTTGAAGGAAAAGACATTACCACTCTCTCACAAGGAGAAATGAGAAAAATGAGACGGGAAATGCAGATGGTTTTCCAGGATCCGTTCGCCTCGCTCAATCCAAGGCACACCGTGGAAAAAATCCTGGAGGAGCCTTTAATTGTCCACGGAACAGCGGATAAGAAGGAACGGAAACGCCGGGTAAAGGAGCTGCTTGAAATTGTAGGCTTAAGCAGCTATCATGCCAAGCGCTATCCGCATCAGTTCAGCGGAGGGCAGCGCCAGCGGATAGGAATTGCAAGGGCACTTGCCGTAAATCCGAAGCTGATCATTGCCGATGAACCGGTCTCTGCACTCGATGTATCCATTCAGTCACAGGTGCTGAACCTTCTTCAGGATCTTCAGAAGGAATTTGATTTAACATACTTATTCATTGCGCATGACCTCGGAGTCGTCAGGCATATCAGCGACCGTGTCGGCGTCATGTACCTTGGGCATATTGTGGAGCTTGCTGACAGCGAAATGCTGTACCGGAATCCTCTTCACCCGTATACACAGGCCCTGCTTTCTGCCGTGCCGATTCCTGATGTGGATTACAAGAAAGAGAGAGTCCTTCTGCAGGGTGATGTGCCAAGCCCTTCCAACCCGCCAAAAGGCTGCCCGTTCCATACCAGATGCCCTAATGCAATGGAGGTATGTTCAACGGCCAAGCCCGTTATGCAGGAAATTGAAACAGGCCATTACGCTGCTTGTCATTTATATCAATGACAAAGCGTAGATATAAAAAGGCATATAAAATTAGATAATTGGGGGAAAACACATGAAAAAAGCATATTGGCTATTTTTAATTAGTGTACTTGCTTTATCGCTGGCATTATCCGGCTGTTCATCGTCGAAAAAGAGCAATTCCAGTGCAAAAGGCGGAGATGTAATGATTTACGGCAAGGGAGGAGATGCAGTTTCCCTTGACCCTGCAATTGTAACAGACGGGGAATCCTTCATTGTTACACAGCAGATTTTTGAGACCCTTGTGAAGTACGGAAAAGACAATACAAATATTGAACCGGGCCTGGCTGAAAAGTGGGACATCTCTCCGGATGCATTAACCTATACCTTCCATCTGCGCGAAGGCATTAAGTTCCAGGATGGAACAGATTTCAATGCAGATGCTGTGGTTAAAAACTTCCAGCGCTGGGCACAAAGCAAAGACCCTGCTAAATTTGCCTACTATCCTTCCATGTTTGGAGGATTTGAAGGAGATAAGGGCCATGTAATCAAAGAGGTTAAGGCAGTGGACGCGAAAACGGTTCAATTCACATTGAACAGGCCACAAGCTCCGTTCCTTAAAAACCTGGCGATGAGCCCGTTTGCGATCGCAAGCCCTACAGCTTTTGCGAAGGCTGATTTCGGTAAGCATCCTGTTGGGACAGGACCATTTAAATTTGTGTCATGGAAACCAGGAGATACAATCGAAGTTACTAAAAACGATAAATACTGGCAAAAAGGCCTTCCTAAGCTTGGCGGCGTGAAATTCAAGGTCATCAAAGACAACTCTGCACGATTGAATTCCCTTGTTAAAGGCGAACTCGACTTGATGGATGGCTTGAATCCAAGCGACATGAGCAAGGTTAAGTCTAACAGCAAATTGCAATTGTTCGAACGCCCTTCTATGAATGTGGGCTATATCGGATTTAACAACCAAAAAGCTCCTTTTGATAAAAAAGAAGTGCGCCAGGCGATCAGCCACTTAATCAATAAAGAGGATATTATCAAAAACTTCTATGAGGGAACGGCTGAACCAGCGAAAAACCCTATGCCTCCTTCTGTAGCCGGATATGATGATGATATCCAGGATTATGACTATAACGTAGAAAAAGCTAAAGAATTACTGAAAAAAGCAGGATATGAAAAAGGCTTCAAAATGGATCTTTGGGCCATGCCGGTGCCTCGTCCATATATGCCTAATGGACAAAAGGTGGCAGAAGCCATTCAAGCAAGCTTAAAACAAGTAAATATTGATGCTAAGATTGTGACATTTGAGTGGGCAACATATCTTGAAAAACTTCAAGCTGGCGAAGCTCCAGTATTCATGATGGGCTGGACAGGCGATAACGGGGATGCCGATAATTTCCTTTACACATTGCTTGATAAAGACACCATCGGATCCAATAACTATGCACGCTATTCAAATAACGATGTTCATAAATTATTACTAGAAGCACAGTCTACTGCCGATGAAGCAAAACGCAGTGAGCTTTACAAAAAAGCACAAGAAATTATCCACGAGGACGCACCGTGGGTACCGCTTGTACACTCTAAGCCACAGCTTGCAGGAAGCAGCACAATCAAAGGCTTTGTTCCGCATCCAACAGGAACACAATCCTTTATCGATACTTCTATGAAATAATTTCAGCCGTACAAAAGGGAAGTATGGATCCTGCATGCTTCCCTTTTGTTTCGCAGACTGGAAGCATAGGAGAATGAGTGATTACAATTCTTTTTACCAACAAGAAAGCGTCCAGCTTGCTGCGGGGAAGATAATTGCCCCATAAGGCAAAAAGCGCCTTTTGGTTCAATACCTTTCTGCTTCGCAAGCTGACGGAGACGCGTATGAGACAAGTTTTGCAAACCAACAAGAATGGTGTCTGGCTGCAGCGCCTGGCTCCCTGTGCAAAAGAACCCTTGCCCGAGAAGGCAAAGAACGCCTTCTCCGGTCAAGTGCCTATTTGCTTCGGGAGCCGGTCAAGGCGCTTCCGCTTAAGTGAAAAAAGGGTAGGCTTATACAATAAGTAACGGTGTCTAACTTCAGCGTCCAGCTTGCTGTGCAGAAGATGATTGCCCCATAAGGCAAAGAGCGCCTTTTGGGGCAATCCCTTTCTGCACAGCAAGCTGACCAGGACGCTTACGTTTTTCATTAGAGAGGTGATGTTATGTTTTCTTATGCTATTCGGCGTTTAGGGGCGCTTGTGCCGGTTTTGTTAGGGATGACGTTAATTGTTTTTATGATGATCCGGGCGATTCCGGGGAATCCGGCTCAGATTATTTTGGGGCAGCAGGCTACGAAGACGGCTGTTGCTGCACTGACTGAAGAGCTTGGCTTGAATAAGCCGTGGCATACTCAGTTTTTTGGCTATCTGGGAGGGTTATTGAAGGGTGATCTTGGGGTTTCGATCAGGACCAAGGAGCCGATTGCCCATGAGATCTGGCCATATTTGGCCGCTACTCTTGAGCTTGCTCTTGTGGCTATGCTGATTGCCGTTGTTATTGGCGTGAATGCAGGAATCATTTCTGCCTGGTTCCAGAATTCCTGGTTCGATTATTTAGCGATGATCGTTGCGCTTGTAGGCGTCTCGATGCCGATTTTCTGGCTTGGTTTAATGGAACAGTATGTAATCGCGATTCATTGGGACTTGCTGCCGACAACAGGGCGCGACAACATAAGGGATCCGGTGGAGGCCATTACCAATCTGTATTTGATTGATTCCCTGTTGGATGGCAGATTCGATCAGTTTATTGAAGTGATCAAGCATTTGATTCTTCCTGGAGCGGCACTTGCGACAATTCCGATGGCTATCATCGCAAGAATGACGCGGTCTTCCATGCTTGAAGTAATGAGGTCTGACTTTATCCGGACAGCGCGTGCGAAGGGAATGAAGATGTTTTGGGTGGTGTACAAGCACTCCTTGAAAAATGCATTGATTCCTGTTGTTACGGTGATTGGCCTTCAGACAGGGCTCCTTCTTGGAGGGGCAATTTTAACAGAAACGATTTTCGGCTGGCCGGGCATCGGAAACTACATTTATGATGCCATTGGCTCAAGGGATTATCCTGTTATTCAATCTGGAATACTTGTGATCGCTTTTATATTTGTCATGATCAACTTGATTGTTGATTTGCTGTATGCAGCAATTGATCCGAGAATCAAGTATAAATAGGAGGGATACATATGGCAGAATTGGTTAACAGCACGCCTCCGCTTATGCCGTCGCCTTCGCAGGCGGCAGAAGAACTGGCTGTTTCCCCCTGGAAGGAAGGGTGGAAGAGCTTTAAGAAAAATAAAGCAGCCGTTATTGGCTTAGGCATTGTTGTATTTTTTATCTTGCTTGCAATCTTTGCGGATTTAATTGCGCCGCATCCTTTTGATAAGCAGCATCTGTCCGATAAGCATCTGTCCCCATCGGCAGCGCATTGGTTCGGAACCGATGAATTCGGGCGGGACATCTTAAGCAGAATTATTTTTGGAGCGCGCCTGTCTCTTGGCGTTGGGTTCTTATCTGTCGCAGGCTCCGTTGTGGCAGGATCCTTCTTGGGCATCATTGCAGGCTATTACGGAAAGTGGGTCGACACCATCATTTCCAGGTTTTTTGATATTCTGCTTGCCTTTCCGAGCATCCTTCTGGCAATTGCGGTTGTGTCTGTACTGGGGCCGTCGCTTAGAAATGCGTTAATTGCCATTGCCATCATCAATGTGCCTACTTTCGGGAGGCTTTTGCGCTCAAGGGTGCTATCTGTGAAGGAAGAGGAATATATCACAGCTGCCAAAGCTATCGGGATGAAAGATGGCCGGATTTTACTCCATCATATCCTGCCAAATAGCTTAGCACCGATAATTGTCCAGGGCACACTGGCTATTGCCACAGCCATTATTGAAGCGGCCGCTCTTGGATTCCTTGGAATGGGAGCCCAGGCCCCTGCTCCGGAATGGGGCAAGATGCTGGCAGATTCCAAGGACTTCATCATCGAAGCCCCGTGGACGGTTATCTTTCCAGGGCTGTCCATCATGCTGACCGTTCTGGGCTTTAACCTGATGGGCGATGGCCTGCGTGATGCACTGGATCCGCGGATGAAGAAGTAAATAAAGCATCTATAAAACCCATTCTGTATCTAGCAGATTGGGTTTTATATAATTTTAAGATAGTAAAAACAGGCCAAATAGACTGGTAATATTATAGTGCAACGAAGACTAATTTACCTTAAAATAACAATATTAGGTATGTTATGTTTATTTTAGTAAGAAAATTTCGAATTATCATAAGGGGGAAAGACATTTTGTTAATAAAAAGAAGCTTTGCCATTCTATGTATCTTCCTGCTATCATTCACGGCAGCCGTCTCGGCGGCACCGCTTCAAAAACAGCACAGCGTATCCGAGGCAGGGTCAAACACTAAGGATTCAGCCTCTTTGAAAAAGGCAAAGCTGGAAAAGAAATATAAAGCCAGTGATAAAGTCCGTATTTTAGTAGAAATGAAGGAAGCCCCTTCAATCGTTTATGCCCAAAAAAGGCATACACGCTTTAAAGATATGCCGAGCAAAAAGAAAAAAGAATTGAAGGCAGAAAAGCTAGCCGGACATAAAAAGGTAAAAGCAGAGGCCAAAAAGAAGGATGTAAACATCAAAGAACTTGAGAACTTTACAACGGTTGTCAACGGTTTCAGTACTACAGTCCCTTTTGGCGATATTAAAAAGCTTGAAGCGATACCAGAAGTAGGCGCTGTACATATTGTTAATGAATACAAACGCCCTGCAGAAAAGCCTGATATGCTTTACAGCAAGGAAATCGTCCAGGCTCAGGAAGCATGGCGTGACTACGGGTACAAAGGCCAGGGAATGGTTGTCGGAATCATTGATACCGGAATCGACTCTTCCCACCGCGATATGGTATTGAGCAAAGATACAAAGCCTGCACTGACCCAGGAGAAGGTGAATGCCTTAAAGGCCGCTCATAATCTTCCGGGGAAATTTTATACAAGTAAGGTTCCTTACGGCTATAACTATGCCGATGAAAATGACCAGATTCTTGATTTAGGCCCTGATTCAACCATGCACGGTATGCATGTGGCCGGTACAGTAGGTGCAAATGGTGATGAATCAAATGGAGGAATCAAAGGGATTGCTCCTGAAACCCAGCTTCTTGCACTTAAGGTATTCGGAAATGACCCGAATATGCCTTCAACTTATGCCGATATTTATGTAAAAGCCATTGACGACGCAATTGTCCTTGGTGCGGATGTATTGAACATGAGCTTAGGATCGACAGCTGGTTTTGTTGCTCCTGAGGACCCAGAACAGCAAGCTGTGTCACGCGCAGTGCAAAATGGTATTTTAATGTCGATTTCAGCAGGCAACTCCGGACACTTCGGAGACGGATTTTCAAGCAATCCATTGGCATCCAATCCGGATATCGGTGTTTCAGGCTCACCTGGGGTGGCATATGATTCTCTTCAGGTTGCTTCAGTAGAAAATAATTTCCTTGATCTTGATGATGTTGCCTATGATGCAGGCGGCGAAAAAGGGGACTTCCCTTATATGTCAGCAGGCAATGTACATCCTAAAAATCTTCAGCAGAAATCCTATGACCTGGTATACGCCGGCCTTGGAAGCAAAGACGAGCTTGCGAAGGCTGATGTAAAAGGGAAATTTGCCCTGATCAAACGCGGTACTATCAGTTTTGTGGACAAAACAAAAAACGCCCAGGAAGCTGGAGCGGCAGGCGTTATTATTTATAATAATGCAGATGGTTTCATCTCCATGGCTACAGATCCAAGTATCGTCATCCCACAGCTTTTCATGCTGAAATCGGACGGTGACAAGCTTCAAAGCGCAATCGGCGCAGGCAAGCCAGTATCAATCACCTTTACTAATGGGAAAATCAAAACCGCAAACCCGGAAGCAGGAAAAATGAGCACGTTCTCTTCGTGGGGATTGTCGCCAAACCTGGAGCTTAAACCGGAAATCACTGCTCCAGGCGGACAAATTTATTCAACATTGAATAATAATACGTATGGTATGATGAGCGGTACATCAATGGCAGCGCCGCATGTTGCAGGCGGATCTGCACTCGTTCTTGAAAGAGTGAATAAAGATTTCAAATTAAAGGGCCTTGACCGTGTGTACATGGCTAAGAACATTTTGATGAATACCTCACAGCCCTTGATCGATAAAGGAACTGTCAACACAGAACAGCAATGGGGAATTCCGTACTCTCCACGCCGCCAGGGTGCAGGCGTCATGCAGCTTCATTCTGCGCTAAGCACTCCGGTTATCGTAACAGATGCTACTAAAAATGAAGCAAAAGTTGCGCTTAAAGAAGTTGGATCTAAATTTTCTTTCACGCTTAAAGCACAAAACGTAAGCGATAAAGATGCCAATTATGATGTAAAAGGAAATATCCAGACCGACCTGGCTCTAAAAGGGAAACTTGGATCCTCAGCCAATGAACTGGAAGCGCAGAAAATTCTTGATTCAACGATCAAAATCAATGGAGGGGACACTGGGTCAATCAAGGTTCCTGCGAAAAAGTCTGTGACTTTTACAGTGAGTGTGGATCTTTCAAAGGCCAAGGTTGTCAGTGATGATAAGAAAACACCGGTCAGCATCGATGAGGTCTTCCCTAATGGCTATTTTGTGGAGGGGTATGTAACGTTAAAGGATCCAAAAGATGTAAATCCTGAATTGCACGTTCCATATGTAGGCTTTAAAGGAGACTGGAATAAGGCTCCTATCCTGGACGGCACGGTATATGACATCAGCTCGTATTACGGAACAGCGGGCGCTGCAACTACAGCCGGAGACGATTTTGGATATCTTGGATATGACCCTGCTGCTGATACCTATAATTCTCTTAATGTAGCATTCTCTCCAAACAGCGACGGCCTGCAGGATGATATCATCCCGATCACCTCGTTCTTGAGAAATGCTTCAAAAGTAGAATACGACATTACAGATTCTTCAGGCAAAGTGCTAAAAGTGCTGCGGACCGAAGAGAATGTCACAAAAGACTATTATGACAGCGGTAAAGGCACTGCCTACACACTAGACCCTGTACGCAAGTGGGATGGAAAAGTGAATAACCGTGTTGTAAAAGATGGCCAGTATTATTACCAGATTAAAGCGGTCATCAATTATAAAAATGCTGCATGGCAGACCTTCAAAATCCCTGTAAAAGTCGACACTGTTGCACCAAGTGTTGCGGTATCCAAGCATGGCAATGTTCTGGCACTTGCAGCATCCGACAATGGAGGAGGCTCAGGAATTGCTTATTACGACATTGAAATTGACGGAAAATCTATTTTAAAAACACCTCTATCTTCATCGGCAAAGGAATTCAAGCTTCCAGATACAAAAGGAGCTAAGTATGAGGTCATTGCCGTCGATTATGCAGGAAACGAAACACAGGCAGAAGGAAATCTTGATGAAGATACAACAGCAGATACAAAAATTCCTGCTGTCTATATTTTAACTCCTGAAGCGTTAAGCGTTTCTGATAAAAATGATGTTAGCATTGCTGGTTACATCGAAGAGCCATCCGGACTCAAGGAATTCACCATTGACGGAAAATCTGTTCCATTGTCATATGACCAGCAAACGAAAAAATATCTGTTCACATTGACAAAGAAATTTGCGGACGGTGTTCAGTCCTTTGTGACCAAAGCAACCGACAATGCAGGAAACACGATTAGCTTCAAACGCCAAATCCTTGTTGACGGAAAAAATCCAATTCTATCAATCTCAGGATTGCCTAAGAAGAATACAGTGAGTGCAAAAGAAAAGAACCCTAAAGTGAGCGTGACTGCAGCAGATAATTTTGATGAAATCCGTTTAACTCTTAACGGCAGTGAAGTGTACCATCATTCATTCAAAGAGCCTTATGCAATGCGCAGCATCAAGCATACAATCAAGAATCTTGAATTGCCGCTTGCTGCGGGCAAAAATACCTTCATTTTCGAGGTAACCGATCTTGCAGGCCATAAAACTTCTCAAACAGTCAAACTGACAAAGGAAACAAAGCGAAAATAACAAGATAGGCAGCTTCCCATTTAGAGGAAGCTGCCTTTATCGTTTTTTTATGCCCTTTACCAATATTTCCAGAAACTCTGTGATTTGCTGCTGGCTTTTAAATGGATATTGATCCATGTCGATGAGGATTTTTTTTAACTTTGGATTGCTTGCCAATAGCTTTTGCAGAATGAGAAGTTCTGAATCTCCTGTTTTTGCATAATAGGAGGTTCTGTTTTCCTTGCCGATTCCGGTAAGTTCGGACAACAGCAGGTTTTGGCTCACTCCGAAAAGGTCGGCATATCGCATTAATACATCCACAGAAGGAGCCTGCCGGCCAGTTTCATATTTTGAGACGGCAGATCTGCTGATATTCAGCTTATTGGCAACATAATCCTGGTTCCAGTTCTTGCTTTGGCGCAGCTCTTTTAATTTAGAGGGTAAGGACATAGTTTCTTCTCCGTTTTCCGCTTTTCTTAAAAGTACAACGTGCAGAGGGAAAAAAGAGAGGATGTTCCGTATCGGAACAAAAGTTATTGTTCGAAAATAGAACAAAAGGAAGCGGGCGAAGAAAACCCCCATTTACCAAAGGATTATTCATTTGGGGAAGGAAAATTTATTTTGTTGAAAAAGAAGGGATATTGTAAAAAAAAGTCAAATATTAATAGGGATAAATTACTAGTTTTTGACAGGAGGAGTGTATGAATTTTAGCATGGAAAACGAAAATGTCTGCTATAGCAGCAGAAGAAGTAAAAGCGTCAGAGTGATAATGAAAAAAACTGGACAGGGAGGAAAGCAGCCCTCACTTGCAAGGATGACATTTTTTGATAGCATACAGTATACGGATCCGCCCTTCAAGAAAAAACCCCAGTGCCAGGACAGCTACCAGGAATATTCCCTTCGTAAACCATTGAAACTTACCTTTATGGAGCCAGGCTCACAGGATGAAAGGCATATCACTGTAGAAAAGAAAAAAGATAAAATTATGATCGGGGAAAAAAGCGGCAATGCTTCAGCAGCTTTTGAAGCGCTTCAGCATATGATGTTCAAAAGAGAAAGCAGCTATGCTTTTTTAACGGTGGTACCCGATCACTTAAAGGTGCGTGTGGAAGAGGAGAAGAACAAAGGAAATTGCCAAAAGCAAAAGGTATGACCATCCATACATAGAAAATCCTCAGCTCACAGGGCTGAGGATTTTTAAACTTAATGAAGGGCAACCAGTTCTTTGATCTCATCAGTTGAGAGCTCGGTGATCCAGTTGTCGCTTGAGATGATTTCGTCATTCAGCGCCTGCTTTTTATCAAGCATGGCATCAATTTTTTCTTCCAGTGTACCTGTGCATATCATTTTATGGACATGCACAAAGCGTTTCTGGCCGATACGGTATGCACGGTCAGTAGCCTGGTTTTCAACAGCCGGATTCCACCACCGGTCATAGTGGATCACATGGTTGGCTTCTGTCAGGTTCAACCCTGTTCCGCCTGCCTTCAGTGAAAGAATGAAGATCGGAAATTCCCCGTTCTGGAATTTTGCAATCATATCATCACGCTGTTTTTTATTGGCGCTTCCGTTCAGGAAAGGGATGTCGATTCCGTAGCGCTTGGAAAGCAGATCCTGCATCATATTCCCCATACCGATATATTGGGTGAAAATCAGGCAGCTTTCATTTTGTTCCCTGACTGCGTCAACGAGCTCTGTCAGTTTTTCAAGCTTGCCTGAACGCTTGGAAGCCTGCACAAGATTTTCTTTTGCTTCTTCCTTCAAATAAAGGGCAGGGTGGTTGCAAAGCTGCTTCAGCTTATTCAGCATGGCAAGGATGATGCCTTTCTTTTCAAAGGCCGATAAGTTTTCGATATTTGCAAAGGTATCCTTGATCAGCTGTTCATACAGCGAAGCCTGTTCTTTTGTCAGCGGGACAAACTCTTTTTGTTCCTGTTTGTCCGGAAGGTTAAGCGCCACATCTTTATCCTTTTTCGTCCTTCGCAATAAGAAGGGCTGAATAAGGCTTTGCAGCTCTTTAATTTTTCCTTTTTGCTCTTCGCGTTCAATTGTGGAAACATACTTTTCCTGAAACTGGGCAAGGGAGCCGAGATAGCCTTTATTAATAAAATCAAAGATGGCCCATAGCTCGCTCAGCCTGTTTTCCATTGGAGTTCCGCTCAGGGCTACGTGATGCCGCCCCTTAAGCTTGCGGACAGCCCGCGATTGTTTCGTTTGCGAGTTTTTGATGTTCTGCGCCTCATCAAGGATAATGCTGTTCCAGTGAAGGGAAGTCAGCTCCTCGGTATCCTGGTGTGTAAGGCCGTATGAAGTGAGCACTACATCATATTTCGCCATTATAGAAGCGAAATTTTCGCCTTTTGTCCGGCTGGATCCGTAGTGCAGATGAACCTTCAGATCAGGCGAGAAGCGTTCAAGCTCACGCTGCCAGTTCCCGAGTACGGAGGTCGGGCAGACAATGAGAGATGCAGAAACAGATGGCTTAAGAATGAAGTCACTTTCAGTTTCTGTGACTTCGGAATCTGTTTCCGTGAAATCGCTGCTTTCCTCTGCGCTTTCGATGATGGCAGCATGCTGGTTTTCCGGCTGAACCTCAAGAGCTGGCGCAGCAAGGTTTTCCTTTTGCTTTACATGCAGGAGATAAGCAATCATCTGAACCGTTTTCCCTAGACCCATATCGTCAGCGAGGCAGGCACCAAAGCCGTTTTCCCGGAGGAAAAGGAGCCAGCTCATGCCCTGCTGCTGATATGGCCTGAGATCTCCTTGAAGAGCTTCAGGAGATGGGATGGCCGGAATATTCTTAGATTCCCTGAGGCGGTTCACCAGCTTTTTCAGGTCCTTATTCAGCTCAAACTGAATCCGGAGCATATCTTCTCCATCTTCATCCTCTTCACCATTTTCTTCGCCTAATTCGCTCAAAAGCTCCTGCTGAAGAAGGTCATTGAGCTGCAGGCCTTTTTCGTTTGCGGTTTCCATCAGTGTCTGAATTTGCCTGATGAAAGCAGGATCGAGCTTCACCCACTGGCCGCGGATATAAACAAGCCTTCTTTTTTCATCCACAAGGTTCTGGAATTCCGCTTCTGACAATTCTTCTCCGTTCAGAGAAAAACGCCAGTCAAAGTCCATTAAAGCCTGAAGGCCGACATAAGAAGGGCCGCGTGTTGATTGGCTCTTAACCTTTGCCTTGACCTTAAGATTGGATTCCTTGAGTGCTACCCACCAGGAAGGAAGCATAATTTCAGCACCAAGGAAAATCAGTTTTTCACTGGCTTCGGTTAAAAACTCCCAAGCTTCAAATTCAGAGAGCTGTTCTTTTAAGGTGCCGTTTTCACTAAGCCATGGAACCACCTTTGCCCAGCGAGTGATCGTTTTATCGACTTCTTTCGTATATTTATTCCAGCCGCGCGGCAGTTTTTTTGCCGGGTAGGTTTCCACAAGAGTTTCATCCTTTTTGGAACGAAGAACGGTTGTCAGCTCCCAGGGGCCTTCACCGTCAAGTGGCTCTGTAAGCTGAAGCCCGATGACAAATGGCTTAGGATCCTCTTCAAGGCCAAGCCAATCCAGCCAGCTTTCTTGATTAAAAAAGCTTTGAAGTTCATCAGGCGACAGCCGGGTATCCTTCAGTGCCTGAAGGGCTTCTCCCCATTTATGGCTGATGGGCGAATGGTCTTTCAGAAACGTATTGGCCGCGTCGTTATACCATTTGCCAATGAAAGCTTCCATGCTTTCTTCCTTATCATCTCTTGCAGGAGTAACCGTTTCTTCCCAAAAGCTCGGGCCGAATTCCTCTTTTACCTCTTGAGGCAGCTTCCAGCCGATCTTATCTTCCTGCAGACTCGCGAAGTCTGGAACCGGAATGCCGGAAGAGATGGTTTCATGAAGAATGGGGGCAGATGATAACAGGGTAGAGGAAAGGTCGGACCATTCCCAATCAATAAATGAGTTAAAGCTCTCCTTGGCAAACAAATTCAGAAGGCCCCATGCATCCAGGATGAATACCGGTACATCATCAATCTCGGAGTATTCTAGCTTTGTGCCGTAAAAGCTGGATTCATCCCAGGTAAACAGCAGCTTTCTGATTTTTTGTGGATTGTAGTATTCACCGTGCTCATCACATACTGAAATACTAAAGCTTCCATTTTCAATAGAAGCTGTTTTTACGATCATTTTTTCTCTAATTTGCATCAGTCAGCTTACCCCTTTGCAATTCTTCTTGAAATGCGCGCAACCGTTTTGTGGACTGCGCTACATATTGGATGTACCTGTTAAACACGTCTTCTTGCTTCATTTTTTTGTAAAGCGTACGCATCTTCTTCAAATAGCGCACAGCCTGTTTATAAGCAGACCTGTTTTTCTGGCTGACCGTTTGCTGAACGGCATGATAGTACAAGGGCAGAATGAGGGAAGGATCTTCTTTAGAGACCACTTTAATCATATCTCCGCTGATTAAATCGATGCTCACGTCCGTATAGATATGCATTTCTACCCATTTTTTATATGACCCTTGGTCGAACAGGAAGTGAGAGTAATTCCAATAGCTGTACGGAAGGCATTCACGGTAAAACTTATCGAGCAAATCCATGCGCTTTGTTTTATAGCAGTAGGAACTGACTGGCCCTGAAGAGGTCCGGACAAAATCGGTTGAATAATAATAATCGGATTTATCCTTCAGGTATTCCCTTACATGGGCAACCAGGAAATCAATGAAAGGTGTTGCCTGTTTTTCATTTTCATTTTCTGAAAAGGAGCGGATCCAGTAAAACATATATGGACATGCTTCAAAATTGAGACCTTTCAGCAGGGAAGCTGCCGTTTCGTTCTCGTTTGAAAGAAGCGACAGGTGAATCGCCGCAATCGTATAGGTCATTTTTTCCTCAGGCTGCCTGGCATTCTCAAGGGCATCGCTGACGCGCTTTTGTTCTTCCTTGCGCCAGGTGGAATTCACTAGGAGGGAACTCCAGATGGAACGGTACAGATCGGTTTTTTCATAAGACAGCATATCCCGGCCCTCAAGGAGTTTTGCAGCATCCTCCTTAATGCCAGTGATGAATGGATCAAAGGCGAAAGGGCGGGCCTGCCTGCTTAACTGCTGGACGGCAGCCTGCAGATCTTCGGCAAGATTTTCTGCGGCCGAATGAAACATGCGTGCATGCGTGTTCTTTTCAGGATGCTTCCTTATGAGATTCAGGATATTCATAAGGGAGGCGAAATCTGTGACAAAATGATATAAAAGGCTCCATTCCCTTTCCATGGGTGCCTTTGCTTCTATTTTTCTGAAGAATTTAGTTAGATGGTCATCGAGTATATAGGGAGCGAGGTTCAATTTGTTTTCAATGCTTTCTTTGAAGTTCGCTGTCACGAAATCTTTCCATGCTGAATAGCTTTTTTCAAGAGGTGAATCCGTATCCAGCAAGTCTTTTGCTGTGATGATTCCAAGATCCTTCATAAACATATTCATTGGTGAATGATCCTGCCTCCATTCAGAAACCCACTCATTCACACTGCGGATTTTTGAATAAGCAGAAAAGAAAACAGCTGCCATATGCTCGCAGACAGAATCGTGATCACAATCGCAGGACGAACGATCAGCCTTATCAAGGTCAAGTTCCACCTTATAGCGGATTACATCCTGCACCTCAGCAATGATCATATCAGGAGACTCAATACTCCTAAACACCATCCCCTGGCGATACAGCCTCTGCCCAATCTGGACTACCCTAACATCCTCACTATCCTCAGGATCAAGCATATTCCCAAAATACTCCTCAAACCGCAGCAGCTCCTCCATCACACAGCCTCCTCTAATGGGAAATGGGGTCAGACCCCATTTCCCAAAAACAAATTATTTCCTATAATGTATACATAACAGCATTTATAACCATGCGGCAGCGGGGTCAGACCCCATTTCCCGCACCAAATTAAGTAGAAAGGATTGATTTTCAATATGGCAAGAAAGGCGAGGGTTTGGTATCCGGGTGCGGTATACCATATAACGTGCCGGGGAAACCGGCACAGTGACATATTTATTGATGACAGGGACCGATATCGTTATCTGCATTATCTCGAAGAAACGAGGAAAAAGTATTACTTTCAGCTTCATTCGTACTGCTTAATGAGCAATCACGTATACTTACTCCTCGAAACCAGAGAATATCCCATCAGCTCCATTATGAGAAAGCTCAACTCCAGGTATGCCATCGCCTTTAACAAAAGGCATGAACTGGATGGCCATGTCTTTCAAGGAAGATTCCACTCCGTTTTAATCGAATCCGCAGAACAATTCCTCACAACAAGCCGCTATATTCACCTAAATCCCTATAAAGCCAATATGGTCGAAAAACCAGAACAATATAAGTGGAGCAGCTACCCGGCCTTTGCCCTAAGCAAAACTGATCCCCACGTCACCACCCGGCAGATCCTTCACTACTTCCATACCCCAGAAAACTACAAAACCTATGTCAAAAGCAAAATGATGGGGCCAGACCCCATTTCCCAAAACTCCTCAAACGCTTAAAACCCTTATTGTTGTACATGTTGGTAACATGGGAAATGGGGTCAGACCCCATTTCCCGATTTTTGATCATCTTTTTATTATACTTCATTTTGGCTGGAATTTTGAGTGGGGAGTTGGATTTGATGTGGAAGTTTGGTTTTTGTTTTATTTCATTTTTGACATAATGAAAAAGACTTCGCTTATGGAGCGAAGTCTAAAGGAAAATAAGTTATTGAGGTGTTTTCCATTTTTCCAGTTTTTCATCAATGAATGGTATAAAGCGATTATCATTTTGAAGTTCAAAAACAAGTTTAGCTTTTTCCATATATTTAGTAGCGGCAAGGTAATTTTCCATTAGTTCATGATTGTATCCTATATGGTAGTGAAGTTCAGCTAAACAGTAAAGGTTGCTTTTGTAAATGCACCATTTTATTGCTTCTTCACAATAGGAAATGGATTGTTCATAGTCCTTCAATCTTGTTAGTGCACGAGCGAGATTATAAAGCAACCGTGTTTTTACCGTACTGTCTGAAATGTATGGAAGGGTTTTTAAGTATTTATGAGCGGTTTTATGCACAGTTAAAGCTTTTTCAAACTTTCTTTCCTCAAAGTAGATGACTCCAATACTTAATATAAGCTCTATTTCACGTTCAGAATAAACTTTATCTGTAGATTGTGTAAGAGCAATCCCTTCTTCTAGTATCTGAATGGCCTTTTCCGGATTTTTGTTGATCATGTATTCATATATTCCTTTATGCCATAAAAGAAGCTGCAAATTACGCTTGTTTTGTTTAAATAAAGGATTGTTTTCTTCCGCTTTTACTATTTGTTTCATTTCGGCATAATCCATGTTTTTTCTGGCTACCTTCAATTGTAGTGCTACCTCTTTAACGTAATCCAGCCGTGGTGTCATGCCGATATCAAAAAAGTAGTTCACGTCGACGCCTAACCTTTGGGAAATCAGGTAAAGAGTAGAAGCGTAAGGATAAACATCACCTTTTTCTATTTTACTGATTTGTGCTTGGGTACAAATCCCCTCTGCGAGTTCTCCCTGTGAAAGCCCCATTTGCTTTCTTAATTCTTTTATTCTTTGGCCGACTGCCGAAAAATCCATAGTGATTCTCCTCGTAAATATTCCTAGAATTATATTTTTTATGTAAAAGGGCGGATAATATCAAGTAATCTCAGTAATCTTTATTCTAACCGGTTGTGAATGAATTTTAGTGAAAATTAACTTTGTGGTTAAATATAACTATAGAAGTTATTTCTATTAAATCCAATGTTTTTAAAAGAAAAAAGGAGGAAATACCTATGAAAAAGAAATTTTTAGGATTTTTGGCAGCTGCACTACTTGTGGCAGGTTTTGGTCTAGTTGGAACTTCTGCTTCAACGCCTTCTCAAGGAAATGTTGGAATGCATGAACTTCCATCTGAATTCTAATATCAATTATTAATAAGCTACACTCAATATTATACTCGTACAAGAAATACACTTCCATTCCGGCGGTGTATTTTTTTGATTATTTAAATAAATTAGTTCTATAGTCATGCATTGTTTTTGCATAAATATTCTTATAGGCATATTCCTAGAGTTATATTTATTTCGAAAGGGTGTATATAGTATGATGAATTATATGGTACTTGCGCCTAGGTGCAAAATTGTAGGCCATTCCTCCTTTGTGGGATTTTGTTATAGTTGAAATAACAAATCGGAGAGAGGTGTAAGGATAAATGGATATTAATATGAAAGTTCAGCCCTCTTTTTTTGATGAAGAATGTGCCATTGTGTTTTCGTTCTATTTCGATCAGGAAGCGAAGAAGATTGGGGAAGCGGTTATTTATACATGTGAAGAGGTAGATTGCCTCAAGATGGATTGCCAGGCTGATTCGAAGGAACTGAAAGAGAAAGTGGCTTATGTGGAGCAGTTTTCTATCGTAAAAGAATATCAGAGTGCTTCCATGGAGAAGATTACTCATTTCTTAAATATACTTGGCATCAAGAAATGCAGGCAGCGCAAAATAGAGGAAGTTTTAAATTAATAAAAAATCCTCACTGCACAGATGCTATGAGGTCGTTAAAGAGAACTTGATTTTTTCATCTTATATAAAAATTCCTTCATTTGCTTGCGTTCATTTACAGCTGCCGGTTTACTGACTGCATGCGGTGCCGCTGGTTTATTTGCCGGCTGCTGGCACAATTTGAATTTTTCGATTTTCAATGAAGTCGCCCCTTTGCGGATGATTTTCTATAGTACCTAATACCCAGCCAGTGATCGCATAAACCACTTTTTAAAAAATAAATATAAAAACGTAAAAAGTGCTAGCAATAATAAAATTGTTAATGAAAATGGCATATTGCTACTCAAAATATTCTTTTAGTTATATTTGAGTAGGAAAACCATGTTTTATATTGACAAAACGGCTGTTAATCGCCTTTAAACGTCTGTGAAGGCGTTTTTTTGCGTTTTGTCAGGTGCGTTATAAATGCTTAAATAAGACTATTCCTGCTATTAATTTTTGGTGACAGGCATATTCCTCATCAGTTTATGCAAAGTCCCTTATTAATAGCACAGCAGGTTATTTCAACTGCCCGAATTCCTGGAAACCCTTAGTTTCTAGTACCCGAGAGTGAAGAGTACTTCGAACATACTCTTCTTTGGCCCGCTGGCTTATTGCCGGCGGGATTTTTTTATGATCAAGCTTCTGGCCATCTTACTTTTCATCCATCATCCACCAGTTTAGTTTGGGCTCCTTCGGGTACATTAAGAATTAGACTGTGTGCCGGAGGAAACTGAATGGAGCCTAAAACGTATTCCGATATGACGAAAGACTTAAAAACGGAAAGTGCCTACCTGCAGTTTTTATTTCCTTTTATGCTAAAAGAGGATAAAGTGGAGCTTTTTGCAGAAAAGCTTCTTGAAGATGACTTTATTTTCTTTGATTTGAAGGATATGAAGCAGCAGGACGCCTTTTATGGCGGCAAGAAAATCCATCATCGCACACTTGAAAGCTACTTTATGCCTAATATAGAACGGTTTCTTTTTCCTGGATCTTATAGGGATAAAGAAGGTTTCCGCCGCTTTACCAATAACCAGAAGCGTGATTGCCTTTTTACATCAGACCGTCTCGTTACCGAATTTACCGTTGATTCCTTCGATATTTTTCTTTGTCCTTTTCATATCGGCCTCATTAATATCCGTGTGACCCTTCCTGACCATATGGATTATTCGGATGTTCTTTTCTTTGGGGATACATTCCGGGTGCTTGAACCCATTGATGACGATGAAGAAACGGTGCGGATTGAATGCTCGGGTGAAAGCCATAAGCTGGTCAAGGACTTTATCTTTAAGGAACTGTCTCCTATTATGAGGGATTATATTGACGAAGATGAAGGAGAAGCTTCTTCTTACTTTGGAAGTCTGCCCTTTTTCATTGATGAAAGAATGTATGTGATCAGCCAGATAGCCCTTCCGCCGGACAGCAGGGTAACCAAGACGGATTTATTCCGGGCGGGACAGCTGAATGGCTATGACCGGAAAGGAAAACCCTTTGTCGGGGCAAATAATCCGGATTATATCGACCGTTATTACACCAATAATGTGTATGACCGCTGGGGAGACGAAACGTATTATGTGATGAGCGAGTATAATTTTGCCTGTGTGACGAGGACGGGCAAGGAATTTGAAGGCCAGATTTCCAGCCAGATGTACGGCAAGGACTTTTATTCGCTGCTGCTGTTTTTTTACTACAAAATCGTCTTAATGAAGCTCACCCACGCCCATGCGAAGCTTGATATCGAAAAAGACCAGTCAAGCACTGAACTGCTGATCGTCATGATCACCGAGTTTTCCGCCAAGTACCTTTTTCCTGAAGTGAACAGCTCGACATCCGGACGTGAGATTTCGCAGATATTCAAGGTGAACTTTGGAATCGACAGACTTTATAATGATGTCAAAAAAACCCTCGCGTCACTGTATCAAAATCAGGATAAGTTATCTGGCAAGCGGAATAATTATCTGCTGCAGATATTAACCATCTATACCGTGATTTCAGGTATATACGGAATGAACCTGGTAATCAGCGACTGGAAGGGTGAAGTGAAATGGAGCAAGCTTGCCCATTACACGATTTTTGAGTATCTATCCTTTTTCGTGGCAATAAGCGGCATTATCATTTCCATCGTCATTGGCATGGCCTCGCTAAAAAGCTACCTGAGAGAACGGAAAAGCCGCAGAAAGAAAATATGACGTGCTGCAGTCCTTCATCATTAATGGAGGGCTTTTTGTTGTGGGTCAAGAACCCTAAGATCTTCGTTTCCAATCATCGTAAAAATCCTGGATCGTTGCATGTATTCCATTTAAGGCAACTAAAATTAAGAACAGCATCATAACCGTAGCGATTTCTCCTGTAAAATAAGCAATGATAGCAATTAGCAGTATCCAAAAGATATTCGTATTCATCTTCAAATGTCTATTCACCCTCTCATATTAATAACCAAATATTAACATATTAGTTTGTGAACCGGCCCTTTTTCTTTTAAGAAGAAAAACAATAAGTCTTTTCAATAAAAATCATTCTTCTTAACCATAACGTCCAACATTTGTTAAAATGAATAAGTAAATAAAATCCAAGATAATAGGAGGAAGTCATGAAGAAACTTCTATTAGTTTCCAGTCTCATTCTAACAGGCATCCTGCTTTTGGCAGGCTGTTCAAATAATGATCCGAAGCCGGAGGACCGGCTGGCGGCATACACCAAGCTTTGGAATGAAAAGAAGTTCGATCAAATGTACAGCTACCTTTCTGATGATACAAAACAAAAGGTAAGCAAAAAGGAATTTACCGAGCGTTATACGAAGATTTATAAAGGCGTCGAAGCGGAGAATCTTAAGGTGACTTATAAAAAGCCAAAGGAACCGAAAGATCACGGTGACAAAAAGAATGTAAGCCTGCCGATCTCTGTGAAAATGGACACGATAGCAGGACCAGTCAGCTTTGATAAATCTGCAAAGCTCGTCCAGCAGGAAAAAGACGATAAAACGAACTGGTACCTGGATTGGAATGCATCCTATATCTTTCCGCAGTTAAAAGATGACGAAAGGGTATCCGTCCAGACATATCCGGCGGTTCGCGGGGAGATTGTGGACCGCAACGAACGGGGACTTGCCATGAACGGCACGGCGGGTGAAGTCGGCATTGTTCCTGAACAGCTAAAAGGGAAGGAGTCAACCGTTCTTCCCCAGGTTGCATCTCTTCTGAACATGACAACAGAAGAAATCAAGAAAAAGCTGGATCAGCCATGGGTACAGCCGAATTATATTGTGCCAATCAAAAAACTCCCTGCTGACCAGACAGCACTGATGAACAAGCTATCAGGAATTACATCTGTGTCGGTTCAGGAAATAAACGAACGGGTATATCCCTATAAGGAAGCAACGGCTCATTTAATCGGCTATATCGGCCCTGTTTCCGCAGAGGACTTGAAAAAGCTGAAGGGAAAAGGCTATACGGCTAATGATACAATCGGCAAGCGGGGCCTTGAACAGATTCTTGAAGACCGGTTAAAAGGGTCGGCAGGAGCGAAGGTGTATATTAAGGGAGACAACGGACAGGAAAAGGTCATTGCCGATCATCCTGCCAAAGAAGGCGAAACCATTACACTGACGATTGATGCCGAGCTCCAGAAAAGCATTTATAAGCAATATAAAGGAGAAACAGGATCCGCAGCAGCAATCCAGCCTATGACAGGAGAAGCGCTAGCTCTTGTCAGCTCTCCGTCATTTGATCCTAATAAGTATGTACTGGGCATTTCAGGGGCAGAGCAAAAGGCGCTGGAAAACAATCCAGGGAAACCGCTGCTGAACAGATTCAGCTCTACCTATGCACCTGGTTCTACTATTAAAGCATTAACAGCATCCATTGCCCTTAAAAATGGAGTGAATCCAAATAAAGCGTTGGACATCAATGGCCTCCACTGGCAGAAATCCAACTGGAAAGACCATAGCATCACCCGTGTATCTGATCCCGGCAAGCCGGTCAACATGACAGATGCATTGATTTATTCAGATAACATTTACTTTGCACGGCAGGCACTGGATCTTGGAACAAAGAAGTTTACGTCAGGCCTTGAGTCATTCGGCTTTAAAGACAAGCTTCCTTTTGAATATCCGATAACAGGCTCGTCCTATGGAAGCATTGACAGCGAAGGGCGCCTAGCAGACAGCGGCTATGGCCAGGGGCAGGTTCAGATGAGCTCACTTCACGTTGCGCTTGCCTATACAGCCTTCCTTAATCAGGGGAACATCGTGTCACCTTACCTTATAGAAGGAAAACAGCCAGCAAAGAAATTCTGGAAGCAAAACGCAGCGTCACCACAGCAGGCGAGCCAGGTGCTGAACATGCTGAAGCAGGTCGTGGGTAACCCGCACGGCACCGCACATGCTGCCAGCAAGCTGAAAATACCGCTCGCAGGCAAAACCGGTACGGCAGAATTAAAAATGTCCCAGGGGGAAAGCGGAGCGGAAAATGGATGGTTCGTTGCCATGAACACCGATCATCCCAAACTATTGATGGCCTGGATGATGGAAGGACTGCAGAACGAAGGCGGCAGTCATCATGTTGTGGATAAGATGGAGCCAGTCCTGAAGAAGTACTTGAAGAAATAAAGAGAAGCAGCAGACGATGAGGTCTGCTGCTTTATTTGTGTAAAAAGAGGTGTTTCGACAGATTTCATTATGGAAAAATAAATTTGTAACTATTTACCCTCTTAAAATACAGATAATTCCGACAAATTAAACTTACTCTCCTAATATACCAATATCCATTAAATGTATATTTCGAAGATTTCTAGTTCGACAGTCATATAATCCATTTCATTGAGATATTAGGCATTTTGTCTTACTAGACGTCATCATTTTTTCCAATTTTAAATATATTTTCCAATAACATTTTATGAATTAAATGTAATTAATTTCTATATATCTTACAATAATGATACATAGTTGGTAAATTTTATTTAAAATAATTGGTAAATATTTAAATAAAAAGCTAGAAATTTCTAGTTAGTTGTATTATTATAGGACTACAAGAAGGATTTGGAAATAATCCAATTTCCATTTTTGTGTGCTTTTCGTACTAGGTTTAAGCAGTCGAACATACATAGTCAAGTAGACTTCGAGTGTGGCTGGTACAAACGTTGTTAGTTGTGTAAGCCATTGGAAATCTTTGATTCGCTAGAAGCAAAGGATCACAATGCACTACTTTTTATATTCGAAGGGAGATTTTTTACCAGATGAGCAAAAAGAAAGCAATCAAACTAGTTACAGCATCTGCTATCGCTGCTTCCGCATTCGCAGCAGTTGCACCAACACAATCTCATGCGGCTACAAGCATCAACACTGTTGTTGCCAACGCACAAAAATCCATGAGAGCACCATTCGACAAATACTACCAAACTGGTATCACTAAGAAAACTGTACCTGCTATTACAGTTCAAAACCTGATCAATGCTGGTCAAAAAGCTTACAATGATGCTACTGCAGCAGTTAAAAAAACTGGCGGCAAATACGCTAAAACAAACCAAGCTAAACTTGATAGCTACAAAAAATACCTAGAGCGCTCTAAAGCATATGTATCTGCTTTGAACGAAATCGCTCTTATCTACAAACAAGCTGACGGTGCTGTAAAAGCTGAAAACCTAGGCGACCTTAAATCAGCTGAAGCTGTACTTAAGAACGCTAGCAACAAAGGCTTCGTGGGCATCTCTAAAGTATACGGCCCAGCAACACGCGACGTATTAAAAGCAACTTTCACTAGATTGTCTGCTGACAAACTAGCAAAAGTACAACACACAATCGCAAAAGTAACTTCTAAAGTTGAAAGTGTAAATGCAATTAACGCTACTACTGTTGAAGTAACAATGAAAGATGCGGTTAATGCTAAAAACTTAGATAGCCTTCACTTCACTATCGATGGTTTGACAGTTACAAACGCTGCTGTAAAACAAACTAACGACAAAGTGGTTGTGTTAACAACATCTGTTCAAGATGGTGCAAAAGAATACTCTGTTAAATTGAACGGAGACACTCTTGGTTTCACGTTTAAAGGACGTTCTGCAGTTCTTCCTACTTCAATCAGCTTTGTTTCAAGCTCACAACAAGCTAAAGTTGGAGGGCAAGTAACGGTTAAAGCTGATATTGGCCAAAAAGTTGCTGGCGTACCTGTAACTTTCAATATTGATGCATTAAATAATGATGTAGCTAACGGTTCTTTCAACAAAGACCAAGTAGTAGAAGTTTTAACTAATGCGGACGGTATTGCTGAATACTCTTACACTCAATATGCTAATGGGGAAGATGCAGTAAGTGCTTATGCAACTGGTAACCCAATCGTTCGTTCTACCGCTAAAGTTTACTGGGGGCTTGACCAGCGTTTAACTATTACTGAAGTTACTTCGGGTAATGTATTAGCTAATGGTGCTAAGAAAGTTTACAAAGTAAGCTCTCCTGAAAATGCTAATGGTTATTTAAATGTTGCTTTTAAAGAAAATGTTAATGTAGCTCCTGATAAACTAGTACGTGGTGCTAAAGTAATTGACGTTGCTGTTGGTAATCAAACATATCCATACGAAGTTACTACAGGCGGAAAACAGGAAGTGCGTGTTAAACTTGATAAAAATGGTGAAGCAACATTTACTGTTACAGGTAGCGATGCTTCAGTGACTCCGATTGTATTCGCTGATGGAACTTTATCAGCTGCTGGAGTATGGAGTGGCAATGATAAGCTGGATGCAACTGAACTACAAGCTGCGGCTCCTACAGTTCAATTTGCACTTAGCCATAGTTTAGGTTTGGATGTTAAAGGTGAAGGCACGTCAAATGCGGCAGGAATTAGTGATGTTAATGCTCCTGCTAGTGCTCCAAATAATGGTGGCCGTAAATACACTGTAACTGTAACTGACAAAGACGGTAAACTTGCTCCTGCAGGAACCAAAGCATATGTAACTTTTGCTGATGGTAGCTACAGCACTGATAAAACTGCTTACATCTTAAACGCTGATGGTACTAACCGAATAGTTGCTAATAAAAACGCTCGCTTTGAAATCACTGTTGGTAAAGAAGGAAAAGCAACATTTATATTAAGAGGACAACGTGATGCATTTGCAGCTCCAACTGTATACTTAGATAATGGCAGCGAATTAGGAAATGGAACACTTGATAAAGCTGATTTACAAGTAGTTGGAGAAACAACTTATTTTGTTAATGCAACAGTAACTAATGCAACTCTTACAGTTACAGATGGGACTGATGAAGTTACTTCTGTACAAGCTGGTAAACTTGCTTACTTCGAGTACCAATCAGTTGACCAAAACGGATTTGATTATTATGTTGGTGATGGTTCCTATGAAGTGTCCTATCAAGTAACTGCTAACTTCGCTGATGTAACAGTGTCTGGTACGTTTGAATTTAAAGTAGTTAAAAAGGGAACAACTGAAACTGTAAAAGTTCAATCTGATAGATATACAGGTAAAGCAGAATTGAGAGTAGGTTCAGAAAATGTTGCATCAAACGTAACAGTTCAAGCTTCTGCTTCTCAAATTAGTTTGCCAAACAAAACTGCTTCAGTTTCATTTACAGCTAATGATGGTATCCCTGCTTACTTAAATGGAACAATTGAATGGGTAAATAAAGATACAGAGAAACTGAAATTTGTGGATTCTTCTGCTGAAATCAACTATAGTGACTCTACTTTCTATTTAAATGGAAGAGCTGCTGCTCTATCTAAAGCGGAATTTAATGATTTAATTTCTGATGGTGACAAAGTTGTGTTCACTAAAGGTACAAACGGTGCTCATAAATTTGAAATCATAGATAATGAACCAGGAACAGGTAAAACCGGTCCTGATGTAAACGTCGCTCCACGTGATGTTGCTGCAGATAAAAATGTAGCAGTAACAGGTTCTTTATCACTTGATGTTGATCAACTAGCTACTGATGCTGATGGAGATAAGTTAAGTTTTACAGGTAATGCCACATCATCTAATGGTAGTGTTGCTAGAGCTTCTTATTCGGGGGAAACATTGACAGTGCTACCAGCAATGGTTGGAACTTCAACTATAACTATTAATGTAACAGATGGTCATGGTCACACTGTACCAGTTCAATTTGATGTAACTGTAACTGCGGGTGGGGTAACTGTTGCAAACTTTGGTAAACCAACTGTAGCTTATGGTGCTCCTGTACCAACTGCCGCAACAAGCGTTATTGCTACTCCTACAGTAACAACTGCTGGTAGCTTAAACATTACTGTTGATGGGACAACATCGATTTCTGTACCATTAGCTGTTGGTAGTACGCTTGCTCAAATTGCTGCTGCAATCAATAGTGCTGCTAATACAGCTGGTTTAGCTGACCTTGCTACAGTTACAGGTAATGACGTTACATTAACAAGCCCAACAACTGGGGTAAACTCTGACATTGTTAGAGCTGGTGATGGTACTTTAGATGGCACCAACATTGCAGCAAGTGTAAATGCAACAAATGGTACTTCAGGTACTGCAACAGCTGCTAAATATGCATTTGGAGTAAATAGTCCATTTGTTGCTGGTCAAACTTTAACTGTAAAAATTGGGGAACAAACTAAAACTTTAACTGCTGTTTCTTCTGGTGCTTCAACTGACCAATTCAACATTAATGCATCTACTTCAGTAACTGCAGCTAACATTGCAAATGCTTTATCTCTAACAGATTATACAGTGACAGCTTCAGGTAACAACGTTGTATTAACACAAAAAACACCTGCCGCTACTACTGGTGTTACTCTAACTACAACTGTATCTAATTAATATGACGCTCTCTAGTAAAAAGTAGTATAAGTCGAAAAAACGAATAAGGCCCTGTAGAGGTAAATCTCTACAGGGCTTCTTTATTTTTCTAAATATGGTTATATAAATTTGTTCTAAGGTAATCACTCGTTTTAAAAAACGGCTCTATAATATTTGTTGGGGTGAACACTTTCGTTTGTAAAAAAAATACACGCAAACGTCCATATTCTTTATACTTGAATTGACTAGAAACAAGAAAAGAATGGAGTTGCGTGCAAATGAATTTTACCATAGAATTTCCCGGTTTCAAAGAGATTACTATAACGAAGGTGGAAGAGGCTGGAGAAGTCATGGAGCTTTCTTTTTGATCACTGAAACCGAATTAAATAAACAGATAAATATATATTATTACCATGAAAAAACTTAACAGCTCTAATTCCCTTTCGAGGAGTTAGGGCTGTTCTATTTGAGGAGGAATTATCACCGTGAATAATTACAAAGGCAAAAAACACAAGCGAATGGAGCTTTTCGAGAGGGAGAATAAGTTCCGTAAGCCAGTGAAGCACATCAAGTATCGTTAGCTTGAAAATGTTGAGGGAGTCCAGCGTCCTGTACAAGAATTGCGGGGATGGTTTTGGAAGAGGAAACGTGGATAAATTTATTGCAATAAAGAAATATTTTTTAATTTGATTATTATTTTCAAGTTTTGTCAATAATCTTATTAAGACTCTTTCAACAGTATACCGATTTAGTTGAAAGAGTGATTAAGTAAAAATGAGCGCCCTCAATGAAGACGCCCGTGTCATAATGAAAGTAATTAACGACAAACTACTCAATTTCAGCAAATTTGCATAGCAGCTTTAGTTTGTGTATACCATGCTAGTTGAACAGAGTTGAATAGAATACACTCTATATCTAAATTCTTTTGCTGGAGCAGGAATTGATACTGATTTTCTACAGTGGTAGTAGGTGAAAACCAAGTAAAAGATACACCTCGTTGATTTTCTGTAACTTGCGGAATTGAAATATCACATAATTTACTAAACACATGAGGGCCAATCACCTCCTCGAAACTATCAATTTTGCTGCGGTTGTCTTGTAATAACTCTAGGGTTAGAGAATTTTTCAATCGCGTGAGTTTGAAATGCAGTTGATCGTCTTCATCTAGTTTCAAGAACCCTTCCAAAGAGACATCTTCTTGATACTCATTTTGAAAAGCCAGAACATTTTTGTACTCGTTATGTAAATCTGAGAGGCTATAGGTTGTCGTCAGTTTTGATAAATGATTATGGATTTGTTTTTTGAAAGATGAAACCAATTCATCAAGTAACTGCTAACTTTGCTGATGTAACAGTATATGGTACGTTTGGATCTAAAGTAGTTAAAAAAGGAACAACTGAAACTGTAAAAGTTCAATCTACTAAAAATACAGGTAAAGCAGAATTGAGAGTAAATTCAGAAAATGTTGCATCAAACGTAACAGTTCAAGCTTCTGCTTCTCAAGTTAGTTTGCCAAACAAAACTGCTTCAGTTTCATTTACAGCTAATGATGGTATCCCCGCTTACTTAAATGGAACTATTGAATGGGTAAATAAAGATACAGAGAAACTAAAATTTGCTGGTTCCTCCGCAGAAATCAGCTATAGTGACTCTACTTTCTATCAAGCAGGAAGAACTGCTCCTCTATCTAAAGCGGAATTTAATGATTTAATTTCTGATGGTGACACAGTTGTATTCACTAAAGGTACAAACGGTGCTCATAAATTTGAAATCATAAAAAATGTTGTGGGAACTGGAAAAAGCGGTCCTGATGTTAACGTCGCTCCACGTGATATTGCTGCAGACAAAAATGTAGCAGTAACAAGTTCTTTACCACTTGACGTTACAGAACTAGCTACTGATGCTGATGGTGATGAATTAAGTTTTGCAGGTAATGCTACATCATCTAATGGTAGTGTTGCTAGAGCTTCTTATTCGGGGACAACATTAACAGTGCTACCAGCAATGGTTGGAACTTCAACTATTACTATTAATGTAACGGATGGTCATGGTCATGTTGTACCGGTTCAATTTGATGTAACAGTAACTGCTGGTGGGGTAAATGTTGCAAACTCCGGTAAACCAACTGTAGCTTATGGGGTTCCTGTACCAACTGCTGCAACAAGCGTTATTAAAGCGCCTACAGTTACAACTGCGGGTGATTTAAACATTACTGTTGATGGGACAACGTCGATTTCTGTACCATTAGTTTTGGATAGTACGCCTGCTCAAATTGTTGCTTCAATCAATAGTGCTGCTAAAACAGCTGGTTTAGCTGACATTGCTACTGTTACAGGTACTGATATTACATTAACGAGCCCAACGACCGGAGTAACCTCTGAAATTTCTAGAGTTGGTGATGGTACTTTAGATGGTAACAACATTGCGGCAAATGTAAAAACAAATGGTACTTCAGGTACTGCAACAGCTGCTAAATATGCTTTTGGAGTAACTAGTCCATTTATTGCTGGTCAAACTTTAACTGTGAAAATTGGGGAACAAACTAAAACGTTAACTGCGGTATCTTCTGGTGCTTCAACTAATGAATTCAATATTGATTCACCTACTTCAGTAACTGCAGCTAACATTGCTAGTGCTTTATCTCTAACAGACTATACAGTTACAGCTTCAGGTAACAACGTTGTATTGACACAAAAAACACCTGCAGCTACTACTGGTGTTACTCTTACTGCAACTGTCTCTAATTAATAAAACCATCGTTAGTAAAGAGTAGTATAAATCGTAAGACAATAAAGTAGCCCTGTAGAGGTAAATCTCTACAGGGCTACTTTATTGTCTCTTAAATATGGGGGAATAATATTTGTTCGAAGGTACTCACGGTTTGAAAAAAATACGCAAAATGTCTATGTGTTTCAAAAAAGTTGTACTGACTATGGTCGAACAGACTAGAACGGTCGTACGGTTGTATGTAATAAATGAATAGTTCGGTATAACTCTGTGCAGACTGCTATTTGAGAGTCATGCGTGTACATGCTTACGCCTCTAATTAAAGTAGTTTGAGAGACAAACACAAATCTTTTATAAGCACAGTGGTTATGTCTGTAATTATGGAAATTGTTTTTTAAAATAAGAACCTTATTGTCGAGCATTTTCATCGATTTAATGTAAAGAGATATAAAGCTGTTAGAATAGGAACCGTTAAAGGAAGACTATTTAAGTAAATAACAAAAATTTATCAATATTATATATTTGGAAATGTCTGTCTTGCTTTCCAAAATATTTGGCAAGTGGAAATTCTGCCTCTTTTTTGCGATAGATGAACAAGGGAATACAAGGAAAGGAAGTATAGCACCCAAGTAAAGTGACCATTACCAACACTAGCTACCAATGTCTCTAGAAAAAAAGGTTGGCCGGTTAATGATGGTCGGTTTTTATGGAACAGAGAAAAGCAGGGAAATAAAAGATTTAATTGAAAACAAAAAGGTAGGGGGAGTCATTTATTTTGATCGTAATATGCCGTCCCCGAGTCAGGTAGCTGAGCTATCTAACTCTCTTCAGCAATCGGCTAAACAAAATGCTGTTCCTATCCCGCTTATGCTTTCGGTTGACCAGGAAGGCGGAGATATCCTTCGCATGCGTGATAAGGTTTCACCGATACCATCCCAGCAGAAGCTTGGGGAACATGCCACAGCTAATGAAGTCTATCAGGCCGCAAAGTTAAATGGAACAGAGCTATCATCAATGGGGATTACTACAAACTTTGCCCCTGTACTGGAACTCTCCAGTACTGATAGCCGTTCACTTGGGAAGGAACCGGAAAAGGTCTTTCATTATGGTTCATCTGCTATTAGAGGGTTAAATGCTGCTTCTGTAACTGGAGCATTAAAGCATTTTCCCGGAAATGGGCGCAGTAATATTGACCCGCATGTTGAAACATCTTCTGTTACGGCTAATCAGCTTGACTTAGAAAACTACGATATTTATCCATTTAAGAAAATCATCAAAGAAATGGATAATCAGAAATTCTTTGTCATGGTCACGCACATTAAGTATCCAGCTTACGATAAAGAAAAACCGGCCAGCCTTTCCAGGGTAATTATTCAGGACCTGCTCCGCAAAAAGCTTGGATACAAAGGAGTAGTCATTACAGATGATCTTGAGATGGGAGCCGTAAATAAGTATTACTCCTTTAAGGATATGGGGAAAGACGCCATCCAAGCGGGTGCAGACTTATTATTAGTCTGCCATGAATACTCCCACCAGTTAGAGGTATACAAAGGTTTAATTGATGCAGTGAAAAGCGGTGAAATACCGGTGAGCAGGATTGACGAAGCTGCTAAACGTGTTCTTATCTATAAATATACAAACATACACCGAATAGAAGTGGATCGGAAGCGTGCAGAAAAAACCGTAAAGAGTCAAAATAGCCTTAATTATATTGATACCCTTAAACTAAATAACTGTAACCCTTAAAACCCGGTATCTAATGGTGCCGGGTTTTTGAATTATTTAATGATTAGAATACTTCGAAACGAAAATTACCAGTTGTGTATAGATGATTGGGAGCTTTGATTCTATTTAACCAGTTTTTAAGTGATATAACATGCTAGGAATTGAATATTTTGGATGTAATATTTTGATAGTGTTACAGAACGATTGTTTATTTTCGCTTTTTGAAATGATTGTAATTTTATTTGGATGAACTATCCAAAAAAGAGGGTAATAATGTTTCGGGACATAAGTTGTGCCATATGGAATATTTTTCTATTATAATAGTTTACATTTAAAACCTAAATTAAACAAAACAATCCATACATGGTATAACTTGGAATAATAAAAGGGTATTGGAAAAATATACTAGGTAATATTGTAAAAAAAACTAGAAAAATACCTAGATTTTAGTAGAAAAATGTTATATATTTCTATACATGAAGTATATGGAACTTGTTCCTGCTTCTTCTTAATTTAGTTTTTTATATACTAGGTTGTTTACAATTTAGTATTTTTATCCTGATTTCGTCTTGCGTAATCTTGTAAATGTTAGAATTAGGATATTATTTTAATAAAATGATTCTAACGAACTAGTTTTTTATTTTGAAGGGAGAACACCATACAAATGAATAAAAAGAAAGCAATCAAAATTGTTGCTGCTTCCGCAATAGCAGCTTCAGCATTTGCAGCAGTTGCACCTACACAATCTCAGGCAGCTACAAGCGTAGCTACTACTGTTTCAAACGCTCAAAAAGCAATGAAAGCTCCATTCGACAAATACTACCAAACTGGTATTACTAAAAAAACTGTATCAGCTGCAACAGTACAAGCTTTAATCACTACTGGTACTAAAGCTTACACTGATGCAACAGCAGCAGTAAAAAAAGCTGGCGGCAGCAGCGCTAAAACAAACCAAGCTAAACTTGATAGCTACAAAAAATACTTAGACCGTTCTAAAGCATATGTTGCTGGCCTAGGTTCAATTTCTAAAGTTTATGCTAATGCAGACTCTGCTATTAAAACTAACACTGTATCAGCTCTAGAGAAATCTCAAGCTGAACTTAAAAACTCTCACAACCAAGGTTTTGTTGGAATCAGCAAAATCTATGGTCCAGAAGTTCGCGCTACATTAACAGCCACTTTCACTAAACTTTCCCAAGGTAAACTTGATAAAGTTGAAGCAGCTCTTAAAGTACTAAACACAGTTGACAAAGTAAGCGCAGTTAGCGATGTAGAAGTTAACGAAGGATCTGCTTCTGTAACACTTCCAACAACTGTAGAAGTTACTCTAAAAAGCGGTGCTAAAGTTCAAAAAGCAGTTGAGTGGAACAAATCTACTGCTGACCTTAACAAGCCAGGAACTTACGTTGTTAAAGGTGACGTAGCTGACACTGATCTTGAAGCTTCAGTTAATGTTGTAGTTAAAGAAGTTACTCCAGCAGTTACAAGTGTAAGTGCGATTAATGGTAAAGAAATCGAAGTTAAATTCAATAAAGAAGTAGATGCAACATCTGCTGAAAATGAAGATAACTACAAATTACTAAATGGATCTACTGCACTTGCTTCATCTGACTTTGAAGCAACTCTACAAGATGACAATAAAACTGTCATCCTTACTTTAGATAATGCAATTGATAAGGATACAACTGCTAAATTCTCAGTAACAATCCAAAATGTTTTATTAAAAGGTTCTTACTTGGACAAGATTGCATACTTTGCAGGAGTTGTAACAGTTTCTGATAAAAAAGCTCCAGAAATTGCATCAGTTAAATCTGTAACTAACTCAGCTACAGCATCTTCTGTAACTGTTAATTTCTCTGAGCCTGTTGTTTCACCAACAATTAAAATTGATGGTGTAACTAAATCAGCTGTTTTATCTGCTGACGGTTACTCAGCTACCGTTTCGAACTTAGAATTATCAGCTTCAGCGTCACACACTGTTGAAGCAATTAACTTGACTGATGCAGCTGGTAACGTTAGTAATTCATCATTGAAGACTTTTACTGTGACAAATGACACAGCAGCAGCAACATACACTGTATCAACTAAGAGCGACAACCAAATTGTATTAACATACAATAAATCAATGGATGTTAACACAGTTTTAGCAGGAACAACATTAAAAGATGGCAATCTTGATACAGTAACAAACTACAATGTAGCTGTAGTACCAAATACTTCGAATAAAGTATTCACAATTACAATTCAAGATGCATCCAAACCATTTACTGCATCAAAAACTTCTGCTAACTACACAGTAGTATCTACTAATACAATTGCTGATTATCTTGGAAACAAATCAGCTGCTACAACATCTAACGCTACTTTAACTTATGATACAGTAGCTCCAACAGTTTCAAACATTTCTTATGTTAAAGATTCTGCTGGTGTTGTTTCTAAAGTATTAGTTAAATACAATGAAGCAGTAACAGCCACTACTAATAATGCTTTAAGCATTGTTAACTTAACTACAGGTTCTACTGTTGCAACATCTACAGGAGTTAGAGTATTGTCAGATGATCAAACAGTAGAATATACTTTACCATCTAACATTAAACTAGCGGGTCAATATGAAGTGAAATTGGCAGGATCTGCAGCTGCTGATACATCATTTGATAACAATGTATCATTAGCTTCTAAGCAAAATGTTGACTTCGGATCAGGTACAGCTTCTGAATTAAAAGTTTCATCAGCTGCAGTAGTTAACAATGTAGCTACTATCAGGTTTGATTCATCAGTAACTTATGCAACAGCTACAAACCCAGTTAACTACACTATTAACGGTGTTGCTCTACCATCTGATACTACTATTACATTAAGTAGCGTTAATGGTGGTACAAATAACCAAGTAAGCTTCACATTACCAGCTAACTTCATTGCTGCTAATGATAATGGTGCAGTGTTACGTGTAGCAAATGTTAAAACACCAACAGATGTTACAGTATCTACTAACCAAAATGTAGTTCGTGTATTAGATAACACTGGTGCTAAGATTTCTAAATCAGCTTCATCAGTAAACTCTAATGGTACACTAACTCTTGGATTCGACGAAGCTGTTAAAGTATTAGCAAATACAACTCCTGAAGCAGACCTAACATTGAATCTCGGTGGAGTAACAGTTGATACTTCCGATTCAGATGTACAAGGTGATATCGGTGTTGCAACTGGTATTGGCAGCGATGCTGGCAAACTTGTATTCACATTTACAACTAATCAGGATACAGTAACTGGTGTAACAGCTAAAGATGCTGGATTCTATCCTGCAACTGGTAACGCTTATACACCTGTAGCAGGTGATACAATAACAAATGCTGGAACTACTTACACTTACTATGCTGCAGATGATGTAATTGTACCAGCCGCCGGTGGTAATCCTGCTGTAACTGCTGCAACAGCTGGATTCTATTCTGCAACCGGTGTTGCTTATGCACCTGTAGCAGGTGATACAATAACAAATGCTGGAACTGCTTACACATATACAAATGCAGTTCAAGCTGTAACAGCTTCTAAGACTGAGTACTTTGATGCTAACGGTAATAACAGTTATGATTCAAGTGCAGACATTCTAGTTAAGCAAGTAACAGGTGACGATGCAGCAGCTTACCAATATGCTGGAACATTAGACCTTAATAAAATTTCTTCAATTACTGTAGGAACTAAGGCTTCTGGTCTTGCTTCAATTGCTGATACAACAGGTCAAGATAACAAGCTACAAACTAAACAATCTGTTGTAATCAAGTGATTTTAAGGTAGCACTTGTTACTACGAAAAGATTTTACAGTCTTTAAAAAGCTCTGTGGAGATTAATCTCTACAGAGCTTTTTTTTGGCTATATAATACTTGTTGGGTGGATACACTTTCGTTTGTAAAAAATACACGCAAAAGTCCATTTTCTTTATACTTGAATTGACTAGAAAAAAGATAAGAGCGTGCAAATGAAATTTACCATAGATATTCCCGGTTTCAAAGAGGTTATCGTAACGAAGGCGGAAGAGGCTAAAGAAGTCATAAGGTAGTTTGTGGGGATAGAACGTTATGTACATGTCTGTCCCAACTGCCAATTGAGAACCAGTCGTGTTCATGATTACCGTATCCAAAAGATTCACCACCTGAAGTGGTTTGAGAGACAAACACAAATCTTTTATAAGCGCCGTCGTTATGCCTGTCCCTGCGAAAAGCGGTTTTCTTTTAAAAAAACTATTGTCCAGCGGTATCAGCGAATTTCTGTGGAGTGGAATTAGGCTGTTAGCATTGAGCTGTAAAAGGAAAGACATTTAAGGGAACGGCTGAAATGTTTGGGACTTCTGTCTCTACGATTGTCTGTCGGCTGTCATTGCGACAGAAGAGTACAAAGGGGATATCAGCTTTTTAATATCTTTAAATCTATAAAGTTCATAGTTTTAATCACTTTCTTTCTCTTTTATAAAATTTATCGAACTCATGATTTTAACAGCCGTTGATTTAGTTTGTTCACTCGTTTCTTTTTTACAGTCTTGTTCTTTATTGAGGCATTGTTTAAAATAATTAAGCGTTATTCCACCATAACCCTCAAAAGGATAGATGTATCCTCCATATCCATAACTCCTTATATTTCAATTCAAAAGGTGCAGCATAGATTTGATTCTTATTAGTAGTGATCTTTTTAAATCTTGTTACTATATCCAATTCATTCTTTAGGGATTCCAATGAATAGTCGATAATATCTTGACTATTAGAAAGTTCACCGTTATAACTGATTTGCATGGCGGCTTCGTATTCGTCTTTATATTTGATACTCACTGTATAAAATTCACTTTTAGTCCCTTTATTTGAGTAACTAAAATCATTTACTATTCCATCGTTTGGAAGTAACATCTTATATTTAGCTGTTTTGGATTTGAAGATATAATATCCGTCTTCATTGAACTTTGAGAAATCGATAAAACCTTTCGTAAAATCATCTTGAAAAGCTCTTGTCTTCGGTAACTCTTCTTCTTTCTTCTCAATCGGCTTTTTCTGCACCGGTTCATTCGCACCGTTGTTCATTTGACATCCTACTAACAGCAGGCCACTTACTAAAAAAAAATAGTTGTTTTTTTGGTTTAAACATAGGCTGCCTCCAGTGTTAATTAGTTCTCTAGTTATGTATCTGACACATTTCATGGTTTATTGAAAAAGTCTTATTTATGCCAATATTGAAGTGATGATGAACCAAAAAAAACTATCAATGAAGAGATTTGTTGGACACAGGACACATGTCAGCGTATTGAATCTCAATCTTTTGAAGTTCTAGGGGTATTTATTATTGGGTTAATGATATTCATCTGAAATAATGTGAAAAATAATCTGGGGTAATTTGAATTTCTGAATTAAAATCAAAAAATCAGCACATTATTTCGGAATTTCTGCCGGATTAATTTGAAATGCAACTCCTGAAATAAAGTGCTGATTTACATCATTGGCTTTGCTACTTTCTTTATTGTAATCAAATCTTATGGAAGAAAAAATTTTAGTTGCTTGGTTTTTTATCTCTTTATTAAAATCACACTTGCCAGCACTGTCACTCTTTATAGAGTAGATCATTTCAATACCGCCTTTTCCTGTAGTTGGGTGGATGTAGGCACCGTACCCATATGCGTCTTGATCTATTGTAAAAGGCGACCAATGAATAACTGAATCATTGGTTTTTTTCTGTTGAAAGGGTTCCTTCATATCCGCCTGGCTTTTTAGAAATTTTAAAGAATACTTGATTCCTTTAGCTGTATTAGAAGTTTCGGCACTATAACTAACACTTAGAGAAGCACTTGGCAGGTCCTTGTTTTTAATACCTGTTAAAAAAGACTCACTCTTACTTTCTACGTAAGAATAACTTTCTTCAGATATTGATCCGCCCTCAGGAAACAACAAGGTATAGCGCCCGGTTTTGGATTTAAATGTGTAATATCCGTTTTCAGCTTCATCTGTAGATGATATAAATCCTCTTGTAAATTCATCTTGAAAAGCTCGTGTCTTTGGTAACTTTTCTTCCTTCATCTCGCTCGGCTTTTTCTCCACCGGTTCATTTTCACCGCTGTTCATTTGACATCCTCCTAACAGCAGGCCCTTACTAAAAAAAATAATAGTTGTTTTTTTGCTTAAACATAGGTTGCCTCCAATGTTAATAAGTTCTCCAGCTATGTATCTGACACATTAGGTCTAATAAAATAAATTTCCGTTTTTTTACACAAATCGTATTCGTAAAAGCAACACTTTTCAAGTCTATATTCTCATGTAATATCCTTTTTTTACAAGTATGTAAACTAAACTCCATTATTCAGCTTGCAGGTTAGTTTATAAAATTCTGAGGGAAAGAAATTAGATAATAAAAGGGGGTATTTTAGCAAGTGTTAACTCATTTGGCAAAGGGGCACTATTAAATAAAGACAAGACACAGGACAAGTTAAGAATATTCTCTGCAAATTTTTTATTAACTAGTGTATTATAATATGGTAAAATATACCTATTAATAACAAGTGAAGGAATATCATTCATCAACTAATTGTCATCTGCTCAGTATCGCTGCTGATGATAATCATGAATCATGGTACTGGTAACTGAAGCGTCAGGATTAATTTATGAGTCTATTAAAAAAAGTACTGGTGTTTGCGGGGTTATTTAAGCAGCCCGTTGTACAACTGGAAGAGGAGAGAAAGTACTATGGTTTTTATATCGGTTATTTTGCTTGGTATAGTTATTGGCTATCCCATTTGGGACTATTTTTATATGAAGTATGGAGACTTTACGGATAAGCGTCGGATGTATGTCAAAACGATTGTTCCGCAGTGGGCTATTGTGGGCATTCTTTTTATCTTTTGGCTTGTAACAAATCGCTCGTGGGGTGCCCTATTTAACGTGAATGACCCGATTCTGCACTCACAGATGGATCAGATGCGGGGCTTTGGAGAAGGTGTTGTGCTGGCTATAGGAGTGTATATTCTTTTGTTTCTTTTTTCTAAGAAAATCAGGGTGAAAATTTCTGGATTTATCGAGAAACAGCTGCAGGGCATTTTATTTATGCTTCCATCCACTCTGCATGAAAGATTCTTATTTGTACTTGTTGCAGTAACGGCAGGGATCTGTGAAGAGGTCATCTTTCGCGGTGTTATGCTGTATGAGTTAGAACATCTTCCGTTTAAGTTATCTGCAGTAGTGATGATTGTAATTGCCGGTATTTTGTTTGGAATTGTTCATTTGTATCAGGGCTTGAGGGGAGTAATCGGGGCAGCGTATATGGGAGGAATTTTCTTCTATATCTATTTGATTACAGGAAACCTGTGGATCTGCATTATTATTCATTTCCTTATTGATGTGAAATTTGCGTTTACACCCAATAAGAGTAAAGAAAATGCTGTTGCTGAACTAAAGAATCAGGAAATGTGCTGATATCAAATGAAAGAATAAGAAATCGAGGGAATCAGTATGAATGTTTGGCTAAAACCTGCTAGATTAGAATTTGATGTGGCGGAAGCCTTCAAGGAATTAGGAAGTATTGACTGGGGAACTAGGAACAATATTCAAAAAGGAGATATCGTTTATATTTATATGAGCGCTCCGGTTTCGAAAATCATTTTTAAAGCGCAGTGCACGGAAGAGGATATATCAAAAGATAAAATACCTGATCATAGTAAATTTTATCGCATTCCTATTGCGGATTCTGTAATAGCACATAAGGATCCCAAGAAGATCATTAGATTAAAGCCTGTCCTCAATTTAACTTCTTTGAAGGAAGAGCTCACCTATGAGCGGCTGAAGGAGGAAGGGATGGCAAGCACTCTGGTAAGGGATACAAGAAGGCTTGATAATAAACCCGGCCTGCTAGAATATATCCGCAAGGTGGAAGAAGGGTTCAAAGTCAGGGTGTTAAAGAAATCTATCTCTAAGCTGTATTCTAAAACTGAGGTCAATAGATTAATAAAAGCCAGAGTAGGGCAGGGTTATTTTAAAAGAATGCTATTAAAAAAGTCCAGTGAGTGCTGTCTATGCGGTTTACGTATAAAAGAGCTGCTAGTGGCCAGTCATATCAAGCCGTGGCGGGCCTGCAATAATGAAGAACGGTTGAATTCAAACAACGGTCTTTTGCTTTGTACTGGACACGACGCTTTATTTGATAAAGGCTTTATCAGCTTCGACACCAACGGAGGCTTGCTGCTGTCGCAAAAGCTGACTAGCAATGATCTGCATCTTCTGCATGTAGATCCATTAAAAAAGATTTTTATAAATAAAGAGCAGCAAAACTTTATGGAGTTTCACAGGCTGAACAAATTTATTAAATGATGCCGTCCAAAGCATGGAACAGTAAATCTTAAATCTAAAGGCTCTTTCCTTAAAGGCTGTTGTTTATTAATGAGTTCTGTAAGGAGAAAAAATTGTTAAATGAAGTTGTTTGGAGTGAAAGGTTTGAGACTCCTGCGGGATTTGCTGGAAGGTGAGGCCCCGCGGAAAGCGAGCAACCTGAATCGGAAATCAACCCCTTGTTCCATAGCAGCAAAGTTTACGAAAACAGCCAATCTAAAAAGAAACAATAAAAACCCCCTATGCACAAACAGGCTAACCTGCGCGCACAAGGGGGTTTCAATCTCTCTATTATTTCGTAATAGTAATCGCACCAACCGATTTATCAGTTGCTTGCTCATCTACGATTACTTTTAGGCCGTAGTGGCCGATGTTGCGGCCTGCGTCAGGCATGTAAGGGTTGTTGTAGTCTTTGCTGTCGTTGAATAGGGCGATGCCTCTTTCGCTTGGAAGCTTCAGGGTTTGGTCAGGGTAGTTAAGGTTTAGTCCTGAAGTCGGAAGGAAGTTGAATGCCGCATCTGCTAGGTGATAGCGGGTTGATGCTTCCTGTCCTGTGCTCCAAAGCAGGTTGGTGTCATCGTGGGCATCTACGACTCCGAGGAAGCCGTCGCCAGGATGTGTGCCAGTCCAGTTATCGTTATAGCTGTCATCCACGTACCATACGACTAATCCGCCGTCATAGCTCATGAGGGAGTTGCCGCGGGCAATGTCAGCAAGCCCTTTGTCTACGCCCTGATGGTTTCTCCACTCAAGAAGATAGTAGTGGTTAGTCAGTTTGTTGCCGTCCATTTTTGTGAAGCCGTTAAGTGTGAATGGAGATGATCCATTTTCGCCGCCGTCATTGATTAGTTCCTGGCCGTCAGCTGTTACTTTAATGTTATCGGCAAAGAAACCGGTTAAAGAGCTGCCCCAGTCTGTTGCACTGCGGAGACGAAGCTGGATGTTTTTGCCTGCATATGCAGAAAGATCGAAGCTTTCCGCTTGCCATCCGTTAGAATTGCCAGTGAATCCAGGCATTGAATTTAAGATAGTTGGATACCCCTCAGCAACAACATCGCTTCTTGTGTGATTATTTCCGACGGATTTCCACGTTGTTCCGCCATCCACAGAAACCTGTACAAAGGCATAATCCCATTGTTCTTCCATGTCATACCAGGCATCAAATGTCAGAGTAGCAGACTTTTTGCCTGTTAAATCAACGCTTGTCACCATGCTGTTATCCATTTCATCCTTTTGACCGCCCCAGTATTCATAGGTTCCGGCTGCAGGAGTATTAATTGGTGTTTTCTTTTGAGGCAGATTCACTTGGACAGCCTGTTGGTTTTGGCCGTTTGGTGAATTTGCCTGGTCAAGCAAGAAGGACGTGCCTTTTTTTGTAACGTCTGCTAAATCTACAACAGTTGGATTTGTCCAGTTTCCTCCCATAGTAGATTGGAAGTAAGACTTAGCCCATGGAGAGAATCCTGTTGGCTCAGCTCCTGGAATCTTTCCTGCCCATGAACCTGAAGCCATGATAGACCAGTATCCAATCGCTTCTCCAGTTCCGGTGTATTGGGTATCATACTCATCAGGCAAACCAAGGTCATGTCCAAATTCGTGGGCAAATACGCCAGTTGCCCCGTCTTCTGGCATCATCGTATAGTCATAAAAGCCTGGAGTTCCTTTTCCAATTCCATCTGGATCATATGCAACTGCTGAACGGTGAGACCAGATGGCATTATCGCCAAGTGAGCCGCCGCCTGCTTCTTGTCCCATTCCGGAATGAATAATCTGAAGGTGATCAACCAAGCCATCTGGCTCTTTTAAATTTCCGTCACCGTCCAAATCATGCGGATCTTCTAAGTCATAGTCCTGCAAGGGAACACCAGCTGCTTGTGCTGCTTTGTACGTATCTTTTACTAATTGCTTGGAGCCGCCAGGAGTTACATTATCATGGCCGCCATTTCCCTTATCTGCTCCGTAAAAAGCAGCTGTGCCTGGGACCTTCAGCCATCCATACGCTTTTCCTTCAATCGTGAAGGTTCCGCCGGATTGCTGCTCATAATACTGCTTTTGTGACACTAGATTTTCCCCATTTGGGCCTTTGACTCCATTAGCGCCAAAGATCATATCTTCATAATGCTTCGTATCGTAGTCTTTATAAAAGTTATCTGTTTCACCAGGCTGAATTTTGTTGTGGTCAAAATCGGCATACTCCACCATTAAAGTAAGGACTTTGACAGACTGTTTTGATCCTGTGTAAGGAGTTTCTTTAACAGGATCAGGATGGTTCTTACCCTTCAGGTTGGTCTTGCCTTTGTGTCCTTTGTTGTAATTCTTGAATTTGTTGCGTTTTTCGGCTTCTGCTGCTTTTGCTTTTGGTGCAAGAGGATCAGCAATCTGAACTTTATCTGCTTTGTCCTTGAATGCAATGTAGTTTTGCAGGGCTTTCTGTTTATTTGCTTCTGAGGCATTTTTGGAGATGACTCCGCGTTTGATAAGAGCGTCTATCAATTTATCATCGTTAACGATGGAAAGATCCAGCGAACTTTGGGATTGAGAGACTTGAGATTGTGCAGAGTCCTTAAGCTGGTTGGCATTTACTGGTCCCGGGGAATGCACCGGGAAGCCGGAGAAGAATGTACCGGCAAAAATGGCGGCAGTGATACTAGACTTGAAAACTCTTTTCAATGGAAAACCCCCTACTAAGTATTTGTCACAATATTATAATATTTCATAACATTTAATAGTGGTAGCAGAGTTATTCAACAAATTTCGACATAAATGAAGATACTCTCTCTTTATTTTAAGGAGATTAAAAGAGTTATTTTTGTAAATATTTAGGAAATTTTCTTTTGATTTTTCTTAATTGAGAACATGCCACGCTTGTTTTCTGGGACAAAAGTCTCTGGAGAGGCAAAAATGGTAATAATACTACGTGAATTTTGTTGATTTAAGTCGAATAAAAATAATTTATTTTTTAACATTGACTATGCCGCGAAAGTTTAGTAGATTTGTCATATAAAGTTGTTCTTTATTAAGTACAAAATGGGGTGATATATTGAACAAGAAGATTATTAAAATCATATTTTCATTGTTTATGGCAGCTGCTATCCTCTGTATCGGGTTTCTCGTTTTTGCGACTCACCAGGCCCAGGGAAATCCTGATAAAATTCCTTCATTTGGGGGCTATAAGCCATTTACTGTCCTTACTAACAGTATGCAGCCAAAGATTAGCGCAGGAGATATGATTTTCGTGAAAGAGAAGAAAGCTGCCAACATTAAAAAGGGTGACATCATCACCTTTAAAATATCAGATGGAAAGCTCATCACACACCGGGTTGTTTCAGTAACAAAGCAAGGTTTCATGACCAAAGGAGACAACAATAGCGTAAGAGATAAGTGGCTGGTTAAACCGGAGAATATCATAGGAACTGCTGCAGCGATCGTACCGAAAGCAGGGAACATCGCAAAGTTTCTTGCAAGTCCAGCCGGATTTTCCATCTTCATTATCCTTCCGCTGCTGCTCCTTGTATTGATTGAAGTGTATCAACGAATTTTAAAGGCCTTGAACAGAAAAGAAGATCCTGCTGTTACAGAGTCCTGAAATTCATTTCCTAATGGTTTCACTTAAATGCATTTATAAATACTATTTTCAGGAGGAATGGTTTCATGAAGAATATTAAAAAGGCGTTAATCGCAACATCTATGGCAGGAGCTGTATTGGTAAGTGCAGGCTACGGCACTTATTCCTGGTTCACATCTGAAACACAAGCAAGCGGAACAATTCAGGATGGCACCTTGTCTGTGAACGATGGCAAGGCAATTACGACTAAGCTGTTTGACGAAAAAAATCTAGCACCTTCTGAATTTGTATCAGGAAACTTCATCACACTTGATAATACAGGAAGCCTTGATCAGGTGCTGAAGCTTACATACTCTGCATCCGTTGATAAAGCTCCGGCAACACCTTTCAAAATCTACTACGTTGCCCTTAAATATAAGAGCAAACCAAGCGGCGATGTTTTAAAGAACTGGAAACAAGAATGGGAAAAAGGCTTCTTTAAAGGAAACCATAACCCTGCACCTTCACAAGCCAGGTCTTTAGCAGCGGCACCTGCATTGCCTGCTCTTCCTGCAGGCGTGGAAGCTGTAACAGGCGAGCTATCTTCTGCAGACGTACAGGCGGTGGCTGCAGCTGCTTCCAGAAATGCAGCAGGAGATGGCAGCAAGCAATACACAATTGGGGATAATGAGTTCTTCACTTTGAAATCTGACCAGTTTATTGATATCGCATTTGATGTAAAGCTTGATGAAAACGCAGGAAACGAGTACCAGGCTGCTACTTATTCAGCTAAACTTACTGCGGAAGCAAAACAAACAGATGATGGCGCAAAATATGCCTCTGAAATAAAGAAATAAGAATCAAAAAAAAACTGTGATGCAATTTATCACAGTTTTTTTTGCGTTGTTAAATTTTTCTTCCGATTTGCAGGTGGGAGACACGCTACTACTGTTTAAAAAACTTTTTATTTAAAAGTAAGATGGAAGTTAACGTCATTACCAATAGGCATGAGATTTGAATCTGCTGCCCCATTAATTAGAATTTCCATAGACTTGATAGCTTCAAGAGAGCTCTCTGTCTTTATTACGATTTTTCCTTTTTTTATTGTGTGTCCTAAGAATGTTCCTCCAACACGGCTTGAATAAAAGATGGCGTCGTCTATCTGTTCACCGGTATTAAGCGCAAATATTCCCTGCTCAGGGAACCAATTCGTTGTCGAAGAGGATTGATTGCTGACAGTCACGTCAAAAATGATAGCGCGGATGGCAGGCATATAAGGCTCATACTTATAAGAAGAAGAAAATGTTACTTTAGAGATGGTAAGCTTCATAGGGCCTGATGTTATGGAAATATCGGCGCTGTTTGATTTGTTTGTGTTTGATGCAGGTTTATAATCTTTTGATGTCATTTTATAAGAGTTGGTCTTTTTATCATAAGAAACCTTTCCGCCAAACAAGGAAGCCGCATTACTTAAAGAAATATACGGTTTTTTATTAATTATTTTAATTTCTGTATTCTGTTTTTTTCCATTAAAGTACAAACTTAGCTTTGGAGCAGCAGCAACGCCTATGCTAAAGGACATGAGGATTATTAGTGCTGTTAGAGCCATAAATATTCTTTTTTTCTTCAATTCTATTTCCCCCTTGTTATTTTCAACTCTATTATAATACCATAAATAGGAAAGTTTTGGTAATGGGTTTGACGTTTCAATGAATTTTAATTTGAAAATATTGTATAATAAAGTAAATGTTTCATTGATCTGGAGAATTAAATAAGAAGGAGCTGTTTTTTTATGAAGTAAGCTGACGAATCCAAGAATGAAAATTAGATACATAGATAAGGAGATTTTATTTTATGCAAAAGAAATATTTCGCACCGCTGCTGGCCTTCGTTTTGCTGATCGGATTGCTGGCCCCGTTTCCCGCCCATGCAGGCACTGCAGTTTATACCATCACACCTGACAGTAAGCCTTATGACAAGAAAATGCTGCTGTTCAAGTCATATAACAAATATACCAAACATTATTATCTGCTCCGGTCTTACCTTGAACTCCTAGAGAAAAAGGGAGGGGGAACGCTGGTCCTGAAAAAAGGCACCTATACAATTACCAATACCCTCTATGTGCCGTCTAATGTCACAATCATGATGAAGGATGGTACCAGGGTGGTTAAAGGAGTTAATACGGGCACGAAAATATTTGGCCCTTCAAAATCTCTCTTTCAGCTGATCCGACCAACAAGGGCTGCGAAGTCTGGTGTGTACGGAGGATATAATGGAGAGAAGAATATCAGCTTTATCGGTGAAGGCGATGTTAAGATGGATTTGATGTATGTGCCGGACAGCCTGGCGGTCATTATGGGGCACAACAAAAATGTGAATGTGAAAAATATCGGTTTTTATCATATGAATTCCGGCCACTTTATTGAAATGGATGCATCCCAGAATGTGAGAGTGGAGAACTGCAAATTCATAGATTCGCTTCCGTCTCTAAAGCAAAATAAAGAAGCCATCAATCTGGATACGCCGGATCATGCAACATTAGGCTGGAGCCAGAAGTGGAGTAAGTTCGATAAAACGGCAAATGATACGGTGTTTATCGAGAATAACCTGTTTCAGAATTTGGACAGGGCGGTCGGCACCCATAAATATTCGGAGGGGATGCTCCACAAGCATGTCACACTCAGCAACAATATTATAGAGGGAACCCGTCTCGATTCCATCCGGGTGATGAACTGGTCAGATGCTGTGATCGAATATAATACCATTTCCGATGTGGCAGATGGCGTAAGCAAATATCGAGGGATGCTTGTGAGCGGCGCAAGCAATCCGGTGATTCAATACAATACATTTGTCCGTGCAGGCCGGCCGATTCAATTCATTGTTCATCAAAACACTGGACCTGGCGAGGAGTATGCCGAGATATATAATGAACTTTCGGACGGAAATTATACCGCCCTGGAAACAAATATCGTCATTGATACAAAAGAAAATTTCATCCGCTATAATGCTTTCCTGAATGACTACAGTAATGAAAACACTGTGCGCATTCCATGCATTGTGGAAGAAGAATAGACTGAAAAGGCAGAGACCCTTGTGTTTCTGCCTTTTTTTCTTGTTAATCAAACGTTTGATTGAATTTTTAATTCTGCAGTTTTACAGATTCATTACTTCTATAATAGAATTAATCTATCAAAGATTTTTAGAGAATACTGGAAATCACAGACACATATTGTAGTATTGTGTATTTTTGTGAGTCAAATGCCAATTAAATAAAGGCTCTGTAATACTTGCCGGTAGATTACCTCTTCAGACGCAAGACTAGGGGGGGCATTACGAAAATCTGCTAAGATGGATAGAATAGAGTTATAAATTTTAAATCTGTGTGAATTGTATCTTTTAATGGGATGAAACAAGTTAGACGAGAAGTTCAATTTATCATCCTATAATATATAAATAAAATAATTAGATCTGTGGAGGAATCAAATTGAAGCATCGTAGAATTACTGTAGGTGCAGCCATTCTTTTTTTAAGCATTGATCTCTTATATACCATTAATTATGGTAATGATTTTTATCTGAGTAATATGATGTTTTTTTATTTGGTCAGTGTTTTTATAGCCGTTTTATATGTTTTTCCTGCATATAAATCAAAATCCAGTAGAACTTTAATTTGTGATGGTCATACCTCAAGTTATTTTACTACCCTATTTGATCAAAATCCTTCATTGATTTTTCAAATAGATTTCAAGGGGAAAATTACCTCCGTAAATCAAACGTCATTAGACATTCTGAATTATTCCAAGTCTGACCTTCTATCTAAATCATTTTTGAGCTTTTTTAATATACCGGATGATCAACACTATATTAAAGAAATCTTTCATGTGGTAAAAGAGGGAAAAGTAAATACTACTTTTTTAGCGAAAATATCTAAAAAAGACCAAAGTGACATTACTATGAAATTTACGGTAATACCACATGTCACAGGACAAAAATCTATCGAATGCTTTTTTGTTGTCGGGAATGATATAACAGAATTACTGAAACATAAAGAGAGGATAGTAAAAACTCAGATTGAGCTGAAAGAAACGATTCAAAAGCAACAAGGAATGATTTTTAAATATTTGAAAAAAGGGAATAGTTTCATTCATACACTATGCGATGGTGAATTATTGTATAAATTTGGATTAAGGCCAAAAGATGTAATCGGGAAAGATTTGTATGAATTTATGCCGAATGATCAAATTGATTCGAAACTGAAATCCTATGAAGCTGCTTGGAATGGTGATGTTGTAGTCTATGAAGGCTTAATAAATGGGATACACTATCTCACAACATTGAGTCCTGTTTTTAGAGAAGGGAAAGTAAGGGAAGTGATTTGTTCCAGCATTGATATTACCGTGCGAAAACATATGGAGGATAAACTCCGGAAAAATGAAAATTTGTATCGAACCGTACTACATACGATGTCTGAAGGGATCTTTATCATCGATGAAAATGGTATCAATACCAATTTGAATAAAAATGTAGAAAAACATCTGGGAATAAAATCTGGACAGTTTGGTGAGTCTACAGCCAGGAAAATGGGGATTGAGTTTGTAAGTGAAAACGGAACTTCCATGAAATATGACGAATTGCCAGGAATAAATACTGTGAACGATCATATTGAAAGGAAAGACGTGATTATTGGAATAAAAGAAAAGGGCTCTCTAAAAAAATGGTTTTCTGTTAATTCAAAGCCCCTGAATCTATCAGAATCCGAAAAAGGTTCTCTGGTTTCATTTCATGATATTTCTTTACAGAAAATCCAAGAATTAAAATTAAAAGAAACATACTCGTTAAATCAGAACTTAATAGATAATCTTCGTACGGGCATTTTTGTGACCGATGAGAACAGGAATACCCTGTTAGTAAATAAGGCAGTAAGAAAAATGTTAAACATACAATCAGAGGGCAATGCTATAGGAGAAAGTGCAAAAAAAATCCATTGTGATTTTTCTGAGAATAAGAATTTTTCTGATGAAATACAAGGCATAATAAATGCAGGTTTGCCTAATTCTACTTTAGTAAAATCAGACAGAGGGCACGTTTATCGACTAAATTATATTCCCGTCCTGTTAGAGGGGAAAAACAAGGTGAATTTATGGACATTTGAAGATTTTACGGAAATCAGCGAGCTTCAAATGCTAACTCAAAATGCCAAAGAAGAAGCAGAAACCGCCAATATGGCTAAGTCCGACTTTTTATCAAAAATGAGTCATGAACTGCGTACACCACTAAACGGGATTTTAGGATTTGCTCAATTATTGGAATTAGATAAAGAATTAAATGCAAAACAACAAAAATTTATTTCGGAAATCCTAACAAGCGGCAGCCATTTGTTAAGCTTGATCAATGAGGTTTTGGATCTTTCAAGAATAGAAACAGGAAGTTTAAAAGTATCAATTGAATTGGTTAATATAAAAGATATAATAAACGAATGTATTGGCATGGTCACCCCATTAGCTGAAAAGAGAAAGATAAAAATTGCTGATCTCTTAAATAACCTTGATCACTGTTTTGTAAAGGCTGATCCCATACGATTAAGGCAGGTTTTGTTAAATTTACTCGATAATGCAATTAAATACAATCATGAGAATGGGGAAATTCACATATACGGGGAAAAGGGAATGAACGATATTACGATTTTTCTCAAGGATACCGGCATTGGGATAAATTCTGATAAATTAACGGCTATCTTTGAACCTTTTTATCGTATAAAAAATAATACTAGCATTGAAGGTGCGGGAATAGGTTTATCACTGACTAAGCAGCTTGTTGAGGTCATGAATGGTGAAATTGGCGCAAGCAGTACAGCAGGACATGGAAGCATTTTTTGGTTCAGTTTACCTATTCAACAGGAACCTGAACTAGCGGATCCGGAACTCGGTCATAATGAAGAATCTTTTATTCAAAAAAGAGCAAAGAATATTTCGACTATCTTATATATTGAAGATAATCCCTCCAATATTGCATTAGTTGAAGAAATTATGGAATCGCAGCCGCATTATTCATTAATCTATGCAAAAGAAGGAGCGGAAGGGCTTACTAAAGCTAAGAATGAGAGAGTTGATCTTATCTTATTAGATATAAACCTTCCTGACATGAATGGCTATCAAGTCTTCGATGAGCTGAAAAGAAATCAACACACAAAAAACATTCCCGTCATTGCGATAAGTGCAAATGCCATCTCAATGCATATCGAAGATAGTCTAAACAAAGGTTTTCAGGATTATTTAACGAAGCCGATAAATATAAAAGATCTATTATTTAAAGTGAAAAAATTCATATGATTTTCCAGGAAGAGACCCCTAAGGTCTCTTTTTTACTTCTTTTTGAAATGTATTCAAATGTCCCTTTTTTTACCTGAACTATGGAAAACGATGTTTCTTAAGCCTTTATCCATGCTTTTCAGGTCCTTTAGCAGTTGGACACGCATATGAGGAAAAAGATATAGTTAATTTACAGTTTAATCCATTGAAAAAGAGGATGTCGAATGAGAGAAAATATAAAAACATTAATGAAGAGTAATAAAATGGAATATGTCTATCAGCCTCTCTGGAACATTATAAATTGGAAAATATATGGATATGAATCTTTGCTGCGATGTCCTGCCATCAGGAATTTTAATCCTGAAGATTTTTTCAAACGGGCACGGATGGAAGGGTGTTTATTCGAATTAGACAGTCTTTCAATTAAAAACTCAATAATAAATTTCCCCTTTTTTAATCCTAAGAATCATCCGTTACTTTTCATTAATATTTTTCCCTCGACGCTGATTCACTCTGATTTCGAATGCCTGATACTGAATTTAATGAAGGAACATCCCTATATTCATGGCAGATTGGTTTTTGAATTAAATGAAACCAGCGATGAAAATTATATATGGAAAACTCCAAAATTGAAAAAAGGGATATCCCTATTAAAAGACCAAGGATTTTATGTGGCATTAGATGATGTTGGACAAGGTGAAGGATCACTGCAAAATATTATAGAAATGAAGCCCAATTACATTAAATTGGATAAATATTTTTCTGAAGAATTAGCGATATGCAAAGAAAAACAAGCTTTTATTTCTTTTTTTGTAGACTACTGCAATTCAGAAACAATACTAATCTTAGAAGGTGTAGAAAAGGAAATTGATTTAGCACAGGCAAAATACTTAAAAGTTCCGATTGTCCAAGGATACTTATTGGGGAAACCTGAACAATTAACGTTAATATCGCCAATGATTAAATGAACTGGACATATCCTAATTGGATTAAATACAAACATTGTAAAGCGAAAAATATAATGGCGGAGGAAAAGTAATGACAGTTGACGTAACACAAGGTTTATTGGAAGAGAATATAAAATCCATCTTAAAACTGATTGGAGAAAACCCTTCACGAGAAGGACTGATTGATACTCCAAAACGTGTGGCAAAAATGTTTAAAGAAGTATTTGCGGGTGTAGGTGTAGATCCTGAAACAGCACTAACAACCACCTTCGAAGAAGCTTATGAAGGCTTGGTGGTTGTAAAAGATATATCTTATTACACTTTTTGTGAGCATCATCTCATACCCTTTTTCGGTAAAGCCCATATCGGATATATTCCGAACGGTCGGGTAGTCGGTTTAAGTAAATTTGCCAGATTAATAGAGCTTGCATCTCAACGGCCGCAAGTCCAGGAAAGAATGACACAGCAAATTGCGGATGCTGTCATGAATGTTCTGAATCCAGCGGGCACAATTGTCAGCATCGAAGGACAACATCTGTGTATGTGTGCAAGAGGCGTGAAAAAACCCGGCAGTTCCACGATCACTACGATAAAAAAAGGCGTTTTTAAACATGATGTTTCATTGACAGAAGAATTCGAGCGTGCCCTTTTACGGAAATAAGGAGGAATTTTTAATGCTTTACCTCTCACGGAAACTATATTTTTCAGCTGCACATTTTTACAAGGTCGCCGATTGGACGGAAGAAGAAAATCAAAAAGCCTTTGGTCCATGCAGTCATTCTAACGGCCATGGCCATGACTATGCTTTAGAGGTCATGGTTAAAGGGAAATTAAAACAGGATTCTGGAATCGTCGTAAACATAACTGATATTGATCAAGTGGTAAAAGCATTTGTCCATTCAAATTTGGACGGAAAATTTTTAAATAAAGAGAATGGATATTTTGCAAAGAATATTCCCACCACGGAAAATATCATCACGTATCTATGGAATGCTTTTGAGGGAATGATGGAAAATTGCACCCTTCATAAAATCCGTCTGCGTGAAAATGATTTTTTGTATGCAGAAAAGGAGGACTCTTCAATGGTTCGATTAACAAGAAAATACCATTTTAGCACAGCTCATCGTTTACATAGCAGCCAACTGACGGCGGAAGAGAACACTGCGATTTTTGGAAAGTGCAATAATCAATTTGGGCATGGCCATAATTATTATTTAGAGGTTACTGTGCAAGGCAAGGTGGATCCAGTAACGGGAATGATTGCAAATATCGGAGATATGGATAGAATAATCGATCAGATGGTGCTTCAAAAATTTGATCACAAACATTTAAATTTAGATACCCAAGAGTTTGCGGATTTAAACCCTACTTCGGAAAACGTTGCCATAGTGACTTGGAACTTGCTATCCGATGAACTTCCGAATCTTTTTAAAATAGGATTATATGAAACAGAGAAAAACTATTTTGAATATTTCGGACCCGACGGGGAGTAAAAAATGGACAAACATAATTTGAATGGTAAAACAATTGCAATAACTGGATCCAGTAAAGGCATAGGCAAGGAAACAGCTTCGCTGCTAAAAGAAAGAGGAGCCAATCTTGTTTTGGGAAGCCGAGGCAATACAACTAAAATGACGGATCACATTCTAGAATTGCATTTGGATGTCCAAAATGAACAGTCAGTAAAATCGTTTTATGAACAAGCCATACAGAAATTTGGAAAGGTCGATGTCTTAATTAACAGCGCAGGCGTCGGATTGTTTGACAGTATTTTAGATTCTTCGACAGATGATTTTGATCAAATGATCTCCGTTAATTTGCGCGGGACATACCTTACCTGCAAATATTTTGGTAAGCATATGGAAAAAATGGGGAAGGGGCATATTTTTAATTTAGTCTCTATTGCTGGAACGACCCCCTTGCCAGGCTGTGGAGGATACTCTGCTTCTAAGTCCGGTGTATTAGGATTGACAAAGGTCTTGCAAGTTGAACTTAGAAAAAAAGGGATACAGGTCACTTCTGTTATTCCTGGCGCAGTCAGCAGCAGCTTTTGGGATAACATTGAACCTAAACCTGATCTATCCAGTATGATACCGGTAGAATCAGTATCCAATCATTTACTTTATTTAATTACTCAAGATTCCGGTGCATATATAGATGAAATAACGATTATGCCGCCTTTAGGAATCTTATAGGGGGTTTAAAATTGAGACGACTTTTTGATAAGGTTTTTAGCGATCATTCACAAAAGCATCTCAAAACTCCGTCTCTTCCTTCTGATATTGACTATACAGATCTCGATTTTAGAACCAAAAGAGGGTATATTGCAAAAAAACTCTGTCAATATGCAGATTTTGATTCAATAGACGAAGATTTATTATTTTATTCTTCTTTATCCACGCCTTCTTTTATTAATTCGAACCATTTGGGTAAAAGTGAACTTATTCTATTTTTAAGTGAGAAGATGCTAATCTGGAGCGGGCAAACAAAAGATTTATCAGCGGAAATTAAAAACTACCCGATAAGTCCGGATATTCAAAATGCCATGCTGAAGGTGTATGCATTATACAAAACTGAATTATTTACTTGTTCGGATAAACCGATTCAGCAGGAATTTACAAGCACCCGTGTGGAATCATCGGAGGGAAAATGGGGAATTTACCGTGATGTCATATATGCCGTAACTCAAGAAAAATTTTTGCTCATTGAGAAAGAACAAGTTCTTGTTTACAAACAAGGAACTGAAATTTGCGGGGGAACCATAAAGAGCCGCTTCGACGTACCTAAATGTCGCAATATTGCAAAAGATTACCTTGAGCTGGAGGGTATAAAAAAGTCCAGCATTATGAGTTTGCTGCTGGTTCTTTCTGAAGCAATTACCAATACAGTAAAGCATGCTGAAGAGGGAAAAATGACCCTTGTTAAAGATGAAAAAAATCAAGAGATTAGAATAGTAGTAGAAGATAATGGGCCAGGATTCGATTTAGAATTATTGCCGAAAATGACCCTTTTAGCGGGATACTCTACGAAAAAATCTTTGGGACAGGGCTTTACCCTCATGATGAAAATGTCCAAACGTGTTTCACTATATACCTCTCCCGAGGGTTCCATTATCATTTTACATTTTGACATGAGTATAGAAAAGGAAGTTCAATAATATGCCACAGAAGAACACATTTTCGACAATTGATAAAACCCTTTTAACAGCGGGGCTAATGGATGGTTTTTGGGACAGATGGCTAGTACATGGTGTAGAGAAGGAAGACCTCGAGAGAATACGCTCATCACGTTTTACTAAAGACAAATGGTTAAATGGCTGGAATGAACTAGCTAATAAAAAAATAATAGAAGCTTCTAAGTACAAACAAATGAAAGAATTTAATGAAGCGGAATTAAAATTTCAAACCGCAGGCTTATATTTTCAATTAAATCAATGGCTGATTCCGGAGAGAAACAAGGAGAAGGCCCATTGGACAAATGTTAGTTTAAGGGCTTTTGAAATTGCCGACTCTGTATCTGGATATGAAACAACATACGCCCACCTTCCATTAGATATGTATCAATGCTATGGAAGAATTCGTTATCCGAAAAATCCAGTCGGTGTTGTAATCATCATTAATCCCTTGGATTCTTCAAAGGAAGAACTTTTTACTTATGAAGTGGATTTTTTGAAAAGAGATTTCATTACAGTCAGCTTCGACGGGCCTGGTCAAGGCCAAACCTTTATTTCCAGTGGCTTGAGAGGCTCCATAAAAAGCTGGGAAACATTTATGGATGATTTAATCGATTTTACCTATTCGCAATTTTCATTTTTACCTATACATTTATTCGGAACCAGTTCGGGCGCTGCTTGGGCTGTTTATGGAAGCTGTAACCCTAAAATTTCTAAAGTGGTAGGGGTTTCTCCAGCTTTCAAAAATGAAGAAATCCGGTTGCCGGACTATTTTATGGAAAGAACATCATTTATTTTAGAAGAGCCGAGTATGCTTCCGTCTTATGAAAGAATGGATTTTATAAATCCTGTTTTACTGGTTCATGGCAAAAAAGATGTGATGGTGTCGGATGAGAACATTTACAGTCTGTATGAACAGCTCCCAGATGGAAAATCATTACTCGAATTCGAACATGAAGGACATTGCTGTAATTATAAACTTCAGGAAATCCGTGAGTTAGCAGCCAAATGGTTTAAGGAGGGAACAATAAATAATGACATTTGATGATTTTCGAGAGTTAATTTCTAAGAATACAAATATACCTTTGACAGAAATTCATGAAAAAGCAGTTTTTAAAGATGATTTGGAAATCGATTCTCTTCAAATGGTGAATCTGATTCTTGACCTATCTGCAACGTATGGAGTCGAGCTAAGCAGGATTACAGGCAAGGGTGCTATAGATACGGTTGGGAATTTGTTTTTTACGCTAACGGAGGAGCCGGAAAATGAAAACATTTTATGATTTGATTTTCGATGAGAATAAAAACTGGGATAAAGAAATACTCTTCACGAATGTAAACGGGTATTCACTCCGCGATATTCATTCTAAAGTAGAAGAATATACCCATATTTTACAGTCGAATGGCGGGATAAAAGGTAAAAAAGTTGCGGTACTAATACCGGATTTGCCTGTTTATTTCGCCCTTTTAATAGCCATTAATCGATTAGGAGGCACCTGTGTTCCATTAAGCCATCAATTTAGGAATGAAGATTTATCAAAGGTGCTAAACCTTACAAGACCGCATATCATTTTTACGGTTAAAAAGCATTACCGAACCTCCTTCTTTGATATGATAAAAGATTGGGCACAGGCAAAATTTATCCAGACCAAAATCTATGCCCACGAGAATAATAGATTTGAAAGTCATATCATTCAAGGCTATACAATGGATGAAACATCTAAAGGAATAGATTTCATCGCTTGCACTTCAGGCAGTACTGGATTGCCAAAAGGGGTCATGCTGCAGGCAAGCTCACTTGATGAATGGACAAAAATACTTGAATCTGAGCTGGAATTAACAAAAATAGACAGATTGTTTATGACAATACCATATACAGCGCCTTATGGAATCAGCTGGTTATTGACCTGCTTTAAAAATGAGATAGCAATGGTTATTCCTGAAAGCTTTGATATGCCGCTGGTAATGAAATTATTAGAAGAAAATCCCTGCAATAAAATCATCACTACTCCTTCAATCTTTAAAGGAATTTACATATTTGCAAAAAGTGTGAAACCTAATATTTTACATGACTTACAGCTATGCATTTTAGGCGGAGAACCCATCAATGAAGAATTCATGTCAGTAGTCAAGGATTTCAACAATTGCAGATTGCTTAATGCATATGGGATATCAGAGCAGGGATTGCTGGCTTTTACCAATGACTTAAAAAGCGAAGCAGTAAAATGGTCTTTTTGCAAAAACGTGCAGTTTAAAATGAATGCAGTTTCAAGTGATGGAATTGGAGAGCTAATGATAAAAACACCTTATGGATTCGATGGATATTATCAGGACGAGGAATTGACCAGTGAGGCTTTTACTGGTGACGGTTGGTTTTTTACCGGTGACTTAGTACGGACGAACGATCAAGGTGCATTAGAAATGGTCGGAAGGAAAAAACAAATGATAAAAAAAGGGGGAGTCCAAGTAATCCCTGCCGAGATAGAACAAATCTTAATTCAGTACCCTCCAATTCTCCAATCCGCTGTTATAGGAATCCCCCATAAAGTATATGGAGAAGAAATCATTGCCTTTATCGTTTCCGATAATGACATATCTTTAGATTCACTCTTCTCTTTCTTGAGGTCAAGGATTGCCGGGTTTAAAGTGCCTGGACGAATTATTAAAATAAAAGAGATGCCTATTATTCAAGGAAAAATGGATAAAATGGCATTAAAAAAATTGGCCGTTTCTTAATTGGGGGAACTATCATTGAAGATCAAATCAAATTCATTAAGAATTCAGTTTTTAACCAGATTAGTTATTGTCCTGCTAGTCATTATTATGATTTCCAGTTTAGTGCAGCTGTATTTTATCAAAAGCCAAATTACTGAAAATGTCAATAACAAGGCATCCGTTATTTCCCAAAGCATTGAACTGGGTATGGCTGAAACCAACCTGGCTTCACAATCCATTGAACACCAGATAGACTTGCGTTTGGAAAATTACGGAAATTTAATTGCTGAAAAACTAAATAATCAGTCCTCGAGCGAGATATCCAATCAAGAATTGATCAATATAAAAAAAGAGCTTGGGATATCTGGAATAACCTTATTCGCAAAAAAAGGAAATGACATCGTAGGTGTCAAATCCACTGAGCATTCAGAAATAGGATTCAGCTTTAAAAAAATCGGCTATAACGATGGATTTAAGGCGCTTGATAGCCTTTATAAAAACAAAAGGCTACCTTCTGAGGCGACTTATTCAGCAAAAAATATGTTTGCACTGCCCATTTCACAATCAGGATCCCAAAGTAACCCTAGGTATTATAAATATGCTTATTTGATTAAACCTGGAAGGGACTACATAATAAATCCCTATATCGAGGCGAATGAAATTTACCATTTCACCAAAGAAGTAGGACCTGAATCCTGGATTGATAAAATTAAAGAAAAAAATACTTTTATCAAAGAAATCGGTGTTTTAAATCCGAGTGTATTTGAAAATCCGAAACTAGAGACAAAACTCTTCCCGCCTATAAAGAAGGTCGTCTATGGGGAGTATACCTATAAAGATAAAAGAGATAAACAGCTATTGGCGGAAATCATAAAAAATAAGTCAATAGATAAACATTATATAAATAGTTATGATGGCGACAAAGTTTACAAGCTGTTTTTGCCTGCCAAAGATGGAAAAGTAGTATATGTAGCCTTGGATTATAAAATGTTGAGCGGTCCGCTCTATCGCCATTCCATCATATTAATTGTGACGGGGCTTGTATCATTAATGGCGCTGTTTTTATTAACCGCTCGATTCTTCAATGTAGTATATGGAAGGATATCAGCTATAAAAATCCAAATTGGACAGCTTGAAAAAGGAGACTTAACGGCAAAAAGTACTTTTAACGATAAAAGCGAGTTAGGAAATCTTTCTGAAAGTGTCAATAAGATGGCATCCTATTTCAATAAAACGGTTAGCGCTACAAGAGAACAAGCTGCCAAAACACAGCAGCTCTCTTTAATATTAGAAGCAGAAGCATCCCAATCCGTTACAAAAATGTATGAGATATCAACAGAGGCTACACTTAAATCAAGGGATCAGCATGGTGAGATTGTAGAGTTATTAAATAAACTTATAGAGTTTATACAAACACAACCCCAATACAGTGATGCCACTGCCATTATAAAACAAATAGAAGAAATGAAAAAAATTGCAAATGACCGTACATCTGCCACAACTGATTTTACAATTACTTTATCTGATTTACTTCAATCCTTATACCTGCAATCCAGTGAGTTGTCAAATATCGCTAATATCATGCTTGAATCTATGAGGAAATTTAAACTTTGAGGAGATTTCTATGTCGTTAACAGTGAATAAAGAAATTTTTCAAACCACAGTGATTTTAAAAATTATTGGAATTTTAGATATATCCACTATAAATGGAATTCTGCCTTTTTTAGAATTAGAAAATGAAGTTGAAAAATTAATTTTTGATTTTTCTGATTTGGAATTTATTGATTCTACAGGAATTGGCATCATTATAGAAGCAATTTATCAATCTCAAGAAGTAAACTTTACAATTGAATTAAAGGGTCTTGATGAAGAAACACGTGAAATCTTTGAAACAGTGGGTGTTTTTAAAATACTAGAGGCCATTCAAAGGGAGGTTTATTGATGTTCTTAGATAGTTTATCCTTTTTGCATCAAGAACCAGAGAGAAAAAGTCAAAGTGATGAAGAACCCACAATTATGGACAAAACTCTGCAGAGGGAAATTAATTTAGCCAGAAATATTCAAACAAAGTTGCTTAACGGGCCAACACCAAAAGTAGGGGGGGGAGAGGTTACCGGCACGTCCCTTCCAGCCCGGTTAATAGGCGGAGATTATTATGACTTTTATCCATTAGTAAATGGGAAACTTCGAATAGTGATCGGTGATGTGATGGGAAAGGGGATTCCAGCAGCGATGCTCATGATATTGACACGTGGTGCATTCCGCAGTGCGGCAGAAAGTACACAAGGTCCAGGAGATACCTTAACTGCCATGAACAGAGCTCTCTACAACGATTTACGTTCCCTAAAGTCATTCGTGACTTTATTTTGTGCTGATTGGGATCCTAGTACCAAGACATTGACTTATGCCAGTGCAGGGCATTGTATGCCCCTTCATATTTCCGGTGAGAAAGAGGCAATCAAGGAACTTCCCCGTGTATCAGGTATTATGGTTGGCGGGCTTATCAATCAAGTCTACCAGGAGAAGTCTATACAATTAGAGGATAAGGACATTGTTTTCTTTTACACGGATGGCATTATAGAAGCCGTTAATAAAAAAAAGGAACAATTTAAGCTTCACAGACTCATTGAAACCTTGAATATTAATTTTACCAAAGGAGTAGATGAGCTTGGAAGTGCGGTGATAGACGCTATTAATGCGTTTACGGAAGGTACAGCGCAGAAGGATGATATTACGATGGTTATACTGAAGATTCAAAAAGATAAAAGCGATGTATCCAGTTATAATTCTCCGGTCATGAATATAGAGGAGTAGATGCAAATGGCTCAAATGATACTATCAAAAGGGAAGAGTGTGAGTGAAGCTATTGAGGGCGGCTTATCCATTTTGGGGGTAGGGAAGGAATCCGTAACAATAGAGGTGATACAGCAAGAAGCCAAAGGTCTTTTTCGGATAAAGCCGGCAGTAGTAAAGCTCACAGTGAATAGCGGGGCTGCCGCTAAGGAACAAGACCCCTTACCGTCTGTCGAAACTATTGAGAGCCTCATAGAAAATATTGATGTCGAATCAAATATAGCCGAAAGAAAAATGAAGAATGATCCAGAGTATTCTTCATTTGTAAATCCGGATCTTGACGGAAAAGCTTGGGTGAAAGATGGGAAGATTCATAGCCAGCCCTGTGATCTAATGTATCCTACTATTTCCGTTGGTAAAGGAGTCACTCTTTTTAAGAATAAAGAGAAAATTAATGGAACCACTGTTGTCTCCAGGGAAGACAGATTTGACATTCAAGTGATGGAAGATAAAAGTGAAACGAAATGGAATGTAACGATTGATAAAAGTAAAGTGCATGCAATCTTACATATTGAACCGGGGAGGATTATCCACCGTAAAGTGAAGGATTTAATGCCTGATGTTCATATTGAATTGCAGGTTGAGGAACATTACGTCATTCAAAATGATTTAGGATACAAAGATATCCTGGAAAAATTAGAATCATTAAACATCACTCAGGGGTTAAATCATCAAGAAATTATGTCAGCTGTAAACACGAAAGAAACGGCAGACTTTGTTATTGCAAGCGGGGTAAAGCCTCAGAAAGGGAAAAATGGTTTTCTTCAAATAGTGGCTGATGTGAAAGGGAAAGATAATGGACCGGCGGTAAGACCTGATGGAACGATAGACTTTAGAGAAATGAAGTTTTTTCCTACAATCAACCAGGGTCAGGTGATTGGCATTATAGTCCCTCCGGTTCCCGGCATTCCTGGAAGGACAGTAACACATGAGCTCATTCCTGCCAAAGAAGTTTATCCTATACTGATACAGCCTGGCAAAGGTATAGCCTTAATTGAAAACTCTACTAAAATTGTAGCTACAGAGACTGGCAGGCCAATCATCGAGAAAAATGGGAATCTAACTAAGGTCTCCATTTTACAAAAATTAATTCATACAGGCGATGTTGATATGTCGACAGGAAATATTCGTTTCAAAGGCGATATCGATATATTCGGTAACGTTCAAGAAAACATGCATGTGGAAGCTGATGGTCATGTAATGATCGCTAAGAACACCAATTTGGCGACCGTCATTTCAAAATCCTCAATAGTTATCCATCAAAATTCCATCAGCAGTTTCTTATCTTCCGGCCATAATAATTATCTCCTATCCGAATTAATGCATACTTTGGATTTAATTCAAATTCAAGTAGAAAAATTTCTTTTATCAATTGAGCAATTATTGAAAGAGCCTGCATTTAAATTAACGGATTATCAACAAAAAGGATTGCATCCTTTGATTAAACTGCTGTCAGAAATTAAATTCAGGAATTTACCTAATTTAATAACTCAATACATTGAGTTTTGTGAGCGTGAAAAACAGATGTTACAGTCCGAATTTTTAAACCTAGCAGAACAGCTTCGTTTAAGTTTTCTTTCTTCTGTACCAAATCAATGGCATACAAGCGAACAACTGAAGCAGTTATATAAGACCATTCACGAATTGATGAATAAAAATCGCTCTTATAATGATGAAGACTGTTCGATTGACTTGAAATATGCGTTAAATAGTTCGATATATTGCAGCGGGAATGTAACAATCAAAGGACAGGGCTGTTATAATACTAAAATACATTCTGGGGGTGAGCTTAGAGTAAATGGAGTGCTTCGAGGAGGGGAAGTATACGCCAGATTGGGGGCATACATAAAGGAGTCAGGTTCAGAAGGGGGTATCATGACCCATATTGCTGTGCCCATCGACAAGAAAATCAAGATCGAATCTGCAAGAGAAGGAACCATCATCCAATTCGGAAATATAAAAAAGAGATTAAATGAACATATAAAAAATATGGAGGCCAGCCTGGATAGCAACGGCAGAATTATTTATTAAAAGGAGATGTTAACTATGTTTACCTACAGAATTATACCTTTGAACGAAGATGAGGTAATAATTTGGTTCCATGGAGATTTGGATATTGAAATCACTGAAATAATGGACGAAGAAATCTTACCTACTTTGAAGCCATTCCATAACATTGACATTAACCTTTCCGAGGTGCCATTCGTCGACTCTACAGGAATAGGGCTGCTTATTAATTTAATTGATTCCTTAAAAAAGGATAAAGTACAGGTTAAAATTAAGATTTCTGCCATCCAGCCCCAAGTGAAAGATATTTTTGATATTATTCAACTTTCCGATATCTTGGGTGAAGAATTGTTTTGTTCATAAAAAATAAAAGGAGATGTTGTAGGACCTTTCTATCATTTTTTGCACATTTATATAAAGTTTTAGGTAAAAACCGATATTCTCTATAAAAGAAGTATTTAGGATTGAGGTAATGCTGAGTGGACAAACTGCGTATAGTGATTTCTGATGATGATCAAACATCTAGGACCCTTCTCCAGCATTTCATAGAATTATTTCCTGATTTTGTTATCACGGGAGAGGTATCTACAGGGGAAGAGCTTGTTCAATCAATCATGAAAACTACTCCCGATTTAATTTTAGTCGATATAAATATGCCCGGCATGAGCGGAATGGAAGCAGTAAAAGTATGTAAACAATTTATGCCCGATTTAAATGTAATTTTTACCACAGGATTTGATGAATTTGCAGTGGAGGCATTTGCTTTGTCGGCAATAGATTATTTGGTAAAACCGATTGAAATTTCAAGGCTTGGCACTGCATTGGAAAAGGCAAAAAAAATCATTCGTTTTCAAAAAGAAACCGAAAAAAAGCAATCGGGTAATGTTGTAAAGAAGTTAACACTCAAAACGGGAAATTCATACTTATATCTGCCTCTAGATGATATTTTATTTATTGAAAGAGGAGGCCGTAAATCCATTATACATACTGTGGCAACAAGTTATGAAACAGGTGATTCCCTGCAGATTATTGGATCTAACTTACCTCCATATTTTTTGAAAACGCATCGATCATTTCTGGTAAACTTAAAAAAAATAATAAATATACAGACAATTGGAGAGTCTTTTAATGCACATTTCTCCGAGAGCAATAAAACAGCACAAATATCTAAGTTGAAGTTCAATGAAGTGCAAGAAATTATCTCCAATCTCCCAATATAGTTAATAGTTTGAGCTGCACTTACTGATTAAACCCAGCCGCCATCTAAAGATAACATTTACTCTTATTTCACTGAAATTACTGAATTTATTAGTCTATTAAAAATCATTTGTTGGAATCCTTGAAAAGGATTGTTTTGCTAATGAAATAAGATAAAGTAGCCATTATACGCCGGATCATGCAATATTAGGCTTGAGCCAGAAATGGAGCAAGTTCGATAAAACGGCAAATGATGCGGTGAATGAATCACCGGATTGATTGCGCCACTCACAAGCATCCCACGATATTTGATTACGCCATTTGCCACATCGGAAATGGTATTATATTCAATCGCAGTATCGGACCAGCTCATCACCCGGATGGAATCGAGTTCACCAAAACACTGGGCCAGGCGAAGAATATGCCGAGATATATAATGAACTTTCGGACGAAAATTATACCGCTCTAGAAATAAATATCGTTATTGATACAAAAGAACATTTCATCCGCTATATTGCTTTCCTGAATGACTACAGCGATGAAAACACTGTGCGCATTCCATGCATTGTGGAGGAAGAATAGAGTGAAAAGGCAGAGACCCTTATGTTTCTGCCTTTTTTTCCTGCTAATCAAACGTTTGATTAAATTTTTTATTCTGCAATTTTACAGACTCATCACATCTATAATAGAATTAAGCTATCAAATATTTTTAGAGAATACTGGAAATCACAGACACATATTGTAGTATTGTGTGTTTTTGTGAGTCAAATGCCAATTAAATCAATTTCCGCTCCAGACGCAAGACTCGCGGGGGCGTTCGCCGAGCCTCCTCGTCGCTCCCGCTCCTGCGGGGTCTCGCCTGTAACGCTGATCCCCCAGGAGTCAAGCGTCTTCCGCTCCTCAACAAAATATTTTAACAAAGCCTAATTAAAGGAGAAATCTATGAAAAAATTAAATAGCTTAGCGGCGGTGCTGACGGCAGGTGCCATTTTACTTTCAGCGCTTCCTGGTGCGGCAAAGGCGGATGAAGAGCAGGATCGCCGCAAGGCCAGTCTGTTCGGCGGAAGTGCGGTTAGAAGCGGCACCCTGGCCTCAATATCAGATGGCAATAGTGAAATTGTGGTCAAAACTAAATTGAGCGCGTCGGAATTAACCGAAAAATTTGGAGTGAAGCTCTCAGCCACACCGGAAGTGTTACAGGAACAGGGAATTTACGCTGTGAAGGTACCGAAATCTAAAAACTTCAAATCTGTTTTATCGGATATGAAGAATTCAAGCTCCATTACTTCTGCTGAGGAGAATATGAAGGGTGAAGGCAAAGGGTTTGGTTATACTCTGCCCAACGATCCTTATCTTAATAACCAATGGCATCTTTCTAAGATTGGCATGCCTGTTTTATGGAAGAACTATTCTTTAAAAAACAAAGTGAAGGTAGCGGTGGTAGACTCAGGGGTTGATGCCACACAGCCCGATCTTTCGGGCCAGCTGTTAAAAGGGTATGACTTCTACAGCAAAGACAGTAACCCGAACGATACATTAGGGCATGGGACGGAAGTGGCGGGTGTCATTGCAGCCAAAGCGAATAATGGAATAGGGGTAGCGGGTGTTAACCCGCTTGCGCAAATCATACCAATCCGGGTAACGGCTGCTAAGAGCTTTCATCTCATCGATGCACTGGCAGGGCTTTCTTATGCGATTAAAAGCGGGGCCAGAGTCATTAATTTAAGCTACGGTTTTCCTGCTCCGAACAGTATAGAATTCGACATCATCTATGAAGCATACAAAAAGGGCATAGTTGTTGTAGCGGCATCAGGGAACGATGGACAATCTGTCAATTATCCGGCTGGATATCCTACGGTCATAAGTGTTGGGTCAACCGGGAAAAATGATGCTGTTTCAAAGTTTTCAAGCTATGGTGCAGCACTTGATTTGGTAGCGCCTGGAGAAAATATCGCTACCACCATGATGAATAAACGCTATGGCATAGGAACAGGCACCTCCTTTTCTGCACCGATTGTTACGGGTGTTGCTTCATTGATTTTATCAGCAGCACCAAACCTGAATCCCATAGAAGTGGAGTATCTTCTTGAAAAGGGAGCGGCGAAGCTCAGCAGCAGCAAAAACAGCTGGAGCACGAAAACCGGCTTCGGCAGGGTTGATGCAGCCAAGACGTTTCAGACGGATTTTCCGTCTATAAAAAATGATAGTGGCAATGTACGCTCAAAGGCACGCAGAGTTGCTCTCAACAAAGCGTATAGTGACCGGTACGATTATTCAGGAGACAGCGACTGGTACAGCCTGAAGGTGACGAAGAATATGAAGGTAAGAGTGGATGTTTCAGGGGTTACAAACATCGACAGTGATGTGTGGATGGATCAGTATGCAAACGGGAAATCGGTTTCTCCCGTGCAATATGACCGGGCAAAGATAAGCGGCAAGGAATCTTTTACCCGCACACTGAAGCCTGGAACTTATTACTTTGAAGTATATGATGCAAACAATCACTGGTCACTGCAGAACTACACATTCAAGGTGACCGCCCTTGATACTACAGCTCCAAAAACGCCGATTGTTTATAAAGTGAAAAGCAAAGATCTAATGATTAAGGGAAAAGCGGAGAAAAACAGTTCATTAGTGCTTAAAAAAGGAAGCACAGTACTGTCAAAAGGCACGGCAAGCAGTACAGGAACTTTTTCGCTAAAGTTGAAAACGAGGCAGGCGAAGGGAACGGTTCTTTATCTGACTGCAGCAGATAAATCAGGAAATAGAAGCAAAGCAGCAAAAATTATAATACAGCCATAGTGGAAAAACCCCCGTCTCAATTTGAGACGGGGGTTTGCTTGTTTACTTCTTAATAACCACTCTGTTAGGAATGGAAATGTTGCCGGCAGCATCCTTTGCTTTTACATAGATAGCATGTCCAGCTTTTTGTTTCTTGATTTTGATTGCATAGTTGCCTGTTTTGCTTGCTGTTGTCCAGCCGATCGTCTTATTGGATGAACGGATGTACACATATGAACGAGGCTCTGCTTTTCCGTATACAAGTGTAGAGCTTGTTTTAAGCGGGTGTACACTTGGTGATTTTGGAGCCGTTTTGTCTTTTACAATCACGGCAGTAGCCTTGCTCACGTTGTGGGCTTTATCTGTTGCTGTAACAGATAACACTGTGTTTGCTTTTTGGGTCTTGATTGAAACAGAGAATTTGCCGTATTTATCAGCTTTAGCCCATCCGACAATTGTTTTTCCTGCTTTGATAGTGACTATGGAAGCAGCTTCTGCTTTTCCTGTCACCTTTCTATCGTGGTCTGTTACAGAGCTGACAGATGGAGCTTTTGGTGCTGTTGTATCGCCTGGTGCCGGTGCAGGGGCAGCTGCCTGAGGAGTGATGGAGTAAGAACCCCAAGTTCCTTTATCATCTGTCAGTGGAGCAAGATATTTAATCGTCTTCGTTTGTGCAGCTGCTTTTTCTGCTTCTGGCGAAGATTTGAATGTAAGTGTAACATCTTTATTGATTGGCTGGATTGACCAGTTGCTGTCTGCAGATGGATTGATTTTTCCTGCAGATGCTGAAATGTAATCCATTAAAACTTGGCGATTTTCATCTGGAGAGTCAACGACAACCTTGGCTTTTCCTCCAGCAAGTCCAGGGAAGTTTCCGCCGCCGCTTGCACGGTAGTTATTTGTTGCAACGATGAACTTCTGGCTTGGGTCGATCGCTTTTCCGTCAAGAGTTGTCAGGTTTTTAATGCGGTTTGCATCTGCATTTACTACTTTGCCTGATAAGTCATATTTAGCCGGCTGTGTCACGTCGATTTGGTATTTCACACCATCGATTACATCATAGTTGAATGGCTCAAAGCCGTAATTGATCAACACCTGTGGATCTTTTTTCGCTGGATCGATTTGATTGAACTGTCCTGCTGACATTTCGAGCCATTCCTTCACTTGAGCGCCAGTCAGCTCGACTGCCTTTAAGGTGTTTGGATACAGGTACAGGTCATTTGCGCTTTTGATTGAAAGATCTCCAGCTGCAATGTTTGTATAATCGCTTGGTCCCTGGCGTCCGGCCTTGAAAGGGGCACCAGCAGATAATATAGTTAAGCCCTTATATTCAGGAAGCTTTTTGTCGATGTAGTTTTTCACGTAAGCAATTTGTGCATTGTTTACGATTTGAATGGTAGGGTCATCCTGTACGCGTGCAAAATAGCTGTCCATTGCAGCGCTTGTTTCCCCGATTTTGCTTCTTACATAAGTAAGAGTGCCTTCGTGAGCTTCTTTAACTGCATCCACGATTGTTTGGTCAGCATCAGCTTTAGATACTTTAACACCGTTCACAGTTTCCATGATCGGCCTGTTTACCGACTTGGAATCCTTCACTTTCCATTGACCATTATCATTCTCAAGAGTCAGGTCCATAACTCCAAGGTTATTTCCCCAATACCCGGCTTCAAGGGAAGGAACTCCGTTGATAGTTCCCTTTGTTTGGTCAATGCCTGGCTTGCCTGCAAATTCCGTTGCTTCAGGGAATGTTACGTGCTTGTGGCCAAATAGAATCGCATCAATTCCGCTGACTTTGCTTAGGGAATACACAGCATTCTCCGCATCTTCAAGGCCTTCAGCCTGAACATCGCAGCCTGAGTGTGCAAGTGCAATGATAACCTGTGCTCCTTCAGCGCGCATTTTAGGAATGAACTTTTCAGCTGTTTTGACAATATCCTTTGTTTTTACTTTTCCGGCAAGGTTATCTTTATCCCAGTCCATAATCTGCGGAGGAACAAAGCCGATTACACCGACCTTGATCGTTTGTTCATTGCCATTTTCGTCTTTTACTTTTTTATCTAAAATTTTATATGGCTCAAATTCATTAACGTCATTTGAATCATCATTATCTCCATCCACTTTATAGATGTTGGCATTCACATACGGGAAGTTGGCGCCTTTTTTTGCCTGATCCAAAAAGTCCAGGCCGTAGTTGAATTCATGATTTCCAAGAGAAGCGGCATCATAATTTAAAGTATTCATCGCTTTATATACAGGATGTACTTCACCGGGCTGAAGCTTCTTCACTTTTGCAACATAATCTGCCAAAGGGTTTCCTTGAAGCAAATCTCCGCTGTCAAACAACATGGAGTTTTCAGGGTCCATTTCTTTTCTGGCTTCCTTAATAAGGGTAGCCGTTTTTGCCAATCCGAACTCAAGAGTCGGAGTATCTTTGTAATAGTCATATGGCATAACATTAGCGTGGATATCTGTTGTTTCAAGGATGCGAAGCTTTACTTGTCCTGGTGCTGTTTCTCCTTCTGCGTTAGCTGATAGGGATCCGATTGGTGAAATCAATGTACCGAATAAAAATGCCGAGGCAGTTGCTTTACTGAATCTAGTCAGTTTTTTTGTCATTCTGGTATACACCTTTCCTTTTCCTAAAATTAAAAGCCAGTTTAGCGATGAAACCTAAATAAAAATACCAACTCCTTCTACCGATTACGACATATCGCGAGGCAATATATCAAAACAATACTCTTAATTATTACTAGGAAGAGAGAAGGAAATATATAGGTCTAAAGTACTATATTTATGAAAAATTTTAATTTTACAGATAAAAAAATAATTTCTTAATATTTGGTCCTATTAAAGCTATATTTGATAGACGAATTATTGATTGTAACGGAAAGCGAGTACCTGCAGCGGAAATCAGCAAACAAGATTAACATGTCTTATTTTAGCCTTTAATTAATAGGAAACGGTGTGTATATCGTTCCGGAAATTACTTTATTTTATGTATATCAGGCAGGATGATTGGCACCTGCTAAATTCCCCAGCAAATTATCCGATAAAACAAGAGGATATTTTAAATATGAAGGAGTTTTGCAGCATGATGAGAAAATACGGAGCAGCGGCAGCGGCCCTGCTTCTTTCAGCGAGTATGCTTGCGCCAAAGGCAAGCGCAGCATCAGCCTACACAATCACACCTAACAGCAAGACATTTAGCGGAAATATGATGAACTTCAGCACCTACAATAATAATACCAAGCAGTATTATCTGCTTCGCTCATATCTGGAGCAGCTGGAGAAAAAGGGCGGCGGTACACTGACCTTAAACGGCGGCACATATACCATTTCAAATACCCTTTATGTTCCTTCCAATGTAACCATACGCTTGAAAAACGGTGTCAGACTAGTAAAAGGGACAGTAAGCGGAACGAAGCAATTTGCAGCAGCTAAATCCATGTTTCAGCTGATCAGGCCTTCCCGTTCTGGGAAAAAAGGCGTGTATAGGAAATATAATGGTGAAAAAAATATCTCCTTCATCGGTGAGGGTAATGTTGTCATTGATATGAAGTATGATGATAAAAGCATCGCGATCATCATGGGCCATAATAAAAATGTGAAGGTGCAGAATATACATTTTCAGCATATGCAGTCTGGACATTTTATCGAAATGGACGCATCTGATCATGTGTCTGTTACCAACAATTCTTTTATTGATTCCAAGGCTTCACCAAACAAGAACAAAGAGGCGATCAACCTGGACACCCCTGACCGTTCAACAGATGGCTGGAGCCAGGAATGGAGCACCTATGATAAAACGCCAAACAGGTATGTGACGATAGAGAGCAATACATTCCGCAACCTGGACCGGGCAATTGGGACCCATAAATATTCTGGAGGCTCGTATCATGATCATGTGAGCATCCGGAACAACAGCATAACGAATACCCGCCTGGATGCTATTCGGGTCATGAACTGGTCGAATGCCGTAATAGAAAAAAACAGCTTCAAAGATGTGGCTGCAGGTGATGCTAAATACCGCGGAATTCTTGCTAGCGGAGCATCCAATCCGATTTTCCAGAATAACACTTTTGAACATACAGGGCGCCCGATGCAATTCCTTGCGGCGAAAAATGACGGTCCTGGCTCTCAATATGCGATAACGTATAATACGCTAAGCCAGAAAAACATGGACGTGCTAAAAACAAATACAGTGAAGAATACTAGCGAAACCTTTATCCGTATCAACCACTTCTATAATGTGTACAATGACACGATTAAAATTCCTTGTGTTGTAGAGGAGTGAGCTTAGACACACCCGCATGGTTCCTGTGTAGAGCTGTGCGGGGTGTTTCATGTTTCCGCAGATATCCCTGTAAGGTTTTGAAAAAGCTGTTTTCGTAAGCTTTGCTGCTATGGAACAAGGTGGCTGATTTCTGCTCCGATTGGGGCTGATTTTTTGATTTGGTTCTAATAGGGCAGCATTTTGCTCGAATGACACGGAAATTGGCTCGAATAGCTGAGAATTCGCTCTAATCAGCGGGAATTCGGCGCGATTATCCAATTAAATGGAAATTTCGGCCTGCGTTTTTGAACCCGCATTAATATTCTTCGGGGATCTACCTTATTTTTTCCTCTAATTCAATATTATTGGGCATGAAAAAAAGATATTTAAAGATGATGAATGGCATTAAACATGATATAGTCACATTATGTAGTTTTTGCTGTTATTTTGGAGTTTTTTGCAAACCATAAGGTAAAGAAATTCAATAAAAATTAAATACAGAGAGATGGTATTTAGATTTGGATAATTCACGAAGCACAAGACATAAAAAGAAAAAGAAGAAGAAACGGGGATTAAGAAGGTTTCTTACTGTTCTTGTTCTGCTTGTTATTGCAGCTGGTGCCTATGTTTATTTTCAGTATAAGCAGGGCTTGTCAGAGGCGCTGGACGGGGCAGGCAAGGAGAAGGCCGCAAGCTATGACTTTAACGGGAAGCTGCCGAATAACGGGCAAATCAATGTTCTCTTGCTGGGCAGTGATTCACGCGGTGAAAAGCACTCTAGGACAGATTCCATATTAATCGCCCATTATAATCAAAACACGCATGAGCCGAAACTGGTGTCAATCATGAGAGACAGCTACGTGGATGTTCCCGGGCATGGCAAGCAGAAGATCAATGCCGCCTTTGCATTTGGCGGGCCAGAGCTTCTGCGTAAAACAATAGAAGAAAACTTTGGGATCAATATCAATTATTATTCCATTGTTGATTTTAAAGGATTCCCTAAAATTGTGGATACGATTGCCCCGGACGGCATCAAGGTCAATGTGCCGCATGATATGTCATCAGGCATCGATATGACGCTTCATAAGGGAGAACAAACCCTCCACGGCAAGCAGCTGCTCGGATATGTCCGTTTCCGCCATGATAATATGAGTGACTTCGGCAGGGTGCAGCGGCAGCAGGAGGTTCTTGGAAAGTTAAAGGATAAGGCGACAGAAATCAATAATGTCGTCAAATTGCCGAAAATTCTTGGCATGACAGCACCATATATTGATACAAATATCGACACGAAGACCATGCTGATTTTAGGCAAGGATGTTATTACAGGACAAGCTAAAAGTGTGGACAAGCTAAGAATTCCGCTTGACGGCACCTTTGAAAATGAAAGGATTCCCGGAATCGGCGCAGTGCTTGCTGTCGATCTTGAAAAAAATAAAGCCGCACTTCAGCAATTTTTGTCATCCTCCAAATAATTTGGGGGATTTTTTTTGTTTTCTGGAAAGTTTGTGCCGCATATAATTTTGATATGTTAAAAGTGCAGGGGGATAGCGGATGTTAAATTGGGGCATGAAAAATTGTAAAAAGCTGTTGTTATTGTTTTTCCTTTTGGTGCCTGTTTTGCTTGTTTCAGCATATCCTGTTAACGCGAAAGAAACCGCAGCTAAAAAGACCGTATACCTTACCTTTGATGACGGTCCAGGCAAATATACAAATAGCATCTTGAATATCCTCCAGAAATATCATACAAAAGCGACGTTTTTTATGATCAGCGGAAACATGAAAAATAACCCGAAGAATGTCCGCCGCATTATCCGTGATGGGCATTACCCCGCACTCCACAGTGTCAGCCATGATGTTCATAAGTTATATAAAATCAATTCAACAAATTTTGCGGATGAAATGGTCACTGCACAGCAAACTCTTTATAAAATCACCGGATTTAAAAGCCGTTTAATGAGGGCTCCTTACGGAAGCACGTATACAACTAAGGCGATGAGGGATTATGCGGTTAAAAAGGGCTTTAAAATGTGGGATTGGACGGTGGATCCAAGAGACTGGGCCTTGGCTCGGCATCCAGAGAAAATCCTTGAAAATATTAAAGCCCAAACAAAGCGGACACGCGAGGTAATCATTCTTCATGAAAACAGCCAAACCGTGAAAGAGCTGCCGCAAATTCTGGATTATCTCCGTAAAAGGGGATACGAAATGAAAGCCTATGATCCGAAGCATCATTTTACTGAGAACTTCTTTAATGATAAAAGGCTGTAAAAAAAGCCCAGGCACCCTGATTGAAGGGGCTTGGGCTTCTTAATGGAACAAAGACTGAGTTTGCATGCCGTGTGTTATCTCAGTTTCACCATTTTGTTCGAAACATTGCTGTAGAAGTAGAGGCTTGAGCCTTTTACAGATAAAAAGCCCGCCTGCGTATTTTTGATTTTTTGTATAGCGGTGCCGCCAAGCTTCATCTGATACACAGAATTATGGTCTGCAAGATTAATATAATAAAGCGTGCTTCCGATGATTTTCAGCGAGTAGATGGGATGATTGTCCATTTTACTCACCGAAGATCCTGTCAGGGACATCCTGTAAAGTTTATGGTCATTTTGATTGGCGTAATAGATGCTGGAATTGTACCGGACAAAATCAGATAGAGAATAGAGCTTTTGATATTTAGTACTGCTTGCTTTATGAAGCTTACTTTTATTCCAGACATGGTCCTTTGCAAGCTTGCTTTCCGGGACAAGCAGATACTTGTATGTGAGCACGTCGGACCGATCGTTTGTCACTGGGTCGTCAAAGGTGCTGTCGATATAATAATAGCTTCCTCCCGTTCTTACCATGTTCCAGGCATGATCTCCGCTGCTCACGGTGCCGTTCACCTTAATTGCCCAAATGTCTGCTTTGTCCAAGAGGAGCTTCAGGGCTTTGGCGTATCCGTCACAAACCGCTTTATGGGAAACGAGCGCTCCGTAGGCTGTGAAGGAGGTTTGAGGCAAGTTGTTTTTCACATAATGATCATAATCATAGGACGTGCTGTTCACAAGGAAATCATGCAGGTAAACAATGCGCTCAAGTTCAGTTTTCTTTGTTTTTGCTGTTTTTACAGCAGCATCCACCCTGCTGTCGAGGGATGTTTTCATTTTGGTGATTTCACTTTTGGAGCCGATATATTTCGGATAAAAATATCCGGGTGACCACTGGAAGTAGTACTGCGTATAAAAGATTTCCGGATGGTTATCGAGCACCTTTTGATAGGCGGCAGTAATCTTGCTGCTGTCCTGGCCATACTTGCCGAGAGAAATTTTAGTTTGCATGTGGAGAATTCCATTGTAAATCGAGTTATACAGAAGTTCATCAGAAGATGCTGCACTGGCTTTTTGGGTGGAAATCGGCATAAATAAGGAAAAAATCAAAATGGCAGACAGCAGCGGCAGAAACAGTTTTTGCTTAAACATTCTCCACATCCTATACATAATTTTGTATTTCCTATTTTAATAGATGTAACATATATTTGCCATTATTAGTGAGAGGAAATAAAAACACCATCCCAGTATGGCGGGATGGTGCTGATTTTATCTTTTTACGAAAATCTTAACAGTTTTTGAGATATTGCCTGCACGGTCCTTGGAAGACACATACAGAGCTGTTCCTGGTTTTTGCTTTTTCATTTTCACCGTAAAAGTTCCGTTTTTGCCTGCATAGGCATAGCCGACTACTTTATTGTGGCTTTTTACATAAACCTTGGAAGAGGCTTCTGCTTTTCCTGTAACCCAGCCTTCGCCTGCTTTAACAGCATGGACGATTGGTGCTTTAGGGGCCGTTGCATCCTTAACGATCAGCTTCACAGATGAGCTGATGTTCTGGCTATTGTCTGCAGCGAATACATAAAGCAAAGTTCCTGCTTTTTGCTGTTTATCCAGTTTTACAGAGAACATGCCTTTACGGTCTGCAATGCCTGTCCAAAGTGTTTTGCCTGCTTTAACTGTAACGGTTGATCCGGCTTCTGCTTGTCCTGTCACTTTTTTATCAAAGTCTCTGACTATATGAACATAAGGAGCATGCGGAGCCGTTTTGTCTAGAACGGTTACTGTTGTTTTTTCGCTATCGTTTCCAGCCGCATCCGTGATGCTTACAGATACTGTAGTGCCTGCTTTTAAATGTGCGGTCTTGATTTTAAATGTGCCATCTGTACCGACAGGAACATCAATTTTATATTCTTTTCCATTAATCCAGACTGTAACCTTTGATCCGGCTTCAGCTTTGCCGGTAATGAAAGAGTCGTGATCTGTAACCGGATTAACAACCGGTGCATCAGCTGTAATGTCTGTTACTTTTTTGATTCTTCCTTCGATGGCTCCTGAAACTGGGGATTGTGCCTTCAGGTAGCGAAGAAGGGCATCAAAGTCAACAGATCCTGTTACTTTGTTTTTGCCGCCTGTAAAGGCTGTGTAGCTGTCTCCGCCGGTTGACATGAAGTTGTTGACAGTTGCCGTATATTCAGCATTCGGATCAATTTTCTTTCCGTCAGGGAGGAAGATGTTAACAACCTTTTGTCCTTTTGGAAGTGCATCGGACCATGTGTAGGTCAAGCCTGAGATTTGAAGCATATTGGTTTTTTCAGGCTGCCATTGCTGATTTAATACATCGCGGATCTGCGCGCCTGTCAGGGTCATTTTTACAAGGTCATTACCGAATGGCTCAACAGTGTAAACCTGACCCCAGTTGATGGTTCCCTGATCGATATTGGCACGGATGCCGCCTGGATTCATGAATCCGAAGTCTGTTTTCATTTCTGTGCGCATGCTGTCTGCAATGACATTTCCGAGAACAGATTCGCCTGATTCATTTTGGTCTCTTGTAAGAGGGATGCTGGCTGTGCCGACTTCTTCAGAAATAATCGGTTTGATGTCTGCCAGATATTTATCTACTAATGCCTGTGCATCAGCGTCAGGCTCGATGCCACTGTTAAGTGTATTCACAATTTGTGCATCTTTTTTTACGATATCATGTGTTGCTGGGTCTATCTCCAGATTCACATCAGAAATAGCAGCACCGCTTGAATAAGCTTGAACAAGCAGTTTTCCGTCTACTGTTGAGTTCAGGTATTTATGATCATGAGCGGCAAAAATTACGTCCACTTCATCATCTACCGTATTAGCAAGGTCTATCGCTTCACCGGCAGGATTTGTTCCATCTAGATTGGAAGTACCGGGATTATGGGCCAATACAACGATTGCCTTGACTCCTTGGTCTTTTAGTTCTTTTGTATATTTATTGATCGCTTCTGCTTCGTCTGTGAATTCAACACCCTCTACGCCGCTTGGAATAACGATGCTTGGTGTGTCAGAATAGGTAACCCCGATAAAGCCGATTTTTTGTCCAGCTTCTTCTTTAATGATATATGGATCAAAGATCGGTTTTCCAGTTGACTTGTCGATTACGTTTGCGGAGATGTATGGGAAGTTTGCTCCTTCAAAGGTGCCGTATTGCTTGGTTTTCGGATGCTCACCGCCATTGACCAGGCGCTTCATTTCTGTAACACCTTCATCAAATTCGTGGTTGCCAAGAGTTCCGATATCAAATTTCATCATGTTCAGAAACCTGATGGTTGGCTCGTCCTGCAGCAGGGCGGAAACCGGCGAGCTTGCGCCGACTGCATCTCCAGCCGAAACCTTGATGGTATTCGGGTTTGTCGCTTCAAGCTTCTTTAGATAGGCAGCCAAATAGGCAGCCGTTCCAGTGACTTGTCCATTAATCTTTGTTGTTTTATCAAGCTGTCCGTGAAAATCATTGATGCCAAGAATTTGGACCTTTACATTTGCGGCTGCATCATCAGCGTGAGCAAGCTTATGTCCCGCTGGAGACATGAAGGATCCGAATAGAAGGGCAGAGGCAGTAATCTGGCCGAGCCTGGTAAACTGTTTCTTTTTCATCAAGGTTACACCGTTCCTTTTCACAATTTAGTAGATTAATAGAAAAATAGAAAAACAAGGGCGAAGCATGTCTAGCTAACACCCTTAATTATTATATATTTCTATCAAGTCTGTGAAAAGGTAATTTTCAAAAAAATATAAAAGCCGCCATGAAAATTCATGGCGGCTAAATATTTTAACGTGCTTTATGCTGTCCGGGAACAAAGGGGATATGTGCAGCTTTCATGATGATCCTTGATATGTCTGTATTATCTATGACACCTTTAAAATTCTCGCTTCCAGGCCCTTCTGCAAAAACGGCTATACTGTTAGCTGTATGTCCTCCGGTTGTTTTGCTTGCTGCCCGGATGCTGCGGTCCTGGGCCCCGGCAAGATTATGAAGAGCGATGACACTCCCGATTTCCCAGCCGGTAATTTGTGAAGGATAGATGGATTTGCCCGGAGACTGAAGGTTTTTAATCAGCTGCTGAGCTTCCTGGGGGGAGAGCTTTATATTGGCATACTTCTGAAGTACCTCTACAAGGCTTTCGGGAATTATTTCTCCATTGCCAGTTTTTTTGATCTGTGAAGCCATGTATTCAGATGAAGCTTTTACGTTTTTCAGTCCGGCAACATTCATTGGTTCTGATGACGAAATGCCCATAGTTTCATGATCGGCAAGCACAACAACAAGCGTATCGCCGCGTTTTTTTGCCCAGGAAGTAACCTCTTTAACAGTTGAATCAAACTCGGCTGTTTCCTTCCAGATTCCAGTGAAATCAGCTGCGTGTGAGGCATGGTCAATACGTCCGCCTTCCACCATCAAGAAAAAGCCTTTGTCAGAGCCTGCGAGAACACTAAGTGCTTTTTCAGTCATTTCATTTAAAGTGGGCTCCTTGGAATGAAAGATATCCCGGTCATTCACAAATTGCATATATCCCTGATTGAATAACCCTAATAGCTTACCGTTAGAAGGAGCAGCCCGCAGCTGATTTTTGTCAGCAGCGATGGTATATCCGGATTGACGGAATGTATCAATCAAATCGGTTCCGTTCTGTTCTTTTGGAGAAAAGTATTTAGCTCCGCCGCCAAGGATAACATCCAGATTATGCTTGTAAATTTGCCTGGCAATATCGGCATTTCCTGTCCACCTGTTTGGAGCACTTGCACTAAAGGCTGCCGGTGTGGCATCGGTGATCATGCTTGTTGAAATGATTCCTGCCTTTTTTCCATTTATCTGTGAGGCGTCAAGAATGCTGTCAATTTCCTTTCCGGCGGAATCTACGGCGATAGAACCGTTATTGGTTTTCACCCCTGTTGCAATCGCCGTTCCGCCAGCAGCTGAATCTGTTACAGAATTGTTCGCGGAATAGGTATGCATCAAAGCAAGATGCTCCATTTTCTCCATATTCAGCACGCCTTTTTTTCCATACTCCAATTGCCTCGCTATTTCCATCTGCCCAATTCCCATTCCGTCTCCAATCATGACGATGATGTTTTTTGGAACAGTGCTTTGTTCGGCAGCTGTTTTTAAAGGGAGCCCGCAAAAACTGCCAAAAAGCAGAATGGCTGTTAAAGTGAAGGCTTTGATATTGTGAGGCTTCATCACTCATCAACCTCCTTTCAGTTACCAATAGGGTGCCGGATGTGGCTTGAATTATTCATGATGCTTCATAAGAAAAAGGGAGGGGAGAGGTATAAAACAGAGCGGGAAATCCATATTAACTATGTTCGTTATCAATGATTGGGAGGGAATTATAATGATGCAAAATCAAGGTCAAAACCACCAAAATATGCATACAGGCAGCGTGCCTCCTCATTTGAACCATGGAGGACATGAATTATTTGATGTCAGGGAAGTGCTCACGGGAACGATTAGTACTTTAAATTCATTTATGCTGCTCCGCCAGCATGTGCAGGATCCTGAGCTGCTAGGCATTTTAGACCGTCAATGCCAATTTATCCAAGATGAATATAATATTACGCTGGATTGCTTTAAAAGCGGGCAAGATCCGGCACAGCCGACTCAAAGCTATAAAATGAACCAGGGAAATGACTTCGTTTACGGCTTAACACCCACATCGCCAACGAAGCCGGTGCAAAATGTTTCCGAAATGACGGATGCGTCTGTTTCGAGCTGTATGCTCGGATCTTTGAAGGCGAGTGCTTCAGCGAAAACGATGGCAGCCCTAGAAACAACAAACCCTGTTGTTCGGCGCGTGCTTGCTGATTCGGTACCGAATTGTATTGAAATGGCTTATGAACTTTCGTTGTACCAAAATAAGCATCATTATTACCAGGTGCCGCAGCTGGCAGAGCAGGATGTGCAGCAGATGCTGAATGCTTATGCACCTGCATCAGGCTCAGGGCCGCAGATGCCAAATGGCGGAATGGCTCACTAAGATTCCAAATGAAAAATGCCCTTAAGCATATTGCTTAAGGGCATTGCGTGTGTTTAAGAATCTGTCACTGATTACGCAGCAGCTTTTGCAGTGTGAGCAGGTTTGTTTCTTTTAAGTAAAACGATAGCTGCTGTTAATAGGGAAAAGACAACTAAAAAGACGGCCAGCGCAGCTGTATTTCCCCAAAAAGATGCATAGTTATCAAGGTTGATGACTGCTTTGAATCCTCCGATTGAATAAGTCAGCGGAAGGAATTTGCTTAATGTCTGGTATCCCTGCGGCAGCATATCAATAGGCAGGCTTGAGCCAGTTATTGAAAGCTGCAGAACCAGAAATGCCAATCCCGCAAAGCGGCCAATATTTCCTGCAAGCACCGTCAAAAAGAAGACGATGGCCAGGAATACCAGGCTTGCAAAAATGGAAAACAGCACCATGCTGAATCCGTTCATAAAATTTGAATGAATAAAGAATAAAGTAAACAGGGAAACGATGGCTGCCTGGGCAGCTGATAGCATTGCCATGGTTCCTAATTTACCTCCGTAAAAACGGAACTTTGAAACTTCAAGGTTTTCCGGCAGCTTCAAATCAAAAAGAAGGGTCATGAGCAATACGCCTGTAAACAGGGCCAGTGATAAGATATATGGCGCATTCGCATAGCGATATGCCTTGAATTTATGAATCGCTGTTCCAGCAAGCTTGACTGGAGCGGAAAATTGCTCGATGTTTTTATCTCCTGCATGGATGGCACCTGTTTGTTCAGCACCGCCTGCCAGTCCAGTAGTGAGTTCGTTGGAACCGCTTTCAATTTGACCCACGCCATTATCGACTTTTTTCAGGCCGAATGTCAGGGCATCCCATCCTGTTTTAACAGATTGAGTTCCATTTGATACTTGAAGCATCCCATTATCGAGTTTGTTAGCTCCGAGCGTTAAGGCGCTCCATCCGGTTTTGACTGTTTGATTTCCGTCAGCAACCTGTTTTGTGCCATTTGCGAGTGTGGAAACACCAGAGGTCATGTCTTTCCACCCGCTCTCGACAGTATGATTGCCTTTATTAACAGAAGAGATGCCTCCATTAATGGCAGCCACTGAATCCGTCACCTTTTTCCAGGAAGAATTAACGGTTTCGTTTCCTGCAGCAAGTGTTTCTGTTCCAGCTGCCAGGGTACCTGCGCCTACGGATAAGGTATTGGCACCGGCTGAAAGCTTTTTCGCCCCTTCATTGACTGCAGTCTGGCCTGCTACCAATTTGCCCAATCCTCCGTTCAGGGTTTTTGAACCTGCTTTTGCGGCGGTTAATCCTTTTGAAACCTGGTCAGCTCCCGCTTTAAGATCAGGAGTTTTTGCTGCAAGCTGATCCAGTCCGCCTGAAACAGCTTTGCTTCCGGCCTGAAGTTTCTTAAAATCTGGGCTTTCCTTAAGTCCCGGCACTTTTTCAGCCAATTGGTCAAGTCCGGCAGCGACTGACTGTGCTCCAGCAAGCAAAGCTTTTGCCGATTTATCAACTTCACCTGCGCCGTCAGCAACTGCCTTGCTTCCAGGCTCAAGCTTGGCCAAACCATCATTCAAAGAAGAGCTTCCAGATGATGCATCCTTTATGCCATTAAGAACCTGGACAGATCCAGCTGCTAGAGTTCCTGCCCCGATTGCCACATCACGTGCGCCTCCGGCAACCTTTTTTGCTCCGCCGTCCACCTGCTTGGCGCCGTCAGCTAATTGGCCGATGCTTCCAGAACCGTTCTTCAGAGATTTCAAAAGAAGTCCAGATCCGTTCTCAAGCTGCTGTGTGCCGTCCGCAAGCTTCGTGATATCTGAAGATTTTTCCTTCAGTGAAGATAAAAGTGTATTTGTTCCGTCATTCACTTGCCTGGAACCATCAGCAAGCTTTGCGATATCATTTTGTTTGCCGGAAAGAGAGAGGTATAATTCGCCTGTTCCTGATTTAAGCTCTTTGGAACCATCTGCTAAATTTGAGATATCGGGCGCCTTTTCCGATAGAGAAGAGAGGATTTTGCCTGTTCCCTTATGCAGCTCCTCGGCACCGGCATTGATTTTTCCTGAACCATTAGCTCCGTCTTTAAAGCCCGCGGAAATATCTGAAAGCTTAGCGAACAATGTCTTGGTGTATGTTTTGGTAATCTGGTTATCAAGCTGTTCATGAATCGTGGCTGCAGCATTTTTCGTAACCTGTGCTGCCATAAAATGAAGCCCTTCATTTTGTGTGTATTTCAATTCCGGCTTCTTGGGATTTTCATCCAAAACGGTTGTTGCGTTTTTGGAGAAATCACGGGGAATTTCAATCACCATATAATACTTTAAGTCCTTCAGCCCCCGCGCTGCATCGTCTGAGCTAACAAAATCCCATCCGAGTGAATTGTTTTTCTTTAAATCCGCCACCAGATCACTGCCGACATTAATCGGCTGATCTCCTGACATGCCGCCTTCATCATGGTTTACAATAGCTACCGGCACTTTTGATAAGTTGTCATAAGGGCCCCAATTGGCAGTAAGGATGATTGCCGCATACACAAGCGGTACTAATAAAACAGCGATAAGTGCAATAATCCATCCTTTTCTCCCATTTAGTCCATTAGACTGTAATGCATAACCTTTCATTCTATCCCCCCATTGACTCTTTTTTACGCACAAATAATGAATAGTCATTCACTTTCTGTGCGTAAAATATAATATTCTGAATATTAGTGCTAAATACCTGCTAACTTTATGGCAGTTACAAAATTTTTATTTACAGGGCTCTGTTAAAGACCGTTTGAGATTTTGAACTGATATTGATTAGAGCGGAAGGACGCGAAACTCAAGAGACAAAATTAATAGACGATTTAAATTGGACTAATGAAGGTAAAAAACAGAGATTCCGACATAGTTCATAAAAATGCGCGAAAAGAAAATATTTCCAATATTGGGAAAATAACTTATGATAGAGGTGATAAAGAAATAGGGGGAACGATATGAAGCCGATTACGAAAAAAATTCTATCACTTGGCGTAAGTTTGTCTCTAGCCTCATCACCGCTTTTTTCTCACCATCACGTCCTGGCAAAGGGACCGGCAATCTCTAAGAGAGCCCTGCCAATGCAAAGTGCACGCGCTTCCCTGGATGGCAAGCTGCAGGATGCAAATGCAGAGAATTACAGTGACGATACACTCGTTGTGAAATACTCGAAGCCATTATCAGCAGCAGACCACCAGCTCGCTGGAGGCACTGTCATTCAGCATGTGAGCGGACTGGATTATGTTGTTGTTAAAGTGAGAAACAAAAAAGATTTAAAGAAGGCACTGTTAAAGTATCAAAAAAATAAAAAAGTTGTGTCTGTCAATGTCAGCCCGATTTATAAAGCTCTGGGCACAACTGATCCCAAAACGGACAAGCAGTATTCATTGAGCCTTTTGCATATCAATGAAGCTCAAAAACTCGCAGGAAAGAACAAAGTGACGGTAGCAGTCATCGACCAGGGAATTGACCGGAATCATCCTGAACTGAAAGGATCCCTGCTTCCAAGCTACAATGAAGTGAATCCGATGAATCCGGCCAATCCTGATTTTCACGGCACACATGTAGCAGGAATCATCGCTGCCAAAAAAGGGAATGGAATTGGCGGGTATGGAGTGAACCCGAATGTTAATCTTCTTTCAGTCGATGTGTTTGACAGACAAGGAGGCGCCTATGATTATTCGATTGCCCAGGGTGTTTTATATGCTGCTGACAAAGGGGCCAAGGTGATCAATCTTAGTCTTGGAGGAGGATTTCCCTCGCCGGTCCTAGAGGAGGCTATCAAAAAGGCAATCGCTAGAGGGGTGGTTGTGGTAGCTGCTTCGGGAAATGATGGGATGGAAATGCGGAGTTATCCGGCAGCCTATGAAGGGGTTATCAGCGTCGGCTCGGTTGACAGCAAGAAGAAGCTCAGCTATTTTTCCAACTACGGAGCCACAACAGATATTGTGGCGCCTGGAGAGGATATATACGCGCCTATTTACGACTATGAAAAGAAATCAACATTTGGTACGATGAGCGGAACAAGCATGGCCACGCCGGTTGTGGCCGGAGCCGCATCACTGCTTCTTTCCAAGTATCCGAAGCTTACTCCGGCACAGGTGGAGTACATTTTGGAACAAACATCAACAGATCTCGGAGCATCAGGCTATGACATCAAATACGGAAACGGGCTTGTCAATCCAGTTGCGGCCTTGAAATATGATGTGAAAAAACTTCCGGCCTTCGTAAAGGAAAACTGGACTGTGAACGAAATTTTTAAAAAGGCAGAAGTCATTAAACCGGAAGCAGGAGCATCGAAAATCTCCGGATCGATTACAAAGCCTTATCAGCAAAACTGGGTGAAGTTTCATGTGGAAAAAGGGGAGTATATCCAGGCAAACCTCTCTAGCAGCTCTCCATATGATTACAAGGTAATGGTCAATTTCTTTGGAGATATTTTTCATACACAAGAGCTTGAAATCAATGATGCAGTACAAGGGAAAAGTGAAGCAAAGCTGATTCAGGCACCATTTACAGGAGATGTCGCTATCGGGGTGAAGGACGTGAACGGAAACTTTGATAAAAGCCGTTCAAAGTACTCGTTATCCATCACCAAAACAGACAAGCTTCCAGAAGATGAATCAAGCAAAGAAGCACCAATCGATATGAAAAGTGTTCCCGGAGCCTTGCATCTTACAGGCGAAGAAGGTGATGACGATTATTTCACCTTTAAATCCGGAAACGCTGCGCAGCTGATGAGATTCAGTGCCTCAGGAATTCCTGGAGTCAATATCGGGCTTGAAGTTTACGATAAGGCTTCGCTGTTCCCGCCAGCTGATGATGGTTCCGGAAACGGAGAAGGAGCAGATCCAAAAGAAGGAGACAAGGGATCCGATTCTAAAGAAGGAGATAAGGAACCCGCTTTAATAGAAGGTGAAAAATCCGCTTCGGGTGATACAGTTCCGGCCAAAGAGGAAGAGATCCCGTCTCTATACTCAGCCAACAATGGAGGCACGGGAGATGGTGAAACCATTACCTTTATGTCTGAGCCGGACACAGAGTATTATGTGAAGGTAACGAGCAAGAAGCTGATGATGGATGATTCCATGAGTTTCATTGAGTTCATTAACATGCTGCTGTCCGGAATGTTCCTGAGTGAGCAGGAACCGGGACAATCCCTGCTTCCATATCAGGTTCACCTCGACAGCAAAACGCTTCCTGAGGATGAAGATGGCCTCCCAGGCGAAGAGCCGGATGGGGAAGATGATGGTGGGGACTATGATTCTGATAAAGAATACGAGAAAATTTCCAGCGCAGCCCTTCCTTATGAATTAGGTGGCACGTTAAGCGGCTATATTCAAAATGAGGGTGATGAAGATTGGTACTCCTTCACGGCAGATAAAACCGGAATTTACAAATTCGACCTTCCAGGAACAGAAGGAACGCCGCTGCTGCAGATTTCAGAAGTGATTGAGTCAAAGGACGAAGATGGAAAAACACACAAATTTTTAAATCCGATTGGCTATAACATGGAAGGCGATTTCTTTTCGATGGGATTGTCACATGAAGTTTATACAGGTTTGAAGGCAGGAAAAACGTATTATTTAACGGCTACCATGAATCCATTTTCTTCGAATCTTTCCTTTGATCCGTATCATATTAAGGGAGAGTTCTTTACCAAAGCACCAGGTGATGCTTATGAAGAAAATGACACACCTGAAAAGGCGAAAACACTGCCAAAAGGGCCGATTGAAGGAAACTTCGCCATGCCGAATGATACTGACACTTTTTATCTTGCGCCTTCCAAAACCGCCATTTACGGAGTGGACTTTCAGCGCAAGGAACTGACAGATTCTTTGAAAGCAAGATATCCTCAAGCGTTGCTGGCTCCTTTCTTCGGATTGGTGGCCATCACCGAGGATACGAACCTGAACCACAAGCTGGATGATGATGAATATCAAAAAACTACTTATGTAGAAAAAATGGATCAATCCGGCTTTAATTATGGTTCCTTTAAGGCTGAAAAAGGAAAAAGGTACTTTGTCACATTGCAGAGCTATATTGATAGTGCCTCACCGCTGACATTATGGCCATATAAGCTGACTGTGGCACCAGTGAATCTAAAAGATGAAGATGCTTCTTCCAAAGTGCAGAATAATACACCATCTAAGCCGCTGCAGTTTAAAAAGGTTAATAGCAAAACCTATTCTGCAAGCGCAAGTTTGAATGCAGGAGCCAGAGAAGGCGATGAAGACTGGTTTGCCTTCACATCCGCCAAAACTCAAACAGGATTGATCACACTAAAAGCAGGCAATGAAATCGACGGAGTGATCGAGGTTTACAAAAACGGGAAACGTGTCGCCTATAGTGATTACTACGCACAGGGAGACAGCGAAATCTTATCGCTTAACCTATCAAAAGGCACGTACTACATCAAAGTCCGCGACAGTAAAGGAAATGCATCTTTTAATCCTTATGGACTGACGATTACATTCAATTAATAGTATCTTAAGCAGCTCTCTCGGGGGCTGCTTTTTGCGTTATAAATTTGGAGTCGCATGATTTGCTGAAAAGCTGCATGATTATGGCTAAAAGTCGCATGATTTTTGAAGTGAGCCATGTTTCTTCTATGATAGTGAACAAAAAAGAAAGAGGTTTTATAAAAAAAGCGTATCAAAACCTTTAGATACTCTGAAGTGCTTTCAGGAAGATCATGAAAACAAGACGGATTTCAAAAAAACATAAAAATCCCCTCGCTTCTAAAAGCCAGGGGTTCTAATTTCTTATAGTGTTTTGCAGCCCATGTACCTTGGTTTCCAGTAGGAGTTGCTTAAACTGGCGATGCTTACTCCATGGGAAGAAGATGAGTTGATGAACTGATTGTTTCCTATATATATGCCAACATGTGAGACACCTGAGCCGCCAGTGTTGAAGAATACGAGATCTCCTTTTACAGGGGCAGTGGTTTTTAGTCCGATGTTAGAGTATAGCTGTGAGGAAGTCCTTGGAAGGATGATTCCTTGTTTTTGGTAGACGTAATAGATCAAGCCTGAGCAATCGAATCCGGATGGAGTCATGCCTCCCCATCTGTATGGAACACCCATGTATTGTTTGGCAGTACTGATAAGTCTAGGGACATCAACTTTGTATACACCCATGGCATTGTATGTATTGCGGCCGGATATTCCGTCGGCAGTCAGTCTTTTTGCGGATTGGAATCTTTTAACGGCACTAGTAGTTGAAGAACCGTAGTATGTAGTATATGAACCTGAATAGCTATAATAGCCTTTAATTTTTAATAGATTTTGGAGCTGCCTGACATCTGTACTTGTCATAGCAGGTTTAAGAGTTTTGTCTCCGATATTTGCGGAAGCCTGATGGCTGAAAAGCGGCGATAGCATAATGGCGGCAGCGGCTGCAACAGAAGCGATTACTTTTTTCATGATGTTTGTTGTTTCCTCCCGAATAATATCTTGGATAACTTGTACAATCATGGTAATACAGGAATGTTACAATAAACGTGCAATAATATTACATTTGTATTACAATTTTGAAATAGTAATCATTGGTAAAATTAATATAGGTAAATTTTGACACATGAACATAAAATTTCTTAATATGATATAATTCGACTAGATGTTTATTTAATGGTAACAGGGGAGAATCGCATGATATCTAAAGTTAAAGAGCTTTTTAATGAAAGTTCAAAAGATTTGAAAAGACTATTTAAACTAACAGAAAAAGTAAATAAATTAGAGAAAAAGTATGAGAAATTGTCAGATTCAGAGTTAAAGGCATGTACAGAGGCCTTTAAAGAGCAGCTGAAATCCGGCGAGACTATTGAGAATATTCAATCAGAGGCGTTTGCTGTCGTAAGAGAAGCTGCCAAAAGGGTAATGGGTCTCAGGCACTATGATGTGCAGCTGATTGGCGGAGCTGTCATGAATGAGGGCAGTATTGCCCAGATGAATACAGGAGAAGGAAAAACACTTGTTGCCACTCTTCCCAGCTATCTGCGCGCGCTTGAAGGAAAAGGCGTTCACATCATTACAGCGAATGAATACCTTGCCAGCCGCGATAAAGAACTAATGGGCCAGGTTCATGAATTTCTTGGCCTGACGGTAGGGTTGAATATCTCCCAGATGGAAACCGCTGAAAAGAGAGCGGCCTATCAGGCTGATATCACGTACGGAACCGGCACAGAGTTTGGCTTTGACTATCTTCGCGACAACATGGTATTCCGTAAAGAAGATAAGGTCCAAAGGGGTCATCATTATGCGATTGTCGATGAAGTGGACAGTATTTTGATTGATGAAGCGAAGACGCCTTTAATCATTGCTAACCAGTCCAGCGAAGGAGACGAGCTGTTTAGGATTACTGCTGAAATCGTCCGGAATTTTAAAAAAGATGAAGATTATGATTTATTCCAGGATACAAAGCAAACCTTCCTAAGCGATGGAGGTTCGAAAAAGATCGAACAAGCTTTTGGAATAGACAATCTGTATGAAGCAGAGCACCAGGAGCTTCTTCACCATGTGATGCAGTCTCTTCGCGCATCCGTCATCATGAAAAAAGACGTGGATTACATTATCAAAGAAGGAAAGATTGTCATTATCGACCAGTTCACCGGAAGGGTTATGGAAGGCCGTACATTCAGCGAAGGCCTGCATCAGGCGATTGAAGCAAAGGAAGGCCTTGAGATTTCTGAGGAAAATGAAACACATGCAACGATTACTATCCAAAACTATTTCCGCATGTACAAGAATCTTTCCGGAATGACAGGCAGCGCCACTCCTTCCAAAAAGGAATTCTGGGAAACGTACCGGCTGAACGTCGTCACTATACCTACAAACAAAGAAGTCCGCCGAATCGATTATGAAGATCTGGTATATAAAGATCATTCTTCAAAAATCAAGAAGATTATTGAAGAGGTCAGTGTGATGCACAGCAAAAAACGTCCGGTCCTGATTGGGACGACTTCTATTGAGCAATCTGAGAAATTATCGGATCATTTGAAGAAGGCAAAAATCAAGCATCAGATTTTAAATGCAAAAACAGAAGAAGACGAAGCAAAAGTGATTTCAATGGCCGGCCAAAAAGGGCAGGTCATGCTTGCGACGAACATGGCTGGACGGGGAACGGACATCCTGCTTGGCGAAGGAGTCAGGGAACTTGGCGGCCTTCATATCATCGGGACGGAAAGGCATGAAAGCAACAGGATCGATATGCAGCTGAGAGGGCGTTCAGGCCGCCAGGGAGATGAAGGCTCATCGCAATTCATCATCTCGCTTGAAGATGATTTGTTCCTTTATTACGATGAAGAAGAAAAAGAACGCTATATGAAAAAAGTCAAAACAGATACTAGTGGCCTGGTGCTTACTCCAGATCCCGTAAAGTTCACGAAAAAGGTCCAAGAAATGATAGAAAGCACGCACTACAGCTCCCGCAGCCATCTGCTGAAGCTTGAAAATGTGCTGGATCAGCAGAGTAAGGTTGTATATTCCATGAGGGACAGGGTTCTTGACTTGCAAAGCGATGAAATGTTCCAGGAGCTGCTTCAATATATGGAACGCTATATCAGCCAGATTATAGACAGGTATTATCCGGAAGATCCTGCAGAATGGAATCCTGCGGGGCTTGAATATGAACTTTCCATCTTGTTCTTTGCCCAGAATTTTCCACAAGGAAGTCTGACTGAACTTGAGAAAGCTGAGGCAGAGAGTCTGATATGGAGCGAATATTCCCATTTGAAAGAAATGATTTCCACTCTCGAAGAAGATGAAGGATTAAGCCTGCAACTGAAGCAATTCATGCTTTCGGCCATTGATACCAACTGGATTACCCATTTGAATCTAATGAGCCAGATTAAAGACGGAATCCATCTCCGCAGCTATGCGCAGGATGATCCTTATGTACAGTTTGAAAAAGAAGGAATGGCAGAATTCAAACAGCTGATTGCCGATATCGAATCAGAAATCAGCATCCGCTTCTCTGAGTTCATGAAAAATGCCTATGATTATACAAATGATAATGAAGAAGGTGAAGAGTGATGGGACTATTCAAGAAAAAATCACCTATGCCGTTTAAAGAACCAATCGCGCAAACCACAGAAAACCAGTCTGAAACACATGCAGACTTAGGGACAGATACAAGTTTGTATTTTCATCCTGACTGGGAGCTGAGCGCTTCCGAGCAATATGTGTACCGTTTCCGCCATCAGCAGCTGGAAGCCTTGAAGCCTAACCAATTATCAATTACTGGACTGAATATGGCAGAGCTTGACGGCGATATCATGGTGGTTGCATTTTTGCGCAACACTCTTCCCAAGGCTGTGAATTTTGAAGAAGTTGATCTGCTGCTGATTGATAAAGATGGAAAAGCATTTGCCAAGAAACAGTTCGAAATGGATGATATCGGTGAAATGCCGCCAATGTCCTGCATGCCATGGAGATTTCTGTTTTTGAAGGAAGACAGGGTATCGGAGGAAATTCCAGAAGATGGCTGGAAGATTGCCTTTCAGCTGAAGCAGCCTCAAAAGGAAGCTTTAGAGCTTGATAAAACCTGGGAAAACCAGATCTCCGCCGAACAGCGCAAGTATCTAGAGGAAATGGTGACGAACCTGCCTAAGCTGAATCCCGGAGAAATTAATTTAATGGGTATCGAAGCCACAATGAAGGATGACGGAACGCTTGCTGCAGTGGTTCTTATCCGCAATGGAAACGATAAGAATATCAAGCTTGAGACCATTCCTTTAGTTGTGGAAGACGCTGATGGCGACATTGTCTGCCAGGGCGGATTTACACTTGAGAACTTTGAAGTGAAAGCGAACACCAGTAAACCCTGGACATTTATTTTCCCGGCTGCGCTAATTACAAAGCCCCAGCCGAATTTTGAAAGGTGGAAGGTTTATCCTCCGCAATCTTAATGAAGGCGAAAAAAAACCTGTTCTTTTTGAACAGGTTTTTTTGTATTCTAAGTGCCTGGCTACGCTTGTTCTATGTATATAAACGCCGGAAGGTTAGCGCTTCCACCGTTTTCCGTCCCTTATGTGAAATCAGGCCAGTTAATTTGCACCTGGTCGCCTTCTATTTTTTCAAGTGTCCGGTATTTGAATGGAAGAAGATCGCTGTCCGTCTTGCCGATGAATTCTCTGATCAGCTCAAATGGCAGGAGTTCAAATTGATCGGATGTTTCAGAGATAAAGTAGACGCCGGCAATTTGCCCGCTGCTGCTCATATCTAATGTGAGAAATGCAGGATAATAAGTTTTATCTTTTGCTTCAAGGATCCCTTTTGCAGTGATCTTGCCATCAGGCTCAGTTTCGACGGCATCGTTGCTGATTTTGTCCAGAACCTTCAATGCCCATCCCGGCTTTTTGTAGCCGCCAATAATCTTGGGCGGGGTATTTTTTAATTGTTCTTTGAGATGGTTGATCTGATTTTGGTTATTATCCACGATCTATTCCTCCTTATAGTGAATACAAGTCCGTGTCAGGCAACTTGCATACTCCTGATGTATATGTCAGGCACCGCCAAAAAGGCGGGGGCGGTGCCGGAACTAGAAGCCTTGTCCTTTAAAATGCCTGAATTTTGCAGAGGCATTTTATACAGTGTAGGAGCCTGATAATCTTATGAATGAAGAAATTACTGATTCTCTCCATTTCCTGGATCATTGTAATTCGTTAAGCTTGGCGTAACGTAAATAGAATTTACATTATGAATAATCATAACATACTTTATTTTATTTCTTTTAATATATTCATGCACCGTCATTTTACTGTAGTGCCTTAAATCAAGGACTCTCGTTTCGCTAAAATGCCGGGAGAAAAATTGAATGGTTGGATTAGCATAGGAATCTTTAATTATCAGCAGCCGCTGCTTTTTGTCTTTAACATTCGGGTTCTTGACGACTGTTTCTGGATGGTCGCCGCCCATATATGAGGCATACCTGTTTGTATATAAGTCAGGAGCTGTCAGAAATTTGTCTGTGTAGAAGCCCTGCCCGCATTTGCCGTTGTAGCAGACATCAAGCGGTTTTTCATTGAATTTTGGCTTCGCAACCGTAATGGTGTCAGGATGTTTAACAAAAGCAGCCGTGGTCTTTCTGGCATCCGATCCATAAAAGTCTTTTCCGCTTTCCGTCCATGAATAGTCTTCGAGCTTGCGTGCCTTGGCTATCCCGCTTGCATCCTGGGCCATTTTATTGATTACATACTGATAGGCATAAAAGGCACCCTTAGCTTTCCAGTGATGGTCGGTATAGTAATACATATTATCTTCGTTAATATGCTTATTCACCGTATCCAGAGGGCTGATTGGGTTTGCAGCAGGCGCAATTTTGTTCATTAAAAGCTGTGTGTCCTGCCGGCCGTAGCTTGGGAAGTAGTCCGGGAATTTATCTTCCATGATGGTAGATTTATTCGGCATAAGCACAAAATACGTTTTCACGCCCATTTTTTCGGAAGAAGCAGCGAAGGAATTTATTCGTGCTGCAACCTCCTTCGCCCGGTCCTCAGTGAACTTTGGCACAGGAGAGATGAGGTATCCGTCTTTATGGACATACACATCACGTACAACGTTTTGTCCAAGCAGGTATTTGTTAAGCTTTGAATTGGCTTCGACAAATCTTTCCCGTGCAGGAAACTGATCATTATAATAGGTTTCAAATCTTTTTGTGTACTTGCCTGAAATGACAGAGTCAATGGTCGCGTCAGGACGCTGTGCAAGCGCGCGGTTTTCGAGCACCGATGAAGACAGATCTTCCTTGGCCCAGATCCATATGGTGAAAAAGCAGAGCAGGCCCAAAAAGAAGAACAATAATATATAGTCATTGATTTTATGATTCATGAAACATAAAGCCCCCAAATCTTATTTTAAAATTGGAAGTAAATAAATGGGTTGAATGAACTGGAGACAACTGAGAAAATCGCGATTAAAAGAACGATCATATAATAAGCTGTCTGTGTTGAGCTCCAGGCTGCAGCTGCCACTCCCGTATTGGTTCCTGCTGATTGGATTTTTCCGATTGTTTTTCCGTTAATGGCTTTTAAAACTGGCGCGGCACCTATTATGGCGAGCAGAATCAAAATTCCATATTCGGAGAAATAGTATGCAGCATTCCTGTCCCAGAAACCAATGCCGTTAAAGCCGAACATCGTTTTAATATAATCTGCCGCGTACGTAAATGTTTCAGCGCGGAAAAATACCCATCCGACCACTACGACAAGCAATGCATACACATGCTGTATGAAAACAGGTACGGCGGCCAGCCATTTTCCTAGGAATGCTTTCTCGAGCATAATAAATGCGCCGTAGTATAATCCCCAGGCAATGAAGGTCCAGCTTGCTCCGTGCCAGATGCCTGTTGCGAGCCAGACGATAAATAAGTTGCGGTATACCTGAAATGTTGTACCGCGGTTTCCGCCTAACGGTATGTATAGGTAATCCTTGAACCATGATCCGAGTGAAATATGCCATCTTCTCCAAAATTCTGCAACTGAACGGGAGATGTATGGATAATTGAAATTTTCAAGAAAATGAAAACCGAACATTCTGCCAAGCCCGATTGCCATATCGGAGTATCCGGAGAAGTCAAAATATATTTGCAGCGAGTAAGCAATGATTCCAATCCAGGCCATCCCTGTTGACATGTGATCTGGATCCATGGCAAAAACATGGTCGGCGACCCAGCCGCAGTTATTGGCGAGAAACATTTTCTTTCCCAGGCCAATGATGAAACGTTTTGTTCCATATGCGAATTTTTCGAGTGTTTCTTCACGCACGGTAATCTGTTTGGCGACTGTCTGATACCGGACAATGGGCCCGGCAATCAATTGGGGGAATAAAGAGATATAAAGCGCCATGTTCAGCGGGTTTCTCTGCAATGCGCCATCTTTGCGGTAAACGTCAATCACATAGCTCATTCCATGGAATGTGAAAAATGAGATGCCCCAAGGAAGCGGAATATCCGGAACATCAAGTGATGAGTGAAATATCGAGTTAATGTTCGTAACCACAAACGCGGCATACTTGAAGATGCCAAGCAAGGCCAGGTTAGCGGTCACCATTGCGGCAATGATCCATTTAACAGTTGTTTTTTTATTCTTATTCGAGTTGACGATTAAAGCAAAAAAGTAGTTAAGCACAATGGAGAGAAGCATGATTAAGACGAATTTTGGCTCGCCCCAGGCATAAAATAGCAAACTTGCACCGAGCAGCCAGATATTTCTGAGTTTTCTCGGGATAATGAAATAGCCTAATAGAACAATGGGCAAAAATAAAAATAGAAACACTGTAGAACTAAATAACATGATTTTTATACCTTCCTAGTAAAAAAAAGTCTGTTGTCAATCTCATACATTTTACTAATAATCGGTTGTATGTACAAGGGCATTCATAGAATTGTCAGTCAATAGACCATTTGAAAAATATGGAATTTATCTGAGCGGCGGGTGATGGAGCTTCCGGAAAGGAGGCTATCCATTCTTCTAAACCAATGGAATATGCCTCTTATTCTTTTAAGCTTTAAAAGCTTATTCCCGGCCAGGGTTCCTGCAAAAAAACCAGGCAGCTGAGGCAGGCCTGGTTCTTCAGGTTTTATAAGCTTCTGTAACCTGCGAATCTGGTTTGATAGTAAGACATGCTGAGTGAACTGATTTGCACGCCTTTACTCGAGCTGGCATGAATGAATTGTCCGTCTCCAATGTAAATCCCCATATGGGAAATGAGAGCCGAACTTGCCGGATTGGTAGAAAAGAAAACCAAATCGCCAGGTTTAGGGGCTGATACCGTTTTGCCAAGATCATAATAAGTGGCTGCTGAAACTCTTGAAATCTGGTAGCCGGAATTTTTAAAAACATAATAAATGAAACCGCTGCAGTCAAAGCCGCCAGGTGAAGCTCCAGCCCATGAGTATGGCACACCGATCATTTTCTTTGCCGTCGCAATAACAGAGCTTGCGTCCTTGACTGGAAGCGGATCTGGCTTTGCTTCAGGAGGGGGTGCCGGTGCTGTTGCTGTGCCGCTTTTAGGAATCAGCAGGTTTTGCCCCACAGTGAGTGCATCAGTCTTTAAATGATTGTAATCAATGATGCTTTGTGGGGATGTTTTAAATTGCGAAGCGATTTTCCATAAGCTGTCGCCTGACTTTACAATATAAGCAGAGTTTTCAGACTTGCCTTCTGTATTTGGAGGCTTCGGCGGTGTCAGTACGGTCGTTTTTTTAGTTTGGGAGATAATCAGTTTTTGTCCTATGTATATACTGGCTGTTTTAAGATTGTTTAGTTTTTTCAGCTCTGCCAGAGTGAGAGAATATTTATTGGCAATCTTGATTAAAGAGTCTCCAGCTGCAACTGTGTATGTAACTGCATTGGTTTTCTTTATTGTGATCTTGGTATCTGGAACCGCAAGCTTCTGATTGATGAGCAGGCTATCGGAAGTCAGTTTGTTCATCTGTTTAAGCTTGGCAACTGTTATATGGTGAGTGCTGGCGATTTTTGAGAGGCTGTCGCCGCTTTTTACGATATATGTATCAGCAAGTGCCGGGGAGGCGAATGCGGATGATATAACCGCTGCCGCTGACAGTGTGACAATGCCTTTGTTCATTAATTTCCCACCTCGACGTCTTTTTTCCTATTCTACCAAAAATAGAATTGCAAGATATATTACATTTTGATTACAATTGGCGGTTTAACAATTTGTGTGCTGAATTTTAGTTTAATTGGTTGATATATGTAAAAAAATGTATTTTTAATAGCGCTGCATTTTGGATGATGGAGGGGGTTATGTTGGAATTCGCTCGAATAGAAGGGGATTTGGCTCTAATCAGAGGTGAAATGGCTCGAATCAGGTCGCATTTGGCATGATTATCCATTTAAATGGAAATCATAAGCACTTCCTGCTGCAAAAAAAGCCAATGACAGCTGCTGTCATTGGCTTTTTGTATTGACTAGTTTAAAAGGAGAGCTTGTTATTAATCTTTTATTGCCGGCATCGTCAGCCGCTTTGACCATAAATCTGTAATTTCCGTTCAAAGCAGATGCGTTTGAGGCAAGCTTCCCATCCCAGCCGGCGGTGGATATTCCTTGAGGGAGGGATTTCCCGGAGATTAGTGTTTCAACTGTCTGATTTTTGCTGTTTATGATATAAACACTCGCTTTTACCTTTTCCTTAAGACCGATTTTGGCCGATATCCTGCTGCTTCCTGATGATTTAAATACATGAGCCGATTTCAGGGTTACAACAGGAGGCGTGCTGTCGGCAATCAGCTTCAAGCTTACAGGTGCACTGACTCTTCCTGCCGCGTCTTTTGCAGACAGTGCCAAGTTATAGGATCCGTCAGGAACCATTCCGCCTTTGCTGTCTTTTCCGTCCCACTTGAGCGAATTTTTTCCGCCGTTCAAGTCCTTTTTTAACAGCAGTGTTTTAACCGTTTTTCCTGTTTTGTCCGTGACTGCAGCAGTTAGGGACGTGTTTTTATTCACCTCAATAGGCACTAGGAGTGTCTTTTTTGAGGCCGGTGAAAAGGCAGGGATTTTGCTGCTGACACTCACACTGGGAATGACAGAGTCTTTAATGGTTACATAAGAGCTTTTGAATAGAGTGTGTTTCCCGTTCGTCACTCTTGCCGTCATTTTATATCTTCCTTGTGGTGCAAATGCCCCGCTGCTCAGTTTCCCGTTCCATGTGAAGGATAGAGGAGCGTCAGAGAGAGTTTTATTTCTAGTTAATATGCTGACCACTTTATGGTTTTGATTTGTTACATAAAGGGATGCTTTTGTCAGCTTTTGGGCTGAAAACAGCACAGATATCGTGTTTTTTCCGTTTTCGTTAAGGGTGCTGCCAGAAAGCTTTAAACTGGAAACGGGACTCGGAGTGTTTATTAAGGCCTGATTTGTATCAGGAAGCCCGTAACCGAAATATTTGTCCCAGCCTTTTTCGCCAAGGTCAGCAGATGATTTCTTTAAAATGCTAATGACATCATCCGGTTTTATAAAAGGATTTTTCGATAATATCATGGCTGCCGCACCTGCGATGGCAGGGGAAGCCATGGAGGTTCCGCTCAAATATCCATAAGAACTATGAGGCATGGTTGAATAAATATCTGTTCCGGGAGCAGTGAAGTCAATATAAGTTCCGTAATTAGAAAAAGGTGCAGCATGCTTTTCTAGATCAATGGCACTAACGCCGACGACAGATTTCAGGGCTGCAGGGTAGCAGAGTTTGCTTGTATGATCATTCCCAGCCGCTGCAGTGATGAAGACTCCATGTGAAGAGGCATATTTCACGGCGTAGTCCATGATTGATGAATAGTCGCTCATAGTCAGGCTAAGGTTGATAATATCCGCTCCTGCTTTCACTGAGTGAATGATCGCATCTGCAATATCATAATCGCTTGAATCATTGCCGGTGAACACATTGACCGGCATGATTTTTACACCGGGCGCAATGCCGACTGTCCCGCTCTTATTGACAGCGGCCCCGATAATTCCCGCTACATGTGTCCCGTGCTCATCAGCAGGAATGGTTTTAGTGCCAGTCACCGCATTATGAGGAGTGATAATCCTGCCCTGAAATTCAGGGTGTGTCACCTGCATTCCCCCGTCGATGACGGACACTTTAATATCACTGGAACCGCGCGTAGTGTCCCACGCTTGTTCAGCATGCATCATAGGAACATTCCATTGTTTGCGGTATCCGCTGTCGCTTGGGATGTAACTTGCCTTCACAAGATAATTCAGCTGAACATCCTTAATTCGGCTGTCTTTTTTAAGTATATTGGCCGTTTTCATAAGGTCAGTATGTACAGGGAAGGCCAGCCTTGAAAAACCCCCTGTTTGCAGTTCGTCAGTTTCAATGGCTCCATATGTTTTAAAAATATCCTCTTTTTGCTGATTGTTTACAGGATCGCGAAATTTAATGATTAAATGATTTTTGCTGTATGAGCTGTCCGGCTGGAATAGATGTCTAGAAGAATTCTTGGGATGCACATCCTTATTAGGAGCTGCATTGGCATCAGCTACACTCATCAAGCTGAGTGAAAGAGCACAAATCACCGAAAGTAAAGGTTTCATATTCAGTCTCCTGTCTGTTTCTGCGTAGTCTGTAATCTTTCAAACCTGTAATCTATCATCATTTTATCATGGCCTAACAGTGATTCACATTGGCCTAGAGAGCCATTTTTCAAGGTTAGAAACAGGATTAATTTTAATATAATGTAAAAAAGTGTTAACAACAAAGGGAGATTCTAGGATAATAGAATTGAAGAAAATGACCGTTAAAGAAAAAATTACCACGTTAAATAAAGGCTATGGCTTCCGATATTACTAGGGAAGATGCTAATATTCTGCCAAATTACTAAGCACTACAGGCTATTAGCATTGAAAAAATGAAACAAAAGAATCAAATAGCCAGAATTACCAAACTATTAAAGGACTGGAAAGGGTGTCAGGATGAAAAATATCGGCAAGGCGCTGATTTTATCAACAAGTATTTTTGCCGGAGCGGCGGCATATGTGAATTCAACGGGGAATCTGCAGGCAGAGGCCAGCAGCATCACTTCAATCAGCAAAACTTCATTTCAAACTACAGCCAATTTAAATATAAGAATGTCTGCCAATTTAAAGGCCAAGCTGATTGTCACTGTTCCGAAGGGCAAGATCGTGACGGCCACGCAAAAAATAGGAAGCTGGTACAAAGTTTCCTATACGTATAAATCAGGCGGGAAGAATGTTACGAAGTCAGGCTGGGTAAGCGGCAATTACCTGAATGGAGTGAAAGCCCCAATCTCGCCCGTCTATCTTTTTACAAATAAAACCTCTAAGCTCTATTCCTCACCGGATACCAAAAAGAAGGAAATTTACTCAGTTGCCAGCAATACCGGTTTTTATTCAAAAATAAAAGTGGTAAATAGCGCCGGACAAACGTGGTACCAGATTTCTTATAAAGGAAAAACTTTATACGTAAACAGCAGCTATACTGCAAAGAAAACGAAGTCAGACTTCACTCAGGCTAAATACACCGCCAAAAAAGATACCTATATGTATCAAAGCTACGGAAGCTCTTATACTAAAATAATTAAAGTGCCAAAGTCGGCAATCGTCACATCCAAAAGCAAAGTTGGAGATTGGTATGCGGTTTCCTACGGCGGCAAATCTGGCTACATCATGAGCAGTGATCTTGCCAAGTATAATGAAGTGACCTTCAAGCTGATAGATACAGATGAAACCTATTACTTTTCTAAAACAGCAGTTAAACTCTATGCAGCGCCGGATTCCACTAAGCAATCCGTTTTATCTGCAGCAGCTAATGAAGGCTTTGTGTCTAAAAAAGAGGCAGTGAACAGCCTTGGCGAAACATGGTATTCAGTTGAGCTCAACGGCAAAAATTATTACGTGAAAAATACAGATATGATTAATGAAGCCTTTATACCCGTTACAGCGGCCAAATTTAAACTGACAGCAGCATCCAGCTTGTTTGAATTATTTGGGACTCAATATAAAGTGCTTACGAATGTGCCAAAGGATACGATTGTAGCTCCTGATAAAAAAATCGGGAGCTGGTATCATATTTCCTTCGGAGGACAGTCCGGATATATTTCTGAAAGTGAATTATCGCCGTATACTGATTATACCGAGCAGAAAATCACGCAGACAACATTTGTGACAACCTCTGAATTAAACATCAGAGGATCAGCTGATGCAGCTTCCGGACTTTTAGCAGTCATTCCTGCCAGCACCATTGTTGCGGCGGATTATAAAACGTCAAATGGCTGGTATAAAGTAGCCTATGATGGAAAAACAGGTTATGTTTCAGGAAGCTATCTGACACAGGTAGTTACTGGAGATCCGCTGACAAGCCATGACAGCTACCAGTTTATTGACTTGCGCACGAAGTCTCCTGTTACAGCTGCACAAATCAATGCCTATATTGCGAAAAACTTGAAGGCCGGACAGGTTAGTGTGTTAACGAATAAAGGCCAGGCATTCATTGATGCAGGTAATAGATATGGAGTGAATGCACTGTACCTTGCCGCACACGCCATACATGAAAGTGATTTTGGCAGGTCAAACATTTCTCTTGGGAAAAATAACTTATTTGGCTTTGGGGCATTCGATATTTCTCCATTTGTTGCTTCATACCGTTTTTCGACGATAGATTTGTGTATTAATTACATTGCCGCTGAGATAAAATCTACGTACTTAAATAAGGCGAACTGGAAATATAGCGGAGCATATCTTGGCTTCAGTACAAAAGATATGACTAACAAACGTCTCAATCAAAATAGTGAAGGCATGAACTTTTACTATGCGAGCGACCCGAACTGGGGAAAATCGATTGCAAGGCATATGGAAAATATGCTTCCTTATGATAAAGCCTACTACAAAAATGCAGTGATTAATCCAACTGTTCCAGGCCAGCCTGGCATACCGGGCGGAAGCGACGTTTTTCCAGCAGGCATAACCGCAGTGGCAAAACAGGATTTGGTTTTAAACAGCGCTAAGGGCGTGAACGATAAAGTAAAAACTATTAAATCGGGATCATCATTCAATCTGCTGGAAAAAACGAATGATTACTGGGTCAGAGTATCAGTCAACAATGTGGAATACTGGATAAACACTATCAAATTCGATAAATATAAAAACTATCTTGCCGTTCAAAATTTGGGCAGAATCACTGGTACAAGCTCGGTGAACATCAGGGTAGATGCAAGTACATTATACGATCCTATTGGATCCTTCCATTTAAACGATTATATCTCGCTAGTAATACAAAAAGATGGCACTGCAGCAATGAATCCCACAAAAACATGGTATAAAGTACAGCTTTCTGATGGAACATTTGGATGGCTAAGCGCAACATATGTAGCACGGGAACTTCAATAGACACATAGACTCCGCTAATGCGGGGTCTTTTGTTATTTTGGCGGAAGAACGGGCAGAATTTGAACTTAGTAAGTCTTTTTTTCATTACTTTGGGTTAACAATTCAGTTTTAGAAGGGCGTTCCGAAGAGGATAATTTCCATATAATTGGATAAATTGGATTTCTGTCAAGAAAGTGGACAAATAAAAATGGTTGTTTCTACCCTCAAAATCCCTACCGCACTACGTTTGCTGGAGCTTTAGAATTCAACAGCCAAGATTCACGGCTGTTGAATTTTAAAGCTTTTGGTTAACTTATAAGATATTTTCTTGTTCCTCTACCCCTTGTTTTTTCTCAAATTGATTAGGGGAACAGTATCCCAACGTAGAATGCTTTCTTTTTTTGTTATAGAAACTCCCAATATAATGATTAACCAAACGAATGGCTTCTGCTTTTGTACGAAAACGTCTCCGGTAGATTAGCTCTTTTTTGATGGTTGCGTGGAAGGATTCGATGCATGCATTGTCATAGGGGTCACCTTTTCGGCTCATGCTGATGTGAATATCCCGACTCTTTAAAAGATCCACATAATCGTTTGAACAATATTGGGATCGCGGTCTGAATGATGAATTAATTGTGGGGAAGGCTGCCGGGTGACTAATGATTGATGTAAAGCTGTTAGTGTTAATTCTTTATTAACCTCTGTTCCGAGAGTCCACCCGATAATTTTCCTGGAAAAGAGATCCATAATGCTCGCTAAATAAACCCATCCTTCAAGAGTGCGAATATAGGTAATATCAGACACCCACACCCGATTCGGCTTATCAATATTAAATGCTCGCTTAACTAAGTTAGGGTAAATACACAAGTCATGGTCTGAGTCCGTAGTCACCACAAATTTTTCTTTTTGCACCGCACATAATCCCATTTCATTCATATAACGGGCCACTGTTTTTTTAGAAACTGGGTATCCCCATTCAAGCAAGTCGTCATGTACTCTTGGGCTTCCATACGTTCCAATACTTTCATGATAGGATTTTGCAATTTTCTGTTGTACTACCCGTTTATATATTTCTTTCTCAGAGGGAGTGGATTCTATTTGCTTTAGCCATTTATAGTAGCCACTTTTTGAAACTTTTAGAACTTTACACATCTTTACGACCGAAAATTCTACCTGATGAGAATAGATAAATTTGTAAATTACTCTGGGTTTTTTGTAAAGATGCGCATAGCCTTTTTTAAAATTTCGTTTTCCTCCTCCAACTCACGCATCTTTTTTTCATAGTTGTTTTCAATCTTTTTCAACTCAGAAGGAGTCACATATTTCTCTTCTGTGACGGATACTTTTTTATTTCTTCTGTGTGCACTCACCCATTTTGATAGAGTAGAATAGGGAATTTCCAGTTCATAAGCCACATCCGTTATTTTTCTTCCTTCTTCCTCCACTAATTTGACCACATATTCTTTGTACTCCTTACTATGGATCTTATACATAGTGAACACGTCCTTTTAAATGATAATTTTATTATAAATTATTTCTCATTTTTACGTGTCCACTTTTCAGACTAATCCCAAAATGCGCCAAATCAGGCTGTATTCGAGCGAAATCCATTTTGATTCGAGCCAATTCCTTGTGCATTAGAGCGGGATTCCTGCTTATTCGAGCGAATTGCAGGATTCGTCTAAAATAGGCCGTAAAAAAGCAGGCACCCATTATATCAGGGTGCCTGCATCATTCACTTGATTAAATATGTCGGAACGTCGAGCTGCATGGTGTATTTGGATAGCTGGGCATACATTTGTGAGATCCTGGAGGTTTGTTTGAACGCCCAGCCGATATCAGTAGCGTATTGGTGTGTGGCATAGCCTTTTGTGGCCATTCCATCTGGATTCCAGCGCATTTTATAAAGTGTATCCTGGCCAGCATTTACATAGCCGTCACCGATGAATTTCGCACCTCCGATAATTGCTGCTTCCGGAGTGAACCAGCCTGCATTATAGGCGTACTCGGAGCCGCATCGTTCCGGACAGGAATCCTTTGCCCCGATTCCGTACATATTATAAACCGTTTTAGGGGTCACGGCCTTACCGTTTACACTTTTCACAAGAATACCATTGGATAATTCAGAACTGCCGTTTCCTGTTTCAAGCAGCGAGTGGCTGATTAAGTAGATTTCATTGACTCCGTATGTTTTGCTTGCTGAAAGATAGGAAGAAGCCTTTCCTGTAAGGATTCCTTTACTTTTTAAGATTGTGTTATTAATTTCTGCTGCATCTGTTCCAGCAGATTTTGATAGTGTTAGAAATTGATAAAAAGAGCTGGATGTTTGAATGAAGTTTCCTGGATTTACATAATATTTCACCTGGCTGCTTGAAGCTGTCTTCCAGGAGCCGGATGAGTCTGTCTGCGGATTCGCCTTCATTTGCAGGGAAACTGCATCATCATAGGTTAAATCATAATAAGATAAACCCTGTACATCGCTGCTTTTAATATAGCCAGTCGTTTTTACACCGCTGATATAGACGCTGGTTTCGAACCAGTTATCTGAAAGAGTGCTGTATTTCAGGATTGAACGCTCGCTGTAGCTTTTCAGAACCTTGGAAACAGCTGCTGCCTTGGAATAAATCTTAGTCGGACTCTTCATGGCCACCCCGCTTAATGACTGTTTGGTGCTCCACAGGTTTTCGAGGTCGCTTTTCTTGATATAGCCGGTCGTTGCTTTTCCGTTGATAAAAATATTGCACTCCATCCAGCTTGCGGAGAGAGTTTTATACTTTAGAATTGTCCCCGCTTCGTAGCTTCTTAACACCTTAGAGCCTGAATAGGCGGTGCTGTAAATTTTGGTCGGGCTGCTTTTTCCGATGCCTTGCAGGTTTTCTTGTTCAGGGGCAAGCTTTTCAGCATCGTTTACACTTAAGTAACCAGTCTTTTGGATGCCATTCATATAGAATTTGGCTTCATACCAGTTCTCTGAGAAAGTTTTAAAAACTAAAACCTTTCCTGCTGGGTAGCTTTTGAGGCTCTTTGAACTTGATGAAGCTTTTTCATGCATGATTGTTGGGTTTTTTAATGATAATCCTTTTACCGTTTGCTGTGACGTGAACAGGTTTTCTGCATCACTGGTCTTCAGGTATCCGATGACTGCCGAACCGTTTACATAAAATCTGGCTTGATACCAGCTTGAAGTAAAGGTTTTATATGTTAAAACAGTTCCCGGCTGGTAGGTTTTCAGCACTTTAGATCCTGCTGATGCACTGGAATGCATATTGGTGGGGGTTTTTAATGCGATTCCGCGAAGAGTTTGCGGATGATCGGTGACATTTTCAACATCACTAGCATTTATGTAGCCAATTGTTGCCTGGCCATTGATGAAAATCCGTGCCTTGTTCCAGCTTGAGGTATAGGCCTGATATTTTAGCACAGTTCCCTGGCCGTAGCTTTTGAGTACTTTTGAACTTGTTGAAGCAGAGGTGTATATATTTGTAGGGCTTTTTAGTGCAGCCCCCTGAGTCAGTGGCAATGATGAATCCCATACCTGATCTTCTGCAGCAAAAGCTGCGGGGCCAGTTAGAGACAATAAAGACAGCAATAATGATAACGACAAGATAAACATACAAGCTTTTCTCATTTCTTTGATAACATCCCCTGTTTTAATAGTTTTAGGAAACTATGGATCTCTCTCTCTTTAATCCCTCAATTTACCTATTAGTATTGTAACATACGATTTATTGGATAAAAGACCATATTTTTCTTTGGTATAATTTACATGTATAATTGTTGAGGATGCAGGATTAGGAGGGGAGCTAGGGAAGCGTGAAAACAGGAAGCTGCATGATTTTCTTAAAAAGTTGCATGAATCTGGAGGAAAGCTGCAAGATTATCTGAAAAGTTGCATGATTCTGGAGGAAAGCTGCACGATTTCTTTAAAAAGTCGCATGATTTAGGAAAATAGGTGCTGAAAAACTGCATAATCAGGATAAAAACTCCTGCTTATCACAAATAAAAAAACGGAGAAGACCCGTCACGAGTCTTCTCCGTTTATTTTATGAATAGAAAGTTCACTAGCTTTTTGCTGGAGTTTCCATCAGAGTATTCATTCCATTTTTCTTTAAATCTTTTAATCCTACCGTAATCAGCGGATGCCGTTTTTATTTTTTCGATGATCTCTTGCGTTGTGTAAACGACAGGTCCGGGCATTTGTGATTCATAATCTTCCCAGAAGCCGCGCTCTTTTTCGTAATGCTCCAAATCATAGGCAAAGAAAATCATTGGTTTTTCCAAAAAGGCGTATTCAAAAGGGATGGAAGAGTAATCTGTTATCAGCAAGTCCGTGATAAGCAAAATCTCATTTACATCATGATAATTTGTAAGATTATAAACGAAGCCCGGAAATTGTTTCTCAAGATCATGTTCTCCAGAGACAGCAGGGTGGAGCTTAAGCAGGAGAACATATTCTTCTTGATGAAATTCATCATAAAGTTTCTGGATATCAAGCCCAATGGAGCTTGTTTTCAGCTCATTTTCCCTGAAGGTAGGAGCGTATAAGATCGTCCTTTTCTCCTCGAGCCCCGGAAATTGTCCCAGCAGTGACTGATAGGCAACTGATTTTTTTTCTTCATCAAAAAAGAAATCGGTTCTTGGAACGCCTGTGCTCAGTATATTTTCGTCAGGGAGTCCAAAGCTCGCCTTAAAGATGCCAGACATGGTATCAGATCCGGAAACAACGTAATGGAACTGGTTGTATACACGCTGAAAGCGCTCCTTCGCACGCGGGCTGCGGTTTGCGGCAGAAGGGTCTTTTAAGCCGAATTGCTTCACTGCCCCAGCGGCATGCCAGACCTGGACACAGGTGACAGAAGGCCTGAACGAGATGGCAGAAAGAAAGCCGAAATAGTTGTCTATGATCACCACTTTGGACGTGGCCAGATGATAAATAGAGAGCAGGTAGTGCAGAAGATGTTTGATTTCAAAGTGAAAGACGATGGTTTTCCCATCGCCTTTAAAATCTGCTCTGCTATGATTCCCTTTTAAGATGATTCTTTTGCCTTCAATTCCCTGTGCATTCATTTCATCCAGGATATAACGTGCATTATCTCCGAATGACACAACAAAAGCTGTTTTCTTTTTTAAAGGAAAAAGGCGGAAGACAGAAAAAAGAGCCTTGAATATAAACAGATACAGCTCTATTGCCAGTTCTCTAGCCATTATTGACTGTCAGAAGATCGTCTTTGATCTTGCTTGTAGAAATTCCGATAGTTCTTGGAAGATAGACAACTTCACAGACCTCGTTCAATTCATCAAATTTGCCCTTCCAGTCATCGCCCATGACAAACACATCCACGCCTTCACGGATGATATCTTCTTTCTTTTGTTCCCAGCTGTTTTCGGCGATTACTTCATCCACATAGCGGATGGATTCAAGAATCATTTTTCTGTTTTCAAAGCTGTGGTAGGCTTTTTTATTTTTAAGTTCATTAAATTCGTCAGAAGAGATGGCAACAATCAGATAGTCGCCAAGAGCTTTAGCGCGCTTCAATAAGTTGATATGCCCCCAGTGAAGCAAATCGAATGTACCGTACGTAATAACCTTCTTCATACGTAGTATTCCTCCAGTCTAATCTATTAATCAATCGTTTGATTAAATTTAAAGCAGTCTATTTAAACCAGCGTAAGCAGGCGCTTGCGCTTTTTTATCTCATGGCTTCATACATAATAAGGAAATAGAACATTTTAATAGTGTAAACTCTACCTAATTATAACCTATTTGATTTACAAATAAACAACAAACATTTAACAAACATGTGTTGAATTCTTATAGACTTCCGGCAATGTGATTTATTTTACTTGGTTTTTATATTCCATACAAGGGATTAGAGGGAATTTATTATAAAACCTACTGAAGAACTATTGTAAACCCTGACAAATTAAGGATGGGAGTATAGGCCATTTTGCTTCTTTTTTGCGCGAAAAAATGGGTTTGGAAAGGGTGGTCTTCTATAAATGATGCATGCTGCTGAAAAGAGGGGGGAGAATAGGAAGAAAATCTTAGGAACTCAAGCGGGGCACATGCTATTCATTGTTGAGAAAAAAGCTGAAAACGTATATGATTTTATAATGGTTGTGATGAAAGAATTTCTTTTTTCATCAGTGAGCAAATTGAATAAATGCGAGTGTTTCTTCCGGTTTATTCTAAACAGCAATGTTTTCATAAATATTTAAATTCCAGGTGGTTATTCATGAAGATGAAATTATTTCGATTTTTAAAGCGCAGCAAGAACAAAATCAGACTCAAGCATAAGCTGTCTGTTTCACAGGAAAATGGAACAATCTTCATCCAGGGAGCATTCTCCAAGGAGTTTTATTGTGCAAAAGAGCTGTGGGTGAAGGTAAGGGAAACGGGAGAGATGCACCGGGCTGCAGAAATAAAGCCTAATCCTTCTTTTGCCTTTGGCATCAGCCTTGATGAACTGCTAAGCAATCTTAGCGAAGAAGAACAGGCGGCATTGGATCTTTTCATCAAGGTCAGTGTCCGTGTTGATAGCTTAGAAAAGGAATTGGATCAGGACGCAGCGGAAATTGCAGTAAGAGATGGCGTTGAATACGCAGAGTACCTGATCAGGCTTGGGAGGTTCCAGCATACTTCCATTAAGTATCCTGCTCCATATCGTACAGATGATAATAAAACCGTCCATCTTTTTGTTACCAAAAAAGGGAATGTTTCCATCCTTCTAAACCAGGAACCTGCACCTTCCGTACGATCTCAGATAGAAAAGATTTCGTATGAGCAAAACAAGATGATCGTTGAAGGCCGTATTTTTTCAAGGAACTCCAGAATTACGCACGGCGAAGCCATCATTAAGGGAAGAAAAACTAATCTGGAGCTCTACGGACAGGCGAGATTCACTCTTGACGATGAAGGCACAGCGAAGAAATACGGCTTGAACCGCTACACGTACCGGATGGAACTTGATATGGAAAAGCTCCATGATGCCCGTCCCGCCGAGGATGACATTTACGACTATTATTTCGACTTAAATCTGCATGATCAGCTTGAAGTGAAAAGGGCCAGAATCGGGCGCCCGACTGGCAGGGTCAAGCTTTTTCTTAAGGAAACCTTTGTAAGAAAAGGCAGCGAGGCCTATGTGATCAATCCTTACTTTACCTTCAAAGCAAAGAACCTATCCATTGAAGTGTATGGATTTCCTGTAGATACGTTCAACTATTTGAGGAAAATGCGGCGTTTTGCTCCGCTGTACAGAATGTTTAATAAAAGCAAGGATGTTTGGCTGATTGGCGAAAGGTCTTATAAGGCCCAGGATACGGGCTATCATTTCTTTAAATACGTGCGGGAGAACTTTCCTGATAAAAAAGCCTACTATGTCATTGAAAAGGATTCTCCAGAGGCTGGAAATGTGGAACCGCTTGGGAATGTCCTTTATTTTAAATCAAAAGAACATATACGCAACACCGTAATTGCTTCAAAGGTTATTTCTTCTCATCATCCTGATTATTTATACCCTGTGCGTACCCGCAAGTTTAAGCGGAACGTGAAGGCGCTGAAAATCTTCCTGCAGCACGGTGTCATGGGAACGAAGAATATGCTTGCCAATTACGGCAAAAAAGCGTCCGGTTTTGATACAGATCTGTTTCTTGTCAGCTCTGAGTTCGAAAAAGATATGATCATAAGTGATTTTGGCTATGACGAAGATCAGGTATATGTCACAGGGTTATCACGCTTTGATTCTTTATTCAAAGAAGATGTGGAGATCAAGCGCCAGCTGCTCATCATCCCTACATGGAGGGACTGGATAACTTCAGACGAAGTGTTTCTTGAGAGCGAGTATTTTGAAAGATACCGGGACCTGATTCATCATCCCAAGCTGCGTGCTATGGCAAGAGAAAGAAACCTTGAGATTGTTTTCTGCCTGCACCCTAATATGCAGAACTTTACTTCTTACTTTAAAGATGCACCTGTCCGGGTCATCTCGCAGGGTGAAGTGGATGTTCAGCATCTGATCAAGGAAAGCGCGATGATGATCACTGATTACTCAAGTGTGGCGTTTGACTTCAGCTTCCTTCATAAACCAGTTCTTTATTATCAGTTCGACCGGGACCGTTTTATTGGGAAAAGGCAGTCACATCTGGACTTGGATAATGATCTTCCAGGCTTTATCACGGATAATCTTGAAGACCTGCTTAATGAGGCAGATGTGTACAGCAGCCAGGATTTTGTCATGCCTGAGTTGTATAAAGCAAGAGCGAATAAATTCATCAAGCATCGTGACCAGCATTCAAGTGAGCGCATTTACGAAGTGGCAGAGCATGCAGTGCTTGAAAGAAGCTTCTTCCAAAAAGTGGCCCAAACCGAATATTATCAGCTTTTCTTCAGGCAGTTCAGAAAAAGCAAACGTTACTTCCCGACCATGAAGCTGCTATATAAAATCATGATGAAGACGGTGAAGGTTGATAAAAATCTTATTCTGTTTGAAAGCGGAGTAGGAAAGCAATATGGAGACAGCCCGCGGAACATTTATGAAGAAATGCTCCAGCGGAAGATTGACATGAAAAAAGTCTGGGTGTACGGCGGAATGATGCCAGTCAGAGACAGGAATACCAAAAAAATCAGCAGACTGAGCCCGCAGTACTATTATTATCTGGCCAAAGCAGGATATTGGGTCAATAATCAAAACTTTCCTACGTATCTTGATAAGCGCAAGGAAACTACGTACATTCAAACATGGCACGGCACGCCGCTTAAGAAAATGCTGTTTGATATTGAAAATATTCAGGGAAGAGATGAAGGGTACTTAGAGCGTGTGTATCATGCAACCCAAACCTGGGATTACCTGGTGTCACCGAGCCCGTACGCGTCGGAGGCATTCAGGAGCGCCTTCCGCTATGACGGGGAAATCCTTGAGACAGGCTATCCGAGAAATGATTTATTTTTTAAAGAAGATAGAGAAGCAAGGGCAAAATCAGTGGCTGAGAGACTGAACATTCCTGAAGGCAAAAAGGTCATTTTATATGCGCCGACATTCCGGGATAATCAAACCTCTAATAAGAATAAATTTGTGTTTGATCTGCAATTCGATTTGGAAAGGATGAAGCAGGCCCTTGGCGATGAATATGTTCTGCTGCTGAGGATGCATGTGGTCATCTCCAATTCCTTGAAGATCCCGGAAGAGTACCGTGATTTTGTCATGAATGTATCGAAGTATCCGGATATCCAGGAGCTGTACTTGATCAGTGATATCTTAATGACGGATTATTCTTCAGTTATGTTTGACTTTGCCAACACCGGCCGCCCAATCTTGTATTACACCTATGATATTGAAGATTATCGGGACAATATCCGCGGCTTTTATATCGACTTTGAAAATGAAGCACCAGGGCCTTTCCTGAAAACCACTGAAGATATCATAGAAGCAGTCACAAATATAGAAGAAACGACTAAAGCATACAGCGGTAAGTATCAAGACTTCAGACAGAAATATTGCGGCTTGGAGGATGGCAAAGCTACAGCCAGGATCGTGGATCGTTTCTTCGGGAATTGATCCATGGCTGCCATTCACCGGCAGCATGCAGACGTGCTAAAACCGCAGGCCAGCTTAAAAAATAATTTAAAATAAGGAGTTTCATTATGAAAACGATAAGTAATCCATATTTTATCTTAAATACTATTGCGGTTAAACGAAGCGGATTAACAAAGGCCGTTGTGGCGAGATTGAATATGATGTGTGAAGAAATGCCCGAAAGAAGGATTTCCCTGCTTACCATCTCCTATCAGCGGACATTATGGGAAGATGTCAGATCCATGAAAGAAGAGGGAATCCTCCATCAAAACATTAAGGTATTGAATTGCCTGTATGATCTGGATCCTTCAAAAGATATGAGTGTACAAAAGGATCCCCATGCCGAGCAGGTAGAGGAAGAAGGACTCGTTGCTTTTCAGGATTACAGCCAAAAGGAAAATCCTTCATACAGGTATTTTGAAAATGGGGATTATGTTCAATATAAACGCTTTGATAGTGAAGGCCGGCTTATTTTTTGCGACAAGATGAACGAGGCACGCATCCGGACGAAAAGGCAGGAATATTCTCCGGATGGCTATCTTGTCAAAGAAATCATCTATGACACGGGCTCGAAGCATGAGCGGACGCATAAATACTTCGGCAAAGACGGCAAATGTTATTTATCGATCTGGCTGGACGCTAAAAAGAACTGGACGAAATGCCAGTACTTTGGTGATGAAAATAAAGAGTTTGAAGATATGGCTGATTTATACAGCTACTGGATTGAAAAAGTGATTGCGGAAGATGAAAATCCAATCATTTTCGCTGAATTCAGGGACCGGTTGTACAATCTGCCAAACAAGAATCTTGATGATGCAGTTCTTGCCGTGCGGCATCCGAACGTCCGCAAAGTAGGTTTTGCACACAGCAGCCATTTTACTATTCCATATTCTGACGGCGCACCCGTCAGCGGTGTGTGGAATTCCCTTTATTCCAATCTGGACCGATTTGACAAGATGATTTATCTGACGCACGGCCAGAGGGAATCGGCTGCTTTATTATATGGAGACAGACCGTCATTTGAAGTGATTCCGCATTTTGTCAAACCAGCTGAACATGTGCAGGGGGTAAAAGCAGATCCTAATTTATTCATTTTGGTCGCGCGGATTCATTATAAAAAGCGGGTCGAGGATGGAATCAAGGCCTTTGAAAAGGTTGCGGCAAAGAATCCGAAAGCAAGGCTCGAAATCTACGGATTCGGCTACAGCGATGACCAGGAAAATGAGACAGTTTCATTGATTAAAGATTTAAAGCTTGAAGATAACGTGATTCTTAAAGGATTTGCTGCAGATATGTCAGCGGTCTATCCGGGTGCATATGCAACGCTTATGACTTCGCGTTCAGAGGGATTCGGTATGAGCATGACAGAAAGCCTTTCATATGGCACTCCTGTCATTGCCTATGACATTAACTTTGGACCCCGGGACATAATACGTGATGGTGTGGACGGGCTTCTCGTAAAAGACGGCAGTGTGGAGGAATTGAGTGAGAAAATTATTTCCTTAATGGGAAATCCAGAGCTCAGAGAAACACTTTCCCATAATGCCACAGAGGTTACAAAGCGTTTTGGCTACGGGAAATTCATAGATGAATGGAAAACTCTATTTGCAGAGCTTGATGAAAGTGTGCCTAAAATCGCGTCCCTTCCAACCGAGAGCCATCCTCATGCTGCTCTTGAACATATGAGCAAAACAGGGGATTCTTTCACACTCGAGTTTAAAATAGCGGGGATGGAGAATATAAAGGAAGTTTCTGCTTATATCCAGGAGCGGGAGGGCACAAACACTCTCTTATTTTCCGGAACGGGCGAAGGAACATCATGGAAAGCGGTTTTGGATAAAAAAAGCCTCGCTTCAATAGAGAAAATCAGTGATGTATTCATCCGTGTTTCGGACGGCCATTATACAAAGAATGTCCGTGCTGAAAACGGCAAAAATCTTGAAATGAGCTTTGGTGAAGGCAGCAAAAAAATACGGGTATACGCAACAAAAAACAGCCTTCTTTCTGTAAAGCCAATGAATGCTGCGCCTGTACAGCCAGAACCGCAAGCAGGAAAAACGCCTGTCCGGGAGGAGCCGAAAAGCAAGGAAACCGGCCTTCTGAAGAAGCTTTTTCGCTAAAAATAATTCCGCTGATTACATTTTAAAATTTCATCAGCGGAAATTATGGTAAACTTATGTCTAAATGTTTGGATCAGAAGTGGGGAAGAAACATGCAATTAACAAAAGAAGCGGCTGGAGCGGCCCCGAAAGCGAAGAGATTATCGCTTTCGGCTATTAAACACAGGGTGAAATCCCTGGTTACAAGTGCCTACAAAACAGCCTTCAGGATCTGCGGTGCCGTCCTGCCTGCAGACAAAAAGCTGATTGTGTTTGAAAGTTTTCTCGGAAAGCAGTACAGCTGCAATCCAAGGGCAATTTATGAGTATTTGCAGAAGACGCACCCAGAGTATAAGATGTACTGGAGTGCGGATAAAAAATACACAGCTAATTTTGAACGCGAGGGAGTGCCGTATTTAAGGCGCTTTTCTGTGGATTGGATGTTCAAGATGACGAGAGCTTCCTACTGGGTTTCAAACAGCAGGTTGCCGCTCTGGATTCCAAAGCCAAAGCACACCACATATTTGCAGACCTGGCACGGCACACCGCTGAAAAAGCTTGCTGCTGATATGAAGGAAGTCTATATGCCTGGAACTGACACAGAAAGCTACAAGAAAAATTTCCATGCAGAATCAAGCAAGTGGGATTACTTAATCTCGCCAAATCCTTATTCTTCGGAAATTTTTTCGAGAGCCTTTGCGGTCGATCCAGGCAAGGTCATTGAAACAGGGTATCCTAGAAATGACATGCTTTATAACGAAAACAACTCCGCTTCAATTTCGTCGCTAAAAAAGAAAATGGGGATTCCGGCTGATAAAAAAGTCATTCTGTATGCTCCGACCTGGAGAGATGACGAATTTTACGCAAAAGGCCGCTATAAGTTTTCCCTCAAGCTTGATTTGAATGAAATGAGAGAGAAGCTTGGAAGTGAATATGTCATCCTGCTTCGCCTCCATTACCTGATTTCAGAGAATCTGGAGCTTTCCGATTTTGAAGGCTTTGCCTATGATTTCTCAAATTATGGTGACATCAGCCATTTGTATCTGATATCAGATATGCTGATCACCGATTACTCTTCGGTATTTTTTGATTATGCGAATTTAAAACGCCCGATGCTGTTTTTTGTATATGATATTGAAAATTACAGAGACAGGCTGCGCGGCTTTTATTTTGACTTTGAAGCCTCGGCGCCCGGGCCGCTCGTGAAAACGACGGATGAGGTGATCCGCGAAATTAAGGCCCAGGAAGAGAAGGGATTTGTCCCGGATGAAAATTCCGCTGCTTTCTATGAACAATTTTGCGGATTGGAAGACGGACATGCCTCACAGCGGGTGATAGAAAAAGTGTTAGGAAGGTCTGTATAAGATTATGAGATCTGCTTTGACCGTATTAAACGAACAAATAAAGAATTTTTATTTAGTCAGGCGATTATCAGCCTACGAAATGAAGAGCAGCAATAACGATAATTATTTGGGCATACTTTGGGAAATTATAAATCCAATGATACAAATCGCCATTTACTGGTATGTTTTTGGCTTTATTATGCCCCGCAGTGATATTGGGGACGATCCTTATTTCCCATGGCTGCTTGCGGGGATTTCGGTGTGGTTTTTAATTAGCCCGTCGATTACACTCGGGTCAAAGGCCATCTACTCAAGGCTTAACATGATTTCAAAAATGAGTTTTCCAGTGAGCGTCATCCCGACGTATGTCATCTTGGCGAAGTTTTACCAGCATTTAATGCTGCTTGCGGCTGTCATCATCATTCTGGCTTTTTCAGGATATCCGCCGACTTTTTATATTGTGCAATTGCCATATTTCCTGTTTGCGACGCTTGCCTTTTTGGTGTCACTGTCGCTGATTACCTCAACACTCACCACAATCATCAGGGATGTTCAGATGGTCATTCAATCGCTGATGAGGGTATTATTGTATTTAACGCCGATCCTTTGGTTTAAAGACAAGTGGAACCCGGCATTTCTTGGGCAGATCATGAGAGCCAATCCTCTTTATTATATTGTGGAAGGCTACCGTGCCGCCTTGCTTGGCCATTCCTGGTACCTTGTTGATCATTATAAGTACACCCTGTATTTCTGGGTGCTGACCATCGTATTATTTATCATTGGTTCTGCTCTTCACTTAAGGTTCAGGGACCGCTTTGTCGATTTCAAGTAAAATTGGAAGTGAGAAATTTGGATAAATCCGTTGTTGTTAAAAATGTGAATAAACGCTATAAGCTTTATAATAAAAACTCCGAAAAACTGCTGGACCTTCTGCTTCCAAAAAGCTATGGAGAAGATTTCTTTGCGCTTCGCGACATCAGCTTCGAAGCGGAAAAAGGCGATGTGATCGGATTTGTAGGAGTCAATGGCTCCGGTAAATCAACTCTGTCTAACATCATTGCCGGCATCATTCCCCCAACTGGAGGAAGCGTAGAAATCGATGGTAAAACAGCGCTCATCGCCGTGGCTGCCGGGCTGAATAATCAGCTCACAGGACGGGAGAACATTGAGCTAAAGATGCTCATGCTCGGTTTTGATAAAAAACAGATCCGCAATCTGGAGCCTGAAATCATTGAGTTTTCCGAGCTCGGCAAGTTTATTGACCAGCCTGTTAAATCGTACTCAAGCGGAATGAAGTCGAGGCTAGGATTTGCGATTTCCGTTCATATTGATCCTGATGTGCTGATCATCGATGAAGCATTGTCAGTTGGTGACAAAGCATTCGCAGATAAATGCCTTGAAAAAATGAACGAATTCAAAGACAGAGGAAAAACCATGTTCTTCATCAGCCATAGCTTAGGCCAGATGAAGGAGTTCTGTGATAAAGCCCTCTGGCTTGAATATGGCGAGGTCAAGGCTTTTGGCCCGATTACCGAAGTCATGCCAAAGTATGAAAAGTTCCTCAAGGATTACAAGGCCATGTCTAAGGCAGAAAAGAAAAAATACCGTGAAGACGCGACAGAGAAGCGAAGCAAAGCTACTGTCTGAGAATAGAAAGAGGGAGGGAGGGCTTTTTATAGGCTCTCTCTTTTTTCTGTTTAGGGGCTGGATTTGGGTTTGGCTCGAATCACATGGAATCTGGCTCGGATGGAGCAGAATTTCGCTCTAATGGACGGGGATTTGGCCCGAATCAGGGTGTAATTGGGTTCGGTTATCCATTTAATTGGAAGAAAATAAGTTGAATTGTACTGAAAGAGTTTTTTACATGGGGAACCTAAACAGGGGCCAAAGTTATATCTTGTTGTGTTTTTGAGGCTGGAGAATTCGATTTGGCTCGAGTCACATGGAATCTGGCTCGAATCGAGCAGGATTTCGCTCTAATGGACGGGAATTTGGCTCGAATCAGGGTGTAATCGGGTTCGATTATCCATTTAACTGGAAATTAAGAAGCCCGTTTTGTATTGGAAAAGTAAATTAATGGCCCTTTTTTCTTATGGAGAACCTAAACACGTGGACAAAGAGCCATTTTTTAGAGAATATCACTATTTTCTTTTCTTCAGGGTACTTTTCGACGATAATGATGAGAGAGAATTTACATATTCTTAATAATAGGCATAGTCATGAGAAAGGCTGAATAGCTATAATGAGTTCAATTATTAATGTGTTATCCATACCATTTTTTAATACAAATAAAGCGTCGTTTATTCGGGATGTTCTTGTACCGCGAATCCTGAAGCGAGAAAAGACGTTCATAGTAACAGCAAATCCGGAGATTGTGGAATATGCAAATGAACATGAAAGCTACAAAAAGATTATCCTTGGAGCAGATTATATTATTCCTGATGGAGCTGGGATCATTCTTGCTGCCAAGATGCTGAATACACCCCTTGAGGAGCGCGTGCCGGGCTTTGAGATTACAATGGAGCTGCTGAAGGTGGCCAATGAGCATCATCTTGGTGTGTATATGCTTGGAGCGGCAGAAGACGTGATTGAGGCTGCAGCAGCTGAGGTGAACAGGCAGTACCCGAATATCCGCTTGCACCATCACCACGGATATATAGATATTAATGATCAAGATCTAGCGCATAAAATCGCGGGACATCAGCCTGATATGATTTTCACTGCACTGGGATTTCCAAAGCAGGAGGAGTGGATATCACAGCATTCCCATTTATTTGAATCGGGCGTGTTCATGGGTGTCGGCGGAACCTTTGATATCCTTGCAGGGACTGTCAAACGGGCGCCAGAATTCTGGCAGAAGCTGAACCTGGAGTGGCTGTACAGGCTCATTCAGCAGCCATCGAGATGGAGAAGGATGCTGGTTTTGCCTCTTTTTGTCGTTAAGGTCATGCTTTCAAAGAAAAGCCGGGCTTGAAACTAATCCTTTCCTTCAATCGTCTAATTAAGTGCTGATTCATAAAGGATTGAATTTAGGTTACCTTAAGAATAGGGGGATTTGCAGACTGCGGTTCCGACAAAAGCAGAAGGACTTTTACAAAATTCTTCAGGCATGAAAACTTATTGTAGTGTTTTCTGTTGAAAACATATATAATTTGTAGTTGAGAGTGATTTATTTATTGAATTTATGTAAATTTATAAAGTGAATATATATGTGTGGTTTCGACATTGTAAAGAACAGGGTATTACACGATTATGATGAATGCTGAATGAAGAGGTGGGTCATATGTTGATAGGAGCCTTGTTGACAGCTTTTTTCCTGTCAATAGTACTGACTCCGTTTGTATCTAAGCTCGCCTTTAAATGGGGAGCTACCGATAAGCCAAATGAACGTAAGGTCCATCAGAAGATCATGCCGCGGATGGGCGGTTTAGCGATATTTTTAAGCTTTGCGATTTCGTTTCTTATTTTTCGGCCGGATGTTCCAAATGAAAACTATTTGCCGATTTTAGCAGGCGCCTGCCTGATTGTCTTAATCGGAATTTTTGATGATATTTATGAATTAAGCGCTAAAATGAAGCTTGCCGGACAGGTGGGCGCAGCCCTCATCATTATCTTCTGGGGCGGCATCCAGGTTCAGTTCATCAATCTTCCTTTCGGAGGAGAGCTTGAATTTGGGGCGCTGAGCATTCCAATTACAATCATCTGGATTGTTGGAGTCACAAATGCCATTAACCTTATTGACGGCCTGGACGGGCTGGCAGCAGGTGTTTCATCCATTGCTCTGGTCACGATTTCCGTCATGGCGCTTGTGATGGGAGACATCTTTGTAGCAACAATTTCCTTAATTGTAACAGGCAGTTCACTTGGCTTTTTGAAATATAACTTTCACCCGGCCAAGATTTTCATGGGCGATACAGGATCGCTGTTCCTTGGATATATCATTGCTGTCCTTTCACTATTAGGATTTAAAAATATTACAGTCATTTCATTGATTGTACCGATCATTATACTTGGTGTACCGATTTCAGATACCATTTTTGCCATCATCAGAAGATTGGTGAACAAAACACCGATTTCGGCGCCGGACAAGTCCCATTTGCATCATTGCTTAGTAAATGTCGGATTTTCGCATAAACAGACTGTTGTCCTTATTTATGCACTTGCTGCATCATTCGGGCTCGCGGCCATTATCTTTTCCTTCGCTACCCAGTGGGGGGCATTGCTGATTGTTGCGATTCTATTAATCACAATTGAAATAATAGTAGAAAAGGTAGGCTTGATCGGATCGAACTACCAGCCGCTGCTGAAGATGTTTGCACCGAGAAAACAGAAGCCTTAATAAAAAAGCGCCCTAATCTTCTTGTTCAAGAACGAGCTGATTAGGGCGCTTTTTTATATAAGATATGGGAGGCCACGAATATCTGTAGATTTTTGTCTGGAAGGCCTGAATACTAAATAGCCGAGCTTATAAAGCATCCCTACGTTCCAATCAACCGGCAAGTTTAACAGAGCTATATAAAAACCCTCCGCAGTCTTTGCGGAGGGTTTCGCCGTTTAGTAGGAAGAGCTGTCTGCTGAACCGTTTGGGTCGTCCTTAGAGGTGACATTCAAATGCTTCTGCAGGGCCGCTTTCACTTCTTCGACGGATGCTTCATCAAGCTTATAATAGTAGATGCCGTCTGTGTAGTTGTCGGCGCCTTTGAGTTTGATAGTTTCAATGTTAAGTCCTGCGCCGCTTGTTACATAGCTTAAGAACGACTTCATTTCGGTGAACTTAAGATTTGTTTCCATGTTGTTGCCCACTGCCTGGATGACGTCTGCATATTTGGTAACAGCGCCGACAGATGTTGCCTTTGTCATGATCGCTTTTAATATCTGCTGCTGGCGTTCGCCGCGCTGGATATCGCTGTCGTGGTGTCTTGTTCTGGCAAGTGCGAGAGCTTGTTCACCGTCAAGGGTTTGCATGCCCGGCTTCAAATGAATGGCTTCTTTATGGTCTTTAGAGTCTTGTTCGCGTAAATCATACGGTACATCAACATCAATGCCGTTTAAAGCGTCCACTACATCGATGAAGGCATTGAAGTTCATGCGGACATAGTAATCAACGGGAACGTCAAGCAAGTGCTCTACAGTCTGGATCGTGGTTTTTGGCCCGCCGTATGCATGGGCCGCATTAATTTTTGTATACCGGTCTTTGCCTGGAATGTATACATAAGAGTCACGCGGGATGCTGAGCAGTTTAATAGATTTCTCTTTTTTATTAAAAGTGGCAAGCATAAGGGCATCAGATCTGGCATGGCCATTAAATTTACGCTTTGTGCTGTCATCTACCCCAATGAACAGAATGGACACATTGTCCGCCATTGGATTGACAGCCGTTTTGCGCTTATCCGAGGTGCCGATAGATTTGTAGGAATCGTCCATCACGCTTTTTGCCTTCACATAGATGGAAGCCGCATAAGCAGAAGCTCCTAAGCCAAGGATGAATAGGGGAACGAGAAACAGTAAAAGTTTTCTGCGGTTTTTCTTTCTTTTCCTAATCTTGTACACACGCCTTCTTGCCATTGTTACTACTCCTTTAAAAAAACAGCAGCTCTAAACTGCCATCTTCTTTTTCTAGATGATATAGTTGTAAATCAAAATTCATTTTACCTTGAATTTCACCATCCGTAAAATAAAATTTTCTTTACAAATAAGGAGTGACACTGTAATAAATGAAATCAATGCTAAACATCTGTCTCTAGATAGATCGTTTCCCCTTCGGTAATGATTCCCTGCCCATTCGTCAATTCTGTCATCCAATCGATGAATTGCTGTTTCTCGCAGGCAGCGACATAGGTCTGGAAGATGACTGAATCAAGATATTCTATCTCTTTAATAGGAAACGATGAAGACCGCAGCTCATTTTCCACTTTTCCAAGCCAAGTGTATTCAAGCTTTGTATGCATGACGGCCGTAAGCTTTCTTTCTACAACGCCGATTGCCTCAATTCCTTCTGATGTGCTATTGCTGTAGGCGCGGATCAGCCCGCCTGCACCTAGCTTAATGCCGCCGAAATAACGGGTCACGACAACAGTGGTATCCTTCATATTCTTTTTCTTCAATACTTCTAGAATTGGCACCCCAGCCGTCCCTGAAGGCTCGCCGTCATCATTCGCCTTTTGAATCAGGTTTTGTTCGCCAATCATATAGGCTGAACAGTTGTGGGTGGCATCGCGGTATTTTTTCTTGATTTCCTGGATAAATGCTAAAGCTTCTTCCTCTGTTTCAGTTCGGGCGATAGAGGCAATGAACCGCGATCGCTCAATTACAATCTCATTTTCTCCTTGTCCCTTTACAGTCAAATAATGTGGAAGCAAAATGATTCTCCTTTCTATTGGGGTTTCCCCCGTCAGATCCAATATGCATATTGAATTATGGCAATGGGCCTTTTTTGTTATTGTTCTATAGATCAATAGTGAGTAATTAGACCTAGTAGGGTGGTTTTAAGCGATAAGACTATTTTACTATAATGAATAGTTCCCTTCATTTATCGGTCGAATGTAATGTAAAGGTAACGGAATGTAAAAGAATTTTAATATATCCAAGAAAATTCCATGATATAATTAGTACTAATGTTCAATTAAACTACTATCGTAAAATAGTGTTGTATGCTTAAAAGAATATTTTCCATAAAAAATCAAGAAATGTTTTTCGACATTCATGTCTCTTTACCCATTTTTTCAGGGATATCAAGGGTTGTAACTGCATAATAGCCTCAGGGTTTTGAAATATATGGACGAAATATAAAGATTCTTCCATTTGATTCTTTTGTATAGTATGGATTAGGATAAAGGATATACTAATCAATTTCTATACATTGTGTGCGATGTGTTTTTTAATAAAATATATCGCTTCTTGTATCGTATCTCTTTTCCTAATATTTTTACAGTAATTCGCCGTATTTGCTCTGATATTTGTTACAATGAAGAGGGAATAAGTGTAAAGTCAGCTGTCAACGAAGGTTGCTTTTCATTGATGGGATTACTGAACACAGCGAGAGTGGATACGATCACTTACATAAACCAATTTGTTCATATAAGCGGAGGAATCCTGATGTCCATTAACCAATTAGATATAAATTCTTTGGACATGATATTAGAAACCATGGTGAAAACTGTAGGTGACAGCAAATCTGAAATCTTCGAAATTGAAGAGCAGTGCCGCCGTGACTTTGAAGAGTCTTCTAAGGAGCTTGAAGAAATCCGGGTGCGGGTTTCCACAGTCATTGATGAAAGTGATTCTCTGGACACAAAAGCCCGCTATGCCAGAAAACGGCTTTCAGAGGTTAGCATGTTCTTTAATAATTTTTCAGAAGAACAGGTTCGCGATGCCTACGAGAAGGCGCATAAGCTGCAGATAGATCTGCAAATGAACCGTCAACTCGAAAAACAGCTCCGTGTACGGCGCGATGATCTTGAAAGAAGATTAAAAGGCTTGCAGCAAACGATCGACAGAGCTGATCATCTTGTTTCGCAAATATCCGTTGTCCTTAATTATCTCACGAGCGATCTTAAACAGGTTGGCGAGGCTCTTAAGGATGCACGGCGGAAGCAAGACTTTGGCCTGAAGATCATTGAAGCCCAGGAAGAGGAACGAAAGAAGCTTTCCCGCGAAATTCATGATGGTCCTGCCCAGATGATGGCGAACGTGATGATGCGTTCTGACTTGATCGAGAGGGTCTACCGCGACCGCGGCGCAAATGAAGCTATGACAGAAATTAAAAGCTTGAAGGTCATGGTCCGAAATGCGCTTTATGAAGTCCGCAGAATCATTTATGATCTGCGCCCGATGGCACTGGATGATCTTGGGCTGATTCCTACCCTAAGAAAATACCTGCAGACAACCGAAGACTATAATGAAAATGTTACATTAAGCTTCATAAATCTCGGGGAAGAAAAGCGGCTGCCTCCGAAGATGGAAGTTGCGTTATTCAGGCTTGTGCAGGAATCCATCCAAAATGCCATCAAGCATGCCAGTCCGAAGAACATTTCGGTCAAGTTGTCGATGACACGCGAAATGGTCATGGTCATGGTGAAGGATGACGGCAGCGGATTCGACGCCTCACAGCAAAAAGAAGGCTCGTTCGGCCTGATGGGAATGAGGGAGCGTGTGGATCTTCTTGAAGGAGAAATCACGATTAATTCCCAGCCTGGCATAGGCACGCTTGTCATGATCCAGGTACCTTTAAAAGTATAAGCAAAGCATATAAAATTTTAAAAAAACAGAAAACGTAGAATTAGGGGGGCGAAGCCCGTGACAACAAATATAATCATTATTGATGACCATCAGCTTTTTCGTGAAGGGGTAAAAAGAATATTAGACTTCGAAGATTCTTTCGACGTTGTGGCAGAAGGCGACGATGGCAGCGATGCAATCAGCCTTGTTGAAGAACACAATCCAGATGTTGTATTGATGGACATCAACATGCCGACAGTAAACGGAATCGAAGCTACAAAGATGCTGATCTCCCAATATCCGGAGACAAAAGTAATCATCCTGTCCATCCATGACGATGAAAACTATGTGCAGCACGCTTTAAAAACAGGTGCACAGGGATACCTGCTGAAGGAAATGGATGCAGATGCCTTGGTAGAAGCAGTCAAGGTAGTAGCTGACGGAGGTTCTTACCTTCACCCGAAGGTCACTCACAATCTGGTGAGAGAATACCGCAGACTCGCTACAGAGCCGAACTCTGACAGCAGCAAGTCATCTTTTGGCCCTGAAATCAGAAGGCCGCTGCACTTGCTTACACGACGCGAATGCGAAGTGCTTCAGCTATTGGCTGACGGAAAAAGCAACCGCGGCATAGGGGAAACTTTATACATAAGCGAAAAAACCGTCAAAAACCACGTGTCCAACATTCTTCAAAAAATGAATGTAAACGACCGCACACAAGCCGTAGTCCTTGCAATTAAAAACGGCTGGGTGGAAGTGAAATAATATTATATCGGAAGAAGTCTGGCTCCTATGGGGCTGGGCTTTTTTTTTGAGCGTTGCTAAAAGAGCGTATCTTTAAGTTTGGCTCAAATCAGGATGTATTTGTAAATGATTATCTGTTAACTGGAAAATGGTGCGGAGGCTGAATCTCTGTTAGGCTCTTAAGAAGAATCGGCATAATCAGGGTTTGGCTCGAATAAAAGGGTATTTCGCTCTAATGGAGGGTGAATTGGCTCGAATGGGACTCTATTTGGCTCTAATCAGGACCCAATCGTAATCGATTATCCATTTAAATGGAAATTATATGCTGTTTTGAATTAGTTTCTCAGAAAAAAGCTGCTTTTTTAAAGAGTGATATGTTCTTAGAATGACTTTTTTAAAGAAAACATCATTCTTTTAATGAAAAAGCGTATCTAAGGCAGGAAAATTCGGCGGCAGAGTCAGTTCCAATTCAAAAAACTTCCCGTGTCTGTTTCATCACCAAGGGTAACTATATAATGCATGATGAGTTGATTTCAGATAGAATGGTGTATATATCAGAGGCTCATTATCTTTTTATAAGGGATGGTTTTATTCTATGAAAACGGCAGTTGTAACGGATAGCACTGCGTATATATCGAAAGAAGTGCGTGATGAGCTTAACATACATATGGTTCCGCTTCATGTTGTTTTTGGAAACGAGGTTTACCTGGAAGAGGTGGATTTGACAGCGGAGCAATTTTACGTGGAAGTTAAAAAAGCAGATAAGCTTCCGACTACCTCGCAGCCTCCAATTGGGCAGTTTGTGGAGAAATTCGAGGAGCTTGCAAAGGAGTATGACGCTGTTATCAGTGTACATCTGTCGAGCGGCATCAGCGGTACCTATCAGGGTGCCATTGCGGCAGGCGAAATGGTCGATAATCTTGATGTGTACGCGTTTGATACAGAAATCAGCTGCATGGTGCAGGGCTTTTATGCAATCGAGGCAGCCCGCATGGCAAAGGACGGCAAAAGCCCTAAGGATATCCTGGAGCGGCTCGAGGAAATGAAAGCATCGGCACGTGCGTACTTTATGGCTGACGATCTCCGCCATCTCCAGCGTGGAGGCCGCCTGAACAGTGCACAGGCATTAATTGGAAGCTTGCTTCAGGTTAAACCTCTGCTGCATTTTGTAAACAAGGTGATCGTTCCGTTTGAAAAAATCAGGACCAGAAAAAGAGCGCTAAAACGAATTTCGGACCTGCTGGCAGAAGATGCTAAAGATGGCGGGCAATATAAAGCGGTCATCATTCATGCTATGTGCGAAGAAGAAGCGAAGCAATGGCGCGATGAGCTTCAGGCAGAAATCCCGAATGCTGATTTCGGCATTTCCTATTTCGGACCGGTAATCGGGACTCATATCGGAGAAAGCGCGATGGGGATGGGCTGGTACAAAGTATAATGTTTTGGTGCAGGCAGTCCTTTTAGGGCTGTTTGTTTTTATTAGGCAGGATTTTTAATCATATGCACCGAATGGATTCCCTGGAGGTGTTACATGAAAAGAGATTTTCCTTTTTTAAAAGAGCTGCAAAAGCATTTATATGGCCGCTCGCTTCTTGCTGAAGAAATTCCCTTCCCTCTTGAAACGATTGGGTATCATCAGGAACGGGGTTACGTTTCGGGCACTCCTGGTGTTGAAAAAGAAAAAGGTCGATTTGTTTGCAGGAGGTGCGGGTGCCGCGAGCAGAGGCTGTTTTATTCTTTTCCTTGCAAACGCTGCGGGAAGATGTGCAGCTATTGTCGTTCCTGTATCATGATGGGACGGGTGAGCGAATGCTCGCTTTTGTACAGCTGGTCTGGTGATCATTACAGTTTCGCTGTACCGGAAAATCCTATGCTATGGGATGGCACGCTTTCCCAAGGACAAAAAACAGCCTCTGAAGCAGTTGCAGAAGCGGTAACCAGAAATGAAGAGGTTCTGGTCTGGGCAGTCTGCGGTGCAGGAAAAACAGAGGTATTGTTCCAGGGAATAGAAACAGCTCTGAAATCGAAAAAGCGAGTTTGTATTGCCACTCCGAGAACAGATGTCGTTTTAGAGCTAGCTCCCCGGTTGAAGCAGGCTTTCCCTGGTATTGATGTGGCTGCACTATACGGGGGCAGCGAAGAGCGGCACATCCTTGCCCCTCTCACAGTCTTGACCACCCATCAGTTATTCCGTTTTCAACAGGCCTTCGATACAATCATTATCGATGAAGTTGACGCGTTTCCTTACTCGATGGATTTCTCCCTTCAGTATGCTGCAGAAAAATCAAAAAAAGCTCAATCCTCAACCATTTACCTTACCGCCACTCCTTCAAAAAAGATGCAAAGTTCAGCCAAAACAGGCAAGCTCACACATGTCACCATTCCGGCACGCTATCACCGAAAACCGATTCCTGTTCCGGAGATGAAGTGGTGCGGCAATTACTCTAAACAATTTTCAAAAAAAGTAATTCCGGTACCTATCAAGGACTGGTTGAAAAAACGCCTTGAGGCAGAAACACCGATTTTGCTGTTTTTCCCGAGCATTGTCATGATGGAAAGTGTTCTTCCTCTTTTTCAGCATCTTCATGAAGGGTTAATTTCGGTACACTCTCAGGATCCGGAGAGAAAGGAAAAGGTAACAGCCCTCCGCAAAGGGGAAGTACTCGGGCTTTTGACAACGACCATTCTCGAGCGGGGTGTCACGATTCCAAGGCTGGATGTGGCTGTAATTGGAGCAGAGCATGAGGTGTTTTCAGAAAGTGCGCTTGTCCAGATTGCAGGCCGTGTCGGCAGAAGCTCACAGCATTACAGCGGCAATGTTACTTTTTTTCATTACGGCAAAACAAACAGCATGATGTCGGCGGTGCACCACATTTCACTTATGAACTCTGAGGCGAAGAAAAGAGGGCTGCTGGATGAGTAATTGCCCGCTGTGTGATACTGAAATAAAGCAGCCTCTAACTTGGAATAGTCTATTTTTGAACAAAGAAGAAAATGTCTGTAAAACTTGTTCAGATCAGCTGCAGTTCCTTACAGGTGAAACATGCTCTAGCTGCTGCAGGGTGCTTGGTGATGATTTCCGGGAGGGCGAGGTGTGCAGTGACTGCATCAGGTGGGAGCAGGATCCGGAATGGAGAGGTATTCTGAAGAGAAATGTGTCTCTGTTTCACTATAATGAATTTTTAAAAGAAACGATTGCGAAGTTTAAATATCGGGCAGATTATGCGATTGCTTTTGCGTTTTCTTCTTATATAAAGTCTGCTTTGCCGAAAATGGAGTTTGACCTGCTTGTTCCTATCCCGTTAAGCAGTGAGCGATTGTTTGAGCGGGGATTCAATCAGGCCGAAGCACTGGCGGAATGTGCGGGCCTTAATTGCACGGATATTCTGGCAAGGATACACAGTGAAAAACAATCAAAAAAATCACGAAAAGAACGGATGGTCATTACGAAAATTTTTCAGGTAAAAAGTCCTGATTTTGTGATTGGGAAAAATATATTGCTACTGGATGATATTTATACAACAGGCTCGACAATCAGGAATGCTGCCAAAGAATTGTTGCTAGCGGGGGCAAGTTCGGTACATTCCTTCACGCTTGCCAGATAATTTTTAAAAAATTCTTCACTTTTCCTTAAAACTGTTCGATATAAAAGGCAGAGAATATGAAAAGGGGAATAGAGATGGAATTAAGCAATTGCCCAAATTGTGATTCACTGTTTGTGAAAAATAATTTCCGTGAAGTTTGCGATAGCTGCTATAAAGAAGAAGAAGCAAATTTTGATAAAGTATATCAATATATCCGGAAAAGAGATAACAGAACGGCGACCATGGCGCAGGTTGTGGAGACTACTGAAGTGGAAGAAACGCTGATCATCCGGTTCATTAAGAGCGGGAGACTCCGGATTGCCCAGTATCCGAATCTTGGCATTCCCTGTGAAAGATGCGGCAAATCAATTCGTGAAGGAAAGCTTTGCGGGGACTGCACAAAGTCTCTTCGTACTGATATCTATAATCTTGAAAAAGAAGAAAACCGTCAGCGCGAAATAGAAGAACGTTCAAAAAAAGCCACGTATTATACAAAGTGAATGCACGGAGCTTGCAGATATTTCTATATCTATCTGCAGGCTTTTTTCGTTAAATTCAAGTAAAATAGAAGTGAGTAGAGATATTATGACAAAGGTCCCTGTATCGTAGGATAAAAGGCCTTATTTCGACAATAGGGTAAAAAATTTGTCAATAATAAATTTATAAAATGTGATAAAAAATTTTTAATGGTGTCCGATAATACTTTTAGGGAGAAAATATAAATCGGCCGAAAGAGAGGGTTACGTAATGAAAATTAATCAAACTTTTGGTGCTTCAGGGGTAAACCCTTACAATCGCCAAACAAACAAAATCGACCAAACAAAACCAGCAGTGAAGGCGTCTGATAAAGTAGAAATTTCATCAACGGCTAAAGAACTGCAGCAGACTTCGCAAATTCCTGCCCAAAGACAGGCAAAGGTAGAGGAATTGAAGCTTCAGGTGCAAAATGGAACCTACAAATTAAATGCACAAGAAACCGCTAAAAGCATTCTAAATCACTTTAAAAAATAAAGAGACGGGAAAACCGTCCGTTTACCAGACCAAAAATTAACACATCAGCAGGGGAGGGGAAAACAATGTCCGCCGCAAACATCATCACAGCGCTTGAAAAATTAATCAAGCTTCATAAAAGCCTGAATAACCTGGCGCAAAGAAAAACAAACATCATCAAGGTAGGCGACATGGACACCCTCAGCCAGCTGCTGATGGATGAACAAAAGCATATAAAAGCAATCGAGCTTACAGAGAATGAAAGAGAAAGAGAAGTTCAAAGCTATTTGCTGAAACAGGGAAGAGCAACGAACACAGCGACCATTACAGATGTAATAGAAACCTCTTCAGATAAAGAAAAAGCACAGCTGGTAGCATTAAAAGCCCAGCTCCTTGATGAAGCTCGCATGCTTAAGGAGCATAACTATCTGAATCAGCAGCTCATCTATCAATCTCTGCAATTCGTCAATTTAACACTAGATATGCTGAGGCCGCGCAATCAGAATTTCAATTATGAAAAGCCGGTTCAGCAAAAACATAGTCAGGCATCAACTGGGATGTTTGATTCTAAAGCGTAAGAAGAAAGACATGTGCCTGTTTGCTTCCTGGCTTAATAGGCACCGTGTTACATACAGTTAGGAGGACAAACACTCATGGTTTCTACTTTTATGGGACTTGAAACAGCACGCAGAGGCATGACAGCCCAGCAAAGCGCGCTATATACACTAGGCCACAATATCTCCAATGCGAATACCCCCGGATATACAAGACAGCGGGTGAATTTCACACAAACCACTTCTTTTCCTTCTGTAGGGATGAACGCCCCGCAAATACCTGGCCAAATGGGAACCGGCGTGCAGGCAGGCTCCGTGCAGCGAATCCGTGACAGCTTCCTGGACACCCAGTACCGTGGCGAAAGCAATAAAGTCGGTTACTATGGAACGCTAAGCGATTCTCTCTCTAAAATGGAAGGCATTATGAATGAACCATCTGACAGCGGCCTGCAAAGCACAATGGAGAAGTTCTGGAATTCACTCCAGACACTATCGAGCAATCCGGAAAACTCCGGAGCCCGCGATGTCGTAGCAGCAAACGGACAGATGGTTGCTGATACCATTAACTATTACTACAACTCGCTCTCAAGCATTCAAACTGATATCGGGAACCAAATTGATGTAAAAACAAGCAGCATCAATTCGATTATTGATAACATAGACCAGTTAAACCACCAGATTGCATCCGTCGAGCCGAATGGCTATCTGCCTAATGACCTCTATGATCAGCGGGATGCTTTAGTTGATCAGCTTTCTTCTATGATCAATATCAAGGTTTCATCTGTAAAGCCGGCTAATTATGGAAATGCAAAGCCTATTGCAGAGGGCTTGTATAACATAGAACTGATCAATAAAGAAGGAAAGCCTTATACTCCCGCAATCTCACTGATTCCTGTTGATTCACAAAATGGAATGCAGGCGGTGAATAAGCTGACTGTTAATTATCAAAACGCTTCAGATCCTAAGGGTGCTGTGACAGGTGTGCAAATTGGTGCACAAACAGTAACAGACATGAACTTTTCCGGTGAGCTTGCAGGGGCCATTGAGAGCTATGGCTATACTAGTAGCACAGCTGAGGTAAAGGGAACATATCCTGATATGCTTAATCAATTGAATAAAATGACAGAGGCCTTTGCGAATGAATTTAACAAGATTCATAGTGAAGGATACGCACTTGGCGCTTCAGCGAAGTCAGGCATGGATTTCTTCAGATTTACAGACGGAAATGCAGCAAAGTCTATCACTGTTTCTAAGACAATTTTAGATAATCCTGAAAATATCGCGGCAGGAAAAAACAGCGGAGCTTCCGGGGATAACGGAAATGCCCAAGTTTTGGCTGATTTAAAAAAGGTAAACTTTAGTGATTATGCTTTTTATAAAGACCCTGCACATCAATTGCCGGATGGCTTAACAGGAAGCTTTGATTCTTTTTACGCCGGACTTATCGGCAAGCTTGGAGTAAACTCCCAGAGCGCCCAAAAAAACTCCTCGAACTCACAGGTGCTTGCGGACTCAGTTGATAAAAACAGGCAGTCAGTAAGCTCTGTATCGCTTGATGAAGAAATGACAGATATGATCAAGTTCCAGCAGGCATACAATGCATCTGCAAGAAACATTACAATCGTCGATGAAATGCTCGATAAAATAATCAACGGCATGGGAACAGGCGGAAGATAAAGGAGTGAAATAAGATGCGTGTAACACAATCAATGCTAACAGGTAATATGCTGCGGAATTTAAGCAACAGCTATGACCGGATGGGGAAACTGCAGGATCAAATCTCCACCCAAAAAAAATTCTCCAAGCCTTCTGATAATCCTGTTGCCGTCATGATGGGCATGAACTATCGCAAAGGCTTAAACCAGGTACAGCAGTTTTCACAAAACATCGGTGAAGTGAAAAACTGGGTAGACAGTACGGACGGCGCTTTGGATCAAGCAACATCTGTCCTTCAGCGGATTCGGGAGCTAACCGTACAGGCAAGTAATGGCACCCTTGAAGGTGATCAAAGAAAAAGCATTAATGAAGAAGTGAAGCAGCTAAAAGAGCAGCTTGTAAATATTGGGGATACGCAGATTGGCGATAAATATATTTTTAACGGCCAGCAGACGAATGTCCGTCCCTCTGATACAGGGAATTACGGCAGCGGAAGTATTGAGCTTGAAGTGTTTTCAGGCATTAAGCTGCAGGTAAATACAGATGGATCTGCACTTTTTGGAGATTTGAAAGATCCTAATGGAAGCATTAATAAGTTAATTGCCGGTTTAGAAAATAATGATCCAAACATCAGCAATATGCTTGGGGGCATTGATGATAAAATCAACCAGGTGCTTTCTGTACGTGCCCAGGTTGGTGCAAGGCAAAATAGGGTGGAGCTGATGGAAGACCGTCTCAGCCAGCAGGAGACATTTGCCACACAGGTACTTTCTAAAAATGAAGACATTGATATTGAAAAAGCCATTATGGACCTGACCACTCAGGAAAGTGTCCAAAAGGCAGCCCTCAGTGTTGGTGCCAGAATCATTCAGCCATCTCTAATGGATTTTCTAAGGTAAAAGCTATCTTTCATGAGATAGCTTTTTTTATAAGGGAGGAATACGATGCAGCTGCCTCAGATAAGATTACAGTCACAATTTGTACAATTAGGATTAAACATACAGCAGCCAAAGCAGGAAATAGAACAGCCGCAGGCCATACAATCCATAGAACAGCCGCAGGCCGTTGTGACAATGGAAACCACCCCAGGACAATTGACCATTGATCAGACAAAAGCAAGAGAGGATCTGGATTTGAAAAATCTATCAAAAAGAGTGGAAGAGTTTGCACAGAATGGCTACCAGGATTGGCTGAGCGGATTAGCCAGGCGTGCAGAGCAGGGGCGTGAATTAGCTGCAATTGAAAATGGAGGAAATCCAATTGCCTCTCAAGCCAGGCAAAATAGCGAAGGACCCGAGAAGCAATTCAATATCGGCTGGATTCCTTCTTATGGCAGTGTCAAAATAAACTACAAGCCTGGTAAGGTAAACATACAAGTAGAACAGCAAAAACCTGTCATTAGAGCAGAAACTAGAAAGCCGATCCATAATTACACACCAGGAAAAGTAAACCCTGAAATTTTGCAGAATAACAGCCTAGATATAGACTTTATAAACTTATTTCCAGAAAAAAGTGAGTGAAGGGTGAAAAAATGAACATTACAACGAAGTTTCATGGAGAGCAAGAAATTAAAAAAGACGATATTTTAACCTTTGAAACAGGGATACCAGGATTTCTCGAGGAAAAGAAATTCTGTATTCTGCCATTGGAAGACAGTCCTTTTTACGTACTGCAATCAACCAAATCTAAAAATACTGCATTTATAATGGCTGATCCTTTCACTTTTTTTAAAGAGTATGAATTCGATTTAGCAGATGAAGTAATGGAGAACCTGGAAATCCAGTCAAATGAACATGTTGCGGTTTTCGTCATTCTTACTATTAGAGAGCCTTTTAATGAAACGACTGCCAATCTGCAGGCACCAATTATCATCAATACAAAAGGTCTGCTAGGCAAGCAATATATTATAAATCGGGGCGCCTATACAACAAGACACAAAATTATCAGTTCCTCAGAACGAAACAATGAGGTGGGCTTATAATGCTGGTGCTAACGAGAAAAACGGGTGAATCAATCATGATAGGCGATGATATTGAAATCACAATAGTGGCTGTTGAAGGAGAACAGATTAAACTGGGCATCCAAGCACCAAAAGACATTGACATTCATAGGAAAGAGATTTATTTATCCATCCAGCAGGAAAACAGTGCTGCCATGAATGCGAAGTCTAATCTATTAAGCAGCCTAAATGACTACTTTAAGAAAAAAAACAAATAAACTCTTTTATTTGCTAAATATTTGTTAATTACAGACGATATTATCTATGTAAGGGTGAACAGTGAAGAGGCGGCCGACTTAATCGCTGTTCTCCGAAAATTAAACCACATGGATGTGGGCTAAAACTCAAGGAGGAAATAAACATGCAAATCAATCACAATATTGCTGCATTAAACACGTTTAACAAGTTAACAACTGCATCTAATGCACAAGGTAAGTCAATGGAGAAATTGTCTTCAGGTCTTCGTATTAACAAGGCTGGAGATGATGCTGCAGGTCTTGCAATCTCTGAAAAAATGCGTGGGCAAATCCGCGGATTAGATCAAGCATCCCGTAATGCTCAAGATGGTATCTCTATGATCCAGACTGCTGAAGGTGCTTTAAACGAAACGCATGATATTCTTCAACGTCAGCGTGAACTTGCTGTTCAAGCTGCTAATGATACTAACACAGCTGATGACAGAAATGAAATTCAAAAAGAGATTGGCCAGTTAAACTCAGAGATTGAAAGAATCGCTGGAACAACTGAATTTAACACTCAAAAATTGTTGAATGGTAGCCTTGGTGCTTCCGCAACTTCTAATACACCAGCAAATGTTGCTGTTGTTTCTTCAACTGGATTAAAAGCAGGAAATTACACTGTAACAGTTAATACTGCAGCTACTAAAGCAGCATTAACAGGAAGTGCAACATATGCTGATGATGCAGCTGTAAATACTGCATTTGGTGCAACAGATAAGGATATTACTGTAAACGGCGTGCAAATTGATACTACTGCTGTTTCTACAGGTCAAAAGTTAGTCGATGCTCTAAATGCTAAATCAGCTGAAACTGGATTTACAGCTAGCTGGACTGCTACTCAGGGTGTGAAATTTACAGCGAATGAGTTTGGTTCTGGTAAATCATTAACTTTTGGTGGGACAAATTCTTCTTTACTTGATAGTGGTAGCACTGCTATTACTCAAGGTAAGGACGCTGTGGCAACAATCGCTGGTCCTGATGATACAAAAGTGGTTACAGGTACTGGTCAGAAACTAGTTTATGGCTCTGCTGAATTTACTGCTACTGCCACAACTAATGGACAAGCTGCGACAGTTAATGTTGCTTCTACAGGTGTAAGTTTCCAAATTGGTGCAAACAAAGACCAAAATATGCTAGTTGATATTAACCAAATGGATACAACTACATTAGGAAATGCTACTGATAAAATCAAAGATGTTAACGTTTTGACAACTGATGGTGCAAACAAAGCTATCAAAACAGTTGACGATGCAATCAAGCAGGTTTCTGGTGAGCGTTCAAAATTAGGTGCATTCCAAAACCGTTTAGAACACACTATTAACAACGTGAACACATCTTCTGAAAACTTGACTGCTGCTGAATCTCGTATTCGTGACGTAGACATGGCGAAAGAAATGATGAACCAAACTAAAAACTCTATTCTTTCTCAAGCTGCTCAAGCTATGCTTGCTCAAGCTAACCAACAGCCACAAGGCGTACTTCAACTACTTCGTTAATATTCGCTTAGTTGCTTAAGAGACTCTAGGAATTATCCTAGGGTCTTTTTTTCTGTCTTACCCCAATTTATAAGCTTATTGGTTTTTGTTTCTATTTTTTCATTATCATCTTAGTTTTAACTCTAAATATTAATAGTTTTTCTCCGATATAAAGAGTAAAGCTATTAATTTTTGGAGGAGAAAGTGATGCTTGATCGTCTTTCGGTAAATAACCTTTCCTCTCAGCTAAGAACTGCTAACACAGAAGGAATCCCAAATTATAATCAAAAAGAAAATGACGCTGTTGCCAGTCCTGAGATAAATCAGGATCAGGACGACAACAGTCCAGTTAAGAAAAAAAAGATAGAAGAAGTAGTAGATAGTTTAAATCAGTTTCTTGAGCCTACACATACTTCTTTGAAATTTAAGCTCCATGAAAAGCTGAATGAATATTATGTGACTGTTATAGATGATAAAACACAAGAAACTATCCGTGAGATTCCTTCTAAGAAGCTGCTCGATTTTTATGCGGCGATGACGGATTTTGTTGGGATTATGGTAGATAAAAAGATATAGGCGGGTGAAAGTATTTGGTACGTATAAGCGGTTTGGCGAGCGGGATGGACATTGATTCTATGGTAAAGCAGCTTATGACTGCTGAGCGTGTGCCTCTTGATAAATTAAATCAAAAGAAACAGACAATGGAATGGCAGCGCGATGATTACCGGGATATGAATAGTACTCTGCTGGATTTGGATACAACCATCTTTAATGGAGTCGGAAAGCAATCATCCTTTATTAAAAAGAATGTAACTATTTCAGATTCTAATGTGATTTCTGTAAGAAACATTAACTCTACGAGTGATTTTTCAGGATCAGTTAGCGTGATATCTTTAGCGACTTCGGCTTCCATCATGAGCAAGACAAAAACTGGGATAACGAATTCTAGTAAAACATTAAGTGATTTAAATATACCTGGTGGAGATATTACAATTCAGGCAATAACTAAAGATGGAGTTATGGAAACAGATCCATATAAATTAACTATTGACCCTAAATTAGATACATTAGATAGTGTGATTGCAAAAATTAATGCTAATTCTGGGGTGACTGCTTTTTATGATTCTTCATCTCAAAAAATATCCATCACTGCTAAGAATTCTGGTAACGTTAAGAGTGGACCAGAGATTTCTTTATCAGGTGCCTTTTTTAGTTCAATGAATGTAGATTCAAACAATGATGATGCAAATGTAAATAATGCTGGTACCGTAGGAGCAGATGCACAATTTAAATATAACGGCTTGCAAACATCAAGACCATCTAATACGTTCCAAATAAACGGTGTCGAAATAACATTAAAACAAGTAATGAGTTCAACAGCTTCAGATATTACTTTCTCATCCGCACCTGACACAGATTCAATCATTGATACGATTACAAAGTTTGTCACGAAATATAATGACACAATTAAAAAGATTAAAGACAAAACAGATGAGCCCAAGTACCGTGATTACCAGCCTTTGACTCAGGAGCAAAGAACGTCCATGAAGGATGATGATATCAAACTTTGGGAAGACAAGGCGAAGAGCGGAACCTTGAGAAATGATTCTGTGTTGGGCAGTTCTCTTACGAAGATGAGATCTTCACTTTATACCAGTGTTCCTGGTACTCAAACTTTCAGCCAGCTAAGTGCGATCGGCATTACAACAACAAGCAATTATTTAGATGGCGGAAAATTGACAATTGATGAAGATAAACTGCGTGCTGCGATAGCGAAAGATCCAAATGCCGTTTATAACTTGTTCAATAAGGACGGTGCCACTTCTGCGGATAAGGGCCTTGCCCGACGCTTAAGAGATGACATCAAGGGTACAATGACCGATATTGAAAGCAAAGCAGGTAAAACATCTTCTGTTAATAATACTTTTACAATCGGTAAGCTCTTAAACTCAATCGGTACTCAAATTACAAGCTTTCAGGATAAGCTGACTAGTACCGAAACCCGTTATTATAATCAATTCAATGCCATGGAACAAGCCATTCAAAAGGCTAACTCACAAAGCGGATATTTAACACAAATGTTGAGTAAATGATTTTTCTAAAGGAAGTGTAAATGATGGCTCTTGGTAATCCTTATCAGGCGTATCAGCAGAACTCGGTAACGACGGCATCACCTGGAGACTTAACTCTTATGCTTTATAATGGCTGTCTGAAATTTATCACATTAGCCAAAAAAGCAATTCAAGAAGATAATATTCAGGAGAAAAATACGAATTTAATCAAAGCGCAAAAAATCATTCAGGAACTAATGGTGACTCTCAATATGGATGTTGGGGTATCCAAGGATTTGATGTCACTATATGATTACTTGAACCGCCGTTTGATTGAGGCTAATCTAAAAAGTGATTTAGCCATTCTTGAAGAAGTGGAAGGCTTTGTGACAGATTTCCGCAATACGTGGAAGGAAGTTGTCCAGCTTAACCGCCAAAAACAATTTAGTCAAAACGGACAAGCCTAATGGAGGCATTGCTTGCATATCATACTCTTTCACTTAAATTAATAGGTTTGTTAGAAGAGGCACCAGCACATGAGCGGGATGAAAAAATTGCCGGGATTCAGGAGCTGCTGAATCAGCGGGATGAAGTGATGAAGCATATTTCACCGCCGTTTTCTTCTGCTGACCAAGAGCTGGGCAGAAAGCTGAAGGTGCTTGATGCCAAGGTGATTCAGCTGCTGGATGAGCAAAAAGCAGTTATTCAGAAAGACCTCAAGCAGCTAAGCGCTAAAAAAGAATCCTCTCGTAAATATGTGAATCCCTATCAATCTCTTGCAACAGACGGGATGTTCTACGATAAAAGAAAATAACCATCAAAACCGCTTATGACAAGCGGTTTTTTTATTTTGGGTTCATTCAGCAATTACAGCAAAAATTCGACAATTTTTTATTATGTGTTTGTGAAGGAATTGTAAAGGGTATTGAAGAATATAACAATTATAGCTTTATTTTTTTGAAGGAGGACTCGTTTTATGAATTATAACGTTCGCGGTGAAAACATTGAGGTAACTCCAGCAATTAGAGAGTACATTGAAAAGAAAGTCGGGAAATTGGAGAGATATTTTAATGACGCTCCGAATTCCAATGTTCTGGTGAACTTAAAGGTGAACAATACCAATTCCTCTAAGGTGGAAGTGACCATCCCGATGCCGAATCTGGTATTGAGAGCTGAGGAAGAAAATCCCGACATGTATGCAGCAATTGATTTGATCAATGATAAACTTGAACGTCAAATTCGTAAACATAAAACGAAAGTGAACCGCAAATTCCGCGGTCCAGGCGGTGCTACCCAGGAAATGTTCGCCACTACCCTGGAGGAAGCGGAAGCAGTCCCGGCTGTTGAAGAGGATGAAAGCGATCTTGAGGTTGTCCGCAACAAGCGCTTTGATTTAAAGCCGATGGACAGCGAGGAAGCGATTCTTCAGATGAATATGCTAGGCCATAATTTCTTCGTTTATACAAACGCAGAAACGAACACGACCAATGTAGTGTACCGTCGCAAGGATGGCCGATACGGACTGATTGAGCCAAGCTGAAATTATCAATAATGAACCAGAATAGTCGAAGCCCTGCACACCCAGCTGCAGGGCTTCTTTATGTCTATTTGTTCCTGTTAATAAGCTTTGTTTACTAATTGCTGATTTTAAAACTTGTTGATTGGAGTGGAAGACGCTTGACTCCTGGGGGATGTGCGTTACAGGCGAGACCCCGCAGGAGCGCTAGCGACGAGGAGGCTCGGCGACGAGGAGGCTCGGCGAACGCCCCCCGGAAAGAAAGCGTCTGGAGCGGAAATCAAGAGGCAAGTTTAATAAATTATTTAAATACAAAAAGAGTGTAAAATATAGAAAATTCAAAATAAAGAACGAAAAGAAATAATAAATAGATATATCCGAGGAATTTCTTCTTTTAAAACTGGTTGGTTTGTAATATACTCAACTTATAATATATTCTTTATAAAGAACCAAAATAGTGCGATATTAAGAATGAATGGCGGTGGAATATTGGTTCTATCCCGGGTGACAACGCATCAGAAACTGAAGAATAAAAAGAAAAAGCGGTACAGGGTCTATGCAGGAACGGTCCTGCTGGCGGCGATGATTCCCTATATGTCTGTCCCGACATATGCTTTGCTGACAGATCAAGTCCAGGAAACGGGCCAGGGAGTGGAGGCTGCCTTTGTTTTTCCTGTAACAATCAAGGAACTTGCTGAAAAGGCCGTGGAGCTGAAGGCGAAAATGGATACATACGCTGCAGAGGCAGAGAGCACTGCCGGTAAGATTTCATCCTCGGAGACGGCAGCAGGAGCAAACGCCCTTGTTGATTCCGTATCCGCCAAGTATTCAGCAGCAGAGGCTTCAAAAAAAGAGCTGGAAAAAGTGGTGAAGCAGCTGCAGGATTATTTTGACCGGGCTCAAAAGGAAAAGGATGAAAGCAAGGCGATATTGGAACAAGCAAAAAGCAGTGATTCTCTGACAGGAGAAAATCTTAAACAGGTTCAGTCGTTACTTGGTGACGGTACTTCCCAGAAAAATTCTGGTGATGAAGCGGTTGCTGTTGATTCAGATGTGCTTGAGAAAATCGGAAATAAAGTGAAATTTTATGATCGCGTTTATAGCTATGTAGAATCAGGCTTCAAAAAGGCAGATAAAGAAAATACAGATGCTGATGAAACACTTGCGCGCATGGATTCTATATTATCAAGTGCCCAAGCTGCCGCAGCTGGTGTAGAGGAACGGATTAAGGAAGAAGAAAGAAAGAAAAAAGAAGAGGAAGAAGCAAAAAAACAGGCTGAGGAAGCGAAGAAGCAAGAAGAAGCCAAGCAAAAAGAAGAAAACCCTCCAAAAGGAGAGAAAAGTGATAAGCCTGAGAGCGGCGACAATGGGCAAGAACCTAAACAGGGAAATGACAATAAGGGGCATAATGAATCAAAAGGGCCGGCTGGAAGTAGTGATACCAGCAAAGGAAATCCTGATCCGGGAAAAGAAGATGATTCTGCAAAACAAACCTCAGAAACTTCTCCAGCCCAGCCAGGAAATGATGATTCAGCGGCTGGCACTGATAAAAATGCTCCTTAAAAACAGCAGGGAGTGGAATCGTGAAAAAAAAAATCGGAAACACATTGACTGTTTTATTAGCAGTGGTACTGATTGTCCTTGGATATACAGCTGTTTCTTCAAAAATCACGGGTAAGGCCCCGAGCTTATTCGGATACGAAATGCTCACCGTTCTTTCAGGATCCATGGAGCCTGTATTAAAGACGGGATCTGTTATTGCGGTAAAACCGCTTGAGAATACAGATGCGCTTAAGGTGAAGGATATCATTACCTATCGTGCTGTGGATCAGCCGGAGATGCTTATCACCCATAGGATTAAAAAGATTATCTCTGAAAACGGAAAAAGAGTTTTTATCACAAAAGGGGACAGCAACAATATGGAAGATACCATTCCTGTTCCTGAAGATCATGTACTGTTTCAGTACAAGGGGCTGATGATTCCTTACATTGGAGAAGTATTGGCTTTTTCAAAAACGAAAACAGGGATTTTGTTTCTATTTATCATTCCGGGAATATTGATCTTTTTATGGCAGTTCCTGAAAATATGGAACGCAGATAGTGCAAGCGAAAAACGGAAAGAGCCGATTTCCTGATTAGGAGATTACTACTGAATAGAAAGGAAGAATGCTATGGGAAAGAAAGCGAAGGCGGGGTTATCCATCGGGGCCATTATGCTTGCAGCTGCATTGACGGGCGGCGGGACATTTGCCTTTTTCTCGGACTCTGTCACGCAGTCCGGCAGCACATTCACTGCTGGCGTCGTGAAAATCGAGGATGTTTCAGAAACTAAGGGTTTTTCTTCATCACAGTATATTTCCGCGCTTGCACCAGGAGATTCTGAGACTAATACTGTTACGGTAAAAAATACTGGGAATCTTGATGTTTGGGTCAGAATTAATGAAGAAGCCTCGAATGCCACCAAAACAGGCGCACTTTTCAGCGGTGAAACACCTGTTGTGATCACCTATGACAGCGACGGGGCGAAGAAGCTTGCCCCTAATGAAACGGCCACTTTCAAAGTGACCTATGAATTTCCCCTAAAAGCAGATAAAACCTACCAGGAAGCACAAGGGAAATTTGATGTGGTATTTGATGCTGTCCAATCACGGAATAACGATGAAGGAAACGGACCTAAAACGTGGAATTGATTGCATGAACAATAAGTTATAAATTTACTCCAAAAAACTGCAGACATATCTCTGCGGTTTTTTTAATTTTTACAATTTTTAGCCTTTTTCTATGGATTTATTTTACACATGCGGTAAAGTAGTCTTGTGATCCATTAATTATATTTGAATAGAGGTGCCAGCATGAATTTCGATTATCATCATCATCCCTATCCATCACAGCGGTCAACGGTCATGGCTCGCAATGGCATGGTAGCGACATCACAGCCGCTTGCAGCACAAGCTGGACTTGATATCCTGAAAAAGGGCGGCAATGCGATAGATGCAGCGATTGCAGCAGCTGCCGCCTTAACGGTTGTGGAGCCGACTTCGAACGGAATTGGCGGCGATGCTTTCGCGCTTGTTTGGACAAAAGGGAAGCTGCACGGCTTGAATGCGAGCGGGCCAGCTCCTGCTTCCATATCCATAGAGGATATTACAAAGAGAGGCTTCGATAAAATCCCTGTTCATGGGTGGATTCCTGTTACAGTGCCTGGCGCTCCTGCGGCATGGGCCGAGCTTTCAAAGAAGTTCGGAAAGCTGTCATTAAAAGAAGTGCTTCAGCCTGCAATCGAGTATGCTGAAAATGGCTATCCGCTTTCACCGATTTTGGGAAAGTACTGGGAATATGCGTATAAAAGATTTCAGCAGGTTTTAAAAGACGATGAATTTCAGCATTGGTTTGAAACCTTCGCACCTGATGGCAGGGCGCCTAAAGTCGGCGAAATCTGGCGTTCAGAAGGACATGCCTCCACATTAAGGTCGATTGCCGAAAGCAATGGAGAAAGCTTTTACCGGGGAGAAATCGCTGAGAAAATTGCTGCTTTTTCAACGAAATATAATGGCTATTTATCGAAAGAGGATTTGGCATCCTTCCAGGCAGAATGGGTGGAGCCGATTTCTGTCAATTACAGGGGTTACGATGTGTGGGAAATCCCGCCGAACGGACAGGGCCTTGTAGCGCTGATGGGTTTGAATATTGCAAAAGGATTTGAATTTAACGAGAAGGATACAGCAGATTCTTATCATAAACAAATAGAAGCAATGAAGCTTGCTTTTACAGACGGCAAGGCGTACATATCAGATCCTGCCGATATGGCTGCTTCAGTCGAGGAGCTGCTGTCCGGGCATTACGGGGAATCGCGGAGAAGCGAAATCGGCGATACAGCCATTGAACCTGAGCCTTATCAGCCAGCTAAAGGCGGGACTGTATACCTGGCAGCAGCGGATGGAGAAGGAAATATGGTGTCATTCATTCAAAGCAATTATATGGGCTTCGGTTCTGGGCTTGTTGTGCCGGGAACGGGGATTGGCCTGCAAAACAGGGGGCATGATTTTTCCCTAAATCCTACTGATGCGAATGTGCTGAAGCCTGGTAAAAAAACCTATCATACTATCATTCCTGGATTTCTGACAAAGGATAATGAAGCTGTGGGTCCATTTGGTGTGATGGGCGGTTATATGCAGCCGCAGGGCCATATGCAGGTTGTCATGAACACGGTTGATTTTCATTTGAATCCGCAAGCGGCACTTGATGCACCGAGATGGCAGTGGATTTCTGGGAAAAAGGTCCAGGTTGAGCCGCATTTTCCTAATCATATTGCCCAGGCCCTCAGCCGAAAAGGGCATCAGATTGAAGTGGCGCTTGATACCGGCGGTTTTGGCAGGGGGCAGATCATTTGGCGCAATCCTGAAACCGGTGTGCTGATGGGGGGAACAGAGCCGCGGACAGACGGAAGCATTGCCGCATGGTAAAATGAGAATGAGCTAGATTTAAGAGAGGAACTGCGGTGAATCAACATGAAGCAAACTGATATTTTTATGGCCTTTTTCAGAGTGGGCATGCTTGGCTTTGGCGGGGGCCCATCAGCTATCCCTCTTGTACAGAAGGAAGTTGTGGAAAAGTATAAATGGATGGATTCGGATGAGTTCGGTGACGTGCTGGCTTTGGCCAATGCACTGCCCGGACCGATAGCGACGAAGCTTGCGGGATATATCGGCTACCGCGTCGGAGGCTTTTGGGGCATGCTTAACGGAGTCGCGGCAGCCATCGTGCCGACTATCCTTCTCATGATTTTACTTCTGAATGTGTTAAATACATTCAGGGATCAGCCATGGGTAAGGGGAATGACAAAAGCAGTTGTCCCGGTGGTTGCCGTAATGCTTCTAACAATGACCTGGGATTTTATCAAGAAATCAAAGAACTCAAATCTTGGATGGCTCTGGACCATCATTCTTGCCCTCGTAAGCTTGGTGCTGATGCAGGTGCTGCATGTGCATCCTGCCATTATCATTTTCGTGCTGCTGCTCGGGGCGCTTCTTAAAAAAGATGCACCTTCTGATAAAAAGCAAAAGGAGAGCACAGCGCCATGATATATTTTAAGATTTTCTGGGCCTTTTTTGTGCCGGGCATTCTTGGATATGGAGGAGGTCCTGCTTCCATTCCGCTGGTCGAAAAAGAAGTGGTCGACCATTATCATTGGCTGTCAGTGAATGAATTCAGCGAGGTGCTTGCACTTGGAAACGCATTGCCGGGACCGATTGCCACTAAATTAGCGGGTTATATCGGATACCAGCAGGGCGGAATCCTGGGTGCCATTGTTGGCGAACTAGCTTCAGTCGGCCCATCGCTTCTGCTCATGGTGGCTCTACTAAGCCTGCTGATGAAGCATAAAGAATCGCCAAAGGTTAAAAGAATGACCATGAGCGTTCGTCCTGTCATAGCAGTATTGCTTGGAGTTATGACATATGATTTCTTTTTTTCTTCGTACAGGGACTCAGGGCTTCTCCAGACTGCTGCAATTGCGGCCATCAGCTACGTGCTGATGGAAAAACTGAAGGTCCATCCAGCATATGTTATTGCAGGAGCGCTGATTTACGGTGGACTTGCACTATCCTAAAAAATCTCCATTTACGGGTGTGCCGTAAATGGAGATTTTTATTTTGGCTTTGCTTCAATCACATAACGCTTCGGGGCATGCCCGACATAGGAAAAGGGATAGCAGGTGCTAAGCGTAAGAATTTCTTCAGGATCCGTGCTGCGAATGACCGTTGTATCATCTTTATCAACAATGTACGTTCTATAGATGATATAGGTATATCTTTTATTATTTAACAGGACAGTCAGTTCATCAGATTTCCTGAGGGTTCCGAGCCTTCTGAAAACGGTGTCTCTGTGTCCGGCGAGGACAATTTGTCTGTGTTCCCCTGGCAGGGAGGTCGAAGAAACATGGCCAACTCCTTTTTCCAGGTCGTCTTCATCTGCTCCTTCCACGATTGGCAGCTCCTTTTTCAGAACAGGAATTTTCAGAATTCCAATAACCTCTCCATTTTTTGCGTGTGGCTTTGCTGCAGGCTTTATGTCTGTCTGCTGTTTGTGCTGCTGTGCGATCATTGACTTTGCTTGTGCCATGCTTTGTTTTTGTTCTTTGTGCTGCATATTCATTTTATAAAGAGAGAAGCAGAGGCAAAGTATTCCGAGAACCAGAATGATAAGCCCTGTTTGTTTCATTCCGGGTTTGAAATCATTTTGAATTTTATGAATTCAATCCAGGAGCTAAGTTCTTCCTTGCTCGCGCCAGAGGCGATTGCTTCCTGTAAAAGAGCCGCCCATTCAGGATCGAGCCTCTCCTGTTCTTTAGGATCTCCCATCAAATCTTCCGCCGTTGTTTCCAGTATATCTGCAATTTTTGATAAGATTTTTATGGAAGGATTTTTCTGGATTCCCCGTTCAATATAGCTCAAATAAGACTTGGAGATGCCTATCTTATTTGCCAGCCCATTGAGTGAATAGCCTTTCTTCTGCCGGAATTCCTTTATTTTTCCACCAATCATATCGTCTCTCCTTTTGATGAATTCTTAATATCTTTCATCCATTATAAAGAACATTACGTTCTTTAAAAAATACAAAATAATGAGTAAGAGTGAGTATATTCTTAAAAACGAACGAAATTAGTCCTTTTTATGGAACGAATGGACGATTTCAGGATTTTTAAGATCGCTACCTTTGTACTATAATTCAAATATAAGTTCATTAAAAAGAACAAAACGAACGAATTATAGGCGTTATGTAGAACGATACGATACTCTTTAAAAAGAATATGTTCTCTAAAAAGAACGATCTAAATCATTATAACAGGCAGGTGTTTATTTTGAAAAAACTGATTAAATTCCTGAGTAATGCATTAACCTTCGTGCTCGCAGCTCTATTGATTTTGATGGCCTTCTTCGTGGTCACATCCAAAGCTTCCGGAGGTGCTCCGCAGGCCTTTGGGTATCAGCTGAAATCCGTGCTCTCAGGCTCCATGGAACCGACATTTCTGACAGGCTCAGTGATTGCTGTTAAACCCCTGAAAGCCGAGGAAAAAACTCAGCTGAAAAAAGGTGACATCATTACCTTCCAGGCAGACCAGGATAAAACGATCACTCACAGGATTCAAAAGGTCATGAAATCAGGAGCAGATGTTTCTTATCGGACAAAAGGAGATAACAACGATGCGGCTGATCTTGAGCCAGTGCTTTCTGCCAATGTAATAGATAAATATAACGGAGTCACAATTCCTTATGCGGGATATTTCATAAATTACGCTTCATCGAAAACAGGTTCAGCGCTGCTGATGATCATTCCGGGCTTGCTGCTTCTGGCTTATGCAGCATTTTCCATCTTAAAAGCCTTAAAGGAAATTGACCCTAAGAAAAACCAGGACAAAACTAAAACAGCTTAAAAAGGTTGCATTTCCTGCAGCAATGCAGGAATCAATATAAAATTACATACCCAATAGGGTCAGGGAGGAAGAAAGAAATGAGTCTTAAGAAAAAATTAGGTTTAGGAATGGGTGCAGCTGCACTAGGTTTGACTTTAGTAGGCGGAGGAACATTTGCCTTCTTCAGTGACTCTGAAACAACAAACAATACATTTGCAGCAGGAACTTTGGATTTAAATGTTGATCCTGATGTCATCATCAACGTAAACAACATTAAACCGGGAGACTGGATGAACCGTACATTTAAACTGCAAAACAATGGATCTTTAGATATCTCAAAAGTGTTGTTAACAACTACTTATGAAATTAAAGATGCCAAAGGTGATAATAATGATGATTTTGGAAAGCATATCAAGGTGAATTTCCTAAAGAATGAAGATAAATCAAGCTTACTTGGACCAAGCAATGTAATTGCGAGCAAAACTCTTTACGAATTGAAAAACATGACTCCTGATCAAGTGAAAAATGTAAGTCCAACATGGTTTGGGTTGCAGGGTGGAGAGAGGAACGGAATAAAAGCTCATACTCAGGATAACTTATATGTACAATTTGAATTTGTCGATAACAACGCAGACCAAAATCAATTCCAGGGTGATTCTATAAATCTTCACTGGAAATTTGATGCTCAGCAAACTGCTGGAGAATCAAAATAATAATGAAATAGCTTAATAAAGGCGGGAAATCTTTTCCCGCCTTTATTTATATTAATTGTGATGCTGATTTGAAACTACATGGTGATTGCGGGGTAATGCCGTGCATAATAAAAGGCTATTGGCAAAGCCGGTTTTGCTTATTGCTGCTTTATTGGTGATATACAGCTTTATCTATCCAAGTGTCTCGGAAGCTTCGGAGCAGGAAATTGATATTGAAACAAACCCTAATCAATTTTTATTTAAGGTAGGCAATTTAAAGCCAGGTGACTGGATGCCTCGTGAAATTACCATTAGCAACGAGGGGAAAAGGGATTTTAATTATTATTCTTTTGTTGAAAAAAAGCATTCGGAAAAAGAGTTATTTGAAAACCTGACATTATCCGTTCAAGACAAGAATAATCATTTCTTATACAAAGGGAAATTAGCTGATTTTAAGGGATTTCCTCCTCGCTTCTTAAAAAGCGGCCAATCTGAAACTCTAAAATATACCGTAAAGATGCCTGAAGAACTGGGGAATGAGTTCCAAGGTTCTGCAGCTGAAGCTCTATTTAAATTTTATGCTGAAGAGCCGGATTCTTCTGTAACACCGCCGCCAAGCGATAACAATGATCCTGGCGCCCCTCAGCATCAACCTGGCAATACTCCCGATAATTCCGGGAGCATACCTGAACAGCCGCAAAACTTGGATACAAAGCATGCTGACCATAACCAAACGGGAGAAAAGCTTCCGGATACAGCTTCTGATACTTACAACATCCTGCTGGCTGGAGTATTTTTGACCATTTCAGGAGGCACATTGCTTATTCTGCAGAAACGCAAAAAACGAGAAAGTGATTAAACGATGAAGGGGTTGTCAGTATGTACCGGAAAAATTGCTATAAATGCCACAGGCCATCTTTTAGCAGTGCGGGTGATGGCCAATGGCTCTGCCCGGTGTGCGGGGCAGACTTAACGGATCAAAAGCTATTCCAGGCTGTTTCAATAGAAAACAGCCAGCATAAATATGAATCTGTTAAAAAGAATTACACTTCAGGAAGCAAATAAACGAAAAACCTCATTGTTCGACATGCGGTGCAGCTGCATGTATTATAAGCGCATTTCCCCCCAGTTAAAAGATACTCTTTGTTAAAAATTAGTATAAAATGTAAATAAATAGTTGGAAAATTCCTAAAATAATCGACAAGAAACAGCATAGGTTAACCTGCTTAACTATTATAATAAGAAAACTAGCTGATTTTTTATATGAATGCAGAAAAAGGCAAACCTATTGAAAGATAGGGACGCAAAGTCACGGGTCTAAGGGTGGAATAATGCTATGGCGGCCGGTCTGCCTGAAATACAAAGGTATTTTGGGAGGTTAATGATGGGAAAGACTGTATTGGATCTAGAGTGGGTTGAATTAATTAAGGAAGCTAAATTAATTGGGATTAACAAGGACGATATCAGGCAATTTCTCTTATCAAAGCAATCATTATTCAATCAAGGCGGGCCGAAAATTTGTGAAAATACATATACAGAAAGCTGATGTAATTTGAAAGCCCTTAAACATACGGTAATATTACCGGTTGTTTAAGGGCTTTGTCTTGAAGAATTCTTTCTATATTACATACTTAAATTGCTTTTGGTTCCTGCTTAGGATCCTTATTCATCTTCTTTTTTCAATCTCCACTTGTTGAATTCAATAAATTCGCGGAACTGGTCTTTGGTCACTCCTGAATCCATGGCTTCCTGAATGATATTCAGCCAGTCGGCATCCAGGTTTTCTGTGTCAGGCTCATCATGCAAAAGTGAGTCTACGGGCACCCCCAGCACAGCAGCTATTTTTTCGAGAAATTGAATAGAGGGATTGGTTTGCAGGTTTCTTTCGAGCGAGCTTAAATACGATTTTGCCACTCCTGCTTTGTCTGCGAGCTCTGTCATGGACATTTTTCTTTTTTCTCTTAAACTTCTCACGCGGATTCCGATCATGTCACCACATCCTGAAACTTTTTCTTTATTTATCATATATATGTTATTTAATCTAGTCTATTTACATTTTAACAGCATTAATGCTATATTATCCATCTTTTATTCAAATACAGTAAGTTGTACCTGCCATATAGAAATGGTAATATTAATTGTGGGCTTATTAGGCAGTTTTTTTAAAAGCAGCCCATAAAGCGCGGCTGTTAAGAGAATGAGGAAACAGGGACTGCATGTCAGCCTTTTACTTCCATTTCATGCCGCACTCCCATTCAAAATTAAAAATGACTTGGCTTTACCGCCAGGAAAGTTGAGATAACAAATCTATCATTAAGTCAGCAAGTATTATTGATTCTATCGATAAAGAGGAGCGTTAATGAATGCTTAATATATTAAACAAAGTATTTGATCCAAACAAACGAGACGTGAAGAGGCTTCAGCGTATAGCTGATCAAATTGAGGGTCTTGCACAGGAGACGGCTGCTCTCTCTGACAGCGAACTTAAGGCAAAGACTGAAGAATTCAAGCAGCGCTACCAAAACGGCGAAACGGTGGACGATTTGCTTGTTGAGGCGTTTGCTGTTGTGCGTGAAGGGGCCAAGCGTGCATTGGGGCTTTATCCTTTCCATGTGCAGCTGATGGGGGGGATTTCCCTTCATGACGGGAATATCTCTGAGATGAAAACCGGTGAAGGTAAAACTCTAACCTCCACTATGCCAGTATATCTGAATGCGATCACTGGAAAAGGCGTTCACGTAGTTACGGTCAATGAATACCTGGCCAGCCGTGATGCTGCTGAAATGGGCAAGCTTTATGAATTCCTTGGCTTGACTGTCGGCTTGAATCTAAATGGCCTATCACAGGAAGAAAAGCAGGAAGCGTATCAGGCAGACATTACTTACAGCACGAATAATGAACTTGGCTTCGATTATCTTCGTGATAACATGGTGCTGTATAAAGAGCAAATGGTTCAGCGTCCGCTTCATTATGCAGTAATCGATGAAGTTGACTCCATCCTGATCGATGAAGCGCGTACACCGCTTATCATTTCCGGATCTGCACAAAAATCAACCGCACTGTATATCCAGGCGAATGCCTTTGTCCGAACGCTGGTAAAGGATACTCATTATACGTATGATGAAAAAACGAAAGGTGTCCAGCTTACGGAAGAAGGAATCAACCGTGCTGAGTCAGCCTTCAATATTGATAACCTGTTCGATATCAATCATATTACCCTGAACCATCATATTAACCAGGCATTAAAGGCTCATGTAACAATGCACCTTGATGTCGACTATGTGGTGCAGGAAGGCGAAATTGTCATTGTTGACCAATTTACCGGCCGTTTAATGAAGGGCCGCCGCTATAGTGAAGGGCTGCACCAGGCTATTGAAGCAAAAGAAGGCCTGGAAATCCAGAACGAAAGCATGACTCTTGCGACAATCACATTCCAAAACTACTTCCGTATGTATGAAAAGCTTTCCGGAATGACTGGTACAGCTAAAACGGAAGAAGAGGAATTCCGCAATATCTACAATATGAACGTCATTGTCATACCGACAAACCGTGACATTGTCCGTGATGACCGTGCAGATCTGATTTATGCTTCCATGGACGGCAAGTTCAGGGCAGTTGTCGAGGATATTGCAGTGCGCCATCAAAAAGGGCAGCCGATACTTGTCGGTACAGTTGCCATTGAAACATCAGAGATCATTTCAAATTACTTGGCTAAAAAAGGCATCCGCCACGATGTGCTGAATGCGAAGAATCATGAACGTGAAGCGGAAATTATTGCGAATGCCGGCGAGCAGGGCGCAGTTACGATTGCTACAAACATGGCTGGACGCGGTACTGACATTAAGCTTGGTGAAGGCGTGAAAGAATTGGGCGGCCTTGCAGTCATTGGTACGGAACGCCATGAAAGCAGGCGTATCGATAACCAGCTGCGCGGACGTTCAGGACGCCAGGGAGATCCGGGTGTGACTCAATTTTATCTATCAATGGAAGATGAATTGATGCGCAGGTTCGGATCTGACAATATGAAAAACATGATGACACGCCTTGGCATGGATGATACCCAGCCGATACAGAGCAAAATGGTATCAAGAGCTGTTGAGTCAGCGCAAAAACGTGTTGAAGGAAATAACTTTGATGCACGTAAGCAGCTGCTTCAATATGATGACGTGCTTCGCCAGCAGCGTGAAATCATCTACAGACAGCGTTTTGATGTCCTTGACAGCGAAAATCTCCGAAGCATTGCAGAAAACATGATCAGCTCTTCTATCCATAGGGCGATTGCCGCATTTGGCACGTTCAGCGAAGAAGAAGAATCATTGAACACTGCTGGAATCGTTGACTATGTGAACGCAAATCTTCTAAGTGAAGGCGACATTACAGAGGAAGATTTGAAAGGCAAGGATACAGAAGAAATTTCTGAGTGGCTTCTTGAACAAGTGAAAGTGCGCTATGATGAAAAAGAAGAGCTGCTTTCCTCTGAGCAAATGCGCGAGTTCGAGAAGGTTATCGTGCTTCGTGCTGTTGACAGCAAATGGATGGACCATATCGATGCGATGGAACAGCTTCGCCAGGGAATCCACCTTCGCGCATATGGCCAGATCGATCCTTTGCGTGAGTACCAGCAGGAAGGCTTCGCGATGTTCGAAGAAATGATTGCGTCCATTGAGGATGAAGTAACTCAGTACATCATGAAAGCGGAAATCCAGAATAACCTGGAGCGCCAGGAAGTGATCAAAGGACATGCCGTGAATCCGAAGGAAGATGGAGAAACGGTTAAGAAAAAGCCTGTCCGCAGCAAATCCGATACTGGCCGCAATGCTCCTTGCCCTTGCGGAAGCGGAAAGAAATATAAAAATTGCCACGGCCTGATGGAATAATAGCACCTGGTCCGGGAATATAGTAAAGACCTGTCATGAAAGAGGCTGGGCAGCTTCAGGTTTGCCGCCTCTTTTCGTGCGTTTTGATTAGAGTTTGCTTATCGGCCGTTTTTTGCATATAGTTATCTAGAAATGAATGTGCACGTTTTTAAAATGAAGAATATCCTTTTTATAGAGGAATTACTACTTATGAGGTGAAGATTATGGAATTGTCAGATATTAGAAATGAGCTTGAAAAAACCGCGGGACGTTTAGCGGACTTTAGGGGGTCTCTTTGACTTAGAAGAAAAGGAAGCCCGAATTGCAGAACTTGATAATGTCATGACAGATCCTGATTTCTGGAATGACCAGCAAAAAGCACAAACAGTTATTAATGAAGCAAATGCGTTAAAAGATCAGGTGAATCAGCTTTCAGAACTCAATGAGTCCTATGAAAACCTGGATTTAACGTATGAACTTGTGAAGGAAGAAAGTGATGCAGAGCTTCAGGCTGAGCTTGAGCAGGAAATCATGGAGCTTTCTCAGAAAATGAATGACTTTGAGCTTCAGCTTTTATTAAGCGAAGAATATGATAAGAAAAATGCAATCCTTGAGCTGCATCCGGGAGCTGGCGGAACCGAGTCACAGGACTGGGGCTCCATGCTGCTTCGCATGTACACCCGCTGGGGCGAAAAGCGCGGCTTCAAGGTGGAGACGCTGGATTATCTTCCTGGCGACGAAGCGGGAATCAAGAGCGTTACCCTATTAATTAAGGGACATAATGCTTATGGATACCTGAAGGCGGAAAAAGGGGTGCATCGATTGGTGCGTATTTCTCCTTTCGATTCATCGGGCCGCCGCCACACATCCTTTGTTTCCTGTGATGTTATGCCGGAATTCGATGATAATATCGAAATTGAAATCCGTACGGAAGATTTGAAAATCGATACGTACCGTGCGAGCGGCGCGGGCGGACAGCATATCAATACAACCGATTCAGCCGTCCGGATTACCCATCTGCCGACAAATACGGTTGTTACCTGCCAGTCCGAGCGTTCACAGATTAAAAACCGCGCCCAGGCGATGACGATGCTGAAGTCTAAGCTTTATCAGCGTGAAATTGAAGAACAGCAGGCACAGCTTGATGAAATCCGCGGCGAGAAAGACGAAATTGGCTGGGGAAGCCAGATTCGCTCATACGTATTCCATCCATATTCCATGGTGAAGGATCACCGCACAAGCACAGAAACAGGAAACGTCCAGGCCGTCATGGACGGAGATATTGACGTTTTCATCGATTCTTACCTTCGTTCAAAACTATAAGAAATATAAAAATCCAGGCTCGCAAAAGCGCATTTTTGTGCATTTGCGAGCCTGGATTTTTTTTATGGGCAAACTGTTGAATACCGTTATATTGCATTTCTTCAACGCTTTATCAGAGTGCCATTTACATACCTAAGCAGGGAATGCTATACTTCTTCTGTTCTTTTTCTTTTTTTACAATAATTTTAAATATCAAGGATTGTTCTATTTGTTGGAACCGTCCAAATGCTTTCTTATTTGATCATAATAAAACGGAATACGTTCAAGGAGGATACGATGAAAAAAAGATACAGAGATCCAAAGCATCCGCTGGCCGATAAACTGACTGAATATATATTGGTGCTGATCGGTGCCGGAATTGTGGCGATTGCTTTTAACGTGTTTTTATTGCCGAATCACATTGCTTCCGGCGGAGTGAGCGGTATCAGTACCATCTTGAATGCAAAGCTCGGCTGGGAGCCTGCTTATGTGCAATGGGCCTTAAACATGCCGCTTTTCATTGCGGGCCTGCTGCTGCTTGGCATGCAGTTCGGTGTGAAAACACTTGTCGGTACGGTCTTTTTGCCGTTTGTCGTGTTTTTGACGAAGAACTGGGAGCCCTGGACACATGATGCCCTGCTCGGTTCGATCTGCGGCGGGCTGGGTGTCGGGCTTGGCCTTGGAATAGTTTTCAGGGGGAAGGCCTCTACAGGCGGAACAGATCTTGCCGCGCAAATCATCCATAAGTATACACATTTTTCTCTTGGAGCCTGTGTGGCCATCATTGATGGAATGATTGTTTTGAGTGCGGCGATTGTTTTTGATATTGAAAAAGGGCTGTATGCCCTGATTGGATTATATGTAACAAGCAAGACCATTGATTTGGTGCAGATCGGCCTGAAGCGTTCCAGAATGGTACTGATCATCACGACCCGCGAGCATGAGGTAAGCAAGGCCATTCTTACAGAAGTGGACCGCGGAGTAACCAAGCTATCCGGAGTTGGGGGTTATACTGAAGACTCACGGCCGATTCTTATGTGCGTGATTGATCAATCGGAGTTCACTAAATTGAAACAAATCGTCCAAGCTGCTGATCCAAGGGCGTTTGTCATTGTCACTGATGCTTCTGAGGTATTGGGTGAAGGTTTTAATCACGCTTAGAGCTGGTATAATAAAGGTATACTTGCAAGTTGGTTTAGGAGGAAATGTTTTGAAGAAAAAGCTATTTGCCTTATTGGCAGGAACATCGATCGTTCTTGCAGCCTGCGGCGGCGGAAATGACAGCAGCAAAAACGATACTTCCAGTGCGGGTGCAGGGGATGCAGCGAAACTTTTTGAAAATAAATGCTCTGCATGCCATGGACAGAACCTGGAGGGAGCAGTCGGGCCAAACCTTACCAAAATCGGCTCCAAGCTAACAACAGATCAAATTAAGAAAACAATAGCGAACGGAAAAGGCAACATGCCGGCAGAGCTTATCACCGGCAAAGATGCTGACAAAGTCGCAGAATGGCTTTCAAAGAAAAAATAAGCAAAAGCGCAAGCTCCCTGAACTTATAGAAGGGTGCTGCGCTTTTTTTATGTAACAAACAACCTTCCAACATGTGTAGAGCTGCATATATTGCCTAGGCGGAAGAAAACACATGGGAGGTGAAGAATATGACAGAAACCAATTGGAACCTCAGTGAGCCCTATGTGTACCAGGCATTGTCGTCAGCAGTAGGAATGCCGATTTCGGTTCAGACAGAGCGGGGATCTGTACGGGGAAATCTTTTAAATGTCCAGCCGGACCATATTGTTGTCGAAATGGGAGGTAACCAGTTTTTCATCCTGACGAGACATATTATCTGGGCGGTTCCCAATCCCACGTTGAAAATGGAATGATACAACCCTATCCCCGAATAATCATAGAAGTAGTTTTTGTGATTCATGAGGAGGGGAAATGATGATAAAACGCATCAATAAGCTTCAGATTGCACTGCCAAGACCGGAGCATGGCGACCCCAATGCAGCTGCTGCTGTGCAGGAGCTTTTAGGCGGCAAGTTTGGCGAAATGTCAACACTGAATAATTATATGTTTCAATCCTTCAATTTTCGCAGGAAAAAGAAGCTAAAGCCCTTCTATGATTTGGTTGCAAGTATTACGGCAGAGGAATTCGGCCATGTGGAGCTTGTTTCCAATGCGATTAACCTTCTTCAGTACGGTGTGACCCATCCCGGGGACCCTGACACGGCTCCGCTGCAGAACGGCAAGGATATGCGCTATTCGCTTTACTATACTACAACAGGCCAGGCAGCATACCCTGGCGATAGTATGGGAAGACCTTGGAATGGCGAATTTGTAACGAATACAGGTAATCTTGTCGCAGATCTCCTGCATAATTATTTGCTGGAAATCGGGGCAAGAACCCA